>NZ_CP180545.1:0-2400000 GCF_047778045.1 Neptuniibacter sp. PT8_73
ATGCAGATGCCTATGCATATTCCAGCATCTGACATTATTGCTACCCCTCCTCCGGCACCGATTCCTGAACCGATTGAGCGTCAGGTAAATGTTGAAGGTGGTTTGCGTCATCATCAATCTAGCCTAAACCAGTCCTTTACCTTTGAAAGCTTTGTCCAAGGTAAATCTAACCAACTGGCACTGGCTGCAGCACGACAGGTTGGCGATAACCCAGGTGTATCTTACAACCCACTCTTTATCTACGGTGGTGTTGGTTTGGGTAAAACTCACTTGATGCACGCTGTGGGTAACGAGATGCTGAAGCGTAATCCGAATGCGAAGATTGTTTATCTGCATTCTGAGCGCTTTGTTGCTGACATGGTTAAGGCCCTGCAGCTAAACGCTATTAATGATTTTAAGCGTTACTACCGCTCGGTTGATGCCTTGCTGATCGATGATATTCAATTCTTCGCAGGCAAAGAGCGTTCACAAGAAGAGTTTTTCCATACCTTTAATGCCTTGCTTGAAGGTGGTCAGCAGATGATTCTGACCAGTGACCGTTATCCTAAAGAGATCAACGGCGTGGAAGAACGTCTTAAATCCCGTTTCGGTTGGGGCCTAACAGTTGCGATTGAGCCGCCTGAACTTGAAACGCGAGTAGCTATACTTATGAAGAAGGCAGATGAAGCACGGGTACGTTTACCTGATGATGCTGCTTTCTTCTTGGCTCAGAAAATCCGTTCTAATGTTCGTGAGCTTGAAGGGGCATTAAAACGAGTCATTGCCAATGCTCATTTTACTGGCAGTGCTATTACTACACCTTTTATTAAAGAATCTCTTAAAGACCTGCTGGCTTTGCAGGATAAACAGGTTAGTATTGATAATATTCAAAGAGTTGTAGCTGATTATTATAAAATTAAGGTCTCTGATCTGCTGTCGAAACGACGCAGCCGCTCCGTAGCTAGACCTCGCCAAGTAGCGATGAGTCTATCTAAGGAACTGACCAACCACAGCTTGCCAGAAATCGGCGATGCATTTGGTGGTCGAGATCACACTACAGTGCTCCATGCTTGTCGTAAGATAAAGGAGTTACGTGAAAGTGATACGGATATCAGAGAAGACTATCAGAATTTATTACGCCACTTAACGGCGTAAATTTAGCGGCTAAAAAGTCGGATTAAATATAAGGTAGGTGGGGAAACGATGAAATTTGTCATCTCACGTGAAGCGCTGATCAAGCCTCTGCAGCTAGTTGCAGGTGTGGTTGAGCGTCGCCAGACATTGCCAGTGCTATCCAATATCCTATTGGTAGCTGAAGGGGATCAACTATCGATGACCGGTACTGACCTTGAGGTTGAGCTGGTTGGTCGTGTGACACTGGATGAGCCTGCAGAAGCCGGTTCTGTCACTGTTCCTGCTCGTAAGTTGATGGACATCTGTAAATCTCTGCCAGATTCAGCGCGTATTGAACTGACGCTGACAGGTCAGAAGATGGTGATTAAAGCGGGTCGAAGCCGTTTTAGCCTATCTACCCTACCCGCTGCAGAATTTCCAAATGTAGAAGACAGCCCAGAAACACTAGAACTGTCTATGCTACAGCACCAGTTGCGTAACCTGATCGATAAGACAGGTTTCTCTATGGCGCAGCAGGATGTTCGTTACTACCTAAACGGTATGCTTCTGGAGATTGCTGAAGGCAAACTACGCTCTGTATCTACAGACGGCCACCGCTTAGCGACAAGCGTGACAGAAGTAGAAGCGCAAGAAGGCATGCAGCACCAGATCATCGTACCGCGTAAAGGTATTCTTGAACTTGCTCGTCTTCTTCAGAATGGTGATGACGAACTACGCCTAGTGATTGGAGCGAGCCACATCCGTGCTCACGTGGGTGATTTTACTTTCACGTCTAAGCTAGTTGATGGCAAATTCCCAGATTATGAACGCGTTATTCCGAAAAATGGCGACAAGATCCTACTAAGTGATCGTATGGAGCTTCGTCAGGTACTTAGCCGTATCGCGATCCTTTCTAACGAAAAATACCGCGGTGTTCGCTTGGCGCTATCTAACGGTTATCTGCAAGTTATGGCAAATAACCCAGAGCAAGAAGAAGCGGAAGAGACACTCGCAGTAGATTACGAAGGCGATAGCCTAGAAGTTGGCTTCAACGTTAACTACCTGTTGGATTGCCTATCTATTCTAAACTCCGACGTAGTACGTCTGACTTTATCTGATTCTAACTCCAGTGCGCTGGTTGAAGGGTTCGACGAAGAAGGCAGTGTATACGTTGTTATGCCGATGCGTATGTAATTGAAAGGTATTTCGGAAACAGGGGGCTTACTGAGCCCCCTGTTTTGTATATAGGCCAAGGGCCCTGAATGTCGATCTCCAATCTCCAGATTAAAAACCTCCGCAATATCAGCTCAATCACGATTGAGCCCTCTCCCTCTATAAATATTATTTGTGGTGAAAACGGCAGTGGTAAAACCAGTATCCTCGAGGGGATTAATGTTTTAGGCCTCACCCGCTCATTTAGAACCAACAAAGCTCGTCATCTTGTCCAAACCGATCAAAGTTCTACCGTGGTCTTTGCCTCGGTTGATCCTATGGCTCAGGGATATAAGCAATCTATTGGTGTTGAGCGTCCAGCAGAGGGCGATGCACGGATCCGTTACGAAGGCTCAGATATAGATCTGTCGACCTTGGCAGAGCTGATTCCACTGCAAGTCATTAACTCAGATACCTTCATGTTATTGGAGGGATCACCTGCGGTAAGACGGCAATTTCTGGACTGGGGTGTCTTCCATGCCGATAAAGCCTTTATTCAATTATGGAGAGGCTTCAGAAGAGTATTAAAACAGCGTAATACCCTGCTGAAATGTGGTAAGATTGACAATCAGTTACGCCAGGTTTGGGATCGTGAATTTATCTCCTTTTCCGAGCAGCTAAATCGTTTACGAATTGAATATCTAAAACTGCTGAAACCCGAATTTGAAAGCGTGGTTTCACAGCTTCTTGATGGTATGGATGTTCAACTCGGCTTTAGCTACGGCTGGGATAAAAAGCGTGCTTTAGACGAAGTGCTCGCAAGTAATTTTGAACGCGATCTTCGTCAAGGTTTTACTGGCAGTGGTCCGCAACGTGCGGACATCAAACTTAAGGTCGATGGGCATAACGCAGCAGAGCGTTTGTCTCGCGGCCAAAAAAAATTAGTGGTCAGTGCGTTGAAGCTTGCTCAAGGCGCGTTGTTTCAACGAATGAATGGCCGTCCCTGCATCTATCTGATCGATGATTTACCTTCAGAGCTTGATAGCGTGCACGGAGAACAGTTTTGTAAAGTGTTAGAGCAGAGCTCTAACCAGTGTTTTATAACCTGTGTTGATGACAATTCGCTTAAAGCGTTCTGGCATCCACAAACGGAATTAGCCACTTTTCGCATAGCTGATGGCCACATAGATGATGCCACGTAGCGAAAAAGTTAGGAGACTTGGATGAGCGGCGAAGATAATCAAGATTATGATTCCTCGAGTATTAAGGTACTAAAAGGCCTTGATGCGGTAAGGAAACGCCCTGGCATGTACATTGGTGACACAGACGACGGTACGGGTCTGCACCACATGGTGTTCGAGGTCGTGGATAACTCTATCGACGAAGCCTTGGCGGGTCACTGTAGTGAAATCAAAGTGATTATCCATCCGGATGAAAGTATTACGGTTATGGATAATGGCCGTGGGATCCCAACTGATATTCACCCAGAAGAAGGTGTATCAGCTGCCGAAGTTATCATGACTGTACTGCACGCCGGTGGTAAGTTCGACGATAACAGCTATAAGGTATCTGGTGGTCTGCACGGAGTAGGTGTATCGGTAGTAAACGCCCTTTCCGTTAAGTTAAAGATGACCATTCGTCGTAATGGTCAGGTGCACGAGCAGGTATACAAGCACGGTGAACCTGAAGCACCGCTATCTGTTGTCGGTGAAACAGAAACCAGCGGTACTATGGTTCGTTTCTGGCCATCTGAAGATACGTTCTCAAACGTTTCCTTCAAGTTCGATATTCTGGCTAAACGTCTACGTGAGCTTTCTTTCCTTAACTCCGGTGTACGTATTGTTCTTAAAGATGAGCGTACAGCAGTCGAAGAAGTTTTCGAATATGAAGGTGGTCTAGGCGCATTTGTTGAGTACCTGAACACCAACAAGACAACGGTTAACAAACTTTTCCACTTCACGGCTGAGCATGAAGCTTCTGGCGTTGCGGTAGAAGTTGCGATGCAGTGGAACGACAGTTTCCAGGAAAGCATCCACTCCTTCACCAACAATATTCCACAGCGTGATGGTGGTACTCACCTTTCTGGTTTCCGTGCAGCGCTAACGCGTTCTCTAAACAACTATATCGAGAGCGAAAGCCTGAACAAAGGCGGCAAGATTAGCACCACAGGTGATGATAGCCGTGAAGGTCTGACAGCAATCATCTCGGTTAAAGTACCTGATCCGAAGTTCTCCTCTCAGACCAAAGATAAGTTGGTTTCCTCTGAGGTGAAGTCTGCCGTTGAGCAAACGATGGGTGAGCGTCTGGCTGAATACCTGCAGGAAAACCCACAGGAAGCTAAAGCGGTTGTTTCAAAAATGATCGATGCTGCACGTGCTCGTGAAGCTGCACGTAAAGCACGTGAAATGACACGCCGTAAAGGTGCACTAGATATCGCAGGCTTGCCGGGTAAACTGGCTGACTGCCAAGAGAAAGACCCAGCGCTTTCTGAAATATACCTAGTGGAGGGTGACTCTGCGGGCGGATCGGCTAAACAGGGCCGTGCTCGTAAGACTCAGGCAATCCTACCGCTGAAAGGTAAGATCCTAAACGTAGAGAAAGCACGCTTCGATAAGATGCTAAGCTCTGCAGAGGTTGGCACACTGATCACTGCACTAGGTTGTGGTATCGGCCGTGAAGAATACAACCCAGATAAACTGCGTTACCACCACATCATCATCATGACCGATGCCGACGTGGATGGATCGCACATCCGTACCCTGCTTTTGACCTTCTTCTTCCGTCAAATGCCAGAATTGATCGAACGTGGTTACGTGTATATCGCTCAGCCACCGCTATATAAGATCAAAAAAGGTAAGCAGGAACAGTATCTGAAAGACGATGAAGCACTGGATTCTTATCTGCTTCAAGGTGCACTAGACGGCACAACACTGCATGTAAATGCTGATGCGCCAGGTATCGGTGGTGAGAAGCTAGAAGAGCTTGTTTACCAGTACCGTGCAGTGATCCGCACGATCAACCGTATGTCTCGTGTTTACCCATACGCGATGCTTAAGTCTCTACTAGACGTTACAGCGTTCCCACGTGACAACATGACAGATCAAGCTGCAGTAGCAGATTGGTGTGATAGCTTTGATGATGCGCTTGCGGGCTATTCTGACAAAGCAGTTAGCTACCAGTGCCTAGTTGAAGAAGATAAAGAACACAGCAACTTCGTTGCTAAAGTGGTTATGCAGCAGCATGGTGTTGCTCACGATTACGTACTAAACGAAGAGTTCTTCGCTTCACGTGAATACGCAGAGATGGCGAAGATGGCTGATACGCTGTCTGGTCTACTGGAAGTTGGTGCTTACTTGCAGCGTGGCGAACGTCAGAAGGAAGTAACAGACTTCGAAGAAGGCCTAAACTGGTTGCTTGATCTTTCCCGTCGCGGTCACTACATCCAGCGATACAAAGGATTGGGTGAGATGAACCCAGAGCAGCTGTGGGAAACCACAATGGACCCAGACTCTCGTCGTATGCTTCAAGTAACAATCGAAGATGCGATCGCAGCGGATCAGCTATTCACCACCCTAATGGGTGACGAAGTAGAACCGCGTCGTAACTTTATCGAATCCAACGCTCTACAGGTTGCTAACCTAGACGTTTAATTTATCGATTAAGCTCGATTCATTAAAAAAAGCCCCTGCAGAGATGCAGGGGCTTTTTAGTTATTAACCTCCAATTAAAGGGGTTAACTTTAAAAAAGTAACTCGTGTAGTTGGGGATAGTAATATTCTTTCTTCTATATCGGTTTTTTGCACATCGTTAATAAAAATAAAATACTCATTCTTCAAAAAAGACGTAATAGCTTTGTCTTTGTGGATTTCAACATCCTGTTGTGGATCTGATGGTGCGGGGTTTAGTTTCAACTCTTTGGCAGTTGGTATGAAAGAATTATCTGCTCTTTTAAGCTTATGCTCTTCTTCTATGTTAAATTCTTTCATGACACGAGTTTCAATCAATTCTTTAATTGAGATTTTTTCCATTGAAAAACAGAGGGTTATCAATTTAGAGTTTTGATTGAAGATATCCGTATCAATTACATTTAGTTGTACACTCATAAACAAAAGCCTCAAGATGAATTACGTACGACCTCTTAATTGGCTAATTATTACCTTATCTTTGATTTTGTCGTCGTTAGCTAGCAAAAATGCTTTCGATAATATTAGTGAAAGTATTTTGTCACCGTCGAATGGAAGATAAATATTGTTAGGTTTCCTTTTTTCAACAATACAAAGATAGCTATCGTTAGGTTTCATTAAGATATTAGAAGAACCTAAGTGAATCTTGTACTCTCTAATCTTCCCTTTTACCTCTAGGAAATTGCCTTTAATCTGTAACTGATTGCCGATTTTGAGATTAGGTAATATTTTTCTGAGCACATCGGGTCTAGTTTGGGCTATCTGGGATAATTCACCAAAGCTGGAGTCATACCAATGACTGCCTCGAATATCGTATCGTTCTGGATCATTTCCGATATTTGCTATACCTACGAACAAGTCGATATCTCTCATAACTTCCGAAAAAACTATGCTAGGTATATCTACTAATTTTGTTTTGGTGCCATGATCATCTTTGCTGACAAAACGTACGTTGCCAGTGTTTACACAATCGTACATACCTGTGTTGGTTAGACCATATTCTTCGATGGCAGTGGCTTCAAAAATAACTGCTAAATTTAGACTTTTGATATGCCTCTCAGCCCAGTTTTCATTTCCTCCATCCCATGCACCGCCTTTATTCTGTTTCCATCCTCTTTCTTCAGCTAGTGCGTGGAAAATGGCCTGCCTTATCACATGATTGGAAAACCTAACGCTATAAATCTCAGTTTCTTTTTCTGCATCGGTCAATAAATAGATTTCTCGATGGGCCTGCTTAAACGGTTGTGTTATCTCATTTGAGATAAGGTAATCACGCCACCTAAGAGTTTCTTCAGCAGATGCTTTCGCGGGATGCCATAGGGTTACAATAGCATCCTGTGCTATTTCAACAGGTAGTCCACCAGAGTTAACGAAAATTCCATCGGAATAGATGACTGCTTTAGATGAGTCACTTTCTTGGACAAACCAGATTAGTTTTTGCCCCATAAAACCTATGAGGTGATGATTAATAAATTTTTCGAGCCAATTTATGTAGCTCATACTTTCGTGTCTGTAATACTTAGCTTCAATACGAAGTGAGTGTGCATTACTAGCTACATTCAAGTCTTTGACTAGAGCTTTGAGGGCTTTAATTTCATCAGGACAATTATCTCTCAGATCTTTAGGGGCTGTTTTCTGTCTTTTTTCTCCAACGACCCAAGATAGTTCAGTCTTACCGACGCTTATCATTTCTATATGGGCGGTAAAGTTGCCAATTTCAGTGCTCAATTTTCCTACTGAAGTGAGTCCATAATCTGAAACAGCCATGTCTTCAAGATCTTGTATTGAAAGCCCCCTTTCTTCTGCTATTTGCTCAAATATTCGATTTATATGAATTTGAGCTGCATTGTATTTAGTTGTTGCTCTTATCGTGACAATTTCTTTTATACCTATAGAGTCCGGCAGATTAGCAAGACTATATAAAGCTGCATTTGCAATTTTTGCGTTTCTGATACCGTAGCCATATACTTTTTTGAACATATTCTTAGCTAGTTCTCTAAGAATGCTTGGCGTTGTAGCTCTAGCGTATTTTGGAGACAACCAAAGCAAACCTTTTAAGATGGCAGTATTCGTATCCTCTAGTAAGGAGCCTCTATATCCGTTATCAGTATCAAGCTGTTTTTGCTTTATAGTGGGTAAGACTTTTTCCAGAAGCTTTACAAAATTATCAGAGCCAATCTTTAGTACGATTTTTTCTGCTTTATCTAACCATGTATCGGTAGGTTTACTACTTGTTATTGGTAGGCAGTGAAGGATTAAGGAGTGCCAATGGTAAAGTACCTCCTTATTCATATGAGAGAATTCATCTAAAGCAATTTCTACCCAGAATCCATCAGGTTTTAATAATGTAGCTAGGCTTGCTAAACAGCCTGCATTTCCGTGCTCATTGTTTTCAATGCAAATTTCGATGCTTGTTTTAGCCCCGTTCTTCTGTAGGAAGCGAACCATTCTTTTATTGCTTTTAATAGACAAAGCTATATCGAGAGCAGTGGCATTTTGCTCATTTCTTTTATTAATATCTGCTCCATTATCAATGAGTGTTTGAATAGATTCTTGTTCTATACCATAGCTATCGATAGCAAATGTCAGGGGAGTGCCAAATGAAGTTAACTGATTAATATCAGCACCACTTTCGAGAAGAGTGCCTATCGTGTTCACTTGATTATATTCGATAGCGCTTTGTAGAAGGGTTTGACCGTATTTATCTGTTTTTGATAAATCTAAGCTTTTTAAAATTTTAGTTTTTAAATCATTAGGCAGATGGTTATTTGAAATTATCGTATCAGTGTAATGGCATACAAGTTCGGGCAAAGCGCCTTTTTCAAGGAGTAACTCTAGTATTTCATGTCTCCTAAAATGTAATGCTGCTCCGATCGGGGAATCCCACGAGTAGTTACTATCATTGACTGGATCTATAACGCAGCCTAAATCAATTAAGAGGTGTGCTATATCCTTATCTACATTAGCTTCTATTAATTTTGATTTTTGATGTTTAATTGCTTGTGCCACTAAAGATATGCGAGATTTTTGTTCTACCAAGGGGAAATCTAAACCTAGGTGAGCAAGACTTAAAATTAAATCTGATTTACCACAGCTAAACAGCTCTGGAGTCACGTACTTAGCTAAATAAAGGCACTCTTCTTCACTCGATAATGGCATATCAAAGCCCATCTCTAGTATTTTTTTAATAAAGTCTATATTGGAGTTATTTCTAAATTTTTTACTTGTGAGTGCTAAGTTTAGTGGGTGGTCTTTTGGTAAGTCAGACTTAGGTTCAGCGCCTTCAGCAACTAGATAATTTAATATAAGAGGTGAATTGAGTTTGATAGAAAGGTCAAAAAGTGAGTATTCCTTGAATTGACCAAAGAATGTTTGATTACTCAGTAGTATTGGGTAATCCTTGCATATACCAATAACGTCTTCTAGTGGTCCATTTTCTATTAAGCGAATTATGTTTCTTCTTGTTTCTTCAGGAAAAGAGACGGGGTTAGCTGTAGAGTTCATTCCACTTCCTTTGTGATAGATACTTATATTTCCGTGTATATATCAACAAACTAACACCGGTATGTTATTTGAACAACGGCTAAAGGCTTTGTTTTTTAATGTTGATCACTACCTAAATAGCTCCCCTTTTCAGTAATTACTTTAAAAATGGATCGACTCCTATGTCGATCAAATGGCTTATTGCATGCTTATGTGGAGTTTCAGGGGAGAAGAGAATAAAAGTTGAAGGGGTAAGCATTACAGCGCTTTGCCCCCTCCCACTTATTGATGCTTAATGGGTTAGCTGTTCTTCAGGTCGATGCTAACTTTTTCCATATAGCTCAGGCCTACGTGCTGATCGTAGTAAGCAGCTTCGTTGATAAATGCGCCGTATACGGTCTTATCGCCTTCATAAGGGATCGTTTCACCGCCTAGGGTCATAAACAAAGGATCGCCCGGGTTTATCTCCTGATAATCTTTATTTTGCAGGTTCGGGTGGATCATAGCGGTGATCTCGCCGTCGCTATCTTCTGGTAGCGAGATTTTTTCTACAAAGCGGTAGCCTTCCAGTTGCGTTGGTAGATCAATCGCCCGCCCTGTATTACGAAGCTCTAGATAATCTAAAGCATGCATTACCGCGGTATGGGTATCCTTATAAACTTGGTAATTCAGTAGCCCTTGAGCGATCGGCCCTACTTCAATCAAAAAGCCATTCAAGCGCCCGATGGAGGTGAGGAAGTTATCCTTCATACGATCACTTGGATTAAAGAACAGCGTTGCTTCTGGCATTTTCTGCTTTATGTAGAACGCCATCCCAACTACAAGAGGGTCGTCCGTGTTGAAGATTAAGGACATGCCCATATTGGCCGTTGTTGTGTGCAGGTCGATAACAAAGTCGACTCTAGGATCTTCTTTTGGGCCTAAGAGTTCATTCAGTATTTTGGCGCGCTTCTGCTCACAGCCTTTTAGGTCCGGGCTTTTTAGATCTTTTTCACTAAACTGACGATTTAGGTCTTGGTCGATATAACGACGAACTTCAGCGTTAGCTTCTGGGTTTGTTATGTGTAGCTCGGTTTCAAAGCTGCCACGGTTAACTTCTTCAGGGCATTTGGACCAGTGCTTAACTAAGTGAACGCCGGTTAATTCATTACCGTGTGTTCCGCCGGTAATTGCGACTTGTTTGATTGAATCAGTCATATAGTTCTTTTAATTCTTTTCTTACGTGATGGAGCAAGCGTTAGCTCTGTCATTCAAGCATGCCACTCACTTATGAATTCTGTATTTCTGGGAGGCCTTAGATATTGCTTTGCGACTAGCCTCATACAAAGACATTACCCGATGGATAACTTATTGCAAAGGCTAGTATGAAACATCGCGACTTTTAGACTGTTGAGGCAGTCTTAGATGGTATCTGAGGAGAATTAAAGTTGATGTTTTGTATCTCTGGTGTAAATGCTTACTTACTTTAAATCGCATGTTTTACAGGGGTTTTAGAGCTATTAAGCAAGCAATACTTATTATTCATAGATGCAAAGTTTGTTGCCGTCTAGATCTCGAAAATAGGCTGAGTAACGACCAGATCTGATCTCAGGGTCACCTTCACTAATACCACCCAAGCTTATAGCTTTAGCGTGGATCTCATCCACTTCGGCTGCAGACTTGAGGTTAACCCCCAACATCGTACCGTTACCTACAGTAGCTTCATTGCCATCAAAAGGCTCTGCCAGTGCGAACATAAAGCCATCACCCACCCATAAGGTCATTCGACCTTCATCATGTACTTTGTTGATACCTTGGCCAGTAAAGAGCTGATCGTAAAAGTTCACACCCTGTTGCATATTGTTGGTACCAAAAACAAAGTAATTCATTTTCATAGGGTAGTTCCTTCTTTTGATCGATTAACTTTTAAACTCTACATACTCCGCGCTTTAGGCGCAGTTTTCGCCACAGACCCATTCGTCAATCTGGCATTGGCTATTATCGCCTGTTACCAAGTATTCAACGTGACACTCACATTCGCCACAACGTGGCAGAGTGTCGTTATATTGCATGATCTCTTGGTATTCACTTTCACCATCATCAATGGCGTTTTGAATATCATCGATATACAGCTCGTTACAGGTACAAACCAATGTGGGATCTTGCTTCTTCTTTTCTATATCCACGCTTCTGTACCTCGTCGGTTGTGACGCTGAGAAGGTTATGACCGCTTGTTTAGCTTTTAGTTGCAGTCGAGAGTAATGCACCAGCACCTACAAACACGCCACCAGTTAGACGGTTAAATAGCTTTGCACGCCCTTCTGCGAGTAACCAGCCTGAGGATTTTGAGCCGAGGTAGGTGTAAAACAGCAACCAAGATAACTCTAAAACCACAAAGGTAGAGGCAAAGATTATATATTGGCTAAACAGATTATCCGCCGGGTTTATAAACTGTGGGAATAACGCGGTGAAAAAGACGATCGCTTTGGGATTGCTCGCGCCAACGATAAAACCGCTTAGATAATGTGATCTCCAGTCAGCGTTGCCTTCGTCATTAGACAGGCTGGTTTGGTAACTACTTTGCTTCGAAGTAAACGCTTTGATGCCTAAGTAAATTAAGTAACAGGCCCCTGCCCACTTGATGATAGAAAACACCAGTTCTGAGGACGCGATGATCACGCCTAAACCGGTAAAGGAAAGTGAGAGAATAATCGTAATAGCTGTGAGACTACCTAAAGCGGTATAAACGCCTTTTTTAAGGCCGAACTGCACACCTTTGGTCATGCAAAGTAGCGAGCTGGGGCCAGGAGAGGCAGTTAAAACCAGCACTGCAATTACGTAATAGAACCAGATTTCTAGCGTCATTTATTGATACCTCGCTTACTTCAAATGCTGGTATTCCTTTCCTTGTACCTTATTTGATCCAGATTATATTCTGAAAATTCTTTCTACAGTGCATTTTTAAAATGGATTCACTCATATGTATTTATTTTATGATGCTGGTGTCATCGCCCTTTCTTGCCATGGGCGTTCTTTAACGGGTAAATGAATGAGTGCTGAGAATGCACCTACGCCAATGCCAACCCACCAAACAAGGGTGTAGCTGCCGTATAGATCGTACATCGAACCGCCCAGCCATACGCCTAGGAATCCGCCCAGCTGGTGGGAGAAGAACACAATACCATAAAGTGTACCCATGTAACGTAGGCCGTAGATCTGCGCAATCAACCCTGCTGTCAAAGGTACGGTGGCCAACCATAGCGCGCCCATTAATATTGAGAACAGTACTACTGACTCTGGGGTAATCGGATTCAGTATAAACGCGCCAGCAACCAAGGTACGTAGCAAATAGATACTGGCTAGTAGGTATTTGCGTGAGTATCTATTCCCTAGCCATCCGGCGAGCAAAGTCCCACCAATGTTCGCGACACCAATCAATGCAATGGCTACAGCACCTAAGGTTGAGGTTGAGTTGATACCTAATGATTGGATGATGCTGCCTGGTGCTACGGTGCTGCACATCTCGGTAATAAAGGCTGGGAAATGCGCCGTGATAAATGCTAATTGATAGCCGCAAGAGAAGAAGCCTAGGAAGATAAATACAAACGATGGGTCTTTAACGGCTTTTAAAACGACCTCACCTAGCTTTTCATCATGAGGTTGCGCTTTCGGTGGTGCCGGGATGCGGATAAAGAACAGTGTAATCAATGTCAGCAGTATCAACACAGCAAAGGTTACAAAGACCGATTGCCAAGCCATACCTTGTAGCAGGAACTGCGCTAATGGTGGCCCTACGATTTGACCTGCAGACCCTGCCGCTGTCGCGATCCCTAAAGCTAAAGAGCGATGCTTATCCGATGCAGCTCTACCCACCACCGCTAAGATCACACCAAAGCCGGTACCTGCAATACCGAAGCCGACGAGGATTTCTAGCATCTGATGCTGACCCGGTGTAATTGCGTATGAGGACAACATCAGGCCAGCAGCATAAGTGATAGCGCCTGCGACAATCGCTTTTTTATCGCCGTATTTTTCTGCCAATGCGCCAAAAATTGGCTGACCTATTCCCCAAAACAGGTTCTGTATAGCGATGGCAAAAGAGAACTCTGCTCTAAGCCATTTAAACTCTTCTGCAATAGGGATCTGAAAAATACCAAATGAGGATCGAATGGCGAAGCTGACCAAAATAATAATACAACCCGCCAATAAGACCGGTGTAAGTAATGAAGGGCTCTGTGTATTTTGGTTAGCTAAAGTGCTCATGGGGTGTTCGCTATTTGGGGAAAAAGAGGTTTCATTTGACCATAGTGTTCTCAACTATAGCTTAGAGGAGCTTATTCTTTGCCATTAACGGGATAGTGACAAACGATTAATTTTTCTGTTATGAATTAGTTTTTCTATTTCATATCTCCTGCGGAAATAATTATGCGTAATGCTCTTCCACCCCTTCGTGCCGTTATTGCGTTTGAAACTGCTGTGCGACACGGTAGCTTCAAAGAAGCTGCAGAAGAGCTTCACATAACACCAGGAGCGGTTTCGCAGCAGGTTCGTAAATTGGAAGAATGGCTTGGCTATCCCCTGTTTGTGCGTGAGATTCGCAAGCTCACTGTGACAGAAAAAGGCATGAGTTACTTTAGCCTGATTGCGCCTGCGCTTGAGCAGATTAGCAAAGCCAGTGATTTAGTCCGGAACAAAGATCACAACAAAGTACGTCTATCTCTGACGCAGGCTTTGGCGTCTAAGTGGTTAGGACCTCGCCTAGAAAACTTTGTTGGTCAGCATCCAGAGGTAGAGTTGCATATTAATGCTTCCAACCGCCCAGTGGACTTTCATAGTAATGATATTGATCTGGCTATACGTCACTTTGATGGTAAATCGCAGGATCTTACCTCCCATCTTGTTTTCGACGATGAGGTTCGCCTTTATTGCACACCATCGTACAGACTAGCTAAGGGCTTAGCTTCGGTGAATGACTTAGCTAAAACTACCCTGATTATCACTACGCTACTGCCAATGTGGGATTGCTGGTTATCTGAATTTACAGACTTAAGATCTGACGAAATAGCAAAGATCCCTGCGCTACACTTTGATCAAACCTTGCTTGCCATCGATGCAGCGAAAAGAGACCAAGGTGTTGTACTCAGTAACGCTTTATTGGTCCAAGAGGAACTTAAACGCGGTGAGCTGATAGAGCCTTTCAACTACAGGTTATCTGTGGAGAAAAGCTATTACTTGGTTTACCCCAACAACCGAACACTAAGTCCGGCTGCAAACCTATTTAAGGATTGGTTGCTTGGGCAATTTTTATGATCTGATTCTTGTTATCGGTTAGCACTAAGCATACTGAACAATGCAGTTCTTCCCTGCCTCTTTAGCTTTATAAAGCGCTTTGTCTGCTTCTTGGATAAGCTGATCGATAATCAGTGAATGGTGTTTCTTATTCTGAGATAAACCGATGCTAACGCTTAAGTTAATGCAATGACCTTCAATAGTGAGTGGGTCGTCCGCAACTTTGTTTCTGATTCGATCGAGGATGGTTTGAGCATTATTTATATCGGTATTGGGAAGGACGATGACAAACTCTTCGCCTCCTACTCTGGCTATGAGATCGCTTGATCTGAGTTCGTTTCGTAAGGTGGCAACGAACGATTTAAGTACTTTGTCTCCTACCACATGACCATAGAGGTCATTAATAGGTTTAAAGTCATCAAGGTCCATATAAGCCAAAGTTAAATCGGTTTGTTCTTTTTCTATTTGCTGTTTGATGGTTTCAAAGCTTTCAAAAAAGGCACGACGATTTAATGCTCCTGTAAGACCGTCGTATGTAGCTAACCTTCTTTGTTGCTGTTCCAGATCATGAACTTTTACCAGTAACTTTACTAAGTACCAGGTGACTAAGGGGGCTATGGTCGCGGGTGCGACAACGGAGATGATCAGTGATATCCGGTATAGCTCTTCGCCCACTCCAGCTAAGGTTAAGATCGAGAACGTAATAATGACGGACAATAGAATAGATACAATGGTGACGGCGAGGGTCACTCCAATTTGACCGTTGTTGGTTATTATTCTTCTCATCTTGGCTTCGTATCATTTGGAACGATATGCTACATCCAAGTATAGAGGTTTATTCGGTTTAGCCTAGCTCTTATGTTTTTTTGCCAATGTAATAAATGATTGGATATGTTCGCTTTTGTTATCTTCGATACGGATGCCGAGGTGGATCTGTTTATGGATCCCTTCTTCCCCTAGCCTAATTCCTTGTACTGGCAGCTTCTTGGTGTACTCATTAGCTAACCAGTTTGGTAGGACAGTAACGCCACGGTTAGCTGAGACCATCTGTAGAATGATCTCGGTTGCTTCCATCGTTTTATGTTTCTTTGGACGGCAGTTAGCTGGCAATAGAAATTGCTGGAAGATATCTAATCGTTCGGGCTCAACCGGATAAGTAATTAGGGTTTGATTGGCTAGATCTTGTGGTTGGATATTCGATCGTTTTGCTAACGGATTTTCGTCGTTAACGATAAGTACTAGTTCGTATGGGAACACCGGTTCAAAGTGGATCGCTTTCATTTCTATTGGATCGGGTGTAACCAGAATATCTATATCGTGGTTAAACAGAGCAGCCATGCCACCAAATTGAAAACGTTGTTTAACATCGAGGTCTATGCCGTCACGCTCTTTTAGGTAAGCGGCTGAAACCTGCGTTAGCCACTGATAGCATGGGTGACACTCCATACCTATATTCAGCGTACCGATCTCATTATTGGCAAACTCTTTTAGCTTTGTATCGATCCGCTCTAGTTGAGGCAGTATCCGTTCTGCTTCTTTCAGCAGGAATTTTCCTGATTGGGTTAGATGGATATTTCTGCCCTTCTTCTCCCATAGCTCGCAACCAACTAAGCCTTCTAATTTGCGTATGGTGTGACTGAGTGCTGATTGAGTTAGACATAGCTTATCTGCAGCTGCCGTCACTGAGCCCTGACGGTCGATCTCTCTGAGTATTTTTAAATGTGCCCTTTCAATCATTTGGAATCCGTATTCGGTGCGAATTGCTTGCGAAAATGAATCTTTATTTTTCATTAATGCTGTGGCTAAGCCTAATGAAAAATATTGGGCAGTAGATGAATAAAATTACTAATTCTTCTTA
Source organism: Neptuniibacter sp. PT8_73 (assembly GCF_047778045.1). GTDB lineage: Bacteria > Pseudomonadota > Gammaproteobacteria > Pseudomonadales > Balneatricaceae > Neptuniibacter. The sequence goes on from NZ_CP180545.1 coordinate 16,537, forward strand.
GTTGGTTCTAGAGCTATTGGTATCCGCTGCTGATGTGTTGGTTTGTTCACTAAGAGATTGATTATTTTGTTAACTTACAGGCGCTTAACTGTTTACTCGACTATGCTTTGATGTGTGCAACTATTCGAGGTAGTTATGCATCAGCATATTCGATTGGGTACATCACTAAATCCAGATCTCACTGCGGCAATTGCCGAACTGCATGAACAGATTGCGATGGATGATTGTGCCCTGATCATGATCTTCTTCTCGGTGAGTTATGAGCCGCAGTCCCTTTGTACGCATTTTGGTAGAGCTTTTCCCCATACGCCCATTGTTGGCTGTTCTACGGCTGGTGAAATTGGCCCTAGGGGCTACACCTCAAACAGTATTGTTGCTATGGCTTTTTCCTCTGAGATGTTTGATGTCAGCCTTTGCCCTTTTTACGATTTGAATAAGTTATCGGTTAAAGAATGGCATGACGATACGGTTAAACTTCATAGTGAACATCAACTAAATTACGATATTAGTTCTGATGCAAATACCTTCGCTGTCCTCCTGATTGATGGCTTGTCTTCAAAAGAAGAGCCTTTCACTCGTGTTGTCTCTAATGCTATTTCTGGTATTCCGCTGGTTGGTGGTTCTGCTGGAGATGATCTTCATTACGAAAAATCGATTATCTACGCAGGTGGAGAAATATTTTCCGACGGCGCTGTTCTTCTAATGATAACTAGCCGGTTGGCTTTCAAACCTTACAAGTGTCAGCATGTGGTTGCTGGGAAAAACTTTATGGTGGTTACCGGCGCAATACCGGAAAAAAGAATCATCACCGAGATAAATGGCTTCCCTGCGGCTGAAGAGTACGCCCGCTTGTCGGGTGTAGACCCATCTATAGAACTCAATGAAACGGTCTTTGCTGAGCACCCTTCTATTGTCGTTATTGGCAAAGAGCAGTATGTACGTTCGGTGATGAAAGTGAATCCTGATAAGAGTCTAACCTTCTATTGCGCAATTGATGTTGGCATCGTTATGCGTACGGCTGAATGTAATGGTTTAGGTCTTGTCGGTAATATGAAAAACACCTTGGAAAAAGTGGATTCAGATCTTGGCGGTATTCATAGCCTGTTAGCTTTTGATTGTATTTTAAGGAAACTGCAGCTGTCTCAAGAAGGTGAGATTTCTCCCATGGAAAAGCTGTTATGTGCTAAGGATGTTATTGGCTTTAGTACTTACGGTGAGCAGCATAATGGTTTGCATATCAACCAAACCTGTACTGGCATAGCCTTTGGTGGTGCGAATGAATAGTGACAAGGAAGCCTTTTACCAATCCGAAATTGAACGCTTAAATAAAATCATTCGTGTGCTGGTGGATCGTGCCGAGCAAGGCATTAATAGCGAGTCGAGTGATTTTTCTTTATTCCAAACCACCATCACTCTAGAGGAAAAGGTTCGTAGCAGAACGGTTGAGTTGAAACGAGCCTTAGATCACCTTGCCAATACCAACGAAGAGTTGGATTCATCACTTAGTCAGTTACGTGAAACCCAGGAAAAGCTTATTCAGTCGGAGAAGATGGCTGCTTTGGCTAATCTTGTTATGGGGATCGGTCATGAGCTAAATACGCCACTTGGTGTTGTGGTAACAACTGCTTCTTTTATCCGTGACCACTGTAAGGATCTCGATGTTAAAGTTAAAAATAACCAGCTCACAGCATCTTACCTAGATAGCTTTCTTACCGATATGGATGAATCCACTTCCCTTGCTTTAAAAAGCTCTGAGAAGTTAAAGGAGCTTGTGTCTCACTTTCAAACTATCTCTGTTGCAAGCTCTGCTTCGATTCGAGAATCAGTTGTGTTGCCTGATTTATTTAAAGAGCTATGTAAAAGTCTTGCTGCTGAATTGGGTGTGTCTGATGTTGAATTTATTATCAAATCAGAACCTGAAAACCTGAGCTGTCGTGTCGATGTTAGTGCTCTGGTGCAAGTGTTTTCACACTTGATTAATAATGCCTTGCTTCATGGTTTGTCTGATAGCGCTAACAAGTGTATTGAGATTGATATTCTTAATCTGGATCACACTTTAAGAATCTCTTGTTCTGATAACGGCGTTGGTATTCAGCAAGAGCATATTGATCAGATCTTTAATCCATTCTTTACCACGGCAAGAGGTCTGGGTTCGATTGGTTTAGGTCTGCATATTGTTTTCAATATGGTGCATGAGGTTTTGAGGGGTACTGTAGAAGTTCACAATGGTGAACTTGGTGGTGCCTGCTTTACGGTTTCCTTCCCTGTCTAGTTGGCAGATATTAAATCTCCATTTTTAATATCTGCCATGTTTCACGTGAAACACTCTCTTATTTACTAATTAGATAATCTGCGAAAGAGCTTAAATTCTCAAAGATTTTCGTACCACTAGGTAGCTCTTTGTTGCTGTCTAAAGTGCGTTGTCCCTTTCCTGTTTTAACCAGTACAGGTTGGCTTTTGAGCTTCGAACCTGCTTCTAAATCACGTAAGCTGTCACCCACAGTATGTGTACTAGATAAGTCTGCAAGAGCGAACCTATTGGCAATAGTGCGGAACATACCGGGCAATGGTTTGCGACAATCGCATTTATCATCTGGTCCGTGTGGGCAGTATTCAATGCTGTGAATTTGTCCACCCTCGGCTTCAACTAAGTCAGTTAGTTTTTGGTGCATAGCGTGAAGTGTATCCAGTGTGAAGTATTCTCTGGCCAAACCTGATTGGTTGGTTGCAATGCAAATTGTGAATCCTGCTTTATGCAGCTTAGCTATTGCTTCGATGCTTCCTGGAATTGGGATCCATTCATCTAGCGTTTTTACATAGGCATCTGAGTCCTGATTGATAACACCATCACGGTCTAAGATGATTAATTTACGTGGCTCGATTTGGTTCACACTGCTGCCCATTAGCTAGATTGGTTTGTTGTATTCTAACGAAATAGAGCAAAATAACCGAGTGTGATTAGTAGGCAATAGGAAGTTTAAATTCGAATTGGGTGCCCTGATTCCTTTTGCTCTTTACACTAATTTCAGTTTGGTGAAGGTCTAATATTCGCTTCACTATTGCTAGCCCAATACCCGCTGATTCTGTTCCTTTTCTGCTTCGATCTGGGTTTGCGTAGAAACGTTCAAAGATATATGGCATATCGGCTTCAGATATTCCTACTCCGCTATCGATGATTTTTACTTTTACGCTGTTTGTGTTTTCTTCTGATGATTCAAACTCGAATGCAATTTTCCCTTTCTGGGGTGTGTAAGCTATGGCGTTGCGAATAAGGTTTTCGAACACTCTTTGCATCAAGCTGATATCCGCCTGTACCAAAATATTAGTGTGGGTGTTGATCTGCCATTTGATCTCTTTCTGATCCAGTTCTAATGCAAATTCCTGGACAGTGTCATAGACCAATTCCGTTAGCGAAAATGACTCAGTATTAAGGCGAGTGGTTGGTGATTCGAGCTTAGCTAGTTCGAACAATTCAGAGATTAACTGTGCGAGTCTGTTAGCGCTTAAGGAGGCTTGTTTTATGTAATTGCTCTTTTCCTCTTCTGTTAGATCATTCTTGATGATCAGTGTTTCAAGATAGCCTTGTATAGAGGCTAGCGGTGTTCTCAAATCATGGGAGACGTTGCTGATAAGTTCTCTTCGTTGATTGTCTGATTCGGTCAGTAAGTTTATCTGTCGGTCGATCTTTTCTGACATTTGGGTAAATGTATTGCTCAGTATCTCTATCTCATCCCCATGATTTTGAGTTGGTGTTAGATTGTCGCACTCTATATCACTAGGGCCATGTTTATGCGTGAACTGACACAACTCTTGGCTTAGTTTGTTTAAGCGCTTTAAGGTTAAGCTGAAAATTAAAATCCCTATAGCGATGGCGATAATACTGATGAATAGAATGCTTATGATGATCATGCCGGTGCTGTAGCTTTGTTTGATCATTGTTCCTAGGTCGCTGTATAGGTTGCTTCCTAATACGACATAGAGATAACCAATATGTTGGTTATTTTTGTCTGTCAGCTTAGCTGCAGAGAATATCTTCTTGGTGTTCTGGTTAAGAGGGTCCTCACCGTAAATAGGCAAGCTAGAATCAGGCGTTAAGAATGTTTTAATAGGCTGTAGGTCAACCTTGTGTGTTAACTCTTTGTCAGCTTCTGGCATTGAGTGAGCAATAATATTGCCGGCGTAGTCTAGGAGATACACTTGGGCAATAGGGTTAACAATCATCGCCTGAAATGCGAGTGTTTCAAATGCTTCTACGTTTACTCCCTTCTCTTCATCAGTAATTAGTTGGTATTCATCCTGAATGTACATAGCTATGCTAGCGTTAAGTTTTTGTGTCACCTCTTCGTTGTAACGCTGCATCCAGTATTCTGTTGCTAGTAGAATGGCTATAGCAGCGCATATAACCACTGTAATCAGCCCTGAAGCGATCTTCTTGCTTAATGTGAATGATGAGCGGTTGAAGAGGTTGGGTATGCTTAGAGGGGCTCTCATGCGCTTAGGGCCTCTTTCTCTAATTTGTAACCTACGCCCCAAACGGTGGCGATGATTTCTGGGTTGTTTGGGTCGGATTCTATTTTGGCTCTTAGGCGGTTGATATGAGAATTGACTGTGTGCTCATATCCGTCGTGGCCATAGCCCCAGACATTATCTAGCAGCTCTGATCGTTTGAAAACTCGGCCAGGATGTTGAGCAAAAAAAGTGAGTAGTTGATACTCGCGTGCAGTGAGCTCTAGCGACTTTCCTGCTAATGCGGCTTTGTGTCGTTTGTTGTCTATTTCGAGCAGGCCTATGTTCAGCCTCTCTGGGTCGGTTTCTGCTTTTGTGCGCAGAGCACTGTCCCGCCTAAATGTCGCTTTTATTCGGGCTATTAGCTCCATGATACTGAATGGCTTTGTTATGTAATCATCGGCGCCTAGGTCTAGACCGAGCACTCTATCAAGTTCTGTTGATCTTGACGTCAGCAACAGTATTGGGACATAGGCGCAGTTCTTTCTGACCTCGCGACAGATCTCTAAGCCTGAAGGACCGGGGAGTTGTATATCCAAAATCATAAGATCCCATTCTTCATTCAAGGCGAGTTTTATTCCTTCCGTTCCGCTAGCTGAGTGCGTTACCTGTGCCCCGAGATCCGTTAGATGAAGCTTGAGGAGTAGTGCTATTTCCTCTTGATCCTCAATGATCAGAATTCGTTTATTTTCCATTTTTCTTGCCGTGAGCTTAGATTGAGTAGTTATGACCTCGCCCTTCTCAATTAATTCTATTTTTTATTTATCACTCAAATATCACGGCATTTAGATTAGTTATCACAGGCTGTGATATTTGCTTAATTTCTGTGATTTAAGTTTTAAGTTTTTGTTATTTGTTCGGGATATCTCTTTGCTTGTCGTTCCTTATGCTTTGCCTGTCTTTTATCTATGCATTGGTTTAACGATTTTAAGGAGTTGGAAATGAGTAAATTTTTTAAAGGTTTGGGTGCTGCTGCGGGTCTTGTTGTTATTGGTTTGAGCTCGCAGGTTTCAGCTGGAGAAGGTTTTTACGTCGGTGGTCAGATTGGTAGTACGACACTTGGTCATAGCATTGAGCGTAATCAGGGTGCGGCGCCTCCGGCTGCAAGTATTTCAACTTTTTCTGAAGAGTCTGATGTTTCTGTTGGTGTCCATCTTGGTTACAAAAAAATGGTAACTGATGACGCTTTCTTGGCTGCTGAACTTTTCTACAACAATGAATCTGCAGAGACGACTAATCTAAATGGCGTTCTTCGCTCTGATCTAGAGCTCGAAGCGTCTTACGGTGTTAATTTTAAAGCCGGCGTTGAGGTGACAGATAAGTTATCCGTTTACGGTATTGCAGGCGCTACTTGGCTAGATCTTGATGTGCGTAACAGCTACGTATTTGCATCGCCAGTGAAGTATGGTTCTGAAGATGAAGTGGCACTTAGTCTAGGTGTTGGTGCTGAATACGCGGTAAATAACAATTGGTCTGTAAAGGCTGAATACACACGCGTCAATGATGTTGATTTTGACGCACCTAAAGAGGTTGTGCTGAATCAGTTCAATCCTAATGAAGCTGAGTTCGATAATTTTAATGTTTCACTAAGCTATTACTTCTAAGCATTATGTAAGTCCCCCTTCCTTATACTTAGAAACACTCTTTGCCATGCGTAGTCCCTGCGCATGGTTTTTTTGTTATATAGCTTTGTGAATGTTTCACGTGAAACAAAAAAAGCCGGCACAAGGCCGGCTTTGGATATATAGATGAGACGATTAGCCAAGTACAGAGATATCAGCAACACCTAAGAACAATGCGCGTAACTGGCTAAGAAGAGCCAGACGGTTGTTCTTAACGGCTTCGTCATCCGCCATAACCATAACGTCTTCGAAGAAAGCATCAGTTGATTCGCGAAGGCCCGCGAGTGACTCAAGCGCTTCTTGATATTTGCCTTCTGCAAATAGTGGCGCTAGAGCAGCTTTCTGAGCTTCGATATCTGCCGCTAGAGCTTGCTCCGCTGCTTCAGTTAGTAGCGAATTGTTAACGTCCGTAGTACCTGTTACACCCTGCTTACTCAGAATGTTAGATACACGCTTGTTAGCAGCCGCAAGAGCTTCAGCTTCAGCTAAAGAGCGGAAGTGGTTAACCGCTTTAACGCGACGATCGAAGTCTAAAGGACGACTTGGTTTTAGCGCCAATACAGATAGGAATACTTCCGCATTGATATCTGCGTCTTCGTACCATGCGCGGAAACGCTCTAGCATGAAGTCTAGAACTTTATCTTCTAGGCCTTCTCGTGCTGGTAGATCGTTGTGGTTGTTAGCCGCAATAGTTAGTAGTTCACGTAGGTCCAGATCCAACTCACGCTCTACAATAATGCGCAGTACGCCTAGCGCTGCTCGGCGCAGTGCGAACGGGTCCTTGGAGCCTGTAGGAGGCTGATTGATGCCGAATAGACCTGTCAGGGTGTCTAGACGGTCAGCAATTGCTACAGCGATACCAGGGGCAGTCTGAGGTAGCTCATCGCCAGCGAAGCGAGGCATGTACTGCTCGTTTTGAGCTAGTGCTACGTCCTGGTCTTCACCATCATTAAGCGCATAGTGATAACCCATCAAACCTTGTAGGTCTGTGAATTCATAAACCATGTCCGTAAGAAGGTCTGTTTTACATAGTAGACCTGCACGTTCCGCTTTACCCTGATCTTGATTAAGAGTTGAAGCGATCTTGCCAGACAGCGCGCTAATGCGAGCTGCTTTATCGTAAACAGTGCCAAGGTCTTTCTGGAATACGATGGTTTTTAGCTTCTCAATACGAGATTCCAGCGTAGTCTTTTTGTCAGTTTCGAAGAAGAATGCAGCGTCAGATAGACGTGGGCGAATTACTTTTTCGTTACCTTCAATTACCTGCTGAGGGTCTTTAGAAACGATGTTGCAGATCGTAGTGAAGTTAGGCAGAAGGTTGCCATCAGCATCCAAGTGGTGGAAGTACTTCTGGTGCTCTTTCATAGAAGAAATTAGCGCTTGCGCTGGTACTTCTAGAAAACGCTCTTCGAAGCGGCCTGTTAGTGCAACTGGCCATTCGTTAAGTGCTGTAACTTCATCAAGAAGATCTTCGTCGATCTGAGCAACCGCATTCAGCTTCTCGCCTTCTGCTTTAACTTGCTCGTTGATCATCGTCTTACGGATGTCGTAATCAGCGATTACCATACCCGGGTTTTCTAGACGATCAGCGTACTCAGATGGTGCGATCAGTTCGATCTCTTGGTTGTAGTGGAAGCGGTGACCGCGAGTCTTACGACCCGATGTCAGACCAAGAATTTCACAATCTACAACTTCGTCGCCGAATAGCATGACTAGCCAGTGAACCGGACGAACGAACTCAACGCGAGATGCACCCCAGCGCATGCGCTTAGGGATCGGTAATTTGTTTAGTGATGTTTCTACAAGTTGAGGTAGCAAAGAAGATGTCGCTTTGCCCTCTTCTGTGTTCTTGAAGTTGTAGTACTCACCTTTGTTGGTATCGATCTTTTCAAGCTGATCAATAGTCACGCCGCAAGAACGAGCAAAGCCTTCTACCGCTTTTTCTGGCGCTTTTACAGAAGGGCCACGTTTTTCGATTTCGCGGTCAGCCTGTTTGTCGTCTAGCGCGCTGATCAAAACAGCTAGGCGGCGTGGAGATGCGTAGCTTTTTACATCACCAAAGTTAACGCCTGCTACTTTCAAACCAGCTGTGATGCCAGATGTGAAAGCATCAGAAAGGGTCTTAAGCGCTTTTGGAGGTAACTCTTCGGTACCTAGCTCAACGAGAAAATCATGTTGTGCCATTATTTGCTCTCCTCGCAGTTAGCCAGAACTTCTTGGCGTAGGGCTTCAGGTGCCAGTGGGAAACCTAGTTCTTTACGGGCATTAAAGTATGCGTGTGCGACTTCACGGGCTAGTGTGCGAACACGAAGGATAAAGCGTTGACGCTCTGTTACAGAGATCGCATGACGCGCATCCAAAAGGTTGAACGTATGAGACGCTTTAAGTACCTGCTCGTATGCAGGAAGCGGCAGTGGCGTTTCTAGGCTAAGTAGCTTGTTGCACTCAGCTTCGCAGTTGTCGAAAGTTTTGAATAGCTCTTCAACGTTTGCGTGCTCGAAGTTGAAAGTAGATTGCTCAACTTCGTTCTGGTGGAATACGTCGCCGTAAGTCACTTTAGAGCCGTCTGGATTTACTGCCCATGTCAGGTCGTAAACGCTGTCTACACCTTGCAGGTACATCGCAATACGCTCAAGACCGTAAGTGATCTCACCGGTAACTGGGTAACATTCAAGGCCACCTGCTTGCTGGAAGTAAGTAAACTGAGTTACTTCCATGCCGTTTAGCCATACTTCCCAACCAAGACCCCAAGCACCTAGTGTTGGAGATTCCCAGTTGTCTTCTACGAAGCGAACGTCGTGAATACCAAGATCGATACCCATACGCTCTAGAGAGCCTAGGTATAGCTCCTGAATGTTGTCAGGAGATGGCTTAAGAACAACCTGGAACTGGTAGTAGTGCTGCAGACGGTTAGGGTTTTCACCGTAACGGCCATCCGTTGGACGACGGCTAGGCTGCACGTATGCAGAGCGCCAAGTCTCAGGTCCGATTGCGCGTAGGAAAGTCGCAGGATGGAAGGTGCCGGCACCTACCTCCATGTCCAGTGGTTGTACGATTACACAGCCCTGCTCTGCCCAGTATTCCTGTAGAGCAAGGATCAGCCCCTGAAATGTGCTTACGTCTGGGGTCGCCTTGTCAGTCACAGCGTTTCACCTTTTACATAAGTGCCGTTGAGTTTCTGCCTTCATGGCAGCTGCACAGCACCAGATTAGCCCGAAAAATTAGCCGGCAATTATACAACAAAAAATAGCCAGTCGGTGGCTGCTTGCGTAGAGATCAGGGGTTTATTTGTGTTTTTTTGATAAATGTCTGAGTTGAAGGGCTTTGGATCCTAGCCTTCGCTGGGAAGACGAGAGTTGAAGTAAGTTCATTGATATCCCCGCCTTTCCAGCGAAGGCTGGAATCCAGCTAATCTAAGATCGTGCTGTAAAGGTCTGCCCAGTTAGGATTCTGTGTTTCTATTAAGTTTATCTTCCATTGCCTTTTCCAAGCTTTCATCTGCTTTTCTCGAGTAATCGCGTTTTGCATAGTTTCGTGCAGTTCAAAATAAACGAGCTGATGAACTTGATAGCGTTTAGTAAAACCTTCGATGAAGTCGTTCTTATGTTGCCATATTCGTTGAGGAAGATTGCTGGTAACACCTATGTAAAAGGTGCCTTGAGATTTGCTGGAAAGAATGTAGATGGCGGGTTGTTTCTGCATAGCGCCCTCCTTGGCTCTAGTTAACAGAAATTCTATGCTGAAGACTTTGTGATCAATAATCCAAGCAAAGGTATTTAAGCGTTTCGATTACCTGCTCTGTATTCTCAGCTACGGCATGTGCGCAAGCGTCGATTTCTTTTAGTGGATGAGTCAATTCTGGTGCGTGTTCAACGATCAAGGACTTACCATTGGCGATGGCAAAACCGGCATCAAATGCAGCGTTCCACTGACGGTATTTATCACCAAAACGAACGATCACGATGTCGGCACGTTTGATAGCGGTCATGTGGCGCATAGTATTCATCTTTGCAGACTTGTGATCGGTCCAGAAGTTCTTCTCTTCTGGGCCTAGGATCTCAGTAGCACAACCGTCACTGGAATCGTGATCCGTGTTTGGCGTAAGTACATCGATTGGTAGGCCGTTCTGGTTGATGGCTTTTTTGATCTTGTTGCGCCAGTCGGTGTGAATTTCACCGGAAAGGTAAACTGTATATCGCATGATTAGGCTCTCGAAATTAGGTTCATCGCAGATCTGATGTCTGCTTTATCGTTTCCAGAAAATAGGTGTGAACAGTACAAGCAAGGTAAATACCTCTAGACGACCAAGCAGCATGGCAAAACAAAGCACCCACTTAGCTGGATCGTTAAGATCACCATAGTGAGCAGATACATCGCCAAGTCCTGGACCTAGGTTGTTCAATGTCGCTCCTACTGCTGACCATGCAGTTACCTGATCAAGTCCAGTAGCTAGTAGTACGATTAGCATGGCTACAAAGACGATCATGTAGACCGAGAAGAAGCCCCATACAGCTTCTAGTACTTTATCGGAGATCGGCTTTTTACCTAGTTTTACCGGAATAATCGCGTTTGGGTGAACCAGACGTTGGATCTCACGGTAGCCCTGCTTAAGGATCAGAAGCACGCGAATTACCTTCATGCCACCACCGGTAGAGCCTGCACAGCCGCCGGCAAAGGCTGCTACGAATAGCAGGAACGGGAGCATCACAGGCCAGTGCGCAAAGTCTGCTGTGGCAAAGCCGGTCGTGGTTGCGATCGATACCACCATAAACAGTGCTTTACGCATCGATTCGCCTGGCGCGTAGGTTTCGGTAACAACCAAGGCAACAATGGCGATCACGGTAATGGCTAGCAGCGTAACTAGGTAGAATTTAAATTCTGGATCGAGCAAATAATGTGACAGGCTACGCTGCCTCCAAGCAAAGAAGTGCAGACCAAAATTTACCGCAGAGATGGTCATAAAGAAGATGCAGATCATCTCTATGGCAACCGAATCGTAGTAGCCGATACTGGCGTCATGGGTGGAGAAACCACCGATCGCAACGGTTGAGAAACTATGCCCAATAGCATTGAATAGATCCATTCCGGCTAACCAGTAACCCGCCGCGCAGGCGATGGTTAGTGACAGGTAGATATACCAAAGCGCTTTGGCTGTTTCAGTGATTCGAGGCGTAAGTTTGGAATCTTTAACGGGGCCTGGTGTTTCAGCGCGATACAGCTGCATACCACCGATACCTAGCATTGGTAGGATCGCTACGGCCAATACGATGATACCCATACCGCCCAGCCATTGCAGTTGTTGACGATAAAACAGAATCGATTTTGGCAGGTCATCTATACCGGTAATTACCGTTGCCCCGGTGGTGGTCAGGCCGGATAAGGACTCAAAGAGCGCATCGATAAAGGTGAGATGCGGATTGTCCGTGAGCATAAACGGGAAAGCTCCGAACAGCCCCAGAACCGACCAAAACAGGACGGTAATTAAGAAGCCATCACGGGTGCGTAAATCCTGTCGTACCCGATAAACCGGAATCCAGATAAAAAAACCGGTCAGTAGTGTAATCAAAAATCCAGCGATAAAGGCTAGCTCTGCCCCATCGTCATAGAGATAGGAGATACCTAACGGCGGCAGCATAGAGATGCTGAAGATCATCAGCAGTATGCCTAATATGCGTAAGATAACTTTGTAATGCATCTGCGCTGCTTCCGCTTAGAAGAATGTAAGGCCAACTTGGAACAGACGTTCCACTTCGTTGATTCGGCGTTTATCAACCAAGAACAAGATCACGTGGTCGCCGCTTTCAACAACAACATCATCGTGCGCGATCAATACTTCGTCGTTACGTACGATGGCACCGATGGTTGTACCCGGAGGAAGGTTGATCTCTTCAATGGTTTTACCGACTACTTTGGATGATGATTTATCACCATGAGCAACTGCTTCCAGTGCTTCTGCCGCGCCTCGACGTAGCGAGTGTACTGCTACTACATCACCTCGACGGACATGGGTTAGTAGTGCGCCGATTGTGGTTTGCTGAGGCGATATCGCTATATCGATCGCACCACCTTGTACTAGGTCTACATAGGCTGGGTTGTTAATCAGGGTCATTACCGTACGTGCGCCAAGGCGCTTCGCCAGCATAGATGCCATGATGTTCGCTTCGTCATCGTTGGTCAGGGCGCAGAATACGTCGGTATCTTCGATATTCTCTTCGATCAGTAGATCACGGTCGGAAGCACTGCCTTGAAGGACGATGGTGTTATCTAGCGAACGCGCCAGCTGGTTACAGCGACGAATGTTTCGCTCGATGATTTTGACTTGGAACTCGTCTTCGATCGATTCGGCTAAGCGCGCACCGATATTACCGCCGCCTGCGATAATGATACGTTTATAAGGGCGATCGAGACGACGCAGTTCGCTCATTACTGCGCGAATATCTTTGCGTGCGGCGATAAAGAACACTTCGTCGTCCGCTTCGATAACTGTGTTACCTTCCGGGATAATAGGGCTTCCGCTGCGGAAAATCGCCGCTACGCGGGTATCCACCGATGGCATGTGGGCGCGAAGGTAAGAGATCTCACGACCAACGAGTGGGCCACCGTAATAGGCTTTTACCGCTACAAGCTGAGCTTTCGCGTCGGCGAAATCAAGTACCTGCAAAGCGCCTGGGTGTTGGATCAGGCGCTTGATGTGTTTCGTTACCAGTAGTTCCGGGCTGATACGGACATCGATAGGGATGCCTTTTTCGCCAAAGATCTTCTGGTTTTTGTTCAGATAGTCATGCTCACGCACACGGGCGATTTTAGTCGGCGTGTTGAATAGGGTTTGGCCTACCTGACAGGCGATCATGTTGACTTCATCAGAGTTCGTTACGGCGATCAGCATATCGGCATCTTGAGCGCCGGCACTGTCGAGTACAGATGGGTAGGATGCTTTACCCTCGATCGTACGGATGTCGAGACGATCTTGTAGTTCTCTGAGGCGGCCAGTGTCTGTATCAACGATAGTGATGTCGTTGTCTTCACTGGCTAAGTTTTCAGCCAAAGTGCCGCCTACTTGTCCGGCACCTAGAATAATGATCTTCATGATCAGCCTTTAACTGCTGCAGAAATGACAGAAATACACATAGCTACTTGAGCTTACTCCGTTTTTTCCAGCAGTGCATAATAGAAACCATCATGGCCGTTAGACTGTGGAAACAGCTGTCGACCATACTCTTGTTCAATACCCCACTCTGCCTCAATTGGCAGATGTTTGGCATTCGCAGTTTGGGTTACAAACTGCTTAATCAATCGTCCATTTTCCTGTGGGAAGATGGAACAAGTTGCATAAAGCAACTTACCGCCGGGTTTCAGCATGGACCAGCAATTATCCAAAATAGCGCGCTGAAGTTTGGCTGTTTCGTGAATATCTTCGCCTTGGCGCAGGTATTTTATATCCGGATTGCGGCGAATAACACCCGTAGCAGAACAAGGGGCATCTAATAGAATACGATCGTAATCTGTTCCGTCCCACCAGGTTTGTGTGGCGGCATCTGCCACTTTTAAGTTGGCTTTTAAACGCAGGCGCTCTAGGTTTTCTTCAACGCGTCTGATTCGCTTTTGTTCTAGCTCTACAGCGTCAACTTGAGCAAGTTTAGGCTCGTGCTCAAGGATATGGCACAGCTTGCCGCCGGGCGCTGCGCAGGCATCCAGAACGCGTTGCTCTGGTTGTAGATCAAGAAGGTTTGCAGATAACTGAGCTGCTTCATCCTGCACGCTGAATGCACCGACGCCATAACCAGGAAGGGTTTCGATATTGACTGATTCCGCTAGCTTTATGCCCTGATCACTGAATTGAGTCGCTTCTGCTGCAATAATTGGGGTTAGTTGCTGTAGGTAATCTTCCCGGGCTGTTGAACGTTGATTCACGCGTAGCGTCAGTGGTGCTTGCTCGTTGTTGACTGTGAGTATCGCTTGCCAGTAATCAGGCCAGTTATTCTTCAGCTTGGCGATCATCCATTCAGGGTGGTTGAATTGGTATGAATCGTCATCCTTTAGGTAGTCTTCGATTTCTTCTTGTTCGCGTTGAAAACGGCGTAAAAGAGCATTTACAACTTTACCTGCCCAAGCTTTATCAAGCTCTTTGCAAGCCTCGACGCTTTCGCTAATCGCGGCATGAGCTGGAATGCGAGTGTGTTTTAGTTGATACAGACCGACCAAAACGATGGCTTTAATATCGATATCCCGAAACTTAAATGGTCGGTTTTGCAGCAGCTTAATGATGGCGTTTAACTGCGGATGGTAACGCATAGTGCCGTAGCAAAGCTCACGTAGAAGGCCGCGATCCTTCTCTGGGCAACGACGTTCAATTGCAGCAAACTGCGTATTCAGAGAACCCTTATTTTTAAGCAAAGGGGTTAGGATCTGTGCTGCAAGTGCCCGAACATTAGTGGTCATGGTGATTGTCCTAAAACGTCTAACCTAAAACTACGCCTGCACTAAACTGCTCTCGTTTAGAGTTTAGAACAGCGGCGCTGTCCATTGGCTTTTTACCCGGCAGCTGAAGCTGTTTGATTTTAATAGCGCCTTCTCCGCATGCGACAACAATGCTCTTTTTGTCAGAAGGTAGAATCTCACCCGGGTTGCCGTTTTGTTCAACTAATTCGCAACCTAGTAGTTTCACTACTTCTTCGCCAAGTTTGAATGTCACTGCAACACGAGGGCTTAAGGTGCGAATTTTAAGGTCGATATCTGTAGCGGAAGCGCTCCAGTCGATAACCCCTTCGGTCTTTTGTAGCTTCTTCGCGTAGGTAGCTAAGCTGTCATCCTGTGGCTCAGCTGAAATCGTTTCTTGCTGGAACTGTTTTAGCGTTGCAACAAGGGCCTCAGAGCCAATAGTGGCTAAGCGTTCGAATACGCTTGCAGCTGTGTCGTTGTTCTCGATCGGCGTAGTGACTTTGTAGAGCATATCGCCAGTGTCTAAACCTTCATCCATCTGCATGATAGTGACGCCAGTTTCAGCATCTCCTGCTAGCATTGAACGCTCTACAGGAGCAGCACCGCGCCAGCGAGGAAGCAGAGATCCGTGAACATTAATGCAGCCTAGGCGAGGTGTCTCAAGAATTGCTTTTGGCAGTAGCATACCGTAAGCAACCACAACCATTATGTCTGCTTTCAGGTTTGTGAGTGCTAACTGCTCTTCTTCGGTTTTTAGCGTGGTTGGCTGAAATACAGGGATGTTATGCTCAACTGCAAGATCCTTTACTGGGCGCGGAGCCATCTGATTCTTACGCTTCCCTTTCTTGTCAGGCTGGGTGTAAACCGCGATCACTTCATGCTCAGAGTTAAGCAGAGCTTGTAAACTGGATGCGGCAAAATCAGGTGTGCCTGCAAAAACTATTTTCAGTGGCGACGCTGGCATGGTCTAGGCTCCAAAATAAAAACAGGCCTGCTAGTTAAACCAGCAAGCCTGTGAGTTGCTTTTCAGTGATGATCAGGCGTGTTTTTCCTGCAATTTATGCAGCTTTTCAAGCTTAGATTTGATGCGGTTACGCTTGAGCATAGAGATGTAATCCACAAATAGTTTGCCATTCAGGTGGTCTAGCTCGTGCTGAATACATACCGCTAGTAGGCCTTCAGCTTCCATCTCATAAGGTTCGCCGTTGTAGTCGAGCGCTTTTAGCTTAACTTTTTGAGGGCGTTTCACATTTTCGTAGAAGCCTGGAACAGATAGGCAACCTTCCTGATATTTGTGTAATTCTTCATCGATTACTTCAAATTCAGGGTTGATCATAACCAGTGGCTCGTTTTGATCATCAGAGATATCCATAGTTACGATGCGTTTATGGATATTCACCTGTGTCGCTGCCAAACCAATACCTGGAGCCGCGTACATTGTTTCGAACATGTCATCGATTTGAGCACGTACTTCGTCATCGACTGTCTCAACGGGCTCAGCAATGGTACGTAAGCGCGGGTCTGGATATTCAAGAATGGTTAGTTTTGCCATGATTTACGTCTGTATCAACAAGTTATCGGGTGCTATTGCTGTGATTACTTCTGTAAGGCATGCTAAGTTAAAAGTATGATTTACAGGCATCTTAAGTTTTAACTCGATTATTCAGGTTGTTAGCCGAAAGATAATATCGAGATCAATAGCGAAAAATATTAATCTGCCTATTATACTGATTAGAACGCTCAATGCATTGTCGTTACTTTATCTTCTTATTCATCTTGATAAGAGGGAGAGTAATAAGGGAACTGGACATGAAAAAATTGTTATGCGGTTTGTTCGCTCTGGTGTTGGTTTCACTAACTACGGTTAATGCTGAAACCCGGAAGGACTCTCTGCTACTTCGTAATGACCATCCACAAGAATATGTGGTAGTGAAGGGGGATACGTTGTGGCACATCTCGGGTCGCTTTTTACAAAGCCCTTGGAAATGGCCTGAAGTCTGGGGGGTTAACCCTCAGGTTGATAATCCTCATCTAATTTATCCTGGTGACGTTATTTATTTAACGTGGGTGAATGGTAAGCCGCGTTTAGGAGTCAGACGTGATAGCGGTATCTATCCGCGTGCACGTGTATCGCCGCTGGTTAAACCCATTCCTGCTATTCCACTACGCGATATCATTAGCTTCTTAAACGATAACCGTGTGCTTTCAGAAGATATTTTGAAAGAAGCACCTTATGTGTTAGGTGGCCCGAAAGAGAGGATATTAGCGGGTGCTGGTGATCGAATGTACGCACGAGGCCAGCTATTGGCAGAACAGCGTAGACAGGGTATTTACCGCCCAGCAAATGAATACGTTGATCCGGATACGGAAGAGTTTCTTGGTTATGAAACGTTAAAAATTGCGGATGCTGATGTTGCTGCTCGCAAAGAAGACGTGATTACACTAAATATTCTTAAATCGCATAAAGAAGTGCGTATTTTGGATCGTGTGGTACCAACTGAAGAAGTGCGTATTCAGTCTGTCTTCCACCCGGCACCTGCACCATCAGATGTTGAAGGCAAGATTCTATCTGTGTTACAAGGTGTTCGTGATGCCGGTCAGTTCAATGTTGTAGCGCTTAACCGTGGCCAACGTGAAGGGATTGAAGCAGGACATGTATTCGCTATCTATCGTCGTGGTGAGCTGATTAAAGATCCAGTGACTAAGGAGATGGTGACACTGCCTCAGGAACGCTCGGGTGAGTTGATGGTATTTAAAGTGTTTGAGAAAGTGAGTTATGGCTTGATCATGCGTAGCACTGATGTTGTTTCTATCGGAGATGAGATCCGAGAACCATAAAGGATAAATGATGACGGCTGATCTAAGGGACTGGATCGCCGTTGCCGCCCTACCAGACTTAGGGGCCGCTTCAGTTAAAAAGCTTTGGGATCAGGGATGGACCCCTGAAAAACTCCTCCGCTCCTCTGAAGCTGATTGGCATCGGCTTAACCTCAAGAAAAAAACAACTACCGCTTTAAGTGACTTCCAACAAGGGCGCACCTCTCTGGTACAGCATAAGTTGGAGTCGGCTCTGGCATGGCAAGCTTCAGCTGAGGATTGTCATATAATAGCTATCACTGATGCAGACTACCCTGCATTGCTACGTGAAATTTATGATCCCCCTCCCATTCTATTTGCTCGTGGCAACTTAGTAGCGCTTAACCTTCCTCAGGTTGGGATTGTAGGCAGCCGTAGCGCTTCTCACGGCGGTTTAAAGCACGCTTATCAATTTGCTGACTATTTGGCTCAAAACGGCTTGATAGTGAATTCAGGCTTAGCCTTGGGTATAGATGCTGCCGCTCATCAGGCGAGTGTTAATGCACAATGTCCCACGGTTGCTGTATTTGGGACCGGCTTAGATAGGCCTTATCCTGCACGTAATCGTATTTTGGCCCAGCAGATTTTAGAACAACAAGGGATATGGTTGAGTGAATTGTTCCCTGGTGCACCGCCGTTGGCTCCTCACTTTCCACGTAGAAATCGAATTATTAGTGGTATGAGCGCTGGTATTTTAGTGGTGGAAGCCGCGCCCAAAAGTGGGTCGTTAATCACTGCAAGGATGGCGATGGAGCAAGGGCGTGAAGTGTTTGCTATTCCTGGGGCGATTAATAACCCCTTGAGTAAGGGCTGTCATCAGTTGATCCGTGAGGGTGCTTGCTTGGTTGAGTCAGCGGAAGATATTACTTCGCAGCTGGCCCCTTTACTGGGTTATCTAGCCGAACAGCATGTTGAGCATATTGAAGACAAGTCTGAAGATGACTTCTCCCATCTTTGTCCAGAAACGCAGCAATTGTTAAAACACCTCGGCTACGAATATAACTCAATCGACCAACTGAGCTATCTAACCGGAATGGATATATCGGAATTAGGCCCGATGTTGGTGGAATTGGAGCTTCTAGGTGTAATTAGCCAAGATGGCCAAGGTTATATTCGATGCTAAAAGACAATTCGGTAGAGTTGCAAAGACCGCGTCGAACATTTAGTGTTCAGCCCTCAAAGTTAAATGCCTTCAAGATGAAAGGGAAATACCCCGCTTAGTTATCTGTATGGGGCTCTTTCTATCTACCTCTCGTCACTATTGATTGATACCTCTAGTAAAAATAGTGATGCACTGTTGATTAGTTATATGGCATTGAGGAGTAAATGGTGAGTAGTAATTTAAAGCCTGATTGGTGGCATATTCAGCAGTCTGTTCGAGCGATTCGCCAAGGTGGGGTGATCGCCTATCCGACGGAAGCGGTTTGGGGTTTAGGTTGTAATCCGTTTGATGAACAGGCCGTCTTAGATCTTCTAGAAATTAAGCGTCGACCTATGCATAAAGGTCTGGTTTTGATCGCTGGAAACCTCTCTCAGATCGATTTTTTGCTCGAAGATTTGACTGATGATGAGTATGTCAAAGTAACTGCTAACTGGCCGGGTCCATATACGTGGATTTTGCCAGATAAAAAGAACAGAATTCCTACTTGGATTAAAGGTGATCATAGCGCTGTAGCTGTTAGAGTGAGTAATCACTCACAAGTTAAGGAATTGACTGAAGCCTACGGGTCTTTTCTTGTATCGACTTCAGCAAATCCTGCAGCGCATCAACCTGCAAGAGATATATTGAGAGTGAAGACTTACTTCGGTGAAAAGCTTGCTTATGTTTTACCAGGTGAGTTAGGTGGTTTAGATCAGCCTACTCAAATTAGAGATCTAAAATCTGATCAATTAATTCGCGCTTAAATAAATATGTGAGTGAGTACTATGTCCGCACCTAATATTGACGCTGTAAAAGAGTACCTTTTGGGGCTGCAAGATGCTATTTGTGATGCCTTAGAGCAGGCTGATGGCGAAGGAAAATTCTATCAGGATGAGTGGCAGCGAGAAGAAGGCGGCGGCGGTCGGACTCGCGTCCTAGATAAGGGTGCAATTATCGAAAAAGGTGGCGTGAACTTCTCTCATGTCTTCGGTGATAAGTTGCCAGGATCTGCAACAGCACACCGACCTGAATTAGCAGGTCGTAGTTTCCAGGCAATGGGTGTGTCTTTGGTTATTCACCCACATAACCCTTATATCCCAACTTCCCATGCCAATGTTCGTTTCTTCATTGCGGAAAAAGAAGGTGAAGAACCAGTATGGTGGTTCGGTGGCGGTTTTGACCTGACGCCTTACTACGGTAACGACGAAGATTGTAAATTCTGGCATCAGACAGCAAAAGAAGCCTGTGATCCATTTGGTGATGATATCTACCCACGTTTCAAAGAGTGGTGTGATGAATACTTCTACTTGAAGCATCGTGACGAGCCTCGTGGTGTAGGCGGTCTTTTCTTCGATGATCTCAATGAGCTTGGTTTCGAGAAGAGCTTCGGACTGATGCAGTCGATTGGTAATGCTTACACTAAAGCTTATGTGCCAATTATCGAGAAAAACAAAGATCGTGAATACGGTGAGCGTCAGCGTGACTTCCAATTGCACCGCCGTGGCCGTTATGTCGAGTTCAATCTAGTGTTTGACCGTGGCACTCTATTTGGCCTGCAATCTGGTGGACGTACTGAGTCTATCTTGATGTCTTTACCGCCTGAAGTGCGTTGGGGCTACGACTGGAAACCTGATGAAGGTACTGAAGAAGCGGTGCTGTACGAGCGTTATTTGAAGCCTCGTAACTGGCTGGAAGTGTAAGGGCGGATTATGACTGATCGTTACGCTGTATTCGGTAATCCGATTAAGCACTCTAAATCGCCACAAATCCACGCTGCATTTGCATCGAGTACAGATCAGGATCTGACCTATGAAGCGATCTGCGTACCTGAAGATAATTTCGAAGGTTACGTTTCTGACTTCTTATCGGGTGATGGTCGTGGTCTGAATATTACTATTCCGTTTAAGCAGGAAGCTTGGTCTTTAGCTGAAGTTAGAAGTCCGCGTGCCGAATTGGCGGGTGCGGTAAATACCTTGTACCGCGATGACCAAGGCCGCTTGTGTGGTGATAACACCGATGGTGTTGGCATGGTGCGTGATATCGTACGTAACAATGACGGCACGATTGAAGGCAAAAAGGTGCTTATCCTTGGGGCTGGTGGTGCTGTACGTGGCGTCCTACAGCCGGTTTTGGAGCAAAATCCTGAGCTGTTAGTTATCGCTAACCGTACTGCTTCTAAAGCCGAAGAGCTTGCAGGGTTGGTTGCCGATCTTGGTAACGTATCGGGTGGTGGTTATGATGAGTTAGCAGGTCAAAGCTTTGATCTGATCATCAATGGCACTGCTGCAAGCTTGCAGGGTGAGATCCCTCCTCTTCCGGAAAATGTACTGGCACAAGGTGCTTGGTGCTACGACATGATGTATGCCGCAGAACCAACCGCTTTTTGTGTTTGGGCGACTGAACAAGGGGCGGAAAAGTCCATTGATGGCCTAGGTATGTTAGTGGAGCAGGCTGCGGAATCATTCAGAATCTGGCGTGGTTTGGACCCAGACTCTAAAACCGTTATCTCTGATATCCGTGCAGCAATAACTGTTTGATTTTAATACAACAGTCGCTTTATAAATTTTATCAAAGCAGACTTGCATGGGGCTCTCTCGCGGCGTATAACTGAAATACGAACACTGCATAGTGTTAACTTTTCAGTCTGCTGCGGGAGTACCTTATGGTAACGGAAACCCGACTATCTACTGAGCAGCTTTATTTTCGCTGCGATCCTGAATTACTACCTTTCAAAAACACGTCTACGCTTGAACCGTTCACCGGATTCTTTGGCCAAACCCGTGCCATTGAGGCGATGGATTTTGGTATCGGTATGCGCCGTCCGGGCTATAACTTGTTTGTGATGGGTAATCCGCATACCGGACGTTTCTCCTTTGCGATGGAGAACCTCAAGACCACGGCGAAAAAAGAGAAAAAGCCGGGTGATTGGGTTTATCTGAACAATCTAAAGGATAATCGTAATCCATTAGCGATCCCCTTCCCTGCTGGCAAGGCTCAGCAGTTTAAGCGTGATATTAAGAATATCATCGAAGCGGTGTTGTCAGAGATGCCAGCTGCCTTTGAGAGCCCTTCTTACCAGCGTAAGAAGAGTAAGATCGAGCGTGAACTTAACCGCTATTACGATCAGGCGATAGAAGGCGTTGAGCGCGAAGCCCGTGAGCACAGCATTGCGGTTTACCGCGATGCGGGCAGTATCGGCTTTACTCCGGTTGCCGAAGGGCAAGCGATGGACGAGGCGGTCTTTTCGCAGTTACCTGAAGAGATTCGTGATGGTTTTACCAAGGCGATCTCTGATCTTGAAGATAAGCTAAACGAAGCGCTCACAGGTCTACCGCAGTGGCGACGTGAAGCAGCAGAAAAGCTGAAGAATCTCGATCGTGATACCACTCGACAGTCGATCTCCCCGCTTTTCCAACCGTTGAAAGATAAGTACGCCAATATCGCGGCGGCGACTGATTATCTGTCAGAGATGGAAACGTCGTTAGTTAAAAACTGCGCTGAAATTGTCGGTGATGAAAAGCTGATCGAGCCACTCACCGATGCCAGTCGCCGCGCTTATTTAGAAAGTAATTATGGCGTAAACCTGCTTGTGGATAACGATAAGGTTAAGGGTGCTCCTGTTGTTTACGAAGCGCACCCTAGCTATGAGAACTTGTTTGGGCGTGTAGAGTACACATCTGAAATGGGCGCTCTTTCTACGACCTATAAGCTTATTCGCCCTGGTGCCCTACACAGAGCGAATGGTGGCTATCTGGTACTGGAAGCTGAGAAGTTGCTGGAGCAGCCTTTTGTTTATGGGGCGCTAAAACGCGCGCTGAAATCTCATGAGATCAGAATTGAAAGCCCCGCCAGTGAATATGCCGGCATTAGCACAATCACCTTAACGCCGCAGGCAGTGCCACTTTCAGTGAAAATTGTGCTGATCGGTGCGCGCAATATCTATTATCTCTTGCAAGAGCTTGATCATGACTTTGAGAAGATGTTCAGGGTTGTTGTTGATTTTGATGAGGATGTAAAACGAACACCTCAGTCTATCCGGCATTATGCACGCTTGATGAAAACGCTGGCCGATGAGGAAGGCTTAGCTCCGCTGACACGTCGAGCAGTGGCTCGTTTGGTCGAGCATAGTTCGCGTCAGGCTGAAGATCAGGAGTTATTATCCGCTCATATTGGCGAGCTGGTTGATCTGCTTTGTGAAGCTGACTTCAAGCGGGTCAAAGAGGAAGACGAGCTGATCAACGCTGATCATGTTGAGATGGCGCTGAATGCGAAAGAACGCCGAACCTCTCGGATGTCTGAAAAGATCGAAGAAGGCATTCTTAACCAAACGGTTTTGATCGATACCCAAGGTGAAGCTGTCGGTAAAACCAACGGTCTAACGGTACTGCAAGTGGGTGATGTCGCTTTCGGTACACCTGCGCGTATTACAGCAACGGTTCACCCGGGTAATCGCGGTATTGTGGATATAGAGCGTGAGGTTGCCTTAGGCCAGCCGATCCACTCAAAAGGCGTTTTGATCCTATCGGGCTTCTTAGGCCATCAATATGCGCAAGACTTCCCTTTGGCGATCTCTGCCAGTATCGCCTTGGAGCAATCATACGGTTATGTAGATGGTGATAGTGCTTCGCTAGCAGAGGTTTGCACCCTATTGTCGGCGTTGACGCATATGCCGATTAGTCAGAGTTTTGCGACTACGGGGTCGATCAACCAGTACGGCGAAGTACAGGCCATTGGTGGTGTCAACGAGAAGATAGAGGGTTTCTTTAATCTCTGTAAAACGCGCGGCCTAACTGGTCAGCAAGGGGTCATTATCCCTAAAGCTAATGTGCGCAATCTGATGCTCAAAGAAGAGGTTGTCGAGGCTGTTAAAGAGGGGTTATTCTCTGTCCATGCGGTTGGTCATGTGGATGACTGCTTAGAGATTTTAATGAGTAAAAAGCCAGGTAAGCGTAAGGCTGATGGTACGTTTACGCAACGTAGTATTAATGCTCAAGTAGTAAAGCGTTTACGGGAAATTTCTTCGGCAAAGCTAGACGCTAAGTCGGAAAAATAAAGTGCGGAAAAGCTCCTTCTAAAGGATTTAATTCCATAGGAGCGTTCCCTGCCAAAGTGATAACAGATATCATTAACAGTAATGTTTACAGAATATCTGTCTGTACAGAGTATTGTGACGACCAGCGCTGATGATTGAAGGGGGATTCAGCGTTGGTCAGTCACATTTTAACAACTTGCTAAGCCCTGCTTAGAAAGTCGTTGTTACCGCAACATTCAGGATATCGCTATCTGTGTCGCTGTAAGCTTCTTCGCGAACATATTCCGCAGTCACTTCAGCATTTTCGCCTAGAGAACGCGTTACACCTAACGCTAAACGCTTTTCAGGTAGTTCGTAGTCGATGCCTGCTACATCATCGATATCTTCAGCTTCGTCAGATTCGCTGTAACCTAGGAAAAGCGCACCGTCAGCACCTAGGATCTGTGTACCGTAGCCAGCACCTAAGTGTAGGAAGCTCGGCTCGCCCGCTAGGTTAGATTTACCTAGCTGGATATACTCAGCAAACAACGCCAAGTCATTGGCTTCAACCAATGCATTTACGCGCCACGCATCGATTTTTTCAGTTAGACCGCCTAGCTCAGAGAAAGGGCCTGCCGTGTTCGCTACATCAGTTACATAGCCTGCACCTAGAGAAACACCGTTACTGAATGTAGTGCCTAAGTTAAGACCTAACGTATCTAAACCTTCGTTGCCTTCTGCAGAATTATTAAGCACGTAAGTGTCTAGCTGAATTATCTCATTTTGGTAGCTCAGCATCGCTAGACCTTCTTTTGCATCGAAAATGTCGAAAGCAATTGGGTCTGTAAATGCTGCAGAATCACCAACTAGTAGAGGGTGAGCGGCTTTACCTAGTGTGAAGCTTAGAGGATTATCTTCAGAGCCAATCACTACGTAAGCTTCAGCAAGGTCCAGTTTCTCGTCTGCAGATAGGTATTCGATTAGAGTAGACACTTTAACGTTTTCGTTAATATCAGCAGAGATTTCAAGTTCGAAGGTATCAACTAAAACATCACCAACACTGTTTTCGCCATCAGTCTCAACTTGCTGTGCTAGCAAGGTTACTTCGCCACCTACGCTAACGTTCTCTGCGAAGCCACCGTTTGATGGAGTAGCTGCAACTTGAACTTCAGTTTTTTGCTCTAGTTTTTGCGTTGTTGCTTGTTGGGCAGCAAGCTGAGCTTCAAGTTGTGCGATGCGTGCTTTCATTGCCGCTAACTCTTTAGCTACATCTGTTGCAAAGGCTGGTGTTGCTGATGTAATTGCAGCCGCAACCAGTGTGGCGATCGTGGTCTTTTTCATGTTGTTCCCTTCTATTAAGTTGTTAACAGCCTTGTTTGCTACATGCGTTCACTCATCTCAGCAAATAAGACGTCGTAGTTTTTAAATGTTCTTAGTCGGTTCAGAAATTGGCAGCTTATTTTCTGAGTCAAATAGATATCCACAGGCGCTTAACCTGCTGAAAATAAGGCTCAGAATGTAAAGAGTGTAAGGTATTGGCGGGTGATACTAATGCTATTGATAACTATTATCAACTGGTGTCTGAATTATAACCAACAACTACTCTTCAGGATCAGCGCCGGTTAGCCAGTTATCCACAGGCGTAACCCAAGCGGGTTCAGCGTTAGCACCAAACCAAGAGTCCACAGCAAAGGCTTTCTGATTATCTAGCTGCACTATGGTGGCGCTGTTATGGGGCGCATTTAACGTGAAGGGGCCACGGTGAACATTTCCGCCAGGTCGGTGGAAATGTAAGAGGTTCATCTGCTGTAAAATTAAAAGATAACGAGTTGTATTGAGGCTCTCAGCGACACAATCCAATTGATTTGAACGGCTGATAAAGGAGGTGTTATTGGCTGCTTGATCGCCAAAAGTTCGTAGTTTCGGGCCGGTGATTTTTTCAAATAGACCGATGCCAGTAGCAATCTTTAAACGCTCTTGTTCAGCAGTGATTGCTGGTGGTGAGAAATGCTGACGAACTTGATCAAGCTCGTCAGCTTCAAATTGAATCGAAGATCTTCGATCACAACCAAAGCTTTTACAGAGGGAATAGCGTTTCCCCTCCTCCGTATTGGATACCTTTACCTCATAGGCTTTAACCCAAGCGGTAGGTGAACTTTGGATGTTGTAGCCACAACCGCTCGAAAGTAGTGCGGCTAGGATCAGGCTGTTAGCCTGCGTAATCTTCTTCAAGGTGCTTGTCCTTAAGCTTTACATAGTTTCCAGCAGTATAGCTGAAGAAGGAGCGCTCTTTCTCTGTAAGAGCTCGTTGTTGTTTAGCTGGACGGCCTACATAAAGGTAGCCGCTTTCCAGTGTTTTACCCGGTGGGACTAGTGAACCTGCGCCGATAATGACTTCGTCTTCAACAATAGCGCCATCCATAACCATCGCACCCATGCCTACTAAAACTCGGCTACCAATTGTGCAGCCGTGTAGCATAGCTTGGTGTCCAATAGTGACGTCATCCCCAATGATCAATGGGAAGCCGTCTGGGTTATAGGGACCAGCATGGGTGATATGTAGAACAGAACCATCTTGCACGCTGGTACGTGCGCCAATACAAATGCGGTGCATATCGCCACGAATTACGGTGAGCGGCCAGATCGAGCAATCGTCACCAATCTCGACATCTCCAAGCACTACCGCGCTAGGATCAACAAAAACCCGCTCCCCTAGTTTGGGAGTGAAGCCTTGATAAGTACGTACATTCATAATTGTTGCTCGCTAGAAATTGGGAAGTATCTATTATGAAATAGCTTAGGGGAATTGAAAAATTAAGATTTAGTCCCATGTATTAGGAACGATATCTCGCCGATGGAGCTAGCTTTATATGAGTAACCCAATGCTTGAACCACAGTTGTTACCAGCATTTAGTCAGATCAAACCTGATCAAATCGAAGCCGCAATCGATCAATTGCTGGCAGACAGCAGAGCAACGGTAGAACGCATTCTGCAGGAACTGTCCGTGCCTAGCTGGGATTCTCTAGTTGCCCCTCTCGAAGAGATGAATGACCGTTTAGCTAAAGCGTGGTCGCCTGTTTCGCACATGAACTCGGTTGTGAACAGTGATGAGCTGCGTGATGCTTACAATGCGTGCTTACCTAAACTGTCCCAGTACTGGACAGAGATGGGTCAGCATCAAGGTCTCTACCAAGCATTTAATCAGCTTGCCGAAAGTGAGCAATTTGCTCAGCTAAGTGAAGCGCAGCAGAAAGTAGTCAACAATACTCTACGTGACTTCCGTCTATCCGGTATCGCTCTGAAGCCAGAAGAACAGCAGCGTTACGCTGAACTGCAACAGAAGCTGTCTGAGCTGACGACTAAGTTCTCTGAAAACGTCATGGATGCCAGCGATGACTGGAGCAAACTACTGACCTCAGAATCTGATCTTGCGGGCCTGCCGCCTATGGCGTTAGCCGCGGCAAAACAGATGGCTGCAGCGAAAGAGCAAGAGGGTTGGTTGGTAACGTTGGACTTCCCTTCTTACCTAGCGACGATCACTTATGCGGATGATCGTGAACTACGTAAAGAGATCTATACCGCCTTCTCTACCCGTGCTTCTGATCAAGGCCCGGGCGAAGGTAAGTGGGATAATACAGACGTTATCTCTCACCTCTTAGAGCTACGTTTAGAGCTGGCGCAGTTGCTTGGTTTTGGTAACTACGCTGAATACTCGTTAGCGACAAAAATGGCTGAAAACACTGATCAAGTTGTGCAGTTCTTGAATGATCTTGCTGAGAAAAGTCTACCTGTCGCTAAACAAGATTTTGAGCAGCTGTGTGAGTTTGCGAAAGCTGACTTTGGCGCAGAAGATCTGCAAGCATGGGATCTAGCTTACTACGGGGAGAAACTGAAGCAGGCGAAATACTCTATTTCTGAAGAGCAGATCCGTCCTTACTTCCCTCTTCCCAAGGTATTGGAAGGCCTGTTTGCGGTTACCGGTAAACTATTTGATATCGAAATGCGTGAAGTCGATGAGTTCGACCGTTGGCATGATGATGCGCGTTTATTTGAAATTAGCCGCAATGGTGAAGTGATCGCTCGTTTCTTTATGGATCTTTATGCTCGTGAAAAGAAACGTGGTGGCGCTTGGATGGACGATTGCCGTGTACGTCGTCGTCTAGATGATGGCTCTCTGCAGTTACCCGTGGCTTATCTGGTATGTAACTTCAGCTCTCCAGTAGGAGATGATCCAGCCCTACTGAATCACAATGAAGTGACCACCCTATTCCATGAATTTGGCCACGGTTTGCATCACATGCTGACCCAAATCGAAACGGCTGACGTAAGTGGTATTAATGGCGTTGCTTGGGATGCGGTTGAGCTACCAAGTCAGTTCCTAGAGAACTGGTGCTATGAGCCAGAAGCGCTGGCATTGATCTCTGGTCACTATCAGACAGGTGAAACGCTACCGCAAGAACTTTTGGACAAGATGCTGGCGGCGCGTAACTTCCAGTCCGGCATGATGATGGTGCGCCAGTTGGAGTTCTCTCTATTCGATTTCCTTTTACACCGTGATTACCAGCCGGGAGAAACGGTTGTTCAAGAGGTTTTGAATAAAGTACGTAGTCAGGTAGCCGTGATTACCCCGCCTGCGTTTAACCGCTTCCAGCATAGCTTTAGCCATATTTTTGCAGGCGGTTACTCTGCGGGTTACTACAGTTATAAATGGGCAGAGGTTCTATCGGCAGATGCATTCTCCCGTTTTGAAGAAGATGGCATCTTTAATACAGATACTGGTGCAGATTTCCGTAAGAACATTCTAGAAATGGGCGGTTCTCGCGAACCGATGGAGCTGTTTGTAGCGTTCCGCGGTCGTGAACCGCAAGTTGATGCACTACTTCGCCACAGTGGAATTACCGAGTAATTAAAATGACAGTTATTAAACGATTTATAGCGGGTGCTGTTTGCCCACGATGCGGTGAGATGGATTGTATTCGCACTTACCGTGATGAAGAGCGTGAGTACAAAGAGTGCGTGCGTTGTGATTACGAAGATTCCATGCGTTTAGATGGTGAACCAGATACCGCTGTAGAAGAACTGGAAACACGCGTCAATCGTGAAAATAAGCCTGAAATTGAGGAAGGCGCGCAGCCCCTGATGTTTACGGCAAACCCCGGTGCAAAACGGAAAGATCACTAATATAAAATAGGGGCTTAAAAGCCCCTATTTTTTTGTAACTCTTTAGATAATACCTATTTGGTAATCGTTTACCGGTAAACCAATTTCCTGATCGATGATCACCTCGTTTACTGAGGCTTATCTGGTATGATCCCGCTTTCTCAATCTACGTTTCAAAGTCTAAAGCCATGTTTATAACTGCCGTGCCCATCGCTATTCGCTATATGCTGCTATCCGCGCTTGGTTTTGCCTTGATGGCTGCCTGCGTTAAAGCTGTGTCGGGTTATGGCATTCCGGTTTTGGAAATAGTGGCTGCTAGGGCTCTGGTGTCCTTAGGTTTAAGTTACTTAGATGTTAAACGTAAACGCATCTCTATCTGGGGGCAGCATAAGCTGCTCCTGCTGGCGAGGGGGGTTGTGGGTGCTTTGGCTCTAGTTTGCGTTTATTATTCTGTCACGACCCTCTCATTGGCTGACGCAACGGTATTGCAGTACACCTATCCAGCATTTACAGCTGTCTTAGCTTTGTTGTTTTTGGGAGAGCGGATCAAGCTGGCTACGATGCTGTGTATGTTGCTCAGTTTTGTCGGGGTTATTGTGATGATGCGACCGGGTGAAGCGGGATTAATTGGTTTGCCAATGTTAAGCCTGTTCGCCGCGTTAGCGGGGGCTTTAGGGAGTGCCATCGCTTATGTGATCGTGCGTAAACTGAGTCAAACGGAAGATAGCTCTGTCATTATCTTTTATTTCCCGCTGGTGGCGTTACCAACCTCGTTGCTGCTGTTGGGCAGTGACTTTGTCATGCCTGGAATGGAAGCGTTGTTCCTACTGCTGTTAGTGGGTGTATTTACTCAAGTTGGACAGATTGGATTAACTAAAGCGATGGCAGCAGAAGAGGCGGGCAAGGCGAGTGCTTATGCTTATGTTCAGGTGATCTTCTCTGCGGTTTTGGGTGTTATCTTTTTTGAAGAGATTCCGACTTTGTGGACGATTATTGGCGGCTGTTTGATTCTGGCAGGTGCGTTAATCAACGCCTTATGGAAGCGTTGATTAACACATCTGTTACCACTAGCTAAATCGCTCGGCGTAAAGGCAACGTGTAAAGCAGAACAAAAATCAGTAGGGATACCACCACAACCGATGGACCGGCAGGGGTATCGAAATGCCATGATAGCCCTAAGCCACCACCTACTGACAAACTACCGACGACAGCGGCACCAATTGCCATCTGCTCAGGGCTTTGGGCTAAGCGTCTTGCGGCTGCTGCAGGAATAATTAGTAGAGACGTTATTAGCAGTAAGCCAACAATCTTCATAGCTACTGCGATTATGACAGCGATCAACAGCATCAAGGCTAGGCGTGTCCAGGCAACATTTACCCCTTCAACATGAGCAAGCTCTTCATTGATGGTGATCGCCAAGAGTGGTTGCCAGAGGAGTTTTAATAGTACCAGCGCGAGGAGGCCACCTCCGTAGATCCAATAAAGATCTTCGACGCCGACAGCAAGTAGATCACCAAACAGATAGGACATCAGATCTACCCGAATCTCTAGCAGAGAGACGGCCACTAAGCCTAAAGAGAGCGAGCTATGAGCCATAATCCCCAACAGGGTATCTGTGGCTACCATCCGTTGTCTTTGCATCGCGACCAAAATAAGGGCGAGGGCGACACAACAGAAGATTACGGCTAGGTTGAGGTTTACTTGCAGCATAAAGCCTACAGAAACCCCGAGCAGAGCTGAGTGAGCTAAAGTATCACCAAAATATGCCATACGACGCCACACTACAAACGAACCTAGTGGGCCGGCAATAACCGCTACACCAATGCCGCCTAGCAACGCATATAAAAGAAAATCAGGCATTAACAACCGCCCTTACAATCGTGATCGGGAATAACATCGCCATGATCATCGTGGCGATGGTTATGGTGGTGGCTATAAACGGCTAACTGCTCGCTACCTTGTATGCCAAACAGCTCGGTAAATGATGGGTCATTGGTGACATGTTCTGGGTGACCAGAACAGCAAACATGATGATTAATACAAACTACATGATCTGTTGCTGCCATCACTAGATGAAGATCATGACTGACCATTAACACGCCACAACCACGTTCATCACGGATGCGCGCAATCAAGTTATACAATTCTAACTGGCCGTTAATATCTACCCCTTGTACAGGTTCATCTAACACCAGCAGATGAGGATCACGGAGTAGGGCGCGGGCAAGTAAAACACGTTGCATTTCACCGCCTGACAGATTGTGTACCGCCTGCTTAAGTAATTTTTCAGCGCCAACATCATTCAATGCTGCCAATATTTTTGCAGGGTCTTTACACTGAGTGGTTCGTAGGAAGCGATCAACTGTCAGAGGGAACGTATTATCGATCTGTAACTTCTGCGGCATGTAACCTATGCGTAGGCCATCTTCCTGCCACAAACTGCCGCTATCAGCTTTTAGTAGGCCGAGCACAACACGGACTAGGGTTGTCTTTCCCGCTCCATTCGGGCCGATCAGTGTAGTGATACAACCACGATGAAGCTCGGCGTTAATATCTTGTAAAACGTGCTTTTGACCAAAGGAAAGGTTGATATTTTCGAGTTTGATCAGCGGCTCATGTGTATGTAGCGTAGGACTCACTAGGCTGCACTCTGTTGGCAGCTTGGGCAGACACCCAGTACTTCAATCGATTGTTTCTCGGGTTTAAAACCTAAGCTATCTGCTTGTTTCTGGATATCTTGGCTAACCTTTCGTGTATCAATTTCTACTGCGTTATTGCATATACGGCAGATCAGAAAGGAGCCTTCATGATGATCACTTGGGTGTGGGCAGCCGATATAAGCATTCAACAAAGCGATACGGTGAACTAAGCCTTGTTCCTGCAAAAAATCCAGCGCTCGATAAACTGTAGGCGGTGCTGAATTAAAGCCAGCAGCGGCTAGTTCGGGTAGAAGCTCATAGGCACCAAGCGGCTTGTGGCTCTGCCAGATAGTCTTTAAAACCAGCTCGCGAATAGGCGTAAAACGTAGGTTACGCTCATTACAAAGCGAGCGTGCATCTTCCAGTGCTTGCTCAATACATCCATGGTGATCATGTTCAGGATGAAAGGCTAGATCAGTATGTGCCATAGCATTCTTACCCTATAAGTTTGTGTTATATTGTAACCCTTAATCTTCAGAGATGTATTGCGAAAGATGAAAAATATTACCTTACTTTTTTTAACGCTTTTTGCTGCGAGTACAGTGACTGCTGATCAACCGATTCAGGTGGTAGCGAGTGTTAAACCATTACAACTAGTTGTTGAAGGTGTGGTAGGTGAATTAGGGGAGGTTGATTCCTTGATCCCTGCGGGCAGCTCACCGCACCATTACTCGTTAAAGCCTTCTGATTTACGTAAGCTACATACTGCTGATCTAGCGGTTTGGGTTGGACCTGATATGGAGCAGTTTTTAAGCAAAACATTAGAACGTTCCAAGGTGCCAACCGTACAACTTTTGGAAGGTTCAGGTGAAGGACATCACGATCATCATGACCACCACGATCACGATGAACATGATCATCACAACCATGCAGTCGATCCTCACGTTTGGATGGACCCGGTCAAAATGCTGAAAGCTGCAGCAGAGATCAAAAAAGCCTTAGTGAAGTTACACCCAGCACAGGCGGAGAAATTAAACAGCAATTACCAACAATTTGCGGCAGATATTTTGGCTACTGATCGTGCAATTCAAACCCAGCTAACGCCTTTAAGAGAGCGCGGCTTTATCGTATTCCATGATGCCTTTGCGCCTTTTGTGGAGCATTACGATATGAATCAGCGTGGCTACTTCACGGTTGATCCAGCGCGTGCGCCGGGCGCGAAAAAACTACGAGCAATTCAAACTTTGCTGAAGGATGACCAAGTCGGTTGTATCTTTACTGAACCGCAGTTTGAAGCGAAGGTTATCAAGCGTATTGTGGCTAAGCAGCCAGTGAAACTGGGTAAGCTTGATCCGTTGGCAATCGATATTACTTCTGAACAGGGGTATACAGGTTTCCTAAAGCTGCTCGCGAATAATATGGAAACCTGTCTGCGTTAAGCGTAAGAGATATCTACAGGGTGTTCTAGTAGATCGTTAATGCGCGCGCACAGAGATGAGGGTTGATAAGGTTTGACCACATAACCATCAACCCCGACCGTAATGCTTTCATGGATTAAATCGGTTTCGGCATGGGCGGTCAGCATTACAAAAGAGACCTTCTCTAGACGTTGATCTGCGCGGACTTGGCGCAGTAACTCCATACCGTTCATCTCTGGCATATCCCAGTCACATATCACCAGATCAATATTCATCAGCTTTAAGCGCTTTAGTGCTTCTTGGCCATTCGGGCTTTCTACAAACTTACGAAACCCCATCTCTTTAAGAGTGGTACGAGTGATCATGCGCATGGATTGCATGTCATCGACGATCAAAACTACGGCTTTTTCTGGTGCAACGGTGATTTGGCGCTTTTTATTAGTCATAATTTACAAAACTACTCTAAAGCCTAGAGATAATGAAAGATCTAACCCGCTGATAATACTTGGCTTTTAGGTTAGGCCCAACAGCAAATACCACTAAAAGTGATTTTTTTGATTCGGTTAAATTTGAATCAATGTTACTTAATGTTCTTCCACCATGTTTTTCTGGTTTAAGCCCAAATAGCGTTTTTCAAATTCGTTAGCGGTCATTGGTTTTCCAAATAGATAACCTTGTACCTGATTGCAGCCTTCTGTTTTTAATATATCGATCTGATCTTGCTGTTCGACCCCTTCGGCAATGACCGTTAACTTAAGGCTGTTACCCAGAGCGATAATCGCTTGGCAGATAGCATAATCATCAGAATTTTCATCTAACCCATCAACAAATGACTTATCAATTTTTAACTTGGTTAGGGGTAAACGTTTGAGATAGGAGAGTGACGAATATCCGGTGCCGAAATCGTCCAATGCTAAACGTAAACCATGACGTTTCAGTTGATTAAGCTGCTGAATTGCCTCTTCAGGATCATTTAGTACGCAGCTTTCGGTAATTTCCAACTCGAGTAGTTGAGGTGGAAAGTCTGTCTTGTTCAGAACACTTTGCACCTGTTGTGGCAATTGCTGGTGTTCAAATTGTTTTGCAGAAATATTAACGGCTAGAAGTAGATCTGCAGCGCCTTGATCTAACCAGATTCTTACCTGCTGGCACGCTTGTTCGAGCACTTGAGTTCCTAACTGCTGAATTAGCCCTTTCTCTTCGGCTAACGGAATAAACTTATCCGGTGTGATTAACCCTTGTTTCGGATGACGCCATCTGACTAAAGCTTCGACACCCATCAGTTGATGAGAGGTGATATCAAACTGAGGTTGGTAGTAGACGGATAACTGTTTATGTTTTAACGCCTCTCGAAGATCGCCTTCTAGCTCTAACCACGTTAGTGCATGCTGGTTCATGCCTTTATTGTAAAAATTGAAGCAGTTTCCCCCAGCCTTTTTTGCTTGATACATGGCAGTATCGGCATTTTTCATCAACTCAATAGCTTCAGTACCATCGTTAGGATAGATGCTGATACCAATACTGGCGTTTAGATATAAGGTGTGGCCATCATATTCATAAGGAGCTTCCAAACTGGCGATTAATTTACGGGCCAGCTCTGCTGCATCATCCTGTTGATAAAGCTGGTCAATAATAACGGTAAATTCATCCCCGCCAATACGAGCTAACAGATCGGAGCGACGTAGGGATTTAATAAAGCGATTAGCCATTTCAACTAAAACCGCGTCCCCGGTACTGTGGCCTAAGGAGTCGTTTATCTGTTTGAACTTATCCAGATCGATAAAAAAGATAGCGGCTAAGGTTTGATGATCCCGACAACGTTGTATGGTGAGGTCTAAGTTACGCATAAATAACGAACGGTTAGAAAGGCCGGTAAGACTATCCTGCTCCGCTAAACGTTTTAAGGTGTGCTTTTGTTTTTCTAATTCTGATGTGCGCTTAGATACCTCAGTCTGCAATTGATCGATAGAAACGGTGCTGTGTTCAAGCTGTTCGGTCATTTCGTTAAAGTGAGCCGCTAAATTCCCGATTTCATCGCTTAGCTCAGCTTCAATCCGGCAACTTGTATTGCCTTGCGCAAGTTCCTGTATTCCGGTTTCGATCTGTTCTAATCGTCGGCGAAAGAGGCGTAAAGTGAGGAATGTCGCGATTGCAATTAAGATGGCTAAGCTGATCAATACGGACTGAATAATTGCTGCTTTTTGTTGTATGTACTGCTGTGCATTGGTCAGAGCGCGGTGTTCTAAGCGAAAACTTTCCTCACTCATACTCAGAAGTGTTGTATCTAAGCGGTCGAGTAGATAATTGTGGCTATTGAGCCTATTTACGGAGAGCTTCGGTGTGCTGTGTACGTAGGTCATGCGCTTGTAAAGCGAACTAATACTCTCGTTTTGATGGCGTAAGCTTTGAATGTAGGTTTGCTCATCCGGCCCAAAAGGTTCTAACTCATCTAAATAGGTCTGAAGCTGCCTTTGAATACGGAACCCACGCTCAATAGATTCAAGATCTTTGTAGCGTTCATGTAATCTAAATTGGCTACGAAGGGCATTCGTTTCAACTTGGATGCGAGAAATAGCATCCACACGCTTAAACAGGTCTGTTCTGTGTGCATCCATCCAGCCCAAACCAAGTAACATACTTAAGCAAAGTAGGACGGTAAGAAGCGTTAAGATAATCAGCCTAGTTCTTATGGTCATAACTAGAGTTTTGTCCTCTGACTTACAACGAAGATGCGTGTGGATCTATTTTTTGTAGCGCAGAGGCATCAAAAAATTGGATAAAGTCAGGAGCGGTTTCACTGATGACTAACTGCGATTCAATGGCCCAACGTGCTTGTTGTTCAATCGAGCTTACTTGCGATTGATTTAATGACAGCTTGAATAGATAGTCCTGCCAGATCCAATCAATAAAGGCCTGACTCAATTGCAGCTTTTCCCGGAGAATCATCTGAGAGTTTTCAGGATGTTCTGCAATGTAGTGCACGGCTCTGTTTAGTGCTGCGAGAACCTTCTGGTCAATTTCTATGTTTCGGGAATTACCCTTTAAGCCAACCAGATTAAAACTGAGGTTATAAAGCCCTTTGGTATCTAGAGGGCGAGCTGGATTATTTCTATTGGATGCAGAGGTGAATGCAAAAGGTTCCCAAACTGATATGGCTGAGACCTCTCCTAAACTTAATGCTTTAGGAAGGTCGACTACGCTGTAAGCTTTGGTCATTACTTTATTTGGATCAACGCCTGATAGGGTTAGCCATGTATGTAGAAAGTATTCGCTGGCACTGCCCTTAACAATGCCAACTGTTGTTCCTATTAAGTCGTGCGCTTTGTTGAAGCCACTGCCGGATAAACTCATCAATTTAATGTCGTTATCGGACTCTACAAAGCTACTGAGTACGGTAAAGTGATCATGCTTAAAACCATTGAACATAATGACCGAGTTGGAGATTGTTGCGAGATCAACCTCTTTGTTGAGTAGAGAGGTAAAACACTTGGTGCCTCCCGCTAAAGATATGAGTTCGGCATTAACACCTTCTGCTTTAAAGAAACCCTGTTTATCCGCAATATAAAATGGCGCGGATAAAGGGGTGGTAGAAACAGCAATGCGTACAGAAGGTAGTGCTTTTTTGGTTAATACTTGCGAGTCAGATGACTGGTAACCGAAGAACAAGATAGCAACGACTACGATGGCTAAGGCGATCCCCGCCTTGATGAATCCATTCATGTTGTCCTCAAGACGCTAATTAAAACGGTGATTGAAGGTTTATTGAATTAACTAATGTTTAGTATTTGCTCAGAAATGGCAGAGCGCAAGGCTCTAAGGGCATTTTCGCTATTAATTGTAGGGAAATTGTAAAAGCTATTGCTTAGGATCAATAGCTTTGGGTATTTAGCTTATTTTGGCATGGGATTAGAATGGGGAAGTAACGTTTTGAATAAAGGGATGAGATGAATCAGCCGGTACTTTTTTCTAGGCAGCCGATTTTTGATGCGCATTTAAATACTTATGCTTACCAATTGGTTTCTGCTTCCGAGCACAGTGATGCAGAGCACCACGGCTCTGATACTGCGGAAGTGGTTGTTAATGCGTTCAGTAATCTCCTAGATAATGGCCATGTGAAGTGCCTTCCTGCTTGGGTTAAGGTCGATGCTTCTTGGTTGTACGATGCTCAATTCCCAGATTTACCGGTTGAATCACTAGTACTTGATTTAACCTCTGAGGCCTTGTCTGTCTCTAACTTAGCAGAGATTTTGAGAGATCTGACCGTTAAAGGCTACCGTGTCTCTATGCCTGCAGACTTTGATGTAGCTCTACATCAGTTCGCCCACATCATCAGGCTAGATTGCCAACAATATAGTGCTGATGAGCTGGTCGGCCTTGCGAAGACGATCAAACAGCAACGGGGTATCAAATTGTTGGCAGAAAATGTCGCTAGCTTTGAGCAATATAACTGTTGTAAAGCCTCGGGGTTTGATCTGTTTATGGGCTGGTTTTTTGCTGAACCGCAGTTGGTGAGTGGACGGAAGTTAGCACGAAATGAACTGGTGATGTTTCAACTGATCGGGGAAGTGAACAGACCTGAAGCGACTGTCGATTCCATTGAACAGATCTTACAACGCGATCCAGAACTCGTCGCAAGTCTACTAAAACTAGTGAATTCTGCCGCTTTGGGTGGTCGTCGCACTATTTCTAGTATTTCTGAAGCGGTGATCAATATCGGTTTAACCGAACTAAAGAAATGGGTACTTTTGTTCGCACTTTGTCACAACAAACAAGTGCCGAATGAGTTGATCGGACTGTTATTGATCAAAGCGAAGATGTGCCAGTTGATGACTGCCAAGCATAACCATGTGGACTCAGGCACAGCTTTTATGACCGGGCTCTTGTCGGGGATAGATGCTGTGTTGGGTATTCCTCTGCATGAACTGTTGGAACAATTACCTGTTCAAGTTGAGGTGAAACGGGCGGTACTAGGTGGGAATAACCCTTTGGGCAAACTTCTTGCTCAAACTGAAGCCTATATCAGGGCGGACTGGGATCAGTTACCTAAAGGGGAAGAGTTTCATTTCGTGGCGGATTGTTATACCAAATCCGTGACCTGGAGTTCTAATCTGCTGCAAGAACTCAGTTAACATGGTGCCTATTTGGCTTAAGCTAGCTGTTCAGGAGCGTTGTGCTCCTTAGCTTCTAGAGGCATAGTTACGCGAATGTGGAAGCCCGGCTGATCAGCATTAATTAGTTCGATCCTTCCGCCTAATTGCTGTGAGACAATATTAAACACAATCGACATGCCTAAACCACTGCCACCTTTCCCTCTTTTAGTGGTGAAAAATGGCTCGAAAAGCTTTTTGCTCTCTTCTAACGACAGACCACGACCATCATCGTGGTATTCCATCATGGCATTCTGTTCATCTGCATAAGCGCGAACTTTTATGTTGCCACCCTCTTTGCCTTCAAACCCATGTATGGTCGAGTTATTGATCAGATTACTCAAGATATGATGAAGCGCGCCAGGATAGCTGTTTAAGTTTATATCTTCAGGCATATCTAAATGGAAGTTTACATTCTGATGTTTGTACTGTGGATAGATGGTTTGAATCGATGACTCAAGGTAGGTTTTGAGATTGAATTGCTGTTTTGCATCGAAACTCTGGTCGGTTGCGATCAATTTAAAGCTAGAGATTAGTTTGCTGGCTTTAATTATATTCGCTTCAAAGAGCGTACTGGATTCATCTATACCATCTAAGAAATCGGTTAAGTCTGACTGTGTCAATTTGCCTTCAGTGAGTTTTTTTCGAATATCTTTACTATGTTCGCCTTGAAAGCTAGCTGCTGTTCGGCATACGCCTATGGGTGTATTAATCTCATGAGCTACGCCTGCCACCATATTTCCCAAAGCGGCCATTTTCTCGGTTTCTACCAGCAGATCTTGAGCGGAACGAAGTTCGGTCATTGAATCTTCTAACTGCTGTGTACGTTCTTTAACTTTATCTTCCAATGTCTCCTTATACTCGCGCTCAGTTTCGAGCAAGGCATCTCTTTGCTCTACTAAGCTTTGTAGATGAAGCTTGTTTTCATTGAGCTCTTGGTAGGAGTTATAGATGCTATCTCTCATCTCATTAATGCTGATTGCAACGGTATCGATCTCATCATATTTTTCAGGCGGATTTCGCTTATTTAACGATAGCGGCTTGGATAGTGTGAATACGTCCATATCACGGAGGTAGGTCGAAATAGCTTGTAGGTGCCGAGTAATATGCAGCCAAACTACAAGCAGAATAAACCCTGCGACCAAAAACGTTTTGATACCGTTACTGATCAGGATTACCCCCGCTTTGCTGATCAAACGGTTATAAACATTATCTATACTGGCGGTTACGCGAAGTTGACCAATATTTTGAGTATTGATACCTGGAGCACTGTATTCAAGGGGTAGATCGATTGTGCGATTTGCGCGTGAAATAGGCTTGCCTTGCTCCCAGCTTGTTTCACCGTCGACCAAAATAGAAACATATTCAATATCCGGAAGTTGGCTAAGTCCGACCAACTGGGTTTCTATCTGAGAATCATCCAAAGACCACACGCTTAGAGTGATCGCTTGTAGGTAGGACGTTTGTATATTGTTGAATTGCTGCTCAATTCGGCTGATATCAGCATGGTAGTCCAGAGCAAGCTGCAAGCTGGTGCTAAAAAGGGTGAAAAATGAGCTAAATACAATGATCAGAACCGCAAAACGCTTACCCAGTCGACCTGAGATTATCTTGGATGAAACTTTCTTTGGTGAGGTTTCAAACATAGCTTCTGTGGCATCCGTTAATCAGGGAAGCGTTCACATATTTGCAAAATCGCATCCAAGTTTTTTTGGAATAATGCAATCAACTGAGGATCGAACTGTTTACCGCTTTGCTCCTCAAGCAGGGCGAGAGTTTCTTCTAAAGGCCAATCCTCTTTGTAACAGCGTTTGCTATTGAGTGCGTCGAAAACATCAGCAACAGCAGTGATTCTGCCCGAGAGTGGAATTTCATCTCCAGACAGACCTCTCGGATAGCCTGTGCCGTCCCATTTCTCATGGTGTGTGCCTGCAATGCGAGCAGCTAATTGAAATATAGGCCTTTCTGAGCGACTTAGCATGGTTTCGCCGATCTCTGCATGGGTTTGCATTACCTGCCACTCATCAGTGTTGAGTTTGCCTGGCTTGTTCAGAACTGCATCTGGAATAGCGATTTTACCTAGGTCATGTAGAGGCGAGGCTAAACGCATATTTTCTACAAACATCTGATTGGTGCCATAAGCTTCTGCAAGCAAAGCTGATATTTCAGCGACGCGCTTAACATGCCCGCCAGTTTCCTTCGATCTCCTTTCGACCGCTTCCCCTAAAATGTAGATCAGCTCTGCTTGAGTATCTTGAATTTCTTCTTTGAGTAGCAAGGTGTGGTAGGTCGCGATCACATCAGCACTAAATATTTCTAAAAGGTGCTTTGCATGCTCATCAATATCATTGTGGTGTTTGATATAAAGCAAGCTTTCGGTGCCAGAGATACCTGAATGGTAAGCAATATAGCCATCATAGGTATGAATTGAACGTTTCTCCCTTAATGCTTGGCTAAAAACCTTCTGTAATTCCTCGGGTAACTCATCCTCATGATACTGAGTCATCGCTGATTCAATGCTGTCTTCTATCGCTGTTTCTTGAAGTAAAGGTTCTAACGCGCCAGTGGCTGCAAGCACTGTAAAGTGGGTGGCATCTCTGTAAATTCGGCGTGTGCAGCAATAGATAGAGTCTGGCTCAAAATTTAGTAATGAGATCAGTTGGTTGAGAATAGCTGAAGCTAATCTACTGAGAGAATTTACTTGATTGATCTGGCCTATGGCATGAATCACGGTTTCTAGTGATTTACGTTGGCGATCAATGGTTTTGATATCACGATAAGAGCGAAGGGAAGAGTAGATCAGAGTTTTAAGCTTTGTTCCTGTTAACTCGGTTTTATCTTTGTAGTCATTGATATCGTATTCTTGGATTACTTGTTCTTCTGGGGCTTGTCCCGGTTGGCCAGTACGCAGAACAATACGGGTCATATGGTTGGAAAACTCATCTCTTATGGTCCGCACCAGCTTTAAGCCTGCGTCATCGGTTTCCATGACAACATCAACTAACGCAAGGGCAATATTGGTACCATGCTTTTCACAGAGTTCTCGGGCTTCTGTGGCTGATTGAGCTTCGAGTAATTCTATGGGGCGGTTGTCAAAGGTAACGTTTTTTAGAACGAGGCGAGTCACACGATGCACGCCCTCCTCATCATCTACGATTAGTACTTTCCAAGGCGATATTCCTTTATCTGGAACTGACGATTCTTCAGCGGCGAAAAGTAAAGTGTTGGTCATCGCATCTTCCTGCTACTACTAAGAGGGTGTGACTTACCCTGAGTAAGTGTAGCCCATACCTAACAATAGGATAGGCTTGGTTGCTATGTCGGACGAATTACCTTTTCTTGCATACTACCCTCATCCATACTTAATTGTGAACAAAAAATCACCAGTATGTTTTGGCATAAACCCGAATAAACTTATTAAATAGTTAATACACGTGGGTTAAATCAGTACCCAAGTACCATGGTTAATTAGTAGGTGCTGAATAAACTGAGATTTAAAGGAACCTCCGAGTAAAACTGGCATCAAATGCGTACAGCTATTATTCGTAGGCTTATCAACATTACCGGTGGGGAGGTAAGTATGTTGGGTCGTGTTCGGAAAGAATTAGTGGCGTTATCAGCCGGTTTCTTGCTTATGTCAGGGGGCTTGCATGCTGCACCATTAGACGGCAAAAAAGATATCTTGTTAGTGGATAAAAAAGGTGAGTCTATCGTAGTAGGGACAGTGCATTTTAAGCCAGATGAGTCTGGCAGCCACTACGAGCTTCACATGGATCACGCTAAATTTCGTGATTATTTTCTCTCAATGAAAGAGATGAAATGTCTAGAAGGCCCGGAATTATGGTGCCATCTAGCTTACCCCTATAAACAACCCAATAGGGTCACGCAGGCTGATCTAAGCTGGTTGTCTCATGATTTGATGTTCATGTTCAAGAAAAAAGAGGAGTTTGGCGCCAACTTCTGGAACGGTATCTACTACCACATGCAGGTTGAAGGTGATGAAATTCGAGGTGAAGCGCAAGCCGTAGATTTGAATGTGCTGGCATCACCGCCTGATGATCTTAACGTACCGCCTATGAATGAGGGTGAACGTGATGAAATCGACCGTACTAAGCGTTGGTTGCCCGATCTGATTATCCGTTAATAATTCTTTTGCCGTGTAAATCAGAGCTTATTTTTTTATTGAAAACCGGAGGTGAGATACCACCGGTTTTTTTGTTACTGTTTAGGACACGGTTTCGCATAAATTTATGGAATAAAGAGGGTCTTATGCATAAGTGTTTACAAGGGATAAAGTTCGTTTGTTTTCTGCTGCTCTTTACGATCACCAGCATCAATGCGGAGCAAAAATATAATGATGCAGCGGCACTTAATGGTATTGAGCAAGCCAAAGGGGTATTTCTGATTGACTTTAAAACGGCTAAAACCACTGCGTTCTACATGGATTTAATCGTGGGAACTTACGATGGTTTTAAACTTCAGGGCGTTGAGCCAGAGATTGTCGTAGTTGTCATTGGCCCAACCGCGCAGTTTTTAAGCCAAGAAGCCAAGCCGGAATTGGCATTTGAATATGAAGAATCTTTTGATTCGATTCAGCAGAGCATCAAGGCTTTAGCAAAGCGAGACGTCCGCATAGAAATCTGCGCTATCGCTACAGATGTGTTCAACGTTGATAATGACAAACTACCTCAAGAACTCGATGTCGTTGCTGACGGCTTTATCTCACTGATCGGTTGGCAGACACAAGGCTACAAGTTAGTACCGGTCTTTTAGCTTAGCACCAGTCG
Source organism: Neptuniibacter sp. PT8_73 (assembly GCF_047778045.1). Lineage (GTDB taxonomy): Bacteria > Pseudomonadota > Gammaproteobacteria > Pseudomonadales > Balneatricaceae > Neptuniibacter. Next base: position 59,264 of record NZ_CP180545.1, read on the forward strand.
TTTTGTGTTCAGCTTGAGTCAGTTAAGTTTATTTATTTCATTGAAGGTTTACCTGTTATGCGTCCATTGATATTGGCATCGTTGTTGTTAGTTCTGTCCGGCTGTGCCAGTTTAAGCCAAGAAGAGTGCCTGACGGGCGACTGGCAAGGTATTGGCTATAGAGATGGTCTGCAGGGGAAAACGGAAGCCTATCTGGCTGAACATCAGTCGGCTTGCTCCGAATATCTGGTGAGCCTGAATATTGATGATTACCTGCGAGGCCGAAAAGAGGGACTGAAAAGCTATTGCCAGCCTGATAATGGCTATCGTTTGGGCCGCCAAGGTGCTGAATATGCTTACGTTTGTCCGGCTGAATTAGATACTGCTTTCGTAGTCAAATACCAGCAGGGCCGAGAGACTTACCAGCAAGAGAAAGCAGTTAAAACCCTAGAGGCTGAGATTCGTAAAAACAAAGCTGAGCAAACCAAGCTAAAAGATAAAATTATCAAAACGGAAACTAAGTTGGTAGCAGATGGAAAAAGCCGAAGTAAGCGTCAGCGTCTATTAGATGATCTTAAGGATATGGAACAGCGCTTACCTAGCTTAAAAACGGAGCTTTTCCGTATGGAGATGCAGCTGCAACGGGAAAAATCAGCACTGCAAGATTTACTTTAAATATTAGCAGTCTACAGTTTTCTTTAGACTGTTAATCTCAATACGTATCATTGGTCTATAAAGGGGCGAAATTATCCTGTCGTAAAGCTAAATTAGGCTATGCTTTAAGGAATGGAATTCTTAAGCAGGTCTTTGATATTGATCGGTTTTATAATTCCTTCAGCAATTGATCTGCTTAAACTAGACAAAGGACGTACTCTGTATGAAGAGGGAAGAGGCAGCTGAGGCTTCCGTACCTAATCCTGATACCGGTCGCAAGGTTTCACTGCGTGTAAAACTTATGGTCTGGATGACCTTGTTGGCGCTTATCCCCTTGGCCTTTGTCTCTTGGTTGAGTTATCAACAAGCTAAAGACAGCTTGCTGGTGGCAGCAGAGGAAAAGCTTCGTCAGTCCTCCCTTGTAACTGTCCGTTCCATCAGAAATTGGTTTGATTATCGCGTAGTCGATCTGCGTTTCAAGGCTGAATCGAACGATACCATCTCTATGTTGTCCTCGCTTTCCAATGGACTTCAACAAAGCGGATTAAAAGCTAAAGATTATGTTTTAAGTGATGATTGGGCTCAGCGAGTAGATAGCCATAAAGCAGATTTGATTAGCTTTAGCCGTCGTTATGATTACATCTACGATCTATTCTTGATCGATAACCGCGGTAATATTCTTTTTTCAGTTGCTCAAGAAAAGGATTTTGGAACAAGTCTGCAACGCGGACCTTTCAGCAGCACAAAGTTTGCCTATAGTGTTAAAAATACCCTTCGTAGTGGCAATGTCTCATTCTCTGGTATGGAGCTTTATGCGCCTTCCAATGGTGCCTTTGCTGGTTTTTTAACCGCGCCAATTAATGATGAAGATGGTAAAACTATCGGTGCATTTGCTATTCAACTCCGCTTTGACCGAGTGTTTGATCTGCTTGATGTGGCAGTAGATGAGAAGCAGCAACATCTTCACTACTTGATGAATATTGATGGCACCCTAATTACCCCTATTGGTAACAACCGGGATGAGGTGCTCAAGCGCAAAGTAGAAACTGAAATGTATCTGCATGCGGTGGCGAATACAGATCAAAGTTCTATTCAACATGCTTTGAACTACACTGGCCCCAATGGTGTGCCCGTTATCGGCATGCATGATGTCATTGTACTTGAGAATATTCGTTGGATTTTGGTTAGTGAAGTCGATCTTGAAACAGCTCTAAAAGCTTCTCGTTGGTTAGGACAGATTACCTTAGCTTTGTGTCTTGTAACTGCCTTTGTTGTCTTGTTGATGGGATTTGGGATCGCTGGACGGATTACCAAACCTTTAATTACCTTGGCTTACGCCAGCCGGGAAGCATCTGCAGGTAATGCTGAACAAGTAGAGGTGAATGCTAATAACATCGAAACGGCTCATCTCGCTGATGCCTTTAACATTATGTTAGAGACTCGAAAACTGCATGAAGCCGAGTTGCGACGTAGCGCTGAGCGAGCTAATCAGGCGCTGTTAGAGTTGGGTGAGCAGAAGTTTGCGTTGGATCAGCATTCTATAGTGGCGGTTACCGATTTAAAGGGGACAATCACTTATGCCAATGAACGTTTTTCTCAGATAAGTGGTTACAGCCGAGAAGAGTTAATTGGCCAAAACCATCGTATTCTCAACTCAGGCTATCACTCTAGGGAATTTTTCATTGAGCTTTATCGCACTATCGCTTCAGGTGAAGTGTGGAAAGGTGAAATACGTAACCGTAACAAACAAGGCGGTATCTATTGGGTTGATACAACGATCGTCCCCTTTAAGGATGATACCGGGAACCCGCTTAGCTATGTGGCGATCCGTAGTGATATCACCAAACGTAAGCAGATGGAGTTGGAGATTACTGAATCGTTGACTATGCAGGCTTCGATTTTGGAATCAACCGATAACGGCATTTTGGTGACTAAGAATGATGGCGGTGTTATTCGTTACAACAAGCGCTTTGCTGAAATGTGGGGATTACCTGAAGAGTTTAATGATCACTCCCGTGTGCTGGGTCCTATATTACGGCAGTTAAACAACGCTGATGAAGCCGCACGAAATGTTAAAGGCCTGATTAATTCTGAAGGGCGTTCCCACTTCACTAGTCTTAGTCTCAAAGATGGCCGAACTTACGAGCAATCCTCAATCCCTATGTACGTAGAGGATAATTCTGTGGGGCGTGTATGGTCTTTCCGAGATGTATCCACTCGAGTGGATGCAGAGCAAGGTCTGATCAAGGCGCTAGATCTTGCTGAAGATATGCAGGGTAAACTCGAAGATGCGTTAAGCCGTGTGGATGTTGCGGTGGAATCATCTGGCTTGGGAATATGGGAATGGGATCTAATCACCAATGAACTGCAATGGGATGATCAGATGCTGAAGATCTACCAGGTTCCGGAAGAGGTGATTAACAACAATCTCTATTTTGAGTATTGGCGAGAGAGGGTCTGTCCAGAAGACCTTGAAATGGCTGAAGGCTCGTTAAAAGAGGCGGTGCGTGGACGACATGATTGGCACTGTGAATTTAGGCTTAACTTCCCTGATGGATCGGTTCGTTATGTTAAAGCGACAGCGGCTCATATGGTCGATGATCAAGGCCGCTCGTTAAAAATGATTGGGACCAATCTTGATGTGACAGTAGAGCGTGAAATGGAGCAGAGTCTCATCGCGCTCAAAGACGAGGCGGAACAAGCGAATATCGCGAAGAGTGAGTTCTTAGCCAATATGAGTCACGAGATTCGTACACCAATGAACGGTGTCCTTGGCATGTTGGGGTTATTGTTGAATACACCACTCACTGATGACCAACGCCATCGTGCGGTTGTCGCTCAAACCAGCGCTAACTCACTTCTGGCACTGATTAACGATATTCTCGATTTCTCTAAAGTGGATGCAGGCAAGTTAGAACTCGAATGTATCGACTTTAACTTACGTGGCATGTTTGGAGAATTTGCAGAAGCGATGGCTCTGCAAGCACAAGATAAAGGTTTAGAACTTATTCTTGATCTCACTGGTGTTGAAACGTCTATGGTCAGAGGGGATCCGGGGCGTTTACGTCAGGTGCTGATTAATTTGGTAGGTAATGCCATTAAATTCACCAGTGATGGAGAAGTGGTCATTCGCTCACAGCTGCAACACGTAGGCGATAGATTACGTTTGGATTGTGAGATTAAGGATACAGGTATAGGAATTCCACCTGAAAAACTACCTGAATTGTTTGAATCTTTTAGCCAAGTTGATGCTTCTACTACGCGTGAATATGGTGGTTCTGGATTGGGGCTCGCCATTTGTAAGAAATTGTGTGAATTGATGGGCGGAGAAATATCGGTCCAGAGTACAGTGGGTGAAGGTAGCGAGTTTATCTTTAGTGTGTATCTGGAAGAGAGTGAGCAAGCGGAAGCGGTAGTTCCTTACACAGGTATCGAGAACCTCGAGATCCTGATCGTAGATGACAATAGAACCAATCGCGAAGTGCTGTCTACGCAGTTACTTCATTGGGGAGCGAAGGTTGTGGAAGCGGAAGATGGTAATGACGCGATTGCCCGCTGTGAGTCACTCTACGAATCATCAGGTGTCTGTTTTGATGTCGTCTTTATGGATATGCAGATGCCAGGGATAGATGGTGCCGAGTTGGGTCGGACACTGAAAGCTGATGACAGATTCAGAGCATCCAAACTCATCCTAATGACCTCAATGGCGCATCGTGGTGATGCTAAACGTTTTGCAGATATAGGTTTTAGTGGTTACTTCCCTAAACCGGCAACGACCTCAGATATCTTTGATGCTCTTCAAGTTGTCGCGAGTGGTGGTGATGCATTGAATAACGCCTCGCCGTTGGTGACCAGTCATTATTTGAAAGATCTCTCGATTGAAGGTCACCCAACCCTGGGTGAGAAACGTATTTTAGTCGTTGAAGATAATCAAATTAACCAACTAGTGGTGCAGGGTATCTTACAAGAGCTCGGACTTACGGCAGATATGGCCGGTAATGGAGTCGAGGCATTACAGAGCCTCAATACTGCTTTAGAAAATAATTGTCCTTACGATCTAGTATTGATGGACTGTCAGATGCCAGAGATGGATGGCTATGAAGCAACCCAACAGATCAGGGCAGGCAAGGCGCAACAGAAAAATATCACTATCCCAATCATTGCTATGACAGCGAATGCGATGGCAGGAGATAGGGAGAAGTGTCTGGCTGCAGGTATGGATGATTACTTGAGTAAACCTGTATCGCCTATTGCACTGAATCAAGCTCTACAGCGGTTTCTAGGTATCGCAGAAACGGTGACTAAACCAGAAGAACCGATTGCAACTGAAAAAACGATAGCTGTTGTTTGGGATAAACAAGATGCTATCGCACGGATGATGGGTAAAGAAGAGCTGATTGCTCCCTTACTGGATATCTTTGCAGTTGATGCTGATCCCATAGTAGAAAACATTAAAACTTACTTAAATAATTCTGACTGGGCAGCAGCTGGTAAATCTGCACATGCAGTGAAGGGTATGGCGGCTAATTTATCAGCGATAGCCTTGCAGGCACAGGCCGCTAAGTTAGAAAAGTTAGCTAAGGCGGATGATGGTGATGGCGCGTTACAAGTATTACCTGATTTTTTACAGGCGTATGAAGAAGTCACAGCTTGTTTTGACGAGTACTTATCACAAAAAGTAGAGACCCCAAAAATAGGGCTTACGGATGACGAAGTAAAAGATAAGCTTCTATCAATCCGCGAAGCAGTTAATTTAGGTAGCTATATAGATACCACAGAGTATGATGACTTATGGAAGAGTGCTAACGGTTCAGAATTTAAAGAGCCGCTAGAGCAGCTTCACGCTAAATTATCAGCGTTTGATTTTGAAGCAGCTGAGGATAGCTTGGCTATAATGGAACAAGCCCTTGGTATTCAACCAGAGCTTTCGGACGGAGTCGACGAGACATGAGCAAGCCTGTCGTTTTAATCGTAGACGATGTGCCTTCAAATATTAAAGTCTTGGCAAACTGCCTAAAGGACCACTACCGGATTAAGGTTGCTACTGGAGGTAATGATTGCCTGAAATTAGCAGTCGCTGAGCCGGTACCTGATCTCATCCTGTTAGATATTGAAATGCCAGATATGGGCGGCTATGAAGTCTGTCAGAAGCTTCAGGGGCAGCCTCACACCCAAGATATTCCTATTATTTTTGTTACTGCTCGGGACGCTGACCGTAACGAAGAACTTGGTTTGCAACTAGGTGCGGTCGATTACATCGCAAAACCAGTACGCCCTTCTATTGTGCTGGCGCGTGTGAATACACATGTCACGCTTAAGCAGCAGCGGGACCTACTCAAAGAGATCGCACTGAAGGACCAACTGACAGGCCTCTACAACCGCTATTACCTTTTAGAAACAGCTGAACAGCGTTTAGCGCATACTGAACGTCATAGTGATCCGCTAAGCGTGATGTTGCTCGATCTGGATTACTTTAAGCAAGTAAATGACACCCATGGTCATTTGGTTGGCGATAAGGTCCTACGTGAGCTGGGTGAGCTCTTAGGCCGTACCTGTCGTAAAGATGATATACCTGCCCGTTTTGGCGGCGAAGAGTTTGTTGTCTTACTAGGGCATTGCGACCTAAAGTCAGGTGCTGAAAAGGCTGAAGAGATTCGTGAACAAGTGGAACAATTAAAGCCTGAGGGTTTGGATATCACTGTAAGTATTGGTGTAGTGCAGTTTTATTCAGGTGAGAGCATCGAACAGTTACTAGATCGTGCGGATAAAGCGCTCTATAAAGCCAAAGATGAAGGAAGAAATCGCGTTATTAGTGAATAATTTACCATCAATTTTAGCTAGCCTTCCTACTGGCTTAAATGCTCATCTAACCAAACATATAGCTGTTCCAATTCCATTGGCTTCGCATAGTGATAGCCTTGGACTTCGAAGCACTTAAGCTCTTTGAGACGCTCTACTTGCTCGACAGTTTCTACCCCCTCCGCGATAACTGCCATATCTAGATCGCTACCTAGGTTGATGATCATCTCTGGAATATGAGTCCCTTTTTGTTTATCCAGCATCTTATCGATAAAGGACTTATCAATTTTTAGGCGATCAAAGTTTAGCGTTTCTAAATAGCTGAGGCAGGAGAAGCCTGTGCCAAAGTCATCAATCGCAACTTTAGCGCCGAGATCATGGATCACCTGTAAAATGTCTCGCACACTATCGGTATCTATCATGGCGACAGATTCAGTAACTTCGAACTCAACTTGCTGTGGCTTTAACGAAAAGTTATCCAATTTATTTTGAATTAACTTTAAAAAATCGGGGTGACGGAACTGGGCGGGAGAAATATTTATACCCACCTGAAGACCCAAACCATACTTCTGTTCGACAGTTTCAAGATCTCTCATGGCGGTATCCATGACCCATTCACCTATAGGTACAATGAGTCCTGAGCTTTCGGCAACCGGAATAAACTCAACTGGGGATATTAATGCGCCGCTCTTTGTTCGCCAGCGAATAAGCGCTTCAAAACCGGTGATTCTTCCGGTGCGTAGATCAATTTGTGGTTGATACGCTAGGAACAGTTCGCCTTCACTATATGCCTTACGTAAACCTTGTAGTAAAAGCATACGTTGTTGCGTTTCACGCTCTATTTCATGGGTGTATTCTACGTGTTCGCCGCGGGCAATATCTTTGGCACGTTTTAAAGCGATGTTCGCACGTTTAATTGCATTATTACCGCTGATATTGGCATCTTTGAGAATGTAGCAGCCCTGAGTGATAGATATGGTTAGGTCGTCTCCGAAAAGCTCAAAAGGCTTTGTAAGCATTGCGTTGATCTGTTCAACAGTAAAACTGTCTTCGGGCCCCATAACACCAAAAGTGTCGCCCGATATACGGCATATAAACGAGTCCTTTGGCAGGTTGGCTGCTAGGCGGTTTGCAACCAATTTAAGCAGTTCATCCCCGGACTCTGAACCTAAGGTGTCATTCATACCGCTGAAATGATCAATATCGATCAGTGTAATAAGCTGTGGATGTAGCTGCCTGAGCATGATTTTGTCGATCTGGTTTGCAAAGGAAACACGGTTAGGAATATTCAGCAAGGAATCGAAATATGCATAATTGTGTAAGCGGTCCAGAATAGTCGCATTATCTAAGCAAACAGAAATATTGCTACAGAAAACCTCTAGCAGCTGGTGTTCGGTACCTTCTAGAGGGCGTTGTATATCCAAATACAGCAGCATGTCATTGCGGAATTCGCTCGGGAAGTAGAGTACGCAGGCATAGTCATTTTCGATGCTGCGGCGCTTACTGCTAGCTTCCAGTAGCATAGCATTGATATTGGCATCTTCGATGACTTCTGGAAATTCCTTCTGGTTGCTAGGCTGAGCGGAAGCGGCCACAATCGTAAATTCAGATCCAGTTGCCTCTATTTCGTCGTTATTGTTCTTCTTGAAACAGATCATCCCCTCTTCTGAAATACCCAATAACGCGGCTAACTGGCAGATAATACCGTTGGCTAACTCTCGAATGCCGTGAAGAGACATCAATTCACTTGAGGCATGTACGATTCTTTCCAAGCCTTTACGGCTGGAATCGATAGCGGTGATTTCAGAATAGGAACGGATGGCAGCGGTAACACTGGTGTAAAGGCGAGTTCGGGTTAGATCGGCTTTGTTTTTGTAGTCGTTAATATCGTATTTGAGGATAACTTCAATTTCAGGTGCATAACCTGGCTGACCCGTTCGTAAGATGATGCGTGTGTTGGTCAGTGCTAGCTCTTCACGAATCGTCTTGACCAGATCTAGGCCGGCGCTCTCTGTCTCCATTACGACATCAAGTAGGATGACCGCAATATCATCATTGTTTGAGAGAGTTTCTTGCGCTTCTTTAGCAGAATAGGCGTGCAGGAGCTCGAGTGGCTGGCCTAGAAAAACCAACCCTTTTAAGCCGAATTTCGTTACCTCGTGAACGTCTTTGTCATCATCAACGACTAAAACCTTCCAGGGTCGTGAACTGTTGTTTGTTGCCGCTAGTGTGGAATCGTTTTTTTCCTCTTCGGCAAAAACAATGAGTTCATCAGACATAGACTTTCCTCATACGATGGAATTACTACTAAGTATATGCAGAGATCATTAAAAATCTTCCTTGATTATCAATTTATTGAACCTTATTAGTTATAAACGAGGTATGGCATTACCGCCAGTTGGATTCTTGTTTTTGATTGCTTGATCAAGAAAGAGTGTAGTCGTTAAAAGATTGTTTGAAAACCTAGGGAACTGCTCTCAAGCGTCGCTGTCTGAGCAAGCATCCTTCCCGTTTATAAATGGAGTTACCTATGGATATTTGGCTGATTGCGCTGGTGTCTGCTTTGGCGCTGGTTTCAGTTTTCCTTTCACGCAAAGTTACTCATGAGAATAGTTTTTTTAAAGGCCGCACCGCAGAAGGTCTGGCGCCGGGCCTATTAACGCTGATTTTCTCGCAGGTGACGACTTGGATCTTTGCGCGTTCTTTACTTAATGCAGCCATTTTGGGCTTCTATTATGGGATATGGGGAACACTAGCTTATGCGGCTTATTATCTTTCGTTTCTTACAGGTGGGAAGATTATCGATCACCTCCGATTTGAGCAGGGTTATGAGAGCGTCCAAGCGTTTCTAATTGATCGTTTTGGTCAATGGGGCAGTCGCTGTTACAACTTTGTCATCGGTGTGCGTTTGGTCAGTGAGGTGTTTGCCAACCTTCTGGTTATCGGCATCTTGTTTGGTGCGGCAGGCACGCAATCTTATACATTGGCGGTTGTCGGCTTAGCGGTTGTTACCTTGATCTACTCCATGTTGGGCGGTTTACAAGCGTCTCTGCGTACTGACTTTTTTCAGATGATGGTGTTTATTGCTGTCTTGGCCGTGTTGTTAGCGCTGGTTGCTGGTGGCGGCCACTTCAATACCGATCTGATCGCGTTCAAACCGTTTGAAATTAGTGATCCCGGTCCAATCCTATTGATCGTAGCCCTATTGCAAGTATGGAGCTATCCAATGCACGACCCAGTGATGATGGACCGCGGTTTCTTGGCAGATCGTGAAACGACAAGACGTAGTTTTATCCATGCAGCTTGGATTAGCAGTATCTGCATTATTGCGTTTGGCTCACTAGGGGTTATTGCAGGCGCCAATGCGATCTCAGGGGAAGATATGAATCAGGCGTTGACGCGCCTGTTGGGTGAGCTACCTATGTTCCTGTTTAGTGCCTCTTTGATCATCTCTGCCATGTCTACTTTGGACAGCACGCTAACCAGCTCGGCGAAGATGATGGTCGTGGATATGAAGCTTCTACCTGTTAATCTGCGTAATGGCCGTATGGTGATGGCGCTATTTATGTTGATGGGCCTAGTGATGGTATTTATCGGCAATAAAGACCTGTTTAGTGCAGTAGCTGTTAGCGGCACGGCTTCGATGTATCTGGTGCCAGTTATCTTCTTCAGTCTGTGGGCTAACCGTCGTGATATTCCAATCTGGAGTTATCTAGGCAGCTTTATCCTAGCGATGGCTGGTGCTCTGCTCTACTTCACGGAATCTTCGGGTTACACGGCGATGTTGGGCGAAGCGCATAAATACACTAAGTTACTTTGGATCTGTGTGGTTGTGATGATTGGTGGTTGTGCTCTGTTCTTGGTCGGTGGAGCCAGCCAAAAGCAGTTGCAGCCGGCGTAATGGGTTAGATAGCTCTAGATTTAAGGAATGTAGCTCTAAGAAATGTGAGTCTAGGAAATATGGATCTTGGAACACTAACAGGGCCGCTACTGATATTTGGCGGCCCGTACAGCAATTTAGCGGCTACCAGAGCGCTTAAACAGGAAGCCGAAAGGTTAGGCTTATCTTCGCAGCAAGTTATCTGCACAGGGGATCTGGTTGCCTACTGCGCGGAACCCGTCGAGACATTAGCGTTGATCCGTGACTGGGATATTCCTGTGGTGATGGGTAATTGCGAGGAGTCATTAGCAGCGGATGCGCCTGATTGTGGCTGTGGCTTTTCGGAAGATTCGGCTTGTTCCCTGCTCTCAGTCGAATGGTACCGATTCGCCAGTCAACAGGTTTCTCAAGACGATAAGCTCTGGATGGGGCAACTGCCTCGGCATATAAGCTTTGAACTGGCGGGTAAGCGCTTTCAAGTTGTGCACGGCAGTGTCGATCGAATCAACGAATTTATCTTTGCCAGCAGTTCAGCGGAGCATAAACAGGCCCAGTTAGATCTAGCGGGTGCTGATGTTGTGGTTGGCGGCCACTGTGGTATCCCTTTTGGAACGCAATTGGAGCAGGGGTATTGGCTGAATAGCGGTGTGATCGGCATGCCTGCGAATGATGGTACGGCGTCCGTCTGGTACATGCTTTTGACGCCAAATGCGCAGGGTATAGAGGTTAGCTGGCAGCGCTTGGATTATCCTGCAGATCAGGCTAGCGAGAATATGCAGCAAGCGAATTTGGCAGCACCTTACGCTGAATGTTTACGGACAGGCTTATGGCCTAGCCAAGATGTTTTGCCTGAATCAGAGCGCGCAATGCGTGGACAAATGCTCGAACTTTCTTCGATCCTTATCACCTAATTTACACTCCCCTTTATCCTCCTCTCTTGTAGTAACTCTTAAAGTTAATAAAACTTGTAAGGGTTACTACTTATCTATTGTTTTCCTTAGGTTACGCCGCTTTGGTCAAATATATCTGAATATTTAGTCAGGTTTTTCGCTTTACCAAATGAAATATATAAGGTATAGATTAGGGTAAACCCTAATAAGGTATTCCTTATGGATTTCACATTAACAGAAGAACAACAACTGATTCAGGATACCGCCAAGCGCTTTGCTGAAAGTGAATTAGCACCGGTAGCGGCGGAGCTGGATCAGACAAAAGACAAGAGCATTCTGCTGGCCAATTGTCAGCAACTTGCCGAATTGGGCTTTATGGGGCTAAACATCTCTGCAGACCATGGTGGCACTGAAGCGGGAGCTGTCGCCTTCAGTTTAGCGATTACCGAGATCGCCCGTGCCTGTGCATCAACTGCTGTGACTATGTCAGTGACCAATATGGTGGCGGAAGTCATACAGGCGATGGGCACTGAAGAACAGAAATCTAAATACTTACCATTGATCTGCAGCGGCGAATATCGAGCAGGTAGCTTCTGCTTAACCGAAGCGGGTGCGGGGTCCGATCCAGCATCGATGCGAACTCAAGCGGTCAAAACCGATCAGGGCTATGAGATCAGCGGTACTAAGCAGTGGATTACTAGCGCTGAGTTTGCCGGCGTCTTTGTGGTGTGGGCGGTGACCGATCCACAAGCGAAAAAAGGTAAGGGGATTACCTGCTTTTTAGTTGAAGCAGGTAGCGAGGGGATCACAGTTGGCCCGGCAGAAAAGAAGATGGGCCAACATGGCTCAGCGACCAATGAAGTGTATTTCGATCGGGTGCTTGTACCTGAATCAGCGATTCTAGGTGAGCTAAATGATGGTTTTCGTCTGGCTGTGGCAGAACTCGCAGGTGGACGCATCGGTATAGGCTCTCTAGCACTGGGTGTTGGGTTAGCCGCGATGGACTACGCCATCGCCTACACCAAAGAGCGTAAGCAGTTTGGTAAAGCGATAGCTGATTTTCAGGGCCTGCAGTGGATGATTACGGATCGTTCTACCGAGTTGGAAGCCGCACGATTACTCCTTTTGAACGCTGCTGATCGTAAACAACGAGGGCTGACCTTCGCTAAAGAAGCCTCCATGGCAAAACTCTTTGCCAGTGAAAAAGCCAATCAAGCTTGCTACAGCGCGCTGCAGCTTTTAGGTGGCTACGGCTACATGCAGGAATACCCACTGGAGCGTTATGCCCGCGATGTGAGAATTACCTCTATTTACGAAGGCACGAGCGAAATTCAGAGACTCATTATTGCGCGAGAAATACTGGCTGAGCACCAGTAATTAAAGATTGCTCATGCGTATAAGAATACAAAAATAAAAAATGATGGATGGGAAACTAATGACAACCGAAACCTATCAGGATTATTACGATAAGTTTGATCCGGCCATGATTGAAGAGCTCATGATCGGTAACCTCAAAGATGGATTTAATGTCTGTGAGGAGATTGTAGATAAATGGGCAGAAGGCGATCGAATTGCTCTGAATTATGAAGGTGCTGAGCGACCTGCTTCGCAAATGACCTTCGTGGAATTGAAAGAAAAGTCTGCCCAGTTTGCAAATTTCCTTACCGCTCAAGGTATAGGTAAAGGCGATCGCGTTGCGGCTTTGCTACCACGAACACCTGAATTGATGGTGGTGATAATGGGTACCCTGCGCGCAGGCGCGGTTTACCAACCACTATTTACGGCGTTTGGTTCCGGTGCGATCGAGTATCGAGTACAGCAAGCGGGTACCAAGCTGGTGGTGACCGACCCAAGCAACCGTCCAAAACTGAATAATGTAACGGATTGCCCGGCCATCCTGACTTTCAATCGTGATCAGGCAACTGATGCCTCAAGTGATCTCGATTTTGCCGCTGAGATTGAGCAGCAATCTACAGAGTTTACACCGGTAAAAATTGGCAAAGATGATCCATTTTTACAGATGTTTACCTCCGGTACAGTCGGAAAATCTAAAGGCGTTGCGGTACCAAGCCGAGCGCTACTCTCGTTCTACGTATATATGCGCTTTGCCATTGGCTTGCGTCCAGAAGATACCTATTGGAATGTTGCCGATCCAGGTTGGGCATACGGTCTCTACTATGCAGTTGTTGGGCCTCTATTGTTGGGCAATACCACGCACTTTTGTGAGGCGGCGTTTACTCCAGAAAGCACCTACGACATGCTGCGTAAATATAAGATCACTAACCTTGCTGCAGCACCAACGGCTTACCGTATGTTGATGGCGAATGATGACGTGTTGGCTGCGGATGAAACCTTCTCCTTGCGTGTAGCTAGCAGTGCCGGCGAACCGTTGAACCCAGAAGTGATTAGTTGGGTGGATAAGCGCTTAGGTTGCCCTGTAATGGATCATTACGGTCAGACTGAAACCGGTATGACTGCATGTAACCATCATGATCTTAAGCAAGATGTAGTGCGTGTGGGCTCCATGGGCTTCTCAATGCCAGGTCATCGCGTCGTTGCTCTGGATGCTGATTTTAATGAGATCCCTGAAGGTGAAACCGGACAGTTAGCAGTGGATGTGGATAACTCGCCACTGTTTTTCTTCCAAGGTTATACATGGCAAGAGAAGCACCCATTCCATGGTCAGTACTACCTCACCGGTGATGTAGTGATGAGCCATGGCGACGGTAGTTACTCATTCACCGGCCGTGATGATGACATCATCACAACGGCGGGTTACCGCGTAGGGCCAGCGGATGTGGAAAGTACATTGCTTGAGCATGATGCTGTGGCGGAGTCAGGTGTTATCGGCAAACCAGATGTTAAGCGTGGCGCTATTATTAAAGCTTATGTGGTGATTAAGCGTGAGTTTGATCCGACAGAAGAGCTGGCTGAAGAGTTAAAGCAACTGGTACGTACACGTCTTTCAACCCATGCTTTTCCTCGCGAGATAGAGTTTATGCCTGAACTGCCAAAAACGCCGAGTGGCAAGATTCAGCGCTTTATCCTGCGTAATAAAGCGCGGGATGAACATGAGGCAGTCGCTTAGGTTCTTTAGGCAGATTGGAGTTGTGTATGAAGTTGAATATTGAACAGCTACAGAGCTTTCTTGCAGAGCACTTTCCCCAAGGTGAGCAGTATGGGGAATTGGTGGAGTTAGGTGATGGTACTGCCACTATGCGTTTGCCGGTGGATGATCAGCATCTAAGACCGGGCGGCACAGTCTCTGGCCCTGCGATGATGGGGCTGGCTGATGTGACTGTCTATGCAGCGTTATTAAGCCGTATAGGCCCCGTGCCTTTGGCGGTGACGACTCAGTTAAATATCAACTTCTTACGCAAGCCTTCTGCCGATCGCGATATCTTCGCTACGGCGCAGATGCTCAAAGTCGGAAAGCGTTTGGCGGTGGGTGAAGTGTATATCTTATCGGAAGGGGATGAGGAGCCGATGGCCCATGCGACCATGACCTACTCAATTCCTGATAAGCGTTGATCGGCAAATTGATCGCACCTGAGGGTTCTCAGGTGCGCTTAGATTAAGCTTGCTCGTTTAGCTGAGAGGCTTGTTTTACCAGAGCTGCAAGACTGCTCGCGCGCATTTTGCTCATCACGCGGGAGCGATGCACTTCAACCGTTTTAGGGCTGATATCCAACTCTTCGGCAATCTGGCGATTGGCATTACCGGCAACAACCAGCGCCATTACCTCTTTCTCACGACGGCTCAGGCTAGCGTAGTTTTCTTGAATCTCTAACTGCGCACCTTGTTCGTCGCGTGCTTTTTGCGCTTTGCTTAACGCACGCCCAACTAAGCGTAGTAGCACATCACCATCGAACGGTTTTTCTAAGAAATCCATCGCGCCCTGTTTCATCGCGCTCACCGCCATTGGGATATCACCGTGGCCTGAGATCACAATAATCGGCATTTGGATATTACGCTCCTGCATGATTTGTTGCAGGGCTAGGCCGTTAATTTCGGGCATACGTACATCCAGTAACATACAACCGATTTCGCCATTAAAGTTATCCAGAAACTCCCGTGCAGAAGGGAAGGTAACAACGTTGTGATTGGCAGATTCTAAAAGCCATTGCATGGAATCACGAAAATCTTCGTCATCGTCAACAATATAGATAGTGCCTGTCGGGTTTGTTTGCATCATTGCTCTCTTAACGGCAGTTTCAGATAAAAGTGCGTACCGGTTTTACCGTCACTCTCTGCCCACATCTGGCCCCCATGGGTTTCGATAATGGTACGGGATATAGATAAGCCCATACCTAAGCCAGTTGTTTTGGAGGTGTAAAACGGTTCAAACAGCTTGGCTAAACCTTCGCTGCTAATCCCTTTTGCCTTGTCCTCTACCGAAACATGAATATAACCTTCGGCAGCTTTAGTGGTGATAATAACGGGTCTGTAGGTCTTGTTACAATCGTTGTAGGCCTCAATTGCGTTACGCATCAGGTTAAGTAGCACTTGTTCGATCTGTACTTTATCGGCCACAAGAGGGGGTAAGTTATCCCCAAATTGAAAATCGAAGGTGATGTTGTGGTCCTGAGCTTCCTGACAGAGAAAGGCGCTGACCTCTTTGCAGCTGTCATTAATCGGGAAAGCAAAGCACTGGTAATCGGTCTTGCGTACAAACGAGCGCATTCGTTTGATGATCTCCGAAGCACGCTTGGCCTGTTTCATAATCAGCTTCATGGAACCGGATACAGTTTTCACCGGATCAGCATCACCCTCTTCCAAACGTCTCTGCGTACCATGACAGTAATTCAGAATCGCAGCCAAAGGTTGGTTTACCTCGTGGGCAAGGCCTGTGGCCATCTCTCCAACTGAAAGCAGACGGGACATATGAGCCAACTCGAGCTGATGACGTTTAGCTTCCTCTTCTGCTTCCAGGCGCAGGGTGATATCACGACCAATCAGTGAGTAATACTCAACCTGATTATTTTCACGGCGGTTGCGATGGGCAATAATTTCGCGAATCTCTGCCACACGGTTTAGTTCAGAGTCTAATTGCATCGGGATGCTGCCGTACCAAACGCCATGGATGGAGGCGTGTTCCAAAGCATCTTTGATCAGCGTGCTTAAGATCTCTTCAGAGAATAGCTGTGAGAGATAGTAGACGACCGGTTTATCTTTCTCGGCACCGAGGGTGTGATATGCCGACTCATTTAGATAGGTCAGCTTATGGGTTTTGTGGTTACAAAACATGATCATATCGGATGAGGCTTCAACCACGCGCGCGAGTCGGCGCATATCCCGTTGTGCTTCTTCACGCTCGGTAACATCGCGCGATACACAGATGATCTCTTGAGGATTTCCGCTGTCATCACGAATCACACGGCTGGTGGTTTCTAGCCAGATATAGTGACCTTTTTTGTGACGATACCGGTACACATTGGTGTAGACACCGCTGCGATAACGGACACTGTCATCACGCTTGGAAAGGTTATCGGCATCTTCAGGGTGGAACTGCTCATACCCTGCCATGCCGATGATCTCTTCGGGGGTGTAGCCGAGTACAGTTTCAACCGCAGGACTGGCATCAATGTAGGTCCACTCTTTGGTGGGTGTGTGTCGGGAGATCATATCGGTCGACTGTTCTGCTAAAAGTCGATAACGATCAGCATCCGCCTTACAACGGGCGAGTTCTAAACTCTGGTCATCACTCATATTTTAACCTGCGGGAAATCCCGATCTTAAAACCTGTTATTTTTATACTTAGACTTTAAAGCAGCTTTAAGGATAAGGGAAGATACTTATATATGGTTAATTGTAGTTTTACGTCTGCTAACCAGATGATCTGAAAGGTGTCTTTTTGATCAGTTGATGCTAGTTTTGGCGTGGGCAATTAAAGGAATAATAACAATGATAACAAGCCAAAACCCTTACGAGATTGGGCTCGATAAGAATCAAGCCAATTACGCTGCGTTAACTCCGCTTAGTTTTCTAGAACGAGCTGCATTTGTTTACCCCGACCATACTGCTACAGTGCATGGCGACGCACGCCGCAGCTGGTCCGAGACATATACCCGTTGTCGTCGCTTTGCCAGCGCTCTGCAACAACGAGGTATTGGCAAGGGCGATACCGTATCCGTTATCGCACCAAATCTTCCCGAAGTATTTGAAGCGCATTTCAGCGTGCCTATGTCCGGTGCGGTTCTGAATGCGATCAACGTGCGACTAGATGCCGAGGCGATCGCGTTTATCTTGCAGCATGCTGAATGCAAAGTAGTGCTGGTGGAGCGCGAATTTGGTGCTCTGGTGAAGCAGGCTCTTGAGATGGCTGACATTGATCCTCTAGTGATTGCGATTGAAGATTCTACTTTCACTGAGGGTGAGCAGATCGGCAGCATCACTTACGATGAACTGCTTTTAGAAGGTGATCCTGAGTTTGCTTGGCAGCCGCCCGAGGATGAATGGGATGCGATCACGCTGAACTACACCTCCGGTACGACCGGCGACCCTAAAGGGGTGGTATACCATCATCGAGGTGCTTATCTGAATGCCATGAGCAATGTGGTCTCTTGGGATATGGGGCGTCATCCCAAGTATCTTTGGACCCTGCCGATGTTTCATTGCAATGGCTGGTGTTTCCCGTGGTCTTTGGCTGCGTCTGTTGGTACCAGTGTGTCCCTGCGCCATGTTCGAGAAGAGAAAATCTACGATCTGATTCGTGCAGAAAAGATCGATCATTTCTGTGGGGCTCCGATTGTCCTGAATATGCTGAATAACGCGCCTGATGAGATCAAGCAGGGGATTGAGCACAAAGTTAAGGTCATGACCGCTGGTGCTGCTCCGCCTGCTGCAGTTATTCAGGGGATGGAGGAGATGGGGATTGATGTCACTCATGTCTATGGCCTGACAGAGACCTACGGCCCTTCAGTGCTGTGTGCATGGCACGATAAGTGGGATGACAACAGCATCGAAGAGAAAGCCCGTCTCAAAGCTCGCCAAGGCGTGAAAGCGCCTATGCTTGAAGACTTGATGGTGGCTGATCCGGATACCCTAGAACCTGTACCGCAAGATGGCGAAACCATCGGCGAGATCTTTATGCGCGGTAATCTTGTGATGAAAGGTTATCTAAAGAACAAACCGACTACGGATGCGTCCTTTGCTGGCGGCTGGTTCCACTCAGGAGACCTTGCGGTAAGGCATGAGGATGGCTACATCGAGATAAAAGATCGCTCAAAAGATATCATTATCTCTGGCGGTGAAAATATCTCCTCGATTGAGGTTGAAGGCGTGCTTTATCGTCATCCTGACGTGTTGGAAGCGGCAGTGGTAGCTAAGCTCGACGATAAATGGGGCGAGGTGCCTTGTGCCTTTATCAAACCTAAGCCGGGTGCGAGTCTAACTGAGGCTGAAGTTATCGAGTTTTGCCGCTCCAATATGGCGCGTTTTAAAGCGCCGAAAGTGGTGGTCTTTGGTGAACTACCTAAAACATCGACAGGCAAGATCCAGAAGTTTGTTTTACGCCAACGCGCAGAAGCAGAAGAATAGGCGCTGTATCTCTTTGCGCACTTTTGCTTAAAGTGCGCAATTTTATCCAAGTATTAGTTTTGCTCATCCCTCTACACTGTAGGTAATACTGCAGGCGATTTATACTAGCGAGAGCGGTGAAGAGTGATGAATCAGGATAACCAGTTTCAATACAGTAAAAGTGAGCACTTAGAGCAAGTTACCGTTCTAAATGCCGCGATCAGCGATTTCTCTTATGGGCGCCATGCCCATGAGGAGTATTCGTTTGGGGTTACGCTGAGTGGTCGTCAGGACTTCTTCTCCCGTGGTCAATTTCACCGCAGTCATCCAGGCAATATTATCGTCTTTAACCCAGATGAAGTGCATGATGGTCATTCTGGTGTCGATGATAAATTGCAGTACCGCATGCTCTATGTGCACCCTGATCAGCTAGCACCTGTCTTCAAAGCCGCCGGTATCAAAAGCCAAGGTTTTCGTGTGGCAGATACCCTGCTGGATGATCCCCAACTCTGCCAGCATATCCTGCAATTAGTTCAGCTGATCGAGAATCGTTCCGAAGATAAATTGCGCCAAGAGTGTGAGCTCTATCAGATGGCAACGCGGATTGCGCAGCTGTATGGCGAATGCCAAGCGGACCAAAAAGCGCGTCGTGTCGATAGCCTACTGCTGCGAGCACGGGATTTTATCAATCACAATCTACAAACTGATGTCTCTCTTGAAGAGCTGAGTCAGCAAGCCAACCTATCGAAGTATCATTTCCTGCGGATGTTTCGACAGCAGTTTGGTATCACACCGCACCAGTATATCTTGAATTGCCGAATCAACCGCGCCCGTGAAGATTTGGAGAAGGGCAAAGCTCTGGATGATGTGGTGTTTGATTATGGCTTCAGCGACCTGAGTCACTTCAACCGGCGCTTTAAACCGATCTTTGGCATGACGCCCAAGCAATATCAGAAGCACTTTCTGAACGCTTAAATTGAAGGCTCTTCCGAGCCCTTTAAATCTCTCTTTTAAATCCGAGTTGATCACTATGGTTGAAATACTCCTGTACGCCTTTGGCGTGATGTACACCCCTGGCCCCTGCAATCTACTCAGCTTAAATGCCGGTATACACGGGCAGATTCGTTCGACATTAGCGTTTAGCCTCGGGGTAGGCAGTGCGATGCTGGTGCTGTTTTTACTGTTTGGCTATGTCGGCGCTTGGTTTATTACCGCGGGTTACGAGCTGTTTTTGAGTGCTGCAGGCAGCCTTTATATTCTCTACTTAGCCTACAAAGTGGCTTTGTCAGCCATGGCCACGACGGAAGTGAAGGCTAATCAGAGCCCGATGAGCTTTAAAGAGGGGCTGATCCTGCAGCTACTAAACCCTAAAGCGTTTATAGCGATCTTGCCGATAGTTTCGGTGCAGTTTCCGGCAGCAGAGATATCGGGCTATGCTATTTTTGTCTGGTCGCTATTGTTATCCACAATGGCGTTTGGCGCGCCGAGTAGTTATCTTTTTATGGGCGCGCGATTAGGTAAGCTCATACACAATCCGCGGTACTTCAGCTGTTTAAACTGGGCGATGTCGCTGTTGTTGGTGTATGTGGCGTTAGATATTGCTTATCAACATATATTCCTGAAGCTGGCTTAGGAGCGGTAGATTATTAGCTGCAGTCGGCTTGCGCGACCAGTTCGATGATCCGGATTGCATCTAGTTCAAGGTTTTTAACCACATTGCTGCCCATTTTCTTAAACTCGGGGCCTAAGATCATGGCGGGTGATACAGCGGCAGTCTCGCTTTGGGATTGTTGCTCCTTACCGAGTTGTTTTTGTCGCCAAGCGAGTGCCTCTTGGCTCCAGTCATCGTAACTTTGGATATGAAAGCCCGCTTGTTCGAGTAGGCCTTCTAATGCTGTTTGTGTGATTAGGTGAGAGTTGCTCGGTTCTCGCGCCCAAGGCACAGGAAAGTGCATTGCGCCGGTATTGGGCCCTTGGATAACTTCGTGTAGCAGTAAGCGGCCTAGTGGCTTTAAAACCCGTCGACATTCAACCAATGCTTGCTGGCTATTGGGGATATTGAGCAGGCTATGCTGGAAGATAATGAGGTCAAAGCTATCGCTGCAAAAGGGTAATTGCTGCGCATCGGAAGTGACCAGTTTAGGAGCGTCAAAAGAGGGCAATAATTGTGATATTTGCTGGTGGGTTTGGTTAAATTCGTGGGTTATATCCAATCCAATGACATTAATACGCAGTTCCGACTCGATTAAACGCATCAAACCGCCCAACCCAGAGCCAATATCTAATACTCGATTCGGCCTGCACAATTTTATTTGTTGCAGTAGCTTCTTGGAGGCTTTAATGCCGCCGATATGTAACTGATCGATAGGGGCCAATTGAAACGCAGTTGGCCCCTGTGGATAAGATAAGTGCAGTTGGCGGATGATCTGCTCGCCATCGAATGCTTGTGAATAGTGTTTATTAACCTCAGTCACGGCCTATTCCTGTATCTAATCTAATTCTCATCGAGCCCCAACTCTTCGATAGAGATCTCTCGCATCTTAAATTTCTGGATCTTGCCGGTGACGGTCATCGGGAAATTATCGACAAATTTAAAATAACGCGGGATCTTAAAGTGACTTATCGCTCCTTGGCAGAAGCTTTTCAGCTCGTCTTCAGTCACGTTGTCTGCTTGCGGTGTCAGTTTGATCCAAGCGACCAGTTCTTCACCAAATTGTGGATCGGGTACACCGGTGACTTGGACATCTGAAATCGCAGGGTGGGTGTAGAGAAACTCTTCGATCTCTTTTGGATAGATGTTTTCGCCTCCGCGAATCACCATATCTTTGATACGGCCGACAATCTGCACGTAACCCTCAGCATCCATAATGGCGAGATCGCCGGTATGCATCCAGCCTTGCGAGTCGATAGCATTGTTAGTTGCTTCTGGATTGTTCCAATATTTCAGCATCACGCTGTAGCCGCGGGTACATAGCTCGCCTACATCACCTCTTGGCTGAACTTCGCCTGTGGCTGGATCGATAATCTGGCTTTCGATATGCGGTTGGGTACGGCCTACAGTTGAGACGCGTTTATCAAAGGGATCATCGGCAGCCGTCTGGGTGGATACCGGGCTGGTTTCGGTCATGCCGTAGGCGATCTGGACCTCGTGCATATGCATTTTGGTATTGACCGCTTTCATTACCTCCGCAGGGCAGATAGATCCGGCCATAATGCCGGTGCGCAGGCTACTCAAGTCATACTGCTCAAACTCAGGGTGTTCCATCTCTGCGATAAACATCGTTGGGACACCAAACAAGGCGGTCGCACGTTCTTCGGCCACTGCGGTGAGGACGGATTGCGGCTCGAAACCTTCGTCAGGGTAGATCATAGCCGCGCCATGGGTAATACAGCCTAAGTTACCCATCACCATGCCAAAGCAATGATAGAGCGGCACCGGAATAACTAAGCGATCCTGATCGGTGAACTTCATGCTTTCGGCAACAAAGAAGCCGTTATTCAAAATATTGTGGTGCGATAGCGCCGCCCCTTTCGGGAAGCCGGTTGTGCCGGATGTGTACTGGATATTGATCGGGTCGTGAATATCTAAGCTCGTCTGCACAGTGCTAAGTTGCTCGGCACTGATCTGATCTGCGTGATTTAGAAATTCCTGCCAGCACCAACTACCTGCTAACGCTTGCGAAGAAAGGCTGATCACGCCCTTGAGGTTAGGTAGCGTAGCAGAGGTTAATTGGCCGGCTTGCGCTGCTTTAAGTTCTGGAGCTAAAGAGTAGAGCATCTCCATATAGTTAGATGATTTAAAGCTCACAGCAGAGACCAGATACTTGGTGCCTGATTGGTTAAGCGCGTACTCCAATTCATGTGTGCGGTAGGCCGGGTTGATGTTCACCAGAATCGCACCAATCTTCGCCGTCGCTAACTGAGTGATTGTCCATTCCGCACAGTTAGGGGACCAGATGCCGACTCGATCGCCTTTCGAAACCCCTATCGCCAGAAATGCCCGTGCCGCTTGATCTACCTGTTGTTGTAACTGCGCGTAGGTCAGGCGAATATTCTGATGGTGAACGATCAATGCATCGTTATCGGGGAATTTTTCTGCCGTTAAATCAAATTGATCACCAATGGTGATATCCAATAAGGGCTCGGCTTTAGAGCCTTGAGTGTAACTGTGTAGATCGGACATGTTGGATAAACCTTTTCTATTTTTGTTGTTAGGTCTATGTGTATTTCAGGCGGAGCTTTAACGATGCTGGCTGTGGTATTCCAGATTGGGTTGCATATCCACAGCGCTGGCGACTCGATTGGTCATGTTGTAGAAGCCTGCGATATTGGCGATATCCCAGATATCTTGATCACTAAAGCCGACATCTCTTAGCTGTTGGCGGTCATCCTCATTCATGCGATGGGGTGATTCGGTAAGCTTCACCGAGAAATCGAGCATAGCGATGTGTCGTTCGGAGAGTTTGGCAACACGGTAGTTCATCACCAGCAGTTCTCCGAGGGTCGGCTCTTGAGAGTATTCACGCACAGCAGCACCGTGAGCGACCTGGCAGTAGTAGCAAGCGTTACTGGCAGAAACAGCGACCGCGATCATCTCTTTTTCCAAATTGCTGAGGCCGCTTTTGCCGAGCATTAACTCGTTATACAAGCTGGAAAATGCTTCTAACTGAGCGATGTTGTGGCTGTATGCTTTCAGCACGTTAGGGATTAAGCCCAGCTTTTCTTCGCATAAAGCGAAGTACTTTTGGAACACTTCTGGAAGTTGATCTTGTGAAGGTACAGGTAGATCTAACGCCGTAAGATGAGACGGTTGTGGATTCATGTTATTTCTCAAATAGATGATTTAGGAGTGAGGGCTAGGGCTACTTTAGAGCCGTTACTGCGTTGCAGTTGCTGGCTGATCCAGTGGCTCACTTTTATCAGTTCGTCTAGTTGCACGCCGGTTTCTATGCCGAGGCCATTGAGCATATAGAGCACATCTTCGGTGGCGACATTGCCTGATGCGCCTTGGGCATAAGGGCAGCCTCCTAAGCCAGCGACAGAGGTATCGATGACACTGACCCCCTCTTCAAGCACCGCATAGATATTGGCGAGAGCTTGGCCATAGGTGTCGTGAAAGTGTGCGGCTAATTTTGAAACGGGTATTTCTTTGGTTACGGCTTCTATCAGCCTTTTAGCCTTCAATGGTGTACCAGTGCCGATTGTGTCGCCAAGAGAGATCTCATAGCAGCCCATTTCAATCATCTCTTTACAGACAATCGTGACCTGTTCAGCGGATATTTCACCGGTATAAGGACAACCCATCACCGTGGAAACATACCCTCTGACAGGGATATTGTTGGCGTTAGCTTTTTCGATCAGCGGCGCAAACCGCTCCAAGCTTTCGGCAATCGAACAGTTAATGTTCTTTTGAGTAAACGCTTCAGAAGCGGCAGTAAATACCGCAACTTCATCAACCTCTGTGTTGAGTGCTTTATTCAAGCCAGTTAGGTTGGGGGTGAGTGCGGCATAAGTGGTGTTTGGATGACGCTGAATACCCATCATCACTGCACTGGCGTCAGCCATTTGTGGAACCCACTTAGGAGAAACAAAACTCGTGGCCTCAATATGACTTAAACCTGCATTGGACAGCGCATTGATCAGATCGATCTTAATATCAGTCGGAATAATATCTCCAGGCTCATTTTGTAAGCCATCCCGAGGTCCTACCTCGACCAATTTGACCTGCTTCGGCAATGTCATGATGCGGCTTCCTCTTCGGAGAATTCCAACTCGAGCAGTTCCGCACCTTCTTCGACTAGATCTCCTGCAGCAAAGAAAATTTCGCTGACTTTACCTGCATGAGGTGCCGAAATACTGTGCTCCATCTTCATCGCTTCCATGATCACTAAGGCTTCACCGGCTTGTACCGATTGACCTTGTTCAACTAAAACCTCAACGACGACACCGTTCATGGGTGCGGTGAGCGAGTGATCGGCTTTACCTTGCTCAGAAACGTGCGTGGTTTGATGCAAACTGCCTCGGAAGCAGAGGTCGTGATGAAACAGGTGCAGCTCATTTCCATCACGGAAAAAGTGCATCTGTAGCTGTTGATCATCAACTTGAACCCGAAGTTGATCATCCCGCTGGGTTAGGCTGATGGAGTACTGCTGCTCATCAACAGTAACGAGTTCTGTCTCTGCCCGTTGTTCGATATTTATGTCATGGATTGCTTCACCCTGCTGTAGCTGCAGCGTTCTAATAGACGGGATATTCAAGCGCCAGTTACACAATGTCGTAAACGGAGAAGGGTGAGTATGATTATCAGATTGGTCTTGAGTTTCTAACTGTCCAAACAGACTCGCAGCGATGGCGAGATAGAGTGAACTGTCTATGACTGGCTCGGCAAAGAGTAGATCGTAGTGGCGTTCTATAAATCCGGTATCTAAGTCGAGATCTGCAAAAGGTTGTGCAGATGCTAGATCTCTTAAGAACTTCAGATTGGTCTTTAAGCCGGCAATACGGTATTCCGATAATGCTCGATTCAGACGCATAATTGCGGCATTGCGATTTTCACCCCAAACAATCAGCTTCGCGATCATAGGGTCATAATAAGGGCTGACCTCATCACCATTGCGGACACCGCTGTCGATACGGACACAGTCAGATTCTTCGGGTGTGGATAAGTATTTTAAAGTCCCTGTCGCCGGCAGAAAATCTTGCGCAGGGTCTTCGGCGTAGATACGGGTTTCGATCGCATGCCCTTTGGCTTTGATCTGATCTTGAGTTAGCGGAAGCTTTGCCCCCGCCGCGATCGCCAATTGCCACTCTACGAGGTCGACGCCGGTGACGTACTCGGTCACCGGGTGCTCCACCTGAAGACGGGTGTTCATCTCCATAAAGTAGAATGAACCGTCGGTGTCGTATAAAAACTCGACCGTACCTGCACCGACATAGTCGATGGCTTGGGCGGCGCGGACAGCCGCTTCACCCATGGCCTTGCGGGTTTTGTCCGCTAGGTTAGGGGCGGGTGCCTCCTCAATAATCTTCTGGTGACGACGCTGAATTGAGCAATCGCGATCGGCGAGATAAACACCATTGCCATGCTGATCACAAAAGATCTGCACTTCGATATGACGTGGCTGCTCCAAATAGCGCTCAATCAGCATATCGGGGTTAGCAAAAGAGTTTTGCGCTTCTCGCTGCGCGGCTTGTAGGGCGCTATCGAATTCATCCACAGAGCGAACTACACGCATCCCTTTACCACCACCGCCAGCCACTGCTTTTAGCAGCTGTGGATAACCGCAGTCTATCGACGCTTGTTTCAGGCGCTGTGGATCTTGATCGTCTTCGTGGTAACCCGGAACTAAAGGCACATCGGCTTTCGACATAATCGCTTTGGCTGCGGACTTCGAGCCCATAGATGTGATTGCGCTGGCTGGTGGACCGATAAAGGTAATTCCGTGACGTTCCAACTCAGTCGCAAACTCAGCATTCTCAGACAGAAAACCATAGCCTGGGTGTACCGCTTCAATTCCGGCTGTACGGCAGATCTCTAGGATCTTATCTGTACGCAGATAACTCTCAGCACTAGGAGCCGGGCCGAGTAGATAGGCCTCATCAGCCATCTGAACATGCTTAGCCTTGGCATCCACTTCGGAGTAAACCGCTACACAGCGAATACCTAAGCGCTGTGCCGTTTTAATTACACGACAGGCGATCTCACCGCGGTTAGCGATTAAGATTTTGCGCGGTAGTGCCGTCGATTTTGCTTCGCTCATGACTCTACCCACTCTGGCTTTCGTTTTTCTAAAAAGGCGCTCAGACCCTCTTGGCCTTCGGGACTGACTCTTATCTCGGCGATCCGTCTGGCTGTGTCGGTAATCAGATGAATATCGATATGACTATCACTGACTGCAGCGACTAAATGTTTGGCAGCGGCCATCGCCAACGGGCTGTTTTGCAGCAGCTGGTTGATCAACTGGTGGCAGCTATCATCAAGAAGCTCGGTTGTGGCCACGACTTGGTGAACCAGACCGTAATGATGGGCATCGCAGGCAGAAAAGGATTCGGCACTGATCATATAGCGTCGAGCCTGCCGTGAGCCCATTGCACGGATCACATAAGGCGAGATCACTGCGGGGATCAGACCGATTTTGACCTCACTCAGGCAGAACTGGCTCTGTTCGGTGGCGATCACAAAATCACAGCATGCAGCTAAACCTACCGCACCACCGTAAGCTGCGCCTTGCACTAAACAGATCGTAGGTTTACTGAGGGTATCCAGTTGATGCATCAAAGCGGCTAACTGCTTTGCATCATCAAAGTTGTCGTCATAGCTGTTTTTAGCCATGCGCTTCATCCAGCCAAGATCGGCACCGGATGAAAAGTTCTTACCTTCTGAACGTAGAACCAAAACCCGCACTTCTGGGTCTTTATCGCAGGCCTCTAAATGACCTAACAATTGCGAGATGATCTGATCGTCAAAAGCGTTATGCACTTCAGGTTTGTTAATCACGAGATGCGCTACGCCTTGGGCTTTATTCAATAACACTACTGGCTTAGTCATAGTCGCCTCCTTACATCCGGAAGATGCCAAATTTACTGTCTGCAATTGGCTGATTTAGGGCCGCTGATAGGCTCATCGCAACCACTTCACGGGTTTGAGCCGGATCGATCACACCGTCATCCCAGAGTCGTGCACTGGCGTAATAGGGGTGACCTTGTTGCTCATATTTCTCGATAATCGGTTGCTTAAAAGCGGCCTCTTCTTCGGCGCTCCAAGTTTGATTGTTGCGCTCAAGTTGGTCGCGTTTAACTGTGGATAAAACCCCTGCGGCTTGCTCGCCACCCATCACCGAGATTCGGGCGTTAGGCCACATCCACAGGAAGTTAGGGCTGTAACCGCGACCACACATGCCGTAGTTGCCTGCCCCAAAAGAGCCACCAATCAACACCGTGATTTTAGGTACGTTGGCACAAGCTACAGCGGTTACCATTTTGGCACCGTGTTTGGCGATCCCTTCGGATTCGGCTTTCTCGCCCACCATAAAACCGGTGACATTCTGCAAGAACAGCAGTGGAATCTTGCGTTGGCAACAGAGCTCGATAAAGTGCGCGCCTTTCTGAGCAGAATCGCTGAATAAAATCCCGTTATTGCCGATGATACCGACAGGATAGCCGCAAATGTGCGCAAAACCCGTTACTAAGGTTGTGCCAAATTGTTGCTTGAATTCATCGAAATTTGAGCCGTCGACGATCCGGGCAATCACTTCTCGGACATCAAACGGTTTTTTCAGGTCGGTACCGACCACACCATAGATCTCCTCTTCGTTATAGAGCGGAGGCTGCGGTGCTTGTAATTGCACGTTGGTTTGCTTAACGCGATTGCTATTGGCGATGCAGCGTCTGGCGAGCTGCAGTGCATGGGCATCATTATCGGCGTAGTAATCGGCGACCCCAGAGACTTTACAGTGCACGTCTGCGCCACCGAGTGCTTCTGCGGTTACGACCTCACCTGTGGCAGCTTTAACCAAGGGTGGACCTGCTAGGAAAATCGTACCTTGATCACGGACGATGATGGATTCATCGGCCATGGCTGGCACATAAGCGCCCCCAGCGGTACATAACCCCATGACGACGGCGATTTGAGGGATACCTTTGGCAGACATCCGTGCTTGGTTGTAGAAAATGCGGCCGAAGTGATCGCGATCGGGAAACACTTCATCCTGTTGAGGCAGGTTAGCGCCACCAGAATCAACCAAGTAGATGCAGGGCAGATTGTTCATCTCTGCGATCTCTTGCGCACGCAGATGTTTTTTTACCGTTAGAGGGAAGTAAGTACCGCCTTTGACCGTGGCATCATTGGCTACAATCATGCAGTCTTGGCCGCACACTTGGCCGATACCGGCGACGGCTCCTGCTGCCGGAATGTTATCTTCGTAAACCTGATAAGCCGCAAACTGGCCTATCTCCAGAAAGGCGGAACCCGGGTCTAACAGTTGATCGATACGCTCACGCGCCAGTAACTTACCGCGTGCTCTGTGGCGCTCCTGATACTCAGGGCCACCGCCTTGTGCGATTACTGCAATTTTATCTTTTAGATCAGCCACCGCCGCGCGCATTTCGCGTTGGTTGGTTTTAAATGACTCTGCCTGTGTATTTATTGTTGTGTGCAGAACAGCCATAGATAGTCTCCTAGTCGCCTGTTGATGGCTTACTTATTCATAAACAGCTCACGACCGATAAGCATTCGGCGTATCTCTGAGGTACCTGCTCCTATCTCGTAGAGCTTGGCATCACGGAGTAAACGACCGGTTGGAAATTCATTGATATAACCGTTACCGCCCAAGAGCTGGATCGCATCCAGCGCCATTTTGGTTGCGGTTTCGGCGGTGTAGAGGATCACCCCAGCGCAATCTTTTCGGCTGGGTTCTCCGCGCATCGCTGCTTGGGCAACGCTGTAGGTATAGGCCTTGCTGGTGTTCATCAGGGTGTACATATCGGCGATCTTGCCTTGTACGAGTTCGAACTCGCCGATCGCTTGGCCAAACTGATTACGATCACGAATGTAAGGGACTGCGATATCCATCGCCGCAGCCATAATCCCCAAAGGACCACCGGCTAACACTAAGCGCTCGTAATCCAAACCACTCATCAGTACGCGGGTACCGCCGTTGAGTTCACCTAAGATGTTTTCTTTAGGTACTGGGCAATCTTCGAAGACCAGTTCACAAGTGTTTGAACCGCGCATTCCGAGTTTGTCGAGCTTCTGGTGACGAGAGAAGCCTGGGTAATCTCGTTCGACGATAAACGCGGTAATTCCTTTAGCGCCTGCGTTGGGTTCGGTCTTGGCGTAGATCACATAAGTGTTGGCGTCGGGACCATTGGTGATCCACATCTTGTTGCCGTTCAGCAGGTAGTGATCGCCATTATCGCGGGCATGCAGTTTCATAGAGACCACATCAGAACCCGCATTGGGCTCGGACATCGCCAGTGCACCTACATGTTCGCCACTGATCAATTTCGGCAGGTACTTTTGTTTTTGCTCTTCGGTACCGTTGCGATGAATCTGGTTAACACACAGATTGGAGTGCGCACCGTAAGATAGAGCAACGGACGCGGAGGCACGGCTGATCTCTTCCATAGCGATCACATGAGCCAAATAGCCCATATCGACACCGCCATATTCCTCTTTAGCTGTGATACCGAGCAGCCCCATATCACCGAACTTACGCCATAGATCCTGAGGAAACTCATTATCCTTATCGATCTGTTCCGCTCTTGGCGCTATCTCTTGTGCAGCAAAATGGTTTATTTGCTCACGTAACATATCCAATGTTTCACCAAGGCCAAAATTCAGGCTGGAATATTGTGAGATCATAGTCGTACCCTTGTTACCGGCGTGTCGATTTATCCACAGATCACTTAAGGATCAAGTAAAGGCTTAATCGATTAACCGGCTCTTTGTTGTTTTTGTTTTAGTTCGAGCAATGTTTCATGGCAGCGGAGTTCTGCGTTATCTAATTCCTGCTGCAAAATCGCAATATCTTGAAGCTGTTGTTCCAGCTCAGAACGCTTTTCATTAATTTTTTCCAACAGCAGAGTTAGCTGCTTTTCACTTCCTGTCAGCGTTTCATCCCACAGCGCAAAAAGCTCCCGGGTTTCCGCGAGTGAGAACCCAAGGCGTTTACCGCGCAGTATCAGTTTTAAGCGCACGCGATCTTGTGTGCTGTAGATACGTGTTTGCCCGCGTCGTGTCGGAAAGAGCAGCTGCTGATCCTCATAGAAACGGATGCTTCGCGTGGTTAGCGCGAACTCTTTCGCTAGCTCGCTGATGGAATAAGTCTGTTTGCTATTCATAAAAATCCGCTGTTTTTAACTCTTTACAGATTAAGCAAAGTTTACGTTCACGTAAAGGTCAATAAAGGAATTCCTGTATTTTTGTAAATATTTTAACCGCTTTTATAAGTTACTGAAAAATATAAGCTAAATCGGAAATCTATCGTTTTTTGCAGTGCGACTACGACTAAAGTTGTACTGGATTTTATGTAGGGGTAATTGCTAGGTTGGGCGACAGCTTATCAGCATTTAGCCGTATTTTTAGGTTGTTGCGCTGGTTAAATAAAAATAAAAAACAGCGAGGATCAGAGTCTGCATGAGTGTCGATTATGTACTGCAAACCTCAGATTTGATTAAAGAGTTTAAAGGCTTTACTGCGGTAGATAAGGTCAACTTAAACGTCGAGCGTGGCAGCATTCACGCCTTGATCGGGCCTAATGGTGCCGGTAAGACGACCGTATTTAATTTGTTGACCAAATTTTTAATCCCAACGTCCGGTCAAATTCTTTTTAATGGCGAAGATATCACCCAGATGCGTTCAGCCGAGATCGCACGTAAAGGGGTGATCCGTTCTTTCCAGATCTCTGCGGTGTTTCCACACCTAACGGTGTTGGAGAATGTCCGTATTGCCCTTCAACGCAAAGAGGGTAACAGCTTTCATTTTTGGAAGTCTGACAAAGTCTTAGACAAGCTTAATGGCCGTGCGATGGAGTTGCTGGAGTCGGTAGGTCTACAAGACCATGCGAACTCCGTGACCGTCGATCAGCCTTATGGTCGTAAACGTGCTTTGGAGATCGCAACCACATTAGCCCTAGATCCAGAACTGATGTTATTGGATGAGCCGACTCAGGGTATGGGCCACGAAGATGTTGAAGTGGTGTCGGACCTGATCAAACAGGTCTCCAAAGATCGCACTATCTTGATGGTTGAGCACAACCTGCATGTGGTTTCCAAACTGGCGGACCGTATCTCTGTTCTGCAGCGTGGCGCGATTCTGACCGAAGGTGATTACGCAACGGTATCAGCCGATCCACGTGTTAAGGAAGCTTACCTCGGTGTTGCTGCGGATGAAGAGCCTGAAGCTGCCAAGCCTGCTGAAACCTCGCCTGAGAAAGAGGAGGTTGTGGCATGAGCTTAGGTGGTAACGAAAAACTCCGTATCAGTGACCTGCACTCTTTCTATGGTGAATCTCATATTTTGCATGGCATCGATATGCACGTGATGCAGGGTGAGCTAGTAACCCTATTGGGTCGTAATGGCTCAGGCCGTTCAACTACGCTGCGTTCGATCATGAATATGGTGGGTCGTCGTAGTGGCAGCATCAACGTCAATGGTCGCGAAACCATCGATATGCCGGCACACAAAATCGCCCATTTAGGCATGGGTTTCTGCCCGGAAGAGCGCGGTATTTTTTCCAGTTTAAACGTGGAAGAAAACCTGATGCTTCCGCCGACTGTACGCAGTGACGGCATGAGTATCGAAGAGATCTATGAAATCTTCCCCAACCTTTACGAACGCCGAACCAGCCAAGGCACACGCCTATCCGGCGGTGAACAGCAGATGTTGGCTTTAGCTCGTATCTTGCGTTCGGGCGCAAATATCTTGTTGCTCGATGAGATCACCGAAGGTTTAGCGCCTGTGATTGTGCAGAAGTTGGGAGAGGTGCTAACCAAGTTAAAAGAACGCGGATTGACCATCTTGTTGGTAGAGCAGAACTTCCGTTTTGCTGCACCGATTGCGGATCGTCATTACGTGATGGAACACGGTCATATTGTGGAAGAAGTTCACAAACATGAACTGACCGAGAAAACAGAATTACTGAACACCTATTTAGGTGTTTAACAGCCTTGAGGAGCCTACGAATAAGCCTTTTACAGGCCTGCGCTTAGGTTCCTGAATGTCCAGAGGCTAAGTGAATGACCCGAAGATGTGCTGGGTTAAACCACAAAGCATCAAACTTTGAATAAAAATAAAAAACTCTATCGGGAGAAAATGCGATGAAATCAATGAAGAAATCTCTGCTGACAGCGGCAATTGCCTCTACATTCGCAGTAACAGGGGTACAGGCAGCAGGTGTATCAGACGACAAAGTCAAAATCGGTGTACTAGCCGATATGGGCGGTGTTTATGCTGATATCTGTGGTGCAGGCTGTGTTACAGCAGTAGAGATGGCGGTTGAAGATTTTGGCGGTACGGTACTAGGTAAACCAATTGAAGTGGTAAGTGCCGACGACCAGAATAAACCAGATATCGGTTCTGCAAAAGCGCGTGAATGGGTAGAAAGCCAAGGCGTTGATGCGGTTACAGGTCTGGTAGCTTCTTCAGTAACAGGTGCGGTAACTAAAGTGCTAACAGACAACAAAAAAGTTGCTCTGATCGCTACTTCTGCATCTCATGCGTTCACCACTAAGGCGTGCTCACCTTACAACGCTCACTGGACTTACAACGTAGTTGCGCTAGCTAACGGTACGGTAAAACCAATGGTAGCTGCAGGTAAGAAGAAGTGGTTCTTCATCACTGCGGACTACGCTTTCGGTCACGCCCTAGAGAAAGTAGCGACTGGCGTAATTAACTCTAACGGCGGTGAAGTAGTAGGCGCCGTGCGTGCTCCACTAGGTACAACCGACTTCTCCTCTTACGTTCTTCAGGCGCAATCTTCTGGCGCAGACGTAGTGGCGCTAGCCAATGCGGGTGCTGACTTCGTTAACTCCCTAAAAACAGCAGCTGAGTTCGGTCTAACTGAAACAACTGATGTTGCAGGTTTGTTGGTATTTACTCACAACGCGAAAGCTTTGGATCCTGAAATCTCTGGCGGTATGAAACTAACGACTGGTTTCTACTGGGATATGGATGATGAAACACGTGCTTGGTCTAAGCGCTTTAAAGAGCGTCACGGCTCTATCCCAGCAATGGGTCAGGCGGGTGCTTACTCTATGACGATGCACTACCTAAACGCGATCAAAGAAGCGGGTACCGATGATGCTGATGCGGTAATGGCGAAGATGAAGGCGAACAAGCCGAACGATTTCTTCGCGCGTAACGCTCATCTACGTGCGGATGGTCGTATGGTGCATGACATGTATCAGGTACGTATCAAAACATCCGAAGAGCGTAAAAACGAAGACGATATATTCGCAATTGAGCAGGTTATCCCAGGTGAAGAAGCATTTGGTCCGATGATGGATAAGTGTAACTTCCTGGCTGCCAAATAAGGCGCTTGTATGACGAGGGGGGCGGCTTCGCCTCTCTCACAGTAAGTCAGAGTTTTGAGCTATTCGTAGTTCTATATAGCTCTCTTAGCGGATTGTAAGTACCGGTTAGCTACAAATGTATCTGTGGCGCAGTTGCCGGTTAGGGGTGGAGAGTTATGGCAACATTCCTCGATATAAATCTCTTTGGCCTATTTGGTCAATTGCTGGTGGGCCTGATTAACGGCTCATTCTATGCATTACTCAGTCTGGGTTTAGCAATTATTTTCGGACTGTTAAAAATCATTAACTTCGCGCAGGGCGCGCTCTATATGCTGGGTGCTTTCTTTGCGTGGATGGCCCTTAACTATATGGGCATTAACTATTGGGTCGCGCTAATTCTCGTCCCGATCGCCGTGGGCTTTATCGGCATTTTGATGGAGCGTTTTCTGCTGCGTCCAATTGCCAATGAGGATCACCTCTACAGTTTACTGCTGACCTTTGGCTTAGCGCTCATTCTTCAGGGGGCGTTTACCCACTTGTTCGGTTCCTCGGGTATGTCTTACGCGATTCCAGAAGAGCTGAAAGGCGGTAATCGACTGCCATTTATGTATCTGCCAAATTATCGTGCTTGGATCATTATCGCGTCGATCATTGTCTGCGCCGGTACTTGGTACATGATCGAGAAAACTAAGCTGGGTGCCTACCTGCGTGCAGGTACTGAGAACCCGCAGTTGATGCAGGCATTTGGTATCAACGTACCTTTGATTGTCACTCTGACTTTTGGTTTTGGTGTCGGCTTAGCTGGCTTTGCCGGTGTCATGGCCGCGCCTGTGTATTCGGTCTCGCCTGATATGGGTTCAAATATGCTGATCGTAGTATTCGCCATCGTAGTTATTGGCGGTATGGGATCGATCGGTGGCGCAATCCTAACCGGCTTGGGTATGGGGGTTGTGGAAGGCCTGACGAAGTACTTTTACCCCGAAGCCTCGACCACCGTTATTTTTGCGGTGATGGTGATTGTATTGCTAACCAAGCCAGCAGGCTTATTTGGTAAAGAAGCCTAGGAGAAGTGACGATGAAAATAAGTAAAACAATGATTGCACTGGTCGTCCTTGGATTGATTGCTCCTTACGTGCTTTACCCTGTGTTTGTCATGAAAGTGCTCTGTTTCGCACTGTTCGCTTGCGCATTTAACCTGTTATTGGGTTATGTGGGTTTGCTCTCTTTCGGCCATGCCGCGTTCTTAGGAACAGGTGGTTACATTACTGGTTATCTGATGATGGAAACCGGTGTTACACCCGAGCTAGGTGTGTTGGGTGGAACCTTAGCAGCAGCTTTACTGGGCGCTGTATATGGCAAGTTGGCGGTGAAACGTGAAGGTATCTACTTTGCCATGGTCACGCTGGCGTTAGCGCAGTTAGCTTTCTTCGTTTACCTACAAGCACCGTTTACCGGTGGTGAAGATGGAATGCAGGGCGTTCCGCGTGGACATCTGTTCGGGTTTATCGACCTGAGCGATAACATGAGTATGTATTACTTCGTGTTTGCCATCTTCCTATTCGGTTTCTGGCTGGTCAATCGCACGATCCACTCTCCGTTTGGTCAAATTCTTAAAGCGATCCGTGAAAACGAAGCGCGTGCGGTATCCCTTGGTTACAACGTTAATGACTATAAATGGGCAGCATTTGTAATCTCGGCTGCACTAGCAGGTCTCGCCGGTTCGACTAAAACCTTGGTGTTCCAGCTGGCTTCGCTGACCGATGCTCATTGGCATATGTCCGGTGAGGTGGTGTTGATGACCTTGCTAGGCGGTATGGGCACGATCTTTGGTCCAATCGTAGGTGCTGGTGCGGTTGTAACTATTCAGAACTACTTGTCCGGTGGTGAGTTGGGTAACTACATCCACATCATCATGGGCTTTATCTTCGTGATCTGCGTACTAGCGTTCCGTAGCGGTATTGTTGGTGAAGTGCAGAAATTCATGAAAAAGAACTTTAGCTAAACTTAAACCAAAGGGGATTTATACGATCCCCTTTTTTGTATCTACAAGTTGACGTTAACGTCAATATT
The DNA here is from genome assembly GCF_047778045.1 of Neptuniibacter sp. PT8_73. Taxonomy (GTDB): domain Bacteria; phylum Pseudomonadota; class Gammaproteobacteria; order Pseudomonadales; family Balneatricaceae; genus Neptuniibacter. Next base: position 95,065 of record NZ_CP180545.1, read on the forward strand.
AGAAAGTTATGAAGGTGGAAATATGAGTCAGGATGCAGTCGTTATTGTAAGTGCCGCGCGTACCCCAATGGGTGGCATGATGGGATCGTTAAGCGATGTTCGCGCTCCCGATCTGTGTGCTACTGCGATCAAAGCTGCAATTGAGCGTGCGGGCGTTGCTGCGGATGATGTCGATGAAGTGGTGATGGGCTGTGTTTTGCCTGCTGGTTTAGGTCAGGCACCTGCTCGACAAGCATCGCGTGCTGCAGGTATTCCTGATGCTGCAGGTTGTACCACTATCAATAAGATGTGTGGCTCCGGTATGAAGGCGGTGATGTTAGCTCATGATCAGATCCTAGCGGGCTCGGCGTCTATCATTGTCGCTGGTGGTATGGAGAATATGAGTCAGTCTCCGTATCTACTACCAAAAGCCCGTGAAGGCATGCGTATGGGTCACGGTAAGGTGATCGATCATATGTTCTTCGATGGCTTAGAAGACGCTTATGAAGGTGGCTTGATGGGCTCGTTTGCACAAAAGAGCGCGGACGATTTCAATGTTAGCCGGGAAGCGATGGACGACTTTGCGATCGGTTCTCTAGAAAAAGCGATTGCTGCAATTGAAGCCGGTGAGTTTGTCGAAGAGATCGCGCCGGTGACGATTAAAACTCGTAAAGGCGAAGTGGTTGTCGATACCGATGAACAGCCAGGTAATGCTCGGATCGATAAAATTCGTAGCCTAAAACCGGCCTTCAAAAAAGACGGCACGGTGACAGCAGCGAACTCCAGCTCGATCTCCGATGGTGGCTCGGCACTATTGTTGATGAAAGAGTCTGAGGCCAAAGCCCGTGGTCTAACTCCTCTTGCTAAAATCGTGTCTCACTCCACACATGCACAGCTGCCTGCTGAATTTACTATTGCACCGATCGGCTCTATTCAGAAAGCGTTGGATAAAGCGGGTTGGTCGAAAGAGGACGTGGATCTATTTGAGATCAACGAAGCCTTTGCTGTGGTTTCTATGCTGGCGATCACCGAACTAGGGCTTGATGCTGACAAAGTGAATGTGCGTGGTGGTGCTTGTGCACTGGGTCACCCGATCGGTTCAAGTGGCTCCCGCATTATGGTGACGTTGCTGCATGCGCTGAAACAGAAAGGCCTGAAGCGCGGTATCGCCTCGCTTTGCATTGGCGGTGGCGAAGCTACAGCGGTCGCGGTTGAGATGCTCTAATCACTGCTTAACATCTTAGCCATTGGTGCAATACGCTTCGCTATTGCACCTTACCTATTGTACAGTTGAGCTCTTTTGTAATGGGGCGGGTTATTGCCCTAACAGTTTTTGAATAGGGTGGTGCTGTATGAGTCAAAAAGAAAAGGCGATGGATACGTATAAAATGGCAGACGAGTTTATCGATCTGGCTAACCGTATGTTGACTGCCGAAGGTAAAGAACTGGAAGATGTAGGTGCAGCCATTCGATACGCTGCAGCGCGTTTTAGCTCCCACGAAGTAGCTTATCGCTCAAGCGATCTAGCGGCTGAAAAGAAAGATGCAGTAGATTGGTACACAGGTCACTTTAACGAAATGCTAAACGAAAACTTCGATCAGCATATCGAGCACATTGCAGCGGAAAAAGAAAAAGCTGCGGCTGAAAACCACTAATAAAAATGTTCGAGATAGGGTGCAGTAGCCAAATGCTTTGCACCCTTTTATCTTCCTCTCCTATTGTTTAATTCCTCACTAAATACCTGCTGAATCCCCAAGCTTCTTCGCTCCTGACTGCTACACTAAAAATACCAAATTGGAGGAATTCCTTATGGCCAAAATAGGAATCACTCAGGGGATCTTCATCAAAATGGCCGTTCCCATTCTGAGTGTGTTTATTGTGGCGCTGGCCGTTATGGCATGGTTGATACCTTCAAGGATGGAAGACCGAGTACTGGAAGACACCGTATTTGCCGCGGAACAAACGGCTATCCAATTCAAAACGTTACGAAAATACTATGTGCAAAACATAGCCTCTGTTGTCAGTAAAGGGTCAGATATTAAGCCTGCGATAGATCATCAGGGAAACCCTAAGGCTATCCCGCTACCAGCCACGATGATCCATGATTTGAGTAAATTACTCGAAAACAACGGCGTTAACGTCAAACTTTATAGTGATTTCCCTTTCCCTAATCGTGCTAGTCGTAATCTTGATCAATTTGCTTCTGATGCTTGGGATTATCTGGTGGCTAACCCTGACGGTATTTACAAACAGGTGAGTAGTCATGGCGATAAGAGCATCGTTCGCGTTGCTATTGCCGATACGATGTCGGCCCCAGGGTGCGTTGCTTGCCATAACAGCCACCCCGATTCGCCCAAGACCGATTGGAAGTTAGGGGATGTTCGAGGTGTGCTTGAGATTGATTCAGATGTGACTGAGCAGCTTGCCTCAAGCCAAGTGACCAGTGTGACGGTTATCGGTTTTCTCTTATTAATGCTGTTGGTGATTTTAACGACTATCTACCTATCCTTTAAGCGCGTTATTAGTCAGCGGATAGCAACAATCTCTAGAGCAATTGGAGTGATTGCCGATGGCGAAGGGGATCTTACTCAGCGTCTAAATGAGGCTGGAAATGATGAGCTATCACACTTAGGCCATACCGTTGACCGAATGCTATCCCAACAGCAGGATATGGTACGGCAATTAACCCGTGTTTCGTTTGAGTTAGCTGATAAGACCGATCAGCTGTTGGTCGATATCAAAAATACGGCTGAGCATACCGAGGACCAACAACAACGTACGACTCAAGTTGCAGCATCAGTTGAGCAAATGAGTGGAGCGATTCATGAAGTAGCGAGTAATGCGGCAACGGCTGATGACACGGCTAAAGAAACCAACCAAATGGCAGATACGGGCAAAACTGTAGTGACAGCCTCGGTTAACGCTATTAACCAATTATCTGAGCAGGTAGAAGAGACTGCATCTGTTATAGATACTTTAAGGGCAGATAGTGAAGAGATTGGCAAAGTACTCGATGTCATCCGTGATATTGCTGATCAAACCAACTTGTTAGCACTAAATGCATCAATAGAAGCTGCGCGTGCGGGTGAACAAGGTCGTGGATTTGCCGTGGTTGCTGATGAGGTGCGTAACCTCGCTGGGCGGACGCAAAACAGCACCCATGAGATTCAGGATATGATCAACCGCTTACAAACTGGTGCATCAAATGCCGTAGCTGCGATGCAATCAGGGCAGGAATCCGCACGTAACAGTGTAGAAAATGCCAGTCAAGCGGGTGATTCGTTGGAACATATCACTCAAGCGGTGAGTAACCTTTCATTTGTTAACTCTCAAATTGCTGCGGCGGTAGAACAGCAGGGCGCAGTAGCCAACGATATCAGTGAGCACGTCTCGTTTATTCAAATTAAATCTGAAGAAACGTCGGCAGAATCCGAACGTAATCAGCAGGTATGCCAAGAGCTATCCGGCTTAGCACAACAGCTTCGCCAGAGTGTGAGCCACTTTAAAGTGGATTAGTGCAGTATTTTTGTGTCAGGGCAACATGCCATATAGCCTATGGCTGTTCCTCTGTCACCACTTTTGCCATTGGCTTATCACGTTCTAAATATTTCACCCAAGCCGCAAACACTTTAGGTGTAAATGGCAGTTTAAGATCCTTTCCTAAGAGTGGAAAAGCAATCAGAAGCAGCACACCTACTGCAACGTAGATGACACTACCAGTGGTAGCTAGAAAAGGTATAACTGAGCTGAGTATCAGAAAGATGGGGTTATCTCCATCTCTGGCTATAACCCCTAGAGCAAACTGTAAAACGCCGAGAACGATGGCATAAGCGATAATCGTGATACAGAAGTCATAACATCGAACAGCATGCCAGCTAGCGAATTGTTTTGATGTTTTGCGTAGTGCTAAATAGCAGAGCAATGGAGCGAAGAATCCAAGGAAATATGAGATGTATCCTGCTGCTAGGGTGATAAGCGGGATTGATGCGGCAAGCAGCCTTTCGGGCCAAGAGGTCATAAGTTGTCCTTAACTGATGCAGTCTTCTTCATGAAAACCTTATAAAGAGGGATCCTACGCCAATTTTACTCTAAGTCTACCGTCTTTTAGGTTCATTAAGTTCCGTCATAAAAACCTATGTATAGCAGCACATTCTATAACTCCAAGCTTTTACCCCCTATAAACCGTATGACTTTAAGACACAAAAATGCAATCGAATAGACATATACGGGTAATACCGACTCTCTAGCATCAGCGGCTCTGCTAATTAAATTGGAAGTAGTCATGAGCCTAAAGCTGAAAATGCTTTGCCTGTTTTCCATCGCGATGATCTGTATGTTTGCCATTGGCCTGTCGATGTCGCTTAACTATCGGTCATATATCAGCAAACAAGAGCAACTGAATAGCTTTTACCAAACTATGCTGGAAGATACCCAGCAACTGCAGATGGTGCTTCTACAGCAAAATGAAGCTTGGAAGAACCTGCTTATTCGTGGCAAAAACAAACAGAAGTACAACCTCTATTTGGATCGCTTCACGACCTTTGAAAGAAATTTCCAAAAGAAGATTAAAGCCGTAGGCGAGCAAGGTGCTAGCTTTCCTAAAGTGACAGAGTCACTAAATAAGCTTGCTGCGAGTCATGTCCAGTTAGGCCAAAAATATCGCACGGCTTTACCTGTTTATCAGTTGGCAGACCGTGAACCAGCCCGTACAGCGGATCAATATTTGGATGGCGCGTTTACGGTGCCAGAGCAACAGATGGCGAATGTGGCAACATTGGTGAGAGCGAAAAAGCAGGAGGCGTTTGCTCAGGCCGAACTGGTACTGAAACAACAAGAACAGTGGATCATTCTTCTCGGTAGCCTTGCAGGTATCTCTATCCTTATCGCCTTTACCTATATATTGCTGCGTACTGTCATAACACCGATTAAACAGTGTTCTGGCATGTTGGAGCAGCTTGCTTCCGGTGAAGCGGATATCAGTAAACGTTTGGAATACAAACAGCAAAACGAACTGGGTGAGATGGCGACTTGGTTCAATCAGTTTATTGATAACCTCACCGCTATTACCCACGAGATCGATCAAGCAGCGGATCTGCTGTCAGAAAATACCTTGGCATCAACGCAAAATACCAGTGAAGTGAAAACTTTGGTGGGTAAACAGCAGGAAGAAATTTTACGTATTAGCAGCTCGATCGATCAGCTTGCGCGATCTGCGTGTGAGATCGCACTGAAAGCTAACGAAGCCCTCAAATCAGCAGAGAATGCGCAACAAGCGACGGTTGCTACCTCTGAGATCATGGCTGAGATTGACGGCACTGTGACCGAGCTTCATCACAGCAGCCAGCGTAATGATCAAGAGATGCAACAACTGCAAAAGCAGATTACCGGCATCAATAATATTCTGGAATTTGTCACCGAAGTCAGCGAGCAGACTACGTTACTAGCATTGAATGCAGCTATTGAAGCGGCACGTGCAGGCGAACATGGTAAAGGCTTCTCGGTCGTGGCGAGTGAAGTCCGTCATCTGGCGCAGCGCACAGCTGAAGCAACCGAGTCGATTAGACTATCAACCAACCAGATTAACTCTGCAGCGACTCAAGTATCCAACGAGATCAAATACAGCCAAAAACAGGTATTGGGGATCGTAGCGTTAACGGAAAAAGCGAATACCCATATCTTCCAGATGCAGGAACGCATTGAAGATATGAACCATATCAATCACACCATTGCAGATTCAGCTAATCATCAAAATGAGGTCACTCAGCAAATCCAAAGCAATATCTGCAGTACTAAAAATGCGGTATCTCATGTGATGGATTCAGCGATGCAAAGTACTTCTAGCAACGGTGATCTGGCGCAGATGTCGGTGCACCTTAAGCAACTGTTGAATAGCCTTAAAGGTGGGGAAAGCAAAGGTCAAATGGCTACGACGGCTGGAGATGTTGAGCTGTTTTAATGTGACTAGCTAAGTAGCTAGAGAACAGGAAGATATTTAGAGTTTATGGGAGGCGCGTATTGTTAGTGATATTTCATCGACTATATGCGCCTTCCATTGCAACTAGGTATAACTTACTTAGCTGCTTTTTGTGCGATGCTGTTATCCCAAGAGTTATAGATAAACTCGCTTGCTAGTTTGAAGTATGTATCTAGCTCTTTCTTTGTTTCGTCCTTGCGGTTGTTTTCTGAGTTCAGGTGAACTTCTTCAACAACTACAGCAATTTTTTCCATTAATTCTTTGTCACTACCTGTAGATTGCTCAGCAAAGTAGGCAACGCTTTTCTCTAGTGAGTAAGTGATGATGTGAATCTCATGCAATTCTTCTGCGTCCAGCTTCTGCTTACCTTTCATCTCCAATGTTTTTTCAATGAAAACGGTTTTTGCATCGCTCAAAGAGGAAATGTCAGCGATTTTAAGGTGCTGCACAGGTTTACCATCAGATACGCCGCTTGCTTGAGCAGATACGGCAAATACAAGAGCAAAAAATAGTCCAGCTAGTTTTTTCATTTTGATTCTCCAGCACTCAGTTAATCAGAAGGTTAAACATCGCGGTGCTATTCAATGCTAACGAGAGGCGCAATATAAATGATAGTAATTAGCATTACAATAATTGTGATATCTAGATGTTAATACACACTGAAAGGCAGTGGAATCGATATCTGATGCAGGGGGCGGAGTCCAAAGCACTTACTAAGAGTAAGTGTTTGAAATGACGTCAAATTACTAGCTAGCTTTATAAAAAGTAGGTAAACAGAAAAGCCTTATTATCCTTGAGGTTAGCTTGATTTTTAATTGAATTATGCTTGCTTTCAAAACTGACTCACTAGGACTATTCTTGTATGAATGTTCGGAAATAAAGTTGTCTATTTTTATTGGGAAAACAGTTAGTGTGGAAGTGATCAAATTCATAATCACAGTCTTTCTCATATCACTTGCGATGTTCAATGGGGCAGTTGCTGCCACCCATCAGCTTGAATTTACAGAGCAAGAGAAAGCTTATCTCGAAGCCAAAAAGCAGCTTAAGCTATGTATTGATCCAAACTGGATGCCTTATGAGAAAATATCGGACCGAGGGCAACATTTTGGTATCACTTCAGACTATTTCAATCTCTTTCAGAAAAGGATTGGGATTCCTATTTTTTTGTATCCGACCTCTACTTGGAATGAAACACTCGAAGCCGTCCGGACTCGGAAATGCGATCTGATTTCGGCAGCAAAAAAGACTAAACAGCGAGAGGTGTATCTAAATTTTACGCCGCCTTATCTCAACTTTCCCTTGGCTGTAGCGGTTAAAGATACAGTGACGCCGAATCCTGATTTTACTCAGGAGATGCATAAAACCTTCGCGCTACCTAAAGGTTATGCCGCGATTGAAAACCTACCGGAAGCCTTCCCTAAAGTGCAAATATTGGTCGTTAAAAACCGTAAGGAAGGGTTCGAGAAAGTGAATAAAGGCGAGGCATACGGTTACATTGATAGCTGGCCCATCATTGCATACGCCCTTAAAACCGAAGGTGTCACTGGATTAAAGATTGGTGGAGAGCTTCCGTCCTATGGCGGACTGGGGGCTGCGACCCGTAACGATGAGCCAGAGCTACTTAGTATTTTTGAAAAGCTCACACGTAGCCTATCGCCGGATGATCAGGAACGGATCAATAAAAAGTGGCTTGCTGTGGATGTGAAAACGGAAATAGATTACGCGCTACTTACACTGATCTTATTCGCAGTTTTAATCCTGACCGCGGTCTTTTCTTATCTATATTGGAGGCTGAGTAAGGCCAATAAACATGCTCAGATAGCCCTAGAAGAGCTGATAAAAGCGCAAATTAAACTCGAGGAGCTTGCCACAACCGATAAGCTCACAGGCCTTTATAACCGCGCAAAGATAGATGAAATTCTACAGAACGAAATATATCGTTCGGAGCGCTATCAGCACAGTTTTGGTGTAATCATGATTGATGTCGACAACTTCAAGCAAGTTAACGACACCTTTGGTCATCATGTGGGTGATGGCGTATTAAAAGAGTATGCAGCGATTCTACGGCAAGGAATCAGAAAAACAGACCTTGTTGGGCGTTGGGGCGGAGATGAATTTATCGTGATCTGTCCGGAAACAGATATTGAAGGGGTGCATTCTATAGCCAATAAATTGTGTCAGAAGGTTGCAACTCATGACTTCGAGAAAATTGCTAAAGGTACTGCTAGCCTTGGAATTACTATCCCTAAGAAAGGTGACACTATTACAACTCTTTTGAAAAGAGCCGATAAAGCACTCTACCAAGCGAAAAATGATGGTCGTAATAGGGTTCAACAGGCGGGTATTTAATGGGCTGTTTCTGCTTCTATATGAAGGTATTGTTCCCAAATTTCATTTTTGGTTTCTAGATTGGGGCGCCGATCTACAGTAAAAGAGCAGGCATTGTCGGCGCAATAGCGAAGCGTATTGCACCGACAATGTCTTACCCAGCTATGATGCGCTATTAAGTTAATCTATTTCGAAATAACAGAACGGATATATTCTTTTGTTTTCTGATCACAGCTTTCTAGGGCGCGTTCGCCATAGAGATTGATCGTATCTTGTTGAGCTTGCAGCTGCTTGAGCGTTGGAGGTTCGTTACTACCCAAAAATTTATAACGGTGCTTATCCATTAGCGCTGTAGATTCTATACACATCGCTTTGTACTTAATGTCCCGTGCTTGGCTGATACGGGCATTTAGGTTATCGATGGTTAAGCCTACTGCATCACAAGGGTCGCGTTTGAGTTGAATGCCGAGTTCCCATTCTAACGTTTTGGCCGACTCTTGTGCTTGCGAAGCCTTATAACTAGCGCGCTGGAAATCTTTATCAGCATAAGCGGTACTAGCCTCTTCTAGGGCTTTTTCGGCTTTAGTCTCCTCCTTATTAAAGAACCGTAAATCCCAATCACAGGACGCATAAATGGAGGGTGAAACCATAGTGATTACCAACAAGGCAAAAAGCTTTCGCATCTGGGCTTTCCTTAAACCAATTCAGCTACTAAAAAATGTCTAGGCGCTAAGCCTACACAGAGGTCTATTAGGTCGGCAAGAGGGAAAGGTTTTTAGTGGTTAGTGACTAGATGTTAGTGGTTAGATGAAATAAGGATGTTTTGCGTTTAGTGAGAACCTCCGTCGCCTTGCATTCATATCGCTACTTTAGGGAGAAAAACTAACCCCAAGGAAACCAGATGCTGGTGGTAGCGAAATCGAATGTTCTTTTCAGCTTTAGAGACAGGCTTCGCAGCTTTAGCAGTAGTACTAAGAAACAGAACATTGCCCTAGTAAAACCCATTATCATGAGGCGCTGGAGTTGTTCTAATTAGGAAATGAAAAAGTGAGACTGAAATATCTACCCCTGCCTTTAGCTATTCTTATGCTCACTTTTGCTCTCTTAGGAGTGAAAACAGCTCATGCCAATCCCGACGTAAAGGACCGTTCGATTAATGCTTTGGTTAACTATAAAACCAACTGCAATATTCAAAGCCTAACGCGCGAGATTACCAAAGATAATGCGTTAAAAGTGACTGCAAAATGCGCTAATGAAACCTTTTACCCCGATGGTTTAGTCGTTCTTTGTTCTGAGCGTGATGTTGATATGAGTTGTGAAATTGTCACTAAGGCTCAGGAGTTTAAGTTGCTCAATCTTATCTACGGACCGATGAGTGAAAGAGTGCATGGGCCTGAGGCTGAAGAGGAATAACAAGGACGCCGCTTCGCGGCTAGAGGAAAAGATCTTTCAGTGGCTAGTGACTAGATGTTAGTGGCTAGAAAAATAAGGAGATTCTGCTTTTATTGAGAGCCTCCTATGTTTTGACGTCCTGATCGTTAGTACCAAGGGAACCAGATGCTGTTGCTGGTGGTAGCGAAGTCGAATTTATTTTTCAGCTTTAGGTACAGGCTATTTGAGTTTTCAGCGTAAAGTTGAGACTCAGAGAAATCAGATTCGAACTTGTTATTGGTCGCGATAAAAGCACCTAAAGCCCAATGTAGATTTAACAACTCTTCCTCTGAAAGACTCTCCATATCTATAAAATTCAGAATCGCGTTTTTCTTGGCTACTTCTGCCGCGATAAAGTGGTCGGTAAGTGCGTGGCTAAACTTACTCTCTCTGTTCTCCGATAGCTTTATCTCTATAGGGCCTGTTAGCTCGAACAGCTTTTGATGATCTGACTCAGCCAGCTTAGCAGATAAGATAATCGAGTGCGCAAACGCCCAACGTGCTTGTTTATAGTCTTTGTTAGTGAAGAACGGTATTACGCCATCTCTAAAAGCAGACAGCCCTGCATTATTTTTAACTAAAGCGCTGTCATTTAGTTTTTGCGATTCCTGCGATAAGCCCATTTTCGCTTCAAGAATGTAGTAGTGATGCGAGTTCTGTTTTACTGCATCCGAGAATGGCGTATCTAGAAATATTTTCCGCTGTTGCTCGCGCGCTGCTTTGCTGCGATTGTCCGGGTTAGCTGTGTCATTCCAAAGATCCCAAACCGTTTCAAGATCGTCGCCACCTTCATAACGTTGTGCAGCATCCAGCATTGATGGGTGAGTTGAATATCCGGCAGCCTGTGCCGCGCTAGATAGACTGAGTAGTGATGCGCATACGAAGGCAAACAGCAAGGAAGCTTGGAAGTAAAGATTACGGGGAAGCAACGTACGCATAGTACTTATCCTTAAAACAACGCGAAAAGTGCCCAGGCTTTATCTGGTTTTTAAATCCCCTTCTAGGCGATAAGAGTGTTGGTGGAATCTTGCCCTTAACTATTAGGAAAAGCCCCCGTCCGTTATCTCCTATAAATCCGCCCTACGTGTTTTTAAAACGGATAGTGATGAGGCATAAGGGCAGTATTGCCAGTAAACTTGAATGCAAGATAAGTTAAAGCTTCCTCGATATTCAATTGTATGTAGGAAAGGTGTTCTATGGATAAGGTAGCAATCGTAACGGGTGGTAGCCGAGGTATTGGTGCCGCGACATCCAAGCTATTAGCGTCCCAAGGTTACTCGGTTTGTGTCAATTATCGTAGCCGTTCAGAGGAAGCTGAAGCGGTGGTTACTGACATAAACTCAAACGGTGGCCGAGCATTTGCGTTTGCCGCGGACGTCTCAATTGAAAATGAAGTCATTCGCTTATTCGAGGCAACAGAAACAGAGCTGGGAGCTGTTACTCATCTAGTTAACAATGCTGGAATTTTATTCACTCAATCTCGCTTAGCTGATTTGAGCGTGGAGCGTTTTGAAAAGATCCTTTCGACCAATGTTACGAGTTGCTTTCTGTGCTGTCGTGAAGCGGTCAGGCGCATGAAAAACGGCGGAGCTATTGTCAATGTATCTTCCATAGCTTCAAAGACAGGCTCCCCCAATGAATACGTTGATTACGCAGCATCAAAAGGCGCAATGGATAGCTTAACAAAAGGCTTGTCGCTGGAAGTTGCATCGCAAGGTGTTCGAGTGAATGCTGTTCGCCCCGGTTTTATTTATACCGATATGCACAGCGATGGCGGCGAGTCAAATCGTGTTCAAAGACTAAGCTCCCAGATTCCATTGCAACGAGGAGGCACGGCAGAAGAAGTGGCTAATTCGATAGCTTGGTTGTTATCAGACGAGGCTTCTTATGTCACAGGGTCTTTCATTGATATTGCAGGTGGTAAATAGCTGTATAGAAGGCTCCTGCTACACTCAAATCTTTTCTTCTAGCCACGCAGCGACGCCTGATTGTAGGGTGCAATAGCGAAGCGTATTGCACCGAAGAAATTATGAATTTGTGTAATACGCTCTGGCTATTACACCCTACTTGCTGAGGGATCTAGTGGGAATTGCCTGTATAACTGAGCCCTTGTGCCTCTTCTTGTTTTGCTGTTGCCAGAAACAGCGTGGGCGGCACAGAAAAATAGTATACGTAATAGTCGAAGGAACTCTGACGAATTTATCTCAGAATCAGTTTTATGCTGATTAACCAAGCCAGTATGCCAAGTACTAAACCCTGAAAGCCGCCGATCACTACGTCCATTGGGGTATGAACGCCTAGTAAGGGCCTTGAGATGCAGACTGCCAATGCCCAGGGTAATAAACTGTACAGCAACCAATAGCGTTTACTGCTGATGAGGGACGCTCCAAGCATCAGTAAAAAACTGGCAAAAAACATGGCCGAAAAAGAATGTCCGGAAGGAAAGGAGTAGCCAGTTTCGTGAGCCCAGTGCTTCTTAATTAAAGGGGTTAATGGGGTCGTCTCAGCATGTTGAGTAAGTACTTGGGCGAGCATTGTGCGTCGAACCTCTTTGTCTCCCTGTGTATAGAACGCATCGGCGCTCATCCCTAAAGGTCCCTTACCTTCTTCTCCTGCTAGCCAGATAATATTCGGTCGGGGGATCTGCAGCTGCGTTTTGATAATGTGCTCATTCAATAAAGCGCCTCCTCCAGCCAGTATGGTAGTTATACTCAACACTGTGACGGTTTCTTTAATCTTCTGAGTCAAAGGCATCTTTTGCCTGCTAAGTATCAGGGCTATTACCAATAATACTATCGCCGGAACTCCGTATTTCCCCGACTCAGAGACCAGATAGATAATATCCATATAGGGTGCTGAAAGGTCTAAATAGTGTGGGGTGCTCCGGTTAGATACGGGTAGCAGAAAGCTGAGCAGTAACAATAGCCAGGTAAGCAGGATGGGTAAAAGAGCATGATAGCGTAGGGGCCGCTTTGCCGAGTGAGTCATTACTTATTTCCATATACATTTGGCGGGCTGGCCTGCCAGTTATCCATATTGGGCTATTTAAACTTAACGCGCCATAGCTTTAGCGTCTTGTTAAATAATTTCCCTTCGTGCTGTTACACGTGATCTCCTAGGTAGAACTTATACTGCCATACCTGAAACTCGCTTTGAACAGTCTATCCTCTAGCCGCGAAGCAGCGTGCTAGCCACTCGCAGCCGTAGGCTGTTCTAAAAGCGAAGCGTCCTGCCCCTAACTACGATAAGGAAATGCCCCCGTCCTCATCTTCCTATACTGACTCGGCGATAACCCCATCAGTTTCTTAAAGATCCGTGAGAAGTAGTAAGCATCGTCATAACCCACGGCAAACGAGATCTCGTTGATGCTGTTGGTGGTGGTATCGAGAAGGTGACAGGCGCGCTCTATCTTGAGCTGGATAAAGTGGTTGATTGGGGTGGTGCCGGTGATCTCTTTGTATTTTTTTACAAAGTGGAATTTCGACAGGTTTACGCTTTCGGCCAGCGTATCTAAGTCCAGTTGCTCGTGAACATGGGTCTGCATCAGGCTGTGTACTCGTTCTATATCCAAGCCTGCTCTTGATAGTTTTTGCCGTGCTAGTGGTTGTAGCAGGGCGATATGGCTGAGTATCTGCCGAAGTTGGTTTGCTGCACAGATATAAGCATTGAGGTTGTAGGTGGACTCTCGGGCTTCTAAGAGCGCTTCAAAATCGCTGGCAAGGCGCGAGTGGATACCGATGGGGATAATAAATTGCCTTTGCGGAGACTCGCGCTGCTCTAAATGTGCCACAAAATCAGCGGCTTGATGGCCATGAAAGTGCACCCAATAGATCGTCCAGGGGCGCTTTTGTCGCGCTTTATAGGTGTGAGCTATTCCTTTAGGAATCAGCAATATATCACCGGCTTTGACTCTAACCTTCTTATCATTAAGTACTGCTTCACCTTCGCCGTCCAAACAATAGATCATTAGATAATCGTCATGTTCCATCCTTTCCATGTGATGCCCGCTGGCTTCGCGATAGTAGCCCATTCCTAGAGGATACAGGCCCTGGCTTAGCGGATTCTGCGCTAATTCAGCTACCACGCGCCTTGGGGTGACAAAGCGAATGCTCTCAGGGGGTAAGGGCCAATTTGATGGGCTGCTCATAGCTACGACCTATGTATTAGGGTAATTACTTATATGATCGCAATATAGTCCATCAATTGGACAAGATTATCAATCTTGAATTGCTAAGCTGCATGATAAAACAGAGTTATTGAGTTTGAACGCGACGTAAAACAATACAACTACAACAAGAAATACAGGTATCAGAGAATGACACAGCAAGTACCTCTACTTATTAACGGCGAATTTATTCAGAGTGAATCACAGACCCTGATTCCAGTAACAAATCCAGCTACGCAGGAAGTGATTGCACAGGTTCCTTGCGCAACAGCTGCAGAGGTTGATCAAGCGGTAGAAGCTGCCAAAGCTGCGTTTGAAGATTGGAAAGATACTCCTGTAGGTGAGCGTGCTCGTCTAATGCTGCGTTACCAGCACCTGCTAAAAGAGAACCACGATGAGCTAGCTACACTTCTTGCTCAGGAAACAGGTAAAACATTTGAAGATGCGAAAGGTGATGTTTGGCGTGGTATCGAAGTTGTAGAACACGCTTGTAACATCGCTTCTCTATCTATGGGTGAAACAGTTGAAAACGTAGCGCGTAAGATCGATTGCTACAGCATCACTCAGCCACTAGGTGTATGTGTTGGTATTACACCATTCAACTTCCCAGCAATGATCCCTCTATGGATGTTCCCAATGGCGATCGCTTGCGGTAACACCTTTGTACTTAAGCCATCTGAGCAAGACCCACTAACGCCAATGCGCTTAGCTGAGCTATTCAAAGAAGCGGGCGCGCCAGACGGTCTTCTACAAGTTGTTCACGGTACAAAAGACGCGGTAAACCAGCTGCTAACTCACAAAGATACACCAGCAATCTCCTTCGTAGGTTCTGTGGCTGTAGGTGAGCACATCTACCGTACAGGTACTGACAAAATGAAACGTGTTCAGGCATTCGCGGGTGCGAAGAACCACATGGTGGTTATGCCGGATGCGTCTAAAAACCAAGTTGTTAACAGCATTGCCGGTGCCTCTGTTGGTGCGGCAGGTCAGCGCTGCATGGCGATCTCTGTTGCGGTATTCGTTGGTGAAGCACGCGAGTGGATCCCAGAAGTACGTGATGCCCTAGCGAAAGTACAGCCAGGTGCTTGGGATGATCCAAAAGCAGGTTACGGCCCACTAATTAATCCACAGGCGCGTGAGCGTGTTCTTAACTTCATCCAAGAAGGTAAAGACGCTGGTGCAGAATGTATTCTCGATGGTAGCGAATGTGTAGTTGATGGTTACCCAGACGGCAACTGGGTTGGCCCAACAATGTTCCGCGGTGTAACGCGCGACATGTCAATCTACCAAGAAGAGATCTTCGGTCCAGTACTGATTGCGCTTGAAGTAGATACGTTGGAAGAAGCGATCGAGCTGATCAACGAGAACCCATACGGTAACGGTACTTCTATGTTCACCTCTTCTGGTGCAGCAGCACGTAAGTACCAGCACGAGATCAAAGTAGGTCAGGTTGGTATCAACGTACCAGTACCAGTGCCTCTACCAATGTTCTCTTTCACTGGTTGGAGAAAGTCTTTCTACGGTGACCAGCACGCTTACGGTAAGCAAGCGGTTAAGTTCTACACCGAGACTAAGACTGTGACAGCACGTTGGTTTGAAGATGATATCGATACTGGCGTAAACACAACGATCCAGTTGAAGTAATCAGTTGTTACGAACAGAACAATAACGAGAAAGAGGCACGGTTGCGTGACCTCTTTCCACCTAAGGAGAGAGCAATGGATTTCGAGCTGAATGAAGATCAGATTGCATTCGCCGATATGGCCCGTGCCTTTGCGCAAAATGAGTTTGAGCCCCATGCAGCTGAGTGGGATGAAAAACAGATTTTTCCTGTTGATGTGCTGCGTCGAGCAGGTGAGATGGGCTTTTGTGGCCTGTATTCACCGGAAGATGTCGGTGGTCTAGGCCTGAGCCGCTTAGATGCCAGCATTATCTTTGAACAGTTGGCGATGGGTTGTACCTCGACCACTGCGTTTATCACGATTCACAACATGGCCGCGTGGATGATTGCCGATTTTGGTAATCAGGAAACCCGCGAGCACTGGTGCCCAGATCTAACCGCTGGTCTGAAATTAGCGTCTTACTGCTTAACCGAGCCAAATGCCGGTTCTGATGCTGCTTCCCTTAAATCTACGGCACGCCGTGAGGGTGATAACTACATCCTAAATGGCAGCAAGATCTTTATCTCCGGTGCCGGTAGTACCGATGTACTTGTTGTAATGGCACGTACCGGTGAAGAGGGGCCAAAAGGGATCTCTGCTTTTGCGGTGGATGCTAAGAGCGATGGCATCGTTTACGGCCGTAAAGAAGAAAAGATGGGCTGGAATAGCCAGCCGACACGAATGATTACCTTTGAAGACGTGGTAGTACCTGCATCTGCTCTACTGGGCAATGAAGGTGACGGCTTCAAAATTGCGATGAAAGGTCTTGATGGTGGTCGCATCAATATCGCGACTTGCTCGATTGGTACTGCGCAAGCGGCGCTGAACAAAGCGCGCGACTATCTACATGAGCGTAAGCAGTTTGGTAAAGAGCTAGCGCACTTCCAAGCGCTGCAGTTCAAGTTGGCTGATATGGCGACTGAGCTTGTGGCAGCAAGACAGCTAGTACGTTTGGCAGCATCAAAATTAGATGCAGGCCATGCCGATAAAACCGCGTACTGCGCGATGGCAAAACGCTTTGCCACTGATGTTGGTTTTAACATTGCTGACGAAGCACTACAGATCTTTGGCGGTAACGGCTATATCAAAGAGTATCCATTGGAGCGCTACCTACGCGATAACCGCGTACACCGTATCCTTGAGGGCACTAACGAAATTATGCGCGTCATTATTGCTCGTCGAGTATTGATGGAAGATGCAGCGGATCTTGTGTGATCCGGTAGGACAGAATTGGAGAAAGCTATGACAGATAAATTGATTGTAGAAAAACACGGTCATACAGCCGTTATCACCATGAATAATCCTCCGGCCAACACTTGGACCGAAGAGAGCTTGGATGGTTTGGTGACCGTTGTAGACGAGCTGAACCAAGACAAACAGATCTACGCGTTGGTACTGCGCTCTACGAGCGAGAAGTTCTTCTCTGCTGGTGCCGATCTAAACCTATTTGCAGATGGTGATCGTGCCATAGCACGTGAAATGGCGAGCCAGTTTGGTCGTGCTTTTGAAAGCCTATCTAAATTCCGCGGTGTATCTATCGCAGCGATCAACGGTTTTGCCATGGGCGGTGGTTTAGAAGTGGCGCTAGCCTGTGATATC
The DNA here is from genome assembly GCF_047778045.1 of Neptuniibacter sp. PT8_73. GTDB lineage: Bacteria > Pseudomonadota > Gammaproteobacteria > Pseudomonadales > Balneatricaceae > Neptuniibacter. The sequence continues at coordinate 112,202 of NZ_CP180545.1, forward strand.
CGCGTTGCCGAAGAGCAAGCGCAGATGGCGCTACCAGAAGCAACGGTTGGTCTACTGCCATGTGCCGGCGGTACACAAAACCTAACCATGCTGGTGGGTGAAGGTTGGGCTAAGCGCATGATCCTTTGCGGCGAGCGTATCAAAGCGCCACAAGCGAAAGGCATCGGTCTAGTTGAAGAGCTGGTTCCACAAGGTCAGGCGTACGACAAAGCGATGGAGTTGGCAAAAGCGGTAGAAAAACAAAGCCCAACGGCGATCGCAGCGTGTAAGCAACTTATTCAGAACAACCGCACCCATCACTGGGATGCCGGTTACCGTCTAGAGCGCGAACTGTTTGTTGATCTATTCCACACCGAAGATCAGAAAGAGGGTGTAAATGCATTCCTAGGTAAGCGTGCACCTGAGTGGAAAAACCAATAAGGGACTGATTGATGAGCTGCGTACTGTTTAACGAATACCCAACCCAAGACGGCAAGAAGATTGTTGAGATCAGTCTGAATGCTGAGCGCTCTTTGAATGCGCTGACCTTGGAGATGATCGACCTGATCCAGCCAAAACTGGATGAGTGCAAAACAGACGATTCTGTCGTGGCGATCCTGCTGGATAGCGCTGGTGAGAAAGCGTTTTGTGCCGGTGGTGATGTCGTCAATCTGTATAAGGCGATGACCGGTGAGGGCGATGCTTCTTTCCCAGAAGATTTCTTCACCCGGGAGTACACGCTGGATTACACCATCCACACGTATCCAAAACCAATCATCTGTTGGGGTGCGGGTATTGTGATGGGCGGCGGCATGGGTCTGATGAACGGCTGTAGCCACCGTATCGTGACCGAAAGCTCTCATTTGGCGATGCCGGAAGTGACGATCGGCCTTTATCCAGACGTGGGCGGCAGCTGGTTCCTCAATCACATGCCGGGTCGTACAGGTCTGTTCCTTGGTCTGACGGGTAACCCAATGTTCGCTGCCGATGCACTGTTCCTTGGTTTGGCAGATCGCTTTGTCGCGAATGAACTACGCCAGAACATGGTTGAAGGGCTACAAGCGGAAAACTGGGATGGCTGTGCTACAGCTGCCGTTAACCGCGTGTTACGGGTTGTAGAAGAACAGTCGCAACCGCAGTTCAAATCGGAGTCCCCGATTCAACAGCATTACGACTTTATCCAGAAGATTACCGATCACGACAGTGTTGAAGAGATTGTCTCTGCACTGTTGGCGGTTGAAAGCGACGACAAATGGATCAATCGCTCCCAGAAAGCGATCGGTCATGGCAGTCCTCTGGCGATCAACCTGATCAAACAGCAACTAGAACGTACCGATCAGATGTCCCTGAAAGAGGTGTTCTGTGCCGAGATCGTTCTGTCTGTGCAGTGCTGCAGTCATCGTGAATTCCCAGAGGGCGTGCGAGCGCTGCTTGTGGATAAAGATGGCAAGCCGCAGTGGACCTATCCAACACTGGCAGAGGTCGATCAGGCAAAAGTAGCTGAGTTTTTTGAGTCACCTTGGAAAGGCGACGGACAGGAGAACCCACTCGCCAATTTGTAAGGCGTGGGCAATGAAGATGGGATGCAGCGTTAAGCATCCAGATTAAATAACTAGTTATAAAAGCTATCTATAACAAGAACAGGACTAGAGAAATGGCGACTATCGGTTTTATAGGTTTAGGTAACATGGGTGGTCCAATGGCGATCAACCTTGTTAAAGCAGGTCACTCAGTTAAAGCATTCGACCTGTCTCAAGATGCAATTGCCAAAGTAGTGGCTGAAGGTGGCCAAGCTGCTGCGACAGCCGTAGATGCAGCAACAGATGCCGAGTTTGTTATCACAATGCTGCCTGCGGGTAAGCATGTTGAAGGTTTGATGGTGTCTGGTGATGCACCACTGTTTGATGTGGTTGCTGATGGAGCACTAATCATCGACTCATCTACGATCGATGCCGAAACAGCTAAGCAGGTTGCAGCGGTAGGTGCTGAGCGCGGTATCAACTTTATCGATGCGCCGGTATCTGGCGGTGTAGGTGGTGCGGTTGCAGGTACACTAGCATTTATGGTGGGCGCATCTGACGAGCAGTTCGCTAAAGCAAAACCTGTGCTTGAGTGCATGGGTAAAAACATCTTCCACGCTGGTGGTAATGGTGCAGGTCAGGTGGCTAAAGCGTGTAACAACATGCTACTAGCTATCCTAATGACAGGTACTTCTGAAGCCCTAAACATGGGTGTGAAGAACGGCCTAGATCCAGCCGTGCTATCTGAAATTATGAAGCAGAGCTCGGGTAACAACTGGTCACTACAGGTTTACAACCCGTTCCCAGGTGTGATGGAAGGCGTACCTTCTTCCAATGATTATCAGGGCGGTTTCCAAGTCGATCTAATGTTCAAAGATTTAGGTCTGGCGATGGAGCTAAGCCAACAAAGTGCGTCCCCAACTCCAATGGGTTCGCAGGCACGTGCACTGTTCAATCTGCACAAAGCCAACGGTAACGGCGGGCTGGACTTCTCCAGCGTTCTTCGCCTGTACCAAGACCAATAAAAAAACTTATCCACAGATAAGCGAAACCTGCCAGTTGATGCGTGCTGGCAGGACTTTCCAACCTAAAACAAAAATAATTGAGGTTGATTCGATGGGATACAATCATGAGTATCAGTTGGCTTTGGCGAACACAGAAGCTTACTGGGCGGATCAGGCTGACCGTATTTCTTGGTTCAAAAAGCCGACAAAGACCCTTACAAAAACAGATTTTGGTACCTACAGCTGGTACGCCGATGGTGAGTTAAACAGCGCTTATTTAGCACTGGATTACCATGTGGAAAATGGCCGTGGTGAGCAGGTTGCACTGTATTACGATTCCCCTGCTACCGGTAAAAAAGAGGCCATTACTTACAACCAGCTTCTCGATCGTGTTGCCCGTTTTGCCGGAGCCCTAAAAGCTCAAGGCATTGAAAAAGGCGATACGGTTCTAATCTACATGCCGATGATTCCTGAAGCAGCCGTGGCTATGTTGGCCTGCGCTCGCTTAGGTGCAATTCACTCGGTGGTCTTTGGTGGCTTTGCCCCTGCAGAGATGGCGATTCGTATCGATGACGCCAATCCGAAGATGATCCTTACTGCGTCTTGCGGTATCGAGTTTGATAAAACCATTGCCTATAAACCGCTGGTGGATAAAGCGATCGATCTAGCCGAGCACAAGCCAGAGCACACTATTGTGTTCCAGCGTGCGATGGTTAAAGCCGATATGGACCGCGATGGCGATCTGGACTGGATTGAAGTTCAGGAAGGCGTCGAGCCTGCGCCATGCACACCGGTTAAAGGTTCTGACCCGCTGTATATCCTTTATACATCAGGCACTACTGGCCAGCCAAAAGGGATCGTCCGTGATAACGGCGGTCATGCGGTGGCACTGAGCTATGCTCTGAATAACGTTTATGGCATGCACCCGGGTGATGTTTGGTGGGGCGCGTCCGATATCGGTTGGGTTGTTGGTCACTCCTTCATTGTTTACGGCCCGCTTATGGGCGGCTGTAGCGCGATCTTCTTTGAAGGTAAGCCGATCAAAACACCGGATGCAGGTACATTCTGGCGTGTCATCGAAGAGTACAAAGTTAACTCTATGTTCTGTGCGCCAACCGCTTTCCGAGCGATTCGTAAAGAAGACCCAGAAGGTGCACTCTCGCACAAATACGATCTAAACAGCCTTAAGTGGGTGTTTGTTGCAGGTGAGAAGCTAGACTCCTCAACCTTCCACTGGTTGTCTGATCTGTTGAAAGTGCCGGTAATCGATCACTGGTGGCAGACCGAAACAGGTTGGCCGATGACGGCTCCAATGATGGGTTGGGACAATCCATCTGAAGCGCGCTTAGGTTCTACCAATAAGCCTATTCCAGGCTACGACATCCGCGTATTGGATGGCGATGGTAACGAAGTCGAAGACGGCGAAGCGGGTAATATCTGCGTGAAATTGCCGATGCCACCGGGCGTTGCTTGGAGCATCTGGAACAACAACGATCGTTACGTGAGTTCTTACCTAGAAGCCTTCCCGGGTTACTACCACACCGGCGATGGCGGCTTTAAAGATGACGACGGTTATATCTACATCACCGGCCGTACCGACGATGTGATCAACGTATCCGGCCACCGTTTATCCACAGGTGAAATGGAAGAGGTTGTTTCCGCTCACCCTGCAGTCGCCGAGTGCGCTGTGATTGGCGTAAACGACGAACTGAAAGGCCAACTGCCAGTAGGTTTGATCGTGTTAAAAGCCGGTGAACAGATCGAAGAAGAGCAACTACAAACGGAGCTGGTAAAAATGGTCCGTGAACAAGTAGGTGCCCTTGCTTGCTTTAGAAGCGCAATCGTCGTGCAACGACTGCCTAAAACTCGATCAGGAAAAATTCTGCGCGCGATACTGCGAAAGATTGCAGCTAAAGAGCAGTATAAAATGCCCTCAACCATCGATGACGCCTCAATTCTTCCTGAGATAGAAGCATTAATCGAAGCGCGAGGCGCCATTTAACCCCCAAGAAAAATTATCCACAGGGATAGTTTCTTCCACTAGGAGCTATCCCACCTATTTTTCAGATTCTGCTCTCTTACCGGCCATGTACTTAGCGCATGTGCCGGTTTTTTTGTTTAGGGGCAGGACGCCGCTGCGCCTAGAGGAAAAGCTGAATAGAACAGTGAAACTAGTAGGGTGTAATAGCGGAGCATATTACACAAATTCGTAACTTTAGAGGTGCAATACGCTTCGCTATTGCACCCTATAAACTGTTTTTTAGTTTTTGAAGCACACAATGTTAACTAGACTATTAATAGACATAGAGAAGTTGAGTTGTGATATGAATTGCGGTGCTCTGAACGATCCTTATCTTGCCAAAGAAATAATCGATACCATGCGGGATCCTTTACTTGTTCTAAATCAGGATCTGGAAGTCATTTGTGCCAGCAAAAATTTTTATAAAAATTTTGAGGTTGTTGAGAATGAAACAGTAGGTGAATTTATTTGTGACTTAGGAAATGGGCAGTGGAATATTTCAGCACTACAGCAAGCTTTGAGAGAAACTATAACAACAGACCGGGTTGTTGATGATTATGAAATAGAGCATATGTTTGAAGGTATCGGGAGGAGGGTCATGCTTCTCAATGCTAGGAAGTTTTTATCACCTCATAATGGAATTCAGAAAATCCTATTGGTTATTGAGGATGTAACTGAGAAAAAAGAATTACAGGATGAGTTGAAGATTATGGCGACAACCGATCAATTAACAGGGCTTTTCAATCGTTATAAATTCTATGAAATCTTAGAAGATCGCATACAGATATCAAAAAGAACTGGTCAGATTACAGCGTTGTTAAGTATCGATTTGGATTATTTTAAGGTTGTTAATGATCGCTATGGTCATTGTGTAGGTGATGAGGTGTTAAAGAGTGTAGCGGAAATACTAAAATCTACAATAAGATCTACAGATACAGCGGCGCGTATCGGAGGTGATGAATTTGCAATAATTATCTTCAACCCCCGTAGCATAGATGAGCTAAAGTCGTTGTTACAGCGGATTATTAGTCGTATAAGCATACCTATGAATATACAGGGTGACATAATTAAGATAGGAGCAAGTATCGGTGTCAGCTTCTGCCCTACTCAGACATTAAACTTAACAAATTTACTTAAATTCTCTGACGATGCTTTGTATGCTGCGAAAGGGAATGGCCGAAATCAATATCAAATATCTGAACACATATAGGTTGTCTTTAGTGCTGTGATTGATGTTGAAGGTTAAAAGCAGTGTTTTTTATCAGCGGTGCTGGTCGTGGTTTAGGACACGCAATGGCGAAGAACCTAGCGAAGCTTAGTGGTAAGTTGGCACTGATCGATTTGGATCAAGGAAATTGGGTTGTTGTGTATTCTGAATCGGGGGAGAGTCTCGTTGTTATCAATCTAGAGAGTCGTATTTCAGCAGTGCTTCGTAACGAGTATCGAAATGCTCAACAATCCGTTCCTTTAGTTTTTTCACCCGTCCGAGTGGTATCTGAGTGGAGGGCTCACTAAGGATATTTGTGTTTCTTCCGACCAATCAGGTAGTACTTCCAAGAGCTTTCCATTCTCGATATCGGACTGACAGTAGATATCGACTAAGCGGGTGATGCCGAACCCTTCAAGAGCAGCCTGGATGACTCATCCGAGATTGTAGAACGTTATAAAGGGGCCGTGTAGGTCCCTTTTCTACGAAATCGGTTGAGAGCGAATTAGCGTGGATAATCCCGAGATTAGATAGGCGGGCCGTGGTAGTAATGCCATAGAAATAGCGAACCCACGCTTCGCCAAGGAGCCCAGTGTTCAACCATATCCCTTGCTTGTTTGGATGTAGGTTTATCTGGGAGCCTTTTCAGACGACCCAATGCAACCTGAATGGCGAGATCATCGGCCGGAAATATATCCGAGCGTTTTAAAGAGAACATCAGATAGATTTCTGCGCTCCAACGTCCAAAACCGCGTAGATTGGTGATGGCTGCAATCGCGGCTTTATCATCCAGTGCATCTAAACCCTCGATATCAAAATTGCCGGTATTCACAGCATCGGCCAAGCCTTTAGCGTATTCAATTTTGCGCCAGGATAAGCCTGCGTCACGTAAAGCTTGATCATCAATATTCAATAACTCTGAAGCAGTGACCTCCGGCATTAGAGCTGTGACGCGCTCTAAAATTGCTTGAGCAGCTTTGGTCGATATTTGCTGGCTTACGATGGCAGATAGGAAGGTTTCGAATCCCTTAGGACGATGTCGTACCGGAGGTGGCCCCAATTGTGTTGCGGCGCGTTTAATATCAGGGTCGAGTAGAGCCAACGCTTGCATTCCACGAGCAATGTCTTGCTCATTCATATCATGTACCACTTAAAAGGAGATTAATCTCAGAGTTATAGGTGCCTGTCGCTTGTGGGTAAGTCTAGTGCAATGAGCGCTATGTCCGAAAATAACTAACTGCTATGCAAGCGTCGAGGAATCAGATGAGTGGTTAAAATAGTAGGGGCGACAAATAAATACCATCCGATTTTTGCGCCGTATCTTTTTAAACTGTTATCAACCCTAACTTACTTATATTCCTTAGCAATAAACGGATGGAAACCGCCTTAAAAGTGGGTTTTTATTGTTATATCTAAACGCTAATCAAGAGCTGAATTATGTCGATGCCATCAGAACAGGAAATGATCGAGGCCGTAGCAGCGCGAGATAAATCTCGTGATGGCGATTTCTATTATGGTGTTATCACTACCGGTGTATTCTGCCAGCCATCCTGTTCATCACGCTCCGCTAAGCCAGAGAATTTAAGATTCTTCCCTGATATCGAAGCAGCCATGCGAGCTGGATTTCGGCCTTGTAAACGCTGCCTGTCTTTAGGCGAAAAGTCTGGGACATCTAGGCTCATTGAGGTAGCTCGGCATATAGAAACCCACGCCGAAGAACAGCTGACGCTGGCTAGTTTGGCTGAACTTGTCGGGCTGTCTGCCTCTAGACTACAAAGAGTGTTCAAAAGCGCCTTTGGCATTTCACCCAAAGCTTACCAAGATGCCGTTCGAATGCGTCGGTTTAAGAGCTCCTTAAAACAGGGTGATAGTGTGACGGATGCTATTTTCTCGTCCGGTTTTGGGTCGGTCAGCCGTGTTTATGGTGAAGCGACCCGAAATATAGGTATGGCACCAAAAGCATACAGGGCGGGAGGCGCAGGGGAGGATATCTCATACGCTTGCCGCGACTCTGTGCTGGGTCAGATGATGATGGCTGCTACTGATAAAGGAGTCTGCTTCGTACAGTTTGACGATGATGAAGCGTCATTACTTTCTAAGCTCGAAGACGAGTTTCCGAATGCCAGTCTGACCCCCTCCACATCCCAAGAAACGCCTGCACTTGATGCATGGATGGAAGCATTAGATCAGCATCTGAGTAACGGTGTTCCTAGACCCGACTTACCACTCGATATGCGCGGTACCGCTTTTCAGATGAAGGTATGGAAATTCCTATTGAGTGTGCGAGAGGGAGAGGTGCTAAGCTACAGTGAGTTGGCTGCACAAATAGATAAGCCCAAAGCGTTTCGGGCGGTTGCTTCCGCGTGTGCAAAAAACCGAATAGGTATTCTGATCCCTTGCCACCGTGTATTAAGAGGAGATGGTAGCCTCGGCGGATACCGTTGGGGATTGGAGCGAAAAAGGGCTTTGCTAGATGCGGAAAGGGAAAGGAAAACGAGAGAGACGGTATCGAGTAAATAATCAAAAAGAGGGCCGCATTGCGGCCCTCGCTTTATTGATCTGTTATGGCATATAAAGCTCGCCATAGAAACCATGGGTATTCAGCGTAATCGTGACCGGAGCGTCACTTGTATTTTGCCAATACCAGCCATGGGTTCCTTTGAATGGCGCGGTGAAATTACCACTCGCTTGCTGTTGGTTTTTGCCAATCCAATAGCTAGTAAATTCATCTTTACCTGCATTGGGTACTTCCCCGTGCATATCGAAGTAAACCGAGCCACCTTCTGCAATCCAGGTAAACACAAAGTTATCACCGGTGTTCATCGGGGATTTTATTTCGGCTCCTTGTCGAGGCATCAACGTTATTTTCATCGTATCACTACGCGGTTCTGTTTCGCCTTTCCAGAGCGGATTTTCAATGCTTACAGCATTGTTAGCCTGCGATGCTTCCTCGGGCACTTCTGGCTCGGTTGCATGCGCTTGGCTAAGCACATTCAAACCCAAAACCTTGCCCATACCTGTTGGGTCTACGCCATATTCAGCAGGAAGAATGGTGGTGACTAGAATGACGGTGCCCGCTACAAACGCTGCAATAGTCGCTTTGATAAGGCTCTTTGTTGACGGTAATCCGTCTTTATTAATGTTTGAAATATCGTTCATGATGAAATTCCTATGCAGTAACCCAATAGCCCGTTAATTGAAAACCAATGAGCATAAAGCCCAGTGTCATTAGGACTGCATTGGTAACGAATGCGTGTTGATTAAACGAAGGTGATTTTCGCCAGAAGTTCATGGCGATCAGAATACCTGCCAAAGCCAACATTTGGCCGATTTCCACGCCGACATTGAAAGCGATTATGTTTGCCACTAGACCATCTTCCGACAGCGTGAAGTCTTGTAGTTTTGTTGCCAGACCAAAGCCGTGGAAGAAACCGAAAATAAGAACAGCAGCCTTTGTGTTTGGCTGAAAACCGAACCATCTTCGAAATGCGCCAAGGTTATCAAGTGCCTTATACACAACGGACAAACCGATAATCGCATCAACGATATAGGGGTTTACGTGGGTTTCGCTGAGCACCCCGTAAAGCAGGGTTACACTGTGCCCGACAGCGAATAATGTTACGTAGATGGCAACATCCTTCATTCTGAATAGAAAGAAGATGACACCAAATAGGAACAGTAAGTGATCGTAGCCCGTGACCATGTGCTTGGCACCCAAATAAATAAAGGGTAACAAATGCATGCCACTGGCACTTTCGATAAACACAGCATCACCTTCGGCGACACCATGAGCAAAAGCTTGTGTAGATAGCCCCATGCTAACAAGCACCACTAGAACCGTAGCCACAGAGATAAGGCTACCTTTCCAGAAGGAATGTAGGGCAGATGAAAAGCCTGGATTCATACCAGTACTCCATTCAAAGTTAATACAGATTTTAGTGCGCTATGCGCGTTCGATATCTAACCTAAATTGCGCCGTGGAGGGCGATATAGGTCTCTTTGATAGGGTGGTAAGGTATTTAAAGTAAGCGTTGGGTAAGTACTTCTAGCATCAACCTGAGGGCGTTCAGGGTATGCGATGATAAATACTTGGTGATCGAGCGCCATGACCGTATGGATAAAGGGATGATCGTCTTCGGAAATGCCGGAAGATTCATCGTGCATGTGGTCGAGAGCTGGTGGATGGTAGTGCCCATGCTCTAAAGCGACTTGCCAAGGGTCAGCCTCAGGAGCGCTATCGTGCTGAGATATTTGAACTGCCCAACTCGCGCGGCACAACGTCGCCACTAGCAGTAAAGCGATTACTGCTATGCGTGTTACGTTAGATGTCAGGCCTTGGCGTATCATTGACGGTTCAAACACCGGTGAAATTGAATTATCTCGATTCTATCGAAGTTGCTTAAGTAAATAAATTATCCACTCGGTCTAACTTAATATGCTCCTTTCTTGGCAGCAGGGTGAACTGGATAGAAACAACGATCTGGCTCCATTACTATATGCGCTTTAGCAATATTAGAGGCCATAGTTGAGTGACTAAGAAGGGTTGGGCTCGGTTTGATAAGATAATGCGGTGGATTCATCTGTATATCGCATTATTTTTGGCGCCTTGGTTGTTAATGTACGCGACCAGTGCGTTTTTTCTAAACCACAATGATTGGTTTCGAGACCTATTCCATGTCATTCCTCCCGGATGGGCGATCGTTCAGGAGCAGGATCTCAAACCCTCTGAGATCTCTTCCAGTACGCCGCAACTCACAGTGCAAAATCTGCTGACCAGACTCGATCTAAAAGGCGATTACCAACTACTGGCAGAGTCCAATAACCGTCAATTGGTCATCTTGCGTTATTCTGGTGCCGGTAACTACCGTATTACTTGGCAGAGTGCGCAGGGCAAAGCTGTAGTTGAGCGGTATGTGCCATCATCAATGTACGGCTTTTTACACCATCTGCATTTTAAATCTGGATTTGAAAGGGAGCAGGTTGCTTCGGATATATGGGCGATAATTGTCGATTTTGTCGCTATTTCCATATGGATATGGGTTATTTCGGGTCTGTATTTATGGATTCGAAGACGAAAGAAGCAGAATGTCGATATTTTGATTTTTGGTTCTGGTATCACTGCCTTCATAGTATTGGCTATTTTGTTGTATCAGTAGAGGGTAATGTTTTATCAAAGTTAAGAAGTGCATCACCGATAAGTAAGTATCTACAGTGCTTTAATTTTTCATTACAGCCATAAAGTCATGTTCTAGCAAGCAACGGGTCCAGCTATTGACCGCTTTTTCCAGCTTTTCCCCGTTCTTATCCGCTATTTTCCTGAATTACATTTTGTTAGGGTTTTCCCTTATAAAGTTCTCGTAATATCTCTCGAAACAAGCTATAAATGAGGTTATAAAAACAACAGAAGTAGATGGTATTACCTATATTTAATCAGGTAGGGCCATATTTTTGGAGATTCGGGTATGCAGGTTAAAAACAGTGTTTTTGTTATCACCGGTGGTGGTCGTGGTTTAGGGCGCGCAATGGCGGAGAACCTAGCAAAGCAGGGTGGTAAGTTGGCACTGATCGATTTGGATCAAGGCAATTTGGATGAAGCGGTTGCTGCATGTTCAGAATTTGGCGGAGAGTCGCGTGGTTATGTGTGCAATATCACCGATGAGTCTGCGGTTGAGCAAACCTTTAAACAGATCGTAGCTGACTTTGGCGAGATTAATGGCTTGGTCAATAACGCCGGTCTAATGCGCGATGGCATGCTGATCAAAGTGAAAGATGGCGAGCTGCAATCGAAGATGAGCCTTGAGCAGTTCCAGTCGGTGGTTGAGGTTAATATGACCGGTACCTTTCTCTGTGGTCGAGAAGCAGCGGCTGCGATGGCAACTCAAGGGACAGGTGGCGTTATTGTAAATATCTCCTCAGTGTCCCGTGCCGGTAATATGGGCCAGACTAACTATTCCGCCACTAAAGCAGCTGTTGCTACGATGGTAACGAGTTGGGCGGGTGAACTAGCGCGCCATAAGATCCGCGTTGGCGGTATCGCACCGGGTGTGATTGCCACAGAGATGACGGCTCAAATGAAGCCAGAAGCGATCGAACGTATGGTCGCTGCTGTGCCTGTACGCCGCTTAGGTGAAGTGGAAGAGATGGCGCATACACTTCAATACATTATTGAGAACGAGTTCTTTACCGGTCGTATCGTTGAGATGGACGGCGGTCTACGCATCTAATCAGTAGGAGTGATGAGGCTTAAATTAGCCTCATCACTCGTCTTCGATCAGTTCACTTTCGCAGGCGTTTTTGAAACTCAAGGTAAAGCTAAAGCTACTACCTTCATCTGGCGTACTGTTGATCTCTAGTTCTCCACCCATCATCTCGATTAATTGCTTGCTGATAGATAGGTTCAGCCCGTGTCCGGTCTGCGTGCTAAAGGCAGATGCGCTATCGTTGCCGGCGATGTTAAACAGGGTTTTGATCTTCTCTGCATCCATTCCTATACCGGTATCACGAATAGAAAACTCAAATTGTGACAGCGCGTTGCTACTGGCTTGCTGCGAAACACTCAAGATCACAGAGCCTTGGGTGGTAAATCTAAGGGCGTTATCGAGGAAAATATTCAGAATCTGCAATAAGCGCTTGGAATCACCAAACAGAGATGTGTTGATCACTTTTGTTTTCAGTTTAAGTTGTAGGCCTTTTCCTTGGGCTGCGGGCTTGTTGTGGTCGATCGCTTCGTTGGCCAGTGACTCAAGGTTAAATCGAATCGGGTTCAGATGTGCTCTACCGGACTCTATTTCGGAGTAATCGACAAGATTTTCGATCACTTTTAGTAGGTTTTCAGCCGAGTGATGAATCACGCTAAGCACAGCCACTGGGTCTTGGATCTGGCTGTTCTGAGCATTTTGCTCGGTTAGGGTGATGATCGCATTTAACGGTGTGTGGATCTCATGACTGATGTTTGACAGGAATTGCGATTTAGACTGACTGATCTGCGCCAGCTCTTGCGCCTTAATCGCAATTTCATGATTGGATCTCTGCAGGTCTGCTGTCCTTTCTCTAACAGCCGCCTCCAGGTTGGAGCGGATGCTGATATCTTCTAGCGAAATAATCAGAGAAGGAATCAGCGTACTGATAAATTGTTGCTCTTCGATACTGATACTGACCGGTGCTTTTGACAGTATCTCGATAGAGCCAACGAGCTCTTTACCGTGGCGTAGCGGGATGTTGATCAGATTACCTTGCAGTTTTTCCTCAGAATGCGAGGTCTTGCTATGTATCTGAGCATCCCGAACCAATATCTCAATTTTTCCAGCCTGACGGTAAGACTCTTCAATAACCGGTGTATCAGAAGCCTCTAGGCTCGGAGATTTATTGGTATTGTGATGGTAGTAAGAGATATATAACGCCGAAGAAGATAAACACGGAATCGCTTCAGAGATTACATTGGATACTGCGGCGAAAGAGTCTTGTTTCTCTTTGCTCTCTTTCATTTCCGTTACGCCGCGGAGCAGTAAAAGTGCCAGCTTGTGAGATCTATCGAGGTTCTGGTTCAGCTCGTTCAGTTGGTCAGACGATTCCGCTAAACGGGTGGTCATGGCGTTGATACTTTGCTCGAGCACCTTCAACTCATCATGACGTTTTCTCGGAATGGTGATGTCAGATTTGCTGAGCTTATCAAAAGTTAAATTCTGTAAGGCACTACTAAGATGCTCAATGGGACGTATCAGCGTAGGACGCACGATATAAAGGAAAATAGCCCACAACGCGGTTGTTTTGATGATGGCGTTAATAATGATGAGGGCAAAGCCCGCTTGTACCTTGGTAAGTACGACGTCGGAGCTGGAGTAAAACACTGCTCGACCTACTGCTGCCTCTTCATTCTCCTTGGTGTAAACAATGGAGAACTCGTGTTCCAATAATTGAGTGGGTAAAATCCCGCTAGATTGTTCAGCTAGATTATCGGGGGTTAAACCCTCAGCAGAGATAAGCGAATCGCCTAAATCATAAATCTGTAAGCCAACGATAGAGGGGAGTTTCACTATACCCGGTGTAATCGTTTTGGTACGTTCCAGATCTAAATCCCAAAGGGAATCGGCCAGCGGTTCTTCAAACGAGCTTTGATAAAGCTGCAGATCCTGCATCACCGAAGATTTCACGTTGAAGTATTCGGTTGCCATGTGAGCCAGCGTCACAATGGCGGCGATAATGATATAGATCGAAAAAACCAGCTTGATCAGATTGAAGCCGATTGAATCCTTGATTGGTATGGCGTTATCACCCTTCATCATTGATCCTTTTATTGTTCAATCTGACAGTGAGGAGGAATCCATTCGGACCAGACCATCTGGTTGTCGGCCATCCATTTATCAGCCGCTGCTTCGTAACTCAGACCATCAACATCAGCCATAGAGGCTAACTCGGCAATCATGGCGTTGCTGAAGTTGATGTTTTGTAAGGTTTCATAAGCGCAAGGCCAAGTTTCGGGCATACCTTTCCAAGCGACTTTTTTAAGCCAACCTTTTTTCGGGTTGCCGCAATCGTGCAGGAAGCGCGGGTTGGTTCCCCAACCGGGTTTAGTTTCGCAGTCGGGATGATAGTCTGGAAATTCAATAAAGCGGCCTGGGTATTTGGCTTCCACCCAGTTGGGAGTCCAGTTAAACAAAACGATAGGGCGCTGTTCGATAGCAGCGCGTTTTAGCTCGACCCAAAGGTCATCACCTTGCTCAACGGTAATCGCTTTAAAATCCATGCCGAGTGCGCGGATGCGGGCGGCATCAGGTTTCTCCCACGGACCACCTAGATACATCCCTTGAGGGGCTGTGCGTGGATCAACAAAAAGATTGGAGCATTTTTTTAGCGCCTGCCAATCCGGTAGGCCCGGACATAATTCTTCGACATACAGCGGATACCACCACTCTTCTCGGGTGATAGCATCATGGGTGCCGGCATCCACTATAGCTCCTGCATCGATCATACGCTGGAACATCTTGGACATAGTGCCTTCCCAGACTTCGACCTGTATGTGGCTCAAGCCTAGTTTGAGTGAGCCCCACTGGGCATTACTGGTTTTGTTTACGTAACCGACGTTATAGCCCATCGATTGCAGTACCTGACCCGTTACTCGAGCAAGCACTAACTGGCTGGTCCAGTCGTTCAGCAATACTTGAATAGGTTTGTCTGATTCCGGCACAGCTGGCTTGTTAGCTGATGTCAGGGGCGCAAAGATAAGTATCAAAAGCGCAGCAATCCATTTATGGCAACGCAGGGTCATAAAATCTTTCTCTGTCTTTATGTACGAAATTTAAACAGTAGTAATGTTCAGGCAGGTTTAACCTAGCGGGCTAACCTCTTGTAAATGTAGCAGTATTTCCAGAAGGCGCCAGCTTACAGCCAGCGTCGAACTTGCTGAGTGTAGGTCTTGTAGCTATCACCAAATAGTGCGGTGAGCGCTTGCTCTTCGGGTTGGATCTGAAACTTGTTCATATACAGGATAAAGCCAACCGAACAGAGCAATGAAGCGGGGTTGGCAAGGTAAACTGCCCAGCTTAAAAGTAGGCACATCAAACCTACATACATAGGGTTGCGTGTGTATTGGAATATGCCTGTGGTGACTAATGCAGAGCTTGCTTCTGGTGTGGTTGGATTCACGGTTGTTTGAACTTTACGAAATGAAATAACACCGGCTAAACCAAACACTAAACCGATCAGAATAATGGCTACTGCAATGGGAATGCGAAGTTCAGTTTGTATCGAAAGGAAAGGCAGTAATTTGGCGCAAAGCCACATCAAGCCTGCAAAGATTAATACCAGTGCGACAGGTGGAATTTTCAGTTCGAGCTTTAGCATATGGCTTCTCAGGTTGTGAAATCCTAGGTTTAGTATCACCTAATATAAACAATCTGGGAATTATCTTGAGCTAAAAAAATCCGGGGCTTCGATGGATGACGCCCCAGATTTCCACAACTTTACGAGAAGGTTGCGAGGTTACATGTTTGGATAGTTTGGTCCACCCATGCCCTCTGGTGTAACCCATCTGATATTTTGTGCCGGATCCTTAATATCGCAGGTCTTACAGTGTAGGCAGTTCTGCGAGTTGATCTGGAAGCGCTGACCACCATTTTCTTCATCATCCACCACTTCATATACCCCTGCAGGGCAGTAACGTTGTGCTGGTTCTGCAAAGGTTAACAAGTTTGTCCCTAGTGGAATGCTGCTATCCATTAATTGCAGATGGCATGGTTGGTCTTCCTCGTGGTTGGTATTGGAGAGGAATACCGAGGAGAGTTTGTCGAAGCTCAGTTTGCCATCAGGTTTAGGGTATTCGATTGGCGTAAAGTTACTCGCCGGTTGTAACTGAGCGTGGTCTTCGTGGTCATCATGCAGGGTAATAGGCAACTTTCCGGCGAAGATATTCTGATCTACATAGTTGAACGCACCGCCCATAATGGCACCAAACTTATGCATCGCAGGACCAAAGTTGCGGGAGCGGAACAGCTCATCGTATAGCCAAGATTGCTCGAATAGATCCTGATAACGCTCAAGGTCTGTACCGCCAGAACAACCCGACGCCACCGCTTCAAAAATGGCTTCAGCACCAAGCATGCCGGATTTCATTGCCGTGTGAGTGCCTTTGATTTTACTGAAGTTAAGTGTGCCGGCATTACAACCAACTAACAAACCTCCTGGGAAGTTCATTTTTGGCAGAGAGTTAAAGCCGCCTTTAGTAATCGCACGAGCACCATAAGAGACGCGTGTACCGCCGTCTAAATGTTTCTTTAGTACTGGATGATGTTTCAGGCGCTGGAACTCATCAAACGGACTGATATGTGGGTTGGCGTAGTTAAGGTCTACGATTAAGCCGGCAACTACTTGGTTGTTATCCGTGTGATAAAGGAAGAAACCGCCGCTGGTATCTTTATCTAGCGGCCAGCCCGAACCATGAACAACTAAGCCTGGTTGATGCTGTTCGGCTGGGATATCCCATAGCTCTTTGATACCAATGCCGTAGTGTTGCGCATCTGCCTCTTGGTTTAGATCAAACTTGTTGATCAACTCTTTGCCTAAGTGACCACGGCAACCTTCGGACAAGACGGTGTATTTAGCGTGTAGCTCCATACCCGGCATGTAGCTGTCTTTCTGTTCGCCGGTTTCAGTTAGGCCCATATCACCTGTGGCAATACCGCGTACGCTGCCATCGGCATTGTAAAGAATCTCAGAAGCTGCGAAACCTGGGAAAATCTCTACGCCTAGTTCTTCAGCGCGTTCGGCTAACCAACGGCAGACATTACCTAAGCTAACAATGTAGTTGCCTTGGTTGTGCATCGTTTTTGGCACAAAGGCATTAGGGATTTTGCTACCGTTGTCGCCATCCTTAAGCAGGTAAACCTCATCTTCCGTCACTTCTGTCGTGAGCGGGGCGCCTTGCTCTTTCCAATTAGGGAATAGCTCATCTAGGGCGCGGGTTTCCATAATGGCGCCGGACAGAATATGGGCGCCTACTTCAGAGCCTTTTTCGACTACACATACGGTTAGCTCTTGCTCTTTATCCTGCGCTAATTGCATCAATCTGCAAGCAGTTGATAAGCCTGCAGGGCCTGCTCCTACGATGACTACATCAAATTCCATCGACTCTCTTGTCATGTCGATCTCCCCTCATAGTTGGTTGAGGAATCTGCGTTATTCTGCCGCTCTCTAGTGATTCCACTTAGTTATGTGAGACTGCTCTATAAAAAGAGGACTCGTTTATTGAGGGGTATTATATAGGTGTTTTCCCTAATAAATAAATAGCCTGATTATTAGCCTATAGGAGGGTTTAATAAAATTTAGGGGTGTTTGCTTATTATTTTTAAATGAGTATTATTAGGGAAAATACCTATTGTGCTGAGGCGAATTGCCTACGTCGCCGAAATGAGCGCATATTTAGAGATAAGCAAAACAGAGTGTGTGAAGCGCTCTTACAACTAAAACTAAAAGGTCTTTGCTGATGAAGGTACTTGTAACCGTTAAACGTGTTATCGACTACAACGTCAAAGTACGTGTTAAGTCGGACAATACAGATGTTGATTTGGCCAACGTGAAAATGGCTTTGAATCCATTTTGTGAAATTGCTGTCGAAGAAGCAGTGCGCTTAAAAGAAGCGGGTACAGCTTCAGAAATTGTTGTGGTGTCTATTGGCCCTAAAGCCTGCCAGGAGCAGATTCGTACGGCGCTAGCGCTAGGTGCAGACCGTGGTATTCAGATTGAAACTGAAGATATGCCAGAGTCACTTAACGTGGCGAAGTTGCTGGCGAAAGTGATCGATGAAGAACAGCCTGGCCTTGTGATTATGGGTAAACAGGCGATCGATTCAGATAACAACCAGACCGGCCAGATGTTGGCTGCGCTAACTGATATGCCACAAGGAACCTTCGCTTCTGTAGTTAAGATTGAAGGTGACAAGGTTAACGTGACCCGTGAAGTTGATGGCGGTTTACAGACGGTTGCACTGAACATGCCTGCAATTGTGACCACCGACCTACGCTTGAATGAGCCTCGCTATGCTTCTCTGCCAAATATCATGAAGGCTAAACGTAAGCCTTTAGATGTTAAAACGCCGGCAGACCTAGGTGTTGAGCTGAAAGCACATACCAAATTGTTAAAAGTGACGCCGCCTGCTGAACGTCAGGCTGGTATCAAAGTATCCAGTGTTGATGAGCTGGTGGAAAAACTTAAAAACGAAGCGAAAGTACTTTAAGGAGCGGCGACATGGCGATTTTAATTATTGCAGAACATGACAATAGCGCTCTAAAGGGAGCGACGTTAAACGCAGTGACAGCTGCATCTCAGATGGGTAGCGATCTACATCTCCTAGTTGCTGGTGCGAACTGTAGCGATGTAGCCGAGGCTGCTGCGCAAGTAGCCGGTGTTGAGAAAGTTTTGTTGGCAGACAATGCCGCTTACGAACATCAGCTGGCTGAAAATATGGGTAAGTTGGTTGCTGAAATCGGTAAGGATTACAGCCATATCGTTGCGCCCGCAACGACTACAGGTAAAAACTTTATGCCGCGTGTGGCTGCACTTTTAGATGTAGCGCAGATCTCTGATATTACGGCTGTTGAGTCTGATAATACCTTCCAACGTCCAATCTATGCCGGCAATGCGATCGCAACGGTTGAATCTAGTGACCCGGTAAAAGTTATCACTGTTCGGGGTACTGCATTTGATGCTGCGGCATCTGAGGGGGGAAGTGCTTCTACTGAGAGTATTTCAGCAGTACACGACAGTGGTATCTCTAGCTTTGTTGGCGAAGAGATGGCGCAATCTGACCGCCCAGAACTTACAGCTGCAGAGGTCATCATCTCTGGTGGTCGTGGTATGGGTAACGGTGAAAACTTTGCCATGTTGGAAAAAGTTGCAGATAAACTGGGTGCCGCAGTCGGTGCATCCCGTGCTGCAGTAGATGCAGGCTTTGTACCGAACGATATGCAGGTGGGTCAAACCGGTAAGATCGTTGCGCCAGAGCTTTATATTGCTGTAGGTATCTCCGGTGCGATCCAGCACTTGGCGGGTATGAAAGATTCGAAAATTATTGTGGCAATCAACAAAGATGAAGAAGCGCCAATCTTCTCTGTTGCCGATTACGGCTTAGTGGCAGACCTATTTGATGCCGTTCCTGAGTTAGAGCAAAAGTTATCTAGTTAGGATAAATAATCTTCTACGTGTGAATTACCTCTTTTTCACTCTACGTTTGCCGGTACCGTTGGTACCGGCTTTTTTATGCCTGCGGTTCTATACCATCGTGAATTTCAGGTGCTTTTATCGGCAGCTCTAAAATAAAGGTGGTGCCTGTATCAAAGCTACTGTTAACCCGGATCGTGCCACCTAAAACGTGATTCACGATTGAATAAACAATGCTTAAACCTAAACCGGAGTTCCCTTGCCCTAGGGAGGTGGTAAAGAACGGATCAAACACTTGGCCTAGGTATTTTGATGGGATGCCGCAGCCGTTATCTGCCACTTTAAGAATCAGATTGCCGTCACTCTTTGCAAAGTTAATGGTGACCTCCAGTGGGTCCGCCTGTTTAGATCCATGGATAAAGGCGTTGTTGATTAGGTGTACTAATGCCTGCGCTAGCGGAGCAGGGTAAGTCTCCATAGACAATGCGCTATCGCCTGTGACTGAGATGGTGAGCTCTTCGTCAGCTAAGTCATTGGTGGCGATCACGGTCGAATCTTCAATGATCTCGGCGATATTGATCTGTTGTCGGTGTTCTTGGCTCTGATGAGCGGAGATCTGCCTAAAGTTACTAAGCAAGGTGACGGCACGTCTGAGCGCTTCTGCCTCTAGCTCCAAGGAATCTTGACTGTCGCTGAGGAAATTGAGTAACGCTTGTTTGGTTAAGGCATCATTTCCGATCAGCTTTTCTAGCTGGTCAATCTGTTCCTTAAGGGTGCTGCTCAAGGTAATGGCCATACCTAAAGGCGTGTTTATCTCATGGGCAACGCCGCTCACTATGGAGTTAAGCGCGGCCATCTTTTCAGTTTGTACGAGCTGTTTTTGAGTACGGGTGAGGCGATCAACCGTTTCTTCGAGAGAAGCTTTGGCGCTGGATAGAGATTGAGTGCGTTCTCTGACTTGGCGCTTTAACGTAATAATGGACGCTAATGCTAAGCAGGCTAAAACGAACGCGGCTCCAAAGCCAAACTGATAGTAGATCTGGTTAAGTTTATCTTCTGTAAGATAGACCATGTTATATCCAGACCACTGCTGATTAAGGCTAGCGAGGGTACCCTCTTTTTCCATCAGTTCTATGCCTTTTTGTAGCTGTTGGACCAGATCGGTATCGCTTTTTCTGACTCCCATATGGGTCGCTTTAGTAGCGATTGGGGTGGGTGCAAACTTAATCCCTTTTAGTTTATTTTTTTGAATCACATAAGAACCGACCCATTTAGTGGTAGCTAAGGCATCGATCTCACCTTTCAAAAGTTTTTGGAAACCATCTAGATGGTCATTGATAGTGACCAGTTTTGCTTGGCTTTGGGTCTCTATTATTTTGCGAGGAAAGCCGCCTTTAGATACGCCTGTTTTGATCCCTTTGAGATCTTCCAAACCATGGATTGTGAGGTTATCACTGCGAAGGAAGAGACTAATTTCAAACTGTAAAAAACTATCAACAAAGGCGTAATCTTTAACACGGTCAGGGTTGGGGCTGAAAACGGTCAGAACATCGGCTCTACCTTCTAACACGGCTTGCTGCGCTTGCTTCCAATTCATCAGGTTGTATTCAACTTTGCGGTTTAGCGCTTTCGAATATTCCTCAAGAAAAGAGGCAAAAATCCCCCGTGGTTTGCCATCTTCTAGCCACTCAATCGGTGGGTAATCTTTATCTCCAACAAAGCGAATGGTGGGTTGTTCGCTGTCAGGTCCAAAGGTGATTTGCGCAATAGATAGCTGGGAGAAAAGAAAGAGCATTCCAGCAAATAGCATCTGATAAGTGACACGCATCAATATTTTATATCTCTAAATTAAATACTCTGTTTATTGAGTATAGGAAGACTTGGATTAGATGCCATGGATGAATTCACATCAATAGTGTTGTTCTAAGACCTGCTCAATCCACTACAACAAAATGTGGTCGTGGAACTGAAGTGTGTTAAGCTCGGATAGCGCTCAAAGTTAACATTGGAAGTATTGAGGTAACGCAGTTGTCCGAAGATGTATCAGATCTGGTCAGGGAAAATACGCAGCTGCGTCAGCGTATTCAGTATCTTGAGAAAATCGAGCAGTCTCTTAGGGAAACTGAAACGCGCTATGCTTTGGCGATGAAAGGTGCGAATGAGGGGCTGTGGGATTGGGATCCTGTCAGTAAAGAGCTCTACCTTTCCGCACGTTTATTAAGTACCATCGGCATGGGCAAAGACACCATTAAGACCACCTCAAGTGAGTGGCTACAATGGGTGCATGCGGATGATCGCGAACGCTATCAACAAGTGCTTTGCCGCCATTTAAAAGGCGAAACCGAATTTTTCCGTTGTGAATATCGTGTAAAGAATAACAATGGAGGTTATTTCTGGGTCCTTGCTCATGGTTTAGCGCTGAGAAATGAGAACAATGTTGCTTACCGCATGGTGGGCTCGATTGGTGATATCACCGAGCGTAAGAATTACGAATCCAAACTTCTCCATCAAGCCACTTATGATCACCTCACCGGTTTGCCTAACCGTGTATTGGCGATGGATCGACTCTCACAAGCGCTAACGCGTGCCAATAAAAATCAAACCTCGGTCGGGATTCTATTCGTAGATCTAGATAATTTTAAAAAGATTAACGATACCTTAGGGCATGAAGTGGGAGATCAGCATCTTCAAGAGATCAGTCGACGCTTAGGCTACTGTGTTCATGGTGACGATACCATTGCGCGTTTGGGTGGTGATGAGTTTTTAGTCATCTTGCCAGATCGTAAAGCCCACGATGAAATCTCGGATATATGTGAGCGGATTTTAAGAACGGCAGTGCAGCCAGTGCTGATCAATGGCTATGAATTATCTACATCGGCGAGTATTGGTATCACTGTTGCGCCTAAAGATGGTCAAGACCCTGTTGCCCTGCTGCGTAATGCTGATGCAGCGATGTATAAAGCTAAGGCCGTAGGTAAGGATGCTTTCCGTTTTTATACACGGGAGATGGAGCATGAAACGGTGTTTAAATTCACCATGGAATCTTATCTCCGCCGTGCACTTTCACAAAATCAGCTCAGCCTGAGCTATCAAAGTATTATTGATGCTGCCAGCGGGAAAATTATAGGAGCTGAAGCTCTATTGCGTTGGTCATGTCCAGAATATGGCCATGTATCCCCCGATCAGTTTATCCCATTGGCAGAAGAATCTGGCTTGATTGTCCCCATTGGTGATTGGGTACTTGAGCAAGCCTGTAAACAAGCGGCTAAGTGGGCTGATCTTATGGGAGAACCGTTCAAAATTGCCGTGAACGTGGCTTTTCCGCAGTTCCGTGACGGCCATTTGGAATACACGGTTAAGCGTGTACTCCGTGAAACAGGTTTGCAGCCTGAGGCACTCGAGCTCGAGCTTACGGAGCGTCTCCTCATGGAGGATGAGCGCGGCTGTGGTGAAGCATTAAAGCACCTCAGCGAAATGGGCGTTCAGCTTTCGATTGATGATTTCGGCACCGGCTATTCAGCTCTTAATTATCTGCAAAAGTTCCCTGTAGATACCTTAAAGATCGATCGTAGCTTTACCGCTGAACTTAGAGTTACACCTGAAAGTCCTGCGCTTATCTCCGGTATTATTCAGATGGCTCACGCTCTAGGGCTTAAAGTGGTTGGGGAAGGTGTGGAGCTTGCTGACCAGCGAGATTTCTTACAGCAAAAATCCTGCGATTATTTTCAGGGTTATCTGTTCTCTAAGCCCTTGCCCGCTGAGCACTTTATTGAATTGCTGCAAAGCGAATTAGAGAAGAGTTAGTCCGGCTTATATTTGAAGGATTTAATCAACGGTAAAGCTTTTTGGTTACATGTTGGTAATTCTAATTTACTCCCCATCACTGATGTTCCACCTTATTTTATCGTTTTATTTTAAGCATGTTTGTAGCTGCTTTATTTCCTTCAATGCTGTGCAGTGTCTGTAAATGAGATTGATAGTGTGAACGGTGGTTTACAAGAGAGCAAAGTTTGAACTGATTTGGGGCTTTGTTTAGAATGCAAGATAGTTACTTTCGTGGAACTTTTTATCGCATTGCATAGTAGTGTGGTGGACGGATTTGAAACTGATAAGGGAATTGGGTGTGATTAAAAAGTAGTAAATAACTTCTCTTTTCATCATTTCTTAATACAAAGTCTCTAGTGTTTTTTGTAGGAAAATGACGCTGATAGCGTTGATTAATGACACTAAATAGCGCATCATTCGCGCCAAAATCACTCGGTTAGTTGCTGTAAATACTGTATTGGTCAAACGTATCGTCTGATTTTGCTTGAAAATTTTTTAGTGGAACAGTAGTTGCATATCTTCTCAAGGGTATGGTTTGGCGATGGTCATCTATGAATGATGGGTATTGTTACGAAATAATTAAGGATGATGATTAATGAGCATCTTAACAGAGCCGCCTGGCTATAAAGTTACCAATACATTTCTATATAGGTTATGGAATTTTAGCCTAGCTTTAGTGCTATTTATCATGGCTTTGCCCTTCTTTATTGTTATTAGTTTTCTATTGCTTATTACTCAAGGGCCTTCGATTTTTTATTCTGGTCCTCGATACGGACAAGACCGTAAATTATACAATATGTATAAATTTCGGACTTTAAAAAAAGAAGCATCTCAATTCACAAAAGATCGCTTAATGACAACTAGAACGAATCTAGAAACGCCTTTGGGCAAGGTGCTTCGTCGTTCTCGGTTAGATGAATTACCGCAGATATTGAATGTGCTTCGTGGAGATATGAATCTCATTGGCCCCCGTCCGGTTCGTCCTGAAATGTTCGATGTTATTCAAAAAGATATTCCTAATTACGGTGTTCGTTTCCAAGTAAAGCCTGGGATTGTTGGTGTAGCCCAAAGTTTGTTGCCTCATAGTGCTCCAAAACTGCTTAGGCATCGACTCAATTTAGTCTTGTTGAAGAAAGAAACTCGTTTTATCAGTGAACTTATATTTCTGGCGCGTAATGCGTTGGCAATATTCACGACTGTGTTCCAGATTTTCCTAGAGGTCGTTCTTCACGTAAAATCCAAACGTATTAAAAATCGACGTAGCACAGAACGTGTTTACATGAAAAATGCATCGATCCGCCTTAGGGATGACAAAGGAGTTATCGCTGAAGGAATGGTGATTGATGTAAATGATGAAGCTTTTTCATTCGAAACGACGCAGATGCTTCAGCCGGATACCTATGAATTAGATATTGAACTGGGTTGCGGCAAACGAATTTCTACAATATGCGTCGTGAAAGATCCTGCTGAATGTGAGCCGGTTCCTGGAAGTAATGCGTCACATAAGCGACGTTATATAGCATTTTTTGAATTTAGAACTACGTTCGAGAGCTATCGTGTCGAACATCACGTCCTGAAGAAGGCGTTAATTTCTTAGAGAGAGTTTATTTTGAAAAGTGGTGACGAGAGCAAACAGGTTGATAGTGATGATAATAATCGGTTGCTTGCCAGCGCTTTTAACAAAGATGAGCTTGAGTATTTTGATGCTGAGCAAAAGGAAATAATTGGAACGGCATTAGCTCGAAAATTTAGTGCTAAGCATAAGATTGATATTCGCTTTACTATTAAGTTTTTCAAAAAACAGATCTATATAGTACTGCTGTCTGGTAAGGAAAGAAGGCCTTCGGCAAGGCTTCAGAGAGAGCGAATTTTAAGGCCGATAACAACCACGCTAAATTTGGCTGTTATTAGTGCAATTGCGATAATGTTTACTGTCAACATACTTGCTGGAGCGTATGTTGTTAAGCGGGCTCTTAGTATTGATTTAATTCCGTTTGCTGATGTTACACCGGATGAAAAATTCACGGATTGGTTTAAATCTATTCGCTCCTACAGTCGTGAATTGCAAGGGAAAGAGCCTGAAGGAGAAAGCGCTGCTCCGTTAGAAGATGAAGAGAAGAGTGAGGATCGATAGCATTTAGTTCGGTTGTTTCATGCTGAGCTAAACGTACTGTTCCCAGTTTTTTCTTTAATTTTGGTTTTGGGACATAGGCTACACAGTGTAAAAGGGATGTTGATAATGCTTAAATTATTTTTAGCTGTGGTAGCTATTTGCTTCCTACAAGCTCATTTTTTTACTTCTCAAGCGAAAGCAGAGACATTTGACCTTAAACAAATGTCCGTGCCTGTGAGTAACTCCTTAGGCTTAGCTTTTCCAGGTAATGACGCAAAGAATTATCACTACGTCCAAAAAGCAGGTATTGGAGTTGTTCGTTTATCTGTATCTTGGAAACACGTTCAATCTCAAAGTGGGCGCTTTAATTGGGATGGGCTTGATAGTCGTATCATTACGCTCCAAAAATTAGGTTTGGAGCCTTTCCTAACATTCGAATCCAACGCTAAATGGGCAACAACCAAAGCGACTCATGTTGTTGGAAATGCCTTACCTAAAAACAATGTTCAGTGGATTCGTTTCATCGAAGCTGTTGTAGAGCGTTATAACTATGATGGTCAAAATGATGCTCCAGGCCTTAAAAAGCCTGTTATCTATTATCAAGCGGCCAATGAGTGGATTAGTAATAAAAACCGTTCAGGCGGCTGGGCGTCCTCTACTCAGAATCTAGTTAATTACATAAATTCTGCTTACGAAACGGTAAAAAAGACAGATCCTAATGCGGTGTTTGTATTAGGGGGCTTGGCAGCTTTTAATCTCGATGTGATGCTTTTAGCAGAAGGGATGGCTCGGTTTGACGTTTTGCAACGCTGGAATGAAAAATCCAGTACCAAATATACTATTCGAGAAGCCAAGGCAGCCAAGGTTGTTAATATCATTAACAATCATGTCAGAACTGTGCTTAAGCAAAGTAAGTATGATATGGCAGATGTTCATCTTTATGGGCCTGTTTCTCGAGATGGTCTGCGTATTAATCTGATTGCCAATGAATCTAGCTTATCTGTAGAAAAGATAGTCTCAACAGAATGCGGTGGTCCGTCATTAGACTACAACGATAACTATAAGCCTGAAGATCATTTTTATGCGGTTCTTCATAGAAACCTAAATGTTTTATCTCAAGGCTCAAAATTTTGCTTATGGTTTGGGTTAGGAGAGGCAATGGTTACTACGTGGGGTAACCGTAAGGTTCCTTTATTCGATAAAAGCCGAAAGGCAAAGCCTGGTTATTATGGATATAAATTTTTAGCTTATCTGTTTGATGGAGAAGACGTGAAAGTACAATCTTTAGGAGATGAGTTAAAACATGGCTATAAGATCTCTTACCCTAACCGGAAACATGCAGCGCCTATATTTGTTGGTGATTACAAGGCTCAAAACTTTTTAAAGAAAAAAGCTGGATTAAAAAGGTTTGATGCATTGTGTATAAATAATGTGGCGAAAGGGAATGGTATTATTCGGCGTAATATTAATTCTTTAGAATGCAGCAGCGGAGTAGTGGCAATTAGCGCAAATCTACCTAATTGACAGTAGTTGTCATTAAGGTGTGCATTAATCCAGTGTAGGTGCTTATGGTAAAGCTAAAGTGTACAATCTCGCTGGCAATTTTTTGAACAATTTGTTGAAAATCTGAGCTCGTTACTTAGATTTTTACGTAACTTAAAAACGTACTCAAATTCCTTTATGAGAGCAGGAAAGGACTCATCGTGATCACACATTACCTTGAATTATTTAAGTTTTATCGCAAGTTTATTCTGACAGGGACCCTTGCTACAGGTGGACTTGTATTCTTGCTGAGTGTGTTTGTTTTGGTGGCGAGCCCTCTTTATAAAGGTGTTGCTACTATAACAATGCAGCCTACAGAAGCTGAGCTTGCTTATACTCAGGGGTGGTTAGGTGTCAGCCAATTTAACCCAGCAGCTATCCTGACTCAAACCCATACAGAGCAGTTGTTAAGTCGCCCTGTCGCTGAAAAAGCGTTGAGTTTGTTGCTTCAGCAAGAATTAGCGAAAGGGGTTGAAGAAACGGGTATTAAAGGCTTTTTCAAAAAAGCAGGTCGAGCTGCTAAGCGCCTATTTTGGAGAACGTGGAATACCTTAAACTACGGTAAACACATTCCTCTATCAGAAAGCGAAGAACTGCTGGTAACTTTAATGGAAGCTACAGATATTGAGGTTGTAGAAGGTTCCTACATCATTAATATCGAAGTTCTGTATAAAGATCCGGTTATTGCCTCCAAAGTTGCAAACATTCTTGCAGAAGCATACGTAAAGCAGACTAAAGATGATTATAAAGAACAGGCAGCTGGATTGCGTGAGTCATTACAGTTAATCCTAACGCAAAAGGAACTTGAGCTGTCTAAGTCTGTAGAAGCCGATATCATCAAGCGAAAAGAACTTGGTATTTCAGATATAACATTTGAACGTGAAGCACTTCTTTCTAGCCGCGACCGTGAAGTAGAAAAGCGTGCTGATGATGAAATTACTCTAAATGAATTAAACAACAAAGTTGCCAGTCTTAAGCGCAGTAAACGTAAACTTACGCGTCGTGATTTAATCGATAAAATTGAAAGTGATCTTATTCTTAGTGAGTCTGAAAGAATTGGCATTGTTTCCAGAATTAAAAATCGAGCAAAAATCATAGAAGAATATGATCAACGTTTGATTGCTTTGCAGAAGCACGAAAAAGGATTTAGAGATACTCAGCAAAAGCAAACCGAATTAAAGGCTGATGTTGAAGATTTGCGTCGTCGCATGGTCACAGTGTCTTTGGCTGGTAATACTGGCCTGTCACAGGTGCGTATGATTAGTCCTTCTATTGCGCCGTTATACCCTTGGTTCCCTAAAGTATTTTTATTCTCTGTAGCTGCAGTTATCACTGGTTTCATTATTATGACTCTCGTTGTCGTGGTAATTGATACAACGACAACTCGTATTCTTACAACTGATGTATTGAGAACCTCTGTTGGGACTCGTGTACTTGGGTTGTTAGGAGCTAAAGTGGCGGTCGATGATGAGTTTAAGCAGCGTTTAATCCAAAGAATCTCCTTGATGGGGGGATGGAGTAGCGGCTCGATCGGCGTTACAGCGATAGGGGATCAGCGTTTAGTTGATGAAATGGCTACTACGGTTGAAGAAATATTTGGTCATGCTGAACCAGTAATAGAAAGTAATGTAGAGCGTTTACCTGTTGTTAATAGCCGCTTTGCAGCTGATGAGCTTGGTGTAGGGCAGAGACCAATAGTGTGTGTGCTAAGACCAGGTGAAGTAGAGCAAGATGAGTTGCTGCAATTAGTTGAACTAGCGCAACAGAAGAGTGGACAGGATAAGTTATTGTTCGTGCTGTGGCGTGACTAATTATGATCGCACGTCAGAAAAAACGTAACTTAATAGTCGTTACGTGGCTATTAACAGTAGCGTTGTGTGTTGCTGGAATTAGTTTGTCTTACTTTTACAGTGAAGGCGCATTGCTGATTTCAGTAGTGACTGGTATTTGCTTAGTCATATTGGCTTTATTTGATCGTGTAATGCGCAGCTCGGGGGGAGTGCCAGTCCTCATTTATCATAGTGTTTCTGATGATCCATCGTGGTTACCTTGGGCTTGGGGTACATCAATAACCGTTCAAGCGTTTAGGCAGCAGTTAGATGTCTTGAAAGAAAAAAACTACAGTGTATTGAGTACCTCTGAACTTTATCGGATAAAGGAAAAAGGAGAGCAGCTGCCTGATAAGCCAGTTGTTCTTCATTTTGATGATGGATACCTAGATAACTTTGTTGCAGCGGCTCCTCTGCTGAAAGAATATCAAATCCCTGCAAGTTTCTATGTTTCGACGGGGTTTATCGACCCTAGTTCGGACATACGTTCCGTATTGAAGAGCGATGAAGGCGTTCAATGGCATGGATATATGAATTGTGCCGAGTTGAAAACGTTGGATAGTGATCCATTATTCGAGATTGAGTCTCATGGTGTCAGTCACGGAAAAATTGTAGTTAGCGACAGCAAAATTGGTGTTCTAACAGAACATAATTGGCGATTTTATAGCTGGCTTGATTGGTCAAAAGGGAAGACTACACATAATTGGTATCAAAATACTGCTTTGAAATGCTTAGCTATTGGGGATTCTATACCTGAATGTGATTCTGAATTAACAGGTAAAAAGTGGAATAACGGAACCCAAGAATTAGATACTGAATATGAAAGCCGTGTAAAGGAATTGCTCCGTGATTCTAAGCAACAGTTAGAGGCTATCCTTGGTCGGGACGTTACTCAATTCTGCTGGCCTTTCGATAGAGTTACCCCCCAGTCTCATGCCATAGCACTGGATGTAGGTTATAAGCTTACTACAGGGGGCAAAGGCTCTAACCTCGTACACGAGCCTTATGATGTAGTTAGCCGTATACATGCTTGTGACTATGGTTGGGGTTGGCGATGGCCTTGGGGTGAGCAGTTATTGTTTCACGCAAAGCTGCGCTTGTTTCAAGGAAATCTGTATTGGCTATTTTTGGTATCGCCTGCCAACAAGTTACGTAAGATCAGGCATAAATGGTCACCAATTTCTTATGTTGGAGGGCAAAGCTAATGACTCGTTTCTCTCCAATGCTTCTAGGCATCGCATGCTTAATTGCTTTGCTTCTTGCTCCCATAATTATTGGTTCTGGATTAATCGTCCATCCTCTAGCTCCTTTTTTGATCCCAATAGGTGCAGCAGCAGTGATTATCATTTTGCTGTACCCGTTTTTCGGTTTGTTTTTGCTTGTGCTATTTGCGCAGTTAGATGCTTTGGCAAATCTAATTTTTTCTGCTCTACCAGTTTCCGGGGTCAAAGTACTAGCGTTATTGACTCTTGCTGGCGTTATTATCAATCTCAAAAAGGAAAGGGATACGATTAAAGAGCTCCTAAAAGAGCCTGCAGTGATTGCAATGTTCTTCTTTTGTCTCTTTATGGGGCTTTCATTCTTCTGGGCTGAAAACATGGAATATGCTGTTTGGTCCGTCAGAAGAATGGCAAGTTTGATGCTTTTATTTGTCTTAACCATTGTATTGGTTAAAACCACAAAGCATCTTAAATACCTTCTTTATTGTTTAGCTATTGCAGCACTGATGTCATCAGTTTTGGTGATATTTGATTCGACTGTAGGTGGAAATATTCTTTCTAGCTCTGATGCTGCTACGACCGCTAAGTGGGAAGGCGTTTCAAGGTCTTCAGGTGGATCAGATTACAATCCGACTACTGCAGCAACAATGCTACTGACGGGTACTCTGCTGGCTGCAATTCTATTTATTGAGCTTCCAAAACTTAGATTTTTTATGTTTATGGCTACGCTCCTCGGAACTGCTGGTATCGTCCTTTCCTTTGCTCGAAGTGCTGCTTTGGTATATGCGATTGTCGGAATTTGGATTGCTTGGAGGTATCGTCATCATAAAGTGTTCCCTCTTGCCTGCTATTTGGGCTTCTTCTTATGCCTAGCAGCTTTGCCTTTTATTCCCGAGCAATACTGGGAGCGTTTAGCTACCTTGGTTGGTGGTGGCTCTGATTGGACCTTAGGGCGACGTTTAGGTTACAACCTTATTGGTGTTGATTTGCTAGTCCAAAATCCGCTTTTAGGTGTCGGACCGGGTAACTTCAAAGAGTACTATGTCTCCACAGAATATAGATTTGTACCCGGGCGTACTCCTCTTCCTAGACAGTTACACAACATGTATTTATCAGTAGCTGTAGAGTTCGGTTTAATCGCATTCTCTTGTTTGATGTTTGTTATTCTGAGGGGATTGCGTGGATTACGTACAATTGCGAACACAGATGTAGAGAACGATGAATTTACCTCATTAGTTCGTGCTTTGTTTATCTGCTTTATTGCTTATTTGATGGCAAGTGTCTTCGTGCCTAATGAGTACAACAAATATACATGGATCTTGGCTGGCTTATCTATTGCTGCACTAAGGATTCGTCAGAAAGAAAGTAAAACGTGATTTTATGAATATTGGAATTTTAGTTACGGATTTTCCAAAGATAACGGAAACATTTGTCTTAAGAAATATCCACACCTATATGCAAAAAGGACATGATGTTACGGTTTTTCACCTTAAACCTTATAGGGAAGGTGAAAAGGTTCATAAATTTGCAAATGAAATTATTAAGAGGGGATATTATCAGCCTTTCTTAATGAGCTTTTATCTGCTGTCTACTTTTTTATCGGTCTGTATCAAAAAACCGCACAAGGTAATATCTGTTGTTAAACAGATTTTTAAAGCGGGAGGCTCTGACTGGAAATTTATTCTCCATAACCTTGCTGTATTACCTAAGTCTGTAGCCTATGGCCTTGAATCCAGAAGGCGAGGTATTACGCATCTCCATGCTGAATTTGCTGGTATTCCAGCGGCTTCTGCTTGGATGATTTATAAAATTTTTGGGATAAATTACAGTTTTAGCTGCCATGCCCATGACATTTTTATCACTCAGAAACTTTTGAAGAGCAAAGTTTCTGATGCGGATTTTGTTCGCGTCATTAGTGAATATAACCGAGAGTTTCTACTGGATCATGTTGGTGAGCATTTTAAAGAAAAATTTCAGGTTATTCGTTGTGGCGCAGATCTTCTTTCAATCCAAGAAAGTGAAAATGAGCGTCAGAATGTCTTTGAAATAAGCTATGTGGGATCTCTAATTGAGCGTAAAGGCGTTGATAATCTGCTACTAGCGCTATCTAGAATAGATCCAACAATTGAGTGGTCATGTCGAATTATTGGCGATGGTAGTGAAAGGCATGATCTTGAAGCATTAGCATTTGAATTAGGTATATCGGAAAAAGTTGATTTTAAGGGAGGGCAGACTTTTGAAGAAATTGCTGACTCTTATCGGCGATCTAATTTAGTCGTTGTTCCCAGCATTGTCGGGCCGGAAGGTCGATGTGAGGGTATTCCTGTTGTGATTATGGAGGCGTTAGCTTTTGGTTGCCCTGTGATTGCTACCGATGTTTCAGGTATCCCTGAGTTAATTGAAGACGGTATAACCGGTTTTGGTGTAAAGCCTGGAGATGTCGTTGGATTAACCCAAAAGATTGAATGGATAGAGGCAAACTATGCGGCTGCATTAGAAATTGCTAAGAACGGAAAGGCAAGAGTACACGAGCAGTATGATGTTATGAAAAACTCGCAGCAGCTCCTTGATGCAATGCTAGCTTCAGAGAAGGTAAATTAGAATGGATGCCATTTTTTGGTTTTTTTTCGGTGCTTTAGTATTCAGTTTTGTTGGATACGGGGTGCTGTTAGTGTTGATAGGTTTTGTAACTAAGAATAAAAGTAAGAAGAGTTATGCAAATGGTTATGACGTTTCTTTCTTAGTTTGTGCGCATAATGAAAGTGCTGTTATTAAAGAAAAGATAGAAAATATCAATCTTCAAACTAATGATAAGCATAAAGTTGAAATTATTATTGTCTCTGATGGTTCTACGGATAATACAGCAGAGTTAGCGCGCTCTGTAGCAGATAATGTAACAGTGTTAGAAGCGAAGGATCATATTGGTAAATTAGAAGCATTGAATTGGGGATTGTCTGAGTGTAAAGGTGAAATAATTGTATTCTCAGATGCGAATAGCCTTTTCCCAGAAGCAACCCTTAATGAATTGGTAAGTCACTTCAACGACGAGTCTGTTGGTGGGGTTTGTGGTCAGATCGTTGTATCTTCAGAAAAACAGGGATGGATCGGCAAAGCCGAATCTATTTATTGGAGGTATGATCAAGCGCTAAAGATTGCTGAAACTAAAGTTGGTGGGGCTGTTTCTGCTCAGGGTTCGGTATATGCAATTAGAAGGGAACTTACATCTCCTGTTTTAGAAGGTTGTGCTGATGATTTTGTTTTATCTGTAGGAGTAGTAACAAAAGGCAAAAAGTTAGTTTTTGAACCTAATGCTATGACCTATGAGCATGTAACCAATAAAGTTTATAAAGAATTTGATCGCCGAGTTCGCTCAACCGAAATGGGGTGGAGAGGACTTATGCTTTTTAAAGAGCTACTTAATCCATTTAAGTATGGTTGGTACAGTTTACAGTTATTTTCACATAAATTACTGAGACGTCTGAATCCTGTATTACTCATCGGATTGCTCTTAAGTAATGCTCTGCTATTAGACGGGCATTGGTTTTACCAAGCCTTTCTAGCATGTCAGGTTGTATTCTATGCCATTGCCTTATTAACCATGTTGTTTCCTTTCTTGCGTAAGGTCCCTGGGTTTAATATTCCGACTTTTTTTGTCATGGGCCATGCAGCTATGGCTATGGGCATAATTAATGTATGCCGTGGTAAGAAAGTTTCGAAATGGAAACCTGTTAGGGATGATGCCTAGTAGCGTTGAAGGTATTTGAACGGGGTCTCCTATGGATAAAAAAAGGCCTATTTTTGTTTTAGGGCTACAACGCTCTGGGACAACATGGTTAGCGAATATGCTATCTAGCCATCCTTGTATCGCTGCTGTTGAGGCCGATGATCATCAAGGTGTACATGAAAGTATATTCTTTTCTCATTTCGCTAAAGGTTTTGGGGATTTTAATCATCCTAAATCTAAAGCTAGGTTCTTTGAGAACTTTTTAGAGTCTGACTACGGGATTTTGTCAGAGGTTCAGTCAGATTTTCTGGAAAAGAATGAAAGTATAGACAGTTACCATGCTTTCTTTAGAGCCGTTATGGATGATGTTGCTCGTAAAAAAGGATCTTCAAATTGGTTAGAAAAGTCGCCGCATCATACGTTGTTGGCAGATGAATTACGTCTAGCTTACCCTGATGCTTGTTTTATTTGTGTCCTACGGTCTGATGAGGAATTAATTCCTTCTCGTTTAAGCGGCTTTGGGCGCACTCCCCCATCAGGTTTTAAAAGAATGAGTAAAATTATTCGGGCCTGTGCAGTCAATGCAATGAATCATCGGTATATAAAAAAGCTGGGTGGGAAAGATGCTCAAACTATCGTCCTTCAATATAGCGATTTAAAAAAGCAGACTGAGCAAAATATGAAGTCTATTCTGGCTTTTTTAGAACTGGATTGGACTGATGAAGTACTTGCGATGCGATATAAGCCAAATAGCAGCTTCGCTAAAGTTCGGCATGAAAATTCAAGTTTAACTGTTGTTGATCAGATCGTTATTAAATTAGCTCGTTTCTTATTTAACATTGTACCTTTAAACCTTTTATTAAAGATTGAAGACAAAATTAATCAGGATAGAGGTATCGATTGGCCTGATTGGTGTTGGAAGCGGGTTGGAAGGCTAGCGCCCAAGGATTGAAATGAGTAAGAAGGTAAGGGCGGAGAGAAGTACCGCTGATTGCAAAGAGGTTTTTCTAAATACAGTTAAGGATGTATTTAGTGAGAATGCTGCCAAAGCTCGGGAAGCTGTTTGGGAATGGAGCTCTAATGAAAACCCAGCATCGGGAGAAATATCTTCAGAAGTCGTTTTATTAAAAAATGAATCAGTGACTTTTGGGGCTATGTTTTTAATGCCGTCTATTTTCAGCCTTGATGGTGAAAAGATTCCGATGCATTGGGTTGGTTCGATAATGGTTCGAGAGCAGCATCGTGGCAAAGGTTTGTTGCTAGTTAAGTATCTTATTGAAAATGAATCGGTTCCTAAAATGGGGCTGCCTTTTGAAAAAATTGTAAAAATGTACCAGCGTTATGGCGGCGCTATAATCTCTGAGACAGAGCAGTTCTTCTGTGTTTTATCTCCATCATCCTTACTGAGAAAGAAAAGTAAGCTTTTATCTCTACTTGCTAGGCCTTTGGATTGCCTAATTAGGGGTTCAGTAAAGTTTTTTTTACCTAAGATACATGATGATATTTCAGTGTCTGAGGTTCGGCAGTTTGATGAAAGAGCTGATACCTTTTGGCAACAAGTTTCTCCAAATTACGGTGCTTTAGTAGTGAGAAATAAAAAGTACCTGAATTGGAGGTTTTCGGACTGCCCTCTACATGATTATAAACTCGTAGAAGCCCAAAAAAATGGCCAGCTAATCGGTTACATGGTCTACAGATGTGCAGAGAAACAAGGGGTTACAACGGGTTATATTGTTGACTTTCTGGTGCAAGAAAATGATAAAGAAGCTTTAACAGCCTTATTCAGTTTTACCGTGTTGGAACTGTGGAAGCGTAAGGTCGATAAAATAGCAGTTATGAAATCAACCTCTTTTACTTGGGTAAATAGCGTATTGAAAGCATCGGGTTTTCGATTTAATAAGCCCCACCTTAAAGTTATGGCCACACCTGAGATTTCGAAACGAATAGCTGATAAAGGTTATGCTCCTTGGGTTACCTTCTCAGATTCTGACAATGATCTTTCTATATAGTGAATCACGGCCTTGCTTAATTTTAATGCAGCTAAAGCTATTTTCCTTCAATTCTCATTTCAAGCATTAGGATTGGCTGCGGCGCTCCTAATTTCGGTTTTATTAGCATTTAAGTTAGGGGCGGGAATAGAGAGCGATATATTTTTCTTGGCAAGGAGAGTTATTACAGGCTTTACTGAGGCGATAAATAAAGCAATGGTCGTGGTTTACATACCAGTCTTTATCTATGCCATTATCAGTAGCATTGACCGTGCAACTAAGTTGCTGACGAGGTCGTTGATTAAGTCTTCGCTTTTGAGCTGCTGTTTGGTAGCAATACTACTCTTCCTATCGGATGCGATCGTTTCTTTGTTGGCTTCTGACCAAACGTTAGAACAACAATCACAGACGGTTTCTATTCTGAATATCTTTATTTTATTAATTCCAGCCGCTGTTGTTTCTGTTGTATTACAGGGGTTTTGTAAGGCCGTAGGTTATTTTGGTACATCTGAGTTCGGGAAACTTTTTCCTCGAATATTTTTACTTCTGGCTCTTTTTCTTTTCACCCCATCAGATCAAGTAGCTATCCTCGCCTATGCTTTTGTCGTGGGTTACTACGTGTTTGTATTGTACTTACTAGTAAGTGTGTTGCGGTATTTGCGTTCATTTCAGCCGGTAGGCGGTTCGGATGAACAACTGAACAAAGATGGAGATGGTCTGGCAAAGCGCAGAGGCTATGCAATGATCATTGTATTGTTGGCAAGTCAAATAGGTATTTGGCTGGAAACCCATTATGCGCTGTCTTCGGGTGAAGGTGGGCTTAGTTTATTAGAGTACGCTCAAAGGCTGGGGAATTTAGTTCCTGGGGTGCTTTCATTTAGTATTGTCGGTGTGTTTTATACAGTTTGGTGCCGAGAGTTTGCTTTAGATAAAGGCGATGATATTCAAGCGTACTTATTGCACTGGTTAGCTATAGGTTTGCTCTTAATTATTCCCATTTCTGTTTTTACATATATTTATGCGGATAGCTTAGTTTATCTATTTTTCTACAATGAAAAATTTACAATGGATAGTGTTGAGCAATCTGCTTTATTGATGCAGTTGGTTATACCTGCAGTTGTGGCTACATTTGTTGTTAATTTTCTAATTGGCTGGGTTTTGGCGAACCCTGCGTTTTCAATTTTGAAAATCATCTCCATATATGCTGCTTTAGATTGTATGGCTCGGTTGATAACTTTTGAAGTTTTCTCGGATACTCATGGCCTAAACGGTGTAGCAATAGCGATAAGCATTTCGACTGGATTGATGATGTTGTTTTTGATCAGCTATTGTTTTTTCTTCAAACGTAGTTCCACTACTCTTGTTTATGATGCGCTGCTTTTGAAATTAATGCTCATTCCTTTTGTCGTTTCATCTGCTTTTATAGTGTCGAAGCTTGCTTTTGATAATCAAGGAATACCAATTGCCTTAGAGCTCATACTATCGGGGGGTATAGGAGCAGGTGTGGGTATGTTGCTTCTATTGGTGCTACGGATTTCGCCTAAACAGTTATTTGCCCTCATCAGTCGTAAGGAACGCTGATATGAAGCTTAAAAATACTCGTAAAAAGGTTTGTTTTTTCTTGCCTCATTTTTTTTCAGGTGGGCTAGAAAAGGTTGTACTCAACTTGATTAATAACCTTAATCAAGACCTCTATGAACCTTGTCTTTTACTTCTGGATGGCAATGGCGACTTGTTGCCTAGGTTGAATAAAAACGTAGCTGTATTTGACCTAGGAGGGGCGAAATCTTCTTCAGGGGTTTTTCAATTAGTATCAGAGCTTAATAAAATTAATCCAGATATCGTTTATGCGGGTACTCATGCCACGAATCTGATGTTATTGCTTGCTAAAGCCTTTGTGAAAGATCACTTTTATACCATTATTAGTGAGCATACGCCGTTAGCGATACTGTTAAGCGAATCTAAGTACTCAAAAATACGCGTTTTATTGATGCGGTGTTTGTATCGTTATGCTGATGTTTTTGTGGCTCCGGTACCTGAAATATGTACTGAGCACCGTGAAATTCTGCACCTCCCTGAAATGCCAGTGAAATCCCTGTGTAATCCTGTCATTCCTAATGTGTCGGATGGATTGGACAAACATGCTAGGCCTGAGATATTTGATCGCCTAACAGGCCCTATTTGTATTGCTGTGGGGCGGTTAGCAGCAGAAAAACAGTTTGATTTGCTTATCGACTCTTTTGCACGAGTTTTGGAAACATGCCCTGAAGCTAATTTGCTTATTCTAGGAGAAGGAGCAGAACGTTCTTCCCTTGAAGATAAGATTCGACAACTAAATTTAACGGGCAAAGTTCATCTAATAGGCAATGTGGAAAATCCATTTATTTACTATCCGCATTGCACTCTACTTCTATCATGTTCCAAACGAGAAGGGTTTGGGAATGTATTGGTTGAGGCTATGTCTGAAGGTGTTCCTGTGGTTAGTATGGATTGCCCATTTGGTCCGAGGAATATTATTGAGGATAAGCGCTCAGGTTTGCTAGTGCCGTTGAATGATGAGAATGCCTTTACTGAAGCCATTCAGTGGTTTTTATCAAATCCTCAGCTCCATGAACAGTATTCTCAGGCAGCCAAGAAAATATCTAAGGCGTATACGGTTTCTAACGCTGCTGAGCAATTTGAAGAGGTTTGTGCCTCTCTTCATTGTTAGCCTTATTCGAGAGCGAAAAAAGCCGGTAGCATTTTGAATGTTACCGGCTTTTTTATAACTATGAGTTTAGAGCTTAGTTATTTGGTGTGCGGTTATCATCAACGTCAAAGTTATAGTACATCTGAGATACACCCGCACCAGCAGAGATGCCTGGAATAATCTGGTTCCAGAAGCGGTTCCACTTAGTTAAGTTGGTTGGTGCAACCACTAACAGATCATCTTTCTTCAGTTTGAGGTGATTGTCTGATAAAGAAAGGTTGTATAGCCTTTGCTCCCCATCAGATACTCGAGCTAAGAAAATATTCTCGGAGTCAGCAGTTAAAGCTGATAAACCACCAGATAGTGCTAGTGCATCCGATAGAGTTAAGCCGGTAACAGGGATTGGAACTAGCCTTTGTCGCCCAACTTCACCCATAACTGTGACGTAATTATCGTCGATGTCAGGGAAGAAAATTCGATCATTTTTCTGTAAACGGACATTATGGACGTCGCTAAGACCAAGTTGGCCTGAACGATAATTTAATCGATAAGCTTGTTTATCACGTACTAGAACGGCTTCTACGGTATTAGCATTGTCACTGACACCGCCTGCTTTCATAACGACTTCCGCGACTGTATGAACGACATCGTTTAGAGGGTAATTCCCTGGTCTTGTTACAGCACCTTCTACCGTGACTTGCTGAGAACGGTACTCTACGATAGTGACATCGATTTTAGGGCGATCTACGATTTTAGCGTAAAGGTCAGTAACTAGCTGATTAACCTCTGCAGCAGTCTTACCTGCAACTTTTATATTGCCAAGGAATGGAAGGCTGATTTCGCCGTCTTCGCTTACAACCGAGAGGTTTCTTCGTGTATCACCACCGGCAGGTAATTGCGAACCTAAATCTATGCGTCCCCATACCGAAACAACTAACTGGTCACCATGGCCAATCAGGTATTTTTCACCATTATAGATAGGAAGATCACGAGCATAGCCGATATCAGAAAGCTTCATGCTGTTCATTTCAGCTGTTAGCTCTAGTGCATCAGCACTGTATTCTTTTTCTTTAATGACGATCGTATTCGAGCAGCCAGCGGTGATTGCAAGAGCTGTCACGATTGCTCCAGCGGACAAAAACTTTTTCATCTATTCCATTCCTTCGAATATTTGATGATTTATTTGGTCAAGATTCTACCAATTTTTTATAGTGCGTTCTCGGTTTTAGGCTAAATTTCAGACTTTTATTTTGCAAACCGTCTCTAAAACTAAAAATGTGGCACTCGTCTTTTTCAAAAGATTTTCTCGCATCAAGTTTTTAAAGGTTTTATTGCTATTTAGTAATAAAATGGCAGTAACAATATGCATTACTAATGCATAGATCGTAATGAGTTAGTAACAAAATATGAGTAAGCAAATGAAGAAACTCGCGACCTTATTTTTCCTTGGCGCTGTTTGTAGTGGTCAGCCATTATCAGCGCTTGCACATGGTGGTGCGACGGGCATTGTTAAAGAACGTATGGATGCCATGGAGGATATGAAAGGAGCGATGAAAACTGTCTCTGACATGTTTAAGGGCAAAATTCCTTACGAAGCTGTTCAGGTTCGAGTAGCCGCTGAAACGATCAATATGCATGCTGGCGAGAACCTTACCAAGTTGTTCCCTAAAGGTAGTCTGCATCATCCAACCGAAGCTAAAGCTGAGATTTGGCAGGAGTGGGATCGCTTTCAGCACCTTTCTAAAGAGTTAGAGCGAATCAGCCAAGGTTTATACGACGCTGCTGACAATGTTGAGTCAGAAAATGAGGAAGACTCTTCGGCAAGCATGATGGGGATGGGCGCAGAATCTGAAGTGCAAGAGGGCGCTGAATCTTTTGCGACTATGCCGGTAGAAGTAGTCTTTGAGCGCTTAAGCGATAACTGCTCTGCTTGTCATACTGACTATCGTGTAGAGAAAGATAAATGAGAAAACTCCTCTGGTTTTCCTCTCTCCTAATCTGCTTGGTTTTTGGTGCTGTTTTAGGAGTCAGCTACCTGAGTTCGGTAGACGAGCCTAGAGCCTCATTATCTGAACTGAAGGGGAATGTTGCCAGAGGAGCTTATCTAGCACGTGTTTCAGGCTGTATCGCTTGTCATACCGATAGTGAAGCTAAAGGAAAGCCGTTAGCGGGTGGAAAGGGTACGGAAACACCCTTCGGAGCCTTCTATGCGCCGAATCTTACGGCGGATAGAGAGCACGGAATAGGGACGTGGAGTGTAGATGACTTTGAACGTGCATTGCGCGCGGGCAAGTCGCCTAGCGGTCAGAGTTACTACCCAGCCTTCCCTTATAGTTTCTATGCGCGCCTATCCGATCAGGATGTCGTTGATTTATGGGCGGCGTTTAAAACTGTCCCCGCTGTTGCCAAACCTTCGACAGCGCATCAAGTGAACTTCCCGTTCAATATCAATTGGGGCCTAGATTTGTGGCAGTTGCTGTTCTTTGATGAGCAACGGTTTATTCCTGATGCTAAGAGAAGTGAGCAGTACAATCGAGGCGCTTACCTCGTTCAAGGGCTGTCGCACTGCGGCGCGTGTCATACGCCTAGAAACCTATTGGGTGGATTAGATACTGCGGCAGCTTTAAGTGGTCATCAGGGCTTTGTTGAAGATGATGGCGTTATTCCTGCGATTACTGCAGGCGCATTAGCTAAACAGGGCTGGAGCGAAGCGGATCTAGCTTACTCACTGAAGTCTGGAGTGAAGCAGGATGGTGATGTCTTTGGCGGTAGTATGGGTGAAGTGGTACGTGATGGCGCTAAGTACCTAAAGAAGTCAGATCGAGAGGCAATCGCGTATTACTTGCTGACTCGGCCGTGATTGTCTAAGAGCAGCGAATAAAAAAACCCGGTACTGCAAAGTAGCCGGGTTTTTTAATGCTAAGTCTTTATAAAGACGACTAGTCTTCGTAAAGGCTATCGCGAATGCGTTTTAGCTTAACTTCTAGTGTGTGACGATCATCACTTACTAGGTTAAGGTGCCCAACCTTACGGCCTGGACGTAGCGACTTGTTGTACACATGATGCTGTACATTACTTTCGCTGATAATCTCTTTAGGTGCTTCTATACCTAGTAGGTTGACCATGCCAGCATGTTGGCTGTTGATGGTGTGACCTAAGCCTAATCCACAGATAGCGCGGATATGGTTTTCAAACTGAGAAGAGATGCCTGCACCTTGAGTCCAGTGACCACTGTTATGAACACGTGGTGCCAGTTCGTTCACAAGCAAATCATCACCTGCTTGGAACATTTCGATAGCGATTACGCCAACGTAGTCCAAAGCATTGAGTACTTTATCTGCGATATCTTTAGCTTTAGCGTGCAAGGCTTCAGGTGCATCAGCCGGAGCAATAGAGCTCCACAGAATACCGTTGCGGTGAAGGTTCTCTGTTAGTGGATAGAATACACAAGCACCAGACGCGTCACGTGCGGCAATCAAAGATACTTCACGGTCAAAATTGACGCGGCCTTCAATCACTACTTCTGGTAGAGAATCTGCTTGGGCTACCAGATTAGCCAAATCTTCATCGGTTTTTAGAACCCACTGGCCGTAACCGTCGTAACCCTCTTCACAGGTTTTAACGAATACTGGGTAACCTAACGTTTTAACGCTCGCGCTCAATTCCTCTGCATTGTTCGCAAGGTGGAACGGTGCAGTCTTGATGCCTAGAGAGTTAAGGAAGGTTTTCTCACGTCCGCGGTGTTGGCAATAGCTAATCGCTTCTGGAGAAGGATAAACAGAGCAGTGCGGCTTCAATGTGCTTAGCAGAGACACATCAACATGCTCGCGCTCAACCGTTACAACATCAGGGTTGCCTAGTGCAGTATAAAGGGACTCGCCTTCCATCTCTGGAGTGCGCTCAACAATTTCACCTAAGCCTTTAACGCAATCAGTACCTTCACCTGGCTCAGCCAGAAAAGTAAAACGGTGACCTTGAGGCCAACCAGCCAAAGCCATCATGCGTGCCAACTGGCCGCATCCAACAATAGCAACGTGCATTATTCTACCTCAACAGGAACGCTGTCAGTCTGAGCTTTGCGCCACTCTTGTAAACGCTGGCTCAATTCTGCATCTTTAAGGGCTAGCATCTGTGCTGCCATTAGGCCTGCATTGTATGCGCCCGCACCGCCAATTGCCTGACAAGCAACTGCTACGCCGCGTGGCATCTGAACCATAGATAGTAGGCTATCTAGGCCTTTAATGTTTTTGCTGGCAACAGGTACTGCGATAACTGGCAGATGAGTCATAGATGCTGCCATACCAGCCAAGTGAGCTGCGCCGCCAGCACCTGCAATAATTACCTCAACGCCACGTGTGTGCGCTTCGGAGGCAAACTGGAAAAGACGCTCAGGCG
This sequence comes from Neptuniibacter sp. PT8_73, assembly GCF_047778045.1. Classification (GTDB taxonomy): domain Bacteria; phylum Pseudomonadota; class Gammaproteobacteria; order Pseudomonadales; family Balneatricaceae; genus Neptuniibacter. Next base: position 154,907 of record NZ_CP180545.1, read on the forward strand.
TACGGTGTGCAGAAACCACTTTAGTTTCAAATTCTACACCTAGTTCTTCCAGTGGCTTAGTAGCCTCTTGCATGGTTGGCCAGTCTGAGCGAGAGCCCATGATGATACTGACGGAGACTTTACTCATTTTTGTTTACCTGTTTCCTCTTGGCTCAATGCCAAAAATTCAATAATCAGTGCGCTGAAAAATAGAAACCTTATCAACACGTTATACAACGTGATGCTATGTGATTTAGCAATCATTGATAGGCTTTGGTTAGCGCTTGGAGGTGTTACGGATATCGCTGCAGGTACCGCGATAAAGAAGAAACACCGACCCCTAATGCTGCCAGTAGAATGGTACCACCAGAGGATAAACCCAATAAAACAGTGGTGGCTGTACCGAGTACTGCGCCCAAGGGGCGACATCATACCACCAAAGCTAGTAATAGAGGAGTCGTACTCGCGAAGTAGTTCAATTCTTGATCTGACAATATTGCCCGTTTCTAACAACTACAGGGCAAAAACCTTGCGCAAAAGTCTATCAAAAAATGTGGATAACTGCTCGTATCTATTGAGTAAATACAGGGTGAGGATAGGCGATATATGCAATCGTAATTAGGAAATGCTTTATATCGTTTTAATTTGAAACTGTAGAAAAGTTATTTGAAATCTCAGGGGAATCGTATTGTTTTTGAAGGTAGTGGGCCATCTCTGTTTTTGATAAAAGGCCTGTTAAGCGTTTCCACATTTGGCGTCTGGATGGAGAAACGGCTGTGAGTGGTTCGTAACATGCCCATAGATCTTGGTCTTTTCCTATATGGCGGGATACGCAAATTTGTCCGTTTAAATTTTCTAACATGCTCGTAGGTACCGTATTTTTATAAAAATTACCTTTAGCTAAAGAGTATAGGTGCACATAGTAGAGAGTAGAGGAACCAAGAAGCTGTTAATAGAGAAGCCTTGATTGTTCGCTAGCTGGAGCAGGAGATACAGTTCAGAGTAAGGAGGGGGGAGTGCTTTAAAAGAGCATGACATATGCCATGCTCTATTCAATCAATGCGGCTGCATTAATTAGGTCTTATAGAGGGCGGATGTTCTCAGCCTGAGGACCTTTTTGGCCTTGAGTTACAGAGAACTCAACTTGCTGACCTTCTTGAAGGCTTTTGAAACCATCACCAGCGATAGCGCTGAAGTGTGCAAAAACATCTGGACCTGATTGTTGTTCGATGAAACCAAAACCTTTCTCATCGTTGAACCATTTTACAGTGCCAGTAGTTGTATTAGACATAATCGATTTTCCTATTTTTCGGAAATAAGTGGGCCGCCCAAAAAGTTGGTGGCAGTTAACGCAGGAGTTTTTAATTTTTACTTACGGAAAACAGGACGAGGAATTCAGAAAAGACTTCGAAGTGAGGAACATAAATAACAAGTAAAGCATCAAGCTGGACTGCACTGTATAGAATTTAATCAGTTAAGTCAAAGTAAAATTGATCGTTAAAACAGCTCATTCACTGTGAGGGTATTAGCTATAACACACCTAATTAATGTTTCTAGATATATTATTTTTGATGACCTAAGGATGTTGGTAGTACGTATTGATACTTCCCATCTCATTTTCTGCAACCTTATTTAACACGCTTAAAATTGCCCCTGTGCTATTTCATAGTCGGGTTTCCTTAACCAACAAATGGAAACTCAACATGAATCAGCCAGTGACAATCCAGAACGCAAGTTGTGCAACTCGCCTATGTGAAGAGCTGACTTTTTCTAGCCACGATAATATTGAGCTGTTTTATCGCCATTGGCCTAGTGTCGCACCTTCAAATGACTCTTTCTCAAATACATCTGTGTCCGCTGCCAAGAAAGCTAAAAAAGCGGTGGTGATGTTTCATCGTGGTCATGAGCATGGTGGCCGCATGGCGCATTTAGTTGATGAATTGGCGATGGAAGATACCAGCTTCTTTGCTTGGGATACTCGAGGCTTGGGCAAATCGCCGGGTGAGCGGGGGCATGCAGAAAGTTTTGCCGAACTTGTCAAAGATGTGGACTGCTTCGTCAAGCATATTTGTACTTATCATGGTTTCAATACAGATGAGATTGTCGTGCTGGGTCAAAGCGTTGGGGCGGTTCTTGTTAGCACTTGGGTGCACGATTACGCACCCAAAATCAGAGCAATGGTACTGGCTGCTCCAGCATTCAAAATTAAGCTGTATCTACCGGGTGCCCTAGCAATGATTGCGACCCGACAGAAGGTTTCTGGCGTATTTACAGTCAACTCTTATGTGAAAGCGCATCATCTTAGTCATGACCCAGAACGCATTCAAAGTTATAACCAAGATCCACTGATTACCCGACCTATCGCTTCAAATTTGCTGCTTGATTTGGATAAAGCTGCGAAGCGTTGTGTTGAAGATGCGCATGCGATCACTACCCCAACGTTAACATTAGTGTCGGGTGATGATTGGGTGGTGGAGAAAGGCCCACAGTATGAGTTTATGGCGCGTTTAGGCAGTGAGAAAAAGCGTATTGTTGAACTGCTAGGATTTTTCCATGACACCTTGGGTGAGCAAGAGCGTGAGCGTGCATTAGTGGAGGTTCGAAGCTTTCTTGCTGAATCTTTTCGAACACCTCTCAGTACGGCTGATCTAAATCATGAAGATCAGCAGGGCGCGAGCTTTCAAAAGCAGATGGGCTACGCCACACCTGTGACAGGCCTGAAACGCCATTACTGGAACTCGTTACAAAAGATGATCGCTACGGCAGCGAAGTTATCGGAAGGCTATCGTATAGGCCAAGAAACGGGTTTTGATTCCGGCGGTACACTGGATTACGTCTATCAGAATAAGCCGCAAGGTAAAGGCTGGTTGGGTCGTCAGATCGATAAAAACTATCTCAATAGTATTGGCTGGCGGGGTATTCGCCAGCGTAAGACGAACCTAGAAGTTTTGATCAACAGAGCCATTGATCAGGTGCATCAGCAGGATCAGCCAGTACGCATTGTGGATGTTGCTGCAGGCCAGGGGCGTTATGTTCTGGATGCGATAGATCAACGCCGTGAAGATATCGATAGTCTGCTATTGCGAGATTTTAGCGAGATCAATGTCGAGGCTGGAGCAAAAGCCTTAATGGAACGTGGTTTTGATCGTATTGGTAATTTTGTTCAAGGTGATGCGTTTGATAAGGAATCGCTAGCGACGATAGAGCCTACTGCAACGGTGGCTATTGTGTCCGGGTTGTATGAACTATTCCCAGAGAATCATCTAATCAGAGACTCGCTAGCTGGTCTGGCTGAAGCAATCAAAGAGGGTGGTTATCTTATCTATACCAATCAACCGTGGCATCCACAGCAGGAGTTGATAGCACGCTGTCTTACGAGTCATCGCGATGGTCAGCCTTGGGTAATGCGCTGTCGCTCGCAGGCTGAAATGGATCAACTGGTTGAGCAAGCTGGCTTCCGTAAAGTCGATCAGTTGATTGATAAATGGGGCATTTTCACCGTTTCCATTGCTCAGCGAATTGATGCGTAGGGCTGAGGTTGGCTATGAACGCTATCCAAAAGTCCTTTATCGAGGATAACCAAACTGCTCTTTGGCCTCGAGCGTTAAAGTGGCTCCTATTTCTGGGGCCGCTCTTTTTTATCACTTACGGGGCGGTTAATACGTTTACAGCGACGCGTGAGGATGTAGGTCAGATTGTCTTTGCATGGGAGCAACATATCCCTTTCTGGGATTGGAGTATTGTGCCTTATATGTCGATCGACCTGCTCTACGCGCTCTCGTTATTTATTTGCAGCAGTAAGGCGCACTTAGATCGGCATGGTTCACGCTTACTATTGGCGACATTAGTGTCCGTTGTCTGCTTTTTAATTTGGCCTTTGCAATTCACGTTGACGCGTCCAGAAACCAGCGGTTTTTACGGTAGTCTTTTTGATCTGCTAACCAGCTTTGATAAACCCTATAATCAAGCACCATCACTACACATCAGTTTACTTGTGCTGATCTGGATGATATTTAATCAACAGATCAAGAATGGTTTTTGTAGGTGGATGATGCATGGTTGGATGTTGCTGATAGGGGTATCAGTGCTGACCACTTGGCAGCATCACTTTATTGACGTTATCGGTGGTTTAGTGGTTGCTCTGTTCTTGACCTACCTAGTGCCTGATAACTCGTTTAAATGGCGATGGGAAAAACATCAAGATTCAGACCGTTGGCGTTTAGCAGTTAGATATGCACTGGCCACAGTCTTGCTGGTGATTGCCGCCTTTACTTTGGAAGGATGGGCTTGGTTATTACTTTGGCCGGCAGTTTCTTTGACCACTGTATCTATCGCTTACGCGGGAGTAGGTACGGCAGTTTTTCAACACGATGATAACCGGATGAGTATCGCTGCTGCGATTATGCTCGCGCCTCACTTAGTAGGTGCAAGAGTAAGTGCTTATTTGTTTAGCCTAAAGCGTGCCGACCAAGTGGAGGTTATACCGAATATTTGGTTGGGATGCGTACCATCATTTGAACGAAGAGATAGTATGCAGGCTATTCTAAATGTCACTGCAGAAATGAGCCCGAGAATCCCTCAGACAGATAAATATCGTCGGGTACCTATGTTGGATCTAGTGACGGCTGAACCAGAGCAGTTTGAAAAGGCAGTGATGGAATTAGATCAGTTAACCAAAGCCAATAAGCCTGTACTTATTCATTGTGCGCTTGGTCTTTCTCGTAGTGCTTTGGTTGTCGCGGGTTGGTTGCTTTTGACTGCAAAAGTACAAAGCGTTGATGACGCGCTTGAATGGGTAAAACAAGTTCGTTCAGGCTGTGTGATAACTGAGAGCCAGAAAAAACTGTTATCTGACTTTGCTAGCAAACATTCAGAGGTTGGTTATGGGTCACTCTAAAATAGTAGCTGAAGCAGATTTGCTGATGGCCACACTGGATTCGTTGAAGCAGGTGAACAGCTACTCTCTTTTGTTAAGTGGTAGCTGTGTATTATTACTGTTATTCGGAGCTAACCCCACTGTACAGGGCTTAGCCCTATTGGGATTCGTAATCGGCTTAGCGCAGGGTTATTTTAACTGGCGAGTCGCTTTAGATAGAAAGCTACTGCCTCTCCTCATGAAAATGGGAATAGAGTCATTTGATCGAGCTTTAGCACAGCTCTTTACTGCTAAAGCGAAGCGGCTAAATCAACGTGATCTAAGTAGTCGTCTAAGTGGTGTGAAGGACTTGGCTAGAAGGCAAATGTTTTGCTTTATGAGTCAGTTGATCATATCTATCTGTGCGTTTGGTCTATTTCTGCAACCTGCTCTTTTTTAAATGGAATTATAACGATGCCTAGCGTTTATCAATTGAAGTCAGCTTTTTCAGATCTCTTACGCCCTGTTACTAATCGTTTGGCAGCAAAAGGGGTCAGTGCCAATCAAGTCACAGTGGCTGCGATGGTTGGCTCAATTGTGTTGGCCGTTGGCTTATATCTGGCTCAAATATTTCTGCAAAGTTCGCCTCTAATTTGGCTACTGGTGCCTGTATGGATGTTCATTCGCATGGCGATGAACAATATCGATGGCATGTTGGCTCGCGAGCATAATATGGCTACGCCGTTAGGCGCGATTCTTAATGAGATGGGCGATGTTATCTCCGATAGCGCTCTGTTTTTAATGTTTGCGTGCTTGCCCGGAGTAAATAGTCCTTTGCTGGTGCTGTTAACGCTCTTAGCTATTATGAGTGAAATGATCGGTGTGGTTGCAGTGCAGATAGGGGCAAGTCGCCGTTATGATGGACCTTCAGGAAAGAGTGATCGGGCAGTATTCTTTGGTCTGCTTGCCACGCTTTATGCTTTTGGCGTGCCGTTAGAGGGTTGGACGACTTGGGTGCTCGCGTTAATAAACCTTCTGCTTTTACTGACGATCTTTAATCGGGCTAGGGCTGCTTTGGCTGAGTTAAAAAGTGCTTAATCAGCTTCTTTGCTGGTGGAGTCATCTAATGCTTGATGGCGAGTTAGGCATTGCAAGGATAGTTGTTGGAAAGTTTCAGCCAACTGTTCGATAAACTCTCGGCTACTATTTGGGATAGTGGTTGGTTCGCCAATAATGACATCACAATTATAAGGGACCAAAAGCGCTGTCCCTTTTGGCAAGGCCATACCTAAGCCATGTAGCATCACCGGACATACCGGAGTGTTGCTACGACCATCTTTAAGAAGGTGATGTACACCACCTTTTAGCTTACTGAGTTGCTCGGCGTTGCCACGACTTCCTTCCGGAAAAATCAGCAAAATGTCACCTCGATCCAATGCTTCATGGCACTGCTTAAACAAGTCGCGTTTAAAGTTGCTGCGATCCAGCGGAATAATGCCGATGATATTGAGAGCAAACCAAGCTAAGGCTTTGTGTTTTAGAAAGTAGTCCGCTGCTGCTACTGGACGAACCTTATGGATCTGACTCAAAGGGTAGAGTGACATCAATACTAAGGTATCTAAGTGACTATTGTGATTAGCGACGATCACCGCCGGCCCAGTTTCGGGCAACCATTGTTTGTTACGGATGTTGAGCCCAAGAACTATCAAAACGACGGGGCGGACGATTAGGGCAAAAAACAGTATCTTTAATAGACGAATCCACATACTGAATCTCCTGCTCAGTAATGTAAGTAATAGACAAAGTGGAAGAAAAGAGGCGCGGTGAACATTAGGCTGTCCATTCGATCCAATATGCCACCATGACCGGGGATCAGCGTACCGCTGTCTTTAATGTGTAGGTCGCGTTTCACTGCGCTTATAACGACATCTCCAAAGAATCCTCCGATACCAATAATTGCACCCGCTGCCAGTCCTTCATACCAAGACATCGGAGTTAGCCATGGGCTAGCGATGCTTGCTACAACCATGATGGTGCAGACCCCACCAATAAAACCTTCCCAGGTTTTGTTTGGGCTGACTTTGGGGATGATTTTATGTCGGCCGAAGCTCTTGCCCCATACGTATTGAGCGACGTCGTTCAATTGAGTAATAAAGATCAGAAACAAGACTAAACCGATAGGGCCAGCATCGACGTTTTTTTCGGGTAGCACCAGTAAAAAAGGGATATGGCTGATCGCAAAAATGGTTAGCATGGTTGCCCAATGAATAATCCCTGCCGATCTAATAAAACCGCGGGTATCGCCGGTCAGAACCATACGTGTTGGCAAAATCAGGAAGAGGTAGATTGGAATGAAGATTATGAACATTCCGTACCAAGCGTCATGCACCCAGTAGTATTGCACTGGGATAGCTAGATAAGCCCAGAACAGCGTTCGTCGATCAGAAAGTCGAATAGGTGTGATTGAGAGAAACTCTTTGAGCGCCAGAAAGCTGAGAAAGCCAAAGAAGATAATGGTTGCCGTTGGACTCAATAACAAAACGACAAAAATCAGCCCGATCATAATCCACCAACTGCGGATTCGTAGCCATAACTCGGTGTAGTCTCTATCTGGATGAGCCTGCTTCTTCAGAAAGCAGATGATCGAGGCGATCACTAGAAGGCTGACCACCGAAACCATTAGGTAGAAGCTATGTATAGGTAGGCTAGTGAAGTCCATTCAAGAAGGTTCCTAAAACCAAGTTAGATGGTTTCAATACTAGCTTAGGAACCGAGACTGCTGTAGCTCGAACGGAAAGGTCGCATTAATTGCGACGAAAAGGGGAGCATAGTGCTCCCCTTTGTTGTTTATCTGTTGAGGCTTAGATTTTTACGATTTCAGCTTTCTTCGCTTTAAAGCCATCAGTGATCTCAGAGGCTTTCAGGGTGATTACACCTTTGCCTTTTATCTTAAGGCCGGATTTTTTACCACTGTCGTTATTTGCGGTCGTGCTGTTTTCGATGAGAGCTGCAACGTTACCTGCATCTTTAGCTTCTAGCACAATGCCTTTACCGCCGTTTTTGTCGGCATGACCAGAAGATATTAGAGCGGTGAGGTTACCGTTTTCCTCTTCCGTCATTTTGAAGCCATCATCGGTGTTACCTGATGCAGCAGAGTCAATCACTGTGATCTCGATATCGCCTTCACCTTCTTCGTCAAAGTCTAGACCTTCATCTAGGTTATTGTGGATAGTCGAAGAGTAAAGGACGGTCTTGATGCTACCGTTACCCGCTTCATCGATATCAAAACCATCATCGAAATCGATACCAAACTCGTAAGCTTCAACTGAGCCGGAAGCATATAGATCAACTTCGCGTTCAAAGCATTTGTCATCAGCGGAACCGGTAATCTCAGCAGGTACTTTGTCAGCAGACATCTCGCCATCTTTAAACTCAGCTTCTACTGGGGATGGTAGAAGAGGTTGTAGAAGGTCTTTTTGGCAGTAACCACCATTGTTAGAGAAATCGACGTTGCTCACGTTAACAATCACGTCGCCATTCTGACCTTCATCCAGCTCAACACCGTCAGCGCCTACTTTGTTGAAGCGAGAGTTATGAGCGGTAAATAGTATGTTGCCTTCGTTACGTTCATCGACTCGAAGACCATCGCCATCTACGCGGCCATAGCCGACATTGTGGATGTTTAGGTTGTATGCATTTACTGCGATAGAGGCTGGAGAACCACCGCCTTCGCCGCCTGCGCCTGCACCACAATTTTTGGCAATATCACAATCAGAGATGTGGATACCGTGATAAGCAACACCGCTAACCTCAACGTCATTGAGTGTCACGGTTAGGGTTCCAGTTTGGTTATCTCGTAGGTTAACGAAGATACCTTTACCAGCTGCGCCTGTTAGGTCACCGCGGTTTTGGATGCTAAAACCGCCAGGTCCTTCAAATTTAAGACCGCTGATATTCAGGTCCGCGCCTTGAGATACAGCCAGCAAATCGGTGTTTTTTGCAGTTTTGATGATCTGGCCGTTACCGTAGATTGCGATAGGTGCCTGACCAGTATAAGTCAGAGTGGTGTTGATCATGATATCGTCTTTGCTAGTAACAATGACGCTATCTGCTATACCTTCAGCAACAGCGATCAGTGCTGCACGCATGGAACCTTCGCCGCTGTCATTACCATTAGTTACATGAATAGGGGCAGCATAAGCCGTAGTTGTAAGCAAAGTTGCGCCAACAGCTAAGGCTAACGCTTTAAGAGGGTGAGAACCGTGCAGCATAGACATTGAAAATACCTTTATGGAAAGTCTTATAAATTTATGCCGCCAAAACTATCTATGCCGGGTGACGTTTAGATGACAGGTTGAAGAAGTTTTTATGAGAGGAATATTTCGAAGGTATTTGAGTACAGTGAAGTCACAATTGGCTGGATTAAGTTTTTATAAACCAGCCAATGTGGTGGGTGATAAAAATTTACTGCACATCAAGCATATCGAGCTCAACAACATGGCCCGGACCTGCATCTAATAAGATGTAGTAGTCCTGATCTGGTGTTGGAAAGCTGAATGCCGAGTCTTTATCCGTTTGGCCTTTGACTAGTAACTCATCTTCATAGGAAATGACTTCAAACGGGAAGTTACTCGCCGCAGAGCCGTCTGAAAAACTGCCTTTGCACTCAATCAGTTCAATGGCTGTAGAGCAGTTTAGGAAAATGCTATGGGCGAACGAAGGTGCAGATAGCAGAGCTAATGCTCCGAATACGATTGCTTGTTTAGCGAACATCGATAGTCTCCTTGCCATCAGGCATTAATGGCCAATTAGCTTGGTAAACATCACCACTCCAAGTGATTGCGGTAACCCAGAGTTCAGCGTTATCGCGAATCTTTTTCGGCAGTTGATAATGAACATGCTTAGCGCCAAGAGGGCCATGGATCAGCGTGCCGGGAGCTCTTAATGTTCTCGGTTTACCTACGCGGGCGTAGATAAATTTAATCTCACTCAAAGAATCTTTCGGAATTTTGACCGAGAAGTTGGTACGCCCTCCTTCTCTAATTGGCGGTAGATCTTTTTCAAGGAAACCGGCAAACGCGTTTACTTTAACTTCCCAAGGGCCTAAAGGTTTTTGAGTGTATTCAAAACCTGCATTGGATACGCCCTGCACTGCTAGTGTTAATACAACGCTGGTACCAAAACCAACACCAACCAGCATTAAGATATTCAGATATTTGAAAACACCCATAGGGCCGCCCCATGGGCGAACAATACGCCAGCCTTTGATTAGCCTTTTAATTCCTGGGCTGCGATTGGAGACTATACGCGAAGCCCGTTTGGTACGTTTGTAATAGATAATTAGGCCGGTCACACAGAGGGCGGTCATTAACGCACCGAATACAAACCAGATGAATTTTACGATCAAGTCAGTTGCGCCAGATTTAGCCCATGTGCCGTAGTGAAGAGGGTGCATCGCTAGATCAAAACGTTGCATAAAGGTGAATGAGTCAGCCATGGATTGATTAATGATGGTGCCATCATAAGGGTTGATCCAGATGCGGTTTCCTCCCCCTCGTATCAGCCATTCTCCTTGAGAACCTCCAATCTCATACGGATCTGCAATGTGCTCAGGTGGCACCATGCGAGTGATCTCAAAATTTGGATATTCTTTCTTAACGATATCGACAATTTGATCGCTTCTTAGGGCCGTAGGCGCTTGGCTACCAAACTTATCGAGTTCGGCGTAGTCGAGCAGTGGTTTGCGATCATAAGGCTCATGCAGCTTTGGTGCGTCAGCGTATAGAACTAACGGCACCTGATAGAACCACCAAGTTCCTGATACGCCGATAATCACTAAAAACCAGATGCTCCAAACACCAACGATCTTATGAAAGTCGCCTAAAAATGCGCGCATATTATTCATGCGCGGTGTGCGGAAAAAGTAACGCCAGAAATTAGGTGCAGCGATCAATCCGGCAACTAAAGAGATAATCGTAAAAATACCGAATGCGTTTACGACACTTCGGCCCACAACGGGTAGGAATAGGGTGGTATGTAGGAAATTCAGGAAATTACCTACTGTTAGAAGTTGGGTGTCACCTAAGACTTCACCGGTGTAAGGGTTAATCCAAGCGTTTCTGAAGCCACCATTGCTATCGTTAAACATGGCGCTGGCCGCGGTGTATGGGAAATTAGCATTGGGTTGAAAATTGCTCAGGCCATTTTCTGGATAAGCCGCTTGCAGTTTATCTAACAAGATACCTTCATTTAATCGGGTCTCCATAGGCGTTACGCGCATCTCTGGCATTAGCAACCAATCAATCTCTTGAGCAATCACCGCCAGCGTTCCAGACGCCAATACTAAGGTCAGAATCAGCGTTATTTTCAAACCAAAAAAACTATGGATCAAAAAGGCAATATATTGGCCAGAGAGCTTCCTTTTCGGTTTTGTCTGAGTCTCTTGCTTGAGGTCTTGATCGGTTATATCTAGCTTTTGGTTCATAAGTACTTTGATTCTTAGGTGGTCAGCCACACTGCACTTTGCCTAAAAATGCAGCAGTAACAGCTATGAAAAGAATATAAAGGTATTGATAATACTTATCAGTTACCTCTTATTGCACAAATGATACGTTTGTTACTTTTTCCGGAGGTTTGTTAGAACTATGGGGTGATCGCGATTGGTTGTTGAGTTGGATTAGGAACTATTCCTCAACTTAAGTGACCAACGATCTCCGCCTTTAGACGGGTGAAAATAGATCTAGTGGCAGAGTTGAAAATAGGGATGCTAACCGCATATAAATAAGCATCTCATTCGTAACGTCATTGTGCAAAATTAATAAAAACAGGAGCTTAGAATGACAGTAGAAGCCACTGCAAATACGGCATCGAGTCAAACCTTGCAGAGTAAACTGATCGGATTATCAGAGGCTTTAAAGCAGAAAGTCATTGGGCAGGAAGCCTTGGTTGAGCATCTGTTGATTGCATTGCTTACGGATGGCCATGTTTTACTGGAGGGCCCTCCAGGTTTGGCGAAGACGCGTACAGTACATGCCTTAAGTGATCTGTTAGAAGGCGTGTTCCATCGTGCTCAATTTACGCCGGATCTACTGCCAAGCGATATTACCGGTACTGAGATCTACAACACGCAAAAAGGCGAGTTTAGTTTCCGTCAGGGACCGCTGTTTTGTAACTTATTATTAGCGGATGAGATCAACCGTGCGCCAGCCAAAGTACAGTCTGCTTTACTAGAAGCGATGGCGGAGCGACAAGTCACGGTTGCAGGTAAAACTTATCCACTGTCTAAATTCTTTATGGTGATGGCGACGCAAAACCCGCTGGAGCAAGAGGGGACTTATCCACTACCCGAAGCTCAGCTAGACCGTTTTATGCTACATATCCGCGTTGACTACCCAGACCATAATCAAGAGAAAGAGATCCTGCGTTTAGTGCGTGACGAGCATAACTCCGAGTTAGCGGGGGAAGCCGCTCATATTGATGTTGCGCTGACTGAGCAGGAGTTATTCGCAGCTCGCTCCAGCATTATGCAGGTCTACATGGCGGATAACCTTGAGGATTATATGATCGCACTGGTGATGGCGACACGTAATCCAGAAGCTTACGGAGACGATCTGAAAGATAGCTTAGTCTTTGGCGCAAGCCCACGTGCGAGTATCGCATTGGATCGCGCTGTTCGTGCTAAAGCTTGGTTGGCTGGACGTGATTTTGTGACCCCAGATGATATCCAAGAGATTGTACCTAGCGTGTTAAGGCATCGTATCGGCTTGAGCTATGTGGCTGAAGCGCGCGGTTTAGATAAAGATAAATTGATCGCCGAACTGATCAACCGCGTGGCGGTACCTTAGGGATCAATCTATGTTCTTAGGGGAAGCAAGCCCAAGGCCTGTACCATCCGCACGACACCTAATAAGTGTGGATGAGCTTATTAGCTTACGATTTTGGCCGCCTGCGCGACAGAATAGCCGTGAGCGCATGGCGATTCGTGAAGGTCATCATCTGAGTCATATCCGAGGCCGTGGTATGGAATACGATGATGTGCGTGAATATCAACCGGGTGATGATATTCGTCATTTGGATTGGCGCTTGATGGCACGTACTGGTGAAGCGCATACCAAGCTTTATCGAGAAGAACGCGAACGTCCAGTTTTCCTGCTATGTGATCTTCGCCACAGTATGCAGTTTGCCACCCGTGGACACTTTAAATCGGTGTTGGCTGCTTATGCCAGTGCAATGGCCCTCTGGACCACATTGGCGAATGGCGACCGTGTTGGTGGCATGTTGCTAAGCGAGCAACAAGAGCAGCTATTTAAACCGAGTAATAGTCGTCAGCAGTTGATGCAGATGATTACCGCATTATCTCAAGGCGTTGAACCTAATGAGCAAAGTTCTGAGCGTTCGTTGGCACAGTCTCTAGCGCGCTTAGAGTCGATCTTAAGCAGTGGCAGTATTCTCTATATTTTCAGCGACTTTCATGATGTTGATGAAGAAACCGAACTGCATCTGATGCGTCTGGCACAACGTTGCGAATTGAAACTGGTGCTGATCTCCGATCCGTTGGAACAGCGACTGCCAAGCAGCGGAAAATCGTATCGTTTTAGCGGCTTAGGGCGCGAATTGCTGGTCTCTGCCAATCAGGCACAACAGCTTAAATATCGTGGCCAGTTTCAGCAGCGGTTACAGTTATTACAAAATCTGCACAACCTACGTGGCGTTGAGTTTGCCCATTGGCAAACGGATCAACATCCGTTATTTCAGTTTAATTCTCAGGAGGTGAGCTAGTGGACTTTTCCCAGCTTCCTCTGCGTCCCATGCAACAGCCAGAGATGATTGGCTGGTGGCCTTTGGCACCGGGCTGGTGGTTGTTAATTTTGCTCAGTATTGCGTTATTTATTGCAGTGGTTTGGTTTGGCTATCTCTACCTGAAGAAAATGCGGAACAACCCAAATCGTTGGGCGCTACAAGAGCTTAACGCCATTCAAGCAAACTACCAGCAACATCAAAATAAACGGCTTTTGGCAGAAGAGTGTAATGCACTGTTAAAACGCCTGGCGCTGACCCTGTATTCTCGCCAAGAAGTCGCTGCGTTAAATGGAACCGCTTGGACCGATTTTTTAGCTAAACAAAGCCGTTCGGATACTTTAACGGTGTTAGCAGTAGCGCCTTATCAAGCATCACCTGAGTATGATGCCGAAGCGCTGTTGAGTGCCTGTAAAGCATGGCTAGTTAATGCTAAAGGTAATGCTCGAGGGCCCGCCTATGTTTGAGTTTGCTTGGTGGTGGCTCTGGTTACTTTTACCTCTGCCTTGGTTGGTTAGGCGATTTTCTAAGCCTTCAGCGGATCAGGGTGGGGCTTCACTGCATGTGCCATTTCTTGATCAGATGGAACAAGCGGTTGGGCCGCAACAAGGTGTATCAACCCCGCAATCCTCTCCATGGCGATTAGTGCTGCTTTACCTTATTTGGGGGCTATTGATAGCTGCTGTGGCTAAACCCCAGTGGTTAGGCGAGCCGATTCCACAGCAATTGCAAGGCCGTGATCTGATGATGGCGGTGGATCTGTCAGAAAGTATGTTGGAGCAGGACTTTGAGGTGAATGGCCGTTGGGTGAGCCGTTTGGCTGCAACCCGATTAGTCGCCGGTGATTTTATCAAGCGCCGCGAAGGGGATCGTGTTGGCCTGATTCTTTTTGCAGAACAGGCTTATCAACAGGCGCCTCTGACCCATGACCGCGACACGGTTAAAACTTTGTTAGACGAAGCTCAAGTGGGTTTGGCGGGTAAAGCGACAGCAATTGGTGATGCTATCGGCTTGGCGGTGAAACGCTTCAAACAGATGGAAAGTGAACAACGCATTCTGATTCTGCTCACTGATGGTCGTAATACTGCGGGGGTACTAAAACCCTTGCAGGCGGTGGAGTTAGCAAAATCAGAGGGGCTTAAGATTTACACTATCGGAGTTGGCGGCGGTAGCCAAGGTGGAGTATTAGGTTCTTTCTTTGCGCAAGGTTCTGATCTGGATGAGAAGACACTCACGGCGATTGCTGAGCAAACCGGAGGGCGGTTCTTCCGTGCGTATGATCTGGATGAACTCGCAGAGATCTATGCTGAGCTAGATGAATTAGAGCCGGTTGAACAAGATTCCGAATTCTTCCGCCCTATTGATCCGCTATTCCACTGGCCGCTCTATGGCGCTTTTGTGTTGGCATTGATCCTAGCGATCAGCTTAAGGGGGGTTAACTGATGTTTTCTGATCTTCAGCTACAACAGCCGCTTTGGTTGCTGGTTATTCCTGCGGCGTTTCTGCTTATTTTGTGGCTGCAAAAGAGCAGTGCTGATGCCCAAGATTGGTCTGAGGTTTGCGATCCAGAGCTCCTGCCGTTGTTAAAACAGCAGGGAGCGCAAAAGTTAAAACGCAATTGGTTGCCATGGAGTTTATTTGCTGCGGTAATCCTGCTCGCAGTCGCGGCTACGCAACCGGTGTGGCAGAAACAACCGCAACCGGTATTTAAGCAAAGTGATGCCTTAGTGCTTGCCTTGGATCTGTCAGCGTCGATGAATGCAACCGATCTAAAACCGAGCCGCCTGCAACGGGCCAATTTTAAGATTAAAGATCTACTTAAAAAGCTCCCAGATACAGAAATTGCACTGATTGTTTATGCCGGTGATGCCTTTGCGGTAACACCGCTCACTGAGGATAGCGATACTATATTGGCTGCCTTACCAGCGATGACCCCTGATATTATGCCGGTGCAAGGCAGTCGAGCTGACCGCGCCTTAGTGTTAGCCGATCAGATGTTAGTGCAAGCCAACATTCAAGGCGGAAATATCCTATTGGTGAGCGATGAAGTCTCACCAGCTCAAGTCGCTGCCGATGCCAGCCGTATTCGCAATCAAGGCCGTAATATCTCTATTCTGGCCGTTGGTACGGCCGAAGGTGGACCTGTGCCTACCGAATATGGATTCTTACGAGATCAACAGGGCAATGAAGTTATTGCGACCATGAATATCGGGTTGATGACAGAAGCTGCTGGTCTCGGTGGTGGTCAGGCGCAGTTAATTCGTGTGGACGATCTGGATATCGATTATCTGATCGCTGGCCTCAAATCTGGCGAGAATGCCGCCGTAAATGTAGATAAAGATATAGAACGTTGGGTCGCAGAAGGGCCTTGGTTTATCTTGCTGGCATTGCCTTTTTTACTGCCTTTATTCCGCCGTGGTTTATTTAATCTGACCTTACCTATTGTCGTAATTGCCTCTGCTGGCGTTTCCCAGCCAGCGCATGCTGATTGGTGGCAAGGGCTGTGGAAAACTCAAAATCAGCAAGCAGCTGAAATTTATCAACAGGGTGATAAAAGCGCTGCGGCGGAGTTGTTCACAGATCCTCGTTGGAAACAGCTCTCTCACTATGAAAACGGAGATTATCAACAGGCGTTGGATAGTCTACCTGAGCCAGAAACTGTGAATGATTTCTATAACCATGCTAATTCACTGGCCAAGCTCGGGCAGTTGGAGAAAGCACTAGAAGCCTACGATAAAGCGTTAGCTGAAAGGCCTGATTTTGACGATGCTCTGCATAACCGTAAGCTGGTTGAAGACTTGCTAAAGCAGCAAGAGCAACAGCAACAAGGCGGCGATCAGAACAAAGAAGACAAATCTGATCAGCAGAAAAAAGACGAGAAGCAGTCAGGCCAAGATTCTCAAAATGATCAGAGTAACTCTTCTGAGCAATCATCCGATCAGCAGCAAGAACAGCAACAACAGATGGATCAATCATCTTCATCCAAGCAAAAAGATCAGCAACAGATGGCTGAAGAGCTCAAGCAGCAGTTGGATGAAAAGCTAAAAGATGCTGAGCAGCAAGAACAGAAAGGTGAGAACCCAGAGCAAGAGCAGCCTCTGGATGAAACTGAGCAATCTAATCAGCAGATGTTAAACCGAATTCAAGATGATCCAGCCGGTCTGTGGCGACGCAAATTTATCTATCAATATCGTCAGCGTTCCGAGCAGCCAGCAGCGGAGGATAAACTATGGTAAATGGAATTAAATTATTTACCGCGGCAACACTTATACTTTTTAGCCAGTTAGTGATGGCTGCGATCAGCAGCGAGATTGATCGCAATCGTATTGAGCAGGGCGAATCTTTCCGCCTGATTCTCAAGATCACAGCGAATGAGGCTAACCAAGTTGACCTAGAGCCCCTGCACAAGGACTTCCAGATTTTAGGGCGGAGTCATCAGTCCAGTACAACTTTCCAAAACGGTTCGCTAAAAAGCACGACTAAACTGGTTTTAACGCTATTTCCAAAGCGAGCAGGCCAGTTAACTATTCCTGCCTTGGAACTTGAGGGAGAGAAGAGCAAAGAACATAGCATTGAAGTTGTTGAAGTTAAGCAGCCTTCAGCTGTTGATGGTGGCGTAGAGTTCCTTTCTACCCTATCTGATAAAACCCCTATCGTTCAGCAGCCTATTATCTATCAATCTAGCTTGGTTCTGGGTCGGAAAATTTATGATGCTGGCATCCAAGAACCCCAAGTGACCGAGGGTAAGGCTTTAATTGAAGCTTTGGGTGAACAGCGTCAGTACGAGCAAGAATTGAATGGCCGTCGTATGCTTGTGATAGAGCAGGCATGGCTGATTACTCCGCAACAAAGTGGCACCCTAAAGATCCAAGGGGCGCGATTGAGCGGCCAAGTTCCAGATGGTCGACCAGATCCTTTTAGAGGTTTTAATACGAGGGCTGTACGTAGAATTTTTGTGCCTGCAGAAGATTATGAAGTTGAGGTTCAGCCGATTCCTGCAGAGTTTACCGGCGAGCATTGGTTATCAGCGAAAGAGATCAATTTGGGTAGTGATTTTGACCGAGCTATCGACAGTTGGAAACAAGGAGAACCGGTCACACGAACTTTGACCTTAGAGGCCACAGGCGTGAAAAAAGAGCAGTTACCTGAATTGGTATTGCCGGAAGTGCCTGGCCTAAAGCAATACGCAACCAAACCGCAAATCGAGCAGTACTATGTCGATGGCGAACTTACCCTAAGTCTTAAACTTGAAGTCACTGTGATTCCTGAACGCGGTGGCAAAGTCACGTTACCTGAAATACAGCTTCCTTGGTGGAATACTGAGGCTAAGCAACAGGAAGCTGCGAGCATCCCTGCTATCAATATTGATGTTGCAGTGGATGCAACAGCCTTGGCTCCTAACCCTCCGCCGCAGATACAACAGCCGTTATCCACAACACCCCAAACACAAGAACCTCAGATCGTGGAAAATAGCCCTGTGGATAATATAAATAGCCAACAGGTTGTTGTGAACGAGAGTAAAATTTCACCTTGGCAAACGCTGGTTGTGGGTATCTTAATTGGGGTTATCTTATCCACAGCGGCATTTTTGCTATGGAGAAGACATCAGCCGCAGCAGAAAGTGATAAAGGAAGAAGCTAAAGCGGTTGAGTCGGTGCCAAGTTTTAAAAAGCTCAAAGCGGCTTGCTTAGCAAACAACGCACAAGAAGCACGCGCAGAATTGATCATTTGGGCGCGCCACCAATATGCAGGTTGTTATCACCTGAATGACTTATCCAATAGCGTCAGCCCAGAGTTCAAACGCGAGATCGAATTCCTCAATCGTAGCTGCTTTGCCAGTGATAATTGTTCATGGGATGGTAAAGGGTTGTTAAATCAGGTTGAGGCTGCGAACAACAGTGAAAATAGGACCATGGCAGGCAAAGCTGGGTTAGAGCCACTGTATATGAGCTAAATCAGCTCGTTGTTCTACTTTGTTACCAAAAGCGGGCTTTTGCCCGCCCTCCTTAATTGATTGCAACTTATTGATTTTCAACTGGTACTGAACATTTTCCGTGCTGTACCAAGCGTCTCATTGATATGACCGAAAAATGGCTTGGCTCTTCCTTAGTATTCTGTATTTCCTGTGCTATACCTAAAGGGTATTTCTAAAGGAACTTACCCAACAAATGGATTTTGTAGCCTCTTGAATTACCAATTTATCCGTTGGATGTGACTTATTTGAGTGAATGAGTCCTTCACGGCTATGGAGTTGCGAAATCTTGCAAGGATGAATCAAGAGGTTTTAGTCGCCATGCTAAATCAAATGTCGGTTTCCAAAAAAATATCCCTGCTCGTTTTATCGCTGCTTTCCCTTTTGTTAATGACCTCTGGTCTAGCGATCGTATCTATGGATCAGATCGGCAAAGAGCTTGAGAGTATTGCCCATAAAGATATCCCTTTGATCGAGAAGATGACCAAGATTACCGAATATCAGCTTGAGCAAACCATTCATTTTGAACGTGCTGTTCATTTCGGAACGGTCGGGCTACTGAAGAGTGAAAGTGGTCAAAGTACGAGTAGCTATCAGGACAGCTTTTCTAGGGAACAAGACAAGTTTATTGAATTTGGCATCAAAGTAGACAAACACATCGGGTCTACCAAAAAGCAGCTGTCGGAGATTTTAGAACTGTCTAAAACCAAGAGCGGAGGGCTTATTTCGAAAGTTTACGCCAGTGAACTCGATGAGTTCTCAATGCTTGCGGAACAGCTAAAAGCGATTGAAAAAGAACATCAAGAGTTCCAGCAATATGGTTTGGCGGCTATGACCGCGATTAAAAATCGAGAGTTTGGTCGTTCAGAGGCACTGGCTGTTCAAGTTGAAGAAGCCGCGGATCAATTGACCAAGCATCTGGAAGAGCTGTTGGCGGAGATTGAAAGATTCACCCTTGAAGCCTCAGAGACAGCTTTGGCCCATGAGAAGTCTGCTTTAACCAACATAGTGGTGACGCTGATCGCGGCTTTAGCCATCGGTATCTCGTTGAGTATCCTGATCACGCGCAATATCACCAGTCGACTTAAATTATCCGTGGAAGGCATGAAGCATATAGCGGAAGGGGATTTAACCCATGATGTTAAGACCACAGGTGTCGATGAGATCTCGCAAATGCTGGAGTCTCAGGAGATGACCCGCCAAGAACTGCAGAAATCGATTGGTCAAATCGTCGAAATCAGTAGCCAGCTTTCAGCAACCTCGGAGGAGGTCGCCACAGCAATGTCGGAAAGTAGCTGTCATGTGCAAAATCAACAAACGCAGACCGATACCTTATCTGCTTCTATGCAGCAGATGAGCGCCACATCTAATGAGATGGCGCAAAACATTAACGAGGTAAATGATTCTGTTAACAGGGCCGATGGTGAGCTACAGGAGAGTAACCATATCTTGATCGACACGGTAGAGAGTATTACTGAGTTATCGAATCAGCTGCAAAACTCAGCCGATACGGTGAAAGATTTAGATAGCAGCACCGTAGAGATCAGTACCGTACTGCAGGTGATTTCGGATATCGCAGAACAAACCAATCTATTGGCGCTAAATGCGGCTATTGAAGCGGCTCGGGCAGGGGATCAAGGCCGGGGGTTCGCGGTTGTGGCTGACGAAGTAAGGCAACTGGCTTCTCGCACGCAAAACTCTACCTCTGAAATCTCTGAGATTATTAAACGGCTGCAAGATGGATCAACCCGTGTGGTTAGTTCTATGCGGCAGACTCAGACTCAAGCGATGTCGCTGGTTGAAGGGGCTGAAAGATCCTCGGATTCCCTATCGAAAGTGGTCGATCAATTAAGCCATATCAACAATATGATGAGCCAAATAGCGACTGCTGCAGAAGAGCAAAGTCTTGTAAGTGAAGATTCCACCCGCACTGTGACCGATATTAATGATCTTGGTCATCAGAATGCTGCCAGTGTTGAAGAGACCTCTCAGGCTAGTTTAGATCTAGCCAGAATGGCGGAAGGGTTGAATCAAACGGTGAGCGCATTCCGGGTTTAAAGGAATAGAGATAAATAGAGACAGAGAGTCACTAGCCTTTAGGTACTCTCTGCTCATTTACTTGGCTTCTCGCTACTGCAGTTGCTTGAATCTTTCTGCAACAATAGGCCAGTTTTCTTCGTTAAGAATTCCTATATGTTTATAACGTATGCGACCTGCACTATCTATCAGATAAGTTTCTGGCGCACCTTTGATCCCTAGCGCTTCACCGAGTTTACCTTCGGAATCGATTAAACTGCGTGCGTATGGATTGCCCTTCTTATTCAACCACTCCAAAGCGTTGTTAGCGGAGTCCATATATGAGATACCGATAATTCTGACGCCAGATTCTTGTAGCTTAAGTAAAAAATCATGTTCTCGGGCGCAAGCGACACACCAACTGCCCCAAATGTTGAGCATGTAGTTACCTTCGATCAGGTCAAATTGAATCGCTTCGCCGGTAATTAGATCTGTTAGTTCGATAGCTGGCACGGCTTTATCCTGTTCAACTTGGTTATTGTTTTCGGATTCAGTACTCGCAAGCACGCTGACCACCGTTACGATCAGAACAGCAGTTAGCCATTTAAAGAGATTCATAAGCTTACCTTTGACTTGGCTCTGGATTAGGTTGATCAATGGGTTTGCTAGGCGTAATCGGATTGCTCTGATACCAATAACCGAGAGCTACAAAGAGGGCGCCACCTACAGCGTTACCTAGGGTTACCCAGAAGAGATTGTTGGCTGCACCAGCGAATGAAATACCTTCCACGGCTGGAGATAGCAGAGCCAAGGCAAAGACTGTCATATTGGCGATACTGTGTTCGTAACCCGATGCGATAAAGGCGAATAAACACCAGAAGATAACAATGCATTTTGCTGCTTCACTGTTTAGACGTGCAGAGACCCAGATAGCCAGGCAGACCAACCAGTTACACAATACAGCGCGGAAAAACAGCGCAACCAGATCTGTATTCATCTTCTTGTAAGCGATGGTATGTAGAGTGGTATCGGCGCTTTTAATCAGCCCGCCGTCTGCGAGTTTGTAGATCAAACCTAGAACTAACGCGCCTAAAAGATTGCCAAACCAGATCCAAATGCACATTTTGATCATCCCGCAGACAGGTAGCTGCCGCTCTAGACAGGCAATCGTGCCGTACATGGTATAGCCAGTGAAAAGCTCTGACCCGGCAAACACCACAAGGGTAAGTGCGATCCCAAATGATGCCCCCATTACTAGCTTTCTAAATTCTTCAGGTAGGTCCTGTCCAAGGGTCATAATCAGAATGATACCCAAACCAACATAAGCTCCGGCAAGCATAGCGCCTACAAGCAGGTTGCTTGGCCGTGTTGTCATCAGTTCCCATCGCTGTTTAGCTTGATTGCTGAACTTCGTTATTTCACTTACATACATGAAGGTAGCCTTTAACATCAGGGGGTGATGGCAGATCTGTATTGTCTTGGGCTTGGTTATTGCCAAATAGCACTTTGGCGACCCATAAAACGCCGATCACGATCGATAGCGTCAGTAGGATATGCCCCACTAACTGCTGCTCACCCAATAGATAGTTATTACACAAGCGATCAGGTGATACTTTGAATAGGTAGCCAAATCGTCCAAGCATTGCCCATAGTTCCAGTAGAAAAACGCCTTTTACGAGTGGATGAATACAACGACGTGTTAGTGACCATGTGCAGCCAAGGAGTAACATCGAAGCTACCTTTGCAAAGGCATAAATGTTCGACTCCAGAGCCGCATCTAAAGCGCTAGGCAACATCCAGAACAGCCCTACTACGGTAATAACGACAACACCAGTGATCCCTTGCCAGTTGTATTGATTCGCAGAGGTTTGCCTCTTTTTCGGCAGCATCTCACCCGCAAACCAACCAAAAATAACCAATACTGGCAATTGAAACAGTAGATGCAGAACCATCTGCTCTTCGAGTAGTTCGCTCAGTGGGCCGACCGTAAGCAAAAGTAGATTAATAAGCAGTAATAGCCACTTCATTGCCTGCAGCATGGGTGCCTCCTACCGAATGGGTCAGGTTCTGACGAATACTCGTAAGTAACTCAGTGCCATGGTTGTAATCGACAATTTTCATCAGTTGGCCCTCTGGAGATATAAGGTGGAGAGCAGAGTTATGGATATAACCCCCCTCGCCATCATTAATAGCAATGACGCCAAATGTCTCTTTTAGGTGCTTCAACTGCGCTTGGTCTTCAACGCGTGCTGCTTTCCAAGACGCAGTATCTGCTTTAAAGCGATTAAGATATTCAGCCAGCTGCTCAGGCCCATCATTTTCAGGGTCGAAACTGATGGTGAGCAATTGCAGCTGGCTATCACTGATAAGATCCGCAGCTTGGCGTTGCAAGCGAGCAAACTCCACACCTAGTCCTAGGCAGACAGTTTCACAACGGGTGTAAACAAAGTCAGCAATGATGTACTGGCCTTGAAATGCTTCCCAAGATACAAGCTCTCCCGCTTGGTTCTGGAAAGTCACCTGTGGTGACGGTATAGGGTTGCGCTCTACCTCTACTCGACGTTTGGTTTCAGCTGTGTAAGCTTCAAAACCAAGCGTCTGGTAGTAGAAAACGCCGCCAGCAAGCGCTAATACAATTGCGCTACTTATCAGTGATTTGAACATCTTGAATCTTCGCCTTTGGTAAACGTGCTAGGTTTTGTAGGGTAAAGATCAGGAACCCGATCAGAACCATACTGCCTGCAATCGCACCCAGCTGAGATAGGTATTGCCACTCCGGCAAGTGAACCGCCCAACGTCTAGGCACACTATCTGCACCGCTTGCTAGGAAGGTCAGGATTAAGCCCATAGCGCCAACAAAGTAGGTAGCAAACGCGAGCTTGCCGATAGCACCTGCTTTAGATGGTTGGCTATTAGCAGCTAGGTAGCTGCAGAAACCAATGATCATCGGCAGTAAGCCAAGCACTAAGTAGAAGTGGAAGTGCCCAGGCACCCACATAGTGTTATGCATCACTTTGTTCACTGTTACAGTGGCGTCGATGATTGCCGGAATAACCCCGCCAGCCCAACCGAACATGGAAAGCAGTAGCATAGAGCTACATAGATCCCACTTGATGCCAGAACGATAAACAATCATGAGTGCGCCGTACGCTGTTACTGCGAGCACTGGAATACCACTGCAGTAAGACAAGATCTGACCGATTACTAGTAGCCAAGGTGGCATCACAAAGTCCATCAATAAGTGGTGTGGATACACCGCCATCACCATCAGTGATGCTGCAGCCCAAGCGTAGTAGAACGGTTTCGAAACCTTCCACGGACGACCTGTATATTTCGGTAGCAGTTCATAAACAGCAGTGACTGCGGAGTAGATCGTTGCGTTAATGAATACATGGCCGAAGAAGTAGATCAGGTTTTTGATCAGCAGCGGGTCAAGTTCGTAGTCTGGTTGGTACAAATTGAATAAGCACAGCACCAGAACAACGGCACCTGCAGCAATACCAATAAAGTTAACGATCAGGACCATGGTCGCAGCAACGACGGTTGTCGGGTGATCTGGATCGACAGGCTTCATGCCAAATACAACCGGTAAACCTAGTGCATTACCTAGATTTCCGTACTTCTTAATCAGCTTGATACCAATATCCAAGTAAAGAATCAGGAAGCCGGTACCAATCAACAAAAGTCCGAGCATAAATACGGCAGCAGATTCTACCGACCAAACGCCCATCGATTTTGCTGGAAGTGGATAGAGGAAGGTCCACGCGCCCGCAAACTTACCGACAAAAATTGAGCCCAAGATCAGCACAACACCAATGAGGAAAATAACGAAATTAACCCACAAAACTTTGCTGCTTAAGTTGATGTATTTACGCAGGAAGTACCACAGTACAGCCGTTCCTCCTAAGCCAGCTGTGCCTACCATGCCAGCACCGTGTACTGTCATGATCTGGTAGAAAAGGTCAGCGCCAATTTCGATGAACGTACCTTGCGCTGCTCGCATCGTTACGCCGGCTAGCATCATCAAACTGAAGACCAGCATGCTTGTTATTAAGTAGGCTTTGATGCCCAGTGAAGCAAGCTTATTCTCTTGTTCACTGTAGTTAATTTGTTCAGTCATCTACGCCTCCTTATTTGACAGTTAGTTGTGCTGTCATGGCATGGTGAGCCAGACCACAGTATTCAAGGCACAGCACCTTGTAGGTGCCAGGCTTGTCGAAGGTATACACCAGTCGGTTGGTGTATTTCGGCATCGCTTGGGTTTGGGTAAGAAGCGTGCCACTCTCGTCATAGATACCAAATCCATGGGTGGAATCTGCTGACGTCACGCGAAACTCAATGGTTTCACCAACGTCATACTCTGTATCGTCAATGGTCCAATACCACTGCTGGCCAATCACATTTACTGGGCTTGCGCCGTCAGTTGCTGAAAACTGTGGAGGCAGTGGGTATGGCAGTAGCGTCGTCGCTGTGACACCAACGCCAAACACCACAAGAAATAGAAACCACTTGGCTCTAATGGAGTACCAATTACGCTGAACTTCAGCGTAATCGCACTCTTCAGTAGATCGGGAAATGACATAACCAAACACTGGGGCGAGTACCGCCAGGCAGAGTAAGGTTAAGATCCATACACTTTGCGCTAACATAAATTACTCGCTATTAGTTGCCTTTAACCATGAAATCAACAACCCGCTTAATCTGCTCATCGCTGCAGTCAAAGCAGGCCCCTTTAGGTGGCATAGCTTTTCTTCCTTTCAGAGCGCTGGTGTACAGTCCTTCAAGACCACGCTCGGCCACACGGGCAGTCCATGCGCCGCGATCAGTCATTTTTGGTGCACCGGCTACGCCATTGTCATGACATGCCATGCACTTTTGTTGGTAGGTAGCTTGGCTATCGGCATACACGGCTTCCCCCAGAAGCAGCGGTAATACCAATAGCAGTAGTTTCATTTTTAGTTTCATTGTTCTTACTCTCACCTGTAATCGAAACCTTCCTAAGTCTTTATGCTTTCCCTAGAGCATCAATGATGCTGTGTAACGAACATTAAGATGTATAAAAAATACATTTTAGTATTCGAAAAAAACGCCGATCTCTTTTGAGCACGGCGTTAAACCTATAACAATATAAATGTATTCTTAATACATTATTAAAAACTCAGCATCTATGTCAAGTATTTTGGCAAGGTTTGGCTGAGCTCTTTGCTGGTGAAAAGGGGGAAGGGGTAAGCGAAATGGCGTGAATTCTGCGAGTTTAGGCTCCTTGGCTCATGTATAAATTGAGCCAAGGAGAATTAATCGGACTTAGTAATTCTGTGGGAATAAAGCGCGTTTCGCTTCTTCGTCCATTTCTGATTTAAATTGGATATCACCGCTGATGCTTCTGGCTTTAGCGACTGCTGGGCGGGCATCTACCGTTTTGAACCAGCGTGATAGGTTAGGGAACTTATCTAGCTCGTTCTCGCCTAAAACTGGCAGCACACGGTCAATCCAGCCCCAAGCGGCAATATCCGCAATGGTGTATGTCTCACCCGCGATATAAGTGTTGTTAGCCAATTGATCATCCAACACTTGATAGTGGCGTTTAGCTTCATGGCGATATCGATTGATCGCGTAAGGTAGGTTCTCAGGTGCAGCGCGCTGGAAATGCACCGCCTGACCCGAATAAGGCCCAAGGCCTGATGCGATAAACATCAACCACGAGAGTAACTTCGCCTTATCTTCTGCATCCCCCAGAAAGAGATTATGTTTTTCTGCAAGGTAGAGAAGGATTGCGGTGGAATCAAAGACCTTTGTGCCTTCATCATCGATGGCAGGTACTTTTTTATTCGGATTGATTGCCGCGTATTCCGGACTGTGTTGTTCCCCTTTTAAAGTATCCACAGGGACCAATTCATACTCTAGTCCCGCTTCTTCAAGAAAAAGAGCGACCTTCATTGGATTAGGGGTTGGGTGAAAATAAAATTTAAGCATTAGCGTTTATAACCTGTTGAGTTAACGTAAATTGAGATGGCTTGTAGTAATTATTCAGAGCTTTAGTTTCAGAACTTGATCTATATCCGAAGCTTGATGTCTATCGCGTAGTTGCTCCCAGGCTTCGCCCCAAGTGCGATTGACGATACGGCCGCGCTGTACCGCTGGTCTTTGCGCGATCTGCTCGGCCCAGCGTTGCAGGTTGGAATAGCTATCGACATCTAGAAAGGTGGCGGCACTGTATTGGTTTCCGCGGACGAGCTCGCCGTACCAAGGCCAAATAGCAATATCTGCGATGGAGTAGTTTTCGCCTGCGATAAAGGTATTGTTCGCCAGTTGTTTATCCAGCAGGTCTAACTGACGTTTTACCTCCATAGTAAAGCGGTCTATGGGGTACTCGAATTTTTCAGGGGCATACGCGTAAAAGTGTCCAAACCCGCCCCCTAGATAGGGCGCAGAACCCTGTAGCCAAAACAGCCAATTAAGTTGTTCTGTCTGTTCGCTAGGGTTTTCTGAGAGGAAGTGACCAAATTTCTTGGCGAGATAAAGTAAGATGGCGCCTGACTCAAATACGCGAGTTGGCGTAGATTCTGAGTTATCAACAAGGGCTGGAATCTTAGAGTTGGGATTGATATCCACAAAGCCGGATGAAAACTGATCGCCTTCCCCTATCTGAATCATGTGGGCATCGTATTCTGCCTGTTCAACGCCTACTGCTAGTAGCTCTTCAAGCATAATGGTGACTTTCTGGCCGTTAGGCGTGCCCATCGAATACAGTTGTAATGGATGTTTACCTTTCGGCAGCTCAGCTTGATGAGTCGCACCTGATACTGGACGATTGATACTTGCCCACGTGCCACCGTTTTCCTCTTCATGTTTCCACACTTTAGGTGGGATGTATTGTGCGTTCATAAGACTTCTATCCTTATCCGCGGATCTAAAATTAAATTGAACGTCCGTTCATGTTTTTATCCTAACTGGACTTGAACGGGTGTTCAAGCTAAAATTTGAACAAATGTTCAATCTGAAGTTTCAATCATGGCTAACACTCTGAAACATGACCGCTCTGAGGTTCTGGATAAGGCAACGAATCTTTTCTGGGAAAAAGGTTTTCACGCTACGTCTATGCGCAATTTGCAGGACCATATTGATATGCGTCCGGGCAGTATCTACGCCACGTTTGGCAGTAAAGAAGGGTTGTTTAAAGAGAGCCTTAATCACTATGCAAAAACTAGCTTGGCGCGATTAACGGAGAGCACTAAGACGTCTGAATCTCCTCTTGCAGCACTCAAAGCATTTATCAAAACCGTGGTTTTGAATTGCAGAGAAGACACCCCTAGCGAGATGTGCATGTTGGTCAAAGCGATTGCTGAACTGACAGAGGAAAACGGAGAATTGTTAGATGAGGCGAAGGGGCTTCTGAAGGCTGTAGAACAGGCCCTAACGCAACTGATAGAGCAAGCTCAAGCGGCAGGTGAAGTCGATTCCTCAAAAGACGCTGCCCGTCTTGCCCGCTATATCCAAATGCAGCTTATAGGTCTGCGCGTATATGCACGCGTTTCACCTGATGAAGATGAATTGGTCGCAATGATCGATGATTCCATTGCTTCGATGGTGTGAGAACTTTTTTATTGGTCTTGAAGTACACTCAGAGCTTACAGGTGCTACAAGAGAAGAGGGCATAGCTGAATATGCCCTTTAGAATGCTCAGCTAGTTTCAACCTTGCTGCCGTTAATTACTCGGTTACGCCCCATTTCTTTGGCCTCGTACAGTGCAGCATCAGCTATTTGAATTAACTCCCTTGGAGAGTGATCAATGGTTGCTTCAGCCAAGCCGAAGCTCGCTGTCACTTGATCGACCTCTTCAAACATTTCTGCTGCAATCGCTGTGCGTAACTTCTCCGCTAAACGATAAGCCATCTGCCCGTTTGTTTCAGGTAAAAGAATCATAAATTCTTCACCGCCCCAACGACCTATTTTGTCTGTTTTACGGGTGTTCTCTCGTAGTATTTGTGCAAACTTTTTCAGCACAGCATCACCACAGAGATGGCCGTATTGGTCATTAATCTTTTTAAATAGGTCGACATCCAATAGCAATATAGACAGCGGGTGTTTGAAGCGTTGGAGACGATATAGCTCCTCTTCCAGTAACAACTCAATGTGCAAACGGTTGTTTAGCCCAGTAAGCGCATCGGTTGTCGACAGGATGGATAGCTCAGTGTTTTTGCTATTGAGCTTTTCATTAAGCTGATTCAATTGCAGTTCGGCTGCTTCCCGTAGGCTTATCTCTGATTTCAGCTGTTTATTCAGTCGAGATAGTTTCCAATTCCACAGAGTGATTATTGTGATAATAAACAACGCGGCAAAGACGAGTTTCCAGATCAACTCATAATTAGCATCGTGTTCAAATTTAACCGATACCCAGCGTTGGAATACTTTGGAGTGCTCCTCTTCGGTTATATATTCTGTAGCCTTATTGAACATGGAAAGAAGTTCAGGGCTATCGTTACGTATGGCTACTGCCAGTTTCCAGTCCTCATCTAAACGTCCGCCGATTTTTAAATTCAGGAAGCGATGTTTTCGAATAGCATGACCAACGGGAGCTATCGCCCCGATTAAACCGAAAATACGTCCTTCCTCAACGATGCGAAGACCGTCAGCAACACTATCTACTTCTATGACATTTATCTTTGGGTAGTCCTGTTGCAGCTTTTTAAGTAAGCCGTATCCCTTAGGTACGCCTATAGTTTTCTCTTTGAGAGATTTGAGACCGTCCACGAATAGAGAGTCTTCCTGAATCGCAATAACTAAGGGTAAACGCAGGTAGGGCTTGGTGAAGTTTAATTGTCGTTTAGCTTCAGGTGTTTCGAAGGCTGCTGACATGATGTCACAGCGTCTATTCTGAGCGTATTCTAGGGACTGCTGGCTGCTTTCTGTTGGTAGCATTGTCATACCGATACCAATTCGGTCAGCCATTAGATTTAGATAGTCTGCAACCATACCTTCATGACGTCCTCCTGGTCCGATCTGTTCTAAAGGCATCCAGTCTGGGTTGGCACAAAAAGTTATACCTGGCTGCTTCTCTAAATAAGCTTTTTCAGCGGAGGTTAGGCTAAGGCCACTGCCGGGTCTCGCGACATAGTTCTCGTTACCCATCCAGCGCTGAGAAATCGCTGCAACTTCATCTCGGGTTAGGGATTCAATCGCACGATCCATAATCCTTTGTAGGATAGGCCAATCGGAACGCACACCTATGCGTAGGTTTGCTAGGTCAGGTTTACCGACATCGACCTCACCTGAAACGGTAAGATCGTTCATCAAGTTTTTAGCAATGAGGTGGTTAAATACAGCGGCTTCCCCCAGTGCTGCATCGGCCTTACCTATAGAGATCGCTTTAAGGCTATCAAGGGCATCTGTGACTAGATGTTGTTTGATTTGTGGATATTCATTGGTCAGGATCTCTTCGTAGAAAAAACCTCTTGGTATAGCCACTGTTTTACCGAATAGGCTTTCAATAGATTCGAATTTAGCGGATTTTTTACTGACAATAACATTCGGATTGACTGCATAAGGACGGGTGAAACGGATGTATTTACGACGCTCTGCTGTATTGACGATATTGAGCATCATGTCTAATTCGCGTTCTTGGGTCATCGCCAAGAAATCATTCCAGTTTGGACCACTGACATACTTGATCCTAAAACCGGTCTTCTTGGCGATTAGGTTCATTACATCGATAGAAAAACCTTTGGGTTTGCCTTGTTCGTTGTAATTGAAGGGGGGCCAGGCCATTTCATTATGTACCCTTAGGACAGGGTTAGCCGCGAGGAATTCTTGTTCCTCTTTATCGAGATGGAGAGTTTGTGTTCTTTGTAGCCCACCTTCTAGCCAGCGGCGGCTTAGTCTATCTCTCTCTTCTTTGGTAACCGACTCAATCGCTTTCTGCATAATAGAGCGGAAGATCGGCCAATCATCTCGTACTCCTATGCGTAACAGGTTGGCAAAACGAGGATCATCAATACCCCCGACGACCTTGAGATTACTCATGAGGTGTTTTCGGATTAGGTGGTTTTGGACTGCAATCCCACCCATGGTGGCATCGGCACGACCAAAAGCCACAGCCTTTAAGCTATCTACCTGATCTTTAAGGAGTAATAACTGAATGCCGGGGAAGTGCTTTTCGATGATTTCTTGATAGAAAAAACCTTTGGGGATGGCAAGTACGCGGCCATTTAGATCTCTCAGATCTCGTACTGTACGATTATCGTCTCGGACAACAATCCCTGATGGGTTATTTACATAAGGATCGGTAAAGAGAATGTATTTGCTGCGATCGTCTGTCTTGATGATGTTAAGCATCACATCAAGCTCTTTATGATCCAGCATATTTAGGAATTCACCCCAAGTTGGGCCGGTTACGTACTCAATTTCGATGCCGAGCTTTTCTGCCAAAAGGTTCATGAATTCAACAGAATAGCCTTTAGGGCGGCCGAATTCGTGATAGTTAAAAGGGCCCCAACTCACCTCATTATGGACGCGAATTTTCTGATGGTTGAGTAACCAAGTTCTCTCTTCTTGCGTTAGCGGTATCTCATTTGCTTGGGCTACAAAACTAGACGCCAATAAAATGAATGAAATGAGAAAAGTGAATAATGATGTCAGCCGTAACACGAAGAGGGTCCCTGAAATTTATATTTTTTTATAGTGGGACTGTATCTATATCATTAAATGAAAGGGTTGGAAATTGCGCACTTCCTTAAGTAATCAGGGAGAAAGCATTTAATTGTCCTTCGACAACAGCTGTGATCATCAAATAGAAGCAGGGGATTACTAGATCAAAATTATTTGATTAAATTACTCGAAAATTACGCGTTTTATCCTAAAAATCATAGGCTTTTACATTATTAGTGGCTATACATATAGTTGATCTGTAAAAGGAATTTAACAGCATACTATGAGCCGAAAAGCTTCAAAACGACTTTATTGGTTGGTTGCCATCTTCTTGACGGTGGTTGCTTTGGTTATTGTCGGGACCATTCAAAGCTCAATTACTTCTCATACTAAAAAACATCTTGCTCGCGTAGCGCAAGAGATGAACACAAATGTAAACCGCCTTATCGACTCGAAAAAGAAAAGCACATTAGCATTGACGCTCGCACTGGCTGATAACAGCATTATTAAATCGGTTTTACTTGACAGTGCGAGTGAAGACTCATTGGTTGCTTCTAGTCAACGCTTATCTGCTGAGCTTAGAAAACATACAAAATATAAAAATGTGTGGATACAGGTGATTGATGCGGATGGGATTAGTCGTAGTCGCAGTTGGGTAGATAGATATGGAGATCCAATCTACAAGGTTCGTAAAGATATTAGGCAAATACTCCAGCACCCTCATGTGATTGAAACGATTAGTGTTGGGAAATTTACGATCAGTTTTAAATCGATAGTTCCTGTATTTTCTGAAAGGGAATTTATTGGTGTTGTAGAAGTAATCACTCACTTTAACTCCATTATTAAGGAATTAGAGCAGAGAGGAATACAGTCAGTAGTACTTGCTGATAAACGCTATAAAAGTCAGCTTACAAAAGCTATCAGCAAAACTTTCATAGATGATTTCTACGTTGCCAATTTTGAAATCGTTCAAGAAGATGTTGCTCTGATCAAAAAGCTTAGTGTGGAAAAGCTTATCGGGCTTTCAGAGCCGTTAGTTACTAAGCATCACCTTATAAGTGTTGCACCTATCTTAGGCCTTAGTGAAGAACCTAATGGATACTACATCCAAATTGCTCCTCTCCGGAAGATTAAGGTTCCAGAGACTGATGCTCTCATCAAAAAAGTTATTGTTACAGCGATACTTATTATTAGCTTTAGTGTCTTCCTTGTATTGGTGTTCTATCGTAATAAGCGAAAAATTGAGCAACAACAACGCTTTGTGCAGAGTGTGACTGATTCAGCCACTGATCTTATCTTTATTTGTCAGAACAATATTATTAGTCGGGCAAATAAAGCATTTAACAACAGCTTTCCAGAATTATTGGGTCAGCCGATAGATAGTTTTGCTAAACACATCAAGAACCCTGCAGGGGAGAGTGAAAGGCTAAATGGGCAATCCTTCCTGAAGATGGTTCTTAATCAGGAAAAAGACCTAGAGCTTTGGATAGGAGAACAGACCCGTTTCTTCTCCCTGAATACCCAGACAATCTCAGGCAATAGCGAACAATATGTTTTGCGTTTGGTGGATATTACTGAGCGTAAAGAGTTCGAGCAAAAGTTACAGTTATCTGCGAACGTTTTTACTCACGCTCGCGAAGGCATCATGATAACAGAGCGTGATGGAACGATTATCGATGTTAACGATGCCTTATTGCAGATTACAGGCTATGCCAGAAATGACGTGATTGGTGAAAAACCTAGCATATTCAATTCTGGTCATCATGGCCGAGAGTTCTACCACACCTTGTGGAAAGATATTACAGAGAAGGGTTATTGGTCTGGGGAACTCTGGAACAAACGAAAAAACGGTGAAATCTATGCGCAGATGCTGACAATCAGCGCGGTAGATGATGAAGCAGACGGGCATTTTGTGGCTCTTCTATCAGATATCACAACTATAAAAGAACAACAGAAAAAACTTGAGCTGATTGCTAATTTTGACCCATTAACAGGCTTGCCAAATCGCCGATATATTATCGAGTTATTACATGAAAAGATGATTGATGCGGTTGATCAAAAGAGCCCACTGGCTGTCTTTTATCTGGATCTAGATGGATTCAAAGTGATCAATGATACTCATGGTCATGAATACGGAGATAAGCTCTTAGTTACATTGGCGAACCGGATGTCGGAGGCTATGGAACAGCATGACATAGTAGGTCGTGTCGGTGGAGATGAATTTATAGGGGCCTTTTTTGAACAGGCAGAAAATTCGTTTGCTGATAAGTTTGTACACCTGCTTGAAGACCTATCCAAACCCGTATTTATTGACGATTATTCTCTCCAAGTCTCCGCCAGTATAGGTATTACTTTCTATCCGCAAGAGCGTGATACTGATGCAGATAAACTGGTTCGAGAAGCGGATCAGGCTATGTATCAGGCGAAACTGTCCGGGAAAAATCGTTACCACTTTTTTGATGCTGAAAAGGATCAGTATCTCCGCGGGCAACATCAGGCTGTAGAAGAGATTCGTCGAGCGTTGGAAGAAGATGAATTTGTTTTGTACTACCAGCCAAAAGTTAATATGGCAACGGGTGAGGTCGTTGGTGCTGAAGGATTAATTCGCTGGCATCATCCTGATGATGGGATCATCATGCCTGGTGCTTTTATCCCGACTATCAGTACGCATCCATTGTCTGTTGATATCGATGACTGGGTTATATTAACTGCACTGCAACAGATAGAGGAATGGGCGAAAGTCGGTTTGGATATTCCTGTTAGTATCAATATCAGTCCACTACAACTGCAAGATGCTGAGTTCAGTAAACGTTTACAAAAACTCCTTTCAGAGGTTTCCCCTTCAGTGGTCTCCAAACTAAGTTTGGAGGTCGTTGAGTCTCATGCATTGGAAAGTATGTCTACAGCATTAAAAGCTATCGAAGAATGTAAAACCATGGGCATTAGCTTCTCACTTGATGATTTTGGAACAGGCTATTCATCAATGAGTTATTTAAAACGGTTACCAGTAGAAGAAGTTAAGGTGGATCGCTGTTTTGTGAGTGGCATGCTGAATAACAGTGAAGATTTAGCAATACTGTCAGCGACTATAGGTTTAGCAAAAGCTTTTGATAAGAGAATTTTAGTTGAAGGTGTCGAGTCTGAGGAACAGGGGACCTGTTTGTTGGATCTTGGCTATCGTGAGGCTCAAGGGTACTTCATTAGTAAACCTGTTCCTGCAGATGAGTTTCGTAGGTGGTTAGACGGCTGGAAGGCTCCTATAAATTGGACGGTTTATTCAGACTAATATTCAAAATAGCTTATGTGTTGGCTAGCTCTTATATAGGTAAGTGATTTTAAGCCCCTCTTACACAGCAAGGAGGGACTCAAAAATTAAACGTGCATTATTTCACCTTTAAGTGAGTAAGCAATCATGAGAACTTCCATCTTCTCCTGATCACCAACATCATTGCTTTCCAGAGCATTCATAATGTCATCAACTACAGCTAGGTATTCGGTGGCACTAATATTCATACCTCGATGAGCATCTAGCATGTTCTTGCCAGTATATTCTTGAGGGCCTCCGGTACCTGAGCAGATGAATTCAGTGACAACTTTGATGACACCGTCACGATCACTGTCTTTGTATCGTGCGCTTACAGCAGTGTTCTGTGTGTGGTTATCGAAGATGGAGGTAGCGATCGCTTTTATTTTTTCTTCTCCTCCTAAGCGTTGATACAAGCTTATTTCACTCATGTCATATTCCTCCTTTTTTATAGTATTATTGAGCGTAGTAAAGGTGGGGATGGGGTCAACTATTTATTGGAGCTATCTATCCTGCTATCAGGGTTCCTCTCGCAGGTTTACCGTTCTCCTTAAGCTTGTGCGGATAAATGATTCAGTTGGGCTACGCTTATTCTAGTCACCTTGTGTGGAGAATAGATATGAGTATTAAAGTAGCGATTTCTCAAAAGCCGCCTGTTTTATTGGATCTCGAAGCATCAATGGCAAGGGCTTTGGAAACGATAGAGGAAGCGGCGAATAGTGGTGCGAATATTGTTGTTTTCCCTGAAGCCTACTTACCTGGATATCCAACTTGGATATGGCGACTGAGCCCGGGCAAAGACATGGCCTTGGGTAACACTATTCATGCGAAACTCAGAGAAAACTCGGTTGATATTCAAGCTGGTGATTTAGATCCCCTTTGTGAGGCTGCGCGCCAGCATAAAATGGTCGTTGTGATTGGCATGAATGAAAGAGATTCAACGTATAGTGGCACCACACTTTATAACACGCTAGTTGTAATAGGGACCGATGGACAAATACTCAATCATCATCGAAAAATGATGCCAACAAATCCTGAAAGAATGGTTTGGGGTATGGGAGATGCTTCTGGGCTTAAGGTTGTCGAGACGCCATACGGCAGGTTGGGCGCTTTAATTTGTTGGGAAAACTATATGCCACTCGCGCGTTACGCTCTATTTTCTCAGGATATCGATATTTATATCGCACCTACTTGGGATAGTGGCGAGGTTTGGATCTCCTCCATGCATCATATTGCTCGAGAAGGTGGATGCTGGGTTCTAAGTACAGCGACGGCTATGACCGGATCCGATATTCCAGATGATTTTCCTGATCGAGATTCCCTCTTTGATCAAGATGAATGGATAAACCCTGGCGATGCCGTGATTATCAAACCTTTCGGTGGTGTCCATGCGGGTCCATTGCATCAAGAAAAAGAGATTTTGTTCGCAGAAATTGATTTAGAAGATGCGCGTCGTTCACGTAAAGCACTGGATGTATCAGGCCACTATAACCGTCCTGATATATTCAACCTTGAAGTAGATAGAGGCAGCAAACCACCTATTAAATTCATCGACGATTGTGAATAACAGATGAAAGACCTGCACACTCTCAAAGGTAATGTGCTTTTATGACTAGCTGTCTCTCAGACGGATCAATGCCGATGGCATTAACACATCGGAGCGCAGCGACGATAGCCCGATGGGTGAGCGAAGCGAATAATCGAATAGGTTCGATGACGCCCAAATGAAGTTAATCTTGGGAAGTCTAAAAAACGAGTAAGGAAATATAATCTAAGAAGTGGTGCCCAGACGCGGAGCAATGCCGAAGGCATTAACACATTGGAGCGCAGCGACGATAGCCCGAAGGGGAGCGAAGCGAATAATCGAACAGGTTTGATGACGCCCAAACGAAATTAACCTTGGGAAGTCTAAAAAACGAGTAAGGAAATATAATCTAAGAAGTGGTGCCCAGACGCGGAGCAATGCCGAAGGCATTAACACATTGGAGCGCAGCGACGATAGCCCGAAGGGGAGCGAAGCGAATAATCGAACAGGTTCGATGACGCCCAAATGAAGTTAATCTTGGGAAGTCTAAAAAACGAGTAAGGAAATATAATCTAAGAAGTGGTGCCCAGACGCGGAATCGAACCACGGACACGGGGATTTTCAATCCCCTGCTCTACCGACTGAGCTATCTGGGCATATCTGAGTTCTTCCAGAGACAAAAAAAGCCTGTAATCTGAATTAACAAGCCTCTTTAAGGAAGTGGTGCCCAGACGCGGAATCGAACCACGGACACGGGGATTTTCAATCCCCTGCTCTACCGACTGAGCTATCTGGGCAACTCAAGTGGCGCGTATTAAACCGTCTTCACGGAAAACTGTCAACCACTTGTTACAAAAAAACTATTTTGAAGGGGGAACGTAGCCTTCAGCCTTCTCGTAGTCTTCTCCATCCATGAATTTTTGCATCTCTGTTTGCAGGAATTCACGGGTGGATGGGTCCATCATGCTCAGGTGTTTTTCGTTGATGATCATTGTTTGATGATCAGTCCACTCTTTCCAAGCCTTTTTGGATATTGTTTCGTAAATTTCCTGGCCTTTAGCGCCTGGATAAGGAGGACGATCCAATCCTTCAAGTTCCTCTTTATATTTACGGCATAGGACGGTGCGACTCATGTTTTGCTCCAATCAATTTACGCGTTGGTTAGTTGTTGCAAGAGTTTCTTAACCGGTGCTGCTAAACCAACATTTTCTGGTTGCTCTATGTTATACCAGAGCAGAGGCTTCCCTTCCATGACACAGTCTGTAGGGGTATTCACTCGCGCCTTCACTGGGGTGATATCCAGATGGAAATGACTAAAGGTGTGACGCAGAGGCTCCATGAGCTGAATGCTTTCTTCATCTAGCTCTAAACCAGTTTCGTTGTAGGTGTCACGCAGGTCTGCAACTTGAGGAAGACTCCACAATCCTCCCCATAAACCGCTCGGTGGGCGCTGGTAGAGTAAAACCTCAGATAGATTATCCTGCTGCAAGATCAGCATGTAGGTTTGTTTAACCGGAATCGTCTTTTTCGGCTTAGGTGCTGGGAGTTGATCGGTTTTACCTAATTCGAATGCTTGGCAGCCTTGCTGCAGAGGGCAAAGTAAGCAGGATGGTTTGCTACGAGTACAGAGGGTGGCACCCAGATCCATCATTGCTTGCGTGTATTCGCCGGTGCGTTCTTTAGGCGTATTCTGTTCGGCATATTGCCACAATAGCTTCTGATTTGAGGTAGTACCCGGCCATCCCTCTAAAGCGTAAAAACGAGCTAAAACCCGTTTTACATTGCCATCTAGAATCGGAGCCCACTTACCTGTGCTGATTGATAGCACTGCGCCAGCTGTAGAGCGACCAATGCCGGGTAGCTCTTCCAAGCCTTCAACCGTTTCAGGGAATTTACCTTGATGTTCGTGACTGACTATCTGCGCGGTTTTGTGCAGATTACGGGCACGGGCGTAATAGCCCAAACCTGTCCATAGATGAAGCACTTCATCCTGCTCTGCAGCAGCTAGCTCTTCTACAGCCGGGAAACGTTCGATAAAGCGTTGGTAATAAGGAATAACGGTGGTTACCTGAGTCTGCTGCAGCATGATCTCAGAGATCCAAGTGTTATAAGCGGTCTTTTTTTCTTGCCAAGGTAGGTCGTGACGACCGTGCTGGTCAAACCATTCCAGCACGGCGTTAGCGAATAGATCAGGTGTCATTAGGGGTTAAAATAAGCCTTTTAGCTTGTCATTCAGTTTATTTTTCAGTTTTTCTTTAGCTTTGGCTTTTTTCTTATCAACTTTCTTCTTAACGTCCTGTTTTATGGCATCAGTGATAAAGCTGAAGTCTGGCTTACATAGCTTGCTTGGTTCAGTGCTAAAGCTACCTTTACAGTCGATAGGTACCTCTACACCTTCCAGTTTGTTCGGGAAGGAGCACGTTTCTTTAAACAGGTTTTTCTCTACCATAAAGCCAAGACGGTAGTTCAACATTTGTTTTGGTAGGTTTACCTTGCCTTTGCCACTTAGCGTCATTGCGTCTAGTGCGGCTTTTAGATCTTTGTTTGTAACCACACCATTTTTAATACGGGTAGAAGCGCCCATGCTGGTAAATGGTGTAGAACGATCCACTTGCTCAGCTTCACTGCCTAGCGCGCTTACATTGTTTAGGCCTTGGCAAACCGTTTGTGCCATGTCTAAACCTTTTAGCTCGCCATCTTTCATGTTTACTTTCGCTGTACCAGTAACACTGTTTACAAAGTCGTGAACCGAGTTACCGCGAAGGGTTAAGTTAGATGTTGAGTTCAGCTTACCGGTTAACTGATCAGCGTTAGCCATATCTTTTAGCAGATCACCTACCTGAATACCGGTGATGGTTTTCTTGGAGGTGATAACCGGTGTGTTCTTCCGCACATCAACAGTAACGTTATTACGTACGCTGCCTTTGTATAGATCAGCATCAACCTTAGTGGCCTTGATCAAGCCGCCGTGAGCGCTTACTTGTAGCGCAACATTACTGATATCCATATTGGAAACATGCAGTGATTTAAGGCCTAGTGTTGTGTCTAGTTCTAAACCACGTAGTGTTTCAATTGGTAGAATTGGATCTTTCGAGTAAGGGCCGCTCTGACCTTTTTTCGCAGTGCTCGCAGTTGCAGTGTTGGAAGAACTCTCTGCTTTTTTACCTTGCGTTGCAGGTGGCATGTAGCGATCTGCATTGATCTTGTCGCCTTGCAGGTTCAGCGTGATGTTGCTGTTTGCCAGGTTAAATGCTGCAGAACCGTTGAAGGTTGTATCGTCTAGCTTAACCGTCAGGGCTTTCGCTGTAATTGTGTTGGCTGGGCCTTCCAGTTCTGTAGATAAACTGATCGCTTTTAGAACGTTCGGATCGTTAGTTTTAACTTCAGCCTGACCCACAGCACTTAGCAGTTTATTTAGGTCAAAGGCTGCCACGTTTAGCTTGCCGCTGATCGCTGGTGCTGCGAAGTTGTTAACGGTTAGAGCACCCTTTGCATTTAGGTTCGCAATCGATAGCTTTAGGTTGTTTAGGCTTAGTTGTTGTTTAGGTAGGTCTGCTTCAATATCTGCAGCAGTGTTTAGTGTCAGCGATTTGCCGCCTAGTGGTTTACCACTCAGGTTTAGCTCGCTGGTTAGGCCTTTAAGCTTGTATTGTTGCTGTTCCAGATCCAGATAAAACTCAGCAGCTAGTTTTGTGGCGGCTTTAATCTGCTCTTCACCTTTAACTGTTTGTGAAGCGTTAAAGCTCAGCTCTGCTGGGAAGAAAGCGTTAGTCACCACCTGACCTGAGGACATATTGAACTCAGTTAGCTTAGCGACCATATCAGCGGCTTTATCTTGATAGATGATATTACCGTTGCTGATCTGGATATTGTCGATGTTGATTGCGATAGGCGCAGACGTACTTTTCGCGGATTCTTCTTTTGGTGCTGCATCTGTAGTTGCATCTTTTTGCGCATCAGCAGGCGCCGCTGCTACCGCCCAGTTATTACTGCCATCTTTTTCTTGGACAAGGTTTAGTTCTAAACCATCTACAACGACGCTTTGCATCTCAACATGGCCAGACAATAGCGCGGGTAGGCGTACAGAAATCTGGGCTTGGTTTAGCTTGGCTAAATCCTGTTTGCCAGGGAACTTGGCATCAATCTTATTAACCTCAAGCCCTAACCATGGGAAAACTGACCAGCCGATATCACCGTTAATTTTCAGTTCGATACCAGCATTATCAAGTGCTGCTTGCTCTATTTCGGGTTTGTATTCGTTGGGATCAAAGAATGCACCCAGAATGGCACCGCCAGCGACGATCACCACAACAACCAGTGCGGCTAAACCAGCGATTAATTTCAGCAGACCTTTCATTGTTCTCTCCTTGGCAAGGGTTCTGATGGGATGAGGATAAACGGAAATAATGAAGTTTCAATGGTGGAGGATGAAGGAGGGATGAATAATTTAACCACAGACTTGGTTTTTACCGCCCGCTTTAGCGCGATAGAGGGCTAAATCTGCTTGTTTGAGCATCAATTCCCGATCGGTAAACTCTTTATCCAATTCCCCCACGCCGATACTGGCGGTCAGATGTATTACCTCACTACTGGTGATCTGTACTTCCATACTGCGTAGGGCCTCTAGATAACGTTCTCCAATTTTTAAAGCTGAATCTGTATTCGTTTCGGGAAGGATTATCATGAATTCTTCTCCGCCATAACGACAAACAAAATCGTGTGCTCTGGAATATCGGTCTAGACACTGTGCAGCCTGTTTGAGTGCGATATCGCCGGTATCATGGCCGTATGTGTCGTTAATGTCCTTAAAATCATCGATATCTAACAGAATTACGGAGATGGGTCGCTCTTTTCGAATCGCTTCTTTGCACAGCAGTTTTAGCTGTTTCCGACCTTCACGACGGTTATAAATACCCGTGAGATCGTCATAGGTGGCTAAACGCTTAAATTTCTTCTCTAGAGTTTTCTGATCGGTGATATCTATGATGGCGCCGATCAGCCCTGCAACGGAACCGTCGCTGTCATGAAAGGTGGCTTTATGGAACTTCACGTAGTTGAGTTCTTTACCCTCACGATGAACGGGCGTCTCGTAGATCTGGATACCTGGGTTGTTCAGCAATTCCATATCGGAGGCCGCAAAAATAGCGGCGGGTGTTTTATCAAAGACGTCAAAAACATTTCGACCAATCAAATCTTCTCTGGAAACTTGAACATAATCAGCATAGGCCTTGTTGCAGCCGAGGTACTTACCTTCGTGATCTTTGTAATAGATCGGGAAAGGTAAAGCATCGATAACTAACAATAGCGCGCGATGATTGCCGCGCAGAAGTTGATGTAGATCGGGATCATTCATCAGCTGATTCCGTCCTTCATAAAAGGCAATACCTAAAAGATAGCCCAAGGTCTAGGTATTTGCGTTTTATTACGACTTTCAAAAGTGCATGGATGGGGGGATGGTTGTATAATCGCGGCTCAGATCAAATATAGTGGGAGATCACCATGGCGGAGCGTACAGCCAAGGTAAGTCGAGATACATTGGAGACACAGATCACTGTGTCGGTAAACATTGATGGAACAGGCCAGTTTAAGGCTGATACAGGTGTGCCGTTCTTAGAGCACATGATGGAGCAGATCTCCCGCCACGGTCTTATTGATCTAGATATTCATGCTAATGGCGATACACATATCGATGACCACCACACGGTTGAAGATATCGGCATCACTTTAGGACAAGCATTTAAAGAAGCGGTAGGTGATCGTAAAGGAATCATGCGCTACGGTCATGCTTACTGCCCTCTGGATGAAGCTTTGTCCCGTGTTGTTATCGATTTCTCTGGTCGCCCAGGGCTAGATTTTAAGTGTGATTTTACCCGCGGCAATATCGGCCGTTTTGATACGCAGCTGTTTTGGGAATTTTTCCAAGGCTTCGTAAATCACGCGGGCGTTACTTTGCATATCGATAACATCAAGGGCTTCAATGCTCACCACCAAGCGGAAACCATCTTTAAAGCGTTTGGTCGTGCACTTCGATACTCATTAGAGATTGATGCGCGTGCTGCGGATGTTATGCCTTCTACAAAAGGGTGTTTGTAAGTTATGTCGAGTGTAGCGGTAATCGATTATGGCATGGGCAACTTGCACTCTGTTGCCAAAGCGCTGGAGTTTGTACAACCGGGTGTTGAAGTTCGTGTGACTTCTGATCCTGCGCTTGTTGCCAGTGCTGACCGCGTTATTCTACCGGGTGTTGGTGCAATGCGTGATTGCATGGCAGAGATGCTACGTGCCGGTGTTGATAAAGAGGTCACAGATGCAATCAATTCGGGTAAACCATTCCTAGGCATCTGCGTAGGTATGCAAGCTCTGCTTGAGCGTTCTGAAGAGAACGATGGCGTAGATTGCTTGTCTCATTTTAAGGGTAGTGTGAACTACTTTGGTGATGACCTAGCAGAAGAGGGCGAGCGCCTGAAAGTTCCACATATGGGTTGGAACGAAGTCGCTCAGATGGATGATCACCCTCTATGGAATGAGATCGAAGACGGTAGTCGTTTCTACTTTGTTCACAGCTACTTTGTAACGGCTGAAGAACGTGATCTGGTTTCTGGTGTTTGTCGTTACGGTCAGCAGTTTGATGTCGCGCTTGCCCGTGACAATGTTTTCGCTGTGCAGTTCCACCCTGAGAAAAGCTCTAAGGCGGGTCTGCAGTTGCTTAAGAATTTCCTTAACTGGGATGGCAAGCCAGCACCTGCACCGATGACTGAAAATACGATTAAACCTTAATCCATTAGATCAAATTTTAGAGGTAGCTACTCATGGCTTTGGCAAAACGAATTATTCCTTGCCTCGATGTAGAAAACGGTCGCGTGGTGAAAGGCGTTAAGTTTGTCGATATTCGCGACGCAGGTGATCCTGTTGAAGTAGCAAAACGCTACGACGAGCAGGGCGCAGATGAAATTACATTTCTAGATATTACAGCAACCCATGAAGGCCGTGACACGATGGTGCATACGGTTGAGCGTATGGCTTCGCAGGTATTTATCCCGCTGACTGTTGGTGGTGGTATTCGCACTTGCGAGGATATCCGTACTATGTTGAATGCGGGTGCAGATAAAGTATCTATTAATTCTGCTGCGGTATTTAACCCTGAGTTTGTTAAAGAAGCAGCAGAGCGCTTTGGTTCACAATGTATCGTTGTAGCCATTGATGCGAAGAAAGTATCCAAAGAGGGTGAAGAGAATCGTTGGGAGATCTTTACTCACGGTGGCCGTAAACCGACCGGTATCGATGCGGTTGAATGGGCGCAGAAGATGGTCGAGTTAGGTGCAGGTGAAATCCTTCTGACATCTATGGACCAAGATGGCGTTAAAAACGGTTACGACCTAGAGGTCACGCGTGCCATTAGTGATGCGGTCAACGTACCTGTTATCGCTTCCGGTGGTGTAGGTAATCTAGATCACTTAGTGGAAGGCTGTATCGAAGGGAAGGCAGATGCTGTGCTTGCGGCTTCTATCTTCCACTTTAATGAGTACACAGTTCCGCAAGCGAAGGAATATATGCGAGACAAGGGTATTGAAGTCCGTCTATAACGGAAGTGATAGCCTGATAATGAAGCCTCGCAAATGCGGGGCTTTTTATTGCGCGTAATTTAGACACATTGTGAACTTTAGTATGGCTATTAGAGTCAAGGTCATGCATCATTTTGTGGCACGAAAAAAGATTGAGAATCATTTCTAAAAAATGGCTCACAGGGATTTAGTTAGGACTTAGTTATGCGACAGCTCTTCACTCTTACTCTTTTGGTTTTAAGTACTCAGCTTCAGGCTGCAGAAAGTGTGGTAGTTAAACCTCTGTCCGAGCTGTTAACCCCATCCAGTCAAAGCGCACCAGCGCAGGTGATCAACGATCATCATGTGATTATCAGTAGTCGGTTAAATGCACCGGTTGAAGACGTGCTTGTTAATGTTGGTGATCAGCTAGATAAGGGCGCGCCACTGCTAAAGCTCGAATGTCGTGATTTTGATCTGCGCTTAGTCCAAGTCAAAAGTGAGTTAAACGCGCTACAAGCGCAAACTCGTTTGGCCCGTCAGCAATTGAGCCGAGCTGAGCGATTGTTAAAGCAGCGTAATGCTTCAAAAGAACTGCGTGATCAGCGTCGCGCTGAGCTGGATAGCTTATTAGCGCAAGCTTCCGGTGCTAAAGCCCGTTTAGATGAAGCAGAGCTAGCGGTATCTCGTTGTACCCCAGTAGCGCCGTTTAAAGGTGTTGTGACTGAACGTTTGGTGGGTGAAGGCAGCCTAGTCGCATCGGGCACTCCTCTATTTAAACTTCTAGCTGAAGATCGTCAGGAAGTATCAGCGTTGCTAAGTAGTAAGCAGCTTGTTTCCCTGCCTAATTCCACAAAGATCGAATACCAGATTCAACAGCAGCGCTATCCGCTTGAGCTACGGGTAATTGTGCCTTTTGTTGAAAATCGTGCCCGTACTCAAGAAGTTCGTCTGCAATTTAGCGCAGATAAAGCGTTATCAGGTAGCAGCGGTCGATTGGTATGGCAGGAGCCACAAGGGCGCTTGCCGGTTCAGTACATTGTGTCTCGTGATGGTCAGTTGGGAGTGATGGGTCTGAATGATTCCAAGGCAGAGTTTATTGCACTGCCTAAAGCGGTTGAAGGTCAGGCAGCCGTTGTTGATCTGCCATTGGATATGATGCTGATTGTCGAAGGTCAGCACGGGGTTGAGTCGGGCAGTGATGTGACTGTGATGGCGCAGGAGTAAAAATCAGATGTTGATGCGCCTATTTAACAACCATGTCTTAGCTAACCTCACCTTCCTATTGGTATTGGTGATCGGTTTCCTTTGCTACAACCTG
Source organism: Neptuniibacter sp. PT8_73 (assembly GCF_047778045.1). GTDB lineage: Bacteria > Pseudomonadota > Gammaproteobacteria > Pseudomonadales > Balneatricaceae > Neptuniibacter. The sequence goes on from NZ_CP180545.1 coordinate 199,860, forward strand.
TTGCCTCGCCAACAAGACCCCACCATCAACTTTAACTGGGTTGTTGTGACTACTGTGCTGCCGGGGGCTAGCGCTGACGATATCGAGAAGCGTGTAACAGACCCGTTGGAAGATGCCATTCGCAACGTCTCCGATATTAAGTTTGCTTCATCTAACAGCCGCGAAGCGGTGTCGAGCTTGCTGATACGCTTTTCTGATATTGACGAGCGTACCTTCGATAAACGCATCAATGATCTACGTCGAGAAATTCAAAATGTAGAAGACGAGCTACCTGACAATGCGATTGATCCGGTTATCTTAGAGATTACCAGTGCCAACGCTTTTCCAAGTGTCACAGTGGCTGTAACCGCGCTGGATGATGATGAAAACCTCAGGGTACAAGCTCGTAATATCGAAAAAGACCTAGAGCGTATCATTGGGGTAGATCGGGTCGATCCGATTGGTCTGGATGATCCTGAGTTGCAGGTGAATTTTGACCCTGAAGCATTGCAGGCGCTATCGCTGTCGCCAACTCAGTTGTCGAATACCGTATCTGTTTGGTTTCAGGATATCTCTGCCGGTAGCGTGAATGTTGGTGAGCAGGCATGGCTTGTGCGTTTGGTGGGTCGAAGTGCCGACCCTGATCAGGTTAAGCATATCCCGTTGATCAATCTACAGGGGGAAGAGATCACTCTTGGCCGAGTTGCCGAGGTTGTGCAAACGCGGGCAAAAGCGCAACAAGATGCAGTGATCGATGGTAAACCAGCGGTTGTATTGGCGGTGATGAAAAAAGCTAATGCCAATACCTTAGAGTTGGTTGAGCGGGTGAAAACTTATATGGATCAGCGCAATGAGTTGGCCCAAGCGACTGGTGTGAAACTGGTGCTGGTAGATGATCAGACCGTGCCGACCCGTGAAGCGATTAGCCTTATGCAGAACAATGCTTTGATCGGTTTGATCTTGGTATTGGTAGTGGCTTGGTTGTTCTTGGGTGCGCATATCGCTTTCTTAACTGCGATTGGTATCCCCTTTATTCTGGCGGGTACCTTCTGGGTGCTTTGGGGGATGGGGGAAACCTTAAATGTTACCGTGCTTCTAGGTGTGGTGATTGTACTCGGGATGCTGGTGGATGATGCAGTGGTCGTGGTGGAGGCGATCTATCATCGTTTACAGCTAGGGCAACCGATCTATCAAGCGACCATGGCCTCGCTCGAAGAGGTAGGGCGACCGGTAATCAGTGCTGTATTGACGACAATGGCTGCCTTTTTACCTTTAATGCTGCTGCCGGGGATCTTAGGTGACTTTATGCGGGTGATCCCCATGGTGGTCACCATCGCATTGGCGATCTCTCTCGTCGAAGCATTCTGGATGCTGCCAGTACACGTGAGCGTGGCGCGAGTGTCCTTTGCTAATCCGGGGCGTATGCAGCGATTCCGTACCCGCATGACCCATAAGATCCAGATCACCTATGTACGCTCGTTGATTAAAGCAATGCGTCGCCCTGTACTGACCTTTAGCTTGATCGGTGCACTGTTTATTGGTTCGATGGGCGCACTCGGAGCCGGTTTGATCAAGATGGATTTCTTTGCTTCGGATCCGTTGCGCTTGTTTTACGTCAATATGGAGATGGCACCAGAGACCTCTCTTGATGCCACCTTGGACAAAGTAAAACAGATGGAGAAAGTGGTCCGTAAACACCTTAAAGATGAGGATCTACGAGCGGTTGTTGGGTACGCCGGACAGCAATTTACCGAAACTGCACCTATGTTTGGTGAGCATTACGGTCAGGTCTTAGTGGGTCTGAAGCCTAAAACAGAAGATAATCGCTCGGTCGATGAGCTGTTAGCTGCTGTACGTGAGGATGCATTGGCACTGCCGGGGCCGTTGAATATCTCTTTCCTCCGTATTGCTGGAGGCCCGCCAGTGTCTAAACCGATCAGTATTAAGGTTCGTGGTGATGAATACGCCGAGATTCGTGCAGCTGCGGATGCTCTTCAAGCCTATATGCACTCGGTGGAAGCGATAACTGATATTACTGACGATGCTGGCGGCGGACGTATGACGCTGACTCTAAAAGCCGACTATGATGCGATTACTCAGGCGGGGCTTAATCCGCAAGAGGTTATTCGCACTGCGCAATTGTTGGTAGATGGTGAAATCGTCGCTGATATGCAGCACGAAGGTGAAAAACTGGAAGTGCGGGTACGTGCGAAGCCTCAGCAATACAGTGATATCGAGCAGTTACTTCTGTTTGAGTTGCCATTAGCGGATGGTGGACGGGTTCCACTGATCAATCTCGTGTATTTTGAAAAAGAGAAAGCGCTTGGCAATATTCGACACTATAACTTCCGCCGAGCGATCACGGTTGAAGCTGATATTCTCCCTAATAGTATGGATACAGTCACTGCTAATGGCATGGTCTTGGAGCATTGGAATAACGAGCTACAAGTACAGTTTCCAAATCTGGATTTAGACTTTTCGGGTGAATTGGATGATATCCAAGAGAGTTTGGATGCGATCGGCATTCTGTTCTTGTTTGGTATAGGCCTGATGTATCTGATTTTAGGTACACAGTTCTCCAGCTATATGCAGCCTTTGATGATCTTAATGACCATCCCAATGGCATTTACCGGTGTAGTGCTGGGTCTGTTGCTGACACAAAACCCTTTGAGTCTATTTACTATGTACGGTGTTGTGGCTTTGGCAGGGATAGCGGTAAATGCAGCGATTGTGCTGATTTCAGCGGGTAACCAACGTTTAGATAAAGGGATGTCGGTAAAACATGCGACTTTATATGCGGCGAGACGACGAGTGATTCCAATCTTGATTACTTCGCTAACGACGATTGCCGGCTTGTTCTCTTTAGCAACGGGCTTAGGTGGTCACTCCCTTATTTGGGGGCCGGTAGCGACTGCGATTGTGAGTGGTTTGGCGTTCTCGACCGTACTGACTCTATTCCTGATTCCTATGTTGTACCGCATCTTTATGCAGTGGTCGCATCGTCGTCAGGGAACGTAAACGCTGGGAAAAGGCTAAAAGATGAAGCTTACGTTTAATGGAAGAGTATATAAAGGTGCAAAAAAAGCGGCGAATGAACATCGCCGCTTTTTACTGCCTGTGATTCTTACTTAAGCTAGTTCAAGCACTTCATCAACTAGCTTGCGGATACCTGCCGCGGCTTCGGTAATGGAACCCGCAAGCATGTAAGCCGGAGTGGTCACCACTTTACGCTCTGAATCGACTACGATTTCACTAACACCACAATCTTGGTGCTTACCACCCATCGCTTCAATTGCGGATGCAGTGTCGGCATCATTACCGATTGTGCATGTCGCGCCTTCGCCGAATAGAATTGGTGTCATTGCTGGGGCAATACAGATTAGACCAACTGGCTTACCTGCTTTATGCATCGCTTGAGTAAAGCTAATTACATCAGGGGTTACTGAGCATTCAGGGCCTTTTACCGCAAAGTCCGACAGGTTTTTTGCTGCACCAAAACCACCTGGAATAATCAAAGCGTCGTAATCTTCAGCATTGGCTGTTGCTAGATCGATAATTTCACCACGTGCTAAACGCGCTGCTTCAACTAAAACGTTACGTGTTTCACCGGCTTCTTCGCCAGTAAGGTGATTAATAACGTGCATCTGCTCGATATTCGGTGCCATACACTGTGAACTAGCACCGCGTTCAGCGATCTGTAGCAAAGTCAGAACCGACTCGTAAATTTCTGCGCCATCGTATACGCCGCAACCAGATAGAATTACTGCAATTTTCTTCATGCTTTCAGGCTCCTTTATCTACAGTGATATGAGTTTGATCATACCCTTTTGTATGCAGAGTACGATAAGATCAGTTTTATTACTATGGTGACAAAAAGTTACTTAATTTTTAGCCTGATCTCTAGGTTGTCATAAGCTTGTCATCGTTTTCTGTCATATTCATCTTGTAACCTAAGGAAGATGCCGTGTCCTTTAATAACAGCCAGCGCTTTTACCCAGAAACACGTATGCGTCGTATGCGTGCCAGTGATTTTTCCCGTCGTCTAATGCGAGAGAGCGTTTTAACGCCAGATGATCTGATCTATCCAGTCTTTGTGATTGAAGGTCAAAATCAAACTGAGCAAGTCGCGTCTATGCCGGGCGTCGAGCGTATGAGTATCGATCTGCTGGTAAAAGAAGCGAAAGAGCTTGCTTCTCTAGGTGTGCCTGCGATGGCGTTGTTCCCTGTAACACCGATGGATGCGAAATCTGAGTTGGCAGAAGAAGCCTACAATCCAGATGGCCTGGCTCAGCGTGCAGTGAAAGCAATCAAAGATGCGTGCCCAGAGATGGGAATCATGACCGATGTTGCACTGGACCCGTTCACGACTCACGGGCAGGACGGCATTATCGATGAAAATGGTTATGTGCTGAATGATCGCACGGTTGATACCTTAATCCAGCAGGCGGTATCTCATGCCGAAGCGGGTGCTGATATTGTCGCACCAAGCGACATGATGGATGGCCGTATCGGTGGTATCCGTGATGAGCTGGAAAGCAATGGCTTTGTAAATACCTTAATCATGGCGTACTCCGCTAAGTATGCGAGCGCTTACTATGGTCCTTTCCGTGATGCAGTAGGTTCTGCGGCGAACATTGGTAAAGGTAACAAGTTTAGTTACCAGATGGACCCAGCTAACAGTGATGAAGCACTACACGAAGTGTCACTGGATCTAGCAGAAGGTGCAGATATGGTGATGGTAAAACCGGGTATGCCGTATCTGGATATCGTTCGCCGAGTTAAAGATGAATTAAAAGCGCCAACCTACGTGTATCAGGTGAGCGGTGAGTATGCGATGCATGTGGCCGCTTTCCAAAATGGTTGGTTAGACGAGCGTAGCGTAATGCTTGAATCCCTGTTGGCGTTTAAGCGTGCAGGAGCAGATGGCGTACTGACGTATTTTGCGAAACGCGTCGCACAGATATTAAACGACTAAACTTTATTCTGTAGTCGTTAAAGAATTAGGGAGAGAAAACAGCGTGATGGTTGAATCAGCGGAACAGAGCGAAGCCGCAGCGGCGTTATTAGAAAGTCGTGAATGTGTGGCAACAACAGAGCAAGAGGTAGAGGAAACACCGGTTGATCTGAAGGTGCCCGAGCTCTATATCAACCGTGAACTCAGCCATCTGCAGTTTAATATCCGAGTTCTAGAGCAAGCCTTAGAAGAACAGCACCCGTTGCTCGAACGGTTGATGTTCCTGTTGATCTTCTCCAGCAACTTGGACGAGTTTTTCGAGATCCGTGTTGCTGAACAGATGACTCAGCTGAAATATGGTCGTGAGGCAGTTGGCCCAGATGCGATGCACCCACGTACGGTGTTGCAGCGTATCAGCGAAATCTGTCACCTGACAGTAGATCGCCAATATAAGATTCTGAATGAAACGATCTTCCCTGAATTAGAGAAGGAAGAGATCCACTTTATTCGTCGTCATCTATGGACGCCGGAGCAGAGAGAGTGGGTACAGTCTTACTTCCATGATCGTGTTGTACCGGTAATCAGCCCTGTTGGTTTGGATCCGTCACACCCGTTTCCGCGTTTAGTGAATAAGAGTCTTAACTTTATCGTTGAGCTGGATGGTAAAGATGCCTTTGGTCGTGAAACTGGCATGGCGATTATTCCGGCGCCGCGCTCTTTACCGCGTTTGATCCGTCTACCAGACAATCTCTGTGAAGGTGGTGATAACCTAATCTTCCTTTCCTCGATTATCCACGAATTTGCGGATGAGCTATTCCCAGGGATGAAGGTTAAAGGTTGCTACCAGTTCCGCATCACGCGTAATGCCGATATGACCTTCGACGTGGAAGAGGTTGAGGATCTAGCTAATACCCTACGTGGTGAGCTTCACTCGCGTAAATACGGTGATGCGGTAAGGCTAGAGGTGGATCAGCGGACACCTGAAGAGCTGATTAGTTTTCTGCAGAAAGAATACAAACTGGATGAGTCGCAGACTTATCGTGTGAATGGTCCGGTAAACCTTACTCGTCTAATGGCGGTGCGAGATCTGGTCGAACGTAGTGATCTACGTTGGAAACCTTTTTCACCGGGTATTCCGGGTAAGCTGAAAGGCGACAATATCTTTGATGCCCTAAAAGCTAATGATCAGTTGCTGTTGCACCCATTCCAGTCATTTACGCCAGTTGTGGATCTGTTGCGTCAGGCGGCGAAAGATCCTGATGTCGTAGCGATTAAACAGACCCTTTATCGTACTGGAGTTAAATCCGATATCGTTAATGCGCTAGTGGAAGCGGCGCGTAGCGGTAAAGAGGTGACTGTTGTCATCGAGCTTCGAGCTCGTTTTGATGAAGAAAGTAACCTACACCTTGCAGCACGTTTGCAGGAGGCAGGTTGTTTGGTGGTTTATGGGGTGGTTGGTTATAAGTGCCACGCTAAAGCGATGCTAATCGTACGAGAAGAGGAGAATCACTTAGTACGTTATTCTCACTTAGGTACGGGTAACTATCACTCGGGTACAGCGCGTCTGTATTCTGATTACAGCTACCTGACTGCGGATCAAGAGGTGGGTGAAGATGTCCACAAGGTTTTCCAGCAGCTCACGGGTATGGGTAAGATCCAGAAGCTGAAAAAGTTATACACAGCGCCATTTACGTTACATTCCAAAATGATCGAACTGATCCGGCGTGAGACCCGCTTAGCTAAGTCGGGTAAGCCAGGTCATATCATGGTGAAAGTAAATGGTTTAACTGAGCCTAAGATGATTCGTGCATTATACGAGGCGGCTGCAGCGGGTGTTCAGATCGATCTGATTATCCGTGGTATGTGTCGTTTACGTCCGGGTATTGAAGGGCTGTCTGAAAATATCAAAGTTCGTTCAATTATCGGTCGATTCCTAGAGCATACGCGCGTTTACTATTTTGGTAATGACGGTAAACCAGAAGTGTTCTGCGCTAGCGCTGACTGGATGGAGCGCAACATGCTTAACCGTGTTGAGACTGGCTTCCAAGTTTTTGGTAAGCATAGTGAGCGCTTAAAGCGTGAGCTGGATTACTATATGAAAGACAACTGCCAGAGCTGGGAGCTTCAGGCGGACGGTAGTTATATTCAGAATCAGCCAGCCGAAGGTGAAGAGGTCTTCTCTGCTCAGCAAACTCTGTTAGAAGAGTTTGCTAAGTAACCTTTCTTATATTGTTTCTTTTCTTAGATAACAGTCTTACTTATTGAGTAAGGCTGTTATGCACTTTTTACATAGCTTTGATGGTTATGTACAACCAGTTCGTTACGGTTGTTCTTAGCTAGATAAAGTGCTTTATCCGCTTCTGTGTAGAGTTCATTCTTATCAGAAATCTGATTGCCAGCACTCCAGTAAGCACCAATAGAGATAGTGACATAGTCGCTGACAGTGCTTTTCTCGTGAGGAATATGCAGTGCTTCAATCTCTTCGCGAATACGATTTAAGAATCCCTGAGCTTTGGCTGCATCTTGTTCTGTAATAATGATGGCAAACTCTTCGCCACCGATGCGGAAAGCATAATCAGATGGTCGGCGTAGACAACCTATGATGCAGTTGGCAACATCCCGCAGGGCTTTATCCCCTTGCGGGTGGCCGTAGGTATCGTTGTACAACTTGAAGAAATCCACATCCAAGATCGCTAGAGCGATTGCTGTACCATGACGGTAGCTGAGTTTTATTTCGCGCTCTAACACATCTTCAAAACTACGACGGTTTGGCAGTGTAGTGAGCTTATCTGTAATCGATAGCTTCTTGCTGGTTGAATCCTGCAGCAGATTGGTAAAGCCGGTTATCTGATAGCGTTCATTGATGTTCGGTAAGATGCGTGAATTTGCCCAATGCATTAAGCCATCTTCGTTAATATGACGGATCTCGCCTTGCCAAGTTTTGCCGGTCTTAATGGTTTTCCAGATCTGTTCAGACAGCATGCTATGGGTATCTGAATTATCAAAGAAATTACTCTGCTTACCAACCAGCTCTTCTTTAGTTGTGTCTAAGAAGCGGCACAAGGCGTTACTGGCATCAATTATCACGCCTTGTGTATCAAGGTTTGCCAGCATGATGTTCTGGTCAATCAGATGCTCCCGCTGCGATAACGCTTTGTTTGAGCGCATAATTAGACGTGTCACTTTGATTGCAATCAGAAGCGAGATAACAATCGTTAAGAATCCAATAGTGGCTACCACGTAGATAGAGTGGTCTCTATTTTTCGATGATTGTTTATGAAATTGATTGGCTTTGTTTTGAGCGAATAAAACAAATTCGTGTACTTCAGAAAGTAACTTATCTACATGTTTGGCGCCTTTATTACGAGTAATCTCGGCGGCTCTCTTTGTTTCGCCTGCTAGGGCTAGGGTCACAACTTCATCACGAATGGGCTTCCACTCAATAAAGGTTTGGTAGGCCTGTTTAATGGTGACTTTGTTGCCTAGAAAACGCTCGAAGATAATGTCGAATTGTTTGAGAACTTGCTGCTCCTGGCGCTGAATTTGCTCTAGGGTTGCTTTTAGTTGTTCAGGATCTTGGACTAACACAACGTCTTTCATGTCGCGGTGCATTGCGAACACGAGGGTCTGGATTGACTGCCCAGCATTGCTCACCGCAAAAGGGTGGTTATAGATGTTTTCTACATCTTTAGAGATGTTGTTGAGATGGTATAGGCTAAATCCGCCCAAACCTGTCATTAAGGTAATGATCAGGACAAAACCAAGTATTAGATTGCGATACTGCTGCATACTATAAAATACTGCTGAATTGAGCGCGCAATTGTATCAAAAATTGCAGCAATCGTGACTTTTAGTTCGATTTATCGTCTTCTTTTTGATCAAGATCTAATAAATCACTGTAACCTTCAGTATATGAGGGGTATTTGAAAGTATAGCCGGCTTTAAGCAGCTTATTATTTGAACAGCGCTTACTGCCCGCACGACGTGAAACGGTTTCAGATGTGATCTGACTATTGGTTTTTTTCGCCAACCACGTAGTGATCTCATGCATGGTTACTGGATCGCTATCGCTGGCCAGGTAATAAGAGTCTATAGCTTCGTCGTTAAGAACTTTAGAAATGAGAAAGTTTAATATACCTGCACAATCATCGCGGTGGATACGGTTGCTAAAATGCTGAGGTTCAGCGGGGGCGATGTCGCCTCTTCTGACACGATTGATTAGATGGTTCCTTCCGGGTCCATAAATACCGCTAAACCGAACCACGGTGCCCGGTATGTCAGCGCTTAAAACCTGCTGTTCACCTTTGAGCATGATCTTGCCACTAAAGGATTGAGGTTCGCAGGGACTTGTTTCATCCACCCAATCGCTATCGTTCTGGTGGTATACGCCACTACTGGATGTGAAGAATAGATGTTTGGGTTTGGTGGGTAGTGCTTGTAGGGTGTTTTGTACGCCGGTTACATAGGCTGCTTCGTAACCTGCTTCATCGTGACTGCTTGCCGCTGCTGCGTAGACAAGGATATGACACTCGTCTAAATCCGCCAGAGCTGCTTTTAAACTCTCTAAATTTGTGAGATCAGCGCTTATTCCTTGGATGCCTTGCGGTAGCTGGTTTATATTACGACGTAGGCCAAATACCTTATGCCCTTGATTTAATAACATTTGTCCAAGAGTTGAGCCAACATCGCCGCAGCCGACGATTAGAATAGTTGCTTGTTGCATACAGGTTAAGCCTCCAAAAATCACAGACCTATCATAGCAAAGGATAAGGCCGGATGACCCTTACAGAATTGCGTTACATTGTTACCTTGGCGAGAGAACAGCATTTTGGTCATGCGGCTGAAAAGTGCTTTGTCAGTCAGCCTACCTTGTCTATAGCGGTCAAAAAGCTTGAAGATGAGTTGGGTGTACCACTGTTTGAACGCAGTAAAAACTCGGTTCGCGTCACCCCTGTAGGCGATAAAGTGGTGCAACAGGCGCAGCGTGTGCTGGAGCAAGCCGATACCATCAAAGATCTGGCTCTTGAGGGCAAAGATCAGCTGAAAAGCCCACTTCGTGTTGGTGCGATCTACACCATTGGACCTTACTTATTCCCTCATCTGGTTTCTCAGGTGCAAAAGCTTGCGCCTGATATGCCGCTGTATATCGAAGAGAACTTCACTGAGAACCTGCGAGTTAAGATCCGTAACGGTGAGCTGGATGCAATTATCTTGGCGCTGCCCTTCCAAGAACCGGATATTCTGACGCGCCCTCTCTACGACGAACATTTCGAAATGCTGATGCCAGTGGGCCACCCTTGGGCTCAGCAGAAAAAGATTAATAGTGAAGATCTACCTAATACCCCGCTGTTGTTATTGGGTGAAGGGCATTGCTTTAGGGATCAGGTATTAGAATCCTGCCCAACGTTGAATCAAGCGATTAATACTCAACATACGATTACCGAGGGTAGCTCTCTAGAAACTATCCGTATGATGGTTGGTTCTGGCCTAGGTTGTTCTGTATTGCCGCAATCCGCTGTATATGGAACGGGTAAATCAGAGATGGTAGTAACGAGACCTTTCCAAGAGCCAGTGCCGGAACGTACGGTTGGGGTGGCTTGGCGTGCTAGCTTTCCACGTCCGCAAGCGATCGATGTGTTGGTTGAAGCGATTGCCTCTTTTGATCCTGCAGGCGGTAAATAAGTTTGTTACTTGCTTCTATTCCTGTCACAGAGTTAAAAGGTGTTGGCGCTGCGTTAGAGCAGAAGCTGAATAACCTTGGTATTCAAAATCTACAGGATCTATTGTTTCATCTGCCTCTGCGTTACCAAGATCGCACGCGAATTGTGCCTATGGGGGCGTTACGTCCCGGTGATGAGTGCGTGGTTGAGGGTGAGGTGAAGCTGGCGGATATCAGCAAAGGTCGCCGCCGCAGTTTATTGTGCCGTATTCAAGATGGCACGGGGTCACTAACGCTACGTTTCTTTCATTTCACAGCTGCTCAGAAAAATAACTTAAAACCTGGTACTCGTATTCGCTGCTTTGGTGAAGCACGTACCGGTGCAAATGGTTTGGAGATCGTCCATCCTGAATATAAGCGGGTGGATAACGATGATTTGGTGCCAGTAGAAGAGAACCTAACGCCGATCTATCCAACCACAGAAGGTCTGCATCAGGGACGTTTACGAGCTCTGACTGATCAAGCGCTTAACTATCTGAAAGAGGGTGGCCTGCAAGAGCTTGTGCCTGATCAATTGCGACAAGGCTGGCAGTTCCCAAGTTTGAATGATGCCGTAGCTTATCTTCATCGCCCTCCAGTCGATGTAGACCAGCATCTTTTGTTGGACGGTATGCACCCTGCTCAGCGTCGTCTAGCGTTCGAAGAGCTACTTGCTCATCACCTCTCGTTGTTGAAATTACGCCAAAAAGCACGCCAAAAAGGCGCGCCCGAACTCCCGGGAACAGGACAGCTAAAACAGGCGTTTTTAGATCAGCTACCTTTCCCGTTAACTGGCGCGCAACAGCGTGTAGGTGACGAAATCGCCAACGATTTGGCGCAAGCTTATCCGATGCTGCGTTTAGTGCAGGGCGATGTAGGCTCAGGTAAAACCGTTGTAGCGGCCTTGGCTGCTTTACAAACGGTAGAGAGTGGTCTGCAGGCTGCAATTATGGCGCCGACCGAGATTCTGGCCGAACAGCACTTTATTAACTTCAGTAACTGGCTTGAGTCACTGGATATTAAAGTAGCGTGGTTGGCAGGCAAGCTCAAAGGTAAGCAAAGACAGGCGCAACTAGAAGCGATTAGAACCGGCGAAGCACGGGTTGTTGTCGGGACGCACGCGCTTTTTCAAGAAGAAGTCGTATTCTCTGATTTAGGTTTAGTGGTGATTGATGAACAGCATCGCTTTGGTGTGCATCAAAGGCTGTCACTGCGTGAAAAAGGACGCAATGGCGAGTTAGCGCCGCATCAGTTGATCATGACTGCTACACCGATCCCCCGAACTCTGACTATGAGTGCTTACGCTGATCTGGACTGCTCTATTATCGATGAGTTGCCACCGGGTCGAACGCCTGTGAGTACCGTAGTGATCGCCGATAGCCGCCGCGACGAAGTAATTCAGCGGGTACAAAAAGCCTGCGCCGAAAAGCGTCAGGTGTACTGGGTATGTACTCTGATTGAAGAGTCAGAAGCCTTGCAGTGCCAAGCGGCAGAAGTTACTGCTGAGGATCTGAAAGTAGCACTACCTGAACTTCGTATAGGTTTAGTACATGGCCGTATGAAACCGGCTGAAAAAGCGGAAATTATGCAGCAGTTTAAAGCTGCTGAATTGGATCTTTTAGTCGCCACTACGGTCATTGAAGTAGGTGTTGATGTTCCTAATGCCAGTGTAATGATCATAGAAAACCCCGAGCGCTTAGGTTTGGCGCAGTTGCATCAGCTACGTGGTCGAGTGGGTCGAGGCTCTGTCGAAAGCTTTTGTGTGCTGATGTATCACGCGCCTTTATCCAATCAGGGGCGTGAGCGTTTAACCGTGATGCGCGAAACCACCGATGGTTTTAAGATTGCGGAGAAGGATTTACAACTGCGTGGCCCGGGTGAAGTGCTAGGGACAAGGCAGACAGGAACGATGCAGTTTAAAATGGCAGATCTGCAGCGTGATTCAGACCTGTTAACCCGGGTTAAGATGGTGGCAGGCCAGATGCAAGAGTGGCCTGATTTTGCCGACTCCTTAGTTGAACGTTGGTTAGGCCGTGGTGAAGACTACGGTAATGTATAATAAACAGATTAATCTATTCATTCGCTTGTCACAGATAGAGAGTAGTAGTGTTGATTTCACCCAGTGAAAAGCAGTTAGAAATTATTCGACAGCAGTTGGGCCGAGAGCCTCGTGGTTTAGCGGGTATTGCTGTGCAAAACGATCAAGAGGTTCCATTGGTATTGCAGATGGACCTTTTGGTTGATGATAAGCCTTTCCCGACGCTTTATTGGATGGCCAGTAAAGATATCTATCAAGCCATTGCTGAGATAGAAACAGCAGGTGCGGTTAAAGAGTTGGAACAAGAGCTGATGGATAACGAAGAGCTTCGCGCTGAACACTTAGCGGATCAGCAGCGTTATGTAGATCTTCGTTGGGCTTCGGCTTCTGAAGAGCAGAAACAGCGTATCGAAGAATTAGGTTTCACGCCGCTGTACAGTAAGTATGGGATCGGCGGCATTTCTCAATGGGACAAAATCCGTTGCTTACATATGCAATATGCCTATCACTTAGCGCAGGGAAGTGTGATTGGCCGGATCTTGGATGAACGGTACGGTTTAAAGGATATCAAAGCTTCGATTTGATCGGCTGAATAGTCTAGAAAGGCGTTAATTGTTGTTTGGGAGAGCTGATGCATAGGATCAACGACAGGTTGGGTTACAGCGTTTGTGCTGTTTTCACCGCATTGCTAATGCTGTGCTCCTTCAGTGTCTCGGCTGCCACTGTTACTTATGACTTTAGCTCTGGTAGCCATACCTCTCTTCGGGGGGATAATAGCTCGTTCACATCGACTAGTGGTTTAAGTTCATTTTCAGGATCTGGAATTAACGCTAATGATTTTTCTTATGAATATCAGTGGGCGAACAGTAGGGGCAACTATGCAAAAATGCTCTATCAGTTTTCGGTTAGCGAAAGTGCAGCTGATTTAAGCAGAATAACAGCTACTTGGAGTGGTCGCGGGGCCAATTCTCGAAGTGGATATTCTGGGGCGGTCCTCTATATTCGTAATTTCTCTTCAGGGAACTTTGAATCCTTAGCATCGACTTCTTCTTCAGGTTTTACAACTCTGGCGGGTTCAGTTTCTTCCAATTTATCCGATTATGTAAGTAGTAACGAGATACATATTCTGTCGGTGAACAGGTGGCCCAGGCAAAATGGAGGTCACTCAGCTCGACATGACACGAACTACATCAAAATTGATCTGGAAACTTTAGATGATACTCCCATCCCTGATCCTGAAATAGAATTTCGGATGGATGAACTTCAATGGCAAGGAAACGCCAATGAAGTGGTCGACAATACCGGGAATAATCATGACGGTCAGGCTCAGGGTGGGGCCACTACAGTCTCAGATGGTGCCGTTTGTCGTTCCGGAAGTTTTGATGGTGCTGATGATTTCGTAGAAGCCATTGATCTGTCAGCTCTGCGAGGAACAGCTAGTCTGAGTTTTTGGATTAAAACTAATCAGGTAGGTAGTTCAACGGATTACCTCGCGCCGGGTGTAACTGGTATAGAGATTAGTGGCAGTACAGACGATATTTTCTGGGGCTGGTTGGACCTTTCTGGGAATATCGGTATTAGTATTGGCGATGATAGTACTTCTAAATCCTCATCATCAATCAATGATGGTGCTTGGCGTCATGTTGTTCTAACTAGAGATGCTAGTACAGGCGCTTATCAGATCTTTATTGATGGGGCTTTAAATGCGACTGGCACGATTGCTTCAGGGATTATTTCAAATACCTTTAATAGTATCGGCCGTATTGAAGACAATGGTGGTAGCCCAGAGTATTTCTCTGGTCAGTTAGATGAGGTCTTAGTTTACGATCAGGTATTAACTCAGACACACGTTACTCAAATCTATACTAATCAGTTAGCAGGCAACAACTGGGATGGTTCAACTCGAACCTGTCCATCTTCTGGACCCTTAACACCTGTAGCTGAATTCAGATTTGATGAAACTAGCTGGGATGGAAACAGCAATGAAGTTGTTGATTCTGTGGGTAGTTTCGATGGTGAGGCTTTTGGTGGTATCCAGCCTGTGGAAGGCAAAATATGTAATGCGGCTGATCTGAGAACTACAGGAACATCAGATTATATTCGTGTTGATGGCGATATGTTCTCTAATCAAGGCGACTTCACAATATCGACTTGGATCAAAAGCTCGAAAACAGGTAGTCAATCTTTGGTATCAGGAGCTAACGGTTCATCATTTAATGAATTGATTTTTTGGTTTCCAAGTCACACAAGCTTTCAGCCATACCTAAACAATTCGCAGAACGGTACTGTTTCTCCTTCAAGTATCTCGACAGATACTTGGAAGCACCTGGTATGGACTCGTTCGGGTACACAGAACTGCCTGTATGTGGATAAGGTTTTACAAGGGTGTCTAACCTTGGGCTCTAGCAATATTTCTATATCCAGCAATGGATTGATTATTGGTCAAGAGCAAGACTCTTTGGGTGGTGGATTTGTTAGTAGCCAGGCTGTTGATGGGGTGATGGATGAAGTCTTATTCTTTGATGAGGCATTATCGGCTGCCGACGTAACCAATATCTATGACCTTCAAGATGCAGGGAAAAACTTAGATGGGACAGATAGGAGTTGCCCTATAGCCGTTGTCAATGTGGTGGCTGACTGGCGTTTTGATGAAAATAGCTGGAGTGGTAGCGGAGATGTATTAGATAGTAGTGGGAATGACTATCACGGTACTGCATTTAATAGCTCGCCTACCAATGATGCGCAATTATGTAATGCTGCTGATCTGAGTGCTAACAGCACGGCGGATTATCTGTCTATGAGTAAAGATGCTATGGATGGCTTGTCTGATTTCACGGCGATTGTTTGGGCTAAAACTACTTCTTCCAATGATTCGACAATTTTATCTGCAGCAAGTGCTGATACAGGCTTGGGAGCTAATGAGGCAGTATGGTATTTCGATAATAATGACCAATTCTGGCCGACCATTACGTCTTCTTCATTTCAAAGCAGTACTCGGTTATCCGATACGCCAACGATGCGAGATGGCAACTGGCATCAGCTGGCTTGGACACGACGTGCCTCCAGTGCCCAGAGTTGTTTCTTTATCGATGGTGTTGAACAAGGGTGCGTAACTCATACCGATGGTGATGATACCAGTGCAATAGATGTATTAACGGGTGGTTTGATCATTGGTCAAGATCAAGATGGTTTAGGTGATGGCTTTGATATAAATCAGGACTGGGAAGGCTTGTTAGATGAATTCTTGATTTTTGATGGCGTGCTTAGTGCTAGCACAATCGCAGAGATTAAAACCAATATTGAGAATTCCAATAACTGGGATGGCACTCCTCGTAGCTGTGGAGCGTCGATGGATCACTACTCCATTACCCATGATCAAAGTGGTGTTACCTGCTTAATTGAGAATATTACTATCTCCGCCCATGATAGTTCTCATAGTGCGGTCGATGCAGGAAGTGCCTCTATGACGATCACTGCTACTTCCGGTAAAGGCAATTGGGTGGGTGCTGTGAGTGGTACATCGGCATTTGATAATGGTAGTTCTGATGATGGCGTGGCTACATTTACCTTTGCTTCTGGTTCACAAAGCGCTGTATTGCAATTTGCCCATCCTATTTTAAGTGGCACAAGCGAGACCTTTGGTTTCAATGTTACGGATGGTTCCATTACTGAGAACAGCGGTAGTTGGATAGCAGCTGATGACCCTAATATTACCTTCACCCTCGCGGGCTTCCGGTTTATTGATGGTGCTGGTGTAGAGACCATACCGACGCAGATTGCAGGTAAAGCTTCAGATGCAGGTTTTGGTGCTGCTAGCCTTTATCTTCAAGCGGTTGAAGCAACTACTGCAGACCCTAGTGTGTGTCAGGCTGCTTTTCCAAATGATGGTATTGCTAAAACGATTAATTTGGCGGCTCAGTGTAGTAACCCAACTTCGTGTGTTTCTGGGCGTGAATTTAATGTTAAAAGTGGCAGTAACCCCGAGGTTGACCTCAATGCCGGTACGCCGGAAACATTTAAATCTGTTGATATGACATTCGATGCTGATTCCAAAGCACCGGTCCGTCTTAACTACAATGATGCAGGTGAAATGCAGTTACAGGCGAGTTATACCGTGCCAGACACTGGCGCGGTCATGATAGGCAATTCGAATCTATTTGTTGTGCGCCCATTTGGGTTCGGTTTCCCTAGTATCTCTGCTGCAGGAGGTGCGAACCCGAGCGGAGATGAAACCGGGCCAGATAGCTCCTCTGGCTTTGCCGCTGCAGATGAACCGTTTGATGTTGAGGTAAACGCTTACCTCTACGATGCTGCTGAGGATACCAATAATGATGGTATTCCCGATGCAATAGATACTGATGGCAATACGCTGCTGGAAACAAGCGGTACCGATAATATTGCGGATCTGACTGATAATGGCATTACGCCAAACTTTACCGGAACAGTAACTCTATCTGCAGATGCGACATTCTTTACGCCGAATACGGGGACTGGGCAGTTAGGTAATTTCAGCGGTGGTACTGCAACTATCTCGCTCGGAACTGCAAATGGTTCAGCT
Organism: Neptuniibacter sp. PT8_73; assembly: GCF_047778045.1. Lineage (GTDB taxonomy): Bacteria > Pseudomonadota > Gammaproteobacteria > Pseudomonadales > Balneatricaceae > Neptuniibacter. Next base: position 217,087 of record NZ_CP180545.1, read on the forward strand.
GTTGGTTTGAAGTATGATGAAGTGGGAAGTATCCAGCTTAAGGGATCGATGAGTAACTATATTCAGTCGGGCGTGGATATTGGTAGTGAATACCGTAAGGTTGGCCGTTTCTATCCAGATCACTTCGTTCTGACTGAATCAACTGTACAGGAACAATGTACTCCATTTACCTATATGCAACAGCCGTTTTCTGTCCTTGAATATAAGATTGAAGCGCGTTCTGCTGATGGTGAACTGACCGAGAATTATGACCTTGCGATTTATGACGACACGGCTATTTTGGCACTGAGTGCTGAGGATAGTGATGATGGTAATGAATTAAGCTCTCGTCTCACGACGCCTACGTCGTTAAGTGGTTGGACTGAGGGTGTTGTTGATAGAACGACAGTCAGCTCAACTGCTATTACGAATCTTATCTTTCAACGCCAAAGTGGGTCTGCTGGATTAGAAGATGGCCCCTATACTCAGTTGCAATTGGGGATGTCGATTACGTCTGAATTGGATAATCGTAACTTCACTACTGCAGCAATGAATATCGATCCTGATCTAGCGGGTGATTGTACTGGGAGCTGTACAGGTGTAGCGCTGGGGAATGCTACGGAACTGCGTTATGGTCGCGTTATACTGCAATCCGCCCATGGTCCAGAAACTGAAGATCTTCCTGTGCCATTTGAAATTCAGTATTGGGATGGCGCTGCGTTTGTGCGGAATACAGATGATAGCTGTACTGCCTTTCCATTAGCCAATATTAGTTACGATGGTAATCCAATCAGTAGTGTTGTTGCAGACCGGACGGTTATCGTTGGTGATGGTAGTACCGTAGGTAATTTAAATATCAACGCTACTAATGCTGATGCCACATCGGGTGATTTTAGTCTGATCTTTACTGCACCGGGTGCAGGTACGGGTGGGAATGATAATACCGGTTACTTCCCTGTGGGATTATCTTCAATCGATGACTGGTTAAGATACGATTGGGATCAGGATGGCAATGCCGATGACACCAGTGTGCCTGATGCGATTATTACTTTCGGTCGTGCCCGCGGTAATGATCGAATGATCTTTTGGCAGGAGCGATATCAATAGATCTGAATTTCAGGCAATAAAAAAGCAGGCTTAAGGCCTGCTTTTTTGTAACTGTCTTAAAACTGGGGCTTATGAACCCGTTAGCTTCTGGTATTTCTCCATTAGCTGCGCTTCAGTTTCTTCGTGATCTGGATCTTTCGGAATACAGTCAACTGGGCAAACTTCAACACACTGAGGAGTATCGTAGTGACCTACACACTCAGTACATTTGGATGGTTCGATTTCATAGATTTCGTCACCCGGAGTGATGGCCTCGTTCGGACATTCCGGCTCACATACGTCACAGTTGATACATTCGTCAGTAATGATCAATGCCATGATGACTACCTCACTGTCATAAAAGTAAAATTACAGGCGCTGGTGCTCAAGCAGGGCCTTGGACACCGACGGATGAACAAATTTGCTGACATCACCGCCCAAGCTGGAGATCTCTCTGATCAGCGTGGAGGAAACGAAAGATAAATGTTCCGCTGGTGTTAAAAATATACTTTCTACGTTCGGTGCTAGATGTCGGTTCATCGCTGCGAGTTGGAACTCGTACTCAAAATCCGAAACTGCACGCAATCCACGTAGAATAATATTTGCGTTCTGTTGCTCTAGTAACTCTGCTAGTAGACAATCAAAGCCGACAATTTCAACATTGTCGAGGTGCGCAGTTACCTCGGCTACCAAAGCTACTCGAGTTTCTAATTCCAGTAGTGGTCGCTTCTTAGGGCTTTCGGCGATAGCAACAACAACTTTATCGAAAAGTTTAGATGCTCGCTCAATTAGATCCGAATGACCATTGGTGATTGGATCGAATGTTCCTGGGTATACGGCTGTATTCATATCAGGTTCACAGCAGTTGATGTCTAATTAGTGCCTATATTGTGCAGGCCTAATAAAATAGCAGTTTAGCAAGTGCGGCATATTATCTGAATTGCACGGGCGGTACAAATACTATAATGGAATGGTTTGATTTATATCGGTTATAAGAATTTTGTTTTTTATTACCAATAACTATATAGGTTTTAAGGGTATTACAAAGATGTCTTGGTTGCGTATTTTCGCTGTATTCGCGTTTGTTCTTGGGCTCGCAGGCTGTCAGACCTTACAAAAGGTAGATAGAGGGCTTTATCAAGTCGCTGAATCTGTCAGTGAAAAGGATAGAGTTACAGGCCAGCGTAGCTTGAGTATGGCGAATCGCTCTGCTCAGATTCAGCAGGGTAACGCCTATGTTGAAAAAATTATTGCCAATGAGAAGAAGCATAAAAGACCCGTAAATGCGGCAGTGAGTCGTAGCCAATACCTGCGCTTGGTGCGAATCTTTGATCGTATTCATCAGATCTCTCATCTTAAAAATGAGCGCTGGGAACCTATCCTGATCAAGCGCGATTCTTTTAACGCATTCACCACTGGGGGCACTTATATTGTCGTGCACTCTAAGTTGATGACGGACCTAAAAAGTGATGCAGAGGTGGCTGCGGTTGTTGCCCATGAGATCGCGCATACTGTGGCGAACCACGTGTATGAACGCCAGACACATGCTCAGATCAGTGCATTAGCGGGTTCGAATTCCGCGCGTCGTAGTGGTTACAAAGCTGCTTTTACTCATGAAAGTGAACGTGAGGCTGATCGCATTGGTATCTTGTACGCTGCATTAGCCGGGTATGATCCTCTAGCGGCTAGCCGTATTTGGCAAAGGAAGTATGCTGCGGAAGGTAATGCCCGAGCCCTTTTCCATCATGATCATCCTGTAAACGCCGAACGTTATAAAGAAGCTTATAAAGTCGGTAAGGCTGTAATGCCTTATTACCGCAAAGGCCATATTAACCCTCGCTCAGCTCAGTTGTTGGATAATAATGTGCTGTGGCGCAAAAATAGCAATGAGGTAGCCGCAGGTGACGGCGGTGGCGTTGCAGCTTTGCTCTCTACAGCACTCGGGGCCTATGTTCAGCACCAGGAAGCGAAAGTAGAGGAACGTCGTCAGCAGGATCAAGCGCGTTTTGTAAAAGCGGTACAGAACGGTTTGAAGTTAGAGTCATCCCGTAAAGCCGGTAACCATGTACTAGAAACTCGCTGGCGTTACGCAGTGCAAGGGCCGGTTCTTAAAGATATGGTGATGGGGATGTACCTTAAACGTAATGGCAAGATCGAGCGTTACGTTGATCACGTTAAAGGCTATATCAAACCTGGGCAGGTTTTTGCTGCCCGCTTTAAATTACCAAAAAATCTACATGTGAATGATCTGAAAAAATATAAAGCTAGCTTTTATCTAGACGACGTACAGCCAGCTTATTAACTTTACTGGCTAGCTATTACGCATATACAAACGGTAGGTCACTTGGCCTGCCGTTTTTTGTCTATGCTCATGCCAGTGACTAGGTACCTGTGGATGATGTAGTTCTGACTCGCTTTCAACGTAAATAAGAGCGTTTTCTGATAACAGGTTGTGCGCTTCCAGTAATTCGCAGCACGGCGCGATAAGATCTTGGCGGAAAGGCGGATCTAGGAACACAAGATCGTAGCGCTGCTCGCAATCAGTTTTTCGGCTTTGTAGCCACTCAAGCACATTGGCTTGAATAACTTCGGCATTCTGACACTTTAAAAACTGGATATTGTCTTTCAGCTTTCTGGATGTGGTTGGGTTCAGATCGATAAAAGTCATACTGGCAGCGCCGCGAGATAGCGCTTCCAGCCCAAGGGCTCCACTACCACTAAATAGGTCTAAGCATTGCGCGCCCGGCACTGAGGATTGAATCCAATTAAATAAGGTTTCTCTCACTCTGTCCGGTGTAGGGCGTAAACCATCGACGGCAAAAAACTCTATTTTTCGGCCACGCCATTCGCCACCAATAATACGTAGCTGCGAACGGGGGATATCTGTCTTATTCGCCTGTTTGCGAGGAGGGTTGCGACGGCCCATGGTCTTTCCTTTAAAGCGAGGGGGATTGAAGGATACTGATTTGTTTATCTGCCTGTAAGGCTTTGCGCGCTAGTTCGATCACTTGATCGGTATCTTGATCTAAAACCTGCTCCGCATAGGTCTCTAAAGTGTCTTCCGGCAAACGGTAGAACGCAATCAGATTAAGTGCCTGAACCTGGTTAGCGATATCGCGCATATTGCCATGCCATTGAGAAGCTAGGTTCTGTTGGCTTTTTTCTACCAGATCCTCAGTAATCATCTGACTTAACTGGGGCAATACTGGACCTGGATTTTGTAAGCCATCAATAATCAGGGCACGGTAACCGGTATCACTCAAAGCGGCCCAAAGCATACGGAAATTCAGATTGTACTGTGTTTGCTGTTGACTCAGCAGGTCTTGAAGTACTTGGGCACTTAACCTTTCTTGGACAAAATCTTTTGAGTCTCGCGCTGGAATGAGCGTACCAACCAATAAGCGGAAACGTTGATCCGTACTTTCACCTTGCTGGATAAATTGAGGGCTGGCTGTAATCAGCGCTGCGCTTTGATCGCTTTGCTGTTGTGGAAAGCTCTCTTGAACTGCTGAAACGAGATCTTCAGCCCCTTCACCGCTTAATGCAAAGCGAGGGTTTTGGAACATGACGTTAAAGCTGCGACTGAGGTTGCCCAAAACTGTCATGCGATTGCTTGGCTGTAAGTGCTCATAAAAGTGATTAATGATCTGCTGTTCGCTGTTTTGACCATCTAGATATTGGCGCGCCTGAATAGTTTTCAGTTGATCCTGCCAGCGGGCGCTCTCGACCGGTTGACTTAGCGCAGTCCAGATCGATTTCAGGTTAGGTAATTCTTGCGTTGATGACCAGCGAAGCGTAACTTCGATGCGGTCTTGGCGTGGCAGTACATGATAGCTATAAGTCGGGTTAGCCAGTGCATTTAAGCGCTGTTGTAAAATCTGACTTTGAAGCTGCTGCAGTTGGCGCTGAGTCGAGTTAAAAGCTGGGCGTGTAGGTAGCAGTAAAACCAGCGTAATAGGCTGGTCATCTAACTCCATCCAGCTGAGGCTTCTTGCCTCATTTGACTCGATGTCATGGTATTTGACTGCCCCAGGTCCCATAGATGAAAGGATCATAATGGCGATCAAACTGAACCATACGAGGCCGATCAAATATTTACGATTAAACAGGGGACGGTATTCATTTGTCATAAGGGTAGTCTCTGTACCAAATCACTGTGATAAGATACCAGACTTTGTGGGTGGACTGCTGGATTTTATTGGCCATTATCACCCAAATAATATGCCGTATGAGAACGGAAAATCATGCTGAGTTTACAAAAATGGTTTGTTACCGAAGGCTGGAATACTGATTACATCGCTTACGCAGGTGTTGTGATCACCGCATTAGTGCTTGCGGGAATCTATCGCTATTTGAGTAGCGACGACTCAGCTGAATAAATAAGTGCAGAATTATATCAACCAGTGGCCGATATCATTTGGCGGCTGTATGAGGAAGTTAAATGTTTAAGAAATTAAAATCCATGTTCGGTGGTAAGCCTGCAGAAGAAAAGAATCTGCAGACTCAGGAACAGGATGTTGAGAAGGTTGAAGTTGAGGCCGCAGCGCCTGCGCCTGAACAGCCTGTTGCTGCTGAACCTGCCGCAGCCCCTCAAGAATCAGCGCCTGTAGCTGTTAAAGAAGAGGTACAGGAAGAAGTTCAGGCTGAACAATCAGTAACAGATACAGTCGTTGAAACTGTGGTTGAATCTGCTGAAGTCGTTGAACCTGCACAAGAATTACAACCAGCGGAAGAAGCGCCGCAAACTGTTGTGGAAGCTGAGCCAGAAGCGCCAGCAGCAGAGCCCGTAGCTGAAGTGGCTGACGCACCTCAGGTTGAGCCGGAAGCGCAAGTTCTTACGCCTGTAGAAGAGCCTGTTGAAGAGAAACAAGAGAAAAAAGGTTTCTTCTCACGTATTAAGTCTGGTTTGAGCAAGACCAAGGCGAACCTAACGGAGCAGTTGGGTAATCTTTTTCTTGGTGCGAAAGAGATCGATGATGATCTGTTAGAAGAGATCGAAACCCTTCTATTGATGGCTGATGTTGGTGTTGAAGCGACATCTGACATTATCCAGCGTCTAACCGATAAGGTAGAACGTAAACAGCTAGGCGATGCGCAAGCATTACAAGAGGCGCTTAAAGAGGAACTTGCGAGCCTGCTACACCGCTCTGAAGAGCCGCTAAAAGTAGAATGTAATAACAAGCCTTACGTTATCCTGATGGTAGGGGTAAACGGCGTAGGTAAAACAACTACGATTGGTAAGTTGGCGAAACGCTTCCAGAGCGAAGGTAAGTCAGTGATGTTAGCTGCAGGTGATACGTTCCGTGCGGCGGCTGTTGAGCAGTTGCAGGTATGGGGTGAGCGCAACGATGTTCCTGTTGTGGCACAGCACACCGGTGCTGATTCTGCATCTGTTATTTACGATGCGGTGCAATCTGCTCAGGCTAAAGGCGTTGACGTATTGATCGCTGATACCGCAGGTCGTCTGCAGAATAAAGACAACCTAATGCAAGAGCTGGAAAAAGTTGTTCGTGTAACACAGAAGCTTTCTCCAGAAGCGCCACATGAAGTGATGTTGGTCCTTGATGCCGGTACTGGTCAGAATGCATTGAGCCAAGCGAAGATCTTTAAAGACAGTGTTGGCGTGACAGGTATCTCTCTAACTAAGCTAGATGGTACTGCCAAAGGTGGTGTGATCTTCGCTATCGCTAAACAGATGGATCTGCCGATCCGCTTTATTGGTGTTGGCGAGCAGATTGATGATCTTCGCCCATTCAAATCTCAGGAATTTGTAGACGCGCTATTTGATTAAGTCGTGAAAGGAATTCCGCATGATTCAGTTTGAGAATGTAAGCAAACGTTACCCTGAAGGGCACGATGCGCTTAGAGACGTAAACTTTATGCTGCAACGTGGCGAGATGGCGTTTCTAACCGGTCATTCGGGCGCAGGTAAAAGTACGTTACTCAAACTGATCATGTTGATGGAGCGCCCTACGCGAGGCAGCGTTTCTATTGCTCAACAGGACTTGGCACAGTTTAGCCGCGAAGATATTCCCTACCACCGCCGCCGTATTGGTGTGGTATTCCAGAACCATCAGCTTCTCTTTGATCGCACTGTATTTGAAAATGTCGCGTTGCCACTACATATCTCCGGTTACGATGAGGAAGATACTGGGCGACGTGTAAGAGCAGCCTTGGATAAGGTGGGCTTGCTGCACAAAGAAAAGTTTAATCCGATTGCCTTGTCTACCGGTGAGCAGCAGCGTATAGGTATCGCCCGTGCAATCGTGCACAAACCTCAATTGCTGCTGGCCGATGAGCCGACCGGTAACCTCGACCCGACGCTATCTGCTGAGATCATGAGTCTGTTTATGGAGTTTAATCGCCATGGCACGACAGTTTTGATCGCCAGTCACGATTTGGCCTTGATCTCGCGTATGGGGCATCGCACCTTGATTTTGGATCAGGGGAGGTTGCTACGCGATGGCTAATCGAGAACCAAAAAGACGCGGAGCCGTTCGACAAGAACGACCTGTAGACGCTGCAGCTCCGGCACCTTCCCAATCTAAAGGTGCTGCTCGTCATAAGATCGACTTTGTTGCTCAGGCAAAAAGCTGGCTACGTCATAATAAAAAGACGGCGCAAGATTCACTGAAGCGCTTAAAAGCGACGCCTTTACCGAGTTTAATGACGTTGGCTGTATTGGCGATCGCCTTAGCGTTGCCGGGCGTTATGTTCGTTGGTTTGAAGAATATTAATCATCTGAGCGGCCAGTGGCAGGGCGATCCGCGCATCTCTATCTATCTGAAAACCTCGGTTGCTGATGAAGCTGCCGAACGCTTTAGCCAAAACATGCTGCTGCGATCAGATCTGGCTGCTGTCGAGTTGGTGACCAAAGAGCAAGGCTTACTGGAGTTTCAGCGGATGTCGGAGTTTGCTGACATCTTAAGCTTTCTTGATAGCAATCCACTGCCTGCGGTTGTTGTGGTGCAGCCCATAGACAATCAGAAACAAGCGCTAATAAAGCTGCAACAGACTTTATCGGAAATGTCTGAAGTCGATGATGTGGTGTTAGATATGGTTTGGGTTGAGCGTTTAGCCTCGTTTGTTGAACTCGCCAACCGTGTTGTTCTGGTTCTGGGTGCTTTGTTGGCCTTGTCTGTTTTACTGGTGGTGGGTAATACCATCCGCCTGTCGATAGAAAACCGTAAAGATGAGATTCAGGTTGCAAAATTAGTCGGTGCGACCGACTCTTGGGTGAAGCGTCCCTTTATTTATACCGGTTTCTGGTTTGGTCTATTAGGGGCTGCCTTAGCATGGTTGTTTGTAATGATCAGTCTACTACTTCTGAATGAACCTGTTGGGCAGCTAGCAGCACTTTACCAGAGTGATTTTGAGCTTCAGGGCTTAGGCTTTTCAGATAGCCTTGTTCTGTTGTCGTCTGGAATCTTGCTTGGTTTAGTCGGTGCAAAACTCGCGGTAAGTCGTCACCTTCGCGACATTGAGCCGCAATAACTTGTCATTTAAACGTCATATTTGCGTTTTATCTTATTCCTCGTTATATTTTTCGGTCCCACTTTTTAGGAAGCGGGATTTTGTTGGAACTTTTGTACTATAAACAAGTCATATCTGCGGTGTTTAAAGCAGAATGATACGAGGTCATTAATGGGCACAAGCTTACAAGTTGTTGAAAACCTTTCTCCTGGTCAGAACCTGGATGCGTACGTACAGACTGTTACGGCGATTCCTGTGCTGAGCGTTGAAGAGGAACGTTCTCTGGCTGAGCGCCTACACTTTGATGGTGACGTAGAAGCTGCACGTCAGATGGTTATGTCTCACCTTCGTTTTGTTGTACATGTTGCTAAAACGTATTCTGGTTACGGTCTGCCTCTAGGCGATCTAATTCAGGAAGGTAACGTTGGCCTGATGAAGGCTGTTAAACGCTTTGACCCAACGATGGGTGTACGTCTGGTTTCTTTCGCCGTGCACTGGGTAAAAGCTGAGATGCATGAATTTATTCTGCGTAACTGGCGTATTGTGAAAGTTGCAACGACCAAAGCGCAGCGCAAGTTGTTCTTCAATCTGCGTTCGAAAAAGAAAGGCCTTGGTTGGATGACCAACGATGAGGTTGATCTAATCGCAGAAGATCTAGGCGTAGAAGCTAAAACAGTGCGTCAGATGGAAGGTCGTATGGCCTCTGTTGATACTGCGTTTGACGCGCCGGAAGGTGCTGATGATGAGCAAGCAGCTTGGGCGCCTGCTCACTACCTAGAAGATAAAAGCGCAGATCCATCGTTACAGGTGGAAGATGCTAACTGGGAACAGGATGCACAGCGTCGTTTAATGTCGGCGATGTCTGAGTTGGACGAGCGTAGTAAAGATATCTTGGCGCGCCGTTGGTTAACCGATGATAAAGCTACTTTGCACGAGCTAGCAGCAGAGTACGAAGTATCCGCTGAGCGTATTCGTCAGTTAGAAAAGAATGCGATGAAGAAGATTCGAGTCTCCATGGAAGCGTAATTCGTTTTCTGGAGTAAAAAAGCCGCTTTTGAGCGGTTTTTTTATGTCTGCAGTATTCGGCAAGGCCGTAGCAAATTCGGTATAATCCGAACTCGTTTTAACAGAGTTCATCATGAATACACATCCACTGCTTTTTATTGCGTCCATTTTCGGTTTTTTAGCCGTGGCTATCGGCGCATTTGGTGCACATGCAGTTAAAGGTTCGATCGAGCCTTCCCTTTATGTTGTGTATCAGACCGGTGTGGAATATCACTTTTATCACGCGCTGGCTTTGCTAGTTTTGGCATTCGCACCAGAGCGTTTAGACCTAAAGGTGATTAAGCGTGCCGCGATTGGATTTGTGATTGGGATTTTGTTGTTTTCAGGCAGCTTGTACCTAATGGCGTTAACTGGGATGCGGTCATTAGGTATGGTTACACCGTTAGGTGGAGTTGCGTTCCTTTGCGGGTGGGCGTTGCTGGGGTATGCAGCGTTGACTTCAGGTAGGAGATAGATAAATGCAGGTTCAGGTAAATGGTGAGATGCTGCAGTTGCAGGATGGTATCACCCTGACAAGTTTGGTTGAGCAGTTAGAGTTAGGCGAAAAGCGTATCGCGATTGAGCTTAATCTTGAAATTATTCCGCGCAGCCAGCATGCTGAGACGGTTTTAAAAGAATCAGATCGTGTTGAAATTGTTCATGCCATTGGTGGCGGTTAATTTCAGCATTTGATGCAGTACAGCCAGAGTAAATAATAACGAGCATTTGGAATTACACCATGTCCCTAGAAAATGATCCGCTAGTAATCGCAGGCCAATCTTTTAACTCTCGTCTGCTAATCGGAACAGGTAAATATAAAGATCTGGAAGAAACCCGTTTGGCGATTGAAGCAAGTGGTGCTGAAATCGTAACCGTGGCTGTACGTCGTACTAATATTGGTCAGAATCCAGATGAGCCAAATCTGTTGGATGTGATCTCTCCAGAGAAATACACAATCCTTCCGAACACGGCGGGCTGCTTTAACGCTGATGATGCGATCCGTACTTGTAAGTTGGCGCGTGAGCTGATGGATGGTCATGATCTGGTTAAGCTAGAAGTATTGGGCGACCAGAAAACTCTATATCCAAATGTTGTTGAAACAATCAAAGCCGCAGATGTGCTGGTACGTGATGGTTTCAAAGTAATGGTTTACACCAGTGATGACCCAATCGTAGCGAAAGAGCTAGAAGATCTAGGCTGTGTATCTATCATGCCATTAGGTTCTATGATCGGTTCTGGTTTGGGCATTCTTAACCCACATAACATCAATGTTATTATGGAAGATTGCAAAGTACCGGTATTGGTTGATGCCGGTGTAGGTACTGCGTCAGAAGCCGCGGTGGCGATGGAAATGGGTTGTGAAGCGGTATTGATGAACTCGGCTATTGCCGGTGCGCAAAACCCTATTTTAATGGCTTCAGCTATGCGTAAAGCGGTTGAAGCTGGACGTGAAGCATTCTTGGCGGGCCGTATGCCACGTAAGAAATACGCGAGTGCTTCTTCGCCAATGGAAGGAACCATTGTTGGTAAATAATCACCGCTAATTAACGGTGGTTTGGCTACACTTTCCGATACAGCCTGACGTCCCAATGTCAGGCTGTTTTGTTTTACTTAGTTAGGTCAGATGATGACAGAAGAAAATAACATCGAGCAGCAAAACCCTGAGCAGGCTTCTGAAGAGAAGCACATGCGTACTGTAAAAAGCTTTGTCTTACGTGCTGGACGTATGACCGAAGGTCAGCAGAAAGCTATGGAAGATGTATGGCCGCAAATGGGGCTTGAGCTGAAACAGGGGATGTTAGATCTAACTGAGGTGTTTAATCGCGATGCCCCGGTTGTACTTGAGATCGGTTTTGGTATGGGTGATTCATTGGTTGAGATGGCAAAAGATCAGCCAGAGAAAAACTACATTGGTATCGAAGTACACCGCCCAGGTGTAGGCCGTATTTTAAGCAATGCAGAGCGTGAAGGCTTAAGCAATATTCGCGTATTCTGCGATGATGCGATTGAAGTGTTGGCGCAGTGTATTCCTGATGGCAGTCTTGATTGCATTCAACTGTTCTTCCCTGATCCATGGCACAAAAAGCGTCACCACAAGCGACGTATCGTTCAGCCTGAATTTGCTCAGACGTTACGTAAGAAATTGAAAGTTGGTGGTGTATTCCATATGGCTACCGATTGGGAAAACTATGCAGAGCACATGATGGAAGTTATGAGCGCTGCAGAGGGTTATCAAAACGTTGCCGGGGAAGGTGAATACTCGCCGCAGCCGAAGTGGCGTCCAGTCACTAAATTCCAAAAGCGTGGTGAACGTTTAGGTCATGGTGTTTGGGATCTTATGTTTGAAAAGCTTAGCTAGTTAGGCTGATTTTCTTCCTTTCCGGGGAGGATGTTCTTTCCTCCCTGTTTAATTCTCCCTGTTTTATCCGTCTTAAATGTTCGTTTTTACTTGGGCCAAATTGGGGGGCTGTTTCGAGTTTTTTCTGTTTGTTTGACTCGGGTCAATATCATAGAACCTTATCATTCATGTGGTTTTATTGTTCGAATTTTATTCAGTAATATTGCTCATCTGAAATAAAACCGAGTTAGTAAGTTCGTAATGACCAGCATGCCATATCCCCAGAAACACCTTTTGGTGCGTCAAGTTGCGCAGCAACAGTTAGTCGTGTGTTCTGAAGATACTAAGGTATCTACGGCCGTAGGTTTAATGGCTAAACATTGCATAGGCTGTGTTGTTATTTGCGAAGGAAACCGGCCGGTTGGCATTGTTACTCGCAGGGATATTATGCGGATCACGGTGTCAGGGCAGGATTTAGAACAGATTGCTGTTTCTACCTGCATGTCTTCCCCTGTGAGCACGGTTTCTACAACAGCTACCATTGATGAAGCTGGTTTACGTTTTATTGCAGAAGGTTTTCGGCATTTAGTTGTTGTAGATGAAAGCCACAATATCTTCGGCATGCTTTCAGAGACTGATGTAGTTAACAGTCAGGGTGTGGAGCATGATCTATTTCTAAGATCTGTTTCTGAAATTATCAGCAAAGATGCGTTGATCATCCCTGAGCATGAAACGGTTCGTTTAGCAGTAGAGCGTTTGGAAACAACGGGTCATAGCGCTGCTTTAATCTGCAATGGTAAGGATATTGTTGGAATCCTCACCGAAAATGATCTGATGGTGAGTATGGCCGAGGGTGACTTGGACTTACCGCTTAAAGATTTTGCTTCCGCCAATTTGGTATCAGTTGAAGCTGACCTCAGTCTCTACAATGCTCGCAAAGTATTTCGTCAGCATAGTTTTCATCACCTCGGTGTTAAGCGCCATGATGGTGAAGTTATTGGTTTGATCTCTTATAGCGATATTCTACGTAATGTAGAGATGGATTATGTCTATCGCTTAAAAGAGTTATTGAATGAGCGTGATCAAGCGTTAGCCTTATCCCAGCATAACCTTAAGTTGGCGGATAAGGTCATGAATGCTTCTATGGAAGCGATCGTAGTGACCGATTTGGAAGCTAAAATCCAGCGGGTAAACCCAGCTTTCACGGAAATTACAGGATATGAAGAGTGGGAGGTTCTGGGTAAAAATACCAATATTTTAAGCTCGGGCCGTCATGATAAAACCTTCTATCAAGATATGTGGGCTTCGTTACAGAGTGACGGACAGTGGCAAGGTGAAATCTGGAATAAACGTAAAAACGGTACAGTTTATCCAGAGTGGCTTACTATAACTGCGGTGGAAAATGATGCAGGAGAAATTTGCCAATATGCGTCTATTTTTTCCGATCTGACAGAAATTAAGAAATCAGAAGCCCGTATTAAACGCTTGGCTTATTTTGATGAGCTAACCCGCCTTCCTAATCGTAAGTTGTTTAATGATCGTCTGAACTTATCGCTTGGTTATGCCCAAGAGCACAATCATCAAGTTGCTTTAGCCTTTTTAGATTTAGATTTTTTTCAGCGTGTAAATGATCGTTTTGGCCTTGAGGCAGGTGATCAGGTCTTGCGTGAAGTTGGCCGTAGAGTCGAGTCAATTCTAGAGGAGGGTGATACAGTTGCCCGCTTTGGGGGTGACTCTTTTAATATGATCCTCACTGATGTTGATGATAATACTGCGGTGAGTGAATTTTTAAATCGCCTTCTATCTACGATCAATCAACCGATACTGGTATCCGGTGCGGAGATCAATCTGACCGTCAGTGTTGGGGTGAGTTTCTTCCCTACGGATGCAACAGAACCTGAAGATCTGTTCCAGTGTGCCGAAGTAGCCGTTAAACAGGCGAAAGATTTTGGTCGCAATAGCTATCGATTCTTCTCATCTGAACAGCACCAGTTGGTGAAATCACGCTATCGTATGGCAAATGATCTGCACCGAGCTATCGAAGCAGAACAATTTGAACTGTATTACCAGCCCAAAGTAACAGCATCAGATCGCCAACTCGTTGGTGTAGAAGCGTTAATTCGTTGGAACCATCCTGAACAAGGCTTTATTCCCCCTGATGAATTTATTCCGCTTGCTGAGGATTTAGGTGTTATCGACCAGATCGGCTATTTCGTTTTGCGAGAGGCGGTTCGGCAGTGTTCTAGCTGGTGGAAGCTGGGGTATGAGGTTCCTGTCGCAATCAATGTATCCGCTAAGCAGATGCAGCGTCGAGATATAGCCGAAGAGATTTTAGAGGTTCTGGAAGAGTTCCAGTTGCCCTCTAGATTATTGTCGGTAGAGCTGACGGAAACCAGTTTCTTGCATTGCCTAGAAGAGACTCGCGTAGCTATCAATATATTGAGAACTGCAGGCGTACGGATTGCCATCGATGACTTTGGTACGGGTTATTCCAGTCTCAGCTATATCCGTAATATGTCTCTGGATGTGCTGAAAATAGACCGTAGTTTCTTGGTTAATATTGAGGACTCAGAAGTCGATTTAAGCATAGTGGCATCTATTATCGATATGAGTCAGGCCATAGGACTTGAAGTGGTTGCAGAAGGGATCGAAACGGAGACCCAGTTTGGTTTGCTGCGAGAGCTCAATTGTAACCAGATCCAGGGTTACCTAATTTCAAGGCCGATGCCCGCTGATACATTTGTCGATTGGTATCGAAGCCAAGCTTAAGAATTTATTTTTTAGAATGAAAAGCCCCCGGGGCTGAATGGCGGTAGCCCCGGGGTAAAGGTCTTCGAATTTTGCCCATGAATCAAAAAACGAAGTAAGTGGAAAGGTGCTTGCTGAAGCCGGTCTTAGCCGGCTGTAGCGATTAGGCTGGCATTACCGCCAGCGGCTGTAGTATCAATGCACAGATGGCGTTCCATGACGAAACGTTCTGGTTGATCCAGTTCTGTAATCAGTGGCAGCACCGCGCCCTCGCGAGCGGCGAGCGCCTGACGAATCTCTTTTAGGGCTTCAGTGCTGGCATTGCAGCAGATCGCAGCGAATCCATCAGCGTCTGTCATAGCATCCGCCGATAACTGCCCCACCATACCTTGCACAGGCAATTCAGCATCAGTGCACTGTTTCAGAAGATCAGCGATACCTTGAGCAATAATGACTACCGCATTGCCCTGCATTAGCGCTGTCGCAGCTTGATTCTTAGCGCTTTCTGCATCGGGACCTAGACAAAGTACAATGCCACGTCCAGTTTCGGATAGAAGGTTTAACTCCCCTGTTGGCCCTGGCATCTCTGTAGCTTCAGAGCTATGGCCTTGCAGTTTAAATGCCTGCTCAGCAAAGACGTTAGCAAGTTGTCCCTCAGAAACCTTCGCTTCACTAGAAGCTGTTTGACCCAGTTGTTGGATCATCTTGTGCAGTGTTTCAGAGTTAATTGTCTGGCCTGTTGGTGCTTCTGTACTATTGTTAGTGTTTGATCGAGTGAAGCGTTTTACGTAGTGTGGACCACCCGCTTTAGGGCCAGTACCGGATAGGCCTTCACCGCCGAATGGTTGTGAGCCGACAATGGCACCAATCTGGTTACGGTTAACGTAGATGTTGCCTACCTTAACTTGGTTGATAATGCGCTCTACACGGTTATCCACGCGGGTGTGTAGGCCAAAGGTTAAACCGTAGCCTTTGTTGTTGATCGACTCGACAACTTGATCCAGATCTTTTGCTGCAAAAGTTGCGATATGTAGAACAGGGCCGAAGATCTCTTCATCAATCTCCTCAATACCATTAACTTTCAGTACTGCAGGCGCGACAAATGTACCGCCGGCTGGTGTATTTAGCTTTTTCAGCATCTGCCCTTTAGCGGCAAATTTTGCACAGTGCTCATCAATCTTAGCTTTAGCGTTGCTATCGATAACCGGACCAACATCGGTGCTTAGAAGCCAAGGGTTACCAAGGCGTAGTTCGTCCATTGCGCCAAACAGCATCTCTAGTAGGTTATCAGCAATATCTTCTTGGACATAAAGCACTCGAAGAGCAGAACAGCGCTGACCTGCACTCTGGAACGAGGACATCAGTACATCGCGTACCACCTGTTCTGGTAGAGCTGTGGAATCAACGATCATCGCGTTCATACCACCGGTTTCTGCCACTAGGGGTGCATCCGGTGCCATGTTTTCCGCCATCACTTTGTTGATGCGCTGTGCAGTTAAGGTCGAGCCTGTAAAGCACACTGCAGCGATGCGTGGATCAGAGGTCAGCGGCGCGCCGACATTGATCCCCGAGCCCGGTAACAGTTGGATAACATCTTCAGGGATACCTGCTTCATGCATCAAAGCAACAGCGCGGGCAGCTATTAGAGGTGTTTGGTCAGCAGGCTTAGCGATGACGCTATTACCTGATGCGATACCTGCTAAAACCTGACCGGAAAAAATAGCTAAAGGGAAGTTCCACGGGGAGATACAGGTGATCACGCCGCGTGCTTCACTGTTTGCGTGTTTCTCAGATTCATTTGCATAGTAACGGGCAAAGTCGACCGCTTCTCGAATCTCGCCAACAGCATCAAGTAGTGTTTTACCCGCTTCACGGCCCGCCAGAGCAAATAGCTCAGGCGCATTGGCTTCAAATAGATCAGCTACACGGCGAAGGCAAGCGGCGCGCTCGCTAGCGTCAGTTTTTGACCAACGCTGGAAGCCTAGCTCTGCAGATACGATCGCACTTTCAATATCTTCAGCGTTCGCTTCAGTAACTAGACCTACAATATCTTCTGGGTTGGCAGGGTTACGAATTTCAGCCGTTTCAGAGCTGCTTGCATTGCCTGCAATCATTGGTTTCGCGTGCCATTGCGTGTTCTGGAAGGCCTCGCGAGCTGGTTCCAACTGTTCTAGGGTCACATGGTCTGTGATATCCCAGCCTTTGGCATTCAAGCGCTTTTCACCAAAAATCATGGCTGGTTTGGCAATCATGTTGTTGCTGATTGCGTTATGACTTTCCAACACTTGGGTAAATGGATCGGTTGCGATCTCTTCAGGTGTAATGCGCTTATCGACAATTTGGTTTACAAAGGAGCTGTTTGCGCCGTTCTCTAGCAAACGACGAACAAGGTAAGCCAGCAGATCGCGGTGTGCACCTACAGGCGCATAGATACGGCAGCGAGTATTGTTCGATTTCAGCACGGTGTCGTGCAGTGATTCGCCCATACCGTGTAGACGCTGAAACTCAAAGTTATCCACATCGTGTTTTTTCGCCATGAACAGAATTGCAGCCGCTGAATGGGCATTATGCGTAGCGAACTGTGGATAGATGCGATCTGTCATCTGCATCAGTTTTTCTGCACAGCACATGTAAGACAGGTCAGAATTAACTTTACGGGTAAATACAGGGAAGCCATCCAGGCCTAGCACTTGAGCGCGTTTGATCTCTGCATCCCAGTAAGCACCTTTAACTAAGCGCACCATGATACGGCGATCAAGACGCTCAGCGGTTGCATACAGCCAGTCCAGAACATGCGCGGCACGCGGCCCAAAAGCTTGTACCACAATACCGAAGCCATCCCAGTCTGCTAGGCGCTCATCTGCCAGAACCGCTTCGATCACATCAAGTGAAAGGTCGAGACGATCGGCTTCTTCGGCATCAATATTGAAGCCCATATTGGCATCTTTTGCCTGCAAAGCTAGGGTCAGGGTCCGCTCTACCAATTCCTGCATAACACGGGCTTTTTGGCCAACTTCATAGCGGGCATGCAGAGCAGATAGTTTTACAGAAATGCCTGGGTTAAGACGGATATCTTTGCTTTCACAAGCAGATGTCAGTTCACTGATCGCTTGTGAGTAAGCTTGGTGGTAACGGATTGCATCGGCATCAGTTCGGGCTGCTTCACCGAGCATATCGTAGGAGTAGCTATAGCCTTGTTTCTCAAGCTTTGTTGCACGTTTCGTTGCTTCGTTGATGTCGCGACCAAGTACAAACTGGCGGCCTAGTTCTTTCATCGCTTGGGCAACGGCGGTACGTACAACAGGCTCACCCAGGCGTTTAATCATGCCTTTAACAGTGGAGCCGATGCTCTTCTTTTCATCTTCTTTAAGTAGCTTACCCGTGATGAGTAGCGCCCAAGTTGAGCTGTTTACTAATGAAGATGCCGATTGGCCTAAGTGGCCTTTCCAGTTACCGGATACCACTTTATCTTCAATTAAAGCATCGATAGTCAGGCTGTCTGGTACACGAAGTAGTGCTTCTGCCAAACACATCAGCGCAACACCCTCTTTGGTGGTCAGGCCGTATTCGGCAAGGAATTTTTCCATCATGGAAGGGGAGCTTTCAGATCGAACTTTGCGTACCAGATCTGCAGCATTGGCTGAAATAGCGCTACGCTCTGTTTCGCTTAAACCTGAGTTATTAATCAAACCGTTGATAACGGCTGCTTCGTCTGCCAGATAGTTATTACGAATAGCTGTACGGCATTGTTCGATTGTGATGCTCATAATCTTCCACCTCTTAAATTTATCGGGCTATTTTACAAGCGCTCAAATAGTCGATTTATCTATAAAAGTAGTTATCGAGGTTTATTTCTCTTTATTTTGTGTTTTGTTTGGATAACTTGATATTATTTTGTTTGTTTTGTGAGCTTTTGTTCTTTTTTGTGATGGGTATAAAAAAGCCCCAACTGCAAAGCAGTTAGGGCTTTTAAAAATCTGTTTTCTATTCGTTAGCTTTTGATTTCAGCTTCTACATCGTCAAAGCGTTGCTGAATAGCTTTTGATGGCGCTGGTGTCACTTTGGATACCGCGATAATGGCGATGAAGGCAAAGATGATACCTGGGATGATCTCGTATAGATCAAACCAACCGCCAGATAGCTGCTTCCACACAACCACAGTTACACCACCAGTGATGATACCTGCAAGCGCACCGCCTTTGGTCATCTGCTTCCAGTACAGGGACATAATTAGCGCTGGGCCAAATGCTGCACCGAAACCTGCCCACGCGTAAGATACAAGCTCTAGAACTTTGGAGTCTTTATCCATCGCTAGGAATGTTGCGATCAGCGCGATAACGATTACCGCAATACGACCAACGCGAACCAACTGTTCTTGGGTAGCGTCTTTGTTGAATAGTGCTTTGTAGAAATCTTCAGCCAGAGCAGAAGAAGACACAAGTAGCTGAGAATCGGCTGTACTCATTACAGCAGCAAGGATAGCCGCCAGTAGAATACCTGCAATTACAGGGTGGAATAGTGCATCTACCATCACCATAAATACAGTTTCATTATCGCCCAAACCGTCTGGTAGATAGCCTATAGCGGCCAAACCAATGAGGCAGGCACCTGTCATAGAGATTGCACTCCAGATAACTGCGATACGACGTGCAGCAGGAACCGCGTCTTTAGATTTGATACCTTTGAAACGCGCAAGGATATGCGGCTGCCCGAAGTACCCAAGACCCCAGCCCAATAGAGATAGCGTACCGATTAGCGTGATGCTCTTACCATCCGCATCGGTAAACATATTCAATAGCTCAGGATTTTTCGCTTCGACTGCTGCCAGAGTGCCGCTCAAACCACCGATTTCACCCATCGCGATCAACGGTACTAAGATCAAAGCACCAACCATCAGTAGGCCCTGAACTACGTCTGTCCAAGATACCGCTAGGAAACCACCAAATAGGGTGTAAGAGATAACGGCTGCAGCACCGACAAGAACTGCGATGGTGTAATCAAAACCGAATACAGTTTCAAATAGCTTACCACCCGCTACTAGACCAGAACTGGTGTAGAACAGGAAGAAAACCAATACAAATACGGCAGAAATAACGCGTAAGCTGTGGCTGTGATCTTCAAAACGTTTTTCGAAAAACGCAGGTAGTGTTAGTGCATCATCAGCACGTTGTGAGTAAACACGTAGGCGCTGAGCGACCAGCAGCCAGTTTAGCCAAGTGCCCACTAGGAGACCGCCTGCCAACCAGAAAGAGCCATAACCGGCCGCCATTGCGTAACCAGGAAGGCCCATCAACAGCCAGCCACTCATATCTGATGCGCCAGCACTCAACGCACTTGGGATCGGCCCTAGATTACGTCCACCAAGCACGTAATCAGACAGATCCTGAGTGCGACGATAGGCAACAATACCAATTGCCAGCATCAGCATCAGATATAGGATAAATGTCAGGGTTACCATCTAAGAAACCTCTTTGTCATAGTTTATGCTTATTATCGTTCCATCCTCTGTTACACCTTCCTGCGCTAGCTATGCTGCAGACTTTTCTACCTTCATTGGTTGCGAAAAAGACAGTAGTTAAGCTTGGGTATAACGACCGGAAAGCTTACCGGTATTCCATTGGTTAAATGCTCTAAAGTTGGCTGTTTTCTAGGCAATTGGTCTTTATTTGTTCGCTTATTCGGATGATTGTTCTAATTTGATGGTTTTTTGCCTAGATAAACGCGCTGTATAGCTCTTTTTCATCTATAAGAAAGAGTAGTCAACTTGTTATGGGGAGTCGAATTCACTATATTTTCGCCACAATTTTGGACGTTTTGACTTTAAGCTTCTGGAGCGCCGTCATGGAAAATTTAGATAAACTCGATATGGCGATTTTGCGCGAACTGCAAAAGAATGCACGTATTACGGTTACGGAATTGGCTTCGCGTGTTGGCCTTTCGAAAACACCTTGCCAAGTGCGAATGAAACGCTTGGAAGAGCTGGGTTATATCATGGGTTATACCACCCTGATCGATCAGAAGAAGCTTGGTTCTAAACATATCGCCTTTGTTCAAGTGACGATGCTAGATACCAAAACCAAAGCGCTGCAAGCCTTTAATGAAGCGGTACGCGCCATCCCTGAAATTGAACAGTGCCATATGATTGCAGCTAATTTTGATTACCTGTTAAAAGTGCGTACGTCCGATATCGAAAGCTATAGAGAAGTACTTGGGGAAAAGATTTCCAACCTGCCATTTGTGAAGCAAACCAGCACCTTTGTTGTGATGGAAGATGTGAAGGATGTGGCTTCTAAGCTGATTTGATTAGGTATCTTTTCTATTCAAAAAACTCTGCTAGATTTAGTAGTAATGTATTGAATTGAAATGGATATTCACTATGGTCGAACAAGTTTCCGTTAACGAACAAGCGAAGATTCTTCTGGTCGATGATATTGGTAGTATGCGGGCATTACTGGTAGCTATATTGCGGGAGCTTGGTTATCGAGATATTACCCAAGCGGCCAGTGGTGAAGAGGCTTGTCAATTGACTCAAACTCACGCCTACGACGTGATTTTGTGTGACTGGGAGATGCCAGGGATGGGGGGACTTGAAGTACTTAACAAAGTGCGAGAATCGTTCGATGCCGACGAGTTACCATTCATAATGGTAACGGCTGAGGATGAAACATCGATGGTGAAACAAGCGATCTCTCAAGGCGTTTCTGACTATATTATTAAGCCTTTCAGCGCCGGCTCTCTACGTGAAAAAATTGACAGAGTTACTGCAGTGAAGGCTGACGAGTAACACTGTCAATTACAGCTTAACTTTTGTTCCACTATTAGTGGCACTGCTTACCTTTACGATGTTCTGATTTATGTTTCATCCATTTTTGGGGTGCTTCACTTTTTAACTGTGCGAATTTGGCTTCCTGTTCGGGGGTAAGAATCTCGTACAGTTCTTCCTGATGTTTGGCTTTGGCCATAATCATCGCTTTAGTTTGCTCCTGCGCTTTTAACACTAAGCTGTTGAGCTGCAACTGATAGTCTTTTGATGCTGGATCTAGTTGCATCAGTTGTTGGCGAATATCTCGTTTAGCTTGGTGTTGATCCTTCATGCCCGCTCTTTTCTGCTGCATATTCTCTTTCAGTGCAGCCTGTTGGCTGTTAGTTAATCCCAGTTCTTCAGAAAGATACTGCAGGCGTTTCTCCATCTTAGCGCCGTGATCTTTAGTGTAAGCATGTGCAACGCCTAAACTAGAAACAGTTAACACGGCAGCTGCGATTCCAGTCATGAGTTTACGGTTCATGTTCTTTGCTCCTAGGCTGTTTAGTTGATGGAATAAAGTTTGGCTTTTGTAAGCGCAAAGATGGGTTTCGGCAGTGTAAAGTTGGGTAAATCTAACAATTGGGCGATCTATTTTGGCGTTAAAAGGATTATTATTTTTAGTAGATAAGTAGCGAAATTAGGCGGCCGAGGCCGAGTGCGGGATAAAGTATGAGAGATAAGCAGCGATTATTACTGGTGGATGACGATGTGGAACTGTGCGAGTTGTTATCCGATTATCTCGAACATGAGGGCTTTGCGGTTGAGTTTGCTCACAATGCAGATGAAGCTTGCGCGCAGTTAAAACGTGCGGATCGTTACGCCTTGATGGTGTTAGATGTCATGATGCCGGGTAAGTCAGGCTTAGAGCTGCTACAGCAAATTCGACCTGTAGTGACCTTACCCGTGATTATGCTGACGGGGCGGGGCGAAGAGATTGATCGCATTCTGGGGTTAGAGATGGGGGCGGATGACTATCTAAGCAAACCCTGTAACCCACGTGAACTGCTTGCACGAATTCGTGCGGTACTACGTCGCTCGGAACCGAAAACACAAACCACCCTTTTCCCAGATATGAATGTTGAGATGGGTGGCGTCCAGCTTGACCCTGGTTTGCGTGAAGTCCGGATCAAGGGTGAGTTATTGGAGCTTACGGGGACGGAGTTTAACGTGCTTGCTTATCTGATCGCGAATGCTGGAAATGTATTGGATAAAGAGCAATTAACCGAGCTGGTTTTGCATCGAAAACTGGCGGCATTTGATCGTGCCATCGATGTTCATGTCAGCCGTGTTCGTCAGAAGTTAGCGAAAGCGCTGCCAGAGAAAGAGCTAATTAAAACTGTACGCGGTGTTGGCTATCAGTTTATTAAGGATCTGGTATGAAGTGGTATAAACGACTGTTTTGGAAAGTTTTTGCCGCGATCTGGTGTGTAAGCTTTTCGGTACTGTTAGCGACTATCTGTGTTGTCAGCACCATTACAGAAGAAGATCGATTCAAAGAGGTGATCACAGCAAAAGCTGAGGGTTATGCAGAGTTGATGATCGAGCGTTATGAGCGCATGGGGCATACCACGATTCCACCACTTAGACTTAAACACCTGAAGGGTTCACATCGAGATAAAGATATAGGTCTACCGCCGCCCAAACATCACAAAGAGCGTACACCTCATTGGAAACGTTTTATCTGGCGCAGTGTAACTAAGCGAGTCCATATAACCGATCTGACCACGCAGAAGCAGGTGGTTGACCTGCCCAGCTTTAAGCAAGATTCCGAAGATAGCTACCGCTTTAATCTCGAGTCAGAGCAGGGTCGTCAGTATGAAGTTTTAGTCGATCTGAGTTGGGAGCGTTCTCCCTATGCAGATCTAGTGAATCGGATCCTATCGGTGCAAATGGTACTGATTTTATTAGTGTCTTCTTTAGGTGCTTTGATTGTATCTGCGATTATTGCGCGGCCATTAATTTTGCTGCGCGAGCACACTCAGGCAATCTACCGTGGAGAGTTGGATACTCGTACGGATGAGAAGCTACGCAAACGTGGTGATGAGCTGGGGGAGCTTGCCCGTGACTTTGACCGCATGGCAGATTATGTCCAACAAACCCTGACCTCTCATCAACATCTGATGTGCGATGTATCCCATGAGTTAAGAGCGCCGCTAGCAAGATTGCAGGCAGCAGCGGGCATTGCTGAGCAACGCTTGGGAGAAGGGGATAAAACTGTTCAACGAATCATTCATGAGTGTCAGCGTTTAGATCAATTAATCGGCGAGATCTTGTCTTTATCCCGTTTGGAACAGATGGAAGTTAAAGGCGAAAAAACTAAGCTTAGCGATGTGCTGCAAGAGTTGCTCGATGATGCCCGTTTTAGTCAGCAATCACGTGAGTTTGAACTCCGTATGGAATCCGATTGTGAAGTGGAATTGAATGCGCCTTTGTTGCTACGAGCGCTGAATAATATTTTGGGGAATGCCTGCAAGCATACCCCGCAATCAGCACCGATAGAGTTGAGTGTTCATAAAGGTGAACATTGTGAAATTCGTATTCGTGACCATGGTGAAGGTGTGCCAGCAGAGCAGTTAGAAAAACTCTGCGAACCGTTCTTCCGGGGTAACAGTAAATCCGAAGGCTATGGCTTAGGGTTAAGTATCGCGCAACGGGCGGTACAACGTTTAGGTGGTGAACTCAGTCTATCAAACCATCCGGAGGGCGGATTGGAAGCGCGCATTCTGTTGCCTTGCGCCTAAAATTTAGTTGTAAAAATTGGGGAGCTTTAACAGTTCTCCCAAGTGGGATAGCGCACTGTGTATCTCTGAAATCAGTCGAGGGTCGCGAAGGTCCTCGAGACTTAGGCGATCCCGGTAGTGTGATCCAATCCAATGTTTCAGAGACTCATATAGTGCAGGGGTTAGCAGTATTCCCTGATGCATAGCGCTTAACTCTTCAACCGTAATTGGTACCGCTAAACGCAGACAAGCTGGACCTCCGCCGTTCTGCATGCTTTGGGTTAGATCGACAAATTGAACCTCGCTGACAGGGTTGTCTGCAGCAATTAACTCTTCGCAGACTGCCGATGCGTTGGTACTGAGTTTACTCTCCATAGGTGCTAGAAGCAGAAGGCTGCAGTCGCTTTTTTGAATTAGCTGACTGTTGAATAAATAAGTACTGACGGCTTCTTGCAGACTCAGATTACTGGAACTGACCTCAAATATCTTAAGTGCATCCTGCCAATGACAACTTTTTAATCTTAAATTATTCAAAACCTCATTTTGCTCTTTAAAAGCTTGTTCATGTAGAAATAAAAAGTTCAGATGGCCTACCGCGACAACATCGTTGTGAAATGCACCGTGGTCTATAGCGATGGGGTTCTGTTGAATCAGTATGCTGCGGTTTTGCTCCAGTTGATGTTGGCGGATAATACTTTCGCTAGCGAGTCGAGTTTGGCGTGCGGGAAAGCGTGTGCTTGCGTTCAATGAGCCTTCTCGTCCATAGATAAATAGATTCAGAGCGTCCTGATCACAGGGCGAGTTTAAGCGGATCTGATTGGCTGCACCTTCATCTGCAAAAATTGACTGTGAAGGCAGAGGGACATGGATGCTAAATCTGTCGTGATCATCAAAACAGGTTTGGAAAAACTGATAGTTATGTTTGGTTTCTAATGATCGATGGATGCTGCTGTTTAAATTTGCAGGGGTGAAGTGTAAGTGTCGATCTCTGGTATCTTGAGATGCTGAGCAGGTTGCGCTGTTAGCTGCCCACATAGCAGAAGCGGAATAACAGGCGGTCAGCAACTGAGGGGCTTTGTGCCAAGCTTGATCCAAGAGTTGCTCGTCGGAGCCTCGAAAGCCCGCAGCATAGAGAAGTGCAAGGTCAGGCCGCATTGGCGGAGGAATGATTCCTTGTGGAATACCAAGCTGATGCAGCATCCACATCTTTTCCAAACCCTGTAATGCTGCGTCTTTGGGTGAAGATATCTCGCCTTGATGCTGGTGTGATGCAAGGTTGCCCTGTGCGAGTCCTGCATAGTGGTGATTGGGAGCGACCAAACCATCTAAGTTAAGCGTTAAACTCATTCATGACTCCAAACATGATCGGCGATATGTAGGCCCGGAGGGAGTTTATCTGGGATATCCATGCTGTCGGCCTGCATAGAGGCAACTGGGTAAGCGCAATAATCGGCGGCATACCATGCACTGGCGCGATGGTTACCACTAATACCGGTACCGCCAAAGGGTCGCGCACTGGATGCGCCGGTTAGTGGCCTGTTCCAGTTGATCAAGCCTGTTCTGACACGACGCTGAAAGTATTCGAATATTTTAGGATCGTCACTAAGTACGCCAGCCGCTAAGCCATAGCGGGTGTTATTGGCTAAGGTTGTTGCCTGCTGAATATCTTGTACACGATAGATCTGAAGGATAGGGCCAAAGTACTCCTCATCATCGGGGTTATCTATTGCTGTACAGTCGATTAACCCCGGTGTTAGCAGGGCTCCTTTCTCGGCAAAGCGTTGCATACTAACCAATGCTTCAGCGCCTTGTTCGATCAGCTTTTCTTGAGCAGTTAGCATAGAGGTCATGGCTGACTGGCTGATTAAAGCGCCCATAAAAGGTGAAGGGTTCTGGTTATAGGTGCCGACCTCAATTTTGATCACGGCTTTCTCTAATGCCGCAATAAACTCATCACCTTCTGTGCCGACCGGTACCAATAAGCGTCGCGCGCAGGTGCAGCGCTGGCCCGCAGTGATATAGGCCGATTGAATTGTGTTATAGACCGCTGCAGCAACATTGGCTGTTTTTGCAACCAACAGAGGATTATTACCGCCCATCTCGAGTGCTAAGATCTTTTCGGGTTGCCCGCCAAACTGTTCATGCAAGTAACAACCGGTGGCTGCGCTACCAGTGAAATAGAGGCCATTAATCTCTGGATGCTGGGCTAAATGCGCCCCCGTTTCTTTTTCACCTTGGACCAGATTAAGTACCCCATCGGGTAGCTCCGCTTTTTGCCAAAGATGAATCATCAGTTCTGCTGTTCGCGGGGTAAATTCACTGGGTTTAAAAACGATGGTGTTGCCCGCTAAAAGCGCAGGCATGATATGGCCATTTGGCAAATGTCCGGGGAAATTATAAGGACCAAATATCGCTACGATGCCATGGGGGCGGTGGCTGAGAATGGAACGTGCACCCAGTACGGTGCTCTCTTCAGTTGGGCAACGTGCTTGATAGGCTTTGATGGTCAAAGCTGCTTTACCCAGAATAGCAGTTACTTCTGTCTTGGCTTCCCAAAGAGGCTTACCCGTTTCTTGACCGATGGTGTCGGCGAGTAGGTCTTCGTGCTCTTTTACCAACTCATTAAATTTTAGAAGGTAGGCTCCGCGCTGCTTTAGCGTGAGTTCAGACCAGTGTGGGAAGGCTTCAGCCGCTGCTGAAACAGCTTGATCTACTTGCTCTTCGTCAGCTGCATAACCCTGCCAGATTCGCTCGTTATTGCCTGGATTCAACGACTCGAGTTCGGAGCCGTTGCCCTGAACCCATTCGCCATTAATAAACAATGATGCTTGTGGTTTCATGGGTGCCTCCCTTTTAGTTCGACCAATCGAATGGTGTCACCGTCTTTTACTTGCAGCATTTCAGCTGTTTCAGGTGTGAGTTCAGCAATGCCTTGATTGGTTTGGCAGTTAGCAAGGCAGCAACGAAAACCTGCTGCACGGGTGTTACTGAGTAGATAAGCTGAATCGGAATCAGTGACTTCAGCTTGTTGCGAAATTCTAATTTTGGCGTAGCGGCTATCTCTAATCGCACGTATTTTTGCCAGTGGTGCCGTGATCGTAGGACCGGCATCGAAGATATCTACATAATTTTCAAAGCGGAAACCTTCATTTTCCAGCATGCGACGAGCAGGTTCAGTATTGGCGTGAACCCGTCCGATCACTTCTTGCGCTTCTTCGGGGAGTAAGTGGATATAGATGCTGTATTTCGGCATCAGTTCGGCAATAAAGACTTTGTTGCCAGAGCCTGTGAGGTAATCTGCTTCTGAGTAGTCCATCGCAAAGAATTTACGTCCGAATCCTTCCCAAAAGGGTGAGCGGCCGTTGTCATCGGAGAAGCCGCGCATCTCTGCGATGACGCGCTCAGAGAAACGTTGTGGTTGTTCTGCCATAAACAGAAAACGACTTTTAGAGAGCAGACTGCCATTTTGTGAGTGACGATGTTCAGGTTTTAGATAGAGGGTACAAACCTCTGTGCAGCCGGTGTAATCGTTACATAGGTAGAGGGTTTTAAACTGGTTATGGATATTGAGCTCGCGAGACGCGTGCACTACGGTACCTACTCTGTAGTGATACCAAGGCTCTTGAAGACCAACGGCTGCTTCAATTCCTGTGGTCCCAACGACTTCTTCAGTTTCACTGTCGATCAGGACAAACAGATAGCTTTCATTGGCGGCTTTCTGAATATCTTGTTTGAGGGCGTTTAAGCTGCGCTCGATTTTATCGGCAAGCAAAGCGCTGTTTTCGGGGAGAGAGGTAAAGCCAGGACCAGATTCGATAGCGATCTGATGTAAGGTCTCTAAATCGTTCATCTCAATCGGGCGAATGTAATACATAGTCGACCTCCTGTTCCCTGAAGTTCCTAACGGCTATCGGTACTTTCGAAGATTTTGTCGGCAGATGCCGCGACAAAGCCTTGGTAGAGAGAGCCATCTTCCAAGGGGTAGCGGCGGGCAAATTCGTAGTAGCAGCCCGGTATTTCTACACTGCTATCACTAAATTCAACCGCGACTTTGCTGGCTAAGGTTGAGGATTGTTCGAGTCGCTCTTCGGGACTACCTTTCACTTCACCACCTGCACTATTGAGTTCGATGGAATGGCTTTTTAAAAACTGATTAACCTCTTCGATGCTGGTGTGCGAAGTGAGTGCGTTGACGAAAATAGTAAAGTGGTTAGGTCTGAAGCCAAAGGCAGCCAGCCAAGCGGCATACTCACTTTGTGCCAGTAATGCTTGGTACTCCTTATAACTGACCTCCCACGGACGACCGCAATAGCACAAGGTATCTGGTGATTGCTGCATAGGATCGAGTTCAGCCACTAAGTTATGCACAAGCAGTTGGTTATCAGTACTGAGCGATTCGGTCATCAGTTGGCTGATAAATATTTTCGGCAGGGCAGGGTCATCATGTTGAAAGTGCTTGGCGTAGAGGTGTTTGTTTGGGAAATGATATTCACCTGCTGCGCGATAGCCGCTATACAGAAACGGTGTGGCCATCTTATCTATATTCACTTCTTCCAGATCAAAAGTACGTAACGCAATATGATCATTGAGTACTTGATAGTTAAGATCGCTGAATAGCTGGTGGATATGGCGAGCTTGAGGATTGAGCTCTAAATAGTCTTGCCACATCTCATCTAGCATTTGGATTAGCTCTTCATTGGTCATTGTGGCCTCCCCTGAGGGCGCAGTCGCTTAAATGGCAATCCTTCACGAGCTATGTGAAAGAGTAGCAGTGCGCTAAGCTGCGCGCGTGAACTCAGGCTAGGTAAATTGATAAATTCATGGGGGCTGTGGATAAAGTTACCGGTCACACCCAAGGTATCTATATTGGGCAAGCCCGCGGTCGATAAGTTATTACCGTCACAGCAGCCTCCCGTTGCACTCCAGGTTAACGTTGTACCCAGCTGTTCTGAGCATTGCTGTACCAGTTGATAGAGTGCGAGATGGGGTTGGTCGAGTTGTTTAGGATAGCGTCCAAAATGCCCATGGAGTTCTATATGGAAGCCTTCTTGTTGATTATGCTGTTGTATAAATTCATTGATGCGTTCAAGGCACCATTCGGCATCCTCGGTTTTCTGAATGCGCACGTTAAATTTACACACGGCTAAATCGGGCACTTTGTTGGTGGTTTCGCCTGCTTTGATTATGCCTGTATTGAGGGTTAAGCCCGGTTTCTGATTGTTTAACGATGCCAGTTGTAGGATCAGTTCAGCGGCTTTATTAATCGCATTCCTACCGGTTTCTGGAGCTCTGCCGGCATGGGCAGAACGACCATGGACAACTAAAGTGAAGTTGCCGCTGCCTTTCCGCTCCCCTGCAAGATTGCCATCAGGTAAAGCAGGCTCGTAGATCAATCCTATGTCATGTTGTTTCGCCGCTTCGGCCAAATAGTCGGCTGATCCGGGTGAGCCGATCTCTTCATCAGGATTTAGGACGACACTCCAACCGATCTGATGAGCAAGTGGGTGCTGCGCTAATGCTTCAAGCGCGGACAGTATGACCAGAATGCCACCTTTCATATCTGCGGCACCGGGTGCGTTTAGTCGGGTGTGGTCTAAGCGAATCGCATGTTGGAAAGGACCATCCACAGGGAAGACGGTATCGGTATGACCGCAAAATAGGATCTGGATCGGTGCGTCTGGGTTGTGGCTGAACTTCCAAAGGGAGCCGAGCGCTTGGTATTCAGCTTTACCTGTGTAATCGATTCGCTCCCACTCCGGCAGTTCCACTCTTTCGCTTTTATTACAGAGTGGGGCAAACAGCTCTTGGTATTTAAGGCCGACCTGATTGATCCCTGCAGGATTAAGTGAGCCGCTATTGATCTCAACTAACTCAATAAGTTGTTGTTCTCTTAGGTGCTGTTGGGCGCTGATCTTATCGAGAAGATCACGTTCTAACTGATCTAGTGGTTCGACAGATAACTGCATAATTAACCTCTAGCACTCTCAGTTCAGGCCTGTTGGTTAAATAACTGCATTGTGCGATTGAAGCGTGCCAATCCCTCTTTAATGTCGGCTTCGGGAATAATCAGTGAGGGTGTTAGGCGAATCACATTTAAACCTGCAACGAGCACCATCAGTCCTGCTTGTTGCGCTAACTCTAAAAACAGCCGTGCTTTGCCTTGGAATTGATCGCTCAGTTCACAGCCGATTAATAGGCCTTGGCCGCGAATATCCTTAAATAACTCTGTTTTCTGATTTAATTGCGCAATCTGTTGAGTGATCTGGTGATGTTTATGGAACACTCCATCGAGCACCTCAGGCGTATCAACAATCTGTAGCAGCTTGAGTGCTACTGCACAGCCAAGAGGGTTGCCGCCATAAGTACTACCATGACTACCGACGTTAAAGGACTTGGCGATTTTCTCGGTACTCAGCATCGCCGCTATGGGAAAGCCTCCACCTAAGGCTTTGGCGGTGGTTAAAATATCGGGAGTAACTTGGCTGTGTTGATAGGCGTATAGCTTGCCAGTACGACCCACACCGGTTTGTATCTCATCAAAAATAAGCAAGGCATTGTGTTCAGAACATAGGCTTTTGGCAGCCTGTAAATACTCAACGGTGGCGGGTGTAATACCACCTTCACCCTGAATAGGTTCGATGACTACCGCACAGGTTTGATCGCTAATCTGCTGCTCTAACGCAGCGATATCATTAAAAGGCACATGAGAAATACCCGCAGGTACTGGCTCAAATCCTTCACGATACTTAGGTTGCCCACCTACTGACACGGTAAATAGGGTGCGTCCGTGAAAGCTGTTATTGCAACTGATGATTTCGTGCTTATCCGCACCAAAATTATCGTATGCGTACTTTCGTGCGAGTTTAAATGCAGCCTCGTTTGCCTCAGCGCCCGAATTAGCAAAGTAGACTTTTTCGGCAAAGGTTTTATCACAGAGCGCTTGGGCTAATTGCAGTGCAGGTTCATTGGTCCAAACATTACTCAGATGCCATAACTGATCCGCTTGTTGATGAAGCGCCGCAGTCAGTTCTGGATGGCAGTGGCCTAAAGCATTAACAGCAATACCGCCAGCGAAGTCGATGAACTCATTACCCTGCTGATCCCATACTCGAGAGCCAAGCCCTTTTACAGGAATCATCTGTTGCGGTGCGTAGTTAGGCACCATGATTTGATCGAACGTTTCCCTATCAACATTGGAGGACATAGCTTGTCTCCTCTACTGCATAGATAAGTCTAAGTTTAGACCTTAACGGCAAAAAAGCGTTGTAGAGGCAATAGGTTAAGGGAGGTAGTACTTGGGAAATGCTGTCTTAATGGCTGTTTTTAACGTCTTTGCGATCACCCTCAACAACAGAGTCGCTAGCGCCGCAGAAGTACTGAGATTCACGATACTTTTTGTTGAAATCATCAAAGCTTAAAGGGTGACTGACTAGAAAGCCCTGCATGGTATTACAGTTTTGTTGCTGTAAAAAATCCATCTGCGAGTGGTTCTCAACCCCTTCTGCAACCACATTCAAGCCCAGCTGTTTGGTCATGGCGATAATGGTAGACGTTATCGTCATATTATCTTGGTCTTCGGGAACTTGATGTAAAAAGGAGCGATCAATCTTTAATAGATCGACAGGCATCTTGGTTAAATAGCTTAGAGATGAATAACCAGTGCCAAAGTCATCTATAGCGAGGCTTATTCCCATGCTTTTGATGCGTTTTAGGGTATTGATTGCGGTTGGCATATCACGCATAAGCATGCTTTCTGTTATCTCTAGTTCTAGCCACTCTGGAGCAAGTGAGGCTTTGGCTAAAGCTTCAGATATCTGAGAAATCAAAGAGGGATCATCAAATTGGCGCACAGATAAATTTACGCAGACTTTTATCGGAGGTAAGCCTTGAGCCTGTATTGATTTAGCCGCACGGCAAGCTTCTTCAAGTACCCAACGGCCAATTGGAATGATTAAACCGGTTTCTTCAGCATGGGGAATAAACTCATCAGGCGGTACATTGCCATTGACAGGGTGCTGCCAGCGAAGCAAAGCTTCAACTGCCGTGATGCGACCATCCAAGGCGCATATCTGCGGTTGATAAGCCAATGATAGCTGGTTGCCAGTTAAGGCGTTTCGTAGATCATGTTCGATTGTGAGTATGCGTTGTGCATCTTCATTCATCTGGTCAGCAAAGAAAGCATAAGTGTTCCTACCCTGTCTTTTTGCATGATACATAGCTAAATCTGCGTTTCTTAGCAGGTCGCTGGCATCAACACTATCGTGACCAATTAACGTAATTCCGATACTGACGGTGACACTCAGCTCGTGAGGACCAATCTGCATGGGCTGGGACAGCAACGATAGTACGTCGGTGACGCGGTTGATTATCTCCTCACGGTCTTCGCAGTCTTGAAAAATCACTGTGAATTCATCACCGCCAAGGCGGAATACAGAGGTTTGGTGACGAGTACAGAATTTTAAGCGGCTCGCTATGGTGGTTAGAAGTGCATCGCCAGCTTCGTGCCCCATAGTGTCGTTAATCTGCTTAAAATGATCTAAATCGAGTAGCAGTAACGCATGCAGTTTGTCACTGACTGGGTTTTGTAGATATGTATCTAGAGTGCGACGGAAGTTTCGACGATTCCCCAGCTCTGTTAGCGGGTCGAAGTAAGCCATTTTCTCTAGCTGAGCATCGTGCTCTTTTATTTGTGATATGTCTTCACTGACAGACACAAAGTTAATGATATTTCCCAGCTCATCATGAATAGGCGAAATATTTTGTAAGGACCAGTATGTCGAACCATTTTTGCGTTTATTGAGTAAGGTGCCACGCCACTGCTGATGGTTAAGGACAGTGCTCCACAGCTGTTTGTAAATGTCATTTGTGGTTTTTTCGGAGCGTAGAAAGTTTGGTCGCTTACCGAGTATTTCATGACCTCCCCAGCCAGTGATTTCGCTAAAACGGCTATTGGAGTATTCGATTTCACCTTGGGCGTTGGTGATCACAACTGCACTACCGGTATTCTCTACGGCATTACGGAACACCTTAAGCTCTCTTGCCTGGCGTGCACTCTGACTTGAGTTACGCAGCGTTATAAATACTTTCCGACCATCAGCTTTGGTAACTATAGTGAACTCGACACGTAGCTGGACACTATCTCCTTGGGAGGAGAGTACGATATGGGTGTCGTAAGAATCTCTATTCTGCGCAAGTAACCCCATGACGTGAGGGCGTATCGCGAGTTTAAAATCTTCTGGAAGTGTGTTGTTCTGAGATTCGCCTACTCTGTCCCAGATTAAGGTTGCAGCGTAAGGATTGCAGTGCAAACAGTTAAACAGATCATCCAGCACAAGCACACCAATCGAGGATTGTTTAAACCAATCCATTGGAATCGTGCTGTGATTTGAGAGGTATGATTCTGTTTTTTGCATAGATTTTGTTTGAATTCTTTAATTCGACCTATGCATTTTGCTCCAAAAACTGTTGGAATGATTTAGATGTTTAATAAAGTTGTAACTGGTTTGATATGGGTCAATTTTAAGCGATGAGCAAAGTGAATTTTTTATGAATGTTTTAGCCTAAGGTATAAAAAAATCTAATATTACATCGAGTTATCGCTTGTTTTTGAGGATTTTAAATCTTTTTGCTTGTTTTAGTTTTCAGGGTAAAGCTCAAGTTATGCTTTACCCTGAACAGAAAATCTAAGATTTTTTTGATAGGCTGTTCCAGCCTTTTTGAACAGATGGGCGCTGATTGAATCTCTCGATATAAGATCTAACTTGTTTGAATTTTTCTATTTCAGTTTCTTCTCCAGCACGGTAAACACGCTCTATCGTATCTAGCCAAGGCACAATGGCGATATCTGCAATAGAGAAGTCTCCAGTGATCCAATCCTGATCTTCTAGCTGCTTTTCGATCACATTAAGTAGACGTTTTGCTTCGTTGATATAACGCTGTTTTGGTCGTGGATCTTCAATTTCACTACCGGCAAAGGCGTGAAAGTAACCCAGTTGCCCAAACATGGGACCGACGCCTCCCACTTGAAACATCAGCCATTGCAGTACTTTGGCTTTTTCTGTGGCGTTATTACCTATGAGCTTGCCGGTCTTTTCGGCTAAGTACACTAGAATAGCTCCGCTTTCGAACAGACCAATAGGCGAGCCTTCAGGGCCTTGAGGGTCGATTATTGCTGGGATTTTATTGTTCGGGTTGAGAGATAAATATTCCTCACTTTTGACATCGCTTGCTGCCAGCGTCACACGATGTGCTTCATAAGGAATTTGTAGCTCTTCAAGAGCAATGGATATCTTCACGCCATTCGGTGTACCGAGCGAATAGAGTTGCAGAATTTCAGGATGTTGCGCTGGCCAGCGTTTAGATATGGGGTACTGATCAACGCTTGGGTAATCTTTAGGATTGCTCATTTATGCGCTCACTAAGTCTGTTTGGTCTAAGAAGGGATAGTCGTTATAGCCTTCAGGGCCAGATGTATAAAAGGTGTCGGGGTTAGGCTCATTGAGTTCGGATTCCGTCTGGAAACGAGCGACCAAATCAGGATTGGCGATAAAAGGCACACCAAAAGCAACAGCGTCTAGCTGTTTATCTAATACCGCTGAATCTGCTTCTTCATAGCTGTAGCCCATATTGCCAATAAGGTTGCCTTGGTAGTGTTCTCGGGCAATTGAGTTAACATCGCCTTGTTGTTCTCCCAAGAAGTCACTGCGCATAAGATGCCAATAAGCGAGTTGGTAATGATTTAGCTTTTCGGCGAGCCAGAAGGTTGTACCAACGGGATCGCTATCTTTCATGCTATTAAAGCCATTTAAAGGTGAAGTGCGGATGCCCACTTTGTCGTTACCCCATACTTCACAAATAGCATTTAAAACTTCGAAGATAAGGCGAGCTCGATTCTCTAAGCTGCCGCCGTATTGATCTTCCCGTTGGTTCGTTCCATCGCGTAAGAATGAATCAAGTAGATAACCGTTGGCTGCGTGAAGCTCGATGCCGTCGAATCCTGCTGCTTTGGCGTTGATTGCTGCCTGTTTGAAACCTGCGATAATTTCGGGGATCTCATCCAACTGCAGCGCGCGGGGCGTTGTGTAGGGCTTTATACCATTAGGCGTATGCACTTCATCTTCGATCGCGATAGGGCTTGGAGCGACCGGCTGAACGCCGTTATTTAGATCTGGGTGGCAGGCGCGACCGCCATGCCATAGTTGCACAACAATCTTACCGCCTTTTTGATGCACGGCATCGGTGACTTTTTTCCAGCCAGCTATTTGCGCTTCTGAGTAGATGCCGGGTTCATTGATAAAGGCGCTGCAGTTTTCCATCACCATGGTGGCTTCAGTAACAATCAAACCTGCTGTAGCACGATCAGCGTAGTGCTGAGCCATTAATGGACCAGGAACATGATCTGTGTCTGCGCGGGCACGGGTGAGAGGTGCCATCAAAATTCGATTGGATAGTTCGATACTGCCCAGTGTAATAGGGCTGAATAAGATAGGTTGTGTAAGCATAATTGGCTCTTTGTTAGTTGATCAAAACGTTGATGACTTAGGTAAAGAGCTTTAATTTGAACGAAAGTTCAATTTTGAATAAAGAAATTATTATTGGAATAGAACAGGCAAAAAAAAAGCGGCTTAATAGCCGCTTTTTTTGAAATATCTTTTTGCTTATAGCGCGTCAGGACCGCTTTCGCCTGTACGGATACGGATTACCTGCTCTAGAGGAGAGATAAAGATCTTACCGTCACCGATTTTGCCTGTATTCGCAGTCTTGCTGATCGCTTCAATCACTTGATCAACCATGTCGGTGTCTACAGCAATTTCAATTTTCACTTTTGGAAGGAAATCAACCACATACTCTGCACCGCGGTACAATTCAGTGTGGCCTTTCTGACGACCGAAACCTTTTACTTCAGTAACGGTAACACCTTGGATACCAATTTCAGAAAGCGCTTCACGGACATCATCCAGTTTAAACGGTTTAATCACCGCAGTGACCAGTTTCATAATGCTATTCCTCAGTTGGGCTTGCTCATTCTATGGCCTGACGACCAAGCAGCAAATGTAACTATAGTGAATTATGCGTCTTAGTATACCTAGATAATCGCAAGATGGTATATGAACAGTGTATTGGATCATGTGATTGCTAGGTGCTAGTGACGCAAAAAGGGCGCTTAGCGCCCTTTTAATGTTTTAGATCAAACTTACTTGCCAGATGTAAACTCTGGGTAAGCTTCCATACCACACTCAGAGATATCCACGCCTTCGTACTCTTCTTCTTCCGATACGCGTACACCCATGATTGCTTTAAGAGCTAACCAAACTACTAGGCTTGTACCGAATACCCAAGCGAAGATAGTTACTGCACCGATGATCTGACCAGAGAAAGATGAATCGCCATTTGTTACTGGTACTAGTAGCAGACCTAGAAGACCTACAACACCGTGAACAGAGATCGCACCAACAGGATCATCAATTTTTAGTTTATCTAGCGTTAGGATGCTGAATACAACCAGCGTACCACCTAGTGCACCGAACAGAGTCGCTTGTAGTGCCGTTGGAGTAGATGGTTCAGCAGTGATAGCAACTAGACCAGCTAGTGCACCGTTAAGCGCCATTGTTAGGTCAGCTTTACCGAATAGTAGGCGAGCTACGATCAGTGCAGCGATCACACCACCTGCTGCAGCAGCGTTGGTGTTCATGAATACAACAGCAACTGCGTTAGAGTTCTCTACATCAGAAGATGCTAGTACAGAACCACCGTTGAAGCCGAACCAACCCATCCATAGGATGAATGTACCTAGTGTAGCTAGAGGTAGGTTTGCACCTGGAATAGCGTTTACAGCACCGTTTTTAGCGTATTTACCTTTACGAGCGCCTAGTACTAGGACACCAGCTAGGGCTGCAGCAGCACCCGCCATGTGTACGATACCGGAACCTGCGAAGTCAGAGAAACCAAGGTCGCCTAGGTTGTAGAAACCGAATACATCGTTACCGCCCCAAGTCCAAGAACCTTCCATTGGGTAGATAACACCTGTCATTACTACAGCGAATGCTAGGAAAGCCCATAGCTTCATACGCTCAGCAACTGCACCGGATACGATAGACATTGCTGTTGCAACGAATACTACCTGGAAGAAGAAGTCTGCAGATGGCGCGTAAGTTGCTGGTTCTTCAGCACCTGTGAAGCCGTCACCAGTGATGCCAGAAAGCATGTAGTCACCGCCGTACATGATTGCGTAACCGCAAACCAAGTACATAGTACAAGAGATCGCATATAGAGCGATGTTCTTGGTTAGGATTTCAGTTGTGTTTTTCGCACGAACTAAACCCGCTTCCAGCATGGCAAAGCCTGCTGCCATCCACATTACTAAAGCACCGCACACTAGGAAGTAGAAAGTATCTAGTGCGTATTTAAGCTGGGTAACATCACCCGCTGTTGAATTCAGTAGTTCTTCCATTGGTTTATTCCTCCAGAAGCAATCAATAAGTCAAAAAATTAAAGGGCTTCCGTACCGGTCTCACCGGTACGAATACGCACAACTTGTTCTACTGGCGTTACAAAAATCTTGCCGTCGCCAATCTTGCCGGTTTGAGCTGCGTTGCTAATCGCTTCTACAACCTGATCTACAATCTCATCAGAAACTGCAGCGTCTACGCGTACTTTTGGTAGGAAGTCGACTACATATTCCGCACCGCGGTAGAGTTCTGTATGACCTTTCTGACGACCGAAACCTTTAACTTCAGTTACGGTAATACCCTGTACGCCAATTTCAGAAAGTGCTTCTCGTACATCATCCAATTTGAATGGTTTGATGACAGCGGAGATCATTTTCATATTGTTATCCCCCGTGGGTTTAATTCTGTGCTGAGGCGGTAATCGCTAAGCAAATATTTAATTTGTGTTTGCATAGGTGATAGCGAAGGTTGTGCCATGTTTTAATTTTTCTTTAATATCAATTAGTTATGGTGTTGTTGGGTTTTTTTGTGGGGTGGCGTGCTGTTTTATAGGGCAAGTTGTTGTGCGCCATAATGGGCTTTTGCACTAATGTGGTGCGCGGTTGAATGGTGCAGGTTTGTTGTTATAGTGACAGGCAATATTTATTTGTTAGGGGGGAGTGGGATGATTAATCCACAACTAATAGAAGGCTTGAGTGAACAGTTTTCTCAATTGCTGTCTGGTGAAAATAAGCTTCCAGGGCAAGATGAGTTACAACAGCAGGTGAAAGCGGTATTGCAGGGTACATTTGATCGTCTGGATATAGTCAGTCGTGAAGAGTTTGATGCCCAGAAAGCCGTATTGCTGCGCACTAGGGAAAAAGTAGAAACTTTAGAGAAGCAAGTTCAGACATTAGAAGAAGCATTACAGGATAAGTAACCATCCTCTTAATTTCGCTAGCTACGTAGGTTAAATATGGATCATTTTGAACAGCAGTTATTCCTTCGTTCGCCTCAAGCAGTCCTCGTAACGGATCAGGCCAATAATATAGTGCAGGCTAACCCCGCATTTACCGATATCACCGGTTACAGCTTAGATGAAGTGAAGGGCGAAAATCCGCGCTTTCTTGGGGCACGGGAATTAAATGATCCATTTTATGAGGATTTATGGCTTACCGTCAGCAGCGATGGCTGCTGGCAAGGCGAACTATGGAATAG
The DNA here is from genome assembly GCF_047778045.1 of Neptuniibacter sp. PT8_73. Classification (GTDB taxonomy): domain Bacteria; phylum Pseudomonadota; class Gammaproteobacteria; order Pseudomonadales; family Balneatricaceae; genus Neptuniibacter. Next base: position 255,925 of record NZ_CP180545.1, read on the forward strand.
GCATAAGGATGGTACGGTTTATCCTGCGTGGTTCAATATTATGCGTTTGGAGAACGATCAGGGCTTAGTCACAGGTTATATGGCTCAGTTCTTCAATATCAGTCACCTTAAGAAAGAGATGAATGCCATCGTGCAATCAGCTCAGTTCGATGAACTGACTCATCTGCCTAACTGGGATATGTTCCAAGATATCTTGGCGAAACGCCTAGAGCAAAGTAAGGCGCAAGGCGAGCAGTTAGCTGTGATGCTGGTCGATCTGGACCGGTTTAAGTGGATCAACGATAACCTAGGTCGCAGTGTTGGCGATAACTTGCTCCAAGAAGTGGCACGCCGCTTAGGTGGTGTGGTGCGCGGCGATGATGCCTTGGCGCGTTTAAGCAGCGATGAGTTTGTCATGATGATTCCACTGGCTGATGGTGTTGAATCGGCACTTAAAGTTGCGCAGCGAGTGGTTGATCAGTTGGCTCACGGTATTTTTGTTGAGCATCGTGAGATCTTTATCAGCGGTAGTGTGGGTATCTCTGTCTATCCTGATCATGCTGAGCGCCCGAAAGATCTGGTGAAAAAAGCGGATGTTGCGATGTACGCAGCAAAACAGGGTGGACGTAATACATTCCGAGTTTACAGCGAGTTGATGGAGCGCAGTAAAGGGCCCCAAATCTTACGAGAAGAAGATCTGACCCAAGCGATCGTTAGCGGTGCTATCCAGATGACTTACTTGCCGGTTTATAGCATCTACAGCCACCAAGTGGTCGCAGTACATGCGCGTCCAAGCTGGATTCATCCTGAACTGGGACAGATTCCATTAGCTGATTTCTCTGGTCTGCTGCAGAGCCCCGAATCCTTGCAGCATTATGAACAGTGGCTCGATCTAGAGCTGCGTGGTTTAGATGTAGTGTGGGAGCGATTTCCTAAACTGCGTTTTGTCTCTTTCCGTATCGAAAGCCAGCAATTGCAGAGTAAGGAAGCGGTACAGCGCTGGGTATCTCAGCTCAGTCATTATCAGCAGCAGGGCCGTTATATGGTTGATGTTGATATCAAAACTGCGCTTGAATACGAAGGTCAGCTGTTTGACTTGTTAACCAGCGAAGCGCAATTGTCTGTTAGTGGTTTTGCTTGTGAAAGCCCTATTTTGGAACAGCTGCAAGAGATCCAACCTGATCTGATTAAACTGGATGCCGATCTGATTATGGCGATGGGCAATGATGAAGGACGTCAGAAGATCGTTGATACCGTCTTAGATATGGCAGGCCAGTTGGAGATCGAAGTGTTGGCTGATGGTGTTGCTACTGCGGGTACCCGCGGTCAATTGATGGGGCAAGGGTGTATGCTGATGCAAGGGCGTTACTTCGGTACGCCGTTGTCCTTAGAGCAGATTTTGGATCATTTAGCCGTAGAGCATTAAAGAAATAATGAGCTTCAGGGTATGGAGAATGCTCTGTAGCTATGCAAAACAGTACGCCAGAGCGATGCAATTGCTTCTGGTGTCTTAATTAACTCTTCCAAGGATGGAAGCTTATGTCTTTAGCGATAGCGTATACGCGCGCGCAGGTCGGAATTGATGCGCCTGCGGTTACTGTCGAGGTCCACCTGTCTGGTGGCCTTCCGAGTTTTTCAATAGTTGGGTTGCCTGAGGCAGCGGTAAAAGAAAGCCGTGAACGGGTGCGCAGTGCTCTGATTAATTCAGGTTTTGAATTTCCTCAACGTCGAATTACGGTCAATTTAGCTCCTGCGGACCTGCCAAAAGAGGGTGGGCGTTACGATTTAGCTATTGCTGTAGGTATCTTGGCGGCTACCAATCAATTGCCAGCCAAATCATTAGCTGATGTCGAACTGATTGGCGAATTGGCCCTCTCGGGTGAGTTACGGCCCGTGACTGGGGTTTTACCGGTTGCGCTTGCGTGCCGCTCCGAGCAGCGCCATTTGTTGCTACCCGAGATGAACCAAAATGAAGCGTTGATGGCCTCGGATTTATCTGTATTACCCTCAGGTCATCTCCTGCAAGTCTGTGCGCATCTACAAGGCTCTGAGCTAATTCCAGTTGCGCAGGCACAAGTCCAACCTTTTACCTCAGATGGTTCTGGGCCTGATCTGGGCGATGTCAAAGGGCAGGCGCAAGCAAAGCGCGCTTTAGAGGTGGCAGCCGCGGGCGGTCATAATATTTTGCTTGTAGGGCCGCCAGGCAGTGGCAAGAGTATGTTGGCTAATCGTTTGCCGGGTTTGTTACCGCAGATGACTGAGCAGGAAGCGCTGGAGGTGGCTGCGGTTTACTCTATCACTCAAAGTAGTAGTGATACACGTTTGCCCCGAAAACGCCCTTTCCGCGCGCCGCATCATACAGCTTCGTCTGTAGCGTTGGTCGGTGGTGGTGGAAACCCGAAACCGGGTGAAATCTCATTAGCGCATCAAGGTATTCTTTTCTTGGATGAGTTGCCTGAATTTAGCCGCAAAGTATTGGAAGTGCTGCGTGAGCCGTTGGAATCGGGTGAGATTTTAATATCGAGGGCTGCACGGCAATCGACGTTCCCTGCCCAATTTCAGCTAGTAACAGCTATGAACCCATGCCCTTGTGGCTATTATGCCGATGGTACAGATCGTTGTCGCTGTAGTCCTGATCAGATAAGGCGTTATCAAGGCAAGGTGTCTGGGCCGTTGTTAGATCGTATTGATCTGCAGTTGAGCGTTCAGGCGCTGTCACAGCAGGAGATGATTGAAATCCCCCAAGCCCAAGAGTCCAGCCAGTCTGTGCGTGAAAGAGTCGTGAAATCTCGCCAAGTTCAACTCAGTCGCCAAGGTGTACCTAATCAGGCATTAACCGGGCCGCAGTTAGAAACGCTCTGCCAGATAGAGCAAAAAGACAAAGAGATGCTCGCTAAAGCATTAGAGAAGTTGCAGTTGTCGGCGAGGGCTTATCATCGTGTCTTAAGGGTGGCGAGAACTATTGCGGATTTAGCTGACTCCGAGAAGGTCGAGCGTTCACATCTAATGGAAGCGTTAAGTTATAGGGTCGCGGCTAGAAGTAGTTTGAATTGATTGGCTGAATTACTGGCGTTGTAACAGCATCTGTTTGAAGTCGCTAAAGCTAATCGGCGGACTGTAATAATAGCCTTGTATCTCATCGCAATCGTGCTGGATGAGGAAGTCTAGCTGCTCGCGGGTTTCTACCCCTTCAGCAATGACCTTGATGTTCATATTTTGTGTAAGGCTGATGATCGAGCGGACAATCTCAGCGGCTTCACTGGAATCCTGAACCTGACTGACAAAGGAGCGGTCAATTTTAAGTGCGCTAATCGGCAGTTTGTGCAGCAAAGAGAACGACGAATAGCCAGTGCCAAAATCATCTAGGGAGAAGGTTATTCCCTCTTCAGATAGGGTATTCAGACAAGCGCGTACATGTTCTTCATCACTAAAGATTGCAGACTCAGTAAGTTCAAATTCCAGTACGGATGTATCGATCTGTTCCTGCTCGATAATACGCTTAATCATATCGACCAGCATATCGTCTTTAAACTGGCGGAAGGATAGGTTAATACCGAGTTTGTCGATGGTTAGCCCAGCGCTTTTGAGTTCTTGAAGGTGCTGGCCCGCTTGGTAAAGAATCCAGTAACCAATCGCGACAATCATACCGTTGCTTTCGCACTGAGGAATGAAGTCTGCAGGCATGATTAAGCCACGTTTAGGATGTTGCCAACGTATCAGTGCTTCGGCTCCGGATATTTTGCCTGAGCGAAGATCAATTCTAGGCTGGAAAAACAGCTCGAATTGTTTAGAGCGAAGCGCTGGCATAAGCTCCGCTTCCAAGTCATTCGGATTATTTGTATCTACATCCATACTTGGACGGTAGCAAGCATAACTACAGCCATGAATCTGTTTCGCATTTAGGCGAGCACGACTCGCGCGCTGATTAAGTAGGTCAACATCGTTGGCATTATCTGGAGCTAGGGCAACACCAATACTGCAGTTTAGCTGTGTTTCAATTTGATCATGCTGATAAGGTTGTTGCAGGGAAACGATCAGCTTGTTCAGGTATTCACGAACTGCTGCTTTCAGATCGATGTTAGTGGAAATATCGATAATGATAGCGAACTCATCACTGCCTAAACGGGCAAAGAGCTCGTCATTATTTAGACTGCCCTGAATGCGCTTACCCATCTCGGCTACTACCTGATCTCCCGTAGTAAAACCGTAGTGAGTATTGAATTTACGGAAATCGTCTAGATCGATGGTAATAAGCGCAAGGTGATGCTTTTTCTCAGCTAAATAATTTAATTTTCGTAGCAGTGATTGATAAAAAAACTGACGGTTGCCTGCTGTAGTTAAGGTGTCAGAGTGGCGTAGTTGCTGGATCTCTGCATTCTGCTTGGCGGATTGCTCAGCATGGCGCAATGTACGCAGCAATAGGTCAGCATTTAGGGTATTCGTTGATAAAAAATCAGTGGCTTTGGCTTCAATCAGAGCCAAACCTTGTTCCTCGCTGATGTATTGGTTTAACACAATAATCGGGATGTGTGGAACAGAGCTGTAGATGTCGGCGATGATTGCGCTGCAAGGTAGAGGGCTGACGTTTTCGCTGAGAAGGATAAAATCGATATCAGAAAGATGTGCGCGTGCTAAGGCTTCGACCTGATCTTCGCAATACAACAACTGATACAATGGAAAACGCTCCAGTATCGATTGGATTTGCATGCGGTTTTGCTGGTATTTATCGACCAGTAAAACCTTTTTATGTTGACCGGGTAACTGTCTCAGCGCTGAGCGCATCACTTACTTCCCCAACTTAGATCTACTACACGACACAAATCTTGCTACTGGGTATCTCCCTAAAAAGCGATTCGTGTCATAATTACCTATCAGCTTAATGGCAGATTAACATTCTGGAATACAGATTTAAACAACTGTTTTAATTCATGTATTTCAATAGCTTAACTGTGTTTTCTAACCGGATTTCACGGCGTCATAAAAGCACTGTATCGGCTTGTTTGAGCGAAGCTTTAGTTTTTTTGAAGGTTTTTTAAAAAATGTCACGATTAAATCCACGTCAGAAAGAAGCAGTGGAATACATAGGCGGCCCATTATTGGTGCTTGCAGGTGCCGGTTCGGGTAAAACCAGTGTAATTACTCGGAAGATTGCTTACCTGATTAATCAGTGTGGTATTGCTGCGCGCAATATTGCAGCGGTGACATTTACCAATAAAGCTTCACGAGAGATGAAAGAGCGTGTGATGTCTCTGCTTCAAGGCGGGGATGCCAAAGGCCTGACGGTCGCGACCTTTCATAACCTTGGTTTGACCATCATTAAACGTGAATATAAAGCGCTGGGGTTTAAGCCGGGCTTCTCTATTTTTGATGATCAGGACACTAAAGCATTGCTGAAAGACCTGATGCTGCAAAACAATGAAGAAAGCGATCAAGTGGATATGGTGCAAAACTGTATATCCAATTGGAAGAACGAGATGCTCACGCCCGATGAAGCACTCGCTCAAGCTCAACTTCCACAAGATATTTTGGCAGCGCGTGCTTACGAAAGTTACGAACAGCACCTACGTGCTTATAACGCTGTAGATTTTGATGATCTGATCCTGATACCAGTACGCCTGTTTGCTTCTCAACCTGATGTGTTGGAACGTTGGCAGAACCGTCTTCGCTACCTTCTGGTGGATGAGTATCAAGACACTAACTTGTCCCAATATCGCTTGGTAAGACAATTGGTCGGCCATAGGGGCGCTTTAACGGTGGTAGGAGACGATGACCAGTCGATCTACGCTTGGCGTGGCGCGCGCCCAGAAAACCTTAACCAGTTAGAGCACGATTATCCAAGCCTTAAAGTGGTTAAATTGGAGCAGAACTATCGCTCCACCAGTTTGATCCTAAAAGCAGCTAACACGTTGATCGCCAACAACCCTCACGTCTACGAGAAGACCTTGTGGAGTGAGATGGGGATGGGTGACCCAATCAAAGTTATCCACACTCGTAACGAAGATGCCGAGTGTGATCGTATAGCGATGGAAATTACCGATCTACACCTGCGTAGAAATGTGCAGTTTAAAGATATGGCGATTTTGTATCGTGGTAACTTTCAGGCGCGCTTGTTGGAGATGAAGCTTCAGCACTACCAAGTCCCATACAAGTTGAACGGCGGAACCTCTTTCTTCTCCCGTGCTGAGATCAAAGACTTGATGAGTTATCTCAAGGTTTTGGTCAATCCTGATGATGATAACGCCTTCCTGCGAATCATTAATCTACCGCGTCGAGAGATCGGCCCGAGCACACTACAGAAGTTAGGGCAGTACTCTTTAGAGCGTCAGATCAGCATGTTTAGTGCTTGTGATGAATTGGGCTTAGAGCAGGTGATGCCGGCGAATGCCGTTGAGCGTTTACGCCGTTTCTGTACTTGGATGCAGCATATCTATCGGCAATGTCACAGCGGTGATCCGATTGCGGCTATTCACGAGATGATCCGTGATATCGACTACGAAGGCTGGATTGTGCAAAACAGCTCCAGCGAAGCGATGGCTGAAAAGCGGATGCAGAACGTCTGGTTCCTGATCGAATCCTTAAAGTCGACATTGGAGCGCTTACAAGAAGAAGATCCTGATGCCGGTATCCAAGAAGCGATTAACCGCTTGATGCTCATCGATATGCTGGATCGCCAAGAGGAAGAAGACGACTCAAACCGTGTGCAGTTGATGACTTTGCATGCTTCCAAAGGTTTGGAATTCCCTCATGTCTACCTAATGGGCATGGAAGAGGAGTTACTACCGCATCGAAACAGTATCGAAACCGATAATGTCGAAGAAGAGCGTCGTCTTGCCTATGTAGGGATCACCCGCGCTAAGCAGTGCCTAACAATCACTCTTGCTAAACAGCGTAAGCAATATGGCGAAGTGATGGACTGCATGCCGAGTCGTTTCTTGGATGAGCTGCCGCCGGAAGATCTTGAGATCGAAGGGGCAGGAGAGAAATGCCAAGTGCAAAACCAGAAACGTGGTCAAGCCACGTTGAATAGCCTTAAGAATCTATTCGACTAAAAACTGCAGACACAAAAAAGGCCGCAATCGCGGCCTTCTTTATGCTCAGAACTAAGTGATTACTTAGCGCTGTCTAGCATGTGCTGAATCGCACCTTGGATCTCTTCATCAGAACAGTCAGCACATAGACCACGTGGTGGCATTGCGTTGATACCGTTGATAGCGTTCGCTAGAAGAGTTTCCATGCCTTTGCCTGCACGGTCAGTCCAGTCAGCAGAACCGTACATTGGAGCACCAGCGGCGCCAGTTGCGTGGCAACCTGCACATTTAGCTGTGTATACTTCTTCAGCAGAACGAGCTGCACCACCAGCAGGTGCTGCCGCAGGCGCGCCACCACAAGTGTCATCGCCTTCGATACAAACAGAACCAACTGCCTTGATTCGTTCAATTACTGCTTCATCGTTAGAAGTAGCTTGTACAGATGCGCTAAGAGCAACACCTAGACCTAAAGCAACTAAAGCTGAAGTGATTTTTTTCACAGTCACGACCTCTCAATCAACCATAAATTGTTATATGGGCAGCGTGGCCTGTCAGGATGCCCGGCCTCAAGAGGTGCTCAGGGGCGGATATTCAGACACGACTGCTCAAAGTTTCACCGGCTGCGGATTATAGCGATAAATAATCACAACTGAAATGGGGCTTTGGCAGTGGAAGCACTTATCGGCCCGATTTGAGTAAATATTTTGATCATTCTCTATAAAAAGGGCGAAAAACAGGCATCTACAGGAGATAGATCAACTTAAAAACATGCATTTAAAGAAATCTTGTTTATACTAAGGTCTAAACTCTTGGTTAGGGAATCTGAAATGTCCAGCAATGGAATGTCTGAAACATGCGCTTGCATCCAAGCAGACGCAAAGCCGGAAGAGATGGAAAGCTTTAATCTCCTGAGCGCTATCCCCAATCAACGCATTTACCGTTGTGGCAACTGCAACGCATTCCTTGCCTACACCGAAAAGACCCAAGAGTGGGAAGTCCTCCTACAAGGTGATTTAGAAACCGAAATCAAAACCTTGTATCGACCTGAACCGACAGACGTTACTTTCGAATAATACTTGGCGAATCATATAGGCATGGGTAGAATACTGCCCGCAAACCTTCTTGAGTGCGCCTGTAGCTCAGCTGGATAGAGTAGCAGGTTCCGATCCTGTTGGTCGGGGGTTCGAATCCCTCCAGGCGCGCCACTTTTTCTATCGCAGTAATCTATCTCCTCGCACTTCGGCTGATTTAATGTACCGATCTGGAGGGTGAGACCCCCCGATGGGTTCGAGCCGAGCGAAGCGAGACAACGGAGCGTAGCGACGGCCCGAAGGGTGAGCGCTAGCGAATAATCCCGTCTTTTCTATTTCGTCACCCTAATCAACTTCCCATTTCCCTCATCAGTCAAAATATAAATAGCCCCTTGTTTATCAACTTCTATATCCCTGATTCGGACATCCAAATCTTCCAAATAACGATGTTCTTCGTATTTTTGATTCGTTTCTGAAGAACTAGAAGCCTTGGTAAGTCGATTAAGATGGCTGCCTTTTAATGCGCCGATTAGAAAATCGCCTTGCCACTCTTTGAATAGGTTTGCTTCATAACGGATCAAACCTGACGGAGCGATGGAGGGAACGTAATAATATTCTGGTTGCTGTATCCCTTTTTTATGCGTGCCTTCACCAATCGATGGCCCCCAGTACTCCTTACCGTAAGTAATGATCGGCCAGCCGTAGTTTTTTCCTTTTTGGACTAAATTCAGTTCGTCTCCACCCCTAGGGCCGTGTTCATGGATCCATATATTGCTTTGAGAATCGATAAACATTCCCTGTGGATTTCTGTGGCCATAGCTGTAAATGCTTTCTGGGATAGGCTTGCCTGATTTATCAGTCATGCCTATAAATGGGTTGTCTTTTGGAGTGCTGCCATCTTTGTTGATGCGATGGATTTTCCCCGCGTGATCAGACAGATCCTGAGAGCGGTAGCGCTGCCCTCTATCACCCACGCTGATATATAGGTTGTCATTTGCTAAGGCGAGACGTGAACCATAGTGATGGACTTTGCCGCTGTAAGGGAGGGCTGTGAATAATACTGTCCAATTGACTAATTCGAGGTCTGGGCTCAGTTCGGCAGAGGCTACGCGAGTGGTCGATCCTTGCGATCTGTCTTGATGACTGAAACTGACATAGAGCTTTCGATTGCTTGTAAAAAGAGGGTCACTGAGCACGTCTAACAGCCCGCCCTGACCATCCGGGTTAATATTTTCAGGCCAGCCGGTCACTTTCTGTTTCTTGCCTGTGTTTGTATCGACAATCCAACCACCAACCTCTTTTTCTGTGATCAGCAATTCATGATCACTTACCCATGTCATGCCCCAAGGGTAGTTGATGCCTTTAGCTATAACCTTTGTATTTAGGTTGGTTGTTGCTGAGACGGACAGTGATAAAGACAGCCCTGCTATAGCTGTAAAAACTACACCAAGAATAGGTCGTTTATATAAGTTTAACGCTCTCATCAAAATGGCCTCATTGAATACGTTATTGGCTGGTGATGAATGATTAAGATTCGTACGTCATGTTTTTAGAGATCAGATCATTAAGATTAGTTTAAATCAAAAGTAAGTGAGAGAACGGTTTTCTCATCTTCAGATTCTGCTTTTTAATGATCTTTATATTCGAAATAGCACTTTGCTTTCAAAACGTTAAGGTCGCCACCCTCTTTGTAAACTGATACTTTTTACAGGTAAAAATGGGCTTAACAATAAAAGGGACAATAAAAAGATAAGCATGAAATAGATCTCCACGCTGCTTGTGGGACTTGCGCTAATTACATCGTTTCAAGCTAAAGCCGATTGGCAGAAAGCGGATAACTACAGACAGAGTGATAAAACCGATATCTACCTAGCTGCCTCCTTGAATGTTTATACGGCAGCGAATGTTAAACTTGAAGGCTTTAACCAAGCTCCTTTGTATTGTCAGCCAGAAAAAGTGGATTTGGGCCCAGAGCATGCTGTCTCTATTTTCGAGAAGGAACTGCAATACCGTATGATGGATGGCTCCAGAAATAGCCCTTTCTGGAAGGAAACCGATCTTGAATATGTTTTATTGTGGGGGCTGCAACGTGCTTTCCCTTGTGATTAGTATTTCTAACCTCTGATGCAGTTTCTACCTGCCTGCTTAGCGGCATATAGGTTTGAGTCCGCTTCATTAATCAGGTTTTGATAATCAGGATGACCAGAAAAGCTCGCGATTCCAAATGATGCGGTCACATTAATACTTCTCGAATCGGTAATCGCTATAGAGGTATCGTGGATAGTTTTGCGCATTCTTTCAGCCAGCTTCATGGTTTCCTGCTTATCCATCTCAGGCGCTACGATTAGCATCTCTTCACCGCCATATCGAAACGCATAATCCGTTAATCTGATGTTTTCCTTAATTAATCGGCAACATTGCCTTAAAACAGCATCGCCAGCTTGATGACCGTATAGATCATTAACACGTTTAAAGTGATCTAGGTCGATCATAATGATGGAGTAGGGCGGGCCGCCATTAATCGCCATTTGAGTTTCTTGCTGCAATATAGGGTCAAGGAACCTTCGCTCCAATAAAGTTGTGAGCGCATCTTGTTTGGATTCTTTAGCTAAATTGCAGTTGGCCTCCTCTGTTAGATGCCAAATCAGTTCTTGTAGGATCTGTTTTAGTGCATTTAGATCTTCTGAACTGGCATTACTTCCTTGAGAGTGCAGGCTTGCTCGATGTTGGTCAGAGGAGTCTAGGGCAACGTTTATTGTTTCAAGTCTCTTAGAGCTTGAAACGATCAGGGGGAGTTTGTGTTTTATCCACAAACCAAAATCCTTTTGCTTTATGGATTCTGAAAAGGATTCACTTTCTTTGGGAAAGGCGATTAGATTGGAAGTCATCCACTGATATATGCTGCTTTTAATTCGCTCAATTTCTAAGGCGAGTTCCTGTGCTGATGATGCCGTTATAAACTCTTGTGAGGTGCGCTCATGAGCCACTTTCCCTCTTAAATAGGACTCATTAATTAGGCTCATGGCGGCATCAAGAATTTTGTTTATCAGAATGACGGAATCAATGGTTTTCTGTAATGCTAAGTTACTACCCAAAACTGTATGAATGATGCCTTCTTTTATTATGGTCATACCCGCATCAACCAGTGGCATGGGTATTTCGACCCTAGAGTGTACCTCGCCTACCTTTAAGTGGGATCTTAAAGAGTCTTGTACTTGGTCTTCGCGTTTAGGAGACAGGGTCTCTTTAAGCCACTTCTCGAGCTGCTTTTTTAATCGAATCTCTACGAGGTGATTATCTAAAAATTGAGCAGAAGCAGGGTCCGAAAGTAACACGGAATAGAATTTCTCAATATATGAATGAATATTGGGTTCTATTATCGGGGAGAGCTCTTTGAGAATGTTGTTTGCGTCCGTGTCAAAAATATTTCCATAGTAATAACTGCTAACGCTAACCATGGTTAAACCCAAACGTTGTGATAACTATGTTGTGTATTAACTCTAGTTAAAGGCTAGGTATTTACCAGTTGTAAGTACATTTGGTTTGAGGAGCCTTCTCTTTCCTATACTGAACCCAGAGCCCAACCTTACTGGCAATAACCTAGAGGAAAGTCACTGTGGCTAGAGATAGACCAATTCCATCGAGCCGCGCAAGTCGTTTACTCAAGTTGGGTCGCCTTGCTGGTGGAATCGCAGGTGAGATGATCTCTGAAGGCGCGAGCCAACTGCTAACGGGTAAGAGAGTTAAAGCGATCGATCTGCTGCTAACACCTGAAAATGCGAGGCAGCTGACAGATAAGTTATCGGAGATGCGCGGTGCCGCCATGAAGGTTGGCCAATTGTTATCCATGGAGGCAGGGGATTATCTGCCTCCTGAGCTTATCGATGTTTTAGCGACTCTGCGTGAGAGCGCTTATACCATGCCTCAAGGGCAAGTGGTTGATGTGTTGGAGCATGCTTGGGGAAGCGGTTGGGAAGATCAGTTCGATCGCTTCTGTTTTACGCCACTTGCGGCGGCTTCTATAGGTCAGGTGCATGAGGCGAAAACCAAGCACGGTCAGCACCTAGCGATAAAAATTCAGTATCCCGGGGTGCGTGACAGCATCGATAGCGATGTAAATAATGTCTCTACTTTGTTCAAACTGTTACGGTTAGTTCCAAAAGGGTATGACCTGTCCCCGCTTTTAGATGAGGCGAAACGGCAGCTGCATCAAGAAGCGGATTATAACGCTGAAGCTGCCAGTATCACCGAATATGGTCGTTGTCTCGGAAGTGATTCTAACTTCGCATTGCCTACAGTGGATAGTTCACGCAGTAGTGCAGAAGTACTCTCAATGTCATTTGTGCCGGGTGTATCTATAGAGTCACTGGCTAGTGAATCGAGTCAGCTGCGTAATCAGATCGCCACCCGGATGTTGGCTCTGATGTTAAAAGAAGTCTTCGAATGGCAATTGGTCCAGACCGATGCCAATTTCGCGAATTATCGATACCAAGCCGATAAGGAGTGTATCGGCTTGTTGGATTTTGGAGCGACTAGGCGTTATCCGACTGAGTTTACCGAACTCTTAAGGCAATTGATGAGGGCTGCGCGGGATGATGATCTTCCTGCTATCGAAACTTATGCCATAGCGTTGGGCTATCTCAGGGAAGATGAGGATCCTGCTTATCTGCAGGGGTTATGCGAGATGATTCGTATGGTTGCTGAGCCTCTGCGACAAGAGGGGTGTTTCGACTTTGGCAGTTCAGATCTCTCTAAGCGGGTAGCAAATCAGGCGATCTCCTTACGTGTGCGTCAGCGCTATCTGCATCTACCGCCGACAGATGTACTGTTTTTACATCGGAAGTTCGCGGGTACTTACCTACTTTGTGCACGTTTGCGCGCGCAGGTAGATATTGCCTCCTTGATCAAACCTTATCTCGTCTAATCATTAGAATTGCCCGGATATCTCCGCTTTTTCCAGCATCCTTAAAAGTTTGCTATGTGCTTGGGTTTGTTGCGGACTCTGATCTCGGCACCAAGCGCTTAACGTCACCAAAAAAATCCCTGTAAGTGTAATTTCCTGAATCTGACGGCGTCGGCCGCCAGCACTTAGCTCCGCCATATCAAGCCATAGTTGGACTAAGCGTGAGAGGTCAAAAATCATGGGGACCCAGTGATGAATATGCGGCGGATATAGCTTTGCTTTAAGCATCTGAGAGGTAACTGCATGATAGGGAGCGAGTGCTTCAAACCAGCTCCAAATAATATGATCCAAACGTGCTGCTGCGGACAAGCTAGTCATCACATGTCTATCTACTGAGAGCATGGTTTCTAGGGCCTGTGAAAACCAGAAATCGGCAATCGCATTGGTATCGGCAAAGTGTTTATAAATCTTGCTGATTGAAGTGTCACAATGCACCGCGATATCGACCAAACTGAGGTCGTACCAGCTTCCCTGCTGTTGTGCTAAAGCTAACGCCGTGTTGAGAATGGATTGGGCGTCCAAACTTTCTGGATTAGGTTGGGCATCATTCATAATTTACGCTTCGTTTAACAAGGACGAGTTATCTAACTTCGAACCGAGTACGTTTAAGGGTCATGTTAAACAGTATAGGGCAGCAATTTGATGCTAAAAGGAGGGAGAGATGGGGTTAGGTTGTTGGATTTTTATAAGCGCCCAGCTTTCCTTAAACGACGTGTCACCAGCCAATGGTACAACTTGCTGCTTAGAGGTCTGATTAGTGGCAGGCTTATAAACCAGCCAATGAGCCGATAGCTAGGCACTCTTTGCATCAGGATTCGATAGGCATCCAACTCTGAGTAGATGGTCCCATCAGTGTCTCGAATATGTAGTTCCGTTAAAGCTTTATGTGGGTCTATGCCTAGTTCAAGCAGTTCTTTTTCTTTGTTAGTGATATCCAACCATTCGATCATTTCTGAAGCGTTAGGATCTTTGCTCTCGTAGTTTTTGCGATCTTGGACGCAGCGAGGGCAGGAGCCGTCATAAAAAACAGTAATTTTGTTTTGGCTATCAGACATGGCTTTCCGTCTCGTTAAAGAGGAGTACCTAAAGTTTGGGCCAAATCTACCTAAAAGGACATTGGAATTTATAGTGCTTCATTGCGCCAGTTTTTTACGCTGGAAAACAACGGGCTTTATCAAATACTCTAAGATTAAAAGCGAAACTCCCGTAAGGATTGGGAGTAAAAGTTTGCGTTTGAGCGCCGCGCTCATGACCTAACCTCTCGACTAACCTGATTAGGATATGGTGATATAGAGGCTAAGAATACCGTTTTGAAGCGTTTTATGTATCGACTTTTTATGTAATATGATTAAGCAATCATTAGCTTAAATGTTGAGGAAAGCCATGTTTCGAGTGTTAAAAAGCTTATTGTTAAGCATGGTATTTATATCTAGTGTTAATGCTAATGCTGGACTGATACGTGTCGCTTTAAATGACTTTCCAGGTCCGGATATGCTGCCAACTTTAATCGCAATTGAGCGAGCTAAAGAGAGAGGCTTGGCTATTAAAGTTGACTATATGCTTTCCGAAGAGAAGGCATTGCTCGCTATTTTGAATAATCGCGCAGATATCGGTATGGGAGTGTCTTACCAGAAGGTTCAGCAAACCGATGTACCATTACGTATGTTCTTTCAGATAAATAAACTTCGTTTTCATCCCGTAGTAGATTCCCGTTATTTTAACAGCTGGGAAGAGCTGGATGGTGAGGATATGTATTCTCATGGTAAAGGTTCAGGTACGGAAGCGATGGTTAAAATGATGGCCAAAAAGCATGGTATCAAGTACCGAAAGATGGTCTATCTTTCTGGCTCTGGTGTGCGCGCTAATGCCATGGTGAATGGCAGGGTGCATGCCACGGTTGTTGATACGGAACGTAAAAACAAGTTACTTGCTAGGCCCAATTCGCCGTTTAGAACTTTGCCAGTAGGTCAAATTGATGCCACAGATGAAGCGCTTTATGCAAATGAGTCATTTATTCGTGCCCACAGGAAAGAGCTTTTGATCTTGGTGGAAGAGCTTTTGTATGTATGGAGCCGAATGAATACTGAGCCTGTATTTATTCTGGAACAGCGAAATAACTATGGCCTATTACCAAAAATTGCTGATGAAAAAGTGCTTAGATATATGAAAGAGATGATCGCTGAGGACACTTTCCCAAGTGATGGTGGTCGAACATCTGCGTTTGGTGCTGATATCGATTTCTATGGCTTTGCTGGCACTATTCAAAAACCTGAAGAACAAAAAGTAGAGCAATACTGGGATTTTTCACTATTGGATCAAGTGGCCCAAGATCGTTCTAAAGAAAATTAATTAAGGTTACCCAATCCAGTATCGGAAAAACGACCGTTTTTCTATAAGGGAGATAGTTTGCGAACTATCTCCCTTTTTTATGATTGAGTGTTAATCAGGTACATCGGCGATGGATGGTACTACCGCAGAAGGAAGATCGGATAGGGCGGCTAAAGCGGCTGCATGAATCTGTTCTGCTGGGATGATCTCGTTAGAGGTTGTCGATGGCAGTGCTCGAGTTGCGGTTGCTGAAGCGACAACGGTTGGGTTGTAGCCAAGTGAAAACGCACCTCTTGCCGTTGAATTAACGCACATGTGCGACATAAACCCGCAAATGATCAGGTTGTCGATCCCCTTCCCTTTAAGGAGGTTGTCTAGCTCGGTTTCTACAAAAGAGCTTGGATAGTTTTTGGTGATAACGTCTTCGCCTGAGATAGGCGCAACGATATCAGCAATCTGTCCAATCTGGCTGTTTACATCGTACGGCGTGCCTGCGCCAGCATCATGTTGGATATGGTAAATGGGACGGCCAGCCGCTCTAAATCGTTCCAGTAAGGTTTTACAGTCTTCTAGAGCAGCTTCGACTCCTTCTAATTTCATCACGCCTTCGCAATAGGTGTTTTGGGCATCAATAATAATCAAAGCAGATTGGCTGATCGGGCTTGCTTCATTGCTTAAGCCTGCTAAATCTCGGATCGTTGGTTGCTCGCTCATCGTCTGTTCTCCATCTCTCAATTTAGATACCGGCAGATAGGTAGCCAGATAGTTAGTCATATTATTCATTGGCTTTTCTTTCTATACTGGAGGCGAAACTGGCATAAAAGGTGTCGAAAATGACAAAGACGTCAACGCTGACTACAGCCACAGTCGAAATAGGGATTGTTCATTATCCAGGGGCGCTATTGTCCTCCGTTCAAGGAATTGCAGAACAGTTCTACTTAGCTAATTCGATCTGTCAGCAAAATGGTCTTGAGTCTGTTTTTAAAACTCAGATATGTGATAGCCAGAAGTTAGATGCTGCAGAGTTTGATCAGATGAAGCCTTTGCAGGTGATTATTCTGCCGCCTTGTTTAGAAGATAGTTATTACTTAGCGCCAGAGAGCAGCCTTCTGAGTTGGCTGACATGGCAGCATAAACAGGGCGCTATCATCTGTTCTGTATGCGCCGGCGCATTCGTACTCGCTAAGACAGGTCTGTTGGAAGGGCGTAAAGCGACGACGCATTGGGCCTTGGCTGATGATTTTTCTAGTCGTTTCCCTGATGTTGTTCTCGATAGCCATAAGTTGTTGATTAACGATAGCGATATTATTACTGCCGGTGGCTTAATGAGCTGGGTCGATCTTGGCTTGGAGCTGGTGGCGCAGTTTACGAATTCTCAGATTATGCGGCAGTTAGGCAAATACCTAATTGTTGATACGGCTCCTAGAGAGCAACGTTTTTATCAGACGTTTACCCCCCGTCTTGATCATGGTGATGAGGTGATCGTTAAAGCGCAACATGAACTGCATCGCAATTATAATCAGACGGTTGTGATCAAACGTTTGGCGCAGTTAACTCATCTGACTGAACGCACTTTCTTACGCCGGTTTGTTAAAGCGACAGGGCTGAAGCCCTCTCAATATTTGCAAAACTTACGTATTAAGAAGGCCTGTGAGTTGATCGAGATGAATCGAATGCCATTTGAAAACGTTGCATTGAATGTCGGCTACGAGGATTTAAGCGCTTTTAGAAAAACATTTACCAAAATCACTGGGCAGACACCTAAAGAGTTTAAAAGCAGGTTTGTGAGTTGATTAGCTCATTACGATTAGGTGCGTAGTGAGCTAATCATACATGCAGGTTTGAATCTTATTCGGCTTCGATGACAACTTTACCGAAATGTTTAGCACCTGCCATATATTCGTATGCATCTTGGGCATCGCTGAACGAGAACGTTTTATCTATAACAGGGGTTAGGTTTTGCTCAGTCATAAACTCAGTCAACTGAGTAAGCATTTCGGTACTACCTACATAGATACCTTGAATTCTGAGTAGGTTGAAAATAGTCATTAGGCTGATCGTCGGGTTTTCTAGGCCGCTGAGAATACCAATCACAGAAACCGTACCATTCACTTTGGCTGAGGCAACCGATTTCTCAAAGGTGCCTGCACCACCCACTTCTAATACGTTATCAACGCCTTGGCCATCTGTAAGTTTAAGTACTTCCTTTTCCCAATCGGGCGATGTTTTGTAATTGATTGTATGGTCGGCGCCTAATGCTTTTGCGCGCTCTAATTTCTCATCGCTAGATGAAGTGATAATCACTTTGGCGCCTTTAGCTTTTGCTAGTTGTAAACCAAAGATAGATACACCGCCAGTGCCCAAGAGAAGGATCGTATCACCCGCTTTAACACTGCCGACGTTGACCAAAGCATGCCATGCAGTTGTTGCTGCACAGGGGAGTGTTGCAGCTTCGCTATAAGAGAGGTGATCAGGGATCTTCACCGTGCAGTCTTCTTGCAGAATAAAGTAGTCTGCTAACACGCCATCTATTGCGCCACCTAGTGCCGAATTAAGGCCTTTGTCATCGATATTGCCATCGACCCAGTGTTGGAAAAAGTTACCGAGGACTCTGTCACCCGCTTTAAACTGAGTAACTTCATCACCAACTCTAACTACTTCTCCAGCGCCGTCAGATAGTGGGATGATTGGACGCACATCATTACGCACGTAGCCACCTAAAGTGATCAGCGTGTCCCTGTAGTTCAAAGAGCAGGCCTTCATCTTAACCAGAATCTCTTTGCCCTTAGGTGTAGGCGTTTCAGTTTCGATCTGTTTGATCGCTTGGATGCCTTCGGCGGAATCTACTTGGTAAGCGCGCATATCGGTTCTCCACTAAATGTTGTAGGAAAGAGTGGCACTGAGATACGGAAGGGGCAACCATTAAGGTGAAAAATGGCTCTAAAGTAGTGACTGTTTTCAGATTTAGGAGATAGAAAAGGGTAGGGGGCAGAGTCGCCCCCTAAGAGGTTCTATTTCTCGCAGCTCATACTGTTGATATCGCGTGAGCGGAGATTGAAATTATCCATTAGCTGGCGAAAGGCATCATCGCTTAATGCTGCTTTTTGGAAGGTGCGATGAAAATTGTTATCGACTTCTATCTCTGGTTGCGTCGTCATCTTTTTATGCATTTTCGACAGCGTGCTGAGGTTTGGATCGTATTGAGCGAGTTCAGCTTCTAGTTCTGGGGAGAGGTCAATCCAGTTGTTGATACTGCCCCACGTTTGTACTTTGTCAGGGGTATGCTTGAGCGCTAATTTCACTGCAAGAACACGGCGTTCAATCGAAAGCAGCTGTGTGTCTCGATAATGGTTTATGCGCTTAGCATGTTCTGGTAAAAGCTCCACAGCACGTTTGCTACTTTCATGTTGCCATGTGGTTTGGGCTTTTGCGTAGAGCTCAAACTTATCGGCACAGCTTGTAGATTGAGCTAGAGCGCTACCTGAAGCGCTTAAGATTATGACGTACGCTAAGAATCTCAACGTTAATTTACCTTATTGGATGCTGTTTTGACCTGAAATTATCACAGAGGTTATTTCTGGTCGATTCAAAATTTTGAGCTATACATATCAGATGATAGAAAGATAATTTCAATCTATAATTAAGTTTTTTCTAATATATAAGTAAGGCGGGTGTTTAAGTTAGTTGTATGTCTTATCAATATGAGATCAAAAAAGCAGAAGGGTTTATTCGTGTTGAGGTCTCTGGAATCAGGAAGCCCAATTATGCCGGTAATGATGCTTTAGGTGTTTGGACTGATATTTCTGCATATGCAGCTTCTGTTGGGATAAATAAAGTTTTGTATCTTTCCAGTGTTTCAGGGCAAATACCGGTTATGGAAGCTTACGATGTACTAGATCAATTCGTTGAAAAACAGTGGATAGGGCTGCAAGTAGCCTATGTGGATCTCGGCGGATCTAATATTGATGACTTACGAATGTTAAAAGCAATCTGTTTTCAGCATGGGATGTTATTTGATTATTTTAAATCTGAGGATGAAGGGATTAGGTGGTTACAAGCTTTAGAGTAATAACTTATATCTCTTTTGTTTATAATTTAAGCGAATTTTATTTATTGCTAATTATTTTTAAAATAGGCTTGATTCATCATCAAGAACTGCATATTATGCGCACCGCTTCCCTGATGTGCCGGTATAGCTCAGTTGGTAGAGCAACTGACTTGTAATCAGTAGGTCCCGAGTTCGACTCTTGGTGCCGGCACCACTTTCTCACCTTTTCAATTACTTTTTAAACATCATCTCAATCTGAGTTGTTTTGTTTTTCCTGTTCCAGTGCTTTGCTAAATATGTCTGCAGCGACTGGTTTGCCAAGCAAATATCCTTGTAAGAAATCACAACGTAGCTCGTGTAGATATTCTTTCTGCTCTACCGTTTCTATCCCTTCAGCAGTAACACTAAGGCCAAGCTGGTGGGCCATCGCTATAGTAGCTGAGACTAAGATCTGTGAATCAGGATTTGTGACGAGCTCTCGGATGAATGCGCGATCGATTTTCAGATTATCAAACGGGAATCGTTGCAGATAGTTTAGAGATGAATAGCCGGTTCCAAAGTCATCCATCGAGATTTGGATGCCCATGTCAGAAATCGCCTGTAAGGTGTTATCCAGTTTGGAAGAGGCCTCAATAATGAGCCCCTCTGTTACTTCCAGTTTCAGGTGTTCAGGTTTTAGGCCACTGTATTCGAGCGCTTGGTTTATATCTTTAATAAAGTCATTGCCCTTAAATTGCCTCGGCGAAACGTTAACAGAGATAGTGAAATCAGCATGTCCTTGCTCGATCCAACGTTGAGCTTGTTTACAGGCCTGTTTTAACACCCACCGGCCGATTGGAATTATTAGCCCTGTTTGTTCAGTTAGTGGTACAAATTCGGTTGGCGATACGTCGCCCAATTTAGACGAGTGCCAACGTAAAAGTGCTTCTGCACCGACAATTTTAGGGTCGTTGTTCAATCCACACATAAGCGGTTGAAATGCCAAGCTTAGTTCATCGTTGGCGATGGCTGCACGTAAACAGTTATCGAGTTCTAGTTGTCGAACCGCGACATCATTCATCTCTTGGGTGTAATAGTGGAAACGGTTACGACCATCTTTTTTAGCTTTGTACATACCTATGTCGGCAGCACGCAATAATGCTCTAAAGTCGACGGCATCGTCTGGGAATATGGCGATACCTATACTGGCGGTAACGATTAGTTGCTTACTTTGGATTACGAAGGATTGCGAGAACTTTTCTAAAATGAGTTCAGCAGTGAGCTCCGCTTGTTCCGGTTTCTCGAGATCTTCGAGAATAATGATGAATTCATCTCCGCCATGGCGAGCCAATGTGTGGTTTTCGGCTAAGCAGCTCTGTAGGCGCTCGACAGCCTGTTGCAGAAGCTGATCACCAATATCATGGCCTAAACTGTCATTTACCTTTTTAAAGTCGTCTAAATCGATAAACATTAAGGCCAGTTTTCGACCTTCCCGGCGCATTTTCTTAATCGCTTGTTCTGCACGATCCCGCGCTAATACGCGATTAGGTATGTTGGTGAGTAGGTCATATTGCGCTTGATAGAGAATATGCTCCTCTTGCTCTTTTTGGCGGCTAATATCGCGTATAGCGACGATATTAAACAGGCCATCATCAAATTGCATGCTGGCAGAGGATATTTCTGCAGGGAAGGTAGAGCTGTCTCCACGTTGCAGAGTAATTTCAAAAGAAGACTTATCAGTCTGCTCTAGCTCTAAGAGCTCTTCGGATATCTCCTTATTGAAAAGCTGATCCAAGGAAGAGGAAATGAGGGTTTCTCTATCTGTTGCAAAAATGCGGCACAGAGCCTGATTCACATCGATGATTTTGTGATTGCTATAGATCAGCAAGCCTTCGGCGACAAGATCTGAGAGTTGGCGGAAACGGTCTTCACTTGCAGACAATTTTTTCTGTGTTTCAACTCGTTTCCTGATATCGCGGAATGAGGCTACCCTTGCTTTTTCACCATGCCATAGCACTCTTCGGCCTGTGATGACTACAGGAATCTCTTCGTGTTGTTTGGTAATAATAACGGCTTGGTAAGGTTGCTCAGATGTGTTCCTTGCATGTTCCAGTGCCGTCGGCAAACTTTCAGGCGTAAATAAGGTTTTGGGGTCCAGTTTTATAAAGTCTTGGTAGCTGTAGCCAAATAGTTCTTCTGCTCTTCTATTAAGATCGACTATGCCTTGCGCATTATGGATGAAGATAGCTTCGGAGGTGACCTCTTCAAAACGTTGTAAACGTTGCTCACTTTGTTCTAGCTCATGCTGATAGCGTTGGGTCGAGCCTAAGCTTTGTCTGAGCTGGCGATAGAGGAGTTTGATTGCAATCAGAGTGAGGAAGAACATTGCTCCGATCAACGACAAAGCAATCTGGTGTTGAGTAATCTGTTCAGAGGTTTGGAACTGTTCAGGTTCTAATAGGAATGATATGTGCCAACCTGGCAGCTCTTCTAATGGCGCGCTTTCATAGATGAATAGCTGTTCATCCTTTTCTATCACTGAGCTATCTAACTTGCGGCTGAAACCTAAGTGCTCAGGTATTGAATCGCCAAATTGTCGTGATGCTGCGACCTGCTTTTCTTGTACTGGAGAGAGAGGGAATAGAGTCTTGTATAGCCAGTTTTCATTGTTGGAAGCAAAGACAATACCATTCGGATCGATCAAAGATGCGTTACCTGGAAGTCGGTGGAAGCGTTCTTCGATCTGAACGGGTAGAAACTTAATAATCGCCACCCCGATAGGCGTTTCGGTTTCAGAAACAATAGGGTGACTAAAATACAGGCCGCGTTTTTTGGTTGTGACGCCTAAGGCTAAGTGAACAGTTGGAATACCTTGAATCGCTTGTTGAAAGTAGGGGCGGAAAGCATAGTTTTTTCCCACAAGGGTAGTGTCTGATGGGCGGTTATCAGCTCGGGTAACGCCGTTCTTATCCATGATGTAACAGATCGACGCTTGTAATGTGCGGCAGTAACGCTTTAGTTTGTTATTAATCTTGGAATAGCTTTTTTCGTCAGGATTAAGCAGGTGTCGAGCGACCTGTTGCTCACCGGCCATCAATGCCACCGCATGGGTTCTATTGCGGATAAATGCATCGGCTTGGCTAGCTAAAAGCTTAGTAATGTTCTGACTGTGATTACGTGCTTCAATTTCGCTTTTACTTGCCAGATTTAAATAGATCCCAATGCCGCCAATAGCGATCAAAAACAGCGGTAACACTACGAGCGCAAGTAAGCCGCGAATGGGCTTGTTGATGTGAACGTTTTCAGAGTGATCGGTTGCCAAAGTAAACCTTCTTAATACAACAAAGCCGAACAAAGCGAATGCTCGACAAATTAGGTTTATGCAGTCGTTGCTGTGCTAGCTAATGCTTATCCCGTTCCGTGTGAGCGCTTTTCAGTATATCTAGGATAAAACCTTCCATTTTATCCTAGAACTATTTGCCTGATAGGCAAATACTCTGATGCCCTTTTATCGACTTATTAACTAGGTAAGGATATTTTGCTGGATAATGTACTCCAAACGATCTCGGGAGTAAGAGAAGCAAAAATAGCCGGTTCCACATTATTTTGATTGGTGGGGCACTCACTGGCTTGTAGACAGGTTTGGTCTTTGCCATAGCCACCAACTAAACCAGGATCGGTTGGGCCAAATAGAATGACATTAGGTGTATCTAAGGCTGCAGCTAAGTGGGACAGGCCTGTGTCTACAGAGACACAAGCGTTTGCACCCGTCAGGATGGTAGCTATTTCAGCTAAGGGAAGGCGTGGCAACACCTCCGCATTTTCATGTGCTTCAGCGAGCCTTTGTGCTCGTTGTTGCTCAGGTTCTGAGCCCCAAGGTAGTTTGATCTTCCAGCTCGCATCCCCTGCGAGTTTGATCAACGCTTGCCAGTAGGTTTCAGGCCAATGCTTATCAAAGCGAGTAGTGCTGTGTTGAAAGACTAGATAAGGCGCTTCGCGATGAGTTTGCTTTAAGAAGTGCTGACGAATATTAAAATCACCACGTTCTTCTGAGAGATCGTATCCAAGCGCTTGGGCAAATAATTGGCGAACCCTCTCAACGGCATGTTGCTGTTTCGGAACCGGAACTGAGGAGTCGTAAAAACGTGCTGCTAAAGGCTCTTTGGCAGAATCTTTATCTAAGCCGAATGAAGGCCCGTTTGCTAAGCGTGTGACCAGTACAGCACTCTTGAGTAAGCCTTGGGCATCAATAACAGCGTCGTACTGTTCTGTTTGCAGTCGCTGCTTGTAAACGGACCACTCACCGCTTTTTAGTGTGCTCCAGATATTCTTGCGCCAGCGACGAATGGCAACCGGGATAACCTGATTAACCGAAGGGTGCCATGAAGGTACTTCGGTAAAATTTTCTTCAACAACCCAATCAAACTGTACACCCGGGATGGCACGAGCCGCGTCTGTGAGTGCAGGCAAGGTATGGATGATATCGCCCATGGATGAAGTTTTAACAACAAGCACTTTCTTCATCGGTTTAATCCGTTGATGGTTGCCTTATAAGCAAGCTCAGGTGTGATATCGATCATACTTTGATGATAGCCTTGATCGGCATCACCTTTTCTAATTTTTTGGTAGCCTTCGATCAGCCTAATAATCTCTGCTTTATCGGATAGCGGTGGTGTAAATCCAGGGCTGGTAGGACCGTATAGTGCAACAAGCGGCACATTGACGGCTGCCGCAATATGCATCAATCCAGAATCATTACTCACCGCCGCTTGGCAATGAGCGATCAGGTCGATAGCTTGAGGAAGCGTGGTAACACCGGCTAAGTTGCTGCAGCGCTGTTGTTCTTCAATCGTAAGCTGGTCTTGAATTTGTTGACATACCGGCTTGTCTTTTTCGGAGCCAAATAGCCAGATCTGGTAGCCATCAGTAATTAATAGCTTCGCTAGTGCTGCATAGTGATAATCGGGCCAGCGTTTAGCGGGACCAAACTCGGCACCTGGGCAAAACGCGATCGCTTTATCAGGGTTTAGTTTGAACTTAGCTAGAGCAGCTTCATACTCTGCGCTATCCACTGTCAGTTGCGGATAAGGGATCTGTTCCATGGGCATGGCTGGTGTCCCCGGTGCTTCTGCTAGGCCAAGGTAGCGCTGAACCATCAATGGATAGGCTTCTTTATCCAGTGGTCTAAGGTCGGTCAATAAGCCATAACGCATTTCACCACGCCAGCCAGTTCTTTTTGGAATTTTGGCAAACCATGGGATTAATGCAGATTTTAAAGAGTTAGGAAGCACGAGTGCTTGCTCATAGCCGTTTTGAGCCAGCTCCTGACCAATCTGTTTGCGCAGCCCCCATTGCAGGCTACCATGCCCTACTGGCATCTCGATCGCTTTATTGACCTCGGGCATACGTGCTAAAACAGGTCGACACCAGTTCGGCGCTAACACGTCGATCTCAATATCTGGGTTCTTCTGTTTTAGATGCTGATACAGAGATTGGCTCATTAACATGTCGCCTACCCAAGATGGGCCGATGATAAGCGTTTTCATTAGCTGTTATCCATTTGCTGTGTTAACGACATAGGTGAGTGAACCTTCTGCTCTGTTGCTTTTAGACTTCGATCAAAAATAGCCCGTTACAGTGCTTAGATAGCCTGATATGAGCGGTATTTGATAAGGTGAGAATCATACAAGAATTGGAGAAAAACGCCCAATTTCAATTCTTATTGGGTTTATTGGCACTTTAATTCCGCAAGATGCGCTGTTGAAGGACTCAGGGAATTCCAATTTTCTGTTATCAGGATTAGAATATCAGCCCTAAATTTGTACATATCATCTCTGTTTGCCCCTCCATCGAGTGTATCGAAGGGCTAAACAGTAACGCATCAAAATAATTAGAAGGAAGGTCTCATGGCAACTGCATTCGGCTCCGTTTTTATGCCTGAAATGTCAATCTCTTGGTTTGACGGTTCCAGCTGGAGTGCGGTCGAAATGGTCCCTAGTGACAGCATCAACTTGCACCCAGGTGCGCATGTGCTGCATTACTCTTCGACGTGTTTTGAAGGTCTTAAAGCATTCCGTCATGAAGATGGTTCGATCAAAGTTTTCCGTATTGATCGTAACGTATCTCGTATGGCGCAAAGTGCGCGTCTATTAGCACTACCAGAATTGGATGAGGAATTTGTAACTCAGATGATTCTGGATACAGTGAAGCGTTTTGCTGATGAAGTTCCTGCACCTCCGGGTTCTATGTATATTCGTCCAACGTTGTTTGGTACTGAGCCTGCGATCGGTAAAGCAGCTGCGCCATCTGAAACGGCTTGTTTCTACGTACTGCTTTCACCTGTAGGTGATTACTTTGCGGGCGGTGATCGTGCGTTACGCTTGTTGGTAGAAGATAACGGCCTACGTTGTGCGCCTCACAATGGCATGATCAAGAGTGGTGGTAACTACGCGAGTGCATTACTGCCAACGATGAAAGCTAAAGCTGAGCACAATGTTGATCAGGTTCTGTTCTGTCCAAATGGTGATATTCAGGAAACTGGCGCAGCTAACTTCCTGCTAATCGATGGTGATGAAGTCATTACGCGTGATCTGGATGAAAGCTTCCTACATGGTGTAACACGTGATTCTGTTCTAACCATTGCGCGTGATTTAGGTCTTAAAGTATCTGAGCGCAGTATCTCGGTAGAAGAGATGCTTGAGCGTATTGCTAAGCCAGGTTGCGAAGCTGCTCTTTCTGGTACAGCTGCAGTATTGGCGCCAGTGGGTACTATGGTTTATAACGATAAAGAGTACAGCGTTGGTAACGGTGGTATTGGTGAGACAACTCTACGTTTACGTAAGGCGCTAAACGATATCCAATGGGGCAAGGCAGAAGATAAACACGGTTGGTTAACTGACGTTTAAAAGCCTCCCTAAACAGTTTTATAAAAAAGGGCAGTACCTGCGAAGGTACTGCCCTTTTTCGTTATCAGGAGAAAGCTTAGCTTTCCCCTGACATGATCCCTTGCCAGATGCTTGCGACTGCATTTCGCATCTCGGTCATCTCAGCACCAGAGATAGTATTGGAGCGATCCTGCAGGGTTTGACGATGGCCTGCTGCGCGATAAGCCTTGTAAGCTTCTCGTAGAGTTTCAGCTGTTTCTTGGCTGATTAACTCGATCTGTTCGGCGGCATCCAAAATACGGATGTTGTCGGTGAACTCATAAAGAGAAGGGCATTTACCGGCATTGCGTAAAACCAAGTATTGAACGATAAATTCAATATCTACAATGCCACCACGGTCATGTTTAAGGTGGAACACAGGGTTCTCTTCATCATTACCTTTGCTACCCAGATGGTCGCGCATCTTCTCGCGCATCTCTGTTACTTCTTCTAGTAACTTTTCATCCTCTCTAGGCAGTTTAAGAATCTCGGCTCGAACCTCTTCAAACTTCTCTTTCAGAGCGGCATCACCGGCAACCACGCGTGCGCGAACAAGGGCTTGATGCTCCCAAGTCCACGCTTCTTTATGTTGATAGTCGGAGAAGGCTTTGAGAGAACTGACCAATAAGCCAGAGTTACCAGATGGACGCAGACGCATGTCTACTTCGTACAACTGACCTGAGGTGGTGAATGTATTTAGGATGTGGATGATCTTCTGGCCTAGACGAGTAAAGAAGACCGAGTTAGCAATCTGTTTCTCCCCATCGGTAAACAGGTTCGCATCAGAATCGTGGATAAAGACTAGGTCTAGATCTGAGCCATAGGAAAGCTCGATCCCGCCCATTTTACCGTAACCCAAAACGATAAAGTCTGGGTTACAGGGTACGCCTGCGGATTTCTGCGGAGCACCGTGCTTTTCGGTCATTAACTTCCAAGCGATATCGACCACTGCTTCTAAGATAACTTCCGCTGTCCAAGTTAAGTAATCACTTACTTTCATAAGCGGCAATGCACCCGTGATCTCAGATGCCGCTACTTTCAAAGAGTGGGCGTTCTTGAAGTAACGCAGAGTATCCATTAACTGCTCAGTATCCTCTTCTGGAATACGTAGCAGTTGTTGGCGCAATTCGCTGTTTAGCTGAGCTTTATCCGGTGGCGAATATAGGCTGCTAGGGTCAATCAATTCATCCAATAGAATTGGCTGCTTAGCTAGTTTTTCTGAGAACCAGCTAGATGCTGAGCAGAGTTTCACCATCTGCTGAAGTGCGGTTGGGTTTTCAGCCAATAACACTAGATAAGCGGAACGCCTTAAGATCGCTTGGATCAGCGTTAGTACACGACCTAAGGTTTCTGTCGCATTTTCGGTCGCGGCGATTTCACGTAGCAAAATAGGCAGTACGGCTAATAAGCGTTCTTTCGCAATGAGCTGTAGCATCTGCACGGTACGTGATTCGCGCAAAGTGTTGATCTTGTGCCATGCCTCTTTAGGGTCGTCGAAACCTTGTTCTTCAAGCAGGTCAATCGCCTGTTGATCTTCGAGATCGTCATTCCACAGAGACAGCCAGGTATCGTCGCATGCGGAATCCTCTTCAGGTTCCGCTTCTTCACAAGGCGCAATTAGATCAGCAAAGTGGATACGTACTTTCTCGCGGTGACTTTCTAGTTCGGCTGCGAAACTATCCCAATCGTTAAAGCCCATGCTGAAAGCAAGACGGCATTGCTCTACTTCGTCGATTGGAAGTTCTTGAGTTTGTTTGTCTGCAACGGCTTGAATGGCGTGTTCTGCGTTACGGAGAAATTCATAAGCCGCCATCAGCTCCTGAGAGGCTTGTTCAGGCATACCGACGACGTCTGGCAGAATCGGTAAAATATTACACAGCTCGCGTTGCTGCAGACGTGTATCTCGACCACCACGCAGCAGCTGGAACACTTGAGCGATAAACTCAACTTCGCGGATACCGCCAGAGCCAAGTTTTACGTTGTTATTCAGGCCCTTGCGACGGACTTCGCGACTGATCATCTCTTTCATCTCACGAAGAGAGTCAAAAGCACTGAAGTCGATATATTTACGGTATACGAATGGGCGGAGAATCTGCATTAGCTCATCTCCCGCTTCTTTGTCACCCGCCATTACGCGGGCTTTGATCATGGCATAGCGTTCCCACTCACGACCATGCTCTTGGTAATAGCCTTCCATGGCATCGAAACTGATCGCCAAGGGACCCGCTGAGCCGAATGGACGTAGGCGCATATCGACTCGGAATACAAAGCCGTCGATGGTGCTGTTATCCAGTGCCTGAATAAGCTTTTTGCCTAGGCGGATAAAGAAGTCCTGATTGTCGAGGCACTTTTTGCTGCCTTCGGTTTCACCGTTTTCTGGGTAAACGTAGATCAGATCGATATCGGAGGATAAATTCAGTTCGTTTGCACCTAGCTTACCCATGCCCAGTACAACCATGCGTTGCGGCTTACGGCTGTGTCGGCCGGTTGGTGTACCCCAACGTTCGCACGCTTGGTCATAAAGCCAGTTCATGGTTTGTTCGACACAGGCATCAGCCAACCAAGACAGTTCACGGGTGGTGGTGCGCATATCGCTGGCACGGGTGAGGTCACGCCAGATTAATCGAACTTGTTCACGCTGGCGGAAACAACGGATCGCTTTGTGAAGCTGTTCTTCTGTTTCTAAAGAGCTAAAGGTTTCTTTCAGTGTGTTGTGATACTGCTCTTCTGAATAGGTGCTGTATAGATCTCCGCTTTCCAGAAGCGAGCTCAACATATCTGGGCGACGCTCGAGTTGCTCCGCCACGAAGTTACTGCCGGTCAGAACACGGCTTAAGTCCTGACTAAAACTCTCTGGGGCGTTGCTCAGTGTAGCCAGAGTTTCTGCAAGGGGTTCCCAGTTTTTGGTAAGTACCGGTTGAAGTGTGTTTGGCAGTATATCCATGTGCGGTTTGAGCATAAGGCTTATGTCTCCTGAAATGTGAAACTTGGGGCCAAATATGATGCGTACTAAATGAAGACCCCAAAATCATTCTAACAGTCTAAAGCAACTGAATGAGTGATGCTTATCATGCTTTTGTTAAACAACTTTGGGCAAGTTGCTGGTGGCTTTCCTGCCAGCGCTCGCGCCAAGATTGTTCTATCAGCTGTTCTGATATCAGCAGTGCCAAAACGCCCGGTTCTGCTGTTTGTAATAACACATTTAAGCGCGCTTCTGAGCGTTGCTGCTGTTGCTTGATCAGGTCGCTATTTTTTTGACCAGAGATAACCGCTGTACGTCGCCACGCATCTATATCTCGTAACTGCCTGATTAGTTTGCTGAGAAGGAAATCGATCTTGCCATCGGGTTCTGCAGGGACAATATCGCTGTAGGTTTCGTAGAGGGCGCCAATATTACGCAGAGACTCGAGTGCTAAAGGAATGTATTTCCAATCTTGAGTAAACTGCCAAGCTTCTAAGTAGCGTGGCCACAGACCGAGTTCTTTTTGCAACAGAGTGCTAAAGCTTTGTTCTAGCGTGGTCGATTCATCGAATTCGGGAAGTTTACGGTGAACGTCATAGGCCTCAGGATCGAGCAGTCGATAGCCTCTTTCCGCTTTACTGATATCGCTAATATAGAGAGGGACATGTTTCGCTAGATCTAATGCGAATTTGACCATCTCGGTTGCCTCGCCCTCTAGCAACTCCAGCTCCAACTCGCATAATGGATCTTCTCGGCCTTGAGCACTCACAGTGCCTTGGTCTAAAGCGATCTCGGCTTTAAGCACATTACCTTTGCTATCAAGGGTATCGAGTATCCACGTTGTACGGTTAAAGTCGGTGCTAAAAATTGGAGCGACTTGAGCATGGATATTCGGGTCTTGAAGGGCTTTAGGCCATTCTGCACTTTCAAGCAGTGCGTAATCTAATTCCGGTTGTTTAATCAGCCATTCCCACTCTTTGCGCGAGTGCATACCTGCTTCAGAAGAACCGCTGCTTTTCAGTGTCTGAATCAGCTGTTCACCTTTGCGTCGAATGCGCAGGGCTACACGATGTTGAGTCAGTTGCTGATCGGGGGTGTCGTAATAGATGTTACCTAACTGGTGACTACCCAATTCTCGAACTTGAGAGGAGCGGAACAGTGGTTGTAGTTTTAATGATTCCACATGATGCGGGCTTAAAGTTAGCTTTAGCTCTACTTCTAATGCCATCTCTGTTTTTTCTCTTTATAGGCTGCCATCTAAGTTTGCAGTCTAACGCACTAAGATAGGGCTTTAAATCACTCTAGCCGAGTATTGTTCAGATGGAGGAATATTTGGCTTTTGTGCCGATTAAGCCTACAGTAGCCGTAATAGACCTAATCATTGAAAACTGCTTGTAGACTGACTGTGAACGACGACACTAAACAATACGTCAATTGGTTCCGCCACTCCTCTCCTTATATCAATGCGCATCGGGGAAACACCTTTGTGCTGATGTTGAGTGGGGAAACCGTTGCTGATCCTAATTTTGCCAACATCGTGCATGATATCGCCTTGCTGAATAGTTTAGGTGTGCGTTTGATTTTGGTCTATGGGTCGCGACCACAGGTCGAAGAACAGCTTGCTCAAAAGCAGTTAACGACACGTTTGCATCATCACCTTCGCGTGACCGATCAAGAAACACTGACTTGTGTGATACAAGCTTCCGCCATTGTGCGGGCAGAAATTGAAGCGAGATTGTCTTTGGGTCTGCCTAATACGCCGATGGCAGGTGCGCGCATTAAGGTTGTTTCTGGCAACTTTGTGACAGCCAAGCCCGTTGGTGTGCTGGACGGCGTCGATATGGCTCATACCGGTGAAGTGCGTCGTCTAGATCATGATGCTATTGCCCAGCAGTTGGATGATGGCAATATCGTTCTGCTTTCTCACTTAGGTTACTCACCAACCGGTGAAGTTTTTAACTTATCTGTTGAGGATGTAGCGACTGCTGCCGCCAGTGCTTTAGATGCTGATAAGTTGATTTTGTTTGGTGCTGATCAAGGCGTTTTGGATAGCTCGGGCAAATTGCGTAGCGAGTTATTGACCCGCAAGGCTGAACGCTTGGTAGGACAGTATCTATCTTCATTGGAAGATACAGACCAACCACATACGGAAATGTCGCGTAATTTAGAAGCCGCAGTTGCTGCTTGCCGCAAGGGTGTGCGTCGTTGTCATCTTATCAGTTATAAAGAAGACGGTGCTCTGCTTGGCGAGTTATTTACCCGTGATGGTTCGGGTACTATGGTGCTGCAAGATTCCTACGAACAACTTCGTTCTGCAACGATTGAAGATGTAGGTGCAGTGTTAGAGTTGATCCAACCTTTAGAACAGGATGGCACGCTGGTAAGGCGTTCACGTGAAGTTTTAGAAAATGAGATCGAACGTTTCACGCTTATCGAACGCGATGGCGTAGTGATTGGTTG
The DNA here is from genome assembly GCF_047778045.1 of Neptuniibacter sp. PT8_73. Classification (GTDB taxonomy): domain Bacteria; phylum Pseudomonadota; class Gammaproteobacteria; order Pseudomonadales; family Balneatricaceae; genus Neptuniibacter. Next base: position 287,626 of record NZ_CP180545.1, read on the forward strand.
TGCTGCACTCTATCCGTTCCCAGAGGATCAGATGGCAGAGTTGGCTTGTGTGGTCGTTTCGCCAGAATATAAAGGGGCTGAACGAGGCGATAAGCTGCTCAAAGCGATTGAACGGCAAGCGCAGCAGAACAACCTTAAGCGGGTATTTGTGCTGACAACTAAGACTGCCCACTGGTTTGTTGAGCGCGGGTTTATCGAAACCCCTGTGGATAAACTTCCGGGTGAGAAGAAAGCGCTGTTTAATCTCCAGCGCAACTCTAAAGTATTTATGCTTAACCTTTAACTCGGGAAGTGAATCACAAAGCAAGCTCCACCGAGTGGGGAGTCTTTCACTTCTATCTGACCTTGGTAGCTACTGATAATATCGGTGGCTACCGATAAGCCAATCCCTTGCCCTTGTATTGACGTATCTAAGCGGGCGCCGCGTTGCAAAATTACTTGGCGCATCTCTGGCGTCACCCCAGGCCCGTCATCACATATGACAATTTTTAATTCGCGATCAGATTGTGATGCAGATATAGCAACGTGGCTATGGCCATACTTAAACGCGTTTTCCATTATCATACCCAGTACTTCCATAAGGTCGCGTTCGTCGCCAAAGAAGGTTAGCTCGTCAGCTAATGATGTTTCAGTAACAACATTTTTATTCCGATACACTTTTCCAAGTGCTGAGAGCATTCGTTCAATGATTGGCTCAACAGCGACGGCTTTACCGAGCGGTTTATTCTGACTTTTCACTGCGCGGCTCAGCTGGTACTGAACAATCTGATCCATTCGTTCCACTTGCTCAGAAACTAAAGACTGATAAGTATGCAGCTCGTGTTCCTCTAACTCCGCGCCACGCATAACCGCAAGTGGGGTTTTTAGACTATGGGCTAGATCTCCCAAGGTATTGCGATAGCGCTCTCGCTGTTTGCGCTCACTTTCAATCAAGCCGTTAAGGTTAGTGGTTACTGGTTCAACTTCATCAGGGTAAAGGCCTTTTAGCTTCTCCGCTTTGCCGGCTTCAATCGCTTTTAGGTCTTTGGCTAGACGTCTTAATGGGGTTAAGCCCCAACTGAGGATGAAAGTTTGCGCCAATAACGCAACGAGGAAAATAATGCCAAGCCAAGCCGTTAGCTGCTGGTTATAAGCTTGGATATCACGAATCACGAGATCATCTGATTCCATCACGGTAAACAGAAATGATTTTTCTTTGCCTGCGGTTTCCCAAATAATTCGAAGTTGGAATCGGTAAAGTTGTGCCTCTTCCAAATGCTCAAACCTAGGCTCGCCGGTAGTTAAGCCGCTAAGGTTTATCACTTGAGAAAGCTGCGGGTCGTCTAGTAGTACCGATGATAGCGATCGCCAGAGGATATTGCCCTCTTGATCATGTATAGCGGCATATAGACCTGAGTTAATTTGTTCGTAGCGAGGTTCCTGCAATCGTTCAGGGAAGAGGATGTGATCCTCTTTGAGTTCCACTGCACCGAGAAGCAGGTAGACCTGTAGCTGCAAACGGTCTCTTACCGAGTTCTCTAAACTGCTGTGGTAAGCCTTGCTCAAGGCCAACCCTGCAATAAGAAGAACGATTGGAAGAATGACTGCTGATGCAATCAACAGTCGCCCCTGCAATGACTGCAGGGGAGATCGAATATTCACGAACTATCCTTAGTCGCTAGGCTGATCAGCTGTGAGGGCAAAGCGGTAACCGAGCCCACGTACGGTAGTAATTGGCTGTAACTCTTGGTCAGGGTCCAGTTTCTGACGTAAGCGACGGATAAAGACTTCCAGTACATTACTGTCGCGGTCGAAGTCCTGATGGTACAAGTGCTCAGTTAACTCGCTCTTCGAAATGGTCTTACCTGTATTCAATACTAGGTATTCGAAGGTGCGATATTCGTAACTGGTCAGCTTAACCGGTTCGCCGTTGCGGTAAACAACGCGGCCAGTGGTATCGATTTTGAGAGGACCAAATTCAAGCACAGGTTTGGAGTGACCCGCTGCTCTTCGCAATAACGCATTTAGGCGAGCATGTAGCTCTTCCATATGGAACGGTTTAACCAGGTAATCATCTGCACCTGCTTCTAAACCTTCTACTTTGTCTTGCCAGTCGCCGCGGGCAGTCAGAATGATAATCGGAAACTCTTTACCCTCTGCGCGCCATTTCTTGATGACTTCTATACCAGATAGCTTTGGTAAACCAATATCGACTATCGCGAGGTCGTACGGGTATTCTTGCCCCATATACACCGCTTCTTCACCATCCGCAGTTTCTTCAACTGTGTAGTTGTTACCCTCTAAGGCTGTCGTCAATTGGCGGCGTAGATCTGGATCGTCTTCAACAACAAGTAACTTCATTGTATTTAAACTCCTTATTTTGGGGTAATCACGGCGCCGCTTTTGGCGTCGATCAAGACATCTTTGACATGACCCTCTTTAACGAGGCGAATTTTAAAAACGGCACGTCCTTTAAATTCAGTTGTCTCTGTTTTTATCACTTCACCACCGCTTGCTTCAATTGCAGCGGTCATGGCTTGCTTGAGTGTTAATGGCGAATCGTCTGCCATTGCCACAGGTGCTAGGCCAGTCATTAGGCTTAGCAAAAATACAGCATATCGAATCTGCTGCTTAAGCATGTAGGAAAACCTCATTGGTGCAGGTCGCTATTCAGATTACACAAACAATAGAATATTAAGCCTTAAAATCTGACTCTCGGAAGAATGCAGGATGGACCGTTAGTTTCTAAGTATCCCGTACAATGGAATGGATAGTAAATAGTTCGTGTGACCAGATAAATTACTTATATAAAGAATTTATAGCCTAGCTTACGGGCGTGAAACTGTATCGAGTGTGAATGGTATTCTGTGAGGAGGGTTTCCCCACAGAAATTTCCCAGACAGAAATTGAGATACTGAGAGCGGATCAGTCTTTCTTTTGTTTTTCTTTTAATTGTCTAACCGAAAGAATGACAAAGCGAACGTTGTAAGCCATACCGATCGCAAGCGCAATCGCAGCAGTAACAATAAATATTTGGCCTAGGGAAGGGATTTTGAAATATGAACCTACCCATAAACAGATAACGCTGATAATGGCGACAGGGATTCCCGACTTCATGAACAATTGCATCCACTTGTCAGAGCGAATCTCTTTTTTATCTAAGTTGGACATGATTAACCTCTAACACAACTAAGCTGCCAAGATTAGAGTGCGGGCCTCGACTCTGCAAGGGGCGGAACATGCATAATTTTAATCTATTGGTCGGATTAGCTTCGTGCATTTGGTAACTCATTTCGTGGTATATGCTGTTGCGAACAAAGCAATATTGGAACGAAGGTTTTCGCAACGGTTCTGTTATACTCGATAGCTAAGCAAAATTATTACAAACAAGGGTCATTGAAATGCCACAATATCGCTCAAAGACATCGACGGCAGGTCGTAATATGGCGGGTGCACGTGCTTTATGGCGTGCGACAGGTATGAAGGATGAGGATTTCCACAAGCCAATTATTGCAGTGGCAAACTCATTCACTCAGTTTGTTCCAGGTCACGTACACCTGAAAGATATGGGACAGCTGGTTGCTCGCGAAATTGAAAAGGCGGGTGGTGTTGCTAAAGAGTTCAATACGATCGCGGTTGATGATGGTATCGCGATGGGTCATGACGGCATGCTTTACTCTTTGCCTTCGCGTGACATTATCGCTGACTCTGTTGAGTACATGGTAAATGCTCACTGTGCGGATGCGATTGTTTGTATCTCGAACTGTGACAAGATCACACCGGGCATGCTAATGGCGTCTATGCGCCTAAATATCCCAGTAATTTTCGTTACTGGCGGCCCAATGGAAGCGGGTAAAACTAAACTGGCTGAGCACAAGCTAGATCTAGTTGACGCGATGGTGCTTGCAGCAGATCCAAATGCGTCTGATGAAGAGGTTGATGCAGTAGAACGTTCTGCTTGTCCGACTTGCGGTTCTTGTTCTGGCATGTTCACAGCGAACTCTATGAACTGCTTGGCAGAAGCGCTAGGTCTTGCGCTTCCTGGTAACGGTACTGTAGTTGCAACTCACGCTGATCGTGAAAACTTGTTCTTAGAAGCGGGTCGTACCATTGTAGATTTGGCAAAACGCTACTATGAGCAGGATGATGAATCAGTTCTTCCGCGCTCTGTAGGTTTTAAAGCGTTTGAAAACTGCATCACGCTTGATATCGCTATGGGCGGATCAACGAATACGATCCTTCACTTGTTGGCTATCGCTCAGGAAGCTGAGATTGATTTCACAATGGACGATATTGATCGTCTATCCCGTGTAGTGCCGCAGCTATGTAAAGTGGCGCCAAACACGCCTGAATACCACATTGAAGATGTTCACCGTGCTGGTGGTATTATGGGTATTTTGGGCGAACTTGATCGTGCCGGTAAGCTACACACAGATGTGCCAACGGTTCATGCTCCGACGATGAAAGATGCACTGGATAAGTGGGATATCATGCGTAACCCATCTCCAGAAGTATTGGAGTTTTATCGTGCTGGCCCTGCGGGCATTCCAACTCAGACAGCATTTAGCCAATCTACACGCTGGCCAACACTGGATGGTGACCGTGAGAATGGTTGTATCCGTTCATTAGATAATGCGTTCTCTTTGGAAGGTGGCTTAGCTGTACTGAAAGGTAACATCGCGTTAGACGGCTGTGTGGTTAAATCTGCTGGTGTAGATGAGTCTATCCTTGTATTCGAAGGCCCTGCACATATTACAGAATCTCAAGATGAAGCGGTTCAGAATATTCTTGATGATAAAGTAGTAGCGGGCGAAGTTGTTATCGTACGTTACGAAGGCCCTAAAGGCGGCCCGGGTATGCAGGAGATGCTGTACCCAACGTCTTACATCAAGTCTAAAGGCCTAGGTAAAGCCTGTGCATTGCTGACTGATGGTCGTTTCTCTGGTGGTACTTCTGGTCTGTCGATCGGCCACGTTTCTCCAGAAGCTGCAGCAGGTGGTGCAATCGGTCTAGTTCGTAACGGTGATATTATCCGTATCGATATCCCTAACCGCACAATCGATGTGTTGCTTTCTGATGAAGAGTTAGCGGAACGCCGTGCAGAGCAGGATAAGCTTGGCTGGAAACCAGTTGAGGCTCGTCCACGTAAGGTTTCTGCTGCACTGAAAGCATTTGGTATGTTGGCAACATCAGCTGATAAAGGTGCTGTTCGAGATCTATCTAAACTGGACTGATCATACAATCGCATTTCTCGCTCTGAAGAACCCCGCTTATAGCGGGGTTCTTTATTGATATGGGTCATGCAGCCGTATGTCCGAATAGGAGGCTTTTATTACTGATTTGCTTCTGAATTAGCCTTAGGTCTTGATATCATATGGGCGAAAAAATAATAAGCTATAAAATAGTGTGTGTATGGAATCGGTGATGCGAGTTACCTCTTCGTGCATATGACCAAAAGCTCCGGTAAGTGTTAGAAATGATAAGCAACAATTTAGTGAGAATTTTTGAATCCAACAAATTTATCCTATTTATGGTGATAAGCGCGTGTATCTATGCGGCATTTAAAGATTCATGGAAATTGTTTGCGGATATATTTCAGTCTTTAATGATCTTAGGGTCGCTGGCGGCGGTAGTAATACACTGGTCTTTTTTTAAACATGAGAAAATATTGTGGCTCATTCCGCTAGCTATAATCCTTCAATTAGGTAGTTGGTATTATTGCTTAAGCTTCTATCCAGAGCTCGCAACTAGCTCTCCTAAAGTAGGAAACCTTCTAGAGTTTTTCGTGTTTTTCTTTGTGGCTTTTTGGTTGAGAGGGCGACAGGAATATATATGGGCCCTCTTGATATCATTTACCCTTGGATCAATCTTTACCCTTCACTTGAATGGTTCTTTATACGCCGATATTTTAGCTGGGTTGTCTGGGAAGCGGATCGATTTTGATTATAGGAATGCTCAACATGGGGCATTGATAATCGGTGGTTCTATCTTGGCTATGATAGGCTACTGCAACTATCTATTGAATAAGCCGGTGATAAATAAGCCTCTTTTAGGGGGGGCTGTATTGTTGGTTTCTTTTCTTTTTCTTCTTCTTGTAATTACCCAAACTCGGCAAGCTATGTTAGCTATTGTTTTAGCTATGGTGTGCGCAATAATTTATGGGATGTATCTTAATAAGCAGATTTTTCTAAAGAATGTTTCCTTAATCTTAATTCTTTGTGCCATCGTGCTTGTGGTTGGGAATACAGAATTTATCAATAATAGATTGAATAAAGAGCTATCTATAATAACTGATTATGTAATGACTGGAGATTTCTCAGGCGCACCATTTACTAGTGTTGGTATTAGGCTGCAATTGTGGTTTGAATCAGTGTCTTGGATAGGTAAAAGTCCATTTTTAGGCTTCGGCAATGGGGTAGAGGCACATCTTATAGAGGAGTCGTCCAGATTACCAAAAGCAGTTAGAGTTAAGTTTCAGCATGTTCATAGTTCTTATGTTGCTACTTTGCTTCGTTTTGGTGTTTTGGGACTGCTTTTATGCCTACTAATATTAGTATTACCAATAAGAGATTTGTTTAGATGTAAACTAAATAGCGCAAGTGCTCGACCTATTAAATATCTTGCGATCATGTTCTTAATCTATTGGTTGGTGGTTAATATCTTTGAATCTTATTGGTATATGAAATCTGGGTTGTGGACTTTTACCGTCATTATGGCAGCTGTTTTTTCTAGTCCACTTTCAGAACGATATGACAGATATATGGCTTCTTTAAAAGGAAATGGAGAGCCTACTTCCGCCTGAAGAATGGTTTCTGGTACTCGTATATTTTTCCAAGCAACCCTTTATGTTTAGATTTCAAAAATGGGATATTGTGACTCTTCCAAGTATGTTGATACCAGTGTATTAAATGAGCATTTTTGGGGTGGGTAAATTCGATGTTCTCTCCTTGATAGGAGAAAAAATAGTCAGGGTCTAAAACTTTAACCTCAGGCGCCTCTTTAAGAGGTTCTAATACTGCTGTCATGATATCGGGCCCCATATACAAGGGCGAAGACATGATCTCTTTTTGGTAAAAATGGAGTAGATGACTTAAGATTTTGTGAGATTTGGTTGCGAAAATAGATGCAGTCCCAACTAAGCTATCATTTTCTAACCCTACACAAAAATGGCAGTCCTCAAATAACTCAAAAGGGTCACGAACAATAGTTACATCGGTGTCTAAATACAATCCTCCGAAATCATGCAATATGCGAATTCTTAGATAATCACTCACAAATGCAAAAAGTCCTCTTTTGTAACACTCTTTCGCAAATTCACACTCGTTAATCCATTCAATGACTTGCTCTGAGGCATCAGTCCATAGCTTTACCTCATAACCTTGCTTCTTCCAGTCGTTCACACAAGCGTGTGACAGAGGGGGCATTGTTTTGCCTAGCCAAATTGCATGGATTGATTTGTTCATAGGTGTCTAAGTACGTTAAAACAGTATGTAGGGTAGGGGCATCATGTTAAACTACCCTTCTAATTAAGTCAGCTGTTACCACTAGAGATCATGGATATATTCATTATTAGCTTGCCAGAAGCTTCAGAGCGACGTGAGCGAATTGCAAACATACTCAATAATGTGGAACTAGAATATGAGATCTTTGAAGCGATTAATGGCCATAAGGGATTGCCTGCTGAGCTAGTCAATTTGCCTGATGATAACTTTCGTAAAGTTTTCAAAAGTAGACCTCTTTCTAATGGGGAGAGAGGTTGCTATGCAAGCCATTATCTACTCTGGAAAAAGTGTATTGAGTTAAATAAACCAATTGTTATCTTAGAGGATGACGCTATCCCTTTGGAAGGCTTTAAAGAGGCTTTGCAAGAGATAGAGATACTTCATGAAAAATATGGATACATTCGGTTAGAAACTCAATTTGGTAATCATTCTCTTGTTCAATCAGTCAACGATAGCTTAGATCTCGTTTATTGGGATTGTAATGATATGCGAACAGGGGGGTATTCTATATCACCTGAGGGGGCTAAGGCTTTTCTCGCAGCAAGTGCTAGATGGTGTTACTCCGTTGACTATTTTATTGGTAGCTCCTATTTGCATAAGGTCCCTGCCTTAGGTGTTTTACCACCAGTTGTATCGTCTCCTAATGATTTGGGTACTTATATTCAGTTAGATGCAAAAACTAAAGTGGGTTTGTTATATAAGATTACCCGCGAGAGTTATAGGTTCTATCGTTTCTGCAGGATGGCACTTTGGAATGTAAAATCGCGAAAGCTTTTTAGATCGGTTAGGTAAATCCGTGTGCGAATAACTTACTATCTTTATAACAACTGTTGAGAGGCCTGCCAAAGTAGTCTCAGAGCCAGTAGTGTAATAACGGTTTTAAAAAGTGCTTTAAACTGCTTCTCTGGAATACGGTTGAGCATTTTAAGTCCAAGCCAAGTGCCTACCATCCCACCCAGAATCATCAGTACAATCAACGGCAGCCACTGCCAGAAAGCAAATCCCACAAAAGAAAATACAAATATCTTGAGTAAGTGCTGCATGCTCATGCAGGTGGCAAAGTTTGCGGTGCTGCTGTGTTTGTCGTAATTTTGCCTATGTACTAAACCAGCCACTAGAGGACCAGTTGCTCCGACAAATATGGACGCGAAGGTTGTGCCTGCACCGGCGACGACTAGGCCGTTTTTGCTCATCTGATGCGCGCTGGGTTTTGGTCCCCAGACTAAAAAAAGAATAAATAGTGCAACGGAAATTTGAATAAACGTCAGTGGTAGTTGTACTACGATGAGTGAGGCTAATGCCGATCCAATTAGGGCACCGATACTAAAGCTAATCACCATCTCCCAGTCGATATGCTGTCGAGTAACAATCGCACGATTGCCATTGGAGCCTAGTTGAACAAGGCCGTGAACAGGTATCAGTGCGGAAGCGGGCAGAAAAGAGGCGAGAATTACTAGTAGTAGTACACCGCCACCAATCCCCATAGCGGCAGTAATAAATGAAGTCCCAGTTGCTGCAAAAATTAGCAGCAGGGTGAGTTCGATATTCTCAAGTATCGGCACAAATGAGCCTGTTATTTATCACTTAAAGATTGCATCACTTGTTGTGACCAGCTCAGGCTATGGCGATAAGCAGCTTCATAGAAATGCTGGTCTAGTAAGAGATCTAGATCTTCAAAGTCGCCACGCTCGTAATGACAAACTTGATCTAGAATTTGCCCTAGCTGACCTTCATTGGTAAGAAGTGCAGCTTTCACTTCGGCTTGAAGAGGGACTTGCTCGAGTAGTTCAGGCATTTCCATATCCAAAAGGACATCGAGTTTAGAGAAAAGACCGGTGATAAAGTTATTAATTGGTTGATCTCGCCCAAGCATCTCGGCAAGTAGCTCACACATTCGACCGCGAACAAGCATACTGCGAGTCAGTTCTTCGGGTTTCTCTTGTGTATCTGTCACTAAAAATAGGCTGACCCATTTTCGGATCTGTTCGAAACCGAGCAGGCTAATAGCATGGGAAAGAGACTCAATCTCTCGTTGCAAGCTAAATGCAGCAGAGTTAACCACGCGTAGGATTCGATAGGTGAGCAATGGATCATTAATAACCAATTGCTCAACCGATTGAGCAGTGGCTTGTGGGCTTTGCAGCTCTACCATCATCTGCAAAAGCAGTACTTTACTACTGCCTAGCTTTTTACCTTTTACAGGTTCTGGCTTGCTTAAAAAGTAGCCTTGGAACAAAGCAAAACCGAGTTCATGGCATTTGCGAAATTCGTTTTGTGTTTCTACCTTATCCGCCAGTAATTCAAGATGGTAAGGACGTAGATCCTTTACGACTTGAGGTAACTGGTCTATCCCCGTTTTCTGAATATCTAACTTTAAAATGTGGATAAGATTGAGCAGTGGTTCATATTTAGGGTGAGGACGGTAATCAGATAGAGCGATTCTGTAGCCTTGCTGGTTTAGTATTTTTACCCGTTCAACAAATTCCGGGGTGATTTTGGAGTGTCCCAGAATTTCTAGGATAAAGCTTTCTTTTGGCAGATCAGGAAAATTATCCGCCATTAACGTTTGATCGGTTAACTTGATATAGCAAGGTAAGGAGCGGACCTCTCCTTCTTCGCAAATACTTGCGTAAGTGTTGAGTATAACGGAAGACGTTGCCAGATGATCGTTGATCGTTTTGGGTGCTTGCACATCATCATTACGATAGAGTAGCAAGTAAGCGACTACATCCTGACTTTTATTGAATACAGGCTGTCGTGCTAGAAGTAGATCCAGAGATTCACCTGCTTCAATTGATCCCGTCATGTCTTGGCTCCTATTGATTCGCTCGAGATGCTATTGATTATAACCTTATCCAAGGCTCACTTCTGTAAAAAGCCGCGTTGTTGGAGGAAAGAAAGCATATGTGGGCGTGCTTCTTTTTGCAGCATCCCTGAAATTTGCTCGCTCCAAGTCATATCCTTTTGACCGCCGGTGCGACTCTTATAATACGCTTGTACATCTTGGTCGTAAGCGGCAATGAGTTCTTTATCTTGGCTGTCATCGTATTGATCATGTTTCAGCACAACATCCAATGGTAAACGAGGTTTCACTTCGGGGTCTTGATCAGGGTCACCAATGCACATGCCAAATACAGGGTAGACCAGTTCTGGTAAGTTTAATGCGTCGGAAACCAGATCAATCTTATTCCGCAAACCACCAATATAAACCACGCCTAGCCCTTCAGATTCGGCTGCAATGGCAACGTTTTGTGCAAATAATCCGCAATCGACTGTGGCCGTAATAAATTGCTCGGTAAATCCAGATAGCATCTCAGCATCGTGCATATCGCAACTTAGTTGATGGCGTTTCATATCTGCACAGAAGACTAGGAAGGTCGGCGCCTCTTTAACATAGGTTTGATTACCTGCCCATTCTGCTAGTGATGCACGTTTTTCTGAATCATTTACTTGGATGACGGTGCAAGCTTGTATAAAGCTCGAAGTGGCTGCCGCTTGGCCCGCTTGAATAAAACGATTGATCTGCTCTTGGCTAACCGGTTTATCAGTGAACTTTCGGATAGAACGATGTGCGTTAAGAAGTTGGATTACCTGATTCATAGCAGCCCTTCGATAAAAAATTTATGCTTGAGTTGTATCACAGCCTTGGTTTTAGCAGAAGGGTGGTAGCAGATTAACTTTTGCTATAAGTGGGAATATGTTTTCCTTGAACTATCGCGTTAAGCTTAGGTCTATCAACCAGTTAGGGAATTTAATTAAAGGTTACTCCTGTATATGAGCAAAGCTTTTACGCTATTAATCTTTTGTAAGCAGCCTCGTATTGGGCAGGGTAAACAACGCATAGCGGCCTCATTAGGTGCTGAAACAACGTTTGAGATTGCCAAAGCTTTGTTGCAGTGTGCACTCGAGGATGCACAAGCTTGGTCAGGTAGGGTTGTTCTGTCTCCCGCGTCTGTTGATGAGGTTGAGTGGGCAGAGGGATTACTGGACGGTGAGCACGTTCAGGTAGTTCCACAGCCATCGGGTAATCTTGGCGAAAGGATCAATACAGTTGATCAACGTTTGAGAGAGCAAGGTCATCAAAACATAGTGACTATCGGAACTGATGCACCGATTTTAACCTTGGACCTTCTTCAGCAGGTTTGCCATAAGATGGCTGATTATGATGTTGTTTGCAGTAAGGCCGATGACGGAGGCGTCACCGTGATGGCTTCAGGGGTTGCATGGCCGAATATTGAAACACTGCCTTGGAGTACTGAGCGTTTGGCTCAAGGACTCGAAGAGTGTTGTTTAGATGCAGGGCTGTCAGTGGGCTATATCGAACCGACTTATGATATTGATCTTGAAGCAGATCTGGTGCGATTGATCGAGGATCTCAAATCGGATCGGCGGCCTGCAAGAAAAGCATTACTGCAGTTGATAACGCCTATAGTGAATAACAGGATGGTTACAAGTTAGGAATAAACAGGTCATTTATGCAGCGTATCCATACGGAAAATTGGTATAAAACCCCGCAAGGTGAGACACGGGGATATATCGACCCTTTTACTTTACGTGAATTATGGTTTCACACTGGTACTGCATGCAATTTGCAGTGTCCTTTTTGTTTAGAAGGCTCAGCCCCAGGTGATAAACGTTTGGAACTGGTTAAGTTTGAGGATGTGAAGCCTTACATCGATGAAGCTCTTGAGCTTGGTGTTGAACAATTTTCATTTACCGGAGGTGAGCCATTTCTCGCTAAACAGCTGATCAAAATATTGGCGTACGCCTCCCAGTTTAAACCCTGCCTTGTGTTAACCAATGGTACGGAAGCCATCCAAAAACGGATGGCAGAAGTTGCGACATTAAACGAGTCGAACTACCCCGTGAGTTTTCGGGTAAGCCTAGATAAGCCTACAGCAGCAGAACATGATGCGGGGCGCGGTGAGGGTAATTTTGTTAGCGCCCTTAACGGCCTAAAGCAGCTATATGATTTAGGGTTTCATATATCTGTCGCTCGGCATATGGATAAAGAGGAAGATAAAGCGTCGGTTGATGATGCATTTAAAGCACTCTTTGTTGAATACGGTTTGCCGCGCGATCTTAATTTGGTCGCATTCCCTGACTTTGCCACACCGGGGAGTCTTCCTCAGGTGCCTCAGGTAACTACAGCATGTATGACCACTTACCAAACGGAAGAGAGCCGTAAAGATTTTATGTGCGCTTTTAGCAAAATGGTGGTGAAGAAAAATGGTCAGATGCGCGTCTATGCTTGTACGCTGGTGGATGATGACGAAGAGTACGATTTGGGCGGTAGCTTAAGAGAAAGTTTAGAGCACCGAGTAAGCATGAAGCATCATCGCTGTTATAGCTGTTTTGCTTACGGTGCGTCTTGTAGTGAAGGATAAGGAGCGAGTGTGTTAGGAATCATTGGTGGTACAGGTATATATCAGTTAGAAGGGCTAGAGGTTACGGGGGAGCATGAGATAGAGACACCTTTTGGTTCCCCTTCGGCCCCTATTCTGCAAGGTCGGATGGGTGAAAGGGATCTGTTTTTCCTACCCCGTCATGGCCGTGGTCATGAGTTACTGCCCTCGGAAGTAAATTATCGTGCAAATATCTGGGCCTTAAAGAAGCTTGGGGTTACGCAGGTAATCGGTTTATCCGCTGTCGGCAGTCTGCAAGAAGAGATAAAACCAGGCGATCTATCGCTGCCAGATCAGTACTTTGATTTTGTAAAAGGTAATCGCGAGAAGAGCTTTTTTGGTAACGGTTTAGCAGCCCATGTTTCCACTGCCGAGCCCACCTCAAAACCTCTAGCTGATGCGCTTGAAAAAGCGGGTGAATCGGTAGGTATTTCCCTGCATCGAAATAAAACTTATGGTTGTGTTGATGGGCCGCGATTAGGTACTAGAGCCGAAAGTTTCTTCTTACGAGGCGCTGCGGGTTGTGACTTAGTTGGGATGACCAATGTGCCAGAGGTGTTTTTAGCAAAAGAAGCGCAGATCAGTTATTGCACTATTGCTATAGCGACCGATTATGATTGCTGGATGGATGATCCTGCGCATCATGTGAGTGTGGAGCAGGTGATTGCCCGTTATGGTGCAAGTTTAGAAAAAGCAAAGGCAGTCCTTACCGCCTTTATTAACAGCCCAGAAGAAGCGTTCGATTGCGCTAGTCGTAGCAGTTTGGCATCTGCTGTATTAACGCCGCGCGACAGCTTGAACCAATCCCAGAAAGAGCTGTTGGAACTGTTGAGTGCCTAAGCCTTTCCTCTCCGTCATTATTCCTGTGGGGCCTACTGAAGCAGAGGTCCCGCAGGGATTGTTGCACGACTTACAACACCTCCCTGACGGCGCTGAGTTGATTTTTGTTGTTTGTAAGCAAGCTCAGCTTGCCTTGGCTCAGAGTTGCACTTCCTTATCAAATTACTCGGTAAAATGGTTTTGCACCAAGCCTGGTCGAGCCATACAGATGAACCGCGGAGCAAAAGAGGCTGGGGGACAGTATATTTGGTTTCTCCACTTAGATAGTCGATTCGAAAGCGGTTTAGTATCCAGCTTATTGGATAATTTAAAACGTTATCCTGAACGTCTGCATTATTGTTTACTGACTTTTATTGCTGACGGGCCTGCTGCGATGCCTATCAATGCGCTTGGTGCGAACCTTCGGTCTCGAATTTTGGCAGTGCCCTTTGGCGATCAGGGCTTTTTAATCTCAAAGTCCTTATTTGAACAGGTAGGAGGCTACCCAGAGGCTGTCGCTTATGGTGAAGATCACTTGTTCGTTTGGTATGCGCGTCAGCAGGGCATAAAACTGAAATGCTGTTCAGTTCCTTTATCTACTAGTGCGCGAAAATATGAAGATAAAGGCTGGTTTAAAATCACCTGCCTTTATCAGAGATTATGGTTAAAACAGGCCTGGCCTGAATTTATCAGATTAGTAAAACAGCGTTACTTTTGACCACGTTCCCAACGGTGAAATTTCGCTACCCAGTCCAGTAGTTTTTGAGGAGCGTTTGCCAGCTTCCATTCACCAGCCGCGTACTTGTTAGCCTCGCTCATGGTTGGGTAAATATGAATAGTGCCTAAGATTTTGTTAAAGCCTAAGCCATGCTTCATGGCGGTGACAAATTCGGTGATAAGTTCTCCAGCGTGCGGCCCCACGATGGTTGCCCCAAGAATTTTATCTTTGCCCGGCACTGTTAGTACCTTAACCTTACCGTGATTGTCACTGTCAGCTATTGCTCTATCTAATTCTTCAAGATCAAAGCTGGTGACTTCGTAAGCGATATTCTGTTCTTTGGCTTCTAACTCGTTCAAACCCACACGTGCGACTTCTGGATCGGTGAAAGTTGCTGCGGGAATGACCGAGTAATCCACCTTAAACTTCTTGAAACGACCGAACAGAGCGTTTACTGCTGCATACCAAGCTTGATGAGCTGCGGCGTGTGTGAACTGGAATGGGCCCGCTACATCACCACAAGCATAGATATTCGGGTATTTTGTTTGTAAGTACTCGTTTACTTCTAGAGTTCCGTCAGCTTTGGTTTGTATGTCTAAATTTTCTAAGCCAAAGCCGTTCACATTAGCTTGTCGCCCAGTAGCAACCAAAAGCTGATCGAAGGGAATCTCTTCCATCTGGCCTTTATGTTCGCAAACAAGGTACTTGCTTCCTTCTCGTTCAACAAACTCCAACATTTTGCGATTGCCTAATACATTGATACCTTCCTGATCAAAGCGCTGACTAACCCAGTCAGAGATGTCTTTGTCCTCTTTAGGCATAATGTGATCGCCACGTAAAACGATGCTCACTTCAGAACCAAATCGGGCAAAGCATTGACTTAATTCGCAGCCTATTGGGCCGCCGCCGAGTACTAACAGGCGTTTCGGTAATTCGCGTATCTGCCAGAGATTATCTGAAGTCAGTGGCTGCATGGCTTCTATGTTTTTGATTGCAGGGATGCGTGGTCTAGCGCCTGTGGCAATTACAATATTCTTGGTCGTAATGATCTCTCCGTTTACGACCACTTCATAAGGGTTAAGAATGGTTGCGTTGCCAGTTACGCAATCGACGCCCAATCCTGTATAGCGTTCAATCGAGTCATGAGGTTCTACTTGTTCAACGACTTTGGATACTCGCTCCATAACATCAGAGAAATTGAACTTCACCTCGCTTTGCTCAATGCCGTATTCCTGACTACGTTTGCTATCCGCTACAAAGCGAGCGGAACGAATCAGAGCTTTTGAGGGTACACAGCCGGTATTTAGGCAGTCGCCTCCCATCTTATGCTTTTCAACCAAACTGACTTTGGCTTTTACTGCTGCTGCAATGTAAGAGGTGACTAGTCCGGCAGAACCAGCTCCTATAACAACGATATTAGTGTCGAATGTAGAAGGCTTTTGAATACCGGCATAGACCTGTTTCGCTTTAAGTAGATCGATCACTTTCTTAGCAATCAGTGGAAATAAACCTAATAAAGTAAATGACAGTAGGATCCCTGGAGACAAAATACCTGAGAGCGATTCTAACTGACCTAGTTGTGTGCCTGCGTTTACATAAACGGCAGTCCCAGCCAGCATACCTACCTGGCTTACCCAATAGAATGTCCACGTCTTGATTGGGGTTAGACCCATACCTAGATTGATCATAAAGAAGGGGAAGATCGGCACTAATCTCAAGGTAAAGAGGTAGAAAGCACCTTCTTTCTCCATGCCCGCATTGAAAGAATGTAGCTGCTTACCAAATCGGTTTTGAATGCTTTCCCTAAATAGAAAGCGGGAACAGAGAAAAGCCAAAGTTGCTCCGATGGTGCTGGCGAAAGATATGATGAGTAAGCCGGTAACGAGTCCAAATAGTGCACCGCCAATCAGCGTCATAATGGCAGCACCGGGTAAAGACAGTCCTGTAACGAGCACATACAGCCCAAAAAAGATCGCTACTGTCTTGATTGGGTTCTCAGCGTAATACTGTTCGAAGCTCGTTTGATTACTTTTGATAAAGTCCAAATTTAAGTATTGGGCCAGATCAAATATAAAGAAGGCCGCAATTGCACTTAGGATAACGAGGAGTAGAGGTAGCTTTTTCATCAATAATATCTACTTAAATTCAGAAGCTTCTAGGACATAGATAAAATAGGAAAGTTTCAATTTACCTATGTATCTTAGGAGTAAATCAATGATATGAATAAATCAGCTTATGTTAAACTGCGCCTAAATCCGTTGTTTTAATTTTAGAAAAGGCCTATGCCTTTTGAGCCTAAACCGTAGCGCATTGATCCTGTTTAGGCCATTGAGATGCATCTAACCTTATGAAATCAGTTGTAAATCCAAATTGTCAGCGCTTTAGTGCGATTTTGAAAGATGTGCCTGCTTTGTTTGATAGCAGTGATGCATCCATTCATAAAGCCCGGAATGAACTGAAGATAGTTGATTGCTTGGATGAATCATTGGTCTTGAAGTCTTTCAAAGTGCCGAACTTACTAAGGCGTTGTATCTATACGTACCTTAGGCCGAGTAAAGCTGAAAAATCTTATCAGAACTCTCTGTTATTGGGTGACTTTACGCCAACACCTGTTGCCTATGTTGAGTACTTTGACGGTGGCTTAATTTCTAATAGTTATTTTGTCAGTGAGCATTACGCTTATGATTTTACGATCCGTGAGCCCTTACTGGACTTAGATTTTCCGGATCGACCGGAAGTGTTTAAAGCATTTGCGAGGTTCTCTTTAGCGCTGCACGAAGCTGGATTTTTCCACAAAGATTATTCGCCGGGTAATATCTTGATCCGAAAACTCGCTGATGGTGGATATGAGTTTAAGATTGTTGATGTTAATCGCATGCTACAACTTGAGCTTGATAACGAAATGCGAGCACGGGGTTTTGAAAAACTCTGGGCGAGAGACGAAGATTTAGATGTTATTGCAAAAGAGTACGCTCAACATAGCACTGTTTCTGATGATTTTGCAGAGCAGGTAAAGCTCTTTTCTAACAAGAATAAACGCTTTAAGAATTTCAAGAAGCGCTTAAAAGGTAAGCCCGTTAATGACTAATATCGACCATATCTCATGCGTTATTATCGTTAAAAATGGCGCAGAAACTATTGTTCCTGTTTTGGAGGCTTTGGCCTGTTTTACCGATGTGGTGATCTATGACAATGGATCGGATGATGGCACACAATCACTGGTTTCCAACTTCGAGAATGTAAATTTAGTCGAGGGGCCATTTTTAGGTTTTGGTGAAACGAAACAGCGTGCTGCTAGTTATGCTAAGCATGACTGGGTATTGTCATTGGATGCGGATGAAGTGCTTTCAGATGAGTTTATCTCCGCATTGGCACAACGCTCATTAGACTCTGATAAGGTGTATTCAATTACGCGCAGTAACTTTTACAAAGAGCGTGAAGTTAAGCATTGTTGGGGCAAAGATGTGATTGTACGTCTGTATGATCGTACCAAGACCAACTTTAATAGCAGTAAAGTGCATGAGCTTGTTGTCACCGAAGGCTTCGAAGTCGAAAACCTAGCAGGTACCGTGCGTCACTATCCTTATCAGAATATCTCTCAGTTTATCGTTAAGCTTGATAAGTACTCCTCTCTTTTTGCAGAAGATAAGCAAGGCATAAAGAAGTCTTCACCGCTGAAAGCTAGCTTGAATGGCATCTACTCCTTCTTTAAAACCTATTTTTTAAAGCGTGGTTTTATGGATGGGTCTGCAGGATTGATTATCGCCTTTTCACATATGGCGACGAATTTTTATAAATATATGAAACTGTATGAGCTGAATAAAGCAGCCAAAGACAGTAGCGGTAGGGTCGAGAACGCCAATGACAACTAGTGTCTTAATTACTCGCCACGACAAGATTGGCGACTTTGTTGTTGCTCTGCCGATGTTCCAATGCTTAAAGGCAGCTAGACCAGAGCTGCGCTTGGTTGCTTTAGTGTCTAAGATCAATCTCAGTTTAGCGCAGCAGTTACCTTATATTGATGAGGTGATTGAGTATCAGCCTGACAATCTTGGCGCTACATTAGCGGCGGTAAAAAAAGCAAAGTGTTCCGTAAGTATTTCTGCATTTATCGACTCACAATTAGGCTTTCTTTTGTGGCGATCAGGCATTCCTAAGCGTATAGGGCCGGCGACTAAACTGGCGCAAATCTGGTTTAACTGCCGAGTTAAGCAGCGTCGCAGTCAGGTGAAAAAAACGGAGTTTGCTTATAACTTAGATCTTCTAAAAGCGCTCGATAGCCAAATCGAAACGGGTATACAGGCGCCATTGTTTGGGTTTGCGAAGGAAGATTCAATTCAGGCTTTGGAAGCATTTAATGCGCAATATCAGTTAGAGAATGATCGCCCCATCGTTGCTTTTCATCCAGGCAGTGGTGGTAGTACAGATGGTAATCTGACGCTGCAGGATTATATCCGTCTAGCTCAAGCAGTAATTAAGCAGAACAAGCATAGGGTCGTGTTTACCTTTGGCCCTGATGATGAGTCTTTAATTGCTGAAACAGATGCTGCACTTGGGGATCAGGCGGTTTTGCACCGATCGCAGGGTAGCGTTTATGACTTTGCTCTGCTGTTGAGTAATTTCTCTTTGTTTGTTAGTACGTCAACGGGCCCTATGCATTTAGCCGCTGGGTCTAATCTTAAAACTATATCTTTCTTCGGTGATGTAAAGGTTGCTTCTCCGGCTCGATGGGCTTCGGTCAATCAAACGGAAAACCAGCATAACTTTACTGTCCCTAAAGACTATTCAAATGAACTGTACTTGGAAATTGAAAAAGAACTACTTCAATTAACGGAACAGGTTTAAAAAAGTTATGTGTTTAGTAGGAGAGCGTCTTGCCAGCGCCTAAACCTGGTTCTGAAGATGATTTACATCCGTGGGATCACTATTCCGATCAACCGCGAATCATTACTGACAGAGCTTATAAAAAACGGATGAAGCGAAAGCACTTAAAAGACTATCTGCTTACGCTTTTGACATCTTGTATAGTATTTCCTTTAGCTCTGATCGCATGGCTCTTTAATCGAAAAGTGGAGCCGTCTTCAGCGCATTTCTTTTCTCTTTGTGTCAATTTAGACAAAGGGGAAGAGCAATATGCGTTGGTTGAGGAGCTGGGCTGTAAAAGCTTACAGGTGCGATTTTTCCTGTCGGAAATGGATCGTATCGATGAGTATTATCAGTTTTTGGCGGGGTTTGGAGAGAAAGAAATTCTCTTAGTGGTAGTGCAAGATCGTCAGCATATTGGTGATCATCAACTGCTTGCTAAAGATATTGCCAGAGTCTTCGATGTTTTCTCACCTTCAGTAAACCTGTTTCAAATCGGAACTACGATCAATCGTTCTAAGTGGGGCTTCTTCTCAGTAGCTGAGTATCTACAATTTTATCAGGTGGTACAGAAAGTTCGTGATCGACAGTTTGAGGGTTTAAAGCTAATAGGCCCTTCAGTTATTGACTTTGAATACCCTTACCTGATTAGAGCTCTATTTAATGGCTTTAGATTGAAGTTCGATAAAGTCGCAGCACTTCTCTATGTAGACAGGCGCGGTGCACCAGAGAATCCACAAATGAAGGTATTTGATACCTTTAATAAAATTACGCTCCTTCATAGCATTGCTAGATTAAGCTCTAAAACCTCCAGCAAATTACTGCTGACAGAGGCAAATTGGCCTCTGTCCAATACAGCTCCCTGGGCACCTACAAGCGAAACTGAGTGCGTAAGTGAAAGCGACTATGCCAACTTTTTACTTCGCTACCATCTGCAGGCTCTGGCTACACAGAGAGTTGAATCTGTTCACTGGCATCAGCTTATCGCGCCCGGATATGGCTTAGTTGATAGCCGAGAAGGGTTACGTAAGCGCGAAGCCTTTTGGGTTTACAAAGCTATGTTGGACGTTTTAGGGGATGTAGAAGTACATCATTACCAAAAGCAAGGAGAGGTATATCAGCTCGTTTGCAAAGACCGTAAATCAGATCGCGATGTAATTGTACTTTGGAGCAACGAGGTCGAGTTACCTCTGGAAAAGTATCTGAAGCAAGAAAACATCAGCGTGGAAAGTAAACAGTTGATGGATAAGTCAGCTGGTATCTTGAGCTTTGAAACAGCAAAGGTATCTGATAGCCCTATTTACCTAGTAGGATAGATTGGGTTTATCTTCAGTAGTTTATCACTAGAAAATAAGGCTATTATCTCAGCTTGAATTAGAAGTTATGCAGCAATTCATATACTTCAGAGAATTGAGTATTACTTTCAAAAACAGCTTGTGCTTTTGCTCTGCCGGCATCGGCAAGTTTTTCTCTCAATTCATGATCGTTGTAATAGAGTTTGAGCTTTTCGGCTAAATCTTCAGCAGACCCACTAGTAAATAACAATCCATCTTCTTTGTCATTGATGATCTCTAGAGGACCTCCGCTATTACTCGCAATAACAGCCGTTCCTGTATGCATCGCTTCGATTAGCACCATTCCGAAGGTTTCTTTATCGGTGGCTAAAACTACACAATCACTGATCGCCATGAGATCTTGAACATTGTTTACAAACCCCGTAAATCTTACTTGTTCAGTTAATCCTTTCTCTACAATACTGTTTCTGAATTGTTCTAGGTACTCAGTTTCCATTGCGTCACCTATGAACATCAGATGCACATTAGGGATTCTTAAATGTTCAAGTGCCGATACTAATAGGGCTTGCCCCTTAGCAGGTTCAATACGACCAGCAAGGGTAACGATAAAGGAATTCTCTAGCTGGTATTGCTTTTTTAGGTCTGTTTTTAATTCTTTGTTTAGTTGCTGATAAACTGGAGCCCCAATATAAGAGGTCTTCACGGGAGGGCATATTTCTGCGGGTATGAAGCGTGTGATCTGATCCTTTACTTGCTGTGTCACGGCGATCATTAGATCGATATTTTTATAGAGGTATCGATGATAGAAGTCACTCTTGAAGCGAGTCATATTCATATGACGGCTCTGGACGAGTTTAGGATTACGTTTACTTAATTTTTTTGCTAAGACGCAGAGAGGAAGGTCTTTTGTCCAGTGCAAATGGATCAGGTCGATTTCATGCTCATCAACATATTTAGCTAGGCGTTTTGCATTTTTGAATATATTTTTCCAGGCATGCTTTTGCAAGCGCAAAATTGGCAGATCATGATGTTCAGACAGTACGCTGTCCAGTTTGCTTTCTCGAGCGATCCCAGCATGAGTTGGTGTTTGGGTTTGTAGATAACTGGTCAAACGCTGCATATAGAGCTCTAGGCCACCAAAATTTGGTGATAGGCACAACTGCATAATCCGCCTGCTCATTAATAGTGCTCCAAATGGGAAAGTTTTAGTTGATTCGCATTAGTCTTTTAAAAGATCTTCTTTTTTCATATGAGTCCATTTCCCTTTTGGCTTATCAATATATTGGAAATGCTCATTGGTAAAACTACCTTGAATACAAGTGATCTTGTAATAGCGATGATTTACAGATTCAGAGCCTATCGCATTATTGAACACTGTTGGACCAGTTAGGTCGTAAACACCAGAACCAATCTTTTTGTCTTGAATGTTCTTTACGATGATTTCTATTGTTGTATTCAAAAATCGATTTTGCGGCGTGCTGGCGATAAAGTAGTTTGTATAGTGCTCTTTATTAAGCAAAAAAATCTCTTCATCATCTTCTTTAATCATCTTCGATAATGGCCATACAGCATGCGCATCGATATCCATATACACGCCGCCGTGGTGATTAAGAGTTATCATGCGCCATAAGTCAGCTTGGGCAGCTCCATTCGTAAGCTTTTCATATGCTGAGGCTACCTCAGGAGGCATATTATCTTTAATAAATGTTAGACGATCTTCAGTGCTAACATAGCGGTATTCAAAATCTGGAGAAATCAATCTATTGAACAAGTAGTTGCAGTATACAGGTAGGCTTACGCGGTTGGTGTAGTTGGTTTGCCAGATGACTTTTGGAATTTTTGTACGCTTTGAAGATTTTATTAATGGGGCGCTGTGAGTAGGTATTGTGAAGCGCTTGTTTGGGAACAGGAAGTGAAAAAGGAAAGAAAATCCTTTAACTAACGCTCCAATAATTTTGGAAAATCGATTAACTAAAATAATCTTTAAAGGCAACTTCATCGGTGGTCCTACTGCGTTGAGGATTTCTGATAAGGGCTTTCCTTGCCATTTAACTGTGTTTTAAATCGTTTGTGAACCCACATATATTGTGTGGGAGCTTTTCTTACGCCTGCTTCAACGGCTAAATTAACCAATGTTGCGTCTTCTACTTCATCCCCGCTAGGGAAGTTATCTACAGGGACAATTTCTACAATGTATCCAGAATCGTCTTCTTTACGGCGTTGTTGCATTGACAGAAGAGGTGAATTGTTCAATTTTACCATGCGCGTTGTGGCTGTCACGGTCGCTGCAGTTTGACCGAAAAATGGTACAAATACGGATGTTTTATGTCCCATGTCTTGATCAGGGCCATACCAGACAACCTGATTTTTCTTTAAGCAGCGGATTATTTCTCGTAACTGCTTTCGTTCAATAGGTCTGCTAAACGAAGCGCGCCCCTCACTAATTATTTTTTCCATTAACGGATTGTTGTGTTGGCGGTACATGGAAATCAATGGCGCGCCATGTCCAGAAAAAAGCATACCGCCTAAATCTAAGTGAGAATAATGGGCGCCAAGTAAGATGACGCCACGTTCTTGTTTCAAGGCATCATCCAATAATTCAAACCCGCGGTATTCAGTGCGATCTTGTAAGGCTTTTTTGTTACCCCAATATGACCAAGCGGTCTCCACTAAACCGATACTGTTATTTTTGAAAACCTCCCGAACAAATTTTTTCTGTTCGCTCTCGTTAAGTTCAGGAAAGCATAACTGGCAATTCACGGTGGTAATGTGACGACGCTTAGGTAGCAGATAATAAAGCGCGAGACCTAACAGACGGCCGAAAGCTAAACCCATTTTAAAAGGCAGTAAAGCGAGCATTCTCAGTAGAATAACGCCTAGCCAAGTTGGCCAGTACTTAGGGGCTAAAAAGGATTCAGTTTTATTCACGGTCAATCAGATCTTGATCAATAAGCTGCTGATTATACGTATGTCCTTGTTCGTCAGCCAGAGAGAAGGTTGGGGAAGTTATATCATCAGGTTATAATAGCGCGCTACTTTATGAGGATTAATGCCTGTTTATGTCTAAAAATGACCAAGAAAAAGGTGTGGGGATGAAAATTTATTTTCGTCTTTTAACCTATGTTCGCCCTTATTGGCTACCTTTTTTATTGGGCATCTTTGGATTTATCCTCTATGCCAGTGCCCAGACTGGTTTTGCTGCTTTGATGGAATACTTGATTGATGCCATTGGTGAGGAAAAAGAGGGGACGTATATATATGGTCCACTTGCAGTGATTGGAATAGCAATCGTTCGCGGCATTGGCACTTTTATGGGTAACTTTTTCACTGCCTACGTAGCGCGTAATATTGTGCACCAGCTTAGAATTGTGATGTTCGATAAGTTGCTGCAAATACCGCTAGATTATTTTCACAACAATTCATCAGGGCATATCCTGTCTAAAATTTCATACAATGTTGAACAGGTCACAAATGCGGCTACAGACTCGCTTAAAGTGACTGTCCGAGAAGGTATGACTGTTATAGGTCTTTTTGGATATCTGCTTTATCTTAATTGGCAACTGACACTTGTTTTTGTGGCTGTCTCTCCATTAATTGCTTTGGTTGTAATGATTGCCTCAAAGCGGTTTCGTCGTTTGGGGCATCGTATCCAAGACTCTATGGGGGATGTTACGCATGTAGCTTCAGAAAACGTTCAAGGCGTTCAAATTGTTCGTACCTTTGGTGGCTGTGAGAAAGAAAGAGAACGTTTTGAACAAGCTAGTGGGCAGAATTTGCGACAAAGTTTGAAATTGGCGTTCACTGAAGGTTTGAGTGTTCCTATTGTTCAGATTATTGTCTCCAGTGCATTAGCCTTGCTGATTTTCTTAGCGCTGCATCCCATGATGAATAATGATATGACCGCTGGGCAATTTATTGCCTTTATTATAGCTGCGGGTCTAATCGCTAAGCCTCTGCGTGCATTAACCGAAGTAAATAGCGCTATTCAGCGGGGTATTGCTGCCGCTAAAAGTATCTTTGAGTTAATAGATGAAACAGTAGAAGAAAACACTGGGCGTCTGGTTGCTAAGGCTGAAAAAGGAAGTAGCCGCCTCGAGTTTAAAGATCTTTGTTTCTCTTATCTGCCAAATAAACCAGTCCTTAATCGTCTTAACCTTGATGTTGAACCTGGACAAACAGTTGCCCTAGTCGGCCGATCAGGCAGCGGTAAATCCACTTTGGCAAGTTTGATCCCTCGTTTTTATGAGCCGACCAGTGGAGCAATTCTGTTAAATGGGCATAAACTAGATGATTACGAGTTGACCTCATTACGATCGCAAATCGCCTTAGTAACTCAAAACGTATTCCTTTTTGATGGCACGATTCGTGAGAATATCGCCTACGGTGTAAGTCCAGATGTTGAGGAGTCTGCAATAATAGATGCTGCTCGAGCTGCCCATGTAATGGAATTTGTTGAGCGTATGTCTGACGGATTAGATACGCATGTGGGCGAAAAAGGTACCAAACTATCGGGTGGTCAACGTCAACGTATCGCGATTGCGCGTGCTATTTTGAAAAATACTCCAGTCCTTATTCTTGATGAGGCAACGTCAGCCTTGGATACAGAGTCAGAACGTCATATCCAAGCGGCTCTAGAGAATGTAATGAAAGGGCGAACAACCTTGGTAATCGCGCATCGACTTTCAACTATAGAGTCAGCAGACCAGATTGTTGTGATGGATCAAGGCCGAATTATGGAGAAAGGGTCGCATGCGGAGCTTTTAGAGCAAAGTGGAATGTATGCGGATCTTTACCAGAAGCAGTTTACTGAAAATGACTGAGCATCTTAGTCACGGAGAAATTGAATGAAAATCAATATGCCACGTTTTGATAAAGCACAGGTTCTAGTTGTAGGAGACCTAATGCTAGATCGTTATTGGCATGGGCCAACCTCAAGAATTTCGCCTGAAGCACCGGTGCCAGTGGTAAAAGTTGAGCAGAATGAAGATCGCCCAGGCGGCGCTGCTAACGTGGCATTGAATGTAACAGCCCTAGGGGCAGGTGTTTCTTTGGTTGGTTTGGTTGGTAAAGATGAAGCGGGTGAAGCACTTCAGAAGCAGTTGACCTCAGCTCGAGTGAACTGTGCTTTTTCGATTGCTGAAGAAGAGCCGACGATCACTAAATTGCGTATTATTAGTCGTCACCAACAATTGATTCGCTTGGATTTTGAAGAGGCTTTCTCTGCTGAACACAGCGAAAGTATTCAATCAGAATTAGAACCTTTATTAGGTAACGTTGGCGTTTTGGTGCTGTCGGATTACGGTAAAGGTACTCTGTCTGATTGCCAAGGTTTAATTGAAGCAGCTAAGGCTGAAAGCGTACCTGTGCTGGTTGATCCTAAAGGCAGTGACTTTAGTAAGTATCGTGGTGCGACCTTATTGACGCCGAACCTGTCCGAATTTGAAGAGATTGTTGGGCACTGTGCCTCTGATGAAGAACTGGTTTCTAAAGGGCAGGCTCTTGCGAAGGAGCTTGAGCTAGACGCTTTGCTAGTGACCCGCAGTGAACATGGTATGACCTTGATTCTTGCTGAGGGTGATGAAGTTCATTTCCCTGCGCGTGCACGTGAAGTTTTTGATGTTACGGGTGCCGGCGATACAGTTATCTCTACTCTAGCTTCTGCCTTGGCGGCGGGAGAGGAACTCACTAATGCTGTGGCTTTATCTAATATTGCAGCGAGCATTGTTGTGGGTAAATTGGGCACTGCGGCTATCAGTGCGCCAGAACTGCGTCGTGCAGTGAGTAAAGAACAAGGTGCTGAGCGTGGTGTAGTGACTGAAGAGCAGTTACTGATTGCGTTAGCTGATGCGCGTGCTGCAGGCGAGAGTATTGTATTTACTAATGGTTGCTTCGATATCTTACATGCGGGTCATGTTGGTTACCTTGAACAAGCGAGAGCCCAAGGTGATCGCCTTGTCTTAGCTATCAACAGTGATGCATCAGTTAGTCGTTTAAAAGGACCGGGTCGGCCTATTAATCCGGTTGAGCGTCGCATGGCTGTATTGTCTGGTTTGGAAGCGGTCGATTGGGTGCTGTACTTTACTGAAGATACTCCTGAGCGTTTGCTGGAACAGGTGAAGCCTGATGTCTTAGTCAAAGGCGGTGACTATGGCATTGAAGGTGTTGTTGGTGGTGAGTTCGTGCGTAGTTATGGTGGTGAGGTTAGAGTGCTTTCCTTCCTAGATAACTGCTCTACCACAGCAATAGTTGAGAAAATTCAGGGCGATAGTGACGAATAGTCGGCTATCGCACTCTGGTTAAGCTAGCTTAGATCGCAAGTTTGTTGAGCGCGGTATTAGCCGCGTTCACATTACTTGCTAGATGCTTAGGATTGATTGTGCCAATAATGGCTGAAGTTACGCCAAGATGGGCATAGATAAAATCAAAACTGGCCTGAACTGGATCTTGAGTTTGATCTAGGCAGATATGGCCCGAAGCGAGTGCCTTTTTAAGCAATATGCCTTTATTGTTTTGGGCTGCGTAGTCCAGTACCGCTTCCTCATCTCGATGGTTTAGATTGTAAGTCACCATCGCACAGTCAGATTTCTCTATAGCTAATAACCCGCCTTCAACCGTTTTAGTCGACATACCAGTCGCGCGGATTTTTCCTGACTGTTTTAATTCCTCTAGAACATCCAAGATGCCGTATTTGCGGATGATCTCTACATCATTTCCATCAGAGTGCACTAGTAACATATCAATATAATCAGTGTGTAAGCGTTTAAGGCTGCGCTCGACACTGAATTGCACGTGCTCAGGCGTGAAATTAAACCCGGATTCACCAGTCGTATTGTCAAACTCTTCACCAACTTTTGAACAGATAACCCAGTCGTTACGTTGTCCTTCAAGCAGAGGCCCTAAACGCTCTTCGCTATTGCCATAAGCAGGGGCTGTATCTATCAGATTGATGCCTAAATCTTTAGCTTGTGCGATTAAATCAAGCACTGCTTTGTCATCAGGAATGGTGAACCCCGTTGGATACTTTACGCCTTTATCTCGACCGATCTTTACAGTGCCTAGGCCGATGGGTGAGATCTTTAAACCTGTTTGAGCTAACTCGCGTTTAATCAAAACTCACTCTCCCATAAAGGCTGTGCGGTTTCCGGCTTAGGAAGTACAGTTAGAGGCGAAAGGTCAGTATCAGATGGTGCTTTCTCACATAACGGTAGTACCTGATCGGCTAGATCAGGCGATAGCGCTAGTTTAGTTGGCCAAGCCACGATGCAATTGCCGACTTTCTGTGCAAAAGCAGAATCGGGTCTTGATAGAGATGATTGTTTAGGTTCTGCTCGATTAACATGGAATGTGCTCCATTGCGCATCTGAAAGATCGACCCAAGGGAGTAAATCTGAAATAGCTTTTTTAGCAAATTGAATCTGTTCAGATGAAGAACGATCTAAACCGGTTTCAGCTACATCACCACCAAGGTACCAAACCTGTTTGCCATCACTGCAAGGGTGTGTGGTAATCGTTGCCACCGGTTTGCTGCCTGTACCAATGCAATGAGCAAAGGTTGGTAAATCGTGTTCGTGCTTGACCATTACCATATGCAAAGGGCGTTTTTGCATTTCAGGCTGTTCGAGCGCTAATTGACTAGCTATAGATTCGTAGCCTTCACCAGAGGTCAGCACCAACTGAGCAATTTCCAGTGTTAGGTCATGCTCCTTAAAGGAGATGCTCTGAATCTGTTGATCTTGAATCTGGATTTCAGCTTGGTTGAGATCCGCTTTGAATATGCGATCTTCAACAGGTGCTCTCAGTGCATCAATCACGGTTGGTACGTTTAATACCAGCTCATTCAAACGATATAGAGAGCCTTTAAATTTGGAATTTGAAAACACTTTAGGACGATCTGATTTTGATACCTCTTCAACACGTCCGCGAAAGGCTTTGGTTGCAAAGAAGGTGGTCATGCGAGAGCCTAAAGAGCCTTTAGACCACATATAGTGAGCTTCAGATAGAACTTTTACAGAGGTGAGGTCTACTTCGCCGTTGCCATTTAGGCAATCACGCCAGCGTTGCGGCATCTCTTTGATTGTGTTGGATGCTTGGGTCAGTACGCCGTTTAGCGCATACTTGGTACCGCCATGAATGATCCCTTGTGCACGGATGGTCTGTCCGCCACCTAAGGTGTCTTTTTCTAGCAAAATGGCATTTAAGCCATCTTTTACTGCTCTATTGAGAAGCCAAAGGCCAGCAACGCCGCCGCCTACGATTACGAGATCAAGTTTAAGTGTATTCATAGACGGCATTATAAGCATGGGGGCGCTTAGGAGCTAGCCGATGCGTGTTATACTAGGTGACTTTATTGTCGACTGATGTGCTCACTTTTTATGAATCGCACTCTCTATACTTGCCTGTTTTATATCGCTTTACCGTTTATTTTGCTGAAGTTATGGTTGCGAGGTCGTAAGGCGCCTGCTTATCGCCAGCGTTGGCAAGAGCGACTTGGTTTTTTTCAATCGCCAGCCTTTGACGATCGTCCTTTATGGATTCATGCTGTTTCTGTCGGTGAGGCACTGGCGATAATTCCTCTCGTTAAGCTGATACAAGCCCGCTATCCGCAGCTGCCCATTGTGATGACTACTATGACGCCGACGGGAGCTGAAAGAATTATCGATACTTTCGGTGATAGTGTTACTCACTATTACTGTCCTTATGATGCGCCCTGTGCGATTAATCGTTTTCTTTCCAAAGTGAAACCGCGCGGTTGTGTGGTTGTTGAAACGGAATTATGGCCAAACATGATTGCAGGTTGTGCCAAACATGATGTGCCAGTGTTAGTCGCAAATGCACGTTTATCAGCAAGATCTGCAAAGGGCTACGCTCGTTTCAGCAAGATGGCTGATCAGATGCTAAAGCAGATCACTAAGATAGCTGCGCAAAATAGTGTTGATGGTCAGCGCTTCGTTGATTTGGGCCTTCCAAAGAGCGCTTTGGAGGTAACAGGTTCCATCAAATTTGATGTATCAGCTCCAGAAGGGAGTGAGCGTTTGGCTGTAGCCCTGCGAGAAATGTGGGGTGCGGATCGACCAGTCTTTATTGCTGCCAGTACGCATGAAGGTGAAGAAAGTGCGATCTTAAATGTATATCACAAGCTGTTAGAGGGTATTCCAGGGCTATTGCTGGTCATTGTGCCTCGCCACCCAGAACGATTTGACGGAGTTGCAGAGCTTATAAAGCAGCAAGGCTTTAAGTTGGCGCGTCGTAGCTTAGGTCAACAGCCGAGCACCAAAACTCAAGTGTATCTTGGCGACACTATGGGTGAACTTATGAAACTGTTAGCAGCGGCTGATATTGCGTTTGTTGGCGGTAGTTTGATTGAGCGCGGCGGGCATAATCCATTGGAACCGGCAGTTTTAAAGAAAGCCGTTGTTATGGGGCCACACTTCTTTAACTTCCAAATTATTTGCGACTCGTTACGAGAAGCTGGCGGGCTGGTTGTAGTAGAAGATGAAACTGCATTGCAGCAACAGATCGAGAAGTTGATACAAGCGCCTGCTGAAAGAGAGAGAGTTGGCGAGTTAGGTCAGGCATTTGTTAAGGAAAATCAAGGCGCATTGGATCGTTTATACGCCTTGACTGAGCGGGTCTGCATTAATAGAAATTAATGCGGACGAACCATTAGGCGTTGCTAGTGGTTCGTCTGTCCATCTCTTCGCACAACCAGTGCCCTACAAAAATGTGGGCTTCTTGAATTCGTGCTGTTTCATCAGATGGCACACGGATTAAGTGGTCGGCAATATCGTTTAGCTTACCACCGTGAGAACCTGTCCAAGCCCAAGTGGTGCAGCCGATCTCTTTAGCCGCTTCAATCGCATCAATGACGTTAGCACTGTTGCCTGAAGTCGAAATGCCGATGATCAGATCTTCGGGCTTGGCTAGTGCTTGTAGCTGACGAGTGAAAACAGAATCATAACTGTAGTCGTTGCTGTGAGCGGTAAGAATCGAAGTATCCACTGTAAGTGCTATAGCTGCGAGTGGGCGACGTTCCGCTTTGTAGCGTACAACAAACTCAGCTGCTAGATGCTGGCTGTCGGCTGCACTGCCGCCGTTACCCATAAAGATCAATTTGCCGCCTTGGTCGAAGCATTGCTCAATTTGATCGGCAAGTAGTTGGCTATCAGCAGCAATTTTGTCTAACTGGTTAAAGGTATCAAAGTGGCGTTGTAGCGCATTTGAGAATGACATATTAAGCTCCAGATAGATCGAAAGTCAGTGTTTCACCCGCTTGTTCAGCAAAGGCTCGACCGAAGAAATCTTCAAGCTTTTGGCCGTCGCTATCCAAAACCCAGCTATTAAGGCTTTCATCATAGTCAAAGTGGAAACCACCGCTCTTGGTTGCCAACCACAGTTGTTTAACAGGAGCCTGACGGGTAAAAATAAGCTGAGTGCGGTTTTCACAGATGATAGTTAGAATCCCACCACCGAACTGAACGTCAATGTCGGTTTCTGCATCATCTAGCACCTCTTCAATCTGCTCTAATGTTTCTTCAACCAGATCGTTAAATTCGCTTTCAGTCATGTTTACTCCGGCGCTATTGCCTTGAAATCGTGTTTATAGAGGCGAAGTATATCAAGCAATAGCTAAAAGCCGAAGAATGGTTCTCATTAACTCCTAAAAATTACGACAAAAAGGCGTTTTTATCTTTTTATCTACTTGGATATGCAAAACGTTTTTATGAAATCGCTGTGAACTAGGTATAATCGACGAATTAGACCGTTTAATGGGATTCCCACTGTGAAAACGCAGACCAAACGAATTGGATTAGTTGTCCTGCTCAGTATGTTAGTACTGGGTGGATGTGGCCAGAAAGGCCCTTTGTATCTGCCTGATGCAGAAAATCAGAAAAAGTCACAGCAGAAGTAAGAGAATTTTCATGGATTCATTCGAATATAAAAATGGGCAGCTCTGCTGTGAAGAAATTGCTTTAACACGCGTTGCCGAAGAGTTTGGTACACCAACCTATGTGTATTCTCGAGATGCACTTGAGCGTGCTTACCTAGCATACGCAGATGCATTAGAAGGGCATGATTCATTAGTTTGTTATGCCGTAAAAGCTAACTCCAACATTGCAGTGCTAAATGTACTTGCGCGTTTAGGTGCAGGTTTCGATATCGTATCTGCCGGTGAGCTAGAACGTGTTCTACGTGCAGGTGGCGATGCTTCCAAAGTTGTTTTCTCTGGTGTTGGTAAACAGCCAGCAGAGATCGTTCGAGCACTGGAAGTAGGTATTCGTTGCTTTAACATTGAGTCAGAAGCTGAGCTTGAGCGTGTAAACGAAGTCGCTGGCGCTGAAGGCAAAGTAGCTGCGATCTCATTCCGTGTGAACCCAGACGTAGATGCAGGTACGCATCCTTATATCTCTACAGGTTTAAAAGAGAATAAGTTTGGTATCGATATTGATGAAGCCGTACGCATTTATGCTCGCGCGGCTCAGATGGAAAATGTTGATGTTGTCGGTATGGATTGCCACATCGGCAGTCAGCTAACGGAAGTTACTCCATTCCTAGACGCACTCGATCGTGTATTGGTACTAGTAGATCAGTTAGCTGAGCAAGGCATCACGATTAAGCATTTGGATTTGGGCGGTGGTCTAGGTGTTTGTTACACCGATGAAGTGCCTCCAACGCCTCAAGAGTATATTTCTGAAGTTCTTAAGAAAGTTGAAGGTCGTGATCTTGAGCTGATTTTTGAGCCTGGTCGTTCTATCGCGGCCAATGCTGGTGTAATGCTGACTCGTGTTGAGTTTTTGAAGTGCACTGGCGAGAAGAATTTCGCAATCATTGATGGTGCAATGAATGACTTGATCCGTCCATCTTTATACAGCGCTTATCAGGAGATTGTTCCGGTAATGTTGCGCGAAGGTGGTGAAGAGAAACAATGGGATCTTGTAGGTCCTGTTTGTGAAACGGGTGACTTCTTAGGTAAAGATCGTGCGCTAACACTAGAAGCTGGTGATTTACTCGCTGTTTGTTCTGCAGGCGCTTATGGCTTTGTGATGGCGTCTAACTACAACAGCCGTGGTCGTCCTGCGGAAGTGATGGTAGATGACAATCAATTCCACCTGATTCGCAAGCGTGAAACGCTAGCTGATCTAGTTAAGGGTGAACAGCTGTTACCTAAGGATCGTTAGGGGTTATTGATGTTAGTCCGTTTTACCAAAATGCACGGTTTAGGTAATGACTTTATGGTGCTGGATCTAGTGACCCAGCGCGTGAAAGTTACGCCTAAACTGGTAAAAAAGCTTGGTGATCGTAACTTTGGTGTTGGATTCGATCAGCTATTAATCGTTGAGCCACCTTCAGATCCAGATGTAGATTTCCGTTACCGTATCTTCAACCAAGACGGTTCAGAGGTTGAAAACTGCGGTAATGGTGCTCGTTGCTTCGCCAAGTTTGTTCGCGATAAGCGTTTAACTGGTAAGTCTGAAGTTGTCGTGCAGACGGCTAATGGCCGTATGTGCCTGAAAATTCGCGAAGATAAGCGAGTTGAGGTCAATATGGGTCAGCCTATATTGCTGCCTTCAGAGATCCCTTTTGCGGCCGACCAGCAAGCAATTACTTACCCTGTTGAGGTTGACCATCAAGGCGCAGCTGAAACAGTTGAATTAAGTGCGGTATCTATGGGCAACCCGCATGGGGTTTTGGTTGTGGATAACACCGAAACAGCCCCAGTAGAAACATTGGGTCCAGTGCTAGAGCCTCATACGTGCTTCCCAGCAAAAGCGAATATCGGTTTTATGCAGGTATTGGCGCGAAATGAAGTTAATTTGCGTGTATTTGAGCGTGGCGTTGGTGAAACGATTGCTTGTGGTACTGGTGCGTGCGCCGCGGTTGTTGCAGGAAAATTGCGCGGTCTGCTCGATATGCCTGTGACAGTTCATCTTCCTGGTGGCGATCTTGAGATCGAGTGGCAGGGTGAAGGCCATCCCGTTATTATGACAGGGCCAGCAACAACGGTTTATGAAGGACAGATCTTCGTATGAGTGAAGAAACAGGACAGATTAGCGAAGCTCAGGTAGCGGAATACCTCCAGCAACACCCTGACTTTTTCACAGGTAATGCAAAATTACTGGAAAAATTACACGTACCTCATGAAACAGGTCGAGCTGTCTCTTTGGTTGAGCGTCAGACCACGGTTCTGCGTGAAAAAAACCAGAACCTAACAGCGCACCTTTCTGATCTGATCGACATTGCACGACATAATGATCTGCAGTTCGAAAAGACTAAACGTATGGTATTGGCATTACTGGAAGCTGAAACGCTGGATGATATCGCTGTCGCGATTGATGAAAGCTTATGCCAAGACTTTGCTAGCGATAGCACAGCGTTGATCTTGTTCACAAGCAAACCTTTAGATGTGAATAACCTGCGCCTGACGTTGCGTGAAGATGCGGCAGTGATTGATAGTTTGGTCGGCACTAATCTGCCGAGCTGTGGACGTCTGTCTGATGCTGAAAATGAATTTATTTTTGGTGATGAAGCTATCAAAGTTCAATCCGCTGCAGTTGTACCGTTGGTGCAGGGCGAAACTTTAGGTTTGTTGGCAATTGGTAGCTTTGATGCGAACTACTTTACCAGTAGCCAAGGCACAGTATTGCTAAGCTATGTTGGTGAAGTATTAAGCCGCGTAGCTTCTCGTATTCTGCGTCAGCAGGATCATTAAAGAAAGATAGGGGAGAGAGTTGAAAGAAGCGCTGTTAGAGCAGTTTCTTCATTACCTAGCGACTGAACGCCAGCTCTCTTCTCACACCCTCGATAATTACAGTCGCGATCTCATTAAGTTACTCGATTTTACTGAACAGCAAGCATTGGCTGATTGGTCTTCGGTTGAAGTTAAGCATATTCGCCAGTATGTAGCGATGCTGCATCGTAAAGATCTGGCCGGTAGCAGCATTCAGCGCTCTCTGTCAGCTATCCGTAGTTTCTATAATTTTCTATCTCGTGAATCGGTCGTAGAACAAAACCCTGCTGCAGCCGTGCAAGCGCCTAAATCACCTCGTAAGCTGCCCTCTACACTCGATGTTGATCAGATGGGGACACTGCTCGATGTTCCTGTAACCGATAATATATCTGCTCGCGATGCGGCAATGATGGAGCTTATGTATTCTTCTGGGCTGCGTGTCTCAGAGCTGGTTGCTATAGACCTGTATAGTTTAGACCTCTCAGAGGGAAGTCTTCGAGTTGTAGGTAAAGGCCGTAAAGAGCGTGAGTTGCCCATAGGAAGGAAGGCACTTGAAGCCTTAGATCGCTGGCTCGATGTGCGTCATGAATTGGCGAATTATGATGAGAACGCGCTTTTTGTTAGTAAGCGAGGCAGCCGTATTAGTGTTCGCTCGGTGCAGCAGCGGATGGATTATTGGGGTAAGTATCTAGGCGTGAATGGCAAAGTTCACCCTCATAGATTACGCCATAGTTTTGCTAGTCATATGCTTGAATCCAGTAGTGACCTTCGTGCCGTACAAGAGCTCTTAGGGCATGAAGATATATCAACAACACAAATCTACACTCACTTAGATTTCCAACATTTAATGAAAGTGTACGAAGGTGCTCACCCTCGCGCACGGAAAAAGAGCCAGAAATGATACGCTGCATTACTTTTGATTTAGACGATACTCTCTGGGCTGTCGACCCCGTTATCCAGCATGCAAACCAAACTATGTTTGCTTGGATATCTGAGCATGCACCGGCATTTTTACAGTATTACAAGTTACATGATCTTGCGGGGTTGCGTCAGATCGTTTTAGAAGATGCTCCAGAAATTGCTCATAGCGTAACGCTGATTCGTATGGCTCAGCTGAAGCATGGTCTGCAAAAAGCGGGCTACAGTGCGGATGAAGTAGAGGTGTTGGCTGCTCAAGCTTTTGACGTGTTTATACAAGCGCGTCAGGAAGTGGTCTTCTTTGAACATGCACGTGAAGTGCTATTGGAATTGAAGCAGCAAGGCTATCAGCTGGGTGCGTTGAGTAACGGTAATGCTGATATCCATAGAGTAGGCCTTGCGGATCTGATCGATTTCCAATTCAAAGCAGATGATGTCGGGCAGATGAAGCCGCACCCATTAATGTTTGAACAGATGTTAGCGCACACAGGCTTAAGACCGGAGCAGGTTATCCATGTGGGTGACAATCATGAGCATGATGTGGAAGGAGCTGCAGCTGTCGGGTTGTGGACTATCTGGGTTAATCTGCAATCGAGTGATAGATCAGACACTGCGTCTGCTCAGGTATCTTGTTTAAGCGAGTTGCCGGAGCGAGTTGCTGAAATTAATCAGCAAGCTCACAACCGTATAACTCTCTAAAGTATTTATTTAACTTTAAACTGACCTACGATCTGCTGTAAGTATGCTGCTTGTTTGGCTACTTCTTCACTAGCCTCAGCATTTTGGCCAACTTGCTCGCTGGCTACAGCGACAATCGTTTGGATCTGCTCAGCATTGTTGTTGATATCACCTGCCACGGCTGTTTGCTGTTCCACAGCAGCAGCGACCTGAGAAGTCATATCTACAATGTTTGTAGCGTCATTCATGATTTTATCCAGAGCGCTGATACTAGTTCCTGCTTCTTCAGCACTTTGTGCACTAACTTCGACGCTACGCATCATTAAGTTGGATACTTGGCCTGTTTGCTGCTGTAGATCGTTGATCATGGTATCGATTTCGGTTGCTGATTCCTGACTTCGGCCGGCCAGGCCTCGGACCTCATCGGCAACGACTGAGAAACCACGGCCATGATCGCCTGCGCGAGCAGCCTCTATTGAAGCGTTAAGTGCAAGTAGGTTGGTTTGTTCGGCAATACCTTTAATAACGTCTAGTACAGTACCGATCTTGGTACCGTTCTCTTCTAACAATGCGACAGCCTCGGTGCTTTGGCTTGCACCTTCTGCCAGATTGTTAATGTTTTCAATCGCGTGGCTGATGATGCGTTGGCCTTCTGCGGCGCTTTGTTGTGAGTGATTCGCCGTTTGGGCGGTAAGTTCGGTGTTATGAGCGATCTCGCGCATAGCGCTTTCCATCTCTTGTACAGCGGCAGATACCTGAACTACTTGTACTTTCTGATTCTCTAACCCTTGAGAGGTTTCTACAGCAATTGCGGAGACCTCTTCGGCCGCGGCGCTTAACTGTACAGAAGAGTTATTTACTCGTTCCAACAGGCCTTGGAACTCTGACATCATACTGTTGAAGCTTCGCCCCATATCGCTCAATTCATCATTAGCGACAACATCATAACGAACTGTCAGATCTTTGTTTTCTTTGGCACTACCCATAACCTGCTGCAGGCTGCGTAAACGGGTAATAATATTGTTAGCAATCCATAGGGCGATGGCTGAGACGATACCGGCAATCACAAGGGCTTTGATACTGGATAGTAGTTGGATAGAGGCTATTTCTGCTTCTAAGCGTTCGGTAATCTCTATTGCCTGCTCTTCGAGTAGGGTTTCCGATTTGTGGATCGACTTACGCATATTGCCCAGCAAGCCTTGTTTACTGTTAAGGCCTAGCTTTTCGTAATTATCGATCAGTGTTAGGAATTTTGAGCGATAGGTGGCAAGTAGCTGCTGGGTTTCAGCTACATCATCTTGATTAAAAACTTCTGCTTCTAGGTCGCTATTAAGCTTCTCGAAGTTAGCTTCAAACTTTTTACGGTATTTTAGGTCTTTGCGAATCAGGAAGTCTTTTTCATTGCGGCGCAATTGTAAAATATCGGCTAATAGGTGGTAGTTATCTAGCTCTTTTACTTTGCTTTCAGCACCATGCACAGCTTTGCGAAGTGCGCCTCGTAGGCCTTCATTATGAGATAAACCTATTTCCTGTTTGAGCTTTACTAATTGGTGAAAATTGTCGGCATAAGTATCAATGATAATGTGTAAGTCTTTAGTTTTTTCGTGCGGAATACCGGCGTGGTCTAAGTGCTCTTCCAGAGTAGTTATTTCGGCTTGGAAAGCAGCAACGGTATCGTCAAAGCGTTTTAGGTATTTGATATCATCACGTGCTAAAAAATCTTTTTCATGACGTCGGAGGGTCAGCATACTGCTTTCAAGGTGACTTACTTCGGTTTCAGCATCTTTTAAACTGGAAACGTTAGTGATTGCGAAATGAAGCATGCCGTACATCGATGCGATCGAAATAATAATGAACGCGATCAATGCCGTAAGTTTGAATTTTATTGTCATTTTAACTACGCCTAGGAATAAAATTTGAGAGCTGACCTATCCCTGTCGGCAAAAAATCCAATTTCATTCTTAAAGTTAGTACAAATGATCTTGTTTGCGAACCGTAAAACTACTTAGTGCATAAAAAAAGCGAGTAAATTGTTTAAAAAACAACGACCTTGCTCGGTTGGACAAAGCGTATTGAGCTCATTTGTTAGTAGCTTTTGTTGTCGTGCTTTTACTAGTGATTGCTCGATTATCGATAGGGGTAATCCAGTTCGTTCGATAAACAGTTCTGTAGGAACACCATGATATAGCCTTAAAGCATTGAGCATAAATTCGAAAGGAAGCTCTTCGGGGCTTATTTCAGTATCGCCTGTTAGCCGTGTTTCTGGGTTCATATAGGCTTTAGGTTGTTTTTGTTTCCAGCGGCGAATTATTTTGTTGTGCTCTGGAAGTGTGATTTTGCCGTGAGCACCTGCACCTATGCCTAGATAATCACCAAATTTCCAATAATTTAAATTATGTTTGGCTTGGCTTTCATTCGATTTAGCATAGGCAGAAATTTCATACTGGCTGTAACCTGCGGAGCGGATCAACGCTTGCCCTTGCTCTTGGATCTCCCACAGAGTGTCATCGATAGGGAGTAGTGGGGGGCGAGAGTGAAATTCTGTGTTGGGCTCTATGGTTAGCTGATACCAAGATAGATGATCAGGTTGTAATGCTATAGCTTGTTCTAAATCACTCAATGCGCCTTTAAGTGTTTGATCTGGAAGGCCATGCATCAAGTCTAGATTTAACTTAGGAAAAAGCTCACGCGCTAATGTGGCTGCTTTAACCGCATTCTCAGAACTATGTATTCGCCCGAGCTTGGCGAGATGCTGATCGTTAAAGCTTTGCACACCGATAGAAAGCCGGTTGATCCCCGCGTCTCGATAGCCAACAAATTTATCTTGCTCGAAAGTGCCAGGGTTAGCTTCTAGCGTGATCTCGGCATCTTTTTCTAGCGGGATAATATTGTGAATCCCTTGCAGTAATACTTTAAAGTTATCTGCGGAGAACAAGCTGGGAGTGCCGCCACCAATAAAGATTGTTTGTATGCTGCGCCCTTGTGCGAGGTGTTTTTCGGACTCTAAGTCATCCAATAAGCACTGGATGTACTCTGTTTCAGGCAGATCATCGCGCTGAGCATGAGAATTAAAATCGCAGTAAGGGCATTTACGTACACACCACGGGATGTGTACATATAAAGATAATGGTGGCAGCTGTAGGCTCATAAACGGTTACTTCAAGTAAGGTTCAATGCTTTGCTTCAGCAATTGAACTGCTTGGCCGCGGTGGCTGAGATTATTCTTGTGTTCAGGTGCTAATTCAGCTGATGCTTTTTCCAGTTCAGGAATCCAGAACAGCGGGTCGTACCCAAAACCGTTACTTCCACTTGCGCGTTCGAGAATTGTTCCTTCCCAGCTACCCTGACAGATTAATGGGGTTGGGTCGTTAGCATGACGCATAAAGACTAAAACACAGCGGAAACGAGCGCTGCGTTGTTCGCTAGGAATGCCTTCAAGCTTTTCTAGAAGTAACTCATTGTTCTTGGCATCAGTTGCGCCTTCGCCAGAAAAGCGTGCTGAATAGATACCTGGGGCGCCTTGAAGGGCATCTACCTCTAGCCCTGAGTCATCGGCTAATGTAGGTAGTCCCGTAATTTCTGCAGCGTGGCGTGCTTTTAGAATGGCATTTTCAACAAAGCTTAGGCCAGTCTCATCGGCATCGCTAACATTGAATTCAGACTGAGGTAGGACTTCGACACCTAGGTCTGCAAGAACTTGATTAAACTCTTTTAACTTACCTTTGTTGCCACTGGCGAGCACAATTTTATTAATCATTCTTTCACCGCACTGAAAAATAAAAAAGACGCATGATAATGCGCCTTTTTGTGAGTTGTTAGGGCTTACTCTTCGTAAAAGCGTTGTTCAAATTTTACAGTGTAAGCAGGTTTGTTTGGGTCTGGCTGCACTTCTAGAGATAGGCGCATCACTTGATCATCAGTAAAACCAAATTGACCTATGTAATAGATCGCATTGCCTTCATCGACTTTTTTAAAGTCGAGATTTTGCGATTGTTGAATCAAGCTTGTTGCTTGGCCTTTTACAAACGCTGATACAGGTTTTTTCTCGCCATCCTCAATTTTCAAAACCGATACATTAACCAGAGCGCGACGCTTACTACGTTGGATACCAATAGCCTGAGCTACATCGGGCTTAATAAACGTACTGTAGAAAGCGTTATAGTGGATCTCGTAGTTGTCATATTTTACAAACTGCTCAGCCAGAACTGGTTGGCTAATGAGTGTGAATAATGACAAAAATAAAGCTGATGCCCATTTGCTTAAGCGATTCATTATCTTCCTCACTTATTTTGTAATCCGGTAGATGGCAATTTCACCCAGCATGTTAGGCCAGAGATGAATCCACCACCGGTGTTGGTGTTCGTTATCCACAACGGTACGATCCATGATGTAGATATTGCGTTCAACACAGAGTTGTTCAAAATCATTAAACGTACAGAAGTGTGTGTTGGGTGTGTTATACCAAGTATAGGGTAGGAACTTGGATACTGGCATCTTACCTCTGAACGCCAAATATCCACGCGCACGCCAGTGTCCGAAATTTGGGAAGGTGACGATACACTCTTTGCCTATACGCAGCATCTCATCCACAATTTGATCCGGGCGCATCATGATTTGGATAGCCTGCGTCATGATGACGGTATCAAAGGTATTGTCTTTGATCGAAGCTAGGCCTTCCTCAATATCCTTCTCGATAACGTTGACGCCTTTGCGGACACAATCAGTGATATTGTCTTGGCCGATTTCCAAACCGTAGCCGGTCGCGTTCTTTTCTGTTTGCAGATAGTGAAGTAACTCACCATCACCACAACAAAGGTCAAGCACGCGCTTGCCAGGTTCTACCCAGTCTTTGATCAGTTCTAAATCAGCGCGCATTAGCTTTTCTCCCCTGTTTTTAGTGCCACAGTATCCTGTTCAACTCGCTCCATATAAGCAGAGAAGATGTCTAAGTAGC
The DNA here is from genome assembly GCF_047778045.1 of Neptuniibacter sp. PT8_73. Lineage (GTDB taxonomy): Bacteria > Pseudomonadota > Gammaproteobacteria > Pseudomonadales > Balneatricaceae > Neptuniibacter. Next base: position 328,483 of record NZ_CP180545.1, read on the forward strand.
GAGGAATAGGGATTAGGAACGCATCATGTCCCTGAGCAGCTTCAATTTCTGCATAGCTTACTTGTTTATCTGCTTCTACTAGCGCATCCACAATCTCGCGTGAGCGCTCTGGAGAGAAGCGCCAATCCGTAGTGAATGAGATCACCATAAACTTTGCTTTTGCTTGCGCTAGTACTTCTGGAAGGCTTTTTCCGCTATCCACTGTTGGATCGAAGTAATCCAGCGCTTTAGTCATCAACAAGTATGTATTAGCGTCAAATGCTGTCGAGAAACGCTCGCCTTGATAGCGAAGGTAAGACTCGATTTCAAACTGTGGTGTGAAATCGTAGCTAATCTGTCCTGAACGAAGCTCCCGACCAAATTTACTGCGCATGCCGTCGTCTGATAGGTAAGTGATATGACCTAACATGCGGGCCAGCATTAGGCCGACTTTAGGTACTTCGTCTTTTTCGTAGTAATGACCGTTATGGAACTGAGAGTCTTTGCTGATCGCTTGGCGAGCGACTTCGTTAAAGGCGATGTTCTGTGCTGATAACTTAGGTGCGGCTGCGATAACCATGCAGTGACGGAGGCGATCAGGATAATTGATTGACCACTGCAATGCCTGCATGCCGCCCAAGCTTCCACCAATAACAGCGGCAAACTGCTCGATACGGAAGCGATCCGCCAAACGCGCTTGGCTTTCAACCCAGTCATTGACTGTAACAATCGGGAAATCAGGGCCATAAGGTTTGCCGGTTTCAGGATTGATCTGGTTAGGACCGCTAGAACCATGGCAGCCACCTAGGTTATTTAACGCGATAACAAAGAATTTATTGGTATCGATTGCTTTACCGGGGCCTATGGCGCTATCCCACCAGCCCGGTTTTTTATCATCCATGCTGTGATAGCCGGCAACGTGGTGGTTACCAGACAAAGCATGACAGATCAGAATCGCATTTGATCGATCTTTATTGAGCTCACCGTAGGTCTCGATGATAAGGTGGTATTTATCTAATGTGCGGCCGCATTGAAGCTGTAATGGCTCATTAAATTCAATAATTTCAGGAGTAACAATTCCAACGGAATCTTCAGGAATAACAGCAGGCATTTCTAATCTCGACTCTAAAACAGCATTTTTCAAATTACACAACGAAACGGAGCGCTAGATGCGCTAGAGGAGTCGAGCCTCACATCTCATAGAAGATGAGTACGCGACTAAGAGAAATGAAAGTTGAATCTGTCACCTTAGGTATCTCAGTAAAATGATCTTACAAGTTAATCAAGTTAACCTATTTTAACGAGTTTTTACGTCACAAGCTCGTATTTGTCCAAGCGATTAATGTAAAAACTCGCTATCAAACAATGAAATAGAGCAGAGCGAACGAAAATGCTCTGCTTTATCAGTTAGTAAACAAATCGGCCTAACTGGGATTGTATGATTGTGATCGCAAGGAAAATAAATATAGGTGACAAATCTAAACCACCTATAGGTGGGACCACCTTCTGCACAAGTTTAAATAGAGGCTGTGTGACTTGTTGAATCAATTGTGGGCCAGGATGATAACTACCAGGCGCCACCCAGCTGATAATAACTGAGCCTAATACTGCCCAGAAATAGATCTCTAGAATACCATTAACAACACCCACAAGCGCCAGTACCAGAAGGTGAACAATGTTGGGCATGTCCATTCCCGATACCATCACTATCAAAAATAGTGTCGCGAGTTTAACTACTGTTGCATAGAGCAATGCCGACGCATCAAATTTGCCAATGCGAGGTACAGCGCGACTAATTGCGACTACAGGTACATTTGTCAATTTGGCAATCGCTTGAGATATCGGATTGTAATAGTCGGCATGGGACAACTGTAAAAGGAAACGCAAGATAATAATGAACGCATACATTTCACCTAGCATGCGGATTATCAAAACGATTGGATCCTGTGCCATATCAATTCCTATGTCGTTGATCTGTTAGTAAAACAAGTATAGTTAGGTTCAACTTTCACGCAGTATAGAGTGTAGCTGTGCGATGTTGAACCTTGCTGTTAATCTTTGCCTAGTTCTTCGGCAAGTTCTACGGAACGATCATTACATGCTTTCATTGCATCATCAAAAAGCTCAGGAAGTTGGCCATCGATAAAACGCTTGATCGCTTGCTCAGTTGTACCATTAGGAGAGGTCACTCGTCGGCGAAGTTCCGCTGGGTCAAACTCACTCTCTTTCGCCATTTTAGCCGCTCCAAGAGCAGTCTGTAGCGTTAGTTGAGTGGCAGTTTCTTTTGAAAGGCCTAGTTTTTCTCCAGCAGCAATCATGGATTCCATGACAAGGAAATAATATGCCGGGCCTGAGCCTGATACAGCGGTTACGGCATCAAGTTGCAATTCTTCATCTACCCACAATGTAATGCCTGTAGCATCTAGAATAGTTTCGGATTGTTGGCGTTGCTCGGCGGAAACTTTAGCGTTGGCGTACAGTCCACTAGCGCCAGTCTTTACCAGTGCTGGGGTGTTTGGCATACAACGAACAATTGCACTGTTTCCCCCTAACCATTTATCGATACTAGTAGTCATAATGCCAGCTGCGACTGACACAATTAATGGCTGCGAGCTTTGTACGCTACTCGCGATTGATTCCGTTACGGTTTTTAAAATTTGTGGTTTAACTGCAAGGACTACTACATCAGCCGCTTGAACAGCTTCGTTGTTATCCGTAGTTGTTTTGAGGCCTTGTGCCTTTAAATCGACAAGACGGTCAGCTTCAGGCTCACTGGCCCAGATCTTTTCTGCTGGGTAGCCATTGTTGATTAGACCGCCAATGATAGCGCGGGCCATGTTGCCAGCACCGATAAACGCGAGAATAGGTTGGTTATTCACAATAGATCCTTACAAATATTAGGCGGACTTAGGTGCCCGAGGGCCAAAAATGGCTGTGCCAATACGGACAATAGTAGAGCCCTCTGCGATAGCAGCATCCATATCTCCAGACATGCCCATTGATAGTGTATCTAATTGAGGGTGTTTGGCCTGTAATTCAAGCTGTAGCGCTTTCATTTTTGCAAAAGCGGCTTGTTGTTCCTTTGGATCTTCAGTCGCTTTAGGGATTGCCATAAGACCACGAACACAGATGTTAGGCAGTTTGCTAATCTCCTCAACCAGAGTATGTAATTCTTCAGGTTGACAGCCCGATTTGCTCTCTTCGTTACTGATATTGAGCTGAATGCAAACATTCAGTGGTTCCAGCTCTGCAGGGCGCTGCTCGGAAAGTCTCTTAGCGATTTTTAAGCGGTCTAAAGTATGCAGCCAATCAAAGTTTTCTGCGACAGCTCGGGTCTTATTGGATTGCAGCGGACCAATAAAGTGCCAGCACAGCTTGAGCTCTTTTAACTCGTTAATTTTGTCTAAACTTTCCTGTAGGTAGTTTTCGCCAAAATGCACCTGGCCTTCGTTTGCTGCAATACGAATATCGCCTGCAGGGCGTGTTTTACTGACGGCTAACAGGGTGATGTCTTTAGTGTTTCGTCCATTGATAGAGGCAGAAGAAGCTATCTCAGAACGAACCTTCTTCAGATTCTCTGCTATGATTGACATATATTTGTGACCTTAGCAATTGGATTGCAACGGGGATTCTGCTAGAACTACCTTATAACTATATAACGCAGTGCCGGGTTACAGGAACGTTATGGATATTACCGAACTTTTATCATTTACCGTACAACAAGGCGCATCTGACTTGCATATCTCTGCAGGGATGCCTCCTATTATTCGTGTTGACGGTGATGTGCGTCGCATTAAACTGCCTTCATTGGATCATAAGCAGGTCCACACACTCGTATACGACATTATGAACGATAAACAACGTAAAGAGTACGAAGATGTGCTTGAAACGGATTTTTCGTTCGAAGTGCCTGGTTTGGCACGTTTTCGTGTCAATGCATTTAACCAGAACCGTGGTGCTGGTGCTGTTTTCCGTACGATCCCGAGCAAGGTATTGACCCTAGATGATCTTGATATGGGTAAGGTTTTTCAGGACTTGTCTGAAAAACCGCGTGGTTTAGTGCTTGTGACGGGGCCAACGGGTTCCGGTAAAAGTACCACCTTGGCTGCAATGATTGATTACATCAATGATACTCGCGCAGATCACATTCTTACAATCGAAGATCCAATCGAATTCGTGCATGAAAGTAAAAAGTGCTTGGTTAACCAGCGTGAAGTGCATCGAGATACTCATAGCTTTGCACATGCGCTTCGATCGGCACTTCGTGAAGACCCGGATATTATCCTTGTAGGTGAGATGCGAGACTTGGAAACTATCCGTCTTGCGCTTACGGCTGCGGAAACAGGTCACTTAGTGTTTGGTACTTTGCATACGACCTCTGCAGCAAAAACAATTGACCGTGTGATTGACGTATTTCCAGCGGCTGAGAAAGATATGGTTCGATCCATGCTTTCAGAATCACTGATGGGCGTTATATCTCAAACACTTTTGAAAAAGCCGAAAGGCGGACGTGTTGCAGCTCACGAAATTATGATCGGTACACCAGCTATTCGTAACCTTATTCGTGAGGATAAAGTGGCGCAGATGTATTCTGCGATCCAGACGGGCGCTGCATTTGGTATGAAAACCTTGGATCAATCTCTACAAGAGTTGATGCAGAAAGGACTAATCTCTCGCGAGACAGCGCGTGAGCGAGCAGCAAACCCACAACAGTTCTAATTGGGCTTAGGAGACAAACGGCGTGGATTTTACGCAGCTACTAAAGGTTATGGTAGAGAGGGATGCATCTGACCTTTTTGTTACGGCCGGTGCAAGGCCTACGATTAAAGTTGATGGTACTTTGAAGCCGTTAACAAAAGACACCCTCAAGCCTTCTCAGGCACGGGCGCTTGTATACAGTACCATGAATGATAAGCAGCTTGCTGAGTTTGAAGGATCACATGAGTGTAACTTTGCGATTAGTGCGCCGGGTCTAGGTCGTTTCCGTGTGTCTGCATTCTTTCAGCGTAACTCTGCGGGGATGGTATTAAGGAAAATTAATAACTATATCCCGAGTTTAGAAGAGCTCAATTTGCCACCGATTCTCCGTGATTTGTCGATGACAAAACGAGGACTGATCTTGTTTGTGGGTGGTACCTCTACAGGTAAATCGACTTCCTTGGCATCGATGATTGATTACCGTAATACCAATCACCGTGGTCATATCATTACCATCGAAGACCCGATTGAATATATCCATGAGCACAAGCAAAGTATTATCACTCAGCGTGAAGTGGGTATCGATACAGACTCGTTTGATGTGGCGTTGAAAAATACGCTGCGTCAGGCGCCTGATGTAATTTTGATGGGTGAGATCCGTACTCGTGAAACGATGCAGCACGGTATCGTATTTGCCGAAACAGGCCACTTAACTTTAGCGACATTGCACGCTAACAATGCTAACCAGGCATTGGATCGTGTTATCAGCTTTTTCCCACCTGAACACCACGATCAGTTGTGGATGGATCTGTCGCTGAACTTGAAAGCGATCATAGCCCAGCAACTTTTGCCGACGAAAGATGGTAAAGGTCGTCGTGCAGCGATAGAGGTATTGATTAATACGCCATTGATTCAGGACCTTATCCGCAAGGGCGAAGTTCATGAGATCAAAGATGTAGTTAAGAAATCGACTAACTTAGGGATGCAGACGTTCGATCAGTCCTTATTTACTCTCTATAAAGATGGTGTGATTACTTACGATGTGGCGTTGGCTCATGCGGATTCACCAAACGATCTCCGTCTCATGATTAAGTTGAGTGCTGATACCAACCCAGAGCTAGCAGTTGAAGACGATAATCAATCCTTCCATTTGCAAGATGAAGAGGATTATCTACATAACGAAGGCGATGCTAACGTTAAGGGGATGTAATCCAAGGATTGCTTCGCTTTAAAGAAATATGCTGGAAAGAAAAAAGCCGCGACATTATATCGCGGCTTTTTTACGTTTAGGCATTGTATACAATCTGTCCTTGGAAAAGTGTATGGGACACTTTGCCTTTTAGAGGGTAGTTCATGAACGGTGTGTTCTTTCCTCTAGAGTGGCATGTCTCAGGAGTGAGTTGCCACTCTGTTTCAGGATTGAAAATACAGATGTTCGCAGCACTGCCAATGCTCAGGTTACCTGTAGGTAGGCCTAATATTTCAGCTGGGGCTGAGGTTAGCTTTTCAATCAGTTGAGGCAGATCTAACATGTTCTGTTCAACTAGCAACAGGCCTAAAGGTAGCAATGTTTCCAAACCGATCATACCCGGTTCGGTATCTGCAAATGGCGCCTCTTTCGCTGCACGTTCATGCGGCTGGTGGTCAGAACAGATCGCCTGAATGCTTCCGCCTAACAATCCCTGAATTAGTCCAGCGCGGTCTAGTTGACTACGCAAAGGCGGGATCAGGTGGAAGTCATTGTTGAAACCGTTCACATTTTCATCAGTGAGTAGTAGATTCTGGATTGATACATCTGCTGTTACTGGAAGGCCTCTTTCTCGAGCTTCAGTAATCATACGAACAGAGCGTTCACAGGATAGCTGACCAAAGTGAGCACGAACACCAGTCTGCTCGACTAACAGTAAATTACGAGATACATCGATGGTTTCTGCAGATTCTGGGATGCCGTTAAGACCTAGTCGAGTACAAGTACTACCTTCATGCATGCAGCCGCCTTTAGCTAAGGCGTTATCTTCAGCTTGGAAAATTACAAGCAGATCATGGGTGGCGGCATATTCTAGGCAGCGAGTTAGGGTTAAAGAATCTGCTACCGGATTGCGTGTGTTGGTAAATGCTATGCAACCTGCTGCTGACAACGCTGCCATAGGTGCAAGCTGCTCGCCTTGAAGGCCTTTAGTAAGCGCGCCCATAGGTAAAATTTGCATTTTGCCTTCTTCTTCACAGCGATCCTGAATGAGTTGGGCAACTGCACGCGTATCGATGACAGGGTTAGTTGAAGGTGGTGTCACTATTGTAGTTACACCGCCTGCAACGGCTGCGGCTGCTTCTGTTTTTATTGAGCCTTTCTGTGCTGGGCCCGGTTCACGAGCATGGGCGCATAGGTCGATAAAGCCGGGGCAAACAATCTGATTTTCAGCATTAATAGTTTGCTCTGCTTCGAAGCCTTCTGGAACAGAATCGTAAGCTGCAATTTCACCATCGACTAAGTACAGATCAGCAACTCTGTCAGTTTGGTTTGCAGGGTCAATGATACGACCGCCTTGAATAAGAATGTGCATGGTCGTTACTCTCCTGCTTCCAACTGATTCGGGCGGCTTTTTGCTTGGCCGCTCATTGCCATAGACATAACAGCCATACGTACAGCAATACCGTTTGTTACCTGATCTAAAATAAGGGAGCGGTCTCCGTCCGCTACCGATGAGGCTATCTCTACGCCGCGGTTAATCGGACCAGGGTGCATCACGACTGCATCAGGTTTGGCTAGCAGCAGTTTGTCCATAGTAAGACCGTATAGCTTGTAAAATTCGCTTTCACTCGGCAGAAGTGCACTGTTCATACGCTCTTTCTGAAGACGCAGCATCATCACAACATCAACGTCTTTGATGCCTTCTTGCATATTGGTGAATACCTTCACGCCTAAGGCTTCGATATTGCGAGGCAGCAGTGTATTCGGTGCAATAACACGAATCTCATTTACACCCAGCGTACGTAAAGCGTGGATCTGAGAGCGAGCAACGCGCGAATGTAAGATATCACCGACAATTGCCACGGTTAATGGAGCAAAATCACCTTTAGCCTGACGGATTGTAAGCATGTCCAGCATTGCTTGAGTTGGGTGAGCGTGACGACCATCACCAGCGTTAATAACAGCAACATCTGGTGTTACGTGCTCCGCAATAAAGTGAGCTGCACCACTGCTTGAATGACGGACAACAAACATATCTGAATGCATTGCGTGAAGTGTCATTAGCGTGTCTTTTAGTGTCTCGCCTTTAGAGGTGGAAGACGTGCTGATATTTAGGTTCAAAACATCAGCTGAAAGACGTTTCGCTGCTAGTTCAAATGTCGAAAGAGTACGGGTGCTCGCTTCAAAAAATAGGTTTACGACTGTTTTACCTCTTAGCAGAGGAACCTTTTTCACCTGTTTAGCGCTCATGTCTACAAAAGAGTCTGCTGTATCTAAAATTTCAGTTAGCAACTCGCGAGATAGCCCTTCTGTGGTAATAAAGTGCTTCAGCTGGCCTTCATCTGTGAGTTGAATCTGATTCGGATCATTTTGTTCAAACATGATAAATACTCAGTCGTCAGAACGATTACGGATTTCCAAAGCCAGTGGCTCAGGACCTGTAAGTTTTACAGTTTCGTCGGCACTTATTGCTAGTGTGCCGCCAATTATATCTGCTTGTATAGGTAACTCACGCTGCTGCAGGTCAAGCAGTGTCGCAAGTGTTATGGATGCTGGGCGGCCATAGTCAAACAGTTCATTCATGGCAGCACGAATCGTTCGGCCACTCATGATGACGTCGTCTACAAGAATGACATGGCGTCCTTCTGTTGTGCAGGGTAGCTTGGATGGTTGAACTTTAGGGTTTAAACCGCTGGTTTCAAAGTCATCTCGATGAAAAGAGATATCGAGTACCCCCAAAGGGCTGTCTAATTCTAATGCTTGGTGTAGGCGCTCTGCTAACCATACCCCGCCCGTATGAATGCCGATCATTAGTGGATCAGGCTTATCATTTTTGGACAGCAATGCCTGTAACTCCTGCTGCATTTTCTCCAGCAGGGCTTCAGCATTAAGTACGTTTGTTGTCATAAACTTCCTCCAATCGGGTATGGCTAGGAATTCTAATGTCGCAATTAAACCAGCTTTCTAAGATCAGTTGCGCGGCAAGGCCATCGACAGACTCTTTCTTAAAATTATCACTGCCCCCCGCAGCAAAATGAATCTCTTTGGCTTCGGCGGTAGATAAGCGTTCGTCCATCAAGAAGCAGGGCGTTTTATACCGCTCATGTAATCGGTTGGCAAACTTCCTTGCTCTATGGGCCATATCACTGATAGTACCGTCAAAGTTAAGCGGTATGCCGACAACCAATGCATCAGGTTGCCATTCATCCATGAGCTTGGAAATCTCATCCCAATTAGGTTGGCCATCGCGTGCAGAAAAAGGGGGGAGTGGTGTGGCTGTGCCGGTAATGTTTTGACCCGTTGCAACCCCAATACGGGAGGTTCCAAAATCAAACGCCACAACTTGATTGATCTGATTACTCATGCCTGTGTCAGAGCCTTATATCCCAAATGGACATAATGCCTGACGTCTACATATCAGGCGTGTCCGGGTAGGGCGGTTAGTAGATCAAGGTTAATGCCCAATATTGATGCGGCTGCCTGCAAACGATCACCAGCCGGAGTGCTGAAGAGTATATCTGAATTTGCCGGACAGCTTAACCAAACATTGTCACTCATCTCCTGTTCTAGCTGCCCTGGGCTCCAGCCAGCACAACCTAGAGCTACTAGATAATTATGTTCAAAACGCCCTTCTGCTGCTGCTTCAATAGCATCAATAGATGTGGTGAGGTAAATATCATCTGCCACACAGTGGCTGTTACTCCATTCGAAAGGGTCGGATGCTTTGTGAAGAACATAGCCGCGATCACTTCTGACGGGGCCGCCACTAAAAATAGCTTGTTGCTGATTTGCGATAGAAGAGCAAGGGAGATTAAGGTGATCACATAGTTCAACCAGCGTGATACCTACAGGGCGATTAATAACAATGCCCATAGCGCCATAATCGCTATGGTCACAAATATAGGTGACAGTTTGTGTAAAGCTCTGGTCGTTTAGGTGAGGCATGGATATAAGAAAATGGTTGCGTAACGAACAGCTCGATGAGGTCATAATTACTGGCCCATTTTTTATCTACGTTATTTAAGAATTAGTCTAAATAAGCGCGTTTCTCAAATTTCCAAGTACGAATTATCTCAAGGATATCTGTACTTTTTCTCATCTCTACAGGGAACGGTTGGAAGGGCGCAGCGAGCCTAACTATCTGAATGGCTGCGTCATCTAGTATTGGTTTCCCAGATGATTCTAAGATCTCAATAGTTTTTACAGATCCATCGGGTTTGATTGAAACCAGCAGGCGTAAACTACCGTACATCTTGTTTCTTCGAGCTTCTTCTGGGTAGTTAAGATTACCGATGTTCTCAATTTTTTTGCGCCAGTTATGCAGATAAAGAGCATCCTCGCGCTTTTTAGTTGAGGCTGAAGTCAGGCGTTTGATGCGAGGTTGCTTTGCTCTCAGTTCGCGATGAGCATCAATCTCCGCTTGTAAACTAGCCATCTCAAGGCTTCTCGCAAGTAGAGATGTGCCGGGTGAGCCGCCGGACGGGGCTTTCTGTTGTTGCTTAGCGGTTATTGTGGACACCTTTTTTGTACTTTGTGTAACCGTGATAACCTTTTGTTTCGCTTTTTGTGTAGAGCTGTTGTCTGCTTTTGTCTTCGCATTAACCGCTACGGCACTTGGTTCAGGTTTTGGAGGGGTTGGTTCAACCGCCTGGGCTATAGCAGTAGCTTGCTTCGGTTTGTTATCCCTAAATTCTGCTTTTTGAGGAGTGGATGGCAACAGTTTATCTTTGCTTGTACCGCTGCCTTCTTGGTTAGCTTGAGCAATGAAATCGGCCTGCTTTGGGGCTGTTTCTTGCTGGTATTGGGCTAAGGTTATCTCAATTGTTTTTTGGGGCGGGCGCTCATTATTGAATGTGAACGTGATCCCCAAAATCGCCACTGCATGTAACGCAGTGGCGAAAAATAACGTAAAACCGAAACGTTCAACCGCGGTTACTGTTTGAGCTACAGCGGTGCTCACTTGGTTGAGTCCTTTGTTAGCAGCATCTCTTTATTGCTTTGCCAATTTTTGTTCGATTACGTCCATCAGCTGCATTCCAATATCTAGACCGTACTGATTATTCAATTCGCGAATGCAGGTTGGACTGGTTACATTAATTTCGGTGAGATAGTCACCAATAACATCCAGGCCAACAAATAATAATCCTTTTTCTTTTAGGGTAGGAGCAATCTGTTCGCAGATCCAATAATCTCGTTCGGTGAGTTCGCGTCCTTCTCCTCGGCCGCCTGCGGCCAAGTTGCCTCGAGTTTCCCCTTTCGCCGGGATTCGAGCTAGGCCATAAGGCACTGGTTCACCATCCACTAATAAAATGCGTTTATCGCCATCTACGATTTCAGGAATAAACTTTTGAGCCATGATGGTTTGTTGGCCGTGATTTGTAAGTGTCTCAATAATCACGCCTAGATTCAGGCCATCTTCTTTGATACGGAATATTTGTGAACCGCCCATGCCATCGAGTGGTTTGAAGATGACGTCACCATGCTCTTTGTGGAATTCGCGCAGCATAGATTCATGCTTGCTCACCAATACCGGAGGACAGCATTGCGGAAAATGAGTCGCGAACAGCTTCTCATTAAAATCGCGAAGGCTTTGGGGCTTGTTAACAATCAAAGAGCCTTCTTTTTCAGCCTGCTCCAATAGATAGGTAGTGTAGATAAATTCGTTATCGAATGGTGGATCTTTACGCATCAAAATCACGTTAAGATCGGACAGGTCGCAGGTCTCGTATTCGCCGCGTTCAAACCATTTTTGCTCGTCCATCATTACTTCAATAGGAGCCATCTTAGCTTGAGCTTTACCGTCTAGTGAGAATAGATGCTGCTGCTCCATATACCATAGCTCCCAGCCTTTCTGCTGGGCTGCCCATAGCATGGCGAGTGAACTGTCTTTTTTGAATGTGATGTTATCAATAGGGTCCATCACAATGCCGAGCTTAATTGTCATTTTTTGATCCTTAATCTTTACCATTTAAGCGCACAGGACATAATTTATGCCTAAGCAAGGTCGCCCCATAGATAATTGAGTAATGTTAATGCGGCTACGGGAGCTGTTTCTGTGCGCATAACGCGCGGTCCAAGTGTCAGAGGTTTGAACCCATATCGAGTTGCAAGTTCAACTTCATCGCTGGTAAGGCCGCCTTCTGGTCCAATCAGCAATGCAACAGAACGTGGAACTGACATCTCTTGCAACGGCTGTTCGCTGTGATGGTGTAGCACAAGTTTAAGTTCTGCATCTTGGACAGTGAGCCATTTTTCCAGATCAGTTGGGTATGCTATTTCAGGGGGCATAGTTCGACCTGATTGTTCACAAGCGCTAATAGCAATCTGATGCCAATGCTTCACACGTTTTTCTTGGCGATCTTTGGGAAGTTTGACTTCGCAGCGTTCAGAAAAGAGAGGCGTGATCGATTTTACGCCCATCTCAGTACTTTTCTGTACGGCATAATCCATTCTCTCTCCTCGAGAAAGCGTTTGACCAATAGTAATGGGTAAAGGGCTTTCAGTTGATGAGAGTGTGCTTTCAATGATACGTGCCGTCACACTGCGTTTTTCAATGTTGATTAACTCTGCCTTATATTCAGAGCCATCACCATTGAACAAAATGATCTGATCCTGAGGTCGCATTCTTAATGAGCGACTGACGTGTTGAACGACAGAATCACTCAAAGATACTTCTGCACCAGTTTGTAAGGGCTGCGATTCAAAAAAACGGGGTATTCTCATAATTAAGATTTAGTCGCCTTCAATGATTAGGTCTTCATCGATCAGTGCTTCATAGTCTGCCACGGCGAGAGGGCGGCTTAACAAGTAGCCTTGGACTACATCACATTGTTCTTCGCGGAGAATAGATAGCTGGCGTTCAGTCTCAACCCCTTCCGCTACAACGTGCAGTTGTAAACCTTGGGCCATTAGAATGATCGCCTGAACTATTTTTAGATCTTGTGGGTTGGTATCGATATCGTCGATAAACGACTTATCAATTTTAATATGATCGACTGGAAGGTTTTTGATACGGCTAAGCGAAGAGTAGCCAGTACCGAAATCATCTATCGAAATACTGACACCGAGATCACGTACACGTTTTAATTTTTCCTGAATACGACCTAGATCTTCGATCAATACACCCTCAGTCAGTTCAAGCTCTATATGCTCAAGCGATACATTGTATTGAGAAAAAATGTTTTGTAGCTTTTGCTCGAAATCGTTTCGTAGAAAACTGATGCCAGATAGGTTGATAGCAACGCGAGGAAAGGCAATGTCTTTGTCTAACCAATTACGGCATTGCTTGGCTACGGCATTGAGTACCCAGTGATCAAGGCGTGAAATCAAGCCGCTTTGCTCCGCTAGAGGAACAAACACTGCTGGCGATATAGGACCTAGTGTGGGATGAGTCCAGCGTAATAAGGTTTCAGCTGACAGCGGAGCATTACTTTCTAGATCAAACAACGGCTGGAATACCAAATAAAATTGGTCTTGGTCCATTGCAGTTGAGAGATCTTGCCACAGAGCGATTTTTTGTTCTGTTGTTTGTCCTTTAATCTGGCTGAAGTAGAGCCAGCCTTGCTCTCGTTTGCGGGCAGTTTTAGCGGCGATTTCTGAACGACCTATCAATTCAAACTGTTGATCACCATCTTCTGGGTAAGAGGCTATGCCAATACGTGCCCCAATTTGAATCTGTAGATTATCCAATTGGATTGGTTTTTCTATGGTATTAAGAATCGAATCGGCTATATCTTCAAGGTTGATGTGTGCCGGTTTGTTAATAAGCATTAAACCAAAACAGCCTTCACTTATGCGCGCTAATCGGTGGTTGATTGAGAGCATTTGTCTTAAACGATTGGCTGTTTCAATCAGGATCTGGTCACGCTGCTCATCACCTAATTCTATGGTTAAGTTTCTTAGTAGGTCTAAACGGATAAACAGAAATGAAACCTGTTCTTGGCTTTCGTAATTGCGAATGATCTCTCGTTCAAGCGCTTCTCCAATCGCGCGGCGATTATAGAGGCGCGTTACTGGGTCAAAGTTCTCGAGAAACTGAACATGTTCCTGCATATAGCGTAAGCGCTTGTTTTCAATCAAGTGGTCGCGAAATTCTTCTAATGACTGAGCCATTTGGCCGATTTCATCTTTATGATGGGTAAAGCGTATTTCCTGATCAATATCGCCTGCAGATAGGCGTTTCATTTGCCCAGAAAGAATGATGATTGGTTGAACGATATTTCGTGATATCAGAACTGCTGTAGCTAATGCTGCAAATAGTACAGCCAGAGTGATCGTGATATAGCTCAGAGCACGATTGATGTACACCGGAATGAGATCGTCAAGGTACACGCCTGTACCGATAATCAGATCGCTATCAGGGATTAGCTGTGCGTAAGTAAGCTTTTCGAGGGAGGGGCCTCCATCTGGTTTCGGTAGGTAGAGTTTCCAGAATTGAGATTTTTCAGGGTTTTCCAAAATTTGCTTGAAGCTGGCAGCAATGGCTTTGCCATTTTTTATGTTGGGTACTTCATTGATTAAAAGCCCTTCAAGCTCAGGTCGTTTGGGATGAAGGTAAACACGTGCTTCGTCGGTCATTAAAAAGATATAGCTTCCATCTGAATAGTTTGTGCCATAGATTAGCGAGCGAAGTCGCTGTAAATATTCTGTTTCAGATATCTGTTGGGACTTTTTTAGCGCGCGAAGCTGGAGAACCTGACTGGCAGAGGCTTGAACAACACTGCGAATCTGATCTTTCTTTCCGGCCAAGGTGTCTTGGTATGAAAAGTAAAAGGCAAGACTGGAAGTCATCAGTATACCCAGCGCGAGTATGATGACGAGTCCAATCAGCTTTTGCCGGATGCTAAAATTACTAAGTTGCATTAATTTTAAAAGGCCGCGAAAAGTAAGTTTCTCATTATTGTCATATAACTTACTGTAGGCAATAAAAAAGCGCCATAAGGCGCTTTTTTTGGAGAAAAATCACTAAATTAAGATAGGCCTGCAGCTTCGCGTAGTGCGTCTGCTTTATCAGTGCGCTCCCATGTGAATGCAGTAAAGGTTTCACCTTTGTACTCCATTTCGAACGGGTTACGGCCAAAGTGGCCGTATGCAGCAGTTGGCTGATACATTGGGTGAAGTAGATCAAGCATTGTAGTGATCGCGTAAGGGCGAAGGTCAAAGTGCTCACGAACTAATTGAATGATCTTATCATCGGAGATCTTGCCAGTACCGAATGTATTGATCGATACAGACGTTGGCTCTGCTACACCAATTGCGTAAGAAACCTGAATTTCACAACGGTCTGCTAGGCCCGCAGCCACAATGTTCTTCGCGACATAACGACCTGCGTAAGCAGCAGAACGGTCTACCTTTGATGGGTCTTTACCAGAGAATGCGCCACCACCATGACGAGCCATGCCGCCATAAGTATCAACAATGATTTTACGGCCTGTCAGACCACAGTCACCTACTGGACCACCGATTACGAAGTTGCCGGTTGGGTTGATGTGGAACTGAGTCTCTTTTGTGATCCATTCAGCAGGAATAACGTGCTTAACAATTAGCTCCATTACCGCTTCACGAAGATCTGCCTGCGATACTTCAGGGTTGTGCTGAGTAGATAGAACGAGTGCGTCAACACCTACTGGCTTGCCGTTCTCATAGCGGAATGTTAGCTGGGATTTCGCATCTGGGCGTAACCATGGCAGGAGACCAGATTTGCGAACTTCAGCCTGGCGCTCTACTAGACGGTGGGAATAGGTGATTGGTGCTGGCATCAAAACGTCAGTTTCGTTTGATGCATAACCAAACATCAGACCTTGGTCGCCGGCGCCTTGATCTTCAGGCTTAGCACGGTCAACACCTTGGTTGATATCAGGAGATTGTTTACCGATGATGTTGATTACGCCACACGTATCGCCATCGTAACCTACATCGGAAGATGTGTAGCCGATATCATTAATGACTTTACGAACTAGATCTTCCAAATCTACCCAAGCAGACGTTGTAATTTCGCCAGAAACGACGGCTACACCAGTTTTTACTAGTGTTTCGCAGGCAACGCGAGCATGCTTATCTTCAGCAATGATAGCATCCAGTACAGCATCGGAGATCTGGTCAGCAATTTTGTCCGGGTGACCTTCGGAAACGGATTCTGATGTAAATAAGCTATATTCGCTCATTGTGAAAATTACCTTTACAAAATAGGGCTTCGATGGAATTCACCTGATGCTAAAAAGACACAAAGTGTAGAAAAAAGTTTAGCAGTTGGAAGACCATGTGGATTTTTAAAGTGCGTATTCTACTCGCGACTTTAGTGAAATGCATATTTTTACAGTGCCTTCAGCATGAGAATTTTGAATTTTTGGATGAAAAACGCTCATTTTTACCCTGAAAGTGCAATTCTTATTTGAAGCTTTTGTCTATCTGCGAGAAAATTGCGCCCAATTTTTTCCTGAACCTTCTATTTTGGGCAAAACGCCCAGGAGCTGAGTTAATGTCTTCTCGTAGAGAACTTGCCAACGCGATTCGTGCGTTGAGCATGGATGCCGTACAGAAAGCTAAATCTGGTCACCCGGGTGCCCCAATGGGTATGGCGGATATCGCTGAAGTGCTTTGGAACGATTTCATGAAGCACAACCCAACAAACCCGCAGTGGTTCGATCGCGACCGTTTCGTACTGTCCAATGGTCATGGCTCTATGCTGATCTACAGCTTGTTGCACCTGACTGGCTACGATGTCTCTATCGAAGATTTGAAAAACTTCCGTCAGCTTCATTCTAAAACAGCGGGTCACCCTGAATACGGTTACTGCCCAGGTGTAGAAACGACAACAGGCCCTCTGGGACAAGGCATCACGAACGCAGTTGGTTTTGCTGTTGCGGAGAAAACGCTCGCGGCTCAGTTTAACCGTGAAGGTCACGATATTGTCGACCACAACACTTATGTGTTCATGGGCGACGGCTGCTTGATGGAAGGTATCTCTCATGAGGCGTGTTCTCTAGCGGGTACACTAGGTCTTGGTAAGCTGATTGCTTTCTGGGATGACAACGGCATCTCAATTGATGGTGAAGTTGAAGGCTGGTACACCGACGATAACGTTAAACGTTTTGAATCATACGGTTGGCAGGTTATCCCAGGTGTTGATGGTCACGATGCTGATCAGATTCGCGCGGCGATCGAGCAGGCAAAAGAAAACACAGAACAGCCAACATTGATCTGCTGTAAAACAGTTATCGGTTTTGGTTCTCCGAATAAAGAAGGTAAAGAAGATTGTCACGGTGCGCCGTTGGGTGATGACGAGATTGCTCTAACACGTGAACGTCTGGGCTGGGCTCATCCTGCCTTTGAGGTGCCAGCTGAAATCGCTGAAGACTGGAATGCACAGGAAGCGGGTGTTCACGCTGAAAATGAGTGGAACGAACGTTTTGCTGCGTACCGAGCTGAATTCCCTGAACAAGCAGATGAATTGCTTCGCCGTATCTCTGGTGAATTACCAGCAGATTTTGCAGAAAAGGCTGATGCTTATATTGCAGAAATTGCAGAGAAAGGCGAAACAATTGCGTCTCGTAAGGCATCTCAGAATGCGCTGAATGCATACGGTCCTCTTTTGCCAGAACTTCTAGGTGGCTCTGCCGATCTAGCAGGTTCTAACTTGACTCTATGGTCTGGCTGTAAAGGTGTAGAGAAAAACGATGCATCAGGTAACTACCTGTTCTACGGTGTACGTGAATTTGGTATGTCTGCGATCATGAACGGTATCGCTTTGCACGGTGGTTTCATCCCTTACGGTGCGACCTTCCTTGTATTTATGGAATACGCACGTAATGCAGTACGTATGGCTGCACTGATGAAGCAGCGAGCTATCCATGTTTACACGCATGATTCTATTGGTCTGGGTGAAGACGGTCCGACTCACCAGCCTGTTGAGCAAGTGGCTAACCTGCGTCACACGCCAAACATGAGCACATGGCGTCCGTGTGATGCAGTTGAATCTGCGGTTGCATGGAAATCTGCGCTTGAGCGTGTAGATGGCCCAACGGCAATGATCTTCTCCCGTCAGGGATTGCCGCATCAAGCTCGTTCAGAAGAGCAGATCGCAAACATCGCGAAAGGTGGTTACATCTTGCGTGATACAGACGGTCAGCCAGATGCAATTCTTATCGCTACCGGTTCTGAAGTTGGGCTGGCTATGGATGCAGCTGAAGCGCTGGCTGCTGACGGCGTGAAAGCACGTGTTGTCTCTATGCCTGAAACAGGTCTGTTTGATAGGCAGTCTGCGGAATATCGTGAATCGGTACTGCCAGCGGCTGTTACTGCACGTGTTGCGGTTGAAGCCCTGCAGGCTGACTTCTGGTACAAGTACGTTGGTTTGAACGGTGCCATCGTAGGTATGCATACCTTCGGTGAATCTGCGCCTGCAGGTGAACTTTTCAAACACTTCGGTTTCACTACTGAAAACGTAGTAGAAACCGTTAAATCTGTTCTTTAATAGAGCACGTAAAAAGACCCGGGGTTCCGGGTCTTTTTATTTGTAGGGTAGGGTTTTAGATTGAGTTATCGCGTTGCAATCAATGGCTATGGTCGAATCGGCCAGTGTGTCCTGCGTGCGATTTATGAAAGTGGATTACAAGATCTGTTTAGGGTTGTTGCTATCAATGAACTGTCCGATCTGGAAACGGTAACCTACCTGACCCGCTACGATACGACTCATGGTCGCTTTCCTGTATCTGTTGAGCATAATGGCAAACAGCTTCTGGTCAATGGCGATACTATTCAGATTCTGAGTGAATCTGATGCTGAGGATCTGCCTTGGGCCGATCTGGGTATTGATCTTCTTTTTGAATGCTCTGGATCGTTTAAAGCTCGTTCTCTAGCTGAGCTGCATCTGCATAGCGGTGCGCAACGCTTGTTGTTTTCTCAACCTGCGACTGATGAAGTCGATGCAACTATCGTATTTGGCCTTAACGAACAGCTATTACGTTCAAGCCATACAGTTGTCTCGGCAGCTTCTTGCACGACAAACTGTATTATCCCAGTACTAGATCTACTAGATAAACAGCTTGGGATTGAAAACGGTGTCACGACCACTATTCATTCCGCGATGAATGATCAGCCGGTTATCGATAGTTACCATCAAACTGATTTGCGTCTAACTCGAAGTGCTATGCAGTCGATTGTGCCGGTAGACACAGGTCTAGATAAGGGCATTGATCGCCTGTTACCGCATCTAGCGGGTAAGTTTCAGTGCCTGCATGTTCGAGTTCCCACGATTAATGTGTCGATGATGGATCTCTCAATTAATGTGTCCCATTCGACCAGTGTCGAAGAGGTGAATCAGATCCTGCAGCGTGCCTCTATCGAAGGGCCGTTAAAGGGACTATTAGGGTATACCGAAGAGCCTCATGCTTCGGTAGACTTTAACCGCGATTCCCGTTCCGCGGTGGTAGATGGCACCCAGACCAAAGTGTCTGAAGGGCGTCTAATCAAACTTGTCTGTTGGTTTGATAATGAGTGGGGCTTTGCTAACCGTATGTTAGATGTAGCACAGCACTGGTTAGCGTTGGGTGGCGAAGAAAAATTAGCTGCTAAAGAAACGAATTCCTGATTTAAATATTTAAAAACTTAAGTAGGGCACGTCGATGAGCGTACTGAAAATGAGCGAACTGGATCTGAGCGGCAAGCGCGTTCTGATCCGTGAAGACCTAAACGTACCAGTTAAAAATGGTGAAGTAACTTCTGATGCGCGTATCCGTGCATCATTGCCGACTATTGAGCTGGCACTTAAAGCGGGTGCTAAGGTGATGGTAATGTCTCACCTAGGTCGACCAACGGAAGGTGAATATAACGAAGAGTTCTCTCTACAGCCTGTAGCTAACCATATTGGCAGCTTGCTGGGCCGCGAAGTTCCACTAATTAAAGATTGGTTGGACGGATGCTTTGAAGTTGATGAAGGCGATCTAGTGTTGCTGGAAAACGTTCGCTTCAACGTAGGCGAAAAGAAAGACAATGAAGAGCTATCTCAGAAGATGGCTGCATTGTGTGATGTTTATGTTATGGATGCATTCGGTACGGCACACCGTGCTCAAGCGTCGACCCATGGTGTGGCAAAATTTGCTGAAGTAGCATGCGCAGGTCCTCTATTGGCGGGTGAACTAGATGCATTAGGTAAAGCGCTAGATAAGCCTGCTCGTCCGCTTGCAGCGATCGTTGGCGGCTCTAAGGTTTCTACGAAACTTGAAGTTCTGACCGCGCTGTCTGACCAAGTTGATCAGTTGATTGTTGGCGGTGGTATTGCGAATACTTTCCTTGCAGCAGCTGGTAAGCCAGTGGGTAAATCCTTGTGCGAACACGATCTGATTCCAGTAGCTCAAGACCTGATGGAGAAAGTAAACATCCCGATGCCAGTGGATGTTGTTGTAGCGAAAGAGTTTGCTGAAACGGCTGAGGCGACGGTTAAATCTGTTGATGATGTAGCTGAAGATGACATGATTCTGGATATCGGTCCACAGTCGTCACAGAATCTGGCTGCGCTGCTGAAAGATGCAGGTACGATCATCTGGAACGGCCCAGTCGGTGTCTTTGAGTTTGACCAGTTCGGTGAAGGTACCAAGACACTGTCTTTGGCAATCGCTGAAAACCAGGGCTTCTCTATTGCGGGTGGTGGCGACACGCTTGCGGCTGTGGATAAATACGATATTGCAGACAAGGTGTCTTATATCTCTACAGGTGGTGGTGCGTTCCTTGAGTTTGTTGAAGGTAAGAAGTTACCTGCAGTAGCTGCTCTAGAAGCAAAGAATTCATAAGAAACTGATTTTAATGTCGGATGGGTGGTAAACTCTGCCCATCCCCGTCTATCGACGAAGTTAACAAATATTTAAAGGTGACAAAATGGCTCTGATCTCCATGCGTCAGCTGCTGGATCATGCTGCTGAAAACGACTACGGCATTCCAGCATTCAACGTGAACAACCTGGAACAGATGCGCGCTATTATGGAAGCGGCAGACAAAACTAACTCTCCAGTGATTGTTCAGGCATCTGCCGGAGCACGTAAATACGCGGGTTCTAACTTCCTGCGTCACATGATCGAAGCGGCGATTGCTGAATTCCCGCATATCCCGGTATGTATGCACCAGGACCACGGTACATCTCCTGCGGTTTGTCAGCGTACTATCGCGATGGGCTTCTCCTCTGTCATGATGGATGGTTCCCTGATGTCTGATGGTAAAACACCATCAAGCTACGAATACAACGTTGATGTTACTCGCCGTACGGTTGAGATGGCACATGCGTGTGGTGTTTCTGTAGAAGGTGAACTGGGCTGCCTGGGTTCTTTGGAGACTGGTCAGGCGGGTGAAGAAGATGGTATCGGAGCTGAGGGTACGTTGTCTCACGACCAGATGCTGACTGACCCGGATGAAGCAGCAGACTTCGTTAAGAAGACTGGTGTAGATGCGTTGGCAATTGCTTGTGGTACATCTCATGGTGCGTACAAGTTTACCCGCCCACCTACAGGTGACATTCTTGCGATCGATCGTATCAAAGCGATCAACGAACGTATTCCAGGTACTCACCTAGTAATGCATGGTTCCTCTTCTGTGCCTCAAGAGTGGTTGGCTGTAATTAATGAGTTTGGTGGTGAGATTCCAGAAACTTACGGTGTACCAGTTGAACAGATCGTTGAAGGTATCAAGTACGGTGTGCGTAAGGTAAATATCGATACTGACCTTCGTCTAGCATCTACAGGTGCTATTCGTCGTTTCTTGGCTGAAAACCCAGCTGAGTTTGACCCACGTAAATACCTGAAGAAGTCTATGGAAGCGATGACAGATATCTGTGTTAACCGCTACGAAGCTTTCGGTACTGCAGGTAATGCATCCAAGATCACAGCTATCTCTCTGGAAAAAATGGCCGAGAAATACGAAAGTGGTGAGCTAGATCCTAAAATCGCTTAAATATATTTCTGTTTAAGTTATAAAAAAAACCGCCCTTGGGCGGTTTTTTTATAGCTGTAGAAAGGCCTTAGAACAGTTCTTCAGCAGTATTGGTGGATGCTGAATTGCTAGGTGTAGCATAGCCTGTTGGAATGTTTTTCTTACGGAAGTATTCGTAGATAGCATCTGTCTGTCCAGGGTAAGCCAATTGTCCGCTGCGAGGATCAATTTTTACGCTAACAATACCTTGAGGTGCTTTTGGTGCATTTTCGGGTTTGTCCTCAAGTGCATCTCGCATGAAATCGATCCAGATCGGTAAGGCAGCTGTGCCGCCAAACTCGCGTCGGCCTAAAGTTTTAGGTTGATCGAAACCTACCCAAGCAGTAGCAACGAAGTCTTGGTTAAAACCAGAGAACCATGCATCTTTCTGATCATTGGTTGTTCCAGTTTTGCCGGCTATATCTTTACGTTTGAGTATTAGAGCTTTACGAGCAGTACCTCGGCGAATCGTATCCTGCATGATGTTATAAGTCAGGAATGACACTTGCTCGTTGTAAATTCTAGGGGCGTGTTTTTGTTCTTGATTTGGCTCGCACTCGGTTCTACATGCTACAGCAGGTTTGGCTGTGAACAGGTTTTCGCCAAACTGGGTTTCAATGCGTTGAATAAAATATGGTTCTACTTTAAAACCGCCATTGGCAAAAGCCGCATAACCTGTTGCTAATTGAAGAGGAGTCACGTCTGCAGTACCCAGAGATAAAGACAAATTGTTGGGTAGTTTAGTGCGGTCGAAACCTGCTAGATCTAGGTAGGTTTGAGCTGCGTCTATACCTATTGCTCGCAGAAGTCTAATTGATACAAGGTTTCTGGATTTATAGAGTGCTTCACGTAGGCGTGTAGGACCGTAGAATTTTTTGCTGGAGTTTTCCGGGCGCCAATTGCCTTCCAATTGTTGGTCGTGGATAACAATTGGAGCGTCGTTAATTAAAGAGGCGGGAGAATAGCCTTTATCCAATGCGGCAGCATAAATAAAAGGTTTGAAGTTTGAACCCGGCTGACGAACGGCTTGAGTGCTGCGATTAAATTTATTGTGAGTGAAATTAAATCCGCCTACGAGAGATACAATAGCACCATCTTTAGGGTTCAGGGCAACAAGGGAACCTTGAACTTTAGGAGTTTGTGTAAGATGGAATTTTCCTTCCTTCTCTCTAATTCGAATTAAGTCCCCTATTTTTAATACGTCACTAGCCTTCTTCGGGGCTTTGCCTGTGTAGTTGACCGATTTGTATGGTTTAGCCCAAGCTATACCTTCCCATTCTAGCGTCGCTTTTTTTCCTTCTTTCAAGAGTAATTCTGCAGATTTATCATCGACTGATAGAACAACTGCTGGTTGAAGAGTGAAATAAGAAATCACTTTGTTTAATTTCTTCTGTAGATCATCAGAAGAGGTGTTGGCAATATCCCACTGGTCCTCAGCTCCTAGGTAGCCATGGCGCTCAGAGTAAGCTACTAAGCCGTTTGATACAGCGATGTTTGCTGATGATTGAAGTTTACTATCCAGAGTCGTGTAGACTTTATATCCATCGGTGTACAAATTTTCACCGTATTGTTCGTACAGTTCTTTTCGAACCATCTCAGCTACGTAATATGCGCGCAGTTCAATATCGCTTGTGTGATATTTAGCTGTAACGGGAGCGGCAATAGCTTCTTCTAATTGTTGATCATTAATGAAACTGAGCGAGTGCATACGTTTAAGAATCCAATTACGTCGCTCTATCGCCCTACTAGGGTTGGTGATCGGGTTAAAAGCAGAAGGGGCTTTGGGCAGACCGGCAATCATTGCATGCTGAGCAAGACTTAAGTTTTCGATATTCTTGCCGTAATAGACATTAGCTGCTGCTTGTATACCGTATGAACGGTGGCCTAAATAGATTTTATTGATATAGAGCTCAAAGATTTCTTCTTTACTTAGTTCTTGCTCGATTCTAAGTGCGAGCAAAATTTCCATGAACTTTCGTGTAAACGTTTTCTCACGAGTAAGGAAGAAGTTTTTAGCAACCTGCATGGTGATGGTCGAACCACCACTTTGGATATGACCAGTTGATGCTAATTGGAATGCAGCTCGAGATAGGCCTTTAACATCAATGCCGAAGTGGTCAAAAAAACGACTGTCTTCAGCAGCGGTAAGAGCATGAATGAACTGAGGTGGGATCTCTTCAAAGTTGATCGGTGTGCGACGCTTTTCACCGAATTCTGCGATGAGTTTTTCATCCTGAGAGTAAATTCTTAGAGGAGTTTGAAACTGAACTTCTTTAAGAGAATCGGTATTTGGTAGCTTTGGAGCGAAGTGGTAATAGACGCCAGCAAGCGCAATTACACCAACAAAAAAGCACAAAATACCTAGTTTAAACAAAAGTTTGAAAAGCGAAACCATAGCTGACATGCTAGTCTGATAATTACGGAAGTTAATTTAGGTCTATTATATAGACAGGTAGTATCGATCCTCTAGCGGTTATTAAATTTAAATTAAATTAAATTTTTAATAATGCTAAGAGTTGGCCTAGAGTACTAAATGCACATTAACGCAGGATTAAGTTAGGGAATATATTTGTGTTTGGCTTTTTGGGGAACAAGTCGGGTAGTTTAGTCGGACTGGATATCGGCTCATCATCTGTGAAGCTGGTTGCTCTGTCCAAAAGCGGCAGCGGTTACACGCTCGAAGCGTATGCTGTTGTCTCCTTACCTCCTACAGCGGTTATAGATGGCAATATTCAAGATGTTGGTGAAGTTGCAGAAACTATCGAAAAAGCAGTAAAAGTGGCTGGTGGGAAAATGTCTGCTGCTATCGCTGCGGTGCCTGCATCCGCTGTTATTACCAAACGTATTGAAATGAGTAATGCGTTTACGGAATTTGAGCTTGAGGATCAAATAAAGGTCGAAGCTGATCAATTTATTCCATACCCATTGGATGAGGTCGCGCTTGATTTTGAGGTTCTTGGAGCCGTGAAGAATAATGAGAACCTAAACACGGTTCTACTTGTTGCTTGTCGTAAAACAGATGTTGAACAGCGGGAAGATGCGATTAGTAATGCTGGTTTGCAGTGTTCAATTGTTGATGTTGATACCTATGCAGTGGAAAGAGCTTTTCCTCTGACGTCTCCTGAGCGCCGAGACGGGAAAGATTTGGTTGGTGTGGTTGACATAGGTGCGGCGACCCTCACGTTGAATGTATTTAGGGGGGATGAAATTGTATACAGTCGAGAACAGGCATTTGGCGGAAATGACTTAACTAACACAATTCATCAGCAATATGGGATGAGCATTGAGGAAGTTGAACAATCTTTGAGGCTAAATGATCTCTCTTCTGAAATTAATGAAATGGTCGTAATGCCGTTTAGAGGTACTGTGGCCCAGCAAGTATCTCGTTCGCTTCAATTTTTCTATTCGTCCGGCGCGCATAATGAACTTTCTGCTTTATATCTTTCTGGTGGTACCGCTACGATTGATGGATTAGCTGATCAGCTTGCTGAAGAATTAGGGATAAATGCGGATATGGCAAATCCATTCTCTAAAATGTCGATCAACTCTCGTGTTAATCGTTCTAGGTTAGAGCGAGACGCTCCTTCTCTAGTGAAGGCATGTGGATTGGCAATGCGTGGATTTGAGGGCTAATAGATATGGCTACGATTAATTTAAGACCTTGGCGAGAAGAAAGATCTCAAGAGCGGCAAAAAAGCTATCTACTAAATTTATGCGGTTCAGCCTTGTTTGCAGGCGGTATAGTGCTGGGAATAGGTTATTACTTTGATGTTATGCAAGATAGGCAGTTAGATCGAAATAATTTCCTCAAAAGTGAAGCCGCAAAGCTAGATAAAAAATTATCAGAAATCAAAGAGCTAAAGGAAAAGAAGAAGAGGTTGCTTGAGCGTTTGGATGCAATTCAAGATTTGCAAGCATCTAGACCTCTTATAGTTCGGAACTTTGATGAACTGGTTAAAGTGCTTCCTAATGGCGTTTACTATTCTAGTGTCATCCGTAAAGCTAATAATATTAATATTAAAGGCTTGGCTGAGGATAAATTGGATGTATCTAGTTTGATGCGGAATATTGAAACGTCAATTTGGTTTGGCGAGCCATCGTTAAGCAATGTTAAGCTCTCAAAAAATGACTTGAATGATTTTGCTTTGTCTTTGCCTGTGATAGTCCCCAAAGAAAGCAAGGAAAGTAAAGGGAGTAAATGATGGATGTGTTAAAAAATGCATTTAGGGGCTTTGATCCAGGGAATATGGATTTTGCTAATGCTGGTAATTGGCCGGTAGGGGTTAAAGCTGTTAGTTACCTACTAGTAATAGCCCTTATTATTGCTGGTGGAGTTCATTTTTACATACTGGACAAGCAAGATGGTCTTAAAAAAGTAGTTGCCAAGGAAGAAGGGCTAAAAAAGCAGTATGAAACAAAAGCATTGCAAGTAGCGAATTTAGACGCACTTCGTAAGCAGATGAAAGATGTAGAGGGAAGGTTTAAAGAGTTACTAAAGCAATTGCCAACAGAAAAAGAAGTGCCTGGGTTGTTGGATGATATTACGAATTTAGGTACAGCTGCGGGGTTAGATATAGGCTCTATAGCTTTGGCTTCTGAAAAGCGTCGTGATTTCTATAGTGAATTGCCCATAAAAATATCAGTGGCAGGTTCTTATCACCAAATAGGGCAATTTGTTAGTGGCGTTGCTGGGTTATCGCGAATAGTAACTATGCATGATTATTCGATTAGGCCAAGTGGGTCGGGGGTCACAATGAATATTGAAGCCAAGACCTATCGATATGATGATACTCAAGTGAAATCGAAGAAGAAAAAGTCTAAAGGTAGAAAAAGAGGGCGGAGAAAATGAATGGATACAAAGTTCTTACGCTCTCCTTTATTGCTTTTATGCTAGGTGGTTGCGTCAATTGGGTTGCAGATACAGCAGATCTAAAAAAATTTGTGGCTAAAACGAATAAACTCAAAGGTGGAAGTATCGAAGCTTTGCCAGAAGTTAAGCCTTATAGTAGCTTTGTTTATGAAGGAGCCTCTATGAGGGAGCCTTTTAAAGCTGTAGTACCTGTTTTGCCTGCTGAAGAGTTAAATGAATCAGGGGAGCAAGTTAGTGAATTGCAGCCTGATAATGATAGAGAAAAAGATTATCTGGAAAGTTTTTCTATTGAAAAGCTAAGCATGGTTGGCACGATTAACCAGAGGGATGACGGTCGCTTATGGGCTTTGATTGAAGATTCTAATTCTGAAATCCATAGAGTGACTGTTGGAGACTTTATGGGACTAAATCATGGTGAGATAGTCTCGTTAGATGAAAGACAGATTAATTTGTTAGAAATAATAAAAAATGGGCGCGGTGGTTGGATGAAGCGAACACGTAGCCTTGCCTTGAATGAGCCGGAATAAGGGATAATATTGTGAAAATTCGG
The DNA here is from genome assembly GCF_047778045.1 of Neptuniibacter sp. PT8_73. Classification (GTDB taxonomy): domain Bacteria; phylum Pseudomonadota; class Gammaproteobacteria; order Pseudomonadales; family Balneatricaceae; genus Neptuniibacter. Next base: position 355,723 of record NZ_CP180545.1, read on the forward strand.
GTCCCCATGAACACTGTAACTAAAAGCATGAATTATAAAAGAATTTACCTTTTATTTGTCGCTTTTGTCGGTGTGTTTTTGTCGCAGTGGGCGGCAGCTGAAGTGCAGATGAAACAGGCTAATTTTGTTGCTTTACCAGGTGGCAAAGTGGAACTTAGGTTTGACTTCGATGCTGCACCCCCGTCACCTCAAGCCTACATGATAAATCAGCCTGCTCGTTTGGTTATGGATCTATGGGGAGTAGAAAATAGTTTAGGGACTCGTTCTTTAGATGTGAAAACCGGTCAGGTTGATGCTGTGAATTTTGCCCAAACAGATGGGCGTTTACGTATTGTAACCAGCCTGTTTGAGTCTTCATCGTATAAAACCTTCTCTGAAGGAAACAGCCTTTTTGTCGTTATTCAATCTAAAGGTGGGATAGTAAATACCGCTCCTCCGGTTGATGCTGGAAATAGTATGGTGGCCCAAAGCTCTGTAGGTAGCACCGGTGCTACTGGGATGATGTCTGATCGTACCGGCGTCGTTGGTATGGACTTTGAACGTGAAGAAGGTGGTATAGGTCGGGTAAGTATTACCCTGACAGATGATAAAGCTGGAGTGGATATTCAAGAAGAAGGTAATAATGTTGTTGTTAATTTAATTGGTGCTGATCTATCCCGAGCTTTAGAGCAAAGAGTAGATGTGCAGGACTTTGCAACACCAGTTATGTTTATTGATGCGATGGCAAATGGCGGTAATACAAGTATCTTGGTAAAACCAAGTGCTGAACCTTATGAATACTTGGCTTACCAAACAGACAATAAATTGGTCTTGGATTTTAAACCACTAACAGCAGCTGAAAAACAGGAACGAGAGAAGGATTTATTCCCATTTAGTGGGGAAGCTATTGATCTTAATTTTCAAAATGTAGAATTACGCTCTGTATTACAGATTATTGCAGAAGTAGCTGAGTTGAATTTAGTCGTGAGTGACTCAGTTGGCGGGAATATTACTTTAAGGTTGAAGAATGTTCCTTGGGATCAGGCTCTAGATATCATTTTAAAAACTAAGGGATTAGATCAGAGAACAGTCGGGAATGTATTGTTAATTGCTCCGGCAGCCGAGATTGCCAAAAGGGAAAAAGAGGAGCTTGAAAGTTCTCAACAGGTTGAGCAGTTAGCTCCTCTTCGTACTGAATATATTCAAATTGAGTATAGAAAAGCATCAGTAATGCTTGATGCAATAGAGCAAGCAAAATTAATATCTGATCGCGGTTTTGTAATGGCGGATGATGAAACGAATATCATAATGGTGCGTGGCACAGATAAGGATATTGAAGAAATTCGCAAGACACTTCGACGTTTTGATGTAGAAGTTGAGCAGGTTTTAGTTGAGGCTCGTTTGGTAAATGCCCGCTCAAGTGTTACCAAAGATTTGGGTGTACGTTGGGGCTTTGGGTTTAACGATATAGATAGTAATGGTGAAGGTTGGGTAATTGACAGAGATGTAACAGATCTTAATTTTAGTCAGGGGCTTGCTTCAGAAACTGGACTTCAGGTTGACTTGGGTGCGACTGCAGCAAATGCTGGTGCTATTGCTATAGGTTTTAAACCAGGTTCAAGTGCTATTTTAGGCTTGGAACTATCAGCATTGGAAACTGATGGTAAAGCGGAAGTTATTTCACAGCCTAAGGTTCTAACCACGAATGGCACCCAAGCTTCTATAGAGTCAGGATCTGAAATTCCTTTCCAAACAGTTGAAGATGGCGAGGTCAGCATTCAATTTAAGGACGTAGTTTTGAAGCTAGACGTGACTCCAAGGATTAATCCTGGCGATCGAATAGCTATGGACCTAGTGATTAAGCAAGATTCAATTGGTGCAGTCTTGCCTAATGGTGAATTAAGTATTGATAATAATGAGCTTAAAACATCGGTTGTAGTTCCAGATGGCCAAACAATCGTACTAGGCGGCGTCTTTAAAAATGAGACGAGTGAAGCTGTAGGTAAAATTCCACTACTAGGTGATCTACCAATCATGGGTGCGCTTTTCCGAAATAAAGAGAATAAATCAGAAAAAACTGAGTTGTTGATTTTCATTACACCTAAGTTGGTAAGAAATTCATTAACTTCACAGTAATTGTAAGAATGGTTGTGTGAATTGAACATCTTTCTCGTTGGGCCTATGGGAGCTGGAAAAAGCACCATAGGCCGTTTGTTATCTCAAGAGTTAAAATTAGAATTTGTTGATTCTGATCGTGAAATAGAAAATCGTGCTGGTGCTGATATACCTTGGATCTTCGATGTAGAAGGAGAAATAGGTTTCAGAGATAGGGAGGAGAGTGTCATAAAGGAATTGGCAGAAGACCGCTCTATTGTCCTTTCGACAGGAGGCGGGGCTGTTTTAAGGGCAGCTAATCGGGCTGTATTACAGTCGAATGGAACAGTGGTTTATTTAGAAACATCAGTGGATCAACAATTAGATAGAACCTCTCGCGACAAAAATAGACCTTTACTTCAAACCGAAGACCCTAGGGCTGTGTTAGAGTCGCTTATGGCTGAACGTCATCCCTTATATCTTGATTGTGCGGATATAACTGTTAGGACTGATAAGCGCCATCCCAAAACGGTCGCTAGTGACATTATTAAACAATTAAAGGCAAAGTCACCGCTTGATGCGGAGTAAGCAATTTTCTATGCAAACATTAAAAGTTGATCTGGGTGATCGAAGTTACCCTATCTTTATTGGGCAAGGTTTACTAGATCAGGGGCTTATGGCTCCGTATATAAAGGGCAAGCAAGTCCTGATAGTAACGAATGAAACGATTGCGCCTTTATATCTTGAGCGTCTGAAAAAAACATTAGTAGGACAGTTCCAAGTAGATGCTGTGGTTTTGCCAGATGGTGAACAGTATAAAAACCTGGATCAGATCAACACGATCTTTGATGCTTTATTAGAAAATCGCCATAACAGAACGACAACACTTATTGCACTCGGTGGTGGTGTTGTTGGTGATATGACCGGATTTGCGGCCGCGTGTTACCAACGTGGTGTGAACTTTGTACAGGTTCCAACAACGTTACTTTCTCAAGTCGATTCTTCAGTGGGAGGGAAAACAGGCGTTAACCATCCTCAAGGTAAGAACATGATTGGAGCGTTTCATCAGCCTCAATGTGTTGTCATTGATACTGATGTTTTAAATACTCTGCCTGAAAAAGAGCTGTCTGCAGGTATGGCAGAAGTGATCAAGTATGGCTTAATCTACGATGAAGCTTTTCTATGTTATTTAGAAGATCATATTGATGGCTTGATGGGGTTGCAGTCAGATCTTCTTGAGCAGGCAATTTATCGTTCTTGTGCTGTTAAAGCTGAAGTTGTTGCGCAAGATGAGAAAGAAGCTGGTATTCGCGCGTGGTTGAACCTAGGGCATACATTTGGTCATGCGATTGAAGCTAACCAAGGTTATGGTGAATGGCTTCATGGTGAAGCTGTGGGTGCAGGGACTATGATGGCGGCTGATCTTTCTTGTCGCCTAGGTTGGATATCATCTTCTGATGTCGGTCGAATCAGGAATATTCTTGAGGCTGCTAATCTACCTGTGCATCCGCCTGAGTCTATGGGTATTGATACTTTTAAAGATCTAATGCTTGTGGATAAAAAGGTTATTGATGGCAGTATTCGTCTTGTGCTACTTCAAGAAGTTGGCAAAGCAATTGTCACTTCAGATTTTTCAGCGGAGTTATTAGACCAAACCTTATCTGCAGGTAAAAAGTTAGGTAGCTGCTGTTAGTTAATGCGTTAAGAGTTGATCCTTTCTGATGAAGTCAAATATTTACTTTGAACCGCCAAGTCGTCTTCAATTACTAGATAAACTAAAGCATTTGGTTAGGTTTTCTGATTTCTTGCTATTAGTTTCAGGGGACCGAGGAGCAGGAAAAAGTACTTTATTGGATCAACTCCATCCCGAAAAGGGTGATACAACACTTTGTAGCTGCTTTATAAAGCCTGAAGCGGAATTATCGCAGCAAAAATTGCTTGCATCCCTTATCAGTCAATTACCAAGTCATGATGCGACCGGGACAGGGTTTGCTGATCAACTAAAAGTTTTTCATCTGCAGCTAAAAGCACTGAGTTCAGCGGGTCAGAAATGTCTGATACTGATTGATGATGCGGAATATCTGTCTAATGAGGCGTTTGAATTGCTGATGAATCTGCATGCGGCAGGTGCGCAGTTAATTTTGATGTCTGAACCATCATACGCAGAAGCTGTTTTAGATACAGACCTTGTTAAAGCGATGGAAGGGCGTGTTCACCATGTTGCTATTGAGGGTATGTCGGATGAAGAAGCTGCTGAATACCTACAGATTTGTCATCCAGCGCTGACATCGCTTCCTGAAAAGAAAAAAGCAGATTTGATCTCTCTGTCTGGTGGTATGCCGGGGCGAATTGAAACATTGCTTGCTGGTGGGAAAATTACAGTTCCCCCACGGAAAAAAACTGCCTTTCCGCTGCCGCCCATTCATATGATGGGTATTGGTATTGTCTTAGTAGGTATAGTGGGCGTTTCGCTGTGGAAATTTATGCCAGAAGAGCCAGCTATTGATCAGCAAGTGGCAGTGGAAGAGCGAGTGTCTGTTCCTCTAGTAGTGCCAGCTTCCGCTGAGCAAGCAGAGGCAATTAAAGTAGAAAACGTTCATGAAAACAAAGCTGCCCATCCTGAAAATACTGCTGAAGAAATAGCCCCCGCCAGAGAAGAGCTCTCAGCGCGATTAAAAGAACAGGAAGATAAACTAAATAGTGCAACTCAACCAACAGTTGTTGTACCTTTGTCGCCAAGTGTTTCTGACACGAAGCCTAAGCCAGTTATAGAGGTTGAGAAATCTACTCAAGTAGAAGTTGTTTCAGTACCTGCTGTTAGTACCCCGGAAGTATCTAAAGTGGATGCAGCTCAGTTAGAGAAAGATCTAAGAGAGGTTGTTCAGGCAAGTGGCGAAACGCAACCTTCCGTTTCACCTGCGATTCCAAAGGTTAAATCTCAAGAGAAAAAACCTAAGGTGGAAACAATAGCAGCGAAGGGGTTGAGTCAAAGTGAAAAAGCATTGATGGGTTGGCCTGATAAAGGTTATACCTTGCAGATGTTAGGTGCTAGGTCAGAAGAAAGTGCCCTTGGTTTTATCAAATCTCAGCAGAAGCCAAGCGACTTTTACCACTTCTCTACAATATATAAAGGGTTGCCGTGGCATGTTGTGGTGCATGGGAGGTTTGCTAATAGAGATGTTGCGAATGCAGCCATCAGAAAATTGCCAAAAGAGCTGCAAAACGTGAAACCTTGGGCAAGAAGTATTCAAGGCGTAAAAATAGATATTAAAAGTAAAAAATAGTTTAAAAACAAGTAGATGGCTTGCGTATTGAGCGAGTCATCACCTTCCAAATATCCTCGGGCAATTGTTTGAAATTTGTCCCAAACCCACTTCGCGTGTAGAATAGCTGTCCCTTTTTGCTGAGTGGCGCATATATTGCAGCAGAAAGAATTATTAAGATATTGATTTTTAAGTATTTTTAAGTGGGAATGGCTTATGAGCAAAGGTCTTTATCGCCCCGGTGAATTCAAAGATAACTGCGGCTTTGGCCTTATGGCACACATGCAAGGCCAAGCTAGTCACGATCTGCTAGAAAAAGCGATCGAAGCACTAGCGTGCATGACACACCGTGGTGGCATTGCGGCAGATGGTAAAACAGGTGACGGTTGTGGCCTGTTGATGCAAAAACCAGATGGTTTTTTGCGTACCGTTGCGCAGGAAGAATTTAACACCGATTTAGGCGAATTTTATGCGGTTGGTATGGTATTTTTGCCACGTGATGCAGCGAAAGCAGAAGCAGCGCGTAGTGCAGTAAATGCAGCGATTACTGACCAAGGTCTTGAAGTTGCTGGATGGCGTGTGGTTCCAACCGATGAATCTTGTCTAGGGCCTATCGCCAAAGATACCCTGCCACTCATCGAACAGGTCTTTATTACTGCGGCAAGCAAAACTGAACGTGAACTAGCAATTAGCTTGTTTACTGCGCGCCGTAAAGCTGAAATTGCAATGTCAGCTGATGAAGATTTCTACATTTGTAGTTTCTCAGACAAAGTTATCTCCTATAAGGGTTTAACAATGCCTGTTGATCTGCCAGTGTTCTTTAAAGATTTGGCAGATCCGCGTCTAGAAACAGCTGTATGTACATACCATCAGCGTTTCTCTACTAACACTGCACCACGCTGGCCTCTTGCTCAGCCTTTCCGCTTCTTAGCGCATAACGGTGAGATCAACACTGTTGAGGGGAACCGTAACTGGGCGAAAGCACGTGCAAGCAAATTTGCTACAGATCTACTACCTAACCTAGATGATCTGCAACCTATTGTTAATACAACAGGTTCTGACTCCTCAAGTATGGATAATATGCTTGAGTTCCTATTGGTTGGTGGCATGGATATCTACCGTGCAGTACGTATGATCGTGCCGCCTGCGTGGCAGAATGTTGAAACTATGGATGCAGATCTACGTGCATTCTATGACTTCAACTCTATGCACATGGAGCCATGGGATGGTCCAGCAGGTATGGTAATGACCGATGGTCGTTTTGCTGTATGTATGCTTGACCGTAATGGTCTGCGTCCATCTCGTTGGGTAATGACCAAGCAAGGTTATATCTGTACTGCATCTGAAATCGGCGTATTCAGCTATCAGCCAGAAGATATTGTCGCTCAGGGCCGTGTAGGACCGGGTCAGATCTTGGCTATCGATACGCAGACAGGTGATGTTCTACATACTCAAGATGTAGATAACCGTCTTAAAGCTGCTCAGCCATACAAAAAGTGGCTGAAAGAGAATGCTCTACGCCTAGAGCAGACTATGGACTTGGAAGAAGAGTCTAAATCTTTCCCTGCTATGTCAGCGGACGAGATCAAAACTCATATGAAAATGTTCCAGGTTACTTTTGAAGAACGTGACCAGATCCTTCGTCCACTTGGTGAGAGTGGTATGGAAGCGATCGGTTCTATGGGTGATGACAAGCCAATGGCTGTCCTATCAGACCGTGTACGTTCTTTATATGACTATTTCCGTCAGCAATTCGCTCAGGTTACTAACCCACCTATCGATCCTCTGCGTGAAGCGATCGTTATGTCGTTGGAAACTTGTATCGGCTCTGAACAGAACGTGTTCGAGGAAACACCAGAACATGCTCGTCGTGTAATTCTGACTACGCCTGTACTATCCGCAAGTAAGTTTAATCGCCTGCGTGATAACCAAGAGCCAGGCTTTGAAGTTGCGCAAATTGACCTGAACTATAATCCTGAAGAGATCTCTCTTGAGGGCGCGATCAAGTCTATTGCTGATCAAGCTGAACAATCAGCTCGTGATGGCAAAGTCATTCTAGTACTAAGCGATGCTAATATCGCTCGTGGTTGCCTACCAGTTCATGCTGCTTTAGCTACAGGTGCAGTACACCACCGTCTAGTTGATAAAGGCTTGCGTTGTGATGCCAACATCGTTGTAGAAAGTGGTACGGTTCGTGATCCTCATCACTTCGCGGTACTATTTGGTTTTGGTGCGACAGCTGTTTACCCATACCTTGCTTACCGTGTTCTTAACGATCTTTGTGCTGCAGGCGAAATTCAAATTGAGCCGCTTCAGTCTCATGAGAACTACCGTAAGGGCATCAACAAAGGCTTGATGAAGATCCTATCTAAGATGGGTATCTCAACTATTGCTTCTTACCGTGGTGCACAGTTGTTTGAAGCGATTGGCCTAAGCTCTGAAATCGTTGATCTTTGTTTCAAAGGTGTTACTAGCCGTATTGAAGGTGCTCGTTTTGAGGACTTCCAATTCGAACAGGGCCTACTAGCCAAAGAAGCTTGGACTGCGCGTAAGCCAATTCAAGCAGGTGGTTTGCTGAAGTATAAGCACGGTGGTGAATACCACGCTTATAACCCAGACGTAGTTAAGACAATCCACGAAGCTGTAGAAACAGGCAATCCTGAAGCTTACCAACGCTATGCTGAGCTGGTTAATAACCGCGGTTACGCAACTCTGCGTGATATGCTGGGCTTGCGTAAAGATGTTAAGTCTATCTCCATTGATGAGGTAGAGCCGGCTGACAATATCTTCCCGCGTTTCGACTCTGCTGCAATGTCCCTAGGTGCATTGTCTCCAGAAGCTCACGAAGCACTTGCTGTTGCGATGAACGAGCTTGGTGGTCGTTCTAACTCCGGTGAGGGTGGTGAAGATGCTGCTCGTCACGGCACTATGAAGCGTTCTAAGATCAAGCAGGTTGCTTCGGGTCGTTTCGGTGTAACACCTGAATACCTATCTAACGCTGAAGTTATGCAGATCAAAGTAGCCCAAGGTGCTAAGCCGGGTGAAGGTGGTCAGCTACCTGGTGGTAAGGTTAATAGCCTGATCGCACGTCTACGTTACTCTGTGCCAGGCGTGACGCTAATTTCGCCTCCGCCGCACCACGATATCTATTCTATCGAAGACTTGGCGCAGCTTATCTTTGACCTGAAGCAGGTTAACCCAGAAGCGTTGGTTTCTGTGAAGCTGGTATCTCGTCCAGGTGTAGGTACGATCGCATGTGGTGTTGCTAAAGCATACGCAGATTTGATCACTATCTCTGGTTACGATGGTGGTACAGCTGCATCACCAATGACATCTATCCATTACGCAGGTTCTCCATGGGAACTTGGTCTTGCTGATGCGCACCAGTCTCTACGTGGTAACCAACTACGTGGTTCTGTACGTCTACAAACAGACGGCGGTCTGAAGACTGGCTTGGATGTTGTTAAAGGTGCGATCCTAGGTGCCGAGAGCTTTGGTTTCGGTACAATGCCAATGGTTGCATTGGGTTGTAAGTACCTACGAATCTGTCACTTGAATAACTGTGCGACCGGTGTTGCTACTCAGAACGACAAACTGCGTGAAGATCACTTCCGCGGTACGGTAGAGATGGTTAAGAACTTTTTCCGTTTCGTTGCTGAGGAAACTCGCCAACTAATGGCGCAGCTAGGTGTTCGTTCTATGGAAGAACTAGTAGGTCGCGTAGATCTTCTAGAGATCCTAGACGGTGAAACACCGCGTCAGAAGAACTTGGATCTATCTCCAATTCTGACATCTGCTGGTGAAGAGTTCCCTAACACTTGTCAGGTAGAGCGTAACGAGCCTTACGACCTAGCTGAACTGAACACTCAGATGCTAGAGCTTGCTGAGAAAGCAATTGCTGATAAGACTGGCGGTGAATACGAACTGGTTATCACTAACTGTGACCGTTCTGTAGGTGCTCGTACTTCTGGTGCTATTGCTAAGCAACACGGCAACCTAGGCATGAGCGATCAGCCTGTAACCTTCAAGTTTAAAGGTCATGCAGGCCAGTCATTCGGTGTTTGGAACGCTGGTGGTCAGAACCTATACCTAGAAGGTGATGCTAACGACTACGTTGGTAAAGGTATGGCTGGCGGTAAGATCGTTATCCGCCCATTTGATGAAGTAACATTCAAGTCAAATGAAACTGCCATCATGGGTAATACCTGCTTGTACGGTGCAACTGGCGGTAAGCTATTTGCGGCGGGTCAAGCAGGCGAGCGTTTCGGTGTACGTAACTCTGGTGTACATGCTGTTGTTGAAGGCGCTGGCGATCACTGTTGTGAATACATGACAGGTGGTCTAGTTACTGTGTTGGGCTCTACGGGCTACAACTTCGGTGCTGGTATGACAGGTGGCTTTGCTTACGTTCTGGATATGGATAATAGCTTCGTGGATAAATATAACCACGAGCTAGTAGAGATTCAGCGTATCCACACTGAAAATATGGAAGCTTACAAAAATCATCTGCGCTCTGTGATCATTGAGTTCACTAAAGAGACAGGCAGTGCATGGGGCCAAGAGATCATCGATAACCTTGATGATTACATCGGTCGCTTCTGGTTGGTTAAACCAAAAGCTGCAAGCCTGAATGATTTGCTATCTAATATCCGTACACGTCCGGAATAAGAAGCAGATTTAAAAAGTAGATGAAGAATAATCCGCAGCCCTGCTGTTAAGGGCTGCTTTTAAGAGGTGAGGATTATGGCTGACCGTTTGAACAACGATTTTCAGTTCCTCGATGTGGGTCGTAAAGGTCCACAGAAAATTGATGCAGATGTACGTAAAGAAGGCTTTGGTGAGATCTACGAGCCGTTTGCGAAAGAAGAAGCATCTGAACAATCACACCGTTGTTTAGAGTGTGGTAACCCATATTGTTCATGGAAGTGTCCTGTACACAACCATATCCCTAATTGGCTTAAGCTGATTTCTGAAGGGAACATTATTGAAGCGGTTGAGCTAAGTCACCAGACTAACTCTCTGCCGGAAGTTTGTGGTCGTGTTTGCCCACAAGACCGTCTATGTGAAGGTGCGTGTACACTGAATGATGGCTTTGGTGCGGTAACAATCGGTTCTGTAGAAAAGTACATTACAGATACGGCATTCGCGATGGGTTGGAAGCCTGATATGTCTCAGGCGCCAAAGACTGATAAGAAAGTTGCAGTGATTGGTGCAGGCCCAGCAGGTATTGCAGCTGCAGACGTTCTTGTACGTAATGGCGTTAAACCTGTTGTATTTGATCGTAACCCTGAGATCGGTGGTCTTCTAACGTTCGGTATTCCAGAGTTTAAGCTGGAAAAAGACGTAATGTCCCGCCGTCGTGAAATCTTTACCGAGATGGGCGTAGAGTTCCGTCTGAATACTGAAGTAGGCAAAGATGTTCAGATGCAGGATCTGATCGATCAATACGATGCAGTATTCCTAGGTATGGGTACATACACATACATGAAAGGTGGCTTCCCAGGTGAAGATCTAGATGGTGTATATGATGCACTTCCGTTCTTGATCTCTAATGTGAATAACTGCCTTGGCTTTGAGCAAGATGAAAGCGGCTTCATTGACCTGAAAGGCAAGAAAGTGGTTGTGCTTGGTGGTGGTGACACTGCGATGGACTGTAACCGTACATCTATCCGTCAGGGCGCTGAGTCAGTTATCTGTGCTTACCGTCGTGACGAAGCGAACATGCCTGGTTCTAAGAAAGAAGTGGAAAATGCACGTGAAGAAGGCGTACAGTTCCAGTTCAACCGCCAGCCTGTTGAAGTTGTAGGTGAAAACGGCAAAGTAACCGGTATTAAAGTTGTTAGCACGCAGATGGGTGAGCCAGACGAAAATGGTCGTCGTCGTGCTGAAGTCGTTCCAGGTTCTGAAGAGGTTCTAGAAGCAGATGCTATTCTTGTGGCATTTGGTTTCCGTCCAAGCCCAGCACCATGGTTTGCTGACTTTGGTATCGATCTGCATGAAGATGGCCGTGTTAAAGCGCCAGAACAGAATGCATTCCCGTTCCAGACTACTAACGAAAAAGTATTCGCTGGTGGTGATATGGTACGTGGTTCTGATCTAGTGGTAACTGCGATTGCTGAAGGTCGTAAAGCTGCTGAAGGTATGCTGGATTACTTGGAAGTTTAATTTCTAACTAATCCTTGTGAAAAATCCGGTACTTCTAAGAAGGCCGGATTTTTTTTGCCTAAAAATACTGATCAGCATTGATAATCTTATAGTGAATACTGCTTAAGAAGTCATTGATAGCTAACTGGTCGCTGTTAGCTGATTTGACAGGGTAATCTGCTGAGATCAGTTCTCGTTGATTCCTGCTTATCCTCATCTGATATCTTTTCTGTCCATTTAACGGAATTATTCGGCTTTGAATAACTAGGCCAGTCTGAGGTGATTTTGACGAACCTAATGTTCGAATATCTTCAGCGCCATATAAGGCCAATCTTGTTTTTAGTTTGTTGTTAAACGTTTGTGCATTGTGCGTGCTGGTAGCGCTAGTATCCAACCAAACTTGCTCTTTTTGAAATACTGCTAACTTGGCAGGAGCGAGATTTATGGGCTTAGTTTTTTGGGATTGGCAGCCACTCAAAATAACTAAAAACAGTAACAGATAGTATTTTTTCAAACTTAGATCACAAAGTTAGTTAATGAAGGATGGAATCACAGGTAATTCCTCTTAAAAATCGTTAAAATAGCGACCAATTCGAATTTACAAGATATAAGTGGCTGACACAAATGGCTGAATTGAAAAACGATCGTTTCCTACGTGCATTACTTCGTGAACCTGTAGATGCAACTCCAGTTTGGATGATGCGTCAGGCGGGTCGTTACCTTCCAGAGTACCGTGAGACTCGCGCGAAAGCAGGTGATTTTCTAAGCCTTTGCAAAAATAAAGAGTTGGCTTGTGAAGTTACAATTCAGCCTTTAGAGCGTTATGACCTCGATGCTGCAATCTTATTTTCCGATATCCTGACAATTCCGGATGCAATGGGCCTTGGGCTTTACTTTGAAGTTGGTGAAGGTCCACGTTTTAAGAAGATCATCCGTACTGAAAAAGACGTAGCCGACCTGCCTGTGCCAGATGCAGCAACAGATCTTGATTACGTAATGAATGCGGTGAAAGAGATCCGTCGTGAGTTAAACGGTCGCGTACCTCTGATTGGCTTCTCTGGTAGTCCTTGGACGCTTGCAACTTACATGGTTGAAGGTGGTTCAAGTAAAGACTTCCGTCATGTTAAGCAGATGATGTATGCGACGCCTGAGATTATGCATGCGTTGCTAGATAAACTTGCACAGTCTGTAACGACTTACTTGAACGAGCAAATTCGTTCTGGCGCTCAAGCTGTTCAGATCTTCGATACTTGGGGCGGTGCACTAAGTGGTCCTTGCTACCAAGAGTTCTCGCTTAAGTACATGAAACAGATTGTTGATGGCCTAATTCGTGAGCATGATGGTCGTAAAGTGCCAGTGATCATGTTTACTAAGAATGGCGGTCAATGGCTAGAAGCAATGGCTGAAGCTGGCTCTGATGCACTAGGTCTAGATTGGACAACAGACATCGGTAATGCCCGTGCACGTGTAGGTGACAAAGTCGCGCTTCAAGGCAATATGGATCCTAGTGTCCTATATGCTCCGGCAAGCCGTATTGAACAAGAAGTAGAGTTCATCTTAGGCCAGTATGGTAAAGGTTCTGGTCACGTATTTAACCTAGGCCATGGTATTCACCAGTTTGTAGATCCAGCGCAGCCGAAAGCGTTTGTTGATGCTGTACACGAGCTAAGTGCGAAGTACCACCAGTCTTAATTTGATTTAGATTTCAGAGGGGCGCGTGCCCCTCTTTGTTTATAAGCGTGATTAATGAACAAGCTTACTCATCTTTTAGAAAGCAACCGCGAATGGGCGGAAAAGATAAATCAGGAAGACCCGCAGTTTTTTGAAACACTAGCGCAACAGCAATCACCTGAGTATCTGTGGATTGGCTGTTCTGACAGTCGAGTTCCTGCGAACGAAATTGTTGGCATGATGCCGGGTGAACTATTTGTTCACCGTAATGTTGCAAACGTTGTTGTGCATACAGATATGAATTGTCTGTCAGTCGTTCAATACGCGGTAGAGGTGCTTAAAGTTAAGCACATCATGGTTGTTGGCCACTATGGTTGTGGTGGTGTAGCGGCTTCTATCGAAGATGAACCGCATGGGCTGATTGATAATTGGCTGCGTAATATTCGTCGTGTTTATGACAAACATAAAGACTTCCTGTCTACATGGGAGGACTCGCACCAGCAGTTGGATCGTCTGTGTGAACTTAATGTGATTGAGCAATCGATGAATCTCTGCGAAACCACAATTTTACAGCAAGCTTGGGCTAATGATCAGGAGATAACCGTACATGGTTGGATCTATGGCTTAAGAGATGGCTTGGTAAATGATCTTGAGTTCAATGCATCCAATGCTGAGGATGTGTCAGAACAGTATCAGCTGGCAATGAACAAAATGCATAAACTGCGTGAGCTGGCTCAGTCACATGAGGCACCAGAAGAAAATGCACGAACTATGTGGAATAAAGTTAAATCGATTTTTAATTGAGTGCTAATTGGATAAGAAAAAGGCCGCATATTTAGCGGCCTTTTTTATATCTAATTTTCTAGTTCGATAAAGGTGTTATTTATTCACAGCAGCGAGTGCTTGCTCTAAATCTGCAATCAGATCATCAGCGTGTTCAATGCCTACCGATAAACGAACCATCTCAGGTGATACGCCAGCTGATGCCAGTTCCTCATCATTAAGCTGGCGGTGTGTAGTTTCAGCAGGGATGGCTGCCAGAGATTTACAGTCACCAATATTTACTAGTCGAGTGAAAATCTGTAGAGCATCATAGAACGGTGCTGTGGCTGCTCGGCCTGCTTTAAGACCAAAACTGATAATGCCGGATGCTTGCCCGTTCAGATATTTCTGAGCAAGATCGTAGTCTTTATGGCTTTCGAGGCCTGCATACTTAACCCAGCTAACCTGATCGTGTTGCTCTAGGAAGTTAGCAATCTTTGCGCTGTTTTCATTGATGCGCTCCATACGGAGGGCCAGAGTCTCTAGGCCTTGTAGGATCATGAAGGCATTCATAGGAGATATAGCGGCGCCGGTGTTACGAAGTGGTACTACACGACAGCGACCAATATAAGCGGCTGGGCCAAGGGCTTCGGTATAGACAACACCATGGTAAGACGCGTCAGGTGTATTCAGAAGAGGGAAACGTTCAGCATTGTCTGCCCACGGGAATTTACCCGAATCGATAACCACGCCACCAATAGAGTTCCCGTGTCCGCCAATATATTTTGTAACTGAGTGAACAACGATGTCGGCACCGTGCTCGATGGGGCGCCACATAGCTGGGCTTGGTACTGTGTTATCCACAATCAGCGGTATGCCATTACGGTGTGCTACATCCGCTAGCTTTTCAATATCAGCGATGCCGCCTGATGGGTTACCTACAGATTCACAGAAAAGCGCTTTAGTGTTTGCATCGATTTTGCTCTCAATTTCGCTAACGTCATCTTTATTAGCAAAACGAACTTCGATCCCTTGGTGCGGTAGCGTGTGCGCAAACAGGTTGTAGGTACCACCGTACAATTCGCTGGTGGAGATAATATTGTCCCCAGTCGCTGCAATTGTTTGAATCGCGTAAGTGATTGCTGCCATACCTGACGCTACAGCAAGAGCAGCGATACCACCTTCCATTTCTGCTAGACGCTTTTCAAGTACGTCAGTCGTTGGGTTCATGATGCGGGTATAAATATTACCTTCTACTTTGAGATCGAAAAGGTCAGCACCATGTTGAGCATCATCAAAAGCATAAGATGTAGTTTGATAGATCGGAACCGCAACCGCTTTAGTTGTTGGGTCTGGGGAGTAGCCACCGTGAACGGCAATTGTTTCCAGCTTCATATACATCTCCTGTGATGTAGGGGTTTACCCTTGTTCTTATATAGGTGTTTGATTGTAGAGCAATCATAAAATAAGAAAAGATCTATAGGTTATAAGCAGAGTGTTGGGTAGAATTCTTACTTATAGATAACGCTTTGGAGAGAGTGATGGCACGCCAAAAAACTGCGTACGTTTGTAATGATTGCGGAGCGGACTACACCAAGTGGCAAGGGCAGTGCACTGCTTGTAATGCTTGGAACACGCTAACTGAGGTTCGATTAGCAACCGCAAAAACAGCTACAAACGAAGCGCGTAATGTACGTTTTGACGGTTATGCTGGTGGTGCTGGTAAAGATAAAGTGGTTAGTCTCTATGAAGTAGCGCTAGAGGAAATGCCGCGCTTTACTTCCGGCGCAGGCGAGTTGGATCGAGTGCTTGGTGGTGGTTTGGTTCCTGGATCTGCAGTTCTGATGGGTGGTCATCCAGGTGCCGGTAAAAGTACTTTGTTGTTACAGACAATGTGTTTTTTGGCTGAACAGATGCCTGCACTTTATGTCACAGGTGAGGAATCATTACAGCAAGTGGCGATGCGCGCTAGCCGTTTGGGTTTGCCAACCGCGCAATTAAAAATGCTCTCTGAAACTAGCGTTGAAGAAATCTGTAACACCGCTCAACAGTTAAAACCGAAAGTGATGGTTATTGATTCTATCCAAGTGATGCACATGGCTGATGTTCAATCAGCTCCGGGCTCTGTATCTCAGGTAAGGGAATCAGCTGCGTACCTAACTCGCTATGCAAAACAAACAGGCACAGTTTTGTTCCTTGTCGGCCATGTTACTAAAGACGGTTCTTTGGCTGGGCCGAAAGTTTTGGAGCATATGATTGACTGTTCCCTTCAGCTTGAGGGGTCGTCTGATTCTCGTTTTAGAACCTTGCGCTCGCATAAAAACCGTTTTGGTGCGGTGAATGAATTGGGTGTTTTCGCCATGCTGGAAAACGGCCTAAAGGAAGTTAAAAACCCAAGTTCAATCTTTCTTAGCCGTGAAGAGGGGCCGAGCCCTGGTAGCGTTGTGATGGTGGTTTGGGAAGGCACTCGGCCTCTATTGGTAGAGATTCAGGCGTTGGTTGATCAATCCCATATGAATAACCCTCGTCGTGTTGCTGTAGGTTTGGAACAAAATCGAATGGCCATGCTGTTAGCTGTTTTACACCGTCATGGCGGCATTATGACTGGCGATCAGGATGTCTTTGTTAATGTCGTCGGTGGGGTAAAGGTACTAGAAACCAGTGCTGACTTGGCGTTGCTGCTAGCGGTTGTATCCAGTTTCCGTGATCAATCTTTACCGCATGATTTGATGGTGTTTGGTGAAGTCGGCTTGTCGGGGGAGATAAGACCTGTACCGAATGGACAGGAAAGAATCCGAGAAGCTGCTAAACATGGGTTTAAACGTGCAATCGTTCCTAAAGGAAACGTCCCTAAAGAGCAGCTTCAAGGCATGGATATTGTAGCTGTTACTAAATTGACAGAGGCTTTAGAGGCGCTCTAGTTAGTCTTCAAAAAAATGATCTAATTCGCGCTCCAACAATGTTTCGTCGCCTAAGTTAAGTTCGACTAGGCGGCGTAGCAGTGTTAGTGAATCAAGATCCAAATTCTCGATGAGAAAACCGTACTCATTGTCACGCTGATGGGCCATTGTCGCAGGGGTGCGAATGGCAATGTCATCGCCGAGAAGGTGGATGATAGCTTGAACCTCATCTCCTTTTTGCAGCGCTAGTGCTTGCTTACTTTTTACAAGAATACCATTGAAAGAAATATCCACTAAGGCGACATCCCAAGTTTCATTATCTCTCTTCAATTCAGTCTGAGCATCAAAGTGGATACGGGTAAAACGACGGCGTTCAGTATCTGATGTGGTCACAGCATTTCTTCCTAAGAAAAAGAGTATTTAGCTCATATAATTATAGACATTACTGCAAAAAAAACTGTGGTCAAGATGTAATCGCGAATATAACCCTTGAAAATAAAAGGGCTTTATCATAGTTTGATCTCTAAAGCTCAGCTTGTGCATTTGGACTAAACTAAGTCTTACATGCTGAGTGATATAACAAGAATAAAAATAAAGTAGTAATAAACAATATGTTGTTAGAAGCGCTTTTGGATGTCTCCAGTGGTCGTAGGCATTCTCGATATTTCAACCAGACTCGCAGTCATTTTCTTTTTCGTCGTATTCGGATTATCTCCCTCTTACTTGCCTTGATTCAGCCTGCTTGGTTGCTGGTGGATTATTTGCTATTGCCCGAGGATATGCTGCTCTCAATCGCATACGCCCGTGGTATAACGGCGCTTGCCTGTGTGGGTTTGGCTCTGTGGGGGTATAAGCGCTATAGCATGCGTTTAGCGAAGTTAAGACTCGCTTTGCTAGTCGTCATTTTGTCTGCTTTTCAGTGTGCCTCAAGCTCCATGTTAATCGCCCATGGTTACGAGTTTACTGTGGCAGGTTATCATTTCTTTCCCTTTATGATCATGACCATGATGGCTGTTTTCCCATTGTCTATTTTGGAGGCGCTGGGTTATACCGTTGCTCTTTTGCTGGTTGAGTATCTAACTCAATTGTTCCGCGGCTTGGCTGGTACCATTGATGGGATTAACAGTCTCTGGTTGTTGGCTGTATTGGGCTTAATTGCGTGTTGGGCGGCTGTGAATCAACTGAACATGTTGTTGGGCCTTTATCGACAAGCGACACGAGATCCCCTTACTGGTTTGGCAAATAGACGGCAGGCGATGGAGCAGTTAAGTGGCGATATCAAGCTGATGAGAGATCAGGGTAAGCCGCTGAGTGTTCTGTTGTTTGATCTAGATAAGTTCAAGAGCTTTAACGACACCTACGGTCATGCTGCCGGGGATATAGTGCTAAAACGCTTTGCTAAAGTGATGCGAAAATCTGCTCGCAAGCGATTGGACTTAGTTTGTCGATACGGTGGTGAAGAGTTCTTAATGGTGCTTCCCGGCCTGGATACAAATCAGGCGGTTGAAGTGGCTGAGCAGATCCGCGTGGGCTGCCACGATGAGCAGGTGAAAACTCCTTCAGGAGAGCGAATTGGCTTTACTACCAGTATAGGTGTTGCCAGTTTGAAAGCTGAAGATGATGTGGATTCGCTATTGCAACGCTCCGACGATGCCTTATACAGTGCTAAAGATACCGGCCGAGATAAGGTTAATATTGCTGACTGATTGTCTTATAAACAAAAAAGCCGGGCACAGCCCAGCTTTTTTATTGGTATAGGGATTATAGATCCGCAATACGCTTGTACTTGATACGCTCTGGCTGATGTTCTTTACCGTAACGGCGTTTGTAATCAGCTTGGTACTCAGTGTAGTTACCTTCGAAGAACTCTACGTGGGAGTCGCCTTCGTAAGCCAGCATGTGAGTACAGATACGGTCAAGGAACCAACGGTCGTGGGAAATAACTACCGCACAACCTGGGAAGGCTAGAAGAGCTTCCTCAAGGGCACGTAGTGTTTCGATATCAAGGTCGTTGGTTGGTTCGTCCAATAGCAGAACGTTGCCGCCTTCTTTAAGGAGTTTCGCCATATGCAGACGGTTACGCTCACCACCAGAAAGATCTTTAACGAACTTCTGCTGATCGCCGCCTTTGAAGTTAAAGCGGCCACAGTAAGAGCGTGAAGGCGTCGTGTAGTTGCCTACTGTGATCATGTCCTGACCATCAGATAATTCTTCAAACACTGTTTTGTCGCCGTTTAGATCGCGAGACTGGTTAACGTAAGCTAACTGCACAGTAGAACCGATTTCGATCTCACCAGAATCAGGTTGCTCTTCGCCAGCGATCATGCGGAACAGTGTGGATTTACCTGCGCCGTTACCACCAATAATGCCAACGATTGCGCCCTGTGGGATAGAGAAACTTAGGTCTTCAAACAGAACCTTGTCGCCGTAAGCTTTAGAAATACCATTTGCATCGATAACTTTATCGCCAAGACGTGGCCCTGGTGGAATGTAGATTTCCTGTGTTTCATTACGAGATTGGAACTCTTTAGAGTTCATCTCTTCGAACTGCTTAAGACGCGCTTTAGATTTAGACTGACGGCCTTTAGAACCTTGGCGTACCCACTCAAGTTCGGCAGAAACAGATTTGCGGTGAGCCGCTTCCTGTTTCGCTTCCTGTTCTAGGCGAGCTTCTTTCTGTTCTAACCAAGAAGAGTAGTTACCTTCGTAAGGAATGCCGCGACCCCGGTCAAGTTCCAAAATCCAGCCAGCGGCGTTATCTAGGAAATAACGGTCGTGGGTAATCGCCACAACGGTACCTGGGTATTCCTGAAGGAAACGCTCGATCCAAGCAACAGATTCTGCATCCAAGTGGTTGGTCGGTTCGTCTAGAAGCAGCATGTCTGGCTTGTCTAACAATAAGCGACATAGCGCTACACGACGACGTTCACCACCGGATAGGTGCTTAACTTCTGCATCCCAAGCAGGAAGACGCATCGCATCAGCAGCACGTTCAAGTGCCGTTTCAAGGTTGTGACCATCTTTAGCTTGGATCAGGTTTTCAAATTCAGCTTGTTTCTTAGCCAATTCATCAAAGTCAGCATCTGGTTCTGCGTAAGCTGCATAAACAGCTTCTAGACCATCTAGCGCTTCTTTAACATCAGCAACTGATTCTTCAACGATCTCACGAACTGTTTTTGTTTCGTCCAGTTCTGGCTCCTGAGGTAGGTAACCTACGTTGATGCCAGGCATTGGACGAGCTTCACCGATAATGTCGGTATCTAAGCCAGCCATGATTTTTAGTAGGGTAGATTTACCCGCACCGTTCAGACCCAATACACCGATTTTGGCGCCAGGGAAAAAAGAAAGAGATATATCTTTCAGGATTTCACGCTTTGGCGGAACAATTTTGCCAACGCGGTTCATTGAATAAACGTATTGAGCCATGAAGGGTTCAACTCTTATTTGTTAAAAATTAATCAGCCGATTTTACCGGAAATTAGTTGTGAATGGCTATCATGATGCAGTTTTTCGAATAGAGGCTCTGTAGAGCAAGCCAGAAAGGCGGTTTGTTGGATTAATTGAATAAAATTGAAGCAGTTTTGCGGATGATTCAAGTGTATCCGCGGAAATGTTTCGCTATAATACGCGCTTTCCCAATTCCCAAATGGTTCTACGCTGGAATGTTCTGGCGGCTTTGCCGTTGTTATTGCAGCTGAACAGGGTCCACATTGTATTCAGGGGACAGAAACTCCTATGTTTAGCAAAGATATGACTATCGCTGATTTCGACGCGGATCTATGGTCTGCAATGCAGGCTGAAACTGTACGTCAGGAAGAGCACATCGAACTGATTGCGTCTGAAAACTACACTAGCCCTCGCGTTATGGAAGCTCAGGGTTCTGCGCTGACTAACAAATACGCTGAAGGTTACCCGAACAAGCGTTACTACGGTGGTTGTGAACACGTAGATGTTGTTGAGCAGCTAGCGATTGATCGTGCTAAAGAGTTGTTCGGTGCAACTTACGCAAACGTTCAGCCTCATTCTGGTTCTCAAGCTAACGCTGCTGTTTACATGGCGCTTTGTCAGCCAGGCGATACTGTTCTAGGTATGAGCCTTGCTCACGGTGGTCACTTGACTCACGGTGCTGCAGTTTCTTTCTCTGGTCGTATCTACAATGCGGTTCAGTACGGTCTAAACCCAGAAACGGGTGAGATCGATTACGCTGAAGTTGAGCGTCTAGCTGAAGAGCACAAACCAAAAATGATCGTTGCAGGTTTCTCTGCATACTCACGTGTTGTTGATTGGCAGCGTTTCCGCGATATCGCAGACAAAGTAGGCGCGTTCCTATTTGTTGATATGGCTCACATCGCAGGTCTTGTTGCTGCAGGCGTTTACCCATCTCCAATTGGTGTTGCTGACGTTGTTACAACAACAACTCACAAAACACTAGGTGGCCCACGTGGTGGTTTGATCCTATCTGCAAATGCTGATGAAGATCTGCAGAAGAAACTTAACTTCGCTGTATTCCCAGAATCTCAGGGCGGCCCATTGATGCACGTAATCGCTGGTAAAGCGGTTTGCTTCAAAGAAGCAATGGACCCAGAGTGGAAAGAGTACCAAGCTCAGGTTGTTAAAAACGCTCAGGCGATGGCTGAAACTTTCATGAAGCGCGGTATTAAGATCGTTTCTGAAGGTACTGATGATCACCTATTCCTTGTTGATATGATCGACAAAGAATTTACAGGTAAAGATGCTGATGCAGCGCTAGGTCGTGCCAACATCACTGTAAACAAAAACTCTGTTCCAAACGATCCACGTTCTCCGTTTGTAACATCTGGTCTACGTATTGGTACGCCAGCTGTAACACGCCGTGGTTTCAAAGAAGCGGAAGTTACAGAGCTAACAAACTGGATCTGCGACATTCTAGATGACATCAACAATGATGATGTGATCGCACGTGTTAAATCTCAAGTTAAAGAGATCTGCGCACGTTTCCCTGTATACAAGTAAAACAGGGTTCCGGCTGTAAGTTATAGTCGGAAAAATGTACAATCCCCGGGCGACCCAAAAGGTCGCCCTTTTTTGTTCTCAGACTAAGCTCAGAGAAGATAAACGCTCTTTACACAGGAAAAGTTGATGCATTGTCCTTTTTGTCATGCCAATGAAACCAAAGTGGTTGATTCTCGACTGGTGGCCGAAGGTCAGCAGGTGCGTCGACGCCGCGAGTGTATTAACTGTAATGAGCGCTTTACTACTTACGAAGCAGCAGAACTGCTGATGCCTCGCCTGATTAAAGCTGATGGCTCTCGCCAACCGTTTGATGATGAAAAACTCCGTGCAGGTATTCATCGTGCACTAGAAAAACGTCCCGTCTCTATTGAAGAGTTTGAAGCGTGTATTAACCGTATTAAGCACCGTCTACGTGCGACAGGTGAGCGCGAGCTGCCTTCACGTCAGATTGGTGAAGAGGTGATGGCCGAACTACGTAAACTCGATGAAGTTGCTTATGTACGTTTTGCTTCTGTGTATCGTAGTTTTCAAGACATTAATGAGTTTAAAGCTGAGATCGAACGCTTATCGGAAGAGCATGACACTGAGGGTGCTGCTAAGTGAGTGCGACTTGGTCTGTCTCTGATCGCGAATATATGGCTCGCGCCATTCAGTTGGCGAAAGAAGGGCTATATACCACGCAACCTAATCCCCGTGTTGGCTGTGTGTTAGTCAAACAGGGCAGTATCGTGGGTGAAGGGTTTCACTATCGCGCAGGTGAAGGCCATGCCGAGGTTAATGCACTTCGTGCTGCGGGTGAAGAGGCGAAAGGGGCTACAGCGTATGTAACCTTAGAGCCTTGTAGCCATTATGGTCGTACTCCGCCTTGTTCTGAGGCATTAATCAAAGCAGGAGTGACGCGAGTAGTTGCCGCGATGGTTGATCCAAACCCTCAGGTTGCTGGTCGTGGTATGACTATGCTCCGTGAAGCGGGTATTGAAGCTACATCGGGTTTACTCGAAGAATCAGCTCGAGCGTTGAACCCCGGTTTTATCAAGCGTATGGAGACGGGTTTACCTTTTGTTAGGGTTAAATCTGCGATCAGCCTTGATGGTCGAACAGCGATGGCTTCAGGTGAATCCAAGTGGATCACGGGCCCTGCTGCACGTGGTGATGTACAGAAATTGCGCGCTCAATCGTCAGTGATTCTCACTGGTATAGGTTCCATTCTACAAGATGACTCAGCTCTGACGGTTCGCGAAGCGCAGTTAGATTTGCCTAATGTTGCGGATGTTGTACAGAAACAGCCATTACGCGTTGTATTGGATAGCCGTTTACAGATGCCGCTGACTGCTTCCATTCTTAAGCAGCCGGGGCGAACGCTTATTGTTACTTGTTCTGATGATACAATAGCGCACAAACTTAAGGACGCAGGTGCAGAAGTTCTAGTGATGCCTGCTGAAAATGGCCGTGTGGCTTTATTGCCTTTGTTACGTTGGCTCGCGTCTGAAGAGCAGTGTAACGATCTGCTTGTTGAAACCGGTTCTGTGTTGGCCGGTGCGTTTGTTGAGCAGAAACTTGCTGATGAACTGCATGTTTATATGGCGATGAAGTTGTTAGGAAGTCAGGCTAAGCCTCTATTTGAGCTACCCTTAACTAAAATGTCAGAGCAGGTAGAGCTGCAGATGTTAGATAGCCGCATGTTGGGTGATGATCTAAAACTGATCTTACAACCTCAATATGGAGAAAATGCATAGATGTTCACCGGTATTATTGAAGCTGTAGGTACGATTGCAGCGATTGAAGAGCAAGCGGGTGATATGCGCTTATATGTTCGTACAGGTCAGTTGGATCTGGCGGACGTTAAACTGGGTGATAGCATCGCCACTAATGGTGTTTGCTTAACCGCAGTAGAATTGCCCGGTGATGGCTTTATTGCTGATGTTTCTCGAGAGACATTAGCTCATACGCGTTTCCATACTTTTGCGATTGGAGAGCGAGTGAATCTGGAAAAGGCCTTGATGCCTACCAGCCGCTTAGGTGGTCATATTGTTACTGGCCATGTCGATGGTATTGGTGAAATAGTAGCGCGTAGTGAAGATGCCCGTTCTATTCGTTTTAGTGTTAAAGCGCCTGCTGCGATTCAACGTTATTTAGCTGCGAAAGGCTCGGTGACGGTTGATGGTATTAGTTTGACGGTAAATGCCCTTGACGGTGACTGCTTTGAATTGAATATTGTGCCTCACACGGCACAAGAAACGATCATGACTGAATATGTCACGGGACGACAGGTTCATTTGGAAGTGGATATCATCGCTCGCTATCTAGAGCGCTTAATTGGTCATGGTCAAACAACTGATAATAATGAACAGAGCGAACAGGGTCTGACAATGGACACCTTAATTGCTCACGGTTTTAACCGCTAACGACGGTACGAAGTTAATGAAATTAAATACCCCGCAAGAATTGATTGAAGATATTCGTCAGGGAAAAATGGTCATCCTGATGGATGATGAAGATCGCGAGAATGAAGGCGATCTGGTAATTGCTGCTGAGATGGTTCGCCCGGATGATATCAACTTTATGGCGACTCACGCTCGTGGCCTTATTTGCCTAACGTTGACGCGTGAGCGTTGTGAGCAGTTGAACTTACCTCTGATGGTACAGAGCAATGGTGCTCAGTTCTCAACCAACTTTACGATGTCTATTGAAGCAGCGGAAGGTGTAACGACAGGTATCTCTGCAGCTGACCGTGCTTTGACTGTACGTACAGCTGTAAAAGCAGATGCCAAGGCAGAAGATATTGTTCAGCCGGGTCATATCTTCCCACTTATGGCTCAGCCGGGTGGAGTTTTAAGCCGTGCTGGCCATACTGAAGCGGGTTGTGATCTTGCTCGTTTGGCAGGTTTTACACCAGCGGCTGCGATCGTTGAGATTATGAATGATGACGGCACTATGGCGCGTCGTCCTGATCTGGAAGAGTTTGCGGAAAAGCACAATCTTAAGATCGGTACAATTGCGGATCTAATTCACTACCGTACGGCTAATGAGCATACAGTTGCACGTGAATCCGAAGGTGTGATGTCTACTGAGTACGGTGATTTTAACTACATCACTTACCGTGACGAAATCCAAAATTGCACGCATCTAGCGATGACGCTAGGTGAGCTGAAAGCTGATGAGCCAGCGTATGTGCGTGTTCATAGCCGTACAGAGGTACTACGTGATGTAGTCGGTGCGGTGGCACCTGGTGATGAACCGAAATGGACTATGCGTAAAGCATTGGAGCGTGTTGCTAAAGAGGGGCAAGGTGTTGTGCTTCTACTTGATACGGGTGACCGTATCGATCTAAGCGATGCGACGGATCTGATGATCAACGGTCGTCAGAAATCCAAAATTAATGTTAGTGCATCAGGTGCTTACCTAACGGTAGGTACTGGTTCACAAATCTTGCGAGACCTAGGTGTAGGTAAAATGAACCTGCTTAGCTCTCCAATGAAGTTTAATGCGATCTCTGGTTTTGATCTGGAGATTGAAGAATATATTCCTTGTGAAGAATAACTGTAACGGTATTTAAATCATGACTGTTAAAACCTTTGAAGGTGATTTTGTAAACGCAGACGGCAACTATGCAATTGTTGTTGGCCGTTTTAATGCATTCGTTGTTGAGAGCTTGCTAGAGGGTGCAATCGACACTCTAAAGCGTCATGGCGTAAGCGAAGAAAATATTCGTGTAATCCGTGTGCCTGGTGCTTTCGAAATTCCGTTGGCAGTTAAACGCGTTGCAGCGCAGAAGAAAGATGACGCGATCATTGCGCTAGGCGCGGTTATCCGTGGTGGTACTCCACACTTCGAGTACGTATCTGGCGAGAGCTCTAAAGGCGTTGCACAGGTATCTTTGGATTATGATCTTCCTATTGCGAACGGTATCCTTACAGTAAACAGCATCGAACAAGCTGTTGAGCGTTCAGGTACTAAAATGGGTAACAAAGGTGCAGAAGCAGCGCTTTCCGCTCTGGAAATGGTTAGCTTGCTTAAGCAGCTTGAGGTTTAAAGCCAGATGAGTGACAACGAAAAAAAATCTGCAGCTAAAAAGAAACCTTCGCTAACTTCACAGCGTCGTAATGCTCGTAGCTATGCGCTGCAGGCTTTGTATTCTTGGTCATTAGCTGGTCAGCCTCTGCATGAACTAGAAGCGCAATTCCGTGTAGATAACGATATGCGTGATACGGATGTACGTTTATTCTCTGAATTGTTGCAGAACGTTGCGGCAACTAAAACAGAGCTTGATGGTCTGTTTACTGACTTCCTTGATCGTCAGATCGAAGAATTGGATCCTGTTGAATTGAACGTTCTACGTATCGGTGCTTACGAGCTTTCTAAACGCATGGAAGTGCCATATCGCGTCGCGATCAATGAAAGTGTTGAATTGGCGAAGACGTTCGGTGCAACCGACAGTCATCGTTATGTGAACGGTGTGCTTGATAAACTAGCGCAACGTGTTCGTATGGCCGAAATTCGCGCTAAACGAGAAGGTAAAGCGTAAGCTATGCCGTTGGGTGAATTTGAGCTGATACAGCGCTACTTCGCACAGGTTTCAGAAGCATCTTCGGATGCTTCTGTTGCTTTAGGGGTAGGGGATGACTGCGCACTGCTTAATTTGCCTGAGGGCCAGCAACTCGCCGTTTCTATTGATACGTTGGTTGAAGGCACTCATTTTCTGCCTGATATACAGCCGGAGCAACTTGCAGATCGCCTTATGGGTTCGACTGTGAGTGATCTAGCGGCTATGGGTGCGAAGCCTGCTTGGCTGACGCTAGCGCTTACTTTGCCGCAAACCGATGCAGATTGGCTGAAACGCTTTAGTTCTCAATTAGGCATACGCTGCCAAGACTACAGTATTGCGCTCATTGGTGGTGATACGACGCGCGGGCCTCTGACGCTTTCTGCTCAAGTGCATGGCTTTGTACCTCAAGGGAAGGGGCTTTGTCGTCATGGAGCTAAACCGGGCGATATTATCTGCGTTAGCGGTAACTTAGGTGATAGCCGTGGAGGTCTTGAAGGGCTGCTTAATGGGTTTGCTAATGAAACTCATGCGGAGTATTTGCTCGAGCGTTTCTATTCGCCTGTACCCCGTATCGGCCTTGGTCAATCGTTAGTGGGTTCTGCCAGTAGTTGTGTGGATATCTCTGATGGCTTGTTATCCGATTTAGCGCACATTTTAAAAGCTAGTGGCAACCTAGGTGCGCGTTTGCAGATTGAGGCCTTGCCGATCTCTTCTCAGCTGGTGGATACTTATGGGGAACAGCAGGCACAGCAGTGGGCGTTGACCGGTGGTGAAGATTTTGAACTATGTTTCACCCTGCCGCCGGAGCATTTAGCGTTAATCCCTAGTTTACCAACCTCAGTAGCCGTTATTGGTAAGGTCACAGAGGAGTCAGAGCTCAGCCTATTTCTTCGAGGGGAACCTTGTGAAATTTCAGGCTCAGGTTATGATCACTTCCACCAATCCTGATGTTCAAGTAGGCTGTTAGCCGCGATTGTTAGACTAAGCCGTAAAGGAATAACCGTGAATAAAGTACCTAGTACTGTTTGGAAAAATCCGATCCATTTTCTAGCGTTTGGCCTAGGTAGCGGTGCTGCTCCTTGGATGCCTGGTACTGTCGGCACTTTGGCGGCGATTATTCCTTATCTTTGGTTCCAACACCTGAGTTTGCCGCTTTATTTATTGATGTTGGTGGTTACGACTATCATTGGTATTTGGCTATGCGATCGCACTTCAAAAGATATTGGTGTGCATGATCATGGCGGCATTGTCTGGGATGAGTTTGTCGGTTTTTGGCTGACCATGACGCTTGCACCAAGTGGCTGGGAGTGGATAGCTCTTGGTTTTGTGCTATTCCGTATTTTTGATATCTGGAAGCCTTGGCCGATTAAATGGGCTGACCAGAAGGTTTCTGGTGGTGTAGGTATTATGCTGGATGACTTGCTGGCAGGTGTTTATGCCGCGGCCATTTTGCAGTTGGTCGCTTACTTTTGGTTTTAAACGATCGTTTTTAGCCGCTCTTCGATTGCCTTAATCATACCTGCAGCATCAAGACCGCATTGTTGAAGTTGCTGTGCGCGAGATGCGTGGCCAATCCAACGATCAGGTATGCCTAACATCAGTAAAGGTGTGTGGATCTGTTCTTGATGTAGGTACTCACTCACAGATGAGCCCGCGCCGCTAATGATGCTGTGATCTTCTATGCTGACTAATAAGTCATGACTTTCTGCTGCATCTTTAAGTGCATTTTGATCGAGAGGCTTAACAAAGCGCATATCGATTAGGGTATATCCTTGGTCGTTTGCAACCTCTTGAGCTGTTTCTAGCAAAGGTCCGAAATTTAGAAGCGCAACTTTACTGCCTTGATTGAGCGTTCGGCTTTGCCCTAGCTCAATTGCCTGCATAGGTGTATCTATTTGTGTTGGAACGCTGCCACGTGGATAGCGAACCGCAGCTAAACCTTGATATTGGTAACCGGTGAAAAGCATATTGCGAAGCTCTTCAGCACTTGAAGGCGTCATCAATACAGCTTTTGGTAAGCCGCGCAGCATACCAATATCAAAACAACCTGCATGGGTTGAACCATCTTCCCCAACTAAGCCTGCTCTATCGACGGCGAGCAATAGATCTAGGTCTTGAATGGCCACATCATGGATCAGTTGGTCATAAGCGCGCTGGAGAAAAGTCGAGTAGATGGCTACTACCGGCTTAATATTTTGGCAGGCCATACCAGCTGCTAGGGTCAATGCGTGTTGTTCGGCGATAGCTACATCAAAATAACGATCAGGAAAGCGCTGAGAAAACTCCACTAAATCTGAGCCCTCACGCATAGCCGGGGTAATGGCTGTCAGGTGTGGGTCTTGTTCGGCTAGATCGCAAATCCAACGACCAAAAATATTGGAGTAACTGATTTTCTTCGTAGGCTTTTGGTGAATTGGATCGATCTTAGTAATTGCGTGATAACCAACTGGATCATCTTCAGCAGGTTTGAACCCCTTGCCTTTCTTTGTTACCAAATGAAGGAATTGTGGTCCTGTCCGGTTAAGAACGTCTTGTAATACCGGTACGAGTTTAGAAAATTCATGACCATCAATAGGGCCAGTATATTCAAACTCCAGTGCTTCAAACAGAGCTGTGGTGGTCTCACCGTCATTTCTGTCTTTAAAGTTCTTCGCTAGATAGGTAGCCAGTCCGCCTTCATTGTGGGAGATCGACATATCGTTGTCGTTCAAGATTACCAGTAGGTTGGTGTTGGTATGTGCTGCATGGTTTAACGCCTCAAACGCCATACCTGCAGTCATTGCACCGTCACCAATGACCGCTACAGATTTACTATCTATACCGCGTATCTTATCGGCAATCGCCATGCCTAGAGCAGCACTAATCGAGGTGCTGGAATGACCTACACCAAAATCATCATATGGGCTTTCGTCCCGCTTAGGGAAGGGGGAGGGGCCCTCTTGCTGACGGATTTTGGGTAACTGTTCGCGACGGCCGGTTAAGATTTTATGAGGGTAGCATTGGTGACCTACATCCCACACTAAATGATCTTGAGGGGTGTTAAGCACATAATGCAGAGCCACTGTCAGTTCGACTACGCCCAGCCCAGCACCGAAATGGCCGCCACTTTGTCCGACGCTATAGAGCAGATAGGCTCTTAATTGCTCGGCTAGTTCTGGAAGTTGTTCGGACGTGAGTAAACGCAGATCGGTTGGATTATCAATGCTATCCAACAGAGGTGTGTTAGGGCGTTTACTTGGGATTGTATGGAACATAAAGCTCGATCAGTTATTAGTGGTCGCGATGCACAATAAAATCAGCGAGGGCTTTCAGTTCTGATGCGTCTGCGCCGAATACATCTAATGCCGATAGGGCCTGTTGATGAAGCTGCTGTAATTTCAGCTTAGCACCTTCCAAACCCAATAGAGCAGGATACGTAGGTTTATTCTGTTCCAGATCAGAACCTTGAGGTTTTCCGATCACTTCAGAATCGCCTTCTATATCGAGAATGTCATCTTGTACTTGGAACGCGAGACCAATCGCGTTGGAGTATTCTGCAAGAGCTGCTAACTGTTTTTGATCGGTTAAGCCTGCACAGATGGCTCCCATTTGCACTGAACAAGTCAGCAGAGCACCGGTTTTATGTTGGTGCATAGCTTCAAGCTGCTCAAGTGAAAGAGAGTTACCCACATTACGCAGATCAAACGATTGCCCTACAACCATACCTTGATGGCCAGAAGCATGGCTCAACTTCTGGATAAGGTTTAAACGAGTCTCTGCCGACAGTTTGTCATCGGATGAGATCAATTCAAATGCTAAACATTGCAGAGCGTCACCCGCTAATATTGCGGTCGCTTCATCAAAAGCAATATGGCAGGTTGGTTTGCCTCGTCTTAGGTCGTCATCATCCATCGCCGGAAGATCATCATGAACCAAAGAGTAGCTATGTATGCACTCTATAGCGGCTGCTGCGCTGTCTGCTTGTTCATGACTGCTGCCTAGCATTGCATTGACCATATAGATCAAAGCCGGTCGAATGCGTTTACCACCATTGAATAGTGAATATTGCATAGATTCTTGTAGGACCGGATCTATACTGTCTTTATTGATACATTTCTGAAGGTGGTGATCTACCCGCTCTTGGTAGCTCTTGAGTAGATTGCGGATCTCCAAGATCAGCTGTCCTCGTCTGCAGTAAACGGTTTGGTTGAGAGTTCACCGTCGGATTCTATCAAAAGCTGAACTTTTTGCTCTGCTTGAGTAAGAATGCCTTGGCACTCTCGAGTTAGGCTGACACCCTCTTCAAAGGCTTGAAGTGACTCTTCCAAGGACAGATCCCCTTGTTCCATTTTGGTAACTAGGGATTCAAGCGCTTGCAGGGATTGTTCAAAGTCAGTTGTTTTTTTCTTACGTGGCATAAGAGCGAATCTTAGATTGAAAGCGCTAAACTTACCGAAGCCAGCAGCTATAAGCAAATATACATACAATTTCTATAGTTAAACGATTGTATGATGGGTGAAACCCTGTGCTTTTTTGCTATGATAGACAGCTTAGATTTGAACAGTTTGCGCGCTTAATTAAGGAGTAATGAGTGGATATAGCAACGCTCGTCGGATTATTAGGCAGTTTTGGTATTGTAATAGCTGCGATCGTCACTGGTGGTGATGCTGGGGTGTTTATTAACCCTCCGTCTTTGTTGATCGTTGTCGGTGGTTCCATCTTTGTTGTATTGATGAAATTCACGCTGCCCCAGTTCCTGGGTGCCGGCAAAGTTGCGGCTAAAGCATTTATGTTCAAGTCGTTAAATCCAGAAGAGATTATTGCTGAAACGGTAGATCTGGCTGATGCGGCGCGTAAAGGTGGCTTGCTTTCTCTAGAAGATAAAACTGTAAGTAGCGATTTCATGCAGCGAGGAATCCAGTTACTTGTGGATGGTCATGACCCTGAAGTCGTGAAAGGCCTGCTGAATAAAGAAGCTAAGTTGACTCATGATCGTCATGAATTTGGTGCGACTGTATTCTCCGCGATGGGGGATGTAGGTCCTGCAATGGGTATGATCGGTACGCTGGTAGGTCTGGTACAGATGCTATCTAATATGAGTGACCCGAAATCCATCGGTCCTGCGATGGCGGTAGCACTTCTAACGACGCTCTATGGTGCAATGTTAGCTACCATGATCACAATTCCACTAGCAGACAAACTGAACGTACGTAAAGATGAAGAGGCGTTGAACTCTGCTTTGATCATTGACGGCCTACTGGCTATTCAAGCGGGTCAAAACCCTCGTGTTATCGAGCAAATGTTGCGTAACTATCTGCCAGAAGGCAAGCGTGCAGCGGCTGAAGGTTAATTCGGTAAAGGACTAGAGCGATGAGTGACGATACCGAAGAACAAGAATGCCCCCCCTGCCCCCCCGGGCTTCCGGCTTGGTTGGCGACGTTTGGCGACTTGATGTCGCTGCTAATGTGTTTCTTCGTACTTCTCCTTTCCTTTTCGGAGATGGACGTACTGAAGTTTAAGCAGTTGGCAGGTTCAATGCGTGAAGCGTTTGGTGTTCAAAACCAGATTAAAGTAGAGGACATACCAAAGGGTACCTCTATTATTGCGCAGGAATTTAGTCCTGGACGACCAGAACCAACCCCTCTTAATGAAGTCCGTCAAATGACGGTTAACAACGATATGAATACCTTAGATATTCGATCGAAAGAAGGTGAAAGCGATTCGCCTGATAAAGAAGCGGGTGAAGCGCAAGAACTGCAGAAGCAGCAAGAGCAGGAAGCGAAAGAGGAAGCAGTTGAGTTTGCTGCGGCCTTAGCGCAAGAAATCGGTGAAGGTAGTGTTGAAGTAGAAACGGATGGTAAGAAAATTATTATCCGTATCAAGGAGAAAGGCTCTTTCGATTCCGGTTCTGCCGAGCTGAAGTTTGAGTCAATTCCAGTGTTAGCTAAAATTCGAGATGTGCTTTTGAATGTTAAAGGGCATGTTGCGATTGAAGGACACAGTGACAATATCCCGTACGCCGGGCGTCGCTTTGAATCTAACTGGGATTTGTCTGTAGCGCGTGCCTTAGCGGTAGCGCACGAACTATTTGGTGATCCTCGTATCGATCAGTCAAGATTTAAGGTGCTAGGTTTGGCAGATACTAAGCCATTAGTGCCAAACGATACTCGTGCAAACCGTGTTAAGAATCGCCGTGTAGAGATTATTGTTCAGAAGGGCAAAGATAAGGAGTCCTTAGAAAAGATTCAGGCGCGCCAAGATGGCGATCCTGATGGAGAAGTTATCAATTTGAGACCTGATGATATTTTCTAAGCAATAATTTCTGCTCCAATAAAAAAACCGCCTAAAGGCGGTTTTTTTATTGCTGAAACTCTAACTTACTTAGAGTTATCAACCATGTACTGGATCGCAGCTTTTAATTCGCCGTCTGTGCAGTCCATGCAAAGACCACGTGGTGGCATTTGGCCTTTACCTTTGTCAGCTGTAGCGT
Source organism: Neptuniibacter sp. PT8_73 (assembly GCF_047778045.1). GTDB lineage: Bacteria > Pseudomonadota > Gammaproteobacteria > Pseudomonadales > Balneatricaceae > Neptuniibacter. The sequence goes on from NZ_CP180545.1 coordinate 388,543, forward strand.
AAAGTGCATCGATACCTAGTTCTGCACGTGGGCCCCATGCTGCAGCATCACCTACTTTAGGTGCGTCAGCAACACCAGATGCGTGGCACATTGCACATTTAGTGTTGTAAACAGTAGCTCCATCGCGTTCAGCCATCGCTGCTGCTGGGATCATCATTGCTGCAGCTGCAGTCGCCATCAGTAGTTTTTTCATTGTAATTTTCCTGTAGGTGCTCATAAGTTTGTCATTGGGACTAATTCGACTTCGCCCTCACAACCAAGCCTGCTACCCCCTAGTAGCATCTATTAGTAACCCAAACAGAGTGAATTGTATCTGAACAAAGTCAATAGAAGAACGAAATAATGCTAAAGGATAGCTTGATACAGGAAAGATTGGTTTGATTGGCGGGCTTAGTTTCCTAAACGCATGGCAAAATTAGCCTGGTTATGTTGAATTTGAATGGTTTTTTCGTGAATGCGTTCCTCTGCATGGAATTCGGCGATCGCTTGATCCACGATGTTTTTAGGTGCCATTGCTAAGTTGCGAACGTCCATTTCGGAATAACCACGTTTCAGCAACTGCTTCAGCTGAGTTGTTAAAGTTGTTTCTGTCATTTTCTTTGCCTCTTTAAATTTAAGACTCATCATGCATTAGATTTATTACAGAAATATGTCATTCAATTGATGATTTTGTTGAATGGGGAGGCGAGGCTTTACTCTTCGGAATTGTTTAGTGCCATGCTGATGAGTGCACTGTAAAGCTGTACTAAGTTACCAATAAAGAGATGGTGCTCTGGTGAATCTGTAGAAAGAATATGTAAATTTTGGATCGCTTTATGGAGGGTATCTAAAAAGTCTAGGTCATAGGCCTCTGCTGCTTGGCCTGCTTGTAAGCGGTCTCGCAGTTCATAGGCACGAGGAAGCAGACGTTTCTGAATATCCAGAATACTTATTTGAATGACGCTTTCTTTGCGAGAAGTATCCATGAGTGCTGCGTTTCGCTTGGTTCGATACTAACAGCATAGTAGGCATTCAGGATTTTGTTTCTGAAGCCTATCTATTCAGCCTTTAGCTTTGATACCTAAAGAGGAGTAGGCGGCCGCTGTGACTTCTGGATCTAAAGGCGGCGGTGTTATATCAACTTCAGAGGATAGTTGTTTTACAACACACTTGAGCGCTTCTATCCGTGTGTACCATTTATGGTTGGCTGCAATGACATTCCACGCTGCAGTTTCTGTATGTGTGTAGTGCAACATGTCATTGATGGCGTGAGTATAATCTTCCCAGCGCTCACGATTGCGAATATCTTCGGTGGTTAGCTTCCAGCGTTTTACCGGATTGTTTAGGCGCTCGGTAAAACGTCTCAGCTGTTCCTCAGGGGTAATGTGCATAAAAATTTTTATTATGCGAGCACCATCATCAATCAAGCTACGTTCAAATTCGTTTATCTCTTGGTAGGCTCTCTGCCATTGCTGTGGTGAAGCAAACTCTTCAACCCGCTCAACTAATACACGGCCGTACCACGAACGATCAAATATCGCGATAGAACCTGCGGGCGGTAATTTTTCTTGGAAGCGTTGTAGGTAATGCTTGCTCTGTTCGATTGAAGTTGGCGCACTAATCGGGTGAACAGTGAAACCGCGCGGATCTAACTTTTCGGTGATGCGTCTAATAGCGCCGCCTTTACCACTGGCATCCCAGCCTTCAAATACAATTATGGCCCGGCGATTTTGATGATAATAGGCTTGTTGCACTTCAAGTATGCGCTTTTGCCATTTCTTCAATTTCTTTAGATAGTCATTTTTGTCTGCGAGTACCGCATCTTCGAATGCTATTGACTCTAATTGAGGTGAGGGATGTTTAAGTATGATCGGGCTGGGTGCGTACATAAAAAGTTCTCCCTCATCGTGCTAAGTAACGGCTATGGTGGTTCCTAACTACTACTTTTCAACCAGTCTCTAGCGGCGGTCGTGATTTTTTCTACTGCGGTATGTGAAATCTTACGCTCGATCGAGATCGCGTAGAAGTTATTCACAATCTCGTTGGTTTCACCCAAGGTGACTAAACCTAGCTGTGCAGATACTTCATCTCTAATCGGAGTAGGTACCACCATAATTCCTTTACCAGCATTTGCGAACGCTTTGATTAATGCGCTGTCATCAAATTCCCCTACCACGCGAGGATGGATTCGGTTCTTACTAAACCACTGTAGCAGTTGTGAGCGGACAATGGTTGTTTCGCTCGGAAGTAGCATAGGGGAGCCATTAAGGTTATGTGGAAATTCTCCGCTTAGTTGCTCAACCACTGATGGGCTTGCCATAAAACTACTGCCACAGGTGCCTAAACTATGGCTAAAACCATTAATACTGACATCGGAAGGGATCGGTGATTCTGAAATCACCAGGTCTAATCTATGCAGGGCAAGCTCTGCGAGTAGCTCGTTGATATCACCTTCATGACAGATCATTCTGACATTGTTGATGTCATCCATAGCTGGAGAGAGCAGGTGATAAGCGATCGATTTCGGTACTACATCTACCACACCTACTTTGAAAACTAAGGGGCGGATCTTATCTAAATTACGGACCCGTTCTTCCAGTTCTCCACCTAACGAAAAGATATCACTGGCGTAGCTTAAAACCATATGACCAGTTTCGGTGAGTTCTAATTGTCTACCCACTTTTGTGAAGAGTGAGCAGCCAAGATAGTCATCAAGCAGACTCAGCTGAGCACTAATTGTGTGTGGTGTAACACTCAGGCGCTCAGCAGCAGCAGCGATGCTTCCCTCTTTAGCGACCATCCAGAAATAATGAAGGTGTTTGTAGTTAATCATTGAAAACTCGGTAAAATCGATGCTTTTGTTAATAATAATCGAGTTTTATTGTTTTTGGTAGACGGTTAAATTTTGAACTGTTGATGCCGGAAAGCCAAAAGGCTTTTGGTTAGAAAAAATCAGGAGGGGTGTATGAATACATCTATAAGATCTTCAGCAACTCAAACGCAAACATCGGCGTTAGAGTCTAATAAGGTACTACGCAACACCTATGCATTGTTGTCTATGACTTTGCTATTCAGTGCTATTACTGCTGGTGTCTCTATTGCTCTACAGCTACCTCACCCCGGCGTCATCATCTCTTTAGTCGGCTTTTTCGGTCTGTATTTTTTGACCTACAAGCTGCGCAATAGTGTTTGGGCGCTCCCTTCAGTCTTTGCACTGACTGGTTTTATGGGTTACACCCTAGGCCCTATTGTTGGCCATTATTTGGCGATGCCGGGCGGTGGTTCCATCGTAATGAACGCGATGGGTATGACAGGGGTTATTTTCTTAGGTCTGTCAGCTTATGTCCTAACCACACGTAAGAACTTTACCTTTATGGGTGGCTTCTTAATGGTCGGTGTGCTGCTAGCGTTTGTTGCAGGTTTAGGTGCAATCTTTTTCCAGATTCCTGCACTGTCTCTCGCTGTATCGGCAATGTTCGTTTTGTTGATGTCTGGTTTTATTCTTTATGAAACAAGCAACATCCTGCACGGCGGTGAGACAAACTACATCATGGCAACAGTGTCGCTGTATGTGTCCATCTATAACTTGTTTACCAGTTTATTGCATATCCTAGGTTTCCTAGGTGGTGACGATTAAGACATTAAACCCTTTATTAGCTATGCACTTGTGATAACCCCACTGGGGTATTCAGGCGACCTTTTAGGTCGCCTTTTTTTATTTCAGCCAATCGGCGGCAACTTGAATTGGTTGTTGATCTCGTTCTGAAATCCAAATGGCCAATGCATGCTTTTGAGACGTTTGAAGATGGGGTAGTTCAAAGCTCCAGTTATAGTCTAATTGAGCTTTTTGTTGTTTGTGTAAAACCACAAATTGATGTTGAAGTAAGCGGCCTGCATTTTCGCCCGAAGTGACTTGGCTACTGAGATCAAAACCGAGTATAGCTACATGAGCTATAAGCGCCTTTCGCTCTTTTGTAGGTGTATAACTCACTTTAAGTGTTTGGGTATTGAGGCTGGCTTTAAGTAGTCCTCCAGAAGAAGATTGATTGGGTAAGGCTTTACCTTGGAAAAAACCTCGCCACTCTTTGCCGGATCTAATCCAGCCCGGTGTATACACACTTCTGAAATTTCCCAAGCGGCGATGATTGTATTGGCGCTGCTTAAACTCAGGTTGGGCAAAGCGATCTTCCCAGCCAATGTAATCCCAATAATCTACATGAAAGGCTAAAGGCACTAGTTTTTTCCAAAGGTTTGGGGAGTTTACAAAGCTATTGATATAGCGTTCAGCGGGTGGGCAGCTGGAGCAACCTTCAGATGTATAGAGTTCAACTAGCTGAGGTACAGGTCCTTGATTTTCAAAGATCTGCTCAGCCACTAAGGTTTGAGGTAACAAATAAAGACTGGCAGCGATAAAAGTGTTGGTGAATCGTTTCATGGCTCTGTCCTCCCGTTTTCTGTGAGACTTCAGAGCGTTGGGTGAGTTCAGTTATTCTGCTTCAATTTTGCAGGCGGGGCTTTTGCCTGGGAGTGTTTCAAAAGCATCGAGTTGGTTAACCGTTTGATACCAGTTTGCTCGACTTCCCCAAAAAAGATTACGTTCGGGTGATACGCCAAGGTCTGTATCAAGTGTGCCTGCAGGGATGATCATTGCTTTGCCTGTTTGAGCTAACCACGGCAGGTTAGAACCGCACTTTTTACAAAAGCAGACAGCAAAATGTTTGGCATCGCTCGGTTCATAGCGTCCAACCGATGATTCTCCAGCCGTCCAACGGAATTGCTCGGGCGGCATAATGATATTGCTGGCATGTGCGCTGCCAGTGGTCTTTCGGCAACGAGAACAGTGACAATATTGGAAAGTAGAAAAGGGAGGCGAGATTTCATATTGAACCTCACCACACAAACAGCTGCCGCTGTAGATCTCCTCTGAACTCATTACAATTTCCTAGCGATCAAATGCAGTAACCATTGAATCTAGTTGTTTTACCAGTTCATGCAGTTCACTGCTAGCGGAAGCGGTTTCATCAGAAGCTTCGCTGTTACGGCGGGCAAGGTCCCTGATAGCGACAATATTTTGTTGAATCTCTTCTACAACGGAGGACTGTTGTTCAGAACTGCTGGCGATTTGCAGGCAACGATCTGAAATATCATCAATAGAACTTTGCACTGTTTGGAATGCCTCATCAGCAACGTTAGCGACATCTACACTTTGTTTAGCGTGATCGCGACTTTGTTCCATGATACTGACGGTTTTATCCACAGCAGACTGAACGCTTTCAATGGACGCTTCAATTTCTTGTGTCGAGTTTTGCGTTCGGGTTGCTAGGGTACGGACTTCATCAGCTACAACGGCAAAGCCTCGACCTGTTTCCCCTGCGCGTGCAGCTTCGATTGCAGCGTTAAGTGCAAGTAAGTTGGTTTGTTCAGCAATATCGTTAATCACCGTAACTACATTACCAATGGCATCGGTATGCTGTTTCAGCTCCATAGTAGCTTCAGTTGCTTCCACGACTTCACTGGAAAGGTCTTTAATGTGATTAACGGTGTTGTAGAGCGCACTTCGGCCTTGCTCAGTGGTAGAGCGTGCATTTTGCGATGCGTTCGACATATCACTGGTGTTGGCTGCAATTTCTTGTGATGCGCAGGCCATTTGGTGAACAGCCGCAGCGACCATGTCACTTTCTTTATCTTGTTGGCTGATCCCCTCGTTGGTTTGACGGATCGCGTTATCCGTAACATCAATAGCTTGATCAATCGTGTGGCTAACATCGCCCAATCGTGTAAGAACCGTAGTGTTTCTGGCTTCATTCATCTGCAAAGCGAGATCGATTTCACCAAACTCGTCTTGTCGTGGGCAATACATCAATTGGATAAGTGGATTACTAAAGCGGTTGCGCGCACGATCTGCTAGCTCATTAATTGGAGAGGTTAAACGTAATAGGCAGCCAGCTAAAAGTATTTCTGTCAGCGCCATAATTCCCAAAACCGGGAGGGATGCACCGACGAACCAAGCTCCTATTAAGCTAATGAAAGAAATTAAAGCGAAGATGCCGAACGTTTGGTTGCTGACCGACTTCAGTTTGAGCGCTTTTCCTGCTTTGCCGGCATTGGCAACCGCATAAATAACTTCGGCTTTAGATACTTGTTCTGCTGTTGGCTTAAAACGTACTGATTGGTAGCCAACCTTTTGGCCTTTTTCGTACAAGGGAGTTACGTAGGCATCAACCCAATAATGATCGCCATTTTTACAACGGTTTTTAACAATGCCTCGCCAAGCATGGTTTTCTTTTAAAGATGTCCAAAGGTTATCAAATGCCGCAGGTGGTACATCTGGGTGACGAACAATATTGTGGGCTTTGCCTATAAGCTCTTCTTCAGTGAACCCTGAAATATCACAAAAAACCTGATTTACGTAAGTGATCCGTCCTTTGAGGTCTGTGGTCGAAATAATGCGCTGACCTTCGGGCAGTACCACCTCTCGGTTGGTAACTGGCATTTTTTTCATGGTTCACCCTTCTTCGCATACAAAAGTAAAAACTAACGGTTCTAAATTATTAGATGTGTACAATGTGTCTTATCTGCATAGTTTAGTAATAGTTATAGCTGTATTTAAATGATATAGCTCAGAAGGCTGGCTGATTTATTGATATTTTTGAACGTTTAGTCCGCTATGAGCTCTGATATTAGAAAGGAAGAAAGCATGTCGTTTCGATTGGAATTTAAAGTGCGTGATTACGAATGTGACCTGCAAGGCATCGTAAACAATGGCGTTTACTTCAATTATTTGGAGCATGCACGTCATGAGTACCTATTAGACAAGGGAATCGACTTTGCTAAGTTGACCGAAGATAAAATTCATCTGGTCGTTGTTCGCTCTGAAATGGACTATAAAAACTCCTTAACCAGTGGTGATCGCTTTGTCGTTGAAGTAAGCGTCGAGCGGGTGAGTAAAGTTAAGTTTGGTTTTCGCCAACGGGTGGTTAGATTGTCAGATGAAAAGGTAGCGCTTGAAGCGCTAGTCATTGGAACGGCATTAAATGAAAGAGGTCGTCCATTTGTGTTACCAGAAATCGCCGCATTGATGCCAGAAGAGTAAATGTAGGAAGAGAAAGTCCCCAGTGAACTATTCAGCTTGGTTGTTAGCGAATGAACCGATAGTGCGCTTAAGCTGTTTTTTCGGCGTGTTCACTGTGATGGCCTGCTGGGAGCTTTACAGACCTTGTCGGCCTTTGCTGCAAGAAAAGTGGCTTCGCTGGCGATCGAATCTCAGTTTAGTTGTGCTTAATAGTTTGTTACTGAGGGTTATGTTTCCGGTAGCTGCTGTTGGTGTTGCTGGATATGCGCAGGCCAAAGGGTTTGGACTTTTTGTATGGTTGGATTTGCCTATTTGGTTGGAGGTCATACTAGCCATAGTGCTGCTGGATTTCCTGATTTATGCACAGCATGTTCTCTTCCATAAAGTTCCTTTGCTATGGCGTTTCCACCGCATGCATCATGCGGATCCAGAAATCGATGTGACCACGGGGGCTAGATTTCACCCTGTTGAAATTGTCCTGTCGATGTTGATTAAAATGTTGATGGTTTTTCTTCTGGGGCCAGCGGTGGTTGCTGTGATCCTATTCGAAGTGTTACTCAACGCTTCAGCTATGTTTAATCACTCAAATATCCAATTGCCTAAACTATTAGATAGAGTGATTCGTTGGCTGTTTGTTACCCCTGATATGCATCGAGTGCATCATTCAAAAATTCCCAGTGAGACGGATAGTAATTATGGCTTTGCGTTATCCTGTTGGGATCGAATCTGTATGACTTATATTGAGAAGCCCGCTAAAGGCCAAGCAGGTGTAGAGATCGGATTAAACGAGTTTAATGATCCAAACACCTCCTGCCGTTTGGGTGGTATGTTGATGTTACCGTTTAAAAAGTGATTATTTAGTTTGAGTTAGTTGTGACCAGAAGGCATTGATCAACGGGTTCTTAAGTTTTTTCTCTAAAGTCACTATCCCAACTTCATAGGGTTTGAGTTTAGGTGTAATGTCGAGTACTTCGACACTGTTTGCTAGTGGGCTGTTTTGCAGAACGATCTCAGGTACGACTCCTATACCAAACCCAAGACTTACCATGCTCACAATCGCTTCGTTACCCGATACCTGCGCGTAGATAATCGGTTTTATATCTTGATCTTTAAACCAGCGATCGACCCTTTTACGAGCCAAACCCGCTTCGGATAGGATCATCGGTGTGGAGCTATCTGGCCGAACCGGTGGCTTGTCTTGACCTTGTAGCCCCTGTTTTGGCGCTATGAAGAGTAGTGGCGAGATCGCAATCGTCTTAAACGCAATCCCCGCCGGTAAAGTGTCAGGTTTGGCGCTAATAGCAAAGTCTTCATCTCCTGAGAGTATTCGAGATATAGCGTGTTCATGATCCCCTGTGTGTAACTTGATCTCGATTTTGGGGTAGTCGGTACGGAACTCACTCAAGATATCGAACAGGAAACTGTAACTGGCGGTAACCGAGCAATACATACTGATTTCGCCTTGAAGCTCTCCCGACCTTTCCATCAGTTGAGTGCGCACCATATCCCACTGACCTAGGGAATCGCGGGCATAGTCTAAGAAGATCTTTCCTTCTGCGGTCAGGGCAACACTGCGGTTATCTCGTTCAAACAGATCTGTACCGACTTCTTCTTCCAGCTGTTTGATGCTTCTACTAAGAGCTGAAGGACTGATATAAGAAGCTTCGCTTGCTCGGCCAAAGTGTAAGGTTTCGGCTAAGTGAACGAATTGTTTGAGCTGTTTGATATCCATACTATTGCGCTTTTTCGAATGTTTCTCTTATTTTATGCCATTTTTTAACCTGATTGGAGTTGGGTTGCCTGTTTTTTGTTCAGTTTTGTCATATTTCTATGTTATTTTCTATGTTGTTATTGTGCGGTGCACAAAAGCAACGGGAGGTGCATATGACTAAGTCATTGAATTTGGCATTACAGGGTGGTGGTGCTCATGGGGCATTTGCATGGGGCGTTTTGGATCGTTTACTTGAAGAGGATATCAAGCCTCAAGCGATCAGTGGAACTAGTGCGGGGGCCATGAATGCTATTCTACTTGCACATGGTTGGCAGTTGAATGGTGCGTCGGGAGCAAAGGATTTATTAGACCAATTTTGGCACAGGGTCTCTCTTAACTCTCCTTCGGAGTTGATAGGTTCGCAGCTGCCAGATTCCCAAATGACGGCGATGACAGGGCTTATGCTCAATCTATTGCGTTATCTATCCCCTTACGATCTTAATCCGCTCGATATCAATCCATTGCGTGGTCTACTGGATGATATTGTCGATTTTGAAATGCTGAGAAATGATGGATCAATACAGTTATTCATCGCTGCTACCGATGTTACAACAGGCAAAATTCGTCTATTTAGAGAGAATGAGCTGACCACGGAGCATGCTTTAGCTTCGGCGTGTTTACCTACGTTGCATCAAGCCATTGAAATTGAAGATTGTTACTACTGGGATGGAGGCTTCTCCGGCAATCCTGCGGTGTATCCGCTGATCTTTGATTGTCAGGAAGAAGATATCCTAATGGTTCTGCTTCAGCCTATGCAGGGACGTGAACTGCCGACGACCTCTCATGCGATCAACCAACGTGTTACTGAGCTGGGTTTTCAAAGTACTTTCTTGCGAGAGATGAGAGCGATCAGCTATACCCGACAGCAGGCTAAAGATAAGTTTTTCAGTACCAGTAGTTTGGAGCGACGATTCAAAGCGTTACGTTTTCATCTGATTGAATCGGGTGAAGTGTTATCTAGTCTGGAACAAGCCAGCAAATATGATACCCGGCAGGAATTTCTTTTAGGTCTCAAGGAAAAGGGACGAAATGCCGCAGAACAGTGGATTGGATCAAACTTCAGTGCGATAGGGCAGAGGCCAAGTTGTGACATCGAGGCGATGTTTTTATAGTACTAAGATAAAGTATTGGTATGGATGGGAAGCATGGTGAAAAGTCGGGACCAACTGAAGTTATTGCTGCTTCAGATCCGAGATGAAGATCAAGTTCGCAGGGAAGAGCTAGAGAGTTTTGCTGAATACTGCGGGGTTAATATCGAGCAGTTTGATGTGCTTAATGTTTTTGATACACCGACATTTCCAGATACTGCTGCCGATAATTATGACGCTTTGCTAGTCGGTGGTGCCAGTGAAGCTAATGTGCTTTTTCCAGACATTTACCCATTTGTAGATCAGTGTCAGCAGCTCATTTTACGTTGCGCGCAAATAGACAAACCAGTGTTTGCCTCCTGCTTTGGTTTTCAGTTAGCGGTATTAGCGCTTGGTGGTGAGATCTTGCATCGAGAGAAAGATTTTGAGATGGGTACAATACCTATATCGCTTGATCACAGTGTTTGGCAAGATCCAATATTTCGTGATACCCCAGACAACTTTTATGCCGTTTCTGTACACAAACAGTACGCCAAAACATTGCCGAAAAATTGTGCTTCCCTTGCTTACACTGAGCAATGTATCCACGCATTTAGGTTAAAAGATAAGCCGTTCTGGGCTTTTCAATTTCATCCGGAAGTTGGTAAACGAATCTTGGTTGAGCGACTGACCTTTTACAAAGATAAATACACAGATGGAGATGATCACCTTGATCAGGTGCTAGCGACTGCACAAGAAACGCCTCAATCAAATGCGTTGCTAACTAAATTTGTGGATAGAATTCTATTAGATCAGGATCATCTAGATCTCTAGAAATGGCATCCTGACGCTGGTCACAGTAGAATGGGGTTTCTCTATATTATGGAATATAAAAAATCGCGATGAATGAGCCGCAAAATCAAGATAATCAAGAACCAGTAAAGCCTCGTAGCCGTGGTATCTACCTACTGCCTAATTTATTCACAACAGGTGCGCTTTTTTCTGGGTTCTATGCAATTGTTGCGAGCATGAATGGGCACTTTGAAAATGCCGCAATAGCGATCTTTGTTTCGATGGTATTGGATGGGCTCGATGGTCGAGTAGCGCGTATGACCAATACCTCCAGTGCATTTGGGGCTGAATACGATTCACTAGCGGATATGGTTTCCTTTGGTGTAGCGCCTTCGCTTGTGGTGTTCTCTTGGGTCTTGGATGATATTGGCAAACTGGGTTGGTTCGCTGCGTTTATCTATGTCGCAGGAGCGGCTTTAAGACTCGCTCGTTTCAATACCCAAATTGGTTCGACAGATAAGCGTTACTTTATCGGTTTACCTAGCCCAGCGGCAGCGGCTGCCGTCGCCGGTTTAGTATGGGCAGCGACCGAGTATGAAATAGATGGATCAGCTTATGTATATTTGATTGCTGCATTTGTTGCTTTGGTCGGTGTATTGATGGTGAGCAATGTACTTTATTACAGCTTCAAAGATGTAAGCTTAAAAGAGAAAGTTCCTTTCTTGATCTTGGCGGGTATTGTTTTGGCTGTTGGTATTATCTCTATCAGCCCACCAGCATTCTTATGGATTCTATTCCTAGCTTACGCAGTATCTGGACCTCTATTGTGGGTTATGCGAAAAACTAAGCAGAAGCCTGCGGCCTAAGGGTCAGCTAGAAGCATTTTAGAATTTTTTAAACGGCTCCTTTACGGGGCCGTTTTTCTGCTATACCTCATAATAGCCCTTGTAGAAGGAGGTTATTATGAAACCCTTTCCTTGTAATTGTCGCCCCCTTAAAACCCTTGTTTATACGGTAATCTTTTTGCTCATTATTATCGCGATGATGAGTGGTGCATTTATGTTGGTGGATAAGATCTGACGTCTATAACTACTTATGACGTCCTTGCAAAATTTTCATCGCTGCTATACTTGCAGTTAACAACCAAGCGGATTGGTCGGAAATGATAGGACGGAGTCCAGGCGGAAAGAGAGCCTGCCCGAACCCTGTCGCTACCGACGTTGAAATAGAAGTACAACGCCCTTAGTGAGAGGTTTCTGACAGGCTCTTTTGCGTGTATAGCAAAGGGGGCTGCTATGATAAAAACAATATCGGGATTTGTTGCACTGTTATTGTTTGCTAATAATCTCCAGGCTGATTGGGAGGTAAATCTCACTCGAGGTGTTACCGAAATCAGTCGAGAGGTCTATGACCTGCACATGATCATTTTCTGGATCTGTGTGGCTATTGGTGTCGTTGTTTTTGGCGTGATGCTCTGGTCGGTGATCTATCATCGAAAGTCCAAAGGAGCAAAAGCGCATAACTTTCATGAAAGCCTTGTTGTCGAAATTGCTTGGACCTTAATTCCCTTCGTTATCCTGATTGCCATGGCCGTTCCTGCAACGGCAACCTTAATCAAAATGTACGATAACTCAGAATCTGAAGTCGATATTCAGATTACTGGTTATCAGTGGAAATGGCGCTATCAGTATTTAGCTGAAGATATCGATTTCTTCTCAAGCCTCTCTACTTCGAGAGAGCAGATAAATAACAAAGAAGCCAAAGGCGAACATTATTTACTTGAAGTGGATAACCCTTTGGTGATTCCTGCAGGTAAAAAAGTACGCTTTTTACTGACCGCTAATGACGTAATTCATTCTTGGTGGGTACCGGATCTCGCGGTAAAGAAAGATGCAATTCCCGGTTTTATAAATGAAGCGTGGACCATTGTGGATAAACCCGGTGTTTATCGTGGGCAGTGTGCAGAGCTTTGCGGTAAAGATCACGGTTTTATGCCGATCGTTGTCGAAGTGAAAACGCCAGAAGAGTATGAGGCTTGGCTAGCTGAGGTTAGGCAAGCAGATCAAGAAAAAGCAGCTGAAGGGCAAAAGGATTGGAACCTAGCTGAGCTGATGGAAACCGGTGAAGCGGTTTATAACAAAAACTGTTTAGCCTGCCACCAAGCCAATGGTGAGGGAATTCCAGGTGTTTTCCCCGCTTTGAAAAATAGTCCAATAGCTTTGGGAGAGCCGGGGCCTCATATCGATATTGTGCTTAACGGTAAAAAAGGCACGGCGATGCAGGCGTATAGGGATCAACTGTCGGCTGTGGAACTGGCTGCTGTAATTACTTATGAGCGAAACGCTTGGGGTAATAAAGTGGGCGATCTAGTGACACCCGCGCAGATTGCAGAGTTGAAAGAGTAGGAGGGGGCATGGATACGGTTGCAGCTTCTCATCATCATGGTCCGGCTACCGGTATAGGGCGTTGGTTATTCACAACCAATCATAAAGATATTGGTACTCTCTATCTCTGGTTTAGCTTTTTAATGTTCCTTACCGGCGGATGCATGGCATTGCTGATTCGAGCTGAGCTATTTCAGCCGGGATTACAGCTGATACAGCCAGACTTCTTTAATCAGATGACCACCATGCATGGCTTAATCATGGTTTTTGGTGCGGTCATGCCGGCGTTTGTTGGCTTAGCCAACTGGATGATCCCTATCATGGTTGGTGCTTCAGATATGGCGTTACCAAGAATGAATAACTGGAGTTTTTGGATTCTGCCTTTCGCTTTCGCGATGATGCTGTCTACTCTATTTATGGATGGCGGTGCGCCAAATTTTGGTTGGACATTCTATGCGCCGTTATCGACTACCTATGCACCCCCTAGTGTGACCTTCTTTATCTTCGCTGTGCACATGATGGGGATTAGCTCGATTATGGGGGCGATCAATATCATTGCCACCATACTCAATATGCGTGCGCCGGGTATGACCATGATGAAGTTGCCACTCTTCGTTTGGACTTGGTTGATTACGGCATTCCTCTTGATTGCAGTGATGCCAGTGTTAGCCGGTGTAGTTACGATGATGTTGATGGATATTCACTTCGGAACCAGCTTTTTTGATGCTGCTGGGGGTGGTGATCCAGTGTTATTTCAGCATGTATTCTGGTTCTTTGGTCATCCTGAGGTTTATATCATGATCTTGCCTGCTTTCGGTATTGTCAGTGAGATCATTCCAACTTTCGCAAGGAAGAAACTGTTTGGTTATACCTCGATGGTTTATGCCACAGCTTCTATAGCTATTCTATCCTTCATCGTTTGGGCGCATCATATGTTTACAGTCGGCCTACCTTTGGCTGGTGAATTGTTCTTTATGTTCACAACGATGCTGATTGCCGTGCCTACAGGGGTCAAAGTCTTTAACTGGGTAGCGACGATGTTTCGTGGCTCTATGACGTTCGAAACGCCGATGCTATTTGCGCTCGCATTTGTTGTGCTTTTCACCATCGGTGGCTTTTCTGGATTGATGTTGGCGATCGCTCCGGTCGATTTTCAATACCACGACACGTACTTTGTTGTTGCCCATTTCCACTATGTCCTAGTGCCCGGTGCGGTCTTCGCCATTATGGCTGGAGCTTATTATTGGTTACCTAAGTGGTGCGGCAATTATTACAACGAAACCATGGGTAAAGTGCATTTCTGGTGTAGTTTTATCGGGGTGAATATCACCTTTTTCCCTATGCATTTTATCGGCTTAGCGGGTATGCCACGTCGTATACCTGACTATGCACTTCAGTTTGCCGATTTCAATGCGGTGGCTTCAGTAGGTGCGTTTATCTTCGGGCTATCGCAACTAATTTTCCTTTATAACATTGTGAGCTGTATTCGTAAGGGTAAGCAGGCCAGTGCGGAAGTTTGGGAAGGGTCTCACGGTTTAGAGTGGACCCTACCATCCCCTGCGCCTTATCACAGCTTTAGTACACCGCCAGAGGTGAAATAACAGCACTTTTGAGAGGTTGTTATGGCAGAGCAACGACATAAGAAAACAGTGCTATCACTGTTAAGTGGAACCCTGATTATGTTTGGGTTTGGCTTCGCGTTGGTACCTCTATATGACGTGTTTTGTGATATCACGGGGCTAAACGGCAAAGTGGATCTGGTTGCAGCGGAGCCGAGTTTGGTTGTGGATAACAGTCGGCAGGTAAAATTGCAGCTGGTGGCTATTAACAACGAATCTATGCCTTGGCGATTTAAACCAGAAAAAACTTCTATCATCTTGTCGCCTGGGGAAATGTATCAAACAGCCTATAAGGCGCGCAATTTGACCGATAACTTCATGATTGCGCAAGCAGTCCCTTCGGTTTCACCTTCAGAAGCTGCGCCTTATGTGCAAAAGATTAATTGTTTCTGTTTCGAACGGCAGCCACTAAAAGCGAAAGAATTAAAGGCGATGCCGCTGGTTGTTTCTATCGCGCCAGAGCTTCCTAAGCACATCAAAACAGTAACACTCTCATATACTCTATTTGATATCACACCAGAAGCGGAAGTGAATTTGTCTGCGAGGAGGAACTCTCTATGAGTACTCAAACTTACTATGTGCCAGAACAAAGCCGTTGGCCTATTTTAGCATCGATCGCTTTGTTCTTTATGGCTTACGGTGCAGGCAGCTTAATCAATAGCTTTACCGCAGAAGAGGCTGGTGGAGCCGGTTTAATTCTTCTATTAGCCGGTGCATTGGGAATGGGGCTTATTTTGTTGGGCTGGTTTAGCAACGTTATCCATGAAAGTGGTGAAGGCTTATACAGCCCACAAATGGATCGTTCATTCCGCTGGGGGATGAGCTGGTTTATCTTCTCTGAGGTAATGTTCTTTGCTGCATTCTTTGGCACTTTATTTTATGTCAGGACGTTAGCGGTGCCTTGGCTGGGTGGTGAAGGTGACAAAGGTGTTTCTAACATGCTGTGGGAA
This sequence comes from Neptuniibacter sp. PT8_73, assembly GCF_047778045.1. Classification (GTDB taxonomy): domain Bacteria; phylum Pseudomonadota; class Gammaproteobacteria; order Pseudomonadales; family Balneatricaceae; genus Neptuniibacter. Next base: position 404,177 of record NZ_CP180545.1, read on the forward strand.
GGTTTTGAGGCGCAGTGGCCTTTAATGGTGACACCAGATCAAAATGCTTTTCCGGGCCCTAAAGAGGTAATAGACCCTTGGCATATACCACTTTTCAACACCATTTTACTGATCGCATCTAGTTTTACCGTCACCCTTGCACATAAAGCACTTAAGTTGGATCAACGCTCTAGGGTGGTGTTTTGGTTAGCTGTGACTGTCTTGCTGGGCAGTGTGTTTCTATATTTTCAAGCTTATGAGTATGTACTTGCTTACAACGAATTAGGTTTAACGCTTAATGCCGGTATATACGGGGCGACCTTTTTTATTCTTACAGGTTTTCATGGATTACATGTCACTTTAGGCACGCTGATGTTGATCATTATTTGGTTGCGGGTAATCAAAGGGCATTTCAGTTCAGAAAAGCATTTTGGTTTTGAGGCGGTGGCTTGGTATTGGCACTTTGTTGATGTGGTATGGGTCGGCTTATTTCTATTTGTTTATATCTTGTAGTCGATTAAAGCCCGTGGGGAACAATCTCACCGGTATAGAAGCCGTAAATAAGTACCGCGATGATCATGACGCTAAAGGTGACCCGAAAGAAAAGTGAGTTAACGGTTCGATGAGATTGGCCTTGATCTCTTACTAAGAAGTAAAGACCGGAAAATAAGCTGATTAGAACGGCAATAAAGAGAAGTAGTAAAAGCAATTTTAACGACATGTGCAGTACCTGATAGCTGTCCTTGGTGTAGGTAACTATGAGTAAAGTTCAGAGTAGTTCAGCCTTCAAGTGGATGTTGTGGATATCTGGAATTGTATTGTTGCCATTATTGATCGGACTGGGACTCTGGCAGTTGGAAAGAGCGGAACAGAAGCAAGAGCTATTGGATAGCTGGCAACAAGCAATACCAAGTCAGGAATTGCCGTTGGAGCAAGAGATGACAAGAGGGAGTTATAAAGCGGTTATCTTGAAGGGAGTATTCGATCGAGAACGGTACTTTCTTTTAGACAATCGTGTCCGCAAAGGGCGCGCTGGTTATGAAGTCGTTGCTCTATTTACTGCGGATAGCGGTCGAAGTGTATTGGTGAATCTTGGTTGGGCTTTAGCTTCGCTGGATCGAGGGATTATACCTGAATTCGTCTTACCCGAAGGTCAGCAAACGATTAGCGGCAGTGTCAGGGTTATTGAGAAAGGTTTTGCTTTATCAGGTGATGATCTAGCAGAGGATCGGTGGCCTAAGGTCATTCAGCAATTGGATGCGGAAAAAATGTCGTCTCGGTTGGTTATAGATATTGAGTCATTGGAAATAAGGCTAACGGAACCGCTGGTTTCTGGCTTGGATCTAAATTGGCCAGTAGTGAATATGAAGCCCGAGAAACATTTAGGTTATGCATTTCAATGGTTCGCTATGGCATTTGCGTTGTTGTGTTTATTGATTTGGAGCGCTCTAAAAATAAGAAAGGAGGCCATATATGAGCAGGTTTAGTTTTTGGCTTGTTTGGGCGGTTGGCTTGGTGCCCATGCTGGTGGCTTCTTTTATGTTTTTTACGGGAGTGATGATTCCAGAGCAACGCGTTCATTCAGGTACTTTGCTTTCCGATCAGCATATTAATGATCTGAATTTGGTTGGGAGTGAACTGACACAGCGTAAGTGGCAATTGTTGTTAACTAAGCAAGCTGATTGTGTTGAGCGTTGCGAACAATGGTCGAAGGTGCTGACCAATCTGCATACAGCATTAGGTAAGGAGCAAGATCGGGTTAAGTTGTTACAAGTTGATCTGGGCGCAACCTCGCTAGATAAAAATGAGTTTGGAAAGTTAGGAACGGCAATATGGGTAGTCGACCCCTTAGGCAATATGGTGCTGCGATATACATTATCAGATGAGCCGAGTCTGATTCTTAAAGATCTACGCAAGCTGTTGAAAATGTCCCGGATTGGCTAAACCAAAGGGGAATCAATGTTAAAGCTGATATGGCGGTTGAGTAATGTAGCAATAGTGCTTGCGCTCTGCGTTGTATTTCTAGGGGCGTGGACTCGCATTAATCATGCGGGACTAAGCTGTCCTGACTGGCCGGGATGTTATGGCTATATGGTGATGCCTACTGACCAAACAGCGTTGACTGAAGCGCAAGACATTTACCCTGATACACCAATAGAACTTGGTAAAACAGCACTAGAAATGGGCCATCGTTATTTAGCGGGCTCTTTAGGCTTGGTTATAGCTGCTTTGGCTTTTTGCGCCTATAAGTTGAGGCGCGTGCAAACATATCCGGTTTATTTAAGTTATGGCTTGCTCTTGTTAGTCACTGTACAGGCTGTATTTGGGATGTGGACAGTTACTTTGAAGCTTTATCCGCCAGTAGTGACTTTGCATCTGTTAGGTGGAGTACTGACGTTAACAGGTGTCTATGTCCTCAGAAGCAAAGTGAATACATTGATGGCTGGAGTGAAAAAGCAAAAGACTAAATGTAGTAAGTGGATCAAGTATACATTGGCTGTTCTGTTGCTGCAGATAGTGTTGGGTGGTTGGACCAGCTCAAACTATGCAGGACCAGCTTGTGGTCATTGGCTAAGTTGTAGCATGGGAGAGAATACCAGTAGTGATTTTACGAGAGGTTTTAATCTGACGGAAACCATTGGCCCAAATTACCAAGGTGGTTTGCTGCCGTTAGATGCGCGTGTGGCAATTCAGCAGGGGCATAGAATCGGTGCGCTGGTGGTTTTAATTGTGTGTACTTGGCTGGTGGTTAAATTACATCGACAGATATACATGCGAAGTTGGCTATATGGCTTGTTAGCTTTGTTATCGATCCAGATATTTCTAGGTGGATTAAACGCTATTTATGCAGTGCCTGATTTGTTAGCCATTGGGCATCATGCAGTAGCGGTTGGATTATTGTTGGTTCTATTAAAAATTTATGAGCTACGGCTACGGACTGTAGAGGTGAATCATGGATAACCAAGAATTAGTAAGTATTGGTAAAGACGAGGTTTCTTGGCGAGATTATCTAGTTTTATGTAAGCCCAAGGTTGTTGTCGTTATGCTGGTAACTGCTGCTGTAGGGATGTTTCTGGCAGTGGAGGAAATTCCACCGATCAGTAATGTCATTTTAGGCCTTGTTGGAATTGGCGTGGCTGCAGGTTCAGCAGCTGCAGTCAATCACATCATGGATCGTAAGATTGATGAAAAAATGGCCCGGACCAAAAGGAGGCCTTTACCCCAAGGCAAATTAAGTCCGTTACAAGCACTATTATTCGCCGCTATTCTGGGTGTCTCAGGAATAGCTATCTTGGTCTTTTGGGTTAATGCGCTGACGGCCTGGCTAACAGTGGCTGCGTTAATGGGTTACGCGGTGGTCTATACTGTATGGCTGAAAAGAGCGACACCGCAGAATATTGTAATAGGCGGAATAGCAGGTGCAGCTCCACCACTATTAGGCTGGACCGCTGTAACAGGCTCGATAGAACCTAACGCGTTGCTACTTGTGCTTATTATCTTTGCTTGGACACCTCCGCATTTTTGGGCTCTGTGTATAGCTCGTAAAGAAGATTATGCAAAAGCAGGTATACCAATGCTGCCTGTTACCCATGGTGTTTCGTATACCCGTTTGCAGATCCTGCTATATAGCTTGTTAATGGTGGCAACGACGTTATTCCCGGTTATGACGGGAATGAGTGGAGCGATCTATCTAATTTTGGTTTTAGCACTAAATATTAGATTTTTATACAGGGTTGCTTGCTTGTGGACAGAGCCAAGTCAGTCACCCATGTTACTTTTTAAATACAGTATCAATTACATCATATTGTTGTTTGTAGCATTACTTGTAGATCATTACATGATATGAAAAACAGCAATGGTTAAGACTTAAAGTTCCTGAAACCTGTGGAAATGGAGAGAAACTCAGTAATGAAACAAGAAGTTAATTGATGTAGCGCTAATGGATTGGTGCTGCACCTAAATTAAACGAGGGGATGCATCATGTTTATTCAACATATGATGGGAATAATGTACCACCCAAAAGAAGAATGGGGGCAAATAAGAAAAGAGCACTACAGCGCGTCGCATATTTATATGCAACAAATTAGTATTCTGGCTGCGATACCAGCAATCTCAATGTTCATCGGGACAACCCAGATAGGTTGGAGCATTGCAGGTTCTGAGTATGTAAAACTGGATGCTATGAGCGCCTTGCCTGCTGCAATCGCATTTTACTTTGCAATGTGGGTTGGAGTTGGGTTTATAACATGGGCCATTCATTGGATGGAAAAGAACTATGGCGGCAACGTATCATTTGATGATTGCCTATCGCTAGCAACATACACGGCGACTCCAATGTTCTTAGCAGGGTTGTCTGCGCTTTATCCATTACTGTGGTTCAATGTCACCGTTGGATTATTCGCGGTATGTTACACGGTCTACCTACTTTATATAGGTGTACCAGTAATAATGAAAATACCTGAAGAGAGAGCCTTTCTGTTTTCAACATCTATACTGACAGTAGGTCTCTGTACACTAGTAGGTATTATTGTTGCCTCAGTAATTCTGTGGGGAACAGTGATTCCACTAAACTATATACCGGTGTAATGGTTTAATTAGCTATAAATTACACCGAAATTGAAAGGCGCTTAAGGAAATATATAGGCGCCTTTCTTGTTTGTTGTACACGTAATAATCACTCCTGATCAGTCTTTGATCGAAATTCGGCGTTTTGTAAGTTTTTTTCAACTTTTTTCATTTTTTTTAAGATTGGGTGTTGACCCTTTTTCAGATGTCTGTAGAATTCGCCGTCCTTGCTTAGGGAGGCCGCCAAAACGGGGCTGATTGAGCTAAGCGAGGTGCTTAGTAAGTGATTGAAAACATTGGTTTTTCAGATTGCTTACGGAGCAGGATTCAAAGTCCGGTTGCTGAGTAAAAAATTTTACAAAATTGCAAAATAAACGGTTGACTTTGAATGAGCGCACAGTAGAATATGCGCCTCGCTTGAGACGAAACGCTGAGTCAGCGGAGAGTCAAAAAAGCAACGCTCTTTAACAATTTGATCAGATAATTCGTGTGGGCGCTTGTTGAGAAGAAGCAAACTTTTTCTAGACAAGCAACCAAGTGAATTCATTTAAAGCGATTTACAAAGGTTTAACGTTCTTAAGAATGTTATCCGGTTGTTTAGTACTAGAGCCCGTTACCACATTCCTGGTAACAACAATGATTTAAACTGAAGAGTTTGATCATGGCTCAGATTGAACGCTGGCGGCAGGCCTAACACATGCAAGTCGAACGGTAACATGACTAGCTTGCTAGTTGATGACGAGTGGCGGACGGGTGAGTAACGCGTAGGAATCTACCCAGTAGCGGGGGATAAGCCAGAGAAATTTGGTCTAATACCGCATACGCCCTACGGGGGAAAGCAGGGGATCTTCGGACCTTGCACTATTGGATGAGCCTGCGTGAGATTAGCTAGTTGGTGAGGTAATGGCTCACCAAGGCGACGATCTCTAGCTGGTCTGAGAGGATGATCAGCCACACTGGAACTGAGACACGGTCCAGACTCCTACGGGAGGCAGCAGTGGGGAATATTGCACAATGGGCGCAAGCCTGATGCAGCCATGCCGCGTGTGTGAAGAAGGCCCTAGGGTTGTAAAGCACTTTCAGCAGTGAGGAAAGGTTGTAAGTTAATACCTTGCAACTGTGACGTTAACTGCAGAAGAAGCACCGGCTAACTCCGTGCCAGCAGCCGCGGTAATACGGAGGGTGCGAGCGTTAATCGGAATTACTGGGCGTAAAGCGCGCGTAGGTGGATTGGTCAGTCAGATGTGAAAGCCCAGGGCTCAACCTTGGAACTGCACCTGATACTGCCAATCTAGAATACGGTAGAGGGTAGTGGAATTTCCTGTGTAGCGGTGAAATGCGTAGATATAGGAAGGAACACCAGTGGCGAAGGCGACTACCTGGACCGATATTGACACTGAGGTGCGAAAGCGTGGGGAGCAAACAGGATTAGATACCCTGGTAGTCCACGCCGTAAACGATGTCTACTAGCCGTTGGGAGACTTGATCTTTTAGTGGCGCAGCTAACGCGATAAGTAGACCGCCTGGGGAGTACGGCCGCAAGGTTAAAACTCAAATGAATTGACGGGGGCCCGCACAAGCGGTGGAGCATGTGGTTTAATTCGACGCAACGCGAAGAACCTTACCAACTCTTGACATCCAGAGAAGTTACTAGAGATAGTTTCGTGCCTTCGGGAACTCTGAGACAGGTGCTGCATGGCTGTCGTCAGCTCGTGTTGTGAAATGTTGGGTTAAGTCCCGTAACGAGCGCAACCCTTGTCCTTATTTGCCAGCACTTCGGGTGGGAACTCTAAGGAGACTGCCGGTGACAAACCGGAGGAAGGTGGGGACGACGTCAAGTCATCATGGCCCTTACGAGTTGGGCTACACACGTGCTACAATGGCCGGTACAGAGGGCCGCGAACCTGCGAGGGTAAGCTAATCTCAGAAAACCGGTCGTAGTCCGGATTGGAGTCTGCAACTCGACTCCATGAAGTCGGAATCGCTAGTAATCGCGAATCAGAATGTCGCGGTGAATACGTTCCCGGGCCTTGTACACACCGCCCGTCACACCATGGGAGTGGATTGCACCAGAAGTAGCTAGCTTAACCTTCGGGAGGGCGGTTACCACGGTGTGGTTCATGACTGGGGTGAAGTCGTAACAAGGTAGCCCTAGGGGAACCTGGGGCTGGATCACCTCCTTAAACGAAAGCCGATTCTCGGCAAGCGTTCACACGAATTATCTGATCAGAGAAGTTAAGAGCAACGGTGTAGGCTTGTAGCTCAGCTGGTTAGAGCGCACCCCTGATAAGGGTGAGGTCGGTGGTTCAAGTCCACTCAGGCCTACCAATAATAGCCTTACTGTTTTCTTTGGGGCTATAGCTCAGCTGGGAGAGCGCCTGCTTTGCACGCAGGAGGTCTGCGGTTCGATCCCGCATAGCTCCACCATCATCCTTCGGGATGAGAAGGAAGAGTTTTAAAACATATTGTCGGTTTTGACATTATCTTTTAAAGCTTTTTTGCTTTAAACGCTCTTTAACAATTTGGATTTGATTCATTTGATTTAGATTTAAGACATGTAGTTTTACTGCATGCGCCAATTCGGCGAAATCTATCGTTACTAGCAATACAAGTTACTGTGATTCCAGACGCCTTCGGGTTATATGGTCAAGTGACTAAGCGTGCACGGTGGATGCCTTGGCAGTCAGAGGCGATGAAGGACGTTGTAACCTGCGATAAGGTTCGGGGAGGTGGTAAACAACCTTTGATCCGGACATTTCCGAATGGGGAAACCCACCTATTTATAGGTATCTTTTAACTGAATACATAGGTTATTAGAGGCGAACCTGGGGAACTGAAACATCTAAGTACCCAGAGGAAAAGAAATCAACCGAGATTCCCTAAGTAGCGGCGAGCGAACGGGGACTAGCCCTTAAGCTTTATTAGATTTAACAGAACACTCTGGAAAGTGTGGCCATAGTGGGTGATAGCCCCGTATGTGAAAGGTCTTTTAAAGTGAAATCGAGTAGGACGGCACACGTGAAACGCTGTCTGAATATGGGGGGACCATCCTCCAAGGCTAAATACTCCTGACTGACCGATAGTGAACCAGTACCGTGAGGGAAAGGCGAAAAGAACCCCTGTGAGGGGAGTGAAATAGACCCTGAAACCGTGTACGTACAAGCAGTGGGAGCCGTTTTCGGACGGTGACTGCGTACCTTTTGTATAATGGGTCAGCGACTTACTTTTAGTGGCAAGGTTAAGCATTTGCGGAGCCGTAGGGAAACCGAGTCTTAATAGGGCGTCCAGTCGCTAGGAGTAGACCCGAAACCGAGTGATCTATCCATGGGCAGGTTGAAGATGCAGTAACATGCATTGGAGGACCGAACCGACTGTCGTTGAAAAGCCAGCGGATGACTTGTGGATAGGAGTGAAAGGCTAATCAAACTCGGAGATAGCTGGTTCTCCTCGAAAACTATTTAGGTAGTGCCTCGTGTCTAACCATGGGGGTAGAGCACTGTTTCGGCTAGGGGGTCATCCCGACTTACCAACCCGATGCAAACTCCGAATACCCATGAGTTCAATCACGGGAGACACACGGCGGGTGCTAACGTCCGTCGTGGAAAGGGAAACAACCCAGACCGTCAGCTAAGGTCCCAAAGTTTATGCTAAGTGGGAAACGATGTGGGAAGGCTTAGACAGCTAGGAGGTTGGCTTAGAAGCAGCCACCCTTTAAAGAAAGCGTAATAGCTCACTAGTCGAGTCGGCCCGCGCGGAAGATATAACGGGGCTAAGCATAACACCGAAGCTACGGATGCACTTTGTGCATGGTAGAGGAGCGTTCTGTAAGCTGTTGAAGCGGAAGCTGTAAGGCACCGTGGAGGTATCAGAAGTGCGAATGCTGACATGAGTAACGATAAGGGAGGTGAAAACCCTCCCCGCCGGAAGACCAAGGGTTCCTATCCAACGCTATTCGAGGTAGGGTGAGTCGGCCCCTAAGGAGAGGCTGAAGAGCGTATCCGATGGGAAACAGGTTAATATTCCTGTACTGCTCATAACTGCGATGGGGGGACGGAGAAGGCTAGGCTAGCGCGGCGTTGGTTGTCCGCGTTTAAGATAGTAGGTTTAGAGCTTAGGTAAATCCGGGCTCTTTTAAGACCGAGAATCGATGACGAGGTCCTTTATGGACTGAAGTAGTTGATGCCATGCTTCCAGGAAAATCCTCTAAGCTTCAGGTTATGACTAACCGTACCCTAAACCGACACAGGTGGTCAGGTAGAGAATACTAAGGCGTATGAGAAAACTCGGGTGAAGGAACTAGGCAAAATGGCACCGTAACTTCGGGAGAAGGTGCGCCGGTTTTGGTGATGGGACTTGCTCCCTAAGCTGAGGCCGGTCGAAGATACCAGGTGGCTGCGACTGTTTATTAAAAACATAGCACTCTGCAAACTCGAAAGAGGACGTATAGGGTGTGACGCCTGCCCGGTGCCGGAAGGTTAATTGATGGGGTTAGCGCTTGCGCGAAGCTCTTGATCGAAGCCCCGGTAAACGGCGGCCGTAACTATAACGGTCCTAAGGTAGCGAAATTCCTTGTCGGGTAAGTTCCGACCTGCACGAATGGCGTAACGATGGCCACACTGTCTCCACCCGAGACTCAGTGAAATTGAAATAGCTGTTAAGATGCAGTTTACCCGCGGCTAGACGGAAAGACCCCGTGAACCTTTACTACAGCTTCACAGTGGACTTTGACATTACTTGTGTAGAATAGCTGGGAGGCTTTGAAACCCTGTCGCCAGATAGGGTGGAGCCACCTTTGAAATACCAGCCTGGTAATGTTGAGGTTCTAACCCAGTTCCCTAAGCGGGATCGGGGACATTGTGTGGTGGGTAGTTTGACTGGGGCGGTCTCCTCCCAAAGAGTAACGGAGGAGCACGAAGGTACCCTCAGCATGGTCGGAAATCATGCAATGAGCGCAAGAGTAGAAGGGTGCTTGACTGCGAGACAGACACGTCGAGCAGGTACGAAAGTAGGTTCTAGTGATCCGGTGGTTCTGTATGGAAGGGCCATCGCTCAACGGATAAAAGGTACTCCGGGGATAACAGGCTGATACCGCCCAAGAGTTCACATCGACGGCGGTGTTTGGCACCTCGATGTCGGCTCATCACATCCTGGGGCTGAAGCCGGTCCCAAGGGTATGGCTGTTCGCCATTTAAAGTGGTACGCGAGCTGGGTTTAGAACGTCGTGAGACAGTTCGGTCCCTATCTGCCGTGGGCGTTTGAGATTTGAGAAGAGTTGCTCCTAGTACGAGAGGACCGGAGTGAACGAACCTCTGGTGTACCGGTTGTGATGCCAATTGCATTGCCGGGTAGCTACGTTCGGACGGGATAACCGCTGAAAGCATCTAAGCGGGAAGCCTCCTTCAAGATGAGATCTCACTGGGAACTTGATTCCCCTAAAGGGCCGTTGAAGACTACGACGTTGATAGGTTGGGTGTGGAAGCGCTGTGAGGCGTTGAGCTAACCAATACTAATTGCCCGTGAGGCTTGACCATATAACGCCCAAGGCGTTTGGCAAGTGACTTGTAAGATATGTAAGACGATAGAGAGTAACGAATTAGCGCGTAGTTGAGCTACAGTCGAAAGCTTATCTAGATCAAATAAAAGAAGAATCAGATCTAAGTTGTAACAGTTTTGCTTGGCGACCATAGAGTTGTGGAACCACCTGAATCCATCCCGAACTCAGACGTGAAACGCAACATCGCCGATGGTAGTGTGGGGCTTCCCCATGTGAGAGTAGGTCATCGCCAAGCATTTAATTAAGAGAAAACCCCGGTCACGCTGTGATCGGGGTTTTTTCGTTGTGGGGCTAAAACAATACGAGGAAGTATTTACACTAGTCTTTATCCATATAGACTCTCTAGCAACCAGCAACCAGCAACCAGCAACCAGCAACCAGCAACCAGCAACCAGCAACCAGCAACCAGCAACTAGCAACTAGCAACTAGCAACTAGCAACTAGCAACTAGCAACTCAATAAACTTGCTGCATATTCATCCTTCTATCTATACTGCTTCAGAGGATTCTGTCTTACCCAACGCGAAAGGTGTAGGTGATGAAGAGCGTTAAGTTCTATTTTAATTGTTGTTTTATATCATTAATGGCGGTTATCTCTGCTTCTTTGCATGCAGAAGAGTGTAAGGTTTTAACAGCGACAGGGAATTCAGAATACCCACCTTATCTTTGGCGTGCTGATGATGGTACTACCGATCTGTTAGGTGCGAATCGTTTGATTATGGATGAGCTAGGTAAGCGCTTGGGTGTTGAGATTCAACTTCAGGATGTCGGTTCATGGGCCAGAGCGCAGGATATGCTTCGTTCCGGCAGGATTGATTTGATGGCTGGGGCTTTTTATACGATCCCTCGGAACCAGTATATGGATTATGTTTATCCAGCTTTCCTCAATACAAAGAGTGTTGTTTGGCGGCGTAAAGGGTCTGGTCTTGTATACGATAAGCGAGAAGACCTTATTGGAAGGTCGGGTGTAACAGTAATAAACAATAGTTTTGGTCAAGAGTTTGATGAGTACGCAAAGGCCAATTTGAATTTGCAGTATGTTGCGTCTCTAAAGCAGGCTTTTCTTATGATTAAGCGGTCAAGAGCTGACTACGCTTTATACGAGCAGAACCCTGGATTGGCTTATGCGGATTTGCTTGGCTATAAATCAGATCTTGAAGTGCTTGACCCAGCTATTAGTAGTGAGGGTTTGTATCTAACTATTTCACATAAATCCAAATGTAACACTGGTGCCTTAAGAGGGATGTTGGCTAAAGCAATAAGGGATATGGAGACAGACGGTTTTATGGCCAATGCCTTAAAAGTAAGTCTTAAAAACTGGAATGAGTTTTCTGCAAAGTAGATTGTTTAACTATAAAAAGCCCGGCATAAGCCGGGCTTTTTATTTGTTAATGTAGTTTTGAAATGACTGCGGTTAATTGTTCGCTTGCGAATGATAGTTGCTCTGCTTGTTTTTTGTTTGTTTCAGCTGCAGATTTTGTATATTGGCTTAATGTATTTGTTGTCTCAATTGTATCTGTTATTTCTGAGGTCACGGAGGTCTGTTCTTCAGTTGATGACGCAATCAAAACACTCATGTCGTTAATTTCACTGATTGAATTTCTTATGATTTTGATTGCTGCTTGAGCATCTTTTGCAAGATTTACAGTGTCGGTTGCAGCTCTTTGTTGGATGCCCATTTTCTCAACAGTTTGCTCGGTCGTTTGATTTAAACGGGTTGTAATTCTCTGGATTTCGTCTGCTGATTTTGCTGTGTTTGCAGCAAGGTTTCTCACTTCGTCTGCAACTACAGCAAATCCGCGACCTGTTTCTCCTGCCCGTGCTGCTTCGATTGCTGCGTTTAAGGCCAATAAGTTGGTTTGCTCTGCAAAGCCTTGTATTACACCTAGTACATTTTGTATGGCGATAGAATCTTCTTGTAGGGCGTTCAATGATTCTGATGTTGCTGCAATTTCATTGTTGAGCTTATCAATATGGTCGCCCGTAGCTTTAATTTGCTCATAGCCTTTATTTGCTAGTTGTGAGGCTTCGAGTGTCGCTGAACTGCTTTGTGTTGCTCTTGTTGCTACTTCCGTAAATGAGCTGTTTAGCTGTGTTATTTGTACTACAGCATTTTCGGTAGCTGCTTGTTGCTGTTGAACGGTGTTTTCTAATTGCGTTGCTTCTGTAATAGCGCTGTTTTGGAGTTGCCTTAAATTGTTGGTTTCCTGCTCGATATCCATAAGGAATTTTTTGAAGAAGTGTTGTAGCCTGTCTATGGCGCTATTAAGTGTTTCGGCTTCAGTTAATCTTGAGTCTATTTGGATATTGCTGCTAAATTTTCCATGTGACAGTTGATCTATATATTCCGTTGTTACAATCAGGATGCTGCCTAATTTACGCAGTAACATGTTCATGGATATACCTGTTGCAATAATCAGGATGGTACATATGGCCATGATTAGGTATACCGAGAAGCGAATGTCCTCATATTTATCTGCGATAATGCTGGCGATATTTGCTACTAATTGCTCTAAATTAGCCACATTTTTCTGAGCGGCGGAGCTAGATTCGGTTTTTTGTTGACTAAACTTTTTCGCATTTTGAAGTTCTTTCGGATACCGATTAACAAGATCTTTAATGCTTGCTAAGGGTTCATCGCCAATTTCTTCTTTGTTGTTATCGCTCTCCTCGGTTGCAAGGCCTAGTAAAGAGGAGAGGTCATCCTGATCATCTGTTTCTTTGAATATGCCTAGTCGCTCAAGTTTGTTGATTGATTCTGCGTCCTTTTTAAGCTCAGTTAGGATGAATTCAATCTGTTGTAAGCTCTCGCTTTTGTTATTTTCAAAGAAGCTTTGGCGGCTGTGGCTGAGAAGAATAGTGTTTTTTTGCAGGCTTAATAGTAGATCTACATAGCTATTCTTGATGTGGTTTTGATCGTAACTTGCTTTATCTGCATATTCTTTGACGGATTGTATAGCGTCGTTTAATTCTCTTTCATTATGTATGAGTAATACTTCTGGTTGTGCTAGTTTTCCTGCAGCGCGCAATTCTGTAAGGGTTTTGCTCTTTATGTTCTTTAATTTATCTAGAACGCCAGCTCGTATCTCTTCTGGTAAGTTTCTTTGTGTGCTGACTGAAAGCTCTTCAAGATTATTTTCTATTGTTGTAAGTAAGGTTGCATCCCCTGTCATTAAATACTTTGACACGGGCTGTTCAAGTTTTATGTTGATTTCATTGATGTAGCCATGATAGTCGTCTTTCATCTTGAAGGCGGAATCTAGACGTTCTAAGGACCAAAAAATTGCGGCAGCCAGTAAAATTACGATTAGGGCTAAAGTTATGCTCGCAATGCGTGTAATCGTTGAAATCTTCATAAGGGGCCTTATGTTTATGGGAGCGGTGTTTGATACTGTTTCTTGTAGTGCTTTTTACTTCAATAATGTGACAGATGTATTAATTGACCGTTTGTTACATAACTCTTTTCGTCGAGTGCGATGGACAGATTGGCGAATTTGGCATAGAATGCAGTCGTTTTGCCTAAGGCAAAATTTACACACAGGTTTCTAAAACAAAAAAGCGAGGTTAACTTCAGGTTTTACCTCGCTTTTTTGCACGTATCGTTTCTGATTTTTGTTGTTGCGCATTTACGCGGGGAGGTTCAATTGGCGAGACCAGCCATTCTTGCTCTTGAAGACGGAAGCATTTTCAAGGGCGTAGCCATTGGCGCAGACGGTCTGTCTAGCGGCGAGGTTGTATTTAATACCTCTATGACGGGTTACCAGGAGATCCTAACGGATCCATCATACTGCCGTCAGATTGTTACCCTGACATATCCACATATTGGTAATACTGGCACAAATACGGAAGATGAAGAATCTTCTCGCACGTGGGCTGCTGGTTTAGTCATTCGTGACCTTCCATTGGTTGCGAGTAACTTCCGTAATGAAAAGAACCTTGATGATTATCTTAAGGATAACAATATCGTTGGTATCGCTGATATTGATACACGACGTTTAACACGTATTTTGCGTGAAAAGGGTTCTCTTAACGGTTGCATCATGGCCGGTGATATTGATGAAGCTAAAGCGCTAGCTGAAGCTAAATCGTTCCCAGGTCTAAAAGGTATGGATCTAGCTCAAGTTGTTACAACTGAAGAGACATACGAGTGGACTTCTTCTACTTGGAAACTAGGTCAAGGTCATGAAGAGAAAACTGCAGCAGATCAAGAGTTCCATGTTGTTGCATATGACTATGGTGTGAAACGCAATATCTTGCGCATGTTGGTTGAGCGCGGTTGCCGTCTAACGGTTGTACCTGCAAAAACACCTGCTGCAGAAGTGTTAGCGATGAATCCAGATGGCGTATTCCTATCTAATGGTCCTGGTGATCCAGAGCCATGTGATTACGCAATTGCTGCTATTGAAGAGATCTGCAAAACAGATCTACCTGTATTTGGTATCTGCTTGGGTCATCAGCTACTTGCTTTGGCTTCTGGTGCTAAAACAGTAAAAATGAAGTTTGGTCACCACGGTGCAAACCACCCAGTTCAAGATTTGGATGGTAAGCAAGTGATGATTACGTCTCAAAACCACGGTTTTGCCGTTGACGAAGATGCACTTCCAGAAAATGTGCGTGCTACGCATAAATCTCTGTTTGATGGCTCTTTGCAGGGTATTGAGAGAACTGATCGTGCGGCGTTTAGTTTCCAGGGTCACCCTGAAGCTAGCCCAGGCCCACACGATGTTGCGCCTCTATTTGATCGCTTCATCGAAGATATGAAGGCTGCGAAAGCTTAATCGCAGTTTGGCCTGAGTTAACAGGCTTTTGAAACGATACAAGGCAGGTGTGAATTAGCCGCCTGCCGCAGTTATTAACTGATACGACTGGTTTATTACCGATGCCAAAACGTACGGACTTAAAAAGTATTTTGATTCTTGGTGCTGGCCCGATTGTTATCGGTCAGGCATGTGAATTCGACTATTCTGGCGCACAAGCTTGTAAAGCTTTGCGTGAAGAAGGTTACCGCGTCATTCTGGTTAACTCTAACCCTGCAACCATTATGACTGATCCAGCGATGGCTGACTCAACTTATATTGAGCCAATCAACTGGAAGACAGTAGAAAAGATTATCGCCAAAGAAAAGCCTGATGCACTTCTACCTACAATGGGTGGTCAGACTGCATTGAACTGTGCTTTGGATCTTGAGCGTGAAGGCGTTCTTGAAAAGCATGGCGTTGAGATGATCGGTGCTAACGCTGACACGATCGATAAAGCGGAAGACCGTGATCGTTTCGATAAGGCGATGAAAGCAATTGGCCTTGAATGCCCTCGTGCTGCAATTGCTCACAGTATGGAAGAAGCGTTACAGGTTCAAGCGCAGCTAGGCTTCCCATGTATCATTCGTCCTTCTTTCACTATGGGTGGTACCGGTGGTGGTATTGCGTATAACAAAGAAGAGTTTATCGAGATCTGTGAGCGTGGTCTGGATCTTTCTCCAACAACTGAGTTGTTGATCGACGAATCTTTGATCGGTTGGAAAGAGTACGAGATGGAAGTTGTTCGTGATAAAAACGACAACTGTATCATTGTTTGTGCTATCGAAAACTTCGATGCAATGGGTGTTCACACGGGTGACTCTATCACTGTTGCACCAGCGCAAACGCTTACTGATAAAGAATATCAAATCATGCGTAATGCCTCCTTGGCAGTACTACGTGAAATCGGCGTAGAAACCGGCGGCTCTAACGTACAGTTTGGTGTAAACCCGAAAGATGGCCGTATGGTTGTAATCGAGATGAATCCTCGTGTATCTCGTTCTTCCGCTTTGGCATCTAAAGCGACTGGCTTCCCAATTGCAAAAGTAGCTGCGAAGCTAGCAATTGGCTACACACTAGATGAGTTACAAAATGATATCACTGGCGGTGCTACGCCAGCGTCTTTCGAGCCATCTATTGACTACGTTGTTACTAAGATCCCCCGTTTCACTTTCGAGAAATTCCCTCAGGCAAATGATCGTCTGACAACTCAGATGAAGTCTGTTGGTGAGGTTATGGCAATTGGTCGTACTCAGCAGGAATCTCTACAGAAGGCTCTTCGTGGTCTAGAGGTTGGTGCGACTGGTCTCGACCCAATCATCGACATTGCTAGCGAAGATGCGCGTTCTACGATCGTACGTGAAATGAAAGAGCCGGGTGCTGAGCGTATCTGGTATCTAGGCGATGCATTCCGTATGGGTATGAGCGTCGAAGAACTATACGAGATCAGTGGTATTGATCCTTGGTTCTTGGTTCAAGTGGAAGACATTATTAAAGATGAGCAGCGCGTATCTGAGACGGCTATGTCCGATCTTGATAAAGATGCTGTGTTCCGTCTTAAGCGTAAAGGTTTCTCTGATGAGCGCTTGGCAACTCTTCTTGGTGTTTCTGAGAAGCAGTTCCGTAAGCATCGTCATAACCTAGATGTACGTCCGGTTTATAAGCGTGTTGATACATGTGCCGCTGAATTCGCATCTGATACAGCTTACATGTACTCCTCTTATGAAGAAGAGTGTGAAGCGAATCCTTCTGACCGTGACAAGATCATGGTTATCGGTGGTGGTCCAAACCGTATCGGTCAAGGTATCGAGTTTGACTACTGCTGTGTGCATGCAGCACTTGCAGCGCGTGACGACGGTTTCGAAACAATCATGGTTAACTGTAACCCTGAGACTGTTTCTACTGATTACGATACATCTGATCGTCTGTTCTTCGAGCCAATCACGCTTGAAGATGTGCTTGAAATCGTAAATGTTGAGAAGCCAAAAGGTGTTATCGTTCAGTACGGTGGTCAGACACCATTGAAACTAGCTGTTGCACTTGAACAAGCTGGTGTACCAATTATTGGTACTTCTCCAGAAGCGATTGATCGTGCAGAAGACCGTGAACAGTTCCAGCAAATGCTGAAGCGCCTTGGTCTTAAGCAGCCAGAAAACGCGACTGTACGTTCTCTAGAAGAAGCGATCATCGAAGCTGATAAGCTTGGTTACCCGCTAGTTGTTCGTCCATCTTATGTGCTAGGCGGTCGTGCAATGGAGATCGTTTACAAAGAGGAAGAGCTGCGCCGCTACATGAATACTGCGGTACAGGTATCTAACGACGCACCAGTATTGTTGGATCACTTCCTGAATGCAGCGGTTGAAGTTGATATTGATGCAGTTTGCGACGGTAAGGATGTGGTTATCGGTGCAATCATGCAGCATATCGAGCAAGCGGGTGTTCACTCTGGTGACTCTGCATGTTCATTCCCTCCGTATAGTCTTGCTGATGATGTTCAAGATGAAATGCGTGAGATGGTACGTAAGATGGCGTTGGAACTAGGTGTAGTTGGCCTAATGAATACGCAGCTTGCATATCAGGATGGTGAAATTTACGTGATTGAGGTTAACCCTCGTGCATCCCGTACAGTGCCGTTTGTTTCTAAGTGTATCGGTGTTTCTCTAGCGAAAATCGGTGCGCAGGTAATGACTGGTAAGTCTCTAGCTGAACTTGGGTTCACTAAAGAGATCGTACCAACATTGTTTAACGTGAAAGAAGCTGTATTCCCGTTCAACAAGTTCCAAGGTGTTGATCCAATTCTATCCCCAGAGATGAAATCTACTGGTGAAGTAATGGGTGTTGGCGCTACCTTCGGTGAAGCGTTTATGAAGGCGCAGATCGGTGCGGGCGAAACTATGCCGCAAGCGGGTAAGGCGTTCATCTCTGTACGTGAAGTTGATAAAGATGCTTCCATGCAGATTGCTAAAGATCTAGCTGAGCTAGGCTTCACGCTAGTCGCTACTCGCGGTACTGCTAAGCTAATGGCTGAGCAGGGCCTTGAGGTTGAAGTTGTAAATAAAGTGATGGAAGGTCGTCCAAACATTGTTGATATGATCAAGAATGATGAGATTGCTTACATTGTGAATACGACAGAAGGCCGTAAAGCGATTGAAGATTCTGCTGATATTCGTCGTAGCGCTCTACAGCATAAAGTGCCATATACCACTACATTGGCAGGTGCTGAAGCGATTACTATGGCACTACAGTACGGCGAAGAGAAAGAAGTTCGTCGCGTTCAGGATATAGGAGCATAATTGTGAATCGTGTACCTATGACTGCAGCAGGTGAGAAAGCGCTTCGTGAAGAGCTTGATCAACTGAAAACTGTAGATCGTCCACGCGTAATTGCTGATATTGCAGAAGCACGTGAACACGGTGACCTGAAGGAAAACGCTGAATACCATGCTGCTCGTGAGCAGCAGGGTTTTATCGAAGGTCGTATTCAGGAGCTGGAAGCTAAGCTGTCTAACTGTCAGGTAATTGATGTAACAGCTATTCCGCACTCTGGTAAGGTTATCTTCGGTACTACAGTAACTATCATTAACTTAGATACTGATGAGTCTAAGACTTATCAGATTGTCGGTGATGATGAAGCTGATATTAAAGCGAATAAAATCTCAGTTAATTCACCAATCGCTCGTGGCTTAGTCGGCAAAGAGGAAGGTGATATCGTAAATATTCAGACGCCGGGTGGTGCTACTGAGTATGAGATTGATGAGGTTGCTCATATTTGAGCGGACTAAAAAAAAGGGTGCTTAGGCACCCTTTTTTGTATTTAAGCTGTTTTAATAGATAGCTAAGAGATCTTAACGTAACAAGTTAGATAGTTTTGGATTCGGCTCAAGCGCTCTGCGGTAAATTAGCGCAATATGGCCAATCTCTTGCACTATCTCAGCTTCAACAATTTCGCATAGTTCGCGAATTAGTTGTTTTTTAACGTCGCGATCACCAACAGCAAACTTTACCTTGATCAGTTCGTGATCTTCTAAAGCACGATCGACTTCAAGTTGAATAGCTTCAGTTAGGCCTTTTCCTGCTACAGTTACTAGAGGATTAAGTTTGTGGCCTATAGTGCGGTAATGCTTCTTTTGCTCAGTGCTCAAGCTCATATTAAAATACGTTGCCTCAAAGTTTAGCTGGGCGTTTAATGCGAATATTATCTAATACCCTAGTCCAGCATATTTAATTAATTATATTTTACCTGAGTTATGCGGTTCTGAGTAGCGCATGGCTCATTCAATCAAGAGAGTGAAACGAAGTGGCGAAAGCATCAAGTAGTGAACGTTGGTTAAAAGAACACTTTGATGATCATTGGGTGAAGAAATCCAAAGAACTCGGTTATAGATCGCGTGCTAGTTTTAAGCTGATTGAATTAGATGAAAAAGATAAGCTACTTAAGCAGGGAATGACTGTTGTAGATCTAGGTGCGGCACCTGGGGGATGGTCTCAAGTGGCCGCGGAACGGGTCGGTGATCACGGTCGTGTGGTGGCGTCAGATATTCTGCCAATGGACAGTATGGCGGGTGTAGAGTTCGTTCAAGGTGACTTTACTGAGGAAGAAGTGCTGAATAAAATCCTAAATGCATTAGGAGATGAACCAGCAGACCTTGTAATTTCAGATATGGCCCCCAATATGAGTGGTATGTCTGCTGTTGATCAGCCAGCGGCGATGTATTTGGTTGAGCTTGCTTTGGATATGGCACGCGAGGTGTTAAAGCCTGGAGGTACCTTTGTCGCTAAAGTATTCCAAGGTGAAGGTTTTGATCAATATTTAAAAGATATGCGTACAAGTTTTGACAAAGTGGTTACGCGTAAGCCTGATTCTTCTCGAGCTAGATCCCGTGAAGTGTACCTTTTAGGTAAAGGTTTTAAAGGTTAATTAGTGTTTTAGTGGTCAATCGTGGCTGCATAGTATAGTGTTTAGCGTTTTCTAATAACGCCTAACAAAATCAGCAAATTGAGGGTATTCCATTGAATGATATGGCGAAAAATCTAGTTCTATGGCTGGTGATCGCAGCGGTATTGCTGACTGTTTTTAATAATTTTAATGAAAAGGCCGAGTCTAACCGACTAAGTTACTCTGATTTCGTCAAAGAAGTTCAGGATGATCGTGTAACTAAAGTCATTATTGATGGCTATATTATTCAGGGCCAGCGCTCTAACGGTGATATGTTTGAAACCGTACGCCCAGCGCTTCAGGATCCTAAACTGGTTGATGATCTAATTAATCACAATGTTGTGATTGAAGGTAAGCAACCTGAGCAGCAGAGCATTTGGACTCAGTTGCTAGTCGCTTCTTTCCCTATTCTTGTGATTATCGCAGTGTTCATGTTCTTCATGCGTCAGATGCAAGGCGGCGGTGGAAAAGGCGGTCCGATGTCTTTCGGTAAGTCTAAAGCACGTATGATGAGCGAAGATCAGATTAAAACGACCTTCGATGACGTTGCTGGCGTTGAAGAAGCAAAAGAAGATGTTCGTGAGCTGGTAGATTTTCTTCGTGATCCGGGTAAGTTTCAGCGCCTAGGTGGCCATATTCCACGTGGTGTATTGATGGCGGGTAATCCGGGTACCGGTAAAACCTTGTTGGCGAAAGCAATCGCTGGCGAAGCTAAAGTGCCTTTCTTTAGTATTTCTGGTTCTGACTTCGTAGAGATGTTCGTAGGTGTGGGTGCGTCCCGTGTACGTGACATGTTTGATCAAGCGAAGAAAAATGCTCCATGTATCATCTTTATCGACGAGATTGATGCTGTAGGCCGTCACCGTGGTGTTGGTATGGGTGGTGGTAATGATGAACGTGAACAGACATTGAACCAATTGTTGGTAGAGATGGATGGCTTTGAAGGCAGTGAAGGTATTATCGTAATCGCTGCGACTAACCGTCCAGATGTGCTTGATCCTGCGTTATTACGTCCGGGTCGTTTTGACCGTCAGGTTCATGTAGGCCTGCCTGATATCCTTGGTCGTGAAAAAATTCTTAAAGTGCACATGCGTAAAGTACCATTAGGTGAAGATGTTAAGCCTGATCTGATTGCGCGTGGTACGCCGGGTTTCTCTGGTGCTGATCTAGCAAACCTTGTAAACGAAGCGGCCCTATTTGCAGCACGCGCTAACAAACGCACTGTAAGTATGAATCAGTTTGAGCAAGCGAAAGACAAAATTATGATGGGCGCTGAGCGTAAATCTATGGTTATGTCTGAGAAAGAACGCTTGAATACCGCTTATCATGAAGCTGGTCACGCGATTGTTGGTCGTCTAATGCCAGAACATGATCCTGTGTATAAAGTGTCTATCATTCCACGTGGTCGTGCATTGGGTGTAACGATGTTCTTGCCTGAAGAAGACCGTTATAGCCATAGCCGTCAGTCTATTCTGTCTAATATTTGCTCGCTTTACGGTGGTCGTATTGCTGAGGAAATGACTTTGGGCAAAGAGGGTGTAACCACTGGTGCATCTAATGATATTCAGCGCGCAACTTCATTCGCTCGTAATATGGTGGCGAAGTGGGGGCTAAGCGATGAATTAGGGCCATTGTTATACGATGAAGAAGATGCAGATCCATTTAACCGTGGCTACGGTCAAGGTGCTAAGCCATTAGCGGAAGAAACACAGCGTCGCATTGATACAGAAACACGCAAGATTATCGATGATTGTTACCAGAAGGCAGAGCAGATTCTGGATGATAATCGCGATATCCTAGAGACAATGTGTCAGGCATTAATGAAGTACGAAACGATTGATAGTAAGCAGATCGATCAGTTGATGAGTCGCGAAGAAGTGTCGGCACCTGAAGGTTGGGTGGAAGAAGATAAAAATGGTTCAGACCATGGAGCTAGTGAAAGCGTAAATACTGATACAGAATCAGACGCTGATGATCGATCAGATGATGATTCAGATCAGGACGCTCCTCGCTCACCGGATAATAATATTCACTAAGCTTAAGGTGAATATAAAAAGGCTGGCTTTGTAGAAGGTCAGCCTTTTTTCATTTTATAAAAGTATTGAAGAACGGGATCTATGCGCCAGTTAGTCTGTGGTAATCGAATTCTAAACTTAGCTGATACCCATGTTATGGGGATTTTGAATGTTACGCCTGATTCTTTCTCGGATGGCGGAACGTTGTATTCCAATCAGCAAGTACGGCTGGATAATGTAATTCGACGAGCTGAAGCGATGGTGGCTGCTGGTGCAACAATCTTGGATGTGGGTGGCGAGTCTACCCGTCCAGGTGCTGCTGTTGTAAGTTTAGGTGAAGAGCAGAGTCGAGTGCTTCCTGTTGTAGAGAAAATTTCATTAGAACTAGATGTAGTTATTTCAGTAGATACTAGCACTCCTGAAGTAATTACCGAGTCGGCTAAATTGGGTGCTGGCTTGATCAATGATGTCAGAGCTCTAGGTCGTGAAGGTGCGCTAGAAGCGGCAGCTAATACTGATCTGCCTATCTGCTTAATGCATATGCAGGGCAATCCAGCGACAATGCAAGATGCACCCTTGTATGATGATGTGCTCGACGATGTTGAGCGCTTCTTATTACAGCGGGTGGAAGCATGCGAAGTAGTCGGTATTTCAAAAGACAGATTGTTATTAGATCCAGGGTTCGGATTTGGTAAAAGCATAGAACATAATTTACGTCTGATGAATAATTTAGGCAGACTAAAGAAACATGACCTTCCCTTGCTAATAGGGGCGTCACGAAAGTCGATGATAGGGGCTGTTCTCAATAATGAGGTAGAGCAGCGACTACCGGGTAGCTTAGCCACTGTGGCGATTGCTGTAATGCAAGGTGCAGAGATACTTCGTGTTCATGACGTTGCTGAAACGGTCGATGTAGTGAAAATGACACGCGCGGTTATGGCTGAGACGGTATAAAAAGGAATATAAGTGAATGAGTAAGCGTTATTTTGGTACTGATGGTATTCGTGGCAAGGTTGGTCAATTTCCAGTTACTCCTGATTTTGTGCTTAAGTTGGGTTGGGCTGCAGGTAAAGTATTTTCAAGAGAAGGGCACAGTAAAATACTGATTGGCAAAGACACGCGCATATCAGGTTACATGTTTGAGTCTGCTTTAGAGGCAGGCTTATCTGCTGCTGGTGTGGATGTGTTACTCACCGGTCCAATGCCAACCCCAGCTGTTGCTTATCTAGCGCGCACTTTCCGTGCTGATGCTGGTATCGTCATCAGTGCATCACACAATGCTTATTACGATAACGGCATTAAATTCTTCTCTGCGGAAGGTACTAAACTGCCTGACGAGATTGAGCAGGCGATTGAAGCGCAGATGGATATCGCAATGACTACGGTCGATTCTGCAGAATTAGGTAAAGCGCGTCGTATTGATGATGCTGCTGGTCGTTACATTGAGTTTTGTAAGGCTACTGCTGGCGGTATCAGTCTTAAGGGCTTAAAGATAATCTTAGACTGTGCCAATGGCGCTACCTACCACGTTGCACCGGCAGTGTTTTCGGAGTTGGGTGCAGAGGTTGTTGAGATAGCATCGGCGCCAGATGGTCTAAATATCAATGAAAAATGCGGTGCTACCGCTACACAGCGTTTGCAAACGGTTGTCACAGCAGAAAAAGCTGATTTAGGTATCGCTTTAGATGGTGACGGTGATCGTGTGATTATGGTTGATCACCTCGGTGAAGAAGTCGATGGTGATGAACTTCTATACATGATTGCCGCGCAAATGCGTCGTGAAGGAACGTTTTGTGGCGGGGTAGTCGGGACGTTAATGACTAACTTCGGTCTAGAGCAAGCCTATGCGCGAGAAGGAATTCAATTTGTTCGCGCAAACGTTGGCGATCGTTATGTGATGGAGCAGTTATACAAACGTGAGTGGTTGCTTGGTGGAGAAAGCTCAGGACATATTGTTTGTCGTCATCTGACAACTACGGGTGATGGTACAGTTGCAGCATTGCAGGTACTGAAGGCAATCGTTGAAACAGGTGAGACGTTGAATACTCTTCGTCACGGTATGACCAAATTACCGCAGAAAATGATCAATGTGCGTATGGCGCAAAAGCACAATATTTCAGAAGTTGAAGAGATCAGTGTTGCCGTTGCTAAAACCGAAGCGCAATTAGGTGATCGAGGTCGTGTTCTACTTCGCCCGTCAGGCACTGAACCTGTTGTTCGCGTTATGATCGAGGGTGAAAACGAAGAAGAAGTTAACAGCTTGTGTCAGCAGTTAGCGGATGAGGTTGAAAAAGCACTGCTTGCGCTTGAAAGTTCAGAGTAAGCCAGTTAATATTTGCGCCTCTTTAAATGGGGGTATAAATGCGTACAGCCTTAGTAGCCGGTAACTGGAAAATGAATGGTAATTCAGCATCTATCAATGCATTGATGGAAGGCCTGAATGCTGAGCTTAAAACCAATGCTGTTGATGTGCTGGTTTGTCCGCCGTCTATATACCTCTCTCAAGTAAAAGCATTGACTGCTGATTCTGTTGTTGTGCTGGGTGCGCAGAACGTTAGCGAGCAAAATAACGGTGCTTTTACGGGTGAGATCTCTTTGGAGATGTTGCAAGATTTAAGCTGCGAATACGTCATTCTTGGTCATTCCGAGCGCCGTAGTTTGTATGCTGAGTCAGACGAATTGGTTGCAGATAAGTTTAAAGCAACAGTTGCAGCTGGCTTGAAGCCAATCCTATGTGTTGGTGAAACGCTTGAAGAGCGTGAAGAAGGAAATACACTTGCAGTTGTTGAACGACAGATAAAATCTGTTGTAGATGCTGCAGGGATCGAACAATTTGAAGATGCTGTAATTGCTTATGAGCCAGTATGGGCTATAGGTACGGGTAAAACTGCAACGCCAGAACAGGCGCAAGAAGTGCATGCATCTATTCGTAATATGATTGCTGAATGTGATGCTGAGCTAGCTAGCAAAATGCGTATCTTGTATGGTGGCAGTGTAAATGCTGCTAACGCAGCTGAATTGTTCGCGAATGAAGATGTTGATGGGGGGCTTGTTGGTGGAGCATCCCTTAAAGCAAACGACTTTATTGCCATCTGCCAAGCAGCAGGTGCATAACTAACGGTTCTGAGATGGAAACAGTAGTTTTAATTATTCATGTATTGTTGGCAGCCGCTGTAATTGGCTTAATTTTGCTGCAGCAAGGCAAGGGTGCTGAAGCTGGCGCTTCTTTTGGTGCAGGTGCTTCGCAGACTGTTTTTGGTAGTACCGGTAGCGGTAACTTCCTTTCTCGCGTAACAGGTATTGTTGCTGCGGGTATTTTTGTTACAAGCTTTGTTTTAGCTGTATACGCTAAAGAAAAAGCTGATTCTGTTGGTGATGCAGGTATTCCATCTGCTGAACTTATCGAAAGCAAAGCAGCTGAGTCTGCAGTTGCTGAAGAGCCAGCGCTACCTGTTTTTGATGAGTCTAAGCCAGAAGCGCCTGTAGATTCTGATATTCCTCAAAATAACTAACAGTTTTTTAAAAGTTTGTTGCCCAAGTGGTGGAATTGGTAGACACGCTATCTTGAGGGGGTAGTGGCCGTCAGGCCGTGCCGGTTCAAGTCCGGCCTTGGGCACCATATTTCTTGATTAAGAGCCTCAGTACATATACAATTTGCACCAGTTTTTGGATAAGTGAATTGTTTATTTAGTAAGTCTCTTATTCTTTGAAGTCAAAAAGCTAAATTTCGGTTAGCTGTCCTGACTTCAGATTCACAGAAATGTCGAATCGTTTTAGGTTTTTGATGCGGGGTGGAGCAGCTTGGTAGCTCGTCGGGCTCATAACCCGAAGGTCGTTGGTTCAAATCCAGCCCCCGCTACCAACCTTATTTTTACGTAAGGCCCCTTTTAAGGGGCTTTTTCGTAGGTAAAATGCAGAGTCTTTAATCTAAGGCTTTGTATATCGGGAATGGGTCATTAGACCCATTTTTTGTTTTTGAAATTTACGATGTTGAATGTAACTTATTGTTTTATAAGTATTTAATGTCTTAGTGTTAGAACAGGTGGGTTATTCGTGTCAGCGAAAATGAAACTATTACAAGAGTTGATTGAACCTTCAGTTACAGCGCTGGGGTTTGAGCTCTGGGGTATTGAGTTTCTCTCACAGGGAAAACACAGCACCCTACGGGTGTATATCGATTCTGATAACGGCATTAACGTAGATGATTGCGCTAAAGTCAGCCATCAGGTCAGCGGAATTATGGATGTAGAAGATCCGATTGCCGGTAACTACACCCTTGAGGTGTCCTCTCCAGGTATGGATCGTCCTCTATTTACACTTGAGCAATTTGAAGCCTATGCAGGATCTGTTATTCAGGTTCGCTTACGAATTGCGTTTGAAGGCCGCCGTAAATTTAAAGGTGTGCTGAATGGTGTTGAAGGCGACGACATTCTGGTAGTGGTCGACAATGAAGAATATATGCTGCCGATTGAGTACATCGATCGTGCAAACATTATCCCTCAGTTCTAAACGTGGATTAGAGGTCTTAGGCGAGGCAGAAGCATGAATAAAGAGATTCTGTTGGTTGCGGAAGCAGTTTCTAACGAGAAAGATGTTCCGAAAGAAGTAATTTTCGAGGCGATTGAAGTTGCACTAGCAACAGCAACTAAGAAGCGTTACGACGAAGAAGCGGATATTCGCGTAGTTATTGATCGTACTACAGGCGATTACGAAACTTTCCGCCGCTGGTTGGTTGTAAGCAATGAAGAAGTGCCTGCACTAGGTACTGAGCTGACGATGGAAGAAGCTGAAGAAATCGATGCTTCTCTAGAGCCAGGTAGCGTACATGAAGAACAGGTTGAATCTGTTAAGTTTGGTCGTATTGCGGCACAAACAGCTAAACAAGTTATTGTTCAGAAAGTTCGCGAAGCAGAGCGTGCGAAAGTTGTTGAATTATACCGTGATCGCCAAGGTGAGTTGATCTCGGGCAGTGTTAAAAAAGTAACACGCGATAACATTATTGTAGATCTAGGTAACAATGCTGAAGCATTGCTACCTCGTGATCAGCTAATCCAGCGTGAAGCATTCCGCATGGGTGATCGTGTGCGTGCGGTACTTCTTGAAGTTCGCTCAGAAGGCCGTGGCCCTCAATTGATCTTGAGCCGTTCTTGCAACGAAATGTTGATTGAGCTGTTCCGTATCGAAGTACCAGAGATCTCTGAAGAAGTGATCGAAATTCGTGCGGCATCTCGTGACCCAGGTTCACGTGCCAAGATCGCGGTTAAAACAAATGATGGCCGTATCGATCCTGTTGGTGCATGCGTTGGTATGCGTGGTTCACGTGTGCAGGCTGTATCTAACGAATTGGGCGGTGAGCGTGTTGATATCGTGCTTTGGGACGATAACCCAGCGCAGTTGGTTATCAACGCTATGGCCCCTGCAGATGTTGCATCTATCGTCCTTGACGAAGAAACGCACTCAATGGATGTAGCAGTTGCTGAAGAAAACTTAGCGATGGCGATCGGCCGTAGTGGCCAGAACGTACGTTTGGCTTCCGAGCTTACTGGCTGGGAACTAAACGTAATGACTGAAGAAGATGCTCAAGAGAAGCATCAGTCTGAAGTTGGTTCCGTTATCGATACGTTCATCAACCATCTAGACGTTGATGAAGATGTTGCTGAAGTGTTGGTAGAAGAAGGTTTCACCACACTAGAGGAAGTTGCTTACGTTCCTGTTGATGAAATGTTAGAGATCGATGGTTTCGACGAAGCTATCGTAGAGGAACTACGTAAGCGTGCGAAAGATGCACTTCTAAACCTTGCTATCGCAAGTGAGGAAAAACTAGACAGTGCAGAACCAGCAGCAGACCTGTTGGAGATGGACGGTATGGACAAGCACTTAGCTTACCTACTGGCCGCGCAAGGTGTAATTACTATGGAAGATCTAGCGGAACAGTCTATTGATGACTTGCTAGATATTGAAGGCCTAGATGAAGAGCGAGCTGCAGCGTTAATCATGACTGCTCGTGCACCATGGTTTGCTGAAGAGTAAAGATTAACGGAATAGGAGCCTCCTAACATGGCAGAAGTAACAGTTAAGCAGCTTGCCGAAATGGTTGGTGTTTCCGTTGAGCGTTTGTTAGAACAAATGCAGGAAGCTGGCATTTCAGGTAAAAACGAAACCGCGGAAGTTTCTGAAACTGAGCGTCAATCATTGCTAAATCACCTTAAGCGTAGTCATGGTGAAGATGCAGATGATGCTGAGCCTAAGAAAATTACACTAAAGCGTAAAACTACATCGACTCTAAAAGTATCCGGTGCTTCAGGTAAGAAGAAGACTGTGAACGTTGAAGTACGCAAGAAACGTACTTATGTGAAACGTTCAGAAGTGGAAGGTGCTGAAGGCGAAGCAGATCAGCAAGTGGAAGCACAGAATGCTGAAGAGTTACGCTTAGAAGAAGAGCGTAAACAGCAGGAAGCGGAAGCTCAAGCAGTACGCGAAGCTGAAGAAAAAGCAGCTAAAGAGCGTGAAGCTGAAGAACAGCAGAAGCGCGAGACAGAAGCTAAAGCTGCAGAGCAGAAGAAACAAGAAGCTGAAGCTGCTGAAAAAGCTAAGCAGAAGAAAGAAGAAGAGGCTAAGCGCCGTAAAGCAGAAACAGAACAGCGCTTCAAGGCTCAAGAACAGGCTAAGAAAAACGATTCTGGCAACGATCGTCGTGGCAAAGGCAAGAAAAAAGGCAATGACAACCGTGGTCAGCAGGATCGTCGTGGTGGCAAGATTAGCCGTAACCGCGGTAAGAACGGCAAGCCGCTTTCTAACAAACCTAATGAGCACGGCTTTAAAGAGCCAACTACTCAACAGGTGATCGAAGTATCTATTCCTGAGAGCATCACGGTTGCAGATCTTGCGAAGAAGATGAACGTTAAGGCTGCTGAAGTGATCAAGGTAATGTTTGGTATGGGCGCTATGGCGACTATCAACCAAGTTATCGATCAGGATACAGCAACACTTGTTGTAGAAGAGATGGGTCACACACCTAAGCCAATGCAGGAAAACGCTGTAGAAGAAGCGTTGATGGAAAGCATTCAGGCGCAGCAGGGTGATTCTGAAGGTCGTGCACCAGTTGTAACCGTAATGGGTCACGTAGACCACGGTAAAACGTCTCTACTAGATTACATTCGTTCTTCACGTGTAGCTTCTGGTGAGTCTGGCGGTATTACCCAGCATATCGGTGCCTACCACGTAGATACTGATAACGGCATGGTTACATTCCTAGATACTCCGGGCCACGCAGCGTTTACCGCAATGCGTGCACGTGGTGCTTCTGTAACCGATATTGTAATCCTAGTAGTTGCAGCAGACGATGGCGTAATGCCTCAGACTGAAGAAGCGGTTCAGCACGCGAAAGCGGCTGGTGTGCCTCTAGTTGTTGCTGTGAACAAGATCGATAAAGAACAAGCTGATCCGGATCGTGTTAAAAACGAATTGGCAGCACTGGACGTTATCCCAGAAGAATGGGGTGGTGAAAACCAGTTCGTAAATGTATCTGCTAAATCAGGTCAAGGTATCGAAGAGCTTCTGGATGCAGTATTACTGCAGTCAGAAATTTTAGAACTTGAAGCTGTACCTAATGCGCCTGCTCAGGGTGTAGTAGTTGAATCTCGTCTAGATAAAGGTCGTGGTCCAGTTGCTACTGTACTTGTACAGAACGGTACGCTACGTAAAGGTGATATCGTACTTGCAGGCCTTCACTATGGCCGTGTACGTGCGATGCTGGATGAGAACGGTAAGCCGATCGATTCCGCTGGTCCTGCGATTCCTGTAGAAATCCAAGGTCTGGATGGTACGCCTAACGCGGGTGATGAATTCACAATGGTATCTAACGAGAAGAAAGCACGTGAAGTTGCTCTATTCCGTCAGGGTAAATACCGTGATGTTAAGCTTGCGCGTCAGCAGAAATCTAAGCTTGAAAACCTATTTGCTAACATGCAAGCAGGTGATGTTAAGCAGTTTAATATCGTACTGAAGACAGACGTACGTGGTTCTTTGGAAGCCCTAACGCACGCATTGGAAGATCTATCTACTGATGAAGTTAAGGTAAACATCGTATCTGGTGGTGTCGGTGGTATTGCTGAAACTGATGCTAACCTTGCGGTAACTGCAGATGCATTGATGGTCGGCTTTAACGTTCGTGCTGACGCTCAAGCGCGTCAGGTACTAGAACGCGAAGGTATTGAACTACGTTACTACAGCGTAATCTACGACATCATCGATGACGTTAAACAAGCGATGGGCGGTCTGCTATCTCCTGAGTACCGTGAAGAGATCGTGGGTATTGCTGAAGTACGTGATGTATTTAAAGCGCCTAAGATTGGTGCAGTAGCCGGCTGTATGGTTACAGAAGGTACTGTCTTCCGTAATAAACGAATCCGTGTCCTACGTGAAAACGTTGTTATCTACGAAGGCGAGCTAGAATCTCTACGCCGCTTCAAAGATAACGTGAACGAAGTCCGTCAGGGTATGGAATGTGGTATCGGCGTTAAGAACTACAACGATGTTAAAGTCGGCGACCAGATTGAGGTTTACGACACAGTTGAAGTTCAGCGCACGCTGTAATATTGCAATTCAAGGTAATAAATAACCTTTATGGCACGCGATTATAGTCGTACATCCAGGATTGCTGACCAGCTCCAACGTGAGCTGGCTCAGCTGATCCAGTTTGAAGTAAAAGATCCACGCTTAGGTATGGTTACTGTTAGCCATGTCAAAGTTAGTAAGGATCTAGGTTTTGCTGATGTCTACATCACTGTTTTACCGCTTAATGGTAAAGATGAAGCAGAAGCAATTATTGATTCACTAAAAGTACTGAACAATGCTGCAGGTTTCCTTCGTGGAGAACTTTGTCGTAACGTTCAGCTACGTGTTATGCCGCAACTTCGTTTCCATTTTGATGAAACGATCGAGCGTGGCAGACATCTACATCATCTGATTGAGGCGGCTATCCGTCAGGAAAATCAGAACTCTTCTATAGACGCTGACGAGGAATAATCGTGGGTCGTCGTAGAAAATCCCGAGGCCGGGCGGTCGACGGTGTATTCTTGTTGAATAAACCGTCCGGTATCTCTTCTAATTCCGCTCTACAGCAAGTTCGACGCATTTTTGATGCTGCCAAAGCAGGTCATACAGGTGCTTTGGATCCACTTGCTACAGGTATGCTACCGATCTGTTTAGGTGAGGCGACTAAGTTCTCTCAACACCTGCTCGATTCTGATAAGCGCTATATCACAACAGCTAAGCTTGGTATTCGTACAGATTCTAGTGATGCTGATGGCGCGGTAGTCGAAGTAAAGCCTGTTCCGACCGATCTGACTGAAGACAAGATCGATGGAATTTTGCAGTCAGAGTTTAGCGGTGAGATAGAACAAGTTCCTTCGATGTTTTCAGCGCTGAAACACCAAGGGCAGCCGCTTTATAAGCTGGCTCGAAAGGGTATTCAGGTCGAAGTTAAACCGCGTAAAGTGACGATCCATGAGATCAAATTAAGCGCTTTACGTGATGGTGAGATCGATCTGGAAGTTTTCTGTTCCAAAGGCACCTATATTCGTTCCATCGTTGAAGACTTAGGCCATATTCTTGGCTGCGGTGCACACGTCAAAATGCTCCATAGACTGGATGTTGGGGCATTCACGGCTGACCGAATGATGAGTTTGGATGAGCTACGTGAGTTAGTGCCCGAAAACAGTGCTGAAGAAGAGCAAAAAGGCATACAAATCGAGCTGGATAAGCTATTATTGCCAGCCTGGGCTGCTGTAGATGATCTACCGGCAGTTCGATTAGATGATCAGCAAACCAGTTTGATTATGCATGGCCAATCAGTCCCTAATGCCGATTATGCAGAAGGTAGCTTGATTCGCTTGTTTGGTACATCACTGGATAGCGATGCAGAGCGTTTCTTGGGCGTTGCCGAAGTAGTCGAGCAGCAGCTAAAACCTAAGCGTCTTATCTGCACTGAAGCTGATCAATAAAGATTTTATTTGGTTCTCGTAAGAGGGCCGATGTGGCGTTGTACTGAAAATATGCTCGGTGCATCGTTTCTTTTCAATCCGGCGATCTTAAGATCGTGTGCATATTTTTTAGGAGTAAGAAAATGGCATTAACTGCTGAGAAAAAAGCGGCAATCGTTGCAGATTTCGCTCGCGCTGAAGGCGACACTGGTTCCCCAGAAGTTCAGGTAGCTCTACTATCTGCTAACATCGAAGGTCTACAAGGTCACTTCAAAGCGAACAAACATGACCACCACTCTCGCCGTGGTCTGATCCGCATGGTAAACCAGCGCCGTAAGCTGCTGGACTACCTAAAAGGTAAAGATGCTGATCGTTACCTTGAGCTGATCAAGCGTCTAGGTCTGCGTCGCTAAGTTAGTGTGAATTCTCTGGGGCCATACAATGTATGGCCCCGGTTTTATCTGGGGTAAGAAAAGGTAACTATTTCATCCCGCCCGTACTCAAATGAGTTTTTAGATCTACCCAAAGAGCTTATTTGAGTACTGGCAAGACAGAAGGCATGAAAGTTATCTGCAAACTGCCCCGCCAAATTATTTAAAGGAAAATTATTGTGTTCCAAGTAGCTACTAAAACATTCCAGTTTGGTGGTCAGGAAGTAACTATCGAAACTGGCCGCGTTGCGCGTCAGGCGACAGGTTCTGTCCTGGTTAAAATGGGTGGTAACGAAGTACTTTGTACTGTTGTTGGCGCTAAAGAAGCAAAAGAAGGTCAGGGTTTCTTCCCTCTTTCTGTTCACTACCAAGAGAAATACTACGCTGTAGGCCGTATCCCTGGTGGTTTCTTCAAGCGTGAAGCACGTCCATCTGAGAAAGAGACGCTTACTTCTCGTCTTATCGACCGTCCAATTCGTCCACTGTTCCCTAAGGGTTACATGAACGAAGTTCAGGTTGTTTGTACTGTAATGTCTGCTGACAAAGTAAACGATCCAGATATCGCAGCGATGATCGGTACGTCTGCAGCATTAGCGATCTCTGGTATTCCATTCCAAGGCCCAATCGGTGCAGCACGTGTTGGCTTCACTGAAGAAGATGGTTACATCTTAAACCCATCTTATGAGCAGCTTGAAACATCTGAGCTGGACATGGTTGTTGCTGGTACATCTGACGCTGTACTAATGGTTGAATCTGAAGCGCAAGAGCTTTCAGAAGACGAAATGCTTGGTGCGGTTCTATTCGCTCACCAAGAGATGCAAGCAGTTGTTAACGCTGTTAACGAACTTAAAGCTGAAGCAGGTAAAGAAGCTTGGGTTTGGACTGCGCCTGAAAAAGATCAAGATCTAATCGCTAAAGTACGTGCTGAAGTAGGCGAAGGCATCACAGCTGCTTACCAAGTTGCTGATAAAATGCAGCGTCAGAATGCACTGGCTGAGCTTCGCGCTCAAGCGGTTGAAAATCTAGCGGGCGAAGAAGAAGGTCAGCCTTCTGCTGGTGATGTATCTGGCATCGTTAGCTCCCTAGAGAAAGAGATCGTTCGTGGCCGTATCGTTGCAGGTGAGCCTCGTATCGATGGCCGTGATAACAAGACTGTTCGTGGTATCGATGTTCAGATCGACGTACTACAAGGTACTCACGGTTCTGCGCTATTCACTCGTGGTGAAACGCAGTCTATCGCGACTTGTACACTAGGTACTGCACGTGATCAGCAGATCATCGATGCGATCGAAGGTGAGCGTAAAGATCCATTCATGTTGCACTACAACTTCCCTCCATACTCTGTAGGTGAATGTGGTCGTATGATGGGTGCTGGTCGTCGTGAAATTGGTCACGGTCGTCTAGCACGTCGTGGTGTTGCTGCAGTTCTTCCAACTCAAGAAGAGTTCCCATACACAATCCGTATCGTATCTGAGATCACTGAATCTAACGGTTCTAGCTCCATGGCTTCTGTATGTGGCGCGTCTCTATCTATGATGGATGCAGGTGTACCTCTTAAAGCACCAGTTGCGGGTATCGCAATGGGTCTTGTTAAAGAAGAGAACGGCTTTGCTGTCCTAACTGACATCTTGGGTGACGAAGATCACCTAGGTGACATGGACTTTAAAGTAGCGGGTACTGAAACAGGTATCACTGCACTTCAGATGGATATCAAAATCACTGGTATCACTGAAGAGATCATGGACATCGCACTTGAGCAAGCATACGAAGCACGTGTTCACATCCTGAAAGAGATGGCTAAAGTTATCGGTTACGCACGTCCAGAGCTTCCAGATAACGCGCCTGCGTTGACTCAATTGAAGATCAACCCAGAGAAAATTCGTGACGTTATTGGTAAAGGTGGTGCAACTATCCGTGCACTTACTGAAGAGACTGGCGCATCTATCGACATCGAAGACGATGGTACAGTTCGCGTATACGCTGCAGACAAAGCAGCAGCTAAAGCGGCTACTGATAAGATCATCGAAATCACTGCTGAAGCAGAGATTGGTCAGGTTTACGAAGGTAAGGTTGTGCGTATCGAAGACTTTGGTGCGTTCGTTAACATCCTACCAGGTAAAGATGGTCTAGTTCACATTTCTCAGATCGATAACAAGCGTGTTGAGAAAGTAACTGACTACATCCAGATGGATCAGATGGTTAAGGTTAAAGTACTGGACGTAGACCAGCGCGGCCGTATCAAACTGTCTATGAAAGACCTACTTGCTGATGATGCAGTTAGCTAAGTTTCTTTTAGCAGCTAGTGGTGAAAGTGTTTCGCTACTAGTCGTTAAAGACTGAAAAAAAACCGCCGATTTATCGGCGGTTTTTTTATGACTGAGGTAAACCTTAATCGGTAAATAACCGTAGAAATTAAGTTCTTTGTTGACCAAAGCGCTTAAGCTGTGGGAACTTTCTGGTAAGCGCTATAACAAAGATATACTGGTCTATTGCTAGCTTTTAAATTGGAGGATGCCTGAATGAGTGAACAACGAGCCGTACTTGCTGGTGGATGCTTCTGGGGTATGCAAGATCTAATTCGTAAATTACCGGGCGTTATAGCGACTCGTGTTGGCTATACCGGTGGTGATGTGCTTAATGCTACTTACCGCAATCATGGTACGCATGCTGAGGGTATTGAGATCCTATTTAATTCAGAATTGATTTCTTACCGAACCTTATTGGAGTTTTTCTTCCAGATTCATGACCCTACCACGCCTAATCGACAGGGCAATGATCGCGGTACCTCCTACCGCTCAGCCATCTACTTTTTAGACAACGAGCAAAAACAAACGGCGCTAGATACAATCGCTGATGTTGAAGCCAGCGGCTTGTGGCCAGGCAAAGTGGTTACTGAAGTTGAAGCTGCTAGCGATTTTTGGGTGGCAGAGCCTGAGCATCAGGATTATCTTGAGCGCTATCCTGGTGGATATACCTGCCACTTTCCGCGTCCTGACTGGGCGTTGCCTAAGCGGTCGTAAGTAGCTAGTTGTTAGAGCGCTTCGCTTATAGTGGCTAGGGGTTGGCAGGGCTTTATTAGAATGTAGGATGTATTTAAGCCGTGCTGATAACATGAATGCTGGTTTGGCTTTGAACTCTAACGAAGACTTCTTTTTTCATTTTTGATTTAATGAGGTCAATTTTGAAATTTTTGATACCTTTGGAAAGCATTCATGAGTTACGAGCTAACTGGCAAAATTAAACTGATCCAAGATCCGCAAACATTCAATAGTGGCTTCACTAAACGTGAAATGGTTGTGATAGTTGAAGACGGAAAATATCCTCAGGAGATCAATCTGGAGTTTGTGCAAGATAAGGTTAGCCTGCTTGATTCGCTTCAAATAGGGCAAGAGGTCACGGTCAGCTTTGATATCCGTGGTCGCGAATATAACGGCCGCTATTTCAATAACCTTGTTGGCTGGAAGATTCAGTCAGCGTCATCCCCAGAAGCCTCTGAGCAAGAGTACTTTAACTCCAATGCGGCGCCCGCACCTCAGCCCGCTGACTTTGATGACGATATTCCTTTCTAAATAAACATGAGTGGCTTACAGGTCGATATAGAAAAGAATGGGGCGATAGTGCTAGCTGTTGCCTGACACTGTTTTCTAGCCACTAACTTCTAGCAGCGCAGCGATCTAGCGGCTGTCTTAACAGAAACAAAAAAGCCCCGAATTATCGGGGCTTTTTATTGCTTACGTTATCTAGTGATTAGATACGTGCAGCTGGGATAGCTTGTGGTGCAACGCTTAGGTCTTCGCTTGGTGGAGCGAAAGACGTTAGGTTGATACCTTCAACAGCTGCTTTGTACTCTTCCAACGTTGGGAAACGACCCAAGATAGTAGAAAGAACAACCATTGGAGTAGAACCTAGAAGGGATTCACCTTTCTTCTCAGCAGAGTCTTCTACAACACGGCCTTGGAATAGACGAGTAGAAGTAGCTAGTACAGTGTCACCAGCTTCCGCTTTCTCTTGGTTACCCATGCATAGATTACAGCCTGGGCGTTCTAGGTACAGAATGTTCTCGTACTTAGTACGTGCTTCTTCTTTCGGGTGCTCATCATCGAAAGTGAAGCCAGCGTATTTCGCTAGGATGTCCCAATCGCCTTCAGCTTTTAGCTCGTCAACGATGTTGTAAGTTGGCGGAGCAACAACTAGAGGTGCGTTGAACGTGATAGGACCGTTCTTTTCTAGGTTGCGTAGCATTGCAGCAATGATCTGCATGTCGCCTTTGTGAACCATACAAGAACCAACGAAGCCTAGGTTAACTTCACGGCCGTTGTAGTAAGAAGTTGGACGGATAACATCGTGAGTGTAACGCTTAGAAACGTCTTCGTTGTTAACGTCTGGGTCAGCAATCATTGGCTCATCGATTGCGTCTAGGTCAACTACTAGCTCAGCGTAGTACTTAGCGTTGTCGTCTGGAGCAAGTGCTGGAGCTTCGCCAGATTTAACTTCAGCGATACGCTTGTCAGCTAGGTCGATAAGACCTTGTAGCATGCCTGCTTCGTTTTCCATACCTTTGTCGATCATGATCTGGATACGAGACTTAGCTAGTTCTAGAGACTGAATTAGCGTTTCGTCAGTAGAGATACAGATAGAAGCTTTCGCTTTCATTTCTGCAGTCCAGTCAGTGAACGTGAACGCTTGGTCAGCAAGTAGAGTACCGATCTGTACTTCGATTACGCGACCTTGGAAAACGTTTTCACCAGCGAACTTCTTAAGCATCTGCGCTTGAGTAGCGTGTACGATGTCACGGAAGTCCATGTGAGGCTTCATAGCACCTTTGAAGGTAACTTTTACAGACTCAGGGATTGGCATTGCTGATTCACCAGTTGCCAATGCGATCGCAACAGTACCGGAGTCAGCACCGAATGCTACACCCTTAGACATACGCGTGTGAGAGTCACCACCAATGATGATTGCACGGTCATCAACAGTGATGTCGTTCAATACTTTGTGGATTACGTCAGTCATTGAGTGGTAAACGCCTTTCGGGTCACGTGCAGTGATTACGCCGAATGCGTTCATGAATGCCATTAGCTTAGGCGTGTTAGCCTTAGCTTTGTTATCCCATACAGATGCAGTGTGACAGCCAGATTGGAAAGCACCGTCAACGCTTGTAGAGATAGTAGAAGCAGCCATTGCTTCTAGTTCCTGACAAGTCATAGGACCAGTAGTGTCCTGAGAACCTACGATGTTCACTTTAACGCGAACGTCAGAACCAGTGTGTAGAGGAGTCTTAGAAGTTACGCCTACAGCATTGCGGTTGAAGATTTTTTCAACAGCAGTTAGGCCTTGGCCTTCGTGAGAGATCTCTTTAGATTGTGCGTAAACAGCTGGAGCTTCAACGCCTAGAGTTTCAGCAGCGAACGTTTGTAGTTTCTTACCGAAAGTTACTGCGTAAGAACCGCCAGCTTTCATGAATTCCACTTTCTGTGGAGTGAAAGAGTCAGATACGTCTGCTAGCTCTTCGTTGCCGTTGTAAAGCTTCTTAGCTTTAGTGTCGATAGTTAGCACTGTACCAGTAGCAACAGAGTATGCTTCTTCTAGTACTGGATCGCCGTTTGCGTCACGAACAACTTCGCCGTTTGCATCAGTTTTCTTAACCCAGTTCTTAAGGTCAAGACCGATACCACCTGTTACACCAACCGTAGTTAGGAAGATAGGTGCGATACCGTTAGTACCTGCAACTACTGGACGGTTGTTGATGAATGGAATGTATGGAGAAGTTTTCTCACCAGCCCATAGTGCAACGTTGTTAACACCAGACATACGAGAAGAACCAACACCCATGGTACCTTTTTCAGCGATTAGCATCACTTTAGCATCTGGGTTTTGCTTAACCATGTCAGCGATTTCTTGCTGAGCTTCTGGAGTGATCATGCACTTACCGTGCAATTCACGGTCTGCACGTGAGTGAGACTGGTTACCAGGAGAAAGAAGGTCAGTAGAGATATCGCCTTCTGCAGCAATGTAAGTGATAACTTTGATTGTCTCAGGGATATCGTCAAGCTTAGTGAAGAACTCTGCTTTAGAGTAGCTTTCTAGGATATCTTTAGCGATTGCGTTGCCCGCTTTGAAAGCGTCCGCTAGACGAGCTGTATCAGCGTCGTATAGGAATACTTGAGACTTAAGAACTTCGCCCGCTGCAGCAGCTTGTGCGTCGTCAGAAAGAGCGATGTCTAGTAGTGCTTCTACAGAAGGACCACCTTTCATGTGAGACAGTTGTTCAAGAGCGAACTCTGGAGAGATCTCAGCAACAGTTTCTTTACCTAGAGCGATGTCTTTTAGGAAAGCCGCTTTAACACCAGCTGCTGGCGTAGTACCAGGTAGCGTGTTATAGATGAAGAAGTTTAGAGAAGCTTCGCGCTCTGCATTACCAGTGTCTTTGATCTGGGCAATGATTTCAGATAGCAATTCAGCGCTATCGATTGGTTTTGGGTTTAGACCCAGGTCCTTTTTACGAACCTCAATTTCTTCTAGGTAGTCAGAATAGTAGCTCATGGCGTCCAACGTCTCACTTAAATCTAGTTATGATTTGTGCGCAGATTATAAAAAAAAACAGGCAATCAGCTCAATCAAAACTATTTAAATGAGGCTAATAGTCGCTATAAATTTAAAAAATAGTACTTAAATCAAGGCTTTTAAAGAGGGTATACATTGGTTGTAGGTATCTATTTTTATTATAAAAAATGGCAGTTTTAGCCTTTGTTGAAAATAGTAATCATTTAAAATTGGTTTTAATTGTTTTCTTAATTGAAAATAATAATCATTTTATAAAGGGGTTGCTTAATTAGCCTTTGTTTCTGTGCTCGTTGCTGACGCATAGCCCACCAGTCCGTGGTTTCGTTGGTACAGTCTTCTTTTGGAGAGGTAAGTAGAATTCATTTGCTCTCCTTCTAAAACGCAATTTGATAACAGCCTTTATTATCTAAATTAGCTAAACAGAAGCTAGGTTAATTATTAGATGTTTCTTCGGGGAGTTTTTACCCACTGTCGAACCCCCAATTAACCAAGGATGGATGTTTATCCAAGCTAAATCCTAGTTTCTAAATCGAGGTTACTGATAGTGATAAACGCCTCTAGCTTTCTTAGCGCACCCTCTATCTATAGCTTAAACATCGCTTTCTTATCGATCCCATAATCCAGTTCCGAGCTCTATCTGAAATGCAGCGAGCTTGATTCAAATTTCTTCGGTTCTGTTCAAAAAACACCCGTTTTCACTAGCAAATAGTCTTAGATTGTATGTAATTTATGCAATTTTATGCCCGTATTACTTGCTTTGAGTCGGTTATTGTCTAATATTGTCGACAATCTTGATGAAGTAATAATTTGTGTTGCAGAAAATATCGGTACGACGGCCGATAAATCTAGGATGTTCTGCAATAGCGGTTCGTGTGACGCCTGAAAATGTAACCAACAAGGAAATCGAGCAGTTCTAGTGAACGAGAACTCGTAAAAATAAAGGTTATGGTTTCAGCCGCGTCCTATCTGCGTGAGGTATAAAAAATGACAAGCCCGACCCATTTCGATCCATCTAGCTCTGTTAGAACGCTCTCAGGTACAGAGCACAGCTTCCATAGTCTTCCAGATACCGCAGAACAGTTCGGTATCGACCTTGATGCATTACCTTTTTCACTGCGTCCTATCTTGGAAGGTATTGCTCGAAATGTTGGCCAAAACGGCGTAACCGCTGAGCAGGTTCAGGCGCTTGGAAGTTGGATAGAGCACCAAGGCACAAAGCCGATCGAAATTCCTTTCACCGCGGGTCGTGTCATCATGCACGATTTGAGTGGTACGCCAGCGATTGTTGATTTTGCAGCGATGCGTTCAGCGGTTCAACGTATGGGCTTAAATCCGGCAATCATTGAGCCTCTAGTACGTGCAGATCTTGTTATCGATCATACGGTAACAATGGACAATACGGGCAGCCCGGCTTCACTAAAAATCAATGGTGAACTAGAAGCGGAGCGCAACAAAGAGCGTTATGCCTTCTTGAAATGGGGTGCGCAAGCATTCGACACGATCCGAATTATTCCACCACAAACCGGCATTGTGCATCAGGTTAACCTAGAGTATCTGGCTCAGGGTTACCTAGATATTAACGGATTGATGGCACCAGATACGCTGATTGGTATGGATAGTCACACACCAATGGCGAACGCGCTGGGTATTGTTGGCTGGGGTGTAGGTGGTATTGAAGCCGGTGCTTCTATGCTGGGTCAACCTATGCAGATGTTGGCGCCTGAAGTAGTCGGCGTTGAGTTAACAGGCGCACTTCGTGAAGGTGTTACTGCAACAGACCTAGTGCTAACCATCACTGAGATGCTGCGTAAATATCCAGCGGGTGTTGTGGGTAAGTTTGTTGAATACGTAGGTGAAGGTTGTGCCAACCTTTCTCTGCCTGATCGCGCAACCATTGCAAACATGTCGCCAGAATATGGCGCAACCATGGGCTTCTTCCCGTTTGATGAAGTGTCTGCTGAGTATATGAGAGCAACGGGCAGGGACGGTGATCTGCCCCTTGCATACTACAAAGCACAAAATATGGCTTGGAAACCAGGTCAGGCATTGCCGCGTTATACCGATCTTCTGAAACTTGACCTGTCTACCGTTGAGCCGTCTGTTGCGGGTCCAAAACGACCTCAAGATAGATTGCCGTTAGCTGAGATTGGTAAGGTATTCCAAAAAGCAGCTGCTGAAGGGGACCGTAATCCTGAAGTTGTTAAAGTAACGCCGATGAAAGCGGACGAAGCGGGTATTTTCGCACCACTGCCTGAACGTGAGTTAAAAGACGGCGATATTGTGATTGCTGCGATTACAGCCTGCACCAACACCTCTAACCCGGGTCTATTGATTGCAGCTGGTCTACTCGCTAAGAAAGCCAACGAACTTGGTATGAAAGTACCAGATGGTGTTAAAACGTCTTTGGCTCCGGGGTCACCGGTTGCTACGGATTTCTTAACCAAAGCAGGGCTACAACAACACTTGGACGCTTTGGGCTTTAATACAGCGGGTTACGGTTGTACTACCTGTGTGGGTAACTCTGGTCCTCTAGCACCAAGCATCGAAGAAGCGTTGCAGAACCACGATATTATTGCTGCATCCGTTTTATCGGGTAACCGTAACTTTGAAGGTCGTGTGCATCCAGATGTTGATACCAACTTCCTAATGTCTCCTCCGCTGGTGGTTGCTATGGCGATGGCTGGCAATGTGAATATCGATGTTACGACACAGCCAATTAGTCAGGATGCCAATGGTAACGATGTTTACCTTAAGGATATCTGGCCGAGCAACGCTGAAATCAGCCAGACCATGCTTGAATGCATGGACCCGAAAGCGTTCCGTGAAACCTACGAAAACTCTTTGGATGGCCCTGCTACATGGCAGAACCTAGAATCTCCAACGGGTCCCGTGTATGACTGGGCTGCAGACTCTACGTATATCCAAGAGATCTCTTTCTTCGATGGTTTCTCACTGGAAACACCTGAAGATGCGTTAAACAATATTGCTGGTGCACGTATGTTGGTGATGTGTGATGACAACACAACCACCGATCATATTTCCCCAGTAAGCCGAATTCGTCCAGATTCACCTCCAGGTGAATATTTAAGTTCACAAGGCGTTGCAAACGAAGATATGACATCTCTGGGTGCTCGTCGTGGTAACCACCATGTCATGCTGCGTAGTATTTTCGGCAATGTAAAAGCTCGAAACTTGTTGCTACCGGGTACTACTGGCGCAGTAACGAACTATTACTCGGCTAATGCTGCTCCAGCACAGATGTCTATCTACGATGCGGCTGAGCGCTACCGTTCTGAAGGCACATCTACTGTTGTATTTGGCGGCAAGCTTTATGGCACAGGCTCATCACGAGACTGGGCTGCAAAAGGTCCTGCGCTGCTGGGTGTTAAAGCGATTATTGCTGAAAGCTTTGAGCGTATTCACAAATCCAATTTGGTGGGTATGGGAGTATTACCGCTGCAACTTCCTGAAGGTCTGACACGAGCATCACTAAACCTTGATGGCACAGAAACCTTCGACCTGAGTGGTATCGATACTCTGGAACCACGCGGAACAGTTGGCTTGACTATAAACCGCGCGGACGGTTCATCACAGCAGTTGGAGCTGACCTCTCGTGTTGATACTTCTTCTGAGCTGGATCAAATTCGCCACAAAGGCATCTTGCCGATGGTATTACGCGATATCATCGCTGCAAACGCATAACATCAACGTTCCTTTCTAGGAATTAAAAACCGCCGTTTATCGGCGGTTTTTTTATATCTGTGAATATATCTACATTAGTTTTATCCAAGTTTTATGTGGATAAGTACGTTAATAGGTTGAGAGTGGATGGCTGTATGCCAATGAATACAGGGAGTATAGAGATTTGCTCACAATCTGACAGTATGATTAAAACGTTGCGTTTAAAGCTTATTCACAGGTGAGTTTTTTACTTAAACCACAATTTATCTGCTGGTATTAATGCCAAGGCGTAATAGTTTTCTCGTGTGTGTATATTATCATTGTTGATATAGCGGCCTGCGCTTGCGCAATAAGGTAAATAGATAAGGCAGAGGATGTCTTGGGGCTGTGACTGACTTATCTTATTTATAGAGCGATGTGCCGTATGGCTGGTTTCGAGTGGAATCAGGGTTTAAGTGTAGGGGTGGAAGAAATTGATAATGACCATAAGCGGTTGTTGGCAATTATTTCTGACCTCGCTAACGCCATTGAAGAAAATCATGAAAAAGAGATCATAGGCCAAGTTTTCACGAAGTTGGAAGAGTATGTCTCTTTGCACTTTCAACGAGAAGAAGCGCTGATTGCTCGCTGCGGTTATCCTGATCTAGATGAGCATATTCAAGGTCATCAATCCTTTATCGATAAAATCCCAGAGCTCAAAGAGCAGTTGTTGCATGCTGATTCAGTTGAAGTAGCGCGAGATGTTTATCTATTTCTCGTCGACTGGTTGCTCAATCATATTGCTGTTGATGATATGTCTTATCACCAATGTGTGAGTGATAAAGGTGCAACTGACTCTACCAATAAACCACAGCGATTTTTTTCTAAAATCGGAAGGTTTATCAGTGCTAGATTACCCTTAGGAAAAAGAATCTTATTAACGGCGTTTATACCGGCATTAGGGATGTTGCTCTTAAGTTTGGTTCTGTTAAGTAGCAGTGTCAGCCGTTACCAAACGATGGAGCAACTATCCGAACTTACTGCGATTGCCCATGAAGTAAATACTTTAAGTCATAGCTTACAAGCAGAGCGGGGGTTGACCACCGGCTTGATAGCGTCTCAATACCAAGTCTTTTCCCCCGATATAGCCAAAACGCGCTTGCAAACAGATTTTGCAATTCAAGGCTTTTTAGATCGAGCA
Organism: Neptuniibacter sp. PT8_73; assembly: GCF_047778045.1. Lineage (GTDB taxonomy): Bacteria > Pseudomonadota > Gammaproteobacteria > Pseudomonadales > Balneatricaceae > Neptuniibacter. Next base: position 447,860 of record NZ_CP180545.1, read on the forward strand.
CACAAGCTATCTGAGAATGATCTCTCCCCGCAAATTCAGACTTTGTTAGTCGATGCTTCGAATTGGTTGGATGTGATCGATCAACAACGGAAAAAAGTTGATCAACAAGAGCTGTCCATTATTGAAATGCAGCACTACTTCACTTCTTTAATTGATTATCTGTTGAAGATACCTGCAGCGTTTACCTTTATGGGGTTAGATGCTGAGCTAGAATCACATCTTTCTAGCTTTACCTCAGTCGTTAACTTGAAAGAGGTCGCTGGGCAGGAGAGAGCTTTAGGCACGCTAATATTAACTGATGATCGGATGAGTCAATCAGAGTTGCACAAATTGCTTTCCTTGATGGGGCAGCAGCAAGGTTTGATTCAATACTTCAATCAGGTGGCGAGTATCAGCCAGCAGCAGGCTTATCAAAGGATGCAATCTAGTGATAGCTTCCAACAAGTGGAGAGCCTTGAGTTACAACTTTATCGAGTTTTGCAAACCAAAAACCGAGAAGAGATACAGTTAACGGAAGCGCTTTGGTTCTCTGCATTGTCAGAAAAAATCGATCTACTGAAAGCGTTAGCGGATAAGTTAGTGATGGATATCACTGAGTTGGCTGATCAAAATGCTGCTGACGCACGGCTCAAATTATACCTAACCTCTTTGATCTTGTTGTTAATAACTGGCCTGACGTTGCTCGCTTGCTGGATGTTAAATATCAGTATTATCTCGCCGGTGGCTATGTTGAATCGGGCGATGGTGCGTTTATCCAAAGGCGATCAGAGCTTTGTCTTTACCGACCGGTTTGCTGATGATGAGTTAGGGCGCACAATTAAAGCCTATGAGAGTTGCCGCCGTAGTCTTTTGCAGGCAGATATTAGGAACAAGGTTCATCAACAACGGCAGTTAATGGACCTTAAGCATAAGACGATTGAGCATGAGCGCTATCGTCGCTTAGCTTCAACCGATTCACTGACTGGCGCAGTTAATCGCCGTAAATTTAATAAGTTGGCTGAACATGAATTAGGGCGTGTACAACGTTATCGCAGACCGCTCTCGTTGCTTATGCTCGATATCGATTACTTCAAAAGGGTGAATGATACCTACGGTCATGCTGCTGGGGATGAGGTTTTAAAAGTGTTCTATCAGGCATGCGTAGATACTGCGCGTAAGACCGATATTGTCGCTCGTCTGGGGGGAGAAGAGTTTGCCATCCTGATGCCAGAGACCGATTTAAGTGCCGCGCAAAAAGTTGCTGAGCGTATCCGTCACAATGTTGAACTGCTTTCTATTGAGGTAGAAGAACATAACATTGCGGTGACTGTCAGTATTGGTATCTCTAGTTGGGAACAAGGAAGGTTTAAACAAGTCAATCAAATGCTTAGTGCGGCAGATGAAGCGCTGTATATGGCAAAAGCCCAAGGGCGAAATCAGGTTGTACTTTTCTCTGATATTTAATTTCAGGGGGTTGCCCCGCCATTGAGCAATAACGGGGCGGCTTATGTGTCTATCGTTTTCCTATCGTTTGATCACTCTTACCTTTTAATGAATTTCAGAGTCATACGGTCACTTTCTCCGATTGCTTGGTAATGCGCTTTATTAACTTCTTTTAAACGATAGCTCGGTGGTAGGGACCAGACACCAGCCTTATGATCTTTGGTATCTTTAGGATTGGCGTTGATCTCAGATGTTTCAACGAGTTCAAATCCTAAACCTTCAATAAATGAAATTAGATAAGCTTCCGGAACGTAGCCATTTTGAGCGCTTTCTTTGTAATCACTGCCTTCTTTAGCGCGGTGTTGAACTACACCAAGTGTACCGCCATTTTTCAGCACGCGATGAAAGGCTGGATAGACCTCTTCTATGCCCCCAAAGCGTATCCAGTTATGGGTATTTCTAAACGTAACCACCATATCTTGAGAGTTATCCGGAACTTCAGATAAATAGGTATTACCTTTCTTAAACACCACTACATCGGCTTTGCTATAAACTGATGGATTGGCTTGTAGCTTAGTCACAAGTTTGTTGTGTAAGCCTTGTAAAAAGTTGTTTGGGTGATCGGCACCGAAGCTAGCTAAAGTGAGATGACCGTTGTCTTTCAATATCGGAGTGAGGATCTCTGTGTACCAGCCGCCGCCAGGTAATATTTCAAGGACAGTCATATCGGGTTTGATGCCGAAAAAAGAGAGTGTCTCTACAGGATGGCGATAAACATCACGCGCTATATTATTTTCGCTGCGGTGTTCTGCAGCAACGGCTTGTTTTATAAATTCACTAGAGGCATGCACAGTATTAATGCTGGCGATGCAGAATATAAACAGTGACATTTTAATGAATTTCATCGTATTCAACCTTCTGTATTGTTTATGGTTGGCTTGAGTCTGTTATATCCCAATGTGCCGAATAATGGCTTTATCCTCAAGTCGTCTAGGTAATAACTTATCCCAATAATCTGTGGATAAGTTCGTTGATAGTCTGAGTGCTACTTGCCGAAAGCCTTAAGTTACGTACGTTGGAGAGAATTGGTCATCTTTGTAACACTCAGGGAATAGATTAGTACGAAGCGATTAATTTGCCTAACTGTGCAATAGCGTCGACTTGTTCTTTTTGCCGAGTGTAATGGGCAAAACATAAGCGAATATGGTGGTTAAAGCGCTGGTCAGCACAAAAGAGGTTACCGGGTGAAATGCCAATACCTGCCTCAAGCGCTTGTTGAAATAGTTGGTCGCTATTGACCTGTTTAGGCAGTGTAAACCACTGCAAAATACCGCCGCTTGGTTTGATAAAGCAGGTGTTACTGGGCCAATGTTGGCGGATATCTTCATCGAGCATCTCGACTCTCTCTTGGTAGCCACGACTAACTTGCGAGAGATGACGGCGATAACGGCGGCCTATAAGTAATTCACTGATGCCTTGTTGCGATATGGCAGAGCAGGCGATACTGGTAACAAATTTTTGGAAGTTAACTTGTTCGTAGTAGCGACCGGGTAACACCCATCCCAGCCTTATATCAGCATCTACAGTTTTAGAAAAAGAACCGCAATGAAGCACCCGTTGATCGGTATCCATCGCTTTAAGCGCTGTTGGTCTTTGTTGATTGAAACTCAATTCTGCGAAAACATCATCTTCAATAACTGCAATATCCCACTTATTGGCAATGGCCATTAAGCGCTGTCGACTTGCTAAATCTAGATTGAAGCCCAACGGGTTATTAAAGCTTGGGTTGGTCAGTACCGCTTTAATTGGCCATTGAGTTAGGGCGGTTTCTAGAGCATCTAAATTAGTCCCTAAAATTGGATCTGAAGGCAGTTCCAATACCTTAAGCCCCAAAGCTTCAATGCACTGCAGAGTGCCGTAATAGCAGGGTGATTCAACGGCAATGGTATCCCCTATCTGGGCTACAGAACGTAAACAGAGCGATAAAGCTTCCTGAGCGCCATGGGTGATCACAATCTCTTCACTATTACAGCTAAACGCGGTGGCATTCAGGTGATCCGCTAACACGGACAGAAGTTTAGGATCGCCCGGCGGGGTGCTGTAATGACTGCGGCGTTTTTCACTGGTGTGTGCCCAATGACGAGTATGTTTGGCTTGCTGCTGATAATACCAAGCGACCGTTGGCCATCTGGAATCGGGGTAAGCCGAACCGAGAGCTAAGTGCCCATGTTGATTGGCAGCGCCCAAAACACTGAATGCAGTCGAGCCCAGCTTAACTTTTCGCGGCTTGATGGCAGGAACTGAGTTTTTCGGGGAGGAGACAAAGAATCCTAGTCTTGGTTTAGCGTAAATCAGTTGTGACTGCTCTAACTCAGTCAGGCCTTTGATGATGGTATTTTTACTTGACTGATATTGCAGGCTTAAGGCTCGGATGGAGGGCAAGCGGGTACCGGGAGATAAATCACCGCTTTCGATTCTAGAGCTAAGCTGCTGTACCAAGAGTAAATACTTTTTCATGGGTACAGTTTGTATAAATTTGCAGGCAAGTGCAATTTAACGCTTTTCTGTACCCTTTAAACTGACCTGTCTGTGTCCCTTTTTTGTTTAGCCTTATCTCTCTACAGTGATGCAATTAATTTAGATAGTTTGTAGAGAGTCAGTCATGCTGAATAAACAGCAGTGGATAACTTTAGTTCCTTGGGCGTTTGTGGGTATATGGAGTACCGGTTTTATCGGTGCCAAGTATGCGGTGCCTTATATGGAGCCTTTCAGCGTCCTGCTAGTACGCAGTTTGCTGACGATTGTTGTCTTTGCGGGCTTATTAGCATGGCGTAAACCGCAATGGTGTAGCTTTCCGCAAGCAGGTCATCAGATGGTGGTGGGGTTTCTCGTTCATGCCTGTTACTTAGGCGGTGTCTTTGCCGCAATCGACTGGTCTCTTCCAGCTGGAATTACCTCATTGGTGATGGGGTTACAGCCCATATTAACGGCAGTGTTAGCTGTCATCTGGTTACAGGAACGGTTGTTGAAAACCCAATGGTTAGGTTTGGTGCTGGGTTTGGTCGGCGTTGTGATGGTCGTTAGCCAAGGTTATTCACAGGGGAACTATTTGGCTGGTGGAGATGCATGGATAGCTGCGGTGATTGCGTTAGTCGCTATATCATTAGGCACGCTGTACCAAAAACGCTTCGGTGTTGGCGTAGATCTGATGGTGGGGGCTTTTTATCAATACGTGGCGATGGCTATTGTGATGGCTATATTGGCCTATGCATTTGATAGCGGTGTGGTGGAATGGAACTGGACCTTAATCGGTGCACTGGCTTGGATGGTATTGGGCTTATCCGTCACTGCAATCCTGTTACTGCTGATTATGATCCGCGAAGGGGAGGCGAGTAAGGTCGCTAGCTATTTTTATCTAGTGCCACCTTTAACCGCGATAGAGGCGTGGATCTTATTTGATGAATCATTGTCGATGCTGGCCATAGTTGGTGTTGTAGTAGCTGCTGTTGGGGTCTTTTGTGCAGCAAGAAAGGCATAATGAATTGGTGCTTGGTAAAAAGAGAAATGGGGCATTAAGCCCCATTTTTTTATGTTTTGTGCGTAAGTCGGATCAGTTTAAAGTTGCCATTAGAGGCGATACATTCCGCCTGATGGAAGAACTGTTTAGCTTTTCGCTCTAGTGGGATGTGCATATTGGTAACAAAACAGGCGACCCCACGTCCTTTCAAACGGTCATGAGCTGCTTTTAGAAAACGGTCTGTCAGGTCGCCGTCGACGGAAAAACCAGCATGGAAAGGCGGGTTACAGAGGATAAGGTCAAATTTCTCGGTGATACCCTCTGCACAACTCGCAGGTACGACTTTGCCGTTGATTGGATAACGATTAAAGTTTCGCTCACAAGCTTTCAGAGCGGCAGCGTTGTTATCGGTCGCTGTTACCGGGATATCTAAGTGGCTTAGGTTTAAGGACAAGTAGCCATAACCGCAGCCTAGATCTAGGGCGTTTTTCGGCGGTTCTGGAAGCGTCATTAAGAAGCTATCGAGATGTTCAATCAGGTAGGCGCTACCGCGATCAATTTTATCCCAACCAAACACACCGGGTTTGCTGTAATACTCAAATGTGTCGTCACTGGCAGTGACACGCAGCTGGTGGAAATCTTTAGCATCCAGTAGGTCTTCACTCGAAGCGTTTAGTTTAGTGAGTGTGGCGGACCATGTGTTTTTATCGGCTTTGCTGGTTTCGCCTTCTCCAAAAAGCTTTTTAGCTTTGCTGAAGTAGGTTTTAATCCCTTCACCTTTCTCACCGGCAATATAGAGCTTCCCCTCAGGTTTTAAGCAGCGGAAAGCTTCATTGATAAGATGGTGTACCACAGGCTTTTCTTTGGATACTCGGTAGATTGCAGAGTCCAAACTGTTATCTTCGATGATGCTTAGATCATAATCGGAGAAGAAAACCTTCCAACCTTGACGATAAAGATGCTGTTCAAGATCGATTCGATTGGTAATGGCGATAACGGCTTCATTGGCTGGGATATTGGCACTGAGTAAGTTTTCATCAGCGAGCCAAAGCGAACGACCGGAAGCGCGTTGGATATAAGGGGCGATTAGATTAAAGGCTGTATCACTCATTAGATGCTATTAATCTCTTCTTCTGTCAGAAAACGGTATTCGCCGGGTTCTAGATATTCATCTAGCTCGATGTTGCCGATACGTGCACGGTGAAGCTCTTCTACTTTGTTACCTATAGCCGCGAACATACGTTTAACTTGGTGATAGCGGCCTTCGGTCAGAATGACTTCGGCTTCATTGCTGGCAATTAAGGTTAGCTCAGCGGGTTTAGTGCGCTCTTTATCATTGTGCAGCATTAAACCTTGCTTGAATTTCTCTACGGCATCTTCTGGAATTGGATCAGCCGTGGTTACTTGGTAGAGCTTGCCTGTTTTGTGCTTTGGCGAGGTGATTTTGTGAGCCCACTTACCATTGCTGGTGATAAGCACTAAACCGGTGGTGTCCACATCCAGTCGGCCACAGATCGTTAGTTCTTCTGCCCGTGGTAGATCTATCAAACTCAAAACCGTTGGGTGAGTACCGTCGTCATTGGAGCATACGCAGCCTAAAGGTTTGTGTAGCATGATGTACTTATCACCAGGTGCATCTACAGGATAGCCACTTAGATAAACTTCATCGTCTTCACCCACATGCATGGACGGGTCGGTAACTTCAATGTCGTTTACAACAACTTCACCCGCTTTTATAAAGCGGCGAACTTCTTTACGGGAAAAGCCGGAAGATTGTGCTAAGTATTTATCTAGGCGCATAAGGTAAGTCTATAACAAGCTTTAAAGTGCGTAGTATATCGGAACTGGCATTGTCCCTATAGCCTGCACCGTTTTTTAGTTGAAGGTTTTAAGCTACTATAGCGCCTTCAAATCAGGAGCCCTGCCGTGAAACTTTTTGTTGATAATCTGACCAATGTCGATTTTTCCTATTTACACCCTCAACGTGGGTTGATGGGGGAGTCGTGGCTTGTGCAGTTAGAGCTGGATGGCAGCCTAAACGACCAAGGCATGATCTGTGATTTTGGGATTGTGAAGAAGAAAGTTAAGCAGTGGTTTGATCTATGGGTAGATCATGCGCTGGTGGTCCCAACGGGAATGCCGCGTCTTAGTCATTCTACTCAAGATGGCTACACGGAGGTCGAGTGGCTCTATGCGGATGGTGAAAGCTTTTATTGCCGTTCCCCTGAGTCTGCAATCTGCCTAGTCGGTATGCCTGAGATCACAGAGCAGACATTGGCTGAGTGGTGTCGCGATAAGCTATTAGAGCTGTTCCCAAATGAGGTAAAAGGGCTAAAGATCTCTTTTGTTCCAGAGAAAATCGACGGCGCTTTCTACCACTACAGCCATGGTTTGCAGAAGCATGATGGTAACTGTCAGCGTATTGCACATGGCCATCGTTCTAAGATCGAAATCTATATCAATGATCAGCGTGAATTCAATCTTGAACAAGAGTGGGCTGAACGTTTCACTGATATCTATATAGGTTCGGAATCTCACCTAATAGAAAAGTGTGAGAGTCGTCATCATTACGCTTACACAGCGCCGCAGGGCGACTTTGCAATCAGTTTACCTACATCGGTTTGTTACCTAATCGATACAGATAGCACGGTTGAATTGATCGCTGACCATTTGGCCAAGCAGATCAAGCAATCGTATCCAAATGATAAGGTTTTGGTGCGTGCTTATGAAGGTGTAGGTAAAGGTGCTATCGCTGAATACTAAGCCGAGCACCAAGGTTTAGTATCGTTAACTTCTCACCTTTTTTACCTTCATTTAGGCAGAAAAAAACCGCAGCCGAAGCTGCGGTTTAAAGAGTAGGACGGTGTAACTAGACTTAAGTCTAGCTTAGTCTCGCTCAACTGCCAGTGCAGTACCCATACCACCACCAATACATAGTGTCGCTAGGCCTTTCTTCGCGTCACGCTTGTTCATTTCGTGAACTAGGCTTACGAATACACGGCAACCAGAAGCACCGATTGGGTGACCTAGAGCAATCGCACCACCGTTAACGTTAACGATGTCAGTGTTCCAGCCAAGATCTTTGTTTACAGACATTGCTTGTGCAGCGAATGCTTCGTTCGCTTCAACTAGTTCTAGATCATCTACAGACCAGCCAGCTTTTTCTAGTGCTTTCTGAGTCGCAGTGATTGGACCTGTACCCATGATAGATGGATCAATACCAGAGTTAGCGTACGCTTTGATGCGTGCTAGTACTGGAAGACCTAGTTCTTTCGCTTTCTCTTCAGAACAAACGATTACTGCAGCAGCACCATCGTTGATAGTAGAAGCGTTACCTGCAGTTACAGAACCGTCTTTTTTGAATGCTGGACGTAGTTTACCTAGCGCTTCTGCCGTGCAACCGAAACGTGGCTGCTCGTCAGTGTCAAATACGATTGGATCGCCTTTACGCTGAGGAATTGTTACTGGGATGATCTCATCTTTAAAGCGACCGCCTGTTACAGCAGCTTCTGCTTTGTTCTGAGATGCAGCAGCAAATGCGTCTTGCTCTTCACGTGTGAAGCCGTATTTCTCAACGATGTTCTCAGTAGTGATACCCATGTGGTAATCGTTGAATGCGTCCCATAGACCGTCTTTGATCATTGTGTCGACCATTTTCCAGTCGCCCATGCGAGCACCGTTACGAGAGTTTGGAACAACGTGAGGAGAAGAGCTCATGTTTTCCTGGCCACCAGCGATGATGATGTCTGCATCGCCACAACGGATTGCTTGTGTAGCCATTTGAATAGCTTTAAGACCTGAACCACAAACTTTGTTGATAGTTAGTGCAGGAACTTGAATTGGTAGGCCGCCATTAAGCGTCGCCTGACGGGCAGGGTTCTGGCCGCAGCCAGCCGTCAAAACCTGACCCATGATTACTTCGTCAACTTTTGCAGGGTCCAGATCGATCTTCTCGATCAGACCTTTGATAACTGTTGCACCTAGGTCAGATGCAGCAATTTTAGATAGGGAACCACCGAAAGTACCAACTGCGGTACGACCCGCAGCTACAATTACAACGTCACGCATTCGAAATGCCTCTTAGCTTAGCTATGTACAAAGTTCGTTCTTCACGATGATGGTATGGCCAAATTTTTGACCGATAGTATTCAGTGAAAAGCGGCGTTTATTCAGTGACCGTTGTGCCCTCTCTACTCATTTAGGGGCGGCCAAAATCCGTTTTTCTGAGCACTTATACAACCTTTATTGTTTTTATTGCAGTGCAAGAACTCATCGTCCTAGCAGTCTGCGCGACCGAGCCCCCGGTTGTCAAGCCACGAAAGTAGCGGGTTGTATAAGACTTACGATTGAAATAGCAAGTATTGCGCTGCAGCAATAATTGAGCGTTTAATTTAAAAATATGAGGGATATCAGGGGGTTCCGAGTAGGTGTAGCCCTACTCGGAAGAGGGGTTACAAATTAATCTGTAAATTATCGATTAATCGGGCAGGGCCAAGGTAGGCTGCTGCCAGTACGACTAATTGGGAGTCTTCAGATGTCGCAGGTTGTAGATCCTGGCTGCGACAGATAACCAAGTAATCGCGTTTGAAACCAGCGGTTTCTATGCGCTGCTGAGCGCTTTCAATCAGCGAATCGAAGTCTTTATTACCTTCAATCAAAGCGGCTTCAATTTCGCGTAGCGAAGCGTTAAGCACGGTGGCTGTTTCCAATTCCTGCTCTGATAGGTAACCATTGCGAGAGCTCAATGCTAGGCCTTGCTCATTGCGGGCAATAGGCGCACCTTGGATCTCTACTGGAAGGCTAAGATCTTCGGTCATTCGGCGAATAACCATCAACTGCTGGAAGTCTTTTTCACCAAAGACAGCCACATCAGGTTGAACCATACCAAACAGTTTAGCTACGACCGTCGCGACACCTCGGAAGTGGCCTGGGCGAGTCGCGCCACAATAAAGGTCTGAAATCTCTGGTACTTCAACCTGTGTCTGAGATTCACGTCCGTTCGGGTAAACCTCCGAATCGGTCGGTGCAAACAGGTAGTTGCAGCCGCGAGAATTAAGTTTCTCTTGATCCACAGCGAGAGTACGTGGGTAATTATCTAGATCTTCCCCTGCACCAAATTGCAGAGGATTGACAAAAATCGATGAAACGACAACATCGCTATTAGCTTTTGCCTGATCGATCAGTTGTAGGTGACCTTCGTGCAGATTACCCATTGTTGGTACAAAGCCGATACGCTTGCCTGCTGCTCGCTCTTTATTGAGGGCTGCACGCAGATCAGCAATGGTATGTAGAGTGATCATGTTTATTCAAACTCATGCTCGGAAGCAGGGAAAGTACCGCTTTTAACGTCAGTCACGTATTGGCTGATCGCTTCTTCAATGCTATTGGCATCAGCCATAAAGTTTTTTACAAACTTAGGGCTGCGGCCTGGTGTTACGCCAAGCATGTCATGTAGAACCAGTACCTGAGCGTCTGTGTCAGAACCTGCGCCAATACCGATAACAGGCACATCCAGTGCTAGTGTGATCTCTTTGGCTAGGATAGATGGAACGCACTCAAGCAAAATCACGCTAGCGCCAGCATCTTGCAGCATAACGGCATCGTTTATCATCTGTTGTGCCGTTTCTTTATCGCGACCTTGGACTCGATAACCGCCGAGCTTATTGACAGTTTGAGGTGTCAGGCCAAGGTGAACGCAAACAGGGATACCGCGTTCAGCTAGCATCGAGACAGTTTCTGCAAGCCACGCACCGCCTTCCAGTTTCACCATGTTTGCACCCGCCTGCATAAGCGCAGCGGAGTTATCCATAGCTAATTCTGGAGTGGAATAGCTCATGAAAGGTAGGTCGGCCATGATAAGGCTTCCCTGATTACCTTTGGCGACAGCTTGAGTGTGGTAAGCCATCTCTTCAACAGTTACGGGTAGAGTACTGTCATTGCCTTGAAGCACCATGCCTAATGAATCGCCTACCAGAATTACTTCTGTGCCAGCAGAGCTAACAACATGCGAGAAACAAGCGTCGTAAGCGGTAAGTACCGCGAACTTTTCGCCCGCTTTCTTCATTGAGGACAATGTGTGCAGAGTAATATTGCTCATGGAATGATCTTCCTGTTATTACGCGTTGGCGCGATTATACCTATATCTTTGTCAGGCTGCCCATAGGGCATGCAACTAATAGGGAAGACAAAGATACATCATTAGGCATGATTAAATCGGGTGCGATATCGGCCAGAGGGTATAGAACAAAGCTGCGCTCGTGCATAAATGCGTGCGGTACGCAGAGACGTTCGGTGTTGATTGGGCTGTTGCCGTATAGAAGCAGGTCGAGGTCGAGGGTTCTTGGCCCCCAGTGTCGTTCGCGGACTCTTTGGTGTTTTTGCTCAAGCCCTTGAAGCTGATCCAGCAGAGCATGGGCTTCTAGAGTCGTTTCGATCTCTGCAACGGCATTAATAAAGTCTGGTTGATCTTGAGGGCCAACCGGTGCAGAGCGGTATATGGGTGATGCTTTGACTAAGCGGCAGTTTTTAAGTTCGGCTAGCTCAGAAAATGCTTGCTCAACATGCTGAAGAGGGGTGTCTAGATTGCTACCCAACCCTATGTAACAACGAACCGCAGAGGTCATTGAGATGACTCTTGGCGGGGCTTGTTTGAATTAGAGCGGCGACGACGAGGTTTACGAGGTTTATCGCCTTTACCTAAGCTTTTCACCATGCTGTTTTTGCTTGGCTCATTGGCGTTCTGGAAATCAGTCCACCACTGGCTTAATCCGCCTAGGTCTTCACCACTGTTTTCACGCAGTAGAAGTAGGTCGTAAGCTGCTCTAAAGCGCGGCTGTTCCATTAAACGGGCCGCACGATTGCCTTGGCGGCGTGGTAGACGCAGTTGCATCTCCCAAATCTCACGGATTGGGGTAGAGAAACGACGCGGTATAGCGGTTGAGCGTACCTGTTCAGCAAGTACCTGATTCGCTGCTTCATGTAGAGCAGGTACCGGAGGCATCTTGTTCTCTTTCATCAACTGTTGCATACGTAGCTGAGTTGGGTACCACAAGATAGCTGCAAATAAGAATGCCGGTGTAACGCTTTTACGCTGTGCCAGGCGGCGGTCAGTATTTTTAAGTGCGTTCTCGATCAAGCGTTCCAGCGGTGCATCCAGGTTGTCACTTTGTAACAGTTTCTGAACCTGCGGGAATAATGGCTCAAACAGATCTAAACGTTGTAGCTGTTTGTAAGATTCAATTGCGTGACCTGATTGCAGAAGTTTAAGCACTTCATCAAATAGACGAGCTGGTGCAATGCGTTTCAGCATTGGCGCTAATGTGCGAATTGGCGCTTCTGATTGCTGTTCAATCGAGAAATCAAGCTTAGCGGCAAAACGAGCTGCACGTAGCATACGTACAGGGTCTTCTTTATAACGATCTTCTGGGTCGCCGATCATGCGCAGAATACCTTTCTGCAGATCGTCATAACCATTGGCAAAATCGTAGACGCAGTGATCTTTAGGGCAGTAGTACAGAGCGTTTACAGTGAAGTCGCGACGTAGCGCATCATCTTCTATTGTGCCGTAAACATTGTCGCGTAGGATCATACCGCTATCGCATTGTTTGCCTTGTTCACCTTCAGCATTTTCAGCTTGGTTATCGTGGCTTGCACGGAATGTTGCTACTTCAATTAGATCACGACCAAAACGCACATGGACCAATTTAAAACGGCGGCCGATAAGACGGGCGCGTCGAAACAGGTCAGCAGCTTCTTCTGGGTGCGCATCTGTCGCTACGTCAAAATCTTTTGGTCTTTTATTAAGCAGCAGGTCGCGGATACATCCGCCAACTAAGTAACCTTGGAAGCCGGCATCTTGGAGGCGGTAGGCAACTTTTAAGGCGTTGTCATCTAAATGACGGCGTGGAATCTTATGCTCATCTTCAGAGATCAACTTCTTTTCAACAGTAGTGATTAATTGCGTGTTTTCAGCCGAGTCTTTAGTGGACTCGGTACCGCTACCAAATACTTTGCTCAATGCGTTACTGATGGTTTTAAGCAAGGTTGTGCCTACCTATGCGATTTATCTAGCCGGAAAGGGTAGTAATTGTACGGGTGTTCAGGCTTATATCAAATCTAAACAGTGTTTACTGCCCAAGTTAAATGGGTGCGCAATCATACCACTGTTAAACAGTAGAGTGGGAAATTTAAAAGGTAGAAGAAAAAGGGAAGGAGATGGGTAGCTGATCGCATCTCAGGCAACAACGGCTATTTCTCAGCTTGTTGTTTTTGTTCTAAGAGCAATATTAAGATCGTTACAGCTTCGCTACGATCAGCTTTCTTAAGCCTCATTATTATTTTTATTCGAGACAGGTACTTCTTTAATCTATACCAGTTTTTATTTTTATTGGCGGTCCAGTTTAAGAAGTGTGCTTCTTTTTGTTATCGCGCAATATACTGCACGGCATGTGCCAGTTTTTATTATTCCTTACAAAACAATAGTTTATTTTTGATTGTTTGTTTTTTGATCTACTTTTGTAGCGGTTTTGTTACTGGGTGTTACGCTTTGGTACTAATTTCTGGGTAGTACGGTAACACCTGAATTGTTACCGTAATGTTACTTAAATGTTACCCTTTAGACCTTGGTATAATCTATTTTCTCGACTTGCGGGGAATACCAAGTTTTTGTCTACGTTCCCATAAACACTTGCGGCTCACGCCTAGTTTCTTGGCCAATTCTGTTTCGCTTAATTGGTCCTGATTTTCCAGAACGAATCTTTGGAAGTAATCATCTAAAGATAGCTTGGATTGTTCTTCAGTCTGTACTGCTTGAGGAGTAGCTTGATTCATCGCGACAAACTGGCTTTCAATATCATCTAGCGAGCTTACTGGTATATCTAAACCTAAAAGGTCCGTGGTAATGAATGGACCTTCCGCCAGAATGGTTGCACGCTCGATGGCATTTTCTAATTCACGAACATTGCCTGGCCAGCTGTATCTGCGCATAGTTTCAAGCGCATCATTGGCGAAACGTAAAGGCGCTGTTTCCATTCGCTGACAAACACGAGTCAGCATTTTTTCAGCTAACTCAATAATATCGTCGCCGCGTTCTCTTAATGGCGGAATGCGAAGCTCCATCACATAGAGTCTGTAGTAGAGGTCTTCACGGAACTCGTTCTGTTTCGCTAGCTCTTTTAGATTTCTATGGGTTGCAGCAATTAGACGAACATCAACTTTCTTTGATTGTACCGAGCCTACACGTCGGATCTCACCTTCTTGTAGGAAGCGTAACAAACGTGCTTGGGCTTCAAGAGGAAGCTCTCCAATTTCATCAAGAAATAGCGTGCCGCCATCTGCAGCTTCAAGTAAGCCGCTGCGGCTGCTGCTAGCGCCGGTAAAAGCGCCTTTTTCGTGACCAAAGAGTTCTGACTCAATCAGGCTCTCTGGGATCGCCGCGCAGTTCACTGAAATCATTGGGATGTTGGCGCGATTACTTTGTTCGTGAATTGCCCGAGCTGCAAGTTCTTTACCTGTGCCAGACTCACCTTGAATCAAAACAGTCGCTTGGGTGCGAGCAACTTTCTTGATGCGCTTATCGAGTTCCTGCATCGGTTGGCAGGAGCCAATGATATTAGTGCGGTTCTCGGCAGCTGCAGCATCATGTTCGGTAACGGGATTGTCAGATTCTGAACGAGAGGAAAGAATATGCTGTACCGAGCTGATCATCTCGTCGTGATCAAAAGGCTTGGCAATATAGTCGACAGCACCGAGCTTCATCGCATCAACAGCGGATCGTAAGCTCGCGTAACTGGTCATTATCAGAACAGGAACTGATTTCGCCAACGAGATCATGTCTGTGCCAGGTGCGCCCGGCAGACGAAGGTCGCTGATAATCAGGTTGAAGTCACCAAGGTTGAAACGACTGGTGGCTTCATCTACAGAAGCGGCGTCGTCGACTTGGAAATGGTTTTTCTCGAGTAGTCTGCGCAGTGCAGACCGGATTATTGTTTCATCTTCTACAATCAGAATACGGCTCATCGGCTCTCTACCTCTCATCCCACTATCCTGCGCTGTCTGGATCTTCTGTCCACTTTAAGCGCGGGAGCGTTATTACCACTTGAGTGCCTTTGTTCTGCTTGTTGTTGGCTGGGCTTATAATCTCAATATTACCACAATGTTCTTCAATAATATTGTAAACCAAAGATAGGCCTAAACCTGTACCCTGACCAGGGTCTTTTGTGGTAAAGAACGGTTCAAACAGACGCTCTTGGGATTCTTCAGATATACCGCTGCCTTCATCGGTTACCCGAAGTTCTACGGTTTCAATATTTTCATTGGCATGCAGCCAGATGCGCCCGCCTTCAGGTGAGGCATCGCTGGCATTTTGAATCAGATTTACAAAGATTTGATGAAGTTGTTGTGGATCACCACTCACACGAAGCTCATCGGGTATCTGATTGATGTACTGCTGTTGCTTGCCATGGCTATCCAAAGACATCAGGTGAATAGCTTCTTCAGCACACTGCGCAAGAGATACCGGTACTTGCTCTCGTTCAGCTTCGGGGCGACCTGCATGGGCGAATCTGACCAGGGACTGCACTATACGGCTGATACGTTTGGTTTGATCGACGATATGATCGCCGGTTTCAAGAATATAGTCATTATCTGTTTCTAACTTCAGATTCTGCGCTAGACAAGCGATTCCTGTTACAGGGTTGCCGATCTCGTGGGCAACACCCGCAGCAAAGCGACCGATAGATGCAAGTCGTTCGTTATGGCCGAGCTTGTCCTGCATAATTTTAGTGTCGGTCTCGTCTTCTAGTAGCAATACCATGCCGATATCGCGACGCTCTTTAAGAATCGATTTGTGCAAACTGAACCAATGAGTTTGTTCATTTAAGATCAGCTTTTGGCTCAACTTGTGATCGCTATCTGCGTGGGCGAACTCTTCTAAAATAGTACTCCAAGTATCGGTATGGCTTTGTAGCGGCGTACCAATAATCTCTTCCGCTTTAATTTGGGTCAGACGCTCCATCTCAATATTCCAGAACAGCACCTGCCCAGAGGTATCAAGCGTGCAGACACCGACCGGAAGCTTTTGCAGCGTTAGGCGGTGGTAACGGCGCATCTCATCAAGTTCGGCAGCAAGACCGGTCAAACGTTCTTGATAGTTTTCCAGCTGGTTTTCAATCAGGTGTGTATTACTGGCTTTGAAGGTAATTGGATCAGAAGGCTGATCTAAAGGCTCAAGTAAAGCAGCGGCTTCTATAGGTCCAAGCAAGCCAGAAAGGTTAGTTTCAAGAGTTGTACGAAGGCGCAACAGATCGATCGGACGCACGGTCTGCGACTGTATATTCAGACTCTCTAGTGCTTTTTGAACTTCGCGCTCTGCGGTTTTTCGGCCTAAACGGCTGGATAGTAGATCGGTAAAGTCATCGATTCTGGAAACGCGTAGATGATTGGAACTTGGTTTTTGCAACGCGTTCATCAAGCAGGATTGTGCGGCCCTGCGCTCATCTTCCGATTGAGGGAAGATCAGAGAGACTACGGTCAGAAGTGCCGTGTTCAACATCAGCGACAGAATCGCAATATGATCCCAGTTATCTGTATCTAAATCGAAAGGTACCAATTCGCTGGCTGAGCTATCTAGAAGCGGAACTAGCATGGTCAGTAGCCAGATTCCCATGCCAGCGGATAAACCTATGAGTAGACCCCAGCGGTTAGCTCTGGACCAGAACAAGGTGGATAGTAACCCCGGCAAGAACTGTAAAAAGGCCACTACAGCAACCACACCCATCTGATGCAGGGCAAAGTCCGTACCTATCTGGCGATAGAAAAGATAACTGGCCAGCAGCATCGCCATGATCAAACTGCGCCTCAGCCATAAAAGCCAGGCATAGAAACGAGGGGTTTTCGGTTTTGGGACTAACGGCAGAATAACGTGGTTCTGAATCATCGAAGCCATAGCCACGGTTGCCACAATCATAATGCCGCTAGCTGCTGACAAACCTCCGATAAATGCCAATACCGTTAGCCAGGTAGAGTCTAAGAAAACACCCATGTTCAAAAGAATGAATTGCGCTTCACCGCCTACACCTAGTGCTTCGCCTGCCCAAAGGATGGGTGGGACAGCAGCAGCGAGTAGAAATAGAAACAGGGGCATCGCCCATGTGGCTTTATAGAGTGTTTCGTCAGATGAATTTTCGGTAAACAGCATGTGGAACATATGCGGCATCACAATTGCTGCGGTAAAAAATGCCAGTAGCAAGGTTCGCCAAGCATCGCTGTCTACAGGCGCTTCTAGGCGCTTGATCGATTCTGGATGGCTGGTGATAAAGTCATTGACGCCTTCAACCCCACCTAAGACACCAAAGATTGCAAAGCCCGCAATTACCAGAAGTGCGATCAGTTTAATCAGTGACTCAACTGCCATGGCCATCATTAGGCCTTGATGGGTTGTTCGCAAAGAGGCGTGACGCGCACCGAATAAAATCGAAAAGAGAGCGATGACAAAGCAAAACCCTAAGCCGATTTGGTCAACGCTAAATTGGTCATTGAGCAGATACAGGGCATCGGTAACCGCTTGTATCTGAATTGAAAGCATCGGGAGAGTGGCGATGACGGTCAGTATGGCTGTAATAGTACCAACCGCCCCGCTGCGAAAACGAAAGGCGAGTAGATCGGGTAGCGAACTAAGCTGGTATGTCCTCGATATCCTGAGAATGGGGATCAGCAACACTGGGCCTAAGATAAAGGTGACGACAGCACCCAGATAGGAGGCTAAAAAGCTATATCCCGATTCTTGTGCCAGTCCAAAGGCACCATAAAACGTCCATACGCTGGCATATACCCCGATAGAAAGCACATGGGTAAATGGATGGTGCACTAACTGCTTCGGTAATAGTCCTCTCTCAGTAAGGTAGGCCGTACCAAAGAGGAAGAGCAGATAAGCAACTCCGATCAGGATGAGTAATGGAAGGCTAAACATCTCTCGGCCTCCGCTCGATCAGGAATGCTAATAAGATAATAACAAGCCAAGCGACGTAAGGAAGGTACCAGGGTGTTGTCAGGCTCTGCCAGCTATCAATAATGAGGGGTAATACCATGTATAAACCCGGTATCAATAACAGTAGGACACGGTGGAAATACATCTTACGACTCGTTTAGTAGCGGCTTACTAAGTGTTTGTTTTATTTTACGTATATCCCAGTTTGCAATCGCCCACTCCAGTAGTTCATCTCTACTTGCGTATAGCAGTTCTCGTGGAGGTTCTTGATCTAAAAATTGCAAAGCTTTAAACAAAACTGGGATGGGATCGCTGGTTTCTAATGCCGGTGCAAAGGTTTGCTTGCTCAGCTTTTGGCCTTCGGTGTTAGTCGCCACAGGAATGTGTGCATAAGCGGGTGTTGGATAACCTAATAGTTGTTGTAGATGAATCTGTTTGGCCGTTTCATCTAGTAGGTCAGAGCCGCGCACAATATGGGTGATACCTTGCAGATAATCGTCGATAGTAACGGCGAGTTGGTAAGAGTAGAAACCATCACGGCGGAATACAACAAAGTCGCCCGTACTACTTAAATTATAGGCGTGGGGGCCTTGGATAATATCGCGAAAACTAATGAGCGTGCCGTTGCTATTGATCCGAATGGCAACGTTGGTATCTTGCTCCGGTGGGTGCATTAAACAATGTTGGTCATACACTAAATTATCGCAACGGCTTAAGATCTCTTTACGTGAACAGGAGCAAGGGTAAGCGTGATGAGCTTCAAGTAGTTCCTGCAGTACAGGCGCATAGAGTTCAAGACGTTCGCTTTGAAGGCTGAGTTCACCATCCCAATAAAGACCGTAACTTTCCAGTAACAGTGGGAATTGTTCTTTGACGTCTGGCTGTTCGCGAGGAGGATCTAAATCTTCGATGCGTAAAAGCCATTCACCCTCATGGGCACGTGCATCCAAAAAACTGGCGAGTGCAGCAAGGAGTGAACCAAAATGTAATGGCCCAGTAGGGGATGGGGCAAATCGGCCGATATAGGTCACGATAAATGCTTAAAGCTAAGCCAGTTATATTAACTGGCTTAGTTTAGATTTAGCCGCCGACTTGCTTTTCTTTGATCTCCGCCAGCGTTTTGCAATCGATACACAAAGACGCTGTAGGTCGAGCTTCGAGACGTCGAACGCCAATTTCGATACCGCAGGCATCGCAATAACCGTATTCATCTTCGTCGATCAGCTCAAGCGATTCATTGATCTTTTTGATCAATTTACGTTCGCGGTCACGAGTACGTAGCTCAAGGCTGAATTCTTCTTCCTGGCTAGCTCGATCGCTTGGATCTGCAAAATTTGAAGGTTCTTCGCGCAAGTGGTGGATAGTGCTATCCACTTCTTCCATCAGTTCTTGTTTCCAAGCACCTAGGATTGCACGGAAATGATCCTTCTGCTTCTCATTCATGTATTCCTCACCCTCAACTAGTGGGTAAGGATCAATATGTGTGAAAGATTCGCTCTTGTTTGGCATAAGCGCTGCCTCACTCTCTTTCTTTCGTAAGCCACCTTAAGGGTGACTTCACTTGCCTGTGTTTAGTTATGCAATAAATACATTGATTTAGCATAGAAGGCAGGCAAATTACCAGATGCCTCGCCGTTTCGCTAGCCCTAAATGTATTCTATTGATACTAAAAGACATCTCATTAGGTTTAGTTCACCTTGAAGTACTTGTAAATAGGGGCTCTAGGCAGGATATTCGTAAATGGTCTGAGGTATACTGCCATTTTTAGTGTTTGATCAGGTATTCGCATGGTATTCCGTCCTTCCCAACGTGTTGCAGAGATTGAGTCTTTTAAAGTGATGGATCTGCTGAAACGGGCTAAGCAACTTGATGATGCTGGATGTGACGTTATCCATATGGAGGTGGGTGAGCCTGATTTTGCAACAGCACCCTTGATTGCAGAAGCAGCCAAAGCGGCGATTGATAGCGGCCAGACTCAGTATACGCCTGCTGCGGGTATTCCTGAGTTACGTGAGGCGATCAGTCAGTGGTATGCCACGAAGTATGGCTTAGATGTCTCCCCTGAACGGATCGTTGTAACCACAGGTGCTTCCAGCGCTTTGCTGATGGCGTTCTCTTTGCTCGCTGATGCTGGACAGTCGTTTATGATGGCTGACCCGGGTTACCCATGTAATCGCCAATTCTTGCGCTTTTTAGAAGCTAAATCTCAGTTAGTGCCGACCAATGCAGAAGATAATTTCCAGTTAAACGCTGAGTTGATCGAACAGCATTGGCAAGCTAATACTGCGGGAGTGCTGTTAGCTTCTCCTGCTAATCCAACCGGTATGGTCGTCCATCGGGATGAGTTAACTGATATTGCTGCGACAGTTAAAAAACTAGGTGGTCATCTGGTTGTTGATGAGCTCTATCATGGGCTTACCTACGGAATAGATGCACCAAGTGTATTGGAAATCGATCAAAATGCCTTTGTAATCAATAGTTTTTCTAAATATTTTGGTATGACGGGCTGGCGTTTAGGCTGGCTGGTGGCGCCTGAGGAGGCTGCTCCAGAATTAGAAAAATTAGCGCAGAATTTGATGATTTCGCCAAACACGGTTTCGCAATATGCAGCGCTGGCTGCATTCAAGCCTGAAACGATTTCTGAACTGGAGCGTAGACGTTTTGAGTTCCAAAAACGTCGTGATCTTCTAGTGGCTGGATTAAGAGAATTAGGCTTTGATCTGCCTGTTACTCCAGAGGGGGCATTCTATGTTTATGCAGGCGCTCAGCACCTTACCGATAACACCTTCGATTATTGTTGGTCGTTGTTAGAAGAAGATCATATAGCGACTACGCCGGGATTGGATTTTGGTCAGCACCGTAGTCAGGAATTTATTCGATTCTCTTACACTACAGGATTGGATCGCATTCAGTTGATGCTGGAACGTTTAGGTAAGAGGATTCAGAAATAATGCAGTTTGAAAATCTAATCGAAGGACGTTTGATTAAGCGTTATAAGCGTTTCCTTGCTGATGTTGTTTTGTCCGATGGTCGCGAAGTTACGATCCATTGTCCGAATACCGGCTCCATGAAAAACTGCGCTGATCCAGATAGCCGTGTTTGGGTGCACGACAGTGGCAATCCTAAACGTAAATACCCATTGGGTTGGGAGCTGGTGGAAGTTGAAGGGCAGTATCTCGCCTGTATCAATACCGGTCTGGCGAACAAGCTGATCCGCGAAGGGATTGAGCAAGGGGTGATTACTCAGCTACAGGACTACTCGGATATACGTCAAGAGGTTAAGTATGGTGAAAACAGCCGTATTGATCTCTTGTTGGAAGATGAAGAGAAAGGCCGGGCATGGGTTGAAGTGAAGAATGTGACTTTGCTCGAATCTGATAGCTGGGGAAGTTTTCCAGATGCAGTGACTAAGCGCGGCGCTAAACACTTGCAGGAATTAATGGCGATGGTTGAGCAAGGTGATCGTGCTGTGATGCTGTTTTGCGTGCCTCATACTGGGATTCAACAAGTACGCCCAGCCGATCAGATTGACCCTGAATATGGCCGCTTACTGCGTGAAGCGATAGAGGCTGGGGTAGAGGTAATCGCTTATGCTGCAGATATCTCGCCTGAACAGATCAGTATTCAGCGCGAGATTCCAGTAATTACTTAGCCGAGGATCACTTGGCCGTCATCTAAGGAAAATGGGATGGCGGTTAGGCTATCTTCTACGCAGGGACCTGAGATACATTCGCCACTGTCAATTTTGAAAAGCGCGCCATGGGTCGCACACTGGATGAAGGTTTTGTCGTAATCTAGAAACTGATTAGGCTGCCATTCCAGAGGGATGCTGCGATGTGGACAGCTATTTTCATAGACGTATAACTCACCACGGTATTTTACCGCGAAAAGCTTTTTACCTTCGCACTCAAACCCTTTAGCCTGACCTTCAGTAATCTCATCAATGTGGCATAAGGCTGTCATTAGAAAATTACCTCTTGGATTCGCAGCTGCTCTAATAAACGTACGATCGCTTCATCATCGTCGGTATCGATTGAAAGCGTAAGTGCTCGCTCCTCTTCTGTTAGAGGCTGGGCAAGCTGTTGTTGTTCCAACATGACCGCAATGTCAGCATCGGATGCATCTGAGCCTTCATTGGAACGGCGTTTCAAACGGGCTTCAATTAGTTTTTGCTCGCATTCGCAGCTGATAATGCGAATAGGTATACCGAGTTTCTCAGCCAGTTCGATATAGTTTTGGCGTGTTCTTTGGCGCAAACAAGTTGCATCTACAATCACTGAGTAGCCGTTACGTAGCAGCTCTGCGCTGGTATCAAAAAGATGATTGAAGGTATGGGCGTTCATTTGTGGACCATACAGATCAATCTTTTCCCCTTTTAAGCTCAACTCGCGGAACAGGCGTTTACGCTCAACATCAGAACGGATACGAATAGTATCGGTTTGATCAACGAGCTGTTGGCTTAAGTGGCTCTTGCCACTGCCTGAAATGCCATGCATCAAAAACAGTGCTGGTTTTGGTGCACGAGCATAGTAATCGGTTAGACGCAGATAGCGGCGCAGGGTTTGTAGATCGTGATGCTCGCCTAGTACTGCAACCTTTGCGCGAACCATGGAACGGTACGCTTTATAGAAATTAAGCAATGGTAGTGCATTGTAATCACCACTGATTTCTAAATAGCGGTTTAAGCAGCGATTGGCCCAACGGAATTCACCGTTGGCTTCCAGGTCCATGAGAAGAAAAGCAAGATCGCAGATGCTATCTATCCAGCGGAACTGTAAGTTAAATTCGATACAGTCAAATAGCCTTAGCTCATCATGGAAAAGAGTTATGTTGGCTAAGTGAAGGTCGCCATGGCATTCGCGAATATGACCGGATTGCTTACGTTGTTCAATCAGTGGGGTCAGTTTGCGGAACTGCTGCGCAGTGTAATGGGATAGCTTTTGTACTTTATGCCAGTCATCTAGTTCGTCGATAGCATCGGTGATATGGCTGAAGTTATCTGAGACAACTTCCCAAATCGTTTCTGCTTCACCCCAAGGGCTGTCTTGCGCCACAATCGGAATACGCTGGTGAAAATCCGCGATTTGTTCGGCTAATGTATCGATCCAGCTAGCTTCAAAACGATGATTGGCTAAAAGTAGATCAAGGCGTTGTGTAGGATCAAATTGCTGCATCTGAACAGCATATTCAATGATCTCTTCATCGCCTTCAGGATTGAATGTTGGGTTCTCAACACTGCCGCCAATACTGATGACTTGCTGGTAGATATCAGGGGCTAATCGTTGATTTAGACGTAGCTCTTCCTCACAGAAGTGCTGACGCTTCTCTAGCGTGGTAAAATCCAGAAAACCGAAATCCACTGGCTTTTTAACCTTATAGGCATATTCGCCTGTTAAGATCAGCCAAGAAATGTGGGTTTCTATCACCTCAATCTGGTCGACTGGATGCGGATAGAACGAAGCTTGTTTTAGAGAGTCGATTAGGGTCATAAACGTACTGATATACCTGCTAAGGGAAGGCATTATACTGAGCCAATGGCAAAAAAGAGAGCACCAAAATCGTCAAGTCGTGGCAAAAGCACTAAAAAACCACGCAGTTTCCTGAAAAAGTTTCTTATCTTTCTGTTCAAACTGTCCCTTTTGGGCATGGTGATTGGCGGAATCGGTTTGATCTATCTGGATGTCCAAGTCAAAAGTAAGTTTGAGGGTAAACGCTGGGCATTGCCTGCCAAAGTGTATGCGCGGCCTCTCGAGTTGTATCCGGGACAGGTATTAGATCGCCAAGCGTTAAAGGATGAATTGAAAGGTCTGGGCTACCGATTTGTTAATCGCGCGGACAAACCGGGGATGGTGGAATGGGCTTCCAGCCGTGCTCGCGTGTATACCCGTGGATTCAGTTTTCCTGATGGTGATGAGAGCGCACAGCGTTTATTGCTTAGCTTTAGTGGCAATCAATTAGTGTCGATTAAAGATAGTCGTGGTTCCATTGTTCCGTTAAGTCGCCTAGAGCCGATTCTGATCGGTGGTATTTACCCTCGTGACAATGAAGACCGTGACCTGATTCGTTTGGATCAAGCACCACAACTGCTTTTGGATTCATTGATTCAGATAGAGGATCGCGATTATTACAACCACTTCGGTGTATCTCCGAAAGGTATTGCGCGTGCAATGTGGGTTAACCTGAAGGCGCGTCGCTTTATTCAGGGTGGTAGTACCCTGACACAGCAGTTGATCAAAAACTTCTATCTAACCTCCGATCGAACTTTGGCGCGTAAGCTCATGGAGATCCCGATGGCGGTGCTATTGGATCTTCGCTACAGCAAAGATGAGATTTTAGAGGCCTATCTGAACGAAGTTTACTTGGGGCAATCAGGCTCCCGGGCAGTGCATGGTTTTGGTCTGGCGAGTCAGTATTACTTTGCCCAGCCTATTAATGAATTGAAACTTCATCAGGTCGCGCTATTGGCCGGTATGGTGAAAGGACCGTCTTACTACGACCCAAGACGCCATCCGGAACGTGCTAAAGCGCGTCGTGATCTTGTGTTGAAAGTGCTGCAAGAACAGGGCGTGATCAGCATGAAAGATCGTCTAGATGCTGAGAAACGTGGCTTAGGTGTGGTTAAACAGCGTAGCCTTCATAAAGGTGCTTATCCTGCCTATCTCGATCTTGTAAAACGTCAGTTGCGTGAAGAGTACCCTGAAGATGTGCTTAGCTCAGAAGGTTTGCGAGTATTTACTAGCTTAGACCCAATGGTTCAGGCTAATACTGCATCGGCGTTGACCAAAACCATCGGTAACTTAAAGAAACGCTACGGTAAACCAGTCACTGCGCTGCAGGGTGGTATTGTAGTCACTGATCCGCAAACCGGTGAGGTGTTGGCGCTGGTGGGTGGTAAAAACGCCCGCTATCAAGGTTTTAACCGTGCTTTAGATGCGCGCCGTCCAATCGGTTCTTTAGTGAAACCAGCGGTCTTCTTAGCAGGGTTGGAAGAGGGGTATACCTTGGCTTCTCTGTTGGATGATCAACCGATTAGCGTACCGCTTGCGGGCGGTAAGAGTTGGGTGCCGCAGAACTTTGATCGTAAAAGCCACGGTAAAGTGCCGCTCTATCTATCCTTAGCGAAGTCCTATAACCAGAGCACTGCTCAGTTAGGTATGGATATAGGTTTGCCGAAAGTGATCGATACCTTAGAACGTTTAGGTATCTCTCGTGATCCTAAGCCTTATCCATCGCTTTTACTGGGTGCTGAGTCGATGAGCCCATTTGAGATTGCGACGGTTTACCAGACGATTGCTGCAAATGGTTTTAGAGCGCCGATGCGAGCTATTCGTTTGGTTACGGATTCTGAAGGGCAGGAGCTTTCTCGCTATCCTTTTGAAGTGAAGCAGGTGGTAACTGCGGAGAATATGCATCTGATTCAATACGCGTTGCAAGCGGTTACCCGCGAAGGTACAGGGCGTTATATCTATAGCCGTCTACCAGGGTCAATCAATGTGGCTGGTAAGACAGGAACCAGTAATGGTCAGCGTGATAGTTGGTTTGCTGGTTTTGCCGGGGACCGCATGGCGGTGGTCTGGTTGGGTCTGGATGACAATGGGAAACTGCCATTTACTGGCTCGGGAGGCGCGTTGCGAGTTTGGACCGAGTTGATGGTTAAAGAACGGCCACAGTCGTTTATGGCGGTTCAGCCTGAAGAGATTGAGTATCACTGGATTGAAGAAAAAACAGGTTTGATCTCTGCCGAACAATGTCAGGGTGTGCGACAATTGCCGTTCATAAAAGGTACAGCTCCGCAAGATTACGCTGAATGTGCCGGAAATCAGCAACAAGAATCTATGGATTGGTTTGAACGATGGTTCAGATAATTAAGCGATACAAAACAGCTGGAGCACTTTTAACAGCATTGGCTTTGACTGGGTGTGTGAGTGGAACAGGAGTATACCGTCCCCCTGTAGAGGATCGATCAGGGCAAGATGGCGTTATTCAGTCAGCCGAATCTGCAACGGGTGTTCAAATCAAACCTACGGTTGTTCGAGAATCGCGAACTGAGAACCCTGTCGCCGTTCCAGTTCCGACGCCTGTGACTGCTCGCGCTCAAAACCCTGCTGTAATTGCTTTGTTAAACAGCGCAAATCAGCAGAAAAATAGAGGGGCAATGCAGGCAGCTGAAAGCAGCCTTGAACGTGCGCAACGGATCGCTCCTAGGGATCCGGAAATCTATTATCAATGGGCTGATGTTCGTCGCCTAGAAGGTCAGTGGGCTCAAGCCGAGCAAATGGCCCTCAAAGGTACAAATATGGCTATTGGTGATGTCGTTATGCTGCGAAGGTTGTGGTTGTTGATTGCGGATATTCGTCAAAGTTCAGGTGATCGCTCTGGAGCAAATGCTGCCCGAACTAAAGCGCTGAACTACTAATCGGATAAGGACTAAAAAGCAGCCTAAATGGCTGCTTTTTTTATGCGTGACATATGCTGGTCGAGATCGCTTAAGGAAGCTTTTCTTTTCCAAGAGCAATGCTCAAAAGTATCAGAGCGATAGCAAGCGCTGAATGATACAGAGCTGGGTCGGCCAAATGAGGCATTAGAGATGCCTGACTATAAACAAGGGTCGAAACTGCAATTGCAATTGCGGATGCAGTACCTGCAGCTTTAGTGATTAGCGGCTGCATTCTTAAACAGCTGATTAACAACGCAAGTGCAGATAGTCCTGCAAGTGCTTGGCTGTAGGTGACACCTACTTCGCTTCGGCGACACAGCTCAAATAGAGCGAACAATACTAATAACCAGCGTCCCCATGCTGCGCGTGACCACTCCTTCTTCCAAGCATAATCAAACATGGCGCTTGCTATTAAAGGGATTGCAGCAAAGTACGCTAGGTTATCAAGCAGGCGCCTGAACGTGACTGAATCCTGATCTGTTCCTTGTAGCAGTAGTGAGCCTGCACCTGAGCAAGCGATAAAAGCAGCTGATAGGCTAATGACCATACTGGCAGTATGATCATGTTTCTCGCCTACTCTATAACAGCGGCCTGCTAAAAATAGAGCGCTGGCAATAAGAAGGGCATTGCCAGCTATGATCGCTAAGGTCATTTTAGATTCGCAAAAACGTGGTCAGCTGCTGCGAGTGTCTTCTCAATATCTTCCTGTGTGTGTGCAGCAGATACAAAGCCTGCTTCAAATGCTGAAGGTGCTAGATATACACCCTGTTCAAGCATGCCGTGGAAGAATTTAGAGAAACGATCGGAATCGCACGCCATAGTTTCAGCGAAGCTAGTTACTTGCTCTTGCTCAGTGAAGAATAGACCGAACATGCCACCGACACGGCTAGTGGTAAATGGAATACCATTTGCCATCGCTACCGCTTCTAAACCTTCGGTTAGTAGCTCTACTTTTGCGCTTAGTTGCTCGTAGAAACCAGGTTTTGAAACAGCGTTCAGCATCGCTAGGCCTGCAGCCATGGCGAGTGGGTTACCGGAAAGAGTACCCGCTTGGTAAACAGCGCCTAGAGGCGCGATATGCTCCATGATCTCTTTCTTACCACCAAACGCGCCTACTGGTAGGCCTCCACCAATAACTTTACCCAGTGTTGTCAGGTCAGGCGTTACGTTATAAACAGATTGTGCGCCACCTAGAGCGACACGGAAACCAGTCATAACTTCGTCAAAGATCAGAACCGTACCGTATTCATCACATACTTCACGAAGGCCCTCTAGGAAGCCCGGAAGCGGCGGAATGCAGTTCATGTTGCCGGCTACAGGTTCAACGATGATGCAAGCGATCTGATCACCAATCTCGGCGAATGCTTTACGAACGCTGTCGATATCGTTGTGAGTCAGAGTGATGGTGTGTTCAGCAAGAGAAGCTGGAACTCCAGGAGAGCTAGGCTCGCCTAAAGTCAGCATGCCTGAGCCTGCTTTAACCAATAGAGAGTCGGAATGACCGTGGTAGCAGCCTTCAAACTTAACGATTTTATCGCGCTTAGTGTAACCACGTGCCAGACGGATCGCACTCATCGTTGCTTCTGTACCAGAGCTAACCATACGAACCATGTCTAGAGATGGCATGATCTCGCACACCTTGTTTGCCATCTCGATTTCGATCTCGGTTGGCGCGCCAAAGCCTAAACCGTTATCTAAAGAAGTGCGTACAGCATCGATTACTTCACTGTTGCAATGACCTAAGATCATCGGCCCCCAAGAGCCAACGTAGTCGATGTATTTGTTACCGTCTTCATCAAACAAGTATGCGCCTTCGCCTTGTTTGAAGAAGATTGGGGTGCCGCCTACACCTTTAAATGCACGCACAGGAGAGTTAACTCCACCGGGAATGTGAACTTGAGCTGCTTGGAAAAGTTCTTCTGAACGGGACATCTTTATTCTCTCTGAAATCAATTAGTGAAGAGCTGGTGGAACTGTTTTGCTGCTGCAGTCACTTTTTTGTTCGCGTATAGCGCATGAATGACGGCAACCATATCGGCACCTGCTGTTACAATCTGGTCGGCATTATCCACGCTAATGCCTCCAATCGCCACTATTGGCAAGTTAACTTTGTCTTTTACATCTTTCACCAAGGAAAGAGGAGCGGGCTTGGCATTGGGTTTGGTTTTCGATGGGAAGAATGCGCCGAATGCTAAATATGAAGCACCGGCTTGTTGTGCTTTTAAGGCTAGCTCCAGCGAATCATGGCAGGTCACACCGATAATCGCGTCTTCACCCAGCATTTCACGAGCTTCCTCTATTGCACCGTCGCTTTGTCCCAAGTGTACGCCTGCGGCACCAATACCCGCAGCTAAGCCCGCATCATCATTGATGATGAGTGGAATTTTGTTCTTTTTGCAAATTAGGTTTAAAGCCGATGCTTGCTCAACGCGTTTTTTAAGATCGGATGATTTATCTCGATACTGAATGATCTTCGCGCCGCCCTGTATGCTTTGTTCAACTTTGCGCAGCATGGTTTCAGTATCGGGCATTAGGTCGGAGTCAGTAATGCCGTATAGGCCTTGTAAGTTAAATTTCATAGATCAACTTTTACGGTAAAAATCATTTATTTGATCACGTGTTAATAACCCCGCGATCTGTTTTAAGGAGCTTGTGACACAAAGGGCATCAACGGTTTCGCTGTCCATTAGCTCAAGCGCTTCTTGAAGAGTGGCCTTGCTATCAATGCTTAAACTATCTAAGCGTAGGGCTGCGATTTCCATCACATGAATGTCTGGTATTTCACCTTCATGTTGTTGTAGGTAAAGATGAAGGTCTCCTGGAGATAGAAGGGTATGGCCGTCGCTTTGTGAAACAAGTATCCAGTCTGGTGAAGCCGCAAGAATCGTTTCGGCGCTTTGTTTGGAAATGATGGGGTTACATTTTACATAATTAGTCAGCATCAGGCTTTGTACAGCAGAGCTATTTAAAATCTGAGAAAGTGGTTTATGGCGATAATCCAGACCCTGTAAGCGCATGCTGGTTACAAAAATTGATGGCATGTTAAAGATGTAACGGGCGATCAGATTTGAGACAACAATCGAAATCATTGCCGGAAAGATAATGTTGGGATTGGCCGATAATTCCAATATTGCGACCAGTGCAGCCATGGGGGCATTGACGACCGCACCCATCATACTACCCATGCCGAGTAGGGCATAAAAGCCAGGTTGAGCAACCTCTTGGTCGGCAATATTTGCACCAATGATGCCTAAAGAACCGCCTGCTAAAGCGCCAATAAATAATGCTGGCCCGATGAGGCCAGCAGGTACGCCAAGGCCAAGTGCGATTGGAGTGGCGATGCATTTCGCTAACAATATGCCACCAATAAGAAATAGGCTTAACTGGCCATGTATTACTGCATCCAGGGTGTCGTAGCCCAGCCCCATAATCTGAGGGTAAAACACCGCTGCGGACCCAGTTAGAATGCCTGCACTGAGTAATTTGGTCTTATAACTTAAATTTAACTGATTGGAGCGATTCATAGTGGCGCGCATCAGTGCGATAAACAGCACTGCTAATAACCCGATGATAACGCCTAGAAATGCGACGTAGGGTATCTCCTGTAGAGACTCTATATGTAGTGGCGGTACAGTAAGTAATAACTCCTTGCCAAACATCAATTGTACAACCAATGTGGCGGTTGCAGCTGCAACGATAACCGGCATAAAACCGATTACGGTGTATTCGAGTAGTACAACCTCCATTGCAAATACAACACCCGCTAATGGTGTATTAAACGTAGCTGCTATACCTGCTGCCGTTCCGCAGCCTGCTAAAATACGTAAGGTGTTATTCGGTAGGTTAAGCTTTTGGCCTAACTGGCTGCCACAAGCTGCGCCCAAGTGGACAGCTGGCCCCTCTTTACCTGCTGAGTGCCCAAATACTAGTGCAATGGTTGCTGTTAATAGTTGTACTAACGCGTTACGAAAGGGCAGTTTGCTCTGATGGTACGCCATTCGCTCCAGTAAATGAGCTACACCTACTTTTCGCCTGACAGGATCGACCCGCGATAAAACAATGATGATGAGCAGACTGCCGATTATGGGTAGTGAGAAATGCAGCCAACTAGGTAGCTCTTCAAAATTTTCACTATCGTTTCCGGGAAGAAATGAAGTTAAAGGCAGTTCCAGCATGTAACGAAAAAGGCCTAAAACTAGGCCGCACAGCAATCCGCAGAGTAGTCCGAGAACAACCATCTGCGGTAAAGCTTCGTTATGGGCTAAGCGATAACGAAAATTCTCTAAGGAAAAGCTCTTTTTGGGCATAGACTCGATTATTTATTAATAGTCATAAGGGTCTTAGTTTCTGTATTATACGTTACCAGTTTTTCATCCCTTATGAGAGGTTCCTGTGATTAAGGTAGGTATTGTAGGCGGTACCGGTTATACCGGTGTAGAGTTACTTCGTTTGTTGGCAAATCATCCTCAGGCAAAAGTAGAGGTTATTACTTCTCGCTCAGAGGAAGGCGTCAGTGTGGCTGACATGTATCCCAACCTTCGAGGACACCACGATCTGCGCTTTACCGTACCTGATGTGGGAACGCTAAGTGGTTGTGATGTTGTTTTCTTTGCGACACCTCATGGAGTTGCAATGAATATGGCAGCCGAGCTTGTTGGTAAGGGTGTTAAAGTCATTGATCTAGGCGCTGACTTCAGAATCAAGGATCTCGAGCTTTGGTCTAAGTGGTATGGTATGGAGCACACTCAACCAGAGATGGCTGAATTGGCTGTATATGGCTTGCCGGAAGTAAATCGTGAACAGATCAAAGATGCACAATTGATCGCTTGCCCAGGTTGTTACCCAACTGCGACTCAGCTTGCTTACCTGCCGCTATTGGAAAATAAACTGATCGATCACCGTCGTCTGATTGCTGACTGTAAATCAGGTGTAAGTGGTGCTGGTCGTGGTGCGAAGGTTGGTATGTTGTTGTGCGAAGCGAGTGAAAGCATGATGGCTTACGGCGTGCCGGGTCATCGTCACCTGCCGGAAATTAAGCAAGGTCTTGCCCTGGCAGCAGAGCGTCCAGTACATCTGACATTTGTTCCACACCTAACACCGATGATTCGTGGTATCCATTCTACCTGCTACGGCGTATTAAAAGATCCTGTTGATCATGATCTACAAGCGATCTTTGAAGAACGTTACGCAAATGAGCCATTTGTTGATGTTATGCCTGCAGGTAGCCATCCACAAACAAGAAGTGTTAAAGGTGCCAATGTTTGCCGTATCAGCGTTCATCGTCCTCAAGGTGAAGACACGGTGGTTGTATTATCTGTGATTGATAACCTTGTTAAAGGTGCTGCGGGTCAGGCGGTTCAAAACATGAACATTATGTTTGGTTTTGAAGAGACTGCCGGTCTGAATGTTGTTGGCTTGATGCCTTAATACTTGACTGAATTAGTCGGTTAAGGCGATAATTGTGCTCAGCTTAATTGAGTATGGTCGTTATGATAGAAACAGTTGATCCAATTGCAGAGCAAGAGATGGTATTTACTACTTCTGCCGCTGCTAAAGTAAAATCTCTTATGGAAGAGGAAGAGAATAATAGCCTGAAGTTACGTGTATTTATTACGGGCGGGGGCTGTGCCGGTTTCTCTTACGGCTTCACTTTTGATGAAAATGCTGCAGATGATGACACTGTGATTGAGCGTGATGGTGTGTTCATGGTGGTGGATCCGATGAGCTTTCAATATCTAGTTGGTTCAGAAGTGGATTTCAAAGAAGGTCTGCAAGGTTCTCAGTTTGTGATTAACAACCCGAACGCGACAACAACTTGTGGTTGTGGTTCATCCTTCTCTATCTAGCTGTTTCTGTTCAGCTTAGTCTAAGCTTACATACGATAGTAATAGGTGATCCCTTGTTATGAGGGGGCCTATTACTATATCTTCTACTCTGTCGTAGGTTATTAATTTAAGTCCTCTAGGGGAATAATATGCGTCAGTTGGTCTT
The DNA here is from genome assembly GCF_047778045.1 of Neptuniibacter sp. PT8_73. Lineage (GTDB taxonomy): Bacteria > Pseudomonadota > Gammaproteobacteria > Pseudomonadales > Balneatricaceae > Neptuniibacter. The sequence goes on from NZ_CP180545.1 coordinate 480,212, forward strand.
TTCTGTTTTTTGTGTGCTTTTTTCTGGCTTGCTCATGGCTCAGCCATTGCAGTCGCCTATATCTCCAGATATCGCTAATGATCGTTATCTAGCGCTGATCAAAAAGCACACCCCTAGTGAAGTTGAAATGCTTTTTCAAAGAGCGAGTATGCTAGTTGACGAGGTAGAGAATCTTTCAGCCTACGAACCGATCGTGTTTGTTTTGCATGGTGATGAAGCGCATGCCTTTCGGCATCAGAATATGAATCAGTACAAAAGCTTGTTAGAGCTTGCTGAGCGATTAGATTCGAATAATGTGATCGATATTCGTGTATGTGAAACATGGATGCGAGCGAATGGTGTAGAGCGCTCGGAGCTACCTGCGTTTATCGATACGATACCACTAGGTCCTGCAGAGCAGGTTAGGCTACGCCAACAAGGCTATCTGTACTTTTAGGCTTGATAGATCGCGCCTAGAATTCGATCTCCTTTTGCGCCGGTAACATTTGGATTGTTGCCGGCTTTCCCATCTAAACAGCGCATAGCTAACCAAGCAAAGGCTGCTGCTTCCATCCAATCCGCGTCAATGCCGATATCGTCACTATTACTGACGTTAATATTTGGTAATAAATCAGATATGCGTTGCGTAAGTGCTTGGTTGAAACTGCCACCGCCACAGATATATAGCTCAAATACCTGGCTAGGAATGTGTGTTTTTATAGCATCGGTTATGCTGGTGGCGGTCAATTCAAGCAAAGTGCGTTGCACATCTTCCGTTTTAATCTCAGGAAGCGTGGTGAGTGTTTGTTCTAGCCAAGCTAAATTGAACTGTTCCCTGCCAGTGCTTTTAGGTGGAGGTTCGGAAAAATACTCGATAGAGCTTAATTGCTCTAAAAGGTCCTCATTAATGGAACCGGTTAGTGCCCATTCGCCATCTTGATCGAAGGGAAGGTCTCGACAGTGCTTGATCCACGCATCTAATAAAACGTTACCAGGACCAGTATCAAAGCCAAGGATGTTTTGCTCTTTAGATTGTGGCAGGAAAGTAAGGTTTGCCATCCCGCCAATATTCAGCAGAATGCGGTTACTTTCATTAGAGTGCAGCATTGCATGATGGAATGCAGGAACCAAAGGTGCGCCTTGACCGTTAGCAGCCATATCACGACGTCGAAAATCTGCCACAGTGGTGATACCTGTTAGTTCAGCAATTTGGTTTGCATCACCTATTTGCAAAGTGAAACCAAATTCTGGACGGTGGCGGATGGTTTGGCCGTGGCTGCCGATTGCTGAAACTTGCTTAGCAGATAAGCCGTTTTTGCTTAAAAGATCATTTACGGTTTTGGCGAAGAGCTCGCCTAAAGATCTATCTACCTTGCCCATTAAGTCAATTTCAAGATCGCCGGGCTGGGTCAGTGTCAAAATATCGTTCTTTAACGTTGCTGGGATCTCTTCAGCGTGCGTAGCTACCATTTCAAAATTTGGTGTAAATCTAACGGCAACTGCGTCGATACCATCCAGACTGGTACCTGACATTAACCCAATAAATAGATCCTTCTGACTCATGCTTAACGATTGCTCTGTGCAAGTGTGGTGGCTTGGTGAGTTTCAAGCTGAGCTAATAAGCTACTCGCCGTTTCCGTAAAGTTACTTCGCTCAGCTTTAGCGATAGGAGAAGCTTGTGGCAATTTAACCGTCAGAGGGTTCTTGTGAACGCCATTGACGCGAAACTCGTAATGAAGGTGAGGGCCGCTGGCAAGGCCTGTTTGACCAACAAAACCAATCACTTGGCCTTGCTTAACGCGAGTGCCGACACGTTGTCCGCGTTTAAAATTGCTCATGTGGGCATAAAGGGTGGTGATATTGCTACCGTGTTGGACGATTACAACATTGCCAAATCCGCCTTTTCTACCACGGAATGTGATTTTGCCTTCACCAGCAGCTTTAATTGGTGTGCCTGTTCGAGCTGCATAATCCACGCCCTTGTGAGCGCGAATGCGATTGAGTACAGGGTGCTTACGGCTGAGGCTGAAGCGAGAGCTGATACGGGCGAAATCTACCGGCGAGCGAAGGAAGGCTTTGCGCATACTATAACCTTCAGGCGTGTAGTAGCTGCTATCGCCTTCGGTATTTGTATAACGAAGAGCTGTGAATTTATTGCCTCTGTTAGTAAATTGAGCTGCAATAATAGGGCCTTCGCCAATTTTTTCGCCATCTAGATAATGTTCTTCATAAATAAGACTGAAATCGTCGTTTTTACGAATATCAAGGACGAAGTCTACGTCCCAGCCAAAGATGCTCGCGAGTTCCATTATTTTTTTACTGGAAAGTCCGGCTTCTTCGCCAGCTAGAAATAGCGAGTCTTTGATTGTACCGGCTGTGAATTGCTGTCTGACTTCGGGCGTTCTGATAACAGAGTCAATCTGATAGGCGCCGTTAGCATCTGTATATAGCAGAGTGTATTTAAGTTTGGATTCGATATGTTTGAGCTTGCTTAACTTACCGTTCTCAATGACGAAGCTTAATGTTTGACCAGGGAATAGACGGGTGAATGCTTTGGTTTCTTTACCTGCAGCAGCTACATGATAAACATCACGTGGTGTTAGTCCTGCTTTTTTAAACATGGACGTTAAATTGTCACCATTACCTACAGTATATTCGACCCAGTTATCTTTAGGTATGGAAGGGGTTGCAGTAGCTGCTTGGGCTGGATTAGTTTTGATAACTGCTTCGGTTGATGTTGTTTCTGCGCTAGAAGTAGTTGATTTAGTAGATAGAAGCGGCGCAGTAGGTGGAGCGGTTGGTAGATCGCCGCGAGTAGCTTCAACTTCTTGTGATGGAAGCAGTAAGAGAGTCAGGCCTAAAATAAGTACGCAGGCACTGACAGCCACTAAGTGAACCGTGGGAAATTTTCCGCGGAACTGTTTAACGCGATTTAGCACCCTATACCCCTTCATTATTATATTGGGTTGCTGAAAATTAAGCGTTGCATTATGCCACTGTCTTTAAAGAAAGTCGGCTTAGTTGAATAAAACTTAAGGATTGCTTAACGATAACTCAGAAAAATTGCTGAGAACTTATTTGTTTGCAGGCTAAGCAAGGGCTAAAATAGCCACTTCGAATTTTTTAGCCGTAATTTAAAGGGCAAGCAAAAGCAATGAGTGAAGCACTATTAAACGACCTACAAGCGCGCGGGCTAGTTGCGCAGATGACAAGCGAAGAAGATTTGGCAAAGCATCTTGCTGAAGGCAGTGTGACTCTTTATTGCGGCTTCGACCCTACAGCCGATAGTTTGCATATTGGTAGTCTAGTACCACTGCTAACGCTAAAGCGTTTTCAAGAGTTTGGTCACAAACCGCTTGCACTTGTGGGTGGGGCGACTGGTCTAATCGGTGATCCTAGTTTCAAAGCACAAGAGCGTAAGTTAAATGATGATTCAACAGTAGCAGGTTGGGTTGAGAAGCTTAAAGCTCAGGTTAGTGCGTTTGTAAATTTCGACTGTGGTGCTAATAGTGCTGAAGTTGTGAATAACCTAGATTGGACGCAAAACGTAAATGTACTAACTTTCTTGCGTGATATTGGTAAGCACTTCTCTGTTAACCAGATGATAGCAAAAGAGTCAGTGAAGCAACGTATTGATCGTGAAGGTGAAGGTATCTCTTTCACTGAATTCACGTACATGATTTTGCAATCGTATGACTTCCAGCAGTTAAATGCTTCTCATGGTTGTACTCTACAGATCGGTGGTTCTGATCAGTGGGGTAACATTACGGGTGGTACTGAACTGACTCGTCGTATGAATGGCAATCAAGCATTTGGTTTGACGCTACCGCTTATAACTAAATCAGACGGTACCAAATTTGGTAAAACTGAGTCGGGCACTATCTGGCTAGATGCAAACAAAACATCTCCATATGCTTTCTACCAATTCTGGCTACAAACAGCAGATGCAGATGTATACCGATTCCTAAAATACTTCACGTTCTTGCCTGTAGTAGATATCGAAGCGCTAGAAAAAGAAGATGCTGAGCGCGAAGGTCGTCCAGAAGGTCAGCGCGTTCTAGCAGAAGAGGTAACGCGCCTTGTTCATGGTGAAGAAGGTCTAGCTGCGGCTAAGCGTATTACCGAAGCGCTGTTCTCAGGTGAAACATCGGAACTAAGCGAACAGGATTACGCGCAGCTTGCTCAGGACGGTTTGCCGTCATCTGTGATTAACCCAGAAGAAGTGGCTGAAACGCCTTTAACGACTATCTTATCAGAAGCGGGTATGGCGCCAGGCGGCAAACAAGTTAAAGATGCGCTACAGCGAAATGCAGTTATTGTTAACGGAAAAGCACACGGCTTTGAAGATAACATGAAAGCGACAGAGGTGTTCGCTGAGTCAAGTGCGCGCTTTGGTAAGTACTTCTTAGTTAAGCTAGGTAAAAAGAAACACCATCTATTCTCTCTTTAAGTCATAAGAGGGAAAATAAAGAAGGCGTTGAGGTAAAACTCAGCGCCTTTTTTGTATCTGTTGGCTACTATTTAAACGCTACTGATCAACCCTTGATCGATTTATGGTGTTTTGTAAGTTTTTTTCAACTTTTTTCATTTTTTTTAAGATTGGGTGTTGACCCTTTTTCAGATGTCTGTAGAATTCGCCGTCCTTGCTTAGGGAGGCCGCCAAAACGGGGCTGTTTGAGCTAAGCGAGGTGCTTAGTAAGTGATTGAAAACATTGGTTTTTCAGATTGCTTACGGAGCAGGATTCAAAGTCCGGTTGCTGAGTAAAAAATTTTACAAAATTGCAAAATAAACGGTTGACTTTGAATGAGCGCACAGTAGAATATGCGCCTCGCTTGAGACGAAACGCTGAGTCAGCGGAGAGTCAAGAAAGCAACGCTCTTTAACAATTTGATCAGATAATTCGTGTGGGCGCTTGTTGAGAAGAAGCAAACTTTTTCTAGACAAGCAACCAAGTGAATTCATTTAAAGCGATTTACAAAGGTTTAACGTTCTTAAGAATGTTATCCGGTTGTTTAGTACTAGAGCCCGTTACCACATTCCTGGTAACAACAATGATTTAAACTGAAGAGTTTGATCATGGCTCAGATTGAACGCTGGCGGCAGGCCTAACACATGCAAGTCGAACGGTAACATGACTAGCTTGCTAGTTGATGACGAGTGGCGGACGGGTGAGTAACGCGTAGGAATCTACCCAGTAGCGGGGGATAAGCCAGAGAAATTTGGTCTAATACCGCATACGCCCTACGGGGGAAAGCAGGGGATCTTCGGACCTTGCACTATTGGATGAGCCTGCGTGAGATTAGCTAGTTGGTGAGGTAATGGCTCACCAAGGCGACGATCTCTAGCTGGTCTGAGAGGATGATCAGCCACACTGGAACTGAGACACGGTCCAGACTCCTACGGGAGGCAGCAGTGGGGAATATTGCACAATGGGCGCAAGCCTGATGCAGCCATGCCGCGTGTGTGAAGAAGGCCCTAGGGTTGTAAAGCACTTTCAGCAGTGAGGAAAGGTTGTAAGTTAATACCTTGCAACTGTGACGTTAACTGCAGAAGAAGCACCGGCTAACTCCGTGCCAGCAGCCGCGGTAATACGGAGGGTGCGAGCGTTAATCGGAATTACTGGGCGTAAAGCGCGCGTAGGTGGATTGGTCAGTCAGATGTGAAAGCCCAGGGCTCAACCTTGGAACTGCACCTGATACTGCCAATCTAGAATACGGTAGAGGGTAGTGGAATTTCCTGTGTAGCGGTGAAATGCGTAGATATAGGAAGGAACACCAGTGGCGAAGGCGACTACCTGGACCGATATTGACACTGAGGTGCGAAAGCGTGGGGAGCAAACAGGATTAGATACCCTGGTAGTCCACGCCGTAAACGATGTCTACTAGCCGTTGGGAGACTTGATCTTTTAGTGGCGCAGCTAACGCGATAAGTAGACCGCCTGGGGAGTACGGCCGCAAGGTTAAAACTCAAATGAATTGACGGGGGCCCGCACAAGCGGTGGAGCATGTGGTTTAATTCGACGCAACGCGAAGAACCTTACCAACTCTTGACATCCAGAGAAGTTACTAGAGATAGTTTCGTGCCTTCGGGAACTCTGAGACAGGTGCTGCATGGCTGTCGTCAGCTCGTGTTGTGAAATGTTGGGTTAAGTCCCGTAACGAGCGCAACCCTTGTCCTTATTTGCCAGCACTTCGGGTGGGAACTCTAAGGAGACTGCCGGTGACAAACCGGAGGAAGGTGGGGACGACGTCAAGTCATCATGGCCCTTACGAGTTGGGCTACACACGTGCTACAATGGCCGGTACAGAGGGCCGCGAACCTGCGAGGGTAAGCTAATCTCAGAAAACCGGTCGTAGTCCGGATTGGAGTCTGCAACTCGACTCCATGAAGTCGGAATCGCTAGTAATCGCGAATCAGAATGTCGCGGTGAATACGTTCCCGGGCCTTGTACACACCGCCCGTCACACCATGGGAGTGGATTGCACCAGAAGTAGCTAGCTTAACCTTCGGGAGGGCGGTTACCACGGTGTGGTTCATGACTGGGGTGAAGTCGTAACAAGGTAGCCCTAGGGGAACCTGGGGCTGGATCACCTCCTTAAACGAAAGCCGATTCTCGGCAAGCGTTCACACGAATTATCTGATCAGAGAAGTTAAGAGCAACGGTGTAGGCTTGTAGCTCAGCTGGTTAGAGCGCACCCCTGATAAGGGTGAGGTCGGTGGTTCAAGTCCACTCAGGCCTACCAATAATAGCCTTACTGTTTTCTTTGGGGCTATAGCTCAGCTGGGAGAGCGCCTGCTTTGCACGCAGGAGGTCTGCGGTTCGATCCCGCATAGCTCCACCATCATCCTTCGGGATGAGAAGGAAGAGTTTTAAAACATATTGTCGGTTTTGACATTATCTTTTAAAGCTTTTTTGCTTTAAACGCTCTTTAACAATTTGGATTTGATTCATTTGATTTAGATTTAAGACATGTAGTTTTACTGCATGCGCCAATTCGGCGAAATCTATCGTTACTAGCAATACAAGTTACTGTGATTCCAGACGCCTTCGGGTTATATGGTCAAGTGACTAAGCGTGCACGGTGGATGCCTTGGCAGTCAGAGGCGATGAAGGACGTTGTAACCTGCGATAAGGTTCGGGGAGGTGGTAAACAACCTTTGATCCGGACATTTCCGAATGGGGAAACCCACCTATTTATAGGTATCTTTTAACTGAATACATAGGTTATTAGAGGCGAACCTGGGGAACTGAAACATCTAAGTACCCAGAGGAAAAGAAATCAACCGAGATTCCCTAAGTAGCGGCGAGCGAACGGGGACTAGCCCTTAAGCTTTATTAGATTTAACAGAACACTCTGGAAAGTGTGGCCATAGTGGGTGATAGCCCCGTATGTGAAAGGTCTTTTAAAGTGAAATCGAGTAGGACGGCACACGTGAAACGCTGTCTGAATATGGGGGGACCATCCTCCAAGGCTAAATACTCCTGACTGACCGATAGTGAACCAGTACCGTGAGGGAAAGGCGAAAAGAACCCCTGTGAGGGGAGTGAAATAGACCCTGAAACCGTGTACGTACAAGCAGTGGGAGCCGTTTTCGGACGGTGACTGCGTACCTTTTGTATAATGGGTCAGCGACTTACTTTTAGTGGCAAGGTTAAGCATTTGCGGAGCCGTAGGGAAACCGAGTCTTAATAGGGCGTCCAGTCGCTAGGAGTAGACCCGAAACCGAGTGATCTATCCATGGGCAGGTTGAAGATGCAGTAACATGCATTGGAGGACCGAACCGACTGTCGTTGAAAAGCCAGCGGATGACTTGTGGATAGGAGTGAAAGGCTAATCAAACTCGGAGATAGCTGGTTCTCCTCGAAAACTATTTAGGTAGTGCCTCGTGTCTAACCATGGGGGTAGAGCACTGTTTCGGCTAGGGGGTCATCCCGACTTACCAACCCGATGCAAACTCCGAATACCCATGAGTTCAATCACGGGAGACACACGGCGGGTGCTAACGTCCGTCGTGGAAAGGGAAACAACCCAGACCGTCAGCTAAGGTCCCAAAGTTTATGCTAAGTGGGAAACGATGTGGGAAGGCTTAGACAGCTAGGAGGTTGGCTTAGAAGCAGCCACCCTTTAAAGAAAGCGTAATAGCTCACTAGTCGAGTCGGCCCGCGCGGAAGATATAACGGGGCTAAGCATAACACCGAAGCTACGGATGCACTTTGTGCATGGTAGAGGAGCGTTCTGTAAGCTGTTGAAGCGGAAGCTGTAAGGCACCGTGGAGGTATCAGAAGTGCGAATGCTGACATGAGTAACGATAAGGGAGGTGAAAACCCTCCCCGCCGGAAGACCAAGGGTTCCTATCCAACGCTATTCGAGGTAGGGTGAGTCGGCCCCTAAGGAGAGGCTGAAGAGCGTATCCGATGGGAAACAGGTTAATATTCCTGTACTGCTCATAACTGCGATGGGGGGACGGAGAAGGCTAGGCTAGCGCGGCGTTGGTTGTCCGCGTTTAAGATAGTAGGTTTAGAGCTTAGGTAAATCCGGGCTCTTTTAAGACCGAGAATCGATGACGAGGTCCTTTATGGACTGAAGTAGTTGATGCCATGCTTCCAGGAAAATCCTCTAAGCTTCAGGTTATGACTAACCGTACCCTAAACCGACACAGGTGGTCAGGTAGAGAATACTAAGGCGTATGAGAAAACTCGGGTGAAGGAACTAGGCAAAATGGCACCGTAACTTCGGGAGAAGGTGCGCCGGTTTTGGTGATGGGACTTGCTCCCTAAGCTGAGGCCGGTCGAAGATACCAGGTGGCTGCGACTGTTTATTAAAAACATAGCACTCTGCAAACTCGAAAGAGGACGTATAGGGTGTGACGCCTGCCCGGTGCCGGAAGGTTAATTGATGGGGTTAGCGCTTGCGCGAAGCTCTTGATCGAAGCCCCGGTAAACGGCGGCCGTAACTATAACGGTCCTAAGGTAGCGAAATTCCTTGTCGGGTAAGTTCCGACCTGCACGAATGGCGTAACGATGGCCACACTGTCTCCACCCGAGACTCAGTGAAATTGAAATAGCTGTTAAGATGCAGTTTACCCGCGGCTAGACGGAAAGACCCCGTGAACCTTTACTACAGCTTCACAGTGGACTTTGACATTACTTGTGTAGAATAGCTGGGAGGCTTTGAAACCCTGTCGCCAGATAGGGTGGAGCCACCTTTGAAATACCAGCCTGGTAATGTTGAGGTTCTAACCCAGTTCCCTAAGCGGGATCGGGGACATTGTGTGGTGGGTAGTTTGACTGGGGCGGTCTCCTCCCAAAGAGTAACGGAGGAGCACGAAGGTACCCTCAGCATGGTCGGAAATCATGCAATGAGCGCAAGAGTAGAAGGGTGCTTGACTGCGAGACAGACACGTCGAGCAGGTACGAAAGTAGGTTCTAGTGATCCGGTGGTTCTGTATGGAAGGGCCATCGCTCAACGGATAAAAGGTACTCCGGGGATAACAGGCTGATACCGCCCAAGAGTTCACATCGACGGCGGTGTTTGGCACCTCGATGTCGGCTCATCACATCCTGGGGCTGAAGCCGGTCCCAAGGGTATGGCTGTTCGCCATTTAAAGTGGTACGCGAGCTGGGTTTAGAACGTCGTGAGACAGTTCGGTCCCTATCTGCCGTGGGCGTTTGAGATTTGAGAAGAGTTGCTCCTAGTACGAGAGGACCGGAGTGAACGAACCTCTGGTGTACCGGTTGTGATGCCAATTGCATTGCCGGGTAGCTACGTTCGGACGGGATAACCGCTGAAAGCATCTAAGCGGGAAGCCTCCTTCAAGATGAGATCTCACTGGGAACTTGATTCCCCTAAAGGGCCGTTGAAGACTACGACGTTGATAGGTTGGGTGTGGAAGCGCTGTGAGGCGTTGAGCTAACCAATACTAATTGCCCGTGAGGCTTGACCATATAACGCCCAAGGCGTTTGGCAAGTGACTTGTAAGATATGTAAGACGATAGAGAGTAACGAATTAGCGCGTAGTTGAGCTACAGTCGAAAGCTTATCTAGATCAAATAAAAGAAGAATCAGATCTAAGTTGTAACAGTTTTGCTTGGCGACCATAGAGTTGTGGAACCACCTGAATCCATCCCGAACTCAGACGTGAAACGCAACATCGCCGATGGTAGTGTGGGGCTTCCCCATGTGAGAGTAGGTCATCGCCAAGCATTTATTTAAAGAACCCCTGATCGGAAACGGTCAGGGGTTTTTGCTTTATGTGGCCATCTAAACAAATACACTCTCCATCTAGCATCTAGCATCTAGCATCTAGTTAATCCTTTTGATGGGATTTTGCGTATATTTCCCCTACACTTCGCACTCGTGTTTAATGGCTTAATCGTTTCGAATATTTATTTGTTTCTAAGGTTGTTTGTATGTCTGATTCTCTAATTTTTGCATTAATTGCGATCTGCTTAGTCATTTGTGGAGTGGCTATTTTCTTTATTAAACGTCATTACACGAAGATTAAACAGGTAAAGGCTGAGCATGCATTACAGGCTGAGAAAATCAGTAAGCGCTATAATGAGCGTAGGGCTTATTTGATTGAAAGTGTACAGGTTATCTCTAGAGCGGTAGGTAATGATGAGAAGTTAACTACGACGGAAGCGTGTATTCGCTTGTCTACTTTACTTGAATCTCTAGCGCCTCAGTTATTACAGCACGCGGATTACTCAGTAATCCATGAGGTTTATAAGCGTACTGAACATATCCCAATTAAGGAACAGTGGAAAGCGCTACCTAAACAAGCTAAGTGGTCCTTTCAAAAGGAAATGGCGCAAGTTGACTCTGAATTGGGTGATAAAGTAAAACAAGCGGCTGCTAAATTGGCTCAGTACGATTTTGATGAGAGCCTCCATTAAAGTATGGAATTTATACTCGTATTTGTCATTAGTTTTATTGTTCTGGTCGGTGTTGCCTTAGCATTTGCTTTAGGCAAACCTCCCACTTATCGTCCTTCAAGAACTGAAGTAATGACAATCCTAGTTGACCTCATGGAAAAGCGTTTAGAGGTTGCTCGCTGGGAGATGTTTTTGTCCTTACCAATTTTGCATGACCCTGAATTAGAAGAGATCAGGAAAGATTCTTTGATTGTTGCTTTTGGTGATAATGAGAACCCGCCTGCAGGGGAAGGCTTAAACGGTGCTATTTATGACCGAGAAGGGCTACAGCGTATAAGAGTCTTAGCTGTTAAGTTAGATCATTTGATTAAGTCCGAGCCTTCTTCAAAGCTCTTCTGATAGATCGTATTGCTCATTTTCAATTATTCTCTTCAGTTGCCATAACTCTTTCCATATGGTTTTGTACTCTTGTTCTATCAGAGCGTCATGCAATTTATTACCACTGACTTCTAACTCTGGGATCTGGAATAATCCTGCTAGTCCTAACAACTGGTGACTATGATTTCTCATCATCGCTATATCTTTACTTTCGAAGCCGTTCATCATTCCCTGTAGTTGCTTTTTGACCTCTTCTGATAGATCTTGCTTCCCTAAGTCATATTTCTCTATATCTGTGACTTCTTTTTGCGGAACAGGTATTAGCGCGTTATCATTTTTAGTTAATGATAGGAATTGGTTTATCGAGTGACAAAGGTCGCCATCATTAATAGGTTTTAATAGGACATGGCTTATACCAGATTCTATTAACTTTTGGTGCTCGCTGGCGATTACGTTAGCGGTCAGGGCTATAATCGGTAAGGTTGGCTGCGTAAATCTAATTTGCTTCGTTGCTTCTATTCCATCCATTTCCGGCATGTGCACATCCATCAATACCAAATCTGGTTGATGTTTTAATGTTTGCTGTAGCGCTTCGCTGCCTGTTCTTGCTTCTAGTATTTTTGCTCCAGCCTGGGTCAGGATTTTTCTCACCAATAAGCGGTTAAAGTCATTATCTTCTGCGATCAAAATGGTTGGGGTGTTAAGAATCTGTAAGGCGTTTGCAGTCTCGTATTCAGGTAGTTTGTATGAATCTGGAGATAGTGCGTTTAGAAGTAGTTGAGTCCGAGCAGGCTTGCGTAACTGTACTACACGATAGTTATTTATAATCGATACAGGAGTGCTGCTTAAGAGTATCAATCGGCCACTAGATTTTTGAATAATTTGATTAATTTGTTCAATTGTATTTTTCTGGGCATATTGCGGAGGAAGGCCCCATACGATAGTGCTTTCTGGTAGCTCAGTACTGAAGTTTAATAGTTCGGAATAGGATGAAGCCTCAATGATTCTTGTCTGCATGCTATTTAGTTGATGCTTTAAACCCTGACTGCACAGTGGGTTAGCATCAAACAAAATAATGTTTTTACTTTTGTAGGTATGCTGTGCTCTTTGGCTTTGTCGTGCAGAAAATGGGATTTTTAGTGTTACTTCTGTACCTTTGTTTTCCTCACTTGCTAATGATATAGAACCACCCATCAGTTCTGTGAGACGTTTAGCGATAACTAGCCCTAGCCCAGAACCGCCAAATTTTCTTGTTATAGATGTATCTGCTTGGCTAAATGCCTGGAATAAATTTGTAATTCTATCTTCCGGTATACCAATACCGGTGTCCTTGATAACGATTTCAAGTTCTGTCTGCACAGGATCGCTTTCACGGGTTGATACATGTAAACAGACGTACCCTGCTGACGTAAATTTAACAGCATTACTGATTAGATTTGAAAGGATTTGTCGTAACCTGATCGGATCACCAATGATGAATTTTGGTGTATCTGCTTCGATTATTGGTATAAGTTCTATGCCTTTCTCATTCGCTGTGGCTGCCTGCATTTCCATCACATCTATAACGCAGCTCTCAAACTCAAAAGATATCTCTTCTAACTCAATAGCGTTAGATTCGAGTTTTGAATAATCCAAAATATCGTCAATGATTGAGAGTAATAGATCAGAGGTTAGATTGATAATTCTGGTGTATTCTTGCTGCTCCATTTGCAGTTCGGTTTGGTCTAAGAGACGGGCAAAACCTGAAACTGATGTTAATGGCGTACGTAACTCATGGCTCATGCGAGCGAGGAATTCGTCTTTGGCTACGTTTGCTTTGTCTGCTCTTTTACGCGCTTTATCGAGAGCTTGGTTTTGTTTCTCTAGATGAACAAGTGTTGATCTTAAACGCTTAGTTGCTTTATCAACTCGACTTTCAAGTGTCTGATTTGATTCCTGTACACGTTGCGCAAGACGGTTAATACCTTGTGCGAGAGAGCGGAGTTCGCCTGTGCTGGATAGGCTGGCTCGTGTTTCTAGGTGGCCATGTTGTAGCATTTCAATCACATGGGTAAGACCTAGAATAGGGTTTGTAATCCGCTGCCCAAATCGTGATGCAATCAATAAAGTGGTCAGTAAGCCTATGATTGCTAAAATGACCCCTTTCGTTAATATCTCAAATTGCCTTAATTGTGTTGGTTTTTCTGATAAAGCGATTACGACCCAGCCAATAAATTCTGGCTCAGCCTCCTTAGCTGACGAGTCATCGGAGTCTAAGAAATCTACACCTGTAGCGACCACAGGATGTAGGAAGTAGACCTGATTGTTTTTGTATAGCGGATAACCTGCATCTTTATCTAGAGGTGGGGCTGTAGGGTTACCTTGAGCAATTACGTCAAAGGCTGGGGAAAGGAAGATTACGTCATCTACTTCCTCTGTTTTTGTTGCAGACCTGATTAAACCTTGAAGAATCTCTTTGTTTCCAATTAGTAAACCAAATTCGGCGGAGGTCGACATCATACGTGTCATTGTTTGGCCTTTTTCGATCAAGGCATCTCGGGCATCATCCAAACGTGTGTTAATAAAGTAACCGCCTAAAAGAAAAGTGATCATGCACAGCGGAAGTAAGGTGATGATCAAAACTCGCTGCCTAATACCTAATGTAAATTTACGTTTCATTGCTCCAGCTCCATCAGTTTTCGGGTTAGAGCCTCTTCTGAAGGTATTTTGATATTTAGTGAGTTAGCCGCTTTTTTATTAGTGATTACTGAAAAATATTTAGGGTGCTTTGCTTCTGGTAATCGAGAATCTGAAATCGCTTGTTGAATGGCCTCAGCTGTTTGCTTTCCTATTTGTTCTGGTGTGGAGTAGACCGCAGTCAAAGCTCCTGCTTCCACATACTTTTGTGAAAAACCAATTAAAGGAATACGCTGGCGAAATGAGATATATAGAATCCATTTCGCAGTTGTGCGGTTGAAAACCGACTTGTCTGGTAGGGACAAGAAAAGATCTGCATTGCGAATAAGTGGCTGCAATTTATGGATTGGATTGTCGCTTTCTTGTAACACGGTTGAGCTTAGCTTTAGTTGCTGCTGTTTCGCAGCTTCTTCTAATAATGGAAGATCATTCTTCGAATTAGGACCTAGTGCCGTAGCAATAGTCTTCGCGTTAGGAGCGATTAATCGAGCTAATCGAAGTTGCCGAGTATAAGGTTGATCTAGATAAACGGCTGTTATTGTTCCATTCTGAATCCGAGTCTGGTCTTTCTTTCTTGCCAGTAAAGCTTGATAAGTTAGGCGTGGAAGAAAGCTTGCGTATAGCTTTTGTGAGGGTGTAATTCGATTATAAAGTCGATCCGCTGCTCGTGAACCAACAGCAACAATATGTTGAAAGCCCTCGGTATTAAAGTTGTTATCTTCCAAATCTTGCAAGGTAACCACTTTAGTAAGTGAGGAAGTATTGGCTTGAATGCTGTCCGCAACTTTTTGGTAAGAGTCTGATGAACGGCTTAAAACAACCAGGTTATCTGCGAAAACAGGGGGGATGGACAAGATTAGAGCAAACAAAGCACTGAGCAGCGGAATAATCCGCCACTTTTTTTTGTGCAGTGTAGTAGAGCTCTTAATCAACACATCTACAATCCGTTGCAGTCTATTGGCTTAGAACGTCAGTCCCATTTGTAGGTAGGAGCGACGATCAAAAATGTTATTTGAATAGAATTCTGCATATTCTTTATCGAATAGATTCTGAACAATCAAGGAAAGTTCCAGTTCAGTATCAGTATCTAGTTGGAAGCTATTCGATAATTTCATATCTGTTCGTGTGTAATTTGTTCGACCACTGTTTTTGTCGCTGAAACCTTCTATCCATTCGACGTGATCCATGTAGTAATGCGTTAATGCTAATAAACTGTCATTAGTCGGCTTTGTTGAAAGCAAAAGTGATGCTGTATGTAAAGGAGTGCCCGAGTTGAGTGGTACTAACCTTGGGTTCGCTTCTGGGTATGCTCCGCGATTCCAAGTGCCTCGGGTTTGGTTGTAACTATAATTAAACAAAATTGTGCTTTTATGGGGTTCTAGAGATGTATGCTTAAGCTGGATTTCAGCACCTTGATTCGTCCATTTAGAGTTGTTTATCCCGATATCATAGAGACCATCGACTAGGTCAATGTTTAAAGGGTCTGGATTTATTCTTGAACTACGAATAACGGCGTTACTAATGTCTTCATAAAATATTCTAAGGTCTAAATGACTACCATGTTCTGGCCACATACGTAAAAAACCAATCTCAAATGAATCGATCTCTTCAGGTTCTAGTTTCCCTGGTATGCTTTTGTAATCGATTAATGTGCCTTTGGGAGCGAGAGGGTCTACAAAAGGGCTTAGATCTAGAATTCCTCGACGATTAGTTTCCAATAGAGAAGGCATGCGATGTGCGCGAGAAAATGCTGTTCTGATAGTGGATACATCATTCAGGGCATAATTTAGGGCTGTTCTAAATGACGTTGCTCCGCCTACAGAACTGCTTTCTTCGAACATAGCGCCTGCGTTCAGGGTGATTTTATCGGTCGCCTTGTATTGTACATTTCCGAAAAGCTGCCAGCTGTTTCCATGGACCCAATCTTTGTCTGGGTATTGCAGTAAGACGTTACTTTTTATGCGCTCATGTTTAAAGTCACTGCCTATTACGGCACTGGTATTATCATTTGGGCGAATAGTGTACAGAACCCCCACTTCATGGGTCTCTGCTGTGCCTCGTTCGGTATCTTTTGGAGCAACACCATCATTAGCTGCAAGCAATAACTCTGCTATTTCAACTGATGATAATTCTTCGATGATAGCGACTTCTTCAGCATTGAGGTTTTCAGTGTCAAGCTTCAAATAATTGTGCGTATAGCGTAGTTGCAGTTCTGACTGATTGTCTAATACTCTATTCCATCGGATATCTTGAAAATTGGATTTGTGGTCTCTAGGAGAAAAACCTGCATCGTTGAGATCAGTTTTATCCGAATCTCCTCGATATGCGTATCCGTTAGAAGCTCCTATATCAAAATGTATAGTGTCGGAGAGGTTAGGGGTTATTGAGCCTGAAAGCGTAAAGAACTTGTTATGGGCACCATCTTGATAGTAATCAATACCGTCATTTTTCTCGCTGCCTGCTGACAGTGTGTAGCTAATATTTGAGATTGTATTGGAATGACGCGCCGTATAGTTTTTTGTGCCTATCGAACCTCTTGTGACTTTTACCGTCGTTCCTGAGTCGGCTATAGGTGACTTAGTAATAATATTGATAGCGCCAATAAAAGCATTGGAACCATGTGTGGGGACGTTGGACCCTCGAACAACCTCGATATGATCAATATCGTCCATAGTTATTCCTACCGTTTCCCACACTACAGTAGATAGTAATGGGATATAAATGGAACGACCGTTGATCATGACTTCCATGCGTGATGGGAAATCGTCAGTTATACCGTGATAGGTGGCCCCCATCTTGTTAGTGTTTACATGAAATACTTGCATGCCAGGTACTAGGCGAAATAGGTCCGGAATATTTAATGCGCCAGAGGCTTCGATCATGTCTTGATCAATAATTGTAATCGCTGCAGGTGCTTCTGTTAGTTTCTGTGACAGGTGTGTCGCGGAAATTACCTGAGGAATATCAATAAATATGTCTTCTTCAGTAAATTCTGGTAATTCAGAACGATCGTTAGCTGAAACGTTTAAAGCCGCAGTAAAAACTAAGGGCGAAAGAAAATATTTAGAACGTTTCGTTATTTTGCCGTAAATCATGCGAGTACATCCTATAAAAGCATATGAACTTAGGTTTGCGAAACTAATGAGGGAGGAATAGAGCGTTGGGATTAGATTTTAAGCCCAACATACACAATAATTATTCCCATAATAATAGCTTCAATGATGAAACCATTGTTTTCCAGTATCCAACTCATTGTTAACTAATGTGGCCAAACTAAATGGATTATCTATGATAACTTTATGTGTATAGCAATTAAACCAGAGGGTTGAGAGTTGAAATCCGTTTTTAGGTCCTTTGTTTATATCTTTTCCCTTACATTAGTGTCGGTTTTATCAATTGCAGGAGAGCAAGCTGATAAAGCGATTGAAGGTGTAAAAATGCTGGTAACACAAGGCAGTATAGCATCTGACTCGGTGATTCGTTTGGTTGCAAAGCAGGGAAATGTAGCCAATTTTTTGGGGAAAAATCATAACCTTAAAAATCAATGGGAAGCGGCAACAGGTATACTAATTGATGCTAAAACAATGCCTCAGCAAGCTTCAATTGACTATATTCAGAATCATTCTGATGTCGATTTAACTGTTGCTCGAAATAGAGAATATGCTGATCTATTTCACAATAACTTGATTGTTGATCTCTCTCCTTTTATTAAACGGTTTGGTTTTGAATTAGTTGGTACTCAAAACAAAACTTTTTTAATGCCAAAAAAACAAGCTTTTTATGCGGGAACCCCTGTTGCGATCCCTGCGGATGGTGATATTGCTTTGTTATATCTCCGTCGAGATCTATTGGAAAATCCAGAGAATCAACAGTCCTATCAAGATCAGTTTAAGGAACCGCTACAAGTACCTAAAACATGGCTAGAGTATCAAAGGCAGGTGGAGTTCTTTCATCAACCAGAGTCCGAGTTTTATGGCTCTGTTGAACAGCGCGATGAGGCTTCTGCGTGGATGTTCTGGATGCCCAGATACGTTTCGCAAGCCTTTCCAAATCAATACTTATTTGATGACACTATGAAGCCATTGATCGATAGTGAAGCTGGTCATGCAGCGACTGAGAGCTATTTAGCGACTTTACCTTATTCCCCACCGGATATTCTTAATCACACCAGCAACTACACCTATACCTTGCCGATTTTTATGAGTGGTAAAGGTTATTCGACCATTATTACCTTGGCTGGGGCGAAAATTTTTAATTCCCCTCATTCTAAAGTGCGAGAGAAATATATAGCTGTATCAATGCCAGGAACTCAAGTTGGTAATATAGTTAACCGTCGTACTACGCTTATCTATGGCAATAACCTAGTGATTCCGCGTACTGCTGAGAACAAAGAGTTAGCGTTTTTATTTGCAATGTGGTTAACCGACCCTGATATATCTGAACTTGCTTTATCGGAGAAAGGAGGGTTTGCTGATCCTTACCGAGCTAATCACTTTGAGTCTGAGTCCATTCAGGCTACGTACGGTAAGCAAGTATTAGATATAGCTATTAAAGAAATTCCCGTAACTGTGCCTGCAGGGACGGGATTGCCTGGGGATAGGGAGTATATTGCTGCGCTTAATAAAAATCTGTTTCTTGCGGCGAAAGGCGAGCAGTCGGCACAAGAGGCTATGCGTTTAACAGCCCAAGAGTGGGATCAGATTACAGAACGATATGGCCGAGAGCAGCAACTTAAATATTGGCTTAAAATGAAAGCGTTATTTCCAACTGTCCATTAAGGATTATTTTGGCTCTTATTGATAGTAAAAAGCATCAGCTAACTATTCAGCGTAAATTACTTTTCGGTGTCGTTTTGATGGCACTATTTGTTGGGGTTTTATTATCTGTTGCTAAGCAAATTGCTCAGCAATCTACTCAACAGCAGCAAGATATTCAGAATCAAGCAGTAAAACCCTTGGTTCAGGTAAATTCACTTCAATCCTTAATCTATCGTATCCGAGTCACCGAAGTTAACTTGCATGTTGAGAGTGATTTCTTTGCACTTACAGCGGCATCGGAAAAATTATCGGCTGATATCCAGTTGTTTGAGCGTAATTGGCGTGCCTTTATTGATGAATTTGGCGAAGGGCATGACAGGCAGATTCGATCAATTGACGACAATTGGCAGCGATTGCAATCAACCCTTAATCAAGTTATTCAGTCTGCGGTAGATGGCAAGATAGCTGATGCTTTCCGGCTGTCTCAGTTTGAGTCTCAACCGCGATTTAATGTCATCGCAAAGGAATTAGAGATCCTTGTTACTCAGATCGAGATTTCAACTGATGGATTTATAAGCGAGGCGGTTGCAGAATTGGAGGCGCAACAACAACGTTTCTTGATGATTTCGTTTGTTGGAATGTTGGTAGCTATCATCTTAATGATTCTGTTCTCTCGCTACCTTGTTTTGCGTTTAAATCGCATGCGTGAGGCATTTTCTAGAATTGCCAATGGGGACCTTGAGCATAAAGTCGATGTGGTTGGGCATGACGAACTAACGGCTCTAGCTCGATCTTTCAATGCAATGCAGGAGAAACTCGCTGACCGACAAACAGCGTTGACTCAAGCTCGCTTATTTTTAGAAGAGCGAGTTAGAGAACGAACGAAAGAACTAAATGAGTCTAACCTTAGACTTCGTGAAGAGGTTGTTGAACGAGCGAAAATACAGCAAGAAATAAAAGTACTCTCTTTGGCCGTATCTCAAACTCCTGTCAGTATTATCATTACAGATGCCAGAGGTCTGATCGAGTATGTGAATGATGCTGTTGTTCAGGCCTCCGGCTTTGATGAAGTCGATTTGCTTGGGAAAAGTGCAATATCCCTTATTAATAAACAGCAGACTCCAGAAACTTCGTTTAATGACTTTTCTCGGGCTATCAATAGCGATAAAGAGTGGGGTGGTGAGCTGTGCTCTATGAGTCAGTCGGGTGAGAGTTGCTGGGAATCTGTTCATCTGTCTCCTGTGGCAACCAGTGGAGCGGATACCACCCATTATTTGATTATTAAGGAAGATATTACTGAGCGACGAGAGCAGGAGCAGAGACTACTGTATCAAGCTAGCTATGATGCACTGACTGAGTTACCAAACCGGACGCTTGGAATGGATCGTTTAGCGCAGGGGGTAAGTAATGCTCGCCGATTGCAGCATAAATTAGCGGTCATGTTTATCGATCTTGATGGCTTTAAAAATGTGAATGACTCTCTAGGTCATGATATTGGTGATCAGTTATTAATTATGGCGGCTTCTAGGCTGCTGAATACCGTCCGAGAATCAGATGTAGTTGCGCGATTAGGCGGGGATGAGTTTTTAATTATCATGCCAGCCATATCTGAGCAGGCTGATTGTTTCCCTGTATTGGACAAAATTAAGCATGCCTTTTCTGAAACGTTTGAGTTGGCGGGCCATAGTCTGGCGGTTACGCCTAGCATAGGGTTATCTATTTTCCCTGAAGACGGCGAGGATGGAGCTATTCTGTTACGTAATGCTGATTTGGCTATGTATCAAGCTAAAGAGGCTGGACGCAATACGTACAGATTTTTCAATCACCAGATACATGAAAACCTTACAATGCGCATGCAGGTGGAAACTCAGTTGAAGTCGGCATTGGAAGAGCAAGAGTTCTCTTTGTTCTATCAACCTATTGTTGAAGCTCAAACCAAGAAATTGGTTGGGGTCGAGGCTTTGTTACGTTGGAATAATTCGTTGTTAGGTTCAGTATCGCCAGATCAGTTTATCGGTATAGCTGAGCAGACGGGTTTGATTGTGCCAATAGGGAATTGGGTGCTAAAAACCGCGTGTGCGCAGATAGCAAAGTGGCGAGATTATGGTCTGTATGACCTGAGTTTAGCAATCAACGTATCTCCTAGGCAGTTACATGGAGAGGGATTGGGTGCTGTGATTGAGCAAGCGCTAGGGGATGCGAATCTTAATCCTGAGAGCTTAATCTTAGAGGTAACGGAAGGTCTGCTGATTAGGAACCCTGCGGAAGCTAAGCGAACGCTAGAGGCGCTTAAGGAAATAGGAATAGGTATCGCGATGGATGATTTTGGTACTGGCTATTCATCCCTCAGTAATTTAAAAAACTACCCATTTGATATATTGAAAATAGACAGAACATTTGTACGTGATATTGCTTCAGATCCCGAAGATTGTGCGCTTATTTCAGCAGCAATTAGCATGAGTAGTGGCTTGGGTTTACCTGTGGTAGCTGAGGGTGTTGAGACTGAACAGCAATTGAATATCTTAGCGGATATGAACTGTGATCGCGTGCAGGGTTACTTTTTTAGCAGGCCGTTAGCGCCAGAGGATTTCTTGCTCTGGGTCAAAGATTATCGAGGTTTAGGTGTTTCCTCGACTAATGAATGACGTCTTTTACTACTTAGTTCCGTTGGTTCGCTACCTGTGTTGACGTATATTGTGTAGTGAACGTTAATTAATTTTAGGAATAGTTATATGTGGTCTGTAGACGGACGCCAGGTTGTGCATCAGTCGGGTCTCTCTATTGAGGTGTTGGATGGTAGTTTTAGTAATCCGCTTGATCTGTCCATTAAGGGTGATAAAGGTTTTTCTGCGCCAGAACTTGCTTTAATGATTCGGGAAGGGATGGAATACGCTGCTAAAAATGGTGCCAAAGCTGCTGTTAGAGCAATCAGGCCAAAGAGTGCGGCTGATAAGCCTAAACGTCCTATCTTGAAGCTTAAAAAGTAATTATTGTTGATTGCTTATTAATTTAGTCAACTCTTCTTGCGGTAAAGGTTTGCTGTAAAAGTATCCCTGAATGAAGTTGCACGCCTTTGCCGCTAAATAGTCCCTCTGGGACTGTGATTCTACCCCCTCTGCAATGACTTTTACTCCGAGTGCATGCGCCATCGCAATGGTTGCATCTATCAAAGCTGGGGCTGTTTCATCATCTTCAAAATCTAGCATAAAACTACGATCAATTTTTAGGGTATTGAACTGGTATTGGCGAAGATAGTTTAGAGAAGAATAGCCAGTACCAAAGTCATCCATCGAGATTTGAATACCTAAATGGGCGAACTCCTCGAATGCATTTGTAATGTAGGTTTGATTGCCTAGTAGCACCCCTTCTGTGATCTCTAAATGTAAGCTGCCACCTGAGAGCTGATTTGTTTTGAGATATTTTTTGATCTTGTTGAGCAGTGTCGGTGCTTTAAATTGAAGGGGGGATAAGTTCACTGCAATTTTAAAATTGGAGTTTTGCTGTTCAGTCCAGACTTTTGTGGCCTTTAATGCTTCTTTTAATACAAAGTAACCAATCGGAATGATTAGGCCTGTTTGCTCGGCGATGGGGATAAATTCGTCGGGAGGTACGTGGCCTAAAACCGGGTTCTTCCAGCGAAGTAGGGCTTCAGCACCCATTATTAGTTCTGATTGAGTATCAATGACGGGTTGGTAGTTGAGGTAGAACTCGTTACGCGCTAAAGCTCCATGCATCTGTTCTTCTATCAGTAAACGGCGCTCTATACCGGCATTCATATCCTCGGTGAAAAAATGATAGGCATTTCGACCTTCGCTTTTGGAGTGATACATGGCGGAATCTGCATTTCGCAATAGTTGATCCGGCTGGCTTCCGTCGTCTGGATAGAGGGCGATACCAATACTGGTCGTGAGAAGAAGTTCTCGGTTTTTTACTTTAAAAACATCTCGGAAGCTTTTTAGTAAGTTTTCCGCAATGGGGCGTACCTGAAGCGCGTCTTCGAGATCGTTGATGAGAACGATAAATTCATCACCGCCCAAGCGTCCAATGGTGTCGCTAGCACGAATCATCGAGCGTAATTTATCTGCTGCTTGAATGAGTAATTCGTCTCCAAGCGCATGACCCAGCGTATCATTAACTTTCTTAAAATCGTCTAGGTCGATAAAGAGAACTGCGAGTTTTTTGTTGTTTCTCTCCGCTTCTTGGATTAAAAGATTTAATCGGTCGAGAGCTAAAAATCGATTTGGCAGTCCCGTTAAGCTATCGAAGTGTGCTTGGTGAATGATCTTTTCTTCTTGGATTTTTTGGCTGGTGATATCTTGGAGTGTTTCTATTGCTCCAATGGTTTGGCCGTCTTCATCTTGAAGAGGGGCGGCTGTGAAGTACAACCAGCGACCATCGTGCATGTTAGGGAAGTAATCTTGAGCTTCTACTGCACCAGGGATGAGTTCTGATGGCTGGAATTTATGGCCGTAGTGTTTCTCTATGTCTTTTGCTATGGCGCCATTAAGAACTAAGTCTGCCATTACTGGGCGTGGGTGATCATAAAAACCACGCCAAGAGTCTTTTGTCCCTATCACGGAGGTAGCCGGTATGCCTGTTAGTATTTCGCAGGCTTTGTTCCAGTGAGTTATAACGTGATCTTCATTGATAACGAAGCTGGCAATAGGGTTGCCAACAATCATTTGTGATAGTTGCTGCTGGGTTTTTTTAAATGCTTTTCGTGCTAAGTAAAGATCAGTGATATTGGAGGCTATGCCTCGATAACCTGAAAAATTACCATCAATATCAAATGTCGGAGCGCCACTGACGGTATAGCGTTGTAGTTGCCCTTCATCATTAAAAATGTCGTACTGAAAATCATAGAAAGGCTCATGCTGCTTACACAGAGCCTTGTGTTCCTGCATCGCCGAATAGGAATCTGGACTAATAGGCATTTCCCAACGGCAGCGACCAATAAAGTCGATTTGATTGCGGCTCATTCGGCTGATGCCAGTACCTGAGAAACTGATAAACCGAAACTCTTTATCTTGCTCCCAGAACCAATCTGACGATAGGGCCGCAAAATCATTAAGACGCTCTATCTCCTGCTGCAGCTGCGCAACCTGAACTTCGTACTCGGTTTGTTTTATGGCTTTGGTGCTCATGTGGATAGCTACTACAGTTCTGCTGTTCCAGAGTTAAATTATCACCATCAAAGTATAGATGTTGAATTGCCTTTCAAGAAGGAGGCAGGGTAATTGTATATACCTTACAGATCATTAGATACGATTTCGGGTGAGCTATTGGGGGGGGGCTTCTGGTTTACAAAGATATTGAAAATGAATAAAAACTTAACTTGTTTTCAAATATACTATAAAAATGTAGAGAAACTGTTCTTTTTGTGAACATTTTCTGCCATTTTCTAATTTGATTACCTAGAATTAGATGGTTTTGGTTGAAACTCTGAGTTTTAGAGTATTGCGTTGAAAAAAATAAGAAATCTGCATCCTGATAGAAACCGATCCTGTTGCAGAGCGGGCTTATAAAAGGGAAAAGTAAAAGGTGCCTATTATGCGTGAAAGTGTAAGAAAGATTGTTGCGGCTACATGTCTATCAGGGTGTATGGTTAGTCAGCAGGCAAATGCTGAAGATTTAATTGATGTTTATAGGCTCGCCTTGGAGAATGATCCGACATACCAAGCGGGCTTTCATGAGCATGAGGCTTCTAAAGAAATATATGCCCAAGCCAAAGCGTCTTTGCTTCCCACTCTTAAGTTTGATTATTCGCAGACAGAAACATCTCAAGATATCGTAAGTTCGGATAATGAGGTTTTTTCTAGAGGGAGCACGTCTTATCCTACTACTGAGATGACTTTGTCTCTTACTCAATCGATCTATAGCTACAGTAACTGGGCTTACTTTAAGCAAGCTAAAGAGGACGTAAAAAGAGTTGCTTCCGAACTTGAAGATGTTCGTCAGGATTTGATAATGCGGACGGCAGAAAATTACTTTTCGGCCTTACGTGAGTACGACAACTATATCTCAGTGAAGTCTGAAGTGGCTTCCTTGGAAAAGCACTATGAGTTGGTTCGTCAGCAAAGAGAAGATGGCTTAGCTCGAGTTACTGATGAGCTAGATGCTCAAGCTCGTTATATGCAAGCTAAGGCGAGAGAAGTCGAAATTCGTAACACTTTAAAAGATGCTCTTCAAAGTCTTAAGGAGATGACGGGACAGCTGCCCCAATCTTTGGTATCTCTAGGTCTGGATATGGATTTGGTTGAACCTACCCCAGCTATGCCGCAAGAGTGGGTTGAGAAAAGTCGAGATAATAATCCTAAAGTGCTAGCTAAACGTTATGCTACCGCCGTTGCCTGGCAAGAAGTCCGCCGTCAGAAAGGCGGTCATTATCCCACTTTGGATTTTGTTTTCACCCAAAATGCTCGTGAAACGGAAGGTTCACTTTTTGGAGGGGGATCAGAAGTGGATACTCAAGACATGATGGTCAAATTAACTGTACCAATTTACGCAGGTGGTGCAGTTTCATCCAAGGTTAGAGAGTCTGTTGAACTGCATAATAAAGCGCAAGATGAGCTAGAAGTTGAATGGCGTGCTACAGAGCGTGAGACATTTGCTGCGTTTGATGGCGTTGTTGGTTCTATCGCTAAAGTTGAAGCGTTGCAGCGTTCAGTGGATGCTTACGAATTAGGTGTGGATGCAAAACGTACAGCTTATGAGTCAGGTCTGACATCGAGCTTAAGTGTATTGGATGCAGAGCGTGACTTGTTCTTCGCTAGAACAGAGTTTTCTAGTGCTCGATATGACTACCTAATCAATACCTTGCGCCTTAAGCGTGCTGTTGGCCTCTTGAGTGATACTGACTTGGAGCAAGTGAATGCAATGCTTTCTGGTGAGGAGCAAGCATTTGAAATTACAGCATCGGTAATGGATAGTCGTACTTATCGTAGTTCTGAGCAAGCTCTCCGTTAGGCCTGAAATGCAGCCCCACGCTGTACTGCTCTCTGCCTTTTCATCGCTGGCAGTGCCTTTTGGTTATGAGCGTTCTTGTAAATTAACTGCAGGAACGCTCAATCAAGACCGATTTCTACTTACCCAACATAAAAACTGTTTTGGGTCCGATCCGCTGACTTCGCTGCTGGAGTTGGTGGGTGATCTTGAGATGCCTGGCGAAGGCTTGGGATGGATTCAGAGTCGATTTGATAAAGCTGAGCTTGTTCATCTTGGATATGAAGATGAGCGTGGTGAGCCTCTATGTAAGCTATATCTTGAGTATCCCTATTCTGTTGCAGAAAGTGATGGGCTAAATAGCTCCAAGGGCTTTTTGTTGCATCAGGCTATTAAATGGTATCCCAATAGTCATCGCTATTTAATTACAAACTATCGATGTTTACCGTCCTTATCTAAGGGGCATTTCTGTTCATTTGTTGAGAAATGCTTAGGTTCTTCAGGGCGAATACAGTCTGTGTGGGTTCAAGCATTATTGGAGCAGGTTTGTAAATCCGAGTTGCCAATGATGCTGGATGTATCTGAACCCGAAAGCGTTCGTAGGTCCTTTGATATCAATTTATATGATTTCTCTCTTCGAATAGGTGAGCTGACAGACCTGCTGAAAGAGCTTTTTCAATGTTTTGTAATTCCGTCTGAATCGGTGGATCTGTTTTTAGAACAAAATTACGACCGTGTTCTAGGGCATGTTTCTGGCGGCATTAACCGTATGGGTGAGCCTTTTATTACGCTGTATTTTGGAGTTGAAGAGCGCTGTGGCTAACATGAATGAGCTAGAGTCTTTTTTGAAACAGTGTGGCCCTGAAACACAGTTGCTGGATTATTGTCTTTGGCCGTACCCCCCTCTAGTTGATCCAAAAGGTAAACAACATTCTTTTAATCTTTTATTAAATAGCTTTGCTGCAACGGGCGTTGGAATTAACGGTGTTAAGCTCATAAGCGAAATACAGAATGTGATGGGTGAGGGTCAGACTGTTTGGGGGGTGAAACTTTCAGGAGGCAAGATTTGTTGGGAGCTGTATTTTTACGACTATGCACGTCTTGAAAGAAAAAATTCCTTTTCTCGTTTAAAGCAATTGATTCCCAAATCATTATCTACTGCTTTGGATATATCAGAAGATGTACCTTACTTTATGTTTTCGATCGATCTGGATATAGATGGGCTTAATGCGGGTTGTTTAAATTTAAGTGAAGCGAATATCTATATTGGAAATGACGGAAGTAATGTGTCTTCAGGTATTTGTTATCAATTGTCTGAAGAAGGCCTTTCCTTAAGCAATCTTTATTACTTCTATAACTCGGTTAAAGAGAAAGAAGATATTCTGGCAAAGATCGCAAGTTCTGTGCATTTGAATCTGCGTAAGTTAGATTTCAATAAAATTCTATTGCCAGAACTTCGTGATTGCGAAACCACCGTAGTGGCCAATAAAAAACAAAATGAAGGGATCTACTTTTCTCGTATCAAAATAGATCAGCTAATTTGGTTCTTACGGTCCATGGGTTACCCTGAAGAAATTCAGGATTATGTAACGACTTCTCGGAATGAATTGGATCATATGCTCTACGATGTAGGTATCGATTATAAAATGTTGCCTGACGGCCAGATAGAAGTTTTGAAGACAAGTTATTACGGACTTTTTTGATGCTTTCTATAGAACAGCGATTCGATCACAGTGCCTATGTCTCTATGACAATGGAGTTTCGCTGTAACCTAAAATGTGTTCATTGCATGATCGAAGGCACTATGGATTATCTTGAACCGCAAAGTCGACAAAAGTTTGATGAGCTGCTTGCTTATAATCGAGAGCACCGCAAGTGGTCTGGGCTAATTCTTACTGGGTCAGAGATTACTTTGCATCGAGACTTGCCTGAACTTGCTATGGCAGCAAAACAGTCTGGATTTGAGCATGTTCGGATCCAGAGTCATGGTATGCACCTTGGAAAATTAGAATATTGCACTAAATTAATTGATGCTGGGGTGGATGAGTTCTTTATTAGTGTGGCTGCGGCAGACGCTGAATCGCACGATGATATTACTCAAGTTCAGGGTTCCTTTCATAAGACGCTTCAAGGGATGGAAAACATAGATCGGTGGGAGCATACGATCAGCATTACGAATACAGTGGTAACAAAAAAAAGTTACAAGCAGCTACCACAGGTTGTTGATGCATTAGCGCATTTAAAAAATTTGGCTCAAATGGAATTTTGGTTTTATTGGCCTATGTCCGGGAAGGACGACAAATCTTTACTTGTATCTCATTTAGAAATGTTACCGTATCTGGAAGAGGCCGTGGTTAAGGCTCAAGCGCTAGGTAGGCGTATAGAAATTAAAAATTTCCCGCAGTGTTTGTTGGGAGACTTTAAGCACTTATTGGTAAACGGACAGCCGCAGCTTTTTATAGATCCTGTGTTTTGGCGCGAATTTGAAAAAAATGGTTTTTATCAATGTAAGCATCGAGAAAGCTGTCAATCTACGGAATGTCTGGGGTTGAATAGTGCCTATATTGAACGCTTTGGTTGGGAAGAAGAGATACTTGTACCTCAGTACAATGGTTAAGTTGCAGTTCAGGTATATTCTTTACTAAGATGTTAACCTTGGACTGCAAAAAACATTAGAAATAGCTAAGGAAAACAACGTGACAACACAGTTACTGATTTACGGAGATGTACAACCAATCAATAAGCAGCGTCATGCTGATTGGTCAGTAAAAGCGGGTAGCCAATATGGCTTTGCTCAAGCGGTCAACTCAGTACCGTTAATGGCTGTTGAGTTTCCTAATGCGGCTGAAGAGTATTGTGTAGTTTTTGCGGGCGAAGGTGAAAATCTTCTACCGGTAGTTCTAATGGGTGTTAGAGAGCAGGAAAATCTTTACGTAAATGAAGATGGTAGTTGGAAAGCTAAATATATCCCCGCTTTCATCCGTCGTTACCCATTTGTTTTCTCTAGTGCTGATGACGGTTCGACCTTAACGCTTTGTGTAGATGAGGGGTTTGAAGGTTGTAATCAGGAAGGCCGTGGCGAAAAGCTATTTGATGCTGATGGTGAGCAAACTCAGTATCTAAGTTCTGTATTGGATTTCCTAAAAGAGTATCAAGTGCATTATCAGCGCACTAAAGCTTTTGCTAAAAAGCTTCAGGAATTAGATTTGCTTGAGCCTATGGGGGCGCAGTTTACTACGCCAGCTGGCGAGAAACGTACCGTAACTGGTTTCCAGGCAGTCAATCGCGAAAAGCTTAAAGGTTTAGCTCCAGAAACGTTTGCTGAATTAGCTAAAACTGATGAGCTGGAACTAATTTATGTACATCTGCAGTCTATGCGTAATTTTACTAAGATGCTTGAGAAGGTATCAGGTAGTGCGGTTGTCTCTACAGATGAAGAGACGACGGACGAAGTGACGCACTAAATATAATGGGGTAGTGGGAACTACCCCATTGTTTTTTAAGAATTATTTGAAACCGGGTTGATGTGGCAGCGTCGATCCGGTTTTTCGGCATTTATAGAATGGTCTTCGGCAGGACCAATAGAGGGTATGAAATATGGCGATTAAGCGGAATGAAGCGGCAAAAAGTAGGCTTTGGAATGCGGTTAACAGAGCAAACCTAGGAGTTCCCAATGAAGGTGCTCAGAGGCCGGCTACTGCCCAAAATGCCTTGCGAAATGATCGCTTCAGGCTCGAATCGCTTGAGCCTAGATTACTTTTATCTGCCGATCCTGTTTTTGCAGCAGCTGCTAATGCTGATTTAACAGTTCGTTTGCTTCAAGAAGATGACGTTACCCTCGTTCAGATTCTTGATAATACTGCCGACTCTGAAGACTCTGCCGTGCTTCAGGAATACACTCTGATTGATGATACAGGTGCAACTGTTCTTGATAGCCTGACCATTAATGGTGTTGATGACTCAGATGAATCTCTTGCCCTCGAGAATAGTCTGCTAGATGACACTACAGGGCTTGTGGTTAATTTCCATGGTGGTACTGGTGATGACACGGTAGTAGGCACGAGTGCTGATACTCAATGGAGCTTGAC
This sequence comes from Neptuniibacter sp. PT8_73, assembly GCF_047778045.1. Taxonomy (GTDB): domain Bacteria; phylum Pseudomonadota; class Gammaproteobacteria; order Pseudomonadales; family Balneatricaceae; genus Neptuniibacter. Next base: position 509,909 of record NZ_CP180545.1, read on the forward strand.
GGGTTCTGGCAGTGGTAGCGCTGATGAAGGAAATCTTAATTTTACCGGTGTTGCGAATATCGAAGGCGGTGACGGTGATGATACTGTTGCAAACGGCTCCGCTACAGCATCTTGGTCATTGACTGATACTTACTCCGGTTCTGTTAATAGTGTCAGTTTTACGGGTGTTGAAAACCTAACCGGTGCTGCTGGTGATACCTTAGATTATTCTTCGTATGGTATTGGTGTAACTGTTGATTTAGCTGGTGGCTATGCGACCGGATTTGCCTCTGTGACGGGTTTCGATAACGTTACAGGTTCTAGCCACGCAGATACTATTTCTGGTAATAACAACGCTAACACTTTGATCGGTGGTGGTGGCGACGATACGTTGGTTGTTAATCGTGATGCAGATATCACATTAACCGATACGGAAGTTCGTTTTGGCGTGCAAGCAGCTGGTTCTGGCGAAGATACTATCTCTGGTTTCGAATCAGCTTCGCTTACAGGTGGCGATGGCGATAACACAATTAATGCCTCAGCATTTACAGGCGTTAATGGCGTAAGTATTGATGGTGGCGCTGGTGCAGATATTCTTACGGGTACTGCTAATAACGATACTATTCGAGGCGGAACCGGAAACGACACCATTGATGGCTTAGGTGGTACCGGTGATACGGTCGTAGTCACTCGTGATGCAAATATTACTCTTGAAGACACTAGAATTGCCATCAATGGTACAGATGAAGACACTATCAGTAATATTGAAACCGCGCTGCTTACGGGCGGTGATTCTGGTAATACGATCACTGCTGCGACCTTCACCAAAGGTGGCGTCACCATTGATGGTGGGGCAGGTGACGATAATATCACTGGTTCTGCACAAGCAGATATCCTAACAGGTGGGTTAGGTGCCGATACTATCGAAGGCCTTGGCGGTGTTGATACCTTGGTTGAAAGTAGCAATGGTCATTTTGCGTTAGTTGGTGCTGCGAATGCATCCACTTTAAAGTCGAGTAAAAACGAAACTGCGCTTATCACTCTAGCGGACGTTACTGATGGAACCTTTACGCTGACCTTCGGTACTCAAACAACAGCTGCTATTGCATATAACGCCTCTGCTGCTGAAATTAAAGCAGCCCTTCGTAGCTTATCTAATGTTGGCGAACAAGATGTCACAGTAGCATTGGGTGACATGGATGCTTCTACTGATCCTGTAGATGGCACGACTGAGTGGACAATTACTTTTACAGGTGACCTGGCTAACAACAATGTAGATGATTTGACTCTTGATGATACTAATCTGTCGGGAGGTTCTGCTTCAGTAGCAGTTACTCAGCATTTTGCCGAAGACGATACCTTAACAAACGTTGAGCAAGCAGAACTTACTACAGGGCAGGGAGCTAATATCCTAGATGCTTCCGGATTCTCTGGTTCTGTAACGCTGGATGCGGGTTCAGGTGATGATATTCTCCGTGGCGGTTCAGCCGCTGATATTTTGAAAGGTGGGTCCGGCAACGACATACTTTCTGGCGGTGCTGGTGAAGATAACATTGATGGTGGAACAGGTAATGACATCTTGTCGGAAACCGGTGATCGTCACTTTTATTTGACTTCGTCAGCCCTCCTTAATGCGGTAGATGATGCTTCCAGTTCGGAAGACGATGTGCTAACAGGTATTGAAGGCGCTGAGCTGATAGGTGGTGCTGGGGCTAATACGATTGATGCATCTGGTTTTAGCAATGTAGATGCTACTACTCAGCTTTATTATTTAAATAATGGCTTTGGCGTAGGTACTGGTCAGGGCAATGACCTCCTAGTTAAGCTTGGTTCTACCGATATCGAAATAGATCTAAGCACGGCAAATACTGTTCAGGATGTGCTTGATCTTATCACGTCAGCTGATGCCACGCTTACCGCTGTACTGGATGGTATCGCGATTCAAATCACCAGTTCTGGTGCTGCTATTACGGAAATTAGTTCTCTAAATAGTTCAACTACCGCTGAAGATTTAGGGCTTTCCTTTTCTGGTAGTTTAACAACAGTTACAGGCGATACTTTAGGTACTGGTAGCGTTACGCTTTCTGGTGGCGCCGGTGCTGATACGTTAGTTGGCTCGGGTGGTGCTGATGTTCTAATAGGTGGTCGTGGTGCTGATGCCATCGATGGTCAAGGTGGTAATGACCATCTGATAGAGACTCATGACGTGGATATGGTCTTGCGGGATGCAGATTTAGCGGATGAACATCACGCAGAGCTAGTTATTGACTCCGATGCTGAAGATACTCTGAAGAATATAGAACAAATCACGCTGACTGGCGGTGAAAGTGCCAATACGCTCGATGCATCTGATTATTCCCTGACATCTGTAACATTAGCAACAGGTGGTGGTGCTGATACGTTAAAAGGTGGAGCGCAGAACGATACCTTTATTCTTGATGTTTCGAACCTTACTTCTGGTACCGATCAAGTAACTATTTATGTTGGTGGTGGTACTGAAAATGAAGTCGTTGTTCTAGACACTGATGGTCTTGTAACCCAGGAAGATTTTGGTTGGGTTAATTGGGTTGATGATGTTGGTGCTCCAGCGGCGGCAGCAGGAACACAAACCCTAAAAGGAAGTGATGATAGCGACGGTAACAAAAATAAGCTGGTTGTTAGCGAAAATATCACGTTGTCAGGTACAAACCTAAAACTCTTAGCTGACACAATAGAAATCAAAGGCTTTACCATTGATACAAGTGTGAATGGTGGGGTGTCAGGTGATATTTATATTGAAGGTATCAATATCACAATTGATGAGGGTGCCCAATTAATCGCTAAGGACGATAATGCAGGTACTGCCGGTGATATTACGATTTATGGTCTGGATGACCGTCTAGATTGGACTTCCGGTTTTGCCAATATCGATTTTATTGAGTCGATTGTGACTATCGGACAGACCGCAGGTGCTGGTGGTGAGCATACCATTATCAAAGGTGGCGATGTTGTTGTTTATGCCCGAGCTAATGCCCAGCACTACATCAAAGATACCGATCATTGGGATTTCGCTCTAGATGACTATCTAGCTTTCGGCCTAGAAGGTATTGCTGAAGCTGCAGAAGGCTTTGCTCTGTTTGCTGCTGTGTCTTATGCGAAAGGTAATGCGCAAGTCAAAATTGGCAAAGAAACCGAAATTGAAGCTGAAGACTTTATTGCTGATGCGACTTCGATTGTTAATGTTTCAGCCTCCCCAACCGGCTGGGCGTTTGCCGGCGCAGCGGGTGTAATCGATAACACTGCAAAAGTAGAGATCGACGGTAAGATCACAACGACCGATGATCTGATTGTACGCACAAATGTGGATAACACCACCAACGTACTTGCCGACCCAACAGCGGCAGGGACTATAGCGACCAGTGTCGCTATCAGTGTAACTAACTCTGAATCTACTGCGCATGTGCAGGATAACGCCATCCTTAATGTTGGTGGTGATTTAACGGTTGATGCTAATACGGTTGATAAAAACCGTACGATGGCACGTTCTATTTCAGGTAGCGATGGTGCGCTAGGTGTTGCTTTGGCGTTTAGTTATGAAGATGGCAATACCAATGCTTACCTAGACGGAACTGTAAATAGTTCTAATAGCATTTCTGTGACAGCTGAGATGGAGAAGGCTGCCATTGAAGCTACGGAACTGATTTTTGTACCTACCCTTGTTAATGGTGTTCAAGCTGTCTCAGCTACAGGGTCTGATTCTAAAGGCAACTTGCTCGAAGATACCGAAGCTACAGCTAAAGAGAAAATGACTGCTGGGGTTGATAGCCTAACTGGTGGTTTCATCACTAAGGTTTCTAAAGCTATCGCGGGTAAGCTGAGCTCAGATCCTCCAGGGGATCCTTGGAAATTTGATGCTAGTTTCAGTACTGCTGTTGTTATTGATAAAAACAAAGCAGATGCTCGCATAGGTGATGGCGCTTCAGACGGTGATACAGACAGCGGAGATATAACATCGTCTGGTGATATCACGGTTAAAGCGACTGTTTCTTCTCGTCCAGATGTAACAGCTTCTTCTAGTGCGGCAGATGAAAATGCGAGCGATTCATCTAAAGGGCCGCAGGCAAATACTGGTGGTTCCGTTGCTATGGCTATTGGTATTTTCGAGAACGATGCTGATGCATTAATTAATAGCGGCGCTAAGGTCGATACTGAAGGTACGTTAACCGTAGATGCGCAGGCTCTGAACCAGATCGATCCATTAGGTTTATGGGGCGCCAATCTAATAGCTCCGCTTGTGTCTGGCGACAGCATTGAAGCCGATTATGATACGACACAAGACTTTGACCAGCCGATCAAACTAGAAGGTGTTGTTGAGGTTAAACAAGGTCATACTGCTGGCGGTAATGTAGGTTCTTTCTATGAATATACCGGCACTCATGAACAGACGTTTGATCTTTCTACTGTTGATTTTACTTCTGGAGACTGGGATGAAATAAACCCATTTGCCGAGAAAACGTCAGGATTTATCGGACAACTTACAACCTACCTTGATGATAATTTAGGTTTAGATAACAACCTGATTGATAGCTGGTCAGTAGCGACTGCTGAAGGACAGAAACTGTCGTTGGCAGGCGCAGGCACTGCGATGTTTATCGAGCAGGATTCGGATGCGCGTATTAAATCTGGTGCCGAGATTAATCAGCGTTTGGCAGCTGGATCTGGAACACCAGGTGATGTGGTTGTTACTGCTAATAGTGTTAACCACTTAGCAGCCTTGGGTGGTAATTTCAAAACGCCAGGTATCTCTTCAGGCAATACAACGGGTTCTGGTGATAATAAGCAGCGTACTTGGGCTCCTTCGTGGGAAAGTGGTGGTGCTGGATCATCTTCTGCTGATGGCGGTAGCGCTGCAGGTTTGACCGTTCTTTATCATGGCTTTACTGGTAATTCGACAGCCAAAATTGAAGATGGTGTTCTACTTGATGCAGATGCTCTGAAGGTAGTTGCTGATAACGAAACTGTAGGTGTGACCTTTGGTGCATCCGGTGGGCAGTCTGACAATATCGCCTTCAATGGCGCTGTTATCATCAACGAGATCGATAACAGCACGATCGCGCAGATTGCTGAAGGCGCGACTATCAACGTAGGTAGTGGTGATATCGGCGGTAGCGGTCCATCTTTGCAGGTTAAAGCTAAAGATGATGCTTACTTGATTACTGTCGCTGGTGGTATTGCTGCTTCTGAACATGTAGGTGTGGGTGCCGCTGTTTCTGGCAACATCGTTGACCGTGAAACTGAAGCACTCATTGGTGCTAGAGAAGGAGAGGATGTTGCAACAGGAGCTAGTCTTGGATCAGTTACTGTCGCTGGTGATCTTACAGTCGAAGCTGATCACGAAGGTTTTATAGGTTCTCTGGCAATCTCTGGTGCAAAAACATCTAGCAGTTCTACGCCAGAAACAGGCGGTACGGGGGTTAGTCAGAACAATTCGGATGGCTCTAAGAGCGAAACAGATGATCCGGGTAAACTGCCGAATAACCAGAAAAACTATGACAATGTTATTGCTGAACTTAAAGCTCGCTTTGGTGAAACGGATAGTTCAGGTGGCTCCTCAGGGGGCTCTACGGCTAGTGAAAATGCAGGTAAGTCGGGCATTGGTATTTCTGGCTCAGTAACCATCAATTACATTGAAGATGATGTTTGGGCTTATATCGATTCAAGTGGTGCTGTAACTACCACAGATATTGATAGCACGATTACGATTAAGTCAGAAGATTCGACTGTAATAGGTTCATTAGCCGGTTCTGCTGCGATCTCTTCAGCTAGTACCGGGAAATCTGCTACAGGTATTGCAGGTGCTATTGGTATCAACCTGATTGGTGGTAAGAGTGCGGCATTTATCGATAATGCTGGCACTATTACTACGCCTCGCTTAGATATGGATGCGACTCGCACAGGCTGGGTTGTTTCTATCAATGTTGGTGTTGCTGGTGCAACAGGCCAACAAGGCACCGCTATCGGCGGTTCAGTTGCTGTCACACGTATTACTTATTCTACTGAAACAAGTATTACTAACACGCCTACCGTTGTAGTGAATGGTCATCTGTCTATGCATGCAGATGATTCTAGTAATCTTATTCTTGTAGCTGGTGCCGCTGGTTTTGGCGGTAAATCTGGCGCAGGTGTTTCTGTTGCTTTCTCTGAGATTGAAAACTCTGTTACATCGAAAATTGATAATGTTGATAGTCTGAAATACACATCAGGTTTAGATGTAAATGCTAAGGCGGATGGCCTTCTCGTAGCAGTAACGGGCACGGTAGGTGTCTCGACTAGCAGTTCAGGTGGTCTTAGTTTAGCGGGTACGCTGTCTATCAATATGGTTGATACCGATGTAGATGCGGCCATTTTAAATACCACCACGACTGCAGATTCTGCAGGCGACGTTACTGTTTCAGCGTTGGATGACTCGTCAATTTTCTCTTTCGCGGGTGGCTTTGCTGCCGGTGGTAAAGCTGGGTTAGGTGCGGCGTTAGCACTTAACTTTATGACCAATACAGTTCAAGCGCGTGTTGAAGGTTCTACTTTACGCACTAATGGAAATGTTACGGTTAAAGCTCTGGAAAGCAGCTCGTTAATCGGCATTTCACTAGGCGGCGCAGGAACCAATAAAATAGCTATAGGCGCTTCTGTTTCTGCTAACCAAATCGCTAATACTGTTTCGGCAAAAGTAACTGACAGCACAATTGTAGGGCGCGGTGATGACACCTCCACTTCTGTTATTGCGCAAGATTCCTCAACTAGTGTTGGTATTGCGGGTGCAGGTGCCGGAGCGGGGAAAGTCGCTCTAGGTGCAAGTATAGGCGTTAACTTGATTGGCAATACAATCACTTCGCAAGTGGATAACTCACTTATCCGCATGACTGGCTTGAACTCCAATATCAATGTTACAGCGATCGCCGAAGAGGTATTGGTGAGCGTTGCTATTGGTGGCGCAGGTGCAGGTACGTTTGCTTTAGGTGGTTCTGTTTCAGTTAATGAGGTGACCAATACTGTAGAGGCTAAAGTAACTAACAGTTTGGATACATCCTTATCTGGTACGCCTAATAAAGGGCTTCATGCCACAGGTGATATCTCAGTCTCTGCTGCAGATAGAACCACGATGGTGGTTGTCGCGGGTGCGGGTGCAGGATCTAGTTCAGCAGCTGTTGGTGCCGCAGTATCCACAACAGATGTCGGCAATACGATCAAAGCTTATGTAGAAGGCTCGAGTGTAAATTCATCAGCAGGAAATGTATCTGTTACTGCTGGTTTTGCTGCGCCTACGACAGCAGCTGATCTGGATAGTCTTGGTGTTGATACGGCAGATTTACCTGATGATACTGATACTAGCTCTCAAATTATCAACGTTACAGTTGCTGGTGCCGGTTCTGGTAATTTCGCTGCTGGTGCGGCCATCTCTTTGAATTGGTTGCACAATAATGTTCAAGCTTACATTACATCCCAATCAGATATTGACGCATCTGGCGATATAAAGGTTAGCGCTAGAGATGATGCGGAAATGATCTCTGTAGCTGTTGGCGCTGCTGGAGCAAGTAATACGTCAATTGGCGCTGCACTGTCGTATAACTACATAGGTGGGACTCCTGAAGATCCATCACGTACTCTTGATCCAAATCGTGTGGCTGAAGATGCGGGGCAAGTAAAAGCGTTTATTGATGGTGATTCGCAAGTTAACTCATCCTCTGCGGGAGTTGAGGTCTCTGCCCATTCTGATGCCAGTATTATTAACGTCACTGTTGGCGGTGCAGGCTCAGGAAGTGCTGCAATATCTGGCTCAGTATCAATCAACTTTATGCGTAATATTGTTGATGCATCAATTAAAGGTGGAGCAGATGTTACGGCTCATACTGATGTTGATGTAAGCGCTTCTGTAACCCCGATTATGATTATTGTCGCGGGTGCGGGATCTGGCTCGGGCTCTCTTGCTGCTTCTGCGGCTGCTGCGACAAACGATATGCGCAGCAGTATCAGTGCAAGTGTCCAAGGTGCAGGTACTTCTGCTACAGCGACTACGGGTGACGTGAACGTTATTGCAGAGGTGTTGACTACGGATCAATTGCCTACGGTCGGTGACTCTTCAGATTCAGCAAGAACTTATGCAGATCCTGCACAAGATGATACAGATAACCCTGACCCTATTCTCGATGCGCAAATTTGGAGTTTCGCATTCAGCGGTGCAGGAGCTGGTAGCGCTGCTTTTGGTGGTGCATTGAGTTTGAACTGGATCAGTAATGAAGTTCAAGCCTTTATCGCAGATGAGGCTACGGTTACAGCTTCTCAAGGCGGGGTAAGTCTTGAAGCAGCTGACCAAGCTACATTAAATGCATTATCAGCAGGTATGTCTGGGGGGGGGACCGCTGCAATAGGTGCTGCCGTTGCATATAACTATATTGGTAGCAATCCTGACGACGATACTTCTGGACGTTCTAGTTTCACAAAAGTCTATATTGATGATGCTACGGTTAATGCTCGTCAATTGATAATGAGCGCCAAAGCTAATGCTAATATTAATTCCCTAGCCGTTGGTGTATCTGGAGCAGGGACTTTTGCTGGTTCTGCTGCATTGTCTTTGAACTGGATTGAGAAAAGCGTCGAAGCTGTTATTCGTAATGGTGCTCAGGTTACAACAACTGGCGACATCACCATTCGTGCACAAGATTCTTCAACTATCCGTTCTGGTGCTATTCAGATAAGTGGGTCAGGTGCTGCCGCTGTCGGTGGCGCGGTGGCCTATAACGAAATTGCAAACACTATCTCAGCCGGGGTCTCTGGTTCAGGCACAACCGTTACGATCACTGCGGGTAATAGTAGCGATATCGTTATTGAATCCCTGTCAGATGCAACAGTGAAAACTCTGGTTGCCAGCGTCGCCGGTTCTGGTGCTGCCAGTGTGGCTGGATCAGCGGGTGCTAATCTGCTGGGAAGCCAGGTAAATGCTTTCATCGATTCGGCGACTGTGACAACAGATGGCAGTATCTCTGTTTATGCTGAATCTAAAGATACATCCGAAGGTATTGTTGGCGCTATTGGTGCGTCTGGAACGGCAGGTATTGGTGGTGCGGTAACTGTAAATCAGTTGGATAATGGTACTTATGCTTTCATCGATAATGCGACTGTTGTAGCTAAAGGTCTAGGTGATGGCGTTGAGGTTAAACCTTCAGCAAATGCGAGTTCTACCGATACGGTCAATGGCGTATCCGTTCGTTCCAATGTTGCCACTAACTTAGAATCTTATGCTGGTGCAGGTGGTATATCAGGAACAGTTGGTCTCGCTGCTAACGTGCTGGTTAACCGTGTTGCAAATACATCTGAAGCACGTGTTAAAAACTCCACAATCAATAACTCCACGGATCGTGGTAAGCATCTAAAAGTTAATGCTCATCAGGAAACTGATTTTGTCAGTGGTGGTGGCGCTGCGGGTGTAGGTCTTGCAGGAGGTGGAGCCGCTGCCACGGTAGATACCAACTTTATCAACAATACTACTCGCGCCTACATTGATGGGAGTAGTAACAGTAAAGATATTTTTGCTGCTGAAGGCATCAGTGTCTCTGCAGTTTCAGATGAAGACCTGACTACAGTAGCGGTAAGTGTTGGTGGCGGCCTTTATGTGGGCGCGTCCGGCACAGCTTCAGCCTTTAAGTCCAGTTCGCTTACAGAAGCCTATGTGAATGCAGCTGATCTTAATTCTTACGGTGATATCACAATCAGTGCTGATTCTGATGTTGATATGAGCTTCGATGATGTGTCGCTGGCATTAGGTTCTGTTGGTGCTGGTGCTTCTGTAAGCGTTGCTCTATTTGAGGGGACTACTAAGGCGTATACATCAGGCAGTAGTTCTCTAATCTCGGAATCAGACGGTGTTGGCGGAATAGGCGGTACTGTTTCTGTCACTGCTAATGCTAAGGAAAGCTCTGATGCTCTTGTTGCTGCAGGTGGAGCGGGTATTGGTGCAGCAGCTGCTTCAGTAGGAGTATTGAGTAGCACTTCACATACCTCAGCATATCTCGGCAGCTCTACGACAGTGACCGCGCTACAAGGCGTAACTGTTACAGCAGATCATGTGATTGACGTAAATAAAGAGAGTGCGAGCGCAATAGGCTCCGTATCTGTTGGCGGTGGTGGTATTGGTGCTTCAGTTGACGTAATCACCATTAATAACACAGTCGATGCCCACATTGGTGCGGGATCAGTTCTTACGACTGTAGGTGCTGTCCGTGTAGAAGCGACAGCGACTAAGAATGTTGAATCAAATGTTTTTGCTTTTGCTGGTGGTGCAACAGCTGGGATCAGCGGGGCGGTATCATATATCTCAATAGGCACGGGACCGGATGGTGATAATGATAATGAACTATCCGCTTCACAATCTAGCGTAGCTTCAGGCTTTGGTAATAGTACTGTTAGTGGTTTAGGTAGTGACGGCTCTGCACAGAGAGCGCAATCGAAAGGTGATAGCACACTAAGCAGTGGCTCCTTCTCAACCATAGATATTCAAGTTGATAACAGCAATCCATATAGCACACGTGCTTATATTGGTGACGCCGTTACCATCCAAGGTGTTGATGGTGTTAATCCAGTAGATGGTAGCAGTGTGCGAGTGTCTACTGCTTCAGTGACGGTTAAAGCGGATGAGAACATTAATGTTGATGTTCTAACTGGCGGTGCTGCTGTGGGTGGTAGCGTTAGCGTGGGAGGTACCGTATCTGTTACATCTTTAGGTGGTAATACAACGGCTTGGATTGGCAATGACGGCTCTATTGAGACAAGTGGTGCAGTCACAGTTGATGCTGATTATACGACAGACGTTGATATCGAAGTTTACGGAGGCTCTGCAGGTACTGTTGGTCTCGGTGCTCAGGTTGCAGTGTTAAACGATAGCAGTAATCAGTCCGCCTATATCGAAAATGGCACGAGTGATGCTGATGGCGCGCGTATTGTTAAGGCGAGTTCATTAAATATTAACGCGGCAGCAAATCGTGATATCAACATAGATATTGTTGGTGTCTCTGCGGGTGTTGCAGCAGCAGGTGCTGCCATTGGTGATGTGTCTATATCTGGTTCCACAACATCTTATTTAGGCGATTACGCCCAGGTTGGGCAAAGCGGCACTTCTGGCTTCACGGTTACAGATGTCAATGTAACGGCTGTTAATAATCTTAATGTGGATCTAGAGGTTACTGCAGTTGCAGCAGGCTTAGGCGCAGGAGCTGGTAATGATGCGAATATCTCATATTCTCCAACGGTAGCTGCTCGTATAGGTAAAGGCTCTGATATTGATGTAACAGGCACTGTTACTGTCTCTGCGGTTGCTACTCCAGAGATTGAAACCGATATGCTTGGTGTCTCTGCTGGTGGTTTAACCGTTGGCGTATCTCTGACCGATGTTGATGTTAATGCTAATGTTTCTGCAACTCTAGGATCTGCTGACGGCACTGAGGGTAGTATCAATCTTGATGCCGCCGCCCTTAATGTGCTGGCTGCTACAGATGTAAAAGAAGGCGGCAATGGCATTAGTGCTGAATCTACCGGTTCTTCAGGTTCGCTAGTTGGAGTGAACGCAACGCTAAGTGAAGTCTCAACTACGAGTGTGGTTGAGAGCATAGTAGGGGTAAACTCTAATTTGGTTGTTGCAGGTGCCGTAACTATTGCAGCGGTTACTGAAACTCGTCAGAAAGCGAACTCCGATAGCAATACCGGAGGTATTGTGGCTGCGGGCGCGAGTACCGCGACGGTCTCTTCAAATACTACAACCACAGCGCGTATTGCGTCTGATGTTGATATCGATGGCGGTAGTTTAAATCTAGTTTCTACAGGTAATGATGATAACTTCGCTGTGGCTGATGCTGGTAGTGGTGGTGTATTGGCTGGAGCAGGTGCTGCAGTTACAACGAATAACACTAGTAATACGCAATCGATTATCGATGGCGGCCATACGTCTGGTCGCAGTATCGATCTGGACGATGCCTCCAATGGTGCGGTAATGATCACCGCGGATCATACCGCTAAGTTCAATGGTGAAATCAGTACTGTAGGCGGTGGTGCTCTAGCGGGCAGCGGCGCTGAAGCAGATCACGATGTTAATGCCACAGTCAGTGTGTCTATCGGTGCGAATACCGATATGGATGCGCGCTCTATGGATGTATCGGCAACGAACTACTTAACCAAAGATCAAACTGGGATTGATGGTACTGTGGGCGGTGCTCTCGCGGGAGCTGGCGCAGATAGTGATATTGATCTGAGCATTAACACTACGGTGGATGTTGGTGCTGGCGCTAAGTTGGATGTAGTTGGGTCTGCGTTTGATCCTGGTAATCTATCTATTGCGGCGCTAAATAAACTGGATGTTAAAGATAAGATTACCCTAACGTCTGCAGGCCTTGCATCGGGTGTAGGTGCGAATGCAAATATCTCTACCAGTCAGGATTTAAGTCAAGTATCTATTGGCAGTGGTGCTCAGTTAAGTAGTGTTGGTGATGTGACGTTCTCTGCACGTGGTCAGGGTACTGTTTCTTCACAAGTTAATATGGATACATACGGTGCAGCGACTGTAGGTATCGCTAGCACTACTGTAAATATTCAGCCTGTTAACCAAGTTAATGTAGGCACCAATGTTCAAATTGAAGCGGCTGGGGATCTAAACCTACTAGCGGGCATTGGTACAGATAAAACACGTGATCAGTACACTATCGAAGCACGTACCGATAGCTTTGCAGGTAGTGCGATTCCAATCGATGATGTCGATGCGTCTTCTACATTAGTGCAGACAAACTCAATTACGATTGATACAGGCGCCCACCTGAAAACTGCACGTGATGCTAACCTTTATGCCGAAGACTTTGGTTTAGCGCATATGACCGGTAAAGCAAAAGCGGTTAACTGGGCAAGTGCTGCAGGTGATGCAATCAATAGCGTCACTGGCGGCGGCGGTGCTGAGCAGTATGATGGTTATATCCACTCAGATGCGACAGGTACTGTTACGGTTAATGGCACGGTTGAAACGGGTATTAACCGTCACCAAGAATTAATTGTTGATGGAATGGATGTGTATGGTAACCCAACCATTGCATCAATTTCTGATGGCATTGAGTACACAGTTACATCTCAAGCACTTGAATCGACTTTGAGTGCTGAATTGGCTGAAGCGCGCAAAGCATATGCCCAGTATCAATACAGCAATGCTGAGCTGAAAGCTTATTACGAAACTGAAATTACCCGCATCGAGAATGAGATGTTGGCGAAGGGACTGTTGGAAGTTGTTACAAACTCTGACGGTAGTATCAGTAAAAACCGTATTGACCAATCAGTTATTACAATTGAAGTGGCGCCAGTGTGGGCTGAAGCGGGCATTATCAATGTTCGAAGCGACTTCCTGTTGGGTAGCGGTACTTTTGATGCACCAGGCGATGCTAGCATCACTATTACCAATAACTCGCCAGCCTTCCTCAAGATTCATGGTGCAACAATTCCTGAATCAACAGGTGGCTTGTTCCACAATGGTATTGAGGTCACAGAAGAAACCAAAACAGATGGCTACACGCTAATCAATGTTGCAGCTTCTGGCGATCCTGCAATTAATATCATCAATTATTATGAGCCAGGCCCAAGTGTTTCTGCGCCTACGCCAGAAATTCAGATCGTTGGCGATATTGAGAACCTAAACGGCCTAGTTAATATTCAAAATGATGTTAGCGGCGGTGATATTAAGATTACTGCCGAGATCCGTTCTAAGGATCTAAACATTGTTGCTGGCGGCAGTGTCTTCATTACTGGTTTGACAGATATAAGCACCGGCGGTGAGCCATATTCACTTTGGAGTGAGTACTCCCCTGGTGAAAATCTCACCATGCAGGTAGAGGAAACTTACACCTACCAAATCTTTGGTATCACTCTAGAAGGTACGCGTACCGTTACTAAGAACGTTGATTTTGGTAAGGGGCAAGGTGTTGGTGAAGTAAGCAGCAGTGATGTTACGGCGATTCTTAACCAGTCACCTGATGAAAACTCGATGATTTATGGTGATCGAGTTTATATCGATGCCGAGTATATCAACCTCAACGGTATTGTTCAGAGTGGTCAGCAAGATATAACCCTTAACCTGACTCAAGCGAACATTGAAGCGGCTAAAATCAGTAGTAATGTTACTGCTAGTTCAGTAGGTCTGGTGAAACTTACAGATCTTTCTAACCGCTTCTTCGGTGTGTACTGGGATACTCAAAACCAGCGTATCTTGATTGATGAGGTACGTGCTAGCGGTGGTGATATTGAACTTCGCGGCCATCTGCTGAATACAGGTAAAGGCGAAGTACGCCTCTTGAGTGGTTACAGTGCGATCAATGTAGCTAACTCCTCCAACTATGATATTGAGATCTTAGGCCTAGATGTATCGCAACGCGGTGCAGGTACTTTGATCATGGCTGACAAAGCTAAAGGCAGCAGTAGTGACCCTCAGGTGACTATGTATGAGAAAACAGCCTTTGGGGATGCGACTACTACAGGTGCTGAATCTGTTATTGATCAGCTGAAATCTGCAGGTCATGAAGTGGGTGTTACGACCCTACTGTATATGGGTAACCAGTCTTCAATTACTGAAGCTGATGGTACGGTATTTACTAAGACCGCTTCTGGCGCAACGATTACGACATCAACCGGTCAGGTAGTGGCTATTAGCAGCTCCGCTATTGCTAGCCAAACCAGCTATGAAGTGGGTAACTCTGCAAATGGTGTATGGCGTGCCGGTTGGTCAATCGATGTGGATAAGTCGATCTACCGTGAAACCATTCTGTCCTCCTCATCACTATGGGGTATCGACTTCTTATGGCCTGATCCTGCTGATATTAGCTGGGACCATGAGCGTGTGGATAGCCAGCCAGTATTGGCGGATGAAGGTATCTACTATTATCTGGATACCTCTGCGAATAAATTCAATAACTACAACTACGAGAAAACGACGACTTCTCTATCTTCAGATGAGTATGAGAAGGATCATTGGACGACAAGTACTTGGTACGGCAAGAAAACTTACTACTCTCACTACGTGCAGGAAGAGAAAGTTGCCGAAACCCACACTCATGATATCCGCGCTGATAATGATATTACTATCAAGTTCCAGGGATACAGTGAAGGGCACATTAACTTAAGTACTTCAGGTAGCGGTTCTGATCTATTACTGAAAGGTCCGTTGGCTAACACGAGTGGTACAACCAATGTTACGGCGTCGCAGGGCGGCATTTACATGCTATCAAGCGAAGCTTATGTCGGTGGCAAAAACATCAACATGTACGCCCGAGATGATATTGGTAGTGCAGTGTTGATGATGGCCTTGAACCAGACTGACGATGCTTCTGCATCCTTCAGTGCTACTACTGTTTCAGGTGATATTTATCTAGATCAATTTACTGGTAGTTTGGCAATCGACACAGTTACAGCGGGTAACCGTTCTGACGTCATTATCCAAGCTCAGCAAAGTATCACTGTGGCTGCGGGCGGTTCTGGTTTGATTACAGCAGGGGCTGTAACCTTAACGGCTGAAGGTGGCTCTGTAGGTAATAGCTCTGCAAACAAACTAAAACTTGATTCAGGTACCGAACTGCGTGATGCGGTTGAAGTATGGGCTAAGCAAAATATCTACTTAGCTGAAACCAGCGGTGATATGCACTTGTTTAAAGCAACGGCTGAAACAGGTGATGTTTATATCAGTGTATTGGCAGGTTCTCTGCTTGATGCTAATAGTTCAGTGGAGAGAGATGATCGAACTCGTCAGCAACTGATTGATTCTGTTTGGGGTGAGCTGCAGCTAACAGACACTACCGGAGTAACGGATAAAATTCAGCAAGCAAAAGATGTTTTCGCTGCAGGTAAAGAGAGCGAGTACCAATCTTACTGGCAGATTAGAAATGAGCAGTTTGGTGGTGTATACGATGCCAATGATGTCGTTAGCCTAACCTCCGAAGAGGAATCCTATTACCGTACATTCTATGCAGAGCAAGGTAATACGGCTGCGGAAATTGATGCAGCGATAGCTACTCTTGAAGCGAAGAAATCATCTCAGTACCACACTTTGCACTCCGAATATGGAGCAGGTGTTTATGATGTCAACTATAGCTATACCCTGACATCGGACGAAATTGATGCGATAGAAGCTAGCATCAAAATTTGGACTGAAGATGAGCTAATGAATCTAATTAGTGCTGGCTTACTGAAACCAGTAACGAGCACGACAGATAATGAAGACTCTAATGTTCTTGCAGGCGGCACAATTAATTTAAGTGCTTCTGCAGGTGTGGGCGCTGCCGTGGGTGGTGTGACTATCGAGACAGATGGTGAGTACTCAGATGATGAGAAGTTTGCCCTTGCTGCAGCTGAACGTTCAGATATCGCTTTCCTAACCAGTATAGAGAGTTGGAATGGAATCGATGGTTCTGATATTCAGGTGGATATAGATGCATCTGGAACGATTACTCGAGCTTCCGGCTCCTGGTTAGACGACGGTTTCACTGCAGGCATGCAGATCCGCATGATTGGTGATAGTGCTAATGCTACAGAGGGAAGTGAATTCTTTGAAATTACTTCTATTACAGCAAATACCATTACACTAAATTCTGGGTTTGATAGCAGCGAAGTTGCTCAAACCGTGACGGTTACGCAGGTACTGGCATCGCCAACGAATCAGACAATTATTGCTGCATCGGAAGATTGGAATAGCAGCTTTGTAGTTGGCGATGTAGTTACTCTGGATGGAGTAAATTACCTGATCGATCGTTTAACGTCTGATTTGATAGAAGCCTCTCTGGCTGATGACAGTGTTGATCAAAGTGGTGCAGTTGTTATTGATAACAGTCGTTATACAACTTCGACCATTACTCATGTGGCAATCGATCAGCGTGAAGATATTAATGTTGATAATATTCAGGTTGGTGGTACTCAAACGCTGACTGTCACAGCAGGAACAAACTTATATATTGGCTCTCTAGGTACATTGGATCTGACCAGTATTACTGCCGGTGGTAATGCAGAAGATGCAGTACGTATAAAAGTTAAAGACGGGATTACTTCCTCTCAAGGTTCAGATACAACGGTGATCCGTGGTGGAGATCTAATTCTTGAAGGTGGCCAAGGTGGCATCTATACCGGTAGTGATGACTCTCCAGAAGCACTGCGTATCGATCTCAACGATGGCGCAACACTTACCGCTCGAGCTTCCCAAGGTGTATACCTGAAAGAGGCAAGTGGCGATATGGAAGTCGCAGGTGTTTATGCTGCTAGCGACAAGGTTTACTTAGAAACTGAAAGTGGTTCAATGCTGGATGCGCTGGATAACGAGTATGAAAATATTCGAGCTAATCGTATAGAGCTTGTTGTTGCTGGAGGCTCCGTTGGTGAAGCTGATAACGCCCTAGATGTTAATATTGTTGCAGCGCCTACAGCCACAACTGGTACAGTAAATGTGTTGGCATCAGGTGATATCAACCTTGCTGAAAGCGATGGTAATCTAAATATTGATCACATCAAATCCACAGGCGGCGATGTTCGCCTTCAAGCTCATCAATCTATTATTGATGCGCTTGATAATGGTTTAGTTGATGGTGCCTTACCGCAAGTTGATGTAGAAGGTGCGAGCATCACCCTAGTCACTATTCTAGGCACGATCGGTGAGGCCGATAATGATCTGGATATCGATACAGGTTCTGTTGAGGGTGCGACCTTAACAACGTCGAGTTATGGACATAGTTACATCACCGAAACTTTAGGTGATCTATACCTGAATACCCTTGAAGCTAAAAACGGTAATACTGCGTTTATAGCGGCTCCAGATGGCAGTATCTTAAATGGTCGAGCATCGGGTAGTAACGTTGCATCCGGTAAAGTTTATCTTGCAGCAGCTAACAATATTGGTGCTGTGGATAAATCTATTAAGACTGAAGTTGGCGGCGTAGAAGCTGAAGCGATCCTTGGTAGTGTTTGGTTAGATAATACCGGCGCGTTGACCGTTGGTGGTGTTCTAGATGTCAACAAGCCGGGTATTAGTGCTGGTGGCGCTATCCGAGTTGTAACTCACAGCCCGATTACACAGGATGAAGATATTACTGCTGTAGGTAATATCGAACTGATTGCTACAGACAGCACCGATCTGACAGCTGACTTCTTAACCATTAAGTCGGGAGTCACATTGACGACTGAAGCAGACGTTATCCTCTATGCAGGTGATGATCTGTTGATTGAAGATGGCGCGACCGTTCACGGTACTAATGTTTATATCTTGGCTGATAGCATTGATGTAAGTGGTGATGCGTTTACCTTATCTGAGGCGCTAACGAGCGTTGCTGATACAGGTGGTAGCACCATTACGATCTCTGGTTTGGTTACAGCTGATAATGCCATCCATACCCGCGGTGACGCTGAGAATGACACGATTATAGTTAGCACTACCGGTGTGATGATCGCTGACGTTGAAATGAGCTTTAACGGTGGGACTGGCGATGACAATATCCAGTTCTACGGAACGGTTTCTGCTGATGCGAATGACAGTCATGCAGGTGTTGATGTTCTTATCGATGGTAATGAAGGTGAAGACACTGTCTTGATCGACGTTCTTCAGTTAGTTGGTGATACCCGCATTGAGGGTGGCGCTGATAACGATGCGATTACGATCAACGAACTGCATACTCGAACAGAGCAGTTAGTCCTAGATGGTGAGTCCGGTACGGACAGCTACACGATCAACCGTACAGGTAATGATGCAGATTACATTATCGATGTAGAAGATACCGGCGCTCGCGACAGTGGTGCTGATACTCTAACGATCAATGGTACAGCGGATGCTGACACATTCTTGCTTCGCGCAAACTTTGTTGCTGCGCTTCATGGTGATCTAGATGCTGGCTTCACGAACAGTGTTGAACGCATCACTTACAATGAAAATATTAATGCTCGTCTAACCATTAATGGCCATGCCGGTGATGATGGTTTCTACAGCGATGACAACAGCAGTATTACTACGCTAGATGGCGGCGCGGGTGATGATACCTTCCAAATTGGTCAGCTTTATGGTGCTGATCGACAAGCTCCTTATGTTGCTGTCGGTGACGAGATTGAGACTACAGAAACTACTCTCGGTTTCTTGAGTAACGGTAACAGTTTGCCAATGGTTGTTTATGGTGGTGATGGCGAAGATCAGATCACTGTATACAGCAACAAGGCATTGACCAAATTGTACGGTGAGAACGACGATGATACGTTCGTTGTTCGTGCTTTCCTTAAGAAAGGAACCACTGAAACTGCTGGTGGTGGTGAAACTGAACTCTTTGGTGGTGATGGTGCTGATAATATTCAATACAGCATCAATGCGCCGCTTAAGATTGATGGTGGTGCAGGTAATGACACCCTAGTTGTTCTAGGCACCGAAGCGGACGATAACTTCATGATCACTGAAGATGGTATCTTCGGTGCAGGTTTGAATATCGGCTTCGAAGGTATTGAATTTGCTGAAGTTGATGGGCTAGAAGGTGATGATAATTTCTTCATCCTTAGTACCAGCGAAGATGTTGAAACAACGATTATCGGCGGTTTAGGTAGCGATACCTTTAATGTTGCCGGCGATGTAACTGAAGATATTGTTTCCTACTCTGTAGAAGGTCGTAGCGGCTTTATCAATCACAGTGTATGGAGTGATGACCCTCGCTTTAACGGTATCTTTGTTGATGGTGTCTCGCTGAATGTTGCTGATGATGAAACAGGCAAGATTCAGGTTGATATGGTTGATGGTAGTTTAGTTGTTGATGAAAACGGCTTGCTTGATGACTTCTACGAAGTTTCTCTAACAGCGGCTAAACCAACAGCAGCTACGATTGCTTATGTAACTGTATCTGCTGCACGTGCTTCTAGTAGTGATAAAGAACTACCAACGATTGGCGGAGGTGATCCTGCTGATAGCATCTTAGTATCCGTTGATGGTGTTAACTACTATGAATCATTAGTGCTGAATTTTGATTCTACAGCAGCAGACGGTTCAGTGGATGACTGGCTACGTAAGCAAAAAATCTACATCAAAGGTGTGGACGACGGAGCGATTGAAGGTGAACGTACCGTTGTTATCAACCACAGTGTGTTGAGTGATAACCCTGACTTTAACCACCTAGATATAAACAACGTTGAAGTGACTGTGTATGACAATGATCAAGCGGATCTAATCATTACTCAGTCCGATGTTGATTCTCGTGTGGTTGAGGGTGCAGCTTCTGGAGATACCTTCACTGTAGCGTTGACTCAAGCTCCAGCTGATGGCGAAACAGTGACCGTTGTCCTAGCAGAGAAGAATGCTGCAGGTGAAATTGATTTCGATAAGACCGTTCTAACCTTCGATAAAGATAACTGGGATGACGCTCAGACAATAACAGTAACGGCTGTTGATGATTCTGATGTTGAGAATGTCTTCCGTTCGGCAGTGACTTTTACAACGACTACGGATCTAGCAGTTGGTTCTGAATTTGATGCGGTGGTGACTGATGAATTGCGTGTGAGCGTTGTCGATAACGACACGGGTTCAGTGATTGTTACACCGACAAATGGCTCAACCATTGTGAGTAACGCTGAAACGGATAATTACAGTTTGGTACTAAGTACCGAACCTACCGGTCCTGTAACCGTGAATGTACTGACTGATGGTCAAACTGTCGTTAGCAGCTCAGATCCTCGCTTTAACGAGATTGACGGTACGGTTACTTTTACTGCGGCAGACTGGAATACTCCAGTCGAGATAGTCGTGGCAGTGAATCCTGATTATGTACCGGATGATTCTAATCAGCCTGTACAGAATCCTCCGTTGCAGCCTCATACCTTGGATCAGATTCGCGGTAAATTGATCATTGAAGGCTCAGTGCCGGAAGGTAAAGAGCGTGCGCTATCTAAAGCTGTGATGCTTCCTACTGAAACAGATGAAGCCTTACCAACGGTTGATATCAATACTGATGAAGCGGCTCAAACAGATACGTTGTATATGTTCAACGATGGCAGCCGTTCTGATGATACGGGTTTCCTAACGGATACTACGATCACTGGTTTAGGCATGGGCGCTGGTGGTGTTCAGTACAACGATGTTGAAGTTGTTGAAGTGCTGAATGGTCAAGGTGACGATACCTTTACAGTGCAAAGTACAGCAGAAGGTGTGATCACGGTTATCCATGGTGGTGGCGGTGATGATGATATCTTTGTGACTGGCGGTGGCGGCGCAGCAGCTCCGTTAATCTTGTTGGGTGACTCTGTACAAGATGGCTCTACCTACACATCTACCTCTGATGCGAAGACGACGAAAGGGCGTGAATTTGCCAATGCGGGCAACGATACAATCGATGCTTCCGGTGCGACTGGTTCTGTTGTTATTTACGGTGGTCAGGGTAACGATATTCTTACTGGCAGTAACTATGGAGATCATATTGCCGGTGGTTCTGGCAATGATGAAATCTATGGTCTAGGTGGTGATGACCATATCTATGGTGACGCAGGATTTAACTTAGATCTAACTCAGCGCTTGAGTCTATCCACTCAGATTCTAACGGTGGTTAACACTGCAGATGGTGTTAATGATAACCCTGAAACCGCAGATACATTGACGGTTGGTACTGACACGATTGATGGCGGTGATGGCAACGATATTATCTTTGGTGACAAAGGTGTGGTGAATCAAGTTGCGGGCACAAATCGTATTCTAACAACGGCGGAAGTCGTTAGTATTACCACAACAAATCGTGACGAAGCAGCTAATGATATTCTGAAAGGCGGGGCCGATAATGATGTCATCATGGGTGGTCATGGTCAGGATGATATTGAAGGTGGCAGCGGTCACGATATCCTTATCGGTGATCATGCGGTTGTTGACTATAACGACGGTGATACTGACATCACGACTCTGGATTCGATTACCACTGTAGAACTGGTGAATGGCGATAACGATACCATTAAAGGTAATGAGGGCGATGACCTAATTATGGGTGGTATCGGTGCTGATAATCTATTTGGTGGTAATGGCGATGGCGGCGACGCTATCACAGTAAGTGATGATGACATCATCTTCGGTGATCATGCGACAGCATTATTGGCTGGTAATAGCTTTGTACGCTTATTAACGAAAGAGCAAACAGAAGGCGTTGCTGACCTGATCAAAGGTAATGAAGGCTCCGACCGTATCTTTGGTGGTGCTGGTGCCGATACCATTGAGGGTAATGCTGGTGGTGACTGGATTATGGGCGACTTCGGTGAGATGAAGCTCTACAGTAACGGTCATGTTGAAACGTTCTTCTCTGTTGATGAAGCAGGGGACGCAACAGTGGGTGATATCATCGATGGTGGCGAAGGTGATAACCGCGTAATTGCTGGTCTAGGTGACGACAATATTACGACCGGCGCTGGTGATGACCATATCATTGGTGATAACGGTGTCCTTAACTACGGTGAGGATGAAGTAATCACTGAAGCATATACTGTGGAACATGAACTAGGCGACGATGACACCATTGAGTCTGGCGCAGGTGATGATATTGTCCTAGGCGGTAACGGTAATGACACCATTAGTGTGAGTGCGGGTAATGACAGTGTTATCGGTGACAATGGCCAAGTGACATTTGTCGCTGGGGTTCCAACCAAGCTTGAAAGTACAGACACCACAAATGCAACAGGTGGTGATGACACTATTTCCTCTACCTCTGGAAATATCAGTGTTATCGCAGGTGTTGGCTCCGACACAGTGATAAATGCTTCCGGTGTAGGCCATGTCATTGGTGATAATGGTGAACTGAACTACATCAATGGGGTGATTACCTCTGCATACACGGAAGATCACACGCTAGGTGGTAACGACACCATCGAATCAGGTGATGACTACGACCTAGTACTAGGTGGTTTTGGTAACGATACGATTACATTGAAAGGCGGCAATGCTGATGTGATCGGTGATAACGGTCAAGTGACATTCGTCGCAGGTATTCCAAAGAAACTTGAAAGTACTGATACCGCTAACGCAACTGGTGGTGATGACATTATTTCGTCCACATCTGGTGATATCAGCGTTATCGCAGGTGTTGGTAATGATGAAGTGACAAACGCTTCTGGTGTAGGTCATATCATCGGAGACAACGGTGAGTTGATCTACAAAAATGGCATCATAACCCGTGCTGAATCGTTGGATTATGAGTTGGGTGGTAACGATTTGATTACCTCTGGCAATGACGATGATGCAGTGATTGGCGGTTTTGGTGACGATACCATCACAGTAAACGGCGGTGATGATGTCGTAATTGGTGATAATGGACTTATCCTATTTAAGCAAGGTATACGCTCAACCGTTCAAAGTACCGACCCAACCAATACTACAGGTGGTGATGACACTATCTCCTTAGGCTCTGGTGATGATCAAGCCATCGCAGGTGTAGGTAACGATACAGTTACTAATAAGTCTGGCGAAACAATCATCATTGGTGACGATGGCTACATCAAAAACGATGGTAAGGGACGTTACCTGAATGCATACACTGATGATTTTACTATCGGTGGTGATGATACGCTGACAGGTGGCAAAGATCGTGACATCATCTTTGGTGGCTTTGGTAAAGATGAGCTAGATGGTCGTGCAGGGGATGATCTGATGACCGGTGATGCCGGTATGGTGACTCGTAAACCTGAAACTATTGTGCTCGAATCTAAAGACCTTGAAGAGATCGATAATCTCGATGGCGATGATGATATTCTTCGTGGGGGCGCTGGCCTTGACCGTATGATCGGTGGTGCTGGTGGTGACCTGTTCTACGGTAGCTTCACCGAAGATGTGATGGTGGGTGAATATGCTAGATATACCTTTGATGCTGATGCCGAAACATCAGGAGAACAGGCTACTTTCGTTATTACCCTAGCTCAAGGTGCGCTCGACCTGATTCGTTCATCGCAAATTGGCTTGTATAAGAGCATTGCTCAGCAGATCTTCGATGCTTCTGACCTAGGTGAAGTTGCGCGAAGCCGAACGGCTGTTACTACAGAGCTTAGCGATGAAGCAATTGCTGCCTTAGGGCGTTTGGGGGATATTCAAAACTTCAGTGGTTCTGCCGCACCGGGTGTTGATGTTGTTATTCAGTTTGACCCAACTGCAGCTGGTGAAAACTCGGAAGAGCAATTATCTGAAGAGGCCGTTGTAGTAGAAAGTGAAGAATCGGAAGACGTTCAACAACAAGAGTGTGAGCCTGTAGAAGGGGAAGCTGTTGAAGGCGAAGAGGGCGCTGCCCCAGCTGAATGTGCTGCACCAGAAGCAGAGCAAGTTGAATCTGAAGAGGTTAAAGACGAGCAAGGCGAAGACTCCGAAGTCAAAGCTACTGAAGAAACTTCAGAACAAGCTGAAGACAATGAAGAGTCAGCGGGAATTGCTGCTAACCTAGAAGCTGCACTAGCAGGTTTCAGTGGTTGGGCAGTAATGAAAGCGAATAAAGCCAATACGAAGAAGGAAAGCTCTAAGCTTGATAGCGAATCATTAACGCAGCTAAAAGCTAGAAATAAGAATTCTGGTTATGTTAGCTGGGAAGATATTCGTAAGTAATTAGGATAGACTTTTCATCAGGGGCTGCTGCAGCTTATCTGCATGCAGCCCTTTTCGTTTTTAGTAACAGGCCTGCTCAGCCATGGATAATCAGTCAGACACAAAACATCCACAAGATTCTTCTAGTTCGCTAGAAACGTCGCAAAGTACATCCGTTACATTGGATGCCTATTCGCAACAATCCGACAGTTTTTATCAGGATTGGTTGGATTCTCAGTGTTCCTTAATTGATGGGGCACAATCTGCTTTAGTTCTAGCGCCATTAGATGAAGGTGATAATACCTACCACCCTATGGCTCTCTGGCCTCAGGATTCAGGAGTACTAACGGATCTGCATGGATTAGCAGAAGAGATTATTACTAATCGTTCAGCACTCGTAACCGCTCTACCTGCTAGCGTTCCTGGGCATGAAATTTTTGCGATTGGCTATCCAATTATTTTAGATGATGAGCTGATTGCAGTGGCGACCGTTGCTGTCGCAGTATCATCGGAGCAGCAACTAAAACGAGCGATGCAGCTTTTGGAACTTGGTGGTTCGGCTTTAGAAGCTTTGAAGCTACGTTTGGAAAAGAAACAGCGCTCAACCAAAGATGCTAGTTTAGAAAGAAGTATCGATTTCTTAGCCAGTGTTCAATCCGAACCTGATTACGCTAGCTCAGCAATGCGTTTGGTGACTGAGCTAGCAGTTATGCTGAACTGTGATCGAGTGTCTTTAGGTAACTATCAAAAAGGCCACTCCAAGGTATTACATCTATCTCATAGCACTCAATTTGGTAAGCGGATGAACTTAATTCGCTGTATTGAAGAGGTGATGGATGAGGCGATAGACCAACAGCAGTCCGTGGTATATCCAAACCCAGACTTAGAAAGTAGTTCGGTTGTGATTGCACATTCAAAACTTTCTCAGCAGCAGGGGGATGCGGTTGTACTCAGCGTGCCTCTACATGTGGCGAACAATATTGTTGGCGCGCTGACCTTTGAAAGAAACCCCGATATTCCATTTACCGAGCAGGACGTGGCTCTGTGCGAGAGTATTGCTGCGTTGGTGATTCCGGCTTTAGAGGACAAGCGCCTGAATGATAGAGCGCTGTTACTGAAAGTTTGGGACTCTGGAAAAACTCAATTTTCTCGGCTGTTTGGTGCAGGATACTTAGGCCGTAAGTTACTCTTTATTCTAAGTGCGGTTTTGATCATCTTCTTCTCTGTTGCTCAAGGTAGTTACCGCTTGTCAGCAGATGCAAAGTTGGATAGTTATATTCAGCGGGTTATCGCAGCGCCTTATGATGGTTATATTCACTCAGCCGTTCATCGAGCAGGAGATGTGGTTAAGAAAGACCAGATGTTAGTGCAGCTGGATGATCGAGACTTACATCTAGAGCGCCTTAAATGGCTAAGTGAAGAAGCAAAGCTAAAACGACAGTATCAAGAAGCTTTAGCGTTCCATGATCGCGCTAAGCTCAATATTATCAACGCGCAGCAAACTCAGATTAAAGCCCAATTAGATCTGGTAAATAGCCAATTGGAGCGCGCTAAGCTCCTGTCACCATTTGATGGTCTGATTGTCAGTGGTGATCTCAGTCAGAGGTTAGGTGGGGCCGTTCAGAAAGGTGAAGTGCTTTTTGAAGTTTCACCACTGCATTTTTACCGTATTAATCTATTGGTGAAAGAGAGCCGCATTGCTGATGTCCTTATCGGCCAAGAGGGCACATTGCACCTATCTGCTTTGCCTGAAACGCCATTTGAATTTGTAGTGACGAAGATTACGCCCCTAACTGAAGCCAAAGATGGAGCGACGTTCTTTGTCGTAGAAGCATCGTTACAAGGTGAATCTCTGCAGTTGCAACCAGGTATGGAAGGTGTGGGCAAAATCTACATCGATGAGCGTAACTTGTTGTCAATTTGGACTCGAGAGATGCAGGAATGGATGCGTCTTAAAGTCTGGTCTTGGTGGGGCTAGCGGGAGGCATAGTGTCTGTTTCTCTGTTTAGTGCCTCATGGTACCGCGTAGCCGAACTTAAGATCCGTATGCGTAAGCATGCGGATATTCATCGGCATCAGTACCGAGGTAAAACGTGGTATGTGCTTCAAGACCATGTGACGGGTCAGTTCCAACGTTTCTCTCCTGAAGCTTACCAAATCATCGGTTTGATGGATGGCCGAAGAACGTTGCAACAGATCTGGGATGTGGCGTGTAAACGCTTAGGCGATGGCATGCCTACTCAGGATGAAGTCATTCAGTTGGTGGCGCAGCTCAACCGTGCGAATGTTATTCAATCCGATATTCTGCCTGATATTGAAGAGTTGCAGGTTCGCAGACGAGAGCAAGCACAGAAGAAGATTATCCAGCAGCTAAAATCCCCATTGAGTGTCCGTATCCCCATGATGGACCCAGAGGGATTCTTGTCCTCAACCATGTGGTTGGTTCGGCCATTTTATTCTTGGTTTGGTTTATTTCTTTGGGCTGCGATCGTGTTGTTTGGTTTAACGCTCTCGATTGTCCATTGGGGGGCGCTAACCGAGAATATTAGTGACCGAGTCTTAGCGGTCGAAAATCTTTTGCTGATTGCCTTGGTATATCCCTTTGTAAAAGTGATTCATGAACTTGGTCATGCCTACGCTGTGAAACGTTGGGGAGGCGAAGTGCATGAGGTGGGGGTGATGCTACTGGTGCTGTTCCCCGTACCTTATGTGGATGCCAGTGCAGCAACTGCATTTAGGAATAAATATCAGCGTATGCTGGTGGGCGCGATCGGTATTATGGTCGAGTTGATGGTTGCTGCAATAGCAATGATGGTATGGGTTTTGGCCGAACCGGGTATGGTTCGAGCGGTCGCGTTTAATACCATGCTGATCGGCGGATTTTCTACTTTGCTCTTTAACGGTAATCCACTACTTCGATTTGATGCTTACTACGTGCTTGCTGATTTTTTGGAAATACCTAATTTAGCGTCTAGAGGTAACAGCCAGGTAGCATATCTAACCAAAAAGTACCTTTATGGCGTCAAGAAACTCACTGCACCTGCTAACTCAACCAGTGAAGGGGCTTGGCTAGCTTGCTATGCTTCTGCTGCATACATTTACCGATTGTTTGTTATGGTTGCGATTGCCTTGTTTGTTGCGACGCAATACTTTGTGATTGGTAGCCTTCTCGCGTTTTGGTCAATTTGGGCAACCCTGCTTATGCCAGTACTTAAAACAATTATCAAACCTGCAACGGATCCTGAACTAAGAAGTAAGAAGGGACGAGTGCTTACCATTTCTACGCTGATTATCGCTACGGTGGTCGCGTTGATAGGCTTTTTACCTATGCCATATAAAACGCAGACCGAAGGTGTTTTATGGGTTCCTCAGGACGCTTATGTGCGCTCGCAAGTTTCAGGCTTTATCGAATCTTTAGAGGTGCCTTCAGGAAAACCTGTGGTCGCAGGGCAGTTGTTGCTTAAGCTCTCAGCCCCTGATCTTGAAGCTAAAGTAGACGTGCTTAAGGCTCAGATAGCTGAAGCTGAAATTAGACTGGAAGCGAGCCTAAGAGACCGCGCGGCCAGTGAAATTTTACGAGAAGAATTGCGGTTTATTCAGCGCGAATATCAAAGGGCGCTAGAACGCCTTAAAGGTGTGAATCTCTATAGCTCTGCTTCTGGAGAATTTGTTGTCCCCGATGCTCATCGAATTTTGGGGCGATATGTCCACCGTGGTGAGTTGATTGGATATGTCGTGGATTATAACCAGCTCTCCTTAGTTGCGATGGTTTCTGAGGATGAGATAGATCAGGTGCGCACCCAGAACCGTTCAGTTGAGCTGCGATTCGCCTCTAATCCAAATGAAACCTATAAAGGTGAAATTGTTCGAGCACTACCTGCTACAACTCAGCAACTGCCGAGTAAGGTGTTAAGTACTGATGGTGGTGGAAGAATCGCACCTGACCCGAAAAGTGGAGATGGTTTGAAGAGTTTTCGTAGCCATTTTCGGATCGACTTATCTGTCATGGATGCGCCAAAGAATCGCTATGATGAGCGCGTCTATGTGCTTATAGAGCATGACCCCGAACCTCTGATCTATCGTTGGTATCGTGCGGTAAGGCGTGTGTTCTTGAGGCAGTTTGATGTATAAACGGCCTCAGCGACTGCCGCAAACTGTATTAGAGCGTCCTCAGCTTTATATTCACAAACAGGATCGCATGGAGCGCTGGTCGCATCGCCTCTCTGCTTATCTGAATCGTCCGTTTAGAGCGTCCCTTAAGGCTTATAAGCGCTTTTTGCCGTCCCTACATAGAGAAGCTCTAAAGCTTGAAGTCCTATCCGATGAGCAGTTAGATATTCATATTGCTGAGATTAGGCAGGCTTTGTTTCAACAGGGCATAACGTCTGCACTAATGGTTAAAAGTTTTGCCTTGGTGCGTGAGGTTGCGGGTAGAACCCTGGGTATGAAACATTTTGACAGCCAGTTACTTGGCGGATTAGCGATGTTTCACGGCAATATTGCAGAGATGCAAACGGGAGAGGGTAAGACCCTGACCGCCACACTTTCTGCAGCGACAGCGGCTTTTGCTGGGGTGCCTGTCCATGTAGTGACTGTTAACGATTATCTTACTGCTCGTGATGCTGAGGAAATGATGCCAATTTATAGCCGGTTGGGTCTTGATGTTGGCGTTATTGTCCATGGTCTTTCTCCCATGGAGAGGCGTGATATCTATGCTAAAGATGTCGTTTACTGTACCAACAAAGAGTTGGTGTTCGATTACCTTAAAGACAGCATCGCTCTAGAGGGCAAGCAGCATAAGCTTAATTTGCACGCCGAACGTTTAAAGGGCAATCAACAGATGCTCGATGGCTTGATGCTTCGTGGGCTTCATTTTGCCATTGTCGATGAAGCTGACAGTGTTTTATTAGATGAAGCTAGAACGCCGCTGATTATTTCAGGCCCTGAGATTGAGCAAGAGGAACAGCAAGAGGTCTATCAGCAAGCGATGGCAATCGCTTCTGAACTGGAGCTAGATAAGCATTACGAGGTCAACCTCAGAGAGCGACGTGTTGCTTTTACTGATGATGGTGAAATGCATGTGCTGCAGTTAACTGATGGACTGGGGCCTTTTTGGGTAGGGCGAGTACGTTGTCTTGAATTAGTTTTTCAGGCACTAACGGCATTGCATCTGTTTATTCGTGATAAACATTATCTCGTTAAAGACGGCAAAATTCTTATTGTTGATGAGCATACCGGCCGTGTGATGGAAGATCGAAGTTGGGAACGAGGGTTGCACCAACTGATCGAAATTAAAGAGGACTGTGAACTCAGTAATCCTCGGGAGACGCTAGCGCGAATCAGTTTTCAGAACTTCTTCCGTTTTTATCATCATCTCGGTGGTATGACTGGTACTGCAAAAGAGGTGGCCTCAGAGTTATGGCAAGTTTATGGCTTGCCTGTGGTATTTATCCCAACCAATAAACCAAGCCGTAGAAAGAAACTCGGAGCAAATGTCTACATAGACGAGAGTGATAAGTGGCACAAGGTTGCCGAACAGATCAAAGTTCTACACAAAGCACAGCGCCCCTCACTGGTTGGGACACACTCCGTCGCTGCTTCGGAATTACTAAGCCAAAGTCTGCAGGCGATGGATGTGCAGCATCAGTTATTAAATGCTAAACAAGATCAGTTAGAAGCCGAAATAGTTGCGAATGCGGGTGATCCAGGTTGTGTTACTATTGCGACCAATATGGCTGGGCGTGGTACCGATATAAAGCTAAATGATGAAGTCGAGTCAGCGGGTGGGCTACATGTGATTTTAACCGAGTTACATGAAGCGTCACGAATCGACCGACAGTTAGAAGGGCGCTGTGCGCGTCAGGGCGATCAGGGGAGCTTTGAAGTTATCTTGTCTTTAGATGACTCGATATTGTCTGAGCAGTTCTCTAATTATTTAAAGCGCGTCTTTAAATGGCCGTTTCCAAAAGGGTTTAAAAACTGGCTGCTGTTGAAATTAATGCGCAGGGCCCAAAAGCAACTAGAAGCAGATCATGCACGTATGCGTGCGGATTTGTTAAAGCAAGATGAACGTCAGCGCGAAATATTGTCTTTTACTAGCAGCAAAGTTTAGGTTTTTTGATATGAAATACATTTCTCCACTATTGGTACTACTTCTCGGTGTTTCGCCGTTGGTCAGTGCGGTTGAACATAATCAATTAAGCGATGGCCAATTGAGCTGTTTGTTAGAGCCGAGTAAAGAGATTGAACTGAGTAGTGAAGTATCAGGCGTTATTAGCGAATTGAGTTTAGGTCGTGGTGATAAAGTCAAAAAAGACCAAGTCGTTATGAAACTTAACTCTCGCCTAGAGCGAGCTGCTCTAGCGACAGCCCGAGCGCGCGTAGATTTTGCTAAGCGTAAAGTTAAACGTAATGAGGTCTTGTACAAAAAAGGCCTATTGTCTGATCATGAACGCGATGAAATGCTAACAGAGCAGCGTTTGGCTGAGCTTACAGCTAGCGAATCTTATGTGCGTTTATCCCTACGCCAAACAAAAAGTCCAATCAATGGCGTTGTGGTTGAACGTTTACTCGAACCTGGTGAGCTTGTTGATGACCAGCCGTTCTTAAAAATTGTATCACTTGATCCTCTTCACGCAGAAGTGATTATGCGTTCGCAATATTATGGTCAAATCGAAAAAGGCATGCCTATCACTTTGTATGCTGAAGGGCGCCCAGAACAGGCTTATGAAGGTAAAGTTAATCGAGTCGACCCGCTTATTGATGCTGCAAGTAGTACGTTTGCTATTAGTGTGGAAATACCGAATAAAGATCAATTACTGCCTGCTGGTTTGAAATGTAGGGTTGAGTTTAGTCCAGTCCAACCTGCTTCTGAGTGATAATGAATAGGCCCTGTAATCTGGCTTTGTTATAATCGCCAACAATTAAAGATTCCTTTGGAACCCTTTCGATGAAAGAGATTATTTTGCTCAATATTTCCGGTGAAGATAAGCCGGGAGTGACTTCAGCGATCACAAATATTTTGGCGCAGTTCGAGATCAATATTTTGGATATTGGTCAGGCGGTGATCCACGATACCTTGTCTTTAGGTATCTTGATTGAAGTACCTAAATCGGCTGAATCCTCGCCACTGCTAAGAGATATTCTATTTAAAGCGCATGAGCTGAATATGAACATCCGTTTCCAGCCTGTGGAAGAAGGGAACTATGAACAGTGGGTTGAAGGGCAGGGTAAATCTCGTCACATTATTACGCTACTGTCTCGTAAATTAAGCTCTAAGCATATTGCGCGTGTGACCGAGATTGCAGCGAGCCATGGGCTTAATATCGACAATATCAATCGTCTCTCAGGTCGAATCAGTTTGGATGAAACCTCTGACCAGACTAAAGCATGCGTGGAATTTTCGGTACGTGGCGCGCCTGCTGATGCTGAGAAACTTAAAGCTGAGTTCCTTCATACTGCAAGCGACTTAGATGTGGATATCGCTTTCCAAGAAGACAATATCTACCGCCGTAATCGCCGTTTAGTTGTATTCGATATGGACTCTACGCTGATTGAAGCAGAAGTGATTGATGAGCTAGCTAAAGAAGCAGGCGTGGGGGACCAGGTATCAGAGATCACTGAAGCGGCCATGCGTGGCGAGATCGATTTTAACGAAAGCTTTAAGCGTCGCATGGCTCTACTGAAAGGCTTGGATGTATCGGTTTTAGATCAAATTGCAGAGCGTTTACCTATGACCGAAGGTGCGGAAGAGTTGGTGTCTAACTTGAAAGCACTTGGTTTTAAAACGGCTATCTTATCGGGCGGTTTTAACTACTTTGCTTCCCATCTGCAAAAGAAACTTGGCTTTGATTATGTCTATGCCAACGAGCTTGATATCGATGCTGATGGCAAAGTCACAGGTGAAGTTAAAGGCACAGTTGTAAATGGTGAACGTAAAGCCGAATTGTTACGCGAAATCGCTGAGAAAGAAGGCGTTAGCCTAGAGCAGACGATTGCCGTTGGGGATGGCGCTAATGACCTTCCAATGCTCTCGATTGCAGGATTAGGCATTGCATTCCGCGCTAAGCCTTTGGTTCGTGAAAGTGCGAAACAGGCCATCTCTACTTTAGGTCTGGATGGCATCTTGTATCTGATTGGTTTTAGAGACCGAGATACAGTGAAAAAGTAAGAGCATAAAAAAGCCGCTGTTTAGCGGCTTTTTTATTATTCGGCAAAGAAATCGTAATCCATCTTTTCTCTTGGGGGCTGTAGATAGTAGCCCTGGACATAGTCGATCCCTGCTTTCCATAGGTTTGCCATCGTCTTGGTATTCTCTACAAGTGGAGCAATAGAGATTTTATCGAGGCTGCTTAATTGCTGCACCATACTAAAGAACTCTTCATCATTTTCTTGGTCAGCTCCTAATTCAGAAATATAGGCGCCGTCCAGTTTGATATAGTCGGAATGAAGCGTAGATAGAACATTTTGAGAATTAGGTACGCTGCCAAAGTGCTTGATGCAAATGCGACTATGAATACGGGTTAGCTTTTCTACGAAGCTTTGAGCCTGTTTAGGGGCGATGGATATATCTGATTCACTGATCTGGAAGACAAGCCTTTCCGCAGGGATGTTATTCTTTCGTAGCACTCCTGAAAGCCAAGTTAATAGCTTTTGATCACCTAATGCATGGGCCGATATATTAATGAAGATAACATTCTTATGTTCTTGATTTAGCGTTTTCTTAAGCTGTTTCAAACAATTCTCAATGACCCATCGATCAACTTTAACCGCAGTTTCTGCATCGCTTATAGCGTTCATGAAATCATTAGGAGATAGTTCATCCTCATCATCATTCACTAAGCGTAACAATGCTTCATAGTGATGATGTGTTTGATCATCTGCGGTTAGATTTACGATTGGCTGGAATAATAGTTTGAACTGATTGTTATCAACAGCTTTTCTTAGCTGATCAAACTCATCTTCTTCCTGCTCGGATAATGCAGCCTCTGGAATATGAATGCGTACGCCATCTCCTTGCGGAGTATCTTCACGTAAATTGCATATGGCGGTTTTCGCTCGGTTGAGTAATTCAATCGGTGGAGGTGTGCTGTCGGTAATTGCTACCAAGCCAATAGAGCAGGTTGATTGTACATCGACACCTGCGATGCTCGAGCGAACATTTGCAAGTTTTGCACGTAACTGTTCAGCAAAGCTTTCAGCAGTTTTTATATTAGGGTCGTTAAAGATAATGACAAACGCATTTTCAGCAGGGTGGGTTAGTAAATGCGCTTTATTTACCTTCTTACTCAGAAGAGCAGAGATA
The DNA here is from genome assembly GCF_047778045.1 of Neptuniibacter sp. PT8_73. GTDB lineage: Bacteria > Pseudomonadota > Gammaproteobacteria > Pseudomonadales > Balneatricaceae > Neptuniibacter. The sequence goes on from NZ_CP180545.1 coordinate 543,778, forward strand.
TCCCGAATAAGCTGGTCGCTACCTTCATGACTAAATTTGTTTTTAATCTGATCGAGTTGGTCTAACTCTATATACATCAAGCAGCGGTCGTTACCACCGCGCAATGCCTTTTGGGTCACCTGTTCCAGTTGTTTATGCAGATAATCTTTATTGAATAAACCGGAGACGAAATCGAGGTCTTCACTCAATAGATTGTGATGGCTGTTCTCATCAAGGTGGAACAAGATGCGGGTAATGACTGAGCCGTTATAGTCTGAGCGTGAAAGCTCCATATTTGCGGTGAATTCGGAATGATCACTACGTTGTGCTGATAGCTGTAGAATCAAATCACCGCTATTGCCCTCTTCAAGAGAGTTAAGTTGTTCGGTGAACTCAGGGCGGTCATCAAACGTAAAGAAATCCACCAGTGGCTTATTCATAGCCTTTTTCTGCGAATCTATACCGAACTGTTCAAGGAAACTGTCATTACAGTAAATAATTTTTTGATGGTCGCAGCATACGATTGGGTTACGAGAACTATCCATTAACTGTTGTGAGCGTTTTTCTGCTTCGGCCAAGGCGGCTTCAGCTTTACGTAAACGTCTACGGTAATCGAGCTGATCCAGTTCTCTGCGTACATTGATTAGAACAAGTTCTTTCTCATCTAAGGGAACGACAGCTTGTATGTGACTCTTTAGCCCTTGTAACAGCAATTGGCTGTCTGAGCTTGGGATTATCTGTATTACAGGTATATCTTTATCTAAGCGCTTTAGGTGGCTTATAGCGAGCTTTGAGGTGAACTCACCTCGATCGATAGTGCAAAGAATAAGGTCCCATGAGCGTTCACCTAGCGCGTCTAGAAACTCTTGCTCGGTATTAACCTGTTTGCCGCGAGGAGATATGCGTGAAGTTCTAAGAAGTGTAATCAGGGGAGCGGTTTCTTCGGCGCTCAGGCCAAGAAATAAAAGCTGAACATTTTTTCTCAGGCGTTGTTTACGAGTCTGCTGCCCAGTACCGTATTTTTCTAAAAGGGCGTTTCCGTCAATATCAATAACTTCAGACATGCCTGAATGATCTCCTGCTCGCTAAATCCTTATAGACAGAGAATATATTAATTCAATTGAATGTATAACTTAAATATTGCATTAGTTTTTGTTTGATATCACTGAAGTGTTAAACAGATGCAGAGTGTTAATTATAGAAGATAAAAATCAGCAGAATGAAGAGGTCAAAAAATTAAAATAGCAGACGAGATATTGCTGATTGTAGTTTTTGACTAACGAATGATCGTTATACGGATATTGTATCGAGGTGGATGTGGCTAGGTCGGAATTGACCTGTCATTAAGGTAAGCTATTACTAAAGTGCAAGAAGAAAGTGGCTGGGGTAGGAGGATTCGAACCTCCGCATGACGAGATCAAAACCCGTTGCCTTACCGCTTGGCGATACCCCAACTAAGATTTGAGCACACTTTCTTTTTAGAGCATGGTGGCAATAGCGGGACTCGAACCTGCGACCCTCGCATTATGAATGCGATGCTCTAACCAACTGAGCTATATTGCCACTCAGATTAACTCGGAGAGTTAAGCTCAATAGTGGCTGGGGTAGGAGGATTCGAACCTCCGCATGACGAGATCAAAACCCGTTGCCTTACCGCTTGGCGATACCCCAGCATAGACTGAAACATGGTGGCAATAGCGGGACTCGAACCTGCGACCCTCGCATTATGAATGCGATGCTCTAACCAACTGAGCTATATTGCCACGTCTCAGAGGCGCGCATTATTCTACTTTCGGGCGGGGGTGTCAATAGATTACTGCATGAAATTTCAGGAATTTTTGAATAAAAAAAACCGGCTAGAAAAGCCGGTTTTTTTTTGTACAGTTGTCTGCTTAAACGTTGAAGCGGAAATGTACTACATCGCCGTCTTGAACGATGTAATCTTTACCCTCAAGTCTCCAACGGCCTGCGTCTTTTGCGCCATTTTCGCCGTCGTGCTCAACAAAATCGTCGTAGCTTACAACTTCAGCACGGATAAAGCCTTTCTCGAAGTCTGTGTGGATAACACCAGCTGCTTGTGGAGCTGTTGCCCCTACCTTAACGGTCCAAGCACGAACTTCCTGCACGCCAGCAGTAAAGTAGGTTTGTAGGCCTAGCAATTCATAACCTGCGCGGATAACGCGGTCTAAACCGGGCTCTTCCATACCTAAGTCAGCTAGGAACTCATCGCGCTCTTCATCATCTAGTTCAGATATCTCAGCTTCTAGCTTGTTGCATACCACTACTACACCGGCATTTTCCGATGCTGCTAGCTCTTTAACTGTATCTAGGTGAGCGTTGTCTTCAAAACCATCTTCATCAACGTTTGCAATGTACATTGTTGGTTTCACGGTAAGAAGGTGGAAGCCTTTAACGATTTTCATCTCATCTTCATCAAGACCTAAACCACGAACTGGTTTGCCTTCTTCTAGATGAGGGATCACTCGTTCAAGCATCGCTTTTTGAGCAACTGCTTCTTTATCGCCGCCTTTTGCTAGCTTCTGGATACGCTGAAGCTGTTTTTCACAGGATTCTAAATCGGCAAGTGCTAGCTCAAGGTTGATTGTTTCGATATCAGATAGCGGATCAATCTTGTTGGCAACGTGGATTACGTTTTCATCTTCGAAGCAACGTACAACGTGTGCAATTGCGTCTGTTTCGCGGATGTTTGCTAAGAACTTATTACCAAGGCCTTCGCCTTTAGACGCGCCAGCAACAAGACCTGCAATATCTACGAACTCCATCGCTGTTGGAATTGTACGTTCTGGATTCACAATCGCTGTAAGCTTGTCTAAACGCGGGTCAGGCATAGATACTGTGCCTGCATTTGGCTCGATAGTGCAGAATGGGAAGTTTTCTGCTGCAATGCCATTTTTAGTTAGCGCATTGAAAAGAGTAGATTTACCTACATTTGGTAGGCCTACAATACCGCATTTAAAACCCATGATTGAATCCTGTAAATGATCTAGCTGGCTGAAAAACTGTGTAACTGGTTCATTGCTTTGTTCCAGTCACCGGCAATTGCGTGCTCCAGATAGCGTTCAGCTTCATCGATAGCTGCCATTGTGGCATCACGTTCTTTGGCTGGAGCTTTTTTCAGAACAAAACCGCTTACTTGGCTGCTGTGACCTGGATGGCCAATACCAAGGCGTAAACGGTAGAAATTTTTGTTGTTACCTAGTTTGCTGATGATATCGCGCAAACCATTATGACCACCATGACCGCCACCTTGCTTAAATTTCGCAATACCTGGTGGAATATCGAGTTCATCATGAGCGACTAAAATCGCTTCTGGTGGAATTTTGTAGAAGCTTGCCAGTGCTGCAACAGCCTGGCCACTCAGATTCATAAACGTGGTTGGAACCAAAAGATGAATCACTTGGTTACCAATCTGAGCTTTAGAGTAGAGCCCGTGGTACTTCTTTTCGGGCTTTAGGGGAGCGAGATGTCGAGCAGCAAGCTGCTCGACAAACTCAGCACCAGCATTGTGACGGGTTTGCGCATACTTATCGCCTGGATTACCCAGGCCAACGATGAGCTGGATCTTGTCTTTCATGCTGGTTGCTTATACCAATTACTTGCTGCCGCGAGGCGCGTATACGTAACCGATACCCTGATCGTGGTCACCGCCACGACGTAGAGAAACAATCTCAACGCCTTCAGGAAGAGTGATATCAGATAGGTGAAGAACCTGATCAGAATCACATGCAGAAAGGTCAACAACCAGAGTTTCTGGAAGGTTAGCTGGTAGGCATAGAACTTCTACAGTGTTTTTCTCAGCTGCGAATTTGCACGCTGCTTTAGAAGCAGGAGACTTTTCGAAACCAGAGAATGCAACAGGAACAGTGATCTTGATCTTGTTGGATTTAGTAATGCGCTGGAAGTCAGCGTGCAGTACAACTGGCTTAGCAGGGTGACGCTGTAGATCTTTTATGATCACTTGCTCTTCTTTACCGTCCAAAGACAGAGTCAGGATAGATGAGAAGAAAGCGTCGTCTTCTAGCATTTTAACTAGTTCGTTGTTAGGAACAGAGATAGAAGCAGGCTTCTTACGCTTGTCACCACCAAAAACGATACCAGGAACTAGACCTTCGCGACGTAGGCGGCGGCTCGCACCTTTCCCTTCGTCAGCACGTGCTACTGCATTAACTACAAAGTTAGACATTTTTAATACCTTTAAATAAATAAGCTGCAAAACCTTGCGACCAGGCTTTGCAGCAATCACCCGAGGGTGGAAAAACTTACTCGTAATTGAGTAAGTTGCTATATCAACGCGTCGTCCTTAACGGAACATCGCGCTGATGGATTCTTCATTGCATACACGGCGCACAGCTTCAGCTAGAAGCGGAGCTAGTGTTAGCTGACGAATTTTGTCGCACTTAGATGCGGATTCAGACAGTGGAATCGTATCTGTTACAACAAATTCATCTAGATCAGAATTAGTGATGTTACTTACTGCTGGGCCAGAAAGTACGGCGTGAGTCGCGTAAGCTACAACGCGTGCTGCACCGTTATCTTTAAGTGCCTTAGCAGCTTTACAAAGCGTGCCAGCAGTATCACACATGTCATCAACCAGTACGCAAGTACGGCCTTCAACATCACCAATGATATTCATTACTTGAGATTCGTTTGCACGCTCACGACGCTTGTCGATGATTGCTAGGTCACAATCAAGTTGCTTAGCAACTGCGCGGGCACGAACTACACCACCAACGTCCGGAGAAACAACTAAGATGTTGTCGTATTCCTGATCAACGATGTCGTCTAGTAGAACAGGTGAACCGTAAACGTTATCTACAGGTACAGAGAAGAAGCCCTGAATCTGGTCAGCGTGTAGGTCAACTGTCAGTACGCGGTCGATGCCGATAGCATCCATCATATCTGCAACTACTTTTGCAGTGATAGGTACACGAGCAGAGCGTGGACGTCGATCCTGACGTGCATAGCCGAAGTAAGGTACAACAGCTGTGATACGTGAAGCAGAAGCGCGACGAAGAGCGTCGGCTAGTACAATCAGCTCCATCAAGTTGTCGTTAGTTGGCGCGCAAGTAGACTGGATAATAAATACGTCTTTACCACGTACGTTTTCCTGAATCTCAACGCTTACTTCGCCATCACTAAAACGACCAACATTCGCTTTACCCATAGGAATATCTAGGCGATCAACTACTTTTCTCGCCAGATCAGGGTTAGCGTTGCCGGTGAAGACCATCATCTTGGACACGGCGTGCACCTTTTCGATTGTAATTTGTTCGGAATCTATAGATCGGGAACCGTTCATAGGCATTTGGCTGGGGTAGGAGGATTCGAACCTCCGCATACTGGAATCAGAATCCAGTGCCTTACCGCTTGGCGATACCCCAACATTATTCCTCTTGGAGGACCGGCCTCCCGTTGAAAGAGGCGCAGATTATCCAAGACTCGTGGTTAAAAGTCAAACTAAAGCAGGGGGAGTAGCCACTAGGATTGAGAGCGTAAAAGCAGGCTTCCAGTGATGGCTAAATGAGATCGCGATTTAAAGTTGAGAGATTTTTCTGCTGCTACAGTTTGATCCAAGTTTTAATCACAATGGTGACTTTCAAATCACGGAACTGCAGACGCATTTTAGTAGGCAGCGCAGGTGTTTGTTGGTTATAGCGAAGATACTCAATTTTCCAATCTTGTTGGGTTAATTGTGCAAGTCTTTCATCGACGACTGTTTGGTCGTATTGTGAGTGAGGCGAAGGTAGCCCCCTGATCCACCAAAAAATATCACTAACAGGCAGTGCCCAACCCCATTGTTGATGGAGGATTTGTTCCGGATTAGTTCCGGTAAACGTTCCTTCGCCGGCAATATCAACGATGACTTCTTGTGGGTTTCCCGCAATAGATGCGCCACCTTGCCCCCAAGGCCCGCGGATATCTATCTGATAATCAGAACCTTCTTGCAGCCATTTTAAACTGGCTGATTGGCTGTCTTCAGGTGTGCGGATGCCTATCTTGCCGCTAGCTTCCCAATCAGAGATATCTTTAAGCAGACTTTGACGAGTTTCCCAAGAAATATCGTTCGGTGCTGGTAGCTGAGTTTTTTGTAAGCTACAGCCGGCTAAGAATAGGCACAGCAACGCCCCTAGGTACCTTTTTAACATCTGCTTTTACTACTCTGCGTTAATTAGCTGCGCTGCTTCTTCTAGGAAAGGGTCGCCAGGATTATCTTTTTGGCTTCTTTGGAGCAGTGAACGAGCTTTCTCTTTTTGATCTATAGCCCAATACACCTGAATGAGGTGACTGGAGACTTCAGGGTCGGAATATAAAGCATGAGCCTTTTCTAAATAAGTTACGGCTTCATGGTTCCTGCCCAATTTAAATAAAGCCCAACCCATGGAATCCAAAATAGCAGGGTCTTCAGGTTCTGTGGCTAATGCTGCTTGAATAAGCTTGTAGGCTTCTTCATAGCGCTCAGTATGTAGAAGTAGGGTGTAGCCTAAAGCATTCTGCACTGTAGCGTTGCCGGGTTCTAATTCTAATACTCGGCGTAAATCTTTTTCTGCCTGCGGGAAATCAGTGGATTCCACCATCATGGCGCGGGTGTATAGCAGTGCGGTGTTATCAACAAAGAGTACTAGCGCATCCTCTAATACAGTTAAGGCCTCCTCTTTCAAGTTATGGAGGTTTAGCCATTCCGCCTCTAATGTATAAATTGAAGCGGCTTGGTTGGGCATGCTGGCTCTGGCATCAGATAAAATCTGCTGTAGACGAGGTTTGTCTTCCACATCTTTAAGAAGCGAGCTTACTCGAGATAGGGATTGTAGAACGTTAGAGCCATTCTTTACAGAGCTGTAATGTTCAATCGCTTGATCACGCTTCTCTTCCGACTGAGCTATGTGGCCTAAATAAAAATGCGGTGAAGTGTCCTCAGGTTTCAGTTCAAGTAATCGCAAAAAGGCTGCTTTAGCATCCTGAGGTGCTTCATTCTCGAGCATCAATAGGGCTAAGTAGTAGGTTAACTGATGATCTTTTAAGTTGTTTTTTAGCAGTTCTTTTGCTTGAGAGACCGCTTGTTTAGATTGCTTATTTTGGAATAACAGCTGTGTGTAAAGAATATGAAGCTGACGGTTATTTGGCTGTTGTTCAAAAGCAGAGCGGATAAGCTTAAGTGCATCGTAAACTTTGTTTTGAGAGCGCAGCAGTTCTGCTTTTTGTATCAAGGCTTCTGGATTCTCGGGGTCAATCCTAAGGGCGCGGTTAAAAGAGGTGAGTGACGCCTGCTCGTTGTTATTAGCTCGATGCAACAGTGCTAGAGTCAGCTCCAGATCAGAGCGTGGATCGACAGCTTGACGATGTTTATTTAGCATCGTGATGTAGCCGGATAAAACTTTGGGGTCTATACGTTCGACTTGCCCACGAATCAAAGCCAAGGTGCGTAATGGATCGAACTCAAGGGCTTTCTTAACCAAAGGCAGTGCTTCGGTGTATTGGCCTTTATGTAGAAGCATATTCGCTTCAATTTGATACGGTTCTGGATTAGATGGCGCAATTTCGCGCCAAAGTCGGGATGCTTGAATTACTTTGTCAGGGTTTCTCAGGTATTGAGCAATTCGTGTGGCGCGTTCTGCAACGCCAGAGTCCTGACTTTTTTCAGCTTGTTTGAGGTAGTTCTCCAGGGCGACTGGGAAGAGCCTGCGTTGTCCTGCAATTTCAGCAAGTAATAAATCGTAAAGAGATTCTTGGTTGAACTCGCCGTCCACGTAATTGACTGGCTCGGAGATAACTTCTTGTGTCCGTTTCGTTGGGGTGCTTTGACAGCCTTGTAGTAAGGCGAAGACACAAGTTAAAACGATAAGTGATTTATTCATGTATACAGCCGTAATAGCCCCGACATCCCTGAATGATTTGGTCACTATAGTTGAATAAGCTGTAGCTTGTCAGCTACCGACCAAAGGTTTTAAAGAGAATAAGTGAACGATTTACAGATTCTTGCTGATCTGCACTGACTCTGCACTTAATTTAAAAGTTAGACCTAAGGCTCAGCGTTTTTGTTCGATTTATGCGGGTTTTGTCCAAAGATTTGTAATTAATCTGCTGTTTTTTGATCGAAGTTACCTAAATTGTTGCGCTGCCTTTTAACCTTTGTCGCAAAGCGTTGTATCATAGCGCGCTGATTTAGATCAGCTTCAGTTGATTTGTAGTGCCGTCTGCACGACGGTAGATTTTTTGGTATGGCGGATCGCATGGCGTTACTTGCATTAGGCATCAATCACAAAACGGCTTCGGTGGAGGTTCGTGAACGCGTGGCGTTTGCACCCGAGCTGCTTGCTGAGGCGATGAATGGTGCTGCCGAATTTGCTGATCTGAAAGAGATTGCCATCCTATCAACTTGTAACCGTACAGAGCTGTATTGCTCTTCTGCCATAGAAGGGTCGAGAGCCCTTTTGGAATGGCTAGGCGAGTACCACGATTTAGATCCTGATGAACTGCAACAATGTTCCTATGCCTTTTGGGGTGAGGATGCTGCGCGTCATATGATGCGTGTGGCGAGTGGTTTGGACTCTCTAGTATTGGGCGAGCCTCAGATACTAGGTCAGCTGAAGTCGGCTTACAGCCTTTCCCAAGAAAACGGCCATGTAGGTGCCGAGCTGGGACGCTTATTTCAGCAGACCTTCTCTGTAGCGAAACAGGTTCGTACAGATACAGCGATTGGTGAAAACCCGGTTTCAGTTGCTTATGCAGCGGTAAGCCTTGCTCAGCATATTTTCTCGGATATGCGAGAAAGCAAAGCGTTACTGATAGGTGCAGGTGAAACGATCGAGTTGGTAGCGCGCCACTTAGCGAATGCTGGCGTAAAAGATATCACGGTGGCGAACCGTACCCTTAACCGTGCTTTGGCATTGGCTGATGAGTTTGATGGTAAAGCGATCTTGTTGGGTGATATTCCAAATGCGCTTGCCGAGGCCGATATAGTGATTGCTTCTACTGCCAGCCAGTTGCCTATTCTAGGTAAAGGTGCGGTGGAGTCAGCACTTAAGCAGCGTAAGCATCGACCTATTTTTATGGTTGATATAGCTGTTCCGCGTGACATTGAAGCACAAGTTGCGGAACTGGATGATGTTTATCTGTATACAGTCGATGACCTTAAAGAGGTTATTGAAGAGAACCAACGTAGCCGTGAAGATGCCGCTCGGCAAGCAGAAGAAATTATAGAAACAGGCGCGCACGAGTTTATGCGCCAGTTGCGTTCACTGGAAGCGGTCGATGTATTAACGGCTTTCCGTGGTCAGGCAGAAAGTTTACGTGATCAAGAATTAGGGCGAGCGTTAAAACAGCTGGAAAATGGTAAGCCAGCTGAAGAAGTGTTAACCATGTTAGCGCGTAGCCTGACGAATAAAATGTTGCACCATCCAACAATTCAAATGCGTAAAGCTAGCGCTGAAGGGCGCAGTGAGTTACTGGACTTGGTGCAAGAGCTTCACCAATTGGGTGAACATGCTAAGAATGAGAAATAATGAAAGAATCTATTCTAAGTAAGCTGGAAAAGCTTAGCGATCGATACGAAGAGCTTGCAGCTCTGATGTCTGATCCAGAAATTATCTCAGATCAGGATAAGTTTCGTGATTATTCTAAGGAATACTCCGAACTAGAGCCTGTAGTACAGGCGTTTGCTGCTTTTAATCAAGCGCAGGAGGATCTTGAAGAAGCCGAGATGATGATGGCTGACAGTGATCCTGATATGCGAGAGATGGCAAAAGAGGAATATCCTGCCGTTAAAGAGCGTATCGAAAATCTTGAAGCTGAACTGCAGATTCTTTTATTACCTAAAGATCCAAATGATTCTCGCAACGTCTTTTTGGAAGTGCGTGCCGGAACTGGTGGTGATGAAGCGGCTATTTTTGCCGGTGACCTTTTCCGTATGTATTCTCGTTTTGCGGAAGTGCAGGGTTGGCGTGTAGAGGTTGTTAGCGTTAATGAAGGTGATCATGGCGGTTATAAAGAGGTTATCTCTCGTATCGTAGGTACCGATGTATATTCGAAGCTGAAATTCGAATCCGGTGCACACCGTGTACAACGTGTGCCAGAAACTGAGTCTCAAGGCCGTGTTCATACGTCAGCTTGTACCGTGGCAATTATGGCAGAGATGGATGAGTCCGCTGAGATTGAAATTAACAAAGCTGATCTACGTGTAGATACTTTCCGTGCATCGGGTGCGGGTGGTCAGCATGTCAACAAAACTGACTCTGCTATTCGACTAACTCACATTCCTACAGGTGTGGTAGTTGAGTGTCAGGAAGAGCGTTCACAGCACAAGAACCGTGCAAAAGCGATGTCGCTACTAGCGTCACGTTTGCAGGCGGCTGAAGATGAGCGTCAGGCGGCTGAAATGGCAAGTACGCGTAAAAGCCTAGTGGGTAGTGGTGACCGCTCTGAACGCATCCGCACCTATAATTATCCACAAGGTCGTGTCACGGATCACCGTATTAACCTAACGCTATATAAGCTGCAGGAAATTATTGGTGGTGAACTACAGCATGTGGTTGAGCCGCTCTTAAATGAGCACCAAGCAGAACAGCTTGGGGCGCTCTCCGACGAAAGTTAATAAAAAGGGCCTATATGGCCCTTTTTGATATGTATTAAACCTCTATGCAAATCAAACAAGCCGTACAATTAAGTAATCAACTCAGTGGTTTCAGTGAGTCAGCTCAATTAGATGTTGAGTTGATGCTATGTCATCTGCTCGATAAGCCGGGTAGCTATCTGTTTACTTGGCCTGAAAAAGAGTTAGATCCTAAGATTGTCGAGCAATTAGCAGTGATGATCGATCGGCGCCTCAAAGGCGAGCCTGTAGCACATATTATCGGTATGCGAGGGTTTTGGGATTTTGACTTGGAAGTTTCTCCCTATACTTTGATTCCTCGTCCGGATACCGAAGTGGTGGTCGAAAAGGCTTTGCAGTTATGCGCTAAAAAACAAGCACGCATTACTGATTTGGGCACGGGAACAGGCGCAATTGCTTTAGCGCTAGCTTATGAAAATCCAGAATGGACTGTGGTTGCATCAGACTTTGTGCCTGAGGCGGCACAATTGGCTGAGCGCAATAGAGCCCGATTGCAGCTTGAAAACGTAGAAGTGATACAGGGAAGTTGGTTTGAACCCCACCATGGTCATTACGATATGATCGTCAGTAATCCTCCTTATATCGATCCGGAAGACCCGCATCTAGAACAAGGTGACGTGAGGTTTGAACCGCTCTCAGCGCTTACGGCTGAAGATCATGGTATGGCAGATATAAAACATATATGTGAACAGGCGCGAAGTTACCTTGTTCCTGGTGGCCATCTGTTGTTTGAACATGGTTATGACCAAGGTCCTGTTTGCCGCGCCTTGTTGGACAGATTAGGGTATACAGAAATTGGTACTCAGCGCGATTATGGTGATAATGAGCGAGTAACCTTTGCATTATGGCCAGGTGAAACCTGCGCTTAAGGAGAAAACAATGCTGAGTGATGAGCAGCTATTACGCTACAGCCGCCAAATTATGTTGCCTGATGTCGATATAAATGGGCAGGAAATCTGGTTAAATTCGACAGTTTTGATCATCGGTCTAGGTGGCTTGGGTAGTCCTGTTGCTATGTACCTGGCCGCGGCAGGTATCGGTGAGCTTATCCTAGTGGATGATGACGAGGTCGAGCTTTCCAATTTACAGCGTCAGATTGCTCATAACACTAAGCGCATTGGCACACCTAAAGTGGATTCGGCTCGAAATACCATTGCCGGTCTCAACCCTGATACTCGAGTGAAGGCCTTATATGAGCGTTTAGACGATGAGGCTTTGCAGCGTTTAGTCGCAACCGTTGACCTTGTGGTTGATTGTACCGATAACTTTAGTACTCGATTTTCGATTAACCGCGCTTGCTTTATGCACAAGAAGCCATTGGTTTCCGGTGCGGCTATCCGTATGGAAGGTCAGGTGGCGGTTTACGATCCGCTTAATCCAGAATCACCTTGCTATCAATGCCTCTACAAAGAGGGAAGTGATGAAGCGCTTACTTGCTCTGAGTCCGGTGTTTTATCGCCTCTAGTCGGCATTATTGGATCGGTTCAAGCATTAGAAGCATTAAAAGTTTTGGCTTCGGTTGGCGAGAACTTGGCAGGCCGTTTACTGCTTTTAGATGCCAAAACCATGGATTGGCGCACCCTTAAATTGCGTAAAGACCCTGAGTGCAGTGTTTGCAAAGGCATGCATGTCGAAGGTGATAGTCATGACTGATGATCAGTTATCTATCGATGTTTTAGAAAGTGTTCGTACTATTGCTGTAGTAGGCGCGAGCAATAAGCCTGAACGCGCGAGTTTCCGTGTGATGGCTTTCTTGAAGACTTGCGGTTATGACGTTATCCCGGTCAACCCTGCACTTGAGGGTGAAACTCTGCACGGTGAGCAGGTTGTGGCTTCTTTAGCTGATATTGATAAAACGGTTGATATGGTCGATGTGTTTCGTCGCAGCGATCAGGCTGGAGAGGTTATCGACGAAGCTATTGAAATCGGAGCTAAGGCCGTTTGGTTGCAATTAGGGGTGGACAGCCCTGACGCACAGAAACGCGCTGAAGATGCAGGCCTTAAGGTTGTGGTAAACCGTTGCCCTAAAATCGATATTCCTGACTTATCAATTAATACGCCTTCAAGTTTTAACGTCTAGCTCGAATTAGGAAGAACGGCGTTTCTAACTGAATGGTTTCGATCTCAATGTTGTTAAAACCATTGCTTTTCAATAACTCAATATAAGCATTGGGCTCACGGAAAGAGCGATTGAATAACAACATAGGCAATAGGCCGTAAGGTACGGGCCTGCTTAGATCTAATGGCCCTCTTTCACATATCAGTATTTCACCCTGATCGTTTAGTGTGCTTGTTGCTTGGCGGATAAATTGTGCACAGGCTTCTATTGGCCAGTCGTGTAAAATTGATTTGAAGGTCACCAGACCTTGTTGCTGTGGTAGCTCATCCACAAGTGCATCCGCTGCTTTAAAATTGATTCGATCCGCTTCTTGTTCTCCCTTAATGTGGCTTTTACCTACTTCACACACCACAGGAAGATCAATAATGGTCGAGTTGAGTGCTGCATTAGCTTTGCATAATTGCAGCGCGAATTCACCGCTGTTTCCACCAATATCCAGATGGTTTTTTACATGATTTAGATCGGCGTGTTTAGCAATTACACGGCCTTCGTAGCGGGTTAAGCAGGTGGTGAAGCGCATCCATCGACGGGTTGCAGTAATGTTCTCTGGTGTGACCTCAAAACAGCGATTGTAAGCGAACAGTTCAAATACCTTAGCCTGCTGAATAAAACGAGGCATGTCCTCAAGGAACAGTGTGTAGTGCTGCAAAAGGTCAGGTGCTAATAGATTTGCAAACTCCAATTTGGAAAGTAGCAGATCTTGGAAGGGGAGTGTTTGACTGAAATCCGTCGTCAGTTGCCACCGAAGCTTATCGTCCTGCTCAATGATATTGGCTGCTTTTAATTGTTGGAGCAGCATACCCAGGGCTGTCACTTTAGGCTGGCTTTGTTGCAAAGCATCTTCAGAACGAGGTTTGTCTGATAGGATTTTGATCAGGCCTATTTGTAAAGCCGTAAACAGTACTTGGGCTGTGACAAAATCTTGAATAAATGCCTCGATGCAAAGGTAGGCTTTCCAGTCCTGTTGTTCAGCTGTTGAATCATCAAGGCAAAGAGACTGCATTGTTTATCCTATTGATTGTTCTTGTGAGATCGTTTGGTAAATGCGCTGAGCTATTTCGCCAAGTGGCAGTGTGCCATCGATATTAATATCGGCATCTTCGGTTAGGCGCTCTTGTTGTATGACGAGTGTAGCGCGGATGTCTTGAATGTAACCTTCAAGGTAATTAGAAAGCCAATCCATTTGCTGAATATAGTCCGACGGGACTTTTTTAAATTCGCTGCTAAAAGCTTTGATATTGCGAGCAAGTGAAATATCAAGAGGGGTGTCTAGCCAAATTAGGCAATCAATGTATTGCCCACTGGCATGATGATGTCGGCCTAATGGGGTTTCAATCAACAAGAAACTTTTATCAGAGATTTGGATCTGGGCGGCAATTGCTTCAGCAAAGCCAGGAATATTTAAATTGTTGTAGTCGCTACCTTGTTTCATCCATTGAAGGGTTTCGGCCATGGATTGATTGGTGGCTTGTTGATAATCATCGTAAAAGAGTGTGTCTGCATCTAGCAGTTTAGCTAGTGCTAAGGTTAAAGATGTCTTGCCGCTGCCAGGTGCACCAGCGACGGCTATTACAAAGCATCTCTTTGAATCTGTCATGAGAGAAACATCGCTCGAATTTTCTGATCGTCCCAGCACTTTTTCGCATAGTTCAGCGTTTCTTCGGAGTAACTGTGTTGGTCGATATCGTCTGGGCAAGATGCTCCAGAATTTATAATAAAGTGGATAAGCGGTAACTGATCGCTAGCTAAGGCTTTATGAACAAGTTCGTCATCAAGCTGTCCGCCATACTGGAGTAAGACTGATAGATGCAGCATGAGTTCTTGTTCGGAGCAATGATCAAAGCATTGTTGAAGCAGTGGTGTTGGGTCGGTTGTGGCACCAGCAGTATAAAGCGCTGTTAGTAAGGGCAGACTTTTTTCTTGTCTAAGTGACAGCGCTGCAAGTGTTAGGGTCTTATCGGTGTGGCTTGTTTGGTCTGGGTTGGCGCCGAAGTTTAACACCAGCTTTAACGCTTTTGGGGCTTGTTTAAGAATGCAGACTTCAGCTAAAGGCGCAGTATCATCAGAGACTGGTTGATTGATTTCTTCCGGTTCGAGTTTTTGCAGATGTTTTTGGAGCTTGGTCAGATCATCGGCATCGATCGCTTTAAAAGCTTTTGCCAATCGATCGCTTTTGAATAACTTAAACATCTTTATCCTCATTTAATAAAACTCTACTGACACTACGCTGTCAGTAGGCCTAGTTTAGCATCCCTGTTGTCATATTTAAGAATTGGATTAAGGAGAATAACAATGACAACAACCGTCGTGGAAATGGTAACTTACAATCTGAAATCAGGCGTGAATAAAGCTGACTTTGCATCGACTCATGACAAGGTTAATGAGTGGCTAAAAAAGCAGGAAGGCTTTCTGTATCGCTCAGTGAGCGAAGATGAAAATGGCTTACTGCATGATTTAGCTTATTGGCAGGATATGCCGACAGCTAAAGCGGCGGGCGATGCATTTATGCAATCTGACGAAGGCCAGTCGCTGTGTGGTCTTATTGATATGGATAGTTGTCATATGCGTCATATGGAAGTACAAACAGAAGCTATGATTTGCGAAGGGGCTTAGGGAGCTAACTTACTGATGAGGAAAGCGGAACGCTTATTTCAATTACTAACGCTTTTGCGTGGCCGCCGAACAGCTTTAACGGCCAGCGCCTTGGCTGAGGTGTTGGAAGTCTCTGAGAGAACTATCTACCGAGATATACAGGCGCTTTCGCTTTCTGGTGTGCCTATTGAAGGTGAAGCGGGGGTAGGCTATCGCCTACGCCCGGAATTTAATCTGCCGCCTCTGATGTTTGATGAAGAAGAACTCGAAGCACTGTTGCTGGGTGTGCGCTTAGTGCAGGGCTGTAGTGATCGGCATCTAGGTCAGTCTGCTTCCAGAGTGCTAGATAAAGTCAAAGCGGTTTTGCCAACAGAGCTTTATGATCAATATATAGAAGGCCCCGAATGGTTTGTTGTTCCTGGGCTACATCGAAAATGGACGACCCAATATAGTGACCAAATCAGAGTCGCGATCAAGAATAGGTTTGTGATTTCGATCGGTTATCAACGAGAAGATAAACAACAGTCCGAGCGTGAAGTTTGGCCTTTAGGTTTAGTGTACTGGGGTGCTGTTTGGACCTTGGTTGCTTGGTGTGAGCTGCGCGAGGATTTTCGTATGTTTAGATTGGATCGTATCCAGTCGCTTACGCAATTGTCCCGTCATTTTGAAACTACAGATCAAATTAGCTTACAGACCTATCTTAAGCGTACAGAATGTACGGAAGCTTAAATTACACCTGTAACGCGCATGATATAGATGCCCGCCGATAGGCTAAGGATAGAGCCTATGGTCGTCATTAATATGATATTCGCCGCTAGTTTCTCATTTCCTCCCATCGCTTTAGCCATAACAAAACTGGCAGCAGCTGTCGGACATCCAAATAGAACCATGAGCATGGTTAAGTCTTGCCCTTTGAAGCCGTATGCCCATGCGGCGAGTGTTAATATCAGAGGGATAAAAAGTAGCTTTGATAAGGTCGCCCAAGTGGCTTGTGAAGAAGTGCTACGTAAGCTCTTCATGTTCAATGAGCCGCCTATAGCCAATAGGGCTAAAGGTAGGGTCAGATTGGCGAAGTAACGCCCTGTTTTTTGTGCAATTTCGGGAAGCTGGAAACCGAAGTAAGAGAACGGAAGTGCCAGCAATACCGCAATGATCAGTGGGTTTTTTACGATCTCTAATACGGTTTTGCCGATACTTGCGCCGCCTTGGTGTTTTGCTGGCAGTGTTAATGCAATGATTGATAAGACATTAAACAGAGGAATAACGAGCGCTAGTAGTAGGGATGCTTGCGCCAAGCCGGAATCAGAAAATAGGTTATAGCTCACAGCTAAACCAATAATGCCGTAATTGCTTCGAAACGCACCTTGTATAAAAACACCTAAGTCTTCTGGTTGTTTGATCCAGCGCTTAGCGAGAAACCAAAGCGCGATGAAACTGATCAGAGTGCCAATTAAGACAAAACCCAGTTGCTCTGGATTAAAGACTGCGTGAAAGTCTGTCCGTGAAATGGACATAAAAACCAAGGCTGGCAGGGTGATCATAAATACCAGCTTTGATGCTGTATTTATGAAGGCATCATCAATCAGCCCTACGCGTTTCAGTAGATAGCCTAGAAAGCCAATAAAAAAGATTGGGGCGGTAATACTCGCAGTAAAACTGAGCGATGAAAGGTAAAGATCCACAGGCACTCACTCTGGAATAAAGAGTACAGTTTATCATAGTTGCTTAGGCGGCGGTTGAAGCGTGCTTTTTCGGGTAATCGAATAAAATGCTGGTGGCACAGCCCGCTGCTAATTCATGCCACTGGGTAATGCTTAGATGCATGTGAAGAACTGCTGCTGTAGGAAGCTTTTCTAAGTGGCTTTGAGTGAGTATATCAGCTAGTTGGTGTAGCGCTGGATTATGGCCGACTAGCATAATACTGCTCAGATGATCTGATTGGTTTTGCAAAAGGTACATCAGCGTTTCGGCACAAGATGCATACAGTTCTGGATGGGTTTGCAATTGTTCTTGTTTTAAATTGAGTTGTTGATGGATTTCGGAGGCCGTTGTGATTGCTCTGTTTGCGTTGCTTGCTAAGATGAGTTCTGGCTCGATGCCATATTCACCTAAACGCGTAGCCATCTTTGGAAGGTCTCTCTGACCACGCTTATTGAGAGGGCGCTCAAAGTCATCAAGAGTGGGGTCTTTCCAGCTGGATTTTGCGTGACGAACTAAAGTTAGCTTTTTCATAAAGCGCTCCCGCAGTTAGACGCTCTTAGGAGTATTGCTTTAGATAGCTGGAATTGCGAGCCGGGGGAGATGAAAAAACATCCGGAGAGCGGCCAAAAAACTAAAATCCGGGGCTGCGGTGAAGTGCAGTATAGATTTGAGTAATGACGTGAACCGCTCTCTGCAATAAGAATAGAGCCTTAGCACAAGTCCGCCGCACAGCGAGAATATGGCAATGGGGTCAGTACGTTGTGTACCTTCCCCTATCTTATTGCTGGATGATAAAAGGACGATCTTACGAAATTGAATACATCTTTGAAGGTTGTGGAACCGGTTTTTGCGGTTGAAGAACGTTCTTCATTAATGCCCTCATCTGCTGCATCGGTCTACTACCAGGTTGATTGAGGCGCATTGGGCTTTCACGGAATAAGCGCTCATCCATTGGAGTTAAATGATCATCAATTAACGGCATAAACTCCATCTGATCCAGTACATCCTTTTGCAGGTCGATGCCTGGTGCTATTTCTGTCAGTAAAAGCCCTTTCGGCGTGAGCTTGAATACCGCGCGTTCAGTAATAAAGGTTACTCGCTGTTGGCATTGCATAGCGTAACTGCCATTAAATGTAATTTGCTGAACAGACTTTTTAAATTTCTTAAGAGGCCCGTTCTCTATCACTTTTAAGCCGTGCTCGTGCACCTCTAAACGTTGTTTGCCAGAGGTGAAAGTGCCGAGAAAATAAACATCTTTAGTGTTTTGAGTAATGTTAATAAATCCGCCTGCACCAGCGAGTTTAGGGCCGAATTTACTAACGTTAACGTGACCCTCTGGGCAGGTTTCAGCTAAGCCTAAAAAGGCTTGGTCTAAACCGCCGCCATCATAGAAATCAAACTGAGCAGGTTGGTCTACAACCGCTTCAGCATTACTTGTTGCACCAAAGCTTAGCCCGCTAGCAGGTTGGCCGCCGATTCCGCCAGGCTCAACGGTAAGAGTGAAGTCTTCTATCTTTCCTTCTTCAGCTGCAACGGCTGCTACCGTTTCAGGCATGCCAATACCAAGATTGACGACGGCATTGTTTTTCAGTTCCATTAGTGCGCGACGAGCAATGATTTTTCTTGCGTCTAAAGGAACAGGTTTGCTTGCTTGGGCCGGTAATGTAATTTCGCCGCTGTAGGCTGGGTTATAGACTTCGGCAAATGTCTGAGGGTGGTCTTCAGCAGGCGCTTGAATAATATGATCAACCAAGATTCCCGGGATACGGATTCTATCTGGACTTAGGTTATGTTGCGCAGTAACACGTTCAACCTGTACTAGTACCTTACCGCCACTGTTTTTAACGGCTTGCGCAATCGCTAAAGCATCTAAAGGCAGTGCTTCACGTTCCATAGAGATATTGCCTTTACTATCTGCTGTGGTACCGCGTAGCAGGGCAATGTTTGGTTGGCAGTGCTTATATAGAAGAGCTTCTTCACCGTTAAGATCAAGTAGCTGTACCAGTTGCGCTTCTGTACGGCTATTTACTTTGCCGCCTTCAAGACGTGGGTCTACAAAGGTGTGCAAACCTACCCGTGTGAGCGTGCCTGGTTTACCTGCGGCAATATCGCGGAACATATGGCAGATAACCCCTTGAGGAAGGTTGTATGCCTCGATTTTATTCTCAATCGCCATTTTTCCGAGTGCGGGAGCTAAGCCCCAATGCCCACCGATGACTCGCTTTATCATTCCTTCATGGGCAAAGTGATTTAAGCCGCGAGTTTGGGCATCGCCTTGGCCGGCCGCGTAAAGCAGACTGAGGTTGTTGGGTGTGCCCTGATCTAGAAATCGTTTTTCGATCGCTTTTGCGAGAGTTTCAGCAAAGCCGATACCGATAAAACCGCCAGTCACTATGGTGTCATTTGATTGAATTAATGCTGCCGCTTGATCGGCCGTGATCAGCTTATTCTGAGACATCCTGAATACCATTCTTGTTATTTTTAATTCAGTTGTTTAGAGCAAGGCAGGGGCCATGTTTTAAATATTGTTTAAAAACAATGGGTTGTGTGTTTTTTATGGTGGGCGGGATACGTAAATATGTCTATTAAAATAGACGGTTTTCTGTCTGTGTCTAAATTATTAGACGCTTTTGTCGTCTCTTAGGCGTTGATAAAGGCTTGCCCTTGAGATACCCAGCAGTTTGGCTGCCGCTGTTTTATTGCCATTGCATTGCTGTATCGCTTCTTCAATGGCTGAACGCTCATGCTCTTTACGATAGCTTTTTAGATTCGTTAAAGGGTTTCTTTGATGGGGCTGTTCTTCATTTGCGCCTAAATCAGGCGCCTCTATTGAAGAGCCTTCAGCCATAACGCAGCCTCGTTCTAGGCGATTTCGCAGTTCACGGATATTGCCAGGCCAGCTGTAGCTTTGGAGCCATTCTAGGGCTGACTGTGACAGAGGTAGTTCCGGTAGCTGCGATTGACGCTGAATTTCGCTTAACATGTGTTCGGATAGCAGAGGAATATCTTGGATTCGATCTCTTAGAGGCGGTAGGTTGATCGGTAAGACATTCAAACGGTAGTACAGGTCTTCACGAAATAAACCTTGTTCTACTTGGTTGCGTAGATCTTTTGCGGTTGCTGCGATGATGCGCACATCGACTTTTTCAAGGCGATTAGAGCCTAGGGCTTCTACCTCACGTTCCTGTAGGACTCGAAGAAGTTTTGCCTGCATGGCGAGAGGCATCTCTGCAATCTCATCAAGGAATAGAGTACCGCCTTCAGCTAGCTGGACTTTGCCCTTGCGTGCCTTTCTATCTGCACCGGTATAAGCGCCGGGAGCGGTGCCAAACAGTTCAGCTTCGGCAAGCGATTCGGGTAGCGCACCCATATTAATGCCGACAAAAGGTCCGCTGCGCCGTGTGGAGGCATGATGGATACCCTGTGCTAATAACTCTTTTCCCGTCCCGGTTTCGCCTAATAAAAGCAAGGTTGTATCGAGTTGTGAGGCTCTTAGTGCCTGACGACGGAGTTGCTGTGTCTTCGGCGCATTACCGATCATGTCATCTAGGGCGTATCGACTAGGGCGGATGATTTTCTCATCTTCAAATTTACGCTGTAGGCGAGCAAATTTGTCGAATAGTGGTTGAAGACTGTCTAAGTCATCGTAAAAAATAAAGCCTATAGCGCCGATAATCTTATTTTCTTGATTCTTGATCGGGAGGCGAGTAACAACACACCAGCGGTTGTTAATCTGCATTAGATCTACAAAGGAAGGCTTGCCGCTTTTAATGACTCGAGGCAACTGAGTCGTGGGGATGAGATCTTCTACATTACAGCCAATTGGATCGGTCTCTTCCGGAATAGCGACAAGCTTGCGATAAGCATCGTTCATCCACAGAATTGAAGCTGTTTCATCGACTGCAATAGAGCCTTGGCAAAGACTTGAGAGTAGATCGAATAAGTTGTGATTATTATCTTGTTCAATCAGCTGGCGAAGTGAATGCATAGGAACCAATCGTGTTTAAGTTTCTATGACAAAACTACGCGCAACTATCTGGGCTGCCAAGTAAAATTTTGCTTAGGACGCTACTAAGCAACTTTTTCTTTAGCTTCTTTCGCATGCTTTTTGAGATGTCGAGCAACAGACCCCTTGATTACGATTTCCCAGTTGTCTGCTGTACTCATCAGCATGGCACCGCAGTTACCGCATTTGCAGATCTGGGAGTTACCTAAATCACTAACCGTTTTTAGCTGTGGGTGTTCCTTCCCGTTATTAACTAACTCAAAGCAATACTTGCAATCAGTGTTCACGCTATATCTCCTTGCTAGGCATGAGAGGCTACTTTCGGTTAAATATCGGACAATAAATTATTTTCTTTAGTAAAAAAATATAAAAAACAGCAGTTTTTTTAGTTTATTTATTGTCCGTTTTTAATGTGTTTATATAACTTGTTGAAATATAAGGATTAGATGGCTTCTTCTGTGCTGGCCATAATGCTACCGCCATCACCATTTTTGGCTAGTTCACCGATCTCCTTATCGATAAAGAATAAGCCTTTGCCATCTTCGCCAATGATTTTGATCTTATCTAGGATGCCATTAAACAGCTTCTCTTCTTCGTGCTGTTCAGCAACATACCATTGCAGGAAGCTAAAAGTTGAGTAGTCTTGATTTGTAAATGCGGTGTGCGCTAATTCATTGATCTTGCTGGTCACTAGGCATTCGTGTTCATAAACCTTTTCGAATAGATCACGGATCGATTCGAATTCTGCGTCAGGCGCCTCAATAGTACCAATCAGCGCCATTGCACCAGTTTCATTAACATAAGTGAAAAGACGTTTCATGTGAGACATCTCTTCATCAGCGTGCTTGTAAAGGAATTCAGCACACCCTTCATAGCCTTTAGACTCGGCCCATGCACCCATTTGTAGGTAAAGGTTGGATGAGAAAAATTCTAGATTGATCTGTTCGTTGAGCTTTTCAAGCATTGCTGGGCTAAGCATAGGTAAATCCTTACTAATTATTTACGTCACATAGCAACGGGTTTACACAGCCATTTTTTACTATTGGCAGAACGAGCACATTTTCGACATAGGTAAGTACTTGAGCGGGTATGTTTGGCAATCTCAGTGAAGTGATGCTCTATATCGCTCTTGCTAAACTTACATAAGGTTTTAGATTTGCTCATTCAGACAGGGGCTGTAAAAATTTTGCTAATGATAATCAATATTAAATGTGAAATGGCTACTAGTCTATACAATGCGACATTATATCTGACCGAAAGGTCGGTAGAAACGCTTTATAGATGTGTGAATTGGCCCTGGTTTAACCAGGGCCTTCAAAGGAATTAATTACCTTGAGAATTAAACGGTAAAGGTTTTCATCATGGAGCGTAGGTCGGTTACCAACTTATGCAGATTATTGCTGGCGTTATTGGTTTGCTCCGCGGCAGTCATATTGCTGCTGGCAATATCGCGGATATTTAGAATGTTGTGGTTGATCTCATCAGATACCGAACTTTGTTGTTCGGAAGCGCTAGCAACCTGAATGCAGCGATCAGAGACCTCTAGCATTGCTTCTGATACGGAATCAAATGATTGGCTGGCATCGTTAGCCAAATGAATCCCTCTTTGAGCTTGTTCCGAACAGCGCTGCATTGTGTCAGCGGTTACAGCAACTTGAGTTTGAATTGCTTCAATGGTGCTTCTGATTTCGCTGGTGGAGGTTTGTGTGCGCTGAGCGAGGGTGCGTACTTCGTCAGCTACCACAGCAAATCCGCGGCCTTGGTCTCCTGCGCGTGCCGCTTCAATAGCAGCGTTGAGTGCCAGCAGATTTGTCTGCTCCGCGATATCGTTGATGATGTTAACGATTTGCTCGATTGAAGAGGCTTGATGTTTAAGCTCATCTGAGGATTCTGATGCTTGTTCCACATCTCTAACAAGCTCGGTGATGCTTTCAAGCATGACATCAATATTCTCTTTGCCGTTGTTAGCAAGATCTGATGCTTTTTGAGTCGCTTGCGAGGTTTGAGCTGTATTTTGCGCTATTTCATGCGCCGTGGCAGACATCTGGGTTGCTGCGCTGGCAAGCATGTCACTCTCGCTGTTTTGTTGCTGAATTCCCGCAGTGGTTTGATTGATGGCAGCATCTGTTTCATTCATTACCTCGCCTAAGGTTTCAATGCTGTCTTCAACGCGACCTATAACCGTCCGTAAACGTGCGCGCATCATACGGGCGGCTAGATCAACAGAACCTTGCTCATGCATATTTTCTGTCATTACTAATTGCGCTAATGGGTTGTTGTAGATCTGATCTGTGGTAGATGAGATCTTTTTAAGACCCCGAGTACTGGCAAACAGCGTATATAGTCCAGCAGCCAGCACCGTTAACATCGCGATGGATTGGTATAGCTCAGAGATCGGAGCGAAGTTTAAGGCCAGCATGCTCGCGCCCATTAAACCGGCAATGCTTATAATTCGAGCAGCCAGACTTGTCGTTTTAACCGATTTTGGTGGTGATTTACGAATCTTTCCATAAATCTGCTCAGCACGTTGAATCTGTTCTTGGCTAGGACGAGTGCGGACTGATTGGTAGCCTGTTTTGGTACCATTGTTGTCGTAAAGAGGCATGACATAGGCTTGAACCCAGTAGTAATCGCCATTTTTGCATCGATTTTTGACCATCCCCATCCAAGGCTGGTCATCTTTGATATGGTTCCATAGATCTTCAAAAGCTGCCGCAGGCATATCGGGGTGCCTAACTAAGCAGTGAGGTTTTCCAATAAGCTCTTCTTGAGTGTATCCAGCAACTTGGCAGAATTCTGGGTTGGCATAAGTAATGATGCCGCGGGTATCGGTTGTAGAAATAAGGCGGACATTGTCAGGATACACGTGTTCCCGATCAGTTGTGCGAACAGAAGCCATATCTGTCTCCAGTTTAATTCCGGTTTATTCTGGACGGGGATCTTTCTATCCCGTGTAGTACTTATTCTTCCGTGCAGAACCACAGCAGATGTTTGTCTGCTTAGTGACTAAGTATATTCATCAAAATGACATTTGCATGAAAAATCACTTACAAAGTGTAAGTTTTTGTAGGGCTCGGACTGAACGGTCGGTATTCTTCCATGGCTTTAGCGTTCCTGCAATGGATAGACTGAAAATAATTATGGTTATTTGGTTGTGAGCTTAATTCTTTATATTAGTAATATAATCAACTTGTTAGGGGTTTGTTCGCATACTCTAAGAGGCGGGCACTACTTTCGGGTTTGCCGAGTAAGAAGCCTTGAATTTCATCGCAGTGGTGATTCTTCAAGAAGCTAAGTTGCTCTTGCGTTTCTACCCCTTCAGCTACTACTTTGAGTTGTAGAGAGTGGGACATGGAGATAATCGCAGCGATGATGTTTTCATCATCGGCATCTCCAGGTACGCCAGTGACAAAAGATCGATCAATCTTAACTGTGCTTACCGGTAGGCGTTTTAGATAGATTAGGGATGAGTAACCGGTACCAAAGTCATCTACGGATAAGCTGACACCAAGGTCACATATCTGCTGAAGTTTATTGATAACTTTGTCTAGGTCATCTATTGCGAGTGTTTCGGTAATCTCAAGCTCTAGCAATGATGGCGCAAGGTCGCTATCAATAAGTGCGCCTTTGATATCATCGATTAAATTTGGATCATAAATTTGTCTTGCCGATAGGTTGACCGAAACGGGCATAGGCTTATTTGGATTAATGTTCCAAGCTTTTGCAGCCAGGCAGGCTTGGCTTAGAATTTCTCTTCCAAGTTCTACAATTAGACCAGTTTGCTCAGCCAGCTCGATAAATTGTCCCGGAGGAATCATTCCCTTTTCTGGGTGGTTCCAACGAGCTAGTGCTTCTGCACTTAGTATGTCTTCGCCATTGATATGGAAACGCGGTTGATAAACCAGGAAGATATCTTGATTGTGTAAGGCAAGACGAAGATCTTCTTCTAGGCGAGTTTGAGCTTCAGCCTTTTGGTTGATCTCTTGGTCATAGAATAGAATACCGTTCCTGCCTTTCTCTTTCATGTGGTACATCGCAGTATCAGCATTGGTTAGTAGCTGCTTTGCATTCTTGCCGTCATCAGGATACAGAGCGATACCTATACTTACCGGAGCATTACTCGTGAAATTATCGAGTTGGAAAGGTGTTCTTAATGATTCGATTATTCTATGGGATATATGACTCACGGTGTCGATGTTATCAATGCTTTGTAAAATTACACCGAACTCGTCGCCACCTAAGCGTGACACTGTGTCATCAGGTCTTATGAAACCGGCAATACGGTTCGCGGTGGCTTTAAGTAATTCGTCCCCGGCGGCATGTCCGTATGTATCATTGATGTTTTTGAAACGATCAATATTGATAAACAGTAAGCCAATTTGGCTCTTCTCGCGATTTGAACGGGCAATGGCAGAATTCAAACGATCGAAGAACAGGCTTCGATTAGGTAATCCAGTCAGGCTGTCATAGTGAGATAGTTTCTCAAGTTTAGTTTCTGCTTCTTTTTTTGCGCTGATATCAGAAAATATCAGTACAAAGCGTTCTTCATCATCTTCTGTGTATAAGTTACTTACCGATAGCCATGCCGGGAAAGCTTGGCCGTTTGGCTTGCGAATCAGAGTTTCACCTTGCCAGCGTTTGTCTTGCTTTAGGCTATAGCGGATTTCTGGATGCTCAGCGAAGAATCTGCGGCTAAATTGGTTGATGGTAAGGTCGTCAGAGCCACAAAGCTGATGGCAAGCGCTGTTGCTGGTTACCATTTTTAAGTGAGTATCTATGACCAAGATAGCTTCATCGGCTTGATCGAAAATTTGTCCGGCTAATTGGATATGGCTTTGCGCACTTTTGAGGTCGGTAACATCAGTCACGATACCACCAATGGCATAGACATTTCCTGATTCGTCAAAGAGAGGAAACTTGGTGCTTAGGTAATTACGACGGCCTAGTTCAGTGGCCCCAGTGTATTCGATTTGAATAGGGCAGCTTGTCCGCATCACTTCTAAATCGCTGTTTTTTAGTGTGTCGGCATGCTGTGGGCAATAAAGGTCATGGTCGGTTTTACCAATTACTTTTACTGATGTGTCTTTAATCAGATCATAATAATTAGGGCTGATCATTTGGTAGCGCAGATCAGCCCCCTTAATAAAGATGATATTAGGTGTATTCGTGATAATGCCGTTGAGCTGTTGTTCGTGCTCACTTATTCGACCAACCATATGCTCTAAGGTTTTGCCTAAAAGGTTAAATTCAGAAAAGTGGCCGGGTTTAAATGGCTCTGCATCACGATTGATTGCCATGTCCTCTGCATACTGAACTAAACGTACGAGCGATGTTTTGGTTAAACGCGAAATTGCTAAAACAGTTAGAAGTCCGATGAGCAGCGCTGCTGTGATCGCCATACCTAGATCTTTGGTATACGCTAGTTCTAGGGCAAGGATCGAAGAGTTTGGCAGTGTGGCTACAACTTTTAATTGTTGTTGTGTACTCACAGAGAACTGATAGTGGTGGATGATCCTATCGTCCTCGAATACCTCAAACAGAGTATCTGGTTTTGACTGTTGGAGTACTGCTTGAAGCTTAGGTGTGAGTGCTAAGCTAGATGTGACGTGTTGGTTGAAATACAACACAACGGATTCTGCACCGGTTAAACTTTGAATCTCGCTGAGTAATTTAAAGTGATCATTTAACAGAATAAATGAATGTAATGTTCCTATTACTTCGCCCAAGTCATCACTGATGATGGGAAAGGTAATCCGCATGAGGTGCAGTGGTGTAGCTGTGTCATGTGAAACTGATTGTACTTTCCAGCTGCGATTTGGGATAAATTCTTTGGTCAATTCACTCAGGTTCAGCTGCATACCTAGAAGAGAGGTATTGATAAATTCGTAGTGATTACCTTGCTGTGTTTCCAATACAAATGCATGGATGCTTTCACCTGTTTGTCCAGCAAGCTGCTGCTGTAAAAACTGGTTTAGATGTTGGTGATGCTGGGTTTCAATATCGACCTTTAGGATGTCGCGCTGACTAATTTGCTCGGCGTTAAACGCGGCCGCTTTTAGGTATTTATCGAAAAACTGTTGAAGAACTTTCTGATTTCGGGAATGAGATAAGTTGATCTCTTCTAGCAGTGCCCGTTGCGACCCTTGATAAGCAGGTATTAGCAACACTAAGGCAATAACTGTAAGTGCACAGAGTACAATGGATAAGATAGCTGTGGAAAACTTAACTTTTTTCACTGATTACTGCCCGTGACTACTGTAGCGAAAAGCTCTTTTCTTTAGTTGTTCGATCTCATCCTTGTCTGTGTTCTTGCTCAATAAAACAATATCGCCTGAATAGATATGAGGCACACTACTACTTTGGCCTGAAATATCCATCTTTATAGCCTCGGCCATTGCGACACTACTGTCGTCATTCATTCGCATAACAGTGAGGTCTAATTTACCTTCTAGAAGTGCCTCAATTTCCCTGTCACCACCACCCCAACCATTTAGGGTTACTTGATCGTTGAGATTGTTTTCATCTAATGCTTTGAGCGCACCTAAAGCGATATCGGTTGAGCAGGCAAAAATCATATTCAAATCTGGGGTCTTTTTTAGGGTCGCCAGTGTTGCTTTGTAGGCGATTTCACTGTTTCCTTTTGTGTAGTAACTGCTTACTAACTTTATGTCGGGGTTGTTTACGGCTTGTTGAGTAAATGTATCTCCACGCATTTTGCTCACATATCCACGTGAGAAATAGAGCATGGAATATTTGCCTTTAGAGTGTTGTTCTAGCATCTGATCGGCAAGTAACTGAGTTCCTTTCTCGTGATCAAAGCCTGTATAGAGGAAAGGTTTGAGTTGCTGCCATTGCTGAAGTGGGGTTGTGATGTTCTGCAGTATTAATTTAGGTTTCCCGCGTAATAGGATTCTTTCGATCATTGCTTGATGGCGAAGAGCATCGAGTGTGTAGATTAAATAATCAGGTTCCCAAGCAATGGCGCTATTGAGTTGTTCGCTCTGTAATGAAATATCAACTGTAGGTCGAGAAAAATAGCTGTTGATCTCATATGAAACATTAAGTTCGGATAAACGTTTTTCAAGGGTGCTGACACTTCTACGCCAGTAGTCAGAGGATTGTTCTGCAGGATAGATGATTGCAATTTTGATCGGTTTTTCATTGGTTTTATCTAAGGGGGAGGCGGCTTCACGCACGATCTTAGAAAAAGCCTGCATCTTTTGACGTTGTTCAGGGTGAGCTGCCAAGTAATCAGAGACACGAATATATTGGCCGTTGTTATCGGCTGCAGCGCTTACGAAAAGGCCACTGGCAAATAGAATCGTCGCAATATGCACGAAGAAGTTACGAAAAGGTTTAAACATATTTATTTTTAACCCTACAACAAACGTAGGCTAAACCTAGCATGTAAGTTGTTATTTGAATATGCGTTATGTCATAAAATTGTAATATAACTTATTTGTAACTATTTGTTTCTAATAAGGGTTTTGTATATCAGAAAAAGCCTAAATTATCAGTTTTAAGTATTTCGGATCGCAGTATGTAGACGAGTTAGTCTCACATTGATTGTCAGACATTATGAAATTGCTGACTATTATTGTTAGTAAATATGCGGATGGATGTTATTGAGCAATTGCTGGCTTTGTAGCAAGCTGCAAACATCCTCCCGACAAAAATAATAATTGGGTTTTACATGCTAAAACGATTTCCAACAGCGTTACTTAGTATAGCGCTCTTGTTAAATATAGGTTTGGTAAAAGCAGATAGATTAATTCTCCCTGCTTTAGAGCAAGATGGCTTGGATAGTAGTCTATTGCTTGATATAGGCATTGCTGATCAACGCTTGGTTGCAGTAGGTGAACAGGGTGCGATTATCTTCTCCGATGATGAAGGTAATAACTGGCAACAAGCGAAGGTGCCTGTGAGTGCATTGCTGACAGGTGTTAATTTCTTGAGTCATACACGTGGTTGGGCGGTCGGACATGACGGCATCATGCTTTCGAGTGAAGATGCTGGTTCTAAATGGCGGTTAGTCTTGGATGGCAACCAACTCAATGCAATGAGAGTAAACGCGATTGAGGAATCACTCTCTGAGCTATCTACACAAAGTGACAGTGATCCACTGGATATTGAAACCCTTGAATACCAATTAGAAGACGCTCAGTTCGCAGTAGAAGAGGGTGCTAGCTCTCCGCTATTGGATGTCTTATTTATTGATTCACAAAAAGGTTTTGCCGTAGGTGCTTATGGTCTTTTAGTTGAAACAGATGATGCGGGTGTTAATTGGTATTACACCGGCCACAAATTGCCTAACCCTGACAGTCTGCATTTGAATCGGCTGTTCTACACAAAGCAAGGTGAACTGTTTGTACTTGGTGAGGCGGGTTTATTACTTAAAAGTAATGACAATGGCTTGAGTTGGAAAAGCCTTTCTGTGCCTTACGACGGCTCCTTCTTTTCCATGGTGGAAAGTGGAAGCTTATATCTTATGGGGCTCAGAGGTAATGCTCTTAAAAGAATTGATGTAGATGCTTGGGAAAAAATAGAACTTCCAACTAAATCGACTATTAATGATGCAGTGGAAGTGCGTGGAAAAGTATATCTAGTCGGACAAGGTGGGGTACTTTTACAAAAGACCGCGAGCGGTTTTGAGGCTTTCTCTAAACGAGGTTTGCTAAGTTATTCCGCTGTTACTTATGTCGGTGATCAGCTTATAGCTGTAGGTGAAGCGGGTGTCACCAAAATAGCTGTAGAGGAGAATGCAGGGAATGAATAAGTTATCTGCCCTTCTGTTATGGCCGATCAATACCAGTGAACAATTAGCGGAAACACTTCTGTTTAGCTATCGCAAAGTATTGTTGTTGGTTTTTATATTGATAACCGCGCTGTTGGCTTGGCAGGCATCTCAAGTTCGCCCTGATGCTAGCTTTGTGAAAATGATCCCTGCTTCACACCCTTATGTTGAAAACTATATTGAGTATCGTGACGATCTAGCAGGCCTTGGAAATAGTATCCGTGTAGTTGTGGCTGCCAAAGAGGGTGATATTTTTACACCTGAATTTCAGACAACTCTAAAGCAGGTGACGGACGAGCTATTTTTTCTTCCTGGGGTCGACCGATCATCGCTCAAGTCTATCTGGACGCCCAATGTGCGTTGGACAGAGGTAACGGAGGATGGATTTGTAGGTGGGCCTGTAATCCCAGCCAAGTATGACGGTTCTAGTGAAAGCTTAGAACAGGTAAGAACGAATATTTTACGTTCAGGTCAAGTTGGCATTCTGGTGGGTAACGATTTTAAATCGGCCATGGTGCAAGTGCCGCTATTTGATTTACATCCAGAAACCGGTGAAAAACTAGATTACCAAGCTTTCTCCGAGCAACTCGAAACGCTAGTACGAGATAAATACAGCTCAGATCAAATCGATATTCATATGACAGGGTTTGCCAAAATTGTTGGCGACCTGATCGATGGTGCTACCGAAGTTGCGCTGTTCTTTGCTGTGGCAATAGTCGTCACATTACTACTGCTTTATCTCTATTCTGGTAGCGTGATGGGCACCATCGTTCCGCTGGTTTGCTCTCTGGCTGCGGTTATTTGGCAGTTAGGTCTACTTAACCTGCTTGGATATGGTATCGATCCCTATTCGATGTTGGTGCCGTTTTTGGTGTTTGCTATAGCGGTCAGTCATGGTGTTCAGATTGTAAATACGATCACTTTAGAATCGGCGACTAAAGGCTCGAGTAAGTTGGTTGCGGCACGACATGCTTTTAAAGCGATCTATATTCCAGGCATTACTGCGCTAATTTCTGACGGAATCGGGTTTATCACTTTAATGGTGATAGAGATTGAAGTGATCCAAGATTTGGCGGTTGCTGCTTCGTTGGGTGTGGCGGTGATTGTGCTGACTAACCTGATGCTATTGCCATTGCTCATGAGTTACGTTGGAGTGGGTAAGCGAGCGATAGCCAAAGCTAAGCGTAGTATTGAATCAGAAAGTTCTTATTGGCATTACCTGAGCTTCTTTTCACGTCCTATAGGTGCAACGATCGCGGTAACGGCTGCTTGTATTATGTTGGTGCTGGGCATTTATGGCAGTAAGGAACTACAGATAGGGGATCTTGATGTCGGCGCGCCTGAGCTGCGTGCTGATTCTCGTTACAATCAAGACAATCAATTTGTGACCTCTAACTATTCAACATCGAGTGATGTATTTGTGGTGATGGTGACAACGCAAGAGGAGCAGTGTAGCCATTATAAAACCTTAGAAGTTGTGGATAGATTTCAGTTTTATCTGCGTTCAATTAAAGGCGTTCAATCAAGCATATCCTTAGTCGATGTATCCGAGCGAGTTACGGCTGGCCTTAATGAGGGCAGTTTGAAATGGCGAACAGTGCTACGTAATCAATACGTAATTAATGCCTCGCTTTCTCATGTGCCAGCAGGTTTGATGAACTCTAACTGTTCTTTACTGCCAGTGATCGTGTTCTTGGATGATCATAAGGCCCAAACGCTGAAGGGTGTTACGGCAGCAGTCGATAATTTTGCTGCTGAATACGGTACAGAGAATATCCAATTCAAAATGGCTGCTGGTAAGGCAGGTTTTGAAGCTGCAACTAATGAAGTCATTGAGACGGCTCAGTATGAAATGCTGATTTGGGTGTATTCTGTTGTGAGTTTACTCTGCTTGCTGACGTTTAGGTCGATACGAACGGTAATCTGTATTATCGCGCCTTTGGCGTTAACCTCTGTTCTTTGTCAGGCGTTAATGGCTCAGTTGGGTATTGGTGTTAAGGTGGCAACCCTGCCCGTGATTGCTTTAGGTGTGGGCATAGGTGTTGATTATGGTATCTATATCTATTCCAAAATGCAGACCTTCCTCAAACAAGGTCATTCATTGTCCAAGGCTTATTTAGAAACCTTGCAGAGTACAGGTAAAACCGTTGCTTTTACGGGGCTAACGCTTGCGATCGGTGTGGTGCTTTGGACGCTGTCGCCAATAAAATTCCAAGCAGATATGGGGATTCTTCTAACCTTTATGTTCATTTGGAATATGCTTGGTGCGTTGATCTTGTTGCCAGCAATCGCGTGTTTGTTGTTTCCGAGTAAAGATAAATCTAAGGAGAAGGCTAAGGTTCTTTAACTGTCTACAGTCTTAATTTATTACTTAAAAGCATCTAAGGTCTTTTGCATCTTAGATGCTTTTTCTCTTGTGCGGTTAGCTTTGACGATGTTGTCTTTGTTCTCGGCAGCTAACCGAGCTGCTTTCTGCTCAGTTGTCTTAGTATGAAGAAGCAATTCTTGAACTTTTTTATCTGTTACTGATTCAAGGTCGGTTTTTGAAAGCTGTTCTACTAGCTGGGCATAGTGTTTTTGTTGCTCTTCAAGTTCTTGCCATGCTCCGTTTTGCGCTTTTTCGAGTAACCGATCCGATAATTGGGCCAGTTGTTCAGCTTGCTGCAAGATACTTTTCATAAACACCTCAAAATAATTTCTAATGTCTAGTGTGTGCTTGCCGATAACAAAAATCAACGAGGCGTTACGAGCAAATAAGAAAGCTTCGGAAAAAATATAAATTTTTTCTAAAGCGTTTTTGTTTGCGGTCGATAACACTCTCAAGCTTGGATTTCCTAACCCCTTTTAAATCGGGAAATTCGGACAGCAAACTATTTTATTCCGGCCGGTCAGACTCGGCTGAATGTGAGGAGAAAATCTCATGGCAATGGTAATTAACTCAAACATTATGTCGCTGAATGCTCAGCGTAACCTGACAATGTCACAGGGTGACCAAAACCAGGCGATGGAGCGTTTGACAAGCGGTAAGCGTATCAACTCTGCAGCAGACGATGCAGCAGGTCTTGCAATCGCAAACCGTATGACTTCTCAGGTTCGTGGTCTTGATCAGGCGATTCGTAACGCGAACGATGGTATCTCTCTAATTCAGACTGCAGAAGGTGCGTTGGACGAAACAACAAACATCTTGCAGCGTATGCGTGAACTATCTATTCAGTCTGCCAACGGTACTTACGATGAAGGTAACCGTTCTACATTGAATGCAGAGGTTCAGCAGCTAATTTCTGAGATCGACCGTATCTCTGAAACTACTAAATTCAACGGCCTTCAGATTCTTGATGGCACATTGGGTCAGGTAGATCTACAAGCAGGTGCTGATGCTAATGAAACGATTTCTTTAAATATCGGCGCTACAGATTCTGGTACTTTGGGTAGCGGTTCTGGCGCAACAATTGTTGGCGCAACTAACGATAACAGTGATCTGTTGGCTGATTTGCAGACATTCGATGGCACAGAGACTATGTCCATTAACGGTATCGATATCGGTGACCTGTCTGGTGAAACTGTTCTTCAGGAAGCCCTAGATACAATCAACAACAACATCTCAGGTGTGACAGTAGGTACTCTTGTTGAAGCTACTGCAACAACTGCCGGTGATGGTATTGTTAACCAAGGTGAATACATCCAGTTTGCTGTAACAATGGCAAATGCTGAAGTTCAAACATTCCAGGTTTCAGAAACTGGTTCTTTGGAAGAGTTGGCGGCTAAGATTACAGATCTTTCTGATGGTCTTGTAAAAGCTGAAGTTAATGATAGCGGCTACCTAAATGTTTCTTCCGAAGGCGCTGACAACATCGCTATCACTGCAAGTGGTGCAACACTTGCTGATGCTGTAGGTACTATTGCTAACGTAGGTACACTTGAAGCTGCATTGACATTGACTGCAGATGCTGATGTTGATGGCGTAACTATTGAGTATAACGATGCTGCTCATGCCAACGTTCTAGGTCTAGATACTCGTCTTGAAGCTGGGACTATCACAGGATACCAAGCTCAAGCAGAAGCGAATGTTGATGCTGGTCAGGTGACTATCAATGGCGTGGCTCTTGGTGAATATGACACTACAGTAGACTACGACGGTAACGATACTGCTGGTGAAGAAAGTGACTTAGTTGCTTGGATCAATACTCACACAGATGAAACTGGCGTTACCGCATCTCTAGACAGCGCAAACGGCGTTACAGATGCTCTGAAACTAACGTCTGTTGATGGTAGCGATATCTCTATCTCCTATAAAGATGGTGATGAGGCTGCTATGGAGACTATCTTCGGTCTAAACGAGACGAATGCAGCAACTGGTGCTGGTGGTAGCGTTTCAAGCATCGATATCTCTTCTGCACGAGGAGCTCAGGAAGCAATTGGTATCATTGATGCCGCTCTTGAAGAGATTAACTCGACTCGAGGTGATTTGGGTGCGGTAAACAACCGTCTTGACTTCACTGTGAATAACTTGGCAAACGTTTCTGAAAACGTAGCGGCTGCGCGTTCACGAATTGAAGACGCGGACTTTGCTGCAGAATCTGCTGCACTATCTCGTGCCCAGGTACTACAGCAAGCAGGTACTGCAATGTTGGCTCAGGCGAATGCTGCGCCACAGCAGGTACTATCACTGCTTCAGTAAGATAAGCGCTATACTAACTAGTAGCGTATTACCCTCCATTGCGATATCGCAATGGAGGGTAACTTAAAGAGATAAAAAAGAGGAATGCGTTATGGCTATTGAATCACTAAATGCTGCTAACAGTGCAGCTAACGTAGTTCAGCCTACCCAGCAGCCTCAGCAAGCAGAGCAGGTTCAGCGTCAGCAAGTGGAGCCGCGTAATAATGAGCGACTTCAAGAGCAAGCTAAACAAACGCAAGAACTCTCCGCTGAGAAGTTGGATGCTGCAATTGATCGTCTTAACGAGATGATGAAAAGCAGTCAGCGCTCTCTGAACTTTTCTGTAGATAACTCATCAGAAAAAGTAGTAGTTCAAGTGCGTGATCTAAGCACAGATAAAGTTATCCGTCAGATTCCAAATGAAGAAGCACTCAGATTTGCAGAATCATTGGATCGTATGATGGGCTTGATCTTTAACGAGGAAGCCTGAGACACTACGGGCTTCTTCCACTCACCTAAAAACCAGAGGCATTGGCTATGAGTGATAGTATCATTAGATCACTGGGGGCCGGTTCTGGTATCGATACCACTAGCCTTGTATCCAATCTTGTTGAAATTGAGAGAGCTCCAATCGAGAATCGCTTAGATTCTAAGCAGGAGCAGCTAGAGGCTCAGATTTCAGCGTACGGTACTCTATCCAGCAGTTTGTCAGAATTTCAAAGTGCTATGTCAGTTTTGGCTGATAACGATACCTTTAATGCACGTTCAGTCGCTTTCCCTGATTCAGATGTCATTACCCCAAATTCCGTTGAGCCAGGTGCTCAAACCGGGACTTACCAAATTGAAGTGGTTGAAGTAGCCCAAGCTCAATCGTTAGCGACAGGTGCTTATGCTGATAAGGATGCTTCATTGAATGAAACAGGTACTTTAACAATCAGTTTTGGTACATGGACTTACGATGAAGATGCTACTAATGGTGATCCAGGTCTTGATGCAGATACTGATGATGACCCGTATTCGTTTGCGGTTAATGCGGATCGAGCAGCGCTAAATATTGAAGTAGAAACAGATGATTCTCTCCAAGATATTGCCGATAAAATAAATGCTGAAGATGCAGAGGTTCAAGCTTCAGTATTGCTAGTCGATGGTCAGTATCAATTATTGTTAACAGCGCCTTCAGGTGAAAATAACGCGATAAGAATTAGTAGTGATGATGCTACGAAAGGCGATACAACAGGGCTAAGTGTTTTTGAATTTAATGAAACAGAGCATTCGCAAGTTACAGAAACACAACAAGGTCAGGATGCAGAATTAAAAGTTAATGGTTTGACGGTATACCGTGAATCAAATGAAATTGATGATGTTATTCAGGGATTTAACTTTTCTGTTAACAAAGCTGAACCTGGAACAAACTTAACTTTTTCTGTTAGCGCAGATACCGATATTGCCGAACAGGCCGTACGGGACTTCGTCACTGCTTATAATCTTTTCTTTGAAACATCCCAGAATCTGATTGGTTATAGTACAGATGAGAACAACCAGACAGTTAAAGGGGATTTGGCAACTGATGGCACAGCTAAGGCCTTGATTAACCAATTACGTTCCACTGTTACGGCTGAAGTTGCGGGTATTGATAGTGGCTATACGGCATTAACAAACTTAGGTATTAGAACGGAGTTAGACGGTACGTTATCAATTGATGAGGATGATTTTGGTACAGCGTTTAATGATAACTTTGATCTCGTTGAGCAGCTTTTTGCTAGCACTACACAATCATCCAGTAGTCAAGTGACAGTTACAGAAGGTAGCTATGCTTCCAACACGGTTGCAGGTGATTATGAAGTTATAGTGACCACTGATCCAGAGAAGGCAACCATAACAGCTAATGCTGAAACGCTTGATTTCTCTACCCCTCCGATTTCATTGGGGGCTGATTACGCCTTTAAAATTACGGTAGATGGCGTTAAATCAGAAGATATAGTGTTAACTGGCACTTATTCTTCAGCTGAAGAGGTAAGAGCTGACCTCCAGGCAATCATTAATGGTGATACCAATTTAAAAGGAGCTAATTTAGCCCTAGATGTTGGTTATACTGGCGGTCAGTTTACGTTCACTTCGCGAGAGTACGGCAGTAGTTCTGAAATTACTTTTGACTCAGCAGACTTTGCAGATCCAGCTAAAGCAGCTGAACTAGGCTTGGCCGATTTTTCCGATACAGGTGTTAATGCCGCTGGCACTATAGGTGGTGAGGCAGCATTTGGTTCCGGTAACGTTTTATTACCGCCTATTGATTCAGATGCCTACGGATTGAACTTTACAATTGGCGAGAATGCTGTAGCAGCAGGAGCGATAACCACAACTTACACTCGTGGTTTAGCAGGTGAACTAGACGTTCTGATTGATAGTTTTCTATCAAATACTGGCTCGATTCAAAATAGGGAAGATAATATCAATGACGCATTAGAGGGTGTGGCAGAAGATAGGGTTGAGCTTGATCGTAAAATGGAAAAGTTAGAAACGCGGTTGTATTCTCAATTTCTAGCGATGGAAAGAATAGTTAACAGCTTCCAGAGCACTGGAAACCAGTTAGATGGGATATTAGATCGTTTACCATTTACAGCATCGAATGGTTAATATATTTTTCCGTCTGCGTATAAATTTAGGTAGGTAGTTATTATGAGCGTGAACTTAAACGCCCTTAAAGAATATAAAAGTGTCGATCTGCGAGCTACTGTAGAGACTGCAAGCTCTCATAAGCTTATTGCAATGCTATTTGATGGCGCTTTAACGGCACTTGCACAGGCAAAAGGTGCGATTGAACGAAACCAAGTTGAAGAACGCACCGAGAATCTAAACAAGGCCTCAGATATTATTGTGGGTTTGAAAGGTTCTTTGGATCTGGAAAAAGGTGGTGAAGTCGCAGTTAATCTAGATGAACTATATAACTATATGATTCGCCAGATTGTTGCAGCAAATAGGGATAAGAGCGTTGATAAAGTCCAAGAAGTTATGGATCTGATTTTAGAAGTTCGTTCGGGTTGGTCTTCTATGCCAGTTGAAATGCAAAATGACTAGCAAATTCATCTGACTGAAAGTTTAATACCTAGTGAATCAAAAAAGTGACCTATTGAAACAAGCCCTAAGTTTAGGGCTTGATAGCTTTAAAAAATCCAATTTTGATCAGGCTAAGCTTTTATTTCAAAAAGTGTTACAGCTCGATCCGAATAATTTCTTTGCCTTTCACCTTCTTGGCATCATTCTTCTTCAAGAAGAGAGCTTTAGCATTTCACAGAAGCTATTATTGAAAGCTGTCTCCTTGCAGCCTAAGGATGCTGATGCAAATCATCACTTGGGCTTGGCTTATAAAGGCTTAGGTCAAAAAGAAATAGCAAGTAAGTGCTTTTTAGCCGCAATAAATCTTAAACCATCCTTCGCAGTTGCTCATCTAGGCTACGCGGATGTTAGTTCTGAATTGGGTAGATATGAACTAGCGATAAAACACTATCTGAAAGCAATAAAGTACGATGCTAAATTGATAAAAGCGCATAACAATTTAGGTAGTGTTTTTCGGAAGCAATCTAAGTTGCTAGAAGCAATTAATTGCTACAAAGCTGCCTATAAACTAGATCCTTCTAGATTGGATATATATAGCAATGTGCTTATGGGGATGGCGTCTGAGCCCTCTTTTACCGCTGAACAATACATAGCAGAAGCGAGAAAGTTTGGTAAGGCAGCTTCTAAACAGGCGAAACCATATACCGACTGGCCTAATCTGGAAAAACAAACCGAGAAACTTCGTGTCGGTTTAGTATCTGGCGATTTAAGAAAGCACTCAGTAGCTTACTTTCTTATGAGCTGGATAGATAAACTTGACCCTAAAAAGGTTGAATTATTTGCTTATAGTAATTATCCGATTGAGGATGAAGTAAGTGAAGAGCTCAAACCCCATTTTGTAAAGTGGACAAAAATAGCTGGTGCTGCAGATAAGGAAGTAGCTCATGCCATCTATGAAGATAGGATTAATATTCTTATCGATCTATCAGGGCATACTGCTCAAAATAGGTTGCCTTTGTTTGCTTGGAAAGCAGCGCCTATACAGATTTCTTGGATGGGGTTCTTTGCCAGTTCAGGTGTTGAGGAAATTGATTACTTTATTGGTGATCAATGGAATTTCCCTGAAGGCATTCAACAATATTATGTAGAGAAAGCTTGGAGGTTGAATACTTCGAGCTGCTTTTCGCCTCCAAAGGTTAAGATTGAAGTTGAGTGTTTGCCAGCACTTGAGAATGGTTATATTACCTTTGGGTGTTTCCATAAAGTAGCAAAATTAAATAATGACGTTTTGGCTTTATGGTCTGATATTCTTCACTCAGTTCCCAATTCTAAATTAATAGTTAAAGACACTGCCTTTGTTGATTCTTCGATTAGCGATGATCTAAAGCAGCGTTTGAAAAGTTTAGGAATCGATGCTGATAGGATAATCTGTGAAGTGGGTGAAAGCCGTGAGGCTTACTTTTCTTCTTATAATCGAGTGGATTTATGCCTAGATCCGTTTCCATTTAATGGGGGGACTGTAAATATGGAGTCCCTTTGGATGGGAGTTCCGTTCGTATCATTGCTGGGTCAAGATAGAATCTCTAGGAGAGGGGCTGCAACTTTATATAAAGCAGGTCTCGATGAGTTTGTGGCTGAAAGCACAGAAGAATATATTGAAATTGTGAAACGGGTATGTACGGATATTAATGCCTTGTCAGATCTGAGGAAGGAGTTAAGACACAGGGCTCTTGATTCAAGTTTATACAATGGGAAGCTAATGGCTAAAGATCTAGAAGGCGCTTTTTTCGATATGTGGTCTGTTTTTACTAAAAGTATAGAGAGAGTATAAAGTGTCAGAGGGCCTTAAAAATATTGATGCTTATAAGCAGAAAGCGGTTTTAGAAACGCTGTCTCGCAAAAGTTTCAATAAACTATTCTGTATTGGTTACAACAAAACGGGCACAACATCGTTAGAGCATATTTTGAAGCTGCTGGGCTATAAAATGCCAAACCAAATGGAGCAAGAGATTAGGTTGGTAAGGCAGGTTTATGCAGGTAATTTTAAGCCGCTGATTGATTTTTGCGGCAACTTTGATGCTTTCCAAGATATGCCTTTTTCTCAAGGTGTACTCTACGCTCAGCTTGACTGCCTGTTCCCTAATAGCAAGTTCATATTAACGGTTAGGGACTCTGATGAATGGTTCGATAGCCTTATCAGATTTCAAACTAAAGGGGTTTTGAAAAGAGCGGGAGTGACAGATATAGATCAGGTAAAGGAAGAGGATTTCAAAGATAAGAACCTTTACCTATATAAAAATTACACTTACGAAAATATGAAGAGACATGTAACTGTTGTTGAGCATGGAAATTTAAAGTCTGATTTTTCACTGTTATATGATAAACAGCATCGTATCTCTATATATGAAGAGAGAAACCAGCAGATCATTAAGTATTTTTCTGGTCGCCCAAATGATTTGTTAGTGGTAGATCTCGCCAAAGAAAACGATATTGAGAAGATACTTAGCTTTTTAGGATTGCCGCTTGATCTTAATATCCCTGTGCCAAAGCTAAATGCTACCAAGTAAAGGCTGATTAGCGAAGATAGAAATTCTTCTTTGCTTGTATGTTTTCAACGGTCCCTGCTGAAGGAGTCGATTTGTATATCTTCGACTCCTTAATTGCTAAATCATCGATGCTCAAGTCTGCAATTTTATCTAATTCTACTTTACTATTGACGGTTTTATAGCCTAAAGCATTCATCTCGAAAAAGCAGAGCTTCTCAATCATACCTATTTCAATCGATGTTAATTCATTTGAATATTTTTGGCAGTTGTTAGAGATTATCGGCTTAGATAGATTACTCCAAGCTTCCTGCTTTGCAGCATTTTTTACGGTTGCATCATTGTTGTGGAAATTGAATACATTGTCAGAGTATTCAAGACCTAAAAATTTCAAAACTGCCTTTATGCTTTCTTCGGGTTTAGAGATAAGGGATTCGTATGTGAGATGATGAGATCTACCTATCTGGCTGAGCGCATAATGATCCCCTAAAAATTTTTTTTGGTCCTTCGACCACTGCTTGGCTGCAGCGATTATACCGCCAGGATGGCTTG
This sequence comes from Neptuniibacter sp. PT8_73, assembly GCF_047778045.1. Classification (GTDB taxonomy): domain Bacteria; phylum Pseudomonadota; class Gammaproteobacteria; order Pseudomonadales; family Balneatricaceae; genus Neptuniibacter. Next base: position 584,402 of record NZ_CP180545.1, read on the forward strand.
GGTTTTTTCTCCAAGATAATGCCATATCTCTAGGGTCTCTGGTTTGGTATATGAATTTTGATTGCGGGAAGTTTAATAGAAGAAATGTCATGAATTCATAAAGATGATTTTCTTTTATGAATAGTTGGGACTTATTCTGTTTTTTAGCTTCTGATTCAAATATCTTTCGAATAAGGCTGTTTACTTCACCAATGTTGGTCAGCTCTTCTAGGTCTATAAGTGAAAATTTTGTATCCCATTCAGAAAAATCAGCATTAAGTAATGTATGAATATCTGTTAAGAGAGCATTCCAATTTTCAGTTTTCGACAGGTCTTTGTACCTAAATAAGTTCCTTGCTACAGGATTGATCAGATGTTTTGTTGCTGGCGCACAAACTAGAGGGTGGGAGTTTAATAATTGAGTGATTAAATTGCTCCCAGACCTTTCGGAGCACATGAGGAAGTTGAAATTCATGTATCGGCCTTTGTAGCTTTATCGAGTCTCTCTGTCAGAACAGTATACTGGATTGCTCAGTTATCTAGAAATTTCTCTAGCTCAGAACCTTTTAAGTCACTCTTAATAAACTCAACAATATAGGATGGAAGTTCTGTTATCCATGAATTATCAGATTGATCGCTTTTGTATACGGAGTAAGGATCCTTGTTCATTTTAATTGTACTATCCTGCAGAAAAAGTTCCGTTTGGTCGCTATAGCTCAAGTCCAGAAAACTGAATAGCTTTTTTGTTTCAGTTTTAGGTGATTTCAAAAATTGAGAATATGTAATGATATGCACTCTGTCATGGGACTTTGCTTTCAGTTTTAGAAACAGATTCGTGGCTTCTTTCCATCTCTCATAACCATAAAATTCTTCAGGTTTTTTTAGGTTCTTTTTGTCAGCATATTGCCATTCTTCCTCTACTAGCCAGCCTAGATCATTTCTAAATTCTCTTGGTGCCTTTAGCCATGAGTTGATGACTGAAAGAGGGTTCCGAATAATTAGAACAAGTTTAAGATTCTCTGTTTTCTGTAATAGATTCTCAAGGATATGGTGATATCTGACTTCTTTATAAACGATATGACTAATTTGCTTCTTTTTAAAACGGGGAAGTGTGCCTTTTAGCCTTTGTTCTGTTTGCCCTGTAAAACTGTCATCGCATTTTGTCAGGCGTTCGAAGAAACTGTTAATGCGATCTGTTGAGGATTCAGGTGTTAAGAATCCTTTATGTTTATATGAGAAAAGGGGTTGGTATTTATAAATAGAACAAGGGGAGCTATTTATAATCTCACCGATCCAAGTTGTTCCAGAACGTGGAACTCCATGGATAGCAACTGGAATGATTGTGTTCTTGGTGGGCTTCAAAATGAGCTTCTATATCAGTGTGAAGTTGTGAAAAAGGTGTTTGGTAGCTTCTTTATCATTGAACATCAGAATATCAATTATGGAAAGAGCAGGAATAAAATTATCGCTATGTTGTTTGTAGGAATGATCTAAGCTTTTAACAAAATTTAAGTTTATACCGTGGTGTCTAAAGTGCTCTTTTGTGTAAAGTTCCTTGCCGCCTAGTAGGTTTATATATGAGTTATACCCAAGCTTTTTGGTAATCTGGATAAGGCGTTCGGATCTTTCTAGGCCTCTTGTTTCAGGAGAAAATGCTGATGATTTGATAAAGTTAGGTTTGATCTCTAGATACCTATAGACATGTTCAATCGACCTGATTGCTAATGAAGAAATAGTATTCTCTTCTTGGTCAATAAAAGTGCCTTCAATTAAAGCGACAGTAGCGTCGAAATGAGGGGCGGTTCTATAAGCTTGAGTTAAAGTGGAGAAAAAGCTTTTCTGCCAAGATTTATCTAGGTTGACTCGAGTATCTTTGATTAAAATGTTTTGGCTTGCTTTCTTGATAGGCAATGTGAAACGGTGAGCTTTGTTGTTAAGTCCAATTCTGTTACGGTTAATCCAACCACGTTTTATATAGTTTACATCATCATAAAAGATGAAAGTGTCACTGGCTTCAATTAAATGGAAATATCCCAGATAGGGAAAAATATAGGGCTGCATGATGGCAGCTTTACCAGTTGTTATATGCATTGTTGGTGAGATAAATCTATTTCATTAATACAGTTGCAAATGGTTTGGATCTTATCTTTACTTAAGCCTGTGTAAATAGGTAGGCAGAGTATTCTGTTTGCTATGTCTTGAGATGTTTCACATGTCGATAGGCTGTTTAGATGTTCTAGGGTATCTAGGCTTGGGAAAAAGTACCTTTTAGCTTCAATCTCCTTTTCTTGTAGTTTTTTCAAAACTTCTGACGCTGCTGTCCCACTTCTGAATAGGACTGGTAAGTAAGCTTGATTCGAGCTTCTATTGATTTGTTCTATATGAGGATTGGAAGATAGGTGCTCTTCATAAATATCTGCAATATGCTGCCTTTCAGCAATAATCTCGTTTATATCATCTATGGCTGCAAGTCCAAAAGCGGCTTCAACTTCGTTCATTTTCGCGTTGATACCTAAGCTTTTAGGCTCTTTATCTTGATTGAAGCCAAAGTTGATGAGTTGTTTAGCCTTTTCGAAGTCTGACTTACGCTTAAAGCGAAGTAAGGCTCCTTCTACGGTATGAAATAGCTTTGTTGCATGTAAGCTTATGACACTAGCATCCCCGTACTGGAGGATGTTCTTGTCTTTGTATTGGATGCCAAAGGAATGAGAAGCGTCATAGACTGTTTTTATTCCATATTCAGTAGCTATTTTATCGATTTTCTCAATTTCACAGCTATTGCCAAAAACATGGACAGGTACGATCAGTTTAGTGTTTTTGGTTATGTTTGCTGCAATGTTATCTGGATTAATGCACCAATCAGTTTTATTAATATCTGCAAAAACTGGAGTAAGTCCTTCCCACATCAAGGAATTGCTTGTGGCTATAAAAGTAAAAGGTGTGGTTAATGCTTCTGAAGTGGTCTCTATGTTTTGAGTATCAAGAAGTGTTCGATAAGCAATTTGTAGTGCAAGTGTGCCATTCGCTACCAGAAGGATATTATCAACGGAAAATTTTTCTTCTAGTTTTTTGGTAAGTTGCCTTACAAGAGGTCCGTTATTAGTAAGCCAGCCAGATTCGTAAATCTGGTCAATATATTTATTGAGCTTCTCTCTATTAGGAAGGTAAGGCTTAGATACGGGGATCGGCATCAATAATACTCAGTAAGTACTCGCCATAATGGCTTTTAACTAGAGGTTTGCTGATTCTGATTATATCTTCTTTTGAAAGCCAACCGTTGCGGTACGCGATTTCTTCTAAACAGGCTATTTTATAGCCTTGGCGCTTTTCTACAGTTTCAACAAATTGTGCAGCTTCTAGCAGGCTTTCATGTGTACCTGTGTCTAACCAAGCAAAACCTCGGCCTAAGAGTTCTACTTTCAGTTGTCCTCTTTCTAAATAAGCTTGATTAATGGATGTGATCTCCAGTTCCCCTCTATCGGAAGGTGTGACCTGTTTGGCCAATTCAATTACATCGTTATCGTAGAAATAGAGCCCTGTTACAATAAAGTTGGACTTAGGTGTTTCTGGTTTTTCTTCAATAGATAGAGCGTTTTTATCTTTATCTAATTCAACTACACCAAAGGGCTTCGGGTCTTTAACTTGATAACCGAAAATGGTGGCGCCTTCTGCTCTTTTGGCTGCGTTTTTTAGTTTTGGCGAAAAGCTATATCCATAGAAAAAGTTATCACCTAGTACTAAGCATACCCGATCATCCCCAATAAACTCCTCGCCAATGATAAAGGCTTGAGCGAGCCCTTCTGGTTTAGGTTGAATAGCATAGCTGAGCCTAACGCCAAAATCGCTGCCATCACCAAGTAAGCGCTTGAAGCAATTGTTGTCTTCAGGGGTGGTAATTATAAGTATGTCTTGGATTCCGCTCAGCATTAGCACTGATAGGGGATAGTAAATCATTGGCTTGTCGTAAATCGGCAAGAGCTGTTTAGTTATGCCTCTGGTAATTGGATACAAGCGAGTGCCGGAGCCGCCAGCAAGAATGATGCCTTTCATTATTTTGGTGCTCCTAACTTTAGATTTTATAAGATAATTATTTAGTTATTGTAGCAATCGGTATTGCTTAAGTACCAGCAAACAGTTTTTCTAATTCCGTCTTCGAAACTGTGGTTTGGTTTCCAGTTTAGTTCAGTATGAGCTTTGTCAGAATTTATTGCATATCGATGATCATGGCCCAAACGATCTTTTACGTGCGTTATTAAATGGCGATAGCTTTGAGTCGAAGATGGCTGCAATTCATCGAGTAATTTGCACACGATTGAAACGACGTCAATATTTCTAATCTCTGAATTCCCTCCTATATTGTAGCTTTCTCCAGGCTGACCATTAATCAGAACTTGGTGAATCGCTTCGGCATGGTCATCTACATAAATCCAGTCTCTGATTTGATTCCCGCTGCCGTAGATAGGTATCTCTTTTCCTTTCAAAGCATTAAATATTGTCAGAGGTATGAGCTTCTCTGGAAATTGATATGGGCCATAATTATTTGAACAATGGGAAATTAAGGTCGGTAGCCCGTATGTTCGATGCCATGCGTTCACTAAGTGATCTGAACTGGCTTTAGAGGCTGAGTAAGGGGAGCTGGGTTTGTAGTTGCTACTTTCTGTGAACGCGGGCTCGGCTTCTGTTAAATCACCAAAAACTTCATCGGTGGATATATGGTAAAAACGGAATTTGTTTTTTCTCGTTTCTTCAAGATTATTCCAGTACTGATTAGCGACATCAAGTAAGATAGATGTACCAACAATGTTGGTTTCAATAAAATCGCTAGGGCCCGTAATAGATCTATCAACGTGTGATTCTGCGGCTAAATGAATGATTGCGTCAGGTTCATAGTCTGAAAATATCTGCTTAATAGCCTTCCGATCGCAAATGTCCTGCTTTTCAAAATGATAGCGCTCATTATTCTGAAGGCTTTTGTGGCAAGTCATATTTGCTGCGTAAGTCAGTTTATCGACATTTATAAGTTGATATGTCGTGTATTCTAGGAAATAGCGTATGACTGCAGAGCCAATGAATCCCGCCCCACCTGTGATTAGAATTTTCATACCTGTTACTCAGTAAATTGCCCTAAACATACTTTATCTTATTGAGGCTTTGTCGCCACCTAATCCTTTAAAATTAACAGCTTTTTCGCTTAAGATAGTTTTGTGTCAAAAAAATAGCGTGTGTTGGTTTGTTTTTCTTGTGGCGACATTTTATTGACATTCGGTCTTTCAGGGTTAATTATTACCGTTATTAATAAGCAGCTTTAATAATGGTTAGGCATGTCTTCGGTTTTAGTCATAGATGATGATCTAGGTCGGCGGGAGCTTTTGAGTTCCGCTTTTTCTTTTCTCGATCAACCGTGTGAATTTTGCGGTTTTGTTGATTGGTTTCAATCTAACAGTGAGATAAATACAGCTCAGGTCAATTTGGTTCTGCTAGGTCAAAGTCAGTTACCTATCTCTTTAGAAAAGCTTGTTAAAGATCTTCAAGATAAGTTTGCCACTATTGCTGTGGTGACGTTGGACGAATGGTCAGAGGTTGTTGAGCTGACTGACTGCTTGCGTCAATGCGTGGTTGGGCAGCTTTCTGTTCCGTTTAATTATCAGCAGTTGTTGGAGTGTTTGCATCGGGCTCAGTTATTTAGGTTGCGAGCAGATGATGCATCACTTGCACAGGTAGATCTTTTCTCTGGATTAGTGGGTGTCAGTCAGCCAATGTTGCAAGTCAGGCGGGCGATGTCTCAGGTGGCCGGGAGAGATGTAAATGTATTGATTACCGGTGAGTCAGGCACAGGTAAAGAGGTTGTTGCTCGAAGCCTGCATGATCACTCAGTACGTAAAGATGGTCCTTTTGTTCCAATTAACTGCGGAGCAATACCGTCTGATCTTCTTGAGAGTGAGTTGTTTGGTCACGAAAAAGGGGCGTTTACTGGAGCGGTATCTAGCCGACCTGGGCGCTTTGAGCTAGCTCAAGGTGGTACGCTCTTCTTGGATGAGGTTGGTGATATGCCCCTGCCTATGCAGGTTAAGCTTCTTCGAGTTTTGCAGGAGCGTAAGTTCGAGCGAATTGGTGGAACTAAAACCTTAGACGCTGATATTAGAGTGATCGCGGCAACGCATAAAAACCTGGAAGAGATGATCGAAACGGGCGAGTTTAGGGAAGATTTGTACTACCGTTTGAATGTTTTCCCTATAGATATGCCGCCATTAAGAGAGCGTGCAGGTGATCTGCCTTTATTGTTAGATGAGCTATCACGTCGACTTCCAGAGCAAGGTTTAGATGCCGTTCGTTTTCAAAACAGTGCGATAGTATCCCTACAGTTGCACGCTTGGCCAGGTAATGTGCGCGAACTCTCCAACTTAATTGAACGTCTAGCAATTCTTTATCCGAATGGTGTGGTCGGAGTTTCAGAACTGCCTTCTAAGTTTCAGAATGTTCCTGAACCTAATCCCGAGTTATATGAACAGGTTGGTGATGCTGACGCCATTGAAGCTACATTTTCATCACAATCTATAGGGCTAGATCAGTTGCCAGATGATGGGATCGATCTTAAAAAACATTTGGAGACGATCGAACAGCGGTTATTGGAACAGGCGCTTGCTGTAAATGACAATGTGGTTGCACGGGCTGCGGAGACGTTGAATATTCGACGGACCACTTTGGTAGAAAAAATGCGTAAATATGGGATGCAGCGTAAGTAATATGTCTAGTGAACAACAGTATCTACAGCGCATAGAACAATTAGAAAATGAGCTGTCAGCTAGCAAGAACAAATTGGCTCAACTTGAAACGAGTCAAAGCCAAAATAACCAGCAGCTGAATGATCGTTTTCAGCATTTGTTATCAGTGATGCCCGTTGGTGTCGTTATTATTGATGGCTCAGGGGTCATCTCCGAAGTAAATACGGTCGCTGAAGGTTTATTAGGTTCTGCCATTAAAGGGGAGCCGTGGTTCAAAATTATTGAGCGTAGCTTTGCCCCTCAAAATGATGATGGCCATGAAGTCTCATTAAAAGATGGTCGTAAAGTTAGTCTAATGACGCGAGCGATGGATAATGAACCGGGCCAGTTAGTGGTTTTAACGGATCAGACTGAAACTCGCCTCCTTCAGGGGCGTCTTTCTCATTATCAACGTTTATCTGAAATGGGACGGATGATGGCGTCACTTGCTCATCAGATTAGAACCCCTCTTTCTGCAGCCTTGCTCTATGTTGATCATCTTAATCGTCCTGATTTGCTGCAAGAGCAGCGCCAGAAGTTTGCCACTAAAGCTAAATCTCGCCTGACGAATTTAGAACAGCAGGTTAGGGATATGCTAATTTTTGCGCGTGGTGAAATGCGCTTAGATGAGCAGGTCAGCTCTCAAGCATTGATGGCTGAGCTAGAAGATATGCTCGATGTGCCATTGGTAAACTACGATGCTGATTGTGACTGTTTAAATAGTGTCCCCGAATATAGTTTGCAGTGTAATAAAGAAGCGCTTTTAGGTGTTTGCAGTAATTTGATTGAGAATGCTCTGCAAGCTTGCGGTAAGGGGGCAGAGTTAATGGTTCGCTTTGCTGATCAGGAAGGAAAACTACGTATTGATGTGGTTGATCAAGGTCCAGGAATGGGAGCAGAGGAATTAAAGCGGGCGCTTGAGCCGTTTTATACCACCAAATCACATGGTACGGGGTTGGGTTTGGCTGTAGCTCAAGTTGTAGCGCATGCTCACCATGGTCAATTTTTACTTAATTCTCTGCCGGGTCAGGGAACTGTCGCCAGTCTAATTTTGCCGGCAATAACGCCTGCTTCGGAAGAGGGTTAAAGGATCTGCAATGGCTAATCGTATATTAATAGTTGAAGACGATAATGAATTACGCGAAGCGCTTTGCGATACATTGGAGTTGGCAGGTTTTGAGTATCTAGAAGCTGAGGATGCAGAAACGGCTTTGGAAAAATTGACTCGTCAGCAGGTGGCGATGGTGGTAACCGATGTCAATATGCCAGGAATGGATGGGCATCAGTTGCTTGATAAGATTCATGAAACTTATCCTGCATTACCGGTTATGTTAATCACCGCTTTTGGACAAGTCAGCAAAGCGGTAGAAGCTATAAAAGCTGGCGCGGTTGATTACTTGATGAAGCCGTTTGATTCCGAAGCCTTAATCTCATCAGTGCGCCGCTTTGCTGTTGGGGAGGCGGTTGCAAGTGAAATGGAACAGCCAATTGCTGAGGAGCCTAGTAGCCAGCAACTGCTACAGTTGGCGCGTCGTGTTGCTGCTTCAGATTCTACAGTGTTGATCTCTGGAGAGTCAGGTACGGGTAAAGAGGTTTTGGCTCAATACATCCACAACCACTCTTCGCGGGCTAAGAAGCCATTTATTGCCATTAACTGTGCAGCAATACCTGAAAATATGCTCGAAGCTACTTTGTTTGGTCATGAAAAAGGAGCTTTTACAGGGGCTTACGCGAGTGCGCCTGGTAAGTTTGAGCAAGCTGATGGCGGTACTTTATTGTTGGATGAGATTTCCGAGATGGATCTTGGTTTACAGGCTAAGTTGCTTCGTGTACTGCAAGAACAAGAGGTGGAACGCATCGGTGGCCGTAAGGTTATCAAACTCAATGTTCGCGTATTAGCTACCACAAACCGTAAATTAGATAGCTATGTTGCCGAAGGTAAATTCCGAGAGGATCTCTTCTATCGTCTGAATGTATTCCCATTGCAATGGAGGCCTTTGCGTGAGCGTTCGGCTGATATTGTACCTTTAGCTGAGCGCTTGTTTAGTAAGTATTGCCAGAAAATGCAGCGCACATCCGTCGCCTTGTCTGATGATGTTAAGCGTTTGATGACCGATTATTCTTGGCCGGGCAATGTTCGAGAATTGGACAATGTTGTTCAGAGAGCTTTGATACTTCAATCCGGTACAGAGATCGGTGTTGCAGACCTTATGCTTAATCCTGAAGACATTTCGCAGACAGCTGTACCTGACGTGAATCAAGAAACTGCTCAAGATGAAGATCTTTCAGGACAGTTGGGCGAGGGGGTTCGCCAGCGTGAATTTCAACTGATTATTGATGCCCTAAAAGCGACTAACGGGAGTCGTAAGGAGGCGGCGGAAAATCTCGGGATAAGCCCGCGTACTCTGCGATACAAGCTGGCTAAGATGCGTGAGCAAGGCTTGGATTTAGATAAATTGCTTGGTCGTTAGAAGGCTTAAAAAGAGCTCGTTTGCGAGCTCTGAAAAAAAGCTTGTAGAGACTAAGGTCTTACACTGGATATACCAATGTCTAATTCAGAGCCCTGCTACCCCTTCTGTATAAATCTAGGTACTGATATAAAGCCTCAAACTGTCTCGTAGAATAATAATATTAGAGTAGAGCGATCTGGGGTTATTTTAGAACTAAAACAATCAAGCTAAGGGCATCACGATGAGTGAAAAGGTATATCCAGTAAGTCCGGAGATTGCGGCAAACGCGCACATCGACAACGAAAAATATGAAGCGATGTATGAGCAATCAGTTAACGATCCGGATGCATTCTGGGGTGAAGCAGGTAAGCGCCTGGATTGGTTTAAGCCATACACTAAAGTTAAAAACACCACTTTCGATCCGCACAATGTAGATATTCGTTGGTACGAAGATGGTACGTTGAACGCTTCTCACAACTGTCTTGATCGCCACCTAGAAACTCGTGGTGATCAGGTTGCTATCATCTGGGAAGGTGATGATCCAAGCGAATCTGAAAATATCACTTACCGTGATCTTCATGAGCGCGTTTGTAAGTTCTCTAACGCTCTTAAAGCTCGTGGCGTGGAAAAAGGCGATGTTGTAACGCTTTACATGCCTATGATTCCAGAAGCTGCTGTAGCTATGTTGGCATGTACTCGTATCGGTGCTGTCCACTCTATCGTATTTGGTGGTTTCTCTCCTGAAGCACTAGCGGCTCGTATCGAAGGTGCGAAGTCTAAAGTTGTTGTAACGTCTAACTACTCTTTACGTGCAGGCAAGTCCGTTCCACTTAAAGCTAACGTAGATAAAGCATTAGAACATGATGCAGCTAAAGCGCATGTTGAAAGCGTAATCGTTGTTAAGCGCGTTGAGCAAGATGTTGCTTGGGATAGCAATGTTGATGTTTGGTACGAAGACCTAGTAGCTGAAGCATCTGCTGATTGCCCTGCTGAAGAGATGAACGCTGAAGATCCAATGTTCATTCTTTACACGTCTGGTTCTACTGGTGCGCCAAAAGGCCTGAAGCACACGACTGGTGGTTACATGGTTTACGCTTCCATGACTCACGAGTACGCGTTCGACTACAAAGAAGGTGATATCTACTGGTGTACTGCGGACGTAGGTTGGGTTACTGGTCACTCTTACATCGTATACGGACCACTAGCTAACGGTGCAACTTCTCTAATGTTTGAAGGTGTTCCAAGCTACCCAGATAACAGCCGTTTCGGCCGCGTTATCGAAAAACACAAAGTTAACCAGTTCTACACTGCGCCAACAGCTATCCGTGCTTTGATGCAGCAAGGTGAAGATGTACTAGGTGATTCTGACCTATCTACACTACGTATTCTTGGTTCTGTAGGTGAGCCAATCAACCCAGAAGCTTGGGAATGGTACCACCGCATTATCGGTCAGGGTCGTTGCCCAATCGTTGATACTTGGTGGCAGACTGAAACTGGCGGCATGATGATTCTTCCTCTGCCAGGTGCTACAGCAGCTAAGCCAGGTGCAGCGTCTCGTCCATTCTTCGGTATTCAGCCAGCACTTCTAGATGCTGATGGTAACGAGTTGGAAGGTGCGACTGACGGTAACCTAGTAATTAAAGATTCTTGGCCATCGCAGGCTCGTTCTATCTGGGGTGATCACGAGCGCTTTATCCAAACTTACTTCTCTACGTACAAAGGTGTATACACTACTGGTGATGGTTGTCGTCGTGATGAAGACGGTTACTACTGGATCACAGGTCGTGTAGATGACGTAATCAACGTATCTGGCCACCGTATGGGTACTGCAGAAGTTGAGTCTGCGCTAGTAGCTCACGAAGCAGTTGCTGAAGCAGCAGTAGTTGGCTACCCGCACGAAGTTAAGGGTCAAGGCATCTACGTTTACGTAACTCTACAGTCTGGTTTCGAGCAGTCTGACGAGCTACTTAAAGAGCTACGTATGCACGTACGTTCTGAGATCGGTCCAATCGCATCTCCAGACTTGATTCAATTCGCGCCAGGTATGCCTAAGACTCGTTCTGGTAAGATCATGCGTCGTATCCTTCGTAAGATCGCTGAAGACGATTTCGGTGCATTGGGTGATACTTCTACGCTTGCAGATCCATCTGTAGTAGATGACCTAATTGAAAACCGTATGAACCGTCAGGACTAATTTCTTCTTATAAATTAGTCTGAAAAAACTCCTGTAAGTCGCGGAATACCCGAGACTTGCGGGAGTTTTTTGTTTTATAGTGGTATTCTCTTCACTGGATTAACCGTTCATGAACGGTTGGCGTTCGTCACAGGGTTCTTAAGGGGGAAGTGAACGCATGCAGTTAGCACAAAAAATTATTATTGCAGATGATCATCCGTTGTTCCGAGCAGCTTTGAAGCAGGCTGTTACTCAGGCGATGCCTGGGGTAGAAACAATCGAAGCGGATTCGTTGGCTGCAGTTCAGGAAGCCGTGGATCAGCACTCTGATGCAGATCTGGTGTTATTAGATATTCATATGCCAGGCACTAATGGCTTTTCCGGGTTGGTATTTTTGCGTGGTCAAAACCCAGGGATCCCAGTTGTGGTTGTATCTGGCAGTGAGCAACCGCATGTAATGAAGCGTGCGATTGATTACGGTGCTTCTGGTTTTATCCCGAAATCGGCTCCTCTGGAAACGATCGGAGAAGCGATTGTTGCTGTGCTTGAAGGTGAAGAATGGCTGCCTCAAGAAGTGGCTGATAACTTAGGTGATGTAAGCGAAGATGATCAGAAATTCGCTGCTGCATTGTCTGCATTAACACCTCAGCAGTTCCGAGTGTTGACGATGCTGACAGAAGGCTTGTTAAACAAGCAGATCGCTTATGAGTTAAATGTTTCTGAAGCGACGATCAAAGCGCACGTGACAGCTATTTTACGTAAGCTGGGTGTTCATAGTCGTACTCAAGCAGTAATTGCTGCTCAGCGTTTAGGTGTGGAACCACCTAAAACTGATCTTGAGTAATGCTCAAGAATAAGATTTTAAAAAAAGGCGCCTATGGCGCCTTTTTTATTGGTTATGTTTGATTGTATTTACCTGTGGATTATTCGTTTTCAGCTTCGCTAGCGCGTGCTGTGGCAATGGTTTTATTAATCATTGCTCGTAATGCTGCAGGGCGAATAGGCTTGGTTAATAGCTGTGATCCATAATCTTGGATTTCGTTCTTCACTTCTTCAGTGCGGTCAGCAGTGATAACGATGCTTGGTACTGGTTTAGCCAGTAATGGTGCCAGATCATCTAGAGCCATGATGCCTGTTAGCGTTTCAGAAAGGTGGTAATCAGCTAGAATGATTTCTGGCTGGAATCCTTCTGATTGAATCAGATCGGTTGCTTCTTTAGAGGAAAGGGCGACTTTAACATCGCAGCCCCAGCCGTTAAGCAGTGCGGACATGCCTTCTAGAATTTTAGGCTCGTTGTCGATCACTATGGCTCGAATGCCATTCAAGCCCTTACTTCGAATCCAGCCGCGTTTTTCGGGCTTTGGTTTGACGGCTTTAGTGCTGTCACCAAGAGGGATCTCGACGCTGAATACGGTGCCTTTAGTCGGCCATGAGCGTACATTAAGCTTGTGGCCCAGCATACGAGCAATTCGTTCTGTAATCGCAAGCCCGAGACCTAGGCCTTGCACCTGAGAGTGCTTAGGATTATCGATGCGTCTAAATTCCTCAAAGACCTCTTTGATTTTGTCTTCAGCTATACCTACGCCAGTATCCCACACTTCAATTCTGAGCATGTTTTTGCGGCGACGGCAGCCAAGTAGGATCTTGCCCTCTTGTGTATAGCGCATCGCGTTAGATAGGAAGTTTTGGATGATTCGTCTAAGTAGCTGTTGGTCTGAGCGTACAACCTTGTTGCATTGTACGGTGCGGAATTTAAGCGATTTTTTATCGGCGACAGCGGTAAATTCAGTATTTAACGCACTGAACATATCATCTAAAGAAAAGTCCGTAATCGATGGTGCGAGTGCACCAGCATCAAGTTTGGATATGTCTAGGATCGCGGTAATTAGTTCTTCAGCAGCGGTAAGTGAGCCATTGAGGTTTTCTACGAGTTGGCTGGTTTCATCGCTATGGCTTTGTTGAGCTAATGCTGAAGTGAATAATCGTGCAGCGTTTAATGGTTGAAGTAAGTCGTGGCTTGCGGAAGCTAGGAAGCGTGTTTTGCCTAAGTTTGCATCATCTGCATCTGATTTGGCTTGGCGAAGTTCGTCTTCCATTAACGAGCGAATCGTGTTTTCTTTACGTAGCTCTTTGTTAACAACCGATAGCGCATGAGTACGTTCACGTACGCGTTGTTCTAGTGTTTCATTGGTTTCTTTTAGCGCTAGCTCAGCTTTACGGCGTTCAGTGATGTCTTGGTAAAGAGTGAAGTAACCCAGTACATCGCCATATTCGCCAATGTGCGGAATGTATTTTACTTCCGCGTAGCGGGGTTGCCCGCTGTCACTTGGAAGAGTGGTTTCAAACCGCTGGCGTTTGCCTGCTAGGGCTGCAGTAATGTAAGGGCTCCTGAGCTCATACTCATCTTCGCTCATTGTCTTGTAGCAAGGCTGGCCTGAGATGGTGTTGCGATCAAGACCGAACGTGTCAGCATAAGCTTTGTTAATAAACAGGTAGCGTCTCTCTGGATCTAGATAAGCGATCAGTACTGGTACGTTATCGGTATAGATCCTAATATTTTGCTCGCTTTCCCTTAGGGCTTCTTCGACATGTTTATGGTTGGTGATATCCATATAAGTATTAACATAGCCGCCATTTGGCATTGGATTACCACGTACTTCAAGAACGGTGCCGTCCGGGCGGAAGCGCTCATAGCTATGTCGCTTACCTGATTTGAGGACTTTTAAGCGTTTGGTTACTTGTTCATCATTGTTGCCCGGACCGTATTCACCTTTCATTGCGTTATAACGGAAAACTTCTTCAATCGGGCGGCCAACGCAGATGAGGCCCTCAGGGTAATCAAACATCTCTACATAAACGCGGTTCCAAGCAACGAGTCGCATTTGTTGATCAACTACGCTGATGCCGAGGCTGATATTCTCAATGGTTGATTGCAGGAGTGAGCGGTTAAAACGCAGTGCCTGTGAAGCTTCATCAACAATGGTTACGACATCGCCGATATGCATGTCCTTACCGCGTAAAGTGGAGGCTAAGACGATGCGTGCAGAAGAGGCGCCGATTACACCGGCCAAAAGGCGTTCGGTAAATTGCACTAATTCAGGGGTCGCTTTATCGCCTGATAAAGGGGGTTCTTCTCCATGTTGCAATGCGAAGCCAGTAAAGGAATGTTGGGTTCTGCTTATGCCTAAAAAACGCTCTGTTAGCATCTGTAGATCACCGACTGTTACCTGCCCATATTGGCGTGTAGCTTCGGTTAAATCTTTGTTGTAAACATCAACAAAGGCGCTTGCTTGAATCCGGTCGACAAGGCGCAAGCTTGTATATTTAGAGACTAAGAAATACAGCGCGGTATTGAAGAATAGGGACCAGAAAACGCCGTGAGTTAGTGGTTCCAAGCCTTCGATGCCGAATAGCTGAGTGGGTTTTAGCCACTCAATCCCAAAAATACTGTTATTTAAGTATTCGGGGCCAAGCAAGCCTGCTTCACTGAATGATGGTAGTACTAGTGTGTATAGCCATAAAAGGAATCCGCCTGTTAAGCCTGCAAGTACTCCGTGACGAGACCCAGCCTTCCAGTATATGCCACCAACAATCGCTGGGAGGAATTGTGCTGCTGCAACAAAAGCAAGTAGGCCGAATGAGGCGAGAGGGGATTGCTCGCCTAAAATTCGATAGTAGAAATATGCCAGAATCATTAGGCACATGATGGTGATTCGACGGACTTTGAGTAGCAGGGCGCCGACATCGTTAGTGTCGGATAAGCGTAGCCAAGAAATACGGAAAAGTAGTGGCATCACGATGTCGTTACAGACCATTGTGGATAGTGTGATGCTGGCAACAATAACCATGCTGGTAGAGGCTGAAAGGCCGCCAATGAAAGCAAAGGTGGCAAGTTCTTTATAGTCTGCAGCTAAGGGAAGCATCAAAACGTAAGTGTCTGCATCGACGCTGGTGTTCTCGAAATACAGCATGCCTGCGGTCGCGATAGGTAGTACAAATATAGCTAAAAGGATTAGGTAGATCGGAAACAACCAGCGAGCAAGTTTTAAGTGGCCTGTATTAGTGTTCTCTACAATCGTTACGTGGAACTGACGTGGTAAACAGATTACCGCTGCGCAGGCGAGTAATATCTCTGTCAAAAAACTGTCGTCTAGAAATGACGAGTAATTGGAATTGTTATTAAGCTGAGTGGCTATGTT
The DNA here is from genome assembly GCF_047778045.1 of Neptuniibacter sp. PT8_73. Lineage (GTDB taxonomy): Bacteria > Pseudomonadota > Gammaproteobacteria > Pseudomonadales > Balneatricaceae > Neptuniibacter. The sequence goes on from NZ_CP180545.1 coordinate 599,964, forward strand.
GTAAGCGAGGTCTTCAAAACCGTCGAATACCTCCAACATGACAAAAATACCAACAGCGATAAACGCTGTGAGTTTGACGATAGATTCAAAAGCTACCGCTAATACTAAGCCTTCGTGGTGCTCGGTTGCATCAATCTGCCGAGTACCAAATAGTATGGCGAAGATCGCCATGACAATTGCTACGAAAAGGGCTGTGTCGCTACCCTTGCTGATTACTTCTTCTGTCCCAGGTGTAAGCGCGTTATAACTGATTGCCACCGCTTTAAGCTGCATGGCGATATAAGGCATAGTGCCTGTAACCGCAATGATGGTGACGAGCACTGCTAAGGCTTGGCTTTTGCCATATCGGGAAGAGATAAAGTCTGAAATTGTTGTGATGTTCTGCTGCTTACTGATCAGAATCATCTTCTCGATAAGGCGCCAGCCAAAGATAAATACAATGACAGGGCCTAAGTAGGTCGCAAGAAATTCCCAGCCGCTGGTGGTTGCGCGCCCTACAGCGCCGTAAAAAGTCCACGAAGAGCAGTAAACGGCAAGCGATAAGGAGTAGATGATTGGTCGGCTGATAATGCGATCATTCTTTTGTGCGCTTTTATCGCCGTAGTGTGCGATGGCGAATAAAAGGCCAAGATAGGTGAATGAGATAAGAATTATCGACCAGCCAGAAAGCATCTTGCATTCCTTAGTGAATAGTAAAAACAGATGTGTAGCTAGTTTACTTAATTTTGACAGGAACCCAACAATTGTCTGAATGGTGTAGTTGTGGCTTTTCTAAATTAGGGTCAGCAGTGTTAATACCTTTGTCTAGAGGTTTAAATGAGTTTTTACTACTCAATATCGAGAAAATGCCGTGATACGGCGCTTTGGGGCGATTTTTCAATAGCTTAGAGGAAAGTTGAGTCGACTAAAGTTTAGCTTTGTTTGGCTGCGCTGTTTGTTAGTCTCTTACAGTCTTAAATTTTCACCAATTTTTAAATAACAAAAATAAGGATGGTGTTATGTCAATCAGTAATGAGCAGGCGCAAGCCTACTGGCGTGAAAACTTGCGCATCATTATGACTCACCTCGCGATTTGGTTCGTAGTTTCCTACGGCTGCGCGATCTTGTTTGTTGAACAGCTTAATGCGATTCCGTTCTTCGGCTTCCCACTAGGTTTCTGGTTCGGCCAGCAAGGGTCAATCTTCGTATTCGTCATCTTGATCTGGACATACGTGTTCAGCATGAACAAGCTTGACGAGAAGTATGACGTTCACGAATAACAATAATAATTTCTATTAGGACGGCATTGCTATGAGTCTCGACGTTTTAACATTTCTCTTTGTAGGCGGCTCCTTTGCGCTATATATCGGTATTGCGATATGGGCGCGTGCAGGATCGACTAAAGAATTCTACGTTGCGGGCGGTGGTGTACCACCGGTTGCTAACGGTATGGCGACTGCTGCTGACTGGATGTCTGCTGCATCGTTTATCTCCCTGGCTGGCTTGGTTTCCTTCGTTGGCCGTGACGGTTCTGCTTATCTAATGGGCTGGACTGGTGGTTATGTACTACTAGCACTATTGCTAGCACCTTACCTACGTAAGTTTGGTAAGTTCACAGTACCTGACTTCATCGGTGACCGTTACTACTCTTCTACTGCACGTACAATCGCAGTAGTTTGTACTATCGTAATCTCTTTCACTTACGTAGCTGGTCAGATGCGTGGTGTTGGTATCGTATTCTCTCGTTACCTACACGTTGACATCAACACTGGTGTAGTTATCGGTATGGCGATCGTATTCTTCTACGCTGTACTAGGTGGCATGAAAGGTATTACTTATACTCAGGTTGCTCAGTACGTTGTATTGATTCTTGCGTTCACAGTACCAGCATTCTTCCTATCTGCTCAGGTTACAGGTCACTTCCTACCACAAATTGGTTTGGGTGCGACTCTGGACAGTGGTATGTCTGTATTGGCTACTCTTGACCAATTGTCAGTAGATCTTGGCTTCCATCAGTACACTGACGGTAAGAAATCGACTATCGATCTATTCTTCCTAACAGTTGCTCTGATGTGTGGTACTGCTGGTCTTCCACACGTAATTGTACGTTTCTTCACAGTACCTCGCGTAAAAGATGCTCGTCTATCTGCTGGTTGGGCACTAATCTTCATCGCGCTACTTTATACTGCGGTTCCTGGTGTAGCTGGTTTCGGTCGTGTAAACCTTATCCAGACTATGAACGGTGCTGATGGTACTGGTACTGCATACTCTGAAATGCCTGCATGGTTCAAAAACTGGGAGAACACTGGTCTTCTAGGTTGGACTGACCGTAACGGTGACGGCAAAGTACAGTACGCTGCAGGTGCTGCGTTCGATGCTAAGAAAGGTAAGCCAGTATTTACTGAAGAGCGTGGCGAATACGGCCAGCGTCTAGCTAGCAACGCGAAAGCAGGTGCTGAGTTTGATGCGGCTAAACAGCCATTCGCTAACGAAGTATACGTAGACCGTGACATCATGGTACTAGCTAACCCAGATATCGCTCAGCTTCCAAACTGGGTAATTGCTCTGGTAGCTGCTGGTGCGGTAGCTGCGGCACTATCAACTGCAGCAGGTCTGCTGTTGGTAATCTCTACAGCGATCTCTCATGACTTGATGAAGAAAACCATCAATCCAAATATCTCTGATAAGCAGGAGCTTATGTACGCTCGTCTGGCTGCTATCGTGGCAATCTGTATCGCAGGTTACTTCGGTATCAACCCTCCAGGCTTCGTGGCACAGGTTGTAGCCCTAGCCTTCGGTCTGGCATGTGCGTCCGTATTCCCAGCTATCATCATGGGTATCTTCTGGAAGCGTCACACTTCTCAAGGTGCGATTGCAGGTATGCTAGTAGGTCTTATCACTACTATGTGCTACATGTACTACTTCGCATTCGGTGGCGGTTCTCCATCTGAATACATCATGGGTATCTCTCCAGGTGGCTTCGGTACTGTAGGTGCGATCCTTCACATCATCGTTGGTTTCGTAGTATCCAACATGACTGAAGAACCACCACAGGAAATCCAGGATATCGTAGAAGATCTACGTATCCCACGTGGTGCTGGTGCTGCTCACGATCACTAAGATCGATTAGATAAATCTAAAAAAGGGCGCCCAGCGTAGGTTGGAGCGCCCTTTTCTTTTTCCTACAAAGAGGATGTTGGAAATGCCTGATTCTTTCAAAATGACAAATTTGCCATTCAGTCTACTGGATGAGAAAGAGCAAGATTTACTCCGTTCAAGCCTAGATATTGGTTACTACCAAAAAGGCGAGTACATCATGACGGCGGGTGAAGAGCCCGAAGGCGTCTTTGTTATTTTTAAAGGAAAGGTAGGGGAAAGCGAAGTTCAGGAAGAGGGCAGTGATACACCTGAACATGTCTTTGTTCACTATACCAATGAGGATTACTTTGGCGGTTGGTCTGCTATTCGGGGTAAAGCAATTCACAATTTTATCGCCGAAGAAGAGACTATCTGTCATATCTTGCCGACTAAGATTCTATTGGATCTTATGTCTACAAACGGCTTATTTGCAGATTATTTCCAGCAAAACCTGTCAGCTAAAACAGAGATCGTTCAGCAGCACGGTAAAGAGCAGGACATGGCTGAATTCATGTTGGCTAAAGTGTCTGATGGTTTAGTACGAGAGCCGTTGGTTATACTTGAAGGAACCTCTATTCGCGAAGCAACTCTGCTTATGCGCGAGAAGAAAGCTGATTGTATTCTGGTAAAGCGTGGCAATCGTTACGGTATGGTGACTGGCACGGATCTGTTAGATGCTGTGGTGGTTAATGAGCTGGCTATGGATACTGATTTAGCAGAAATTGCGAGCTATAGATTAATTACCGTTAGACCAGATGATTACCTATTTAACGCTTTGATCATAATGACTCAGCAACATATTGAGCGTGTCGTTGTGATGAAAGACGGAGAAATGTCAGGCATTGTCGAGCTGACAGATGTATTAAGTTATTTCTCCAGTCATTCTCATGTGATTGGTTTACGAATTGAGCGAGCACAAACGGTTGAAGATCTAAAAGAGGCTGAAAAAGGCTTGGATGATTTGATTAAGGCGCTTGTGTCGCAAGGTGTTAAAACTCGTTTTGTGATGGACCTACTGGCTGCAATGAACGGCCGTATTATTGCCAAACTGTTCAACATTATGATCCCAAGTGATATGCAACCACATGTATGTTTGTTGGTGATGGGTTCAGAAGGGCGTGGTGAGCAGATCATGAAAACAGACCAAGATAACGCCATTATTCATAGAGATGGTTTAGTTTGGCCTGAGATGACGGAAACACTGAATCGTTTTAGTCAGACTTTGATCGAATTTGGCTTTCCTCCTTGCCCGGGTAACATCATGGTATCTAACCCAGACTGGGTTAAATCTCTGGGCGGCTGGACACAGATGTTAGGTGATTGGGCTGATCGATGTGATGGCGACTCACAGATGAATCTAGCGATTGCTGTTGATGCTAAGCCTGTTGCAGGTAACCCGGCTATCTTTAAAGCTAGCCGAAACTGGTTTATGAGGCATCTACGTAATAATGATGTTTTCTTCTCGCATTTTGCTAAAGCTTCCCTTGAGTTTGATACACCTTTGACCTTCTTTGGTAACTTAAAAGATAAAGGTCAGTTAGATATTAAGAAAGGCGGGATTTTCCCAATTGTGCACGGGATTCGCACGATAGCTCTAGAGCATCGGATCAAAGTGACAAATACCTTTGAGCGTATAGAGGCTTTGACAGAGCTTGGTCAGCTTAAAGAGAAGCATGGTAGAGAGATAGCGGAGGCTTTGAGTCTATTTATTAGTCTTCGCTTAAGACAGCAAGTTAAACGTATGGAAAGTAGTGAAACAGGGCATGACCAAACTCCAAATATTATTGATTTGCAGTCTTTGGATAAGCTTGAAAGAGAGCTTCTACGAGATGCGTTACATATTGTTAAAGGTTTTAAAAAGCATCTGGAGCTTAGGTATCACCTTGGAGGGTAAGTTTTAATGATCATACCCAGAGCGGTAAGAAGAATAAAAGAGAAGTATGACCATAAGTCTGGTCCTTATGCTCACTTGTTTGATGCTTACGACGGTGATGAGGTTGTTTCTTTAGATTGCGAAACGACCAGTCTCGATGTGAAGCAGGGTGAGATTGTCTCGATAGGTGCGGTTAAGATTAAAGGTAAAAAGGTTCTTACGAGTGATCGTTTGGATATTAAGCTTAAGCCACCTAAATCACTAACGGGAGAATCGATTAAGATTCATAAAATACGTGAAAGTGATTTAGCTGAAGGTATCGATATTGAAGATGCCTTAGAGCAGGTTTTGGAGTTTGTCGGAAATCGCCCAATTCTTGGTTATTACGTTAACTATGATATCCGTATGTTGGATAAATTCATTCGACCGCAATTTGGTTTTGGTTTGCCTAATAAGGCGATTGAGTTATCCCATGTGTATCACGACATCATTAAATGGAAGTCTGTTGGCGGTAATGTCGATCTACGATTCGATACGATTTCCAAGAAATTAGATATACCAATGCTCGAAAGGCATACTGCAATCGGTGATGCCCTAACTGTAGCTTTGATGTATGTGCGTCTGAAGTATGGAGATCCACCAGAAGCGCATTATTGATTAGACGTCAAAAGAATAACGGGCCATTGGCCCGTTTTTTGCTTTTATCTATATGTGAAAAGTGAAATCAAGTATAAATAGACAAAAAAATGTCGTCTTGTTCTCGGTTTTTACCTTGATGAAGTAAATTGACTGTTTATAATGTCAATAAATTGCCGTTGGGTGTGGTTATGGTAGATAGAGCTGACATAAATAGTGTGCTGATGCAGATGAGGACGATTAAGACCCAAGTGCAGAGCGCATCTCCAGAAATCATGTCGGGCATGGTCTCTGAGCCAGGTGCTGTTAAGCCCAATGATCGTACGGGGTTCGGTGATATTTTAAAGAATGCGGTAGACGCCGTGAGTGAAACTCAAGCGGATGCCAAAAAAATGGCGGTAGCATATGAGAAGGGAGATCCAACGATCGATCTTCCACAAGTTATGATCGCTGCAGAAAAAGCTTCAGTTTCGTTTCAAGCGATGACACAGGTGCGTAACCGTTTGGTTTCGGCCTATGAAGACGTAATGAAGATGCCAATCTAACAATAAATAGAATTAACGGGATAAGTGGCAGTGGCAGATAGCGCAGAAACATTAAGCGGAAGCCCAATGCTTGGCTTTAATAAGCTAAGTATTGTTAGGCAAATAGGTTTGATGGTCGGTCTAGCGGCAAGCGTCGCTATTGGTTTTGCTGTTGTTTTGTGGTCTCAAAAGCCAGATCAGCGAGTTCTATTTAGTAATCTTAATTTCTCCGATGCTAACCAGATTATAGAGCAGCTTCGCCTATATAACGTTCCTTATAAGTTTGATGCCGATGGACGAGCGATTTTGGTTCCTGATGAGTATGTTCATCAGGCAAGACTAAAACTGGCTTCCGAAGGTTTTACTGCTGATAAAACAGTGGGCTTTGAAATTCTAGACCGTGAACAAAGCCTGGGCACTAGTCAGTTCATGGAAACGACAAAATATCGTCGTGGTCTTGAGGGTGAATTGGCGCGCACAATTTCTAGTATGACTGCTGTGCGCAATGCGCGTGTTCACTTAGCTATTCCAAAAGATACTGTTTTTATCCGTGATACCCGTAAGCCGACAGCATCTGTATTCCTTGAATTATTCTCTGGACGTCAACTAGAACGAGATCAAGTTGCTTCTATTGCTAACTTGGTGGCTTCAAGTATTCCGGCATTAAATGTTAAAGATGTGACGGTTGTAGATCAGCGCGGCCGTTTGCTAAATATGCGTGATAAAGACGTTAATGTTGTATTGGCTGCCAAGCAATTGGAGTACACGCGTAATTTAGAAGAAACTATGCTCAATCGTGTAAACAGCATTCTTCAACCGGTTGTAGGTATGGGGCGTTTTCGTGCCGAAGTGTCAGCAGATGTCGATTTTACAGCAGTAGAGCAGACTGATGAATTATATAACCCTGATCTTCCAGCGCTTCGTAGTGAGCAGACAATGGATGAATCAAGGGTTGGTAGTGCTGCGCCAATTGGTGTGCCAGGGGCATTGTCTAACCAGCCCCCAGGGCCAAGTAGTGTACCTGAAGAAGCGTCGGGCGAAGGGGTTGTGGAAAATAATGGTGCGCCAGGTTCTTCTCGTAAACAAGCTACGCGTAATTTTGAATTAGATCGTACTATCAGCTATACCAAGCATCAGCAGGGTCGAGTTCGTCGTTTAACCGTCGCGGTTGTAGTTGATGATCTATCAAGTGTCGATCCATCAACAGGAGATGCGCAACGTACTCCGTGGCAGCAAAATGAGTTAGAGCGTCTGCGTATTCTTGTTCAGGATGCAGTAGGTTATTCTGCACTTCGCGGAGATAGCGTCAATGTTGTAAATACACCGTTCGTTCCTGAGCAGCCGATTGTGACTGAGGATGTGCCGCTGTGGGAACAAGAGTGGATCTGGGATATCGTTAAACAGGTTATGGCTGCGGTATTCGTTCTTGTTCTGGTATTCGGAATTTTACGTCCCATCCTTAAAAACCTAGCATCGGCTGGCACTGCGGGTAATGTTGCTGGTCTGGGTGCGGCAGGTGAAGTGTCTGCAGAACTAGAAGGTCTTGATGGCGGTGATTTCTCTTCTGATTCGGTAACTTTTGGCAGTGATGATGAGCTTCTGCCAACACCAAATGAAAGCTTTGATTATCAGTTGAACGCGATTCGTAGTATGGTTGCGGAAGATCCTGCGCGCGTTGCGCAGGCTGTGAAGCAATGGGTAGGTGACGATGAGTGATGAAGCAAGTCAGGATGAATTCAGTGAGATTAATAAAGCTGCAATTCTTCTGATTAGCTTAGGTGAGGCCGATGCTGCTGAAATCCTGAAACATATGGGCCCAAAAGAGGTTCAGATGATTGGTGAGGCAATGGCTCAACTCAACAATATTCCACAAACAAAGGTGGAATCTGTTGTTGGTGACTTTATGGGTTTGGTAAGTGATCAGACCGGTATTGGTATTAACAATGATATCTATATTCGTTCAATGCTCAATCAGGCATTGGGTGAAGAGAAAGCTAAAACTCTTCTCGATCGTATCCTAATGAGCACAAATACATCCGGCCTAGATACCCTGCGCTGGATGGAGCCTCGTCAAATTGCTGAAATTATTCGTTATGAACACCCGCAGATTCAGGCGGTCGTATGTGCTTACCTTGAGCCAGATGCAGCAGCGGGTGTGCTTGGTTTCTTTGATGATAAACAGCGCCTTGATATTTTGATGCGTGTCGCGGCTTTAGATCGTATCCAGCCGCAAGCATTGCAAGAACTGAATGATATTCTTGAGCGTCAATTTGCTGGCGCAAGTGGTGCAAGTTCTGCGACGCTTGGTGGTATTAAGAATGCTGCCGATATTATGAACTTTATCGATTCAAGTATTGAAGCCGAGTTGATGGAAGGGATTAAAGAGAGCGATGAGAATCTCGCTACCACTATCTCCGATCTAATGTTTGTCTTTGAGAATCTACAAGATGTAGAGGATCAAGGTATTCAGGCAATACTCCGTGAAGTGTCTACAGATGTGCTGGTTGTTGCTCTGAAAGGTGCGGATGTCGCTCTACAAGAGAAAGTTTTCCGGAATATGTCTAAGCGTGCTTCCGAATTGCTGCGTGATGACCTTGAGGCTAAGGGGCCAGTACGTGTCTCTGAGGTTGAAGATGCACAGAAAGAAATTCTGACTGTAGCTCGCCGTCTGGCTGATGAGGGTGAAATCATCCTTGGCGGCGGTGGCGAAGAGATGCTCTAGGCTAAGTGCGTATGTCTGAGAATAAAGGTTTTAAGCGCATCAGAGCTGAAGAGGCTTCCGAGCTTATTGGTTGGGAATTGCCGCAGGTTGCAGGTCAACACGTTGTTGGTTTGCAGCAAAAAGATCCTGTCGAAGTAACTGTCGTAGAAGAAGTTATAGCCGCAGAAAAAATTACTCTTGCAGAACTGGAAGAGATTCGTGAATCGGCACGTATCGAGGGCTTGGCTGCTGGGCTAGAAGAGGGGCGCCTTAAAGGCCTTGAAGAAGGCCGTATTCAAGGAGCGGAAGAAGGTAAAGAGCAGGGATATAAAGAAGGGTTTCAGCAAGGTGAAGCTGAAGTTCTTCGTCTTCAAGCGTTATTAGGCAATATGTTGTCTGAATTTGAGCTTCCGTTAAAGCAGCAAACTGAAAAAATTGAAAAGCAGTTGGTTGATATGGTTGTTTCACTCGCTCAAGCTACAGTTGGAGCAGAGTTATCCGTTAGACAAGAATTATTGCTGGAGTCTATCAGTAGTTCTCTGCGAAGCGTGCCAGAGCCTTTAGGTACGGTTGTTGCTAAAGTTAATAAGGATGATCTTCCTTATCTAGAAAAAATGCTGCTAATGCCGGGTGTGTCCTTGGAATATGTTGTTGATGAAAGTATCTCTCAAGGCAGTTACGAGCTTCAGGCCGCAAGCACTGTGGTTGAGCATAGCTTAGATCAGCATTTTGCTACAGTAGTGAAACAATTTCTCGCCAATGTAGAAAACGATTCGGCATAAGCTCATGAGTGAGTTATTGGATCGTTTAGCTAAATATAAAAAACATCGACTAGATACACCTCAGCCTCGAATTGAGGGGCGTATTACCCGTATGATTGGCCTAACAATAGAGGCGGTCGGTATTAAGTGCGCTGTCGGTGAATGCTGCTATATAGAGTTATCTTCTGATCAACAGATCGAAGCTGAAGTCGTTGGTTTCTCTGGTGATCGTATCTATTTGATGCCACTTTACCCTATTGAAGGCCTGCAGTCTGGAACTAAAGTGATTGCCTTAAGTGCTTCAGGTAAAGTACCTGTTGGTATGAGTCTTCTTGGTAGGGTGTTGAACGGGGTTGGTCAGCCCATTGATGGTAAAGGTCCTCTGCAGCCGGAAGCGGAAACAGGGTTGGCTGGGGACATTATCAATCCATTATTGCGAGACCCTATTAAGCAAACCCTTGATGTTGGTATTCGAACCATCAATGGTTTGCTTACAGTTGGCCGCGGCCAAAGGATGGGATTGTTTGCCGGTAGTGGTGTAGGTAAATCAGTACTGCTTGGTATGATGACTCGCTTTACCGAGGCTGAAGTCATTGTTGTGGGCTTAATCGGTGAGCGTGGCCGAGAAGTTAAAGAGTTTATTGAGCATAGCCTAGGTGAGGAAGGACTAAAGCGTTCTGTTGTTGTTGCTTCCCCTGCAGATGATTCCCCTCTAATGCGTTTGCGGGCATCTCAGCTATCTACTCGGATTGCAGAATATTTCAGGGATCAGGGTAAAAATGTTCTCTTGTTGATGGATTCACTGACCCGCTATGCGCAGGCTCAGCGCGAGATTGCCTTGGCTGTAGGGGAGCCGCCTGCAACAAAAGGCTATCCGCCTTCCGTATTTGCTAAGATACCGAAATTGGTTGAACGGGCAGGTAACGGCGAAGCTGGAAGTGGTTCAATTACTGCCTTCTATACAGTGTTGACGGAAGGTGATGATCAGCAAGATCCGGTGGCGGACTCCGCAAGAGCAATTCTTGATGGACACGTGGTATTGTCTCGTCGTTTGGCTGAGCAGGGGCATTACCCCGCAATAGATATTGAGGCCTCTATCAGTCGAGCTATGCCGCAAATTATTCATCCAGATCATCTGCAGATGGCAATGCGATTTAAGCAGTTATACTCTAAATATAGGCAGAATGAAGATCTGATTAATGTTGGGGCTTATGTCAAAGGTAGTGATCCTGACACTGATTTTGTTATGGATAACTTACCTTCAATGAATGCCTATTTAAGGCAGGGGATCAATGAAGCATTTCCTTTGCAGCAGTCTATGCAGCAGATGGTAATGATCCTGACTACGCCGCCAACACCTAATGCAGAGCCTGAACAGCAGCAATTGCGTCGACCTGCAGTAACTAATGGGCTGCAAAAATGAGTAAACGTTCCAAGCGCTTGCAGCTAGTTTTAGATCTGGCTGAAAAAAAGAAAAAACAAGCGGATCAGTTCTTGGCTGCGAGCCGTCAGCGTGTTGAGCAGGATCAGCGAACCATGGCTCAATTGGATGCGTATGTCTCTGAATATCAGCAAAGTTACTTAGGTGCTCATGCTGAAGGTTGTACGGGTGCTCAATTACACACTCAGCAGGCTTTCTTGGAAAAGATTCAACAAGCTAAGTCGACCCAATCTACAGCGATGGAACAGAATAGAAAAGAGCTTGAGGTGGTTGAACAACATTGGAAAACTGCATATGCGCGAATGAAGGGCTTGCAGAAGCTTACGGATAAGGCAGTTGAGACTGAGAAGCTTGAAGAAGAAAAGGCTCTGCAAAAGCAATTAGATGAACGCTCCCAGGCTATAAAAACACCTTTTATCTAGATTGGCCTCCATTTTGCTTTATTCAAATCAGGCAATATTAACAGGAGCCTGAAATGAGTGAGCAAGTATCCCCGTCTACTGGAGGCGGATTATTATCTCTTAATTTATCTATAACCCCTCAGGGTTCGCCGTCTGCGGCCTCTGGGACTGTTCCCTTGTTAGGTGGTTTTGGGGCAGTTCTTAATCAGCAGACTGATGCTAGCGTACCCGTTGCTAAATTTTCTGGCGGCGGGATGTTGCCGCCTGACGGGGAGGCTTTGCCGCAGAAGTTAGATCAATTGTTACCCGAAGATCAAATGCAGGATCAGCTTCGCCAAATCGCTCACCTTTTAGAGCAGCAGTCGGCTAAAGATTCTCAGCTTCCTCCAGAACTTAGCGCTGAACTAGCTAGGGCGCTACGTCAATATACCGAGCAGCAACCAATAATGACGGCTCCAGGTGATGGCGAGAAAGAGGCGAGAGCTATTCCTTCAGATGCTGGTTCGGATAAAGTTGTTTCGGTTCCGAGTAATCCCGGTGTAGCTACGGTGGGTGGCGAGAATCAAGTCGTGATTACTCCGCCGCCGAGGACTGCTTCGGTAGATCCGGCTGTAAAGGTTTCTTCCGTTCAGCAAGAAACTGAATCTATAAAGGTTAACGCAAATTTAGTTCAAACCCCTATTGCAGAGGCAAGCGCTTCTCAAGCTCAGCCGACAATAGATGTTAATAGTGCTGCCTCTTCAATCCCTGCAACGGACGCATCTCTAAATTCAGCTCAGTATGGTGAAGTTCAGGGTTTACCTCAAAATGAAGCAGCAAAAGGCGCTGTTAATGCTGCGAATCTTGCTGGTGTTCCTTCGTCAAATATTCAGCCTCAAGATCAGCAAATTGCTCAGCAATCTCAAGCCGCAGTTAATACTGCAGCGGATATGCATAATTCACAGCGGGCAGGTGCTAACGATCCATCCGTTAAGGTTGATATGCAATCAGTAAATGCTCAGTCAGACGTAAAATCCGCTCCGGCAAGAGGTGAAAACCCAGTTGTTGCCACCGATGGCGATGAGGTGAAACCGTTCGATCCAAATGCTAGAAAGTTAGAGGCAGATGTTGCTAAATCATCTAGTCGTGCGGTAACAGAGCCTTCGGTATCTTCACAAGGTGCTAAATCGGATTTGGTTCTTAATCCCCAGGTGGATAACAGTAGCATTAAGAAGATTGAGTCCGCTTTGGATATGACTCAGCAACTGATGCAAAAAGTGGCCGCAAGTGAAAAAGGGGATGTGACAGCTACACAGGTAGTGGAGCGTTTGGCCTCAAATACTATTGGTCAGGTGAATTCTGCTTCGCCTACAGCTGCTCAAAAGGTTGTTACTGAGGGGCAAAATTTGATGATGCCTCAAAATGTTAAAGTGAATACGCCTGCTTGGAACAATGCGTTGGGCGAGCGAGCAATCATGATTGCAGCTCAAAATACGCGAGTGGCAGAGATTAAGCTGGATCCGCCTGAGTTAGGTTCTCTTAATATTCGAGTAAATATCAATCAGGATCAGGTGAGCCTTAACTTTACCTCGCCTCATGCTCATGTAAGGGATGCGGTTGAACAAAGTTTACCGAGATTGCGTGAGATGTTTGCCGAACAGGGTTTGGCGCTGCAGGATTCCTCGGTTTCTGATCAGTCCGCAGATCAGCAAAGACGAGAGCAGTTTGCAGACAGCGATGGTGCTGCTGGAAATCAGTATGGCGGAAGCGTTGGTGCCGAAGGGGAAGAGGGGGCTCAACCAGAAAATGCTCGATCGGTATCTCTAGTGGATTATTACGCCTAATTGAGCCGTTTATGAGCTTTATTTAGCTAATATAATCTATGCTTTTGCAAGGCTCTTTGCTCTAAATAGTATTTTTGTGTGTTCTTGATCTTCAGCCTTAAAATCAGTGTGTTATATTAGGCGCAATACTGTTTAAGCGATATGTGGTTCATACTGTAGAGTATCGCGCTTTTTGTTGGAGATATAGAGATGGCTGAAGAGCAGGAAACAGGCGCTGAAGGCGGCGAAAAGAAATCATCTAAGCTCAAGTTGATCATTATTGCTGTACTTGCGCTTGTTGTCGTCGGTGGCGGTGGTGCTGCAGCTGCTTTATTTTTCTTAGGTGGTGATAGTGAACCTGCGGCTGAAGAAGCTGCGCCGGTTGAGCCAGTTCGAGCTGAGGCTATCTATACCAAAGTAAGGACTATGGGCGGCAAGCCGATGTTTGTTGTGACTCTGCAGTCCAGTGACAATAGGCCGCATTACATGCAGTTGTATGTAGAAGCGAAAAGTCGCGATCAGGCGGTAGCTGATGCTTTGACATTACATATGCCTTTGATCGTTTCGCGCTTAAATAATCTATACAGCACGCAAGATTTCCGCACACTGCAAACAGTTGAAGGTAAAGAGGCTTTGCTAGAAAGCTCAACTGACCTTGTACGTGAAATTATGCAGGAAAAAATTGGTAAGCCGGGTGTAGAAACTATCTTGTTTACTAACATGGTTATGCAGTAATGCAATTTAGGCTGATAGGAGATTATTCCTAAATGTCGGTCAAAGACTTACTTTCGCAAGATGAAATCGATGCTCTTTTGCATGGTGTCGATGATGGGGATGTTGAAACATCTGAAGATGCGGAAGTAGAAGAAGGCGATGTCCGAGGTTACGACCTTGCCAGCCACGAGCGAATCGTTCGTGGCCGAATGCCTACGCTCGAAATGGTCAATGAGCGTTTTGCACGTTATACCCGTATTAGTCTTTTCAACCTGTTACGCCGTGCAGCCGATGTGACTGTGGGTGGTGTTCAGGTGATGAAATACGGTGATTACATTCATACCTTGTACGTTCCTACCAGTATGAACCTTATCAGAGTCAATCCGCTACGTGGTACCGCTCTGTTTATTATGGATGCTAAGCTGGTATTTAAGCTGGTGGATAACTTCTTCGGTGGTGATGGGCGTCATGCCAAGATCGAAGGTCGAGAGTTTACGCCCACTGAGACCCGTCTTATTCATAAAGCTTTAGAGCAGTTCTTTATCGATCTTGAAGAGGCGTGGGCTCCGGTAAAAGAGCTTGCCTTTGAACACCTCGGTCATGAAATGAATCCAGCTATGGCTAACGTCATCAATCCAACTGAAGTTGTGGTTGTTAGCACTTTCCAAGTAGATCTGGAAGGTGGCTCTGGTGAATTTCATGTGGCGATGCCGTATTCGATGTTAGAGCCGATTCGTGATCTTCTCGTGTCTGGATTCCAGAATAGTGAAGATGAAAAAGACGAGCGTTGGCAGATCGCTCTACAGCGAGATATTTTAATGGCCGGTTTGCCATTAGAGATGACGCTTGCGCAACAAGATATGACTTTGCGTGATGTTTTGGAGTTAGAAGCTGGTGATGTTATACCGATCGAGCTACCTGAAACATTTGAGTTAAAAGCTAATAAAGTACCTGTTTATAATTGCACTATGGGTGTTTCCCGAGGGAATTTGGCCGTTAAAATAGTGGATCAAATCCAGCGCCCTAAGTAAATGTGCAAGCGATTGTATTATAGAGAGCAAAAGCAATGAGTGATGAAACTGAAGACCAGCAAGCGTTAGCCGACGAATGGGCTGCGGCCATGGAGGAGCAGGTCACCGAAGAGGGTGGCGAAACTGTCAACCCTGATGCTTTGCTTGCCGAAACAGGTGTGACGGGCGATTCAGTTGAATTGGATGAATTAACTGATGAAGGTACCCCAGTCACAGATCCTAAGCTTGATGTAATCTTGGATATTCCGGTAACGCTTTCTATGGAAGTAGGTCAAACGGACATTCCAATTAGTAACCTGTTACAGCTTAATCAGGGTTCTGTTATTGAGTTGGACCGCGTTGCAGGTGAACCTTTGGATGTTATGGTGAATGGAACTCTCATTGCGCATGGTGAAGTGGTTGTTGTAAATGATCGTTACGGTATTCGTCTGACCGATGTGATCAGCCCTCAAGAACGAATCAAGCGTCTTAAGTAATCTATGCGATCTTGGTTGTTATGCCTGCTTGTTTCTATCTCGCCTACTGCTTTTGCGTTGGGTGTTGAAACTGCTTCGGGTGCAAAGCCTTCGGTCGTGCCTGCTACAACTTATCAAGAGCCATTCTCTGCAGCTGCTCTCACGCAATTGCTATTAGGCTTGCTGTTTGTCATTGGCATGATTTTTATCCTTTCATGGTGCTTTAAACGTTTTAGCGGTGTTACACCAATGGCTCGCCATATGAAGGTCTTAAGCGTATTGCCTTTGAGCACACGTGAGAAAGCAGTGTTAGTCCAAGTTGGTGATAAGCAGCTATTACTAGGTGTGGCGCCAGGTCGAGTTTCTCATTTGCACGCTTTCGATGAGCCTATTGTTGATGATCAGCCGAGTGAGAGCTTTGCTGCACGCCTAGGAGAGGCTATTTCAAAGCGACGGAGCGTTGATGAGGCTGATTAAGTTAGTTTCACTTCTTTTTGTTTCCATTCTTTTTCCACATCTAGCTAACGCAGCCGATGTGGGAATTCCGGCTGTAACCCTTACAACCGGAGAAAATGGTGAAAGTAATTACAGTGTGACACTTCAAGTGCTCGCACTCATGACTATGCTGACATTCCTGCCAGCAATGCTCATGATGATGACTTCTTTTGCTCGCATTATTATTGTCTTTGCGATTCTTCGGCAGGCATTGGGTCTTCAGCAAACGCCGTCTAACCAGATTATGGTCGGTATGGCGATGTTCTTGACGTTGTTTATTATGACGCCTGTTTTGGACAAAGTGTATGTGCAGGCAGTAACACCTTATGTCAATGAAGAGATGGGAGTGTTCGAGGCTTTTCAAGCGGCAAGCGGTCCGTTTCGTGATTTTATGATGCTGCAAACTCGCGAAAGTGATCTGGATCTCTTTATGAGGATTTCTGGCACACCGGCCGTGGAAACGGCTGAGCAGATCCCTTTTACCGTGCTTGTTCCTGCATTTGTAACCAGTGAGTTAAAAACTGCCTTCCAGATCGGATTTATGCTGTTTATTCCATTTTTGGTCATCGACTTGGTGGTTGCCAGTGTATTGATGGCTATGGGTATGATGATGCTATCGCCAGTAATTATTTCTTTGCCATTCAAAATTATGCTATTTGTATTAGTGGATGGTTGGGCGCTGGTGATAGGGACATTAGCTGCCAGTTTTGGTATATAGCTAAGGAGGAAATATGACACCCGAAGTCGTACTTAGTCTCTTTGGTGAGGCCTTCTGGCTGATCGTTTTATTAGTTAGTGTCATTATTGTACCTAGTTTGTTGGTCGGTTTAGTTGTATCAACTTTTCAGGCGGCTACACAAATTAACGAGCAGACGTTAAGTTTCCTCCCTCGTTTGATAATCACTATCTTGGTTATTATGTGGGCGGGGCCTTGGATTCTGACCAAGTTGATTGAACATTTCACTAATCTAGTGAAAAACATACCATACCTTATAGGTTGACCATTGTTTGAGCTGAGTGTTCTGCAGATAGAACAGTGGGTAGCGGCCTTCTTGTGGCCCTTCTTTCGTATTGCTTCATTCTTTATGGCAGTGCCCCTGTTAGGTAGCCAGCTTATTAATGCTCGTGTGCGTTTGTTCTTGGCCCTAGCTGTAACTGTGGTGGTCGCGCCATTGTTGCCGGCAATGCCTGACTTCGATGGTTTGCATCTTAATACCTATCTAATTATTGCTCAGCAGATACTGGTTGGAGCTATGTTAGGTTTTTTGTTTCAGGTGTTTTACCAGATTTTTGTATTGGGCGGTCAGATGATCGCGATGCAGATGGGTCTTGGTTTTGCGTCAATGACGGATCCTGCTAACGGTATTTCGGTCGTTATGTTGGGTCAGTTTTATCTGACCTTAATTATGATGATCTTTGTGGCACTCAATGGTCATTTAGTGATGATTGAGATAGTGGTTAGAAGCTTTGATATTGTCCCTATAAGCTTGGAGGCAGTAGATCGAAGTAGCTACTGGCGTATTTTGATGGCGGGTAGCTGGATGTTTTCAGCTGCTATGCTGATGGCGTTGCCTGCAGTAACAGCTCTTTTAGTGGTGAATATGGCGTTTGGTATTATGTCTCGAGCTGCGCCGCAATTAAATATTCTTGCGGTAGGCTTTCCATTTACCATGGTGCTTGGTCTATTTATTAACTGGGTGAACTTAGGTGGTTTCTTAGATCAGTATATGCGGATCTCTGCCTTTGTTTTGGATTATATCGAGAACCTTTTTCTGTGATTTGCGATTATGGCTGAAGATTCTGGTCAGGAAAAAACAGAAGACCCCACACCCAAGCGAATAAAAGAAGCTCGGGAGAAGGGGGACGTTCCTCGGTCGAAAGAACTGGCCACGACGCTAGTGCTTATGGCTGCGGTTTTTTCTGTGATTATTTTCGGTGCGCAGCTCGCCAACAGTATGCTCGGCGTTATGGAAAGTAATTTTGTTCTCGATAGGGATGCGGTATTTGATACTAATAAAATGCTGGCTCATTTCGCTATTTCGGCTAAAGAGTCGCTTATGGGCTTGGCTGGGATATTTGGAGTTCTTTTAATCGCCGCTTTGGTTGGGCCTATTGCCTTAGGGGGGTGGAACTTCAGTGCGCAGTCTATTGCGCCTAAAGGTAGTCGAATAGATCCTTTAGCAGGCCTTAAACGGATGTTTTCCCTGAAGTCATTGATCGAGCTTTTTAAGGCGATTGCAAAGTTCTCGCTTGTCGGCGGATTTGCCATATTGATTTTGTGGACCATCAGGGGGGATCTGTTGGCGCTGGGTACCTTTGAGGCGCGACCCGCGATAGATGCGGCATTAGAGACCATTATCTGGGTCTTTATGGCGCTGAGTGCGGTTTTGATTCTTGTGGCTGTTGTGGATGTGCCTTATCAGCTGTATGACTACACTGAGAAGATGAAAATGACCTTGCAAGAGGTCAAGGATGAGCTGAAAAATACCGAAGGTAAGCCAGAGGTCAAAGGGCGTATCCGACAGCTACAGCGTGAGATTGCTCAAAGACAAATGATGCAATCAGTGCCTGAGGCTGATGTAGTTATCACCAACCCGACTCACTACTCGGTCGCTTTAAAATACGAGGGCGAAGGGCGTGGTGCGCCGATCCTAGTGGCTAAGGGAGCGGACTTTGTAGCATTAAAGATCCGAGAAATAGCCGATGAACATGATATTCCTATCCTTTCTGCGCCGCCTTTGGCGCGTGCAATCTATAACTCCACTGAAATAGATGACGAGATTCCTTCCGGCTTGTATATGGCTGTGGCTCAAGTACTTGCTTACGTCTTCCAGTTGAAGCGATATAAAGAGCGTGAAGCGGAGCGTCCAAGTAACTTACAAGTCGATAAATTACCTATCCCTGATGAATTCAAAGATGACCTTTAATTGGCGCAAAAATTGCAGAATTTAGAGTCGGTATAACTATTCGTCAAAAAAACATCAGATTTTATTGCTCTACCTATGTCTGTTTGTAAGATGAATTGAGTGCTAATTGCTGTTGTGATGTTTTTTTGACGTTTGGGGTTTGAGTGGATAAGGCAGTTATTTTAGACAATGTTAAAAGTTTAGGGCGCGGTAATATCGGCGTGCCTTTACTGCTGCTTGTTATTTTGGCAATGGTGACATTGCCGGTACCTCCTTTTCTATTGGATGTGCTTTTTACCTTTAATATTGCACTTTCAATTGTTGTTTTATTGGTTTGTGTCTACTCAAATCGCCCGCTAGATTTTGCAATTTTTCCGACCATTATCCTTGTTGCGACATTGATGCGTCTTGCCCTGAATGTCGCGTCGACTCGTGTGGTTTTGCTCTATGGTCATGAGGGGGGCGATGCTGCCGGTAAAGTGATCGAGGCTTTTGGTGAAGTCGTTATCGGCGGTAATTATGTTGTTGGTTTTGTCGTCTTCCTCATCCTAATTATTATCAACTTTGTTGTTGTAACTAAAGGTGCAGGCCGTATCTCTGAAGTAAGTGCTCGCTTTACCTTGGACGCTATGCCTGGTAAGCAGATGGCGATTGATGCTGACTTGAACGCGGGTCTAATTGGGCAAGAAGAAGCAAAGGCCAGGCGAGAGGATGTAACGCAAGAAGCGGATTTCTATGGCTCGATGGATGGTGCTTCCAAGTTTGTTCGTGGTGATGCGGTTGCTGGTATTTTGATTCTTGTGATCAATCTTTTGGGTGGTCTGGGTATCGGGATGTTGCAGCATGATCTCGATTTTGAGACTGCCATGCGTTTTTATTCACTGCTAACCATTGGTGATGGCTTGGTTGCGCAAGTGCCTTCATTACTACTGTCCACAGCTGCGGCGATAATGGTGACCCGTCAGAATGTTTCCCATGATATGGGTGGTCAGGTTGTATCGCAGATGTTTGCATCGCCAAAGGCTTTGGCTGTTGCTGCAGGTATTCTGACTATCATGGGTATTATCCCTGGAATGCCGCATTTTGCTTTTTTGTCTTTGGCTATTCTGGCAGGTGGTGGTGCTTGGTGGATTCACAAAAAACAGGTTGAGAAAGAGGCTGTACAAGAGGAACAGGCGCAGCAAGAAGCTGAAATGCCTGAAGAGGACGAGTCAGAGAAACGAGAGCTTGATTGGGATGATGTGATGCCAGTCGACATGGTTGGCCTTGAGGTGGGTTACCGCTTAATCCCCATGGTTGACAAGATGCAGGGTGGGCAGTTGTTGAGCCGCATCAAAGGTGTGAGGAAAAAACTGTCACAGGACTTGGGTTTTCTGGTGCCTTCGGTGCATATTCGAGACAATCTAGATCTCTTGCCTGGCGCTTATCGCATTACTTTAATGGGCGTGGTTGTAGGTGAGTCAGAAGTATATCCAGACCGTGAGCTGGCGATTAACCCAGGTCAAGTGTTTGGTAAGTTGCAAGGTGTAGAAGTAAAAGATCCAGCGTTTGGTTTGGATGCAATTTGGATTGAGCAATCGCAAAAAGAACACGCGCAATCACTAGGTTATACGGTGGTTGATGCTTCCACAGTTGTGGCAACACATATGAATCAGTTGCTCCAGTCTCATGCTCATGAATTATTGGGGCATGAAGAGGTTCAGCAGCTATTGGATATGCTTACGAAGAGCTCTCCGAAGCTGGTGGATGAATTGGTTCCAGCTAAATTGTCGTTCAGTATTCTTCTTAAAGTACTGCAGAATTTGTTGATGGAGCAGGTGCCGCTAAAAGATTTTCGTACTATTGCTGAATCGTTGGCAGATGCGGTTAACAGGACGCAGGATCCATTGGCATTGACGGCGGCGGTAAGGGTTTCTTTATCTCGTTTAATTGTCCAGAACATCAATGGTTCTGAGGCGGAGCTTCCGGTGATTACCTTGGCTCCACAATTGGAGCAGCTCTTATTGAACTCGGTTCAGCAGGGGCAGGATAATGGGTTGGTGTTGGAACCGGGTATGGCTGAGAGGCTACAGTCCTCTTTGTCAGAGGCTGCTACACAGCAGGAAATGATGGGGCGTCCATCAGTTCTTTTAGTTGCGGCGCCAGTGCGACCGCTCATGGCTAAGTTTGTTAGGTATGGTGAGCATCAGATTAATGTGCTCTCCTATCAGGAAATTCCTGAAAATAAAAAGGTCACAATTGTCTCGACAGTGGGGGGTGAAAATGCGGCATAAACGTACTTTAGCCCAGCTTGTTGTGGCCGATAAGGAATTGATATGAAAGTAAAACGCTTTTTTGCGCCGGATATGCGACAGGCTATGCAGCGGGTTAGGGATGAAATAGGTCCGGACGCTGTTATTGTGTCTAACCATCGTGTTGCTGGTGGGGTTGAGGTTGTGGCTGCTCATGAAAATGATTATGAGGCGGCTCAGCAAGAGTTCTCACGAAAACAAAAGAAAACGCAAAAACGGCAGTCCCAAATTGACGTGTTAACGGGCGGTGGTGCTTCTAATCGAGACTTAGACGGTGAGCTGCAAAAGGCGCGAATGCAGATAGCGGAAGCCCAAGGGAAACAAGAAAGTCAAAATTATGACGTTCCGGGTCAGGTAAATAAGCAGATCGAGCAAGATGATGATCTCAGAGAAATTTTGACCTCGCTTAAGCAAAGACAGAGGCAAAAAGCCAATGCAGCTCACCAAAACTTTATGCAGCAGCCTGTAGTAGACGATCCTGGGTTAGGCTTGGATCTGCAAAGTGAGTTATCTATGTCGGCTGCACCTTCAAATGAAGGGGCAGATCATCTTATACAGTCAATGCAGGACGAAATTGCGCAGCTTAAAAACCTACTAAGCCAGCAAGTTTTAGCCCAAGGTAATGTGCAAGCGTCCGCTCCTACAAAATCACCGTTGCAGAAAAAGTTTGAGTTATTAGGTGTGAGTGAAAAATTATCTACACACCTGCTTTCTCATGTTGAGTCTGGTTTGGCGCCGGATAAAGCATGGAAAAATGCACTGACGCGCTTGTCGGATGCGATTCCAGTCATGGGTGAAGATTTTATCGAGCGTGGGGGGATGATCGCTTTTGTCGGGCCAACAGGGGTGGGTAAAACGACGACTATTGGTAAGCTTGCAGCGCGCCATGTTTTGAAATACGGCAGCTCAAGCATGGCGTTGGTAACGACTGATACCTATCGAATTGCAGCTCATGAACAGCTAAGAACCTTTGGGCGAATTCTTGATGTTCCTGTTCGAGTCGTTGATGAAAATAATAGTTTGGATGATGTTTTGCACTCTCTCCGAAACAAGAGATTGGTACTGATAGATACGGCAGGTCTCAATGCTAACGAGCCGCATAGTGAGGCCCAATTGGCGATGCTTGAAGGTGTGAGTTTGCGCCTTAAAAAGTTGTTAGTAGTTTCGTGCAGCAGTCAACGTAGGGTTGTCGAGCAGGCGTTTAATGCTTATCAAGGGTTAGGCTTAAATGGTTGTGTGCTGAGCAAGATGGACGAATCGGGGAGTTTAGGTGAAGCGATCTCTTTGATCGTTGAAAAGCGTTTGCCGGTATCTTATGTCACCGATGGCCAGCGTATCCCTGATGATATTGATATTGCTAAAAAACATGAGTTAGTTAGTCGGGCGGTTATTACGGCCCAGCGAGCTATAGAGGCAGAAAAGAAAATGTCTGCGCTCGATTCAATCTATAAAACGGGTTAATGGTGGGAATTAATAATGAATCAACATAAACCCGTTAAAGTTATTGCGGTTACCGGCGGTAAAGGTGGGGTTGGTAAATCGAACGTGTCCGTGAATTTGGCGCTAGCTTTAGGTGATCTAGGTCATAAATCTATCCTGATGGATGCGGATTTAGGTTTGGCTAACGTCGATGTAATGTTAGGTTTGCGCCCGAAAAAGAATATTGCGGATGTGTTGAATGGTGAATGCAGCTTAAAAGATATTATGCTCGATGTAGGAGAGCATCTAAAGGTTGTTCCGGCTTCATCGGGTACACAAGAGATGACCGCGCTGTCTCCGCATGAGCATGCCGAATTAATTCATGCTTTTAATGAAGTGGCAGATGATACTGATGTTCTGATTATCGATACGGCGGCTGGTATATCTGATTCGGTAGTAAGTTTTGTCAAAGCTGCACAAGAAGTTTTGGTGGTTGTTTGTGATGAGCCCACCTCAATTACTGATGCATATGCTTTAATTAAACTGTTAAATCGGGATTATAAAATGACCCGCTTCCGTGTTCTTGCCAATATGGTGCGAAGTGAGCAGGAAGGACGCAATATGTTCGGGAAGTTATTAACAGTTACTGATAGGTTTCTTGATGTGACCCTTCAATATGTAGGATCAATACCTTATGATGAAAATGTTCGTAAGGCGGTTCAGCGTCAAGTAGCTGTTTTAAAAGCGTTTCCAAAGAGCAAAGTCTCCTTGGCATATCGTCAATTAGCGAATAAAGTAAATGGGTGGCCAGTTCAGACTGTGCCCCGAGGTCATTTAGAGTTTTTTGTTGAGCGACTCGTTCAAGGAGTTCGCCCTTCGGATTAGCAAAGAGGCGGTATGTACAACCAGCTGCAATTACAAACGAGTGAAGAGCTAATTGAGCAGTATGCGCCGCTAGTTAAACGTATTGCACATCACTTGCTTGCTCGCTTGCCTGCAACTGTAATGCTGGATGATCTAATACAAGCAGGCATGATTGGTTTACTCGAAGCAGCGAGTAAATATGATGCTTCGAAAGGGGCGAGCTTTGAAACTTATGCAGGGATCCGCATTCGTGGCTCCATCATTGATGAAGTGCGCCGTGGCGATTGGACGCCGCGCTCGGTACATCGTAATAGTCGTCGCGTAACTGAAGCAATTCAGCAGATAGAAGGTCGTACAGGGCGCGATGCAACAGATTCAGAAGTAGCTAAAGAGATGGGGATCAGTGTTGCTGATTACCACAATTTGCTAAAGGATAGTTTAGATAGCAGACTCTTTAGTTTTGAGGAAATGATCAATCCTCAGCATGAAGGTCCAGGGGAGTCTTTTGCTAACGATGACCCTGGTCCAAATCAAAATTTTGAGCGAGAAGCGTTTTTAAAAGCGCTAAGTGCAGCTATAAATAACTTACCAGAACGGGAAAAGTTGGTATTAGCGCTCTATTATGATGAAGAGCTCAATTTGAAAGAAATTGGTCAAGTTTTAGGTGTAAGTGAGTCTCGAGTTAGTCAGATCCACAGTCAAGCAGCGTTAAGGTTGCGTTCGCGACTAAGTGATTGGCAATAAAAAGGGTTGACCAGACTCAACGTAATTGCGGTAATTAAGTGTAGACTCAACGAGTTGCGTAGTTCTAACAGGAGGCCGTCTTGAATAAAGACATGAAAATTCTTGTAGTGGATGATTTTTCCACAATGAGACGAATTATTAAAAACCTATTGCGTGATTTGGGCATGACAAATGTTCAGGAAGCGGATGATGGTCAGACTGCACTACCAATCCTCAAGCAAGGGGGTATCGATTTTCTGGTCACCGATTGGAATATGCCAGGAATGACCGGTATCGATCTTTTAAAAGAGGTTCGTTCTGATCCTAACTTAGCTCATATGCCTGTGCTTATGGTTACAGCTGAAGCTAAGAAAGAGCAGATTATTGCGGCGGCGCAAGCAGGGGTAAACGGCTATGTTGTTAAGCCTTTTACTGCAGCAGTGCTGAAAGAAAAGATTGATAAGATCTTTGAACGCCTAGGATAAAAAATAGGGTCCGTTGTAATGATTGCAGGAACAGATAAAGGTGTAGGGCGCTTCGAAATGGAATTGCAGTTGAAGGCTCAGGAATTGGTTTCCGTCCTCAATGAGGGAAACCTATCTGAAGCCATGGATCTGATTCAAGAACTCCATGAATTCAGACATAAGACCTTCTTTAGTGAAGTAGGTCATCTGACTCGTGGCCTGCATGAAGCAATAAAAGCCTTTTCTACTGAGCTTGGTACTAGCTTGGAATTAGATGATGATGCAGCGCCAAAAGATGCGGATGCAGCTGATCGTCTAAATTATGTTATTGAAGTTACCGAAAAAAATGCACATGAAACCATGGACCGAGTCGATAAAGCGCTGGGTTTGGTTGATCGTTTAGATTCACAGAGTGAACGGTTTAAAGATCTATTGTCGCTTGTTGGTCAGTTGGAAAAAGAGCACGACAATTTAAATGGCGTCTATGACCGTACATGTGCAGTTAAAGAAGAATCAGAAAAGACAATTGAAACTTTGCGGTCAGAATTGACCGATATTGTGGTGTCTCAGAGCTATCAGGACATTACGGGGCAGTTAATCCGTCGGGTTATTAACTTGGTGACAAATGTAGAAACGCACTTAGTTAGTTTGATGGAGATGGCCGCGCAGGTAGAAAAATTGTCTGGCATCGAGGTGCTAGAAGCGCCTGAAGATGACAAACAGGATAATAAAAAGAATCCTATTCAGGCTGAAGGGCCGCAGGTTAATAAAGACAGTGCTGATGTTGTCAGCAATCAAGATGAAGTCGATGACCTGCTTTCCAGTCTGGGTTTTTAAGAGGAGCGCCGTATGAGTTTGGATGTGGATCAGGAGATTCTTGAGGATTTTCTTGTCGAAGCAGGTGAAATCCTTGAGCAATTATCTGAACAGTTGGTCGATCTGGAGCAGCGTCCAGATGACAGTGATCTGCTCAACGCAATATTTCGTGGCTTTCATACCGTAAAAGGTGGTGCGGGTTTCTTGCAACTTGAACCAATGGTTGATTGTTGCCATAACGCAGAAAATCTCTTTGATATGTTGAGAAATGGCGAAATTAAGGTTTCGCCAGAACTGATGGATGTAGTACTGCAGGCACTTGATACTGTAAACGTGATGTTTGATGCCGTAAGAGGCGGTCAAGAGCCAGAAAATGCTGATCCACAACTTATTCAGGCGCTAATAGCTTTTGCAAGTGGTGGTGCGCCAGTTCCTGCTGAGGCTGCACCGGCTCCGGCGGCTCCTGAACCTGCTCCTGCAGCTCCAACGCCGGCTCCCGAGCCTGTAGCTAATAATGCGGATCAGAGCTCAGATGAGTTTGATATGTTGTTAGATGATCTAGGCGGTCCTGCACCTGCAGAAGAGAGTGCGGCTGATGATGGTTTAATTACAGAAGATGAGTTTGAATCATTACTTGATGAACTTCATGGTCAAGGTAAAGGGCCTGGTTCAGAGGGCGGTTCAAAAGCACCTGCTGCCGAAGCAGCACCTGCGGGTGGTGATCTGATAACAGAAGATGAATTTGAAGCATTGCTGGATGAACTGCAATCTCAAGGCAAGGGGGCGTTTGCAGAAAAAGCTGCTCCAGCTCCTGCAGCATCAGCTAGTGCACCAGAGCCAGCTCCGGCACCAGCTCCAGCTGCTCCAACCCCGGCTGCTGCACCTGCTCCGGCACCAGCTGCTCCAGAGCCTGAAAAACGTGAAAGTGCTGCTGCGGCAGCAGTTAAAGCTGCGCACCAGCAAGCTAAGCCTCAGCCTGAAAGTAATGTTCGTGTAGATACACGCTTGCTAGACAAGATCATGAACATGGTGGGTGAGCTAGTATTGGTTCGAAACCGTTTGGTTCGTCTTGGTGTAACCCGTGAAGACGAAGAGATGGCGAAGGCGTTAGGTACGCTAGATATGGTTACGGCTGACTTACAAATGTCAGTTATGAAAACGCGAATGCAGCCTGTTAAGAAGGTGTTTGGTCGATTCCCACGTTTGATTCGTGACCTGTCACGTAACTTGAAAAAAGAGATTCGCCTAGAGTTGCGTGGTGAAGATACCGATTTAGATAAGAACTTGGTTGAAGCGCTTGCCGATCCATTGATTCACTTGGTTCGTAATGCAGTAGACCACGGTATTGAATCACCTGATGTGCGTGAAGCAGCAGGTAAGCCAAGAGAAGGTCATGTATTGCTTTCTGCTGAGCAGGAAGGTGACCACATTCTATTGGTGATTCAAGATGACGGTGCCGGTATGGACGCAGAAAAACTGCGTAATCTGGCAATCGAGCGAGGCATGATGGATGCTGAAGCGGCTCGACGTCTTACTGAACAAGAATGCTTTAACTTGATCTTTGCTGCGGGTTTCTCAACTAAGAAAGAAATTTCTGATGTTTCTGGTCGTGGCGTGGGTATGGATGTTGTTAAGACAAAAATTACCCAGCTAAATGGTACGCTGAATATTGATTCTGTAATCGGTCAAGGTTCGCGTATTGCGATTCAGGTACCTCTAACATTGGCAATCATGCCAACGTTGATGGTTATCTTGGAAGATCAAGCGTTTGCATTGCCTTTGGTGAATGTTAACGAGATCTTTAACCTTGATTTGACTAAGACAAATATCGTTGATGGTCAGCAGGTGATTATTGTTCGTGATCAAGCGTTACCACTATTCCACCTCAAACGTTGGTTGATCGATGGCCAGCAAGGCGCAGATCTACCAGAACAAGGCCATGTGGTTATTGTGACTGTTGGCACGCAGCGAGTTGGATTTGTAGTTGATCAACTTGTAGGTCAGGAGGAGGTTGTAATTAAACCTCTAGGTACGATCCTGCATGGTACACCAGGTTTGTCTGGTGCAACTATTACAGGTGATGGTCGTATCGCATTGATTATTGATATCCCTAACTTGCTAAAATATCACGCTTCTTGATGTACCTGAGTGAGAGCAATTAAAGATGTCTGTTAAGGTACTGGTGGTAGATGATTCTGGTTTCTTTAGGCACCGTATTACTGACTTGCTCTCAGGGGATAGTCGAATAGAAGTAGTTGGCTCTGCTCAAAACGGCAAGGAAGGCGTTGAGCAGGCCAAGAAGCTAAAACCTGACTTGATCACGATGGATGTGGAGATGCCGCAAATGAATGGCATTGAAGCAGTCAGAGTGATCATGCGGGAATGCCCAACGAATATACTGATGCTCTCTTCACTAACTCATGAGGGGGCTCAGGTCACATTACAAGCTCTTGAAGCAGGTGCGCTGGATTACTTATCCAAAGATATGCGTGCTTGGATGGAGCATTCTGCATCTTTGGAAAAACAGCTTAGAGATAAAGTTGTTGAACTTGGTCGTTCGCGTCATTCTAAACTTCGTAGCACTTTTATATCTCCATTTAGCTCTGGCGATAGTAAAAGTAAGTCGATGGTATTTAGGCCTGAAACGGAAACTAAGCCAACTAGGTCGGCACCTTCTGCAAGATCTACTAGGCCGATAGAAAGACCTCGTCCTTCATCGAACGTGCCTCTAAGAGATCGACCAACAGCTTCACATTTAAAAACAAAAACGGCTCAACCAGAAGTCAAAAAAACTGCTGCCTATAAGCCTGCGTCAAAAGTTTCTGTTCCTTCCGGTTGTAAGATTGTCGTCATTGGTTCTTCAACGGGTGGTCCAGCTGCTCTTCAGCAGATATTGACCCAGTTACCTGCTAATTTTCCCCATCCTATTTTGTTAGTTCAGCATATGCCTAAGACGTTTACGTCGGTATTTGCTACGCGCCTTGATCAGCAATGTAAAATTTCAGTGAAAGAAGCTGAGGATGGAGACCGTTTGCTACCTGGTCGGGCCCTATTGGCACCCGGCGGCCATCAGATGATTATTGATCCACGTGGTTTGGATAAAATCCGAATTATGCCGGGTGATGAGCGATTAACCTATAAGCCAAGTGTTGATGTTACCTATGCATCTGCAGCTAAAAGTTATGGCAACAAAGTGCTTGGTATTATTCTGACAGGTATGGGTGCAGACGGCCGGGATGGTGCAAAAATGCTACGTCAGCAAGGGGCGACAATCTGGGCGCAGAATGAAGCAAGTTGTACCATTTATGGTATGCCTCAGGCTGTAGTCAATGCTGGATTAGCTAATGAAATTTTAGACCTAACCGAGTTTGGGCCAATTTTGAGTAATAGAAGGTAGTTGCGATGGATTTCACTGCTGTAATAGGTGTATTACTTGCTTTTGCAGCCGTTCTTGGTGGTAACTATCTCGAGGGCGGGCACGCCCAGGAGCTTCTAAACCTGCCTGCCGCGGCAATCGTTATATGTGGCACGTTAGCTGCTGCGATTATTCAGTCGCCAAAACAAGATTTTGCTCGTGCAATTAAATTGATTGGTTGGGCTTTCGGTAAAAATCAACAAGACCTCCAGGGCAAAAGTGATGAGATTGTACAATGGTGTGTGATTGCTCGTAGAAAAGGGCTTTTAGCGCTGGAAGATGAAGCTGAAAAGCATAAGGATGACTTTGTTAAGACTGGGCTGCTTTTATTGGCTGATGGTAAAGGACCTGATGTTATTAGAAGTACGCTAGAGGTTGATCTTATTACGATGGAACAAAGAGATCTTCAAGGTGCCAAAGTAATAGAAAGTATGGGCGGATATGCGCCAACGCTTGGGATTATTGGTGCGGTCTTAGGTTTGATTCATGTTATGAGTAACCTTTCTGATCCAGAAGGTCTAGGTGCTGGTATCGCAACTGCTTTTGTCGCGACTATTTATGGTATTGGGATCGCGAACCTATTCTTGATTCCGGTAGCAAATAAAATTAAGAGTTTGATCTCAATGAGATATCAGGCTCAAGAGATGGTGTTAGAGGGATTGATGTTTATTGCAGAGGGGCAAAATCCTAAGGCGATTCAACAACGTCTCCAAGGTTATTTGAGATAATTATGCCTCGCCGACAGATAGTAGATGATAGCGTCCGGAATGACCGCTGGGTTATTTCCTATGCAGACTTTATCACTTTGCTGTTTGCATTTTTTGTCGTGATGTATGCAATTTCATCGGTTAACGAAGAAAAGTATAAACATTTAACGGAAGCGTTAGCTGGCGTATTTGTTGGTGTAGATCAAGCAATTGATAGTAATCCAGCTCCGGGCAAAGGAAAGAGTGAAAGTGGATTTGCTATCTTTATAGGTGGTAAAACCGATGTGGATGTGCCGGAAGTTACAATTTCCCCGCCAGATCAGGAAGAAACAAATGCTTTAAAAGCCTTGCAGCAGGAGATGGCTGTAGCTTTTGCTAAGCTGATTGATGAAGGTCAATTAAGAATTACAGGTAATGATCTTTGGCTTTCTATTGAGCTTCGATCTCACTATCTTTTTGATTCAGGTGGTGCCTTACCTAATATTCTTGCGGACCAATTGCTAGAGCAGATAGCGATTATGCTTAAGGGGCGACCTAATCCTATTCACGTGGAAGGGTTTACCGATAACCAAAGAATATCGACCGATGCGTACCCCTCAAATTGGGAACTATCAGCAGCTAGAGCTGCTGCAGTTGTAAGATTGTTGGCTCAATTTGGAGTAGAGCCAGAGCGAATGGCTGCTGTGGGTTATGGTGAGTTTCAGCCCGCTTACAGTAATCGTACCGCAGAAGGTCAGAAATTAAATCGCCGAGTGTTGATTGTCGTTTCTCGAGACGAGAAAGTCCGTAGGACAGTATCTTCATTTGGCAGTCAGCAGGTCAGTGCTGATGCTGTATCAACGGTGTTATCAACGCCGGAAGAAGAAACAGTACCCGTAATTGAACAGGTAGAAACCGGAGATGGTGATGTTTTGTTCAGAAGAGCTGAACCGAAATCACCGGAACAGGAAGACAATTAAATGCATGTATGGTCAGTTGCCAACCAGAAGGGTGGCGTCGGCAAAACAACAACAGTAGTGACAATCGCCGGGTTATTGGCGGAGGTCGGCTATCGTGTCTTGTTGATTGATTTGGATCCGCATGGATCTTTGACCAGTTATTTTGGTTATGACCCAGATGAATTAGAAGACAGTGTCTACGACCTATTCACTGGCAGTAGCCAAGTTCAAAAAGATGACGTAACCCGCCTGTTATTAAAAAGTAGTCATGAGCGTATCGAGCTAATCCCTGCTTCTACAGCAATGGCGACATTAGAGCGTAAAGCAGTAGGTGCTGAAGGCATGGGGCTGCAGGTTGCAAAAGCCTTAGCGCATGTCCGCGATCAGTATGATTATGTGTTGATTGATAGTCCACCTGTTTTAGGGGTGTTGATGGTTAATGCACTTGCTGCCTGTGAGCACTTGTTGGTCCCTGTGCAGACTGAGTTCTTAGCTTTGAAAGGTCTAGAACGTATGGTTAGAACGATCAATATGATTAACCGTGCTCGTAGCAAAAAATTGAGCTTTACGATTATTCCGACCTTCTATGACCGCAGAACTCAAGCCTCAGTAAGTAGTTTGAGAGAACTTCATCATAACTACCCTAATGAAATTTCTAACGCAGTTATTCCGGTAGATACCAAATTTAGAAATGCGAGTATTCAAGGACTTGTGCCTTCGGTTATGGACTCTAGTAGTCGGGGGGTTCATTCCTATGCGCGTTTATTACGTACTTTACTTGAACGTCAAAAGCAGGAGGCCTTATGAGTCAGTCAGATAAAAAGCCTCTTGAACAGGATGAAGTAGAAGTTCATGGCGTCCAAAAGCTTGTTTTTGATTATCTAGAATCGTTGCTTTCAGATCCTGATGCGGGGGCAATTGATACGGAAGCTGAAATTGCCGCAATTGAAGAGCAGATCGCAGCAGAAGAAAGTTTAGAGCATCAAGGTTTAGGTGCTGTAAGTGAAGAAAATGCTTTGCTTGCTGAATCGACAGATCAAAATACTGAAGAGCCAGAGCCAGAGCCAGAGCCAGAGCCAGAGCCAGAGCCAGAGCCAGAGCCAGAGCCAGAGCCAGAGCCAGAGCCAGAGCCAGAGCCAGAGCCAGAGCCAGAGCCAGAGCCAGAGCCAGAGCCAGAGCCAGAGCCAGAGCCAGAGCCAGCACCGGAGACAACTCCAGATCAGGCGCAATTAGCTGCAGGTTCGGGGGCAACAAGCCGAGAGATCAATTGTGTGTTGATCAAGATGCATGGCTTAAATTTAGCGATTCCGTTCGATTATATTGAAGGAGCTGTGCATTTAAGTTCTGTTTCTCTAACGTTGGATGCCGCACATGATTGGTGTCTAGGTCGCTTTGGTGGAACCAGCGCAGATACCAATGTTATTGATACTGCATTGTGGTTAATTCCAGAGCGTTACCAGCCTGAGATGGCTAAATACGATGAATTAATCATTCTTCGTGGTCGCCATTGGGCCCTAGCTTGTGATGAATTGGTAAAATCGGTGCGGATCCCAGCGGATAAAGTCTCTTGGGCTGGCAATGATAATCCACGTAAGTGGCTATGGGGTACTTACATGGAAGAGCGTTGTGCCATTCTAGATATTCCTGAATTGATGAATCAGTTTGATAAGGCTTTCTAACGGATAGAGGCTTTGGAGAGATAATGCCGTCATTGTTTGAAATTGTTCTACTTATCATCGCGTTGGGTACGGCTTGTACAAGCTACGTGCTGTTCAAGCGCTTACAAAAAAATGAGCGTCAGCATCAGGCGCTTATCAATGTTCTGCGCAATGAAATTCAAGCAATGACTAATGGTTCTATCGGTATGGGGCGTCGTCTTATTGAGGTGGAACAGAAGCTGAATCTCACCGCTGATAAACAACTGGAATTAGAAAACCGAGACCCGTCTGCTTTGGCTTACAATCAAGCGACCCGTTTAATGGAGATGGGAGCGGATGTTGATGATCTGGTCAAAAATTGTGGGTTAGGTCGACCTGAAGCGGAATTAATGGCGCTGTTGCATAAAGAGTTACAAGCGCCTCATGAGGCATTAGGTTCAGATCGTTAGTTCTTCTGCTCTGCTGCCTTTATGATCTCAGCCGGATCATGTTTTAGGCTGTAAGCAAAGGCAATTACTTCCGCAATTGCTCTGTAGAGTGATTCAGGAATCTCGTCACCCAGTTCAAGTCTGATTAACACTTCCACAAGTTCAGGGCTTTCGTGGATGTGGATATTATTTTCTTCTGCGAGCGCAATGATCTGTTCGGCAATTTCCCCCATACCTTTAGCAACGATGAGCGGGGCCTTACCCATCTCTTGATCGTATTTCAGGGCGATCGCTTTTTGTCGCGGAGCATCTAAATCAGGTTTGGAAAATTTCATGTATGCAGATCGACTAGCTGTTTATGAACCACCTGATCCTGACGAGGGGCTTGACCCTCGTGCCAAGTGATTTCTGAATTATTAAAACCACACATTCTTAATTTATCAGCAAACTCTTCAGAGCGTTCTCTCAATTTTTCTGCGGTATCTTTTTGTTCACACCAGAATAGCGTACTGATTTCATGCTCATCTGTTAATCTGATTTCAGCATCGACGCCGCCTTGCTCCTCAAGATCAAAATGCAGTCGAACCCGCCAAACTGAAATCATTTCGCCTGCAGCGTTAGTCCCGCCTTCTCGGCTAAGTCTAAGTTCTAAATTCTCCCAGCTTTCACCTTGTTTAATCGGTAGATCTAGCTGTAATACGCGCTCAAATCCGCCATCTGGCAGCTCGCGCCACTGATGAAGAGAGTTTATCTGTTGGCTGGTAACCCTAGATTGGAGGCCTTTAATGATTTGATCAAAACGTTCTCGTTGTTCAGCAGGAAGTTTGTCGCTGAGCTGTTGCAATTGTTGCAACTGGGCTTTCATGTCTAAAGGGCTTGCACTTCGTCCTTGGCTTAATTGGCGCTCAGTACTTAACCCACCTAATTCAACGTTTTGACGTATCTGAGAGGGCGCTTCGCTACTCCCCGGGCGGACGCCAAACAGGTTCAGCATGCTACGAACTACACTGCCTATCTGAGAGGTTTGGCTCGCCTCAGTCGAAGTGGCTTGTGCCAACTGATTAAAAACAGTAGCTGTAGGTTGCTGTACAGGCAAAGTATTTCGCAGTATTTCCTGTATAGCTGGTTTGTCTAACGCAGAATTTAACGTCAGAGGTGGTTCCTGAATACGCAGAACCTGAACGTTTTGATTGCCGTTAGAGACCAATTGCAGTTGAGCGCCCTGTGGAATAGGCCGAGGCGATTGAACCTCTACTTTTGAACCGTCTGGTAGCGCCAAGCTTACAAGGTGATGTATTGGTGGGCCTGTTCTAACAGGTGCAGGGTTTTGTTGGACCTGTTGTGCAGCTGGGTTAGTTTTATCTGCAATGTTTTGCTGTTGCGGTTGTATCAAAGGTCCAGTGGTTTGTGAGGTAGTTACTGCAGTTGCCCCTTGAGTTGTGGGAGCGGGTTGGTTTTGCGGCGCGCTGTTGTTGATTGGCGTTGTAATGTTCGGCTGAGCCCCCGCAGTATTTGTTGCTTGGGCAGTATTGCTCTGAACACTTGTTGGTGTGGATGCAATTGCCGGTTGTACTGGGGTTGATCCGCCTGCTGCAGAGGTGCTTGCCTGAGCGGTTGGCGCGGGTGCTTGTTGGGCTGCCGGGCTCATATTATTTGGCTGACCAGAAGTTGTTATGGCTTGTTGCGAAGTAGATGTTGTTTGTTGGGGTGTTACTGATATTTGTTGCGGCGTTGTTGGGGTGCTCGCTGCATTAGTTTGTACTGGCTGAGTACTCGGTGTAGAAGGTGGATAGACAGGGCGACTGCTGATGACTGCAGCGGTAACACGAGTATCAGCAGGAAGTTTTAGAATATCACCTGATTGGGCCAGTTTTAGTTGTATTCCTTGATCAGGTCTAGTGGCCGTATTGTTAGCGCTTTGCTGTGTTTGTTGCGGTTGGTTTTGCGTATTACTGGTCTGGGTATTGGCTGTATTACCCGTCTGTGCAGGTTGCGGCGTGATTTGAATTTGGCCATCACTTTGACGATTTACATTAATTTTCTGCCCTACAGGTAGGGCTTGAAAGACACCCATCTGTATCAAACGATTGTTAACTTCCAGTTTGAGCTTAAATACTTCCGGTTGGATCTGATCCCTACTTACCGCTACAACGGTCGCACTGACGTTCTGCCCGACTGGGAACAGTCGATTTACATTCTGAGCAGAATCGCTACTACTGCTGGTTGTTTGCAGTGGAATAGCAGGTAGTTGTGGTAGCAAGTTTAGTAACCTCTAGTCCTAGGAAATGAGTAAGGAGCGTGCGGGCGTTATTCTATGAGAAATATATGCTGCTAAATGAGGATAAGAATCCAACTTTTAGAAAGCAATACAACAGTGCCGTGCAATCAGATATTCGTATATAATCCCTCGGTTAATAATCGGCAGATATTGTAAAAAGTATAGTTTATTGCCGTAAATTACATTTCTTAAGCGATTAAAAGTTTAAGAAATAGGTCGGAAGACTCGATTGGGTTTGGGGATTGATTTGGATACAGCGTTAATACAAGTTGAAAACCTGTTTTGTGAGCGTGACGAACGTATTCTGTTCGAAGATCTAAATTTTTCTGTATCACAAGGCGAAGTTATCCAGATCGAAGGACAAAACGGTAGCGGTAAAACGACGCTGCTGCGTATCCTCAGTGGCTTATCTAATCATTATGAAGGTGATATTTACTGGGAAGGGGAACCTGTCTCAGAGGTTCGCGAAGAATTCCGTCGAGAGCTCCTATATTTTGGTCATCACCCTGGGGTGAAGGCTGTGCTCACGCCTGAAGAAAACCTCCAATGGTATGCAGCTATGCATCCGGGGATAAATGTCGCTGAGATCCCTATGGCGTTAGATAAAGTGGGATTAACTGGTTTTGAAGATTCTCCCTGCCATACGCTTTCTGCAGGTCAGAATCGTCGAGTGAGCCTTGCGCGTTTGTATTTAAGTAGCGCTAAGTTGTGGATTCTCGATGAGCCGTTCACTGCCATTGATAAAAAAGGTGTCGCTGAAAAAGAGCAGCTTATTCTTGATCATGCGAAGCAAGGTGGCTGTGTGATTTTGACCACTCACCATGAGCTGGGTGTGGGCGAGCAGGTTCGTCGATTAAATCTTGATGAATTGGCGGGAACTTAATGGACCAGACAGTGACAAAAGATGAGTTAGGTCAGGGCGATACGTCTGTATCAAGTTTATTCTATGCCGTATTAAAGCGGGATTTAATGTTGGCTTATCGCAAAAAAAGCGATTTGTTTAATCCGCTCATTTTCTTTTTAATGGTCGCGACATTATTTCCACTGGGTGTGAGCCCTGAACCGACGTTCTTGGCTGAGGTGGCTCCCGGTGTTGTTTGGGTAGCAGCATTGCTTGCTACCTTATTGTCTATGGATAGCCTATTTCGATCAGATTTCGAAGATGGAACATTAGAGCAGACGCTGTTAAGTCCGCAGCCACTGTTTGTGGTTGTGCTGGCTAAAGTGATTGCTCACTGGATGATGAGCGGTCTGCCATTAACGCTATTAGCGCCCTTACTCGGGGTTATGCTGTTTTTACCAGCAGAAGGAATGAGTGGTTTGATGTTGAGTCTGTTGCTTGGGACACCAACATTAAGTTTGATCGGTGCCATTGGTGCGGCATTGACGGTGGGATTACGAAAGGGTGGTGTGCTGATATCTCTACTTGTGCTGCCACTGTATATCCCTGTGCTTATTTTTGGTACGAGCGCAGTTCAGGCGGCAGTGACAGGATTGCCTCTTGCTGGGTATTTTGCGTTGTTAGGCGCTATTTTGGCTTTGGGTGTTGTGATGGCGCCTCTTGCAATTGGTGCAGCATTAAGAATTTCCGTGAGCGGATAAGTTTAGGTTGTTATGAGCGAAAAAAAGAAGTGGATGCCTCGTTGGTTTTATCAATTGGCATCGCCACGTTGGTCTTATGAAATTATGGGTAAGCTGCTGCCCGGATTTGCAATTGCAGCGACTATTGCACTTATTGCAGGTGTTGTT
This sequence comes from Neptuniibacter sp. PT8_73, assembly GCF_047778045.1. Taxonomy (GTDB): domain Bacteria; phylum Pseudomonadota; class Gammaproteobacteria; order Pseudomonadales; family Balneatricaceae; genus Neptuniibacter. The sequence continues at coordinate 636,571 of NZ_CP180545.1, forward strand.
TGGGCGCTAGGTTTTGCACCAGAGGATTACCAGCAAGGTAACAGCTTTAGAATTATCTATATCCATGTTCCTTCCGCTATATTAGCTCAATCCTGCTATATGATGATGGCAATCGCAGGAGCAATAGGACTTATCTGGAAAATGAAAGTGGCCGATATGGTCGCGAAGTCTTGTGCACCTATTGGTGCATCCATTGCAATCTTGGCTTTAGCGACTGGCGCTATCTGGGGTAAGCCTACTTGGGGCTCCTGGTGGGTTTGGGATGCGCGCTTAACGTCTATGCTAATTCTCCTATTCCTTTATTTGGGCGTTATTGCTTTGAACTCTGCAATCGAGAGCGAAGCGACGGCGGCTCAAGCTTCTGCAGTTTTATCTTTGGTTGGTTTGGTAAATATCCCAATCATCAAATATTCAGTTGACTGGTGGAACACTCTACATCAGCCAGCAACATTTACTTTGACTGAGAAACCGGCAATGCCCGCGGAAATGTGGGTGCCACTCCTCGTCATGGTTATAGGGTTTTATTGTTTCTTCGCGGTCTCTTTGATGATGCGTACTCGAAATGAAATTTTATATCGAGAACGTCGCTCCAGTTGGGTGCGGGAATTGATAGAAAAACAGAGAGGCTAACCCAGTGAGTTTTGATAGTTTTTCAGATTTTATCGCGATGGGCGGACATGGTTTATATGTCTGGCTAAGTTATGCCATCGCTTTATTCGTTATTGTTATTAATATTGTGAACCCGGCACTGCAAAAGAAGAAGGTTATCTCTGATCTTGTACGTCGCCTGCGCAGGGAGAAAAAATCTTCATGAACCCTAAACGCAAACAACGTTTAATTATCGTTTTATTTATTGTCTTTGGTGTCGGAGCGGCTGTTGGCTTAACTATGTTCGCTCTTAGCCAAAATATTAACCTTTTCTACTCTCCAACTGAGATTGCTAAGGGCGAAGCACCTAAGGATACGCGAATTAGAGCGGGTGGTATGGTTGTAGAGGGTAGTGTAAAGCGTGATCCGCAAAGTCTGAAAGTAACCTTCCAACTTACAGATTATGAAAGCGTAATGACGGTTCATTATGAAGGTATCTTGCCTGACCTATTCCGAGAAGGTCAGGGTATTGTTTCCCAAGGTAAATTGAATAGTTCGAATGAACTTGAGGCGACTGAAGTGTTAGCTAAGCATGACGAAAACTATATGCCACCAGAAGTTGCTGAAGCACTAGAAAAGAGTGGTCATATGCCTAAACCTGAGGGTGAGGTATATAACAAATGATCCCTGAGTTAGGTCAGTACGCACTAATTTTATCTTTATGTTTGGCTGCGTTATTAGCGGTTGTTCCGTTAGCAGGTACTTATAGTAAGAATGCTTTGTGGATGGGCTTTGCTCGTCCATTAGCAACCGGCATGTTTGCCTTCTTGATGGTCAGCCTAGTATGTCTTGGCTACGCCTTTGTTGTAGATGATTTCTCGGTTGCCTATGTCGCAACAAACTCAAATACAGCGCTACCTATCTACTACAAAATCAGTGCAATCTGGGGCGGACATGAAGGTTCGTTACTGCTTTGGGTTGTGATTTTAGGTGGCTGGACTTGGGCTGTAGCGATTAAAAGCGACAACTTACCGCAAGATATTGTCGCTCGTGTATTAGGTGTCATGGGTATTATCAGTGTTGGTTTTATCCTGTTTACACTGATGACATCGAGTCCATTTGAACGTCATTTGCCTCGCTTCCCACAAGAGGGTGGCGACCTTAACCCACTACTGCAAGATATCGGTCTGATTCTGCACCCGCCAATGCTGTACATGGGCTATGTTGGTTTCTCTGTTGCGTTTGCCTTTGCTATTGCTGCTTTGCTAAGCGGTCGTTTAGATGCGGCTTGGGCGCGTTGGTCTCGTCCTTGGACAATTGTTGCGTGGGCATTCCTAACCCTAGGTATCGCATTAGGAAGCTGGTGGGCATATTACGAATTAGGCTGGGGTGGCTGGTGGTTCTGGGATCCAGTAGAGAACGCCTCATTTATGCCTTGGTTGGTGGGTACGGCACTGGTTCACAGTTTAGCTGTCACTGAAAAGCGTGGTGTGTTTAAAAGCTGGACGGTACTGCTAGCGATCTTTACTTTCTCGTTGAGCTTGCTTGGCGCCTTTTTGGTTCGTTCTGGTGTGCTTACATCAGTACATGCCTTTGCGACAGATCCTGAACGAGGTTACTTCCTACTTGCGCTGTTGGCGATCACGATTGGTGGATCTTTATTGATCTACGCATTGAAAGCTGCACATGTAAAAAGCGAATCAAGTTTTGAATTGGTTTCTCGTGAAACTTTCTTGCTAGGTAACAATGTTCTTCTAGTGGTAGTAGCTATGATGGTTCTATTAGGAACATTGTATCCGCTGCTTATTGATGCCTTAGGTATGGGTAAGATTTCGGTAGGTCCTCCGTACTTTAACGCACTATTTATACCTCTAATGGCTGTAATGGTTGGCTTTATGGGCTTTGGTATTCTTTCTCGTTGGAGAAGTACTAAGAGTTCATATCTTACTGCTCAATTAGTCATTCCATTTGTATTGAGCATCGTCTGTGCTGCTGTGTTCCCTCTGCTGTATGGCGATGGCTTTGATTGGTACGTATTCCTAGGCATGGCGCTTGTATTCTGGATTACGTTCGTATCGATTAAAGATATTTGGAACAAAGTTTCTCACCGTAAGGCTCCTTTTAAGGCATTAACGACCTTGTCTCGTAGTTATTACGCGATGGTATTAGCCCATATTGGTGTTGCGGTAACGATTGTTGGTATGACCCTCGTTTCCATCTATAACGAGGAGCGCGATCTTAGAATGGTGCCGGGTGATAAACTGAGCTTTAAACAGTACGAGTTTATTTTTGACGGCACTCGAGATGTTGTAGGCCCTAACTATGTTTCAGATAAAGCACGTTTACGTGTACTGAAAGATGGTGAAGCTTATGGCGAACTTTTCCCAGAAAAACGCATGTACAACGCCAGTGGCACAGTTATGACCGAAGCAGCAATAGATCCAGGTTTAACACGAGATCTATATGTTGCGTTGGGTGAGCCTCTTGAAGGCGGTGCATGGGCGGTTCGTGTTCAGCATAAACCATTTGTACGTTGGTTATGGTTGGGCGGCTTGCTAATGACCGTTGGTGGTTTGTTGGCTGCGATGGACAAACGTTATAGAAAACAAAATAAGCGTGCTGTAGCAAACGCTTAAGTATTAAGGGTAAATAATCATGCGTCGCTTTGTTTTGTTTATTCCATTGGCGATTTTCTTAGGAATAGGTGTTTTTCTTTGGCGTGGTCTTCAACTGGATCCTACTGAATTGCCTTCAGCACTGTTGAATAAGCCTTTCCCACAGTTTGAACTACCGTCACTGTATGACGAAGGGATGATGCTGAACGCAGATGATCTTAAGGGTGAAGCTGCTTTAGTTAACGTTTGGGCAACTTGGTGTCCGTCCTGTAAAGAAGAGCATGCACAGCTGAATAGTATTAAGGCCGAAGGCTATAAAGTTATCGGTATTAACTATAAAGATGAGCGCCAGAAAGCAAAAATTTGGCTGAATAAATACTTAGATCCCTACGCAACAAATGTTTATGACGACAAAGGAAGTTTAGGCCTAGATCTTGGTGTGTATGGAGCACCTGAAACTTATGTGATCGATGCACAAGGCGTGATCCGCTATAAGCATGTGGGTGTTGTCGATCAGCAAGTTTGGACCAAGCTTAAAGGGATAATTGATCAGATCAACAGTTCTGAGAAGGTCGCTGCACAATGAGAAAAATCCTAGCGTTATTGCTGTTTTCTCTGCCTATGTCGCTATGGGCAGCTATTGATACTTACGAATTTAAGGATGAGGAAACGCGCGAACGCTTTCGTCAATTAACGTTCGAGCTACGTTGTCCAAAATGCCAAAACCAAAACTTGCAGGATTCTAACTCGCCTATCGCTTCTGATTTGCGTAACGAAGTCTACAAGATGTTGCAAGAAGGCAACGATAACGACGAAATTGTCGATTTTATGGTAGCAAGGTACGGTGATTTTGTTTTATATCGCCCGCCGGTTAATAAAGCGACCTATGTATTGTGGTATGGCCCGTTTGTGTTGGCTGTTATCGGTATTATCGTGATGGTTTTTCTTTCTCGAAAGCGCAAGAAGAAAGTGGACGACAAAGGGCAAGATCTAGATTCATCCCTTAGCGGTGATGAAGCCCAGCGCCTGAAAGATATTTTAGATAAGGGTAAAGATAAATGATTGAACTATGGGTAGGCATAGCGCTGTTAACGGTACTGGCTATTGCTTTTGTATTTTTACCCTTTGTACGTGCTAGACGCCTAATTCAAAATGAGGTTGCTGAAGATCGCGAACAACAAAATATCGAGATCTTTCAGGAGCGCTTATCCGAATTAGAAGAAGAGAAAGCTGCAGGCAACCTAGATGATACGGATTTTGCGACGTTGAAAACTGAGCTTGAGCGAAATCTGCTTTCAGATGTAAACGAGCAAAAACAGTCGAAGAAGGGCATTGCATTAACGTCGCAAACGCTAGTGACTGTAACACTGTTGGCATTAATGATTCCTGTTGCTGCTATTGGTTTGTACTCCGTTTACGGACGTTCTGCAGATCTAGAGTTATCAATGCAACAGCCGAAAGATCCTTTCAATGGTAAACAACCGACACTGGAAGAGGCCGTTGCTCAGCTTGAAAAAGAGCTCGAGCTGAATCCAGAAAACCCTGAAGGTTGGTACTTACTATCAACAACCTATATGAATCAAGGGCGCTTTAAAGAGGGGGCTGCTGGTTTTGAAAAGGTTGTTTCTTTGTTACCTGAAGATTCACCGCAGTATGCGGATGTTTTAGGTCAGTACGCACAGGCTCTATTTTTTGCTAATGAAAGTAAAATGAGCCCAGAGATCAAAACGGTTATTGATAAGACGCTAGCTATTAAGCCTCTAGAAATTACCGTTTTAGGTTTGTTAGGTATTGATCGCTATGAGCACAAAGATTATCAAGGTGCGCTGGATTATTGGTTGAAAGCGCTTCGTAACTCTGACGGTAAGACTGCAGAATCTCTTCGTTCTGGTGTACGCAATGCTCGTGATGCCTTGATTGCTGAAGGTGTTGATGTACCAGAAATTCCTGAGTTAATGCCAGCATCAATTAGCTTGAAAGTGAATATTGATGACCAGCTGAAACAGCAAGTTGCTGCTGATGCCACTGTGTTTGTGTTTGCACGCGAAGTAGGCGGTCGTATCCCGTTAGCAGCTGTTAAACTTCAAGTTTCTGACCTACCTATTGATGTCGTTCTTGATGATTCTAAAGCGATGAATCCTCAGTCAGGTTTATCTACGGTTTCGACAGTTGAAGTATCTGCGAGAGTCTCAAAAACGGGTGAACCAAAAGAACAGTCAGGTGATCTATATGGTCTGATCTCCCCAGTTCAGGTGCGTGGTACAACTTTACCAATGATTCTTACGATCGATAGAGTTGTCGAATAAATCTGGCTCTTTTATAGTGGGTACTTATTACCGTTTTTTAAGATAAGGTCGCGACTAAGCACATGGAAATCACTCTGCGTGAATGGTTAATAATCGGTGGGGTTGTTTTAATCCTACTGATTGTTTTGGATGGTTGGCGTCGTATGCAAATTGGGCGTAATCGCCTAAAGATGAACATCGACAAAAACTTTGTTGATCTTCCTGAGGGAGATGACTCATTTAATCCAGAGTTACCGTCAGGTGGTGCCCGCAAGGTCGCGTTAGATGATGACCCGCTTTTCTCCAATCACCGTCCTAATTTAGACGGTGATCCCCCCTCTGCTGAGACTCAAAGCTCTTCTGCTACAAGTGCAATTGATGCACAAGAGATGCAGCCGCTAGCAGAAGAAAAATCTGTTGAAAAAGAAGAGCCTATAGCGCCGGTTTGGGATGATAATCTAGATATTGATGACGGTATTGTTGGCAGTGCGCGTAAGGTTGAAGTAGAGCCGACACTAACTGTTGATGACATCCCTGTAATGGATGAACCACTTCCAAAAGAAGCAGAAGAAACAAAAGAAACAAAACCTGAACTGTCCGATTATGCTGTGGATGAAGGAGTGTTGGGTCCTGCTCGCGTAGTAGAACAAACTATTCCAGAACCAGAACCAGAACCAGAACCAGAACCAGAACCAGAACCAGAACCAGAACCAGAACCAGAACCAGAACCAGAACCAGAACTTCATTCTTACCAGAAAGTTACTGAGGAAGAGGTTCCTGTGGTTACAGCGGATGACGGTTTTGAGCAAAATACTGCTGAAATCGAAGACGCTACTGCTCCATATCATGAAGATGAAGTTCTTCAAGAGCGGTCGATAGTCGAGTTAGAACCTGAAGCAGTCGAAGACACTGTGCAGCCAGAACCGGAAGTTGAAATTGCTCAGGAATTAGAACAAGAGTCTCAGTACTATGCTGAGCTTTCTGATGAAGTTTCAGAAATTCAAAGTGTTGATACTGAGCAGAATCATGATGTTGAAGCAACGAACACTCAAATTAATGAGTACGAAATGCTTCAGGAAGAGTCTGAGACTGAACTTGAGTTAACAGAAGTTGTTGACGAAGAGCTGAAACCAGAACAGCCTGTTGAAACTCAACAGCCTATCGAGAACTTTGTAGAGCCAGAGCCAGAGCCAGAGCCAGAGCCAGAGCCAGAGCCAGAGCCAGAGCCAGAGCCAGAGCCTGTAATTGCAGCCGTAGCTGAGCCCGTTCAAGAGATTGACTTCGAAAAGCCTGTTACGCTTCTTATGGATGAGCTTGATGAAAAAGAGCATATCCATGAAAACGAACAGGAGCATGAGCCTTTCCCTCAGTTGGACCTTAAAGGTGTGGAGAACAGTACTCCTTCAGCTGTTGAAGATGATCCACAAACAGGCTTTGATTTTGGTCATGCAGAAGAGGACCCATATGCCAACCTAACCCTAGGTTCGGCGTTAGATAATGATTGCTCTGAGCTTTCAGTTACAGAGACTATTTCAAAAGCCCCAACGGCTGAGGCTCAAGAGATTCAAGCTGAAGAGGCTGGAACTAAAGATGCCAGTTATGAAAAAAACATGGAGCCTGAGTATCTGCGTGAAGAAGTAGAATATTCGCCGGAACCAGATGCTATGGTTGAGCAAGTTGAAGTTATTTCCGATGTTCAGCCAGAGCCAGTTGTAGCGCCTGCAGGTGTGCAGCGGAAGCCTTTAGAGAAAGATCCAGATCCTGAAAATGTCTTGGTGATCTCTGTAATTGCAAAAGAACAGCCACAGTTTAACGGTCCTGTATTGCAAAAAATAGTTGATGCCTGCGGTATGAACTTTGGCGAAATGGATATTTACCACCGTTTCGAAAAAGCTTCGGGTGTTAGTCCTGTACAGTTCAGTATGGCAAATGCGCTTCCACCAGGCACCTTCGTTCAAGACAATCCCGAATCACTTACGACAAAAGCGGTGATGTTCTTTATGTCTATGGAAGAACCGCAAGATGTAATGGATGCCTTTGAGTGTATGTTGGCTACTGCAGAAACTGTAGCGAAGCATCTTGGTGGCGAAATGCTCGATGAAAACCGATCGGTGCTAAGAAGCCAGACGATGGAACACTACCGACAGCGTGTTCGCGATTTTGAAATGAAAACTCTTAAAAAGCGTGGCCGTTAAGCCACGCTTTCTTCTCTCTATACCCCTGATTGAGTCTTACCGTGTCTATACAAGAACAGATCGAATCTCTGCGTGAGCAACTAAACCATCATAACTATCGTTACTATGTTTTGGATGATCCAGAGGTTCCGGACGCTGAGTATGATCGACTTTTCCATGAGTTGAAAAAGTTAGAGAGAGAAAAACCTGAGCTCATAACATCTGATTCGCCGACTCAAAGAGTTGGTGGGCAGCCTCTATCGGCCTTTAGCCAAATTGCACATGAACTGCCGATGCTCTCATTGGATAACGCTTTCAATGAAGAGGATATGCAAGAGTTCAACCGTAGAGTGGTAGAGCGTTTGGATCAACAAGGTAGTGGTTCTATACAATATGCTTGTGAGCCAAAATTAGACGGTATCGCTGTAAGCTTAATCTATGAAAATGGTTTGCTTGTTCGTGGCGCAACGCGCGGTGATGGCACGACGGGTGAAGATATCACGCTGAATGTACGTACCATTCCTACAATTCCTTTAAAGCTAACAGGCAGTGGTTATCCAGAGCGGATAGAGGTCCGTGGTGAAATCTACATGCCGAAAGCAGGTTTCGAACTGTTAAATCAACGAGCAGCTGCAACGGGACAAAAGCCATTTGTAAATCCACGTAATGCTGCAGCAGGGAGCCTTCGTCAGTTGGACCCCAAGATTACCGCATCTCGACCTCTAGAAATGTGTAGTTATAGCGTTGGTATCGTTTCTGGCGGTGAGTTGGCTTCTGAGCATGCGGCCATACTGATCCAGCTAAAAGAGTGGGGCTTTAAACTCAATCCATTGTTAGATGTTGTCGATGGTGTTGATGGTTGTATGACGTACTATCAAAAAGTCTCTGAGCTGCGTGATTCGCTTCCTTACGAGATCGATGGTGTCGTTTTTAAAGTGAATAACCTTGAGCAGCAAAAACAGTTGGGCTTTGTATCACGAGCGCCGCGCTGGGCAATAGCGCATAAATTCCCTGCTCAAGAAGAGATGACAACAATTCGTGCAATTGAATTCCAAGTTGGTCGTACAGGTGCGGTTACCCCTGTGGCTCGTTTAGAGCCTGTTTTCGTGGGTGGTGTGACGGTTTCTAACGCCACTTTACACAATATGGATGAGATTGAACGTCTTGATGTCCGGGCAGGTGATACGGTGATCATTCGTCGTGCTGGCGATGTGATTCCTCAAGTTGTTCGAGTGTTACATGATAGAAGGTTACCCGAAGCAGAAGCGGTAGAGTTTCCTAAATCTTGTCCCGTATGCGATTCGGCTGTAGAGCGACAAGAGGGGGAGGCAGTTGTTCGTTGTACGGGTGGTTTGTATTGTGCTGCACAACGAAAAGAGGCGCTAAAGCACTTTGTATCCCGTAAGGCGATGGATATCGATGGCTTAGGTGATAAGTTAATCGAAATGCTAGTCGATCTGGATATGTTACATAATCCAGCGGGATTGTTTACCTTGGATCAAGCGGAGATCGCTAAGCTTGAGCGAATGGGGCCTAAGTCTGCCGAGAACCTGATTAATGCGATTAACAACAGCCGTAATACACAATTTCCGCGTTTCCTATACGCTTTGGGTATTCGTGAAGTAGGTGAGGCAACTGCTCGAGCGTTAGCGCATCATTTTGGCAAGCTAGATGCTTTGATGTCAGCATCTGAAGAAGAACTTATCGATGTGCCTGATGTAGGGCCGATCGTAGCAAAACATATTACTCAGTTTTTTGCGCAGGAACATAACCGCGAAGTTATCGATGCTTTGATTAATGAGGCTGGTATTTCTTGGGAGGCGATAGAAAAACCATCTGAAGATGAGTTAGTCTTGCAGGGTAAAACATGGGTTCTGACGGGTAAGTTGGAGCGTATGGGGCGGAGTGATGCGAAAAATCACTTGTTGGCTTTAGGCGCTAAAGTGGCTGGCAGTGTCTCTGCAAAAACTGATTGTGTAGTAGCTGGGCCGGGTGCCGGCTCAAAACTTAAAAAGGCAAACGATTTGAACATATCCACAATGGGTGAAGATGAGTTTGTTAACTTTCTAGCTGAGCATGGAGTGAATCTGTAATGCTAACTCAGTTCAATCATAAAGCTTATGGTGTACTTATCATTTCATTGCTTCTTTCTGGTTGCTTTGGTGGGGCTACTACTAAGCCAGCTCTGATGATTTGTGATGAGTTAGATGACACTGATGATTGGATTGAGCCGGCTGTTAATGTTCAGCAAAAATACGGTACTCCCCTGGCTTTAACTCTAGCTATGCTTGAGCTGCCATTAACTGAGCTAGATAAAAAACACGTTCGCCCTCGTGCTGCAGATTGGGATGAATTCCGTATCCGTAGTGAGCGTTGGGATGCTGAGCCTACAGAGGTAGAAGATGCTGTTCATTTTGTTGGTTGGTTTACACAGCAGAGTGTGAGCCGCAATGGTCTTGCTTGGAATAATGCGGCAGGTCACTACTTGGCACTTCGGCTAGGTCATGGTGGTTATCACCGTTTTGATTCAACTAAATATCCAGAACTTACTCAGCAAGCGCGTGGTATTCAACAAAGATATGATCGCTGGCAGCGTGAATTGCACGGATGTAAAGACCGTTGGCAGGGGGAAAGCTGGTTTAGTAAGTTGAAGATCTGGTAGTCCCACCTTTATGATTATCCCCTATCAAGAACTTGAACCAGATACACTCACGGCATTAATCGAAGAATTTGTCAGCCGTAATGGTACTGACTATGGTGAATATGAGTTCTCACTCTCCGATAAAGTCGCCCAAGTAAAATCTCTCTTGCAATCAGGGCAGGTCGTTATCTTGTTCAGCGAGAGTACAGGGCTTTGTAATATAGTATCTAAAGACACATTGTAGCGCTGGGCCTTCTATTCGATCTGCAAGGCCTTGGATAATCAGCGAGGTACTTATATGGATCAGTTAGAACAAATTGTCAGTTTGGTAGCACTGACGATGGGAGTTGGTTGGGCAAGTGGTATTAACTTATACGCCACTGTCCTAATGTTAGGCATGCTCAATAATATGGGACATATCGCCTTACCAGAAGAGTTACAGATTGTTAGTGATCCACTCGTTTTAATGGCTGCTGGTGCTATGTATTTTGTCGAGTTTTTTGCCGATAAAGTACCTGGGGTCGACACAGGCTGGGATACATTACACACCTTTATTCGAATTCCCGCTGGTGCTGCTTTAGCTGCTAGTGCAGTAGGTGACGTAACCCCTGCGGTAGAGTTGGCTGCAGCTTTGGCTGGTGGCACATTAGCTGCGGGAAGTCATGCGGCGAAAGCAGGTGGGCGCGTATTGATTAACACCTCACCTGAGCCTGTGACCAATTGGACGGCTTCAATTAGTGAAGACCTGCTGGTGTTAGGTGGCCTGTGGGCTGCACTTAACCACCCAATTTGGTTCTTGGCTGGTTTAGTAATCTTTATTTTGTTGCTGGTGTGGTTGCTTCCAAAGATTTGGCGCGGTGTGAAAAAGGTATTTAGGTTTATTGCTGGGTTGTTTGGTGGCAATAAAGAGGAACCTAAGGAGCTATCATCGCATCCACCGCAGCGCCCTAAACCCATCTCTCCAAATGAGGGCCGCTGACCAGTAAGCGCAAAAGGTCAGTTCTACAGACGATGCCAACAACTTGGTCTTGATCATCAACCACTGGAACGGCATTGATATCATTCTCAATAAAATTCATCGCGACATCTTGAACCATAGTTTCAGGTGTCGCTGCCGTTAGTTTTTTGGTGCATAGGGATCGAACAGGAGAGACAGAATCTATCCCTGCTGCAATTAGATCCGTTTTGTGAATAAGCCCTAAGGGGCGTTGATCCTCTTCCATCACTACCAAGTGATTGATTTCCAGAGAATCCATTCGTTTCCAAGTGCTGCTGATAGGAGTGCTAGGTGTCACACTATGTACTGGTGAAACCATAATTCTGGAGACCGTTAACTGCGGGCTGTCGGGTTCAGTATGGCTATCGGCAGTATTAGAGGCGTAGGCACGGCTGGCGTTGTCATTGTTTTCTGGGCCTTTGTGAGGCCCAGGAATGACAAATTTCTCACCGTCGGCATGGAGGCGATCTTCCATATCTGCGCTACGGTGGCTATGGCGGCTGTGCTTTAGAGAATCAACACCTTTCTCCCTAAAGAGAGACTCTTTAGGTGTTTGTATTCGATAGCCTTGATCGTATACGTAAAGTGCCATAGCTACTCCAGCCAAACAGTAATAAATTAAATATAAAGCCGAAGTTGCTGATTATGCAACTCCGGCTATATCTATCTATATCGTCTGTTTTATCAACTTCTTAATGATAAAACGGGCAGGGTTGATGGCATCTATGACATCTTTTGGTAGGGGAAGTGGCTCATCGCAAATCATCGAGGCTAATAGTTCTGCTGAGATTGGGCAGGTAATTAACCCTTTTGAGCCATGGCCTGTATTGACGTAGAGATTAGGGTGATGCTCTGCTTCTGCATTCTCGAAGCGCCATTTTCGATCTTTTCTTAGTTGTGCGAAGGTTTCAATAAACTCATCTTGCACCGGTGCAGGACCCACAATGGGCATGTAATCTGGTGTGCTGCAGCGGAAGGCTGTGCGTCCCTGCAGATCATTAGATTCTGAAGCTAAATCTGCATGTATGTCGGGTAGAACCTTACCTAACTTTTCTAGATTGGATTCATGGTCTTCTTGCGTGACATTGCGCTCTTTACCTTGAAGATCATAAGTCGCGCCAAAGCAATACTGTTGGTTTTGAGCTGGCGAGATATAACCATCACCACAAACCACACTGTTTAACTGGCTGTTTGTTGGTTTAGGTTCAGTAATGGATACTTGGCCACGGATGGTTTTAAGAGGAAGATGATCTGTTTGGTTAAATTGGTTCGCCATCTCGGCATTACAGATAACAACATGGTTAGCCGATAAAGCCTCACCGCTTTGTGTTGTTAACTGCCAATGATCTTCTGCATAAGAGATTTCTTTTACTTGCTGTTGTACTACCGAGATATTCGGATGATCTACAAAATGTTTGCACAGCGCTCGTGGCGAAACCCAACCTGCTGAAGGGAAAAATAAACCACCAAAATTAACAGCTGTACCGGCGATCTTGGATAATTCCGTAGCATTTTTAAGAGAAACAAGCTCTTGTGGGTAAGTTTCTTGTTCGATCAGGTTGTTTTGACGAGCGAGTTCTTTGTCGCTTGTTGCAAGCTGCATAACTCCGCATTGAGACCAAAATGACTCTACTGGGTCAATGCGCTTGAGCATATTAACGCTGTATAGAAAGCCGCTTAGATGTAGCTCGCCCTGAGTCGTTTGTTTGACTGGAAGTTTGGCGTACAAAGCCCCCTGGGGGTTACCGGATCCGCCAGTAGCTAACTGATTTTCTTGTTCGATCAGCGTAACTTTAACGCCTCGTTCGGCTAGGGCTCGCGCAGTCGAACAACCTGAAAGACCGCCACCAATAATTGTGACCTCTTCTGGCTTTTTAGATGCTGGCAATTCAAACCAAGGTTTATCAATGGGCGTAGTCGTTGTGCTCTCAACAAAGGTGCCGACTAACATTTCGCGCTTACGACCAAATCCCTTCTGTTTTCTTACATCAAAACCAACGTCCCTTAAGCCGCGTTTTACAATACCTGCCGCTGTGAATGTAGAAAAGGTTGTATCTGGTTTACTTAGACGGGCGATTTCACGGAATAGCTCCGGCGACCACATGTCTGGGTTTTTAGAAGGAGCAAAGCCGTCTAGGTACCATGCATCCACCTTGGCGGATAAACGAGAGTATGACTCGCCAGCATCGCCAAACATGAGCGTTAGCTTGATGCGGTTGTTATCGAAATAAAGGTGATGAAAACCTGAAGTGTTTAAAGGGTATTGAGAAACGAGTTGATCAGCTAGGTCTGTTAGCTCGGGCCAATTAGATAATGCTTTTTTTAAATCGCTCCGGTTTAGAGGGTACTTTTCGGTACTAATGAAATGCAGTTCGCGATTGCTTCGCATCTCGCGAATTCGTTTCCACAAAGATATAAAATTTAAACCTGTTCCAAAGCCTGTCTCTGCAGTAGTAAAGGGGCGTTCATGGTCCAGGCAGGTTAGTCGTATATCTAAATTGTTACCTTCTTCGAAAACGTATTGTGTTTCCTTTATGCCATCGTCTATTGAAAAATATATGTCATCATAGATGGTTGAAATAGGTGAGTTATGCTTCCAGTTTACAATTTTTGAGTTGGACATGTTGGGTATTTGATTGAGGCTGGCTAGGTATGCAAACAGCATTTAGTAATTCAATTGAGTTTATAGCAAAAAATTTAAAACTTATATCTTCTGCGGCTGCTCAGGGGGAACTATCGAAAAATTTACTTCAACGGCGAACGGGGTAGGTAATATTGAAGTTACTAAATAGAATGTTTTGACGGAGGTTGGGATATTGCCTTAGAGCATCTTGGGTTTGCTTAAATCTGCACTGCATCAATAGAAAGTGAGGTTTTTAAAAAACTGACAATAAGATGTATCAAGGCTCTGCACTAGTAAGTTATAATTCCGCACTTTTAGTGATTCGATAGCCGTATGGTTTCGATTGGGTGAATGTTATTCCAATCGTCTGAAGTATTCTTCAGGGACTAGGGTGAGGTAGCTGTTTAATGGGTGGATATATGAATGAAATAGAATTCATATTTGTTCACAGCTATTCGAGTAACTCTACAAATTGGCACAAGGTTGTTTGGGGTTTTGATGATAAATCTGGTCGTTTGAGCAAGGCTTTATATTTATCAGATAAATTGGGGGTGCCTGTAGTGGCTGATGATAAATATGATCAAAAAAATCACATTTCATACAGTGAGCATGGCGTCAAAAATCTGAAAACAGCTGAAAATACATTGCAGGAAGTGAAATCTGCCCTTAATTACAGTGAGATGGGTAGAGTTCTTTTTGTGACATCTCCTGATCATCTTCCTCGTGTAGTGCGAGATGTTATGTTATTAGGTGGTGAGTCTTCTTTTTTTTCAGCATCGGATGTTCCCTTTTCTACTTTTGGTGTGGAAGGAGTTCTTATCCAAGAACCACCGCATCAGAAATTAGATCCGAATTGCTAGTAAAGTACCATAGCCAAGAAGCTTGGGTGCTGTACACTTCAAAGAATTTATAAATAGGTTTACGGGACAAAAATAGATGAACTGGTTAATTACAGGCGGTTGCGGCTTTATTGGACGCAGCCTTATTTCACAACTGGTGAATGAGCCTAATCATTCCATTCGTGTTTTAGATAATTTATCAGTGGGCTCTCGAGAAGATCTTGAAGAGGTATCTATTTATCAGGAACAAACGAGCGGTGATTGGGGTGATTGGGCTAAAGGTCTTACCTTAATTGAGGGTGATATTTTAGACGAAACAGTTGTGAATAATGCTACTAAAGGTGCTGATATTGTAATTCACCTTGCTGCAAATACTGGAGTAGGTCCTTCTGTTGAAGATCCAATGAGCGATTGTAAGACAAATGTAATCGGTACTCTTAATATGCTTGAGGCGTGCCGGAAAAACTCTGTGTCAAGGTTTGTTTTTGCTTCTTCAGGCGCCCCTCTAGGTGTTCAAACGCCACCCCTAAACGAAGAGATGGCACCACATCCTGCTTCACCATACGGAGCTTCAAAATTAGCTGGTGAAGGGTATTGTTCTGCATACTTTCATTGCTTTGGGGTGGATACAGTTGTATTACGCTTTGGCAATGTCTATGGGGAAGGGTCTAAGCATAAAGCTTCGGTAGTAGCTAAATTCATCAAGTTAGCGATGAATGGTCAAGAATTGGAAGTGTATGGAGATGGGTCTCAAACAAGGGACTTTATTCATATTTCTGATTTGGTCAAAGCTGTGTATAAGGCTGCGACAGTTGAGGGTATTGGTGGCGAAGTATTTCAAATAGCTACGTCAGCAGAAACAACTGTGTCTGAAATTGTTGACCTATTGGTAGATGCGTTGGTAGCAGAAGGTATTGAAAAACCGACTGTGTTTAATGGTGAAAAACGCGACGGAGATGTTCAGCGTAATTTCTCGGATACATCGAAAGCGAAAAAGCTATTAGGTTGGCAAGCTGAGGTTGGCCTTGAGGAAGGCTTGGCAAGAACGATCCGTTTTTTTAAAGAATATAACTAATATATGGAGGTTAAATCATGCGAGTGCTAATTTTAGGTGGGGATGGGTATCTAGGCTGGCCTACTGCTATGGATTTTGCTGCTGCTGGTCATGAGGTAACAGTTGTAGATAACTATCTACGAAGAAATATCGCAGAGGCAACAGATAGTGATGCCTTGATTGTTGCTCCTAACCTTACTGAGCGTACTTCCATATTTAAGTCGGTTACAGGCCACAATATCGATGTTCGAATTGGTGATCTAGCTGATCCTGACTTTATGTTTGATATTGTGCGTGAATCTATGCCTGATACTGTTGTTCACTTTGCTGAACAACCTTCCGCGCCATACTCTATGAGAGGGTTTAAGGAAGCTAGGCAGACATTTCAAAATAACCTAGATGTAACATTTAACTGTATTTGGGCTGTTAAAGAAATTGTACCGAATGCACACATAGTGAAATTAGGAACTATGGGAGAGTATGGTACGCCAAATATTGATATCGAAGAGGGATGGTTAGATATCAAACACAATGGGCGTGAAGACCGTTTCTTATATCCTCGTGCAGCAGGTTCCTTGTACCATACGACAAAAGTTCTGGATACTGATCTGTTATGGTTCTATGTAAGAACACATAATTTAAGAGTGACAGATCTTATGCAGGGGCCAGTTTACGGTTTGTCTACCAAAGAGGCTGATCTAGACCCGCGTCTATGCCCTAATTTCCACTATGATGACATTTTCGGTACGGTTGTAAATAGATTCCTTGTTCAAGCTGTAGCGGGTGTACCTTTGACTGTTTATGGTGGCGGTGGTCAGACTCGCGGATACCTAAACCTTAAAGATACCTTGCAGTGTGTAAGATTAGCGGCAGAAAAACCTGCAGAACCTGGTGAGTTGAGAATATTTAACCAGCTTACAGAAACCTTTACTGTTAATGAATTGGCAGATCGTGTGAAACATGCAGGGCAGGCGCACGGTTTAAATGTAGAAATAAAGTCAATACCAAATCCGCGTAAAGAAAAAGAAGAGCATTATTACAACCCTACTCATTCTGGATTAGTCGAGTTAGGACTTGAACCTAACTATATGACAGATGAAGTTTTAGGTTCAATGATTGAAAGGATCCTGAAAAATAAGGATAAAATTGTTAAAGAAAGAATTTTACCTCGAGTGAGCTGGAGTTAAGTATTAATGGATCGTTTTAATGGTAAAACTGTTTTAGTAACAGGTGCATGTGGAACTGTAGGGGCTGAACTGGTAAGACAGCTAGTAGCAAGCCCGGCTAAACAAATTGTTTGTTTAGATAATAATGAAACAGAGATGTTCTTTCTTTTAGAAGAGTATAAAAACTCAGGGAAAGTCACAGGGCACCTAGCTGATATACGAGATATTGAAGCCCTTAAATTAAGAATGAAAGGGGTTGATATCGTACTCCATTCAGCTGCATTAAAGCATGTAGGTTTGTGTGAAGATAGCCCTAACCAGGCTGTTCAAACTAATATTCTAGGTACGCAAAATGTTATTGATGCTGCCTTGCAAAATGATGTTGAACGAGTGATTTTCACGTCATCAGATAAGGCTGTTAACCCAACGAATGTAATGGGTACTTCAAAACTGATGGGCGAACGCCTTATGACTGCTGCCTCTGAGGCACATCAAGGTAAAACTGTATTTGCATCTACACGTTTCGGTAATGTACTAGGTTCTAGAGGTTCGGTGATTCCTCTATTTAAGAGACAAATAGAGCAGGGCGGTCCAATAACCTTAACTGATAAGGAAATGACAAGGTTTATCATGACTCTGGAAGAGGCAGTGAAACTTGTATTAAATTCAGTGTGGTTGGCAAAAGGCGGTGAGGTAATGGTCACCAAAATGCCTGTTGCTAGAATAGAAGATATCGCTAATGTAATGAAAGACCTTATCGGTACGCCTGATACAGAAATTGTAGAGATTGGGGCGAAACCTGGGGAAAAATTATATGAAGAGCTTATGAACGATGAAGAAGTTCGTAGAACATGGGAGTTAGGTGATTTCTTCATTACATTATCTGCTTTTGCGAACAACGAAAACGAAAGCTATAAAGCGCTAGTAGGTTCTCCACAGCCTGATAGACCGTATAATTCATCTCTTGAAAAAACAATGTCCTTCGAGGAAGTAAAAACTTACTTCCAGGAAAAAAACATAATCAATTGATTAATGTTTTGCATGTGGCATAGCATGTTTCAACGAGAAAAGGTCCGATGTTAGATTACTTTTTAAAAAAAGCTGTTGGACCTTTAGGTATAAAATTAGGAAATATTGGCCTTGGATTTGCGGTAACAGTTGCCTTGGCCAATATTTTGAATAGCCATGAGTTTGGCGTTTATTCATATGCCTTCTCAGTTGCTGCATTATTAAGCATTCCTGCAAAGTTTGGTTTGCAAAAGCTGATAGTTAGAGAAACTTCCAAGGCAAATGTTCATAATAATTGGGCGTTAATAAAAGGGCTTTGGCAATGGGCTTTTTTAACTGTTATAGCCTTATCTTTGCTATCTAGTGCAATATATTTAGGAGTTATATTTTTATTAGATCCAGATAAAAGGAGCTTATACTCTGAGGTTTGGGGATATGCTGTCTGGTTTATACCATTGATGGCTATCGCTAGTATAAGAGTTGGAGTTTTAGTAGGCCTCCGTCAGATTTGGAAAGCGCATTTTCCTGAACAAATAATTAGACCGCTAATATTTTTGGTAGCCCTCTTCGTCTGTCTGCATGTATACAGTCCTGTTAATGCAAAAGAAGCAATATTTTCCCATTTGCTTGCATGGTTTGTGGTGTTCTTAATAGGGTTGGTCCTGTTAAAAAATGAATGCCCTAGAGAAATTAAAGAAGTTAAGAAAGTTAGTTATCAGTATAGCTATTGGATTAAATCAGTAATACCGCTCGGTTTAACTTCTATAATGTTCCAAATTAATACGTACGCAGATATCTTTTTACTAGGGTATTGGGTATCGCCAGACAAGATAGGTGATTATAGGATAGCGGTACAGTTTGCTTTGCTTATGGCGATTGGAATGCAGGTGGTAGAAATGTTCATGTCACCGATTATTGCAAAACTATACGCAGAAGAGAAATTGGAAAAACTAAAGAGGCTAGTATCAATAAGTTCAGCAATGAGCTTTATGTTGGCTCTAGTAGTGTATGTTTTCTTATGGCTATTCGGAGAATTGTTAATAGAGAAAATATTCACGGAAGAATATCGAGGGGCTTTTGCAATATTAATGATTTTGGGTATAGGGCAAATATTAAGTGCTCTATTTGGTTCGCAAGGCCCGCTTGCAGCAATGACTGGAAATGAAAAAAGTGCTGCTAAATGTCTTATGATGTCTGCAGTATTAAATATTGTATTGAATTTAATTTTTATACCAATGTTGGGAGTTGTAGGTGCTGCCTATGCAACTGCTATATCAATGGCATTTAAAAATTTATTTTTATGGTTAGTGTTATTAAGAGCGACAGGGATAAATTCTATGGCTCTTGTGAATATAAAAGGCTGAGATATGTTGCCAAATACATTTATTTTAGGTGCTGCTAAATCAGGCACAACTACATTGGCAAAATGGCTAATGCAACATGAGCATGTATATGTGCCAGAAGAGAAAGAGCTCCACTATCTAAATAATGAGAAAAGGTATCATTTAGGTAAATCTTTCTATGAAACTTTTTATGAAAATAAACAACGAAGTATTCTCGTAGATGCTACTCCTGCGTATTTTCATGCACCTGAAATAGTCATTCCACATATAAAAGAGCTGTACGAACAAGATGATCTTGCTCGATTGAAATTTATCATAGTTCTTAGAGATCCAGCTGAAAGAGCTTTTTCACATTATAAACATCGCTGTAGATTGTTAAAGGAAAAGAGGGAGTTTAAAGAAACTATAGATGATCAAACTCACTATAGTGAATGGAAAAACTATGTTAGAGATGGTTTTTATTCTAGGCAGTTAGAAGCGTGGTTACAAGTTTTTAGTAAAGAGCAATTTTTAATCCTGCTTACAGAGGATCTTAAAGCTGATCCTGGTAAAGCTATGGCTGATATCGAGAATTTTTTAAATATACCTGTTGGTGATATCAACTTTAATTTATCTGCAAATGTTGCCTCAAAACCGAAGAATAAGGCTTTGATGCAGTTTTTAACAAGACCAAATATCTTTAAATCTATTATTAAAAGGCTTATATCTGAAAGATTAAGAAAGCCAGTGATAGAAAAGTTGATACGCTTGAATTTAAAGCCTGATACTGAAAAAGATAGTATGAGAAATGAAGATCGTGAACGGCTTGTTGATTTGTACTTTAATGATATTGTCGAGCTTGAGGGTACTCTTGGAAGGGATCTGTCAAAATGGAAAAAGACTTAATATCTATAGTTATTCCAACATTTAATGATCCAGCTGAAAAACTGTTATGTAGTTTGCAATCAGTACTAGAGCAAAGCTATCAAAATATTGAGGTAATTGTCGTTGATGATGGAAGCGATCAACCATTTGCCGGCCTGCAAGAAAATATTTCTGATGAGAATGTGCTATGGATTGCATCGGAACAGAATAAAGGTGTGGCTGAAACACGTAATATAGGAATTAATGCTGCAAACGGAGAATATATTGCTCTTTTAGACACTGGTGATTGGTGGGAAAAAAATAAGCTAGAACTCCAAGTAAAGAAAATAAAAGAAAATAGTGCTAATGCTCTAGTGTTTTCAGGTGTTGTTTTTCACCCTGTTAACTCTAAGAGTTATGAATTTTTCCCTAAAGAAAAGAAAGACTGGGTTGCCAGCTTGCTTGTGAGTCAGCCAATAGTAGGTTCAGCTTCAAGTGTTCTAATTAAAAAGACTATTATTGATCAAATTGGCTTGTTTTATGTCAATGAAGATATACCAGAAGACCGCGATTATTGGTTAAGAGTTGCCTTAAAAGGTGAAATTGCCTTTGTGAATGACTTGCTTGTTCATATTGAATTGCCAGAACATAGTCGAAGCAGTAATCCGGAGAAGAAAAGGATTACTTATTTAAATTTTATTAAGAAACATGAAATGCTTCTTAAAAATAAAGGGTTATATAAACAAGCATATTGTACTTATCATGGTGCTATAGCGCAGAAATTCTTTATGAAAGATGAGGTTTTCGAAGGGATTAAGGAATCTTACAAGGCTCTAAGATATGCTCCAAGAGCATATATCTTATATAGGGCGTTGATTGCATCAATTTGTGTGTTGCCATCTTTAAAATATTCTAAAGTAATGTTTTTTTTAAGATCGAAAGGTTAAATAATGTTTATTGAAGAACGTTATCGATTATTTGTCCCGTTGATGTTGCTGGCTCTTTGTTTCTTTGATGCAATGTCTCGGGTTTTGATGCTAGCGCCTTTTGAAGTGTTATTTTTATTATTATTGATGATGCCATTGTTTGTAAAAGTCGATTGGAATGGTGTCGTTTTTTATACGTTATTTCTTTTTCTTTTTGTATCCCTTTGTTCGTTTGTTGTTAGTTATGAAAATACTGGTATATATGGCTTTAAGTATTGGTTCGGGCAATATGCATTTAGGATAGGAGTTGTATTTGTTGTTGTATGGCTCTACTTGTATCGTTTTTTTCAGATAGATGACATAGCACGTTCGATGTTTTGGGTTAATTTACTGGTGTCTCTAACTGGTATTACATTGATGGCTCTATTTTCTGATCTGCAATTTTTCCGAAATGGTGTTTATAGATTAGATGAAGGGTTTAAAGGAATTATTGATCTTACTGCATACTATAACCCTAATGTTATATCTAGATATCTAATCCTAACGGCTCCTTTAGCGCTGTATTACTCTTATAGAAAATCACTTTTCATGACGTTGCTACTAATTGCGTCGAATTTTGCAGTAATTTATTCTGCTGGTTCAAGGATGGCTGTTCTTTGTATATTTCTGATGTTTGTCCTGTTTATGATATTTTCTAAACTTAAAATGTCTACAAAAGGCGTTATCTTCCTGATCTTTACAGTTTTTGTATTTGCGTCATTTGATCGTTTTTATGAGCGAATGGAAAGGAAAATGGAACAGGTAAGTGAACATGGAAGCTCCATAAGGTTGGCAATGCTTGATGCGACTTTAGACGCTGTAGAAAAACAGCCTGTTTTAGGCTACGGGCCAGGTATGGCAAAAGAGGTTGTTAATTCAGATCCCGAATTTATATCGGTTTACGAAACGCTCTTTCCTGGCAATGAGCATGCCATAGCGTTGCACAATACTTCAATGTTAGTTGTACTAGATTTAGGACTAATTGCTCTTTTTGTCTTTAATTTTTTGTTCTTATTGCTGATTTATATTCTTTATAGACAATACAGATTATATGGAGACGGTATGTTACTAGCATGCCTGATTTCGGTTTTAGGCGTATACCTAATGGGGTTTACCTCTGTCAGTTTAGGAGAAAATATTGGCTGGCTAATCATTGGGTTTGCTGTCTGTTGTATAAAATCTAAAGGCGCGCAAAAGGAAAATTATAGTGTCTGATAAAGTTAACGTAATTTTTATTACAAAATATGCGTCTTTTATTGCACCAGCTAGAGCAGGTAAATATCTCCGGTTGTTATCATATCTGTCACAATATTTTGAGTGTACTGTTGTCAGTCCGGTAGAGCCTTTTGTTGATAGGAAGAAACTTGAGTCTGATCAAGTTTCTTATCTATGGTATTACTACCCTGGTTTTTTACTTAGAAAGCTTTACTACGTACTTAAAAAGCGTAAGAAGCCCTCTGCACGCAAGGTAAAAACCAATAAACCCAAAAAAAATAATCCTGTAAATCTTATTTTTAAGTATTGTTCATCTTTATCATTCCCTGATGCGTATTTCGACTGTGGTCCGATAGCATTTTCTATTACGTTGTTTAAAGTTTTGACAAGTAAGGGGAAGGTTGTTTTAGTGGCAGGCGGATACCCATTTACAAATTTCTTTGTCGC
The DNA here is from genome assembly GCF_047778045.1 of Neptuniibacter sp. PT8_73. Taxonomy (GTDB): domain Bacteria; phylum Pseudomonadota; class Gammaproteobacteria; order Pseudomonadales; family Balneatricaceae; genus Neptuniibacter. The sequence goes on from NZ_CP180545.1 coordinate 659,374, forward strand.
TTTGCTATGTAAAAAACTTTTTGCTAATAAGGTTCGGCTGGTATTAGAATTTAGGGATCCTTTTGCCAATAATCCTCTTAATAAAGGTAGCGGCTGGGTACCTGGTTTAAGGCGTTATTTTGAGCGCTCCTTAATAAAGGAGTCAGATCAGGTTTGGATATATAAGGGATGGTTTCCTGCAGGGGTTTCGTATTTTAAAAATGAATACCCCGAATACTTAAATAAGGTCGTAGAGTTGCCTTATGCTGGATTTGATAAATCTATATTTGTTGATAATAAAGTTAAAGATAAAAAAATAATCGAGTTTCTCCATGCGGGTAATTTCTATGGCGGTGATTATAGCCCTGTGAAGTTCTTTCAGGCTATTTCAAATGTTAAGAAATCTGGCTTTACAGAATTTAAAATATCTTTCTACGGTGGTTTGTCACCAGATTATTTGAAACTTGCCGATTCCCTTGGTATTTCTGAAAACGTTGAATATCATGGGTATATACCATATTCGTCTATAGGAGAAAAATTGCAACAATCAAGTGTGTTGCTTTGGATTTCTGGAGCAGAAATTAGCTATTCAGATAACTTGCCTTCAAAAGTATTCGACTATATTGGTGCTAATGTTCCAATTATGGCTCTTTTACCTGAAGGCGAAGGGTTTGACTTTGCGATTCAAAATAATCTTGAGTTTGTCGCACTAACTAGTGATGTCGATGCTATAGAGCAATGTTTATATTCTGTAGTAGATAAATTTAAAAAATTTGAATTGAAAGCAAATTATAGAGATATTCATAAGTATTCTTATGATTATTTAGCTGAAGTTGTAAAGGATCAGATCGAAGAGGTTGTATCAAAATGAATTTTAGTGTCGTTATGTCTGTTTATGTTAAAGATGTAGCAGACTATTTGCAGCAAGCACTAGATAGTTTGATCAATCAAACATTGCTTCCTTCAGAGATTATAATTGTTTCTGATGGTCCTTTGACGGAAAATCTATATGAGGTTATTGATAACTTTATTGAGCATCACGAAAATTCCTTGCACATAAAATGTCCTGTTAATAAAGGTCCTGCTAATGCATGGAATCTTGGAGTAGCAGAATCTGGTTATGATTGGATAGCGAGAATGGATGCTGATGATATCTGTTTGCCGGATCGTTTTGAGAAGCAAATAGCGTATTTGACAGACAATCCTCAAGTGGCTTTATTAGGAGGGGCTATATCGGAATTTGATACTGATCCAGACATGGTGAAAAATAATCGTAATGTTCCGACAAGTCTTCGTGAGATTGTATCACTCTCCAAAAAAAGAAATCCTTTTAATCATGTAACCGTAATGTTTAACAAACAGGCATATTTAGCTGCTGGTAAATATATCCAAATTACAGGTTTTGTTGATTATTACTTGTGGGTAAGAATGTTAAATGACGAGATTATAGCTCACAACCTTGATTCTGTTTTAGTTAAAGTTAGAGTTGGTAATGATATGGTAGGTCGCCGTATCGGTATAAACTATGCTAAGAGTGAGTTTGAGTTTAATTTCGAGACGTATAAGATTGGTTTTTTCAGCTTTCGTGAAGCTTTTAGAAATATCCTTTTAAGGTGTAGCTTTAGGTTGTTACCGCGAAAATTTGTTTCTTGGATGTATAGCTTGAGATAGGTTACTCGGATGAATGTTTTAATTACTGGGTCTACAGGTTTTCTCGGGAAGAACTTAGCGTCATATTTAATATCCAAAGAACAATACTCCCTTTTTACTTGTAACCGTACCCATCAAGATTTAAATGGTGTAGTTGAAAATTTCATAATTGATTCTATTGATGGTAAGACAAACTATACGGAAATCTTGCCCAATATTGATGTTGTTATTCATGCAGCAGCTGTTGTTCATGGGAAAGGGAATGGCAATTCTAATTATACTGATGATGAACTGATAGATGTTAATGTCAATGGTATAATTAATCTTGCTAGGCAGTGCATTAAGAATAAAGTTAAGCGATTAATTTTTATTAGTTCTATTGGTGTTAATGGCATTAGCTCAACCAGACCATTTGTCTCCGCTGACAGGCCGAATCCTTCGAGTCTGTATGCTGAATCTAAAATGAGAGCCGAAGATGAATTGTCGAAGGTTGTAGAAGGTACTAATTTGGAATTGGTTTTGATCAGGCCTCCAATGATATACGGAGCAGATGCACCTGGTAATTTCAATACTTTGGTTAATTGTGTAAAAAAAGGTCTACCTCTTCCTTTGGGTGCTGTTCATAATCAAAGAACCTTTGTAGGGATTTCTAATCTTGTAGATTTTATTAATGTTTGCATTAAACACCCTAATGCTGCTGGTAAAGTACTATTAGTCGGCGATGGGACCGATGTTTCTACAACTGAATTTATTAAAAAAATTATTCTTCATAGCAAAACTAAATCTATACTTGTGCCAGTACCTGTAGGTTTAATGGGCTTAATTTTAGATTTGATTGGAAAAAATGATTTGAATCAAAAACTCTTAGGTGATTTACAAATAAATATTAGTGAGAGTTGTGATTTGCTGGATTGGCAGCCTCCTTTTTCTGTAGATGAGTGTATGTCTCAAGCTTTTTTGGGAGTACAATAGGCTGTTCTGAAACAGTCTTACATTAGCCTCATTTTATGATACGTTTTTTAGATATTATCTTTTCCTTTTTGGGTATTGCATTGACTTTGCCAGTGATGATTTTGCTATTGTTGGTTGGTTTATTCGATACGGGTTCGCCGCTCTTCTTCCAGAAAAGGGTGGGCCGCAATAAAAAGCCTTTCACTTTGGTTAAGTTTCGAACTATGGCGCTCGAGACCCGTTCTGTTGCAAGTCACTTGGCTGATGGTTCCTCTGTGACAAGGTACGGCCATTTTCTGCGCAAAACAAAATTGGATGAATTGCCACAGCTACTTAATGTTTTGATTGGAGATATGAGTTTAGTTGGACCTCGCCCTTGTTTATTTAATCAAGAAGAACTAATTCTAGAGCGAGAGTCTAAGTCAGTCTTCGATGTTCGACCTGGTATAACAGGTTTAGGGCAGATTAATGGAATAGATATGTCGGATCCAATTAGGTTGGCCGAGATAGACCAAATAATGTTGAAAGAGCTGACGTTAGCTAAATACTTTACCTATATATTTAAAACAGCTGCCGGTAAGGGCAGTGGTGATGCTTTGCGTAAGTGACGTAATTAGTATCTACAAAATGGTTATGTAGACTTATGAATAAAATTAAAACACCTGCATCCCATCATATCAGGATCATGACGCTAGGGCGCAATTATAAGAAAGCTCTGATGGTCATTGCAGACCTTTTAGTGTTGCCTTTATCACTATGGTCGGCGTACGCTCTTAGGTTAGCGGATATATGGCCTCATGATTTCTTATTAGAAGCATTACCGCTATTTATTTTGACACCACTATTAGGTGTGGCGATTTTTATTAAGTTAGGCTTGTATCGTGCTGTAGTAAGATTCATGGGGGTACAGGCAATCTTTTCTGTTGTAAAAGGTGTCATAGTACTTGCTGTTTGTATGTGGTTAACAGCCTATCTTCTAGATGTAAAACCTTTTCCAAGATCAGTTCCAATTATCTTCGCTTTAGTTGCCCTGGTGTATGTAGGGGGAAGTCGGTTATTGGTACGAAATTATTATCATTGGCTTATACGCCATTACGTCGAAAAAGCGCCTGTTCTTATTTACGGTGCTGGAGGGTCTGGTGTGCAGTTAGCAACTGCTTTGGTAGGTGGTGCTGATTATCTCCCCGTTGGCTTTATTGATGATGATAAGGGATTAAAGAACACTACGGTTACAGGTCTCCCAGTGTTTCAGTTAAATGAACTGGAAGAGGTGATTTCAAGTTATGGGATTAGTTATGTCCTTCTTGCTTTGCCTTCTATTAGTAATTCAAGGAGAAGTCAGATTTTGGAGTCTTTGTCTCGCTATCCTGTACATGTGAAGACTGTTCCATCAATGCCTGAGGTTGTTTCAGGAGAATCGGTAGATAATCTGAGAGAATTGGATATAGAAGATCTACTAGGGAGAGATGCTGTCCCTCCCAAACCAGAGCTCTTGGCAACTAGTATTCAGAACAAAGTTGTCATGGTTAGTGGGGCAGGTGGCTCTATAGGTTCAGAAATTTGCCGTCAGATTATTCAAAATAGCCCGAAATGCCTTGTGCTTTACGAAATTAGTGAATATGCACTTTACTCAATCGAGCGAGAGTTACGTGACCTTTTGCCTCAGTTAAATTCCACTATGCCAATCTATGCTGTATTAGGTTCTGTACTAGATAAAAAAAGGGTTCAAGGTGTACTAAAACAGTTTGCTGTTCAAACGGTCTATCATGCTGCTGCTTATAAACACGTGCCTATAGTTGAGCACAATGTGATAGAGGGAATACGTAATAATGCTTTTGGGACAAAGGTTTTTGCTGAACTGGCTCAAAAAGAGTCTGTTGAAAGGTTTGTGTTAATTTCTACAGATAAGGCGGTTCGTCCTACAAACGTCATGGGAGCAAGTAAAAGGCTTGCTGAGCTGGTTTTGCAAGATATGTCTAGGGCATCAAGTACGATATTTTCGATGGTTCGTTTTGGTAACGTCCTAGGTTCTTCCGGATCTGTAGTTCCTTTATTTCGAAAGCAAATTGAAAGTGGTGGCCCGATAACCGTAACTCACCCAGAGATCACTCGTTTTTTTATGACAATACCAGAGGCTGCTGCTTTAGTTATGCAGGCTGGTTCAATGGCTAAGGGTGGCGATGTGTTTGTTCTAGATATGGGTAAGCCAGTAAATATTTCAGACTTGGCTTGTCGAATGATTCGTTTAATGGGTAAAGAAGTTTGTTCGCCAGAGTTTCCTGCTGGAATTGAGGTGCAATACCAAGGTTTGCGACCTGGTGAAAAGCTATATGAAGAGTTGCTGATTGGCGAGGATGTGATTGGGACTGAGCATCCTAAGATTATGAGGGCGGAAGAAGAGAGTTTATCTGCTGAGGAGTTACAGGAGTTGTTCAGAAGGTTGGAGGTCTGCTTGTCTAATGGAGATTGTAGCGCGGCTCGGGAATTGCTTGAGCAAGGTGTAAAAGGTTATCGCCCTGCTTCTCCAGTTGTAGACTGGTTAGATAACGTAGGTGATGAACGAGCTAAGCATTTGATGTAGCTAAATGAGCTATTAAGTAACTTGACTGTTTTTAGTGCCCATCAAATGATGGGCACTTTTGTGATAGATAATGCTTTTTTAGTTAGTTAGCTGAGTTTGTATTAGTGATGTTCTCTGATTCTAGGGTTTCTTTTAATTGCTATAATGAAAATTGAAATCATAATTCCAATCAAAATAGAAAAAGTGATAATGACCATTTGACTTGCTGGTTTAGATAAATCTTGCTTAGTGCTGCTATTTATTAAAATGATATCTGTTGGAGAAATAGTGTTCACTATTGATTCGAGGTCTGTCTCTTTTAGTATCATTGTAATAAAGTATTCCCTGCTCCATCGCACGTATTCTTCAAATGTTATTTCTTGCTCTTTGAATGTTTTTGTTTGTAAGGTGATGCCTGCAAAATCACTTTTTTTCTGTGCTCTAGGATACGTAACTTTTATCTTTGTGAGCGCTTTTGTTTCAGCTTTATTTAGCTGCTTCTCATTTATATACCTCTGTTTCCAATTCTCTGATTCAAGAACTTCACCAAACCTAATAACAAGGCTTATAGGTGAATAGAAAGATTCGCCAGGGGCGTATAGAAATTTTTTGGGTGTAGAAAATTTCAGGTTGGTTCCTACGCCGCTAAGCCATGCTTCTGTCATTCTTAATGAATGGTGTGAGCTTTCCGAGCTTGTAACAGTAATTGAAATGTTGGTTGGGGTATTTGTGGTTGGGGTATGAGTGGACTTAATGTAGCTATAAGCTATGCCTATTAATGTACTAAGAGCTATAGCAATGATAATGATTGTTTTTTCGTCCCATAGAATCTTGCAAATATCCGCAAAGCTTGCTTCGTTTGGTCGAATAAGTTTTTCCGATGTATTTTGAGTCATTTCTATTCTATCAATCGCGAGTTTATTTGGTCGTGATGATATCTTGTTCTATAAATAAACTGAATTTTAAATTACGAAAAGTTTGGTGTTTCTAGGGTTGTGCGATAGATATATATCGAATTGTCAGGCGAGTACTGCCAGTACATTATCAGCTTTGATCTATGTCTAACTGTACTGATTATTAAAGCGAGGAGGTGGTGGGCCTAGCAGGACTCGAACCTGCGACCGATCGATTATGAGTCGAGCGCTCTAACCAACTGAGCTATAGGCCCTAAGAAGGGTGCCCATAATACCGATATGGATTCATGGGCACAAGAGTTTGATTTAAAAGAATTTACTATTCGTCTAGGAAACCACGTAGGTGTTCAGAGCGGCTTGGATGACGTAGTTTACGTAGCGCTTTCGCTTCGATCTGACGGATACGTTCGCGTGTTACGTCGAACTGCTTACCAACTTCTTCAAGTGTGTGGTCAGTATTCATTTCAATACCGAAGCGCATACGAAGTACTTTAGATTCACGTACCGTTAGGCCTGCTAACACTTCACGAGTTGCTTCGCGTAGACCTTCGCCTGTTGCTGAATCAACAGGAGAGGAAATTGTCACGTCTTCAATGAAATCGCCCAAGCTTGAATCTTCATCATCACCGATTGGTGTCTCCATGGAGATAGGCTCTTTGGCAATCTTAAGTACCTTGCGAACCTTGTCTTCAGGCATTTCCATGCGCTCAGCAAGTTCTTCTGGTGTAGCTTCGCGTCCCATTTCCTGAAGCATCTGGCGAGAGATGCGGTTCAGTTTGTTGATCGTCTCGATCATGTGTACTGGGATACGGATTGTACGTGCTTGGTCGGCAATCGATCGTGTAATCGCCTGGCGAATCCACCATGTAGCGTAAGTAGAGAACTTGTAGCCGCGGCGGTATTCAAACTTATCAACAGCTTTCATTAAGCCGATGTTACCTTCCTGGATAAGATCTAGGAACTGCAGGCCACGGTTGGTATATTTCTTAGCGATAGAGATTACAAGACGTAGGTTGGCTTCAACCATTTCTTTCTTAGCGCGACGTGCTCGAGCTTCACCAATCGACATGCGACGGTTAACTTCTTTGATCTCGGCTAGGCTGATGCCAGTAGTAATTTCTGCTTGGATTAGTTTCTTTTGAGCACGTTTAAGCTCAATCAGATTGGTTTTGATTGCGCGAGAATAATCAGAACCGGAATCGATAACTTCTTTAAACCAATCAGGGTTTGTTTCGTTACCTGGGAATTCTTTAATAAACGTTTTACGTGGCATTTTTGCACGCTGTGTGCAGATGCGCATGATGGTACGTTCTTGCTTGCGAATCTCATCGATAGTATCGCGAACTTGGCCAACGATTGCTTCATAGTAACGAGGAGAAAGCTTGATCGGAGCAAATGCTTCGCTTAGAAGTATTTGGGAATCGCCGAATTCTTTGCTATCGCGGCCCTGCTTTTCCAGAGCTAAGTGTAGTGCGTCAAAGTGTTCTTTGATTAGACCGAAACGGCGTGCTGCTTCTTCTGGATCAGGGCCTTTTTCTTTTTCTTCGTCTTCGTCATCATCTTCTTCTATCTCGGCATTTGGGTCCGTGATAGTAGCAGCAGGGATTTCTTCATCATCGTCTGCATCAATATAACCACTGAAAATATCGCTTAGGCGACCTTCCTCTTCAACGGTTAATTTGTATGCTTCAAGGATGGCATCAACTGTGCCAGGGAAGCAGGCTACGGCAGACATTACTTCACGTAGGCCTTCTTCAATGCGTTTAGCAATGCTGATCTCGCCTTCGCGAGTTAGCAGCTCAACAGTACCCATTTCACGCATATACATGCGTACTGGATCGGTTGTACGGCCAGCATCTGATTCTACTGCGGCTAGTGCGGCAACGGCCTCTTCGTCGGCATCATCAGCTGAATCACCTTCGGTCATCAGTAGTGTTTCAGCATCGGGTGCTTCTTCAGACACGGAAATACCCATGTCATTGATCATGCGGATGATATCTTCAACCTGATCTGGATCGGCAATATCCTGCGGAAGGTGGTCATTTACCTCAGAGTAGGTTAGGTAACCTTGCTCTTTACCGCGGGCGATCAATTCCTTAAGGCGAGACTGCTGTTGCTGAGAAGTATCGGACATAGGACCCTGACTAGAAAAAGTGGATGAAAATCGAGCAGGCCATTATAGCGATGTAGTTAACAACATGCTAGGGAAAAGGCTGTGCAAGCTAGAGACTGTCATCTGTTAAAAATAGACTGTTTTTCAGCGACTTGCCGAAAATTCAGTGGTTTATGCAGCAATATATGGTGTCTGATGGTTTGTTTTTCAAGGGCGGGGTGTGCTGAAACTCTAATAAGACCTGATAAGAGCTAAATTTGGTTGTTTAGGTCTTGCTGGTCGTCTTGAGTTGATTAAGTTGTTGCATGGATTGAACCAGTTTTATTTTCTCTTCTTTGGAGAGGCTGTGTTTCTTCTGTAAAAGAGAAATTTCTTGTTCCAGTGCCTTTAGTGATAGCCCGTGCTGAGCGTCTTGAAGATAGGCTCGTGCAACCTCTTCAGAAGTGATTTCTAAAGAAGTGGATATTTCATAAAGCTCAACGATCGTTTGCGATAGGGTTTCATCTTCTCGCCAATCGACAACCAATTGCCCAAGTGATGCGGTTGGGTTTTGTTTGTAATAGGCCACTAACTGAGCAAGAAGCTGAGAATTGGCGTCGGTGTCACTCTTAAGGGCTTCTGGAAACTGGTACTCTGACGCCAGTTGCGGATAGTGAAGTAATAGGGCGATCAGTTTCTGTTCGAAAGACAGTTCGCTGCTGTTACTACGAGGTCTATGATGCTGTTTCTTTCCGGATTTAAATTGGGTGTTTTCATAGCCGTGGCCTTCGAAGCTGTGGTCTTCGCTACTATAGTCGGCATAGTTGTATGGCTGTGATTCTTCATAGCTTGGTGCTTCGGAGTAATCGTACTCTGAAACTACGGCGGGGGCTGGTGTATGTGTTTGTACAGACTCATGAAAGTTAACCGTAGTTTGTATCTGCTCTAACGATAGATTGGTTAATTCACAAATTCGGTCGAGCATCATCTGCTGTAATAAACTCGGTTTCATTGAATTTATTGCAGGTAATACCTCGGTGCTGAATCTAGCGCGGCCATCCATGCTGTTTAGATCAGCTTGCTCGGAGTGACTATTAAAGAAAAACTCGGAAAGCGGTAAAGCGCTATCTAGTCGCTCAGTGAAGGCGAGAGTTCCTTCTTGGCGTACTAGGCTGTCTGGATCTTCACCGTCAGGTAAAAATAGAAAGCGGGCTTCTTTTCCATCTTCGATAACCGGAAGTGTTGTTTTCAGTGCACGCATAGCGGCTTCTCGCCCGGCATTATCACCATCGAAGCAGAATATAACTTCTGGAACGAGTTTAAATAGTCTTTCTAAGTGCTGCGCAGTGGTTGCTGTACCTAGTGTTGCTACAGCATAGTGAATGCCAAACTGTGCGAGGCCAACTACATCCATATAGCCTTCAACAATGATTAAGCGTTCAAGCTTGTTGCTGTGCTTGCGTGCTTCATAAAGCCCGTAAAGTTCTCTGCTCTTATGGAAAGTCGGGGTTTCGGGGGAATTTAAGTATTTTGGTTTGTCATCGCCCAGTACACGCCCACCAAAACCTATAGTACGGCCTCTTTGATCCCGAATTGGGAACATGATTCGATTACGAAAGCGATCATAATGGCTGTCACGATCTTCGTTGTGTATAAGTAGCCCAGCTTCTTCTAGTAGCTTTTGATCCGTATCGCTTTTGCTTAGGTGCTTAAGAATGTTATCCCAGCCTGAAGGGGCAAAGCCGATCGAAAATGCTTTGGCTGCTTGGCCTGTCAATCCTCTGGTTTGTAGATAGGTGACGGCATCTTGTCGCGTGTTGTGGCCTTTAAGCTGATCTTCATAGAATTGAGCGGCTTCAGCTAATAAATCGTATAGCTTTTTAAGTTGCTGCTCTTTCTCGCGCTGTTGGGGATTGTCATCTTTGGGGACTTCCATACCCGCGGCTTTGGCGAGTTCTTCAACAGCTTCAGGGAAATTTAGATTTTCGTATTCCATTAAAAAGCTAATGGCATTTCCGCCTGCGCCGCAGCCGAAGCAGTAATAGAACTGTTTTTCTTGGTTGGCGCTAAAAGAAGGTGTTTTTTCTTTATGGAATGGGCAGAGGCCTGAGTAGTTTTTTCCAGCGCGCTTTAGTTTTTGGACACGACCATCTAGCACATCAATAATATTGATGCGGGCAAGCAGGTCGTCAATAAAGCTTTGGGGTATACGTCCGGCCATTATCGTTGCAGCTGAAAAGGTCTCAGCGGCAGTTTAACTGGATAATTGAGACTTGACGAGTTTGGATACTGTTCCCATATCGGCGCGACCTTGGATTTGAGGTTTAAGGATTCCCATGACCTTGCCCATGTCTTGCATGGATTGTGCGCCGGATTGCTCTGCAGCTTGTTTCACGAGGTCTGCAATTTCCTCATCAGTTAGCGGTTGCGGCAGGAAAGTTTTAATCACCTCCAGCTCCTGTCGCTCAGCATCTGCAAGATCCATGCGTGCCGCTTCTTCAAATTGCGAAATTGAGTCACGGCGCTGCTTAGACATTTTGTCTAGCACCGCCAGTACTCTAGTGTCATCCAGTTCAATGCGTTCATCTACTTCGATGCGCTTTAGTTCGGCTAGCATCATGCGAATCGTTTTTAGGCGCTCTTTTTCTTTAGCGCGCATTGCAGCTTTCATCTCATTGGTGATCTGCTGCTTCAACTCTGACATGACTAACCTTCCTCTGGATGGGATCTAAATCGCGTGGATTAGTATAGGCGAACGCGACGAGCGTTTTCGCGAGATACTTTTTTAGCGTGACGTTTTACAGCTGCTGCTGCTTTACGCTTACGAACAGAAGTTGGCTTCTCGTAAAATTCGCGACGACGAACTTCAGCTAGAATACCTGCTTTTTCGCAAGAACGTTTGAAACGACGCAGAGCTACATCAAATGGCTCGTTTTCTTTAACTTTTACAGCTGGCATGTTTGAACAAACCTTAAATTGTTTAGTTAATCCACAAAATTATCTCGCCAAAAAACAGACGGTTTTATGGCAAGGCGCAAAATTTTATTCGTTTCACATAGTGAAGTAAAGCAGATAATCGGTTTGTTGGGTATTTTCGGTGCAGGTTTTAAGGGGGGCAGGTATAATAGCCGCCATTATGTTAGTGAAGTGAGTAAACAATGCGCGTACTGGGGATTGAAACCTCTTGTGATGAAACAGGAGTGGCAATTTATGACAGTGAAAAGGGTCTACTTGGTGATGCTTTATATAGTCAGGTGAAAATGCACGCTGAGTACGGTGGTGTAGTGCCTGAATTGGCTTCCCGTGACCATGTGCGTAAGTTGCTGCCTCTATTGGACGAGACTTTTGCTAAAGCTGGTTTGCAAAAAGGAGATGTAGATGCTGTTGCTTATACATCCGGCCCAGGCCTTATCGGAGCATTAATGGTTGGCGCTTCGACAGGCCGAGCTATTGCATTGGCATGGGGTAAGCCGGCAATCGGCGTGCATCATATGGAAGGTCATTTGCTCGCGCCAATGCTGGAAGAGAATCCACCAGAATTTCCGTTTGTAGCGTTGCTGGTTTCCGGTGGGCATACCCAGCTCGTTCGTGTTGATGGTATTGGTCAATACGAGCTATTGGGGGAGTCTTTAGACGATGCCGCGGGTGAGGCTTTTGATAAAGCAGCAAAAATGCTGGGTTTGGATTACCCAGGTGGGCCGCTAATTGCTAAGTACGCACAGCAGGGTGATCGTCAACGTTTTCGTTTTCCTCGTCCAATGACAGACAGACCGGGTATGGATTTTAGTTTCTCTGGTTTAAAGACTTTTACATTAAATACAGCTAACGATCATCGAGACGCGGACGGCCAGATTGATCCTCAAACAGTATGTGATATCGCTGCTGCATTTGAAGAAGCTGTGGTTGATACCTTAGCAATAAAATGCCGCCGGGCTTTGCAGGCTACAGGTTTTAAACAACTGGTGATTGCGGGTGGTGTAAGTGCTAACCAGCGCTTGCGCGAGCGCTTAGAAGTAATGGTTGAGAAAGAGCGGTCAGAACTCTTTTATGCCCGTCCAGAATTTTGTACAGACAATGGCGCTATGATTGCCTTTGCGGGTTGTCAGCGTTTACTGGCAGGGCAGCAAAGTGACCTAGTTATTACGACTAAACCGCGCTGGCCTTTGGATACGCTAGATTCTATTTAAAGCCTAGGCTCTTCGCCGTTTAGCAGTTTTTTAATGTTTTTGCGGTGACTATAAAGGAGTAATGCGCAAAGGAATGCTAGAGGTAAAGTGTCATTTGGGGCTATCAACCAAGTGAATACTGGTGTTATAAGTGCTGCGGCTATTGAAGCTAGTGAGGATATTTTGCTAACAAGGGCAGTGATAGCCCAGATGGTTAACTGGATCAGTGCGATGGGCCAATAGAAAGCTAAGCTCGCACCAAATGCCGTCGCCACACCTTTACCGCCTTTTAATGGCGAAAAAATAGGGAATATATGTCCAGTTACTGCGGCTAATAAGCAGTAGGAAAGCTCTGTTTGTGAGATCTGTAGGAGTTTTCCAAAGGCTAGCGCTGCTAGGCCTTTGCTAATATCGCCAAGTAAAGTAAGTAAAGCTGCTTTTCTTGAACCAATTCTGAGTACGTTAGTTGCACCAGGATTACCAGAGCCCTTTTGGCGGGGATCAGGAAGATTGAGCGCACGACAAACTAGCACTGCGGTGGGAATAGAGCCCAGCAGGTATGCTAGAAATATTAGCCCGAAGGCCATTGTTGCCGATTCGGTCATTCGATATCCAAAGGTTGAGTATGGATTTAGTTTACATTCGAGAGTTAGAAGTTGAAACGATTATAGGTATCTATGATTGGGAAAGAGAGATTCGCCAACGAATAAATCTTGATTTGGATATGGGTACCGATATCCGCCAGGCAGCAAATACTGAAGATGTTGATAATACACTTAACTATAAAACAGTGTCAGATCGATTGATTGAATTTATAGAGCAGAGTGAATTTCAGTTGGTCGAAACCATGGCAGAGCAAATTGCTGAGATCGTGATGACTGAATTCGGTGTGAAATGGCTGTGTTTACGTTTAGGTAAACCGGGTGCTGTGCCGCAGGCAAAAGACGTTGGTGTTATCATCGAGCGCGGAGTTCGTGGTTAAGATGGCTCAAGTTTATGTCAGTATCGGCAGTAATATAGATAGAGAATATTATATCTCTCAAGCGCTAGATGCTTTGCATAAGTATTTTGGTGGATTGAGTATATCTAGCGTATACGAAAGTGAAGCGGTAGGGTTTGTTGGTGATAACTTCTATAACCTAGTTGCCGGTTTCGTTACTGATTTGCCATTAGCTGAGCTATCTCCTTTACTTAAAAAAATAGAAGATGATAATGGTCGTTGCCGCAAGGGGCCCAAATTTAGCGGTCGTACCCTCGATATCGATATTCTTACTTATGATGATTTAGTCGGTGTACATCATGGGGTGCAATTACCCCGAGATGAAATTACCAAGAATGCTTTTGTCTTGTGGCCCTTAGCTGAGATCGCTGCAGAGATACCTCATCCTGAGCTGGATGTGACATATCTGGAAATGTGGTCTGGTTATGAAAAGTCTAAGCAGAAGTTGTGGCCAATCGACTTTCTATGGCAAGGGCAAGCCTTGCCTTGTGTGGTTTGATTTACGCAGAATTCTAATGGCTGAATAGGGATTTTCCGCCATCCACTGCGAGCACTTGTCCGGTTATATATTCTGCTGAAGCAAGAAATACTATTGCTTGTGCTATATCTTCCGGTGAGCCTATACGATTCAGTAGCGTCTTATCCAAAATACTTTGCTTCCGATCTTCTTCTAATTCTTGTTCTGGCCATAAAATTGCGCCGGGTGACACTCCGTTAACTCTTACCTCGGGTGCTAATTCCTTAGCCAAAGACTTAGTCATCATCTCTAAACCCGCTTTTGCAATTGAATAAATTGGATAGCCGGGCAGTCCGCGTTGCGAATGGATGTCGATCATATTAATAATGCTTCCATGACTTCGACGTAGTAATTCACTTAGTGAAGCAGCTAAAAAGTAGGGAGCGCGAAGATTGGAGTTTATTAAGTCGTCCCATTGCTCCTGAGTGCTTTGTTCGATTGGGGTTGGGTAAAAGGATGAGGCGTTATTAACGAGTAAGTCTAATTGGCCTAATTTCGATTTTAGACCTTCAGCTAATTGTTCAACTTGTTTCATGCAGTTTAGGTCTGCAGAAAAGATAAAAGCGCTGCTTGGACGTAAATGGTTAAGCTTTTCTTCGAGCTTTTGGGCTGCTTCAGATGAGTCTCGGTAGTGAATGGCTACCGTATAACCAGCTTTGTGCAGTATTGAGGTTGTTGTAGCTCCAACTCTACGTGCGCCGCCAGTTATTAGTGCCACTTTTGTTGCAGTAGTATTGGAGCTCATTTGAAGTCCCTCAGTGATCTTGATTACATATATCGAGACGCAGGCGCTGTATCTCTTTGCCCAGTTCGGGCCCTTTAAAACCTTGTTTGATCAGGTTGGTAGGCTTAATTTGGTTAATAGAATCTAATATTGCAGCTAGCGATTGATAGTTGGATTCTGGGTGCAGAGCATCTACGCAGATCAAGAGCTTAATTAGGCGCTGTGGTCGCCGAATCAGATCGAGGGCTTGGATGGTCTGCAGTTTATCTTCTGCAGATAACTTATCGAATTGACTAAGGTTCTCATGCTGTTGTTGGCACTGTGAAGCCAGCTCTTTTACTGATTTTGGTGTTCTTAATCGATTACAAAAAGCATCCAACATTATTTCGTTATCCGGAGCGGTCAGACAGGCAAACCGGCAATCAGCATCCGTGGCTGTTTGTGTAGAACGAATAAAGTCAGTAGCCCAGTCTGGTTGCGCCATTGCATTTTTTAGCTCAGGAAGAACTTTTTTGATCGCATTGGTTTTTTGCAGCAGCTCTAAGAATACCCATGGAGAAGGTTCGCTTAATGCGCGTTCAAACTCTTTCCATACTCTTTCAGGGGTCAAGTGTTCTAGCTCATCGCCTTTAGCTAACTCCTCCATTAATGCTAAGGTTTCATCAGCTACGCGAAACCCTAGATGGTGGTAGCGCGCGGCAAAACGTGCCACGCGCAAAACGCGAAGTGGGTCTTCTGAAAATGCGGGGGATACGTGACGTAAGATCTTTTGGTTTAAATCTTCCTGGCCCTTGTAGGGATCATGGATTATGCCTTGATCGTCCATTGCCATAGCATTGATGGTCAGATCTCGGCGAAGAAGGTCTTCTTCCAAGGTGATTGCTTTGTCGGCGTTATATTCAAAGCCGGTATAGCCCTTACCTGATTTTCTTTCTGTGCGCGCTAGTGCGTACTCTTCTCCAGATTTAGGATGAATAAACACGGGAAAGTCTTGACCGACAGGTTGAAAGCCTTGTTCGATCATCTCTTGAGGGCTGGAGCCCACAACCACCCAGTCCTTATCGTAAACAGGGAAGTCTAAGAGTTTATCTCTAACTGCGCCGCCAACTAAGTAGATCTTCATTAAACGGTTTCACACAGATCTGGTTGTTCTACACGCCATGCTTCAAATCCACCATTGATGCTATAGACTTCATCAAATCCTTGTTCAACTAGGAATTGAGCGGCTTGTTGGCTGCTTATGCCGTGATAGCAGCATACGAGTAGAGGCTTATCCATGTCGGCTGCAGCTATATAGTCATGTAGATTTTCATTACTAAGATTGTAAGACCCACTAATGTGGCCTTGAGCAAAACTGTTAGGATCTCGAATGTCGGCAACCTGAGCACCGTCTTTGATCAACGCTGCTGCTTTTGGAGAATCTATACACTCAAATTGACTCATAAAAAGTTACCTGTTGCTTAAATAAGTTGATGTCGGAGGTGGTTTTGGTTTGTTGCCCTGCGCGGGAACGCTAAAAAGCTGATGATCTTCTAGGCGAAGGGCGGTTAGTTTGTTGCCCCAAACGCAGCCTGTATCAAGTGCAAAGACATGGTCAGCATCAGCATTACCTTCTAAAGCTGCCCAGTGACCAAATAGAATACGGATCTCGCTTTCTGCTGGATCTTTTCGTGGTGCTTTAAACCAAGGCTGGTAGCCTTCGGGTTGCGACGCGAGCGAACCTTTGGCTGAGAAGTCTAATTGGCCTTCGGGGCTGCAGAAACGCATTCGCGTTAGGTAATTTGTAATCAAGCGTAAGCGTTCCCAGCCACTTAAATCAGAACTCCAAAGATCGGGTTTATTGCCATACATGTGGTTGAAAAAGCTTTCAACTTGATCGCTTTGCAGAACTTTTTCTACTTCTTTTGCGCGTTTGCGGGCTTTACGAATAGTCCAGCAAGGCGGAATGCCTGCGTGAACCATTACCACGTTAAGTGATTTGTCATGCGCGAGTAGCTTTTGCTGACTTAGCCAATGCATTAGCTCAATACGGTCTGGAGCTTCTAATATTTCATCCAGTGTATCGCTGCGCTTGGAGCTTGTTGCGCCATAATGGACGGCGAGCAGGTGTAAATCATGATTGCCCAAGACGCAGGTTGCTTGCTCGCCTAAATCGCGAAGGAATCTTAGGGTTTCTAGTGATTTAGGCCCGCGATTAACTAGGTCGCCAGCGACCCATAAGTGGTCGCTGGTGGTAAAGTTAATATGTTTAAGTAGGGCTTGTAGTTCGTCGTAGCACCCTTGGATATCGCCAATCGCATAGGTCGCCATACTGGTTGCCTGTGTTTAGTGCAGTGCGTTAGGTCTTGCTAGAGTGAATGCTGCAATTGGGGCTTTAAATTGAGTGCCTTCATCGGTGCTCATTTCATAGTGGCCTTGCATGCTGCCAACGCTGGTGGCTAATACTGCGCCACTGGTGTAGGTGTAACTCGATTCTGGGTCAATGACAGGCTGTTCACCAACAACGCCTTCGCCCTGAACTTCTTGGATATGCTGGTTGCCATCGGTAATTAGCCAATGGCGGTTAAGAAGCTGGACCGGCATATCATTGTGATTGGTGATCGTAATTTTGTAAGAAAAAACAAAACGTTTGCTATCAGGATCAGATTGTTGGGCCAGATAGTTGGTTTCTACGTCGATATTGACGTTGTTACCTAGGTCGATAGTTTCCATAAATGCTCTATTTAACCTTTCTGATCTGTAAGGTAGTTACTAATGCGAACAAAGTCCGAGATAGGGAGCTTTTCAGGTCGTAAGCCTGGATCGATGCCGATCTCTTCTAGCGCATCTGCAGATAGTAAAGGTTTTAAATTATTACGTAGCGTTTTACGGCGCATATTGAATGCAGTGCGCACAACGGTTTCAAATTGTGAAACTTCTTTGGCTACGTGAGGTAGATCACGATAAGGCGTGAGTCTAATAATTGCCGAATCTACTTTGGGTGCGGGATTAAATGCGCCTGGAGGTACAACAAACAGCGACTCAACTTTGCAGTAGTACTGAGCCATGATGCCTAGTCGGCCATAATTGTTTTCGCCTGGTCCAGCAGCCATGCGATCAACCACCTCTTTTTGCAGCATGAAGTGCATATCTTCCACTTGCTCGGCGTGGCTTAGTAAATGGAAAATTAGCTGAGTAGAGATGTTGTATGGGAGGTTGCCTACAATGCGCAACCTTTTTTCTCCTTTTTGTAACTGGGAGAAGTCAAATTTCATCGCGTCCGCTTCATGAATGCGGAATTTATCACCGTAGTTGAAGAACTTGGTGCGTAAGATTGGAGGAAGATCTCTATCTAGTTCAATTGCATCAAGTTCACCTGCTTCGCTAAGCAGCTCTTCTGTCAATGCGCCTAAGCCTGGGCCAATCTCTACTAATTGATCTGATTCATGAGGTGCAATAGAGCGAATGATGCGACGAATCACGCCGTGATCGTGCAAAAAGTTTTGGCCGAAACGCTTGCGGGCCTTATGTGCTACTGGTTTTTTAGTCATGAATTAGTTCGTAGTTTGATTGCGGTGGGTAGCCATGATGCCTGCGTATTCAATGGCAGTCATTAGGCTGCCTGAGTCGGCAGTCCCAGTTCCTGCAAGATCCAATGCAGTACCGTGATCTACAGAGGTGCGAATAATAGGCATGCCAAGCGTAATATTCACTGCTTTACCAAATCCTTTGTATTTTAGCACTGGAAGGCCTTGGTCGTGGTACATAGCTAGCACTGCATCAGCTGTAGCAAGGTACTTGTCTGTGAATAGTGTATCAGCTGGCCAAGGGCCACTGAGAGTAATACCTTTTTCTCTGAGTTTATCTAGCGTAGGCTCGATGACTTCAATTTCTTCGCGACCTAAGTGGCCGCCTTCGCCAGCATGAGGGTTAAGCCCCGTAACTAAGATGTTAGGTGCTTTGATGCCAAAGCTGTTTACTAGGTCGTGATGTAAGACTTCAATTACTTCAGTGAGTAATTTTGGTGTGATCGCATCTGCTATGTCTCGCAGGGGAAGATGGGTTGTTGCTAGCGCAACTTTCAATCCTTCGGTTGCTAGCATCATGACGACTTTATTGGTTTCTGTTAGTGCTTCAAGAAACTCTGTGTGTCCGCTAAAGGGGATGCCAGCATCATTAATAATGCCTTTATGCACAGGAGCTGTGATCAAAGCGTCACAAGTTCCATTGAGGCAGGCTTGTGTCGCTAGTGTTAGCGTTTCCAGAACATAAGGTGCGTTATCACTATTAAGCTCACCAGGAATCGCTTCAGCTTTTAGTGATATAGGAACGACCTTAAGTGTTCTTGCGGGTGTTGGTGACGGCGGAAGCTCAGGGTCGAACTGTTCAATTGATATTGGCAGTTGCAGTTGTTCCGCGCGTTTGCGCAGTAGTTCAGGATCTGCAAATGCTATTAATTCATGGTGATGGCCCTGTTGCGCGATTTGAATGCACAGATCAGGGCCAATACCAGAAGGTTCACCAGGGGTGATTGCTAATCTATTGATGCCCAAGCAATCACTCCTTAATGTCGACGTAGGCTTGAGAGCGAATCTCACGTAACCAGTTAGTTAATTCTTCGTTGTATTTGCGCTTACGAATTGCTGCGCGAGCTTGGTTTTCTTGCATCTGCGCGCCGAGGTCTTCTGTGCGAGTATCTAGGACAGTCAAAATATGCCAGCCAAAACGTGACTCAAAAGGAGTTGATACTTGTCCAATGCCAGTATTATTCATCACTTGCTCAAATTCCGGCACCATCTGACCGTCTTGTGCCCAGCCTAGAGAGCCGCCTTCAGAGCCACTGGCTGGGTCGTCGCTAAACTCTTTTGCTAAAGTCGCAAAATCTTCGCCAGACTGTATGCGTTGATACAGTTGCGTGATTTGGCGTTTTGCCTGTTCAGATGTGCGAATCTCGCTTGGCTTGAGCAAAATGTGACTTACTAAACGTTGTGGGACTAGTTGCACAGACCCGCCGCGTTTGTCTTTGGCTAGAAGGATATGGAAGCCGCTTGGTGATCGGACTGGTTTGCTGAATTCGCCTGCGGATAGCTTTCGAATCGCATTTCCTAGTACTTCCGGAAGCTCGTTTACTTTTCTCCAGCCTAAATCACCGCCTTTAAGGGCGTTAGGTGCATTGGAAAACTCTACAGCCATTTCAGCAAAATCGGCGCCTGATTTTAGCTTTTTGAAAACTTCGTTAGCTTCGCGCTCGGCTTTTTGGATCGCTTCTGGGGAGGCCTTGGATGGTGTTGCAAGAAGAATGTGCCCGAGTAGATACTCAGCTGAAGTCTGTTCTTGGCCACTAGCTGAGTTTAGGAAGTTCTCTAATTCCTGCTCGGATACGCGGATTCTTCTGTTAACTAGGTTTTGCTGGACATTGGAAATCAGCATCTCATTACGGATCTGCTCTCGAGCCTGGTTGTAATCTCGACCTTCGGCAATTAGAGCGTCACGGAATTGATCTAAAGTAAGGCTGTTCTGAGCAGCGATTCGTGCAATTGCAGCATCGAGCTGCCCTTCTGTTACCCGAATGCCTTGCCTAGAGGCCAGCTGCTTTTGAATGCTGTCGATAATCAGGCGGTTCAGCACCTGTTTGTGCAAAATGTGCTCAGGTGGCAGTTTTGTATTACGTGCGCTTAGCTGTTCTTTAACTATAGCGGTACGTTGTGCCAATTCGCTTTGCATAATGATGCCATCATTTACGACAGCGGCAACGCGATCCAGTGGTATTTCCGCAGCCAATGTTGTTTGCGAATTTGGAATCAGTAGTCCTAAAACTGCTGCAGAAAATAGTATCTTGCGGAGCTTATTTGTCATTGTGCTCTTCACGCTCTTCATAACCAATGATGTCATTAAGGAAGCTATTGCTACCACTACCAAATGATCCAAGTCCTTTTAGAGTAAAGTTCAGGAACATACCTGTATCGTAGTTGTCTCTATCGTCTAGCCAGCGGCGTCCCGCGAAGCTGACTTTCCAGCAGCAGCTTTCGTATTCAAGACCTAGTGCTGATTCTAGATTTTCGTTTTCTTCAATGTCGTGTAACCAGCGCCCCATGGAAGTCCAGCTGCCACCCAGAGGCCAGATGAATGATAGGTCTGTCTGCTTGCGTTTGTTTTCTTCGTAACGGTAGCTGAAGTCAAATCGATGATCTAGATCGCTGTTATAGCGGAAGCGAAGGTTTGATTCAGTATTGCTATAATCGTTGTTGTCTAGGATCGCATCAAAACTAGCACGGAAGTTTTGGTTTAGGTACCAAACCGCTTCTGTAGCAATATCACTCTGACTTTCAGTGGAGTCGGGTGTGGTTGGATTTAGTTGTACTTTGCGGTCAGCGAAATAGTATGCTTGGCCTATGCTTAAGCTGCCCTTTTCGTTGCCATCTTGCCCGTAAAAGCGGCTAGCAAGCCCAAGCGAGATCTGTTTGGCATCCCCGATTCTATCCTTTCCACTAAAACGATTATAACGGAATAGCGAATTATAGCTGAAATCGGGCTCTGAGGTATCGAAATCAGGGATTTCATCCTGGTCTTCTTCAGGAACATATAAGCCGTAAATTCTAGGTTCTAAGGTTTGCGTGCCGCCATTATTAACTGCTCTCTCGAAAATGACTGTGCTATCTAAACTGAAGATAGGTACACTGATGTTGGGGCTTTCTCCTAACCCCGATATTTGATTATCTAGACTGTAACTGCTGTTCCAAAGTGATAGTTCGGGCTTAATGTAACCCCATGGTGATAGCCACAAGTAATTGATAGTTGGCATTATAAAGTGTCGATCACCAATAATTCGGTCTCGACCAGTTAACCCAGATAGGTTTCTATCGAATTGCGTATATTCAGCTATATATTTGAATTCGCCTGCAGCGCCAAACTCGTTTTCACCTTTAAGGGTGATCTGAGGTAGTTTTTTATATGGCGATTTGCTGTTCTTATCAATGGTTTGATAGTCGTGAACTCGTACTCTGAAATTCCAGTTTTTCTGGTTATATGTCAGGTCCGCACGTTGGTTAAGGTGATTTTGACGTCTAACCTCTAAATTTGTATCAAGGTCTTCAAAATAATCTTCATCACTTACCGCGCTGTAGTTCACATTGGTGCGCCAATTTTCTATTGGGGAGCCTTTGTGTTTGATGCCTAGAAGCCACCTATCATCATTTGCTGCCTTGTCGTCTGGTAGATAGGCTGTATTTAGGACATTGCTAGACCACTTGTTCAGATAGCGGAACTCATTTTCTAGCAATAGGCCTCTATCAGACATGTGGCGTGCAGTGAGGGTGTCATCCATGTTTGGTGCAATGTTAAAATAATATGGCACTGATAGATCTAGGCCGCTGTCAGTGCTGTACCCTATGCTTGGGTAAAGGAATCCTGATTTACGGCGATCATCAATTGGGAATGTAAAGTAAGGCGCGTAAAAGACAGGTACGCCGCCTACACGGATAACAGTATCTTCTGCTTCACCAATTCCTTCATTTTTATTCAGTACAATGTTGTCTGCTTCTAGTTTCCATGCGTCACTAAATGGAGGGCAGTATGTGTAATCGCCATTCTCAATACGTAAGCGTTCATCTTCTAAGCGAATTACTCGATCAGCAGAACCGCGCAAACCATCTTCATGGAATACATACTGGGCATTGTTGAAAATAGCTTCAGAAGAGTTTGTATCGATCTGTGCTGTATCACTTAACATTAGTAGTCCGGTTTCCCGGAACTTAACATTGCCTTCTAGTCTGGCTTTATTTGTTACTTGGTCTAGCTCTGCTGAACTAGAACTCAATCGGCGCCCGCCTTGACGCATGGTCACGCCGCCTTGCAAACGGCTTAGTCCGCCGATGATCGTAGATGACTGATCTGCTTCTAAATAGAGAGGAGGGTTGTCTAAGTGTTCATCACCTACAATTGGATAGCTAGGTTCTAAATAGCGCCCGGCACACTGTTGCCCCTGTGGGTCTTTGTAATAAGCCCAATCCAAGTGCGAGTATGGGTTTTCAGTGTTGTAAAGTGGTTCTGATACGCCGCTACGTTGCTGTGATTTAGGAAGACTAAGCGCGTGTATGTTTACTTTGTGACAATCCCAATCGCCGCTTGGACTGGTGCCACACTGCCATTCGCTTCCAATCACTTCGGCTGTTTGTATAGGCTTATGACTAGTAACAGCTGGAACGGTGGTTTGTACGTTCGTTTGCGTAGGTGTTTCAATAGCTAGTTGAGGTTGATGCTGCGCTTGTTCGATCTCATCGTTACAGAGCCATTCACCATTTGTCCCTGCAATACAGTCCCAAACACCGTTGTTAGTAGCTTTGGCTTTTACGCTTGAGCGGGTTTGAGTTGTAACAGGTACGGAAGCAACGTTTTCTTGCCTAACCCGAGGGATCGGAGCGGCTTGAGCGGGTGTTGCTGTTTTAATTTCAACAGGCGTAGCTTCAGAGCTAGGTGTTGATGAAACAGGCTGTTGGGCGACTGATTCCTGAGGCTTTTGTTTGGCTGCTTCGGTTTGATTAACTAGTTCTTCATTAACAGAGCAATCCCATTCGCCGTCTTTGGTCATGCTGCAACTCCAAGCCATCTCTTGTTCAGATGGCTTGTTTTCTGCAGTCGCATAGCTAGATACTAATGCAGCACTAATGGCTAGCGTTAGTGTATATGTCGATCGTTTAGCGAAGGGCATCAAATACTAAATCCGTTTCAGCGGTTCCGAAGAATTCGGTTGTGGCCGAACCTCAGTGAAATTAAGCATAAGGGGCAGAATGATAAATCATTCTAGGCAGTGAGTGTAGAGTTCTGCAGGGTTTTTGTTGAGAGTTAAGGTTTATGATTAGCGAATGAATTACCGATCACTTCTACCTTTTTGGGTTATCTGAGTGTCATAATAGCTTGTTAAAGCATGTGGTTTGTTTATGGGGCGTATTTAGATGGATCTGCGGTATACAGATTTAAAAGAGTGGTTGTTGGAGATTTTGCCGGAATTTTCGGGGTTTGACAGTCAAAATTGGCAGCTCGAAACTGTATCAGGTGATGCCAGCTTTCGACGTTATTTTCGAGCAATATCCGGTGAAAATACTTGGATAGCTGTAGATGCCCCGCCAGAGAAAGAAGATAGTCGTCCATTTATAGACGTGGCGACTGCATTGGAGCGAACGGGTGTGCCTGTGCCGCATATTCACAATCATGATCTATCTAAAGGCTTCATGCTTCTTGGTGATTTTGGTGATGATCTTTATTTAGATCAGCTTTCAGATGAAAGTGTTGATGCGCTCTATGATGAGGCTTTAAAAACTTTGTTGTTGATGCAGAGCTGTCAGCCTGCTCGGGGTAAAGAATTGCCTTTGTATGACGAAGCATTGCTCCGTCGAGAAGTCGAGTTGTTCCGAGATTGGTTTGTGGGAAAATTATTGGGCGTAAAATTGAATGATGAGGCGCAGCGCTTAGTCTCTTTTCTATTTGATTATTTAATTGATTCCGCCTTAGAGCAGCCGAAGGTCTTTGTGCATCGAGATTATCATTCACGAAATATTATGTATCGAAAGGATCAGGCGCCGGGAATTATCGATTTTCAGGACGCTGTTGAGGGGCCAGTTACATACGATTTAGTGTCTTTGTTACGAGACTGCTATATCGATTGGTCGGATGATAAGGTTTATGGCTGGGTCGAGGGGTACAGGAAGGCCTTGATAGCTAACGGTCAGAATATGCCAGATCGAGTCTATTTTAAGCGTTGGTTTGATCTAATGGGTGCGCAGCGTCATCTTAAAGCTATAGGGATTTTTGCGCGTTTACATATACGTGATGGTAAATCTGGTTATTTGGCTGATATACCAAGAACCTTGAATTATCTTATTGCAGTGGCAGCAAAAGTTGAGGAATTAAAGCCAGTGGCTGGATGGATGGTGTCGGAATTGCAGCCAGCCATGCGTAAGAGTGAACATTTCTCTGATACGGTTTTGGATAATTGGGTTATGTCATGAAGGCTATGATCTTAGCGGCGGGTTTAGGGACTAGAATGCGTCCTTTAACGTTGAAAACGCCTAAGCCGCTCTTAAAAGTCGCCGATCGAGCTTTGATTGAATATCACATTGAGCGTTTGGTCCGAGCTGGTATTAAGGAAATAGTGATTAATCATGCCTGGCTTGGTTCTCAAATAGAAGAGTATCTCGGGGATGGGTCTAAATATGGCGTTTCAATAGATTATTCTGCTGAATCTGAGCCTCTAGAAACGGCCGGCGGTATTCGTAAGGCATTACCATTGTTGGCGGCTGGTGGCGAAAAACAGTTCTTGCTGGTTAATGGTGATGTCTTTACAAATTACCCATTTGAGGCATTACTGGCTGAATCTGATGAGTCTCATCTAGTATTGGTGCCGAATCCAGAGCATAACCCTAATGGTGATTTTGGGTTGCAACAGGGATGTGTGAATAACGATGATGAAATAGGTTATACCTTTAGTGGAATTAGTCGCTTATCTATTGAGATGTTTGAAGGTATCGCGTTAGATGAGAAAGCTCCATTGGCACCGTTGCTTAGAGAGCAGATGGCTGAAGGTAAGGTTTCAGGTGAGTTGTTCGAAGGTTTCTGGGCAGATATCGGAACACCTGAAAGATTGGATGAGATAAATAGATTAGTGTTGGGGAATCAGATTAATGGCCTTTGATGCACAAGAGGCGGGCGCGCAATTAGGATCAGTCGTTAAGCGGTATTCTACTTCTATATTACTGGGTGCAGCGGTAGGTTTGTTCTCCGGTGGCTTCTGGGGGCTGATATTTGGTGGGTTTGTCGGTTATTTGATAAGTAGAGCGCTTACCAAAGCGGTTGCTGCAGTTAATCCTCAAGAGGCTTTCTTTAAAGCAACTTTTTCCGTTATGGGGCGTATTGCGAAGGCAGATGGGCGCGTAACAGAAGACGAAATTCAATTTGCGCGAAATGTAATGACTCAAATGCGCTTAACCGAAGAGCGTAAGCGCGAGGCGATTGATCTTTTCACTCAGGGGAAAAGTGAAGACTTTGAGTTTAGTAAAACGGTAAAGCCGCTTGCGATCCTTTTGCGTCACCGACCTACGGTTAAATTGATGTTTATAGAAATTCAATTGCAGGCTGCTATGGCAGATGGTGAGGTAAGCGCGCCAGAACTAAGGATCATTGAAGAGCTTTGCCATCTATTAGAGTTTGGTACAGATAGTGTTGAAGAGGTAATTGCTCGCGTCAAAGCACAACGAGATTTTTATCAGCACGGTCAGGCTGGTGTTGATGCGGCGGTACTATTGAAAGATGCTTATGCGGTTTTAGGTGTGGATGAAAGCGCATCTGACGCTGAAGTGAAAAAAGCTTATCGCCGCCAGATGAGTCAACATCACCCGGATAAGTTGGTTTCTAAAGGTTTGCCAGAGGAAATGATCGAGCTAGCTAAAGAGAAATCCCAAGAAATTCAGGCTGCCTATGAACGAATAAAGACGGCACGAAAATAAGCGCGTTTTTTAGCCAGGGGCTTGTTCTTTGTTGCTTTGCTCTTCGGAAGGAATATCTATACTTCGGCTTTGTTGTTCAGCTTTTATTATGTAAGTGTTGATCATGCCGCGAACGTGTTTGAACAACCAAGAGTTATCTTTTTTCCAATTGTCATTAGTCTGCGGTAGGCGGCTTTGGTGGAAGTTGTTCATGCGCTTATGTCGCGCTAATCGCAATCTTCGTTCTGGTGTGTTTTCACTGTAATTTGTATTTGTTGATCTACGTGCAGAATGGTGTAGGTCGATTACGGTAGTTTTTATCTCGGGCAATATTTCTAGAAGTCGCGGAGCGTTCTCTGTTTTAGAGTCTCGTGCATCTAAGAGGACTAAGCGAAGGTTTTGTTGTTCTTGGTGCTTTTGAACGTATTGTGCTGCCCATGTGGCGCCTGTGCCGGCTCCTAAAACAAGGACTCTATCGACGCCTTTCTCTTTTTTGAGGTGCTCAAATGCAGTGTTGCCAAGACGGGTTACGATCTCTTGGTAATTCTCTTTCTTTTCTTCCGGTTCTTGCTCTGCCTCTGCGGGCGCGCTAGTGGCATTTTCCTGTTGGTTTGCTGCCGCGTCAGAAGGTGCTTCGGTGTTTTCTGTTGTGGTTTCTTCTTGGGCTTCTGCGGGTTCTGTTGAGCTGTCTTGGGGATTGTCTGAACTCTGAGTTGGTTTTATAGCCGATAAAACCGGTAGCGTGCGTTTTGGCAGAGAGGCTCGAGTCGGTTGGGGTAAAAAAACCGCTAATGTATACCAGCCATGATTGGCTAGGCCTGTGCGGATTTGGTTTAGATTTTCTGGCCAGTCCATGTGAGTGAGTTCATCCGGGAATATGATGACGCCACCCTGTGGTATTCCGCTACCTTCGGTTAGATAGTAACCAAGTAATTGTTCCCCATCTTTTCCTGTGTCGAGCTGTAGTACCTGAGTGCTGGGGTCAGGGTGTGATGAGAGTGCTTGGCGAAGATTGTTTTCTCTACTGGGCTCAGTTCTTTCGACCATCGGTGCTGATGGTTGAGCTGCACTGGCTGTTTTTTCAGTACCTGCGTTAGCTTCCTCTTCAGCGGAAAAGGCGGTAGAGGAAATCAAACTAAGACTAAGGAGAAGAGAATATAATTTCATTTGAACGATTATGAGTAAGAAGCAGGCTGACAGCAAGATGTCTGCTCCGCTAAAATATGCCTAAATTATTTGTAACTGGAAAATCTCCATGTCTGATTTCAAAATTGCACCATCAATTCTATCTGCCGACTTTGCGCGTTTGGGCGAAGAAGTTGAAAATGTTTTGGCGGCGGGCGCAGATTATGTGCACTTTGATGTGATGGATAATCACTATGTGCCAAATTTAACGATTGGTCCAATGGTGTGTAGTGCACTGAGAAAGCATGGCATCGAGGCACCAATTGATGTGCATCTGATGGTTAAACCTGTTGATCGTATCATCGGCGATTTTATTGAAGCGGGTGCTAGCTACATTACTTTCCATCCAGAAGGTTCTGAGCATATCGATCGTTCTTTGCAGATGATTAAGGATGGCGGTTGTAAATCCGGTTTGGTTTTCAATCCTGCAACGCCATTAAGCCACTTGGAATATGTAATGGATAAAGTGGATATGGTGCTATTGATGTCTGTGAATCCAGGTTTTGGTGGTCAGAAATTCATTCCAGGTACTTTGGATAAACTGCGTCAGGCTCGCGAGATGATTAATCAGAGCGGCCGTGATATCCGCTTGGAGATCGATGGCGGTGTAGGTATTGGTAATATTCGTGAAATTGCAGAAGCGGGTGCTGATACGTTTGTGGCTGGTTCTGCCATTTTCAATACAGATGACTACGCTGCGACTATCGCTCAGATGAGAGCGGAATTGGCTCAAGCGAAGGTTGCTTAATGCAAGAGCTGTTTGAGGGGCAAAACCCAAAGCTCGTTCTGTTTGATCTAGATGGTACGCTGGTTCATAGCGTGCCTGATCTGGCTCAGGCAATTGATCGAATGCTTGTCGCCATAGAGAGAGTGCCTGTAGGTATCGACAAAGTTGGACAGTGGGTAGGTAATGGTGCAGCAGTTTTAGTGCGCCGTTCCTTGGCTGGCGATATGGCGGGCGAGGGCGTTGAAGAATCTCTGTTTGATAAGGCTTATGAGCTTTTTCTTGCGTTTTATGCTGAATCTACTTCTGATCTGAGTGAGTTGTACCCAGGTGTGCTTGAGTGTCTAGAGCAGATGCGTGAACGCGGGGTTAAGCTCGGCGTAGTCACTAACAAGCCCATCTCGTTTACTCATAGTATGTTGGAAGGCTTTGGAATTAGTGGCTTCTTTGAGGTGGTTTTGGGTGGCGATAGTCTATCTGAACGGAAGCCTCACCCAATGCCTTTGCAAGAAGCTATGAGGCGCTGCGGTGCCGAACCCCAAAGTACTCTAATGGTAGGAGATTCTGTGAATGATGTGGCTGCGGCGCGAGCAGCGGGTTGTCCAGTGGTGTGTGTACCGTATGGATACAATCATGGTGAAGATATTGCTCTATCAAATCCCGATAAGATTGTCGGGCGTTTAGATCATCTGTTTTAAGAATCCAGGGCTTGTAAAACCTAACCGTCGTAAAAAACGATCTTTTATTTAAATAAAATCGATTTTTTATATTTTAAGGCTGGATTTACTCTTGTAGAAGCTCACAGGTCATTCCCCATTTATCAATGGCTTGTACCGCCAAGTCGCTTTTCTGACTTGGCTGATTCTTATCACAGCACTTGTATACCCCGCTTGTCGGGGTTTTTTTTGCCTATCACTTCTGCTGGCGAAGGTTTATACCTTTTGTGGTTCTTCTATTTGACTGCATTTTGCGTTGTTCTTTGGGATTAAAAACAGAAAAAGTCCCTAAATAATGTATGAATAGTATGCGGTGATAGTTGATTCAAATAAGGTGCTGCTATATCTTTTGGCTATTCATAAATTTAATTAAACCTGCCGTGATGCTATTTGCTACAGCGACCGTGAAAAATAATGCTGAAAAAGATCGTCTCCCGTACGTGGGTGAACGATGGCGATGGCGTGCCTGATTTTTTAATCAGCAGGCACTGTTAGGGTTGGTTTTTGACGCATAGATAGATCTCGCTGCTTTTTCTTCTAATGCGTTGGTTCATAAAGTTTGTCCTTTCATAAATTTAGTGTCTGCTCAGATCGCCCTTAATATCGTTTTTGGCATTATGAGAAAGAGACATGACTCCTGAATTATTTGCGGAATTAGCCGCGCAGAATTACAACCGCATTCCCGTTACACGTGAAGTTTTAGCTGATCTGGATACGCCCTTATCTACCTACAAAAAACTGGCTAATACAGCGTATAGCTACCTTTTAGAATCTGTTGAAGGTGGTGAAAAATGGGGGCGTTACTCCATTATCGGTTTGCCTTGTCGGACGATTTTGAAAGTACATGGCGAAAAAATCTCAATTACAGAAAACGGTAAGGTTACAGAAGAGTTAGAGATGTCTGACCCTTTGGGTTTTGTAGAGATATTTCAAGCTCGCTACCGTGTGCCGCAGTTAGAGGGGATGCCGCGTTTTAATGGCGGTCTTGTCGGCTACTTTGGCTATGATTGCGTACGTTATGTTGAGAAGCGCTTAAAAGATAGCTGCCCTGAAGACCTGTTGGGTACACCTGATATTTTATTGATGGTGTCTGATGAAGTTGTTGTGTTTGACAACCTTGCAGGCAAGTTGATCTTAATCTCGCATGCAGACCCAGCTGAAGATCAAGCTTATGAAAAAGCGCAGGCGCGTCTTGATCAGTTGGTGGAGAAGCTTCATGCAGCTACGCCTTATGAAGCAACTCCGGCAGAACAACAACGCGAAGTATCAGAAACAGAATTTAAGTCCAGCTATGGTGAGCAGGCTTTTAAAGATTCTGTGGATAAAATCAAGGAATACGTCCTTGATGGCGATATCATGCAATGCGTTATTTCTCAGCGCATGTCAATTCCTTTTAAAAGCAAGCCGTTAGATCTATACCGAGCGCTACGCTGCCTTAACCCTTCCCCTTACATGTATGTTCTCAATCTTGATGATTTTCATGTGGTTGGTTCCTCTCCTGAGATATTGGCGCGTGTGGAAGATAATCAGGTGAGTGTTCGTCCAATAGCCGGCACGCGTAAGCGTGGTTTGACGCCAGAAGAAGATCTAGCGATGGAAAAAGAGTTGCTGGCAGATCCGAAAGAGATCGCAGAGCACTTGATGCTGATTGATCTGGGCCGTAACGATGTTGGCCGTGTGGCTGAAATTGGTGGGGTTGAGTTAACTGATAAGATGGTTATTGAGCGCTATTCCCATGTTATGCACATTGTTTCGAATGTAAACGGCAAGCTGAAGCCGGATGTTTCTGCGATGGATGTGCTGCGTGCAACTTTACCAGCAGGTACCTTAAGTGGTGCTCCTAAAGTACGTGCGATGGAAATTATCGATGAAATGGAGCCTGTGAAGCGCGGCGTTTATGGTGGCGCGGTAGGTTATCTTTCTTGGAATGGTAATATGGACACAGCGATCGCAATTCGCACAGCTGTTATCAAAGATGAAGTGCTGCATATTCAAGCAGGTGCAGGTGTTGTAGCTGATTCTGTACCGCGTTTGGAGTGGAAAGAAACCATGAATAAGGGCCGTGCAGTCTTCAGTGCGGTTGCTATGGTTGAGCGAGGCTTGGATAATCTATGATATTGCAAAATCAATCAGCTAATTTCATCTTATTAGGGGCTGAATAATGTTATTAATGATCGATAACTACGATTCGTTTACATACAACGTAGTTCAGTATCTGGGTGAGCTTGGTGCTGATGTGCGTGTTTATCGTAATGATGAAATTACGATTGAAGAGATTGAAGCGCTGAATCCAGATCATCTTGTTATATCTCCAGGTCCATGCACCCCAAATGAAGCAGGTGTCTCTGTAGGCGCGATTGAGCACTTTGCGGGTAAGTTGCCAATTCTTGGGATCTGTTTAGGTCATCAAAGTATTGGGCAGGCTTTTGGTGGCGATATAGTGCGAGCTAAGCAGGTGATGCACGGTAAAACTTCTCCTGTTCATCATGAAAACACAGGTGTATTTGAAGGCTTGGCACAACCTGTAGAAGTGACTCGGTACCACTCGCTTGTAATTGATCAAAATACGCTTCCGGATTGCTTAGAAGTTACCTCTTGGACACAAGATGAACAGGGTAATCTCGATGAGATTATGGGTGTTAGACATAAGACTCTAGATATTGAGGGAGTCCAGTTTCACCCTGAATCTATTTTGACGGAGCAAGGCCATGATTTATTGGCTAACTTCTTGAAACGCACTAAGCCTGCAGCTTGAAATTACTAAGGATAATCAATGGATATTAAACAAGCATTAGCTTTGGTTGTGGATCGTCAGGACCTTTGCCAAGAAGATATGCGTGCTGTGATGAATCAGATCATGACAGGGCAAGCGACCGATGCGCAAATTGGTGGTTTGTTGATCGCTTTGCGTATGAAGGGTGAAACTGTAAATGAAATAACTGGTGCTGCTGATGCAATGCGATCTCTAGCAACGCCTGTGGATATTAATGTGCCTAACGCCGTTGATATCGTAGGCACCGGTGGTGATGGCGCGAATCTATTTAACGTTTCCAGTGCTTGCTCTTTTGTTGTTGCTGCCGCTGGTGGTCATGTTGCTAAACACGGTAATCGCTCTGTCTCTTCTAGCTCCGGTTCTGCTGACTTGTTAGAAACAGCGGGCATTAATTTAGAGCTTAAGCCTGAAGAAATTGCGCAATGCATTGAGAAGGTTGGTTTGGGCTTTATGTTTGCTCCTCAGCACCACAGTGCGATGAAGCATGCTATTGGTCCTCGTAAAGAGATGTCCCTAAGAACCTTATTTAATATCTTGGGGCCTTTGACTAACCCTGCAGGTGTTAAGCATTACCTATTGGGTGTGTTTGATAAAACGCTTTGTCGTCCTCTTGCTGAGGCTTTGCAGGCATTAGGTGCAGTTCATGCGATGGTTGTACACGCGGCAGAAGGCCTGGATGAAATCAGCTTAGCCGGTGATACCTATGTGGCTGAACTTAAAGGTGGTGAAGTACGTGAGTATACTTTGACCGCTGAAGATGCGGGCCTTAACAAGCAAACGCTAGAGGGTTTGCAAGTAAATAGCTCTGCTGAAAGTTTGGAAATGATTCAAACGGCTTTTGCTGGTGAGCATGCGAAAGCCGTTGATATGATTGCTATCAATGCTGGCGCAGCTCTCTATGTTTCGGATCAGGCTGCAAGCCTTAAAGAGGGCGTGGCGTTGGCTAAAGAAACGATTTTAAGTGGTGCGGCTGCATCTAAAGTTAAAGAATTGGCTGACTTTAGTCAGGCGTTTAAGGGTTAAAAGATGTCAGATACACCAACGATTTTAAAGAAAATTCTTGCCCGTAAAGCGCAAGAAGTTGCAGAGCGACAGCCAAAAGTTTCTATTGCTGATCTAAAAGCACGTATTGCCGATCAAAAGGGGAGTGATTTCGATCCTCGTGGTTTTGTTGCGAATATGGAAAAAGCGATTGCTGAAGGGCGTTCTGCGGTTATTGCTGAAGCTAAAAAGCATAGCCCATCTAAAGGATTGTTGAGAGATCCGTTTGTGCCAGCTGATATTGCTAAATCTTACGAGTTGGGTGGCGCAAGTTGTTTGTCGGTTTTGACGGATAAAGATTATTTCCACGGTAGCGAAGAGTATCTGATGCAGGCGCGTGCTGCCTGTTCTTTGCCGATTATCCGTAAAGACTTTATTGTCGATCCATATCAAGTGTATGAAGCGCGTGCTATTGGTGCTGACTGCATCTTATTGATTGTATCTGCCTTAGAGGATCAGCAAATGGCTGATTTGAATGGTCTGGCGCTTGAGCTGGGAATGGATGTGTTAATTGAAGTTCATGGTGCTGATGAATTAGAGCGCTCTCTTCCGCTAAATAATAAGTTGGTTGGTATTAATAACCGAAATCTGCATACCTTTGAGGTGACGTTAAATAATACCTATGATTTGCTGAGCTCTATTTCAGAAGATCGAATTGTCGTTACTGAAAGTGGTATACATAGTCGCGAAGATGTTCAGGCAATGCGCGAGCATAACGTTCATAGCTTCTTAGTAGGTGAAGCGTTTATGCGTGCTGAAAATCCAGGCCAAAAATTAAAAGAATTGTTTGAGTAAGGTTGTAGCTTTATGAGTATGAGTGCCAAGGTTAAATGGGATGGTGATGTGCGTTTTCAAGGCACAACTGGTTCTGGCTTTGATCTAATGATCGATGGCGAGCTGAAGCAGGGCCCGCGTCCTATGGAGCTTATGCTTCTAGGTCTAGGTGGCTGCACTAGTTACGATGTTGTGGGTATTTTGAAAAAGACACGTCAAGATGTAGTTGATTGTGTTGCAGAAATTGAGTCTGAGCGTGCTGACGAAGTACCAGCAGTCTTTACTAAAATCCACATAAAATTTGTAGTCAGCGGCCGTGGCTTGAGCGAGAAAAAAGTCGAGCGTGCTGTAAAACTGTCGGCTGAACAATACTGCTCTGCATCCTTGATGCTTGAGCGAGGTGGTGTTGAAATCACCCACAGCTATGAGATTGTTGAAGTAGAATAATCTTATTTTTGAGTGCTTTTCCTGATAAAGGGCTGCTTTTTAGTGGCCCTTTTTTATTTTTTACTGGAGTCTCACTATTTATCCGCTATATTAGTTGCAATGTTATTTAGTTAGTTGCTTGTTTTTTAAGGTTATTGTTGCCCCTTTTTGATGGATGTAGGGTTTGATTTTTATCTCCTAAAAGGGCTTGTATGGGTAAGATTTAGGGGATTTGGTGGGGCAATGCGCTTATCGATATCTAAAACGCTGGCTATAGGTATAGTGACGCTGCAGATCGTAACGGTCTGTGTGATTCTGGCCTCATCCTACATCACCACAGAGCAGGTCCTAATAGGCCATGCCCAAAAATTAATGCGTAATCTATCGCGCGAAGTTATCCAGCACTCTGAAGAATTCCTTTCTCCAGCGCGTTCTGCTGTAAGTCTGACCCAGAGCTTGGCTCGGAACGAGGTTGTAAGCGAAGAGCGTCCCGATGAGATGGAGCAGTATTTCTTCGAGCAGCTTATGTTGTTCCCTCATATTGCAGGTATCTATTACGGTAACCTCGATGGGGATTTCTATTTTGTACGTAGAAGCTCTGAAATAAGCTCATACCAAATTAAGCGTATCAATGAAGAGGCTGGGGAAAGAACGGTCGTTAATCGTTGGTTTGGTGAGGATCAAGAGCTGGTGAAAACAGCTGAAGATCCATTTGATTCTTATGATCCAAGAACGCGGCCGTGGTTTACGAAAGCCTTAGGTGAAAGGCAGCAGACCTGGACGGACCCTTATCTGTTTTTTACCTCTCAAACACCCGGGATTACTGTTGCTAGTCCTGTCTTCACTAAGAATGGCGAGCTCATCGGAGTTGTAGGAGTGGATATCGACCTATCAGCTCTATCAGATTTCTTGGGTTACCTGGAATTAAGTGAGCATGCTTCCGCGTTGATTATGAATAATAACGGTGATGTGATTGCGCACCGTAACCTTCAGGGTGCTTATGCTCAGAATGTAGAAGTCAAACGCCTGTTGAAGGTAGGTGAGCTGAGTAATAAAGCAACTCGCGCAGCTGTTGATTCTCTCGAACGTTCTCCAGGTTGGTATGTACTAAATACAGCAGTAAATACTAGCTATACGCACGAAGGGAAAAAATACCACGCGGTATTTACGCCGTTTTCAGATAACTGGCCTTGGCTCTTGGGTTTATATGTGCCAGAAGATGACTTCCTTACAGAAATTAAAGCAAATCAGAAATTTAACTTTATTATTGCTGGAGGGATAACTCTAGTCAGTTTGATTGTTGGTATCTGGTTTGCGCGTTCATTGTCTCGTCCGATTGTTAGATTGCAGCAGAGCGTTGAGTCGGTGAAAAAGGGTCAGCTGGAGGTTAATATCGACGCTGGTGCCAGTATATTTCATGATATCTCTGACACGACTCATGCATTTAAAGGTTTGGTTAGTTTCCTAAAAGACAATCAGCAAAAAAGTGAAGCTTTGAGAAAACGTCTGACTCAACAGGCACACTTTATGGAAGCGGTATTGGCCAATATTGATAGTGGTGTTGTGGTTTGTGATGTGGAAGGGCGTTTTGTCTATTCAAATCGTGTGGTAAATCAGCTTAGGGGCTTGGCCGAAGGTGCTCATCTTGAGCGCTTTGAAGATGCGCCCTTTAAGTTGTTTGCGGCGGATGGTGTAACCCAGCTGGATAAATCGCAATGGCCAATCTTTAGGGCGTTGAATGGTGAGCATATCTCAAATCTAGAGATCGTTATTGTTTCAAATACGAGTGAGCCTAAACGTGTTTATGTTAGTGGTCAGCCGCTATTTGATACCTCCGGTGAGAAGCTGGGTGCTTATGTGTCGATGCATCAAGTGAGTTGATGTTTCTAAATGCCTCTCTTGCTAGTCTTTTCCTTGCATAGCTCTTGTTAGGCGCGTAGAATTACGCGTCCTTTGGAGAACTATTTCCAATCTCCTTGCTGCCTACCACATGGTGTGGTCAGGGGGCTATTAACCCGAAAGGAGCTAAAATGCGTCATTATGAAATCGTATTTCTGGTTCACCCGAACCAGAGTGAGCAGGTTTCTGCGATGGTTGAGCGTTACACCTCTCTAATTGAAGGTGCAGAAGGCACAATTCATCGTCTAGAAGACTGGGGCCGCCGTCAGTTGGCTTACCCAATCAACAATGCTCATAAAGCACACTATGTCCTGATGAACATCGAATGTGGTCAGGAAACACTAGACGAGCTGGAAAACCTATTCCGTTACAACGATGCTGTTCTGCGTAACATGGTTATCCGTCGTAAAGAAGCGATCACTGAGATCTCTCCAATCAAAGCAGCTGAATCTCGCGAAGAGCGTAAGCCTCGCCGTGAAGAAAAGCCTGCTGAAAAGCCAGCTGAAGAAGCAGCACCTGCTGCGGAAGCTTCTGAAGAAGCTGCTGAGTAATTTAATTTCTGAGGAGAGATACAATGGCTCGTTTTTTCCGCCGTCGTAAGTTCTGCCGTTTTACGGCTGAAGGTGTTCAAGAGATCGATTACAAAGATCTGGACACGCTAAAAGGTTACATCACCGAAACTGGCAAAATCGTACCTAGCCGTATTACAGGTACTAAAGCGCGTTACCAGCGTCAGCTGGCAACTGCTATCAAGCGTGCTCGTTTCGTAGCGCTACTACCTTACACTGATAGCCATCAGTAATTAGGTAGGAGAGTCGCTATGCGTGCCTTGGCCGAATTGGTCATGAAAGGCCGTAAACAAGCGGCTTTTGTGGCGGTTATCGCCGCCTTGCTGCCATTACTATATTGGGTAAGTGCAGCTGCCGTCGCTTTGGTTACTTTACGTAAAGGCCGAAGTGAAGGCACCGGATTACTGGTTTGGGCATTGTTGCCTGCTGGAGTCTGGGCATACAGTGTGTCTGATCCGACACCACTGGCTGTAATTGTAGGAACTTATATCCTTGCAATTACTTTGAGAGAGACAGTTTCTTGGGCGAAAGTGCTGATGATTGCGCTCCCTGTAGGAGCTATAGCGAGCGTAGGCATGGATATTATGCTTAGCAGCTATCTCGACGAAGTAATTAAGCGGTTGGATGAGTTTTTAGTGCAGTCAGCTAGTCAGGCTAACCAAGAGGTTAAGCTTGACCCTGAGCAGCTAAGGCAGCTCATGTTGGGCGGATTAACATCAGTGCATACGGTAATGATGCTTGTCAGTGTAATGCTGGCGCGCTCTTGGCAAGCTGGGTTATACAACCCGAGCGGTTTTCAGCGAGAGTTTCATGTATTGAGACTGCCTCAGCTGTATACAGGAGTGCTAATAGCGGCGTCGTTCGTTTGCTACCAGTTAGATCTGGAGTCGTTACGCTGGTTACCACTGTTGCTGTTACCTTGGATCATTGCGGGTATCGCATTGGTGCATGGCAGTTTGGCTAAACGTGATTTAGGAAGGTCTTGGTTGGTTGCCTTTTATGTTGCAGCCTTCTTTATGGGACCGTATGTGATTACGCTGCTGGTATTTGCGGCTGCTATTGATAGTTTTGTCGATATCAGGGCGCGAATTCCAGTTAAGAATTAGGACTGCAATTCTTTGCAGAACAAAAGAGGTTTACGAGATGGAAGTTATTCTGCTCGAGAAAATTGGTAAGCTAGGTAACCTCGGTGACAAAGTTTCCGTAAAAAGCGGTTTCGGTCGTAACTACCTAGTACCGCAGGGCAAAGCTGTTCCTGCAACTGAAGCTAACGTTGCTAAATTTGAAGAGCGTCGTGCTGAGCTAGAAGCTGCAGCTGCTGAAAAACTAGCTGCTGCTACTGCACGTGCTGAAGCGCTGAACGAGAAAGAAGTTACTATCACTGCTAAGTGTGGTGACGAAGGTAAGTTGTTCGGTTCTATCGGTACTCGTGACATCGCTGACGCTGTAACTGCTGCTGGTGCAGACGTTGATAAGAGTGAAGTTCGTCTTCCTGAAGGTGCTCTACGCGCTATCGGTGAATTCGACATCGCTATTCAACTACACCCAGAAGTTACTGCTACAGTTAAGCTAGCTGTTGTAGGCGAGTAATCGTCTTTAGCTAAGCCGTACTGTACTGTACTATAAAGCACTGCGTGGATTTTCCATGCGGTGCTTTTTTGTTTTTAGGCTGTTGTGAATGATGGAAAAAAGTGAACTAACGGATGAAGATCTAGCAAGGATCAAAGTACCTCCCCATTCTATGGAAGCTGAGCAATCAGTTTTGGGTGGTTTGATGCTGGATAACAATGCTTGGGATACCGTATCTGAGGTGGTCCTAGATGATAACTTCTATCGTCAGGAGCATCGCAAAATCTATCGCACGATGCGTAAGCTTGTTAATGATGGCAATCCGATTGACGTTGTTACTTTGTCTGAAGAGTTGGATCGTACCGGTGATCTAGAAGGTGCGGGCGGGCTAGATTATTTGATTGAGCTTGCTAAGAACACACCAAGTGCGTCTAACATCCGTGCTTATTCTGAAATTGTTCGCGACCGTTCCCTTTTGCGGCAAATGATCTCGGCAGCCAATGAAATCGCTGATGATGCCTTTAACCCGGATGGCAAATCTTCAGAAGAGATTTTGAACTCTGCGGAACAAAAGATCTTCCAAATTGCGGAAGACCGCCCTAATCAAGGCGGCCCTGAAGGTGTAAATGAGCTACTGAAAAAAGCAGTAGATCGAATTGATACCCTATTTAACAGTGATGGGGATATGACCGGTGTAACTACCGGGTTTGATGATCTTGATGCCAAAACGGCGGGTCTTCAGCCTTCCGACCTAATTATTGTTGCTGCGCGTCCATCGATGGGTAAAACGACTTTCGCCATGAACTTGGTGGAAAATGCTTTAATGGCCAGTAATAAGCCAGTTTTGGTGTTTAGTTTGGAGATGCCTGCAGAACAGTTAATGACTCGTATGTTGTCTTCGTTGGGGCGTATCGATCAGACCCGAGTGCGGACCGGTTCGTTGGAAGAAGAGGATTGGCCAAAACTGACAACGGCCGTCAATATGATGCGTGATAAACCGCTGTTTATCGATGATCAGGCAGGTATCAGTCCTAACGAATTGCGTACCCGTGCTCGTCGAATCGTGCGTGAGCATGGTCCATTATCTCTGATCATGATTGACTATCTGCAGTTAATGCAGATGAAAACCCCGGGTATTGAGAGTCGTACCCAAGAGATTTCTGAAATATCTCGTTCTTTGAAGGCGATAGCGAAAGAGCTTGAATGTCCTGTTGTTGCCTTGTCTCAGCTTAACCGTACGCTTGAGCAGCGTCCGAATAAGCGTCCTGTAAACTCAGATTTGCGTGAATCGGGTGCGATTGAGCAGGATGCTGACGTGATTATGTTTATCTACCGCGATGAAGTTTATAACGAAGATTCAGAGCACAAGGGTGTTGCTGAAATTATCATTGGTAAGCAGCGTAACGGCCCAATCGGTACTAGTCGTCTGGCCTTTATTGGTAAGTACACTAAGTTTGAAAACTTGGCTCCTGATGTCTATGCGCAATATGCTGGTATGGATGATTAAAAGTACTTGGGGTTGATATAGTGTCTGAAGTTGATACTCTGATCTTGGCTTTTTAATTAATTATCATAGAGTTATTCTAATAACTGCTAAGCTGATAGTGTTTTATTGTTGTTGGTATTCGGTACTGTCGTTACATCTAAATAATCTGGATAGGGCGTGTTTTTGCACTAGAATAGTGCTGATGTTTGCCCAACTATAGTGCTCTTTTAAGTGAGAAACGGCTCGAAAAAAATTATTAAATTCATATGTAGATAAATACCCACTTTATTGGTGAATATTGGGGTTTAGGAAGGTGAGTTTCCATGGACAGTGTGAATAAAAACATAGAAAATTGGGTTGTTTTCATGCCCTTACGTTAGGGTGGTTACAAAGTAGTGAAAACGCATTTCTATCCATTCTTGGTAATGGGATTAACCGGAAAAAGACACGTATGAAATTGTTTGCGGTATTGTTATTACCCTTATTGGGCAGCCTTGTGCCATTGTATGCTGCTCGTTTTAGTCGAACCGTCTGTACTATTTTAACTGCGATTGCACCTGCGGTTGCTTTAGGAATAGTTCTCTCTATCAGTCCACAGTTACTTCAAGGCGAGGTGTTTGCTCACGCTGTTGATTGGGTGCCTGCGGCTGGTTTGGAACTATCTGTCAGACTCGATGGTTTAAGCTTCCTTTTCTTATTGTTGATATTGGGCATCGGTCTTTTGATCATTTTGTATGCTCGGTATTACTTATCCCAGAAAGACTCTATAGGTAAATTCTTTGCCTATTTGATGCTGTTCATGACCGCTATGGTGGGGATCGTTGCTTCGGGCAACTTGATTCAAATGTGGTTCTTCTGGGAATTGACTAGTATTAGTTCTTTCCTGCTTATTAGCTTCTGGTCAGATAAAACAGAAGCACGTAAAGGCGCGCGTATGGCGCTGACTGTAACAGGTGCGGGTGGTTTAGCACTGTTAGCAGGCGTGATTCTAATTGGCCAAGTAGTTGGCAGTTATGATCTTCAAGCAGTGCTCGATAGTGGTGACTTAATTCGAGAATCTGCTCAGTATCCATTTATCTTGGTGTTAGTGCTTTTGGGGGCTTTT
Source organism: Neptuniibacter sp. PT8_73 (assembly GCF_047778045.1). Lineage (GTDB taxonomy): Bacteria > Pseudomonadota > Gammaproteobacteria > Pseudomonadales > Balneatricaceae > Neptuniibacter. The sequence continues at coordinate 699,650 of NZ_CP180545.1, forward strand.
ACAAAATCTGCTCAGTTCCCATTCCACTTCTGGCTCCCAAATGCGATGGCAGCTCCAACTCCTGTAAGTGCATACCTTCACTCAGCGACGATGGTAAAAGCGGGTATCTTCCTGATGGCGCGTTTCTACCCAGTACTATCTGGAACAGATATGTGGTTCTTGATTGTGAGTATCACAGGTCTATGTACGCTGTTAGTCGGTGCCTATATCGCGCTCTTTAAGCATGATTTAAAAGGCCTTCTTGCTTATTCAACAATCAGTCATCTTGGCTTGATTACGCTGTTGTTAGGTATGGATACACGAATGGCTGCAGTCGCTGCAATCTTCCATATCATTAACCACGCGACCTTTAAAGCATCGCTCTTTATGGCGGCGGGTATTATCGATCATGAGGCTGGCTCGCGTGATATGCGTCAGCTAAATGGCCTGTGGAAATATATGCCGTATACCGCGACCTTAGCGATTATCGCTGCTGCGTCTATGGCGGGTGTGCCGTTGCTAAATGGTTTCCTATCTAAAGAGATGTTCTTCACGGAAGCATTGGATCAAGCAACCCTAGGTTCACTCTCTTGGGTTATACCTGTATTGGCGACAGTAGGTGCGGCTTTCTCTGTAGCGTATTCATTGCGTTTTATCCATGATGTTTTCTTTAATGGTGAGCCGGTTAATTTGCCGAAAACACCGCATGAGCCGCCTCGCTACATGAAAGTACCGGTAGAAATTCTGGTCGCTATTTGTATTGTTGTGGGCTTGGTTCCAGGCATCGTTGTTATTGATCTACTGAATGCAGCTTCAATCGCTACCCTGCAAGGTCCAATGCCTGAATTTAGCTTAGCGATTTGGCACGGCTTTAACGTACCGTTGTTGATGAGTGTGCTGGCCATGCTCGGTGGCTTTATCATCTACTACAATCGTAAAAAGCTTTTCCAATTCCAAGGCCAATTCCCAGAGCCAGATTCTAAATTGGTATTTGAAGGTTGGGTGCAAAGACTGGTTAACTCAACTCGCGCAGTTAATGAGTGGATTGAAAACGGTTCACTACAACGTTATTTGTCCATTTTCTTGTTTATGATCTTCGCGGTTTCAGTTATGCCTCTGGTTTATTTACAAGAAACTGCAGGGAATAGATCACAAATCCCGCTTGATTATGCTTCGGGTACAGCTGCTTTGCTGTTGATCCTGGCTGCGATTGCGACCATGGTTTGGCACAGAAAACGTTTAACCTCTCTACTGATGCTTTCTGTCGTAGGTCTAATCGTGTCGGTAGCCTTTACTCGTTTCTCTGCGCCAGACCTTGCACTAACGCAATTGGCTGTAGAAGTAGTAACCGTCATCCTGTTGATGCTTGCATTGTTCTTCTTGCCTAAGACTACACCGAAAGAATCGTCTCCTCGACGTTTGGTTCGTGACCTCAGTATCTCGGCATTGATCGGTGGCATCATTGGTACGGTTAACTACGCAATGATGACGCGTCCGCTTGAATCGATCTCTGATTTCTTCGTTGCGAACAGTAAAACAGGTGGTGGCGGAACAAACGTGGTTAACGTGATTCTGGTGGACTTCCGTGGTTTTGATACCTTTGGTGAAATTACGGTACTGGGTATTGCAGCGTTGGGTATCTATAAACTGATTGTTCGTATGCGTCTTTACATGCCTTCTGGTGATGAGCATGGCCGTCACTGGAGCACTGATTCCCATCCAATGGTACTGTCGACGATTTCTCAGATGTTACTGCCTTTGGCATTACTGGTCTCAGTTTACATCTTCTTGCGCGGCCATAATGAACCGGGCGGTGGTTTCATTGCAGGCCTTATCACGGCCGTGGCAATAATCCAGCAGTACATTGCGAATGGTGTTGAATGGATGAAAGAGAACATTCGTCTGAAATATCAGGCGCTGATTGGTTCCGGTCTGTTGATTGCATTTATGACCGGGGTCGGTAGTTTCATATTCGATCGTCCATTCCTAACTTCATGGTTTGATTACTTCAAATGGCCTTGGGTCGGCAAATTTGAGCTGGCGAGTGCCATGTTGTTTGACTTGGGTGTTTATCTCACTGTTGTTGGTGCAACCATGATGATTTTGGCGAACCTAGGTAAATTGACAACTTCAGAACGAGTAGACGCTCGTGAGTTGGAGAATCTGTAATGGAATTAATGTATGCGCTCTGCGTGGGTGTGTTAACGACCTGCGGTATTTTTCTGACTCTTCGAGGTCGTACGTTCCCTGTAGTTATGGGACTGACAATGCTGTCCTATGCTGTAAACCTTTTCCTATTCTCCAGCGGTCGACTGGTTGTTAATGGGGCTGCTATTTTAGGTTCGTCTGAACAATATGCCGATCCTCTGCCTCAAGCATTGGTTCTGACTGCCATCGTGATTGGCTTTGCGATGACGGCGTACGCGGTCATCTTAGCGATGAGGGCTCGTGCGGATTTGGGTAATGACCATGTTGATGGGCGTGAAAAAGCTTTGGATATTGAGAAGAAGGATAAGTCGAAATGATGCAGCATCTTCCGATTTTACCTGTTTTACTGCCAATGCTAACGGCGGTGCTTATGATGCTGCCGCCTTTCTCTACGACGCTAAACCGTCAGAGGTTCATCACTTTTGTTGGTGCAGCAGTTACTTTAATTGTCGCAATTCAATTGCTGATTACGGCGGGTAGCGGTGAAATTACCATTTATCAGTTAGGTAACTGGCAAGCGCCATTCGGTATTGTTCTTGTTGCTGATCGCTTATCTAGTTTGATGATCTTGCTGACCATGGTTCTAGCCTTTGGTGCTTTGCTCTATGGTGCCGCAGGGGATGATCGAGCAGGTATGTTCTTCTATCCGCTGTTTATGTTCCAGTTGATGGGGATTAACGGAGCATTCTTAACAGGGGATATTTTTAACCTGTTCGTATTCTTCGAGGTGTTATTGCTTGCTTCTTATGCGTTGGTTGTACACGGCGGTGGTAAGCAGAAGACGTTGGCAAGCGTACATTATGTAACGCTTAACCTCGTGGGTTCAGCACTATTCCTCTTCGCTTTGGGGATTATGTACGGAGTGTTGGGAACTCTAAATATTGCCGATATGGCAGTTAAAATTCGTACCTTGTCTGGCGAGGATAAATTGCTCGCACAAATCGGCGGAATGATGCTTTTACTTGTCTTTGGTTTGAAGTCTGCGATGTTCCCGCTGCACTTCTGGCTATCGAGAACTTACTCAAGTGTTAGCGCCCCTGTCGCCGCGTTATTCGCGATTATGACCAAAGTAGGGATATACAGTATTTTGCGTATCTTTACTGTAGGTTTTGGTGACTATGCTGGAGAGTTAGCTAATCTTGCTGGTCCTTGGCTATGGCCGATCGCGGTACTCACGCTCGTTATGGGTGCTATAGGCGCTCTGGCAAGTCAGACATTACGTATGTTGGTTTCTAATCTAGTGATTGTTTCTGTCGGTACGCTACTGTGTGCTTTGGCAATTAATACACCTGAATCTGCATCCGCGGCACTTTATTATCTGATCCATTCAACGCTTATTACTGGCGCGATGTTCCTACTTGCTGATGCAATTGCCGAACAGAGGGGTAAAGTATCAGATCGTTTTGCTCGTTCTCGTAGAATGTGTCAGTCGCTTCCACTTGGAATTGCGTTTGCGCTAGCTGCTATATCAATGATTGGTTTACCGCCTTTCTCCGGTTTCTTGGGGAAAGTGATGATACTGCAAACGGCTGTGGAACCTGCTGAGATGGCTTGGGCATGGTCTGCTATTTTGCTTGCTAGCTTAATGGGCGTTGTGGCGATGTCTCGAGGCGGTTCTACTTTGTTTTGGCGAGTTAGCGGTGATGCAAACCACTGTGAAAAATTACCAAAAGTAAAGTTTGTTGCGGTCTTCTTCCTACTTGTGATGTCGCCGCTATTGGTGATCTTTGGTGGTCCCGTGACTGAGTTTACTCAGGAAACCGCGAACCAAATTTATCAGCAAGCAGAAAATCCTTATATGTTGCTGCCAGCGTCAAATGAGAATGGAGGTTAAGGTATGCGTATGATCTTTCCAATGCCTTGGCAAAGCTTAATTTTATTTGTCGTTTGGCTGTTGCTAAATGAATCGATCGCACCGGGTCATTTGGTATTAGCTTCGATTTTAGCGATTGGGATTCCTTTGTTGTTAAGAGGAACTCAACTTCACCGGTTAAATATAAACAAGCCGGTTCAAGTGGTCTTATATGCTCTAAAAGTGTTAGGAGATATTGTCTCTGCAAACTTTGAAGTGGCTGTTCAAGTGCTTGGGCCTGCTAAACGTTTGAAGCCAGGTTTTTTAGCGATTCCTTTGGATATTGAAGGCGACTTTCCTATCACTGTATTGGCCAGTACGATCTCTTTAACGCCAGGAACAGTGAGTGCTGAAGTCTCCATAGACCAAAAATGGTTATATGTGCATGCGCTTAACCTTGTGGATGAGGCGGGAACTATAAAAGAGATTAAAGAGCGCTACGAGCAGCCATTGAAGGAGATTTTCGGATGTTAATGTTCTGTCTTATTGCTGCTACAGCCATGGTTGTGATTGCGATGACGCTCAACCTTGTAACCTTGTTTAATGGTCCGGATCAGCCTGATCGCATTTTGGCGTTGGATACTATGTATATTAATAGTATTGCTTTGATCCTTTTGTTTGGCTTGATTATGGGCACGTCGCTCTATTTTGAAGCTGCTCTTTTGATTGCAATGTTAGGTTTCGTAAGTACAGCGGCATTGTGTAAATATCTGTTACGTGGCGACATCATTGAGTAGGAATTAAGCATGGGTTTTTATATTGAGCTAATTGGCTCGGCATTGCTGCTAATGGGTGGAGCTTTTGTTCTTTTAGGCTCGATCGGTTTAATGAAAATGCCTGATTTTTATATGCGTTTGCATACACCGACGAAAGCTACAACCTTAGGCATGGGGGCTATTCTGATAGCTTCGATGTTGATCACTTCGTACCGAAATGGTGGCGTGAGTGCTCACGAGCTTTTGATTACGATCTTCCTTTTCATTACAGCGCCTGTAAGTGCAATGATGTTGGCGAAAACAGCATTACACCTGCAAGTAAAAATTAATAAAGGCAGCGTAAATGAAGAGTTAGCTGAACCGGCGAAACATCGGGAGCCGCCAGGGCAAAGCGAAAAGCCTGAAGGCTAAATGATTATGAAAAAGGGGCATTGAGTGCCCCTTTTTTTGTGTAGGAATATTTGCTTAAGCGTCTTTAATAACCTTGTTAATAAAAGCTTCTGGCACAGCAGTAACACTACGTTTTTCGTAGTCAAAGAAAACGACGCCAGTTTTCGCGTGTGCCACTTCAACAGCAGTTTTCTTGTTGGTTATCAGATAGAAAAAGTCGAATCCATACTTATTAATATCGGCTAATGCGATATCGATTTGCAGTTGGTCACCATGGAACCCTTCTGCTTTATATACGATGGCCGAGTCAGTCATGATAAGGCCAAGCCCTTCAATATCTAACTCTCCATAATGATAATGGCTGAGGAAGCGAATGCGCGCTTCATGCACGATAGAGAGCATGGCATCGTTACTTAGATGGCCACCGTAATTAATATCACTGATTCGCACAGGTAATTCTGTGGAAAAAATATAGTTGTCAGGCATGTCTAGCTTAATGCGGGCCATATCTAATCCTTAAGGTTTGTAAACTGAGACAGCATCTACCATTCCAGAGGTGAGCTTTTCTAATTCATCGTTTGTCATGATGTAAGGTGGCATCACGTACACTAGTTTGCCGAAGGGTCTTATCCACAAACCGCGCTCTATAAATAGCTTTTGAATCTTGGCAGTATTAACAGCTTCTTTCATCTCGATGACGCCAATAGCGCCTAAGCTACGTACCTCATGTACATTATCTAATTCCGCTGCAGGTGCTAAGCCTACTTTTAATCCGGCTTCGATCCGAGCGACGTTTGTCTGCCAATCGTTTTTAACCAATAACTCCAAGCTTTTATTGGCAATCGCGCATGCTAGAGGATTGCCCATAAATGTGGGGCCGTGCATAAAGCAGCCAGCACCACCTGCTGAGATGGTTTCGCCGATATGTGTCGTAGTAAGAGTGGCTGCTAATGACATGTAACCGCCGGTAATCGCCTTACCCAGACAAAGAATATCAGGTTCGATACCTGCATGTTCACACGCAAACAGCTTACCACTTCGACCAAAACCAGTCGCAATCTCGTCGGCAATAAGCAATACATCAAATTCAGTGCACAGTGCGCGAGCTTCTTTCAAATACTGCGGTGAGTAAAAGCGCATACCGCCTGCGCCCTGAACAACGGGCTCTAAGATCAGTGCTGCTATTTCTGAATGATGTTGTTCAAGTAATTGGCGTAAAGGAGCGATATCGCTTTCATCCCAGCTCTGTTCAAATTTTGTTTGAGGAGCTGGCGCAAAGAAATGTTGTGGTAGTACACCAGTAAAAATTTCATGCATGCCCGTAACCGGATCACATACGGCCATCGCACCAAAGGTATCACCGTGATAGCCATTTTTAATGGTAAGTAGCTTATGTTTTTCTGGCTTACCGCGGGCGTGTTGATATTGAATGGCCATTTTAAGAGCGACCTCAACGGCAACAGAGCCTGAGTCTGCGATAAACACTTTATCGAGATTGGCAGGAGTCATCTCTACCAGCTTTTGGCATAGATTGATTGCAGGTTCATGCGTAAGGCCGCCAAACATGACATGCGCCACCTTATCGATCTGCTCATGTGCTGCTTGGTTTAATTCTGGATTGTTATAGCCGTGAATAACTGACCACCACGATGCCATACCATCGATAAGTTCTTTGCCGTTACTTAGCTTTAATTTAACACCGCTAGCCGATTCGACAGGGTAAACCGCGGGAGGGTTGATCATGGATGAGTAGGGATGCCAAATATGTTGCTGGTCAAAAGAAACCTGCTCAGAAGTGATCATGCTTAGGAGTGCCCTTAATCGAAATTTTTAATTAGGAGTATTAGAGCCTGCTTAAAATTTTTGATCAAGAGCAGTTCTTATTTTATCTCTGAGCGATTGTTATGTAAGAAAGCTCTAAAATATGATTTTTTTGTAACATGTTAATAAATAAGCGAAAAAACTAATAAAAAATGAGTGATTATGAAAAAAAATTCACTTAATTTAGAACTTGGTGAAACTTTATTCACAAGCTGTAGTCACAAACGCAAGAGCTCGTGACAGGCTCTGAGTTTTACAACTAACGCAAGATAATAAATATTTTCAATTTTGGGGTGAATTAAGAATGGCTAATAACAATACATCTGTAAAACCTATGGTTGCCGCTGTTGGTGCAGCATTTATGACTGGTATGGTAGCGGCGCCTGTTGCGACAGCTGCAGAAAACCCATTTGCTACAACTGACCTATCTTCTGGTTACAGCCAGCAAGTTGCTATGAACGAGGGCAAATGCGGCGAAGGTAAGTGCGGTGGTAAGAAAGCTGAGAAGTCTGAAGGCAAATGCGGTGAAGGCAAGTGTGGCGGTGATAAAGCGTCCAAGTCTGAAGGCAAATGTGGCGAAGGTAAGTGTGGTGGTGATAAAGCTGCTAAGTCTGAAGGTAAGTGCGGTGAAGGTAAATGTGGCGGTGACAAAGCTGCAAAATCTGAAGGCAAATGCGGTGAAGGCAAGTGCGGTGGTGATAAAGCTGCTAAGTCTGAAGGCAAGTGTGGCGAAGGTAAATGTGGCGGTTCTAAATAAGCCCAATTACGCTTTGTAATACTTAATAGAGACCCTGAGCCCTCAGGGTCTTTTGACTTAAAGGCTAGGTGTTTCATGAATAAAGACCGCTATCCCGTTACAGGGGCAGGCTTCGGCTTTCGCCGTTGTATGTCTGAGACATTAAAAGATATTGATCCAAATGGATTTGATTTTCTAGAGATTGCGCCGGAAAACTGGATGGGGCTCGGTGGGCGTTTCGGTAAAGCGTTTAAACAATATACCGAAAAACACCCTTTTATGGCTCATGGTCTATCTCTATCTATCGGTAGCCCTTCTCCTTTAGATATGGATTTTTTGACTCGTCTTAAAGCCTTTCTAAAAGAACACAATATTCGCGGTTACTCTGAACATCTCAGCTACTGTTCTGATGATGGTCATCTTTATGATTTGATGCCGATCCCTTTTACTGCTGAAGCGGTGAAATACGTAGCAGAGCGGATTCGTCAGGTTCAAGATGTACTTGAGCAAAGAATTGCGATGGAAAACGTCTCGTACTATGCCGCGCCAGGTGCTGAGATGACTGAGCAAGAATTCTTGTTAGCTGTCTTGGAAGAAGCGGACTGCGATCTGTTGCTCGATGTTAATAACATCTATGTAAACAGTATCAACCATGGCTATGATGCTAAGGCGTTCTTGAGGGCAATGCCTGCAGAACGGATTATGTATCTTCATATCGCAGGTCATTACAACGAGGCTGAAGACCTTATCGTTGATACACATGGAGCGCCTGTTGTTGATCCAGTTTGGTCTTTGTTGGAATCCACTTATGACCAATTTGGTTTAGTGCCGACCTTATTAGAGCGTGACTTTAATATTCCGCCGCTGCCTGAGCTATTAGCGGAGGTAGATCAGGTTCGTTCTTATCAAAATCAATGGAAGATGCGCCATGCACAAACCGTTGCTTGAAATGCCTAAGTTCCAGCAGCTGCAATACGAGTTTGCTGCACATATTCGAAATCCAGATGAGAATGATGGTCCTGATGGTATCGAAGACCGTCGTATGGGTATTTACCGAGACCTCTTCTTTAATAATGTTGAAGGTTTTTTGTCTGGAAATTTCCCGGTTTTAAAACAGATCAGTTCGAAAGAGTATTGGAATAAGTTGGCGCGCGGTTTTTTTGATAAACATCGGTGCCATACTCCTTACTTTCTTGAAATCGGTCAGGAGTTTATTGCTTACGTTCAAAATGAACGAGAACCGCAAGCAGATGATCCGGCGTTTCTTTTAGAGCTAATTCATTATGAATGGGTTGAACTTGCATTAGATGCATCAGAGATAGAACTACCTTTGCAAAATGTTGATGTTAATGGCGATCTGTTAACGCAACATCCCGTGCAATCGCCTTTGGCTTGGCTTCTCTCTTATCAGTATCCGGTACATTGTGTGCGTCCAGATAATCAGCCGACAGAACCATCAGGCACACCAACTTTTTTGATTGCTTACCGTAATCGCGAAGATGAAGTGCAGTTTATGGAAGTTAATTCAGTGACTGGACGGTTGTTGTACCTGTTATCTGAAGATGAATCGCTCACGGGTGAGCAGGCGTTACAGCAAATCGCGAGTGAGATGCAGCATCCTGATCCATCCCAAGTCGTTTCAGGCGGTTTAAGTACATTGGAGCATCTGCGTTCTAAGGGCATAGTGTTAGGTACAAGAGTTTAGTTACCACTCATTGGATAACGGGTGAAGTTATGTCGAATCCTACGGTTAGTTTTGTTAGTCGTCTACAAGATATCTTAGATAATACGAAGTGTGCAGATGGTCTAGCGCCTTTGTTATTGAGATTGTATCTCGCGCCTGTGTTTTTGCAGGCGGGCTGGAATAAATATATTGGTTTCGAGAACACCGTTGAGTGGTTTGGAAACAAAGAGTGGGGTCTAGGCTTACCGTTCCCCGAACTCCTGGCTGCGATGGCTACCGGTACTGAATTAATTGGCGGTGTGTTACTGCTGATTGGTTTTGCTGTGCGCTGGATTAGCATTCCGTTAATGATAACTATGCTAGTGGCTGCATTTGCCGTGCATTGGGAAAACGGTTGGTTAGCTATCTCTGATGGTGGTAGTTGGTTGGCCAATGACAGGGTCATGGAGGCTCAAGAGCGTTTAGCTGCGGCTAAGAGTTTGCTGCAGGAACATGGGCACTACGATTGGCTCACGGGGCGTGGATCTGTTGTTATTTTAAATAACGGGATAGAGTTTGCTATCACCTATTTCGTGATGTTGTTCAGTTTGTTCTTTACTGGTGCTGGGCGATTCGTGAGTGTGGATTATTGGATCCGCCGCTGCTGTAAACAAGATTAGAATTTAGATATAAAAAAGGCCTCGATTTAGAGGCCTTTTTTATTGGGGATAAATATCGATTAACGAGGTTGTGTCGGATTAACGATCAGAGACACAAATGCGTCGTTATACCAATGAGATGCACTAATAAGATCGGTAAAGGATTCAGATTCTAAAACACGCTCTAAATAACATTCAAACAGTGCGCTGGATTCTTCGATCATTTGTTCAGCTTGTGCAAAAGTAAAGTTCATATACACCTCAATAGTTAACCTGACTCCTTCAGACTTCTATCCCAAATAAAAGCCTGAGCATTTTAATCGGGTTTTATACTTTAGTCAAAGTTTTGTTTAAATATTGATCAGGTGTTTGGTTATAAGCTTTTGTTAGTTTGGTTATCGGATGAGGGCGTTTGCGACCCTACGGAATCTTTTATTTCATCTAGCATATCGTTTAACAAAGGCGCGCATTCATTGCCCGCGTCTAAAGCATTGTCGATAACCTGGCCGACTGTAGGAGATTCCTTCTGATTCAACGCTTGTTGATCATCCATACATTGCATGTAGTTCTTCAGATAGATAGAACTCGTCTTTCCCGTGCTTTCAAGCTGCTCGATACTCTCGGGCAGTGTGAGTAACCAATCAGGAATCTGTTCTAAATGTTCGTTTGCTTGTGCTGATGCCGAAAAAGTCACTAGTGCAGTGCAGATCAATGCGCGTAAATACAGCATATAAGCCTCCAAAAGCTATAGGCGTATATTAATTAGTTTAGCCTGAAGAATAGCTGAATCAGTCTCGCTATCGTTGAGGCGGATGTTATTCGACCGTGATTGAATCAACCGTTATTTCTTGATCTGTGATTCTAAAGCGAACGTTAAGATCGTGTAACTTTATTCCGTAACTTTTTTCGGCATCGTTCTTTTTATAAGCTGGACGCGGATCACATTGCAGAAGTTCGCTAAGTTGCTGTTTTAACGGCTGTTGTAACCGGATTTCACTAGCTGAAATTTCTTGTTGGGCTTGTTCCGAAAATTTAACCGGTTGAGCTAGAAGGGTGATTTTATCTGCCATTGGGTATTCAGCATCAGAGATAATGTCTGAGTAAGGCAGGTATGGCTTTATATCAATGACAGGGGTGCCGTCTAATAGGTCTGCACCACTAATCACTAGTTCAATACCGTTAGATGTTTTTTCGATGCTAACTAAGCGAACAGGGGACAACCCGATAGGATTGGGGCGAAAAGGAGAGCGTGTAGCGAATACCCCAAGTCTTTTATTGCCGCCTAAGCGAGGAGGACGGACTGTAGGTTTCCAGCCTTTATCAATGCACTCACTAAATAGGAAAAGGAGCCAGATATGGCTGCAGTTTTCCAAGCCCCTAACAATCTCATCACTAGAAAACTCTTCTAAGATCTCAACACGAGTCGTGACGCTTTTCGCTAAATTGGGCTGCCTAGGGATGCCAAATTTCTCTTTATAAGGGCTTCGGATGACGGCGATTGGAGCTATGGAGTAAGTACTTGGCATAAGTGAAGTCGCAAATTAGTTGTCACTAGTTTTGAACTCAGGTTTGTACTCTTTATTTTCCTTTAATGCCACTACTCTTCTTTTTAATTCTTTAACACACTATTTATCTGTTCGAGCTAAAGCCAATCCATAAACCTGTTCGGCGCCGGCATTGAGTAACGCGAGGCTCGCTGCTTCGAAAGTCGCCCCTGTAGTCATTACATCATCAACTAACAATATTCGCTTATGTGTGATTTGTTTGCATTTGAAAGCACCTTTTTGATTCTTGAGTCGTTCTTTACGGGATAGGGAGCGCTGTTGTGGTGTGCTCTTTATTTTGATGAGTGAGTTATGGTCTGAGGGTATGCCGCTGTATTGGCTTATCTTCTCGCAGAGGAGCGCTGCTTGATTAAAACCTCGTTTTATAAGGCTATATCTATGCATGGGGATCGGCATCAAGCAATCGATGGGTTGGTGAGTTGTTAAATGATCAGCCATCAGTCGGGCTATATGGCTTATAAACTGAGTATTACGATTGAATTTAATGCCGCTAATGAGTTGGTTAATAGGAAATTGATAGTGGAAAAGCGCTTGGGCTTGCTTAAAGGTCGGTTGTTTCTTTTGGCATTGACCGCAAATTAAGTTGTCTTGATCACTAGGGAGGGGAAGGGCGCAGACTTTACAGCAGTGTTCTAACCAAGGTAGATCTTGTAAGCAGCTAGAGCAGATATTGCTTTTAGAGGGTGTATCAAGCTTGAGCTGACATAAAATGCATAGATCAAAAAACACACTGTAGTCTACTATTGGTTTTTTCATTGGTTGACAGTTCCTTCTGTCAGGATAAAATTGTCGCTTTATTTTGGTACGTTTTATCGTGGTGCTAGGCTTCCTGCCTGTATCGCTATTTTCTCGGGAGAAGAAGCAAGATGCAACAACTAGGTGCAATTCGTCATGACTGGACAGAAGCAGAGGTAAAAGCTCTGTTTGAACTGCCTTTTAATGATCTGATGTTTAAAGCGCAGACAGTGCATCGCGAAAACTTCGACCCGAATGAAGTTCAGGTTAGTACGCTGCTTTCTATTAAAACAGGTGCGTGCCCAGAAGATTGTAAATACTGCCCGCAGAGTGGTCATTACAATACTGGTCTGGAAAAAGAGCGCTTGATGCAAGTTGAAAAAGTATTGGAGAAGGCTCGTAAAGCCAAAGAAACAGGTTCAACCCGTTTCTGTATGGGCGCGGCATGGAAACACCCAGCAGATAAAGATATGCCTTATGTAATCGAGATGGTTCAAAAGGTCAAAGAGATGGGTTTAGAAACCTGCATGACTTTGGGTATGTTGGATGAAGGCAAGGCTCAACAGCTTGCGGATGCGGGTTTGGATTATTACAACCATAACTTGGATACTTCTCCTGAGTTTTACGACAAAATTATCACTACTCGTACTTACCAGGATCGTTTAGACACGCTACAGAATGTTCGTGATTCCGGTATGAAAATTTGTAGTGGCGGTATTTTGGGTATGGGCGAAACGGCAAAGGATCGCTACGGTTTATTGATGCAACTAGCGAATATGCCAGTGCAGCCTGAAAGTGTACCAATCAACATGCTGGTTAAAGTATCGGGTACTCCGCTAGAAAATGTTGAAGATTTAGATCATATCGATTTTATTCGTATGATTGCTGTGGCGCGTATCATGATGCCTAAATCCCATGTTCGTTTGTCTGCTGGTCGTGAAAAAATGAGCGATGAAATGCAGGCGATGACATTCTTTGCTGGCGCTAACTCTATTTTCTATGGAGAGTGTCTACTAACGACACCAAATCCAGAAACACATCGCGATGTTCAGCTGTTTAAAAAGTTGGGTATCAACATGGAGCAACGTATCTCTGATACGGATGAAACCCAAGAAGCTGCATTAATGAGCAATCTGCAGAAGCAGCAGGATAGCACCCACTTCTACGAAGCTTAATGGCTTATAGGGGGTAGCGAAGACTACCTCCTACTCTATACCCCTTAGAGATTTACTATGTCTTTTGACTCCTTGTCTGAGGAGCTGCAGCAGCGAAAGCAGCAGTCTCTTTATCGTCAACGCCGTACGTTAGAAACGCCACAGCAGCCTATGGTGAGCGTGGATGGGCGCGAATATCTTGCTTTCTGCTCAAATGACTATTTGGGATTGGCTAATCACCCTGACGTTATCCAAAGCTTTCAAAAAGCGGCAGATAAGTATGGCGTTGGTGGTGGCGCTTCGCATCTAGTGAATGGGCATAGCCAGGCTCATCATGAGCTTGAAGAGGCGCTTGCCGAATTTACAGGCAGACCCAGAGCGCTGCTTTTCTCAACCGGGTATATGGCGAATATTGGTGCCGTAAATGCTTTATTGGATAAACAAGATGCGGTATTTCAGGACCGTTTAAATCACGCCTCTCTATTGGATGCTGGATTGCTGTGCGGCGCGCGTTTTCAGCGTTACTTGCATAATGACTCAGAGAGTCTAGATACACGCCTGAGCAGATCTGAGGCTCGACGTAAGTTAGTGGTTACTGATGGCGTATTTAGCATGGACGGCGATGTGGCTGATCTGCCTGCACTCGCTTCAGTGTGTCGTGATCATAACGCTTGGTTAATGGTTGATGATGCGCATGGCTTTGGTTGTTTAGGTAAGCAAGGCGGTGGCTGTGCGGAATATTTTTCTATGGGGCCGCATTCCCCGGAAGTGCTGGTGGGCACCTTGGGTAAAGGTTTTGGTACTGCGGGTGCATTTGTGGCCGGTTCTGAAGAGCTCATCGAGACCTTAATTCAACACGCTAGAACCTACATCTATACCACAAGCATGCCGCCAGCAGTGGCTGCTGCTACCTTAACGAGTTTACGTATATTGCGTGAAGAAAACTGGCGTAGAGAAAAGCTCGAAGCGTTGATCCAGCAATTCCGAAAAGGTTGTGATGATTTAGGATTGAATCTAATGGACTCTCCAACGCCGATACAGCCAATTGTAATTGGCGAATCAGATAAAGCGATCCAGATTAGTCAGGGGCTTGAGCGAGAAGGCATATTCATCAGTGCGATTCGTCCGCCGACTGTTCCTCAAGGCAGCGCACGATTACGAGTGACCTTAAGTGCCGCGCATACAGAAGCGCAAGTTGAGTGCTTATTAGGCACTTTAGAAAAAGTTATTAAAGAGCAGGCGTAGATGAGCCAAGTAAAGCTTTATAAAGAGTACCGCGAAAACCCAGGCAAGCCTGAACTAGTCCTATTGCACGGTTGGGGTATGACAGGGCAGGTATGGGGCCCATTTGCTGATCAATTAGCAGAGCATTTTAGCCTGACGATTATCGATCTACCGGGTTTGGGCCGTTCACAAGAGTTTCCTACCCCTTATACGCTTGATGCGGTATTGGATCTGCTAGTGAAGCAGGTGCCTGAATCGGCAATCTGGTTAGGTTGGTCAATGGGTGGGCAGATCGCTGTTGCTTTTGCGGATCGTTTCCCCGCGCGTGTGGATAAGTTGATTACTATTGCTTCTAACCCTTGCTTTGTTCAGCGCGATGATTGGCCATCGGCTATGGATGAAGTAACGCACCAAGCTTTCGAAGCATCGCTTGCTCAGAATCAGAAAAAGACCTTAACCCGTTTTATTATGCTGCAAACACAAGGAGCTGAAGCAGGTCGAGAGATTCTGAAAGCACTTAAAAAGATCTTATCGGATGTGGAGCACACGGCAGCTGAAGAGAGCTTGGCTTTATTGCGCTTAGATCAACGTCCGGAGTTAAAAAAATTAGCGTTGCCAGTGTTACACCTATTTGGAGAGGTCGATCACCTAGTTCCAAATTCAGCGGCAGAGGCTTGCAAGAGTGTAAGTGGTGGTAAAGTGGTGACTTATACAGGTGCCGGCCACTTACCTTTCCTTTCTCATCAAGCTGACGTAGTGGCTGATATTCTTGGCTTTGTTCAAGGGGATCAATCATAGTGGATCTGTTGATTGATAAGCGCCGCGTAGCGGATTCATTTAGCAAAGCTGCTCAGACGTACGACAGTGTTGCTGACTTGCAACGAGAGGTTGGACAGGAGCTATTGGCTTATCTCCCTAAGCAAGCTGTATCTACCATGATGGATTTAGGCTGTGGTACAGGCTATTTCACCCCTAAGCTCAAGCATGCCTACCCAGATTCAACTTTACTCAATCTAGATCTTGCCTTGGGGATGTTGCAGTTCTCCCGTGCGCAGCGCTGTGAAGATCAAACTCATTGGATCTGTGCTGATGCAGAGGCACTGCCGATTGCTAATCAGCAGTTAGATCTGATCTTTTCCAGTTTAGCGATACAGTGGTGTGAAGACGTAGAGGGTTTGTTCTCAGAGATAAGTCGTGTGTTAAAGCCGGGTGGTCGCTTTGTAGTTGCGACGCTGGGGCCTGATACCCTTAAAGAGCTTCGTCAGGCTTGGTCTCACGCTGACAGCTTTACCCATGTGAATCAGTTTATGTCCGTGGAGCAGTTAAAGGCCGCTTTACCGAAAACACTCAGCTGCCACACCCTCGAGCAGAAGAATAAGGTGTTACGTTATTCACAGTTAAAGCAGCTAACAGATGAGCTAAAAAGGCTCGGGGCGCACAATATGAACGCTGGTCAGCAACAAGGTCTGACTGGGCGAGAGCGGGTGCGTCGTTTTAAAGAAGGTTATGAACAGCAACGTTTGAATGATGGGGCTTTGCCGGCGACCTATCAGGTTATATACGCTGTATTTGAAAAAGAAGTTTAGGAGTTAGGTTGTGGGTAAGCGAAGTTTCTTTGTTGCAGGTACAGATACCGATGCTGGAAAAACAGTGGTTTCTACGGGGCTGCTTGAGGCCGCTAATCAGCGTGAACTAAGAACGATCGGTTTGAAGCCTATCGCCGCAGGTTGTGAAGAAACAGAGGACGGCTTGCGTAATTCTGATGCGCTTGCTCTGCAAGAGACAGCATCCGTTGCTATGGCGTATGAGCAAGTAAACCCTTTTGCATTTAAACCTCCTATTGCACCGCATATTGCCGCAATGAAAGAAAACCGTGTATTAAACGCTGATCGCATCGCTGCGATGTGTAAAGGTGCTTTAATGCAGCCTGCTGATTTTGTGATTATTGAAGGTGCGGGTGGCTGGCGTGTGCCGTTAAGTTTTCGCGAAACTATGGCTAATATTCCTAAGCTTTTGAATGTGCCAGTGGTCATGGTAGTGGGTATGAAACTTGGTTGTATTAATCATGCTTTGTTGACTGCCGAAAGCATCTCCCGAGATGGCCTTCAGTTAGCAGGGTGGATTGCTAACCGTGTTGATCCAGAGATGGATTGTTACGGAGAAAATGTTGAAACTATCGCAAATATGCTGCGCGCACCTCTACTTGGCGAAGTGCCATATCTAGATGAACCTTCTGCAAAAAATGTTGCCCAATATATTGATCTCGATTTATTGTTGAATAATTAACATGATCAAAAAATGAACATCTTCTCGCGATGTTCTATAATTACTGTTGCCATAGCTGTGTTTAAAAAATATAGAGGTGGTGGCTATGAATGTAACCAATGCTTTGCAGACAGGTTTGGTCGGTATCAATCGTGGTTTAGACAACGCGCCACGAGCTGCTAGTGATGTCACTGGCTCTGGTAAGCCAGATCAACCTGAAGAAGCTACAGGCCGTGATCAAAACCAAGCGGTACTAGAATCAGCAGCAGGAACTGATGTAGAAGCTGCTGCGACAAAAGTTGTCAGTCAATTGGAAGAGCCGGGCGAGCCTGGTGCGATTATTAATGTACGTGTGTAAACGTACATTGATCAATAAATGGATGTGGTGAACAGGTGAAAGCAGAGACTGCTTTACACATAATCAACAGAGGGGTGTAGCTGGTGCAGATATTCAATGCAGCTAATTCCCAAGCACTGAATGCCAGTGCTATACCGCAAGAACTTCGCTCGAGTGAAGCGAGGAAGGTGCTTGCGACTGTTGAAAACGTGGCGCCTGAACAAGAGCTACAATCCAGTCGCGGTTTGGTTAACCGAGATCGCGTCACCCTTTCGGCCGAAGCTGCCGAACTATCCCGTCTTGCAAGTACAACGTCTACAGAACTTGAACGTGAAGATGGCGAACTTGTTGGCTTGGAATCTGATGATGCTGAGCTGGTAGGGTTAGAGTCTTCATCATCCTTAGGTGTTTCTAAATCTGAGCAGGCACAAGAGCAACAAGAGCTCGAGATAACACGAGATCTTGCTAAGCGTGACCGTGAAGTCAGAGCTCATGAGCAGGCACACGCTTCCATCGGCGGACAATATACCTCTGCGCCTAGCTACACCTATGAGCGTGGTCCGGATGGTCGCCTTTATGCCGTGGCTGGTGAAGTAAAAATAGATACTTCTCCAGTGCCGAATGATCCGCAGGCGACTTTAGAGAAAGCCGAAATTATCCAAAGAGCTGCGCTAGGTGTTGCAGAGCCATCTGCAGCTGATCGTGCAGCAGCAGCGGATGCTCGCGCTATGGCAGCTGAAGCACGCGCGGAGATCCTGCAGCAAGAGGAAGATGTAAGAGCTGAAGAGACTAGTGCTGCTGAAGAGTCAGAATCTGAAGATGAGGATGATTCTCCAACTGCAGGTGAGCGTTTGCAGGAATTTAGAGATCAGCAACAGGCTCGTTCTGATGGTGCTGCTGAGGCTCTAAATGACTTTAATGAGCGCATGAAAGATATCAATAAAGAGCTTGCACAGATCAACAAAAAACTAGTTGATGCAGGTGTCTTCCAAAAGCTTTTCCCTGAAGGCTCTCTACTCGACCAGCAAGTATAAGCTGGTCAATCCTTTCCTACCGTAAATAATCCAATATGAGCTGTGTAAATTCAGCCGGTTTTTCTGCGTGCGGCCAATGGCCAGCTTCTTGGATGATTTTGTAATCTGCCTTAGGGAATAGACCTAAAACCGCATCACGATATTTGGGTAGTAGATAATCTGATTTTGCGCCCTTAATAAATAGGACTGGATTTGTATAGGGGTTACCTTGAGGGGCAGCGCTGATATTGGAGTATTGGTTATGCAATGCGTTTAGATTCATTCGCCATGCAAATTGCTTATCTTCGGTACGGTAAAGGTTCTTCAGCAGGAATGCTCTAACACCCAATTCGTCGACAAAAGCTGAGAGTTGCTTATCAGCATCACCGCGAGATTTCAGTGATGTTAGGTCTACTGAAAATAGCCCTTTGAATACATCGTCATGATGGGGCGTATATTCCACTGGGGCTATATCAACAATTACCAGCTTTGCTATGAGTTCGGGATGAGTAATAGCAAATTGCATGGCTGCTTTACCGCCCATTGAGTGGCCGATAATGTGGGCTTTGTTTAGCTTTAGATCCTGCATCAATTCAGCGATATCACTAGCCATTAGTTCGTAGTCGATCTCCGCCGAGTGTGGAGAGCGGCCGTGATTTCTCATGTCGGCAGCGATTACTTGAAAGTGCTCTGATAGAACTTTGATCTGAGCGCCCCAGTTTTCAAGGGTGCCAAACAGGCCATGCAAAATAATTAAAGGTTCACCTTCGCCGTGAATCTGATAGTTCAGTTTCATTATCTATTACTCAAAATAAAGGCGGCGCTGATAAGTCAGGGCCGCCTTGGGTATTAACTTACTTAGATATTACAGAATATCTAGTAGCTCTACGTCAAATACAAGCGCAGAGTAAGGAGGGATGCCACCTGGAGAACCTTGCTCGCCGTAAGCTAGGTTGTAAGGGATAAATAGCTTCCATTTAGCGCCTTTGTTCATTAGCTGAAGAGCTTCAGTCCAGCCAGCGATTACGCCGCCAACAGGGAATTCTGCTGGTTGGCCGCGATCGTAAGAACTGTCGAATACTTTACCGTCAGTGAAAGTGCCGTGGTAGTGAGTACGAACAGTAGATTCGCGAGAAGGTTTGTCGCCTTCTTCACCTGCTTCGATGATTTCGTACTGTAGGCCTGATTCAAGAACAACAACGCCTTCACGTTTAGCGTTTTCAGCTAGGAATTCTTCACCTGCCGCAGCTGCTTCTTTAGCTTGTGCTTCTTGAGCTGCACGAAGACGTTCGTTGATTACGTTGAACGCTTCTTGGATCTCTTGAACTTCTACGCGCATCGCTTCGCCGTTGAAAGAATCAGCGATACCTGCGGAGATAGCATTTAGATCCATGCCTTCGAATGGCTGTTGTGCTAGCTGGTCGCCCATTTGACGGCCGATACCGTAGCTTGCTTTCTGTTCTAGTGTTTCAAATTGAAGATCAGACATTTATTGATTCTCGTTGAGTCAAAAAAAGCGAGCAATCTCGCAGCTCGCTATAGAAACTTATTTGCTTAAAAACAATATGGGGTCGACGCGTGTATTATTCAAGCTTACACCCCAATGAAGATGTGGTCCCGTGGAACGTCCTGTTGATCCTATCTCCCCAAGCTTGTCACCTGTTTGGAGTACGTCACCGATTTCTACATCGATTTTACTCATATGGCAGTACATCGTTGTCATGCCGTAACCATGATCAATAATGACTGTTTTGCCATTAAAGAAGTAGTGTCCAGTGTCTACAACGGTGCCTGCAGATGGTGCGGTAATTGGCGTGCCTTTAGGTGCCGCAATATCTAATCCGCTGTGAGGGTTGCGAGGCTGTTTGTTATAAAAACGTTTTAAGCCAAATGGGCTGCTATAAGGGCCTTTTGCAGGAATAACAAACCGAGTCGGTAATTGCTCAGGCTCACTCCAATTTTTGTAAGCTGCGACCATTTTAGCTTTTTCGCGGCGCCAGCGTTTTACATCTTCAGGATCAGGTTCTACGTGGCGTTTGTTTTTGATGGTTAGATACTGAGCTTTGTACTCTTTGTCTTCAACCTGAAAGTAATACGAGGTTCCGTCAGCTTTTAAGTGTTGTTTCTTGTCTGGTTTGGCGCTTAACGGTATACCTGCTACAGCAATCCATTTGCTGGTATCCGCGTATGCGGTATCTGTTGAAGGTAGCACCATAACGCGGTTTCCCTTATACCAAGCGGATGGCGCGATAGCTGATGTAAGGCCTTCAAGCGGTAAAATAGCAACGCCGCCCGGTACGCGGCTTTCGGTTGGAAGTTCTAGAGCTTGCGCATTGATGCTGAAAGCGCATAAGCCTGTAAATAGTAGAAGTGATTTGGTGAATGCTTTTCTGATCATATTAATGTTCCGTGATGACTTCATCTACGCTGCAGTGAAGTTGTCCTTTGTGTAAGTGAACTTCTATTTTTTGTCCGCTGACAACATCAGAGGCTGATTGAATAACTTTTTTGTCACTATCTTTGGTGATGGAGTAGCCTCGCTCTAGCGTAGCAAGTGGGCTAACAGTTTGTAACTGGCTCGCCAGCGAAGAAAGCTTTAATTGCTGACTTTTTAAGCTTGATTGGCATGCTTGCTTAAGGCGTTGATACAGCGCTTGGAGCTGTTCTTCCCTACGTAGCAACAGCTGTTCAGGTGATTGGGCCTTTAAACGCCCTTCCAATTGCTGATATTTGATTTGCTTTTGCGCGAGGATGCGTCTGATTTGATTGTTAAGTTTTAGCTCTACATGATCCAAGCGTTGAGCTTGCTCTTTTAAAATCTGGCCAGGATGGCGTAATCGACTCTGTAAATTCGAAAGTTGCTGTTTGGCGGTAAAAAGCTGTTGCTTTTGTTGGCGCTTAAGTCGAAGGCTGAGCTGATTTAAGCGTAGTTGTAGCTCTTGTTGGTCTGGGCTGACTAATTCTGCAGCAGCGGAGGGGGTTGCTGCGCGGATATCGGCTATAAAGTCTGTAATGACCACATCAACTTCATGACCTACTGCGCTGATAGTGGGTATTTCACAGTCAAATAAAGTGCGTGCAACTTGTTCGTTGTTGAAAGCTTGCAGATCTTCAAGTGAGCCTCCGCCGCGCCCCACGACGAGAACGTCACAAACTTGGTGCGCTTCAGCCAGAATTATCGCTTTGCAGATTTGTTGTGGGGCATCTTCGCCTTGCACGGCTGTCGGATAAATAGTGACGGGCAAGCCAGGGAAGCGCCTTTTTAGCACCGTTAAAATATCGTGTACTGCCGCACCTGTAGGTGAAGTGACGATGCCAATGTGTTTAGGGTGCTCCGGAAGCGCTTGTTTTTGTTTGCGGTCAAACAAACCCTCTTTCAAGAGTTTGTTCTTTAGCTCTTCAAAAGCAACTTGAAGTTGGCCGCTGCCAGCGGGTTCTAGAAAGTCGCAGATTAATTGATAGTCGCCACGCCCTTCATACAAGCTAACTTTAGCGCGGACAATAACTTTGTCCCCTTGTTTGGGTTGCTTGCTTAACACTTGGTTGCGGTTCTTAAACATGGCACAGCGTACTTGGGCTTTGTCATCTTTAAGGGTGAAATACCAATGGCCAGAACTAGGGCGAACAAAGTTAGAGATCTCGCCTTCTACTTGAATGGTAAGAAATGATCGCTCAAGCAAAGTACGTGCTTGTCTATTCAGTTCCGAGACACTGATCGCATGGGATTGAGTGCCGGATTTAAAGCTATTTGAGTTCTGCATGGCCCTCATATTAAACGATCTATTCGTGTTACTGCATCCGAAAGCAAAAAAAATGAAAACTAGCTCGTAATTACCTTGTAATTTACAAGTTTTAGATTGAGACAAAAGGCTAATTTCTGTATAATTTCCCGTTTAAATTTTACTTACTACACAGGCTGGCAAAGAATGTTGCGAATTGCTGAGGAAGCACTCACTTTTGACGATGTGTTGCTGGTTCCGGGCTACTCTGAAGTACTGCCAAAGGACGTTTCACTGAAAACTCAACTGACTAAAGGTATTCAACTGAATATTCCTTTGGTCTCTGCTGCTATGGATACCGTGACTGAATCCGGTCTGGCTATAGCTATGGCGCAGGAAGGCGGTATCGGGATCATCCATAAGAACCTGACAATTGAGCAGCAAGCTGCTGAAGTTCGTCGCGTTAAAAAATATGAAGCAGGTGTTGTAAGTGACCCTGTAACTTGCAGCTCTACTATGACTGTAGGTGAACTACGTCAGCTGTCTGCTGAAGTTGGTTTCTCCGGCTTCCCTGTAGTTGATGGCGACGATCTGGTTGGTATTGTGACTGACCGTGATTTCCGTTTTGAACGTAAGCTAGATGCGACTGTTGCTTCTATTATGACGCCAAAAGAGCGTTTGGTAACAGTAAAAGAGGGTGTAGACCCTGATGAAGTTCGCAATCTGCTTCGTAAGCACCGTATTGAAAAAATCCTAGTTGTTGATGATGCCTTCAAACTACAAGGCATGATGACAGTTAAGGATATGAATAAGGCTCAGTCTCATCCTAATGCTGCTAAAGATGCTAAAGGTCGTTTGATCGTTGGTGCTGCAGTAGGTACTGGCCCTGAAACACCTGATCGTGTAACCGCACTTGTAGAAGCTGGCGTTGACGTAGTTATTGTTGATACTGCACACGGCCACTCTAAAGGTGTTATTGATCGCGTTGCTTGGGTTAAACAGACTTACCCACAGGTCCAAGTGATTGGCGGTAACATTGCTACTGCTGAAGCAGCAATTGCGCTAGCTGATGCAGGTGCTGATGGCGTTAAAGTTGGTATCGGCCCTGGTTCTATCTGTACTACACGTATCGTTGCAGGTGTTGGTGTGCCTCAGATCAGTGCTGTAGCTAATGTTGCTACTGCTATGGCTGAGCGTGGTGTTCCAGTTATCGCTGATGGTGGTGTGCGTTTCTCTGGTGACCTAGCTAAGGCAATTGTTGCGGGTGCATCTGCGATCATGGTTGGTTCTATGCTAGCGGGTACTGATGAAGCGCCAGGTGAAGTTGAACTATTCCAAGGTCGAGCATTCAAGTCTTACCGCGGCATGGGTTCTCTAGGTGCTATGGGTCAATCTTCAGGTTCTTCTGACCGTTACTTCCAAGATGCTTCTAAAGGCGTTGAGAAGTTGGTGCCAGAAGGTATTGAGGGTCGTGTACCTTGTAAAGGTCCAATGGGCGGCGTAGTTCACCAGTTAGTAGGTGGCTTGCGTGCAGCGATGGGCTACACCGGTAGTGGTGATATTCAAACTATGCGTACAGTTCCACAGTTTGTACGTATCACTAACGCGGGTATGAGCGAAAGTCATGTTCACGATGTGAGCATCACTAAAGAAGCGCCAAACTACCGCGTAAGCTAAGTAAATAAACTCTGAAAAGAGGGGTGGATAGAATCCGCCCCCTTTTTTTTTTGCGGCGACGCTAATGTCGCAAAGTGAAGAGATTGAAGGTTATGACCAAAGATATTCACGCTCAACGAATTCTGATTTTAGATTTTGGTTCTCAGTACACGCAGTTGATTGCACGTCGTGTACGTGAAATCGGTGTTTACTGTGAAATTCACGCTTGGGATATGTCTGAAGACGATATCCGTGAGTTTGCACCTAAAGGTATCATCCTTGCTGGTGGTCCAGAGTCTGTTACTGAAGGTGATTCACCTCGTGCACCTGAGGTTGTATTTAACCTAGATGTGCCTGTGTTGGGTATCTGCTACGGCATGCAGACAATGGCTGCTCAGATGGGCGGTGAAGTTTCTACATCCGATAAGCGTGAATTTGGTTATGCTCAGGTTCGTTTAGAAAGCAGCCCAAGCCGTCTACTCGAAGGTATTGAGGATCACGTTGCAAACAACGGTGCTCTATCTCTAGATGTATGGATGAGCCATGGCGATAAAGTTACTACGCTTCCTGAAGGCTTTGCAGTAATTGCATCGACTGAATCTGCTCCGATTGCTGCAATGTGCAATCCTGAGAAACAGTTCTTTGGTGTTCAGTTCCACCCTGAAGTGACTCACACTAAACAGGGCGGTCGTATCCTTGAGCGTTTTGTTGTTGAGATTTGTGGTACGGAAGCGCTATGGAACTCTGCAAACATCATCGCTGACCAGATCGAAAAAGTACGCGAGCAGGTGGGTGACCAGAAGGTGCTTCTAGGTCTATCTGGTGGTGTTGATTCTTCTGTTGTAGCGGCATTGCTTCATAAGGCAATCGGCAATCAGCTAACTTGTGTGTTTGTTGATAACGGTCTTCTACGTAAGCAGGAAGGCGATCAAGTAATGGACATGTTCGCTAAGAACATGGGCGTGAAAGTAATTCGTTCTGATGCTGAAGATCTATTCCTAGGTCGTTTGGAAGGTGAAAACGACCCTGAGAAGAAGCGTAAGATTATCGGTAATACTTTCATCGAAGTATTCGATGACGAAGCGACTAAGCTAACTGACGTTAACTTTCTAGCGCAGGGTACGATCTACCCAGACGTAATTGAGTCTGCTGCTGCGAAGACAGGTAAGGCACATGTGATTAAGTCACACCACAATGTGGGTGGTCTACCTGAAGATATGCAGTTTGAGCTAGTCGAGCCGCTACGTGAGTTGTTTAAGGACGAAGTGCGTAAGCTTGGTCTTGAGCTGGGTCTTCCATACGATATGGTTTACCGTCACCCGTTCCCAGGCCCTGGTTTGGGTGTGCGTATTCTGGGTGAAGTTAAAAAAGAATATGCTGATATCTTGCGTGAAGCGGATGCAATCTTCATTGAAGAGCTGCATAAAGCTGATTGGTATCACAAGACAAGTCAGGCATTTGCGGTATTCCTACCGGTTAAATCTGTAGGTGTTGTAGGTGATGGTCGTCGTTATGAATACGTTATTGCTATTCGTGCGGTAGAGACTATCGACTTTATGACGGCGCGTTGGGCTCACCTTCCATATGAGCTGCTAGAAACTGTATCTAGCCGTATCATTAATGAGATCCCTAAAGTATCTCGTGTGACTTACGATGTGAGCTCTAAGCCGCCTGCAACAATTGAGTGGGAATAAGTATTCTTTAAGCTGAATTGTTATGATAAAAAGCCTGCTCTTGTGCAGGCTTTTTAGTGTTTGGAGAAAGGTGAATGGATCAGCGAGAGATAGATGAGCGCTGGATGGAAGAGGCTTTACTGCTGGCGGATCGAGCTGAAGAAATTAACGAAGTGCCGGTCGGTGCTATCGTGGTTCTAGATGGTGAGGTTATTGGTAGGGGCTGGAATCAGCCGATTAGTGGTCACGACCCAACTGCACACGCTGAAATACTTGCGTTGAGGGATGCGGCGGCTAATGTCGGTAACTACAGGCTGGTCGGTGCTGATCTCTATGTAACGATCGAGCCTTGCACTATGTGCACCGGAGCTATTGTTCATTCTCGTATTCGACGTGTTATTTTTGGGGCGGTTGAAGCTAAAGCTGGGGCTGTTCAGAGTAATGGACAGTTGCTTGATCAAGCTTGGATGAATTATCGCGTTGAGGTTGAGGCTGGTGTATTAGCCGAGCGTTGCAGCGAGAAAATTAGTGCGTTCTTCAAGCGTCGTCGTGCTGAAATCAAGGCCGAAAAATTAGCTAAAAAGCAAAAACTACTAAAGGGCGGGTAGAAGGTCCTCGACTACTTGTCCTTTATCCCAGCTTTCATGGTCTGGGTTTAGATCCGCTTCTTCGTCTTGTCGCTTAGTTTGGAGAACCTGCATCTCCCAGCTAAGTAGCTTCATGTATTTTCGAATATTACTGACATAGTGCACAGGTTCGTACCCGCGTGCATAACCGTAACGGACAGTGCTGTAATGTTTTTCTTGAGTTAGTAGGGGGAGGTGTTTTTTTACATCATCCCACTTATCGGGGTTTAGCCCGGCTCTTGAGGTCAATACACGCGCATCTTCTAAGTGACCGTAACCTACGTTGTAACCAGCGAGTGCAAACCACAAGTGGTCAGGATCAGGAATGCGATCTGGAATTTTCTTCTTTACGATTACAAGGTAATGAGCGCCGCCGATAATGCTTTGCATGGGGTCTGTCCGGTCGGTGACATTAACCTCTTTAGCTGCAGCATTGGTTAGCATCATGATTCCTTTAACCCCTGTAGGGGAAACTGCTTTTGGGTCCCAGTGAGATTCTTGGTAGGCGATGGATGCTAATAATTGCCAGTCTATCCCGGTTTCCTGCTCGGCCATAAGGAAATACTGTTCGATCTTCGGAAAGCGCGTTTGCATGTCTTTCTTGAAGGTCGTGGTGTCGTAGAAATTAAGTGGATTGCTGCGATTGAAGTATTTTTCTTTCAGTGATTTGATCAGGGTTTGAGTGCTTTCAAGTGCAAGAAAGCGATTAATTGAATCGCGCAAAGTTTGGTCGTGATGAGGGGAGAGCATCCAGGCTAGAGGTTGCGGCTCGTCGAGATCAAAGCCTTTTTTAAGACCTGGAAAAAAAGTTTTTTGGCTATCGAAAGTAACAGCATCAACGACTGTGTAGTCGATCTCTTTGTTTTGTACTTGTTCCATCAGCTCTGTAGATGAATAGGTACTGGTTTCGTCCCAAGTTAGTTCTGGATATTGAGCTTTTAGGCTTTGTAAAAGTTCTGCATGGCTGCTGTTGGCAAGTACAACTAATTTCTTTCCAGGTTTAAGTAGATCGGAAATATCTTTGGGTGCCTTCTTACCTTTGGTTTGACGGTATATCAGTGTCGTCGTGGTTTTAAGATAGGGTTGGGTAAACTCAAATTTTTCTTGACGTTCATCGGTGATCGTAAGCATGGAGCCTGCGATATGACCATCACGTGCGCTCATCGTCGTGAAAATAGAGCTGAAATCATCAGGAAGAACCAATTCAAGTTCTACGCCTAGATGGTCGGCATAAGCTTTAGCTAAATCGTATTCAAAGCCTGCAGGTTTACCTTTTTCAATAAAATAAGTGTTCGGTGAGTTTCGAGTTACGAGTTTTATTGCGCCAGATTCTATGATCGCGCCTAGCTGAGTTTTGCTATTCCAGCTCAATAAGCCTGGAATACAGAACAAAAGAAAAATCACCAGAGCATATGCTGCATCTTTTTTGCGTCTAATATCAAACATTGTACTGCTTTTCTGGTATCCAACTGGCTGTTTCGGTAAAATTCACTACTTATATTTCTCCTGTAACTACTGCTTTTTATTGGCAGCTATCAAGAGGCTCTATTAGAGATGCTGGCACTGCGCGGAGCACCTGCTCTTTCTGCTTTTCGTCATGAAAAGTTACTTACCGTTATTCAGTCTTCAGTTCCTGCTGTAACAGGTCTATATGCTGAATTTATGCATTTTTCCGATTTGTCACAAGCTTTATCGGACGATGAGCAAAAAGTATTGGAACGTATTTTACGCTACGGACCAAAAGCTGAAGCTCAGGAGCCAGCGGGTCAGCTGTTCTTAGTTGTTCCTCGCCCGGGCACTATATCGCCTTGGTCGTCGAAGGCAACTGATATCGCTCACAACTGTGGCTTGTCAGCAATCAAGCGTCTGGAGCGTGGTATCGCATACTACGTTCAAGCATCTAAAGATCTGACTGATGCTGAAGTAAAAGCAGTACAAGCTGCATTGTTCGATCGCATGGTTGAAGCTGTATTGCCAAGTATAGATGACGCCTCTTCGCTTTTCTTAGAAGAAGAGCCGAAGCCACTGACGACTGTAGATATTTTGGGTGGCGGTCGTGAAGCGTTGGTTGCAGCGAATACCGACCTTGGCCTAGCGTTGGCTGAAGATGAGATTGATTACCTAGTTGAAAGCTTTATCGAGCTAGACCGTAATCCGACAGATGTTGAATTGATGATGTTTGCTCAGGCGAACTCTGAGCACTGCCGTCACAAGATCTTTAACGCTTCATGGGATATCGATGGCGAAGCGCAGGAGAAATCGCTGTTTGCCATGATTCGTAACACCAATGAAATGGGCGGTGAGAACGTACTGTCGGCGTATAAAGATAACGCTGCGGTAATGGTTGGTTCTAAAGCGGGTCGATTCTTCCCAAAACCGGATAGCAAAGAGTACAGCTACAATCAGGAAGATATTCAGATCCTGATGAAAGTTGAAACTCACAACCACCCAACTGCAATTGCACCACACTCGGGTGCTGCAACAGGTTCAGGTGGTGAAATTCGTGATGAAGGTGCGACCGGTAAAGGTTCTAAGCCAAAAGCTGGTCTTACAGGTTTTACTGTGTCTGATCTAAATATTCCTGGCTTTGAGCAGCCATGGGAATCTAAATACGGTAAGCCAGAGCGTATTGTGACACCTCTGGATATCATGATCGAAGGCCCTATTGGTGGTGCTGCATTTAACAACGAATTTGGTCGTCCCGCGCTAACAGGTTACTTCCGTACTTTCGAACAGAAAGTAAACGGCGCTGCGGGGGAAGAGGTTCGTGGTTACCACAAGCCAATCATGATTGCGGGTGGTTTAGGTAACATTCGTGATGAGCACGTTGAAAAGGGCGAAATCCCAGTAGGTGCTAAGCTGATCTGCCTTGGTGGCCCTGCAATGCAGATTGGTCTAGGCGGCGGTGCTGCATCTTCTATGACATCGGGTTCTTCTACTGCTGATCTTGATTTTGCCTCTGTACAGCGTGATAACCCTGAGCTAGAGCGTCGTTGCCAAGAAGTTATCGACCAGTGCTGGCAGTTGGGTGATGAAAACCCGATCGCATTTATTCATGACGTTGGAGCAGGTGGTCTTTCCAATGCTTTCCCTGAGTTGGTAGGCGATGGTAATCGTGGTGCTAACTTTGAACTACGTAATGTAAATAACGATGAGCCAGGCATGTCGCCATTGGCTATCTGGTGTAACGAAGCGCAAGAGCGTTATGTGATGGCGGTTGATCCTGCAGATATGCCGCGTTTCGAGGCGATCTGTGAGCGTGAGCGTTGTCCATACGCTGTTGTAGGCGAAGCGATAGAAGAGATGCACCTAACATTAGGTGATACTCACTTCGAGAATAAGCCGGTTGATCTACCAATGAGCGTGTTGTTTGGCAAGCCGCCAAAAATGCACCGTTCTGTGGAGCGTAAAGCATACGAAGTGCCGTCTTTCGATACGAGCTCTATCGATCTTAAAGATGCGGCTGAGCGCGTAATGAAACTGCCGGCGGTAGCTTCTAAGTCTTTCTTGATCACTATCGGTGACCGTTCGATTACTGGTCAAGTAGCGCGTGATCAAATGGTTGGCCCATGGCAGGTTCCTGTGGCTAACTGTGCAGTAACGACTGCTGCATACGATACATATACTGGTGAAGCGATGGCAATGGGTGAGCGTACACCGCTTGCTTTGGTTGACTCTCCTGCATCTGGTCGTATGGCGATTGGTGAGACTGTTACTAACATTGCGTCTGCTCGTATTGGTGACATTAAAGACATTAAACTGTCTGCAAACTGGATGTGTGCTGCTGGCCACCCAGGTGAAGATGAAAAATTGTATGACACTGTAAAAGCTGTAGGTATGGAGTTGTGTCCGCAGCTGGGTATCACTATTCCTGTAGGCAAAGACTCCATGTCTATGCGTACCGTGTGGGAAGATGAAGGCGAACAAAAATCTGTAACTGCGCCGATGTCTTTGATTATTACAGGCTTTGCCCCTGTAACAGATGCACGTAAAACATTGACGCCTCAGCTACGTACTGATCAAGGCGAAACCGATCTGATTCTTTTGGATCTAGGTAATGGTAAAAACCGTATTGGTCTTTCTGCACTAGCTCAGGTTTATAACGAAGTCGGTCAAGATGTTCCTGATGTTGATCAGCCAGAGCAACTTGTAGCGTTCTTTGCAGCGATTCAAGAACTAAACGAGCAAGGTCAAATCCTTGCATACCATGACCGTGCTGACGGTGGTTTATTTGCAACGATTGCTGAGATGGCATTTGCTGGGAAAACCGGTGTTGATCTAAATCTAGATATGCTCGCTGGTGAAGAAAGTGAGTTGGCTGCAGCATTGTTTGCTGAAGAGCTAGGTGCCGTGCTTCAGGTTAAGCGTGATAGCTTAGAAACGGTTCTTACTGAACTAAATGCTGCAGGTCTTGGTGATATTGCTCAGGTTGTAGGTTCTACTAACTTGGATGATGAGATTCGCTTCCACTTCGATGAGGAAGAGATCTATTCTGAGTCACGCGTACAGTTACAGCGCTGGTGGGCTGAAACCTCTTACCAGATTCAGTCTTTGCGTGATAACTCTGAATGTGCAGAGCAAGAGTTTGATCGTATTCTTGATAAACAAGATCCTGGTCTGAATGCTGAGCTTACGTTTGATCAGAATGAAGATGTTGCTGCGCCATTTATTCAGACGGGTACACGTCCTCAGATGGCTATCGTTCGTGAGCAGGGTGTAAACGGTCAGATTGAAATGGGTGCGGCGTTTGACCGTGCTGGTTTTGCAGCTGTTGATGTCCACATGAGTGATATCCTTTCTGGTCGCGTTGAGCTTGATCAGTTTAAAGGTCTGGTTGCTTGTGGTGGCTTCTCGTATGGTGACGTGTTGGGTGCGGGTGAAGGTTGGGCTAAGTCGATCCTATTTAACGCACGTGCACGTGATCAATTTCAGCAGTTCTTTAATCGTGAAGACACGTTTGCATTAGGTATCTGTAACGGTTGTCAGATGCTGTCTAACTTGCATGAATTGATTCCTGGTTCTGACTTATGGCCGCACTTCGTACGTAACGTTTCAGAACAGTTTGAAGCGCGTGTTGCTATGGTAGAAGTTCAAGATTCTAAATCTGTGTTCTTGCAGGGTATGGCGGGTTCTCGTATGCCAATCGCTGTGGCGCATGGCGAAGGCCGCGCAGAATTCAAAGATGAAACACACCTAGCGGGACTTAAGTCATCTGATACGGTAGCTCTACGTTATGTGGATAACTATGGTCAGCCAACAGAGATTTATCCTGCTAACCCGAATGGTTCGCCAGAAGGTATTACAGGTGTTACAACTACTGACGGTCGTGTGACTATTATGATGCCGCACCCTGAGCGTGTTTTCCGTACAGTCACTAACAGTTGGGCGCCAGATGAATGGTCTGAGGACGGTGCGTGGATGCGCATGTTCCGCAACGCACGAGTGTGGGTAGGTTAATTTCCTACATTTGATAAAAAGGCAGCTACGGCTGCCTTTTTTATTGCTTGTGACTATTATCGTTCTAGGCTGCGAAGGATTAGGTGTGAGGTAAAAGCTCGGAGGGGAGTGGGGTGTCGTATATAAAAAAGCCATCACTGGAGAGTGATGGCTTAATAAAAAAGCAGTAAGCGTATTTTGTTACGCGACTAGATATGCTCTCTTATTTATTCTTCGCGCGCTTACGTTCGTTCTCTTTAAGAAGCTTCTTGCGTAGGCGGATGAAGTTAGGTGTAACTTCTACCAATTCGTCATCTTCGATGAAATCTAGCGCTTGCTCCAATGTGAATTTCACAGGAGGTGTTAGCTGGATGTTTTCATCAGAACCAGAAGCACGTACGTTAGTCAGCTGCTTACCTTTAGTTGGGTTTACAGCTAGATCGTTATTACGGCTGTGGATGCCTAGTAGCATGCCTTCGTAAACTTCAACGTTTGGTTCGATGCATAGACGACCGCGGTCTTGTAGGTTCCACAGTGCGTAACCAAGAGCTTTACCAGTAACCATGGATACAAGAACACCATTGATACGGCTAACAACTTCACCTTCTTTAACTGGACCATAGTGGTCGAAGATAGAAGTCATGATACCTGTACCTGAAGTCATTGTCAGGAACAGAGAGCGGAAGCCGATAAGGCCGCGAGATGGAATCATGAACGTTAGACGTACACGGCCTTTGCCGTCTACTTCCATGTTTGTCATGTCGCCTTTGCGCTTGCCTAGTTCCTCAATAACAGAACCTTGGTGCTCGTCTTCAACGTCGATCATAACCATTTCGTATGGTTCGTGGATTTCACCATCGACTTCTTTCTGAATTACTTCAGGACGAGATACGCCTAGTTCGAAGCCTTCGCGACGCATTGTTTCAATCAATACGGACAGGTGAAGTTCACCACGGCCAGAAACTTTGAATTTCTCTGGTGTTTCACCATCTTCTACGCGTAGGGCAACGTTGTGGATAAGTTCACGATCTAGACGCTCTTTGATGTTACGGCTAGTTACAAACTTACCATCCTGACCTGCGAACGGAGAATCGTTAACCTGGAACGTCATAGATACTGTTGGCTCATCTACGCTTAGCGCTGGTAGAGCTTCAACTTTATCAGGGTCACAGATAGTGTCAGAGATGTTCAGAGCGTCAATACCAGTAACACAGATAATGTCACCAGCAGTTGCGCTTTCTACTTCTACACGTTCTAGGCCGTGATAGCCCATGATCTTCAGGATACGGCCGCTACGAACAGCGCCTTCGCGATCAATAACTTTAACTTGCGTATTTGTGTTGATGGTACCGCGAGTAACACGGCCAACACCGATAACGCCAAGGTAGCTGTTATAGTCCAGTGCAGATACTTGCATCTGTAGTGGGCCATCAACGTCTACTTTTGGTGGATCTACATGCTCAACGATAGCTTCGAAAAGCGGTGTCATATCTTCAGACATGTCGTCTGGCTCAAGACCCGCAATACCGTTTAGTGCAGATGCGTAAACAATTGGGAAGTCTAGTTGCTCATCAGTAGCGCCTAGGCTATCGAATAGATCAAATACTTGATCGATAACCCAATCTGGGCGTGCGCCAGGGCGGTCAATCTTGTTGATTACAACGATTGGACGCAGGCCTTGGTCAAATGCTTTCTGAGTAACGAAACGTGTTTGTGGCATTGGGCCATCAACAGCGTCAACTAGTAGGCATACACAGTCAACCATAGACAGTACGCGCTCTACTTCACCACCGAAGTCGGCGTGTCCAGGAGTGTCCACAATGTTGATGCGGTAGTCGTTCCATTTAATGGCTGTGTTTTTTGCCAAAATGGTAATGCCGCGCTCTTTCTCCTGGTCGTTGGAGTCCATGATGCGCTCAGTGCCTTCATCACGACGGCCTAGTGTGCCAGATTGTGCAAGCAGCTTATCAACCAAGGTTGTTTTACCATGGTCAACGTGCGCGATGATAGCGATGTTTCTTAGCTTTTCGATCACGTGTGTATACCTGTGAGATATTTTTGCGAATGCGGAATTATACGTGTTTATAGATAAATTACTGCATATTTCTTAATCAAATCTGCAGAGTTTTTGTTTTTCTTAATTCTAACCAGATAAGTAGATTGATCTGAGTAGGAATTAAGTTAAAAACAGGCTCATTATAGGTGGGCGTTTTTAATAAGGTTGGAGTATATTATAGGCCCATAACGGTGCGTAAAAATTGATTTAATAAGATTTGCACTATTATGGTGCATTAAAGTTGCTTATGCTCAATTTTGGTGCGGTGCTTTTGGTGCATTTATGCTGCAAGTGCCTCTAATTGTGGAGGAAAGCTGGTTTTTCTGTTCTGGCACACTTGTTGCTTTGTCCTAAGCCGATAATTAATTCTGATTTCTTTAGGCTGACAATGTTCAGCCTGGTAATTACTAAGTGGAGAAAGTCTCATGTCAGAGAAGACTCTGAATCTGATCAAAGAAAGCAATGCTAAGTGGATTGACCTACGTTTCACCGACTCTCACGGTAAAGAGCAGCACGTAACTATCCCAGTTTCCGACATGGGCGATGACTTCTTTGAAGAAGGTAAAATGTTCGATGGTTCATCCATCTCAGGTTGGAAAGGTATTAACGATTCCGACATGATCCTGATGCCGGACGACAGCGCTTCTCTGCTGGATCCATTCTCTGAAGCTACTACTGTAATCGTTCGTTGTAACATCGTTGAGCCAGCTACTGGTCAAGGTTACGAGCGTGACCCACGTTCTGTAGCTAAGCGTGCAGAAGAGTACCTTAAGTCTACAGGTATTGCTGACACAGCTATGTTTGGTCCTGAGCCAGAATTCTTCGTATTTGACGAAGTGAAATGGCATGCAGACATCTCTGGTTGTGGTTACACAATCGCTTCTGAAGAAGCATCTTGGGCGTCTAGCCACAAGATCGAAGGTGGTAACACTGGTCACCGTCCACGTGTTAAAGGCGGTTACTTCCCAGTACCACCAATTGATTCTCTTCACGACCTACGTGGCGCTATGTGTGACGCGATGGAAGCGATGGATCTTGAAATTGAAGTACACCACCACGAAGTAGCAACTGCTGGTCAGTGTGAAATCGGTGTTGGTGCGAACACTTTGACTGCTAAAGCGGACGAAGTTCAGGTTCTTAAGTACTGTGTACACAACGTTGCACACGCTTACGGCAAAACAGCTACATTCATGCCTAAGCCACTAGTTGGTGACAACGGTTCTGGTATGCACGTTCACATGTCTCTATCTAAAGACGGTGTTAACCTGTTTGCTGGTGATGCATACGCGGGTATGTCTGAAACTGCTCTTTACTACATTGGCGGTATCATCAAGCACGCTAAAGCGCTTAACGCTTTGACTAACTCTTCTACTAACGCTTACAAGCGTCTAGTACCAGGTTTCGAAGCTCCAGTTATGCTTGCTTACTCTGCACGTAACCGTTCTGCTTCAATCCGTATCCCATACGTGACTAGCCCTAAAGCACGTCGTGTAGAAGCGCGTTTCCCAGATCCATCTGCGAACCCATACCTATGTTTCTCTGCACTAATGATGGCTGGTCTTGACGGTATCAAGAACAAGATCCACCCTGGCGATGCTGCAGACAAAGACCTTTACGATCTACCAGCTGAAGAAGCTGCTGAGATCCCACAGGTTGCTTCATCTCTAGAAGAAGCTCTAAACGCTCTTGAAGAAGATCGTGATTTCTTGACTCAAGGTGGCGTATTCACTGACGACATGCTTGATGCATTCATCGCGCTTAAGCGTGAAGAAGTTGAGAAAGTGAACATGACTACTCACCCAGTTGAATTTGACCTGTACTACTCTGTATAAGTCTTAATTCTTCTGAAAAAAAGCCTCCCTTGTGGAGGCTTTTTTGTTTTTAAATCTTACCCTTATGCACTTATTTAGTGACGATTAAAATCTTAATAATATTTAATGCACTAAAATGGTGCGCTATCATTTTTAAGCAGCTACACTCAATATTAGAATAGTCAGTAATGGTGCTGCCTGAGAGCAATTTAGGGCAGTGGTGAAACTTGGTTTGCTTTTTGCACAAGTAAACTTAAGTAAAAGAGTGTAGGTCGATGCCAGTAATAGATTTTCATAAACAGATAATAGAAAACCTTTCTACAGCGGTGGTTTTGCTGGATGGCAACCTTGATGTGGAATATGCCAATCCTGCGGCTGAGATGCTGTTAGAGGCGAGTTTGCGCCGTTTGTCTCAAGTGTCTGTAGCGGAGTGGTTCTCACCAGAGGAACATGGCATTGAAGATCTACGCGCTTGTATTGAAACGGGTCATCCTTACACTCGCCGTGAAGCTAAATTGGTTACTCAAAGTGGCAGTGTATTAACGGTGGATTATTCGATTAATCCCTTGTTCTGGTTGAGTGGTCGACAGCTGCTGATTGAAATAGAGGCTAGAGACCGTTTGATGAGAATCGAGCGTGAAGAAGACCTCCTAACTCAACACGATACTGCCAGATCCCTAGTCCGTGGCATGGCGCATGAAATTAAGAATCCTCTTGGTGGAATTCGCGGTGCCGCGCAATTGCTAGAACGAGAGCTGCCAGATCCTGCGCTACATGATTATACCCGCGTAATCATTGAGGAGGCTGATCGTTTAAGGAACTTGGTGGATCGTCTGTTGGGGCCGCGTAAGTTACCTAAGCTTGAAGACGTTAATATCCACGCCATACTCGAACGGGTTTGCCAGCTAATTGAGGCTGAAACCAAGGGTTCTGTATCCCTATTGAGAGATTACGATCCTAGTATTCCTGAGTTTACCGGTGATGCAGAGCAACTTATTCAAGCGATACTAAATATCCTGCGTAACAGTATGCAAGCGATGCAGGGTGCGGGAACTATTGAGCCAACCATTCAGATTAAAACGCGCGCTTTCCGTCAAATTACATTAGGCGCTGAAAAACACCGTTTGGTGTGTAGCGTCGAAATCGTTGATAACGGCCCAGGTATCCCAGAAGAGATACTTAGTAAAATTTTCTACCCTATGGTAAGTGGGCGTGCAGAAGGAACCGGCCTTGGCTTGTCGATTGCGCAATCGATCATTAATCAGCATCAAGGATTGATTGAGTGTGAAACTCAGCCAGGGGAAACCAAATTTCAACTATTCATACCTTTGGAGATAAGTCATGAACCTGTCAGGTAAAATCTGGATTGTCGATGATGATCGTTCAATTCGTTGGGTGCTTGAAAAAGCGATGGCAGTAGAAGGGCTTCAAACCGAAGTTTTTGATAGTGCAGATGCTTTATTGGCTCAGCTAGAGCGTGAAGTGCCTGATGCCATAATTAGTGATATTCGCATGCCAGGAACAGATGGTTTGCAGTTGCTGGAGAAAATTCAGGAAACTCACCCACAAGTTCCGATCATTATTATGACGGCGCACTCCGATTTAGATTCTGCAGTTGCGTCTTATCAGGGTGGTGCATTTGAGTATTTACCAAAACCGTTTGATGTAGATGATGCTGTTGCGCTAACTAAGCGCGCCTTGGCACATGCGATTGAGCAACGAGAGCAGGTGGCTGAGCAAGCTGCTGAAGAAGGCACAGAGATTATTGGTGAAGCGCCTGCTATGCAGGAAGTTTTCCGTGCTATTGGTCGTCTATCTCAATCCAATATTACCGTTCTCATTAATGGTGAATCCGGTACGGGTAAAGAGCTTGTCGCACACGCGCTGCATAAGCACAGCCCTCGTAGAGATAGATCTTTCATTCCTCTAAATATGGCAGCTATTCCCCATGATCTGATTGAGTCGGAATTGTTTGGTCATGAAAAAGGCGCCTTTACCGGTGCGGCAGCGGCTCGACGTGGTCGATTTGAGCAAGCGGATGGTGGTACGCTTTTTCTAGATGAAATAGGTGATATGCCTGCTGATGCTCAAACACGTTTGTTAAGGGTGTTGGCTGATAGTGAATTCTATCGTGTTGGCGGTCATACGGCAGTAAAGGTCGATGTTCGGATAATAGCGGCTACCCATCAGGATTTAGAAAAGTTGGTAGCTGAAGGTCGTTTCCGTGAAGATTTATTCCATCGCCTTAACGTTATCCGTGTTCATCTACCTAAGTTAGCTGAGAGGCGTGAAGATATTCCGCGTTTAGCGCGTCATTTCCTAAATATGGCTGCTGAAGAATTAGATGTGGAGCCAAAAGTACTTGCTGCTGACACTGAGAGTTACATATGTAATTTGACTTGGCAGGGTAACGTTAGGCAGTTAGAAAATACTTGTCGCTGGTTAACGGTCATGGCGACTGGTCGAGAAGTGCTCATTGATGATTTGCCGCCAGAACTTATGCAGAGTAGTGAATCAGAGGCAGCTGTGGCGGGTGACTGGGAGTTGTCCTTACGTAATTGGGCTGATCAGCAGTTGGGGCTTGGTCATCGTAATCTATTAGACACCGCAGTGCCTGCTTTTGAAAAAATTATGATTGAGACTGCACTCAAACATACCGCAGGACGTCGACGCGATGCTGCAGAGCTTCTAGGTTGGGGGCGTAATACTCTTACGCGGAAAATCAAAGAATTGGGTATGGATGAAGATAAAGGTGATGATCAGGAAGTTGCCTAAGTTATTCTTATACAGTAATAACCTCGTTTTTTGATTTCATATATAATCCCTGCAGCTTTTAACCTGCGGGGATTTTTTATGCTTCACGTTGTCCTATTCGAACCTGAAATACCGCCAAATACCGGCAATATTATTAGGCTTTGTGCCAATACAGGTTTTCATCTTCATCTTGTGGAGCCTTTGGGTTTTGACTTTGATGATAAGCGGTTACGTCGTGCCGGCTTGGATTATCATGAGTTTGCTGCGGTTAAAATTCACCCTGATTTAGAAACTTGTCTGGCTGAAATAGAGCCGAGAAAGGTTTGGGCGTTAACGACAAAAGGTAAAACTTGCTACACCAAAGCAGATTACCAAGCGGGTGATGTTTTGTTGTTGGGTCCAGAAACGCGAGGTCTGCCTGTTGAGGTGAGAGAGAGTTTCCCTAGCGAACAGTGGTTGAGAATGCCAATGAAAGAGGCGAGTCGCAGTATGAACCTTTCAAATGCTAGTGCTGTCGTTGTTTATGAAGCGTGGCGCCAATTAGGGTTTGAAGGCGCTATCGATAGTTAGTTTTCAGAGCTGTTCTACATATAGATACTTAATTGTTGCCATAGCGACTATAGTGAAAGGAACTACATGACGGTCAGTAATTCTATGCAGCACGCTTTTATAGTGACAAAGATTGAAGCTTACTTAACCGAGCAGGCGGGCGAGGTTTTTAAACTGCATGTTACCGACTACAGGGAGCGTGCAGTATGGCTGTTAGGTCGGCTCGATCAGCAAGTAAATAT
The DNA here is from genome assembly GCF_047778045.1 of Neptuniibacter sp. PT8_73. GTDB lineage: Bacteria > Pseudomonadota > Gammaproteobacteria > Pseudomonadales > Balneatricaceae > Neptuniibacter. Next base: position 738,489 of record NZ_CP180545.1, read on the forward strand.
CCAAACACTTAAGAATCAACAGCTTCCGGTAGTTCTGATCTCCGATCAATTAGAGTCTGGTAGTGAAGGTCAATTTCTTATTCCAGCAAGCTCGCTTGTAAGTATTGTGCCTTTGCCAGCAACTTCATTACAGCAGGTCCTTGAATTAGGCCGTGCTGATGAAATTCTGCAAAGTCTTTCCTTAAAATCATGCTAGAATGCGCTACTGATTAATAAATGTACAGTTAAGAGTGTTGTTCGGAAAGCATATGTGGAAAAAATATAGCTCCCTTTTTCTTGGGAGTTTTTTAGTTTTGATCTCTTCTTTGACTCATGGAGCGAATCATCCAGAAGAGGTGACGAGTGTCTGTAAACAGGTTGGTAAAAAACTAGCCAGTGTTTCTGTTAATGAATGTTTAAGTAATCCTTATCTCCCTCCTCGTTTTTATTCGGTTCAAGGCCGTGCAATTTTAGAGGCGCACTTTCAGGCTTCAGAAGAAAATAAATATGCGCCAAGGGTGCTATTTATAGGTGGTATTCATGGTGATGAGTACTCAAGTGTTAGCGTAACCTTTAAATGGCTTAACACCTTACGTAAACATCATAGTGGTGCTTATGATTGGTATTTCTTGCCGGTTGTGAATCCGGATGGTTTGTTGCAGCGTAAGTCGAGCCGAGTTAATGCGAATAAGGTCGATTTGAATCGAAACTTTACCCCAGCGCCAGAATTTCCCGAGCCTTTAGCTCATTGGCAAAAAAGTGCGAAAAAGCGTTTGCGCTATTTCCCTGGGCACGCGCCTTTGAGTGAGCCTGAAAGTCGTGTTATCCATAATTTGATTGATGAATACAAACCGACGGTTATTGTCTCTGTACATGCACCGCACGGAATTTTGGACTTTGACGGTGGTATTCAACCGCCGCGTAAACTTGGGCCGTTGCACCTACGTCAGCTAGGGACATACCCGGGTTCTTTAGGCAACTATGGCTGGTTTGTTAAGAATATACCTGTGGTGACCATTGAGCTTCCATACGCTGGAATCATGCCGCCGAAAAAGGATATTGATAAGATGTGGACAGATTTGGTGCGTTGGTTGAAGTATAAATCGAAACGTAACCGCAGTGAGCTGGCTACATCTGAATCATCTAAATAGATATATTCAAAAACAAAAAAACGGAGCGTAACGCTCCGTTTTTTATGCGATAACGTTCAGCTTAGTGCTGAGCTTCGCCCTGTGCTGCTTCTTGCTGAGCTTGAGCCATCTGCTGAGCATATAGCGCATCAAAGTTTACCGGCGCAAGCATTAGTGCAGGGAAGCTAGCTTTAACAACCATTGCGTCAATTGCTTCACGTGCATATGGGAATAGGATGCTTGGGCAGAACGCACCTAGTGTGTGGTGCATCTCTTGCTCGCCTAGACCCGCAATAGAGAAGATACCTGCTTGTTGTAGTTCAACTAGGAATGCAGTTTTGTCTTCGTTTTTAACAGTAACTGTTAGCGTTAGAGTTACTTCAAAAGCGTTGTCACCTAGCTGAGCAGTTTGAGTGTTCATCTCTAGGCCAACTTCTGGCTGCCAAGGGCTCATGAAAATTTCAGGAGCGTTTGGAGATTCAAAAGAGGCATCTTTAATGTATACGCGTTGTACCGCAAACTGAGGTCCCTGCTGTTCTTCTTGGGACGCTGTGTTCTGATCGTTCTCAGCCATGATTTATCCTTATTTTTAAAAATTAGTTTGCACTAAGTAGGGTGTCGAGTTTGCCTTGGTGTTCAAGGGCAAACATATCATCGCAACCGCCAATAGGTGTTTCGCCGATAAAAATTTGCGGCACTGTGTGACCTCCACTGAGCTCAGTCATCTCACGACGCTTTTCAGCATCGCCGTCGACTTTTATCTCAGCGTAAGGAATGTTCTTATGATCCAATAGCATTTTTGCTCGGATACAGAAGGGACACCACGCGGTTGTATAGATGGTAACTTCTTTCATTGTGATTATTACTTAACAATAGGAAGGCTTTGGCCTTTCCATTCGGTCATGCCGCCAGATAGGCGCACTGCATTTTCAAAGCCTTCAGCTTTAAGTTTGCGAGTAGCGGCGCTCGCTGCCTGACCTAAATTACATACAACGATAATCGGGCGTTGTTTGTACTTAGTTAGCTCGTCCATACGACGATCTAAATCAGAAAGAGGGATGTGCTTTGCATTGGTGATATGACCTGTTGCCCACTCTTTTTTAGGGCGGATATCAACGATGATCGCGTCTTCTTTATTGATTAGGTTTGTTGCTTGCGCCGGAGTAACGGCTTTGCCTGCTTTACTACGTTCATAAAGAACGAACATCACTAGAGTTAAAAGCCAAGCACCAACCAAGAATGGGTGGTTGCCGATAAATTCGATAAATTGATCCATTTCTAATCCAAATAAGGTCTTACCTGAAGACCATTAAAAACTGTTGATCGACGATTGAGGAGCAATAGTATACCTCGCGATTTTTGACGGTATAAGGGGAAGATACGGTGAAAATGATTATTTAGTGGCAATTATTCTGCATCGGGCCTTCAATCGTTAGCCTTAAAGGGGCTTTCCAAGTAAAATTGGCGGCAATTTTATAACCGTTGCAACAGAATCCTACAGATATGACACAAACGCGCGCGACAAAAGCTTTGATCATCCTTGATGGTTACGGTGTAGAAAGTTCTGAATCTTCAGCAATTCAGGCAGCTAATACCCCAGTATGGGATGCACTACTGGCAGATAATCCAAATGCTCGAATCGAAACTTCAGGTATGGCTGTTGGCTTGCCGGATGGACAGATGGGTAACTCAGAAGTTGGCCATATGAACATTGGTGCAGGGCGCACGGTTTATCAAAACTTCACGCGTATCTCCAAAGCGATTGAAGATGGTGATTTCTTCGATAACGAGACGCTAGTGAATGCGATGGATGCTGCCATTTCGCAAGACAAAGCGGTTCACATTTTGGGCTTGTTATCTCCAGGTGGCGTGCACAGCCATGAAGAACATATCTTTGCGCTGTTAGAGATGGCTGTTAAACGTGGTGCGAAAAAACTTTATGTTCATGCCATTCTTGATGGTCGTGATATGCCGCCACGTTCTGCTGAACCATCGATTCAACGTACAGAAGAGAAGCTAGTCGAACTCGGTGTGGGTTCCATTGCTTCTGTAGCAGGCCGTTATTTTACAATGGATCGTGATAACCGTTGGGATCGCGTGCAGAATGGTTACGATGCAATGACTGTCGGTCAAGCGCCTTGCAAAGCTGAATCTGCTATTCAAGCGCTGAATGAAGCTTATGCACGTGATGAGAACGATGAATTTGTTCAAGCAACAGTAATTACTGATGCTGCTGGCGAAGCGAAAGGCCTAGTTGCTGATGGTGATGCACTAATCTGCGCGAACTTCCGTCCTGACCGTGCCCGTGAAATCACTCGCGCATTTACTGAAGGTAGCAGCTTTGACGGTTTTACACGTGAAAAAGCACCAGAGTTAGCTGCTTATGTAATGATGACTCAGTACGCATCTGATATCGATGCTGCCTGCGCTTATCCTCCGCAAGCTATTCGAAATGATCTCGGTGAATACCTATCTGGTTTGGGCAAAACTCAACTGCGTATTGCTGAAACTGAAAAATATGCTCATGTGACTTTCTTCTTCAATGGTGGTCAGGAAGAAGTTTACGAAGGTGAAGATCGTATTTTGGTTCCTTCTCCAGATGTTGCAACTTATGATTTGCAGCCTGAGATGAGTGCGCCGGAAGTGACTGAAAAGTTAGTTGGGGCGATCAAGAGTGGTAAGTATGACCTGATCGTTTGTAACTATGCGAACGGTGATATGGTTGGCCATACCGGTAAATTTGATGCAGCTGTTAAAGCTTGTGAAGTTGTTGATGATAGCGTTAAACAGGTGCTAGAAGCGCTTCGCGAAGTTGGTGGTGAAGCATTGATTACAGCTGATCACGGCAATGTTGAGTTGATGGTTAACCCAGAAACAGGGCAGCCTCATACATCTCACACGATCTGGCCAGTAGCGTTGATTTACGATGGTCCACGTGCAGAAAATCTTAAGCTAGAAGACGGTGCGCTTTGTGACCTAGCACCAACTCTGCTTTCGTTGATGGACATTGAAGTGCCTGCTGAAATGACAGGCAGATCTTTAGCATCCTTCTAAAGAGGCTTTAAAAAGGGATAACTCGTTTATCCCTTTTTATTTTGTGCAGAATAATTATGGTGCGATCTTTACCTGCCTTTATTTTCATACTGTTAAGCTTACTTGCGTCATCTGTGGTGCTAGCAGAGGACAAACAAGCATTAACTGAAAAGCAGATAAAGCAGCTCAATTCACGTATAGCTTCCTTGCAAAAAAACATGCGCTCGCAAGAGGGCGAGTCTCGTGAATTAAGTAAAGAACTCCGTGACAGTGAAGTCAAAATTGGCAAGTTAGCCCGTCAGATCCAATCACTGGATAAGCAATTGAGTGGTCTTGGCTCTCACGCTGATACCCTTGAAAAGAAGCGAGATGCTTTAAAAGTCGAGCTTAAGAAACGTTCTGAACTAATCGCTAAACAGATAGCCCAGCAGTATAAAATGGGCAACCAAGCGCGCCTGCAGCTACTGCTCACCCAGCGAGACCCTGAAACTTTAGATCGCGCTATTCGCTATTATGACTTCGTGAATGAAGAGTTGCGCCAGGACCTAATTCTTTTCAAAACCAAACTGGCGGATCTTTCCGGAACTGAATTAGAGTTAACCGATACCGAGCAAAAAATGGTCCTCAAGCGCGAAGAATTGCGTAAAGAGGTCACTGCTCTTAGGGCCTCCCAAGCAAAGCGAAAAGATACCCTTGCTAGGCTAACACAAGCCCTCTCCACAGATAAAAAGAAGCTTAAACAACTCAAACTGGACCAGAAGCGTTTGCGTGCGGTGCTGACTGAAATTGAGAAAAGTTTAAACTTCGCCACGCTTGTTAAAGACGATAAAACCTTTAAACAATTAAAAGGTAAGCTGCCTTGGCCGTTAAAAGGTAAGGTAAAGCAGAATTATGGTACTGTCAGAAATAATATCCGCTATGATGGAATCTGGATTCAGGCGTCAGAAGCTCAGCCTGTAAAAGCGGTTCATCATGGGCGCGTAGTATTTTCAGATTGGCTTAGAGGTTATGGTTTAGTATTGATTATTGATCATGGCTCCGGTTATCTGAGTTTGTATGGTTATAATCAAAGCTTGTTATTAGAAACAGGCGACTGGGTAGCTGCGGGTGATACGATCGCAACGGCAGGGCAGAGTGGGGGCCGTACTCAAACAGGTCTTTATTTTGCGGTTCGTTATAAAGGTAAGCCGAGTAATCCAAAAAGTTGGTTGAAGCGCTAACATTATTAGGGAAGAAATTATGAAGTCAGTTTTATGTTCGGGCGGGTTCAAACGTACCTTGCTTGGTATGGTTGTTAGTACGCTTGTCTCTTTCCCACTTCACGCAGCTGATCCGAAGCCTGCAGATACACCAGCTGTTACAGACGAAAAAGTATTACCTCTAGATGAACTTCGATTATTCACCGAAGTGTTCCAACGAATTAAATCCTCCTATGTTGAGCCTGTGGATGATGCGCGTCTGCTTGAAGATGCTCTGCGAGGCATGATTGCAGGGTTAGATCCTCATTCTGCGTATTTAGAACCCGATGAATTTGAGAGTCTGCAAGCCAATACCAGTGGTGAATTTGGTGGTTTAGGCATCGAAGTAGGCTCTGAAGATGGCTTTATTCGTGTTATCACGCCAATTGATGATACGCCCGCTCAGCGTGCTGGGGTTAAAGCGGGAGACTTGATTACTAAGCTGGATGATACACCAGTACAAGGTATGCCTCTCAGTGAGGCTGTAGAGCTGATGCGTGGTAAGCCTGGCAGTAAACTCATTCTCACGATTGTGCGTGAAGGCGAAGAAAAGCCGCTAGAAATTGAAGTTGTACGAGACATCATCCAAGTAGCGAGCGTTAAGAGTCGTATGTTGGATGAGGGTTTCGGCTACTTGCGTGTATCCCAATTCCAAGTGGATTCAGGTAAAGAAGTTAACAAACACCTTAAGCGCTTGATGAAAAATGAGCTGAAAGGTGTGGTGTTGGATCTGCGTAATAACCCGGGTGGTGTTTTACAAGCCGCTGTGGATATCAGCGATACCTTCCTAAAAGATGGATTGATCGTATATACCAAAGGTCGTTTAGCTGAATCTGAACAGCGTTTTAGCGCGACTAGCGATACTTTACTGCCAGAACTTCCACTTGTTGTCTTGATCAATGGAGGTTCTGCATCGGCTTCAGAGATCGTCGCAGGCGCGCTTCAAGATCAAGAGCGTGCGGTAATTATGGGAGTCGATAGTTTTGGTAAAGGTTCGGTTCAAACGGTTCTGCCTTTAACAAAAGAGCGTGCGCTGAAAATCACTACGGCTAGATACTACACTCCTAATGGTCGTTCTATTCAGGCACAAGGCATCAAACCAGATATTGAGGTTAATGATGCTGAGTTAACCTTACGCGAAGGTGGTCCTGAATATTTGAAAGAAAAAGACCTAAGTGGTCATCTTGAAAATGGTGAGAAGAAGGCTGCGGAAGAAGCGAAAAAAGATAATCTTGCAGCAAGGGATTATCAGCTGTACGAAGCTTTAAACTTACTAAAAGCTCTGGCGATAGTGCGTAAGTGATATGCAGTTTTTGAGACGGATTTGCTCAGCGGTTATCACTCTTGGTGCTTTAGTTAGCCCAAGTTATGCCGACCCAGTATTCACGGATAACCAGCCGGTGATGGCAATTGTTATTGATGATATTGGTGATAACCGTAAAAAAGGTTTGGCTGCGATCAACCTACCTGGTGCGATTACCTATGCATTTCTGCCCCATACCCCACACTCCTATGATTTAGCAGAAATAGCATACAAGCAGGGAAAAGAGGTTATATTGCATGCGCCAATGCAAAATAAAGCCGGACTTCGTCTAGGGCCTGGCGCGTTAACTGAGCAGTTGTCTAGGCAAGAGATTCAGCAGGTATTGCATAATAGTCTTGATTCGATCCCCCATGTGGTTGGAATGAATAATCACATGGGAAGCCTTCTGACTGAAAACCGTCAAAAGATGAAAGAGATTATGGCTGTGGCAAAGCAGCGTAATATCTTCTTTATCGATAGTGTGACAACGGGTCGTAGTGTGGCTTGGAAGGTGGCCCATGAGCACCAGATTCCCTATCTAGTTAGGGATGTTTTTTTAGATAATAAGCAGAATTGGAATTATATCCACAACCAGTTCAAGCAAGCTTTAAGTTTAGCTGTGACTCAGGGGCATGCTGTTGTAATAGGCCACCCTTATCCGGCAACTGTTGAGTATTTGTCTGAAGCACTGCCGATTCTTGAGCAACTTGGCATTCGTTTAGTGTCGGCGTCTGAGTTGCTTAATATTCGATCTCGTACTCAGTTGCTAATGGCTCAACCGAAAGTGGAGCCTTGCGATCGTAGCGAAGGGCACTGCCAAGCTTTACCGGTAGCGATTAAACATTAAGGCTTTAGATAGCCATTAATATTCCGATCCCATCCCCCGTCAGTTTTATCCCTACTAGAACTGTGAGCGTTTCGAATGCTCTTTTTATCAGCTGATTGCCTTGAGTAATGGCTAAGTGTGCACCTATAAATGAGCCGATAGTGGCGCCGATCAACAGTGCAGGTAACCATTCCCAACGAGGATCTACTTGTAGTGCTACGGTAATAGCGCCGGTGGAGTTCCAGAATAGGCCGACTAGAATCAAGACATAGGTAACGGCCGTTTTGTAGTCTAGACCGAACCAGCGAACGAGCCAGAGTGTTACAAATAAGCCAGTGCCTGAAGTCAAAGAGCCGTTTAAGGCGCCAATAACGAACAGTACACCGCCCCCAATGATAAGCCCTAACCGATCTCTGTTACGAGGTTCTGCGGTAAGCCCAAGAGCCTTCTTACGAAACGAATAGATGCCCAATCCAACCGTTAACAGGCCTAAACTGAATATGGTCCAACCTTCTGGGATATCGATGATGATATCCGCCCCGATAACCACACCGGGCAGGCCGCATAGCAATATAAATCCACAGAATTTATAGTCCAGTTTGCCTTCACGCAGATGCCTAATGGTTGCACCAATACCTAGTGCTACGCTGGCGATTTTATGGGTGGCTAGTGCTGTATTGAAACTTAAGCCAAGGAATAGCAGTACGGGGAGTTGCAGTAAGCCTGCTCCGCCTCCGGCCATTGCTGATAAGGCATTAGCGAAAAATGAAAGAACAAACAATCCGCCGTGTTCAATAAGTTGATCCATAGTTGTGCTGGTGGCCCCGTAGGAATAAAAAAGGGGAAGCTAGCTTCCCCTTAAAGAGTCATTGTGCCAAACGTCAATTAGGCTGGACGGAAAGCGCCGGCAGCAATTCGCGGCCATTGCTCGCTCCACTGCTCTGTTGGTGTTTTGCGAAACTCTGTTCGTACAAATTGACGGATACGGCCTTCGCAGCACGCAAGCATCAAGTTGGCAGTTGCTCCAGCTGTTGTTTCAGTACGTAAGCCTTCTTTGACTTCTGCTTCGCGCAAGATCTGTTTGATCTGTGTTTCTAAGCGTTCGAAGAACTGATTGATACGCTGTCTTAGGCGATCTGTTTCACCGGTTAAAGCATCACCTGTAAGCAGTCGTGCCATGCCTGGATTACGTTCAACAAATGCTAATAGCAAAGTAAGTACTTGCTCGCATTGCTTGATTGCGCTCGGTTCAACTTGAGTTATCGCAGTAACACGACTAAACACTGTATCTTCAATAAAGCCGATTAGGCCTTCAAACATGCGTGCTTTACTTGGGAAATGGCGATAAAGCGCAGCTTCTGATACACCTACTTCTTTAGCGAGGGCAGCAGTCGTAATTTTTTGCCCTGGGTTTTCCAGCATGCGAGCAAGGCTTTGTAAAATTTGCTCGCGGCGGGATACTTTGACTGTTTCGCTCATGGTTCGTCCTTATCCGCGGTTGGTGATCAGTGTACCAACACCTTCATCGGTAAAGATTTCTAGCATGCAGGAGTGCTCTACACGGCCATCAATAATATGAGCGCTGTTTACGCCGCTTTTTACTGCGCTTAATGCACAACCGATTTTCGGCAGCATACCACCGTAGATAGTGCCATCTTCAATTAGATCATCTACCTGTTTGGTTGTTAGGCCAGTTAGGATATTACCGTCTTTATCCATCAGACCTTCAATGTTGGTCAATAGAATCAGTTTTTCTGCTTGTAGTACTTCAGCAACTTTACCGGCAACTAAGTCAGCATTGATATTGTAAGATGCGCCATCTTCACCCACACCAATCGGTGCAATCACTGGAATGATGTCGGAGTTAACCAACATGTCTAGCACTTTCACGTTAACGCTTTCGACTTCGCCTACGTGGCCAATATCAAGAATTTCAGGTGCTTCCATCTCAGGTGTTTTATGTTCAACACGTAGCTTTTTAGCACGTAGAAGTTGACCATCTTTACCTGTTAAGCCGATAGCTTGGCCGCCGTTATTGTTTATCAGGCCAACGATCTGTTTGTTTACCGCGCCGCCCAATACCATTTCGGCAACATCCATCGTTTTGGAATCGGTTACACGCATACCGTTGATAAAGTGTGATTCGATTTTCAGATCTTCTAAAAGTTGTCCGATCTGTGGGCCGCCTCCGTGAACAACGATTGGGTTAATACCAATCAGCTTCATCATCACAATGTCACGGGCAAAGCTGTTTTGTAGCTTTTCATCAATCATGGCGTTACCGCCATATTTGATGACAATTGTTTTGCCGACAAAGCGCTGAATATATGGCATAGCTTCGCTCAATACATGAGCGGTAGTCATGGCATCTTTACGTGTTAGAGGCATAGTCTTTCCTTAAAATTATTATATGAGTGCACGCGATTTAATCGGTGCACTCCTGCCGTTTGGGCTTTATTCGTGAGGGATAACGAGACTGCTATCCACTTCATGTAGCTTTTGCTCGAAATCGTTCCGGATACGCATTAACGCATCGTTTGTTTCTGCTTCAAAACGAAGAACAAGCACAGGTGTAGTATTGGATGCGCGAACTAAGCCCCAGCCATCAGGGTAGTCGACGCGTACACCATCAATATGGTTAGCAGTACCGCCTTCAAAGTGCTTTTTCTGAAGGGCTGCGACGATATCGAATTTGTTTTCGTCGGTAACCGTGATGTTTAGTTCTGGTGTGCTCACATCTTCAGGGTATAGAGCGAATAGCTCTTCAACGGTTTGATCTGTATTCGCCAAAATTTCAAGCAGACGCGCTGCACTGTATAGCGCATCGTCAAAACCGTACCAACGCTCTTTAAAGAAAATGTGACCACTCATTTCGCCGCCAAGCATTGCGCCGGTTTCTTTGATCTTTTGTTTGATCAAAGAGTGGCCTGTACGCCACATAGTCGCTTTACCGCCAGCTTCGGTAATTACTTTGGCAAGTAGGCGTGAGCATTTTACGTCGAAGATGATTTCTGCGCCTGGGTTACGCTTAAGGATCTCTTCGGAGAACAACATCATGATACGATCTGGATATACGATATTACCTTCGTTAGTAATTACGCCTACGCGATCGCCATCACCGTCAAATGCTAGGCCCAAATCCGCACCTGTTTCTTTTACCTTCGCGATAGCATCGATTAGGTTTTTCGGTTTACCCGGGTCTGGGTGGTGATTAGGGAAAGTACCATCGACTTCACAGTAAAGTGGGATAATCTCGCAGCCTAATTGTTCAATCAGCTTAGGCGCTAGTTCAGCCGGAATACCGTTACCGCAATCGACAACGACTTTTAGCTTTTTATCTAGTTTGACATCCGAAAGGATTCGCTCAAGGTAGCTTTCTCGGATGTCTAAATCGCGTTTTAAACCTTCACCTTCTGAGTAGTTTTGCTCAATGATACGTGTTTTAAGGGCTTGGATCTCATCGCCGGACAATGTGTGGCCGTCGATCATCATCTTAAAGCCGTTGTAATCAGCAGGGTTGTGACTACCCGTGATCATTACACCTGTGCATTGACTATCCTGATGTGCTGCGTAATAAAGGGTAGGGGTTGGTACATAGCCGGTATCTATAACTTGGCAGCCACCATCCATTAAACCTTCACTAAATAGTTGTTTAAGGTGCGGGCTGGATAAGCGGCCATCGGCAGCCAAATTAACGTTTTCAACACCTTGTGATTTTGCTTCGGCAGCAAAAGCTCTGCCTAGGTGGTAGACCGTGTCATCTGTTAAAGCGGAACCGACAATGCCTCGGACATCGTAAGCACGGAAAATTGCATGGTCTAGAGAGTTTAGAGGGTAACGCATGTTAATCCTTTAATATTCACAAAGTTTGAAATCCAAAATAAGTTATGCAGTTTCGATCTCTTTTTCCGTTACTGCACTTCCATGATACTGAGCTGCAATCTTTTCGATCAGCTTGCTGGCTAACTGACGCTTAGACGCTTGGGGTAAGGTTTCAGTTGTTGTCGCTGAAATAACCGTAACCGCATTTTCGTCGCTGTTAAAACCAATATCTGAGCGAGAAACATCATTTGCGATGATGAGATCTAGGTTTTTACGCTCAAGCTTGCTTTTGGCGTAACTGATGACATCACGTGTTTCTGCAGCAAAACCAACCGTAAATGGTTTTGGTGAACTATTCGCTACAGTGGCAACAATATCTGGGTTTTTAACCAGATGAAGTTCCATGATTTCCTCTGAGCCTTTCTTTATTTTATGTTCAGCTATAGCTGTAGGGCGGTAGTCCGCTACTGCTGCCGCCGCGATGAAGATGTCGCATAGAGAGAGATCTTCCAGAGAGGCGTTAAGCATCTCTTCGGCGCTTTCCACTGACGTTCTGCCAATGCGAGCCGGTGCAGGAAGATTGACCGGGCCGCTAATCAATTTAACTTTAGCACCCGCTTCCATTGCAGCTTCTGCAAGAGCGTAGCCCATTTTTCCTGAGCTATGGTTGGATATATACCGCACAGGGTCTAATGGTTCACGTGTAGGACCTGCGGTAATAAATACGGTTTTACCTGTCAGGCTACCCCGGTCAAATTGGGTTGCTGTTAGCTCTGCTATCTCTGTCGGTTCTAGCATGCGTCCTGGGCCAGTATCGCCACAGGCTTGCTCACCTACACCTGGTCCAAATAGTTTGAGGTCACGAGATTTCAGCGTTGCTGCGTTCTTTTGTGTGCCCTCGTCACGCCACATCGCTTGATTCATTGCAGGGGCTAAGCAGATAGGTGCATCTGTCGCTAGGCAGATCGTTGTTAGTAGATCATCGCCTTGGCCAGATGCTAATCGAGCCATAAAGTTAGCACTTGCTGGCGCAATCAGGATCAAATCAGCCCATTTAGCTAATTCAATATGCCCCATGCCCGCTTCTGCCTCGGCATCCAGAAGATGCTGGTGGACGGGATTGCCTGAGAGTGCTTGTAAAGTCAGAGGGGTAATGAACTCGGTTGCAGAGGCTGTCATTACAACGCGAACTTCAGCACCGGCTCCTTTGAGGATTCGAGTTAACTCTGCGCTTTTATAAGCTGCAATACCGCCGGTGATTCCAAGAATAATTTGTTTGTTAGTAAGTCTCTGCATACTGGCTAACTACTGTAATCTTTGCGTTTGTAGCGTCGGTAATCTAAATGACGCTGAAATAAAAAGGATCGATACCATACCATTTTCGAGTAAAGTTTCGTAGATTGTATAGCGTTAAATTAATGCAATTCATCAAGGATGATGACTCTTCTCACGGTTTGAATGCCTGTGCTCCGTATGAGGTAAATAGAGAAGAGATAAAATGGAGACCTCTTATGTCTATTACGCATTGGCCAGAAGCCGAACGGCCTCGGGAAAAACTTTTGCTTCAAGGCGCCGCTTCGCTGTCAGATGCCGAACTATTGGCTATCTTTTTACGAACTGGGGTTAAAGGAAAAAGTGCAGTTGATCTGGCTCGCGATCTATTAACTACATTTGGTTCTTTACGCACGCTTCTAGAAAGTGATCAAAAAGCATTTTGTGCTGCGCATGGCTTAGGTTCTGCGAAATTTGTTCAATTGCAGGCCGTTTTGGAAATGAGCCGTCGGCATCTTCAAGCATCTATTGAAAAAGGAGATGCGATGGAGAGGCCAGAGCAGGTGAAAAACTATCTGGCTTCGCAGCTGCGCCATTATCAACGGGAAGTATTTGCCTGTCTCTTTCTGGATAACAAACACCGCGTACTTAAATATGAACCATTATTCTTTGGCACGATTAACGCAGCGGCAGTGTATCCCCGCGAGGTTGTCGCAAAAGCATTGGAACATAATGCTGCCGCGGTCATTCTCGCTCATAATCATCCTTCGGGAGTAGCAGAACCAAGCATGGCTGATCAGCACATAACTGAACGGCTTAAAAACGCATTGGAGATGATCGAGGTGAGGGTTTTAGATCATATGATAGTTGGTGATCTTGAGATTGTTTCGTTTGCTGAGCGGGGATTATTATAAAAGTTATTAAGTGCTGGTGAATGTGTATGCTCTTGTGTATAATTCGCGGCCTTCTATCCATACTCCGGTACGGTATCTTGTCTAGTTACGGGACGCTCCGCCTGAGAAACGGTTTGGACTCTGGAGAGTACAGAGGTTTTTCCTTACGCCGTTTCAATAAAAAAAGAGAATAAAGGATAGATTCGTAACCCTTAATTTTAAAGGCTTTATAATATGTCTAAAGTTTGCATGGTAACTGGTAAGCGTCCAGTTACAGGAAACAATGTTTCCCACTCACAGCGTAAAACACGCCGTCGTTTTCTTCCAAACCTGCACTGGCACCGTTTCTGGGTAGAAAGCGAAAACAAATTCGTACGTCTACGTGTTTCCTCTAAAGGTATGCGTATCATCGACAAAAAAGGCATCGACACAGTTCTAGCTGAAGTTCGTGCTAACGGCATCAAAGTTTAAGGAGCTGAATCATGGCTAAAGGCGCACGCGAAAAGATCAAGCTAGTTTCTTCTGCTGGCACAGGTCACTTCTACACTACTGACAAAAACAAGCGTAACACTCCTGAAAAGATGGTGTTCAAAAAGTACGATCCAGTAGTTCGTAAGCACGTTGAATACAAAGAATCTAAGATTAAATAAGATCTTACTTTCTATAAAAAAACCCAGCCTAGGCTGGGTTTTTTATTGTCTGCGGTTTAGCAACCGCAGATTAATCTGCGGTTGCCTTAGGGTGGTTAATTAACTGTAAACTCTCTTCAGCGAAACCGAAGCCTGCTTCTGTATAGAAGTTAAATACAGTGTCAATACCGCCATCTACCAGTTGTTTATGTTCATCTGGGAAGCGAGCAATCGCTGCTATCTCTCCAGGATAATTAGCACTATGTAGCTGTTCAGTGATGTTTAGGCTGTCTTCAATTGACGGTAGTGCCAATAAGACCAACTTGATGTTTTTGACATCCATGTTGCACCAAAGGTCTGCATCCTCACCATCACCATAGAAGACGTGAAGCCCTTTTTCTTGGAATTTTTGGATTCGGCTTCGATCAGCATCCATCCCCCAGACTTTGTCCCCAACAATGCTATGTAGGGCATTGAAAGCGCCTTTGCCGACACGGCCAAGTCCGATTACCAATATTTCAGAGTCTTTTGGCTGAACAAAGATATCGCTTGGAAGTGGTGTGTCTGATTCGTAACTTTTAATCTTTTCTTTATGACGTAAATAGAAAGAGTGGGCAGAGCGATAGACAACACTGGTCAGGATAAATGACAGGGATACAGCAAGAGCAAGAATGACTAGCCACTCTTTGCTTAACCAGTTGTTTTCAACACTAACGTAAGCGACTATAAGGCCAAATTCACTAAAGTTACTAAGCGCCAAAGCGCATAGGTATGAGGTGCGGCCGCGTAGGTTCATGCGGGTGAAAATTCCAAAGAACATGATGTATTTCAATGGAATTAGAACCGCAAGAATGGCAGCCATGCCAATCATTGACCAGTCAGGTAAAGCTGTGAACCCTATAGATAGGAAGAAGCCAATCAGGAATATATCTTTAAAGCTTAATAGGGACTTAGTTAACTCACTGGCTTTAGGGTGAGTGCTCAGTAGCATACCGAAGATCAGTGCCCCTAAATCCCCTTTCACGCCTACTAATTCAAAGAGCTCATAGCCGCCTAGGGCTAGGAAAAAACCTGCCAAAGGTAGTAATTCACCATGACCAGCACGCATTAGTAAATGATTCAGCAAAGGTCGAACGAAGACTAAACCGAATAAGCCTAGAGCCCATATTGATGGGATCTTCCCGGTTGCTGCCACAAGGAACAGAACGGCAACAATATCTTGCATAACCAAGACGCCAATGGCGAGTTGACCATGTCTGGTTTTCATTTCGCCGCTTTCTTCTAAAAGCTTCACGATGCATACAGTACTGCTGAAGCTAAGGGCGAAGCCGATCAATGCGGCAGATTTAAAGTCTAGATCTGAAAAGTACGGAATTGAAAGGGTTGCGAGCAGTAAAAAAGCGGAGCCGGCTAAAAGTGTCCACAGAGTCATATGGGACAGAGTGCTGGCCCAGACTTCTGTTTTTAATAGGTCTTTAACATTTAACTTCAGGCCGATGGTGAAAAGCATCAATGTGATACCTAGATCAGCCAAGGTTTGTAAACTATCTACTGGTTCAACACCAATAAAGTGCAGGAAGAAACCTGCAAATAGGTACCCTATAAGAGGGGGCATCTCAATCAATCGCAGTGTATAACCGCAGACGAATGCAAATAAGATCCAGATAAAATCCATTGAGTACAAATCACCTTACTAAATTAGACCTAGAATGTAGCATAGCTTGACTAACGTCGGCATTGAGATAAGCCCTTAATTCATTGATTTTATGTTAGTCTAAGCGTTCAATGTTGAATTGCAGTTGAAATTCATGCCTGAGTTGCCAGAAGTAGAAACGACCTGTCGAGGCATTAGCCCTCATATTAATCAGCAAAAAGTAACCCGTCTGTTGGTTCGAAATCCTAATCTTCGTTGGCCAGTTCCTGATTTTTTAGCGGACGAGATAGAAGGGCAGGTGATCGAGTCTGTTGGTCGCCGCGGAAAATATATTCTTCTCAAAATATCTACCGGCGAAGTGATGGTGCATCTGGGGATGTCAGGTAGCTTAAGAATTGTTGAGCAAGATGAGCCAGTACTTAAACATGATCATGTGGATTTCTGTTTTGGGAATGGTAAAGCTTTGCGGTTAACGGATCCGCGTCGCTTTGGGTTGGTATTATGGCAACCGCTTAATGAGCACCATGAGCTGCTATATAAGTTAGGCCCAGAACCTCTTAGTGAGCAATTTGATGCTAAGCATCTTCATGCGATCTGCTCTGGACGTAAAGCGGCTATCAAACAAGTTATTATGGATAGTAAGGTTGTGGTTGGGGTTGGAAATATCTATGCAACCGAAGCGCTCTTTCTATCAGGTATCGATCCGAGGCGAGCAGCCGGTAATATTTCTTATGAACGCTTAGCGTGTTTAGTTGAGAATATTAAAAAAGTGTTGGCTGCCGCGATTGAGCAAGGTGGCACTACGCTGAAAGACTTTGTTGGTGGCGATGGTAAGCCGGGTTACTTTAAGCAAAAGCTCAATGTTTATGGGCGAAAGGGGGAGCCTTGTGTACAGTGTATGGCTCCATTAATAGAAGTGCGCTTGGGGCAGCGCTCCACGGTGTTTTGTAAACACTGCCAGCGATAAGTTGAGTTGATTATGAGTGTTCAAATCAGACCGCCTATATTGTCCCAAGAAGGATGTAGCTTACGTGTTGATCTACGTGACAAGCTGAATTTAGAGCAATTTTTAAAACACCGTACAGCTTTTTGTGTCGGTGAAAGTGCTGTTCATTGTGAGTTATATGAATACGCGCCAGATGCACCAACCATTATCTTTCTGCCGGGAATTGGTACCTACTGTGAACTCTATGCAGAGTTGTTGTGTAAGTTATCTCAGCAAGGGTTTAATGTTATTGGTGTAGATCCTCTAGGGCATGGCTATTCAGGCGGTTCTCGAGGTCATTACACTGTAGATGAGATGTGTAATGCTGTATCAGACGTTTTAGATGTATTGCAGCAGCGCTTTAAGGGCCCATTTGGTGTTTACGGATATTCAATCGGTGCATTGCTTGCTGTTGCAGCAGCTGAAAAGGATGAACGTCTATCTACAGTCCTTTGCGGGACGTTATTGGTACCTGATTTAGCCCCTGATTTAACCTATAGAATGGGTTGGAACTGGACATGGGCATCTTCCTTGATGCTACCAGGGTATAAAGTGCCATTAAAATCTTTCGTTGATTTTGAGCAGTTGTTAAAGGGGCATCCTGCAGGTGCCGCAATTAATAATGATCCATTAATTGTTTTTGATTACCCTCTTAAAACATTATCTAGTCTGTTTAATCATCGTTGTAATATTGTAAATAGAGTGCATCGTTTCTCTGCAGCGATTTTGCATGGCGATAAAGATGAAGTGTTGCCCGTGAGTTATTCTCAGCGAGTGATGAATTATTGTGAGCAGCCTATGGAATTGCTGGTAATGAAGCGCCAAGGTCATATGGTGCCTTTGTTGCAGCCTGACCTAGTTGTGACCATGGCCGCGCAATGGTTTGAGCAGGAATTTTCTAAAGAGATGGCTGCTGCAGTTTTGTAATTGAACTGTCAAAAAGTGTTCATTGAGCTGTCACCTAGTACTTCCATCATCTAAAAGCATGATGAAAGTATTGGGAGATACTGACAATGAGTGCTATTCGATTAGTAACAGCGTTTGATTTACTCACCTTTAATTGGTGTTTAGGCCTTCCTAAAGCGGCTCAAATTGCTTCGGTAAGTCGGCAAGTTTCTCGATTGGGTGACGGTGTTTTATACCTGTTCATTGGTTTTGCCCTTGCCCTTTTTGAGCAGCAGTTCGGCCTTTTGTTTTTGCTGGTGGGTTTATTTGCTTATGCCATAGAGCTGCCACTCTACCTTATTCTTAAAAATACTATAAAGCGTGATCGGCCTTGTGATTCGTTGCCGTTTGAAGCTTATATAGTCCCGTCTGATAAATTTAGCTTCCCATCTGGTCACTCTGCGGCTGCGTTTGTATTTGCTTCTCTAGTCGCGCATTTTTATCCTGAATTTTCGGCTGTTTCCTATGTTTTAGCTGTTGCTATAGGTATGTCTCGGGTTCTTCTTGGTGTGCACTATCCAACAGATATTTTAGCGGGAGCTGTGCTGGGCTTAAGCTGTGCAGCTACTGCTATTACGCTTATTCCCTTCTTATCTTTGATGGTGTGAGCAGATGCGTATTCTTTATGGTGTACAAGCTACAGGGAATGGCCATATCACTCGAGCACGCGTGATGGCTCCTGCCTTGGAGAAAGAGGGGGTCGAAGTTGATTATCTCTTTAGTGGTCGAGAGCCTGAGAAGTTATTTAATATGGAGCCCTTTGGTGATTACCAATGCCGAAGAGGTTTAACCTTTTATATGCAGGGTAGTAAGGTTGATCATTGGAAAACGTTTACGAGAAACAATGTTTTTCAACTGTTAAGAGATATTAAGGCGCTCGATCTTACGGGATATGACCTTGTGATCACTGATTTCGAACCGGTAACTGCGTGGGCGGCGAAATTTAAAGGCGTTAAGAGTGTTGGTATTGCTCATCAATATGCTTTTTTGCATGATTTGCCAGATACAAAATCAGGGGCTTTGCTCAAAGCTCAGGTAAAGTCATTTGCGCCAGCTAATATTCCTATTGGTTTGCATTGGGATCGTTTCGATCAAGATATCTGCCCACCATTAATTCAAAAGCCTTTGTTTAGTCCAAGCCTTACCGAGAATAAAGTGGTGGTCTACCTGCCTCATGATAATCTTGAGTCTATGATGACTGTCTTTGAACAATGTAGTCAGGCTCAATTCTTTATCTATTCTTCAGTTGAACAGCCCTTGGATCAAGGCAACTGCCATATAAGGCCTTTTTCGAGAATGGGGTTTCAGCAAGACCTATCTGATTGTGAAGGGGTAATTTGTAACGCCGGTTTTGGTTTGTTAAGTGAAGCTTTGCAATATGGAAAAAAGATAATGGCCTTGCCGCAAAAAGGTCAGGCTGAACAAGAATCCAATGCTGAGGTATTGGAAATCCTTGGTTTAGGTAGAGTCGTAGACGCTTTAGACTGTCAAAAGATAGGAGCTTGGCTTGAATCACCAAAACCAGAACCTTTCTACATTCCTGATGTTGCGACTCCATTAGCTAAATGGATTAAAGCGGGTTGTAATGTATCTATTGAGAATCTTATTGAAGAAACGTGGTTGGCGCAGCCTACTTGCGTAACGGCATAAGGTTTTTAGTAAAGAGAGCGGGAATATTTGTAGGGAAAAAGTAAGGGGTTGCTCCTTCCGTGAAGCAACCCCCTTGCTGGCTTCCATAATCCTTGCGGTCTTTGTCCTAGGGCATCAATGCCATCCTTTCCGCTTATCGAGGCCGTCCTTTGTATTCGTTCCATGAACAGGAGATCCACGTTTCTAATTATGCCTTCTGTCACTGGAAAGGAAATAAGAAAAATTCTTAATTTCATTTGTAAGGTCTAACTCGGGCAATATGCCCGCAGGAATGATCACAATATAAACAAAAAGGGCGCCTCATCCATGAGGCGCCCTTTTCTTTGGCTCCATAATCCTTGCGGTCTTTGTCCTAGGGCATCATGCCATCCTTTCCGCTTATCGAGGCCGTCCTTTATATTCAGTCCGTGAACAGGAGATCCATGAAGCTAATTATGGCTGGAAATATGTAAAAAAAAATAAGAATTATTCTTAATTTCTGTCATCCCGATAACTTCGGGAATAATTCCCGAATAGTGGGAATTGTAGGGGAAGTGGGGAAGTGTAAATAAACAAAAAGGGCGCCTCATCCATTGAGGCGCCCTTTTCTATGGCTTCCATAATCCTTGCGGTCTTTGTCCTAGAGCATCAATGCCATCCTTTCCGCTTTTCGAGGCCTTCCTTGTATTCTTTCCGTGAACAGGAGATCCATGTCATCAAGTATGGCTGGAAATACGGGAAAAGAAATAAGAAAAATTCTTAATTTGAAGAATTCTGTGTTTGATGGGGAAAATGCTTGCTTTGTGTAGAGTGGATACGAAAAGGGCGCCTCTTCCACTGAGGCGCCCTTTTCTATGGCTTCCATAATCCTTGCGGTCTTTGTCCTAGGGCGTCATGCCATCCGTTCCGCTTATCGAGGCCTTCCTTGTATTCTTTCCATGAACAGGAGATCCATGTAACTCATTATGGACGTATATACGCTAAAAAAAATAAGAAAAATTCCTAATTTTTCTTATTTGTATATTTTTTTATCTGATTTTTGTCTAGATGAAGGAGTTTCAGGTGCTTTTCTGGACAGAATACAGGTGAGTCTTTAAACTTGGATTTTGTCTTGGTCGGGGTGCCCTTTGGGGCTGAGAGTAAACCCGTTGAACCTGATCCGGTTTGTTCCGGCGTAGGAAATCGAGATTTCATTTCTATGGATTTATGTATTTTAAATTTGGTTCATGTAGCTCCTGCTATAAGGGGTTATGATGGCTAATATCTATTCCACAATCCCTAATGTGCTTACTATTGCTGGGTCTGATTCCGGTGGTGGTGCAGGTATTCAAGCAGATTTAAAAACCTTCTCAGCAATAGGGGCTTACGGCACATCTGCGATTACCGTTTTAACTGCACAAAACACGCAGTCAGTTAAAAGTATCTATCCTGTTTCGGCTGAATTTTTATTACAGCAGTTAGATGCTGTATTTGATGATATTGAAATCAATGCGGTTAAGACGGGGATGTTGGGTAACTCCGATATGGTTTTGACTGTTGCGTCGTTCTTGAAAAGTAAAAATGTTCCGCTGGTTATTGATCCTGTCATGGTCTCGACAAGTGGGAGCAAGCTTCTGAGCGATGATGGCATTGATGGCTTAGTAAAATATTTGATTCCGATAGCGGACATTATCACGCCTAATCTGCCTGAAGCAGCTGCAATGCTTGGCCAATCTGAACCTAAAGATCGCACGGCTATGGCTGACATGGCTGCTGAATTGCTGGAATTAGGCGCTAAGCAGGTGCTGTTGAAAGGCGGACATTTACAGGGTGAAGAGTGCCCGGACATTTACTATGATGGGCAGAAGTTCATCGAGTTCCTTAGTCCTAGGGTAAATACGAACAACACCCATGGAACAGGGTGCACATTGGCAGCGGCTATTACCGCTTACCTAGCCAAAGGGGAGTCGCCTGCAACGGCGGTAAAACTGGCTAAAGACTATATTACATCTGCTTTGCGAGGGGCGGACAAACTGAACGTGGGTGCAGGTCATGGCCCAGTTAATCATTTTCATGCGTATTGGTCGTAGTTGTATCGACGCTGATGAAAGCAATATAAGAACAGGTTGAACGATGGTAGATAATAATTCAGATCAAAATCAGGCATTGAGCCAGACGGCTAAGGTGGATACAGATTCTGTACAGCCGTTTCCTAAATCACGCAAAGTTTATGTTGAAGGATCTAGACCTGATATTCGTGTTCCAATGCGCGAAATTAGTTTAGATGACACGCCAACAGGTTTTGGTGGTGAGAAAAATGATCCACTTTATGTTTACGACACATCAGGTCCTTACACTGATCCAGAAGTATCTATCGATGTACGTAAAGGTTTGCAGCCTGTTCGTGAGGCTTGGATTCTAGAGCGTGAAGATACCGAGCAGTTGGACAAACTGACTTCTGAATATGGTCGTGTTCGTGAAGCGGATCTGCGCCTTGATGAATTGCGTTTTGAGCTAACGCGTAAGCCACGCCGTGCTCAAGCGGGTAAAAATGTGACGCAGCTGCATTATGCTCGTAAAGGTATTATTACCCCGGAAATGGAATACATTGCGATTCGCGAAAACATGAAGTTAGCGAAAGCAAAGGCGGAAGGTAATGTGGTTGCAGAACAGCATCCTGGTTTTAATTTTGGTGCAAACCTTCCAGAAGAGATTACACCTGAGTTTGTACGTCAGGAAGTAGCTGAAGGCCGTGCGATTATCCCTGCCAATATTAACCACCCTGAAGTTGAGCCGATGATTATCGGTCGTAACTTCTTGGTTAAAATCAACGGTAACATTGGTAACTCTGCTGTAACTTCTTCTATCGAAGAAGAGGTAGAGAAAATGACCTGGGGCACACGTTGGGGTGCAGATACCATCATGGATCTGTCCACAGGTAAGAATATTCATGAAACACGTGAGTGGATCATGCGTAACTCGCCAGTCCCAATTGGTACGGTACCAATCTATCAGGCGCTTGAAAAAGTTAATGGCGTAGCTGAAGATCTAAATTGGGAAGTTTTTAAAGATACGCTTATTGAGCAAGCTGAGCAGGGTGTGGATTACTTCACGATCCATGCGGGTGTACTACTACGCTATGTGCCTATGACTGCTAAGCGTATGACTGGTATCGTATCTCGCGGTGGCTCTATTATGGCGAAGTGGTGCTTGGCGCATCACGAAGAAAACTTCCTATACACACACTTCCGTGAGATCTGTGAAATCTGTCAGGCGTACGATGTATCCTTCTCTTTGGGAGATGGCCTGCGTCCAGGTTCTGTTTATGATGCGAACGATGAAGCTCAGTTTGCAGAGCTAGAAACCCTAGGTGAACTTACTAAGATAGCCTGGGAGTATGATGTTCAGGTAATGATCGAAGGTCCAGGTCACGTACCTATGCATATGATCAAAGAGAACATGGATAAGCAGTTGAAAGAGTGTCACGAAGCGCCTTTCTACACGCTGGGTCCATTGACGACTGATATAGCCCCAGGTTACGACCACATCACATCAGGTATTGGTGCTGCAATGATCGGCTGGTACGGCTGTGCCATGCTATGTTATGTGACGCCTAAAGAGCATCTTGGTTTACCTAACAAGGCTGATGTTAAAGAAGGAATCATCACATATAAGATTGCTGCTCATGCTGCCGATTTGGCTAAAGGCCACCCAGGCGCTCAGATTCGTGATAATGCGATGTCTAAAGCTCGCTTCGAATTCCGTTGGGAAGACCAGTTCAACATTGGTTTGGACCCAGATACGGCGCGTGCTTATCATGATGAGACTTTGCCAAAAGAATCTGCAAAAGTGGCGCACTTCTGCTCTATGTGTGGACCTAAATTCTGCTCTATGAAGATCTCGCAAGAGGTTCGTGAGTTGGATGATGAGGAAGTAGCAGCAATTAATGCCAAAGCTGATCAAGGGATGCAGGAGAAATCAGCTGAATTTAAAGAAACAGGTGCTGAGATCTATCATAAGGTCTAGTCACTGAGTTTAAAAAAAGCCGCTCGTGCGGCTTTTTTCGTATCTAGAGGAATCACTGATGAGTGATGAACTACTTAAATATCTGCTGGTGGGATTATTAGTGTTGTTTGCTTTTATTCCTGTCACCTTAAATGCGATTCGCCGATCCCGCGAAAACCCACCGCCCATGGCAGCAAATGATCGTAAACTATATCGGTTATGGCGTTCTGACCCAGAAGCATATCAGCGCCAATATGGTAAGTTAGATGAAGAGTATGCAAAGGCGCAGGAAGAGAAAGAATCTAAAAAATAGAATTGATGCAAATTCTTATCAGACTAGGTGACAAGCAGGTTTGTAATGCCTGATTTGATCTATATTGCACGGCCTAAAATTTTGATGCTGATTTTCTTGATGTATATCAATAATTGCAGGCCGTTCTCCCTAAATATCCTATAGCGTATACGTTTTCTAGTGGTTAGCATTTATCCCGTTTACCATTAATAATGTGATTTCGCTCTATGTTTAATCGTTTTACGCATTTTGGGGTAAAGAATTCAAACTGTCTGGTCGGTTCTTTTGACTGATGAATGACGGTATTTTTATTCCACTGATCAATAACGTTGCTCTGTTGCTAGCGATGGGTGCGTTGTATGATATTTTTTCTTTTGAACACAAGCGGTTATCTGTTCTTAAGAAAGTTATTAGTGGAATTCTAATCGGTGTAATCGGGATCGCAATTATGTCGATGCCGTTATCCATTGTTAGTGGTGTGTTGATTGATGCGCGCTCCATTCTCCTCTCTGTGACCGGCTTATTTTTTGGTTTTATCCCCACAGTTATTGCTGTAGCGATTACCGTTGCTTTTCGATTGTTCGAAGGTGGTCAAGGCATTTTTGCTGGATTTCTCATTATTGTCAGTTCTTCAGGCCTAGGGTTGTTGTGCCACTATTGGCGGGTGAACCTGAATGAGAGTAAAGCGGTCGCTTGGTGGCAGTTGTATTTATTGGGCGTAGTAGTCCACATCATGATGTTGTTTTCACTGTTGGTGCTTCCGTTTTCGACGGTGGATCTGTTACTGAGCGAGTTAGCATTACCGATTATGCTGATGTTCCCTATAGTGACGGTATTACTCGGGATTTTATTAACGCATCAGATAGAGCGCCGTAAAGCTGAGTTAGCGCTGAAACAGAGTGAATATGAAAGTGATCTTTCCCGGCAAAAATTAGAAGCTATTTTTGCGGCGATTCCTGACCTGTTATTTGAAATGGATAGTCAGGGGCGTTACTACGCTTGTCATAGTGCTAAGAAAGATGAACTGATCGTACCTGAATCTGAATTGATCGGAAAAACGGTATTCGATGTGATGCCTTTCGAAGCGGCAAACACTATGGTGAAGGCGTTGAGTGTTGCTGAAAAGGAAGGCTTATCTCGAGGTTATCAAATACGCTTACCTTTAGCGCAAGGGGAGCGGGAATTCGAATTGTCGGTCTCACTAAAAGAGGGGAGTGATCATGTTTTGCCTCACTTTATTGTGCTTTCCCGAGATGTAACTGAGCGTAAACGTGCGGAAAAAGAACTTCATATAGCAGCCACGGCTTTTGATTCCCAAGAAGGGATGTTAATTACCGATGCTAATCACGCTATTTTGCGAGTGAACAGTGCATTCACGAGAGTAACAGGGTACGAGCCTGACGAAGTGATTGGTAAGAATCCGGCGATTCTACAATCAGGTCAGCATGGTAAGTCATTCTATGAAGAGATGATGGTGCGCCTAAAGGAAGAGAAGTATTGGCAAGGTGAAGTTTGGAATAAGCGTAAGTCCGGTGAGATTTATCCACAGTACCTGACGATTACTGCTGTTCAAGGTGATGGTGGTGAGATTACTAACTATGTGGGTGCCTTTACTGATATTACTCAACGCAAAAAGGACGAGGCAAATATCCACAAGCTTGCATTTTACGATGTCCTTACAGGCTTACCAAATAGACGTTCACTGCAAGAGCGTCTAAGTTGTGCGATTCAATCTTGTCATCTAACAGGCCAGTTTGGGGCAGTATTATTTATAGATCTGGATAACTTTAAAAACCTGAATGACACTCAAGGCCATGATCAAGGTGATTTGTTGTTGATAGAAGTTGCACACAGACTGAATGCCTGTGTTCGTAATGCCGATATGGTGGCTCGTTTAGGCGGGGATGAGTTTATTATCGTATTGGAAAACTTGGGCGTAGGAGAAAGTGTCGCTTTAGCTCAAGTTAGTGAGATTGTGGAAAAGTTGATTGTAGCGGTGCAAGAACAAGTCTCTCTTGAGGGTATTCAATACCACACTGCTTGCAGTGTCGGCATAACGCTGTTTGATAGTAATGATGTGGTAGATAGTGTGATGAAACGTTCTGATATGGCGATGTATCAGGCGAAAGAGTCAGGTAAAAATACCTATAGGTTTTATGATCCAGAAGCTGAAAAAACGCTCTGTAGTATGGCCGCGCTGGAGTTGGATCTACGTAAAGCTTTATCTGAACAGCAGTTAGAGTTGCATTATCAGGCTCAGTACCACAAAGATGAATTGGTTGGCGCTGAAGCGTTGGTGCGGTGGTACCACCCAGAGCGAGGATTGGTTTCACCTGTGGAATTTATTCCTCTTGCAGAAGATACAGGCTTAATTGTGCCTATTGGGGATTGGATTCTATCCCAAGCCTGTCAGCAATTGAAAAAGTGGCAAACCGATCCAAATCTACCCACGTTAAGCCTGGCTGTAAATGTCAGTGCGCGTCAGTTTATGCAGGAGCACTTTGTTGCTGAAGTTGCTGATTGTATCCGGCGCTATGATATTCAACCTGATCTTTTGAAGTTGGAGTTAACCGAGAGCCTTGTTTTGCAAGATATCGAAGATACGGTTGATAAGATGCATCAGCTGCGTAATTTGGGTATTCGTTTCTCTTTAGATGACTTTGGTACAGGGTATTCTTCACTGCTGCATTTGAAACGCTTGCCGTTAGATCAAATTAAAATTGATCGTTCTTTTATTCGTGATGTGATTGAAGACAAAGATGATGCGGAGATTGTTCAAGCAATTATCGCAATGGGTCACAATCTTGGATTAAACGTTATAGCGGAAGGCGTGGAAACTGAGGCGCAGTGTATGTTCCTAGCAGAACATAATTGTGCTGATTACCAAGGCTACTTTTTTGGTAAACCGTTGCCTGTAGATGAATTTGAAACTGCCAGTGCTAAAAAGCGTTTAGCATGCTAAACCTGTAGTGAGGTTTAGTAAGTATTCATCTGCTGATCCCAGAAGCGTTCCAGTTGTCGAAGGTTAGATCTCAATGTCGACATATCGCTTTCTTCCATTAAGCGTTCTGCACTGATCTCTTCCAATTGTTGGTCAAACAGCTCTGCAATCAGGTTGTGGATAGCTAAGCCTTTTTGGCTGAGTTTTATACGTACTGAGCGGAGGTCGTGTTCTGAGCGTTCTTGGTTGATATAACCGTTGCCGACCATTTTCTTTAAGTTATATGAAACATTAGAGCCTAGATAATAGCCTCGCGTTCTTAATTCGCTTGCAGTCATTTCACGATCAGCAATGTTATGAAGTAGGAGGGCTTGAACGCTATTGATATCGGTATAGCCTAAAGCTTCAAGACGAAATTTAAGAATATCAAGGATTCTGCGGTGTAACCGTTCGATCAATCTCAAGCAATCTAGAAAGTCCGTTTTATTGTTTGAATTTAGCTCTGATTGTTGTGAACTCATTGAATTGTAAGCCTTGATATCAATATACGTAACTTAAATAGTAAGCCTGAATCCGTTGTAATAGCAAAGAAAAAGCACATTAATGAGCGTTTGTTTGAGCATAATTCCAAATGCGTATTTAGTAATAACAAATAATGCTGCTACTATTACACTTAGGCTTAATGATATCTGAACTAATCTTATGGGTTGCTCAGATAGTTGAGCCGTTTCCAGCGAATAGATCCTCTCTCGATAAAGGCAAACCAGAAGCAATTCTGGGACGCAAAGTCACAGATCCCTCGTGGATGGCTGGGCTATCGAAAGAGAGATTTTTTATTTCTTCAATGGATGATTCTCCGGTAACTGCCTCTCTACCCATAAAGCCAATTTATGTTTCATGTTCGGCTCAGTTACTTGATCCTTTGCTAAGGCTTGAATTAGACCGTCGTTAACCAGTAAACGATAGATCGCTTTGATTTTATTTGAAGCACTATCTGTTGCTTCAAAATGGCCTGCACCGCGTTTTTCAAAATAGATGCCGCCAATCTTAAGGGCTTCTTTTACCAGCTCTGCTTCATGCTTATGTTTTTTCATAGCCTGTTCCTTAAAGTCCTTATAGATAAATATCTTTTAACTTTGAATCTAAATTTCTAAAAAGACAAGCGATGGTTTTAGTGCTTTGGTGAGGAATGCTTTGTCTTTAACTCAGGCCTGATATACTTGCGGCTTATCAGTATCTAATCCCATTGGCGATCGTATGAAATACAGAATTATTCCGGTTACTCCATTTCAGCAGAATTGTTCCCTTATTTGGTGTGAACAAACCATGAAAGCAGCGGTTGTTGACCCAGGTGGCGATCTTGATCGAATTCTAGCTGCAGCAGATGAAGAGGGTGTTGAAATAGAGAAAATTCTTTTGACCCATGCGCACATCGATCATGCTGGTGGAACAGCTGAATTAGCTGCATCCAAAAAATTACCAATCGAAGGGCCTCATAAAGGCGACTTATTTTGGATTGAAGGCATGGCACAGCAGTGCAATATGTTTAACTTCCCGCCTTGTGAAACCTTTACTCCGGATCGCTGGTTAGATGATGGTGATACTGTTCAGGTAGGTGAATCAACACTAAATGTTATTCACTGCCCAGGTCATACGCCCGGTCACGTTGTGTTTCATCATGTAGAAGATGAGATGGCGCTGGTGGGGGATGTTCTTTTCAATGGTTCTATTGGCCGTACCGACTTTCCTCAAGGGAATCACCAAGAATTGATCGATTCAATTAAATTAAAATTGTTCCCGCTAGGTCAGTCGATCGAATTTATTCCAGGACACGGACCGGGGTCAACCTTTGGTCGCGAGATGCAAAGCAACCCGTATGTTCGATAATTGGTGTTAGCTTACAGAATTATTTGTGCAGTAGTTGCACATGTTCAAATAACTGAGCGTCCAGTTGTTTCTTTTTGTCGATAGTATGTTGTAACGGAGTCTCGGCGATGGCTCCGTTTTTTATGCCAATCATTACATCGTTATAACCACCGCAAAGGTAATCTACAGCTGCGGCTCCTAAGCAGGATGCTAGTACTCGATCATGTCCTGTTGGACGGCCACCTCTTTGTATATGGCCCAAAATGCATACTTTGGGTTGTTGACCATGTTGCTCTAATTGTTTAGCTAAATTGTATGTAAGGCCTGGGGTAGGTCCCTCCGCTACAACAATAATCCCGCTTGATCCTTTGCCTTGGGCGCGATTGTTAGCAAGCTGAAATGAGATAGCGTCTACTTTAACTTCATACTCAGGAATAACGACCAACTCAGCACCACAGGCTATCCCTACATGGGTAGCGATAAAGCCGGAGTTTCGGCCCATGACCTCTACTAAAAACAAACTCTCGTGAGATAGGGCTGTATCACGGATTTTGTCTATAGCATCGAGTGCAGTGTTAACGGCTGTGTCAAAACCAATTGTGTCATCAGTGCCGTAGATATCGTTATCTATAGTGCCAGGCAGACCAATCACACGAATCGAGCTTTCCGAGGCTAGCATGTGAGCTCCAGTTAAAGAGCCATCACCGCCAATGACGACTAGGCTATCAATACCTTTTTTGAGTAAAACTTCGGCGGCCTGATGCCTAACCGCTGGATCAAGAAAAGCTTGGCAGCGATCACTTTTGAGTAATGTCCCTCCTCGTTGAACAATGTTGGTTACAGATGCGGAGTGCATTTCAAATAAATCGCCGATAATTAAGCCGCTGTAACCTTTGTTTACGCCATACACTTGAATGTTTTTATGCAGAGCAGAGCGAACCACGCCTCGAATGGCTGGGTTCATCCCAGGTGAATCCCCTCCGCTGGTAAGCACTGCAATAGCTGTTGGTTTGTCTTCTTCAGTAAGCGTAGTTAACACTGTGGACATAGTATCGAGCCTATTAGGTGCTTTGTCGCATTTAAGTTTAGCGTAATTCCTAAGAGCTCAGATTGTATCTGGATGCAGACTAGTTGATTTTTTTATCAAAGATGAGTGGTCTATCTATGTGATTGAAGGGATATCCACTTTTTTCTATTGGTCTAACAGAATAATCAGTTGAAGTTGTCTCTAAGTATTAGTTCGTATTGATGAAGTGTTCCTAGGCATGTTATCTATCATCAGCCTTTACTTGGTTTGTTGTTTTACCGTCTCTGTTTTTTTGAAACATGCGAGTGGTGATACTAGTATCAAGAGAGATGGGTTTAAAAAAGAGCTCGAAGCAAAGCTCGAATTATAAAAATATAATAGATGGAGTTTGTTATGGTATTTCGTAAGACGGTTACCTCTAGTTTGTTAGCGATGGGTGTTGGTTTGGCTGCCATGGGCGGTTCGACTGCAGCATCAGCACAAGAATTTATCACTATCGGTACAGGCGGGGTAACCGGCGTTTATTACCCTACAGGTGGTTCAATTTGCCGATTGGTGAATAAAAACCGTAAAGATCACGGTATCCGCTGCTCTGTGGAGTCTACAGGCGGTTCTGTTTACAACCTGAATACTATCCGCGCTGGCGAATTGGATATGGGTGTAGCTCAGTCTGATTGGCAGTTCCATGCTTATAATGGCACTAGCAAATTTAAAGATACTGGTGCTAACAAAGATCTACGCGCAGTTTTCTCTGTACACCCTGAGCCTTTCACTGTTGTCGCTCGTGCTGATTCTGGTATCAAAAACTTTGATGACCTTAAAGGTAAGCGTGTAAATATCGGTAACCCAGGTTCTGGTCAGCGCGGTACTATCGAAGTGCTGATGGAAGCTAAAGGCTGGACGATGGATGATTTCGCTTTAACGTCTGAGCTTAAAGCGTCTGAGCAAGCTAGTGCTCTTTGTGACAATAAAATCGATGCCATGGTTTATGTAGTAGGACATCCAAGTGGTGCAATCAAAGAAGCGACAACTTCTTGTGACAGTACGCTTGTAAATGTTGATGGTGCAGCAGTTCAAAAACTGATCAGCGATAACAGTTACTATCGTACAGCAACTGTTCCAGCAGGGATGTATCGCGGTAATGATGCTGATACTCAAACGTTCGGTGTTGGTGCAACGTTTGTATCTTCCGCAAAAGTGCCTGAAAAAGTGGTTTACGAGGTAGTTAAGGCTGTCTTTGAAAACTTCGATACTTTCCGCAAGCTACATCCAGCTTTTGCTAACCTGAAGAAAGAGCAGATGGTTAAAGATGGTTTGTCTGCGCCTCTGCATCCTGGTGCAATTAAGTACTACAAAGAAGCAGGTCTTCTATAAGAGTTGGCTTGATAGGCAACGGGGACTTAATGTCCCCGTTTTGCTTTACGGCTTTAGCTCAGGCTTGGCTCTACAAAACTATTATAAGCTGTTTAAAACGGTGATTGTGTGACGGATAATCAGAACAGTTCTTCGGCTAGCATTTCCCAAGAAGTACAGGAGATGGTTGCTCAGGCAGATTCTGGGGCGCGTGCTCCAGAAGGGCTTCCTGGTAAATTGCTATGGGGTGTAGCGCTTTGCTGGGCTCTTTTTCAGCTTTGGTATGCTTCGCCTCTACCTTTTATGCTCGATTTTGGTGTATTCAATGATACTCAGGCTCGAGCCATTCATCTTAGCTTTGCAGTCTTTTTGGCATATACCGCATTTCCAGCATTTAAACGATCTTCTAGATCGGTTGTGCCATGGCATGATTGGATTTTTGCTGGAGTGGCAGCGTTTGCCGCAAGTTACTTAGTCATTTTTCACGCAGAGCTAGCTGGACGGGCGGGTGCACCAATAACAATGGATATTGTTGTTGCCGTCAGCGGTATGATTTTGTTGTTGGAGGCGACAAGAAGGGCGTTAGGGCCACCATTGATGGTCGTGGCTGGCATCTTCATGCTGTATACCTTTGCTGGACCTTATATGCCGGATGTTATTTCGCATAAAGGTGCAAGTTTAAATAAGGCTATGTCGCATCAATGGCTAACCTCCGAAGGTGTATTTGGGGTTGCGCTTGGGGTATCGACAGGCTTTGTGTTTCTGTTTGTTTTATTTGGTGCTTTGCTGGATAAAGCGGGCGCTGGCAATTATTTCACCCAAGTGTCCTTTTCACTATTAGGGCATATGCGCGGCGGTCCTGCGAAAGCTGCTGTTGTTTCCTCCGGCTTGAGTGGGTTGGTCTCAGGCTCATCTATAGCCAATGTAGTAACTACAGGTACTTTTACTATCCCGCTGATGAAGCGTGTAGGTTTTCCAGGGTATAAAGCAGGTGCGGTTGAGGTTGCTGCTTCAACCAATGGTCAGTTAACACCGCCAATTATGGGTGCGGCAGCATTCTTGATGGTGGAGTTTGTTGGTATTTCTTATATCGAAGTAATTCAGCATGCAATCCTACCCGCGCTGATTTCTTATATCGCTTTGATCTACATTGTTCATTTAGAAGCGGTAAAGGCTGGAATGAAAGGCTTACCGACTCGAAATCATGCCACGTTGGCACAAAAGCTGTCAGTGTGGGCAATGATTATCGTGGGTGTATGTGTCATATCATTGACCGTGTATCACGGATTAGGTTGGACTAAGAGTTACATGGGGAATTGGTCATATCTAATTGCTGGTCTTGTGATTCTTATAGCATATATTGGGCTTGTACGATATGCGGCTAAGTTTCCTGATCTGCATATGGACGATCCGAATTCTGAAGTTGTAATGCTGCCAGAAGTAGGGCCTACAGTTAAATCAGGTTTGTACTATCTCCTACCCGTTGTTGTGCTGGTTTGGTGTTTAACGGTTGAACGATTTTCGCCAGGTTTGTCTGCTTTCTGGGCAACGGTGTTTATGATCTTCATTGTGTTAACCCATAAGCCAATCAAAACCTATTTCAGAGAGCCTATCGCTTGGAGTAGCCAGATAGTGCATGGCGTCGAAGATCTATTGAATGGTCTTGTTGGCGGCGCAAGAAATATGATTGGTATTGGTGTGGCAACTGCTGCAGCGGGTATTGTCGTAGGTACAGTCACTTTGACAGGTCTAGGGCAAATGATGACTGAGTTTGTGGAGTTTATCTCAGGCGGTAGTATCTTTTTGATGCTGTTGTTTACTGCGATTATCAGTTTGATATTAGGTATGGGTTTACCAACTACAGCAAACTACATCGTAGTGTCATCGTTAATGGCTCCAGTTATAGTGACGCTTGGTGCTGAAAATGGCTTGATCGTGCCCTTAATTGCTGTTCATTTATTTGTATTTTACTTTGGTATTCTCGCGGATGATACACCACCTGTTGGCTTAGCGGCGTTTGCAGGTGCCGCGATAGCGCAATCAGACCCTATTAAGACGGGTGTTCAAGGTTTTACCTATGATATTCGTACAGCGGTATTGCCGTTTATGTTTATCTTCAATACTGAATTGATATTGATAGGTATCGAAGGGCCAATGCACCTTCTGCTTACTATCTTTGGCGCATTGGTGGCAATGTTAGTGTTTGCAGCGGCGACACAAGGATACTGGATAGTGAAAACTCGTTGGTATGAAACCGTTCTGTTATTGGCTATCGCGTTCTTGATGTTCAGGCCAGGAGCAATATGGGATGAAATTTATCCTGCTATTGAGCAAGTATCCCCAACCAAGCTAGAGCAAGTCGCAGAAGATATGCCGAATGGTAGACCGTTAAGAATGATTGTGGCGGGTGAAACTATTGATGGTGATTTTGTGAATAAAACGGTTGAGTTGCCGCTAGCCAATGAAGGTACAGGCGCTGAGAAAATCGAAGCTGCAGGACTAATGTTAAGGGAAGAGGGTGAGCGTGTAATTGTCGACCTCGTTACCTTTGATTCAGATGCTCAGAAAGTAGGCTTGGATTTCGATTGGGAGATCAAAACACTTGAGGTAGAGGCCGATCGACCACCGAAACAGCTAGTGTGGATTCCAGTGTTGCTACTACTAATAGCAATGGGATGGATGCAAAACAGACGCCGTAAGGCAGAACAGGGTTGCTAAACAATGTTTAAAAAAATATTGGTACCACTAGACCTTCAAGACGGGAAAGCTGTTGAGCAAACGTTGCAGACTGTAAAAGAATACATAGATGAAAGTGTCGAGCTTCATTTGATGACTATTCTATCAGGCTATCAAATGCCAATGGTGGCGTCATACTTTCCTAAAGGTGCAGTTGAGAAGGCATTGGAGGCTATGCGTAAAGAGCTGCAAACGATCGGTGCAAAAGCTTTAGATAATAGAGGCTTTGAAGTTGATGTTAGAGAGGGTAAAGCGCACAAAGAGATTGTTAGGCGTGCTAAAGAAATAGGGGCAGATCTAATTATCATGAGTGCGCAAAAGCACGGAACTGTTGAAAAGGTGATGCTGGGTTCTGTTACTGCAAAGGTAACGGAGCGAGCAAAATGCTCTGTCCTAGTATTAAAAGACTAAATTAAGGTCTAAGTAAAAGGCGTTGAGGTAAAACTCAGCGCCTTTTTTGTATCTGTTGGCTACTATTTAAACGCTACTGATCAACCCTTGATCGATTTATGGTGTTTTGTAAGTTTTTTTCAACTTTTTTCGCTTTTTTTAAGATTGGGTGTTGACCCTTTTTCAGATGTCTGTAGAATTCGCCGTCCTTGCTTAGGGAGGCCGCCAAAACGGGGCTGATTGAGCTAAGCGAGGTGCTTAGTAAGTGATTGAAAACATTGGTTTTTCAGATTGCTTACGGAGCAGGATTCAAAGTCCGGTTGCTGAGTAAAAAATTTTACAAAATTGCAAAATAAACGGTTGACTTTGAATGAGCGCACAGTAGAATATGCGCCTCGCTTGAGACGAAACGCTGAGTCAGCGGAGAGTCAAAAAAGCAACGCTCTTTAACAATTTGATCAGATAATTCGTGTGGGCGCTTGTTGAGAAGAAGCAAACTTTTTCTAGACAAGCAACCAAGTGAATTCATTTAAAGCGATTTACAAAGGTTTAACGTTCTTAAGAATGTTATCCGGTTGTTTAGTACTAGAGCCCGTTACCACATTCCTGGTAACAACAATGATTTAAACTGAAGAGTTTGATCATGGCTCAGATTGAACGCTGGCGGCAGGCCTAACACATGCAAGTCGAACGGTAACATGACTAGCTTGCTAGTTGATGACGAGTGGCGGACGGGTGAGTAACGCGTAGGAATCTACCCAGTAGCGGGGGATAAGCCAGAGAAATTTGGTCTAATACCGCATACGCCCTACGGGGGAAAGCAGGGGATCTTCGGACCTTGCACTATTGGATGAGCCTGCGTGAGATTAGCTAGTTGGTGAGGTAATGGCTCACCAAGGCGACGATCTCTAGCTGGTCTGAGAGGATGATCAGCCACACTGGAACTGAGACACGGTCCAGACTCCTACGGGAGGCAGCAGTGGGGAATATTGCACAATGGGCGCAAGCCTGATGCAGCCATGCCGCGTGTGTGAAGAAGGCCCTAGGGTTGTAAAGCACTTTCAGCAGTGAGGAAAGGTTGTAAGTTAATACCTTGCAACTGTGACGTTAACTGCAGAAGAAGCACCGGCTAACTCCGTGCCAGCAGCCGCGGTAATACGGAGGGTGCGAGCGTTAATCGGAATTACTGGGCGTAAAGCGCGCGTAGGTGGATTGGTCAGTCAGATGTGAAAGCCCAGGGCTCAACCTTGGAACTGCACCTGATACTGCCAATCTAGAATACGGTAGAGGGTAGTGGAATTTCCTGTGTAGCGGTGAAATGCGTAGATATAGGAAGGAACACCAGTGGCGAAGGCGACTACCTGGACCGATATTGACACTGAGGTGCGAAAGCGTGGGGAGCAAACAGGATTAGATACCCTGGTAGTCCACGCCGTAAACGATGTCTACTAGCCGTTGGGAGACTTGATCTTTTAGTGGCGCAGCTAACGCGATAAGTAGACCGCCTGGGGAGTACGGCCGCAAGGTTAAAACTCAAATGAATTGACGGGGGCCCGCACAAGCGGTGGAGCATGTGGTTTAATTCGACGCAACGCGAAGAACCTTACCAACTCTTGACATCCAGAGAAGTTACTAGAGATAGTTTCGTGCCTTCGGGAACTCTGAGACAGGTGCTGCATGGCTGTCGTCAGCTCGTGTTGTGAAATGTTGGGTTAAGTCCCGTAACGAGCGCAACCCTTGTCCTTATTTGCCAGCACTTCGGGTGGGAACTCTAAGGAGACTGCCGGTGACAAACCGGAGGAAGGTGGGGACGACGTCAAGTCATCATGGCCCTTACGAGTTGGGCTACACACGTGCTACAATGGCCGGTACAGAGGGCCGCGAACCTGCGAGGGTAAGCTAATCTCAGAAAACCGGTCGTAGTCCGGATTGGAGTCTGCAACTCGACTCCATGAAGTCGGAATCGCTAGTAATCGCGAATCAGAATGTCGCGGTGAATACGTTCCCGGGCCTTGTACACACCGCCCGTCACACCATGGGAGTGGATTGCACCAGAAGTAGCTAGCTTAACCTTCGGGAGGGCGGTTACCACGGTGTGGTTCATGACTGGGGTGAAGTCGTAACAAGGTAGCCCTAGGGGAACCTGGGGCTGGATCACCTCCTTAAACGAAAGCCGATTCTCGGCAAGCGTTCACACGAATTATCTGATCAGAGAAGTTAAGAGCAACGGTGTAGGCTTGTAGCTCAGCTGGTTAGAGCGCACCCCTGATAAGGGTGAGGTCGGTGGTTCAAGTCCACTCAGGCCTACCAATAATAGCCTTACTGTTTTCTTTGGGGCTATAGCTCAGCTGGGAGAGCGCCTGCTTTGCACGCAGGAGGTCTGCGGTTCGATCCCGCATAGCTCCACCATCATCCTTCGGGATGAGAAGGAAGAGTTTTAAAACATATTGTCGGTTTTGACATTATCTTTTAAAGCTTTTTTGCTTTAAACGCTCTTTAACAATTTGGATTTGATTCATTTGATTTAGATTTAAGACATGTAGTTTTACTGCATGCGCCAATTCGGCGAAATCTATCGTTACTAGCAATACAAGTTACTGTGATTCCAGACGCCTTCGGGTTATATGGTCAAGTGACTAAGCGTGCACGGTGGATGCCTTGGCAGTCAGAGGCGATGAAGGACGTTGTAACCTGCGATAAGGTTCGGGGAGGTGGTAAACAACCTTTGATCCGGACATTTCCGAATGGGGAAACCCACCTATTTATAGGTATCTTTTAACTGAATACATAGGTTATTAGAGGCGAACCTGGGGAACTGAAACATCTAAGTACCCAGAGGAAAAGAAATCAACCGAGATTCCCTAAGTAGCGGCGAGCGAACGGGGACTAGCCCTTAAGCTTTATTAGATTTAACAGAACACTCTGGAAAGTGTGGCCATAGTGGGTGATAGCCCCGTATGTGAAAGGTCTTTTAAAGTGAAATCGAGTAGGACGGCACACGTGAAACGCTGTCTGAATATGGGGGGACCATCCTCCAAGGCTAAATACTCCTGACTGACCGATAGTGAACCAGTACCGTGAGGGAAAGGCGAAAAGAACCCCTGTGAGGGGAGTGAAATAGACCCTGAAACCGTGTACGTACAAGCAGTGGGAGCCGTTTTCGGACGGTGACTGCGTACCTTTTGTATAATGGGTCAGCGACTTACTTTTAGTGGCAAGGTTAAGCATTTGCGGAGCCGTAGGGAAACCGAGTCTTAATAGGGCGTCCAGTCGCTAGGAGTAGACCCGAAACCGAGTGATCTATCCATGGGCAGGTTGAAGATGCAGTAACATGCATTGGAGGACCGAACCGACTGTCGTTGAAAAGCCAGCGGATGACTTGTGGATAGGAGTGAAAGGCTAATCAAACTCGGAGATAGCTGGTTCTCCTCGAAAACTATTTAGGTAGTGCCTCGTGTCTAACCATGGGGGTAGAGCACTGTTTCGGCTAGGGGGTCATCCCGACTTACCAACCCGATGCAAACTCCGAATACCCATGAGTTCAATCACGGGAGACACACGGCGGGTGCTAACGTCCGTCGTGGAAAGGGAAACAACCCAGACCGTCAGCTAAGGTCCCAAAGTTTATGCTAAGTGGGAAACGATGTGGGAAGGCTTAGACAGCTAGGAGGTTGGCTTAGAAGCAGCCACCCTTTAAAGAAAGCGTAATAGCTCACTAGTCGAGTCGGCCCGCGCGGAAGATATAACGGGGCTAAGCATAACACCGAAGCTACGGATGCACTTTGTGCATGGTAGAGGAGCGTTCTGTAAGCTGTTGAAGCGGAAGCTGTAAGGCACCGTGGAGGTATCAGAAGTGCGAATGCTGACATGAGTAACGATAAGGGAGGTGAAAACCCTCCCCGCCGGAAGACCAAGGGTTCCTATCCAACGCTATTCGAGGTAGGGTGAGTCGGCCCCTAAGGAGAGGCTGAAGAGCGTATCCGATGGGAAACAGGTTAATATTCCTGTACTGCTCATAACTGCGATGGGGGGACGGAGAAGGCTAGGCTAGCGCGGCGTTGGTTGTCCGCGTTTAAGATAGTAGGTTTAGAGCTTAGGTAAATCCGGGCTCTTTTAAGACCGAGAATCGATGACGAGGTCCTTTATGGACTGAAGTAGTTGATGCCATGCTTCCAGGAAAATCCTCTAAGCTTCAGGTTATGACTAACCGTACCCTAAACCGACACAGGTGGTCAGGTAGAGAATACTAAGGCGTATGAGAAAACTCGGGTGAAGGAACTAGGCAAAATGGCACCGTAACTTCGGGAGAAGGTGCGCCGGTTTTGGTGATGGGACTTGCTCCCTAAGCTGAGGCCGGTCGAAGATACCAGGTGGCTGCGACTGTTTATTAAAAACATAGCACTCTGCAAACTCGAAAGAGGACGTATAGGGTGTGACGCCTGCCCGGTGCCGGAAGGTTAATTGATGGGGTTAGCGCTTGCGCGAAGCTCTTGATCGAAGCCCCGGTAAACGGCGGCCGTAACTATAACGGTCCTAAGGTAGCGAAATTCCTTGTCGGGTAAGTTCCGACCTGCACGAATGGCGTAACGATGGCCACACTGTCTCCACCCGAGACTCAGTGAAATTGAAATAGCTGTTAAGATGCAGTTTACCCGCGGCTAGACGGAAAGACCCCGTGAACCTTTACTACAGCTTCACAGTGGACTTTGACATTACTTGTGTAGAATAGCTGGGAGGCTTTGAAACCCTGTCGCCAGATAGGGTGGAGCCACCTTTGAAATACCAGCCTGGTAATGTTGAGGTTCTAACCCAGTTCCCTAAGCGGGATCGGGGACATTGTGTGGTGGGTAGTTTGACTGGGGCGGTCTCCTCCCAAAGAGTAACGGAGGAGCACGAAGGTACCCTCAGCATGGTCGGAAATCATGCAATGAGCGCAAGAGTAGAAGGGTGCTTGACTGCGAGACAGACACGTCGAGCAGGTACGAAAGTAGGTTCTAGTGATCCGGTGGTTCTGTATGGAAGGGCCATCGCTCAACGGATAAAAGGTACTCCGGGGATAACAGGCTGATACCGCCCAAGAGTTCACATCGACGGCGGTGTTTGGCACCTCGATGTCGGCTCATCACATCCTGGGGCTGAAGCCGGTCCCAAGGGTATGGCTGTTCGCCATTTAAAGTGGTACGCGAGCTGGGTTTAGAACGTCGTGAGACAGTTCGGTCCCTATCTGCCGTGGGCGTTTGAGATTTGAGAAGAGTTGCTCCTAGTACGAGAGGACCGGAGTGAACGAACCTCTGGTGTACCGGTTGTGATGCCAATTGCATTGCCGGGTAGCTACGTTCGGACGGGATAACCGCTGAAAGCATCTAAGCGGGAAGCCTCCTTCAAGATGAGATCTCACTGGGAACTTGATTCCCCTAAAGGGCCGTTGAAGACTACGACGTTGATAGGTTGGGTGTGGAAGCGCTGTGAGGCGTTGAGCTAACCAATACTAATTGCCCGTGAGGCTTGACCATATAACGCCCAAGGCGTTTGGCAAGTGACTTGTAAGATATGTAAGACGATAGAGAGTAACGAATTAGCGCGTAGTTGAGCTACAGTCGAAAGCTTATCTAGATCAAATAAAAGAAGAATCAGATCTAAGTTGTAACAGTTTTGCTTGGCGACCATAGAGTTGTGGAACCACCTGAATCCATCCCGAACTCAGACGTGAAACGCAACATCGCCGATGGTAGTGTGGGGCTTCCCCATGTGAGAGTAGGTCATCGCCAAGCATTTAATTCTAAAAGAAGGCTCATCCATTGGATGGGCCTTTTTTTATGCTTGATTGTTATGATGCCTACTCGAACATGGGCATGTGACAACCTATGCACCGTAGGTGCCAGGTTGAAGCGCCAAAGGCGTCGCGAAGCGAGTGGATACCCAAAGGGCACGCAGAGCGTAGCTTTCAACTTATTGTAGGTCATCGCCAAGCATTTAATTAAGAGAAAGCCCCGGTCACACTGTGATCGGGGTTTTTTCGTTGTGGGTTATAAAATACGGTTAAGGGCAGATAGGAACTGCTTGAAACGGATAAAAATAGATAAATGAGTAAGGATGAGTTGTTTGGATAAATCCTAATACTTAACTGAATGCTGTCCTTTATTGCTGCAGACTAAGTGTGCTGACTATGTCTTCTTTGAGGTCGGCGTAGTCAAAGTCGCTGATTCCAAGGAAGTTCAAGACCGGCATAATCTTGATCGCTTCTTCTTTAGGATCCGGAATTCGCCAAAAGTGTCTATACGCATCACTGATGTCTCGTGCTAAAAGTAGCATGCACAGTTTTAAGCGCATGGCTTCTTTTTCATCAGCGGGTTCTTGGAAAGTCTTCTCGTAATATGGCTGTCGGGCAATGGCCTCAGCTGTTGATTCGCCAATATTCCATTTTCTGGCTAACTCGGCACTTAGCTGATAGTGACTAACGCCATACAGGGCGAGTTCTTGCTCATTTATCTCCGTGAGACTGGCTCCATTCAGTTCTCTGAGTCTATCTTTAAATTCTGGCTTAGCCTGCATTAATAGAGGAATACCACTGTCGTGCAGCATGCCGAGTGTGTAGGTTTCGTCAGGATCTAGGTTGGTAAACTGGTTTGCTAAAGCGGCGGTAATTCGAGCCACTTCTGTTGCTGTATCCCAGAACCTCTCCATTGGTCCTACTGCTGAGAGGCTGTTTTTTAATGCCGCTAGTTGCACGATATTAAATACACGCTTAATACCTAAAAGTGCAACTGCACGTTCAATGGATGTTATTTCTGTCCGTATTCCAAAATATGATGAGTTAACAGTAGCGATAACTGAGCTATATAATGCTACGTCCTGCTTGATTAAATTACATATTCCTTTGATATCAGGGTCAGACTGTCTTAGGGCCTCAGTAATACTGATAAGTACCTCTGGACGAGCAGGGATCAGATAGCTTGTTGATTGTTCAGAAACAGGAGGCATACAGTCTTTCTCAATTAGTTGTTAAAATACAAGTTACTTTATTCAATGATAGCTGACAATTTTTAATTGTATTCAAAAGCTTAGCTTAGACTAATGATCTGGCTAACATACTTTGTGATTACTTTTAGTTTCTCCAGCTAGATGAGGCATTAGATGTTAAATATTGCTGCTTTTACTTTTAACTATGATCAACTCGAAGATCGCATTCTTCTGGTAGGCAATTTGAGTAACGGTCAGCAGAGAATTGATTTTTGGCTCACTCGTAAATTAGTTCTGCGTTTGCTTGATGCTGTTCAAGGCTTACTAGAAAAGACGGTTACTGAAATAGCTGACGCCCCAGTTCAACAAAAGATGCATATGGCTCAGTTCCATCATGAGGATGCTCAACAAGCTCTTCAGGTTCAGCGTGAAAGCGCTCAAGTTACAGCTGAAAGTGCGCTATTACTAAGTCGTTTAGATATTAGTCACCATGAAGGGCAATATAAGCTTTTATTCTTTTCTGGTGGTGACGAACCTATCGCGGCCAGTGTTCTAAGTTATCAAGAGCTTCATCAGATATTTCATCTCTTACATCGTGGTGCCGTCGGTTTAGATTGGGGTGTTGCTGCGGAGCTATTCCAATCTTCTAATCAACCTCAAACATTACAATGATTGAATCCAAACCTTTCATTGCGCGCGGGTCTAAAACCGAGCGTTGTGAGTCGTGCCAATTGTCTATTCGCGCTTGTATTTGTGATTACAAACTTCAGTACGATGCTTTAGCGAGTTTTTATTTGCTAATGCACCATGATGAAACATTCAAGCCAACGAATACGGGTCGTCTAATTGAGGACTGTATTGCAGGCACGCAGCGATTTAAATGGTCAAGGACAGAGCCTAGTCAGGACTTGCTTCAAGCGCTAAATGACGATGATATAGATCCTTATATTGTTTTTCCTGAGGGTGATGATTATCAGGATAGGATGGTAGGTTTTGAGCTCAAGCCTGGGAAAAAGCCGGTTTTCATCATCCTTGATGGGACTTGGCGTCAAGCTAGGCGTATGTTCAGGCATAGCCGTTATTTAGATCACCTTCCTGTTATCCAGCCTCAAGTAACGTCTACCTCTCAATATAAGTTGAGAAAGGCTCCTGTTGCTGGTCAATTGTGTACGGCTGAAGTAGCTGCGGAAATGTTAAAGCTTACCGGGGATCAAAAAGGGGCTGAAATAATGTCAGATTATTTTTCAGTCTTTAATAACCATTATCGGGCGGCGAGATTAAATCGACCGCTTGATGATCAGGCAGAAGAGAAGAAGCGATTAAAGACCTATCAGCTCTCATCTGAGGTTTGATAGGCCCTGTACATTTAGCTTTCCAGCCAAAAGGTAACTGGTCCATCATTTGTCAACGAGACGGCCATGTCAGCAGCAAAAATACCGGTTTCAACCTCTGTGTGCTGTAGCTCGGCTTGCTGTACAAAGTATTTATAAAGTTTTTCACCATGCTCTGGTGAAGCGCCTGAAGAGAAACTTGGTCGTAAACCTTTTTTAGTGTCTGCAACAATTGTGAATTGCGAGACAACAAGCAATCCACCATTGATCTGTTGTAGGTTGAGATTCATTTTTCCTTCTGCATCAGCAAAGATGCGATAGCCAAGTATTTTCTTAAGTAGTTTGTTGGCATCTGCTTCGGTGTCGTCTTTCTCTACACCAAGAAGTAATAGAATGCCTTGGTTGATCTTGCCTACGGTTTCAGTATTAACTTCGACGCTTGCAGATTTGACTCGTTGGATTAGTGCTTTCATATCCTGTTTTTCTTGTGTCCGTATGTCTATGCTAATGAGATGGCGAAGTTATCTGTTGCACGAATTAGATTGTCAGTAATACCTGGCTCAAACGCTGAGTGGCCTGCATCTCGTACGATGTGAAACTCTGATTCTGGTAAAGCGTCATATAGAGCTTGAGCTTGTTCTATTGGACAAACCATATCGTAGCGGCCATGTACGATCACTGTTTTGATTTCTGAAATTTGTGCACAATTATCAATGATTTGGTTAGGTTCGATAAAGGCTTTATTTATAAAGAAATGCGCTTCTATTCTTGCCATGGCAAGGGCTACGTGAGGGTCTGCAAAATGATCAACTATATCGTTGTTTGGATCTAGAGTGGAGCATCGGCCTTCCCAAATAGACCACGCTTTTGCTGCAGACATGCGAGCGATCTCATTAGTTGAGGTTAAGCGCTTA
Source organism: Neptuniibacter sp. PT8_73 (assembly GCF_047778045.1). Classification (GTDB taxonomy): domain Bacteria; phylum Pseudomonadota; class Gammaproteobacteria; order Pseudomonadales; family Balneatricaceae; genus Neptuniibacter. Next base: position 781,621 of record NZ_CP180545.1, read on the forward strand.
TAGTAGGCTCTAAGCATGTCGCCACGCTCCGTGCTCGGAATCACCTGTTCGTATTCTTTCCAATAGTCGGGGAAAATTGCACTCGCACCACGTTGATAAAACCACTGAATATCCTGATCCCGACAGAGGAAAATGCCTCTAAGGATCATGCCGGACACGCGGTCTGGATAAGCTTGAGCGTAGAGAAGGCTGAGGGTAGAACCCCAGGAACCACCGAATAGTAACCATTTATCTACATTCAGATGTTTTCTGATGGCTTCCATATCTTCTATCAGATCAGTGGTGGTGTTATCTGTAAGATCTGAATGAGGTGTGGATTTTCCGCAGCCTCGTTGGTCAAACAGAATAATTCGATATTTCTCGGGGTCAAAAAAACTGCGATGTGCTGGGGCAGTGCCGCCGCCTGGACCTCCGTGAATAAATAGCGCTGGTATCCCTTGAGGGTTGCCACTTTCCTCTACGTAAATGTTATGTGTATCAGAGACCTCTAGCTGAAATTCGTTATAGGGATGTATTTCAGGGTAGGGGATACGCATATAGCCTCCGGCCAGTTTTGATCTGATTTAACAAGTATAGTGAGCTAGTGGTTTTAGATCTATGGTGTGGATATTAAACAAATAGGATGTGTGCAAAAAAGGTTTGTTAGGTTGCTTTTAAAGTGGTGAGGGTAATTAAGTATTAACGTAACGTATTATTAGGAAACAACGCAATTGGTCTAAAGCAGTTGGTTTGGAATTAGCATCTAGTATGATCCCAGATCCTTATTTTGTGTTGGGTGAATCTGAGAAATAGAAAAGCCATCACTGGTAAGGTGATGGCTTTGGAAAGCTACTCTCTGCGAATTTTAGTACGAGAGAGTTGTAATAAATTACTTAGTACCAGAAATCTCAACTTCTACACGACGGTTAGCGCGTAGGCAGTCGATTAGGTTAGCGCCGCGCTGGCCATCGCAAGATTTAGCAGGAGCGTTTTCACCCATGTAACCAGTGCTGATTACAGAGCCGTTTACGCCGCCAGCTTGTAGAGCTTCAGAAACTGCGTTTACACGCTTCATAGATAGAGCGTCGTTGTATGCGCTCGCACCAATTCGGTCAGCGTGACCAACTAGGTTTACGCTAGTTACAGACTTAAGAGAGTTGATGTAGCTAGAAATATCGCTTACATCGCCAGCGTTAGAGCTATCGAAGTCGAAGTATACGATGTGCTTCTCAACAGTAGCCATCGGAGCTGGTGCTGGAGCTGGTGCCGGAGCAGGAGCAGCTGGAGCCTTGTAGCCTTCACAACCTTCGATAGCATTAGCTTCTTCCCAGAAGCCGTGACGCCAGCAGCCACCTGAACCAGTTTTCCAAACTGTAGCGTTTGGAGTTTCGTCCCAGTAACCAGCGTTGTCTGGGTGTGCTTGTGCACCAGTAGCTAGGCCCATAGCCATAACTAGGCCTGAAGCGATTGCGAATTTTTTCATTTTGCTGTCCTTAAATACGATTGGGGTTCTGTATCTTAGAATTGTAAGAAATAATCTGCTTATTACAACTCTTCTAAGCTGAACATAGTATAAACATTCCAATATTTTGTACTATCTTTTGACTATTGTCGGATAAAAGCCGCTATTTTGACTGGCTGATATAGATAGTTATCTATTTTTGAATGCAAACTGTGCACTTTAGTTGCAGATTTTCTCTATATTCTGTTGTTATGGTAATACTTTTTTATAGGGTTTTACTACCACTTTGGCATATACGCCTGCATCTATATAAGGATCTTTGTCAGCCCAAGCTTGCGCTTCTTCCAACGAATTGAACTCTGCAACAACCAAACTGCCGCTAAAACCAGCTTCGCCTGGGTCTTCACTATCAATGGCAGGGTGTGGGCCAGCTATAAGTAAGCGGCCTTCTTCGTTAAGTTGATTTAGTCTCGCTAGGTGGTCTGGGCGGGCTGCCAGTCTTTTTTCTAGGCTGTTCTCAACATCTTCGGAAATAATAGCGTAAAACATAAGGTCTCCTGCTACTGATCGTTATTTTCGGTATTTTCAATATGGCGTGATAGGTAGAAGCCTTGAGCAATAATAAAGACAAGGGTCAGACCAAGCATGCCGAATAATTTAAAGTTAACCCAGATCTCTTCGCTAAAACTGTAGGCTACAAAGAGATTAATGATGCCCATCAGCACGAAAAATATCACCCAGGCAATATTAAGGTTTTTCCACGCGAATGCGGGGAGGGATATGTTGCTCCCCATAAGGCGTTCAACAATCGTTTTTTGACCGATAAATTGGCTGACTAAAAAGGCTAAGCCAAATAACCAGTTAACAACAGTGGGTTTCCACTGGATAAAGGTTTTATCTTGGAAGGCAACCGTTGCACCACCTAAAAGAACAACTAAAACCAGAGTAACTAGCTGCATCTTTTCAATTGTGTGCGTTTTTATCCATGTGTACAGCATTTGGAGCAGCGTCGCTGGTATTAGGATTGCGGTGGCTAAAATGATGTCGTTTGTTGCCTTATAGACGATGAAAAAGATAATAATGGGTAAAAAATCGAGTAACAGCTTCATAGTCGTTGAAATTAGTCCGTTTAAGGTAAAATACAAAGAACGTTATAGCTCTTTATAGATAGAGTGAAAAATATGGAATTACCACACTACGATTTACATTGTCATTCTACTGCGTCGGACGGTGCCTTGTCCCCTATAGAATTACTAGAGTTGGCAAAAAACAATAATATTGATGTTCTAGCTTTAACGGACCATGACACGGTGGCTGGAGTTAAAGTTTTACAGGCTGAAAACCCTGCAGAAATTAAGATTATTACAGGTACTGAATTAACCTGTCTTTGGAATGGAAGGGTGATTCATATTGTAGGATTAGGGGTTGATTTAGACTCTGACGATTTAAAATCGTATCTTGCTAATTTATCTGATCTTCGAATAGAGCGGTCGAAAAAAATAGCTCAGCAATTAGTTTCCATGGGTTTGCCGGATGTTTTTGAGCAAGCAAAACAATTTGCAGGGCAGGGAAGTATTGGTCGCCCTCATTTTGCGAGAGCTCTACGGGAACAAGGCGCGGTTGCAAATGAACAGCAGGCTTTCAAGAAATATTTAGGCATTGGCAAAAAAGGTGATGTTAAAATGGCATGGCCAGAGCTTTATGAAACAGTGGGTGTGATCAAAGCTGCTGGAGGTGTTGCTGTTTTGGCGCATCCAACCAAGTATAAGATGACTTTTACGAAACTGCGTTTAGTTATTGCTGACTTTGTTGGTTGTGGTGGAGAAGCAATAGAGGTTTCTTACCCTGGGGTAACACCAGATCATCATTATCATCTGCTTAGAATTGCAAAGGAAAATAATTTATTGCTCTCAGCAGGTAGCGATTTTCACGCGCCTTCTCAAGGATGGACTAACTTAGGTAAGTACCCTCCCATAAAGGTTGAGGGGCGACATGTTCTCGAAAGGTTATTGAACTAAACATTTGTTGCTTTTGATTATTTATTAAATAATAGATTGTATAAGAATAATTTTATATAAGGCGTGTGATAGTGAGCCAGTTTTTTCAAATACATCCTGATAATCCGCAAGCACGCTTGATCTCTCAAGCGGTCGAAATAATTAATAAAGGTGGCGTGGTTATCTATCCTACAGATTGTGCCTATGCATTAGGTTGTCACCTTGGTGATAAGACCGCATTGGAGCGTATTAAGAGGATTCGACAATTAAGTGATAAGCATAATTTCACTTTGGTGTGTCGAGATTTAAGTGAAATCAGTACCTATGCTAAAGTGGATAATACCTGTTATCGATTATTAAAATCTCATACTCCAGGTGCTTTTACCTTTATTTTAAAGGCGACTTCGGAAGTGCCTAGACGTTTATTGCATCCAAAAAGAAGAACGATAGGGATTAGAATTCCGGATAATGCAATTGCTTTAGCGCTAACGGAGGCGCTGGGTGAGCCTATAATGAGTACTTCATTAATTATGCCTGGCGAAGATATGCCACTGATGGATCCCTATGAAATGCGTGAGTTATTGCAGCATCAGGTGGATCTTGTAATTGATGGTGGCTACTGTGGCATGGAGGCAACCAGCGTAATTAACTTAGTTGAAGATGCACCCGAAATAATTAGGCAAGGTGCAGGCGATGTAAGTGATTTTAGTTAATTTATTTTTAATTAAATTTTAAAAATATTTTTCCTTGATTATTTATCGACTATAAAGATAATTGCTTACTTACTTTTATTTTGGTGGTTTTGAAATGTCTGATTTTCTTAAAGTTCTACTGCGTAAAAATTCTTTACGCAAACAATGCCAGGAATTATCTGTTTCTGAACTAGAAAAAGTGATTTCTGATTTAACTGTGATTGCTGAAGATAAGCGCGCGGAAGAAGAGGCGTTAGAGGCGGCTGAGCAGGAAAAAGCAGCAAAAATTGAAGCTATTCGCCAAAGTATGCAGGACGCAGGTGTAGATCTAAATGATCTAATGGGAATGATTGGTGAAGCTGCAAGCACACCTAAGAAAAAGGTGCAGCCTAAATACCGTATTGAAGATGATAACGGTGAAGTTCACGAGTGGTCTGGTCGTGGCCGTACCCCGTTAGCTTTTCAGGCTTATTTCGATAAAGGATTTACTAAAGAAGACTGTCTCATTTAAAATAAGAGTACGGTTTTATAGAAGCCCTTTCTTTTATGAAAGGGCTTTTTTGTTTAAAGGTATTAACTTTGATTAATGCCTGTTGTCTTAATTAGCATATTTGTAGGTGCGTCGTATGACTGACGAAAAGTTACATAAAGTATTGGCGCGCTCCGGAATAGGCTCACGTCGTGAGATGGAGCGTTGGATTAAAGAAGGTCGAGTTTCAGTAAATGGCTCAATTGCTACCTTAGGAGATCGAATCTCTGAAGGTGATACAGCTGAAGTTGATGGCCAGCCTGTACAGTTGATATTTGATAAACAGGCTGAGCGTAGAGTGCTTATTTATAATAAGCCCGTGGGTGAAATCTGTACACGTCATGACCCAGAAGGTAGGCCAACAGTCTTTAGGCATCTGCCGCCCTTAAAAGAGGGGCGTTGGATTGCGATTGGTCGACTTGATATTAATACATCCGGTTTGTTGTTGTTTACTACCGATGGTGAACTAGCAAATGCATTGATGCATCCGTCTGCTCAAATTGATCGTGAATATGCGGTTCGTGTTTTGGGTAATGTTGATGACGGCATTTTGTCCCGCCTAAAAGAAGGTGTTCTGTTAGAAGATGGCATGGCCCGTTTTACCGATGTTCAGTTCTTTGATGGTGAAGGTGCCAATAAGTGGTTCCACTGTGTAGTGATGGAAGGGCGTAATCGAGAGGTTCGTCGTTTGTGGGAGTCGCAAGAGATTCAAGTTAACCGTCTAAAACGTGTTCGCTTTGGGCCTATTTTCTTGCCTAGCGATGTTAAGTCGGGCACATGGAAAGAGATGACCGGTAAAGAAGTGAATTCTCTGTCTAAAATGCTTGAGCTTAAGCCGAAGCGTGGCGCAAGAATGACGGCTGATGAAAAGCAGAAGTACGAGCGTCGTTACAAGAAGCAGAAGGCGCGTCGTCAAGAAGGAAGCTAGTTACGAAGTAAATTTAGACAATAAAAAAGCAGCTTAAAGCTGCTTTTTTATTGTCTTTTATTTCTACTAAATTATTGAGCGTCTAGCGATTGGCCGTTGACGGTTGCGCTGTCTTTGCCCATTAGATAAAGATAGGCCGGCATAATGTCTTCCGGTGCGGTCACTGATTGCGGGTTCTCAGCTGGGTAGGCATCGGAGCGCATTTGTGTTCTGGTTGCACCTGGATTGATGCAGTTAGCGCGAATATTGCAAATGCCGCTGGTCTCATCTGCTAGTGTCTGCATCAAGCCTTCGGTCGCAAATTTAGATGCTGCATAAGCACCCCAGTATGCCTTGCTTTGACGTCCTACGCTTGATGATGTGAAAACAACCGATGCATCATCTGACTGTTGTAAAAGTGGCATGAGGGTTTGGGTTAGCATGAATGGTGCATTTAGATTTACTTGCAGCACCTGCTGCCAAATTACTGGGTCGTAGCTTTCAATCGGTGTCCGCACGCCTAAGATGCTGGCATTGTGAAGAATGCCATCGATTCGGCCGAATTCTTGATCGAGCGTGTTGGTTAGCTCAATGTAATCATGTTCTTGTGCACTTTCTAGATTGAGTGGAACCAGCGCGGGTTGTGGATAACCTGCGGCTTCAATCTCGTCATAAACATTTTCAAGTTTTTCTAGTGTGCGGCCAAGAAGAATGACGGTTGCGCCGTGAGCGGCAAAGGTTATTGCTGCGGTACGGCCTATGCCTGAGCCAGCGCCAGTCACCAGAATAACTTTATCCTTTAATAAGTCTGCAGGGGCTTGGTATTCAAACATAGTGATCTGTTCCTAATCATTAACGTAAAGCGGTGTATAGAGATTGTAGCAGTGGCTTGAGCTCAGTTGCACTGGATATCTGGTGATCGGCTTGCCAATTTTTAGGATCGTCGCCTTGATCGATGTAACCGTACTCGGCTGCGATGGTTAGCATGCCGGCGCGATTGCCTGCTTCGATATCCCTAATATGGTCGCCAATGTAGATGCTGCTTTCAGGGTCGCAATCGATTTCTTTGCAGGCTAAGAAAAGTGCTTCTGGGTTTGGTTTCTTGTCTTTAACGTGGTCTGGGCAAATGACGCTTTTTGCTGAATCGCTCAGTTGTAGCCCTTGCATTACGGGTGTGGTGTAGAGCTCTGGTTTGTTGGTGACAACACCCCAAGGTATGTTGTGCTCTTCAAGCCAAGTTAGGAATTCGGCCATACCAAAAAAGAGTTGGCTATCTACATCAAGATGTTCCAAGTAGATATTCAGCATCCGCTGGTGTAGGCGGTCAAAGTCGGCTTCGCCTTCTTTTAGATTAAAGGCAGCCCCGACCATCGCTCTGGCCCCATGAGACACGTGACAGCGAAGATATTCGTAGCTTATTTCATCACGGCCTTCTTCTTTTAGTAGGGCGTTTATGACCCAGTGAAAGTCCGGTGCGGTATCTATTAGCGTGCCATCTAAATCGAATAAAACTGAAGCAGGTTTGTCGGCCATGATTATTCTGGTTTGGTGGTAGCGATAATGTAATTTACATCGACATCAGATGGATGAAGGCTGTATGTTTTCGTCAGTGGGTTATAAGTCATACCACACATGTCTATATTCTTTAGACCGCTTTGACGGATCCAGTTGCCAAGTTCAGAAGGTCGAATAAACTTTTTGAAATCATGAGTGCCTTCAGGAACTAGTTTCAGTACTTTTTCGGCACCAAGGATTGCGAATAGATAGCTCTTTGGATTGCGGTTCAGTGTCGAGAAAAAGACCTTGCCGCCCGGTTTGCAAAGTTTGGCGCAAGCTTGAACGATAGAAGATGGGTCAGGGACGTGTTCTAGCATCTCCATGCAGGTAACAACATCAAAAGATTCAGGCTGCTCAGTCGCTAGCTCTTCAACGGGGATCTGTTTGTAGCTGACATTTACGCCACTTTCTAGGCCGTGTAGTTTGGCGACTTTTAGCGGAGCAGCGCCCATATCAATGCCTGTTACGGTTGCGCCGCGTTGAGCCATGGATTCGGATAAAATACCGCCGCCACAACCGACATCTAATACTTTTTTCTCGGCCAGATGCGCAATGCGATCTATATAACCAACGCGTAACGGGTTAATGTCGTGGAGTGGTTTGAATTCGCTGTTTTTATCCCACCATTTGCTGGCAAGTTCTTCAAACTTTGCGATTTCTACTGGATCAACGTTTGCTTGAGTGCTGTTTTCTGGCTGAGTCATGATCTTTTAGCTTCAAAGTATTTGTTGGCATTCTACCATTGCTAAGGCGTTGAAAAACAGTTGATCGCGCATCTCCAACTTTAATTGTATAACCTCTTATTTTTTCAGGATTCCCTTGTAGGAAATGTGATATACTCCCGCGGTTAAAAATATCCGCGGAAACCTTCCGTTGTGAGAGTGATTCAAGGATAGGGAATGGGTGATTTAGCCAGAGAAATCCTGCCAGTTAACATCGAAGATGAACTGAAGCAGTCTTACCTTGATTACGCAATGAGCGTAATCGTCGGCCGTGCGTTGCCAGATGCGCGCGATGGCCTTAAACCAGTTCACCGTCGCGTGTTGTTTGCGATGAATGAATTGGGCAATGACTGGAACAAAGCATATAAAAAATCTGCCCGTGTGGTAGGTGACGTAATCGGTAAATACCACCCGCATGGTGATAGTGCGGTATACGACACTATTGTTCGAATGGCTCAGGATTTCTCCATGCGTTATACGCTGGTAGATGGCCAGGGTAACTTTGGTTCGATCGACGGCGACTCCGCCGCTGCAATGCGTTATACCGAAATCCGCATGGATAAGATCTCCCATGAGCTGTTGGCAGATTTAGAGAAAGAGACCGTCGATTTTGTTGATAACTATGACGGTACAGAAAAAATTCCAGCGGTTTTACCTAACCGTGTGCCAAACCTTTTGGTAAATGGCTCTTCTGGTATTGCGGTTGGTATGGCGACCAATATTCCACCGCATAACTTGTCTGAGGTTGTTCGTGGTTGTATCGCGCTGATCGAAAATTCAGACCTTTCTGTTGATGATCTTATGGAATTTATTCCAGGTCCTGATTTCCCAACAGGCGGTATTATTAACGGTCGTGCCGGTATTCTACAGGCGTACCGTACTGGTCGTGGCCGCATCTATGTGCGTGCTAAGCACCATGTAGAGGAAGATGAAAAGAGCGGCAAGCCTTCTCTTATCATTACTGAAATCCCTTATCAGCTTAACAAAGCGCGCTTAATCGAAAAGATTGCTGAGCTGGTTAAAGATAAGAAGATTGAAGGCATTACTGAACTACGCGATGAGTCTGACAAAGACGGCATGCGTATTGTTATTGAGCTACGTCGTGGTGAAATGCCAGATGTGGTTATCAACAACTTGTTTGCTCAGACGCAGATGGAGTCAGTTTTTGGTATCAATATGGTCGCTTTGGTTGATGGTCAGCCAAAGATCCTTGATCTGAAAACAGCGCTTGAATGCTTTATACGTCATCGTCGTGAAGTTGTTACTCGTCGTACTGTTTATTTGCTTCGTAAGGCGCGTGAACGTGGTCATATTCTTGAAGGTCTAGCGATTGCTCTTGCAAACATAGACCCTGTTATTGAAATGATCAAAACTTCGCCGACCCCAGCTGAAGCGAAAGAACGTTTGATCGCAGAGGCGTGGGCTCCGGGTGATGTAATTCAGATGTTGGAGCGTGCAGGTGAAGATGCATGTCGCCCTGAAGATCTGGAAGAGCAGTATGGCTTACGCGATGGTAAGTACAATCTTTCTCCAGTTCAGGCTCAAGCAATTCTAGAGTTGCGTTTGCACCGTTTAACAGGTCTTGAGCATGAAAAACTGATTGCTGAATATAAAGAGCTGTTAGAGCGTATTGCTGAACTTCTAAAAATTCTTGGTTCTCACGAGCGCTTAATGGAAGTGATTCGTGAAGAGCTTGAAGCAATTTTGGAAGAATATGGTGATGAGCGTCGTACAGAAATTACTGCTTCTCGTAAAGATCTGACAGTTGCAGATCTGATCACTGAAGAAGATATGGTGGTAACTATATCTCACGGTGGCTACGCGAAAACTCAGCCGTTGACCGATTACCAATCACAACGTCGTGGTGGCAAAGGTAAGTCAGCAGCAGCGATAAAAGATGAAGATTTCATTGAACATCTACTGATTGCGAATACCCACGATACGATTCTGTGCTTCACGGACCGCGGTAAAGTTTACTGGTTACGCGTATTTGAAATTCCAGTGGCGAGTCGCACAGCACGTGGTCGTCCAATTGTGAATATATTGCCTTTGGATGAAGGCGAGCGCATTAGTACGATCTTGCCTGTAGGTAGCTACGAAGAAGATAAGTTTATCTTCATGGCGACAGCTTCCGGTACGGTTAAGAAAACTGCACTGACTAATTTCTCCCGTCCACGTACTAGCGGTCTAATTGCTCTTGATCTGTTAGATGATGACCATCTAATTGGTGCTGCAATCACCAATGGTGAAGACGATGTCATGTTGATGACAAGTGCTGGTAAATCTATGCGTTTTCGTGAGGAAGATGTACGCCCAATGGGTCGTACAGCACGTGGTGTACGTGGCGTTAAGATGGATGACGGCGTTAAGGTTATCTCCCTAATCATTCCTCAAGAGGGCGGTAAAATTTTGACCGCTTCTGAAAATGGTTACGGTAAGAAAACCGCTGTTGATGATTTCCCAGTGAAAGGACGTGGTGGTCAGGGTGTTATTGCACAGCAGTGCTCTGATCGAAATGGTGCTCTAGCGGGTGCTGTTCAAGTCTTCGATGGTGATGATGTCATGCTGATCAGTGATCAGGGTACCTTAGTGCGTACGCGCGGGGATGAGATCTCAGAACTTGGACGAAATACTCAAGGTGTAACTCTGATTCGCGTTAGCGATGAAGAGCGCTTAGTCAGCGTTGCTCGTATCGAAGAACCAGACGAAGAAGAGCAGGTGGAGACTGATGCAGAGGCGGAAACCCCGACCACTGTAGAGGAATAATTTCTACCTCAAGTGCGGCGCGAATGTGCCGCATTTTTTATATATGACTTTAAGTAGAGTGAAGATAAGTCTATGACACGTAAGTACAATTTCAGTGCAGGTCCTGCTGGTTTACCAAGTGAAGTATTGCTGCAGGCTCAAGAGGAACTTCTAGACTGGCACGGTAAAGGCCTTTCCATCATGGAAATGAGTCACCGCAGTAAAGAGTTTGTCTCGGTTGCTGAAGCAGCAGAGCAGGATTTACGTGACCTGATGGGAATTGGTAGTGACTACAAGGTTCTATTCCTTCAAGGTGGGGCTACCTCGCAGTTCTCTATGATTCCAATGAACTTGCTGCGCGGTAAAACTACGGCTGACTATATTAATACCGGTATCTGGTCGAAAAAAGCGATCCAAGAAGCTTCTCGTTATTGTGATGTACGTATTGCTGCATCTAGCGAAGGTAACGGTTTTACTGCTGTTCCAAGCCAAAGCGAGTTGGAGCTAAATGCAGAAGCTGCTTATCTGCATTACACGCCAAATGAAACGATTGGTGGCTTGGAATTTGATTATGTGCCTCAGTCTGGAGATGTTCCTCTAGTTGCTGATCTATCCTCTACAATCCTATCTCGCGAGGTTGATGTAAACCAGTTTGGTTTGATCTATGCGGGTGCACAAAAGAATATTGGTCCAGCAGGTTTGACGGTTGTAATTGTAAGAGAAGACTTGTTAGGTGATGTTGTTGCCGGCACACCAACAATGTTTGATTACAAAGTACATGCTGATGCTGAATCTATGTGTAACACACCACCAACCTATGGTTGGTATCTGGCTGGTTTGGTCTTTAAATGGCTAAAAGCCCAAGGTGGTGTGGCTGCGATACAAGCGGCTAACCAGCGTAAACAAGAAAAACTGTATGCAGCGATTGATACCAGTGACTTCTATGCAAACCCAATGGCGTCAGCTAACCGTTCTTGGATGAACGTGCCATTTACTTTGGCTGATGATGCTTTGGATAAACTGTTCTTAGAACAAGCAGAAGAAGCAGGTTTATTGAACCTTAAAGGTCATCGCTCTGTAGGTGGTATGCGAGCGAGTATCTACAATGCTGTCCCAGAGGAAGCAGTGGATGCGTTGATCGCGTTTATGCAGCAGTTTGAAAAGCAACACGCTTAAAATCATTTGCGGAAAATGAGAAGAGTATGAGTGAACAAGAAAAAGAGTTACGTGTTTTACGTGACCAGATCGATTCTATAGATGGTCAGCTTCATGAGCTTCTGAATCAGCGTGCTAAATGTGCTCAACGTGTAGCTGAAGTTAAGCAGAAATATCAAGGTGAAGCGGCGGCTGTATTTTATCGCCCTGAGCGTGAAGCTCAGGTATTGCGCGCTGTGATGGAGCGTAACGAAGGTCCATTGCCTGATAAAGAAGTTGCACGTCTTTTCCGTGAAGTAATGTCTGTTTGCTTGGCGTTAGAAGAGCCAATGCGAGTGGCTTTCCTAGGCCCAGAAGGTACATTTACCCAACAGGCTTCAATGAAGCATTTTGGTCACTCTGCCCACAATCTTCCGATGCAATCGTCGAAAGATGTCTTCCGCGAAGTGCAGTCTGGTGGTGCTCATTACGGTGTTGTCCCAATCGAGAACTCTTCGGAAGGTGTTGTTAGTAGCACGCTTGATCTATTTAAACAGTTTGATCTTAAAATTTGTGGAGAAGTGGAAGTTCCAGTTCACCTTCATTTATTGGTCAACAAAGGTGATAGCTTGGATGAGATCTTCAAGATCTATTCCCATGAGCAGTCCCTAGCGCAAAGCCGTAGTTGGTTAGATGCGCGTTATCCACATATTGAGAAGGTTGCAGTCAGTTCTAACGCAGAAGCTGCTCGTTTAGCTAAGCAAGAAGGTCAAGGTTATGCCGCTATTGCAGGTGACATGGCTGCAGAACTTTATGAGCTTGAAGCTGCTGTTAGCAATATCGAAGATCAGGCGGATAACTCAACGCGTTTCTTGATCATCGGTGATCAGGATGTTGGTCCTAGCGGCGATGATAAAACATCTATTTTGGTCTCTGTACCAAATGCACCAGGTGCCTTGTATCAGTTGTTAGAACCTTTCCATCGTTCACAAATTAGTCTGACACGAGTAGAAACCAGATCTTCTGCAAAACAGTCTATGTTCTATATTGATTTCGAAGGGCATAGCGAAGATCAGCTCGTTGCTAAGGCGCTGGCTGAGTTAGCCAAAGAAAGTGTTGAGCTGAAAATCTTAGGCTCATACCCACGCGCGGTGCTTTAAGAGGCATATCGATGAGTTGTGATTTCTTTTCATTGGCTTCACCAGGGGTGCAAAATCTGCACCCCTATTTGCCAGGCAAACCACCAGAAGAGTTAGAGCGAGAGCTTGGCTTAACTGATGTGGTGAAGCTGGCAAGTAATGAGAGCCCAATAGGGGCCTCACCAAAAGTCGTCACAGCTCTCCAAGATGAACTGTCAGGTATCAATCTTTATCCTGATAGTGGTGGTTACCGATTGAAGTTGGCTCTGGCTGACTATTTAAACTGCCAGCCGGAACAGATTACATTAGGTAATGGCTCCAATGATGTGTTGGAGCTTATTGCTCGTGCTTTTCTCACCTCAGACGATGAGGTTATCTATTCGGAATATGCGTTTGTCGTTTATTCGCTGGTGACTCAAGCAATTGGTGCTAAAGCTGTGGTATCTCCAGCCAAAGATTGGGGGCACGATCTTGATGCGATGTTGGAGCGATTAACTCCAAGTACTCGTATGATCTTTATCGCTAATCCTAACAATCCGACGGGTACATATTTAACCCAAGGACAGTTAGAAACGTTTTTAGCTCAAGTGCCAGAAAACGTCTTAGTGGTTTTGGATGAAGCTTACACAGAATATGTGGATGCTGAAGACTTTCCGGATAGTTTGAGTTTACAAAAGCAGTATTCGAATCTAATCGTTACGCGAACCTTTTCTAAAGCTTATGGTTTGGCTGGTTTACGTGTCGGATACTCGGTTTCGAACATTGATATCGCCAATCTGTTAAGCCGGGTAAGGCAGCCATTTAATGTGAATAACCTGGCGCTTACTGCTGCGGAAATAGCCATATCAGATCAAGAACATCTAACTAAAGCTATAGAAGTTAATGCTGCAGGCATGGCTTTTTATCAGTCAGGTTTGGTCAAGTTGGGATTGGAATTTATCCCATCGGTAGGAAATTTTATTACAGTAGATCTGGCTAAGGATGCCTCGCCTATCTACCAATCAATGCTAGAGCAGGGTGTTATTGTGAGGCCTGTGGCGAATTATGGAATGCCAAATCACTTGCGCATTAGCATTGGTTTACAAAATGAAAATGAACGTTGCCTAAAAGCATTACAACAAGTGGTAGAGAAACGTTGAGTCAAGGTATCAAAAATACACTCATTATTGGGTTAGGTTTAATCGGCGGTTCTTTAGCAAAAGTGCTTCGTCAAAACCGTTGCTGCGGACAGATTATTGGTTTTGATCGTGACCCAGAAGAGACAGCGTTAGGTTTAAGTAGCGGAGTGATCGATGTAGCTGCCGATAGCCTAGCGGATGCTGTAAGTCAGGCGGATATTATTGTTTTAGCAGTGCCTGTAAAAGCGATGGAAAAGGTGCTGGTGGATATTGCGCCATTTATCGCTGAAGAAACATTGATTACAGATGTAGGTAGTACCAAGGCTAATGTGGTCGAGGCGGCTAAGCGAGTCTTTGATCAAGTGCCTTCTGGTTTTGTACCGGGTCACCCAATTGCTGGTTCTGAGAAAAGCGGTGTAGCAGCAGCGGATGAACATCTATTTGAACAGCACAAAATTATTCTAACGCCTTTAGCAGAATCTTCATCTTACGCTGTTAAGGTGTTTACTGAAATGTGGGCGTCCACTGGTGCAGAAGTGCTGATTATGGACGTAGAAAAGCATGATGAAGTGTTGGCAGCAACCAGTCATCTCCCACACATGCTGGCGTTTTCCTTAGTGGATACTCTGGCTCAGGAACAAGGTAATAATACTGATATTTTCCGCTATGCAGCTGGAGGTTTCCGTGATTTTACTCGGATAGCCGGTAGTGACCCGACAATGTGGCACGACATCTGTTTAGCAAATAGAGACGCTTTGCTAGCGCAGTTAGATCGATATACATCGGGATTAGCAAAGCTAAGAGCAGCGATTGAGTGCGGTGATAGTGAGACTATGTTAGGCACTTTCACGCGTGCGCGAGCTGCGCGAGAACATTTTTCAAGAATCCTTTCTGGTACGGCATATTCACAAGATATGAGTAATCAATTAGTAACCTTTCGTGCCCAGCCTGGCGGCAGCGTAAGTGGTAAAATTCGAGTTCCAGGTGATAAATCTATTTCACATCGCTCCATTATGCTGGGTTCCCTAGCTGATGGTGTCACGGAAGTTACAGGCTTCCTTGAAGGTGAAGATAGCTTAGCGACCTTACAGGCATTCCGTGATATGGGTGTGGTTATCGAAGGTCCTGATGATGGCAATGTAACTATCTATGGTGTAGGTGTTAATGGCTTGAGTGCACCTCCTGGGCCTTTATATGTAGGTAACTCCGGTACATCAATGCGTTTGCTGTCTGGTTTATTGGCAGCACAGCAATTTGATTCTGAACTTACTGGTGATGCTTCTCTTACTAAGCGCCCAATGGGTCGTGTTGCTGATCCGCTTCGCTTGATGGGAGCAGAGATCGAAACCGCTGAAAACGGTCGACCACCGATGAAGATCAAGGGTGGTCAGGCACTGAAAGGTATCCATTATGATATGCCTATGGCGAGTGCTCAGGTTAAGTCTTGTTTGCTATTAGCTGGTCTTTACGCAGATGGTGAAACCTCTGTTACAGAGCCAGCACCGACACGTGATCATACCGAGCGTATGCTTACGGGGTTTGGTTATCCTGTAGAGCAAAATGGCTCTAAAGCAGCAGTTAAATCGGGTGGTCAGTTGCATGCCACTCGCATCGATGTGCCTGCTGATATCTCTTCCGCTACATTCTTCTTGGTAGCCGCGGCTATAGCTCCAGGTTCTGATTTGACCCTAGAGCACGTTGGTATAAACCCAACACGCGTAGGCATTATCAACATCCTACGCCTAATGGGTGCGAACCTTGAATTACTTAATGAGCGTGAAGTCGGTGGCGAGCCTGTTGCTGATATCCGTATTCGTTATGCTCCTCTCAAAGGTATTCATATTCCTGAAGACCAAGTTCCTCTGGCAATTGATGAGTTCCCGGCGCTATTTATTGCAGCCGCTTGCGCTGAAGGTACAACGATTGTATCGGGCGCTGAAGAGCTTCGCGTAAAAGAGAGTGATCGAATTCAATCTATGGTTGATGGCCTCAAAGCGCTTGGTGTAGATATCGAAGGTACGCCAGATGGTGCGATCATCCAAGGTGGTGAGATTGGTGGTGGTGTTGTAGAAAGCCATGATGATCACCGTATTGCGATGTCTTTCTGTGTGGCTGCGTTGCGTGCTACTGGTGAAATCACAATTAATGACTGTGCCAATGTAGCTACATCTTTCCCTGGCTTTGTTGAACTAGCACAGACTGCAGGAATAAAGGTAGAGAAGGAGGAGGGATGATGTCTAACGGACAAGTCCCCGTAATCACCGTTGATGGTCCCAGTGGATCGGGTAAAGGAACTATATGCCAGCTATTGGCGAAAGAATTAGGTTGGGAGCTGCTAGATAGTGGAGCGTTATATCGCCTACTAGGTCTTGCAGCCAATCATCATGGTGTAAACCTTGATGATGAAGAAGCGCTGGTAGTTTTAGCTGCACACTTAAATGTGCAGTTTATTCCTCGTGATGACGATACCGTTCAGATCGTTCTGGAAGGTGAAGAGGTTACTGATGCTATTCGTACTGAAGCCGTTGGTAAGGATGCTTCGATCGTTGCAGCTATTCCAGCGGTCCGTGATGCTCTATTAGAGCGTCAGCGTGCATTTGCTGAAATGCCTGGGCTGATTGCAGATGGTCGTGATATGGGAACCGTTGTTTTTCCTGAGGCGTCACTCAAAATCTATCTCGATGCCAGTGCAGAAGAGCGCGCTGTACGACGTTATAACCAGTTGATAAACAAGGGACTGGGTGCTAGTCTTCAAGCTATATTGGAGGATATTCAGGCGCGAGACGACCGTGATATGAATCGTCCTGTTGCTCCTCTTAAGCCCGCGGCGGATGCAGTAATTCTTGATACGACTAAGATGTCAATCGAAGAGGTCCTAGCCGCTGTAATGGATGCAGCGAGGCACAAGGGGCTTCGTTGATAGTGTCATAACGACAAAGCGGGATACAGATATGAGCGAGAGCTTTGCTGAACTATTTGAAGAGAGCCTTCAAGAGTTGGAGATGGCGCCGGGCGCTATCGTAACGGGTACAGTAATTGCGATTGAGGATGACTTTGTTATCGTCAATGCAGGTCTCAAATCAGAAGGTGTTATCCCGCGGTCGCAGTTTATTGATGACTCTGGTGAGCTGACAATCGATGTTGGTTCTGAGGTCAGGGTTGCATTAGAAGCTGTTGAAGATGGCTTCGGTTCTACTCAACTTTCTCGTGATAAAGCAAAACGCGCAGAAGCTTGGGCTGAGCTAGAGAAAGCTTACGAATCTGATGAAATTGTAACAGGGCACATCTCGGGTAAAGTCCGAGGTGGTCTAACGATTATGCTTGGAAGTATCCAGGCATTCCTTCCGGGCTCTTTAGTCGATGTCCGCCCTCTTCGAGATACCAGTCACTTAGAAAACCAAGAACTCGAGTTTAAATTGGTTAAGCTCGATGCCAAGCGTAATAACATCGTTGTTTCACGTCGTGCTGTCCTTGAGGCGGCTTACAGTGTTGAGCGTGAAAAACTGCTTTCAGAATTGAAAGAAGGTCTTGTTGTTAAAGGCGTTGTTAAAAACATCACCGACTACGGCGCATTTATTGATCTTGGTGGTGTTGATGGCCTGCTACACATCACTGATATAGCTTGGAAACGTGTTAAGCATCCAAGTGAGGTTTTAACGGTTGGCGAAAGTATTGATGTTCAGGTACTGCGTTTCGATAAAGAACGTAACCGTGTTTCGCTAGGGGTTAAACAGTTAACCGAAGATCCGTGGACACAACTGATTGCTAATTATGAAATTGGCACCAAAGCGAAAGCAAAAGTGACTAACCTCACTGATTACGGTTGTTTCGCTGAGATCGAAAAAGGTATTGAAGGTTTGATTCATGTTTCTGAAATGGATTGGACCAATAAAAATGTGCACCCATCTAAAGTTGTTCAGGTGGGAGACGAAGTCGATGTGATGTTATTAGACATCGATAAAGAGCGTCGTCGTATCTCTTTAGGTATGAAGCAATGCAAAGCGAATCCTTGGCAAGAATTTGCGACTAAATTCCAAAAAGGTGATCGCTTAAGTGGTAAAATCCGTTCAATAACTGATTTTGGTGTTTTCATTGGCCTAGAAGGTGGTATCGATGGTCTTGTACATCTATCCGATTTGTCATGGGATGACAGCGGAGAGGATGTTGTTAAAACACTGAAAAAAGGCGATGACTTAGAAGCGGTGGTACTTTCGGTTGATTCAGAGCGAGAGAGAATCGCTTTGGGTGTTAAGCAATTAGATGAAGATCCATTTAGTAGCTTTACTGCGAGTCATGGCAAAGGAAAAGTTATAAAAGGTACAGTTTCTGACATCGCTGACAAGGCGGTAAGTGTAACCTTGGCAGAAGGTGTTGAAGCGGTACTAAGAATCTCCGATGTGTCTCGAGAGCGCATAGATAATCTAGCAGATCATTTTAGCGTTGGAGATGAAGTTGAGGCGATGATCAGCCAAATTGATCGTAAAAACAGAGTGATATTGCTTTCCATCAAGCAGATGGAAGCAGAGCAAGAGAAACAAGCTCTGGATAAAATCAGTCAGCAGTCTGAAACGACTCTATCAGGCCCAACGACTATCGGTGATTTAATTAAGGCTCAGATGAATAAAGGCGATTCTGAGTAGCTAGGCAGAATGTACGGTCCACGAGCAAAGGAGTAGAGGTATGACGAAATCTGAACTGATTGAAGTACTAGTAGATCGACATGAGCAATTGTCGGTAAAGGATATCGAGCTGTCCGTGAAGACGATGCTAGATCACATGACAGAATCTTTGTCTCAAGGTGATCGTATAGAAATCAGAGGATTTGGTAGTTTTTCGCTACATTATCGAGCGCCTAGAACAGGTCGTAACCCTAAAACGGGTGAGTCTGTAGCGCTTGATGCTAAATATGTTCCGCACTTCAAACCAGGTAAAGAGTTGCGTGAACAGGTAAATGATTCAATTCAAAACTAGGTAATTGAGGTTTAATCCGGTGCGTTTAATTAAAAAGTTGATCTTTGCTGTTCTAGCGATTTTAGCAATTCTTACAGGCTTAATGTTCGTAATTAACAATCCGGAGCAAGTTTCGATTAATCTTGTGTTTTTCCAACTGCCAGAATTTAGCCTTGGTGTATGGATGGTATCAATATTTGTACTGGGGGCTCTGATTGGCTTTGCTTTGAGTACAATGTTTGTCCTTATGTTAAAAACCCGTTTGGGCTCTGCGCGTCGTAAAATTGCTAGTACTCAAAAAGAGCTAGATCAGTTGCGAGTATCCAGCCTGAAAGATGCCGTTTAATCTCGACAACGCTTTTCTTTTAATCCCGTTTGTTCTGGCGATCGGCATTGGCTGGTTGCTAGGCAGGCGTGATAAGCAGTCAAAACCTGCCCCTCCTCAAACGAATCTAAGCCACGAATACTTTACCGGTTTAGATTATCTTTTGAACGAGAAAATGGATGAGGCTATCGAAAGCTTTATTCGAGCCTTAGAAATCAATTCAGATACCATTCCAGCCCACCTTTCTCTAGCCAAGCTCTTTCGACGTAAAGGTGATGTGGATCGAGCGATACAGATCCATCAAAACCTTCTAGCGCGTCCCAATTTGGATCGCGATGACTTTATGCGGATTCAGATGGCGCTAGCGAATGACTATTACTCTGTTGGCTTGTTGGACCGGGCTGAAAATCTTTTACAGGAAATTATTAAATCTCCTTCCCCTAAACGCATCCATAGCAAAGCTCTCAATCTGTTAATTAAACTCTATGAGAAAGAAGGTGAGTGGGAAGAAGCTTTAGTGACAGCTAATAAGCTTCCAAGTGAGGAAAGGCGCGATTTAAATAACGAGTTAGCGCATTACTGCTGTGAATTAGCTGATATGGCGTTACAGCAGAAACTTATCAAAGCGGCGGCAGAATATCTCAAAGATGCAGAGCAATTCGATTCGAATAATGTTCGGGTAAGCTTGTTAAAAGCTCAAATCGCAATGAAGTCTGAACAGTGGAAGCAGGCGATAAAGCATCTTAAAAAAGTATCAAAGCAAGACCGTCTATTTGTTTCCGAAACGATTCCTCTGTTGAGAGATTGTTATGAGAGAACAGGAGATCATAAAGATCAACTAGAATACTTACGTAGTTGTTTGGCGCATTCTCCCTCAACTACAGTGCTGATTGCTCTTGCTGAGCATGTGAAGCAGGAGCGAGGTGTTTATGCAGCTGGAAGTTTTATCACTGAAGAATTAAAGCGTCGCCCTTCAGTAAAAGGATTTAATAGTCTGATCGATCTTCATATAGAATATGGCTCAGATAGTGCGAAGGATAGCTTAAAGGTATTACGTGGTCTGACAGGACAGTTAGAGCTCTCAAAGCCCGTATACCGATGTAATAGTTGTGGATTTTCAGGCAGAACGCTCTCCTGGCAGTGCCCTTCATGTAAAAGCTGGGGCACGACTAAGCCTATTCAAGGCTTGGAAGGCGAATAAATTTTAGAGAACTTATATGTTATTGGATAAAAAAAGAGTCATTGTTGCACTAGATTACCCTGATCAAAATCAGGCTTTGGCAATGGCTAAGCAGTTGGATCCAACTCGATGCCGTGTAAAAGTTGGTAAAGAGTTATTCACTCGTAGTGGTCCGGCTATTGTAGAAACGCTTCAAAGCTTAGGTTTTGATGTTTTTCTAGATCTGAAATTTCATGATATCCCGAATACTACGGCTAAAGCAGTTCGCGCAGCTGCAGAGCTAGGCGTGTGGATGGTAAATGTTCATGCATCGGGTGGCCGCCGTATGATGGAAGCTGCTCGAAACGAGCTTGAGCAAGTTAATGGCTCTGAAACACTTCTGATCGGTGTGACAGTTCTAACCAGTATGGAACGCAGTGATCTTCGTGATTTAGGTTTAGATATAGAGCCGTTAGAGCATGTGAAGCGTTTGGCAAAGTTAACCGAAGACAGTGGTCTGCATGGTGTGGTTTGTTCTGCACAGGAAGTAACGCCATTACGCCAAGTGATCGGCGAAGAATTCAAGCTAGTAACACCGGGTATCCGCCCGGCAGATGCTGATGTTGGCGATCAGAAGCGAATTATGACACCGGTTGATGCATTAAAAGCAGGCAGTGATTACTTAGTGATTGGTCGCCCGATTACAAAAGCTGAATCACCGGTAGATGCTTTGGCTAAAATAGATGCTGATTTAGCGCCGTTGCTTTCGTAGTCTTAGCGCGTTATAAAGAAGGTCTGGCCTTAATGGATGAGGTCAGACCTAAAATAAAGTAAAAAGGAATTTACTATGAAACTCTCTTCTTTAAGAGCGCTGATGATGGCGTTCGCTTGTATGTTTTCTTTATCTGCGTTTGCATCTCCTATCGACCTTAATACCGCTACCGCTGAGCAGTTAGCGCAAAATCTTAATGGTATTGGGGTAGCTAAGGCCGAAGCTATTGTTGAGTATCGTACTAATAATGGCCCTTTCACATCGGTAGATCAGTTAACTGAAGTGAAAGGTATTGGTGCTGCAACGGTTGAGAAGAATCGCTCAAACATCTCTATTCAAGAGGCTGTGGATAAAAAGAAAGAAGTGGCGAGTAATAAGAAGTAGCGTTAAACACTAGCAGTAGGTTGTAACGACTCAGAACGATTTGGGTGTTATAACCAGGCGGCTCCACGGACTCCGCTGGAGTCGCCAAATTGTGCTTTCAAAATAGGCGTGTTTATTGAATCAGAGAACACGTATTGTGCTAACCTCTCTGGAAGTTTCTGATAGATATCACTCTGGTTAGAAAGCCCACCGCCAAGCACAATAACCTCGGGGTCTAGTATATTGATAACCGATGATAGCGCTTTGGCTAGCTGTTCGATATATAAGTCACAATACTTTATTGCCGACATGTCTCCAGTTATGGCGAGTTCCCAGATTGATTCGGTATCTAAATGTGAAAAAGTCGAATCGTTATAGTGATTTGTGAACCCTGGGCCAGATAAGAACGTCTCTATACAGTCTTGTTTGCCGCAATAACAATCTCGCCCATTTCCATCGGACGCATCCAGTCTAGGTAGGGGGTTATGTCCCCATTCGCCGCAAATAGAATTTGGACCGCTAAGCAGTTGCTTATTTATTGCAATGCCTCCGCCAACGCCGGTACCTAAGATTACTCCAAAGACAGATTTGTAGTCTTTGCCGCTACCATCGATAGCTTCAGACAGTGTAAAACAATCAGCATCGTTGGCGATTTGAATAGGCTTTTGTAGTCTCTCGCTCAAGTCTTTATCTAACGGATGGCCGATTAAGCAGGTAGAGTTAGCGTTTTTAATTAAACCTGTTTCTTGTGAAATGGCTCCAGGAATTCCAATACCAATGGAGCGGGCTGAGTGCTTTATGTTGCTTTCAGCTCTTTCTATAAGCGAGCAAATTGCATCTAGCGTAGCTTGGTAATTCCCTTGCGGCGTAGGAACACGATATCTAAATAGAACATCTGAAGATGGAGTCAACGCAATAATTTCGATCTTGGTGCCGCCAAGATCTATACCGATACAGTAGTCCATTTTTCTCTCATGCTATTTGAGAAATTTAAGTAATTTTATATAACAAAAGCGAGAGTGATTGGAATAAAAATGAGACTGCCCATATTGCCTAGCAAAACAATTGAAGCGACTTGATGGGGCTCTTGATTGTAACGTTCAGCAATCATGTAATTTAAAACGGCTGGTGGTAGCGCACCAAAGACAACTAAATAGGCAAACTGTGTCGCATCCAGTTGTAGGAACTGCTGGCAGATTAAAGCAATGATAATACCGCTGGCAGGGCAGAGGACTGCGCTGAGGCTACCTATTTTCCAATTAGAGAAGTCTACGCTAGTCATTCTGACGCCCAGCGCAAAGAGCATTAATGGAATGGCTATCTGACCCAGCATATCTATAAATGTATGGACTGCTTTAGGAATAGGTAGATCAAAGCCGCTCCAGATAAGGCCTAAAATGGTTGCTAGAATCATCGGCATGCGAAGCAGATTAAGTAAACGAGTCTTATGGTCCAGTATGTAGATACCGACGGTAAAGTGGAGCAAATTTTCCACTAGAAATAAGACTACAGCGGCCTGCAGCGCGTTTTCACCAAAGGCTAAGACAATTAGCGGTATACCCAAATTACCACTGTTGCTGAACATCATTGGAGGTAGGAACGTTTTAGGATGTACCTTTAACAGTTTACAGGCAGGGTAGAGCAGAATACCTGAGCCAATCACGATAATAGCGGCGCCAATGGCGAGAGATTGGTATTTAATTAGATCAAATGATTCAGCAGATAAAACAGCAAAGATCAGCGCAGGAACAAAAACATCAATATTGATCTGATTGGCTGCATTCATGTCCGGCTGATAGCGGCGGGCATAAAAAAATCCCACTGTGACAATCGCCACAAGTGGGAACACGGTAAGGAATATCCGTTCAATCAGTAGACCTTGTACTTCCATCAATAACTACCTTATATGTCAGTTGTGGCCTACTTTGGAGCGTTTAATCGTACTCTTTGCCTGTCTGAACAATCAGTACAGGAATCTTGGAATTACGCATCACTTGCTGGCTTGTATGGCTATGGTGACCAAATCGGTTTTCCGCGCCCATAACGATCATATCAGCATTCTCAGCTTGTGCAGCACCAAGAATAGAATCGGTTTGATTGCCTTCAGCAACCTTGTGTTCAATGTTAAGCACTACAGGCTTATCTAAACTTTGCAGTTCGTCTTCGCAGAATTTCTCGACACGATCTTGCATTGTTTTGTGGATCTCTTTGATGCCTTCATCGTGCATCTGCTTGATAAGGTCTTCAGAAACATAGTTTTGGATCAGTGCGTGACCCATCTCACCCATCGGTTCTACTACGTGTAGCATTACGATCTTGGCATCATTTAGAACTGCCTGGTTAACCGCTTGGCGGAATACAGGTCGAGTGTGTTTACCCAAAGATGTTGCGTAAAGAATAGTTTTGATATCTGGAAGTGCCATGATCATTTCCTCAAAAACAGTCTTAGACTAAAGTATTGAATTCGGTCAGTTTAGCACTTCGTAAGTCGGTGCTCAGATTTACTCGACAATCTATAGACCTAGCTCAATATTTAAATTTAGAACTCAATTTAATGTGGCGAACCACACCCGCAGCGAGACTTTGGAGTCTTACCAATACCAGGGTTAAATGTATTTGTCGGGTCTAATGAGAAGTAGAAATTCTGTAGACCTTCTTCGGCTTCATAAAGATGACCAACATTATGCTCAGCAGGGTATTTCGCACCTTTCTGTGCCAGTAGGTCCAACATCATCTTCTTCACCGCTTTACCGTCAGCACCTTTTTTCAGAATGTAGTCCTGATGGAAAACGTGACACATAAAGTGGCCGTAGTAGAGCGAGTGAACAATATGCTTGCTGATCTCTTCCGGTAGTTTTTCTACCCAATCCGGATCATTTCGACGCAGCGCTATATCCAGCGCCAGAATATCTTCGACCTCATTCTGGTGGATGATCTGATAACGAATAGCGGCGCCTGCAGCGGCAAAGCGGTGTAGATAGGCTTTTTTAGCTTCATCTGCATCACATTCGAAATAATCGCCAGACTGACTGTTGCTGAAAAACTCTTTCAGAAACTTATTCGCTTCAGGGATACCACCGTCGCTCATTTTTAGCACGAGGTAGTGGTCATACTTCTCGCGGAAATCGCGCATACGTTTTGGCAGAATATTTGGCCAGCATCGGCTCATAACCTGCATAACGCGATCTGGAATATCTTTTGGCAAGAAGCTGATCTTATTCAGTGCAGCAGAGATACGACCTTTCATAGCGAACAGCTTTGGAAGCGGGTCGGTGCCAAAGTAGTTAATCATCATAAAGGTATCTTTGCCGTATTTTTCAGCAATGTCGTAGATATCTTTATGCATGTATTCAGCCACTTCAGGTAGGTTATCGAAGTGTTTCAGAATGTGGCGGCGAATCTCAGTCAGTTCATTGGCATCATTGGTGCCAATGTAATAAACCTGTTCTTTTTGTGCGACAGGGAAGGTATCTAAGCGAACAGCGAATACACCCACTTTGCCTGCGCAACCGCTGGATTCATATAAGCGGCTAGTATCAGCGTTGTAGCGCGCAGGTGTGTCTGCATCTACATCGCGAACAATTTCAGGGTAATCGTTTGCCGATGCTTTTTGAGTGCTAGCTTTAACATCAGCATCGGTAAAGTTTTTCTGTTCTAGATTTGTAAGGATCTCTTCTGGAGTCTCGCCTAGGTCAATGCCAAGGTGATTTACCAATTCCAACTCGCCATTATCGTTAAGCTGAGCAAACAGAGATAGCTCAGTATAGGCAGGTCCACGTTGAACTAAGGCGCCACCGGAGTTGTTCGCAATACCGCCAACAATTGAAGCGCCGATACAGGACGAACCAATAACAGAATGAGGCGCACGATTAATAGGCTTTAGCATCTTCTCTAGGGTAAATAGTGTTGCCCCAGGGAAGCTTATGATCTGCTTGCCGTCATCAAGCAGGTAGATTTTGTTCATGCGTGTAGTGTTGATGACAATAATCTCACGATCATAGTCTTCTCCACTTGGAGTGGAGCCTTCTGTCAGGCCTGTATTAGCGGCCTGCATAATCACAATCGTATCGGCTTTAATGCAGGTATCTAGAACCTTCCACTGTTCTAAAAGTGTGGTTGGAAATACAACTGCAAGGGCTGAACCCTCGCCGGAGCGGAAACCTGTGCGATAGTGTTCGGTCTGGTTTTCCCCTGTGAGAACATTGTTCTCGCCAAGGATAGACCTTAACTGATCGAGAAGATCGTGACTGGACATATGAAGTACTCTACTAGCTCTAAATGGCCTTAAGGCCTAATTATTATATATGTGCACTGGGCATCTTAGATGCCCAGTGCTATTCAGTTATCTTAACTGTAGGCGATAGTTGGTAGCCAAAGAACGATCTGAGGCCAGAATACTAGTACCAGTAGCGCTGCTAACTGAAGAATAATGAAAGGAATTACACCTTTATAAATATCAGTGATCTTAACGTTTGGTGGGCATACCCCTTTAAGATAGAAGAGGGCAAACCCGACGGGGGGCGTTAAGAACGAGGTCTGCAAGGCCATGGCGACGAGCATGACGAACCAAACCAACTCTGGGTTATCGATACCCGGAGCCGTAATATCTAAGCCGAGGGCCGAAATTACAGGTGCCAGTAGTGGCAAGATGATTAGCGTGATTTCAATCCAATCTAGGAAGAAACCTAGTAGGAAAATAACCGCTAGGATGAAGAAGATAATTCCGTAAGGACCAAACGGAAGGCCTGTTAGAAATTCTTCGATCATCTCGTCACCACCTAGTTCACGAAGAACAAGGGCGAAACATGTTGCACCAATGAAGATCGCGAAGATGTAGGCAGTTGTGTTCATTGTGCCGCCAACAACTTCATGCAGCACTTTGAAACTAAACTTCTTGTTGTACATTGCTAGAAGCGTTGCACCAAATGCACCTACACCAGCGGCTTCGGTCGGCGTTGCAATACCCGCAAAGATAGAACCAAGTACGACAATGATAAGCAGTAGTGTCGGAAGAACATCTTTAAGGACATTAAAGAAGATCTTTAGATCAACAGGTTTTGCATCATCCGGGATCGGCATGTGGCTTGGATTGATAAAGCCACGAGCAAGAATGTAGATAATGTAAAACGCGCCAAGCATTAGGCCTGGGAATACAGCGCCCATAAATAGGTCACCAACTGACAGACCCAATTGGTCAGCCATGATAACCAGCATGATGCTTGGTGGGATTAGAATGCCTAGCGTGCCTGCAGAAGCGATAGTACCTAGAGCAAGTGGCATGTTATAGCCCTGCTTAGTCATCGCTGGTAGTGACATAACTGCCAGTAGTACAACGGATGCACCGATGATACCTGTTGATGCAGCTAGGATAATACCAATCGCTGTCACTGTAATAGCAAGACCGCCGTGAACACGACCAAATAGCTCCTGCATTGATTTCATCAAGCGTTCAGCAACGCCAGATTTATCGAGCATGATCCCCATAAATATGAACATGGGGAGGGCTACCAGAATCCAGTTTTCCATGATGGTCCATAGACGGTTAACTACAAGCCCAAGTGTGGTGTAGTCCAGACCCGTCATGGTATCCATGTATGTGTCTGTAAATTGCCCTAAAAAGGCAAAAATGATACCAATGCCGCCTAATACCCAAGCGACAGGTATACCTGTAAATAGAAGCGCGATGAACGACAGGAACATCGCGATTACGAGAACTTCATTCGCATCCATCAGTCATCACCTTTAATAATTAGAGTCAAATCACGAATAAAACGAGAGATAAGTGCTAATGCTAGTAAGCCAAAACTTACCGGAATAACACCTTTTATGATCCAGCGATATGGTAGGCCGGAAGCGGCTTCTGAGCCTTCGTTTACTCGATAGGATTCAGCAACGAAATCGATACTTTGCATAAAGATGATTGCAACGAATGGTAGAACCATTGTTGGGATACTAATAACTTCGATCCAGCGCTTAGTGTTCGCCCTTAGGCGGGAATAGAACAGGTCTACGCGAATATGTGAATTTGTGGTTTGGGCATAAGAAAGACCAAACATTACGCCAATGGAATATAGGTGCCATTGCAGCTCTTCTAGGGCAATTAAGCCGCTAGCAAATCCTTTGCGCAAAATGACCTGCAGCATAATCACTAATACAAGAACAACATAGGTCCAAGCGATAGTGAGACCGATGCGCTTAATAAAATTATCAATCGCATCTGCGAGGGGCACGGGGGTCAGCTTTTCATTTTCAGTCACTGAAACTTACCTTCGCTACTTCTTATTAGATTCTTTGCCGAGTAGTGCTCACTCAAAAATCTAATTATTTATTGTTATAGGTCGCCTTTGTATAGGCAAACAGGGCAGCCGAAGCTGCCCTGATGTTCTTCGGAGGGCTGGGCACCTTCCGAAGATTGTCGTCTTACTTAGTTGCGCGCGGTAGGAATGCGTTAGCTTCCCAAAGGTCGTAACCTTTACGGAATGTGCTCATGTCATCCCATACTTTCTTGAAGAAAGGATCCGCAGCAGTTTTCTCTGCAACTACTTCATCCCAAGTAGATTTGAAAGTGCTTAGCATTGTTTCGTTCCAGTAACGGATCTGAACGCCATTCTCTTGCGCTTTTTCCATTACAGGGAACTGCATCGCTTCACCTTCAGCGATTGCGTTAGTCATAGACGCTTTACAAGTTGTTTCAACAAGTGCCTTCTGGCCTTTGCTCATCTTGCCCCAAGTGTCTTTGTTGATCAGTAGTTCGAAGACTGTCGCCTGCTGGTGCCAGCCTGGGAAGTAGTTGTACTTAACGATCTTGTGGAAACCTAGACGCTGGTCGATTGCTGGCTGAGAGAACTCAGAAGCGTCGATTGCACCTTTCTCAAGTGCACCGAAGATTTCGCCACCTGGAAGTTGAACTGTGCCTACGCCCAGTTTTTCCATTACGTCAGCACCTAGACCGAAGAAACGCATGTTCAGACCTTTTAGGTCTTCTGGTTTTTCGATTGGTTTAGAGAACCAGCCAGATGTTTCTGGAGAGATGATTGCACAAGGAAGAACTTTTACGTTGTAGCCTGCGTTGTCATACATCTCTTGGTAAAGGTTCATACCGTTACCGTAGTACAACCACGCCATGTACTCGCCAGCTTCTGGGCCGAATGGAACTGCAGAGAACAGTGCCGCTGCAGGCATTTTACCCTGCCAGTAACCAGCAGTAGAGTAACCAGAGTTAACTTTACCAGTAGAAACTGCGTCCAGAATCTCTTTAGGGCTAACCAATTTGCCTGGCTCATAAATTTTCATTTTCATTTTGCCGTCACTTACAAGCTTAAGCTGATCAGCAACCCAAACGATTGGAGTGCCTAGCGCTGGTAGGTGAGAACCGAAAGCAATTGGAGTTTTTAGAAGTAGTTTGTCAGCAGCTTGAGCTGGAGCTGTCGTACCTGCAATAGCAGCAGTAACAACAGCTGCAGAGATCAGAGACTTGGCGAACTTTTTCATGTCACATCCTCTAAGAGATTCATTTTTTTATATTTAGTATTGAGATGCAGGAGGAGAGGGTATTGGGATGATAAGACCTCTGCTGCGCTGCAGTAATCTCAATTGGTAATACCAATTTACCATCAGAGATATGCTACTGTATTTTTTTTGAGCAGGGTCTGTCAATATTTTTTTGTTGCTAAATGACTATAGTCTAGATTTATAACATTGGTTAAATCTATTTCATAGTCAGTTATTACATAGGCTCTGTGGGTAGTATTAATATGGTAAAAAAAATTATTCCGCTTAGGCTATTGTGTTGCTAATGTAGAATAAATTACTATTAATATTGGTCTTACCAATATAATTTGAGTGTGAAAGATGAGTTACAACCGGGTCAAGCAGCCAAAGATTTCTGACGTAATCATGGAGCAGATGGAAGCCATGATCTTAGAAGGGACGTTAAAGCCAGGACAAAAATTACCACCTGAGCGCGAACTTGCAAAGCAGTTTGAAGTATCTAGGCCTTCGCTGAGAGAGGCGGTTCAAAAATTGGCGGCAAAAGGTTTGCTAATTAGTCGCCAGGGGGGCGGTACTTTTGTTTCTGAAGACTTAGGTGGATCGTTTTCTGATCCGTTACTGGAGTTGTTTAGAACTCATCCTGAAGCTCAATATGATCTGTTGGAGTTTCGTCACGCTTTGGAAGGTGTGGCTGCGTATTATGCAGCACTTCGAAGTACGCCTGCGGATAAAGAGGCGATCTTGAAGTGTTACGACGATCTTCAGCGCTATCACGATACTAAAGACATTCAGAAAGAGGTGTATGCTGATGTGGACTTCCACTTAGCAATCGCAGCCTCAACTCACAACATGGTTCTTCTGCATATGATGCGAGCGCTGTTTAATCTGCTGCGCGAACATATCTGGGATAACCTTAAAAACATCTACCCGAATTCAGATTACCGCGAAAAGATTCATGATCAGCATAAAGTGCTGATGGATGCGATTTTAGATGGCGATCCTGAAAAGGCACGTCAGGCAGCCCATCATCATCTAGCGTATGTTGAGGATGCGCTGTTGGAAGGTGAGCGTGAAAACACGCGTTTAGAGCGTGCGTTGCGCCGAGCGAATATATAACCGTATTTATTTTCTGTATTTAAACTACATATAAGGTATGTAGAAAGCGATTTATACATCTTTTTGGGTATAAATATAGACATAAGTACTAAAATAAATGTAGTATTACTACAAAACTAATATTATAAGATCTGTTTAGTCATTCAGCTGCTACTTTTAATGTAACAAGTTGGTTTGGTTAACAAAGATCAGATTACAAAAAATATATGCTGCGTTAACTTTTTAGAGTGGAGAGGTCAAAGTGCAAGACATTATTGATGACGTTGATCCAATTGAAACCCAAGAGTGGTTGGATGCGCTGGAATCAGTTGCAAAGAATGATGGCGACGATCGTGCCAAATACATACTGCGTAAGTTAGGTGAAAAAGCCAATGATATGGGCGTAAGCTCTGGTACGGCGCTGACTACACCTTATCGCAATACTATTTCTGTTAAAGATGAATCACGTATGCCAGGCGACCTGTTCATGGAGCGCCGTATTCGTTCTTTCATTCGTTGGAACGCGATGGCAATGGTTATGCGTGCTAACGACAATGAAGATGGCCTAGGTGGTCACATTTCATCTTTCTCCTCTTCTGCAACGCTATACGATATAGGTTTTAACTACTTCTTCCGCGGTAACGAAGGCGGTCAGGAATCTGACATGGTCTTCTTCCAAGGCCATATCTCTCCAGGTATCTACTCTCGTGCTTACCTAGAAGGTCGTTTAACTGAAGATCAGATGGATAACTACCGCCGTGAAGTTGATGGCAACGGTCTTTCATCTTACCCACACCCGTGGTTGATGCCTGATTTCTGGCAATTCCCAACCGTATCCATGGGTCTTGGTCCAATTCAAGCAATCTACCAAGCGCACGTTATGCGTTACCTTTCTGCGCGTGAGCTGATTAATCGTGGTGATCGTAAGGTATGGGCTTTCCTAGGTGACGGTGAGTGTGATGAACCAGAATCTCTAGGTGCTATCTCTCTTGCAGGTCGTGAGCAGCTTGAAAACCTGATCTTCGTAGTTAACTGTAACCTGCAGCGTCTTGATGGTCCTGTTCGTGGTAACGGCAAGATTGTTCAAGAACTAGAAGGTATCTTCCGCGGCGCTGGTTGGAACGTTATCAAATGTCTATGGGGTCGTCATTGGGACGCCCTGTTCGAAAAAGATACTAAAGGTCTTCTTCAAAAACGCTTTGACGAAGTTTGTGATGGTGAGTTGCAAAACTACAAGGCTAATGGTGGTGCGTACACGCGTGAGCACTTCTTCGGTAAGTACCCAGAACTACTAGAGATGGTTTCAGATCTGTCTGACGACGACATTATGAATCTGAACCGTGGTGGTCATGACCCATACAAAGTATTTGCTGCATACAATGAAGCTGTAAATCACAAAGGTCAGCCAACGGTAATCCTTGCACAGACTGTAAAAGGTTACGGAACAGGTAAATCGGGCGAAGCGAAGAACGACACGCACTCGATGAAGAAAGTAGCGATGGATGATCTTAAAGATTTCCGCGATCGCTTTAACATCCCACTATCTGATGATCAGTTGAAGGACGTGCCTTACTACCGTCCGGCACCAGATTCACCAGAAATGAAATACATGTTCGAACGTCGTGAAAGCTTGGGTGGTTTCTACCCAGTACGTCGCACGGAGTTCGAAAAACTAGAAACGCCACCATTGTCTGATTTTGACGGTCAGTTGAAAGACAGTGGTAAGCGCGCAGCCTCTACCCAGATGGTGCTTAACCGTGTGATGAGCACGCTGGTTAAAAACAAAAACATGGGTGAGCGTGTTGTACCAATCGTACCTGATGAAGCACGTACGTTCGGTATGGAAGGTATGTTCCGTCAGTTGGGTATCTACACTTCTGAAGGCCAGCGCTACGTACCACACGATTCTGATCAGATCATGTTCTACAAAGAATCTAAAACAGGTCAGATTCTAGAAGAAGGTATCAACGAAGCAGGTGCGATGTCTGCATGGATGGCTGCGGCTACATCCTACGCAAACAACAACTGCACAATGGTGCCATTCTACATTTACTACTCTATGTTCGGTTTCCAGCGTGTGATGGATTTGGCGTGGGCTGCAGGTGATATGCAGGCTCGTGGCTTCCTGATTGGTGCGACTTCTGGTCGTACAACGCTAAACGGTGAAGGTCTGCAGCACCAGGATGGTCACAGCCATCTGATGGCTCAGATGATTCCGAACTGTAAGTCCTACGATCCAACCTACGGTTACGAGCTAGCCGTGATTGTTCAGGACGGTCTACGTCGCATGTATGAGGATCAGGAAAACTGCTTCTACTACATCACGACAATGAACGAAAACTACCACCACCCAGCAATGCCACAAGGTGCTGAAGAAGGCATCATCAAAGGTATGTACTTGCTGAAAGAGGGCAAAGATTCCGATAAGAAAGTTCAGCTAATGGGCTGTGGCACGATCCTTCGTGAAGTTGAAGCTGCGGCTGAAATTCTAAGCGAAGAGTTTGGTGTTGAGTCTGATATCTGGAGCACAACATCGATCAACGAACTTCGTCGTGATGCGATGTCAGTAGCTCGTGAGAACATGCTGAACCCAGAAGCTGAGCAGAAGAAAGCATACGTAACTCAGTGCATCGAAAGCCGTGGTGAAGGTCCGGTTATCGCATCGACTGACTACATGCGCTCTTATGCTGATCAGCTACGCGAATACATTCCTCGCAACTTCAAGGTACTAGGTACAGATGGCTACGGTCGCTCTGATACACGTACTAAGTTGCGTGAATTCTTTGAAGTTAACCGTTACTACGTTGTTCTGGCTGCGCTAAGAGCACTCCAGGAAGAAGGCAAGGTTGAAGGCGAAGTTGTCGCTAAAGCCATGCAGAAGTTCAACATCAACCCGGCTAAACCGGCACCGTGGACTGTTTAAGTCTGCGATGAGCTTCTTAACAGCTTAGAACTGGAGGAATTCAAAGTGAGTATTATCACAATTACTGTGCCAGACCTATCAGGTTCCACAGATGTTGATGTTGTTGAAGTGCTGGTAAATGACGGCGACACCATCAGCGAAGGCGATAGCCTGATTGTTCTGGAAACAGATAAAGCATCCATGGAAGTGCCAGCGACTCATAGCGGTGTGGTTGTTTCCATGAAGGTCAATGTTGATGACCAAGTAAACGAAGGTGATCTTCTGCTTGAGCTAGATACAGGTGCTGCTGCATCTGCAGTTCCAGCCGCAGAAGAAGCGCCTGCGCCGGCTGCTGCACCAGAAGCTGCACCGGCTCCAGTTGCTGCACCTGCAGCCGCTTCTGCCGTTGAAAATGTACTGATCCCGGATCTGTCTGGTGCAACTGATGTCGATGTTGTTGAAGTACTAGTAAAAGACGGTGATACAGTATCTGAAGGCGATAGCCTGATCGTGCTGGAAACAGATAAGGCTTCTATGGAAGTGCCTGCACCGAAAGATGGTGTTGTGGTCTCTATGAAGATCAACGTTGACGATCAAGTTAACGAAGGTGATCTTTTGATGGAGCTAAGTGTGGGAGGTGCGGCTGCTCCAGCTGAAACTGCACCTGCTGCGGCTCCAGCAGCTCAGGAAGCTGCGCCAGCCCCTGCACCTGTTGCAGGTGGTAAAGAGAACGTGCTTATCCCTGATCTATCGGGTGCGAGCGATGTAGACGTTGTTGAAGTATTGGTAAAAGACGGCGACAGCGTTGAAGAAGGCGATAGCCTAATCGTACTAGAAACCGATAAAGCATCTATGGAAGTACCAGCACCTAAAGCAGGTACGGTTGTTTCCATGAAGATCAACGAAGGCGATACGGTAAACGAAGGTGATCTGCTGCTAGAACTTGAAGTTTCAGGCGGTGCTGCACCAGCTCCTGCGGCTCCTGTTGCTGCGCCAGCTCCTGCGGCATCTGCACCTGCGGCTCCAGCTCCAGCTCCAGCTAAGCCAGCGCCTGCTGCGGGTAAGGTTGATCTTGCTGCACTAGAGAAGAAAAACAAAACGGTTCATGCTGGCCCTGCTGTTCGTGCCGTTGCCCGTGAATTCGGTGTTGATCTGTCTCTTGTAGCTGGTACAGGCCGTCGTGGTCGTATCGTTAAAGAAGATGTTCAGGCATATGTTAAAGGTGCTCTGAAACAGCTCGCTGAAGCGCCAAAAGGCGGTGCGGTAACGGCTGGTTCAGGTATCCCGGCTATCCCTGAAGTGGATTTCAGCAAGTTTGGTGAAGTGGAAGTCGAGAAACTTAGCAAAATCGCTAAAGTTACACGCGATAACATGAGCCGCTGCTGGTTGAACATTCCGCACGTGACTCAGTTCGACAAGGCTGATATCACTGAGCTGGAAGCGTTCCGTAAAGAGATGAAAGATGAGGCAGCGAAGTCAGGCGTTAAGCTGACACCGCTACCATTCATGCTAAAAGCCATTGCTATCGCACTGAAAGAACATCCGAAGTTCAATGCTTCTCTGCACGCTGATGGCGAGCACATTGTTTATAAGAAGTATGTAAACATCGGTATGGCTGTAGATACGCCTAACGGTCTGATGGTTCCGGTAATTAAGGACGCAGATAAGAAGAGCATCTACGAGCTTTCTAAGGAAGCGATCGAGCTGGCTGGTAAAGCTAAAGACCGTAAGCTTAAACCTGACGAAATGCAGGGTGCATGCTTCACAATTTCTAGCCTAGGAGGCATTGGTGGTACTGGCTTTACGCCAATCGTTAATGCACCAGAAGTAGCGATTTTGGGTGTGTCTAAAGCAGATATCGAACCGCGCTGGAATGGTAAAGAGTTCGAGCCACGTAAGATGTTGCCTCTGTGTCTATCTTACGATCACCGCGCTATCAACGGTGGTGATGCAGGTAAGTTCCTAACCTACCTAAATGGCTTGCTAAGCGACATTCGTCGCCTAGTACTGTAATAAGCAAGTTTTCCACTCTCTTGGCTCGCGCCTCTTCGGAGGCGACTTTTTAGAGTGAAAAAAAAACAAACGGCGACTCTGTGCAGGAGGTCGCCGTTTTTTATGTTTGTATGATAGAAATAACTTTTTCATTTTTAATGGGTATAATGCGCCGCATCTTCTAATTCATATTAATCATCAAGGAAAAGCTGCTCAGTGCTTTTGAGAGCGGAAGGGAATTGAAATGAACGTTACTGTATTTGGTATTGGCTATGTTGGGCTTGTTCAGGCAGCTATTCTGGCCGATGTTGGACATAATGTTGTTTGTGTAGATGTAGATCAGGATAAGGTAGATAACCTTAAAAAGGGTATTATCCCGATATACGAGCCAGGCTTAACGCCCATTGTAGAAAGTAATTTTGCTGAAGGGCGCTTGCACTTCACAACCGATGCTGCAGAAGGCATTGCTCACGCTGAGCTTCAGTTTATAGCAGTGGGTACGCCGCCAGATGAAGATGGTTCTGCTGACCTCAAATATGTTCTAGCTGTAGCCGAGACTATAGCGTCGCATATGGAATCACCAAAGATCATCGTGGATAAGTCTACGGTACCTGTTGGAACTGCTGACAAAGTTTCTGCGAAAATAGCTTCAGTCTTGGACGCGCGTGGAAAGGATCTTTCTCATCATGTGGTATCAAACCCTGAATTCCTAAAAGAAGGGGCTGCAGTCAATGATTGCATGCGCCCGGATCGTATCGTTATAGGTACCGATAGTCAGCATGTAGAAACTCAAATGCGTGAGCTGTATGCACCATTTAATCGTAATCATGATCGTATGATTTTTATGGATGTGCGCAGTGCTGAGCTTACTAAGTATGCAGCTAATTGCATGCTGGCAACCAAAATCAGTTTTATGAATGAGTTGTCACAGCTTGCTGAACGTTTAGGTGCGGATATTGAAAACGTTCGTCGAGGAATCGGCTCGGATGAGCGTATTGGCTACCATTTTATCTATCCAGGTTGTGGTTACGGCGGTTCTTGTTTCCCTAAAGATGTTCAGGCGCTTGTCCGTACAGCAGATGGTATTGATTACGACGCGAAGTTGTTGAAGTCAGTTGAAGCGGTAAATTATCAACAGAAAGAAGTGCTGTTCAATCGTGTTCTTAACTACTTTAATGGTGATTTAGCGGGTAAAACAATCGCGCTTTGGGGTTTATCATTTAAACCAAATACCGATGATATGCGTGAGGCTTCCAGTCGAGTGCTTATGGAAAACTTATGGGCGAGCAACGCAAAAGTGCGTGCTTTTGATCCTGAAGCAATGGAAGAAACTCAGCGTATTTATGGTATTAGAGATGATCTTGAGCTGGTCGGTACTAAAGAGGCTGCACTCCAAGGGGCTGATCTATTGATTATCTGTACTGAGTGGAAAGCGTTTAGAGTGCCTGACTTTGCTCAAATCAAAGAAGCGCTTGTTAACCCGGTCATTGTCGATGGGCGTAATATGTATGACCCAGAACAAGTAGAGCGACACGGTCTTGAGTATTACGGCATTGGTCGTGGTAGAAGCATCGCTCAGGCCTAATCTTAAGCGCGGTTCAGCCGCGCTTTTTGCTATTTAAACGCAGAAAGCTTTTGTTGGAATAAATTATGAAATTTTTGGTAACTGGAGCAGCGGGTTTTATCGGTTTTTATACGGTTGCTCGCTTGTGTGAAGCCGGGCATCAGGTTGTTGGTTTAGATAATTTAAATGATTACTATGATGTGGCCCTTAAACACGCTCGTCTCAAGGAACTAGCGCCTTACAAAGACTTTCGTTTTCTAGAGCTAGATCTTGCTGATCGAGAGGGTATGGAAAAGCTTTTTAAAGAAGAAAAGTTTGACCGTGTAATTCATCTTGCAGCTCAAGCGGGCGTTCGCTACTCATTGGAAAATCCTTTTGCCTACGTGGATTCCAATCTTGTAGGTATGATGACTATCTTAGAGGGATGTCGTCAGAATAATGTAGAGCACTTGGTTTACGCGTCTTCCTCATCTGTTTATGGCATGAATACCAAAATGCCATTCTCAACGGTTGATGGTGTAGACCACCCGGTTTCTCTATATGCAGCGACTAAAAAATCAAATGAGTTAATGGCTCATTCCTATTCGCATTTATATGATATCCCAACCACTGGCCTGCGTTTCTTCACGGTATATGGCCCGTGGGGGCGTCCGGATATGGCTCCATTCCTGTTTACAGATGCGATCTTAAATGACCGGCCTATTAAAGTGTTTAACCACGGCAAAATGCGCCGTGATTTCACTTATATCGATGATATTGTCGAAGGTGTTATTCGTATTCAAGATGTAGTGCCGAGCCGCGATAACGAAAGGGCGATGGATAACCCTTCATCAAGTAAAGCCCCTTATCGTGTCTACAATATTGGCAATAATGAGCCCATCGAATTGATGGAGTTTATACAGGCAATTGAAAGTGCAGCAGGTAAAGAAGCGATTAAAGAGTATTTACCTATGCAGCCTGGGGATGTTCCAGCGACTTATGCAGACGTATCTGATCTTGAGAAAACGGTTGGTTTTAAGCCAAGTACATCAATCCAAGGTGGTATGAATAAATTTGTAGATTGGTACAAAGATTATTATCAATCCTAAGAAGCCAACAGTCCTAAACGACACCCTGTAGGAGAGGCGTCCCGCCTCGAAAAAAAACATCGCTGCAAGGTGCACCTCCTACAGAGAACCTACCTTGAATCCACTCTGTAGGAGAGGTTTTTTATGTGCCATTGAGTGCACGCCTTAAAAAATCTGTGGGAGAGGCTTACAGCCTCGATAAATAACTAGATGCTCTACAAAAATGTCCCTTTAAACCATCCCCAAATACCTAATGAAAACCCCGGGAATAGGTCAATTCCTGCGGCTGACTTTACTAGATATAAAATTAATAGTCCTAGTAATGTTGAGAACAGAATAAAAGTAAACGTCAGGGCTGTTTTTACCATTAAGTTGATTTGACGCTCCCGACGGCTCAGGCTGCGTCGGTTCCGACCCAATAGAAATACAAAATAATAGCGCCAAGTCCAGATGTTGATTGTGCCCCGAAGATCTACAGGGTGTTTTCCCCATTTGCGAGCCCCAAAAGCTACTTTTAATGCATTAATCTGTTCTTTCGTGAAGCTATCTTTTATATCCACAGGTAGGCGTTGCATTAGGCCATCTTCAAACCAGTCTTTCTGTACAGGTTCTTTTGTTGTGTTATCCATTCTTTACCTTAGATTTCCTTGTAGAGTCTGAGCCGTAGTGCTATCGATGCGTTAGCTAATAATGGTTAGTCGGTATAAAAATATTTTAACCCTCGTACAGATACCTTCAGGCTCGAAGGGCAGTTCTCTATAAGCTACCTTTTCTTTTTCTAACTGATTTTTGATAAACGGCAATCCAGGCTAAAGCTAGGACCACAATAAATGTCAGAGCATTGGCTGGTATCTGTAAATTAAAGTCCACAGTTGCATGAATCATCATGGCGAGTATCGACATAGATGAGCCGAAGGCGAGACCTCTAAGTACTTTATTTTTCCGCTTGTATTGCGCATATAACCCGGCGCCGAGACTGGCTAAAATCAATAGCGCGAGAGGCAAGGTTCCTATTACGCCAAATTCAGATAAAAACTCTAAGTAATCATTGTGGGCGTTTACATAGAAACCGCGACCAATATCTTCAGATCGATGTTCAGGAAACGCGGTATAAAAGGAACCTGCACCAGTGCCTGTTAGCGGTTGTAATCTAACCATTTCAAGAGTCGCCAGTGCCACCTCATCGCGCGACTCCTTTTCAACGCTGGTGGTTTGTAATCGCTCAGCAACTTTATCTATACCGAAGAAGGTGCCAACTACAAATACGTCTAAGATCAGTAGGCTTGTTAATAAAACGATCATTCCGCGTGTTGCTTTGCGGCTAAGGATTAAACCGATCAGCCCTATGATCATTAAGCTAGCAAAGAATGAGGTATTACCCATTCTGGAGTGGGTCATTACTAACCCAGCAACAATAATAAGTAGTGATATTCGAAGAGTGATCTTTTGGGATAAAAGAGCGCCTAGCCATCGTCTGCCGCGTTCGCGCCAGTTATGTGAGCCCTCGTCTTTTAGGGTGGATATCATCAAGCCTATACCAATGGAGACGCACATAACTAGATAGCCAGCTTGGCTGTTACGGTTAATAAAGGTGCCAGTGGAGACACCTTGGTAACTGTCTTTAGGGATAAAGAACGTATATTCATATCCACTTAGGGTCATTAAGCTGCCATAGATAGCTTGAAAGAGTCCGCAACCAACGAGCGTATAACTAAGGTAAAGAAGTCGCTTTCTATTATTGAGAAGCTGAAGAGAGAGAATAAAAAAACAAACTAAGCTCCAGCCAAACAAGCTGTAGTGGAGACTATCATTGGGTGAAATTGATAGGCCGCTGATAGGTATGGCTTGTATGGAGGTCCAGCCCGTAACTATTGTTAATAACGCAATGGCAGGCCATGACTTTTTTAGAGGGCGAGATAGCTCTGTTTGTTCTCTTAATAATTTAAATAGAAACAGACCAAATAAAGTAAAAATGAATACTATCAGTAACGACATGGACCAGAGGCGATTACTCGCCAAGGGTAAAGGGGCCCATACAAGAATAAATAGATAAGGATAGAACAGACGGCTATGAGAACTTGTGTCCATACAAATACATCTAGATACGACTATTAAATGATTGAATGATCATACCACTCTTGATGTAGGCGCTCATCTTTTTACTTCTCTCCGATCGCTTTTGTAGGAGTTCACCCGGTGAGCATATGACCACAGGTTTAGTGGAATCTTTCAGCTGATGGTGAACATAGAGTCTTATAAAAAGGTGGAGTCTTGGTGGATAGGGAATAGGACCGGATCGATTACCCTGAGTTATCTTTATTGTTGACCCAATAAAAAAGCGCCCTTATGGACGCTTGTTCAAATTGCTTAGGTCGGGCTTGGGTTGCCGCCACCGCCGCCGCCGCCGTTACTCCCAAAAGGAGGAGGGGAAACAGGGGTTCCAGTTTGGCCTGGTGCAATACTTAATCCTTGACCTTGACCTTGACCTTGACCTTGACCTTGACCTTGAGAGTTATTCCCACCTGCAGCTGTAGCTTCAGATACAGCAGAAGGGTCTGCACCCGCAAGGATCGCAGCTTGCTGGACAGCAGTGGAGTCGCCACCGGCTGCAATAGCAGAATTAACTACAGAGCCTGCATCAGCACCAGCGGAAACTGCTGCAGATACAACAGCGCTAGAATCAGCACCAGCAGAAACTGCTGCAGTTACAACTGCACTTGAGTCTGCACCAGCAGAAACCGCTGCAGTTACAACGGCACTTGAATCAGCGCCAGCAGAAACCGCTGCAGTTACAACGGCACTTGAGTCAGCACCAGCGGAAACGGCTGCATTTACAACGGTACTCGCATCACTACCAGATTGAATGGCTGCGCTAACTGCTGAATCAATCAAAGCTGGGTCGGTTGCTGCGATTTGGCTCATGATTTGGTCCATGCTCAAACCTTCAGCTTGGGCATTAGCAACGATTTGAGCTGGAGAAAGGCCTGCTTCAACATCCGATGCAACATCAGCATATGCAGCAGAAAATGGCAGCATCATGCCAGCTGCCAAAGAAATTATTGTGCGACGCATCTAACACTCCTTGTCGAATGAGTGGTTGAATTTTAGGCAATAGTAACAGTTAACCAACTATGGTTCCAACTATACAAAGTTATAAAACGTCCAATTTTATGAGTTTTTAAGTAACTTCTTGTTTAGTTATGGCTAATTAGAGGGCTATTGCATTAAGCATTAGAGCTTCATGTCTATATGGGCTATGAAAACAACCAACGAAGAGCTTGTTTAATTCAAAAAACATCAAGGAAACCGACCCAATTACCGATTTATACCTTGGTATTGATGTTGTGCAACTGCAATAAATGTGAATTGCTGAATGTATTCTGAACAATTAGAATACCCGTATGTGCCTATGGAGTACGGATAGGTTGGCACTGTAAAGGACATTGCAATGGATATAAGTACCCCGAATACGGGCGTTACGGCTAATTATCGTCGTAATAAACGCTTGCTCAAAAACCACGAGTCTCTTGTAGCTCTCTTTCAATTATCAGCTGACATAATCGTAGCTGTCGCACTGTTGTACCTATTCGCTACTTCAAAAATGGATGAATTTCCTGCGGCTTATCGAGTGCTAGCGGTTTTCACCTCTTTTTGTATCTGGTTTATCTATAGTTCACGCGGTGTCTATCGTCAATCTACGGATTATTTACGTGGTTGCTTAAGGCTGACGGGTGCTTGGGCAATGATGTTACTGCTTCTATCCTTAATCGGATTTATAACTAAAACCTCAGAAATTTTTTCTAGAGAAGTGTTGTTGCTTTGGGCAACCTCGATTCTGGTTATTCAAAATACATCTTACTGTTTGGTAAGTTATTTTTCTAAAAAGTATAAAGAAAGTTATGAGCGTCACTTGCCTACATTAGTTATAGGCACAGGCTCTGTAGCTCAGCACCTTGTAGAGAGCTTGAATAAAAACCGCTGGCTTCCAGATAAAGTGATAGGTTGTGTCAAAAGCCTAGATCAAGATGAAACTGAAAGGGTTTCGGGCGTAAAAGTGGTTGGCGGTCTTGAGAATATCCGGTCATTAATCGAAGAGCATGATGTCCGCCGTATATATATAGCATTACCAATGAAAGCATCAGAACAAATTGATGGCTTAAACATCGATTTGTTAGATATGAATGTCGATGTCATCTGGGCGCCAGATATCTTTGCGCTTAATCTAATCAACCACTCTGTTCGAGAAGTAGCGGGTATACCGCTTATATCCATTAATGAGAGTCCGCTTACCTCTTCTCGAATATCAATGGTAATGAAAGAGCTAATGGATCGATCATTAGCTGCAATAGGCTTAGTTATACTGTCACCAGTTATGATTTGGGTGGCCTATAAAGTTAAAAAATCTTCTCCTGGCCCTCTGTTTTTTAAGCAGGAAAGGCACGGTTGGGATGGCAAAATCATAAAGGTGTGGAAGTTCCGCAGTATGAAACTTCATACAGAGGAAAACGGCGCAGTTACCCAAGCAACTAAAGAAGATCCACGTATTACAGAAATAGGCAAATTAATTAGAAGAACTTCTCTGGACGAACTTCCACAACTTCTAAATGTATTGCAAGGGAGTATGTCTTTAGTGGGGCCAAGACCTCATGCGGTAGCGCATAACGATTATTATTCAGACAAAATTAATGCCTATTTAGCTCGTCATAGAATTAAGCCTGGGATCACAGGGCTAGCACAAATAAGTGGCTATCGCGGTGAGACAGAAACCATTGATAAGATGGAAAAGCGAGTGGAGTATGATCTTGCTTATATCAATAACTGGTCTTTAGGTTTGGATTTGAAGATCCTTTTGAAAACGCCAATGAGTTTGTTATCTAAAGATATTTATTAGTCAAAGGGAAGATGGTTAATGGGGGTATATGAAAGGATAACACGAGCTGTGAGTGCAAATGTCTATGGCCAAATAGTCAACGTGCTTGTTCAACTGTTAACAATACCCTTACTAATAAGTGCATGGGGAATAGGTAAGTATGGCGAATGGGTGATCTTAAGCGCTATACCTGCTTATTTAATTATGAGTGACTTTGGCATAGGTCAAATAGCATGCAATAAAATGATTGAGAAAGAAACAGTAGGTGATGGGAAAGGCTCGATTAAAATTTATCAAAGCCTACTTCTATTTAATTTACTAGGGTCTTTGTCTATTTCAATTGTTTTTATAGGGATCGTACATCTTTTTGAGATATATAAGAGCCTTGGTGTTGAATCCATAGATAGTAGTGTTGTTACTCTTATTGTTTTCTTGCAGATAATACAAGTTGTATTAAGTTTGCAATCAAATGCTTTTTTATCTGCCTATAAATGTCTGAAAAGGCATGCTGAAGGAGCGTTTCTATTCCATAGTATTAAATTATTTGAATGGGGTGTAGGTATTTCCTCGGTCTTAATAGGGCAGGGGGTGCTAGGGTTTATTCTATTCATGATTGTTGGTCGGCTTATAGGTACATTTTTTATGTACTTTAAACTGTTGTCACATAATAACGATTATAGAATTAATCTTGCGAATTCGTCTGTTGGAATAATTAAAAAATTAATTGTCCCGGGTGTGACGTTTATGTCATTTCCGTTAGGTATATCAATCATGCTGCAAGGAATGACTTTGATAATTGGTGCAGTTGTTGGAAGCGCGGGAGCAGGGGTATTTAATGCACTAAGGACATTGGTAAGGGTGGTCATTCAAGGTGTAACAATAATAAACCAATCCTTCTGGCCTGAACTAACGCGTGCGTATAGTAAAGGTGATTACGGTTTTCTAACTAAGCTTTATAATCGTTCTATCGTATTGGCTATTGTGATGGCAGCTTTTGGAGGTTTAGGGCTTGCTTTATTTGGTGAGTTGTTTGTGATGTGGTGGATTGATGATGATTTTTTATTTGATTTTGAAGTATTTATTTATTTATTGTTTGGAGCGGTAGTCAGTGTATTGGCTCAACCTGCTTGGGTGTTGCTAGTAGCTTTGAGTAAGCATTTTTCCTTAGGTTTATTTTATCTTTTTTTATCTGTTTTATCTCTAATTATTGCTAAATATTTAGTCGGTTTATATGGGGTTGTTGGAGCTGCATATTCGATAATTGCATTCGAAGTAGGGATTTTAATTATTTCATATATTATGGCTAAAAACCTGATGAGTAGTCTCAAATAGGAAGAACAATGCTTAGATAT
This sequence comes from Neptuniibacter sp. PT8_73, assembly GCF_047778045.1. GTDB lineage: Bacteria > Pseudomonadota > Gammaproteobacteria > Pseudomonadales > Balneatricaceae > Neptuniibacter. Next base: position 825,504 of record NZ_CP180545.1, read on the forward strand.
ATTTTTTCTCAACGTGAGATTCATAGAATATTTACTGCTTTGTGGTTTAAAAGTTGGATAAAAAGATTATTCCACCTATACGGTTTGGTAAGGATTGAGTTTAGAAAATCGCTCTTGAGGTTTAGGGGCGCGAAAGTTAGTGATCTAAGCTATGTCGGGGATTCAAGGCTGAAGGGAAATGTTAGTAATCTTGTTTTAAAAGATTTTTGTTCGGTAGGTGACTCAGTATATATGGCAATGCATGGGAAAATCACAATAGGGAAATCAGCTGTAGTTAATGATGGTGTCAGACTATTAACTGCTAGTCACAATTTGCAGGACAGTAAATGGTCCTTGTTGAAAGGAGATATCGTTATTGAGGATTATGCATGGGTTGCAATGGGGGTAACAGTGTTGCCAGGAATAGTAATTGGCAAAGGTGCTGTTGTTGGTGCTGGGGCGGTTGTTACCAAAAATGTAGCCCCATATTCTGTTGTTGGTGGGAATCCAGCCAAAATCATTGGTTCTCGTACAAATAATTTAGTTTACAAACCCGCTCTTCTATGTGCACCTTTTGAGGCATGGGTAGGTAGTAAATAATCATGAGTATAGCCTTAAGTGGAGCCATATGCTTGGTTGTATATTTATATACATATTTCCATTTGAAAAACGTAGCCGGGAAAGTTTTTTTATCTATTTTATGCATTTCTACCATATATTATGGCGTACTTGGTAGTTGGTATTGGACCAGTTTTCAGGGAGGACGGTTTTTAGGTGCATATTGGTTTGATGAAGTGGAGACTGTGTCATATGTGTATGTAAGTGTATTTACATACACATGTATTCTGTTTCATTTATTTGGTCTTGCCGACAAAAATAATACTGTTGTAAATCAAAGTAATAATCTATATGGGTTTGGTTATTTTATTGCACTTCTATCAATAATCTTAGGTTGTTTATCCTCTGCTTATGTATATATTGTTGGGGCAGGCCTTCACGGTTCACTTACTACTGATCCCTATTTGCTTATTTTCTATCAGATCTCAGATTTAGCGATAGCCGCAATTCTGTTTGGTGTTAGCCTCAGAGATAGGCACTATAAATATTGGATTATTATACTATTTATATTCGTTATGTATTCGATCTACACAGGCCTAAGATATAAGATTGCGATCTTAGTAGGTCCATTGATTCTGACTTATTTTTTTGATGATAAAGTGGATTTTAAGCGTAAGATTATTGCTGCCGTTTGTGTTTTATTTGTGGTGTTGTTTTTTTCTTTAATGACTTTGGTTCGAAGTAAATTTTCAGGCTTAAATGTTGAAGAGCTTAATAATATAGATTATGACAGGATGCTGTATGGACTATTTGCTGAGACTAATGGTGTTTTTGCATTATCTTCGGTTATTAATAACTATGGTAACAGTTTTTCTTATGTTCTTTTTGAACCTTTTCTGGAAATATTTGAGCAATTTATTCCTAGATTTCTATATCCAGAAAAAGATCTATATGGTCATTTAAAAGATTTCTCCTACGGTATAGCTTATACGGATGAATCCATGAGATCTGGAACCGCAGTCCCTTTCTTTGGTGAATATTATGCGATGTTTGGATGGGGTGGGATCGCTTTAGGTGTCCTTTTATATTCGATCTTAGTCAGATGGATGATTTCCTTTGTCTTTAAATGGTCCGTAACCAAATACCAGTTCTTGGTAGGTGTTTCGTTTATCTGTATTTATATGGGTTTTTATTATTATTCAAGGGGATCAATGGCTCAAATATCTAAAGGAATTTTATTTGTTGTTTTGCCATATTTTATTATGTTGAGACTCCAGAATGTAAAAGGAATTTTACTGAGGTAATTTTATGAAAACAGACTATTTTTATCAGCTAGAGCGTTTTCTGAGGTCTTACTCAGAGGCTCCATCTAAATGTAATAGCTCATCCGTACTTTTAGCGTCTTTTCCAAAGTCAGGTAATAGTTGGTTTCGATTTTTAGTATCTAATGTAAATTCAATTATTTCATCTGGAGAAGATGTGGATTTTCACTCTATAGAGCGGTATTCACCGGTTATAAGGGGTAATCGAAACCTAAAAGATATGGTTTTAGTTGATGGTGCTCCAACATTTTTGAAAACTCATTTTCCGCATACTTGTTTTTTTGAAAAGTATAAGGGAGTCGTAATTGTAAGAAATCCGTTTTTTGTTATTCCAAGTTATTATGATTATTTGATAAATGCTAGAGGAAAGGATTTTAAAGGTGATATAGAGGATTTTTTCTATCACTGGAGGTATGGCTTTAATGCTTGGGGGAATTTTATGGAAAGTTGGGGTGATAGGGCAGATGTTTTATTAAGGTACGAGGATCTACAAAATGACCCTTTAAGTAATGTTTCAGCAATGTATCGTGAATTAGGTTATTGTATCGATGAGGATGTTATTCGTCTTGCAGTTTCTAAATCATCACGAAGCAATATGTTACAATCTTTAAATAAATCTGGAGATCCGCATAATAATAATAATTTTAGATTCGTGAAAAAGAAGGGTGAAAATATTGGTGTTGAATTATTAAAAGATTCTATATGCAATGATTCTAAAATAAATAATTCATTCCTCCAACAAGCAGAGAAATACGGGTACTTATAATTATGTATCGTAATGTCACTGTTGCATGTATGGGTTCGCGTGAGCGTTACTCTTTACCAGTCGCTCTTAATAAAAGGGGAGCTCTTAAGAGACTCTTTACAGACATTTACATTCCTTATTCTGTATCTTCAAAGCTTAGAAATGTCTCTAAAAACTCGGCTATTAAAGCTTTTCTGAATAGAAGCCACGAAGACCTTCCTTGTAACTTAGTTAGCCATAAGCTTCTTTTGGGGTTAATGTTTAGGCGTAAAGTAAGATCTGCTAAAAATCTGTCTGATAGGCAGGACTTGTTAATTAATTATGGTAGCCGCTTTGCTTCATTTGTGTCTAGATCAATGCCGCGTTCTGATTTGGTCTTGGGATATACTGGCCAAGCTCTAGAATTTATCGATGTTGCAAAAAATCAAGGTTCTCGTGTTTTTATTGACCAAGTAGATCCTGGTTTGCACGGCTGGCAAGTACTAAAGGCTGAATCTGAAAAATATGCTGGATGGAATAATCAGATATTTTCATGGAGCTCTGATTTTCAAAAAAGGGTCGAAAATGAGTTAATTCATGCCGATACAGTGGTGGTGAACTCGCATTACTCCAAAAAGTGTATTGATGCATGGATTGGAGAAAATAAATCTGTCATTTTGCCCATACCACTAACTATTCAACGAAAAGAAAGACTAGAAATCAATAATAAAAGGCCTCTTCGCTTACTTTTCCTAGGTGGTGCTTCGATCGGTAAAGGAATTCAGTATGCAGTTATAGCCGTTCATAACCTTCTTCAAAAAGGTTATGAAGTAGAATTGATCATAGCTGGTGAAATGTTAATTTCATGTGAGAAATTATCCAATTATAATGGTTGGTTTTATATTGGGTCAGTTGCTTCTAATGATATTCCTAGCCTTCTTGACTCAATTGATGTTCTTTTATTTCCGACTCTATCCGATGGGTTTGGTATGGTCCAGACTGAAGCTATTTCAAGAGGTGTTCCGGTAATATCTACTATGAATTGTGCAAGCGTAATAGAGCATGGGAAGTCAGGTTTTGTTATGAATGAGCTTTCTATTGAATGTTTGCAGAATTATATTATACGTTATCATAATGACCGTGAATTGCTAAAAGAACACTCACGAGGTGCTTTTATTCGCTCACAAGAGTTTGAATTTAATTCGTATATCAAAAAAGTATCAGAAGTTCTATCAATTTCAGATTAAGGTATAAATATAATGATATTTCTTCTCGATTTGCCTCAGCCTACACATGGTATGTCCAGTGTTAATAAAAATATTCTGGATTTGGCTTGTCAGCGCGGAGCTTTGCCAAATGTAATTAATACGGTTCCGTCGTATGCTTCTGTTTTTTTTGGTGGTTATATTTGGGTTTTTGTTAAGTTTGTTCATTTCTTTTTTTGCTTTTTTAAATTGTTATTCTTTTTGGTGTTTTTTGATAGGAGTGTTGTGTATCGGCCTATTAATGGGGGGGGAGGTCAGATATTTGATATAGCTTTTATTTTATTGGTTAGGATTTTTCGTGTTCAAATAGTAATTCATCATCATTCGTTTAATTATTTAAACAGGCGGAGTTTGCTATTTAGTATTTTGCAGAAGTTATCAGGACCTAATTCTTTGCATGTGGTTTTAGGCAAGGTTATGGCTGAAAAGTTGTCTGACCTTTATGATATAAATGATAGTCAAATGCATATTCTGTCAAATGTTGCTTTTTTTACAGAAAAATCTACTGACGTCTCCAAAAACTGTATTCCTGTTATTGGACATTTATCTAATCTTTGTGTTGATAAAGGAATTATCGAATTTGTTGATTTATGTAAAGCGCTAATAACTAGTGGATTCGATTTTCAGGCAGTTATTGCAGGTCCATTTTCCGATAAATCTGTACAGTTAGTAGTAGAAAATGCAATAAAAGAAATGTCTCAAGTTAAATATTTGGGGCCTTTGTATGGGACTGAAAAGGATAAATTTTTTAGTTCTTTAGATGTTTTTGTATTCCCTTCCCGCTATAAAAATGAAGCTGAACCACTAGTGCTTTATGAAGCTGCTGAGTATGGAGCTCTTACCCTCGGAACTCAAAGAGGTTGTATGGCCACGGTTATAAAAGCTCTTGGTGGTGAGTCTTTTATTGAAGGTGAAAATGTTGCTTCGGTTATGTCTGATGTTATTCAGGAATCTCATAAAGACGGGCAATTTAATTTTGTTAATAAAATAAAACGCATCGAAAAATTTGAGGCTTCGAAATATGAAGCTAGAGATTCTTTGGAAAGGCTTTTAGGGTTGCTAAAGGTGACAAATGTATCAGAAACTTAGTGATTTTAAACTATCAAAGAGCCAGAGAGGCCGTTCTGGGTTGCAGGTGCAAATTTGGTGGCTTGTACAATCAATTCTTTTTGGCTGCTCTCCTCAGTTTATGTACGGTTGGCGTCGTTTCCTTTTGCGTAGTTTTGGTGCAGAAATAGGCAAAGGGGTAATTATTCGTCCATCTGCCAGAATTACATATCCTTGGAATCTGATAGTTGGTGACTACGCGTGGGTTGGTGATGACGTAGTTTTATACAATTGGTCGAAGATTAATGTAGGGCCAAATGCAGTTGTATCCCAACGAAGTTACTTGTGTACTGCTACGCATGACTACCTCGATCCGACCTTCCCTTTAACATCCCAAGCTATTGACGTCGAAGAAGAGGCTTGGATTGCTACCGACTGTTTTATTGCTCCTGGTGTGACTATAGGAAAGGGTGCTGTTATCGGTGCCCGTAGTTCCGTTTTCAGTAATATGCCTGAAGGAATGATTTGCTTCGGCAATCCTGCTAAACCTATTAAGAAAAGGTTGGATTAAATGGAATTCCTTCTTTATAGCCTCAATTACAAACCTGAACTTACAGGTATAGGCAAATATAACGGTGATTTAGCTCAATATCTTGTGGATAAGAAAGCTAATGTTACTGTGATGACTGCACCGCCTTATTATCCTGAATGGAAGGTGCATGAAGGTTTTTCTAATAAGTTTAGTGCTGTTAATGACTCAGGGGTTCAGGTTCTTCGTTCGCCTTTGTATGTCCCTAAAAGTGTTTCCACGCTAAAAAGACTCTTGCATTTATCCAGTTTCGCCCTTAGTTCAGGTATGAGACTGTTAAGTAATCTGAGGTTGAAACCTCATGTTGTTTTTCTTGTGCAGCCTACCCTTTTTTGCGCGCCTATTACTTTACTCTACTGTAAGTTAACAGGGGCCTTGTCTGTAATGCATATTCAAGATTTTGAAGTTGATGCGATGTTTGGTTTGGGGATGGGGAAACAAGGCCTATCTCAACGAATCGCTCGTGCCGTTGAATCTTGGTTTCTAAGACGTTTTGATGTGGTTTCGTCAATTTCATATAGCATGCTTGAAAACGCACGTTCTAAAGGTGTTGAAGAACAAAATTTACTTTTTTTCCCTAACTGGAGTGATACTAAATTTGTCACCCCTGACGTTGATGGTTCATCAATTCGAAGTAAGTGGGGGTATTCTCAGGAAGATAAAGTAATTTTGTATTCTGGCAATATCGGACAAAAACAGGGATTGGAGGTTGTTTTAGACGCGGCAAAGCATTTTCACGCAGATCCTAAAGTTAAGTTCCTCATCATTGGAAATGGTGCTTATGCAGATACGCTTAAAATGATGGCTTCTGATATGGGGTTGGATAACCTTCAGTTTAAGCCTTTACAGCCTTGGGAGGATATTCCAGCTATTCTTTCTATGGCAGATATTCATCTAGTCGTTCAGAAAAAAGGAGCTGCAGATGCAGTTCTGCCCTCTAAATTAACAAATATTCTATCCGCTGGAGGGCATGCTGTTGTTACAGCTGAGGCCCATACTGAGTTAGGTAAAATAGAGAATAAATATCCAGGTATCTATCACCTTGTCGAGCCTGAGAATACAGCTTCTTTTATTGATGGCTTAGAACAACTTGTTGCAGTAGAAACACGTACACCCAATCTAATTGCACGACAGTATGCTATCGATAATCTGAATAAAGATAAGGTAATTGATCGATTTATATCAGATCTAAATGCGCGCTTAGAAAAGAATTCTGAAAAATTAGGAAAAACACATGCAAACTAAAAAAGTTGCTCTAATCACCGGTGTTACCGGCCAGGATGGCTCATATCTAGCTGAATTTTTATTAGAAAAGGGTTATGAAGTACATGGTATCAAACGCCGTGCTTCTTCCTTCAACACTGAGCGTGTCGACCATATTTATAAAGATCCTCACGAAGAGAATGTGAATTTCCACCTTCACTATGGTGATTTGACTGATACTTCGAACCTGACTCGTATTATTCAACAGATTCAGCCGGACGAGGTTTATAACCTAGGTGCTCAGTCTCATGTGGCTGTTTCTTTTGAAGCCCCTGAATACACTGCTGATGTTGATGCGATTGGTACTTTACGTCTTTTGGAAGCTATCCGCTTCTTGGGCTTGGAAAAGAAAACCCGTTTCTATCAAGCTTCTACATCTGAGCTTTATGGTGAGGTGCAGGAAATACCGCAGAAAGAAACTACGCCTTTCTATCCTCGCTCACCTTATGCTGCTGCCAAACTTTATGCTTATTGGATTACGGTTAACTATCGTGAGTCTTACGGTATGTATGCGTGCAATGGCATTTTGTTTAATCACGAGTCACCTCGTCGTGGTGAGACCTTTGTAACTCGTAAAATCACGCGTGCCATCGCAAATATTGCGCAGGGTGTGGATAAGTGTCTGTATCTGGGCAATATGGATGCGCTGCGTGATTGGGGACATGCTAAAGATTACGTTCGCATGCAATGGATGATGTTGCAGCAAGATCAACCAGATGATTTTGTTATTGCTACAGGTAAGCAAATTTCTGTTCGTGAATTTGTTCGCATGACTGCTAAAGAAGTAGGCATTGAGCTTGATTTTGTAAGTGAAGGTGTCGATGAATATGCTGTCGTGACCAAGGTGACTGGAGATGATGCGCCTGCGGTTAGGGAGGGTGACATCATCGTTCGGGTAGATCCTAAATATTTCCGACCTGCAGAAGTTGAAACTTTATTGGGTGATCCTACTAAGGCTAAAGAAAAATTAGGTTGGGAACCTGTAATTACTGTTGAAGAAATGTGTGCCGAAATGGTTCAGCATGATTTAGACAGCGCTAAACGTTTCCGTTTACTCAAAGAGAGCGGCTACGACGTAGCGCTTCGTCGCGAATAGCTGTTGTAAATATACGGCAGGATGCCGCTCTTCCAAGAGTAAATACTTTGTAGGAGGTGCATCCTGTGCTGAGGTTCCTTTTTAGATAGTTTCACTACCTCATTTTGCGGCTAGATGTCGCCCCTACAGGGTTAATGGATTTAGATTATGAATGTTTTTGTCGCGGGTCATCGAGGAATGGTTGGCTCTGCTATCTGTCGGCAGTTAGCTGCGCAGCCTGAAGTGAATGTAATTACGGCTAGTCGTGACGAGTTGGATCTTACTTCTCAGCTTCAGGTTTCTGAATTTTTCCAGAAGAATAAAATTGATCAGGTGTACCTTGCTGCAGCTAAGGTAGGTGGTATTCATGCCAATAATGAATATCCTGCTGAGTTTATATACGAAAACCTGATGATAGAAAGCAATATCATACATTCAGCTTATAAAGCGGGTGTGAAGAAGCTTCTCTTCCTTGGTTCTTCCTGCATATACCCAAAAATGGCAGAACAGCCCATGAAGGAGTCGGCACTTCTTACAGGTGTGTTAGAACCTACTAATGAGCCATATGCGATTGCCAAAATCGCGGGTATTAAACTATGTGAGTCATACAACCGACAGTACGGTGTTGACTATCGTAGTGTTATGCCAACGAACCTTTACGGCGAAAACGATAATTTCCATCCGGAAAACTCTCATGTGATTCCTGCACTTATGCGTCGTTTTCACGAGGCAAAGATTGCTTCAGCTAAAGAGGTCGTTGTTTGGGGATCTGGCAAGCCGATGCGAGAATTTTTGCATGTGGATGATATGGCGGCAGCTAGCCTCTTTGTAATGAACGCGGATAAAGCTGTTTATGATAATTGCACTGAAACGATGTTATCCCACATCAATGTAGGTACTGGTGTTGATTGTACAATTGCTGAGCTTGCGTTAACGATGGCTAAAGTAGTGGGCTTTGAAGGCGAGGTTGTGTTCGATTCGACAAAGCCTGATGGTACTCCACGTAAGTTGATGGATGTGTCAACTTTAGAGCAGCTCGGCTGGAAATACTCTATTTCTTTGAAAGATGGATTAGGCATGACTTACACTTGGTTTCTTGAGCATCAGGATGATTTCAGGGGTTAGGAATTTTCCTGTAGGAGGTGCTTCCTAGCGCCGAAGCTTATATCGCGGCAAGCACCCAAGGGGCATGGCAACGTCGCTCCTACAGGCTTTGGTGCGTTGTTTTATCGCGGCAAGATGCCGCTCCCACATAGGATGTGTGATGGCTAATACATTTCTAGAAAACGATACTTTTCGAAAGGTTGTTGATTCAATACCGCTTGTTTCTATTGATTTAGTGATTCGAAATCCTGAGGGACAAATTCTTCTTGGTAAGCGTGTTAATAGACCAGCGCAGGGAGATTGGTTTGTACCTGGCGGGCGGATTTTGAAGAATGAATCTGTAGATGTCGCTTTTGAAAGATTGGTTTTAAATGAGCTAAATATTCAAGTCCAATTCAAAAGTGCTTCTTATGTGGGTCTCTATGATCATTTCTATCCAGATAGTATTTGGGGTGAGGCTGTAAGTACTCACTATCTGGTTAATGCTTTCGAAATAAAGGTTGATCGTATTTTGTCTTTACCTGATCAACAACATAATGATTACCGTTGGTTTAGTGTTGAGGAGCTACTTAGCTCCTCTGAAGTACATGAACACACTAAATGGTATTTTACCGAGGGAAAAGGTTATTCATGATTACTCCTGTTATTTTATCTGGCGGTTCAGGCACAAGGTTGTGGCCGCTTTCTAGGAAGATGTACCCAAAGCAATTTTTGTCTCTTACATCTGACAAAACAATGCTGCAGGAGACTGTTACGCGCTTATCAGGTTTGCTCACTGGCGGGTTACAGGTGATCTGTAATGAGGAACATCGCTTTTTGGTCGCTGAGCAATTGCGCCAGATTGATAAAAACGGTGAGATTATTCTTGAACCTGTGGGGCGTAACACTGCTCCAGCTATAGCGTTATCTGCTTTGGCGCTAAATAAAGCAGGTAACGGTGACTCTGTAATGCTGGTATTGGCTGCGGACCACGTTATTGAGAATGTAGATGCATTTCAGCAATCAGTGAATATCGCGTTGCCCTTAGCGGAGCAGGGTAATTTGGTGACGTTTGGTATTGTTCCGACGGAACCTGCAACTGGCTATGGTTATATCAAAGGGGCTGCTGCAGGTGCTCAGAGATATATGCCTGTTGAGGCTTTTGTAGAAAAACCGGATCTTAAAACTGCGACAGCCTATCTTGAAAGTGGAGAATACTTTTGGAATAGCGGAATGTTTATGTTTCGAGCAGACCGTTATCTTGAAGAATTAAAACAGCATCGCCCTGATATTTTGGCTGCCTGTGAGGGAGCTATGTCGAATACTGAAGCAGATCTGGATTTTCTTCGTGTGGATAAGAGTAAATTTGCTGCTTGCCCCGATGATTCCATTGATTATGCGGTGATGGAAAAAACTGATTGTGCCGTAGTCGTACCAATGGATGCTGGCTGGAGTGATGTGGGTAGTTGGTCTGCGCTATGGGATGTAAATGATAAAGATCAGTTTGGAAATGTTTCCCATGGTGATGTGATCCTAGAATCTACCCAAGCGAGTTATGTATATAGTGAGGATCGCTTGGTATCTACCTTAGGTGTGGATAACTTAGTGATTGTTGATACTAAAGACGCTCTCTTAGTTGCAGATAAAAATAGGGTTCAGGATGTAAAAAGCATCGTCGCTAAAGTTAAAGAGCAGGAACGTACAGAACATCTACAGCATAGGGAAGTCTACAGGCCATGGGGTAAGTATGATTCCATCGACAATGGTGAAAGGTATCAGGTAAAGCATATTACTGTTGACCCAGGTGCTAAGCTGTCTCTTCAAATGCATCATCATCGTGCTGAACATTGGATTGTAGTAAAAGGTACTGCAGAAGTCCGATGTGGAGATGAGATAAAACTGCTTTCAGAAAATGAGTCAACTTACATCCCGTTGGGTGAGCTACATCAGCTCTATAATCCTGGGAAAGTACCACTTGAGATTATTGAAGTTCAATCTGGCTCTTATCTTGGTGAAGATGATATTGTTCGCTTTGAAGATCAATATGGGAGAGCTGAGTAGTGACGGTTTTGGTAACAGGTGGTGCAGGTTATATAGGTTCGCATACTGTTGTTCAGTTAATTGCGCAGGGTTCGCAAGTCGTAGTCCTTGATAACCTTTGTAACAGTAACCCAGAAGTCTTTAATCGCATTGAAGATATCATAGGTGTTCAGCCCACTTTTGTTGAAGGTGATATTCGAGATAGAGAATGTTTAGATAGCATTTTTTCTACTTATTCTATCGATTCTGTTATCCATTTTGCGGGCCTTAAAGCTGTAGGTGAAAGCTCTCAAATCCCGTTAGATTATTACCAAAATAATGTTCATGGAACGCTTGTTCTCTGCGAAGCTATGGCTGCGGCTGATGTTAAGAAATTGATATTCAGCTCTTCTGCCACGGTTTACGGCGAGGATGCACCTGTGCCTTATGAAGAGACTATGCCTAGAGGTAAAACGTCAAATCCTTATGGTACTTCAAAGGCGATGGTGGAGCAGATCTTAACTGATTTGTGCCAGTCTGACCCTGAGTGGTCTGTTACTTTGCTGCGTTACTTCAACCCTATTGGTGCTCATCCTTCTGGCTGTATTGGAGAAGATCCAAAGGGGATTCCTAATAATTTAATGCCTTTTATTAGTCAGGTCGCTGTTGGTAAGCGTAAAGAACTATCGATTTTTGGTAATGATTACCCAACAACAGATGGAACTTGTGAACGAGATTACCTGCATGTGATGGATCTTGCTGATGGGCATGTTAGTGCTTTATCGGCGCTTGAGTATAACGGAGTCCATATCTACAACCTAGGAACGGGTAATGGGCTTTCCGTACTTGCAATGGTTAACTCGTTTATGGATGTTACGGGGGTAGATGTCCCATACTCATTTGCGGATAGACGAGATGGTGATTTGCCTGCATTCTGGGCTGATGCGTCTAAAGCTGAAAAGGAACTCGGCTGGAGCGCTACGCGTACGCTAGATCAAATGATGGAAGATACTTGGCGGTGGCAGTCTAATAATCCAAATGGATATGATGGGTAGGTATCTGGTTTGGTGTGTTTCTTTTTTAGGCGTTGAGGTAGATTAAGGGATTTAGCAAATGACTCTTCTACCAGGCCTTCGAGGTTGGCACCTAAGGGCATATACAAAGCCTCTCCTACAGGATTCTAGTTTTGTCGGAGGCGAATCCAGCGGCGGGGTTTTCTTCGAGGCGAGTACCCACAGGGCATAGTAAACGGCTCTCCCACATTGGCTGAGGCTTCTGCCTAAATGACTCTCCTACAATTACAAATAACAAGGATGTTAAATGACTAAGATTATTCACCATGGAGCGGTGAAGGGTGTGACTGGATCATGCCATCAGTTATTTATCGATAATGACCATTCGGTTCTTATCGATTGTGGAATGTTTCAGGGAGCTGAGGCTTCCGATCTCGAGCAGGGTTCTCTTGCGATTAATTTTTCACTATCAAATATAGTCGGTCTTATAGTTACTCACTGTCATATTGATCATGTGGGGCGTATCCCTTATCTGCTTGCTGCGGGGTTTAATAAGCCAATTTATGCGACTGAAGCGACTGCCCAATTGCTACCGTTGGTGATTGAAGATGCCATCAAAGTGGGTATCAGTCGTGATGCTGATCTAATTGATAAAGTGTTAGGTAGATTACGATCTTTATTGAAACCGTTTCCTTATGATGATTGGTTTGGTATTCCTGCAGGGGGTGCTCAGGTTGAATGCTGCTTTCGTATGGCGGGCCATATTCTTGGGTCAGCTTATGTCGAGTTTAAATTACCTGATGAGCGGGTGACCTTTTCGGGAGATCTTGGCGCGCCTTACTCACCTTTACTGGCTGCACCTAAACCCCCTTATAAATGCGATAGTTTAGTTATTGAAAGTACTTATGGTGATAAAAATCATGAGGGCCGAAAAGAGAGGCGTTTAGAACTGAAGCGAGTGCTTGAGCGTTGTTTATCAAATGCTGGTACGGTGTTGATTCCTGCTTTTAGTATTGGTCGAACTCAAGAGTTGCTGTATGAGCTAGAGGAAATTATCCACAAGGGATCTGATGATTGGGATCATCTGGATGTGATTGTGGATTCTCCATTGGCTTCCGAATTTACGCAGCATTATCGTTCACTGAAAACTCTTTGGGATAAAGAAGCTAGGCGAAAATTATCTCAAGGGCGGCACCCTTTAGCTTTTGAGCAGTTAATCACAATTAATAGTCATGCTGATCACCAGCGCCTAGTTAATCATCTTAAGCAGTCTGGCCGACCTGCGATTGTTATCGCTGCCAGTGGGATGTGTGCTGGTGGTAGGATTGTGAATTACCTTAAAACTTTGTTGGGAGATCCTAAAACTGATGTCTTGTTTGTGGGTTATCAAGCGCAAGGTACGGCAGGTAGGGATATCCAGAAATATGGCCCAAGAGGAGGGTATGTTTATCTGGATGGCGAAAAGGTAAATATTCGTGCCGGGGTATATACGATTAGTGGGTATTCCGCCCATGCTGATCAAAAAGACCTAGTTAATTTTGTTAAGCGTATGCGCGTAAAACCGAAAGAGATTCGGATAGTGCATGGTGATGATGAAGCTAAACTGGCTTTGAAGACTAAGTTGCAGGCGTTGGTGCCTGAATCTAAGGTTTGGATTCCTTAGGGGGCGGTTTGTTGTAGGATGCGTATTTGCTATGCCTTGGGTACTGCGGTGAGTTTTTTATCGAGGCGTGACGCCTCTCCCATAAGGAATCTTCTAAAAAACCTCTCCCATGGAGGGAGAGGGTGGTGTGTAGTTGTTTACTCAGCCCAGAAGCTGCTTACTTCAGAGCATACAATGAAGTGAGGATTCAGCAGGGTGTCTTTGCGTGTATTGTAGATTAGCGGTTTCATATCTTCGGCACTAAGCACCTGACCGCCAGCAGCAAGGACAACGGCATGAGCTGCTGCAGTATCCCATTCGCTTGTTAATCCAAGGCGTGGATATAGATCCGCTTTACCTTCGGCTACTAAGCATAATTTTAGAGAGCTGCCCATAGCGATAATTTCTGCTTCAGGGAGTCTCTCCATGAAAGTTTTAAATTCTTCAGATTGGTGCGAGCGACTGCCTACAACTTTCCAGCCCGTATTAACGGACGGGGCAGGGTTCACCGTGATAGGTGCTGGAGCTGCTGAACCTTCTTGTTTAAAAGCGCCTTCGCCTTCTGCGCCCCAATAAAGTACATCAATAGCAGGAGCGTACACGACTCCGAATACTGGCTGACCAGATACGATCAGAGCTACGTTGATTGTGAATTCACCGTTCTTTTTTATGAATTCTTTAGTGCCATCTAGTGGGTCGATTAGCCAGTAAGTATCCCAGCTAAAACGATCTGTTTGCTCGTTGGCGTTTGATTCTTCTGATAATACTGGGATTTCTGGCGTTAGCGCGTTTAAGCCTTCAACTAGAATAGTGTGCGCAGCTAAGTCTGCTTCTGTTAGTGGGCTGCTGTCAGATTTGTCATAAATAGCAAAATCTTTTTTATAAATTTCCATCACCGCTTGCCCAGCTTTGCGGGATAGCTCATTTATAGGTTGTGCATATTGCTCGAGATTGCTCATTTGTCTTCCTTGCTAAAAATGCCAGATAAGAGGAATTAGTGTTATACAGCATACAGCCGTGATAAAGCTCATCGGCAGACCGATTTTTAGATAGTCTTTGCTGTGGTAGCCGCCAGGGCCCATGACCATAAGGTTTGTCTGATAGCCAATAGGGGTAATAAAGCTTGCCGAGGCTGCGAACATAATTGCGATCACAAACGGCAAATAGTTAACCCCTAATTGCTCTGCTACTGATATTGCTATAGGAAACATCAGAATGGCTGCAGCGTTGTTTGTGATTAGCTCAGTAAATATGACCGTTAGTAGGTATAGAAGTGCTAACACTATCCATGGGGATAAATCGTTACTAAATAGTAGGCTGCTGGCGATTGCGTCGGCTGCACCTGTTTTTGTCATAGCTGCGCCAAGTGAGAATGAAGCAGCTATGACGGTTATAACCGTAAAATCGATATTCCTTCGGGCTTTGATGATCGAAACACATTGGGTTGCAACCATAGCCCCAGCTGCCAAGAAAGCACTTTCTAGAATACTTAGGAGACCACTGGCGCTTAAAAAAATCATAGCCATAAGGATCAGAAGTGCGGTTGGCGCTTTATTAAATACTGGCGGCGTTGAGTCGTTGATTGCACTGACTAATAAAAAGTCTCTTCGGGAACGGTACTGGCCAATAAAGTCTTGGCTTGTTTCCAGCAGAAGAGTGTCGCCCACTTGTAGGCGGATATCGCCAATTTTTCCATCAATACGTTGGCCGTTTCTGGATACAGACAAAATGGCTGCCTGGAAACGAGTTCGGAAGCGAGAATCTTTAATAGATTGGTCTAAGCCAGCAAACTCTGGGCCTATAACGGCTTCTACTAAGCATCTTTCATGATGGGTAATCTGAAGCATTTCTACGTCGCCATTTGCTGGGATGAGTCCTCGGAAATGGCGGATTTCTCGGGCGCACTCGGGAGCGCCTACAAAGACAAGCTCGTCCCCTGCAAGAAGTTCAGTATCTGGAGATACGGCAGTAATGATGCGGGATTGTCTATAGATCTCAACTAAGTAGCCATAGGTTAAATTTCGTAAACCGGCTTCTTCTATTGTTTGGTTAGCCAGAGGACTATTTTCTTCAACAATTACATTTACGCTGTATTCGCGTACTAGATCTAATTGTTCAACGGCACCTTGGCGATTAGGCAGTAATTTATCACCAATAAGGTAGAGGAACCCCCCACCTAGAATGACAAGTGGTAATCCTACCCAAGTTAGGGAAAACATACTTAATGAGTGGTCTTTGGTGGATTGTAGTAGACCATCAATTACTAGGTTTGTGCTGGTACCTATAAGAGTACATGTACCTCCAAGAATTGCCGCATAACTTAATGGTAGAAGCAATTTTGAGGCAGAGATCCCTTTTCGCTTTGACCAGTCTTGGATTGACGGGATAAACATCGCGACTACGGCCGTGTTGTTCATAAAAGCACTGAGAATGGATGAGGGTATAAATACCTTCAGCGTAGCCTTGGGTATGGTTTTGGGATTGCCAAGTATTCGACCAGCTATCCACTGAATAGCACCTGTTTCTTTTAGGCCTGCGGCTACAACATATAAGACCGCAATCGTCATTACCCCAGGATTTGCAAAGCCGTACAGAGCCTCTTCCGGCGTTAAAATGCCAGTAATAATTAAGAAGCATAATGCAGCCATAAGGATGATGTCTGATGCTAAGCGTGTACCAACGAGTGCGCCTAATACCAGAATCACCGTAGCGATTGTTAGGTAAGCTTCATATTCCATTATGCTGAGATTCTACCCGGATATTCGTGTGGAGATGTTGATGTGCATTTGGGGACATAAATAGTTTTATATCTGCCTTGATAGACTATCTTGTTATACGTACCATTACAACTGATTAAAACTTGAGCTTGCGCTATGAGTGGCAAAGATCGATCTTCAAAAACAGCTGAGATGTTGCGAAAAAAAGCTGTCTTGATGAGGTTGCAAAAGCAAACGCTAGAGCAAATTCATACAGAGACAGGTCTTAGCCATCCTACCATTATTTCGGCCTATAAAAAATTCTTAGAGGGCGGTTGGAAGGCAGTTTTATCAAAAGATAGCGGTAGACCTATAGGTATTAAAGGTCTGAAAAATCATACTCTTGATGAGGCGTTTCATCATTTGTTGTCACAGTCCTTTTTTGAGGCAGATCTTGATGGGCGAAAAGAGTATTGGAATACAGAAAAAGTAAAACAGTGGTTTGATAAATCTTTAAAAGAACCATTGTCTTTAAAGTCTGTGCGTAGATACCTCAGCGAGTTTGGCCTTGTGGAAGAGATGAAAATTGAGGTATCTCGAGAGTTTGTTTCAACTCGGTCTTCTTTTTCTAAAAGGGTGCCTGTTTTTGTCGCAGGTCTGCGCGATATAGTTGTAGAGAATAAGCGTTATTATCAGCTGTACTTAACTGACCTCCGTAATAGTAGCCAATGGGTTCATTTTTCATATAAGCCCACTGCTAAAGAAGTTATTGAGTTTTTGGATCGGTTATTAGGTTTGGTAAAGCAGGCCGTGATTGTTAGTCGCTTTCTTTTTATAGAAAAGCATGGCGAGTTTCGTGATTGGTTGGATTCGCGAAATAAGCAAATAGAATTTTTTTCCTATCTGGATGTTGTTACTCCAAATAACCTGAATCAGATAGGGTGCGAGACTTTAAATGTTCAAAAGAGTGATTCTTTTAGGAAGAAAGAGCTTTCAGGAGAAAATATGCCATTAACACATCTACAACGTCTGGAAGCTGAAAGCATTCAGATAATGAGGGAGGTTGTCGCAGAGACTGAAAATCCTGTGATGTTGTATTCGATAGGGAAAGATAGTGCTGTGATGTTGCATATAGCGATGAAAGCTTTTTATCCATCGCTTCCTCCATTCCCTCTGTTGCATGTCGATACGACTTGGAAGTTTCAGGATATGTACGCATTCAGGGATAAAATGGTTAAAGATCTTGGTTTGGAGTTGCTGACTTATACAAATCCAGAGGGCTTAGAAAAGGGGATTAACCCTTTTACACACGGTTCTGCTATCCATACCGATATTATGAAAACTGAAGCCTTAAAACAGGCTTTGGATAAGCATGGTTTTGATGCTGCCTTTGGTGGTGCCCGCCGAGATGAGGAAAAATCTCGTGCGAAAGAGCGGATTTTCTCTTTCCGTACAGGAGATCACCGTTGGGACCCCAAAAACCAGCGACCTGAGATATGGAAGCAATATAACGCCAAGAAACATAAGGGCGAGTCTATCCGAGTCTTTCCAATCTCTAACTGGACTGAGTTAGATATTTGGCAATACATTCATTTGGAAGGGATCCCTATTGTGCCGTTGTATTATTCTGCTGAGCGCCCTGTGGTTGAGCGTGATGGATCTCTTATTATGGTTGATGATGAGCGTATGCCATTGAATGAAGGCGAGGTGCCAATGATGAAGCATGTGCGCTTTAGGACATTGGGTTGTTATCCGCTAACGGGAGCTGTTGAGTCTAGAGCAACAACTTTACCTGAAATTATTCAGGAGATGTTATTGACCAAAACCTCTGAAAGGCAGGGGCGAGTAATTGATCATGATTCTGCTGCGTCTATGGAAAAGAAAAAGCAAGAGGGATACTTCTAATGGCACATGTATCAGATCTAATTGAGAGTGACATTTCTCAGTATCTCAAAGAGCATGAGCATAAAAGTCTTTTGCGCTTTATTACTTGCGGTAGCGTTGATGATGGCAAAAGCACGTTAATCGGTCGCTTGTTATATGAATCTAAAATGCTCTTTGAAGACCAGTTGGCTGCGGTCGAATCTGATTCGAAAAAGTACGGCACACAAGGAGAGTCTATCGACTTTGCGCTATTGGTTGATGGGTTAGCAGCGGAGCGAGAGCAGGGAATTACTATCGATGTTGCTTATCGATTTTTCTCTACTGATAAGCGTAAATTTATTGTTGCTGACACTCCCGGTCACGAACAATATACCCGCAATATGGTAACCGGCGCATCAACAGCTGATGTCGCAATTGTTATGGTGGATGCGCGTAAGGGAGTACTTACGCAAACTCGTCGTCATAGTTATTTAGTTTCTTTGATTGGTATTCGACACATTGTTGTTGCTATCAATAAAATGGATTTGGTTGAGTATTCTCAATCTGTTTTTCAAAAAATTGTTGAAGAGTATCAGTCGTTTGCAAAAGAAGTAGGTATCGATAAAGTCACTTTTATCCCAATGTCGGCTTTCAAGGGGGATAACGTTACTGCACCAAGTAAGAATATGGAGTGGTATCGAGGCACTACGTTAATGGGCTATCTTGAATCTGTTGAAGTGGATATTGAGAGAGCCGAACGAGCGCCATTTAGAATGGCTGTTCAGTGGGTTAATCGACCTAATTTGGATTTCCGTGGCTTTTCGGGGCAGATCTCAAGTGGTGTAGTCCAGCCAGGTGATAAGGTCCGCGTGCTTCCTTCGGGTAAAGAAAGCAAGATTTCTAAGATTGTTGCTCTAGATGGTGATCTTGATCGTGCGGTTGCAGGCCAGTCTGTCACGTTAACGCTAGACGATGAGGTGGATATCTCGCGAGGTGACTTGCTAGTAGAGTCTGCAAATCCTGCATCTGTAGCTAAGCAATTTGAAACGACGATTGTTTGGATGAATGACGAGCCCTTACTGGCAGGGCGTACTTATCTGATCAAGGTTGGTACGCAAACCTGTTCGGCTACCATCACTGATATTAAATATCAGGTGAATGTAAATACGATGGAGCATACTGCGGCTAAAGGGCTTGAGCTCAATGCTATCGGTGTTTGTACGATTAGCTTAGATAGAGATATAGCTTTTGATTCATACAAAGAAAATCAGGATACGGGAAGTTTTATCCTAATTGATCGTCTGAGCAATGGTACCGTGGGGGCGGGGATGATTAATTTTGCCCTGCGTCGAAGCCATAATATTACCATGCAGCATGTAGATGTTGATAAGGCAGGACGTGCGGATCTGAAGCATCAAAAACCTTGTATATTGTGGTTGACCGGTCTGTCAGGATCGGGTAAATCCACTATTGCTAATCTGGTAGAGCAACAACTCTTTGCTATGGGACGACATACCTACCTACTGGATGGTGATAATGTGCGTCATGGCTTAAATAAAGATCTTGGTTTTACTGATGGTGATAGGGTGGAAAATGTCCGCCGTATCGCGGAAGTGTCAAAGCTGATGCTCGATGCAGGTTTGATTGTCTTGACTGCATTTATATCACCGTTCCGTTCCGAGCGACGTATGGCTCGTGAATTGGTTGGTGAGGGTGAGTTTATTGAAGTCTTTATCAATACTCCGCTTGATGTAGCCGAACAACGAGATGTAAAAGGGCTGTATAAAAAAGCGCGAAAAGGTGAACTTAAAAACTTCACTGGTATCGATTCTCCATATGAAGCACCAGAGAATCCTGAGTGTGATCTACGCACAGCTGGGTTCAGTGCTGAAGAGTGTGCTGATCAGGTTGTGCAGTATCTTAAGGATAATGGTTACTTAGGCTAATCAAATCTTTATTTTAAAGGGCCTTCTTTCTGTTTAGTTAAGGTTAACTAGATAGATTTAGGGCCTTTTTATTGGGTGAATGATTGAGTTTCTATATTAAGCTCGATCATTGGGGATAAAGTTTACTGAGTTTAATAGGGTTTATAGCCTTAGTGAATTTAGTACCGAACAGAGTTATCAATCCCTATTGTTCAAGGCTGGTGCTCTGTAAGAATGCATTCTCCACCGATATTTTTTTCGAGGCGGGCACCCAAGGGGTATAGCAAACGTCTCTCTTACGGGGTTGCTGCTTTAAAGGGGCGCATCTTGCGGTGATATGTTTTTCGAGGCGGGACGCCTCTCCCACAGGTTTGGTGCTTTGTAGGAGGCGCATCTAGCGGCGAAACTAAAGGAGATTTACTGATGAAGAAAGGGAATTCTTCAAGTTTAAGAAAAGGCCGCATCTCTGAAGAGGGAAGAATATATTTGGTTACCTTTTCTACAGCTAAAAGGCAAAAGGTCTTTACGGACTTATACTTGGCGCGGATAGTTGTTAACAGCCTGAAATTTCAAGCTAAGCGGTGTGATACCCTTGCTTATGTGTTTATGCCTGACCATGTCCATTGGCTCGTTCAGCTAAATTCAACTGGGCTTTCAACGATTGTCCATTCAGTTAAATCTTATTCTGCAAAGGCGATTAATACTTATACTGGGAGCACAGGTGCTCTTTGGCAAAATGGCTTCCATGATCATGCACTACGAGATGAAGAATATTTAGTTGATCTTGCAAGGTATGTAGTATCAAACCCTATTAGAGCTGGTCTAGCGAGTAAGGTAGGAGATTATTCCCATTGGGATGCGGTTTGGATCTAGTTGAACCCCGAAGGGGGGAAGGGCACCGACGTCCATGTCGGCTCCTTATCTTCCCTGATCAGATAGCAGAGGCCTTGGTCCTTCAAGGCGTAAGTCGTCCTTGACCACTCTGCTGATAAATATATTAAGTTTATCGGTTGGGTAAATATATAAGAAAAATTCCTAATTTGATTTTCGGGTGAGGTGCTTAACCAATATGTTGTTGGGAGTTATTCCACTTATATTAGGTTTTTGCGTCTTTAAGTATCGATCGATACAATTCTAGAAATAATTAACCCACGGATAGGTTTTTACTGTGCGAAGTTCTCTTCTTTGCTTACTGCTTTTATTGTCTACATCTGTTTCCGCTGTCGAATATTTGGTTGTGACAAATGATAGCGTCAGGGTTCGTGAACAACCCGGTTTAACTGGTCGTAGTATGCTGATGCTTAATAAAGGGCATTTAGTCATCAAAATGGAAGAACAAGGTGATTGGACGCGTATCTATTTTACTGGTAAAGAGGAAAAGACTGGAAAAACTGAAGGTTGGATGCATAGCTCTTTTTTGAAAGAAGAAGAGGAGTTGTTGAAGCAGGCTGTGCCTGAAAAGTTAAAATTAGAGGTGATTGCTGCTGAATTAGCCTGTGAAAAAATCATGGGGGCTGAAATAATTCAGGGTTGTGATTTGCATTTTCAGTATGAGTTGCTTCAACAAACTGACTTTAAAGGGATTAAAGTGAGCTGTAGTGCTGAGTTGGTGGCAAAAACACGCAGTGGGGATTTGATTCCTGTTCCTGTGAATCAAACGCTGGATCATTCAGTGGTTGAACAGTCTGATACATACTCTATGCATATTCTTATGAAAGCAGATGTCTCATATGAGTTAGAGCAAGTGAACTTAGAAGGTAGTCGGTGTCAGCTTGTAGGGTACCTATAGGTTTATTTGCTCGCAGGGTGAGCTCCTATAACGGTAATTCTGTAGGAGTTATTATTCTCTTAGCTTACTCTGGTGGAGACGTTTCTTTCGTTGTTTTTAGCGGTATTTTAGTGAGTGCAAAGCATAGAATCATTGCAAAGATAACTCCGCTAGCATTAGCGAGAGCATCCCACACAGAAAAGTGGCGTAGGGGGCGAAGTATTTCTTGGAAATACTCCAACGAATAGGACAGTAGCAAACACACGCTCCAATAGATTAAGTTTGGAACTTGGTAAAGAGCGAATCTCCCAAGAAAGGAAACAACTAAGAATGCGATAAAGTGCCCTACTTTATCTGAGTCTTCGAATAGCCTTTCTGGAGGAGTGCTTCTAAAAATGCCATATAAAAGTGCGGTTAGGGCTAGGATGAATAATACCCTGACTGGAGTTTTGTATTTTTTAATAAAGGCGCTATTCAATTTTGTTTCTCTACGCTTTAGACGTTCAAGGCTCTTGATGGCTTCTCTAAATTATTTTTAGGCTATCAATGAGTTGTTTGGGAGAGGGAGGAAGTTCCTCCCCCGAAGAAAGGTAGAGGCTATTATCTACCTACACCGTAATACGTAAATCCTAAGCTTTGAACAAGCTCTTTATCGAATATGTTTCTACCATCAATGATTAGAGGCTGATTCATTTTATTTAGCATTTCATCGTAGTCAGGAGACCAGTATTCGGGCCAGTCGGTGAGCAATAGAAGTCCATCACTGCCTTTAAGAGCATCATAAGCGTTTTCGCTGTATGTGATGCTCGGGTCGTCAAAGTGTTCTCGGATGTTGCCCATAGCTTCGGGATCGTGTAGCTGTATATGACAACCTTGTGCTAGCAACGTGTCAATTACCTTTAGGCTTGGAGCATTATCTATACTGGCGGTGCCTGATTTGAATGAGAGCCCCCAAAGCGTAATTGTTTTTCCTTCCAAGTCACACGAGTAATGGCGCCATAATTTTCGGAAAGGCTGTTCTTTTTGTTTTTCATTTTCAGTCAAAACGGTGTCTAGTAGCTTTGAATTTCTGGCTTCTGTCAGCAAATCTGATAGCGCTTCGATATATTGCTGAAAATGCAAACCGCCAAAACCGCAGCCCGGGTGAAGATAGTGGGGGCCAATACGCGGATCAGTGATCATTGCTTCTCGGATCACCTCAATATCTACATCTAACTGATCAGCCAGATTGGCAAGCTCATTTATGTAGCCTAGCCGTAACGCTAGCATGCCGGTATTCGCAAATTTTGTGAACTCGGCTTCTTTGCTGGACATGATCATCCACTGTTTAGTCGCTTTGCTGAACGGGCGCATTAACGATTTGATATTTAGCAATGCCCAGTCGTTTGTGCAGCCAAGAATTATTGTCTGTGGCGATTTGTAATCTTCTAAAGCAGACCCCTCTGCCAGCATATCAGGGATATAGCTGATGACTTGATTGTTTGTTTCATCTAGTAAATTTTGTAATTTGTCCGAACTACCTACGCCAAAATTAGACTGATTTATGATCAGGAGATTCGACGGGTATTGGTTGCTTAGACGAGTAATTAATCGTTCTGCGGTTTTAAACTGATCTGGGTTGAGGGCAAGAATGTGATTCGACGCATGACTTAACCCTTCTGTACCCGAACCTATTTTCAGTCGACCATTTTCTTTTGTTTCGGCGATAAGTGGTTCAAGGTTGGGTTCATTGCTTACCTTGAACTCTAGATCTTGCTCGTCTGGAAATTCGTGCTCATTCGGAACAAGTAGAATATGATTTCCGCTTTCTGCTAGTGCTGCTGCAGAGGTCCAAGCTAGGAGTTCGTTACCCCAAATGGTGATCTTCAATGTGGTTCTCCCTTGGATGCAATGCGATTAAGTAAGCCATTTGTTGAGCTGTCAAAGTTTGGTTTGTCGCCATTGAAATCAAAGGCATCTAATAAAGATGTGGCTACTTTTTTTCCTAGTTCTACACCCCATTGGTCAAATGGGTTTATGTTCCAGATTACAGACTGAACGAAAACCTTGTGTTCATAGAGGGCGATCAACTGACCGAATGTAAAAGGGGTAAGCTCATCTAGCATAATTGTTGTGCAAGGTTGGTCGCCTTTATAACGCTTATATGCTGGAGCAGTCTCGGCGCCTTCAAGTACTGAGTCACCAAGTGCCAGAATTCTGGATTGTGCGAGACAGTTTGCTAAATTGAGTTGGTGCTGGTGTTGTAATTCTGAGTTGTCAGTATCGTGATACCTGCGAGCTGAAACAATAAAGTCGCACATAACTGCTTCAGTTCCTTGATGTAGTAGCTGATAAAATGCATGTTGTGCGTTTGTACCTACTTCACCCCACAGGATTGGGCAGGTTTTATGGTTAACTCTATCTCCTTGTCTATCTACCGATTTTCCATTGCTTTCCATTTCTAACTGTTCTAAATAAGCGGGGATATGGCTCAATCGTCCATCATAAGGCAGGATTGCATGGGCGTTTATGTTAAGGAAATTAATATTCCATATGCCTATCATGGCAAGAAGTACTGGAAGGTTTTGCTCGAATGGCGCAGCTTTAAAGTGTTCGTCCATTTCGTGTGCGCCGGCTAGTAGCTCTTTAAATCCAGACATTCCTAGCTTTAATGCAATTGGAAGGCCGATGGTTGACCACATTGAATATCGACCACCAGTCCAATCCCAAAATTCAAGTTGATTGCTTTTAGGAATGCCCCATTCCAGTACTTTTTCAGGGTTTGCAGATACGCCGATGAAATGCCGTGCAACTAGGGTTGCTTCAGTTCCTGAATTGCTTGATTGCTTTAGCCATTCTTTAGCTGTTTGTGCGTTAGCTAAAGTATCTATAGTTGTGAATGATTTGGATGAAATGATAAAAAGGGTTCGAGCGGGATTTAGCTGGTCAAGCAGATCCGCTAGCTGACTGCCATCCATAGATGAGACAAAATAGACTTTAAGTTTACGAGCAATCTCGGGGCTATTTTCTGAGAGGGCTTTGCAGGCCATAAAAGGACCTAAATCGGAGCCGCCTACACCAATGTTCACCACTGTATCAATTGAATGCCCTGTATAACCTCGCCATTGACCAGAATGAATTCTTTCAACGATTTTCTCCATTCGAGCCAGGTTGTCATGAACCTCAGTAACAATATTCTTGCCGGCTAAAGGTATAGAAAAATTAGCAGGGGATCGAAGTGCTGTGTGTAAGGCGGGCCTATTTTCAGAGTCGTTTATATGATCTCCTTGGAATAGTTTTTTGATCCAAGTAGAAAGCTGTTTTTCCTCAGTTAATTCTTTGAGTAAGGTAATAGTCTCTGATGTGATCTTTTGCTTAGAGAGGTCAAGCAGCAGTTCTTTCTGTTCAAAAGTGAATTGGCTGAAGCGATCAGGTTCCTGTTTGAACAGTGTGCTTATATGTGAATGGGACATATCAGTAGCATGGGACTTTAAACTGGTCCATGCCGTGGATGCGGTTGATGACATCAGTGTTCCTTATTTGAGCAAATCGCTAATCCTGTATTTTACCTGCTCTTTTTGTGCTGGGTAAAATAGATCCTTGGATATCTCTGATACAGCTAGAGTTATCTTTTTGAGGTAAATGCTTCCGATTTGTAGTGCATCGAGTCGGTTGTTTGATAGGAGGTGCATCAGGTGTGTAGTTCTTGAAGCAAGATGCATCTCCTGTGTTTCGTTTATAGGCTAAGTTCTTTTATAAAGTCCTTTAGGCTATTAGCTGTTTCCGGATGTTGAAGACCGTAAGCAACATTTGCTTGCAAGTAGCCAGCTTTATTCCCGCAGTCGTAAGTTTTCCCGCTCATGTGGAATGCTTGCAGTTTACCTTCTTTAAGGTAGTCAGCCATTGCGTCTGTTAGTTGGATTTCTCCACCTGCACCAGGCTTAGTGTCCTTCAATAGCTCCATTATGCGAGCAGGGAGTATGTAGCGGCCATTGATTGTGAGGTTTGAAGGTGCTTCATCAATTGGTGGTTTCTCTACCATGCGAGAAATATCCGCGGATTGTCCGGCAGAAATATCAATGCCTGAACAATCAACTACACCGTAGCGGTCGACATGTTCCATAGGAACTGGCTCAACCATGATTTGGCCGCAACCTGTATTTTTATATGTATCTACCATCGCCGATAGGTCGGCTTGCGGCAGACCGTGGCAATTAATAAGCATATCTGGGAGTAAAACCGCGAAGTCTTCATTCCCTATAATTGGTGCAGCGCAAAGAACGGCGTGACCTAAGCCTAGAGCTTTGTGTTGACGAACAGCACTGATGGAAACATCCGATGGAATAATGTTTTGGACTGATTCTAGGATGGCTGTTTTTCCTTTACGCTCTAATTCGGCTTCGAGTTCGTAATGGCAATCGAAGTGATCTTCTATAGAGGCTTTACCAGAGCGTGTAACCAAGACGATATCTTTAATTCCAGCTGCTATAGCCTCTTCAATAACGTGTTGTATCACAGGTTTATCTACAACGGGCATCATCTCTTTAGGAATTGCTTTACTTGCTGGGAGTACTCGTGTGCCTAGGCCCGCTACTGGGATTACAGCTTTGGTTACTTGATTTGACATCCTTTTGTGTTTCCTCTGAGTGTTAATTCCATGGTTGCCGAATAGTAACATGGGTTTGTTACACTAATTAATACTATTTAGTTGGGAGTTGCTACTCTTTTTTGCAGGTGCGAATGCGAGATTTACGGCAGGATTGTGTGTTAGAATGATCGAAATTTATCCATCAGTCTAGTGGCTTTGTGAATAGCAAGAGTTCTGAGATGGATAGTGGAAAAGGATAGGGATGATATTCCATGGAAAATTTGGCTCGCAAGAATCGCTTTATTGGTTGTACATTTACTCTCTTGGCTAGCTATATGGCGGCTACCCCTTCTTTTGCTATTGATCCTGCTCCAGCAAAACTAGGGCCTCTTCAGGTTATTCCTCAGCTTAATGTCCAAGTCGGACATGATGATAATATTTATTCCACTGACTCAAACAAAGTGGATTCAGTTATTACTGTGGTTAACCCTTCTGTTCAAGCTGTTTTGGAAAAAGGCTTGAATGTTTATAGTCTGAACTATGCGTTAAAACATGGGAATTATGAAAATGATTCGGCAGATAACTATACCGATCATGATTTATCTGCTCAGGCTTATTTAGATTTTAATATTCGTAATCGACTAGAGCTGTTAGCTAGATATCTTAAGGCTCATGAAGAGCGAGGTTCAGGCCTTAATCAGGGTGCTAATGCCACAGCAAATGATGCACCGATTGAATATGATGTTACCACGTTGTCAGCTAAGTATGGTTTTGGTGCGCTGGAAGCTAAAGGTCGAATAGAGGTGGCGGCAGAGTTAAGCGATCGAGAATATAGTAATTTTCGTAGTCAAACCGCTGCGAAAGATCGAAAAAATTCTAAAGTTACAGGTACATTCTATTACCGTGTAATGCCTAAAACATCGTTGCTGTTTGAGATTGAGCATGAAGAGATTGATTATGATCTTGCTTCTGTAACTTTAGATAGCTCAGAAACTGAATATCTCGTGGGTGCAACATGGGATGCAACGGCAAAAACCACGGGGATCTTCAAAGTAGGTTATGCCGAAAAAGATTTCGATTCTGCGTCTCGAGAAGATGATGATGGCATTAGCTGGGAGTTAGCCGTAAATTGGGCGCCAAAAACATATTCCGTTGTTAGTTTTGTAACAAGTAGAGAAGAAGAAGAAACGGATGGCACTGGTAACTACATTGATACTACCAGTTGGAATTTGGGTTGGGAGCACGACTGGGGTAACCGTATTCTTTCGCGAGTTAGCTATGGTCAGTCGGATAGCGATTACGTGTCCAGTAGTCGTTCTGATGAATCGGAAAATTATGGTGTAGGTGTTACCTATCAGTTACAGCGCTGGTTGGATCTAGGGCTTGATTATTCTTATTCTGATCGGACTTCGAATCAGAGTGGGCTTGATTACGACAAAAATGCTGTTTATTTCTCAGTACAGGGTTCCCTGTAAGTTTGTTCTGAGCTGTTGTCCTAAGAGGTTTTGCAAACGTGTATAAATTTTTAGCCTGTGCATTACTTGTGCTTTGGTCTGCATTTGGTAAGGCAAGTGATCTATCTGATTATCCCTTGGGAGCGGGTGATCTTTTGAATATTACGGTATTCGGAGAAGATGATTTAAGTTTAGAAGTGCGTTTGAGTGATGCAGGTACAATTTCATATCCTTTTCTGGGTGAAATTAACACTAATGGCTTGAGTACTGGTGAATTAAGTGAAGTTATTCGTTCTCAGTTGGCTGATGGTTATTTGGTAAACCCTAGTGTCAATGTTGCAGTTATTGAATACCGTCAATTTTTTATTTATGGGCAGGTTGAAGATCCAGGGGCTTATCCTTATCAGCCAGGTCTGACGCTTCAAAAAGCAGTTGCCCTTGCGGGTGGTTTTACAGAGCGAGCTTCTTCTGACAAGTTCTTTGTGGTTACGGAAGAGCAAGCAGATAAAGAGCCGATAAAAATTGATATTAATCACCCTGTTAGTCCTGGTGATACTGTCACTATTGAAGAAAGTTTCTTTTAACTCCTCTTTTGAATTATTCAAACGGATTTGTATATGGAAAATAAGCAAAACGCTGCATTCGACCGTTTAATGCAAGAAGATGTTATTGATCTCCGTGAGTATTGGCTAACGATTAGTCGGCATAAATGGGGGATCCTAGGTTTTGCCTTTCTAGTAACATTGCTAACAATTCTTATAGTGTTTTCAATGAGGCCTGTATATCGAGCAACAGCGACTTTGTTGATAGAGGCTCAGGAGGCGCAAGTTGTATCCATTGAAGAGGTTTATGGGTTAGATTCAGGCAACCAAGAATATTTCCTGACGCAGTTTGAAATTCTGAAATCGCGAAAGCTCGCAGAATCGGTAATGCGCAAGCTGGATTTGGCCAATCATCCTGAATTTAATGAAAAGCCTGCTTTTTCGTTTAATTGGCGGGATTTATTGCCATTAGAGCTGCCAGATGGAGGTGTGGAGCCATCTGAAGAGGATTTATTTCAATCTAAATTAGGCCAATTCCGCCAAAAGATAACGGTTTCTCCAGTGCGTAAAACTCAGCTTGTAAAAGTAACTTATGAGTCTTATTCGCCGGTTATGGCTGCAGAGGTTGCCAATGCGATTGGTCAAGCTTATATAGAAAGTAATTTAGAAGCTAAGTTAGAAGTGACAATGCAGGCTTCTACTTGGTTGAGTGATCGTCTTGGTTATCTGCGTGATGAGCTGAGAGTTGCAGAGAAACAATTACAAGCTTACCGTGATCAAGAAGGTATTGTCGGTGAAAAGGGTGGTTTAGATATTGCTTCGAAGGAGCTTGATCTCGTGTCCACCAAGCTTGTTGAATCAAGAAGAGATCGCTTGGAGCTGCAAGGTGTTTATGACCAAATCCAAAAAATAGGTAAGCGTAACCCCCGTAAATTAGAGTTGCTTCCAGCTGTATTGCAGCATCCGTTGGTTCAGACCATGAAAGAGTCTGTAGCGGAAAAGCAACTCAAAAAGTCCGAGTTGGCTAAGCGCTATGGTGCAAAACACCCGAAAATGGTCGCGGTTAATTCAGAGCTTAATATTGCATATCGATCTTTGAATCAGCAGATAGTGTCGGTTGTGAATGGAATTGAGAACCAATATAAAGCTGCTCTGGCCAGTGAAAAATCTTTGGAAAATTCTTTGGCTGCGACTAAAGGAAGTATGCAGGATTTAAGTCGTAAAGAATTTAAGCTACGTGAGCTGCAGCAGGATGTAGATACCAAACGTGCGTTGTACGATACGTTTTTTACCCGTTTTAATGAGACGAGCGCAACGGGTGATCTAAGAACTGCTAATGCACGAATAGTAGATCCAGCAGTCAAGCCTCAATTGCCAGCAAAGCCAAATAAGAAATTAATAGTGGTGTTGGCGTTTGTTGTAAGCGTTATGTTTGGTGTTGTTTTTGCCTTCCTATTGAAAGCGTTAGATAACACGGTTAAAACTGCTGCCGATATTGAGGGTAAGTTGGGTGAAACAATGATGGGTTTATTACCATTGTTAAAACGCAAGGATGTTAAACACCCGAGTTATAGTGAATATCTGGAAGACTCTCAATCCGCTTTTGCGGAATCAGTTCGTACTATTAGAACGGGTGTGGTGTTGTCTGCTTTAGATAATCCGCATAAGGTGTTGGCTGTCACCTCTACCATGCCGGGTGAAGGGAAAACCTCAACTGCTATCAATATGGCGTACTCGCTAGGGCAAATGGAAAGGGTGCTTTTGATTGATGCGGATATGCGTAGACCATCATTGGCTAAGGCATTGGGCTTTGACCCAAGAATTCCCGGGCTTTCCAATTTGGTGGCTGGAACTTCTAAGTTAGAAGATTGTATTCATCACCATGAAACTTCAGGGATTGATGTGTTAACTGCCGGTATTATTCCGCCAAACCCTTTAGAGTTGTTGTCTTCTGAGCGTTTTGCTAAAGCATTAAGTGTCTTAGAAACGAAATACGATCGAATTGTTATCGATACGGCCCCTACTCAAGCAGTTAGTGATGCACTGGTTTTAGCGCCGAAAGTTGGGGCTATGATCTATGTGGTTAAAGCTGATTCGACAAGTTACCAGCAAGCCAAAGCTGGTTTGAAACGATTGAAGGATATAAATGCTCCATTGATTGGTGTGGTGCTCAATCAGGTTAATACCAAGAAGGCATCTAAATATTATGGTGCTGATTATGGTGGTTATTATGATACCTATGGTTATACAGAGGAAAATAAGAACGCAGCATGATTGATCTGCATTGCCATATATTGCCAGGAATTGATGATGGAGCCTCTTCTTTAGAAGAGGCTCTTTCGCTTGCTCGTATTGCTGTTGCGGATGGCATTACTCATGCGGTGTTCACCCCTCATGTTCACCCGGGGCGTTATGATAATGATGTAAAAACTATTCAGCCTGTTTTTGAGCAGTTTCAACAAGCACTTGTGGGCAACGATATTCCATTGATTGTTCAACCTGCAGGTGAGGTGCGTTTGTCGGTCGAAGTCTTGGCTATGTTTGCTTCTGGACAGTTACCATTCTTAGGGGAATGGGCTGGCAAAAAAGTGATGTTGTTGGAGCTTCCTCACAGTCATGTGCCTCCGGGAACCGATAACCTAGTTAAATGGCTTTTAGATCGTGGGGTTCTTCCTATGATTGCTCACCCGGAAAGAAATAAAGGATTTCTTGCTGATGAGCGTAAATTGGCCCCTTTTGTTGAAATGGGCTGTCTTTTCCAATTGACAGCAATGTCTGTAACAGCCGACTTTGGTTATCAGGCCCATGAGATGGCTTTAAGAATGTTGGAAAATGGGTGGGTTACCGTGATTGCTAGCGATGCGCATAATGCAGAGCACAGGCCGCCTGTCTTATCAAAAGCTGTTGTAGCTGCTGCTAACATCGTGGGTGCGGAAGAGGCTAGACAATTGGTGTGGGACAATCCAGCGCGCATAATTGGTCTTGAGTAGTCGGTTTACAGGTTATGAAGTCTAAGACATTGCTATTTAAAACTTTTGCTGTTCTGGGCTTGCTGCTCTGTTTGATTGGTATTTATGTGGCAGTAACTTGGGTGATGGGGGATTTGTATGGTTATAAGGTTCGATTTGCGGTTGAATCTTGGCAGAAGGAAAAGGCTTTGCCGGAGTTGGGGCAAATAGATAAGGCTTTGATTGATGCCGAGGGAGCTTTAACCTGGGAAGATACAAATCCTGAATACTACGAGCTTAAAGCGAGGGTTCTATATTATAAGGCTTTGGTCGAGGGTGTTGATGGAGCGGGTAGGGATGCTCTTGTTAATGCCAAGCAATTACATATACAGGCTGCAGAATTAAGACCTCGATGGCCTTACAGTTGGGCTAATATTGTCTTGATGAAAGCCCATATGAATGAGTTTGATGAAGAATTTAATCAGTCTCTTCTAAACGCTGAACAATACGGGCCTTGGGAGCAATCTGTTCACCTTACTCTTGCGCATGCTGGGGCGATATCATGGTCCAATTTATCCGCTGAGCAAAAAAGTATTATTGCAGAGCATGTCCATAGAGGTTTGAAACATAGCTTTAAAGGGTTAGCAGACATCTTAAATTTCTACAAAAAGCGATCTTTGATTTGTGCTTATATGCAAAGGGATGAAAAGCAGAAAGTGTTTTGTGGTAGCTAGCTGTTGATTCGCTGCTGTAGTTTATATGTGTTTGCCAGACAGTTTTTTTGAGTTGGATATCAATGACATGAATGTTATGTGCATTTTGTAAACTCTAAATATTCATCTTTTAAATAATGTTAGGATGCTCAGTCTAAATTTGTGGTTGAGCTGTATATGGATCTCATAGAGCCTTTCTTTAAGGTATTTCTTCTCATATTTCTTGCTGAATTTGGTGATAAAAGTCAGTTGGTTTGTATGACTTTATCGGCTAGATATAAGCCTTTTCCGGTATTAATCGGTGCTGTGGCTGCGTTTTCAGTATTGAATCTGTTGGCAGTTTTGTTTGGTGCAACCATTAGTGCTTATCTTCCTCCGGCCGTAATTTTTGTGCTGGTCGGTACGCTATTTTTGGTCTTTGGTGTTCAGTCCTTACGTGTTGAAAATGATGAAGAGGAGGGGGAGCTTAATGTTGGTAGACACCTGCTTCTGTCTGTATTTGTATTAATATTTCTAGCTGAATTGGGTGATAAAACGCAGTTATCTATAGCGGGGCTATCTGCTGTAGAGAATGCATGGATTGTTTGGCTTGCGGGAACATCTGCGTTGTTGGTTACAACGTTGCTGGGAGTTTGGTTAGGACAGATCTTGCTTCAACGCCTGTCCATTATTTGGATTCATCGAGCAGCCGGTGTTTTATTTATTGGTTTTGCTTTAGTGGCTTTTTGGCAGTTAGCGCAATTGGTGATGTAGATATGATCCAGGGTTTTCTCATTTTGTTAGTATGCCAGTTGGTTGGGGAGCTTATCGTTACGGCTGCAAGTGTGCCTATTCCTGGCTCAGTGGTTGGTATGGTTTTGTTGCTGGTAGGTTTGATTGTTCGTGGTGAGGTGCCTGAAGGGCTGCGTGTAACTGCTGAAGGGTTACTGAAAGTGCTGCCATTGCTTTTGGTGCCTGCTGGTGTGGGCTTGATGAACTATTTTGGAGTGCTTTCTGACTTTTGGCTTGAGCTGATGGTTTCGTTGTTTGTAAGTACTTTGATAACGATGTTTATTGTGGCTTTTTTGTTGAAGGTGCTCTCGAAAGAAAAAACGAGTGCTGAGCAGGGTTTGGGAGATGATGATGCTTGATCTGTGGTCTCATTTTCAAACATTTCCAGTGCTTTGGCTTGTGGTGACGCTGGTGGTGTTTTTATGTGCGTCTTGGATAAATGCAAAAGCTGGAAAAACGCCGTTTCTACATCCTGTATTGGTATCGCTTTCTATCATTATTGTTGTTCTGAAACTATCTGAAACGGACTATGTGACCTATATGCAGGGTGGGCAGTATATTCACCTATTATTAGGTCCTGCGGTAGTCGCGTTGGCTGTGCCCTTATATGACAACCTAGCAACTGTTAAGCGATTGCTGGTGCCTTTACTGGTAGGTTGTGTCGTTGGGGCTATTGTTGCTGCAACTTCAGCGATCCTTATTGGTGTTGCTTTTGGGTTAAGTGATGAGCTTTTATTAACTTTGGCTCCTAAGTCTGTTACTTCTCCTATCGCAATTGCGGTAGCAGAAAAAATGGGAGGTTTCCCGTCTTTGGCTGCTGGGCTTGTTCTTATTACTGGGGCTATGGGCTGCTTGATCGCGCCGTTTGTTTACCGTCTATTAGCTATTAAAGATGAGTCTGTAAAAGGCTTTGTTTTAGGTGTTGGTGCGCATGCGATGGGTACCGCATTTGCTTTTGAATATGGCATGGTTGCAGGTGCATTTGGTGGCTTGGCTATGGGTATGACTGGGGCATTTACTGCGTTTATGCTGCCGGTGCTGGTGCCTTTCTTTGGACTATAAGCTCAAGTCAGAGTAGTTGTAGAGTGAAATCGAAGTTAGGGGAACACTTTTTAGCCACTAGCCACTAGCCACTAGCCACTAGCCACTAGCCACTAGCCACTAGCCACTAGCCACTTAATTGTTAGCTACCCCTCCTTATGTTGCATTTGCTAAATAGTGCTTTCGCCGGTAAAGTTCGCGCAGGTTAAAAAGTAGATCAAATTGGCAACCCACATGACTCCATTAGAAAGATACAAGCAAGACCTCAAGCGCGATGATTTCTCTTATGATCCAGCCCAAGAGATGGCTGTTGAGCACCTTCAGCGTTTATATGACGATCTTGTAGCGGTTAAGGCGGAAGAGCCTAAAGTCGGTTTAATGGGGCGCTTGAAGAGTAAGCTGAAAAAGCCGGAGCCGAAAGAGCCTGTTAAAGGCTTGTATTTCTGGGGTGGTGTAGGTCGTGGTAAGACTTACCTAATGGATACTTTTTATGACAGTCTTCCGTTCGAGCAGAAGATGCGTACCCATTTTCACCGTTTTATGCAGCGTGTGCATGCTGAGCTAAAAGAGCTAGACGGTACTCCTAATCCGTTGGTGGAGATCGGTAAGAAATACGCGCAAGAAGCACGAATTATTTGTTTTGATGAGTTCTTTGTTACAGATATAACTGATGCCATGATTCTGGGTGGATTACTGCAAGAGCTATTCAAGAACGGTGTTGCTCTAGTAGCAACGTCCAATATTGTACCTGATGGGCTATATAAAGATGGTTTGCAGCGCGCTCGCTTCCTGCCTGCGATTGATATGCTAAATCGTTACACCGAAGTTGTGAACGTTGATGGTGGTGTTGACTATCGTTTACGTGCTTTAGAGCAGGCAGAGCTTTACCACTATCCATTAGATGCTGAAGCGGATAAGAGTTTAAATCGCAGTTTTGAAAGTCTTGCACCAGATCTGGAAGAGGTGGTTGAAGCTGAGGTTCTGGATATTAATGGCCGTAATATGCAATCACGCCGCTGTTGCGAAGACGTGGTTTGGTTTGATTTTAAAGAGCTTTGTGAAGGTCCTCGTTCGCAGAACGACTACATTGAGCTAGGTAAAATTTTCCATGCTGTGATGGTGGGTAATGTACCGCAGCTTGGTCGCTCCAATGATGATGCGGCTCGTCGCTTTATCAATATGGTCGATGAATTCTATGATAGTGGCGTTAAGTTGATAATTAGTGCTGAAAAGCCAATTCATGAGATTTATTCAGAAGGGCGCTTGGAATTCGAAATTGAGCGAACTCAAAGTCGTTTGCTTGAGATGCAGTCGCATGAGTATCTGGCTAGAGAGCATAGAGCTTAGTCTGCAAATAAGATTGTAAAAAATGCGCCATAAGGGCGCATTTTTTTTCGCGGCTGGAAGCCGCTCCTACAGGTTGTTTGTATTGTTCTGGGTGTTGGTCTGTTTTTCGCGGCAAGATGCCGCTCCCACAGGCTGTTTTATTTTTTGTTTTTGTTTCTGAGGGTGGTTGTCTGTTTTTCGCGGCAGAATGCCGCTCTTACAGGGATGTATTTTGAGGTTGTGGGGAACGCTTCTAGCGTCGATTGTATTGGGCTTTTATCTGGATTTAGCTTGCGGACTATGGTGTAGATATATATAATGCGCGCTCCCAAGTTTAGGCTTGCTTAAATTTTGGGCAGAAGAGAGTTGTTCTAAGTGAATTGGAACAACAAATAATTATAAGTCAGATCGGTCGATTTTATTATTAAAATCAACGAGATCTGAGTAAAGTTGAAAGGCTATACAGATGAAAACATTCGTCGCTAAGCCAGCCGAAGTAAAACGCGACTGGTACGTTGTTGACGCAGAAGGTAAAACTCTGGGTCGTCTGGCTACTGAAATTGCACGTCGTCTACGTGGTAAGCATAAGCCAGAATACACTCCACACGTTGATACTGGTGACTACATCGTAGTTGTTAACGCTGAAAAAGTAGGCGTTACTGGTAACAAGCGTAAAGATAAAACTTACTACCACCACACTGGTTTCCCAGGTGGCTTGAAAGAAGCTTCTTTCGAGAAGATGGTAGAAACTTTCCCTGAGCGCACTATCGAGCTTGCTGTTAAAGGCATGCTACCAAAAGGTCCGCTAGGTCGCGCTATGTATGCGAAGCTGAAAGTTTACGCTGGTGCAGAACATCCGCATCAGGCTCAGCAGCCTAAAGAACTTAACGTTTAAGGGGAAGGATAATCATGTCTACTACACAGTATTACGGTACAGGTCGTCGTAAAACTTCTACTGCACGTGTTTTCCTACGTCCAGGTACAGGTGCAATCACAGTTAACAATAAAACTATCGAAGAATACTTCGGTCGTGAAACTGCGCGCATGATCGTTCGTCAGCCTCTTGAGCTTACTAACAATCTTGAAGCGTTCGATGTTGTTGTTACTGTTAAAGGCGGCGGCGGCTTCGGTCAAGCTGGTGCTATCCGTCACGGTATCACTCGTGCACTAATGGAATTTGATGAAACGCTTCGTCCAGCTCTACGTGAAGCAGGTTACGTTACTCGTGACGCTCGTATGGTTGAACGTAAGAAAGTTGGTCTACGTAAAGCGCGTAAGAAGCCACAGTTCTCCAAGCGTTAATTCGACGTCTTTTTCGAAAGATTTTGGATTCAGAAAAAGCGCCTGCCCCTTTATCGGGGTGGGCGTTTTTTTTGCACTGCGTTATATCAATACATTGGCCTAAAGTACGGCGAAAAATAAGTAATTCACCTTGTAAGAAAGGGGTAATTTCTTTACTATTTGGGCCATTTTTAAGATACAGATTTCCGTAGCTATAAAATTCTTAGCGGCCAGAGTATTTTTGCACCTGCAGAGATATAAAATAAGGTCGATTGAGGGGAGATAACTTAATGAGCAATGATGGCGTGAATAAGGGTCGGCGCCGTCTCCTAATCGGTGCTACATCCGCAGTTGGTGCGGTTGGTGCTGTAGGAGCAGCTGTCCCATTCGTAGCTTCCTGGACGCCGAGTGCGAAGGCAAGAACTGCCGGCGCACCTGTCAAGGTGGATGTAAGTAAACTGGAACCAGGTCAGCAGGTGATTGCTAGCTGGCGTGGTAAGCCTGTGTGGATCGTTCGTCGTGGCGAAGAAGCATT
Organism: Neptuniibacter sp. PT8_73; assembly: GCF_047778045.1. GTDB lineage: Bacteria > Pseudomonadota > Gammaproteobacteria > Pseudomonadales > Balneatricaceae > Neptuniibacter. The sequence continues at coordinate 862,513 of NZ_CP180545.1, forward strand.
GGCTAATCTGGCTAAGCTAGATAGCAACTTGCAGGATCCAAAATCGGATAACCCTGCACAGCAGCCTGATTACATTCCAAAAACCCCTGCGCGTTCTCTACGTGAAGATATCGCTGTTTTGGTAGGTATTTGTACTCACCTAGGTTGTTCTCCAACTTATCTTCCTGAAGTAGGTGTTACATCTGGTCAGGGTGAAGATTGGGTTGGCGGTTATTACTGCCCATGTCATGGTTCTCGTTTTGACCTTTCTGGTCGAGTAATGAACGGTTCCCCAGCTCCAAGTAACCTTGTGATCCCGCCTCATCACTATGAGAGCGAAAATGTGATCATCGTAGGTATTGATCAGGAGACTGCATAATGGCTGGTTCTCGTAACAAAGGTAACCCAGGTATCATGGGTTGGATTGATGATCGTTTCCCAGCTACAGCTATGTGGGAAGATCACCTATCTAAATACTACGCTCCAAAGAACTTTAACTTCTGGTACTTCTTTGGTTCATTGGCACTTCTAGTGCTTGTTAACCAGATCCTAACGGGTATCTGGCTAACTATGTCTTACAATCCTTCTGCTGAAGGTGCGTTTGCTTCTATCGAATACATCATGCGTGATGTTGAATACGGCTGGTTGCTGCGTTATATGCACTCTACCGGTGCGTCTGCATTCTTCGTAGTTGTTTACCTGCACATGCTTCGTGGCATGATGTATGGTTCTTATCGTAAGCCTCGTGAGCTTGTATGGCTATTCGGTATGACAATCTACCTAGCGCTTATGGCTGAAGCTTTCATGGGCTACCTATTGCCATGGGGTCAGATGTCTTACTGGGGTGCACAGGTAATCGTATCTCTATTCGCTGCTGTACCATATGTTGGTCCAGAGCTAGCTGAATGGATTCGTGGTGACTACCTGATCTCTGGTATTACTCTAAACCGTTTCTTCTCTCTGCACGTAATTGCTCTACCAATCGTTCTATTGGCATTGGTTGTTCTGCACATTATCGCGCTACACGAAGTAGGCTCTAACAACCCAGACGGTATCGAAATTAAAGATAACAAAGATGAGAACGGCGTACCTGTTGACGGTATCCCATTCCACCCTTACTACTCTGTTAAAGACATTGTAGGTGTGGTTGTATTCCTATTTGTTTTCTGTGCGGTAGTCTTCTTCTTCCCTGAAGGTGGTGGTTACTTCATTGAGGCGCCAAACTTTGAGCCAGCTAACCCGCTGAAAACGCCTGAGCATATCGCGCCTGTATGGTATTTCACGCCATTCTACGCAATGCTACGTGCTATCCCGCCAATCCTAGGTTCTCAGTTCCCTGGTGTTGTTGTGATGGGTGCAGCGATTGCTATCTTGTTTGTGCTTCCTTGGTTGGATCGCAGCCCAGTTAAATCTATCCGCTACAAAGGCTGGATGAGCAAGCTGTGGTTAGTGATCTTCTGTGTGTGCTTCGTAATTCTGGGCTACTTAGGTGTTGTTGCATCTACTCCAGGTCGTACGTTAGCGGCTCAGATTTGTACAGGTCTGTACTTCGCGTACTTCTTCCTGATGCCGATCTACACCAAAATGGAAAGTACTAAACCAGTTCCAGAAAGGGTTACAGGCTAATGAAAAAGTTTCTTATTGCATTAGTAATGGCGGCACTGCCTATGGCTGCAAGTGCTGCAGGTGGCGCTAAAGGCCACCTAGATGAGATGGACGTTGATCTGCATAACCAAGCATCTTTGCAGCGTGGTATGCAAACGTTTGTAAACTACTGCTTGGGCTGTCACTCTGCTGAGTTCCAGCGTTATGAGCGTGCTGCGCTAGATCTAGGCATGAACCCAGAGCTTGTTGCTGAACACTTGATCTTTGGTGATCACAAAGTGGGTGAGCAGATGACTATCTCTATGGATAAAGGCGATGCCGGTAAGTGGTTCGGTAACCCTCCACCAGATCTAACGCTAGAAGCGCGTCTACGTGGTCCAGATTGGTTGTACACTTACCTACGTAGTTTCTACGCTGATGAGTCTCGTCCATGGGGCGTGAACAACGCAGTGTTTAAAGACGTTGGTATGCCAAACGTACTTGGCCCGCTACAGGGTGAAGTTGTTGCAAGCTGTTCTTGGGAAGAGATGAATGCTCACGGTTTGCGTGGTGAGGGTATTGATCCTCTAACTAACAAGCCGCTTACTAGCTGTACTTCTGTTAAGAAGGGCACTGGTGAGCTATCTCCAGAAGAGTTTGATGCGCTAGTATATGATCTAGTTAACTTCATGGTTTACATGGGTGAGCCATCTAAGTTGGATTCTCAGCGTATCGGTACTTACGTGTTGATCTTCTTGTTCCTATTCTTCTTCCTTGCGTACGCGCTGAAGAAAGAATTCTGGAGAGATGTACACTAATAGCTTTACGATATAATCGTGAGCTTTAAAACGCGGCCTCTTTTTTAAGGGGCCGCGTATCTGTTTCTAATAAGGGGTATTCTTAATGGGTGTTGTGGCAAAACGTTCTTCCATGTCCTTCTACTCTAATGGCGAGGACCAGTATAGCCATCGAGTTCGTATCGTCCTGGCAGAAAAGGGTGTTGCTGTAGAGATTCATGATTGTGATGAAGGTAATCTTCCTGAAGATCTAACTTCAATGAATCCGTACAATAGCCTGCCAACTTTGTTGGATCGCGATTTGGTTCTTTATGAACCAAATGTGATGATGGAATATCTTGATGAGCGCTTCCCGCATCCTCCGCTATTGCCTGTTTATCCTGTAGCTCGAGCTGAAAGCCGACTATACATGTATCGCATCCAGCGTGACTGGTGTGATCTTGCGGATAAAATCATTGAAGCAGCGATGGCTGATGATGAAGATACAGCAGAAGAGGTTCGTAAAGAGCTGCGTGATAGCTTGATTACGATTTCACCGATTTTTGCTGACAAACCTTTCTTCATGAGTGAAGAGTTTACTTTGGTTGATTGCTGCTTGGCTCCACTATTGTGGCGTTTGCCGTTGTTGGGTATCGATCTTCCAGAAGATCAGTGCAAGCCTTTGGTTAAGTATATGGAGCGCTTATTTGAGCGTGAATCTTTCCAAATGAGCTTGTCAGAAGCAGAGCGTGAAATGCGCGATTAATTGTTTCGTAGTAAAGTTAAAAAAGGGATGATATTTCATCCCTTTTTTTATGTCGTTATTTTGTTGAATGTTTGGATAAAGAAATGAAGCCGAGTCGCCCTTATCTTGTTAAAGCACTGTATGACTGGTTATTGGATTGTGATTTAACACCTCATCTTCTGGTGGATGCTACGCAGGATGATGTTACTGTTCCTACGCAGTTTGTTGATGATGGTCAGATTGTTTTAAATATTAATCCATCAGCGGTTCGGGATTTTTATCTAGATGATCGAGCGTTGTCTTTTAATGCACGCTTTTCAGGTCAGCCAATGGATGTATATGTACCGATGGCGGCTATATTAGCTATCTATGCGCGTGAAAATGGGCAGGGTATGGGCTTTGGTGGTGAGCCTGGTGTTGACTGCTATACGCAGGAGTTGGCGATTCTGGATAATATTGAAGATATGGACGCGGATGAGCCTAAGAAGACTGAGAAACCAGCTAAGCCGAACAGGCCGTCATTGAAAGTTGTAAAGTAGTTGCGAGAAGTGAAAGGGTAGAAGCTAAAGATTAAAAGGTGCGTACTAAGGGTTAGTGCGCACCGTGATTCTTATCGATTAACGTATTCAAATACTTTTACAATTTTCTCTACGCCAGCGATATTTCTTACGATATTGATCGCATTCTCAGCTTCTTGAGGGCTTACAAGGCCCATAAGGTAAACGGTGCTGCTATCAGTTACTACCTTGATTCGAGACCCATCAACAGTTTCATTTGTTAGAAGTTCTGCTTTAACTTTGGTTGTTAGCCAAGTATCGTTCGTGCGAGCGATAGTGGACGATACGCCAGAGATTTTAACTTCGTTATGAATCTTGCGTACTTTGCGTACTTGGCTGACGATCTGCTCAGCTTCCTGTCTTGCGCTTTCTGCAGGTGCTTGGCCTGTTAATAGTACAACGCCGTTATAGCTTGTTACGCTTATATTGGTTGCCTGCATCTGCTCTGAGCCCTTGGCAAGGTTAACCATAGATAGTGTTTCAATTACTTCATCATCTATGTATGAACCAACGGTTCTGTTGCCAGGGTCTTCCTGGATCGGACCTTCTCGTCCAGCGCTTAGGATGTCGGAACAGCCTGTAACAAATAGCGATAAGCTAATCCCTGCAATTAAACTAAATGTCTTTTTGTTGATCATGTTTATTCGCTTCCAAAAAGTTGGTAGTCAATTAAATCGCATAAAGAGTGCAAAACTAGTAACTGCGCATGGTGAACTAGTGAGCTATCGTCGCTAGGCACGCATATCTCGATCTCTTCTGGGCTGAGAAGCGCTGTGATATCGCCACCATCAGAACCGTTCAGGACGATAACAGTCATTTCACGATCATGGGCGGCCTGTATTGCTTGTACAAGGCTGCTGGAGCGACCGTGAGGTGTTATCAGTAATAAAATGTCCCCTGGTTGTCCTAAAGCATGGATCTGTTTGGCTTGCGCGTCCATAAAGCCGCTATCTTCACAGATCGCGCTTAAGGTAGCGCCATCTGAGTTAATATTGATTGCGGGTAGACCTGGACGCTCATGCCTAAATCTATTCATCAATAGTGCGGTGAAGTGTTGCCCTAAAGATGAGGAGGCTCCATTGGCACAGCAGAGAATCTTGTTCTCACTGACAAGGCAATGGAGTAAAAGTTCGCCAGCATGGGCAATAAGTGGAGTGTACTGCTCAATGGTGATCGCGTTGACTTCCATTGAGTTGTGAAACTGGCTGACAATGCGGTCTTCGAGTTCCATGCTGTCCTTAATCGTTTACCTTAAGTTCTGAAGGCATCTTTATACCACAGCGGCTCCGTTGGTGCTGCATCATATTCGTAAGCAATGACATCAAATCGGCAATTATTGTTAGAAAATTGCGTTTTATGGCTCAAATAATGTTGTGCTGCTTTAATGATCTTTCGTTGTTTGGTAGTAGTAACTGAAGCTGCTGCACCACCATACTTTTTTGAATTACGGTAACGGACTTCGATAAAGACAAGTGTGCGTCGATCTAACATGATTAGATCGATCTCGCCAAAGCGACAATGATAGTTGCGTTCGACTAGGGTGAGTTTGTTTTTTGAAAGGAATCTTTCAGCGTGTTTTTCGGCGTCCTTGCCGGTCTTGTTTCTGTCCATGAATATTATTTACTCAATAATTTGTGGGATACCATCTTTATATTTGGCCCAAGTTAGCGTTCTGAAAACCAGGCCGTTGTTATTAATGCTGAGTTGGCCTGTTTCGCCGTTGATCTGGGTGCCCGGGACAGCGCTTAATTGTTTTAGATAGGGATGGATGCGATAGGCATCAAGACCTAGAGCGTATAAACGACCAAAGCGACTGTTTGTGTCATTTCGTTGCTGTGAAATAAGTACTTTGTCTTGTGATGGTGGTTTAAGATTCCAAGGGGTGCCCAAGAAGGTAACGTTATTTAGGTCCTGATCTTGGATTGGGTTGTTGCTACCACTGAAGACGTGCGAAGTTGCATAAATTGGTAGATCGCCTGCAAAGTTATAAGCCAGCATAGTGTTTAGCTGTCTTGCATCATTGGGCAGTGCGGTGAGGATGATTGCTTCCATGTCATGGCGGCGGTGCTCCTCAAATTCAATTTTATGGGTATAAACTACTTTTCTTACGTTCTTGTAGCGTTGTTTGCTTTTATCTGTGGATAAAAATTGACTCACATGCTCGGAGAATTCGCTGATATCTCCAAAGTTGCTTGAGTGCACGACCATGCCGCCTAGGCTTGTGAAGTGTTCTTCAAAAGCCTTGCTGATTTTATCACCCCAGCCGCTGTTTGGTGTTAACACTGCAGCACGGCGGATGCCGTCTTTCCATGCGCGCTCTGCAATTTGAATGGCTTCGTCTTCGGCTGAAAGGCCGAATTGATACATGCCTTCACGAGCGGGTGAATCGATGTAGTTTAGGGCGAGTACGGGTACTTGAATGTGCTGATCGGCAGCTAAAGTTGAAACATAGTCTTTAGCTAAAGGCCCGATGATCATATCGACTTGTTGCTCATTAACGATTGAGGCTAGCTGAATCGGGGTATTTATCTTTTCAGAGTCCAGAAATAGAAGTTCTGGCGAAGGTTTGCCTGGTTGTTGGCTACGTAAATGAGCCATCATAATGCCTTCTTTGATGGCGTTGGCAGGTTTGGCTAATTTGCCCTCAAGTGGCAGTAATACAGCTATTTTTTGAGCTAAAAATGTTTGTGCACCTAGTCCGCCAAGAGATTGAGGTGGTAGTTTTTGGGCTGGGTGAGATTCCCATAATACGGCCCAGTTATTCAATGCCTGATTTTGCGTGTCTAGCTGCGTGTTGACGCTTAGCTCGTAAGCTAGCTCTAGCCAGCCTTGCTCATGATAGCTATTAGTTCCGCTACGAATGAGTTCGGAAAGCTTGATTGCTTCAATTTTTAGTAGGCTATTCCAGATTTGATCGTGCAGGATTTGCTTAGCTGGATCCGTGTCTAGTAATTGGCTTAATCTGATAAGTTCTTTAGCTTCGCTAAAATGTTGTTGTTGTAGCTGGAAGGCTTGGGCGCGCAACTTGAGGATTTCAATCTCTTGCTCGGTCAGCAGTTTAAGATTAGCTGAGCTGTTTAATCTGTCTAATTGCTGTAGAGCTTGTCCCGGTTGGTTCTGTTCAAGTGAAGCTTCTGCTTGAAGTTTGGCGATCTCGAAGCGAAGAGATGGGGCTAATAGGCTAACGTCTATTTGGCTAAGTACGGAAGCTGCTTCTTGCTTGCGGCCAAGGCTAAGTAAAATCTTCGCAGCGTCTGCGCGATACTGAGCAGATTTAATCGGTTTTGCAGAATTCGCTTTTTTAAGTAGGCTTTCTACTCGTTGTTGGTCTTGCTCAGCTGCAGTCAGCGTTGGTTTCGTGGATGTTGTACTAACTGAACAGCCAGAAATAATTGTGCTGATTAAAATTGCTGAAAGAGACAGGCGCCACTGAAATTTCATATACTTCGCAACCCACGTTTTAAGATGGTATCTGTAATGTTAGAACCCGCACTGTACGTTGTAGCAACGCCAATAGGAAATCTGCAGGATATGACACCTCGCGCTATTGAGGTCTTGCAGCAAGTTGAGTTGATAGCTGCTGAGGACACGCGTCATAGTGCCCGTTTGATGGCGCATTTTGGTATCAATACCCGCCTTGTTTCCGTCCATGAGCATAACGAACGCCAGCGAATTGAGACGATTGTACACCAGTTGCAATCTGGTGCCAGTGTTGCGCTAATTTCTGATGCTGGAACGCCGCTAATTTCGGACCCTGGATATGTTGTAGTTCAAGGGGTTAGAGAGCAGGGTTTTAAAGTTGTGCCTGTTCCTGGCTGTGTGGCTTTTATAGCGGCGTTGTCTGCGGCGGGTTTGCCTACAGATCGATTTATCTTTGAGGGTTTTCTGCCGCATAAATCGAGTGGCCGCAAACAGCAGCTTAAGGGATTGGTTGATGAAGCTCGAACGCTGATCTTTTATGAATCTCCGCATCGTATTGTAGCCTCCCTTAAAGATATGCAGTCAGTCTTTGGTGGTGAGCGTGTTGTGGGTATTGCTCGTGAGCTGACTAAAACATATGAAACGATCCATGTGGATAAGTTGGATGCTGTCATAGAGTGGATGGAAGCTGATTCCAACCAGCAGCGCGGAGAGTTTGTTGTTTTGGTTCACGGTATAGAAAATAAAGGTGCGGCTGAATTAGACGCTAAGGCTTTAGAGGTCTTAGATATTCTTCTTGCGGAGCTGCCAGTGAGTCAGGCAGCTTCTTTGGCAGCAAAAATTACCGGTTTGAAGAAAAAAGTGCTTTATCAGGCGGCTTTAGATCGCTAACTGATTTAGCTTTTGTTAGAATTCGCGCCGAGGAGTTTGCCAGGCAGTCGCTGCCTTCTTAGAAGGTGGAGGAAAGTCCGGGCTCCAAAGGGTAGAGTGCCAGATAACGTCTGGGCGGCGCGAGTCGACGGAAAGTGCAGCAGAAAATATACCGCCTAAGCATCCTCGGATGCCGGTAAGGTTGAAATGGTGCGGTAAGAGCGCACCGCGTGGGTGGCAACACTCCACGGCATGGTAAACCCCACTCGGAGCAAGACCAAATAGGGTTCCTACAGGCGTGACCCGCGCTGGAACCGGGTAGGTTGCTTGAGGTGCATAGTGATATGCATCCCAGATGAATGATTGTCCACGACAGAACCCGGCTTATCGGCAAACTCCTCATTATTCTTTCTTTTCAGGAAGAGCGGTGTCCACTGCTTTTCCTGTAAAGGTCTGATTCACCTAATTCATTGTTTTATATGCAGTCTCTCGATTCTTTGTTTTTGGGGACTCCTCTCTGTATGCATTTCTCTAATGTTTGATCTCTGATAACCGTCATTTACGGCGCTTTCAGCCTTGCTTTAGTTGGGGTTACTTTCTATAGTGTGCTCTAGTGGGATAAAGTGGGTAAAAGTGGGTTTTTCTGTAATTTAAGTGGGTTTTGAGAGCCGAAAATGTTTAGAGGCGTTAATCAAATCAATCTAGATGCTAAGGGACGCATGGCGATTCCGGCACGTTATCGCGAGAAAATCGCGACGTGTTGCGATGGTCAGCTCGTGGCAACGATTGATACTGAAGAGCGCTGTTTACTGCTTTATCCACTGGAAGAATGGGAAGTTATTCAGGAAAAAATAGAAAGTTTGCCCAGCTTTAATCCAGCAGCGCGTCGAATTCAGCGCCTATTGATTGGTCATGCAACTGATCTTGATATGGATGGAAATGGACGATTGCTTTTACCCGCTCCACTTCGAGAATATGCCGAGCTCGATAAAAAAATTGTGTTGCTTGGGCAAGGGCAGAAGTTTGAAATCTGGAGTGAGTCCAGATGGTTAGCTACCCGTGAAGAGTATCTTCAAGAGGTAGAAGGTGGCATGGCAATGCCTGAAGAATTACAAAATTTATCGCTATAGCGGATCGAGTAACGACGAATGAGCCAGGAATTTAAACATATCACAGTGCTGTTAAATGAAGCTGTAGAAGCTTTAGTGCAGGACGCATCTGGTTTCTATGTCGACGGGACCTTTGGTCGTGGCGGTCATTCTGCATTGGTATTGGATCAATTGGCAGAAGATGGTCGGTTAATGGGGATCGATAAAGACCCAACTGCTATAGCGCATGCGCACGAACGTTTCGCAGATGAAGATCGTTTCTCTATAGCGCACGGCAGCTTTGCACAATTGCAAGAATTTGTAACTGAGCGTGGTTTGCAAGGACAGGTTGATGGCATTTTGCTGGACTTAGGTGTGTCTTCACCACAGTTAGATGATGCTTCCCGAGGGTTTAGCTTTCTAAATGATGGTCCGCTAGATATGCGCATGGACACCTCTTCTGGTGAAAGCGCGGCTGATTGGATCGCTCGCGCAGAAGAGAAAGAGATTGCTGATGTGATTTATACCTATGGCGAGGAGCGTTTCTCCCGTCGTATGGCGAAAGCGATTGTGGCTAAGCGTGAAGAAGAGCCAATTACCACGACAGCGCAGCTTTCAAAAATAATTGCTGAAGCCAATCCTGCTTGGGAAAAAGGTAAGAACCCTGCAACACGTGCTTTCCAAGGTATTCGTATCCACATTAATCGTGAATTGGAAGATCTGGAAAGCTGTTTGGATCAGGCTTTAGAAATGTTGAAAGTGGGTGGGCGTTTAGTCGTTATTAGTTTTCACTCTCTAGAGGATCGGATTGTGAAGCGCTTTATTCGTCAGCATGTTAAAGGCGATGAGCATATTCCACGTGGTATTCCGGTCACAAACGATATGTTGAAAATTCGGTTTAAGAATGTAGGTAAGGCCGTGAAAGCGAGTGCCTCTGAAACCGAAGAGAACGTACGGGCTCGAAGTGCAGTTATGCGAGTGGCTGAAAAGGTCGCTTGATGCTTGGAAAGTTCTGGAGAAATTGGGTTGGCGATCAGGAGGATGAGAAGGGGAGTTCATCTGGTCGAAACAATTTTTATAGTGCTGAAGAGTTGCTGAGCCCATTTTTATTGGTGTTTGTGTTGGTTGTGGTGCTTTTGGTGTCGTGCTTGGGCGTAGTAATGAGCGCCTTTGAATATCGACAGCTATTTAACCAGCATCAGGAATTGATACAGCAAAGGGATGAGCTTCAAGTTGAGTGGGGACAGCTACTGCTTGAGCAAAGTGCATGGGCTGCCAATAATCGAGTTGAACAACAAGCAACGAGTGTGTTGGGCATGAAAGTGCCAGACGTTGAGCAAATAGAGATCGTGAAGCATGAGCGATAACACTGAAGCAGCAGTTGGTAGAGGATGGCGCCTTTGGTTGGTGTTGGTGCTTCTATTGCTCGTTGCTGGTGGAATTACGGCTCGCATGCTTTCGCTTTATGTTGAAGAGCAGTCGTTTTTGCAAACCCAAGGCGATGCTCGCTCATTGAGAACGGTTCAGGTACCTGCTCATCGCGGGATTATCACGGATAGGCATGGTGAGCCTTTGGCGGTGAGTGCACCGGTAGCGACTATTTGGGCTGATCCGAAAATGACAGATATGCAGCACGATGGTTTGTCAAAACTAGCGGTGCTGCTGAAAACGAACAAAAAGAAGCTACTGGCTAAGTTATCTGAAAATCGCAGTCGTAGATTTTTGTATTTACAGCGTCAAGTTACACCTGAGCTAGCTGAAAAAATTAGAGCTTTGCGTATACCGGGTGTGCATGTTGATCGTGAATATAAGCGTTACTACCCGGCAGCCGAGGTCACAACGCATCTAGTTGGTTTTACTAACTTGGATGGTAAAGGCCAAGAAGGTTTAGAGCTGGCTTATGAGGATTGGTTAAAGGCTGATGCTGGTAAGCAGCTTGTAATGAAAGATCGTTTGGGTAGAACGATCAAGCATATTCGCGAAGTTAAGCCAGCGCTGCATGGTAATGATATTCAGCTAAGTATCGATTTAAGGCTGCAATATCTAGCGTATAGAGAATTAAAAGCGTCAGTTGAAGCGCATAAAGCTGATGGCGGGTCGATTGTGATGCTAGATGCATCCACAGGGGAAGTGCTGGCGATGGTTAATCAGCCATCTTACAACCCGAATGATCCAAAACAGAGAATTTCGACGGCATTAAGAAACAGAGCTTTAACCGATACATTTGAGCCGGGTTCGACGGTTAAACCTATGACTGTTGCGGCAGCGTTGATGAGTGGTGAGTACGAGCCGGAAACAATCGTAAATACTGCACCTGGTTATATGCGGGTTAAAGGTAAAACGATTCGAGATCATCGTAATTACGGTGAGATAGATATATCCACCATTATTACGAAATCCAGCAATGTGGGTGTAACGAAGCTGTCGTTAAGCTTACCTGAAGGTTCAGTACGTAATCTGTATCACAATTTAGGCTTAGGGCAGGCAACAGGAATCGGATTCCCGGGTGAAAGTACAGGTTATCTGCCTTATCTGAATTCGAGACAGCAAGTTGAGCGTGCGACGCTTTCTTATGGCTATGGCTTATCGGTAACGCCATTACAGCTAGCTCAGTCATATTTGGCGTTGGCTAATGATGGTGTCGTGAGCCCTGTGAGTCTGATTCGACAGAGCGAAGCAGGCAAACCTGTTCGAGTCATGCCTGCGGATGTGGCGGTTGATGTCCGTGAAATGATGGAAACGGTGATTAGCGTTAAAGGTACGGGTCGAAGAGCGGCTGTGCAGGGATATCGAGTAGCCGGCAAAACAGGCACGGTGCATAAAGTTGGCCGCGGTGGATATATCGACGATCAGTATATATCTACATTTGCAGGTTTGGCGCCGGTAAGTGATCCGCGCTTAGTAACAGTAGTGATGATTGATAACCCTAAAGGCCAGGAATATTACGGTGGTGAGGTAGCAGCTCCGGTTTTTTCAAGAGCGGTAGGTGGAGCTTTGCGTTTGATGAATATCCCACCGGATAATTGGCCGGAAGTAAATAAGCAGGTTGCTCAGCGTTGAATGAGGTGACTATGTTGGAAATCAGTAGAACATTGAAAGAGATTGCGCCGGAGTGGGTTGATGAAACTTACGCCGGCTTTGTCGTGTCTGCTATTTCGCAAGATAGCCGCACGGTTACGCCCGGCACTCTGTTTATTGCTCGATCCGGTATTCAGCATCGTGGTGTCGATTTCGTTGAAGCGGCTGAAAAAAGTGGTGCAGTAGCGGTTTTGTTGGATAGTCGTGAAGTTGATGACTGTCCTTCGCTTGGCATCCCAGTGATTTCTGTGCCTGATTTAGTCAGTCAGATTGGCCCTGTGGCTGCGAATTTTTATGGTCACCCAAGCCGTCATCTGAATGTTATTGGCATTACGGGGACTAACGGTAAGACCTCTTGTGCGCATTTTGTTGCTCAGGCGATGAATGCGATAGGCACGAAAACAGCGATTGTTGGCACCATTGGAAATGGTTTCCCGGGTCAGTTAGAGCAGGCAACTCATACAACGCCAGATGCTGTAGGTTTGCAGCGTTTATTTGCTGAATTACGCGCTGCAGGTGCTGAAAGCGTTGTGATGGAAGTCTCTAGTCATGCTTTACAGCAGGGCCGAGTTGCTGGGGTTGAATTTGATTATGCCGCATTCACCAACTTAAGCCGTGATCATCTGGATTACCACGGTTCTATGGCTTCTTACGGTGCGGCTAAAGCAAGATTGTTTAAACGCTTTGATCTAAAAGCTTCTGTTATCAATAGTGATGATGCTTTTGGTCAAACGCTGTTAGCTGATGACGAAGTTAAAGGTAAAAAAGTAGCGGTTGGGCGTGCACAAGGCGATTATCTGATCGCGGCCTACCGTTTAGCTTTGCACGGCATCGAAGCGGAGCTCAAAACGGCGCAAGGCAACTTTGCTTTCGCTAGTAAAATTATCGGCGAATTTAATCTGGATAATCTGCTTCTCGTAGCAGCGTTGCTATCTGAGCAAGGATTTAGCCGAGAGCAGGTCATGCACGGGCTTTCCAAGTTAGATGCAGTGCCGGGGCGAATGCAGGCATTGGTCGCTGCTGATAAGCCGCTGGTCATTATTGATTATGCACATACGCCTGATGCTTTAGAGAAAGCAATCCAAGCTGTGAGAGCTCATACGTCAGGGCGTTTGTGGTGCGTATTTGGCTGTGGTGGCGACCGTGATACAGGTAAACGAGAGCTCATGGGTAATATTGCAGACCGATTTGCGGATCGGTTGGTCGTGACTAGCGACAACCCAAGAACCGAACAGCCAGATAGCATTATTGAGATGATCGAGAGCGGTATTCATGATCATCAGGCGGATGTTGAAGCGGATCGTGCTGAAGCGATCAGAATGGCGATCAATGCTGCTTCGCCAGAAGATGTTGTATTGATCGCAGGTAAAGGTCACGAAAATTATCAAGAGATTGCTGGTACACGTTACCCGTTTAGTGATGTTGATGTGAGTAAGTCAGTTTTAGGGGTAGCGGTATGATTGGTCAGTGGTTTTTGCAGCAGTTACAGCAAGCTTTTGGCGGGCAGATAACGGCTGATACTGAATTTACAGGTGTCAGTACAGACACGCGTACGATTAAGCAGGGCGACCTATTTGTCGCACTGGTTGGCCCGAATTTTGATGGTCATCAGTTTATAGAGCAGGCACTGGAAAAAGGCGCGGTCGCTGCGGTTGTTTCTCGATCTATGCCAGAAATTAAAGCGCCATTGTGGCAAGTTGAAGATACGCGTATTGCTTTGGGGAACATTGCGCAAGCGAATCGTCAGCGTTTTGATGGCACTGTTTACGCAGTGACAGGCAGCAGCGGTAAAACGACAGTTAAAGAGATGCTATTCGCGATTCTGTCTCAGAATAATCAGGTGCTGGCTACCAAAGGTAATCTGAATAATGACATCGGCGTACCGCTAACACTGTTCGAATTAAGTGATCAGCATCAAATTGCTGTGATTGAACAGGGTGCAAGTGGTGGTGGTGAGATTGCTTATACGACTGCGATCTCTCTACCTGATGTTGCGATTTTGAATAACGCGATGGGCGCTCATCTGGAAGGGTTTGGCTCTCTGCAAGGTGTAGTCGAAGCCAAATCTGAGATCTTTTCGCAGTTAGATGAAACTCAAGGCACGGCTGTTATCAACCTAGATGATCCGCATACAGAGTATTGGTTAAATCAAAACCAAGGAAAGCCTCAGAGCAACTTCTCTCTTAGCTCCGAGAAAGCTGCTGTGTATGCGTCGGACTTGAAACCATCTAGCAATGGCTGTTTTTCTTTTGTTTTGCACAGAGGCTCTGAGTCTAAAACGGTTCAGCTGCAGGTGATGGGACAGCATAACGTTGCAAATGCCCTAGCTGCGGCAGCTGCTGTAAGCGCTAAAGAAATGTCGTTAGCGGAAATTTGCAGCGGTTTGGAATCCTTCACTGCAGTATCTGGACGTATGCGTTGCTTGTCGACAGCGTCTGGTGCTCAAGTAATTGATGATAGTTATAACGCCAATCCTGGTTCGGTAAATGCGGCAGTGGATCTGCTGGTTAGTTTGCCGGGTAAATCAGTATTGGTTTTAGGGGATATGGCTGAGTTGGGGGCAGATGCCGCTGATCAGCATGCACAGGTAGGCTGTCGGGCAGCGCAGAAGGGGGTTAGTTGCTTTTATGCAACTGGCGTGCTGTCCCGGCACTCTGTTTCAGCGTATAACGCTGCAGCAGATGGGCAGGGAATGCATTTTGAAACACGTGAAGAATTAACAACTGCATTGAAAGAACTGGCTGATCAGAATACCAATATTCTGATTAAAGGCTCGAGAAGTGCAGCGATGGATCAGGTCGTGAAGAACCTGACTGAAGGGGAATAGAAGGCAATGCTACCACTGTTGGCAGAATTTTTATCGGAATATTACAGCGGCTTTGCTGTATTTCAGTACCTAACCCTGCGTGGGATTTTGGGTGTGTTAACAGCATTGTTGATAGCTTTGTGGGTCGGCCCTCATATGATCAACAAACTACGTAGTAATCAGATTGGTCAAGCGGTACGAGATGATGGTCCTCAGACGCATTTGAGCAAAGCAGGTACACCAACAATGGGTGGTGCTTTGATCCTAGTTGCAATTGCGATTAGTACCCTTTTGTGGAGTGATCTGACTAACCCTTATGTGTGGATTACGTTGGGCGTGACGCTTATTTTTGGTGCAGTGGGCTGGGTCGATGATTATCGTAAAGTGGTTGAGAAAAACCCACGAGGATTGCCTGCTAAGTGGAAGTATCTGTGGCAGTCAGTAGGTGGTATGGGTGCGGCAATATTACTCTATAGCATGGCTTCCACACCTGTTGAAACAGAGCTTCTGATTCCATTCCTAAAAGATGTGTCGATCGATCTCGGTATCTTCTTTATTGTCTTTACCTACTTTGTAATTGTCGGTAGCTCCAATGCGGTAAACCTTACTGATGGCTTAGATGGTCTAGCTATTTTGCCAACCGTAATGGTAGCTGGAGCTTTGGGTGTGTTTGCATATCTGTCCGGTAACATCAAATTTGCTGAATATCTGTTGATCCCTTACGTACCAGGTTCTGGTGAGCTGATTATATTTTGTGGTGCCATGGTTGGTGCTGGACTGGGATTCTTGTGGTTTAACACCTATCCAGCTCAGGTATTTATGGGTGATGTCGGTGCTTTGTCTTTAGGTGCTGCGCTAGGTGTTATTGCCGTTATCGTCCGTCAGGAATTTGTACTGTTCATTATGGGCGGTGTGTTTGTTGCTGAAACCGTGTCAGTAATTTTGCAGGTGGCATCGTTTAAATTAACAGGTCGCCGTATCTTCCGTATGGCGCCTTTGCACCACCATTTTGAATTGAAAGGTTGGCCAGAGCCTCGAGTAATTGTTCGTTTCTGGATCATCACAGTAGTTTTGGTGCTGATTGGCTTGGCATCTCTGAAAATTCGTTAAGGTAAAGTTTGAGCATGAGTTTAATCGCCAGCGATAAATTAAAAGTAGTCATCGGTTTAGGTCAGACCGGGCTGGCATGTGCGCGCTATTTGGCGTCCAAAGGTGAGCGTTTTATCGTTGTTGATAGCCGAGAGAATCCTCCAGGCATGGATGAGCTATCAACAGAGCTTCCTGACGTTAAACTGATTTGTGGCCCTTTTGATGCTGAACTACTGAGCAGTGCGTCAGAATTGATTTTGAGCCCTGGTGTTGCACAAAGTGATCCTGCTATTCAAACGGCAGTAAAAGCGGGCGCGAAGTTAAGTGGTGATATTGATCTTTTCTGTAATGAGATCAATGCACCTATTGTTGCAATTACCGGTTCAAATGCTAAAAGTACGGTCACTACCTTGGTGGGTGAGATGGCTGCTGCAGCAGGCTTAAATGTTGGAGTGTGCGGGAATATTGGTACGCCTGTACTCGAGATGTTAAACGAGCCTGAAAAAGATCTGTATGTTATCGAACTATCCAGCTTCCAGTTAGAAACAACCAATGATCTTCGAGCAGCAGTTGCAACGGTACTCAATATTAGCCCTGATCATTTAGATCGTTATGATTCTATGCAGGGTTATTATCAGGCTAAACACCGGATTTTCCGCGGAGCTAAAAAGGTCGTAGTTAACCGTGATGATGCACTGACAATGCCATTAATGCCGAGTGGTGTTGATCAGCTTGCTTACCACTTAGGTAAACCTGATCTGAAAGTCTTTGGTTTGATTGAAGAGAAGGGTGAAACCTGGCTTGCCGTTGGTCTGGACAAATTAATACCTGTATCTGAGTTAAAAATACGTGGTAGTCATAACATGGCCAATGCACTGTCTGCATTGGCTTTAGGTCAGTCAGTTGGCTTGCCAATGGATGCGATGCTAACAGCTTTAAAGAATTTTGCTGGTTTGAAGCATCGTTGCCAGTGGGTCGCTGAAAAAGCCGGTATTGAATACTACAACGATTCCAAAGGTACTAACGTTGGTGCGACTGTTGCTGCGCTGAACGGTTTAGGAAAAACCCTATCTACAGATCAGCGTATTGTGTTAATTGCTGGTGGTGTTGGTAAAGGAGCCGAATTTTCTGAATTGGCTGAACCAATGAAGCAGTTTGCAAGAGCGCTGATCTATATCGGTGAGGATGGGCCTCGTTTAGCTGACAGTTGTGAAGACGTAATTAAAGAATCAGCGGACGATATGCAAGCTGCTGTTGCAAAGGCGCAAGCTCAAGCGAAGGAAGGGGATATTGTTCTGCTTTCACCTGCCTGTGCGAGCTTTGATATGTTTTCTGGTTTTCCCGCTCGTGGTGATGCTTTTATTGATGCGGTGGAGGCTCTTTAATGATCTCTTTGGCGATGACAAACATTAAGCAGAGGTTCGAGGGTTTAATTCCTTCTCCTCCGCCTGTTTGTGCGTCACAAAGAGTGTTGCCATTTGACCCTTGGGTGCTGGCTTGTTCAGTTGCTCTAGTTCTAACGGGTTTTGTAATGATTAGCTCTGCTTCTTTAGATGTGGCGCTAAAAAATAACGGTACAGCGTATTTTTACGTTATTCGTCAGTTCATATTTATCATGCTGGCGATGATTGGTGCTGTGGTTGTTTGGAATATCCCAATGCGTTTTTGGGAAAAAACAGGGCACTGGTGGATGTTAGCTGCCGGTGTTTTACTGATTTTAGTCCTTATCCCAGGTGTAGGTAAGGGGGTAAATGGTAGTCACCGTTGGTTGCCGTTGGGTCCTTTAAATCTTCAGGCATCCGAAGTCGCTAAGTTTTGTATGGTGATGTACATGGCTGGCTACTTGGTGAGACGCTTGGATGAAGTGCGTAGCAGTTGGAAAGGGATTGCGAAGCCGACTCTACCTTTGGGTATTTTTTGTGTGTTGCTGTACTTTGAGCCGGACTTTGGTGCCTTAGTTGTCCTGATGGGGACGGTTATGGGGATGATCTTTTTGGGTGGGATGCGCTTTTCCCAATTCTTGATGGTTATCTCTGGTGTAGTGGGTTTGTTAGTGGCTGTTGTAGGTTTGCAGCCTTACCGAGTAGCTCGACTTCAGAGCTTCTTAGATCCATGGTCTGATCCTTTTGGAACAGGGTATCAGTTATCGCAGGCACAGATCGCTTTTGGTCGTGGTGAATGGTTTGGAACGGGGTTAGGTAATAGCGTTCAAAAGCTATTTTATCTGCCAGAAGCTCATACTGACTTTGTGTTTTCAGTATTGGCCGAAGAGTTAGGTTTTATCGGCGCGATTGCTTTGATCTTGGTTTATGCCGTATTAATCGTGAATATTTTCCGTATTGGTCGTCGAGCTGAAAAGGTAAAATCCTTTTTCTCTGCTTATGTCTGTTACGGCTTTGCAATTATCTTTGCAGGGCAGGCGTTGATCAATATTGGAGTGAATGTTGGCGCTTTACCTACAAAAGGTTTAACGCTTCCTTTGGTGAGTTACGGTGGAAGTAGTTTGTTAGTGAGTTGTGCCATGTTGGCCGTTATTTTGAGAGTTGACTACGAATTGAAATTAGCTGGGAAAAATCAGCCAGATGCTGAAGCTAAAGAGCGTAAACAAAAAAGTCAGGAGGCTGCCGCATGAGCGCTTCTGATAAAAAAGTAGCTTTGATTATGGCTGGTGGCACTGGCGGCCATGTATTCCCTGCATTGGCCACTGCAGAGAAACTACAGGAACAAGGTATTCATGTTGAATGGTTGGGTTCTCGACACGGAATAGAAGCTGATTTGGTGCCTGCTGCGGGATTAAAGCTGCATTCTATTGAAGTAAGAGGCCTAAGAGGTAAAGGGAAGTTAAGTCTTCTTTTGGCTCCATTTAAACTTTTGATCGCTTTGTGGCAGGCGCTATCGGTTGTTCGCTCTGTTAAACCTGATGTTGTATTAGGTATGGGCGGTTTTGCTTCTGGTCCAGGTGGCCTTGCTGCGTGGTTGCTAAGAATTCCGTTGATCATTCACGAACAGAATGCTGTTGCAGGAATGACTAACAAGGCTTTGTCTAAATTAGCCAAAAAAGTTCTGGAAGCGTTCCAAGGTGCATTCAAAAGTGGCCTAACGACTCAAACTGTGGGTAATCCGGTACGCGGAAGTATTTTGAATTTACCTGAACCTAAAGAGCGTTTTTCTGATCGTGAAGGGCCTTTGCGTCTTTTGGTTGTAGGTGGAAGTTTAGGCGCGAAAGCAATTAACGACCTTCTGCCTGAAGTGCTTGCTGATTTACCTCAGGAGCAACGTCCAGAGGTTTGGCATCAGGCAGGAAAAAGAAATATTGAAGAAACTCAGCAGCGTTATGAAGCGCTGGGCGTAAATGAGTGTAAAGTTGTGCCATTTATCGATGATATGGCAGAAGCTTATAGTTGGGCAGATGTCGTTTTATGTCGTGCTGGTGCTTTAACGGTGAGTGAATTGAGCAATGCAGGTGTGGCATCTGTATTAGTGCCTTTCCCTTATGCGGTTGATGATCACCAAACTAAAAACGCAAATTATCTTGCTGAGAGAGATGCTGCGATTTTAATTCAGCAGGCGGATCTTAATAAAGAAACGCTAACAGCATTATTAACAGAACAATTAAATCAACGAGAAACGTTGATGGAAATGGCGAACAAAGCGCTATCACTAGGTAAACCTGAAGCAAGTGATGTGGTAGCAAATGTTTGTCTTGAGGCAATGAAGTAATGAAACAACAAAATGCTTTCACCCGTTATGAAATACCGGAAATGCGCCGTATCAGCCGAATTCATTTTATCGGCATTGGTGGTGTGGGTATGTGTGGTATTGCGGAAGTATTGCTGAATCAGGGATATCAGATCTCAGGTTCAGATATTAAAGTATCCGCGACGACTCAACGCCTAGAAGGCTTGGGTATGAACATCTTTATTGGGCATGCCGATACCAATGTTTCAGGTGTGGATGTGGTTGTTGTCTCCACTGCGGTTAACGAAGAAAACCCAGAAGTGAAAGCTGCGCGTGAACAGCGTATTCCGATTGTTCGTCGTGCTGAAATGTTGGCTGAATTAATGCGCTACCGTCACGGTATCGCTGTAGCTGGCACGCACGGCAAAACAACGACGACAAGTCTGTTAGCTTCCATCTTTGCTGAAGGTGAGCTTGATCCAACATTTGTGATTGGCGGTCGACTGAACAGTGCTGGCACCAACGCCAAAATGGGTACGAGCCGCTATCTTGTGGCAGAGGCTGATGAAAGTGATGCTTCATTCCTTCACTTACAGCCTATGGTTGCGATTGTTACAAACATCGATGCGGACCATATGGAAACTTATGAGAATGACTTCTCTAAGTTGAAGAAAACATTTGTGGAGTTTCTACATAACCTACCGTTCTACGGTCTTGCGGTTATGTGTATCGATGATTCTGTTGTAAGGGAAATCCTTCCGGAAGTTAGTCGTCCAGTGTTGACTTACGGTGTAGAGGAAGATGCTGACTACCGTGCTGAGAATATCAGGCAAGAAGGTATGTACACCCGCTTTACCGTTAAGCGCCCAGGGGATTTTGCCGATCTAGAAATCTCACTGAATATGCCGGGCCATCACAATATGTTGAATGCCTTAGCGACTATTGCTGTAGCTACCGATGAGGGCATTAGTGATGAAGCAATCTGCACAGCATTAACTAAGTTCGAAGGCGTTGGTCGTCGTTTCCAAGTTTTGGGGGACGTGCCTGTCAATGGTGGTAGTGTTATGTTGGTTGATGATTACGGTCACCACCCAAGAGAAGTTAATGCCGTAGTTAAAGCTATTCGTGAAGGCTGGCCAGATAAACGTTTGGTAATGATTAATCAGCCTCATCGTTATAGCCGAACTCGTGATTTGTATGAAGACTTTGTGGAAGTACTTTCTGAAGCAGATGTGTTGTTGCTTCTAGAAGTCTACGCCGCGGGTGAAGAGCCAATTGCTGGCGCTGATAGCCGCAGCTTATGTCGAAGCATTCGTCAGCGTGGTCGTATAGATCCGGTATTTGTTAGCGATAAAGACACCGTTGCCGATGTGCTGAAAGATATTTTGGAGCCAGGTGATCTATTACTGACTCAAGGTGCGGGTGATATTACAGCGCTTGCTCATCAGCTAAAACAGGCCAATCTTGTAGCCGATAAGGAGGGAAAATGAGTTATCAAATTGATGCTCAAATGAAATCCGACTTCGGACGAGTTGCGGTTATTTTTGGTGGTAATTCATCTGAGCGTGATGTTTCACTCAAGAGTGGTGCTGAGGTTTTAGCTGGACTACAACGTGCAGGTGTCGATGCATTTGGTATCGATCTCTATGGTCCTAATGGCGACCAACAACCGTTACAGCAATTACAAGAAAGTTACTTTGATCGTGCCTTTTTGATTTTACATGGCCCAGGCGGTGAAGACGGTACCTTGCAAGGTGCGTTGGAAATGCTAGGCAAACCATACACCGGAAGTGGTGTGGCAGCTTCTGCAATCGGTATGGATAAGTTAAGAACCAAGCAGGTGTGGATAGGCGCAGGCTTGCCGACTCCAACCTTTGCGACATTCAATGGTGAGTTTGAGGTTGATGACATCGTTGAGCGTCTTGGTTTACCGATGATTGTTAAACCTGCGCACGAAGGTTCCAGTATTGGAATGAGTAAAGTTGCCAGTGCTAGTGAACTAGAAACGGCATTGGAAACAGCTGCTGGTTTTGATCGTAGTGTGATTGCTGAAAGTTGGATGAGTGGTGACGAGTATACCGTTGCAGTGCTTGATGGTTCTGCGTTGCCTCCTATTCAGCTAGTCACGCAGCACGAGTTTTATGACTTTGATGCAAAATACCTAGCGAACGATACGCAGTATAAGTTCGATCATGGTTTGTCTGAGGACAAATTAACATCCCTGAAGCGCCTCGCTGAACAAGCATTTTCCGCCGTTGGTTGTAAAGGCTGGGGGCGTGTAGATGTGATGCAAGATCAAGATGGAAACTTCCAACTATTAGAAGTTAATACGGCTCCGGGTATGACGGATCATAGTCTTGTGCCTATGGCAGCGCGAGAGCAAGGGATTAGCTTTGATGAGTTGGTCGTAAGAATATTAAAAACGGCCTAATAGAATGAACTTTTTACGATTTTTTCGACAAACTGAACCATTAGAGGAGCAAGAAGTAGAACTTGCTAAGCCTCGCGGTGCAAGTCGTGAAAAAATCGTAAAAAAAGATACTGAAAAAGGGAAAGCTGATAAAAAAAATCCTAAAAAGGATGGCTTCGTAAATAACGATTCTGAATTTTGGTGGAAGCCATTTTGGACGCTGTCTTCGCTAGTGATTTTTATCGGCGTTTTATGGGGTATTGGTCATAACTTATGGCAGTGGTTGGACCGTCCGATAACGAGCGTAGTTATTGAAGGTAAAACCCAACATTTGGACCGAGGTAGGTTAGGGAAGATTATCGCTGATGATCTAACAGCGAATCTATTAGAGGTTGATATTGAATCGGTTCAATCACTAGTAAGTGAACAGCCATGGGTCAGGGTCTCCTCTATTCGACGAGATTGGCCCGATACCTTACTTGTTGAGGTTGAGGAAGAGGTGCCGGTTGCTCGTTGGGGAGAGAGGGGGTTATTGAACCATCAGGGCGATATATTTTGGCCAGAGCTTTCTAAAGAATATCGGAGCTTGCCTAGATTGAGTGGGCCTGCACCAGATACGGAAAGGGTGATGTCACAGTTCCATGATTTTAATCAGATGCTGAAGCCGATGGGTCTGAGTGTTGTTGCACTGGATTTAGAGGCTCGTGGAGCCTGGACAATAGAATTAGATAATCAAATAAAAGTGGTTGTAGGCCGAGAGGCAATCAATGCGCGTTTACAACGCTTTTTGACTTTGTATAAACAACGATTGGCTGCTCAAGCGGCTGATATAGAATCAATCGATATACGTTACACCCATGGGGTGGCGGTGAAATGGCGGGAAAAACCCGAAAGCGAAATGCAGGATAAAACATAATGAGTGGTTCGATGGAAAACAATATGGTTGTTGCGCTCGATATCGGGACCTCAAAGGTGCTGTGCCTTGTAGGGGAGATCGGTATTGATGGTGCCATCGAAATTATCGGCATTGGCTCGCATCCATCTCGAGGTCTGAAAAAAGGCGTTGTAGTGAATATCGAATCAACAGTGAGCTCTATTCAGCGTGCTGTTGAAGAGGCTGAATTGATGGCTGGCTGTAAGATTCACTCTGTGGCTGTTGGTATCGCAGGTAGTCATATTAATAGCCTGAATTCTCATGGGATTGTGGCTGTTCGTGATAGAGAAGTGACTGAGTATGATCTTGAGCGAGTGATCGATGCTGCACGAGCAGTGGCAATCCCTGCTGATCAGAAAATCTTACACATCTTGCCTCAAGAATATGAGATTGATAGCTCAGAGGGCATTAAAGAGCCTCTAGGGATGTCTGGTGTGCGTTTAGAAGCGAAGGTGCACCTTGTTACGGGTTCTGTGAATGCTGCTCAGAATATTGAGAAGTGTGTTCGCCGCTGTGGTCTAGAGGTTGATAATTTAGTTCTAGAGCAATTGGCTTCAAGTTATTCCGTTTTGACGGAAGATGAGAAGGAGCTAGGTGTTTGTATGGTAGATATCGGTGGTGGCACCTCTGATATCTCGATTTTTACTGGTGGCTCTATTCGCCATACCGCTGTCATTCCGATTGCTGGTGATCAAGTTACAAACGATATCGCGATGGCTTTGCGTACACCTACGCAGCACGCAGAAGAGATCAAAGTTAAATATGCATGTGCGTTGGCACAGCTCGCTACAGGTGAAGAGACCGTTAAGGTGCCTGGTGTAGGTGATAGGCCTGCTAGGGATCTTTCTCGACAGTCGTTAGCGGAAGTGGTTGAGCCCCGTTACGAAGAACTGTTTAGCCTGATTCAGGCTGAGTTGAGACGCAGCGGGTTTGAAGATTTAGTCGCAGCAGGCATTGTGCTGACAGGCGGAACTTCGAAAATGGAAGGTGCCATTGAATTAGCTGAAGAAATCTTCCACATGCCGGTTCGCTTGGCGACACCTCACGGTGTACGAGGGATGGAAGATATTTTAAGTAGCCCTATATATGCAACAGGCATGGGACTGCTGCAATACGCGCAACAAGATCATGTTGGTGCCGTTGAACAAGACGTCGAGCCAGAAGTCGTAGTGGGTTCGCAAAAGAGTGTATTAGACAAGATGAGAGCTTGGTTTCAGAACAACTTCTGAACAAGCTGAAGGTTTTTAGATTTATAGCAGCAAAAATAGCGTGCTGCTTTATAGGGGATAGTGCTTGGCAGGGCACTAAAGGAGCTAACAATGTTTGAACTGTTAGATAGCGTTCCACAAAATGCCGTTATTAAAGTTATCGGTGTTGGTGGTGGAGGCGGAAACGCTGTAAAACACATGGAAAGTGGTGACCTAGAAGGGGTGGAATTTGTTTGTGCTAATACAGATGCACAAGCACTTTCATCTATGGCGTCCCAAAAAGTTATCCAACTTGGTAATACGCTAACCAAAGGCCTAGGCGCGGGTGCGAACCCAGAAGTTGGTCGTCAGGCTGCGATGGAAGATCGGGATCGCATTGCAGAAATGTTGCAAGGTGCGGATATGGTCTTTATCACGGCTGGTATGGGCGGTGGTACAGGTACGGGTGCTGCTCCTATCGTAGCCGAAGTAGCTAAAGAACTCGGAATTCTTACAGTCGCGGTAGTGACAAAGCCTTTCCCATTTGAAGGCCGTAAGCGTATGAGTATTGCTATTGAAGGTATCAAAGAGCTTCGCGAAAGCGTTGATTCCCTCATTATTATCCCTAACGAAAAACTGATGCAGGTACTAGGTCGCAATTGCAGCCTTTTGAATGCATTTGAGTCTGCCAACGATGTTTTGAAAGGGGCTGTTCAGGGTATTTCGGATCTTATTACGCGTCCGGGTATGATCAATGTCGATTTTGCTGATGTGCGGACTGTTATGTCTGAAATGGGCATGGCAATGATGGGTACTGGTGGTGCACGGGGTGAGAACCGAGCTGCTGAAGCTGCAGAGAAAGCGATCAAGAGTCCACTGCTTGATAACGTAGATCTGAAAGGCGCGAGCGGTATCTTGGTCAATATCACTGCCGGTATGGATCTCAGCTTAGGCGAATTTACAGAAGTGGGTAATCAGATTGAAGAGTATGCATCTGAAAATGCCACGATTGTTATCGGTACAGTTATTGAACCTGAGATGACTGACGAACTCAAAGTGACAGTTGTTGCTACGGGGTTAGATAAGCCAGAAGAAACGGTTCGCCCTGTTTCTGGCGGAATGCAAAAAGTGGATGGAAGTTTAGACCTTGAGCAGATCGATCTGCCAACGGTTTTGCGCCGCAAAAAAAATGAGGCACTTGACGGGCCGGCTGAGCCTGAAAGTGAGTTGTTAAAATCAACAGGTACTGAGAGCGAGTCCGCTTATTTAGATATTCCTACTTTTCTGCGCAAACAAGCGGATTAATTGGAATGTCCTTTCTAAAAGGGCGATTATTTGTTAGTATCTCGCGCTAGAGTGGCCTATTTTATTTTTTGGCAGATAGCATGATTAAACAGAGAACATTAAAAAACAGCATTAAAGCAACAGGTATTGGTCTGCATACGGGTCAGAAAGTTTATCTGACGTTGAAGCCAGCACCAGTAAATACCGGTATTGTTTTCCGTCGTACTGACTTGGATCCAGTTGTTGAGATCCTTGCGCACGCGCACAATGTTTCTGATACAAAACTGTCAACCAACCTGGCTAAAGATGGCGCGCGTATAGCGACTGTTGAGCATCTACTTTCTGCAATGGCTGGTTTAGGTATTGATAATGCCTATGTTGAGCTAAGTGCAGAAGAAGTTCCAATTATGGATGGTAGTGCTGCGCCGTTTGTATTCTTGATCCAGTCGGCAGGCCTAGAAGAGCAGAATGCTCCTAAAGAATTTATCCGTATTAAGAAAGAAGTAACGGTTGAAGCTGATGGCAAATCAGCGACGTTCAAGCCGTTTGACGGCTTTAAAGTGGGCTTCAAAATTGATTTTGAGCACCCTGCATTTGAAGGCCGTAACATGGAAGCTTTCCTAGACTTCTCTAGTACTTCCTTCGTTAAAGAAGTTAGCCGTGCGAGAACCTTTGGTTTTATGAGTGACTATGAATACCTTCGCTCTCAGAACCTAGCATTAGGTGGTAGCTTTGATAATGCAATCGTAGTTGATGATTACCGTATTCTTAATGAAGACGGCCTTCGTTATGACGATGAATTTGTGAAGCATAAAGTGCTGGATGCGGTGGGTGACCTGTATCTATTAGGTAAGAGCTTGATCGGTGAGTTCTACGGAAACAAATCAGGACATTACCTTAATAATCGTCTATTGCGTGAATTGTTGGCGCAAGAAGATGCTTGGGAAGTGGTGACTTTCGAAGACAATGAAGAAAGCGCACCTATCTCTTATCAGAAGCCAGTGTTAGCGGTCTGATAAATAGAAATAATTAAGAGCCGAACTTTTATAGTTCGGCTTTTTTTTGTCTATTTTCCTATTTTTTTTCATATTTTTTTTATTTCCCCTTTTAGATTCATTTTCTGCCCCCAATAAAGGTAGAATGCTGAGTTAATTTTTATCCGCTAATCGAGCGGACTACAGGTTTTAGACTTCACAGGTATAAGTCGAGATATGCTGACAGGACTGTTTAAGAAAGTTTTTGGTAGTAAGAATGATCGCGAATTAAAGCGCATGGGCAAGATCGTAAAGGCGATCAATGCGTTGGAAGTAGATCTAGAAAAACTAACGGATGAAGAGCTAAAGGCTAAAACGGCTGAATTCCGTCAGCGTCTTGATGATGGCGCGACTCTGGAACAGATCCTTCCTGAAGCTTTTGCTACGGTAAGAGAAGCATCAAAGCGTGTTATGGGTATGCGCCATTTTGATGTTCAGCTTATCGGTGGTATGACGCTAAATGATGGCAAAGTTGCCGAGATGCGTACGGGTGAAGGTAAAACCCTTGTAGCGACCTTGGCTGTGTATCTGAATGCGCTGCCTGCTGAAGGCGTTCACGTAGTCACGGTGAATGATTACCTAGCAGAGCGTGATGCTGAATGGATGCGCCCTCTTTATGAATCTCTAGGCTTAACGGTAGGTGTTGCGCTTTCTGGTCAAAATCCAGAAGTAAAACGTGCTGCTTACGCTTGTGATATCACCTACGGCACAAACAATGAATTTGGCTTTGATTATCTTCGCGATAACATGGCTTTCAGTACTGCTGAAAAAGTACAGCGTGGCTTTAGCTTCGCTGTAGTCGATGAGGTTGACTCCATCCTAATCGACGAAGCACGTACTCCTTTGATTATCTCAGGTCCAGCTGAAGATAGTTCTCAGTTATACATCACTATTAATGAGTTGATTCCTTCGTTAGAGAAATTC
This sequence comes from Neptuniibacter sp. PT8_73, assembly GCF_047778045.1. Lineage (GTDB taxonomy): Bacteria > Pseudomonadota > Gammaproteobacteria > Pseudomonadales > Balneatricaceae > Neptuniibacter. The sequence continues at coordinate 889,956 of NZ_CP180545.1, forward strand.
GATGGTGAAATTGATCCTCAGGACGAAGAGCAGGAAATTAACGAGCACTTCGTTGTTGATGAGAAAAACCGTACGGTTGAACTGACTGAAGCGGGTCATACTGCTGTTGAAGAGATGCTTGCGCAAAAAGGTCTTCTGAGTGAAGGAGATAGCCTGTATGCACCTCAGAACCTTAACTTGCTGCACCACGTGCTAGCGGGATTGAGAGCGCATAACTTATTCCAACGTGATGTCGATTATATTGTGCAAGGCAATCAGGTTGTGATTGTTGATGAGCACACAGGTCGAATCATGGAAGGCCGTCGTTGGTCAGAAGGTTTGCACCAAGCGGTAGAAGCAAAAGAGGGTGTGTCGGTTCAGAATGAGAGCCAGACTTTTGCATCAACCACATTCCAGAACTACTTCCGTCTGTACGACAAGCTTTCCGGTATGACGGGTACGGCGGATACGGAAGCATTCGAGCTTCGCCAGATTTACGGTTTAGATGTTGTTGTAATTCCAACCAACAAAACGATCGCGCGTAAAGATGAGAACGATCTGGTTTACCTGACGGTTGAAGAAAAGTACGAAGCTATTATCAAAGAAATTCGTGCTTGTCAGGAAGCGGAGCGTCCAGTACTTGTGGGTACAGCGTCTATCGAATCTTCTGAATTGATCTCTTCATTACTGAAGAAAGAAAAAATAACGCACAATGTATTGAACGCTAAGAACCATGGTGGTGAAGCGTCAATTATTGCTCAGGCGGGTCGTCCGGGTGCGGTAACTATCGCGACTAACATGGCTGGTCGTGGTACCGATATTGTGTTGGGTGGTAAGTTAGAGGCTGAACTAGCTGAACTTGATAACCCATCTGAAGAACAGGTTGCTGAATTGACGGCTGCTTGGCAGAAGCGCCATGAACAGGTTTTGGAAAATGGCGGTCTACATATTGTAGGTACTGAACGTCATGAATCTCGTCGTATTGATAACCAGCTACGTGGTCGTGCAGGTCGTCAGGGTGACCCAGGTTCATCTCGATTCTTCTTGTCTCTAGAAGATGATTTGATGCGAATCTTTGCTTCTGATCGTGTAAGACAGTTGATGCAAGCGCTAGGTATGGAGCGTGGCGAAGCTATCGAGCATAAGATGGTAAGTAATGCGATTGAGAAAGCGCAGCGTAAAGTAGAAGGTCGTAACTTTGATATCCGTAAGTCATTGCTTGAGTATGATGATGTAGCTAATGATCAGCGTACAATCATCTACGAACAGCGTAATGATTTGATGGCAACTGACGATATCTCTGAAACAGTAAATTCTGTTCGTGAAGAGGTTGTCGCGAATAAATTTAGTGAGTTTGTTCCGCCGCAGAGCCTTGAAGAGCAGTGGGATATTCCGGGTCTTGAGAAAGCCTTGGAAACTGATTTCTCCATTAAAATGCCTATCCAAGAGTGGCTAGATCAGGATGATTCATTGCATGAAGAAACCCTGCATCAAAAAGTTCAGGATACAGTGCTAGAGGTTTATCAGCAGAAAGAAGCGCAAGTGGGTGAATCTACAATGCGTAACTTTGAGAAGCAGGTTATGCTTCAGGTGCTAGATACCCTGTGGAAAGAACACCTACAGACTATGGATCACCTGCGTCAGGGCATTCACCTTCGAGGTTATGCACAGAAGAACCCTAAGCAGGAATACAAGCGTGAATCTTTCCACCTATTCCAAGAATTGCTGGAAAATATCAAGCGTGATGTCATTCGTATTCTAAGTCATGTGCAAGTTCAGCAGCCTGAAGATGTTGAAGCGATGGAGCAGCAGCGTCGTGAGCAGGCTGAACGACAGCAGATGGACTTTAAACATGACAATAGCTCAGCTATGTCAGGTGAAGAGGGTGAAAGTTCCAATGCTGAAGAGCAAGCTCAGCCAGAAACTTTCGTTCGAGATGGCCGTAAAGTAGGTCGTAACGAACCATGTCCTTGTGGTTCAGGTAAAAAATACAAGCAGTGTCACGGTAAGCTTTCGTAAGAGTGAACTGTTTATTGGTCAACACAGAAAGCAGCTTTTAAGCTGCTTTCTGCATCTTAGGAGAGAGAAAATGGCAGTCGGGCCAGCTACATTTCCAGAAAAAATGCACCCAGTTGCAGGATTTAAATTAGGAACAGCTTCTGCAGGTATTAAAACTCCAGGTCGAAAAGATGTTGTGCTGATGGAGTTATGTGAAGGAGCTAATGTCGCAGGTGTTTTTACTTTAAATGCTTTTTGCGCAGCTCCTGTGCAGATTTCTAAAAAACATTTAGAAGCTGTAGCAACGCGATATTTTATTGTTAATACAGGTAACGCTAATGCGGGTACCGGTGAGGAAGGTTGGAATGATGCTATTACAACCTGTGAAGAGGTCGCGAAGCTTTGCGCTTCGGATGTTGAGGCGGTTCTTCCTTTCTCCACTGGGGTTATTGGTGAAAAGTTGCCTGTAGAGAAGTTAGTGTCAGCTTTGCCTGCAGCTAAAAGTGCTCTATCTGAATTAGGTTGGGATGAGGCTGCAGAAGGTATTTTAACCACTGATACACGAATCAAAGGCGCTAGTCATCAATTTGAGTACCAAGGCAAAGTTGTAACTTTGACTGGTATTTCAAAAGGCTCAGGCATGATTAAGCCAAATATGGCGACAATGCTGGGCTATGTGGCAACAGATGCGCAAGTTGATGCTGATTTATTGAAAGTGCTACTAACTGATACAGCCAATTGCTCCTTTAACCGTATTACGGTTGATAGTGATACATCTACAAATGATTCTTGTATGTTGGTTGCGACTGGGAAATCAGGTGTATCAGTTTCTTCGGAAGATAGTTCCCTACTAGCCTTATTTAAATCTGAATTGACACAACTTATGCAAGACTTGGCGCATGCGATTGTACGTGATGGCGAGGGAGCCACTAAGTTTGTGACAGTGAAAGTTGAGTCGGCTAAGACTCAGCAAGAGGCTTTGAAAACGGCTTTTGATATTGCTCACTCTCCACTGGTTAAAACGGCTTTATTCGCTTCAGATCCAAACTGGGGGCGTGTATTAGCGGTAGTTGGGCGTGCCGACATAGAAAATTTAGATCTTAATGCGTTAGAGATCTATTTAGGCGATGTTTGTATCGTTAGTAAGGGTGGAAAAGACGCTACTTACACTGAAGAAGCTGGTCAGGCGGTTATGGATCAGGAAGAGATTCTAATTCGAGTCGTGCTTAATCGTGGTGACGTGTCAGAGACGGTATGGACTACGGACCTTTCCCATGACTATGTCAGCATCAATGCGGATTACCGTAGCTAATGGCTAATCAGGTTGTGCATGTCGCAGCGGCTGCTATCTGGAATAGTAAGCGTGAGTTGCTGATTGCGAAACGCCCTGATGATAAACACCAGGGCGGTTTGTGGGAGTTCCCTGGCGGTAAGGTTGAGCCGGGAGAAACTGTGCTCGATGCTTTAAGCCGTGAGCTTGATGAAGAGCTGGGGATCAGGCTTACGAAAGCAGAAAAGCTGATAGAGGTTCCTTATCACTATCCTGATAAATCAGTTTTACTCGATGTTTATAGCATTACTGCATTTGAGGGAGAGCCTTGGGGTAAGGAAGGGCAGCCAGTGCGTTGGGTGAAGCTTGATGAGTTGGATGGCTATGAGTTCCCTGCTGCAAATAAACCGATCTTGGATGCCTGCCTTTTACCAAAATCACTTGCTATAACGCCATATCTTTCAGATCTTCAACAGCTTGAAGTATCTATTATGCAAGCAATAAAGGGTGGGGCTGAAGGTGTAGTCCTTCGAGCTCCACTATTTGAGACTGATTCAGTAGCATTGGATAAAGCAATTGATTTCATCAATGCTCAAGTGGATGTGGCCTCTGTGAGGGATGCTTTCTTTGCGGTAAACACCACTGTAGACATTGCGAATAAGATGGCTCTTGAGGCAGTTCATCTTTCAGTGAGTAATCTGGAAAAGTTGAATCATAGAGATGAGTTCACTGGGCGTTGGCTGGGTGCATCTTGTCATAATGCTGAAGAGTTATCCGAAGCGATAGCTAAAGGGGTTGATTACGTAATGTTATCACCAGTGCAGCATACACAATCGCACCCTGAGGTAGAACCATTAGGTTGGAACGCTTTTTCCGAATTAGCTAAGTCTAGCTCGGTGCCTGTGTTTGCTTTGGGTGGCATGGATAAAGGCGATCTAACTCTCGCTGTGGAGAATGGTGCGCAAGGTATAGCGGCAATTAGTGCATGGTCGGAGGGATAGGTTGATCTTTATCAATCTGTTCTTCCGTTTCGCCACTACTAAAATCGCTAGCAGCTTTTGATTCAGGTATCGCATACTCTTCGCTTGCCCAAGCACCTAAATCAATCATTTTGCAGCGCTCACTGCAGAAGGGTCTGAAAGGATTGCTGCTGTCCCAGGCCTGCTCTTTAGAGCAGGTTGGGCATTTGATTTTTGTACTACTCATTATTTAGTTGCTTCCGCTAATCTACTAAGTTCTGTGTGCAGCTTAACAATTTGCTTCTTTAGGCTGTCTAGATCTGCATTGTTATCGATAACAATATCTGCTTTGTTTAATCGATCTTGGCGCGGCAATTGAACTGCCATAATCGCTTTTATCTGATCTTCGCTGGAACTATCGCGTTTAACAGTTCTAGTTAATTGTAACTCTTCTGATGCATCAACAACGATTACAGTATCAACTAATTCATGTTGATCCGTTTCTAATAATAGAGGTGAAGATAGAACTGCATAACTGCTCGTAGCATTATGTAATTGCTGTTTAATGCTCTCGCGAATGATCGGGTGTAGTAGCTGTTCCAGCCAGGTTTTGGCTGATTTGTCGCTGAATATTATTTTGCGTAAAGCGGTACGATTTAATTCACCGTTATCAGTGATAATGTGACTGCCAAAGTGCTCAGCGATTTTGTCTAGTGCTGGTTCGTCTTTTGCGACTACTTCGCGTGCAACTACATCAGCATCAACAACTGTGATCCCGAGCTTTTGTAAATGGTCAGTTACAGCATTTTTACCCGAACCGATTCCACCGGTGATACCAACAATGTACATAAATCAGATTCTTATAAGTTGCAGGTAGATTGTCGTAAGAGTATCGCCCCATATCAGTGCTATCCAGCCCGCAATAGCGAGGTAAGGGCCAAATGGAATTGGGTTTTGCGATGAATGGTTTTTAAATAGCATCATGCCTATCCCAATGATTGCACCGACGAGGGAGCTTAAGAGGATAATAAGCGGCAATTGATAGACTCCAGCCCAGGCTCCAAGGGCTGCGAGTAGTTTGAAATCACCGTATCCCATACCTTCTTTGCCCGTTAGCAGTTTAAATGCCCAGTAGATTGACCATAAGCTTAGGTAACCTGCCATTGCACCATAGACAGCGTGTTCTAGTGAACTGAAAAGGCCAAAACTGTTGACGAATAAACCCAGCCATAACAGAGGTAGAGTTAAACGGTCGGGAAGTAGTTGATGATCAATATCTATAAAAATCAGGCATACCAGTACCCATGTAAGTAATACTACGCTTAATCCAATCAGGTTAAAGCCAAAAACGTAAACGGCATAAGCGGAGCAAATAGCTGTAAATAATTCTACAAAAGGGTATCGAAAAGGTATATGCAGTCCACAAGATGAACATTTGGCCCGAAGGAAAATCCAACTGATGACAGGAATGTTTTCATACCAGCGGATTTTGTGTTGGCACTTAGGGCAAGTGGATGCAGGTACTGAAAGGTTGTAAGGCTCTTGATTTACCTCTTCATCAGCAGATATTTCTCTCTCCCATTCTCTTTGCATCATAATGGGTAAACGATGTATGACTACGTTTAAGAAGCTGCCGACACAAAGGGAAAATAAAAACGCGCAGGCAATAGCCCACGCGGGATCAAAAATAATTGTATTCATTAATTCTTATCTTTAAACAACTTGACCAAGCTGGAAGATTGGAAGGTACATTGCCACAACAAGCCCACCAACTAGCACGCCCAATACAACCATAATTAAAGGCTCTAGTAAGCTTGAAAGGTTATCTACAGCGTTATCTACTTGTTCTTCATAAAAATCGGCGATTTTTTCTAGCATCATTTCAAGTGAGCCGGCTTCTTCACCTATAGCAATCATCTGGATTGTCATGTTTGGAAAAATGCCAGTCATTGTGACGGCGTTTTGTAGAGACTGACCTGTAGAAACACCATTTTTGATCTGTAAGATAGCGTCCCTATAAAGCGCATTGCCTGAGGCGCCAGCAGCTGAATCTAAAGCATTAACTAAAGGTACACCTGCTGCAAACGTGGTTGATAAGGTTCGCGCAAACCTTGCTATAGAGGCATTGTGAAGTATCTCTCCAATAACGGGGATCTTAAGAATAGCTTTGTCTACAGCGTCTCTAAATTTCGCAGACTTTTGCCGTGCTTTTTGAAACACAAAACCAAATAAGGCAACGCCAATTAAAGCAACCCACCACCATTCTTGAGCTGTTTCAGAAAGACTAATAACAAATTGAGTAAAAGCGGGGAGTTCAGCCCCAAAGCTTTTAAATACATCTTCAAATTGAGGTACTACTTTTACAAGAAGGATTGCTGATACAACAATACCGACAACGATAACAGCTGTTGGATATGTTAGAGCTTTTTTGATTTTGGCTTTTAATGATTCTAATTTTTCTTTGTACGTAGCAATACGGTCCAGCATTGCATCCAGCGCACCAGATTGCTCACCAGCATTAACTAAATTGCAATACAGATCATCGAAGTGTTGTGGATGTTTGGTCAAAGCTGTAGAAAAATCTGTGCCGCTGTTAACATCATTCTTGATTTCATAGACAATGTCTTTCAGCTTTTGTTTTTCAATACCACCGGCGGTTATCTCTAGGCCTTGTAGTAGAGGTACACCAGAACGCATCATGGTGGCCATTTGACGGGTAAAAAAAGCTATATCAACAGGCTTAACGGATTTGTTTTTTGCGCTGAACATGCCTGCAGAGCGCTCTTTAGCAATTCTTGATGTTAAGATTCCTTGCTTTCGAAGAAGGGCCTTTGCTGATGCCGCGTTATTAGCATCAATCTTCCCTTTGCTCTTATTACCGCTTTTATCTTTCCCTTGCCAGGTGAAAGTACTTAGCTTGGCATCTTTAGCCATATATTAATTCCTGTTATCAGGTCTTGATGACTCGGTTCATCTCTTCAAGACTGGTGATTCCTTCCGCGACTTTCTTTAACCCAGAGCGGCGTAAGCTCTGGAAGTTTTGTGTTTCAGCTACTCTAAGTATATCCAGAGAGTTGCCATTCTCCATAATTACTTCTGCAATTTCTGGAGTCATAGGTAACATTTCATAGATACCCACTCGGCCTTTGTAGCCTCTATTGCATTTGCTGCAGCCATCTTGATTGGCTTCGAAAAGAGAGAGGTTGTTTATCTCTTCATCTATAAAGCCTTCTTCCCTTAACGTAACTTCAGGGAGGGTGATCGGCTTTTTGCAGCTTTCACATAAGCGCCGTCCTAGACGTTGAGCAATGATAAGGCTAACAGATGTCGCGATATTAAAGGCGGGTACGCCCATGTTACGTAGACGGGTAAGTGTTTCAGGTGCGCTGTTTGTGTGAAGTGTGGATAGCACCATATGACCAGTCTGGGCTGCTTTTATAGCGATTTCTGCTGTTTCCAAGTCTCGTATCTCACCTACCATTACCACGTCAGGGTCTTGACGAAGAAATGCGCGTAAAGCCTCTGCGAAATTTAAACCGACTTTAGCGTTTACATGAACCTGGTTTATACCCTCTAGGTTGATCTCTACAGGGTCTTCCGCAGTAGAGATATTTCGCTCTTCGGTATTAAGGATATTCAGACCGGTATAAAGACTTACTGTTTTACCACTACCAGTTGGCCCGGTTACAAGTACCATACCTTGCGGTCTGTGGAGTGTGCCTAAGTAAAGCTCTTTTTGGAACTCCGCAAAGCCTAGAGCTTCGACCCCCATTTTTGCACTACTTGGATCAAGTATACGTAGTACGATTTTTTCTCCCCAAAGAGTAGGGAGTGTATTTACACGGAAGTCGATGGCGCGTTTTTTAGATATCTTCATCTTAATACGGCCATCTTGCGGCACGCGTTTTTCAGAAATATCCATTTGTGACATGACTTTTAAACGCGCAGATAGTCGTGCCGCAAGGTTTGATGGTGGTTTTGCAACTTCCTGCAGAATTCCATCTATCCTGCTTCTGATTCGATAGCTTTTCTCATAGGGTTCAAAATGAATATCAGAAGCGCCATTTTTTATAGAATCTAGAAGGATTTTATTGATAAAGCGAACAATCGGTGCATCTTTTGTTGTGTCTTCTTCACTTTCTTGCTCTTCTTGATCTTGAGTAGTGCCATCTGAAATTTCGAGATTATCTAAATCACTATCTTCTAATTCATCTAAGGCTGAGTCTTGGCCTTCAAGGAAGCTCTCTATGGCGCGAGTGAGTTTATCTTCCTCAACTATGATTGCTTCTGTTGTAATGCCGCTTTGAAATTTAAATTCATCTAATGCTTGTATATTAGTCGGGTCAGAAATAGCAACGAACAAGCGATTATCACGTTTTTGTAGTGGGAGCGCATGGTGTTTAGTTATTAGGGAATCGTTAATTAGTCCTTGAGGAAGGGATGCTGGGTCTAAAGCGTCCAAATCTAAAAGAGGTATACCAAACTCTTCAGATGCAGCTGCTGCGGCTCTGTAGGCGCTAACTAAACGCTGTTCAATAACATATGAGATAAACGTTTGTTGTTTCTCTCGGGATTGAAGCGAAGCATCAGCTGCAACTTCTGCAGAACATACGCCTTCATTAACCAATCGTTTGGCAAGTCCGCTTAAAGGTTGGCTTGGCTGCAAAATGAAACTCCCGTCTTAATCCATGACTCAATTGGACACTGGCTTATCAAACTGATATTAGCTTGTTGTAATTTATAGCCTATTGTAGCCTTAAAATAGCATTTGCATCGCAGTTTGAAAATGCGCGCTATAATGTTTATAAAAGAATTTCGGATAGGTCACTGGCGTGTTATAAAAAATGCGCTACAATCAAAGGACTTGGTTGATACCAAGGATTTTTATTCGCTGGAGAAATAAAATGAAAAAAGTACAACAAGGTTTCACCCTTATTGAATTGATGATCGTAGTTGCGATCATCGGTATTTTGGCGGCAATTGCATTGCCGGCTTACCAGAGCTATACAATCAAAGCGCGTATGTCGGAAGTTATTCTTGCGGGTAGTGCTTGCCGAACGACTATTACAGAAGTTGTGCAAAGTAGTGATACTTCAATTCCTGCTGCTGGTACATTTGGCTGTGAAGAAGTTCGACCTACACAATATGTAGAGAATGTGGCAACTAACGCTTCTGCGGGTGTTGCGATTGAGGCTCGAGCTATTGATGGTGAAGTTAATGGTGGTTGGGTTTATCTAATCCCAAGTTCATCTGAGCCAGGTGATACAATCAACTCTTGGTTGTGTGGTGCAACAGCAACGGAATCTATTTACAATTACTTACCAGGCTCTTGTAAAGACGATATGGCTTCTGACCCAGTGGCTACTGCGGGTGGTTGGAACAATGGTTCTGCAGCAGTAAACCCAACCTAAGTTTACTGTTTATAAGTGTTTGGTATATCTTGTAGATAATACTATATGCTAAGGCCTGCTGACGAATGTGTTGTTCAAATTGCATTTTCAAAGCAGGCTTTTTTATGTGTATTTGTAGTGATTTTTGAGTGGAATGTTGTTACTTTAGCTTCTCTGTTTTCGATATAAGTAATTCATTTCAATGAAACGAAATATAATAATTATTCTAATCGCAGCTTGTGTTGGTGTGACTTGGTATATTGCCAATACTACTGAAAGGTTAACCCCTGCAATTAAAAGCGCAGCAGAAAATGCTATTCTCGAACAGCCAGAATTCCCAGCGCGACCTGTATGGTGGCATGATGATTCTGTGATGGCTGTTGGTATTGTTCCAGACAGTGTTAATCCTCATCATGCGGCAGCTAAGGCTTGTGAAATCATTAAAGCTAAAGGTGTAACCACTGCTATTGTGGAAATTTATGATGTTGTGAAAATCCAGAAAGAGGATGACTGGGATCAGCTGGCGGCAGATAGCTGTCAGTAAGCGATCAATTTTAAGTGTTTTTAAAATGAAAAAAGGCTGCATATGTGCAGCCTTTTTTGATTAAAGAATAATGTGATCCGGACTTTAATCTTCAATTAAGCGCATAGACAGATCTACTGCTTGGCAGTGCTTAGTGAGCGCACCAATGGATATGTAGTCTACGCCGGTTTCTGCGATAGGGCGTAAGGTTTCATCAGTGATACCGCCAGAGGCTTCAAGTTTGGCAATGCCGCGCGTCAGTTTTACTGAGTCTCTCATCGCTTCTAATGAAAAGTTGTCCAGCATAATGATGTCCGCTCCAGCTTCTAGCGCTTGATGAAGCTCTTCCATTGTTTCGACTTCAACTTCTACGGGTTTGCCTGGCTCATTGGATTTAGCTGTTGCAATAGCGGCGTCGATACCACCACAGGCCATGATATGGTTCTCTTTAATCAAGAAAGCGTCGAATAAACCAATGCGGTGGTTGAAGCAGCCTCCACAGGTAACGGCATATTTCTGAGCAAAGCGAAGGCCAGGAAGAGTTTTACGAGTATCAAGCAGTTTAACTGTCGTACCAGCTACTTTGTCCGCGTAGAACTTACTGACAGTTGCTGTACCTGACAGTGTTTGTAGAAAGTTTAAAGCTGCACGCTCCGCTGTTAGAAGATTTCTAGCAGAACCTTTTGCCCAGAAAAGTACTTGGTCGCGTTGAACGATATCACCATCATCAACTTGCCAGTCTAGTTCTAGTTCCGGGTCTACTTGGCGAAAAACTTCATTTACCCAGTCGACACCACAAACAACAGCCTCTTGGCGGCTGATGATGCGAGCCGTTGCGGTTTGTTCAGCAGGAATCAGTTGTGCGGTAATATCACCACTGCCTATATCTTCCTGTAAAGCGTAACGAACGGCGTCTGGGATAAGGTGCTGAATTTCTGCGCGGGTCAACATAGTCGGTCCTGATTGAAAATGTATGAGGCTTGGCTTTTACAAATAGGCCTCTGATAATATGCAGATTCTATCGAAATAGATCTAGAGCGGGTAGGGGATAAATGAATATTGAAGGTCAAAACTGGCACAAAGATGTAGAGGTTGTGCCTTCGCCGAATTTTAATGAGCGCCCAGACTCTAATGATATTTCGTTACTGGTTATCCATAATATTAGTTTGCCTCCGGGTAAGTTTGGTGGTGGTTACATCCAGCATTTTTTTCAGAATAAGTTAGATCCAACAATTGATCCTTTTTTTGACGAGATAAAAGAACTTCAGGTATCTGCTCATTTCCTAATTGAGCGAAGTGGTCATATTGTCCAATTTGTGCCAACTGGCTGTAGAGCTTGGCATGCCGGTGTGTCTACTTTTGAAGGTAGGGAAAATTGTAATGATTTTTCGATTGGCATAGAGCTAGAGGGAACGGATGCAGATCCATATTCGGATGATCAGTACAATGCTTTAGCTACCCTTACCAAGCAGCTACGCGATCTCTATCCTAAAATAAAGCTGGACAGGATTGTTGGGCATTGTGATATAGCCCCAGAGCGTAAAACCGATCCAGGCCCAGTCTTTGATTGGAAAAAATATCTAAAGCTATTGGATTAATTAGACTGGGAATAGTTTAGCTAACAAAACAGGCACTGCATTTTCAACTCTTAAGATGCGCTCACCAATATGGATTGATTTGAATCCGCATTGATTGAGTTTATCGACTTCGTATTCAATAAAACCACCTTCTGGGCCAATCGCTAGGGTAGTTGGAATCGATTCGGGTGCTGAGCATTGCTCTGCATGATAAGGATGGGCAACTAAAGAACGTGTGTCTTTAGCGATCTCTGGTAGTTCATCTTCTACAAAAGGCTTGAAACGTTTGCGTAAATGAACGCTCGGCATAATCGTATCGCCAGCTTGTTCTAGGCCAAGTTTTAACTGCTCTTCTATTTGATTAAGTATTGGCGTGCTCCAATAGCTTTTATCTACCCGATAAGAATTAATCAGATACAGCTCTTTTACGCCCATTGCGGAGACAGTTTGCAGTATCCGTTTCAGCATTTTAGGTCTGGGCAAGGCTAATATTAGGGTTAGAGGTAATGCTGCTGGTGGCTCTTTTTCTAGTGATAGCTTTAGCGTTACAGAGCAGTCATTGAGTTCCAATACTTCTCCTTTACCTGTAGTTCCATTAAGTAGACCTACATTGAGAAGCGCTCCAATCTCAGGTTTATGTACTGAGCGAATATGTTCGAAGCGATGATCTTTTAAAACTGCCGTGTCGCTTGCAACAAAGTCAGCTGTATTAATTAGTATAAGGTTCATGGAGTTATCAAGTAGATAGAAGAGGCAGAAGTGTACTGCTCTAGGGCATTTAAGGCTAATTATTAACTCTAATCAAAAGATGAGATGTTTATCTAAATGAGAATGTTTATCTGTAGCGTTATCTTTTGACATGTGATACCTTTGCGCCATCTTGTATAAGCGATCAATATTCTGTGAATCCATGAAGGGGGTTTCTGTGAAGCTTAAAGTTCTTGTTGCTAGTGTTGCTATGGTTACTGCACTAGGTGCTAATGCGGCTCAAAATTACGACAATTTCCCTGTAACTCTAAAAGGTTACAAAGGTGATGCTACAAATTCTGTTGCGTACACGGGGCAGGCTGCACGTCAGGTTCTTCACACTTCTTTGAAAACGTTAGCAGGCCAAGGTAACGGTCAGCCAAACGCTGAATTAAAGGCAAAAATGCTTGCTTACTACGAAGGTAAAGACGCAGGTCGTGAGATTCTTTCTCCGGCAACTAAAGGCGGCTTCGTTGTAGCAGAGACTACTGTAGACGAGATCTCTAAAGGTAAGAATCTATCTGGTAAAACCTTCAAAGGTGCTGTGCCAGGTTGGCCTGGTAATATGACTGGCCCTGAAGTAATTACTTTCATGATCGAGAAAGCAGCAGCTTCTGATAAAGGTTACGACCCATTAACAGGTTATGACTACCGTCAGCTTATCTCTAAGTTCGCAATGGGCGCTGTTTTCTACAACCAAGCAGTAGATAACTACCTAGATGAAAAGCTAGATGCTGATAAAAAGCCAAACAACAAGCCTTACAAAGAAGGTAAGCACTACACGGGTAAAGAGCACGCTTGGGATGAAGGCTTCGGTTACTTCGGTGCACCAGCGAACACGCTTAACCTAACTGCTGAAGATGTATACAACATCGCTAAGCAGAAAGAAGGTGCGCTTGCTAAAGCTGACTTCAACAAAGACGGTAAAGTATCTCTTTACAATGAGATGACTTACGCTCACGCATATTACGCAGCAGGCTTTGATAAAGGCGGTAAAACAACTTACCTGCACAATATCATGCAAGCTTTCGTTGATGGTCGTCAGTTGATCACAGATGCTAAGGGTGAAGCACTAACTGATAAACAGCGTACAGAGCTTAAAGCTCACGCAGCGACTATCGCTGATAACTGGGAAATGGTTATCGCAGAAGCTGTTTTCAAATACGCAGGTTCTACTTACAAAGACCTTAAAGAGATCAATAAGCTAGTTGAAACTAACGGTGACGTTGCTCCTGCATTCCGTGCATACGCTAAACATTGGGGTGAGTTGAAAGGCTTCGCACTAGCGCTTCAAACAGGTAAAAATAACCTAGGTGAAACAGCTGTAAAACTTAACCGTTTGATTGGTTTCAGCCCTGTATTGTTAGGTAACACTCAAGTTATTGGTCTAGATGACAAAGGTAACTACATCCAAGCGTCTTCTGGCGACATGAAGCAGTACATGCTACACATGCTTAAAGTTCAGCAGTTGATGGTTGATCAGTTTGGCGTTAAAGCGCGTAACAAAGATGTTCTAGGTGACATGGGCGCTCTAGCTGACAAACTAGGTTCTGGCGGTTACGTAGAAAACGACTAATTCGCTACAGAGCAATTGATAAAAGCCAGCCTTGCTAACAGGGCTGGCTTTTTTGTATTTGAGGGGACTATGCTCGAGATCTTTTCTGAATTCTATAATTCAGTACTCGTGGATTTTACCGATAGTAAAAAACGCGTGTATTGGGGTTATTTGTTAGCAGCTCTCGTTATTGCTGCCGTTTGGTTGGTTCAAACTAAACGAGTCTCTGTCGGGAAAGCCATTTCGGTTATCTTTAGCGCCAAGGTTTGGTGGTCCCAATCAGCGAAAGCTGATTATCTTATTTTTCTGATCAACAAGTTCTCTTTTTTATTTATAGCGCCGTTGCTACTGACGCACATTACAGTGTCTCAATGGCTCTTTTTTAAGTGTTATGAATGGTGGGGTTATCAATCTGTTGGTAATGACTGGCCACTATGGACGATAACGGCACTATTTACATTCAGTTACTTTATCCTGAATGACTTCTCCCGTTTTTTTGTTCACAAACTTCTGCATGAAGTACCGTTTTTGTGGGAGTTTCATAAAGTCCATCACTCCGCACGGGTCTTAACACCCATCACTGTGTTTCGTACCCATCCGGTTGAAGGAATACTGTTTTCGTTTCGATCGATATTTGTTCAAGGGGTTTTAATCGCAGTCTTTAACTTTCTGTTCGGTGATCGCGTGGACATATATATGTTTTACGGCGTGGTCGTTACGACCTTTTTGTTTAATGTGTTGGGGGCTAATTTACGTCATTCTCAGATAGCGATCGGTTATTGGAATGGAGTGGAGCGATGGTTGATCTCACCGGCGCAACATCAGATCCATCATTCAACCTTGCCTAAGCATTTTGATAAAAACTATGGGGTTATCTTGGCTGTTTGGGATCGCTGGACAGGTACTTTGGTTCATTCTGAACGAGATCAGGAACTGGAGTTTGGTATTTCCAGAAAAGTTGAGGCGAATGAGCAAAATGTTCTCTATCTTTATTTTCAGCCGTTTAAATCAATAGTTAGCCGCTTAATGCAGATATCAAAGCCAAAAGTAGCAAATGATAATTGAATAGATATATATCAATGATAACGGTTATCGTTTATGATTCTATTCTTACTTTAAGACACGTTTTGTATTGTTGAGTGTTGAGGTTTTTTAATGAAGATAAATGCTTTAGCTAAGATTGTTTCCTCTGTAGGTGCTGTTGCTGCCGTCACTGTATCCGCTTTATTGCCTACATCTGCTTTTGCTCAAGAAGCCGGTGTTGTAAATGTTTATTCGGCTCGTAAAGAAGCCTTGATTAAACCGCTTCTAGATCGATTTACAGATGAAACTGGCATTAGTGTAAACCTTGTAACAGGTAAGGCTGATGCGCTGTTAAAGCGCCTTGAGGTAGAAGGTAAAGCAAGCCCTGCTGATCTGTTTGTTACTGTCGATGCCGGGCGTTTGCATCGCGCTAAAAGTGCTGGTGTTCTTCAGGTATCTGGAAGCGATACTCTAAATAAAGTTATCCCGCAAAGCCTTAAAGACGCTGACGGCTATTGGTATGGCATGTCGCAGCGTGCAAGAACGATCTTTTACGTAAAAGGTAAAGTTGATCCTTCTGAGTTGTCCACTTATGAAGATCTAGCTGATCCAAAATGGAAAGGACGTATCTGTGTTCGCTCTTCCAGCAATATTTACAACCAATCCCTAGTTGCTTCTATGATCGATGCTATCGGCGTAGAGAAAACAGAAGCTTGGGCTAAAGGTCTAGTTAAAAACTTTGCTAAGCCGCCTTCAGGTGGTGATACAGATCAGCTTAAAGCTGCAGCAGCAGGCGTATGTGATATCGCCTTAGCAAATACTTACTATTTTGGTCGTTTGCTAAATAGCGAAAATGCTGAGAAAAAAGCAGTGGGTGCTAAATTGGCTGCATTTTGGCCAAACCAAGCTGACCGTGGTGTTCATATGAACGTGAGTGGTGCTGGTGTGACTAAGCATGCTCGTAACATTGAGAATGCAGTGAAGCTAATGGAGTTTATGGCTTCTGATCAGTCTCAAGCTTGGTATGCAGAAGTGAATAACGAATATCCTGTAGTAACGACTGCTAAGGTTTCTGATACGTTGGCTGGGTTGGGTGCGTTTACTGCTGACGATATTGTGTTGAGCAAGCTGGGTGAAAATAACCGTAGCGCAGTTGAATTAATGGATCGCGCTGGTTGGAAGTGATCCATTTTTACTATCAAGTAATTGTTTATTAAGTGATAGAATAGCTTGACCTAAGCGCCTGTAGAGAAGTCTTACAGGCGTTTTCTGTTTTTTCAGAGCCTGTAAAAATAATGCCTGCAGTTAAAATCAAACAATTTGGACAAAATTGGCTTGCGACGAGTTCTTTCGTCGTGACCTTTCTGTTGTTGCTGCCGATTGCTGTAATCGTTGGATTTGTTTTTAACGGCTCTGCGGATGTTTTTTCTCACCTATACAATACCGTCCTCGCTGATTACGTCAGTAACTCATTGCTATTGATGCTTGGAGTCGCGTTTGGTGTTCTTCTTTTAGGTATCCCAACGGCTTGGCTCACAAGCGTTTGTGAATTCCCTGGGCGCAAGTTGTTTGCTTGGGCTTTACTGCTGCCTTTAGCTGTCCCTGCTTATATCATTGCTTACACTTATACTGGATTGCTTGATTACGCAGGTCCCGTGCAAACCTTAATAAGAGATGTTACCGGGTTAGGTTACGGCGAGTATTGGTTTTTCGAAGTTCGCTCTTTAAGTGGAGCGATCGTGATGCTGGCTCTAGTATTGTATCCGTATGTCTATCTTTTAAGTCGAGCTGCCTTTCTTGAACAGTCCGCTAGTACTTTAGAAGTCAGCAGAACTCTAGGTTATAACCAGTGGCAAGGCTTGTTTAAATTAGCTTTGCCTTTGGCGCGTCCTGCAATCATAGCTGGCTTAACTTTGGCGTTGATGGAGACATTGGCGGATTATGGCACCGTGCAGTATTTCGGCGTTAGTACCTTTACTACGGGTATTTTTCGTACCTTTTATGGTTTTGGTGACTCCGCTGCTGCGGCTCAGTTAGCAGCTTTCTTACTTGGATTTGTAGCACTGTTAGTGTTGGTGGAAAAATACTCTCGCCGTAAAGCGCGGTATCACTCTTCAGCAGAATATAAAGCTAAGGCAAAGTTAATCGAGCTGAAAGGCGGCAAGGCATTTTTTGCTTTTATCGTTTGTTTATTTCCAGTTCTATTTGGTTTTCTGATTCCAGCAGGCTTGCTTGGATATTGGAGCTTTACACAGGCGGATCTGTCTGATGGTGATTTTGTCGAGTTAGCTTGGAACTCTTTCTATTTGGCATTTTTGGCTGCCTTAATTGCGGTAGGTTTTGCGCTTTTACTTGCTTATGCAGGCCGCCTAACGCCAAGTAAAAGTGTGCGCTTCTCTATTGCGACCGCAGGGATGGGCTATGCTCTACCTGGAACGATCATCGCTATAGGGGTGATTATCCCATTTGCATGGATGGACCATCAACTTATCGCTGCTGCCAAAAATTGGTTCGACATTGACTTAGGGCTGATCCTGTCAGGTACGATTATCGCACTATTGTTTGCTTATACCGTTCGTTTCTTAGCAGTATCGCTTGGCGCGATTCAGAGTGGTTTAGGTAAGATAAAACCAAGTCTAGATGGTGCGGCGCGCACTTTAGGCTGTACGCCGTTACAAGTATTAAAACAAGTACATGTGCCGTTGATGCGTAGTTCGGTGTTAACCGCACTTCTTATTGTCTTTGTCGATGTTTTAAAAGAGCTACCAGCGACTCTTATATTAAGGCCTTTTAACTTCAACACGTTAGCTGTTAGAGCGTTTGAGTTAGCGTCAGATGAAAGATTGATTGATGCGGCGCCAGCGTCATTATTGATAGTTGCGGTAGGTCTATTACCGGTGATTTTACTAAGCCGCTCAATATCTAAAGGGCGTGCAGGAAACTAAGTTATGAGCCAAGCAAAACACCTTTTAATTGATGATGTGACCTTAGCCTATGGTGATGTTGAGGTTGTGCATAATGTTTCTTTGGGATTAGAAAAGGGTGAAATTGGTTGTCTCTTGGGACCTAGTGGCTGTGGTAAATCTACACTGCTAAGATCGATTGCAGGATTTGAGCCGGTTAAATCTGGCGAGATTTCCATGTTGGGACAGCAGTTATCCACTTCGCAATTTTCCATGCCTACAGAGCAGCGTAATATAGGTATGGTTTTCCAAGATATCGCATTGTTCCCGCATTTGAGTATCGCGGATAATATTGCGTTTGGAATCAAAAATTGGAGCAAAGCTGATAAGAATTCCCGTATTTCTGAGCTGCTTGAGCTTGTTGGTTTGCCTGGTGTAGAGGAACGTTACCCTCATTCATTATCGGGTGGTCAGCAACAACGGATCGCGCTTGCACGAGCGATGGCGCCAAAGCCAGATCTACTGTTGTTGGATGAGCCGTTTTCTGGTTTGGATGCTAACCTACGTGAAACCCTAGTGCCTGAAATCCGAGATATCCTCAAGCAAGAAGAGATGAGTGCTATTCTGGTAACACACGACCAGATGGAAGCCTTTGCAATGGCAGATAAAATTGCCGTAATGCAACAAGGTGTTATTCAACAGTGGGGCACGGCTTTTAATATCTATCACGAACCGAAAACTCGCTTTGTAGCTGACTTTATCGGTTTGGGAGAATTTCTTAAGGCGCGTATTAAAGATGCTTATTCGGTTGAGACATCGTTAGGCGTTTTGGTCGGGGACGAAAAGTTAGTCTATGCGCCAGGGACTGAGGTTGAATTGTTAATCCGCCCGGATGATATCCAGCATGAAGAAGACAGTGATATAACTGGGCTCATAGTCAGTAAGTGGTTTAGAGGTTCACATTACCTTTACCAAGTCCAATTGGATAATGGCGAAATCGTACCTTGTATTACCGCGTGTCATCATGACCATGATGTAGGTGAGCGTATCGGGTTAAAAATTGAATTTGACCACCTTGTTGTCCTGCCTATTTGCGACCCAGAATCGGGAATTTGTGAGATACAAGAGTCAGATGTTGTGCCCGCTGCGGGCGCTTGAATACGCGTTTACCCTTAAACTTTCTGTTTAGGTCCATCAAAACCGTTAAGACTGTTAGCTGCTTTACTATGCTTACGGTTGTTGCGATGCAGTAAAAAACAGATGGCTTAATGGCTTTTCTTAACGATAAAGAAATTTACATCCTTAATCTGATCAATATTCTTAACTTACTGAAAAGCCAGTCTTTATGCCGGTTTCTTAATTTCTGTTGTTTTTTGTTCTATACATCTCTTTTGCCGTTATAGATTCAATCGCGAATATTATTGTTGCATTGCGTCAGCTTCCTCGGATGTGCTGGTTTGTCACTTTTATTTCATAGTATTGGATTATCCTTATTACTCTTCAACCAAAGTCATATTATTATCGTTGAAGAGATCGGATTATGATCGATATATAACCAACTTATGAAATACCTTTTTAAAGCCTCGAGCTGGTCGGTATTCTTAGTTTGGAAATGATGGACCATAAATAATTACTACAAAGCACAAATGCGTATAAGGGGATGTAACATGGGTCAGAAAATTGCCCTAGTAACAGGTGGAACAGGTGGCTTAGGAACATCTATTTGCCGTGAATTGGTTGATGGTGGATTCCGAGTAGTTGCTGGTTACAACAGCGGTGGAGATCATTCAAAAGCTCAAGCGTGGCAAGCAGAGCAAAAAGCAGCAGGTTATGAAATCGATGTGGCTTACGGTGATGTGACTGATGCCGAGTCATGTGCACAATGTATTGCTACAGTTGAAGAGTTGACAGGCGGTACAGTTGATATTCTGATAAATAACGCAGGTATCACACGTGATGGTCAGTTTAAAAAAATGAGTTGGGAGCAGTGGGATGAGGTGTTAACTGCTAACCTTGATTCAATGTTCCATATGACCCGTTTGGTTATTAACGGCATGATTGATAGCGGCTGGGGCCGTATCATCAATATCTCTTCCGTAAACGCTCAGAAAGGTCAGTTTGGTCAGTGTAACTACTCTGCAGCAAAAGCAGGTATTCATGGTTTCACTAAAGCCTTGGCGCAAGAGGTTGCACGTAAAGGTGTGACGGTAAATACAGTTTCGCCTGGTTATATTAAAACGGCCATGGTGGCGAAAATCGCTCAAGAGATCCAAGACCAGATTTGTGCTGGCATCCCTGTTGGTCGTTTTGGTACGCCTGAAGAGATTGGTCACATGTGTAATTTCTTGTGTGGCGAGCACTCTGGTTATATCACAGGTGCGGATATGTCGGTGAATGGCGGCTTGCACATGTCATAAAGCTGAATAGCTTATATATAAAAAAACCGCTTTTTAGCGGTTTTTTTTGTTTCTAATCTTTTTACAGTAATTGCTGCAATCTTTCTTCAAAGCGTTCATTGAACTCTTCGAAATGAGCGGCAAAAGGTATGCCTAGCCATTCTTGTTCGAGCTGTTTGATCTCACTGAGATTAAAGCCCTGCTTTTGTTCAGCTAGTGCTTGCTGTAAGCGCTCCATCTGATATTCCATGCGCAGTGCTTGGTCTTCCGGTGGTGAAGGCTGAGAAGTTGCGATCTCCAAGCGAATGCACAGATGACGCAAACGTTGCTCTTGGGTATTGATCATCTCATCCATTTGATCTGGATTAGAGATCAGAGATAGCAGAACAGCAAAGCGCTGATCTATATCTGATGTATCAGAAGGCGATGCAGGTTCGTGTTCCCAAGCTTCTCGTAGTGAGTCTAAGCAGTCGCTTGTCGTTTCATCCAAAATTGCATGTTCAAGCTGTTCACAAATCTCTGCTTTACGCTGAATCGTCAGATATGGCTCAGACTCAAATTGTTTCAACTCGTGCTTTTGGCGCTGCACATAGTTAATCGCTTTCTCGATACGCTCAGATAGCGTTTCGTCCTCAACCGGAAGATGCTGTTGCATCGAGCCAAGCAATTCTTGTAGATGGTTTAGACTGGCACCGGTTTCAATCAGCTGTTCAAGTTCAGTGCACTGCTTTTCTAAAGCATTACTGTTTTGTGACGGAGAGCTGCCTTCTTTCGATGATGATTTATCAGCGAAATACATTTCAAAAGTTTGACTGCAGTTCTCTCTGAACTGGTTCCAAAGCTTTCGTTCCTGATTACGTGGAGCAGGGCCAATTAGTTTCCAAGCCTTTTGCAGCTCTTTAACTTGCTCTGTTGCATCATGAAGATTTGTTGCTTGCAGAAGTTGCTCTGTTTCGGCAATTAAGCTTTGCTTTTCTTTGGCGTTCGCTTGTCGAATCTCTTTTAGCGGAGCATCCAGTTCTTTTAATAATTGATCAAACTGAACTTGTAGCTTTTTACCTGGAGCACGATCAACAGGAGAGTAATTGCGCCATTCTGTTTTCGCTTGATGGATCTGATGACTATAGTCTTTCCAGCTTTCGACAGTCTCTTCTTGAGGTGCTTGTAGGTTTTTTAGCTCCTCTAAGATCAGTTGGCGCTTTTCTAAATTGCTCTTGCGAATATCTCGTTGTTGAGCAAAGTGCTGGTCACAAGGCGCATATGCAGTGTCAGAGGCCTTCTTGAAACGCTTCCAAAGCTGTTGCGAATGAACAGAATCGGTCGCATCAAGTAGTTTCCACTCTTTCTGGATTCTACGAACTTGGGTTGCTAAATCTTGTACTGCTAGGTTGGATTGGCTAAGCGCTTCCATCTCTTCACATAGGGATTCTTTTTTCGGTGCTACTGCGTAAGCTTGCCAATCCCTAATCTCTTGGAGTTCGGCTCCAAGTGCTTTAATGCGCTGTTCAAGTTCTGGCGTTAGATTGCCATTTAAGCGTTTGCTTAGTTGTTCCGCTTTTTTAATTTGCTTATCTGCTGAGCGAATTTCGCCGGATGAAATTGCAGATTTTAGTCCATCTAAGACATCGCTAAGCTCTTTTTGCAGCTGTAGCGCATGATTATTATCTGCGTCTAGACGCAACTTCGCTTTAGCTAAACCTTCTTCTAGCTGCACTAGTGAAGCAGGCTTCTCTTGTAATTTAGGCCAGCTAAATTTGTTTATCAGCTGTGTGGCTTCTTGCGCGGCTTTGTTTAATGGCCCAATATCAGATGAACCATTCAATACAGCGCACAGAGCTATAATTTTTTCTTCAGCTTCAAGCAGATGAAAGTAAGAAACCAATAGGTTCTTTAATTGAGCGGTGATTTTATCGAAGCTAGCCTGCTCATCTTTGCTGCTGTATTGCTTAATAGCTGTCCAATCAGTACAAAGCGATTCCAATCGAGACTGGAAGGATTTTAACTGTTGATGATCTGCGGGTAATGCGGTGCTTTGTTCTTTTAGAATACAAAGCTCAGAGTAAACAGCGTGGCTTTGCGCTTTTTGCTGCTCTAGCTGAGCAGCTTTCTCTTGCTCAGCCTGTTGTTCTGCATCATGCTTCCGGATTGTTTCAGAACAACGTTCTAGCTTTTCTTGGAAAAACTCTTGTTGTTCTTCATTTGTTGAAGCGCGAAGTTTTTCCCAGTCTGCCTCAATTGCAGTCATCTTTGCAGAATACAGCGGAAAGAATTCAGCTGTAGCGAGTTGTTGAATAGCCGCTAATTGCTTCTGGATAGCTTCTTGTTGAACTTGTTCTTGCTTCTGTTGTTCACGAATGATTTGAAGCTTTTCTTTAGTGACTTTAACGACGCCTTTATCTTTATTACGAGCTGCCTTTTGGAGCTGCTCAAGAATCTCTTCACTGTTGATCTGTCCGGCAGCTAGGACGCGCAAGCTAGCCCGTTGGCTTTTCTCTGCTATAAGGACAAGATCATGATCGTCAGTAACTTGAATGACAGCTTGCTCTCGAAGCTGTTCGTCTTGGCTATTCAGTGCAATGTGAGTCAGTAAATCGCCATCAGTAATGTAGGCTAGCGCAGTGCTTTTTTCTTCCTGAAGCGGAGTATCTTCTTGGCTGAGAAGAATCTGGCTAATTCGGTGTAGAGCTAATTGTTGGATATTGCTAGAACTGTCGTTCTGGCTGATCTGGACTAATAAATTAAGGTCGGAGAGCTTTTCAGTAGCACTTAAGCGTACTGTTTCATCCTCATCCTTCAGTGCTAGCTGCGATAGGATAGTTTGTGCATCGGCATCAGTTTCGCGAAGCTTTGCAATCGCTTTGATCCGCTTTTCGGGCTTGGCATGTTGCCAATTTGGCTTTAAAAATCTTGCTAGCATAGTGACCTGTACTTCTACGGCTACGCGTATATATGATGGAACGCGCTACCTTTAAGGGCCAACATTCTACCTGAGAATTAGGATTCTGACAGCGTTGACATTAAGATAATGTGCCAGCAAAGAGAGTTTTTTTGAGAGAGTGTGACAAAAGAAAAGGCAAACTCAGACTATTACAGAGTTAGGGTTTGTTGCTAAGCCCAAGAAATAGAAGGTCTTTGGGAAAGGGCACGGATAAAAAAAGCAAATTTTGCTTACCGAGCCCTTACGAAAGATGAAAAATTGTCTTCTTACTAGGTCCTAACCTCTACATCACCGTCGACGTAGAACCAGAATCCATCATCTTTGCGGAAGTTCGACTTCTCATACAAAGTACCACTTTGATCATCTGTTTCGAAATTGGCTTCGAACTCAACCATGCCTGTTTCGTCAGACCGGTTACCTTGGCTGGTATCCAGAATTGTTAGGCCAGTCCAATTCGTGTATTTAACTTGGTCTGCCAAAATTTCGGCATCATCTTCGCCACGGTTTTCTGGCGCAGTGGTATTGATTAGATAATCGATAGCACCCAGCGCGAAGGCTGTGTAGCGGGATCGCATCAATGCTTCCGCCGTTGGTGCAGGTTTTTGCCCTTGTACGATTGGTTTGCAGCAGTAATCAAAAGGTTTGTTGGAACCACAGGGACAAACTTTGTTCATTACATCCTGATTATGAGACATGGGTGAACCCTTAACATTGAAATGTTAATCTGAAATACAGAGCGTTCTATTGGCTATTCTTTTAAAATATATAGCTAATAACCACATTATATCTATCAGATTTACCCTTTTGGCAAGGATAATTTATGGCTAATGCGCCTTTAACATTTTTTTGGCATGACTATGAAACATTTGGCGCAGATCCTAAACGCGATTGGCCGGTCCAGTTTGCCGGTATTCGTACCGATGATCAGCTAAACATCATCGAAGAGCCGGTGATGTTTTATTGCAAACCAAGTGAGGACCAACTCCCTCATCCAGAAGCGTGTTTGATTACAGGGATTACACCGCAAAAAGCGATAGAAGAGGGTGTGTGTGAAGCGGATTTCTTTGCGCAGATTCATGAGCAACTAGCTCGCCCTGGTACATGTGGTGTGGGCTACAACAGTATTCGATTTGATGATGAGGTAACGCGATACGGTTTGTATCGTAACTTCTTTGACCCCTATTCCCGAGAGTGGCAAAACGGTTGTTCCCGTTGGGATATTATCGATATGTTGCGATTAACTCGATCCCTACGTCCTGAAGGGATTACTTGGCCTAAATATGAAGATGGCTCACCAAGTTTAAGACTAGAAGATTTAACGGTCGCTAATGGTATTGATCATGGTCACGCCCATGATGCTTTATCAGATGTGTATGCCACGATTGAGATGGCAAAGCTGGTGCGGGATAAGCAGCCTAAGTTATTTAATTACGTGCTAAATAACCGCAGTAAACAATCCATTCAAAACCTTCTAGACCCGCAAAGTCATAAGCCTGTGTTGCATGTTTCTTCTCGCTACCCAGTTGAGCATGGTAATGCTGCTATTGTGGCACCCTTGGCGACGCACCCTGTGAATAAAAATGGGGTGTTAGTGTGGGATCTACGTGTTAATCCAGAACCGCTAATGCAATTGCCGGTCGAAGAGTTGAGGCGTCTACTTTATACCAAGCACTCAGAACTCACTGACGCAGACCCGAAAATTGCGTTAAAGCAGGTGCATATCAATAAGTGCCCGATCATAGCGCCTGCCGGCATGTTAAATACTGAAGAAGCGGCCCGTTTGCAGATTGATGGGGATGTGTGTCGAACGCATTTGCAGATGTTACGAAGTTTTACTGGTCTGTCACAGAAAATTGCCGATATCTATAGTGAGAGTCCTTTTGAGGCGGAAAGCGATCCGGATATGATGCTATACAGTGGCGGTTTCTTTACGCCATCAGATCGTAAATCCATGGATCAAATTCGCCAAACGGGTCCGAAGGAGTTAGCTGAACTGGATCTGCCATTCCAAGATCCTCGGCTTGAGGAGATGTTATTGCGCTATAAAGCGCGTAATTGCAGCTCTGTGTTAACTCAGGAAGAACAGATGCAATGGGAAGATTATCGTCGTCGTAAATTGTTAAAAGGCGAAGGTGGTCATTTGACTATGGATACATTCTTCCAACGCTTGAATGAACTCTATGGTCAGCCGGAAATGGATGATAATAAACGCCACATTTTGGAAGAATTAGCTGTATACGCTGAGGCTATTTATCCTATGGAAGATGCTTTTGACGATGCTTACTAGATCGGCTGTTCTCGGTCTTTTACTTTTTTCTTGCGCTACCTATGCGGAGGAAGAGGTCGAACTGCCTATCGAATACGATATCACCTCACCTAAAGGCTATTACTATGGCACGGTAGATGGTGAAACTGCCTATAAAGATTGGCGAAGAGGTACCTTCGATAAAGAGCGGATGAACGAGGTTCAACCTAAAGATCTGCCCAGCAATCTGCCTGAGCCTGTGGTGATTCCTTATGTTCCACCAGTGGTCAATGAAGTACCGGTAGGCAAACCTAAAAAGCCACCATTAAAAGGTGAGGACAAGATCTTTGTCCAGATAGGTAAGGATGAGAAGAAAGCACGATGCCTTATCTTAGGGCAGGGCTGTGAAGAGTTGGTTGAGCCTGAAGTAAAAGATTCTGTTTATTTCCGACCGATAGAAGCGCAGAAGCAGAAACAATTGGAATTAGAGCAAGAAAAAGCTAAAAAGCGCACGGTTATCAATCCAGACCAATAACCGTGCGATTACCCTAGTGTCAGGGGCCATCAGTTATCAGGAGTGAAATTACCCTGATCTCTGCGTTGCTTAAACAACCGAGTTAATTGTGTCGGTTCGATAGCAGGGCGTTCAAACTTCTTACCTGTGCTTAAGACCGTTAAACGGCGATCAAACAAACCAGCGTAGCGTTTGGATAGATCGTCTAAGGTTACTTTCTCTACAGCTTCCGCCAGCTTCTTACGGGTATTAAACTCTGTTTCACCCCAATCGAGCTCTCGCCAGAACCGCTTGGTACGACTGGATAGCTTTTTATCCTGCTTAGTGATTCTTGAAATCACACTGCGTTTAAATTTGTTCAGCTCTTCCTGGTTTAATTGCGAGATCAAATTGCTCGATTGCATTAAGAACTGATCAATCTCTTTTACCAGCGTTTTGCCGTCTGCCACAGGGGATTGCACGATAAAGGCAATACCCGGTGTTTTGTGCATCTGCAGAGGTGTACCGAAGACGATGTAACCCAGCTGTTTTTCGGTACGTAGCTGATTATAGAAAGGCGCGGATAAAATTTCGCTCAATACAGAGAATTCAGCTTTCTCTTTATTGCTGTTGTTATTGCCTTGTAGCAAAACAGAGATCGCTGAATCATCATGATCAATCACTAACTTATCTGTGAGTAGCTGCTGGCGGGGAACTTGAACTACTTGGACTGGCGCGACTTCTTTAGCGCCTGATTGCCATAGGTTATCTTTGATCAGTGAAGCCACTGTTTCAGCGTCTGCTTCGCTTATATTGCCATGTGTAAGTAGTTTAATGTCCGGCGTTTCCTGCAATTTAACTGCATAAGCGGCAAGATCTCTAACCGTCAGTTTTTCTGCTTCGCGGCGTTCCTCTGCATTGCTCCATTGAGGTAGAAGCAATTCATACAGACGGCTCGTCGTTTGATTGTACGGTTTGTCATTTAGCTGGTTCGCTAAGTTATCTAGATACTTCTGCTTCAGGATCTCAAAACGCTCTTTTGGTAAGTCCGGTTTATTAATCGCAGAAACCACATCTTTTGTTAGTAGATCTAGCTTGTCGTTATAACCAGATAAGCGAACCGTAAAGCCCTTCATATGTGGGTAAATATTCGTGCCTAGACCAGCTAGATAAGCATCATAGAGTGTTTCATTGAGCTGCTCTTGAAGCATCTCAGTGAAGAGGCTGTTCATCACCCAGTTTTTAGCGCTGGTATTGGCAAATGGGGTTTGCAGTGTGAAATAGGCATTTGCTTTTGGCACATTAAAACTGACATCGGTTAAATGCCAATGTTCGAAACCTTGTTTATCTTGCAGCAGATAAGGTGCTTGTTTAGTTTCTGCTGCTAGAAGATCTAGGTCTTGAGCAATAAATGGGTTAGTGCTGCGAACCGTTAATTTCGGATCAATTGCTTTTACGGCGAAGCTATTCAAGGTTCCCGCGTTAAACTGAGAAACTTCAAAAGGTACGTTGTAATCAGGTTCTGTCTGGTTGCCTTTAACATTACGCGCTTTAATGGTTACCAGCATATTCTCTGGCTTGATCTGATCCAAATATTGCTTAATCAGCTCAGGCTTAAACTCATTAAAGGTGTAGTTCGCAGAGATGACTTTCTTCGTTGGGAAAAATTGCATCTGTCGTGTTAAACCGCTCACCATGTGGATGGGTTCAGATTGCTCCTGAAAGGTAAAACGGATGTTGCTCAGTTGTTTCTCTTCATCAAATAGCGCTTTTTGAATACCGCTTTGTTTTAGCAATTCAACATACTGGAATACCATTTGGATAACTTGCTGGTACTGCTCTAGGCCTTGTTCGGTTAGGCGCATGCTGACCATAAAGCTAGCTTGGTTATCCAAATCATGGCCTTGTGAAGCAGAAAGGGACGTTGCCAAGCCTTTCTCTTTCAGTAGAGAAAGTAAGCTGCCTTTGCCTTCATAGCCAATCAGGTTGCTGATGTAATACAGCGGCTTGCTTTCCCAATGACTGCGAGTTTCAGCAGTAGGGAAGGTTAGCGTAAGTGAGCGGATATCTTTTACGCTTTTGATCTTAACCAACTGCGGTAGTTGCTTAGGATTAAACAGAGAGGTTTTGGTTTTAAACGCTTTAGAATCGTAGTTTTTAACCGCACTGAATTTCTCTCTTACCATCTGCTCTAATTGGTCTAGTGGTTCTCTACCTTGCACGGCAAGTGCCATCAGGTTGGCAGAATAATAGCGCTGATAAAATTCGATTAACTCTTTACGAATTGGGCGCTCGGGAGTATTGGCTAGAGTTTCTAAACTACCCACTGCAAACCAGTTGTGGCTATTTTGTTGGTTCATTAAAGATTTTGTTACGGCATAGCTACGGCGGTAATCATCTTTAATCTTTGATTGATATTCCGAGTGAACAGCATGTCGCTCCCGATCTACGTATTTTTCATCAAAGAGCGGCGCAATAAAGAATTGGGCAAAGCGATCTAAAGCGGGTTCTAAATTTTCAGCTGTGACATCAAAGAAGTAGTTGGTGTTTTCCATTGATGTATAAGCGTTATGGCCGCCACCGTGAGAACGGATGAAACTCTGATATTCATCCGCTGCTGGGTATTTTTCGGTGCCTAGGAACAGCATGTGTTCAAGATAATGAGCTAGACCCGCGCGATCTTTAGGGTTAGCGCTAGAGCCCACCGCTACATTCATAGAGGCAGCCCCTTTGTCACTTTTAGGATTCGAGATCAATAAAACGCGCAGCTGATTATCTAAGGTTAGGCTGCGATACACATTTGGATCGTTGGGACTTTTTTCGACGTCTGCGAATACTGATGTGGATAAAACTGCAGACAATAGACCAGCAAAAACAACTAGCCGTGGCATGGAAAGAGTTAGCATAAAAATAAGCCTTAAATCGTAAAAACACCAAAATGTTATGTTGTGACAAAGCATAACGGTTAGGGTTCCTTAATCCAACTCAATGGATTTAGTAAGCATGGGTGTTACAATCCAGATCTTCGTTAAAAAAGTTCAGGAGTTGAAGGAAGCGATGAACAAGGAAAAAGTGATTTTTGCGTTTTTTATTGTGTTGGCATTGACGCTCAACTTTGGCTTCTTTCTTGGGGATATAGAAAACCCAGCTCACCATAACGTTTACGAGTTTTTTGCTGCATTGGTTGTCAGCATGATCTGTACAGTCATTAAATTTGGTGACCGCACTCATCTAGGGGCACTGATGTTAGCTACCTCTTTAGTTGCTGACCTGCAACTAATCGTCGCTGCAGGAATTTGGGGTTACGCAGAGCAGATTAGCGGTATTGGTATGGACCCATCTAATATGTCGAGCGTTGTTTCTCTAAGTGCAGGCGCGCTCTTAGCCAATGTTATCTCGGTTATTTTGTTGGTAGTTGAAACTGCCATGCTGCGTCGATAAGCACTGAGCGATTATTCTTTATGAATAACGTTATCTATCTATTTTTACGGCGCTTAAGGGTGCCGTTAATTACTCTGATTGTTGTTTACTCCATCTCAGTACTTGGATTTGTACTTATACCTGGAGAGGATGATCAGGGTAATGTTTACCGAATGGATTTCTTCCATGCGGTTTATTTCGTGTCCTTTATGGGGTCTACCATCGGCTTTGGTGAAATTCCTTATGAATTCACCTCTGCTCAACGTATGTGGACGCTCTTTTGTATCTACGCCACGGTAATCGCTTGGTTATACGGTATAGGTACGACACTGGCGCTGATACAAGAACCCGTATTTGGCCGCATGATGCGCAGGCGTTCCTTTACTGCAGATGTTCGCCAGATGAACGAGCCATTTTATTTGATCTGTGGTTATGGCGTGACCGGGAGTGTCGTTGTTCGACAGCTGGCACGACGTGACATCCGCGTGGTTGTTGTTGATATCAATCAGGACAAAATAGATGCGTTAGAGATGGATGAGTTACCTGTCTCTGTTTCCGCGCTGTGTGCCGATGCCTCGCTTCCCGATGTCTTAGATGCAGCAGGCCTGCAACATCCTAAATGTATAGGCATCATGGCGTTAACGAACCATGATCAGGTCAACCTCTCCATATCGATCGCTAGTAAACTGCTTAATCCTGAGCGGATGGTGATCAGTCGTACCGAATCTGATATTACCTCTGCCAATCTAAAATCTTTTGGTACAGATCTGGTGGTGGACCCGTTCCGGACTTACGCCCAGTATCTGTCTTTAGCGGCTCATGCGCCTTATATGCATCTGGTCTATGACTGGATTCACAATCCATTCCATCGTCCGCTTTCCAGCGTCTATCAGCGTACAAAAGGACGTTGGATTATCTGTGGGCATGGTCGTTTTGGCCGAGCTTTGTATCGGGACTTTGATGAAAGCGATGTCGAACTGACGGTTTTAGATATTGATGCAGAAAAAATAAAAGACCTTCCACATCAAGTAACCGGCGTCGGTACTGAAGCGGTTACACTGATGGAAGCGGGGATTATGGATGCGGTGGGTATCGTTGCCGGTACTAATAATGATGCCGATAACCTCTCCATCATGATGACGGCTAGGGAATTGAATCCGAAACTCCTGACAGTGGTTAGGCAGAACATCCACGCCAATAGCTTGGTTTTCAAAAACAGCCGTGCCGATTTTATTATGGAGCCGGGGCGTATTATTGCTAACCGTATCCTTGCGCATGTTAAATCTCCGCTAGTGCCTATATTTATCGAAGAGATGCGGGATAAATTTGACGATGTCTGGGCGCATACATTGATTAATCGTATGAGCAGTGTGGTAGGGGACAGGGAGTTAGATAGCTGGGCCTATACTGTAGGCGAGAAGGAAACACCTGCTTTTATGGAAGCAAAGAGGCAGGGCTTCGAGTTGACGCTTTCTTTGTTCTTTAAAGACCCTCACAATCGTAAGAAAAATCTACATGCCTTTCCTCTGATGTTAAAGCGTGGAGATTTTATCGATATGCTGCCCGGAGAGTTGGATGAGCTACAAGAGGGCGATGAAGTCCTTATTTGTGGTTTAAATAAATCCAATCGCCGTATGCAATGGACTGTAAATAATTATAATGTCCTGCACTATGTCATTACGGGCAATGATGCGAGTAACAGTCTACTTTCGCGTTTTTTGCAGAAGAATAAATAAGGCTTTCGAGGTCATATTTGGCTTATCTACTGTTGACGCTTACCACGCTTTTTTGGGCGGGTAACTTTGTTTTAGCGCGTGCTTTTTCTGTTGATATTCCTCCGATTACGCTAGCGTTGATTCGTTGGTCATTAGCGTTCGTTATTTTATTACCTTTTGCTATCCCCGCCATTTATAAGCATCGCGATGTAATTCGTCAGTATTGGCCTAGGTTGGTGCTGTTTGGTGCTTTGAGTGTGGCTGGTTTCAACACCTTAGCTTATATCGGTTTGCAAACGACGACCGCTATGAATGGCACGTTGATGCAATCTTCAATGCCGATCATGATTCTCTGTATGAGCACATTAGTGCTTCGAGAGTCTGCATCGATGCGGCAATGGTTAGGTGTATTGCTTTCGCTATTAGGTGTTTTAGCGTTGATCAGTAAAGGTGATCCTGAGGCTTTAATGTCGCTGAATTTCAACAGTGGTGACCTTTGGGTGTTACTCGCAATGTTTGTTTGGGCTTGTTACAGCCTAGCGTTGCGTTGGAAACCGAAAGAGATGAGTGGGTTTGCGTTCTTCTCGGTTTCTTTAACCGTAGGGGTGATTATTCTAGTACCGCTTTCAATGTTGGAAACCGAGAGAGCTTTGCAGATTAAGTGGGATACGGATCTGATCTTACTGATCTCTTACTTAGCAGTATTCCCCTCGATTCTGGCTTATCTTTTCTGGAATTACGGTGTTGAGAAGCTCGGTGCGCATAAAGCAGGGTTGTTTATTCACCAAGTGCCAATGTGGGGAATTGTATTGTCGGTGATTTTCCTTGCAGAGCAGGTTCAGGCTTTTCATTTATGGGGTATCGCTTTAATATTCACAGGGATTTATCTTGCTGTAGTTGCCGGTACGGTTGCCGGTAAAAGTTAGTTATTTAGGAGAAACAATGCGGACTTTTTTGGTTACTTTAATGGCGGTATTTTTGATTTCGCTTCCTATCGCTGAGACAGCTGAAGCTAAACGCTTTGGTGGTGGTTCTTCATTTGGTAAAAGCTTTTCTTCACCTAAAAAATCACAGCCTGCTCAACAGCAACAAAAGCAAGCTGATAAAACGACAACAAATACAACTACAGCACCTAAGAAAAAAGGTTTTGGTGGTTTGATGGCTGGTTTGTTGGCGGGTGGTATTTTTGGCGCGTTACTATTCGGTGGGGCGTTTGAAGGTCTGCAGTTTATGGATCTGATTCTGATCGCTGCGGTGATCTTTATTGTTTACAAAATCTTCTCGATGCGAAAACAGGCGCAGCGTCCGGATTACGCAACGCAAGGTGGTCATGGGCAAGGTCAGCCTTATACACCAGAACAGCAGCCACAGCCAATGCAGCGCGAAGCTCAAACTGAGAACGTGCAGGAGTTTAAACCAATGCCTGCTTATGATTCCGGTTGGGGTGATTCTGCTGAGATCGAGATTCCTTCTTGGTTTAATAAAGACGCATTTTTGGAAGGTTCCCGTGAGCACTTTGTAAACCTACAAAAGGCTTGGGATCGTTCTGATTGGGACGAAATCCGTACTTATACTTCTGAAGAGTTGTTTAATGCGCTTCAGCAAGAGCGTGCTAAGTCACCAGCTGATCAGGTAACAGAAGTGGTATCGGTTATGTCTGAGTTAGCTAACTTCATCACTCAAGAAGATGAGGTGATTGTGAGCATTAACTTCTACGGTTGGTTGAAAGAGAATGCCTCTGAAGCGACTGAGTTTAATGAAACGTGGCATTTGGCACGTGATATGACTAAAGAAAATGCGGATTGGTTTATCGTAGGTATCGAGCAAAACTAAGCTGATACCCACCACTAAAAAAGCCAAAGCAATATGCTTTGGCTTTTTTGTATCTGGGATAAGCGAAGAGGTTTACTCTTCGTGATCGCGGATGAATGTCCAAGTATCGCCTTCAGACATGCTCTCAGCGAAACGGTAACCTTCAAGATCAAAGCCTTTTAAGTCTTCAGGGTTTTCGATCTTGTTTTGAATAATGTAGCGGGTCATCAAACCTCGAGCTTTTTTAGCGTAGAAGCTGATCATCTTATATTGACCATTCTTCCAGTCTTTAAACGCTGGTGTAATGATACGTGCGGAGATGTTTTTCTCTTTAGCTGCTTTGTAGTACTCATTAGAAGCAAGGTTGATCAGTACCTGCTCTTTCTGCTCAGAAAGCTCTTGATTCAATCGCTCACAGATCTGAGTACCCCAGAATTCGTATAGGTTTTTACCGCGGCTATTCGACAGCTTTGTGCCCATCTCTAAGCGATAGGGTTGCATCAGATCGAGCGGTTTCAACACGCCATAAAGACCTGAAAGGATGCGTAGGTGATCCTGTGCAAAAGCTAGGTCTTCTTCCGATAAGGTTTCAGCGTCTAACCCTGTGTATACATCACCTTTAAATGCTAGAACTGCTTGTTTAGCGTTCTCAGTATTGAATTCAGGTGTCCATGATTCATAACGGGCAACGTTTAAACTGGCTAGTTTGTCGCTCAACTTCATCATCTGAGCAATATCCTGTACGGAATGCTTTTTCAGTTCATCAATGAGAAGTTGGGAATGATCAAGAAACTCTGGCTGGCTGTATGTTTCAGTGACAGGGGCAGTTTCATAATCCAGAGTTTTGGCAGGTGATACGACAATCAGCATAGGAAGAATCTATCTTTGCAGTAAAAAGTCTATAGATAATAACCCTGTCTGTAGATACAAAAAAGGCCATTTTTAATATGGCCTTTTCTGGATCGAATCATCTGCAATTAAGAGGCGGTTCGTTTCTTGTAAAGCGTATGAGCAACAGTGCAGATGGCTGTGCCAACACAGACGAGTAGCGCTGGAATCAATGGGTTTTCTAACGTGCCGGTGATCTTCATTAAAAGACCAGAAATAAGGAAACCGCCAAACAGGCATAAAATGCCCGACATTACACACATTACGATTGCATTGAGATTACGCTCAGGGCTTTGAAAAATGTACCAGCCGGCACTGGCAAACAGAGCGGATAAAGTAACCCAGGAAGCGATAGAATCAGTCATAAAATTCTCAGTATTGTTATTGTTGTAGGCCTATTAAGCCCTAACCTAGCAGCGCTGTCATCTCGACATTGGGTGGATACAAGAAACAGCAAAGGAATAGTGAGGGTTATGGGGGCAACCTCCACGTTTTTTCGGTATTATAACCGCCATTAAATTAGTGACATATATTGAGTTGCCACATTTTTTATAGCGGGCAACGCCATGCATATTAGAGAAGTGAATAATGGATAAGAAAACTGTTCTGACGGGTATCACTACTACAGGTACACCTCACATTGGGAATTACTTGGGTGCGATTAAGCCTGCCATCGAAATGAGTCAGACAGGTGAGTACAACAACTGCTATTTCCTAGCTGATTTCCACGCATTAATTAAGTGCCACGATCCAGAGCGTGTTGCTCAGTCAACGCGTGAGATCGCAGCGACTTGGTTGGCACTAGGCTTAGATACAGATAAAGCGACGTTCTACCGCCAAACAGATATCCCTGAGATCACGGAACTAACGTGGATTCTAACCTGCATGTGTTCTAAAGGTCTTATGAACCGTGCTCACGCTTACAAAGCTTCTGTTGATGCTAACCGCGATGCGGGTAGCAGCGATCTGGATGATGGCATCACCATGGGTCTGTTCAGCTACCCAATCCTAATGGCAGCTGACATCTTGATGTTTAATGCCGATCTTATTCCAGTAGGTAAGGATCAGATTCAACACATTGAGATGGCACGTGATATGGCGGGCCGTTTTAACCACACTTACGAAAACCTATTCACATTGCCAGAAGCGGTAGTGGATGAGCAGACTCAGCTAATTCCGGGTCTGGATGGTCGTAAGATGTCGAAAAGCTACGACAACACGATTCCGTTGTTTGCTTCTGCTGATGAGCTATATAAGTTGATTAAGCAGATCAAAACGGATACGCGCGAGCCGGGCGAGCCTAAAGATGCTGATAACAGCACAATCTTCCAGCTATACAACTGCTTTGCTAATGAAAATGAAGCAGCTGCAATGCGCAAGCAGTTCGAAAACGGTATCGGTTGGGGTGATGCGAAGAAGGAACTATTTGAGTTCCTAGACGCAAAACTGTCTGCTCCACGTGCTCGCTACAACGAGTTGATGAACGATCTTGGTGAAGTGGAAGAGGTTCTACAGAAAGGTGCAGCGAAAGCACGTGAAATCACTGTGCCGTTGATGGATAAAGCGCGTATTGCGGCTGGTATCCGTCCATTAACTTACGTACCAGAAGCGAAGACGGAAGTTAAAAAGAAGAAAGAGAAGTCTGCAGAAGAGATCGCACGTGCAGAAGAAGGCCGTCGTCGCGGTATTTTGATGCAGCTTAAACCTCTGCTTGAGCAAGTTGAGCAAGCTGATGATAAAGCTGCGGCTGCGCAATCTGTTATTGCTGAGAAAACGGCTCAGGTTGAAGGCTTGAAGAAAAAGCAGAAGCAGAAAGCTCAGAACGAGCTTGATCTACTTCAAGAAGAGCTAGCAGCTTACCTATAAATCTAAAAAGGCTAAGTTAAATATGTTTACGACAATCGTTAACGCCGAAGAGCTTCAGAATCACATATCAGAATCTGATTGGGTGGTTTTTGATTGTCGTTTTAACTTAGCGGATACCTCGGCGGGTAAAAATGCCTACCTTGAAGGGCATATTCCAGGGGCGATCTATCTCGATCTTGATCAGGATCTGTCCTCGTCGATTACACCAGAAACAGGACGACATCCGTTGCCTGATTTAGAACGGTTTGTCGCTCGTTTAGTGCAGTCGGGAGTGAGCAATAACACTCAAGTCGTTGTTTATGACGATTGTGCTGGGGCCATGGCGGCGCGTTGCTGGTGGTTGTTACGTTTGGTGGGGCATAAAGCGGTAGCGGTGTTGGATGGTGGTCTACCTGCTTGGCAGTTGCTAAGCGGTGAGTTAAATGATCATATCCCACAACCGACTTCTACTGCTTATACATCCTCGTTGCAGCAAAATCAGAATCTGACGGTCTCAGAGGTTGAACAGGCACTTGATGCTCAGTCCATCTATCTTGTTGATGCTCGTGCAGCCGAGCGCTATAGAGGCGAAGTGGAGCCAATCGATCCTATCGCTGGTCATGTTCCAAGTGCTTTAAACCGTCCACTGACTGATAACTTAGCCGAGGGTAAATTTAAGCCTGCAGCTCAGCTTCGTGAAGAGTGGTTAAGCGTCTTAGGCGGTAAATCGGTCGAAGCCGTTGTTCACATGTGTGGCTCCGGTGTGACAGCTTGTCACAATCAATTGGCGATGGAAATTGCGGGATTGAGCGGTAGCCGGGTTTATAGTGGTTCTTGGAGCGAGTGGATCAGAGATCCAGCTCGTCCAATTGCGACTAAGTCCTAAATTTATCTACCAATCTCATTAAGATTCCAGTCGTAGTGATAGTCTGAAACCTCTGTAGTGTGTTTCAGTTTCTCTTTTAGATCAGCATTGGCGTATTGCTTTAGGTGCTCGATCAGCTCACTTTCGCTGTTGCCGAAATCCTCTTTAAACCACTTATAGATACTGGAAAGGTGCAGTTCCTTACCTTCAAAGCGTGCGCCTCGAGGGTGGTTGATATAATCCTTAGCGCCTTGATTTAGAAGTTGTTCGCTATTGTCTGCGGTAAAGGCCTGCGGTTGAAGGTTTGGGCAGCCGATTGATGCACAATTAACGGCATAGTGGATGCGTGGGTCTTTCCAAATAGGGCGGAGAATGCGATGTTCAATATCGTCTAGGCTTAGTTGTTTCCCATTCACTGCTAGCAGTTGTTTTTTCCACGGACCATCGCTGAAAAAGCCCGGTGAAATATCGATATCCCGAATCGACTTCACGGGGTAATGATCCAGAATCACATCAACCGTCAGCGCGTTATATAAATTGATCCAATAAGCTTGCTGTTCAGCGCGGTTGTATTGATGAATATTAATGTCAGCCAGGTTCTGTAGATAAGCTTTAAGTTCAGTTCTATCTGCTTTAGATACATTGGCGTAGTTGATCAGATTGATGCCATCAGAAGAGCGCTTAACATAGCGTTGAAGGGTTCGGTCCCAAGC
Source organism: Neptuniibacter sp. PT8_73 (assembly GCF_047778045.1). Classification (GTDB taxonomy): domain Bacteria; phylum Pseudomonadota; class Gammaproteobacteria; order Pseudomonadales; family Balneatricaceae; genus Neptuniibacter. The sequence continues at coordinate 927,210 of NZ_CP180545.1, forward strand.
AGAATGGTTGATAGTGGCTGTGCTTGATTGATCATGTTTAAGCCAAAAATCCCAAAGTTCGGCACTTGGGGCTGCAATAGCTAGGGTACTGAAAAGCCATAGGCTGGCTGTTGCTAAGAATTTGTTTATCATCATTCATTACTGTTCATTAAAAGCGTGTTTTAAGTGTGACTTTGAATGTTGCTGAAAATTCCCTTACATAATATTTTTAAAACACTATTTAAAAGATCTATTGAAGCGATCAATTTAAATCAATGTTGGCAATGGTAAGATCCCTCTATACTGTGATGGTAATTATTGAGGGGATTTTGAGGACATTGTTATGGCGCAGTATCAAAAGGGTGTGATTGCAGAGGCCAGCCCATTTGCTCTTTTTCTGACGTTTAATCAAACTCGAACAGCAGATGCGTTAAGCAGGGTAAAACAGCTACTAGCAAAGGTACCTAGCCTTGAGCGTGAATTTAACCAAAGTCATCCAGATGGTGAGATTCATATCGTTGCTGCGATCGGTAGCCACTATTGGTCGCAACTGCAGATTGGACCGGCACCGAGTGCTCTTAAGCCATTCCCAAATTTTGAAAATGGTGAAAACATTGCACCTAATACACCTGTAGATCTGTTTTTCCATATTCGATCTCAAGGGAAAGACCTTAACTTTTTAGTTGCGCAGAAGCTTCGAGAGGAGCTAGCTGATGCGGTAACGCTAGTTGAAGAGGTCGAAGGCTTTAGATATCTGGATTCGCGCGATCTTACTGGTTTTGTCGATGGTACTGAAAACCCTGAAGGAGATAACCGAGTCAGTGTGGCGGTTGTAGGTGAAGAGGATGCCCAGTTTAGTGGCGGTTCGTATATTCATATTCAACGCTACGAGCACAATATGCCATTCTGGAACGCTCAGCCAACTAAACTGCAGGAAGATACTGTCGGGCGAACTAAAACGGATAACATTGAGTACCCATCCTCAGAAAAAGCACTCACAGCGCATACCAAACGGACTTCGCTAAAAGATGCTGATGGCAACTCCATCGAAATACTCAGGCATAGTATGCCTTACGGTGATACTCAGACGTGCGGGTTACTTTTCGCTAGTTACTGCCGTACACCGGATAACTTTACACTGATGCTGCAAAGCATGATCGAGGGTGATGGTCATGGTCATACTGATCACCTTTTGAAATATACTCGTGCGGTCACAGGGCATGCACTATTCGCACCGTCGGCTTCGTTTCTTGAGTCGTTGGTTGATTAATAAGCAGGGTGACTGAGTTTGGGCTAGGCTTAAGGGCATGCTTATAAAAAGAGTCGATACCATGCAGCCTACTGTAAGAACCCGAGCAATTGCGGTTGTCACCGTTGATGGGGAGAATTACGAAATTGATGGATGCTATCAAGGTAAGCAAAGAAAGGCGTCTTGGTTCAATGTAATTAAAACAAGTGATCGAAAGATACAGGCCGAACACTTAGATGAATTTCCTTCCCCTGACAAGATCCGTGAAATATTAAATTGATCTGAAAATCAGTTAATAAAAAAGCCAGCTAAGATGCTGGCTTTTTCGTTTATGCGAACTCTTTTAGTAAGACTTACTGCACCATTTCGTTATCTGTGAACATGCCTTCAAACAGAGCTGAAGATAGGTAACGTTCGCCAGAATCTGGAAGGATAACAACGATGTTCTTATCTTTGTTTTCAGGCTGTTGCGCAACACGAAGCGCAGCACATAGCGCAGCACCGCAAGAGATACCTGCCATGATGCCTTCTTTTTCCATTAGCAGGCGTGCTGTTTCAATAGCATCTTCGTTGCTTACCTGCTCAACCTGATCAACTAGTTCTAGGTCTAAGTTTTTCGGAACAAAGCCAGCGCCAATACCCTGAATCTTATGCGGAGATGGTTTAACTTCTTCGCCGTTAATCGTCTGTGTAATAACTGGTGAAGAAACAGGTTCAACCGCAACGGATGTGATCGCTTTGCCTTGAGTGTTTTTGATATAACGAGAAGTACCAGTGATCGTACCACCTGTACCTACACCTGCGACTAGGATATCCACTTGGCCGTCTGTGTCGTTCCAGATCTCTGGGCCTGTTGTTTTTTCGTGGATTTCTGGGTTAGCCGGGTTTTCAAACTGCTGCAGCATCATGTGAGTACCTGGATTCGCATCCACGATCTCTTGTGCTTTATCAATTGCACCTTTCATACCTTTAGCAGGTTCTGTCAGAACGATCGTTGCACCTAGTGCTTTCATGATCTTACGGCGCTCAAGGCTCATAGAAGAAGGCATAGTGAAGACAATGTCGTAGCCACGAGACGCTGCTACGAAAGCTAGTGCAATACCTGTGTTACCACTGGTTGGCTCAACCATGGTCATACCCTGTTTTAGGGCACCACTCTTTTCAGCAGACCAGATCATGTTTGCGCCGATACGACATTTTACGGAGCCAGCTGGGTTGCGAGATTCGATCTTTCCGAAAATATTCAGGCCTGGAGCAAAACGCTTAAGGTGAACGAGCGGAGTGTTACCAATAGTGAGGGAGTTATCTTCGTAAATCTTCATTCTGCTACCCTGTTTAATCCTTTTTATTAGGCGATATATCTAAAATGAATATATGTCGCGTCTTTTATTCGATATCAAGTCTAGAAGTTGTATCTCAGAATTGCTGCGCTGATCAAGGCTTTTTCTATCTTTGGTGATATTTACAATCTTTAGGGCCGATGATGGTATTATTTTCTCTATCCCAATTGCCTTTTTAGGGTCTTATAATGCGTGCATTTAATCGCCTTCTAGCGCCTCTTATCTTTACTATCGCTTATACGTTGTTCCGTTCATCGATAAAACAGCGCTCAGAGAAAAAACATAATTTTGTGATGAAACTGTTCCGTTTTTCAGCAGATAACGGCCATAAAAAAGCATTATCGGTCTATGGTCATTTACTGCATTTCCGTGGAGATGGCGTACAAAACCGCATTCAGGGTGGGATCTATTTGCAGCAGGCGGCGGAAAAAGGTGATGCAAAAGCGCAGTATCAAATGGGTAAAATCTTCGAAGAGGGCTTTGAGCATTATTTTCAGCCTGACCCGACCAAGGCGCTAAAGTTTTACACACAAGCAGCCGAGCAGGCGCATCAGCTTGCTGTTCGTCGCTTGGTCGATATCTATACCGATGGCGAGCTAGATCAAGAACCAAATCAAGAGCTAGTAAAGCAGTGGCAGGCTAAACAGTCTCAACTTTAGCGGGATTGTTCTGAATGGCTGCGGATAATCAGATAGCAAAATACCAGCCCCATCAGGTTAGTGGAAACGGGGTTGAATGCTTCTATGAGCAAATCGGGGCGAACTGCTGCAACAAAACCCAGTAAACCGACCAAAGAGAAAGCTGCCAAATATACTGGGAATAGGTGCTTTCTTAAAAAGATAATCATCAAGCCTAAAACAACCTCAGCGGACCCCGCCGCGGGTGATAGAAATGTTGCATCCTCTCTAGTAAAACCTCCCGCTTCTACCAATTGCTTTTCTATTTCGCTTAACCAAATTATTTTTGGGACTAAACCGTGATAGATAAACAGTACACCCAAAGTTAGGCGGCAAATCAAATTAGTGGTCATCCAGAAATCTACCTTGATAGTCGGGAGGGGGAAGGCGGCAGTAATCATACTTACCAAAGAGTTTGTAGCGATTCAGAGCAATTCGATCGTACAACCAGTTACGTAAAACGGCGGGTAGTATTCTAAAGAGGTTAAGTGCTTTCCAAGGGTAGCCAAGCTGCGCGACGATATTTAAGAAGGCGTCGCTCTTTTCAAAACATTGTTCACCTTCGACATAGAGCATGGTTTCGTAAAATGAACGGGGATATCCAAAGTGTTCGAGAATGGCCTGCCCCTGCTCAGATTGCACTGAGCAGAGTTTGAATTGGCGAGTTTTATCATGACTGATAATGAAATTTGCCCAGCCATTACAGAGTTTACAAACTCCATCAAATAGAATGACTTTGTCATGCTTCTCCATATAGGGAGGGAGTTGTGGCTCTGTTGGACTTTGTTCAGTCATTTTCTAAAACCTGTTGGTGGATATCCCAGTTTTCAACTTCCTTTGTGAACTCCTCAAGTGTAAATAAACCTACGCAAGCCTGCGCGCCAGTTTCTGACAACTGACCCTTAGCTATTTTCTTCGCCAGAATAATTGAGGCAATCGTTGGAATGTAAGGCCCATCGCCACTCTCGGCAATTAGATTCCATATAATGCGTTGAGGTTCATTTTTGTGGTTTATCCCTCTGAGTTCCATATACATGCCGCCCACATCAGATCCTAATTGTTGCACCCAAGTGCTTATCAAGGTTAAAGGGCGTGAATAACGCGCAAGGTTTTTAATAAATTTAAAGCGAGCGAGATAGGAAAGGCTCCATAAGCCTAAATGTAAAAAGCTCAGCTCTAATCCTGCATAAAAACGGATCGACTCTAACCCTGGATAGCGTTGCTGAAAAAGAGTCAGATCAGGGATGTCGCAGTTGGCCAACCAGCGGCTGCCGATGGGAGATGGGAAGTTATGTCGATGCGTGTTCTGCCAGCCTCTTACATCTTGCCAGCGGTTGTCTTGCCAACGTTTGAAGTTCAAGCCGCTATAACTAAGAATGGCTTTAACCGTCGCTTCTCCACGTTCAGTTTGATTTCCAGGGGCGATGCCATAGTTGAGCTCTTGTAAGGATTTAAAGCGCGATTTGTAATGCTCAATCACTGCAGATGATAAACCAGGGACACTGCTTGCCCCTGTAATTGCAATTACGGATTGCTGTTGTGCTTGATCATTTAGGCTTTCAAAGCCTTCAACAAATAATCGTCCATCGGCAAGATCAATATAATGAATACCAGCATCGATGCAGGCTTCAGCAACATTATACCCTTGTGCTTGAAATGGGCCTGATGTGTGGATAACTAACTTGGCAGTGCTGATACTCAACTGGTCTGAGATATCAGCAGAGTTGATCTCGAGTGCTAAGGTTTTAAGCGGGTTTATGGCGGTCGTGGATAACTGCTTAGCTAAAGCCTCCGCTTTTCTTTCATTGCGACCAGCAATAATCACTTGGATATTGGCTTCCTTGGCCAATGTTTCAGTGATTTTTTTACCAAAGTTACCGTAGCCTCCTATAATCAGAATTGGGTAGGGAGACTGCTTATTAGTTGACTGTTTATCCTTTAAATCCATTTGGGATAACGCCTTTGTAGAGGTTTTGCTTAAGCTATCAAAGTTATGACTACGATGGAAATTTCAGTATTAACTACGCTGTTGCCCATCTATTTTGATGGGCCTGCCTCAAACTGATTGACACTTTCAGGCATAACTTCCCAGCGCGCTTTTGAGCCTACATATATGTGCTGGCCAATCTCGATTTCAGGGGCACCATTTACGCAACCTAAAGTAACCTGTAATACCTGATCATTGTGTACGGTACACAAGGTTGACCCGCACTTCTTGCAGAATTTTACGCCGTAACCTTGTTGGTTAGTGTATGAGGTTAAAAGGGATTCTCCACTTGTCCATTTGAACTGATCCGGTTCGATAAAAGCAACAGCAGAAGCTTGAGCGTTAAATAACTTGCGGCAGCGAGAGCAATGACAGGAGCGGCCATCTTTTAAGTTGCCATCAATACGGTAAGTCACTTCACCACAAAAACATTCACCGGTGATAGGCATTTATTCTCTCCATAATTATCGGTTGGCTAGTTCTGTTTAGATCGTTTGTATTGAGTAATAAAAATCTCAAAGGTTCGATCTAACTCGTCTGCGGCGCTATTTTCATTATTGAGTTTTAACAGTTCGGTGACGGTTTCAGCGGTGCAGAGATGGTCCTTATCAGGATTACGGCGCAGGTCGTAACGGCTTGGGGTTTCTGGATCGAATGCCAACAATGGTAAGTCGGATAGCCACGGGCTTTTGCGAACGATCTTACGTACCTCTTTCCATGTACCGTCTGGAATAATGATCAGGTTTTTTCTATCTGGTGTACTCCCTGTGAATTTCTTGCTTCGACTAACAAGCTCGGGGCGGTCTGCAGGGAATAGCAGCCAAGCATCGGTATTCTTATCTTGAATACGATCGATTAAGTCTTGCGGCGGGTCGGTACGTTGCCAGATATAGGTTGAGCTATCAGGCAAAACCTTTTGGATAATCTTGCTGGTGGTTGTTAGGCGCGGCGGCTCATTTTCGTGTAGCAGCAATGCTAACTCTAATTGGCTACCTTGAGGTGTAATTTGGCTGCAGCAGCAATAGCGAATTGCTAAGCCGCAGCCTTCACAAAATGAATCGGGCAAAGTGTTATCGTTTTTCCATTTGAACTTTAAATTTCAGAGTCACTTCGCCTTGAGGAGGTACTTCCAATTTCCAGCGTGCACTACCGCCCATCACTTTTTCAAATGGGTGGCTACTCTCTTTCATCGCCCATTGTAGCGGGAAATTGCCAGTCATTTCTAATTTTGCAGCGGTGGTACGGCTGTTACTGATTTTCAACTCCTGCGCAACCATAAAGCCGTTAAAGGTCTTGCTGAAATGGGTTTGCTTACGGTGGATAGATACATCGAAGGCTTTGCCTTGCTGGATCTTAACTTCATCGTTTTCACCTGTATGTCCAATATTACCGCCTCCGGCAAACTGCAGTGAGCCTTTGCTGTCAGGGGTAAACGTGCGCACTTTACCAGCAGGTAATGGAGTGCCTAGATTACTCTCTTTATCGTTTTTAAAGGTCAACGTCAGTTGAGGTTTTACTCGATGCTGATTGCGTTCCAAGGTTGGATAGATCAAGAATTCATAGTTATAGCTACGCGCTACAGGGATCTCTTTGGCTGTTAGGAAAGATACCTGTTTTACTTGCCCATTTAGCAAGTCTACCTTGCGAGGGAGATCGAATAGATGGAAGTCACCTAAACTCTCTTGTGCCATGGTTTTAGGCGCTGAACGAGCCATAGCACCGACTGCAAAATCGGCCTGTAGCATCTCTGCATGGCGATTACTGCCAGGGTTATTTAGGCTGCCAGCAACGAGTGAGATTTGTGTGTCTTTGTAATCCGCACCGGTATTGTTGGTTAAACTAGCAAGTCCGTCTAGGGAGGCTTTATTACCTGCTTCATTCAGGGTTAAAACGTAGTCCATGCCCCAATTTAAACCGCCTGTAAGATAACTAATACGAGAGAGTTGTGACTTCGATGTGCCAGCGGTGCGGAAGTTTACGCTTGGCTTGCTCAATAGCTGTGGCGGTAGGCTAGGGAAAATGAATCGCCACTGATTATTAAGCGGGATACTTTCAAAACGGTTGTTGCGCTTAATCAGAGCGCGGTTACCGTCCATATTGAGCAACTCCACCTGACTAATAACTTCTTGGCCTGAGACAGGGTTTAAGCGCGCTAGTTGTAGCTGCTTACCTACATAATGTTTCAGCAAATTGCGTTGGTTCAGCAGGTTAGTATTTAAGTTTTGCTCTAAAATTTTTCCGGCATTATCAATCCGTAAGCTTTCGACTTGGAGCTGTTCACTGACATCTTCCAGTGTGATTTTCTGATCAGTACGTAGTGGTGGAAGTTGGCGTGTTTCTCTAACTAAACCCAAGTTTTGGTTATACAGCGTTAGATTAAGTGACTTACGTTGCTCGGAACTGATTTGAAGAGCGTCTGCCGCTTGAGCAGTTAATGGCAGAAGGCCCGCTACAAGCAAGCAAAGGTATGATTGGCTTTTGTTCATATCAATATTGTCCCTGAATCTTTAGTCCATTAAGGCAACGTCAGGCTTAACTGGGGCTGAGCAATTAGGCCTGAAACCCGTTCTAGTCTAGATCTAAAGCAACACGGAATCCCCAGCTATTGCGTTTAGAATCGATCGGATGGCGGTAGCGACTGGCAGGCCTAATTAAACGCTCGATCTCAAACCAAGAGCCGCCGCGCATCACTCTATTTTTACAAGCGCGCTCCTCGTAAGCTGAGCCATCTATTGGAGCAGACGAATAGTTTTCGAGATAACAATCCGCAACCCATTCATCAACGTTACCGGTCATGTCGTGAAGTCCCCATTCGTTGGCAGGGAAACTGCCGACAGGAGCCGTTTGTTGACCGTCCCATTGGCTTCCACAACCGGAGCAGGCAGCCATATTTTCTTTCAGCTCATCACCCCACCAATAAGTGGTCAAGCTGCCAGCTCTAGCGGCATATTCCCACTCAGCTTCAGTTGGAAGGCGATAAGGCTGGCCAGTTTCTCCGCTGAGCCATTTTGTATAAGCAACTGCATCGCGCCAAGTTACGTTGATCACAGGACGATTACCTCGCCCCCAACCACGGTCATCAGGAAGGGCCCTGCGGGTCGCTTTGGCAAAGGCATCGTATTCGGCGAAGGTCACTTCAAAGCGAGAAAGAGCGAAAGGCTTCTTGATGCTGACAACATGCACTGGTTTTTCATTGTCGTCACCAATACCGGCTTGATCACCCATGCGGAAGTCACCTGAAGGTAACACCACCATATCTGGCCCATAAAGAGTGTCGGAGATCTGATCCTTAAACAGCTGTTGGCCTGGCTCATCCGGTTCTTGATTGTTGAGCTTTTTCATCGCCGCTTCTAAATCATGTTCCAGAATGGCTTTATTTGTTTTAAGTGAGCGAAGTTCTTGTTTCTGCTTATTGTGAAGTTCTTGTTGAGCTTGCAAAGAATCGTACATTTGCTGCAAGGCTTCTTGCTGCTTCTTAATTTGCAGAGCCTGAAAGTCCTTCTCTTTGAAGTTCATAAAGTCAGAGATAAACCAACCAAGCAGATAGCCGCTGATAAATAGCACCGATCCGGCAATAGTATAAAGCGCTGTTTTAGGCATCTTAGGCAGTTTTAAGGCGCCTGTAAGTTTATCTTTTAAAGAGGGTTTGCTCTCTTCTGATGTAAGTTCTTCGCTCTCTACATCATCGCTTGACGATGCGTTGGCTATCGCTTCAGCTTCTTCTGAGCTTTCTGATTCAACAGGGGCGGCTTCTTCCTCTTTTTGTGGAGGGAAGAGGGCTTTAACCAGCTCCGTACAGTTAGGCGGACGTTCTTCTAAATCGGTTGAAAGCGCCTTTTGCAGAACCTCCCACTGTTCATCATCTAAACCGGAAGGCTGATCTAGTTGCTTTCGAACTCGATCGGCTTCGCCTTCGTTACTTTTAAAAGCCGGCTTTCCGGTGAATAACTCATACAAAATGCAGGCGTAAGAATATACGTCGGTTTTGCGGCTCAATTTACCCGGGTGGAAAGCTTCAGGAGATTGATATTGCTGATAATGGAAAGGCTCTTTGCTAAAGGCTGCGATCGCTTCATAGCATTCACGTACGGCAAAAAGTGTGAGCTTTACACCGCCTTTGCGATTGATAAAGATCGTTTCGCTATCTAAACAGGCATGTGGCTTTCGTAACTTTTGAAAGCCCATATCGATGGCATAAGCGACTTGTCTGATCAGGCCTAACTGTTGATTAGGCTGAAGCGAATTACCTTTCTTGATCAAGCTCGCTAGAGTCAGGCCATCAAGTTTTTCGTAGGAAAGGAAAAGTAGTCCGCCTTTATGACTGAAGAAACCGTAGCATTCTGCAATATGCTTATTTTGCAGTTGCTTGCTGAGCGCTGCATGTTTTTTGATATTTTCGGCAAAGCTATTTTGTTTCAGGAAGCTTGGATTTAGGATCAGCAGAGTAACTAAAGGGTTGCCGGCAACACCTACATCTTCTGCTTGCCAGAGTTGTCCAAACGGATGAGGACTGTTGTGTTTGATAAGCTTAAAGCGATGATGCTCAGGGCCAAGGAGAGTTCCTTCCTGTAAAGCATCATAAATGGTTTCTGCCGAGTCGCTCATAAAGACTGATCCTGTTCCTTATCCATGTGCATATCATAGACAAGGCCAGCCATCTTGGTTAGCACTATTTTGCGACTTTTTTGTGGAACACTTTGATTTATAAAGCCAAGGAAGCTTCGAAAAGCTTAAAGCTTCCTTGGTTTTGGCAATTTATGCTTAGATAGAAGTATCTAGAGGGGGGAAGTTTTTAACTAGATCATCTACGGCTTTCATCTGAGTTAGATAGGCTTCAAGCGTGCTTAGAGGTAGAGCGCAAGGGCCATCACATTTCGCTTTTTCTGGATCTGGGTGAGCTTCTAGGAATAGACCGGCTATGCCCTGAGAAAGGCCCGCGCGAGAAAGTTGCGCTGCAAGTGCGCGACGACCACCGGCAGAATCGGCACGGCCGCCTGGCATCTGTAGAGCATGCGTCGCATCAAACATAACGGGGTAGCCAAACTCTTTCATGATAGAGAAGCCCAGCATATCAACGATTAAGTTGTTGTAGCCGTAGCAAGAACCACGTTCACATAAGATCAGACGATCGTTACCTGCTTCTTCACACTTGTGCAGGATATGTTTCATCTCTTGTGGCGCTAGGAACTGTGCTTTCTTAATGTTGATAACTGCATCGGTTTTAGCCATTGCTTCTACCAGATCTGTCTGACGTGACAGAAAAGCTGGAAGCTGGATGATATCGCAGACTTCGGCAGCAGGTGCTGCTTGGAATGGCTCGTGCACATCAGTAATCAAAGGCACTTTGAATGTGTCTTTGATCTCTTGAAGGATCTTAAGACCTTCATCTAAACCGGGACCACGGAAAGAGGTTAAGGAGGAGCGGTTTGCTTTATCGAACGATGCTTTAAAAACGTAAGGGATGCCTAGCTTTTCAGTAACAGTGACATAATGTTCGGCAATCTCCATGGCTAAATCACGGGATTCCAGTACGTTCATGCCGCCAAATAGCACCATCGGTTTGTCGTTGGCAATTTCAAAATCTGCGACTTGTACGCTCTTCTGTTGCATCTTTGTAGTCATCCATAAAAGTCAGAAAGATGCATTATAACGGCTTCTTAACAGAGAGGCTTTTAATTTGTTGTTGGAAAAAGGTGTGCGTATTTTCCAATCCACTCAAGCGCAGCATCTTGATCTGAGAGCTCGCGGCCCTCTTCGTTCAGTACATGACTCCTATAGCGTTGTATATAACAAAGCTGCTCTAACATGCGAATACGTATCAGCGCGTCCGAGTTGTTAAAGGTTATTCCTAGTTCATAGCCTTGAGGGGTGTCGTCACAGCTTTGGATAACGCCATAAACCTCTAGATTTTCAGCAATGCTAGGAATTTTGATTTGAATATTCTCACCCAAATGGAATGGTGTAGGTGAGTGACAGATAAGTTGGAGTGAAGAGGGGAGTGTAGAAACCGAATTGGTCTCTTGGAGCTTGAGTTCGATTGGGAACTCATCGGGATGACGTATAAGCACTTTTGAATCGCCCATGATAATCACCTTACCAGTACTGCCAGTATAGCTATGATTCGCATAACTGTTGTATTTTATTTATCGGCTGGTGTTTTCCAGTCTGAAGAAATAAATGGTTAGAAACTGTACGACTTTGGAGTGAATACGAGGGGACCTTATGTCAGAGCATAAAGAAGGCCAAGCAACACCAGATGAAGCCTGCAAACGATTGCAGCAAAGTAAGAAGACCTTGTTGCTGTCGACTTTGAGTGCCGAAGGGTTCCCTGAAATTAGTTATGCGCCCTATGTGAAAGATCAGCAGGGGAGCTTTTATATCTTCATTAGTGAGTTAGCAGCGCATACCCAGAGTTTGTTAGTTAACAATGAATGTTCTGTGATGTTTATTACCGATGAGGAACAGTCGCAGAATCTCTTTGCGCGTGAGCGTCTTATCTATAGCTGTTTATCTGAACGTGTTGATAATCAAGATGATGCGTATCAAGTAGTGTTGGATGATTTAGAAGGGAATTTTGGGAATGTTGTGGGGATGTTACGTTCCCTGCCAGATTTTCATCTGTTTAGATTAAAACCGCAGCAGGGGCGTTATGTCGTAGGTTTCGGTAAGGCTTATGTTGTAGATCCGAGTTCTGGATCGCTGGAACATATTAGTGAGAATACATTAAAGAAACCGAAACCTAACTAAATATGAGGGTGGCTATGCGGCCCCGCCCATCATCTCTACAACGACAGTTTTTACCAAGAAGGCAGCCAAGCCTAAGCCTAGGGCAAAAAATAAAATGGCAGTACCGAATTTACCTGCGTTGGATTTTTTTGCTAGATCGTAAATGATAAAGAATATAAAACCAGCAAATACTGCAAGACCAATGTTCAGAGCAATTGCTTCCATTTCTGCTAAACGCATTTAGGCTACCTCTGCTTTAAGCTTAAAATTGGCTGCAAATTATACAGGATTTTGTCCTAGAACGGTACTCGGATATTGTCGGTCAAAAGCGCACATCACACTTTAAATTTGCACCAAAATTTGGCACGGAGTTTGACGATTTGCCATGGGTCAAAAAAATAAAAAAAAGTTGGATTGCAGTAAAAATAATTAGTTCCCCTGAAAGCCCCGTCATATCAATGATTTCGCTAATTTCAGGTGCTCGCCTACACTCTAAAAAATCCAAAATCAAGAGTTGCATTCAACTCTCATATCACTATATTTAGTGTCTTAAATGACTTGAAGCACCACATGTAGTGCCTCTTGACAGAGTAGAGTCTAAAACCTGCAGCCCGCATGATCGCGTTACTTTTCGTGCTTTTGCCAGATTTTAACGGCAAGTTCAGGGTTAAAAGCAGGATCATAATTACAAATATATCTGAGTGTTATTTGGAAGGTCGCATGCAGCAAGATCTGATGGTTACGAAAAGGGATGGTCGGCAAGAACAGCTTGATCTAGAAAAGATCCACAAAGTTGTAATCTGGGCCGCTGAAGGATTAAACGCAGTATCACCGTCAGAAGTTGAGCTTAAAGCTCACTTACAGTTCTTCGAGGGTATGAAAACCTTCGATATCCATGAGACGCTAATCAAGTCGGCTGCCGATCTTATTTCGGAAGATGCTCCTGATTACCAATACCTATCTGCTCGCTTGGCTATCTTCCATTTGCGCAAGCGTGCATTTGGTCAGTTCGAGCCACCGCACCTGTACCAACATGTTGCAACACAGGTTGAAGCGGGCCGTTATGACAAACATCTAATCGCAGATTACACAGAAGAAGAGTGGGGCGTTTTAAACGACTACCTAGATCACAAACGTGATATGAACTTCTCTTACTCTGCAGTTAAACAGCTGGAAGGTAAGTACCTTGTCCAGAACCGTGTAACTGGCGAAGTTTACGAAAGCCCACAGATTCTTTACATGCTAGTGGCAGCTTGCCTGTTCGCGGATTACCCGAAAGAAGCGCGTCTGGATTACGTTAAGCGTTTCTACGATGCGACTTCTCTATTCAAGCTATCTCTGCCTACGCCAATCATGGCGGGTGTGCGTACACCTACACGTCAGTTCAGCTCATGCGTACTGATTGAAACAGGTGACAGCCTAGACTCTATCAATGCAACATCTGCATCGATTGTTAAATACGTATCTCAGCGTGCAGGTATTGGTATCAACGCTGGTGGTATTCGTGCACTAGGTAGCCCAATCCGTAATGGTGAGGCGTACCACACCGGTTGTATTCCATTCTATAAGCACTTCCAGACAGCTGTGAAATCATGCTCTCAAGGTGGTGTTCGTGGTGGCGCGGCAACGCTGTTCTACCCAATTTGGCACTTAGAAGTTGAATCTCTATTGGTTCTTAAAAACAACCGTGGTGTTGAAGAGAACCGTGTACGTCACCTTGATTATGGCGTACAGATCAACAAGCTAATGTACACTCGTTTGATCAAAGGCGGCGACATTACATTGTTCAGCCCGCACGAAGTGCCGGGCCTATACGAAGCCTTCTTTGCTGATCAAGATGAGTTTGAGCGTCTATACGTTCAATACGAGAACGATCCAAATATCCGTAAAGAAACAATCAAAGCGGTTGAGCTGTTCGGTATCCTTGCGGCAGAGCGTGCGCAGACGGGTCGTATCTACATTCAGAACGTTGACCACTGTAATACGCACAGTCCATTTGATCCGGCTGTTGCACCTGTTAAGCAGTCTAACCTTTGCTTGGAAATCGCATTGCCAACTAAACCGTTGCAGCATGTGAATGATCCAGAAGGTGAGATCGCACTTTGTACGCTGTCTGCGTTTAACCTAGGTGCCCTAGAGAACCTAGATGAGCTAGATAACCTAGCTGATCTGATCGTTCGTGCGTTGGATAACCTATTGGATTATCAGGATTACCCAATTCCAGCAGCGCATACATCGACAATGAACCGTCGTCCTCTAGGCGTGGGTGTGACTAACTTCGCGTACTACCTAGCGAAGAACGGCGTTAAGTACTCCGATGGTTCTGCAAATGGACTTGTACACAAAACATTTGAAGCGGTGCAGTACTACCTACTGAAAGCTTCCAACGAGCTAGCTAAAGAGCGCGGCGCTTGTCCTAAGTTTGACGAGACTGTTTACTCGAAAGGCTTGCTACCAATCGACACTTATAAGCGCGAAGTAGATGAGTTCTGTGAAGAGCCACTGCACTACTTCTGGGAAACACTGCGCGAAGACATCAAAGAGTTTGGTCTACGCAACAGTACCCTAACAGCGCTAATGCCATGTGAAACATCTTCACAGATCACTAACTCGACTAACGGTATCGAGCCACCACGTGGTTACGTATCGGTTAAGGCGAGTAAAGATGGCATCATGAAGCAGGTTGTTCCGGGTTACACCGAGCTACGCGACCAGTATGAGCTGCTTTGGGATATTCCAAATAACACCGGTTACCTTCAACTTGTTGGTATCATGCAGAAGTTTGTGGATCAGTCTATCTCTGCAAATACTAACTACGATCCTTCGTTGTTCCCGAACGACAAAGTACCGATGAAGCAGCTTCTTCAAGATCTGCTTACGGCATACAAATACGGTGTCAAAACCCTTTATTACCATAACACCCGTGATGGTGCTTCTGACCAAGCAGATGACGGGGGTTGTGAAGGTGGTGCGTGCAAACTGTAATAGGTTTGCCGCTATCCACTGACCACTCAGAGTAGAGCGCCTGTCACAATGTGGCAGGCAATATAACTAGATTTATCCAGGTTTCAGGAACGAACACTCCGATGGCGTACACTACGTTCAGTCACAGTACTCACGATGCAACTAAAGAGCCGATGTTTTTCGGTAAAAGCGTAAACGTTGCTCGTTACGACAGACAAAAATATCCAATCTTTGAAAAGCTGATTGAAAAGCAGCTGTCGTTCTTCTGGCGTCCAGAAGAGGTCGATCTATCGACTGACCGTAAAGATTTTATGAATATGCCGGAGCACGAAAAGCATATTTTCTTGAGCAATTTGAAGTACCAGACGCTACTTGATTCTGTTCAAGGACGTTCACCTAACGTTGCCTTTCTACCTGTCGTGTCTATACCTGAGTTGGAAACATGGTTCGAGACTTGGGCGTTTAGTGAAACGATTCACAGCCGCTCTTACACGCATATTATTCGTAATATCATCACTGAACCGTCTGAAGTATTCGATCAGATCGTGACAAACCCAGAGATCATTCGCCGTGCGGATTCTGTGACACGTTTGTACGATGAGTTCATCAACCTATCCAGTGTTTACAGCATTCACGGTGAAGGTCTACATACGGTTGATGGCAAGGTTTACGACACGTCTATGCGTAACCTTAAGAAGAAACTTTACCTAACGTTAGTATCTATCAACGTACTAGAAGCGATCCGTTTCTACGTAAGTTTTGCATGTTCTTTTGCCTTTGCAGAGCGTGCGATCATGGAAGGTAACGCTAAGATCATTAAACTGATCGCCCGTGATGAAGCGCTGCACCTAACGGGCACGCAGCATATGCTAAACATCATGGCATCTGGCGCTGATGATCCAGTCTTTAAAGAGATTGCTAAAGAGTGTGAACCAGAGGTTTACGCCATCTTTAAAGAAGCAGCTCAACAAGAGAAAGATTGGGCTGAGTACCTGTTCCGTGAAGGTTCGATGATCGGTCTTAACGCTCAGATCCTATCTGACTACGTTGAGTACATCACTAACGTACGTATGAAAGCGTTGAACTTGGAAGAGATCTTCCCATCACGTCAAAACCCACTGCCGTGGATGAATGCGTGGTTGATCAGTGACAACGTTCAAGTGGCACCGCAGGAAGCGGAGATCAGCTCTTACCTTGTAGGTCAGATCGACAACGAGGTAGATGAAGGTGATTTCGACGGCTTTGATCTATAAGAGGCAAGCGCATGTCTGGCCCATCACGCATCAAAGTTAACCATCACCATACGTTCTACTATCAGTACGAACCAACCTTACTCGACGCGCTGGAAGCACAAGAGATTCCAGCGCCATACAACTGCCGCGGTGGATACTGCGGCTGTTGTAAAGTTCGCCTGATTGAAGGTGAAGTTCAATATGTTCAAGAGAGCTTATTGGACCTGCAGGATGACGAAGTCCTCACTTGCTGCTGTATCCCGAAAACACATATCGAATTAGAGATGCCGGACGAGTAAGTCAGAGAAAAAATTAAAAAGCCCCATAAGCTGCAACTTATGAGGCTTGCAAATCCTCTAACAGAAGTCCGAAGAACTTTCTGAAGAGGGCCAGTAAGATTAACTGGAGTGTGCATGTGAATTATCCCGTTAGTCGAGCTTGGTGTCTAGGTGTTCTTCATAACTTTGAGGAAAATAGCCATGGCTAAAACCCAAAGCGGAAAGAAAAAAGTTCATGTACCCGCTCACACTCGTAAAGTGGGTAACAAAACTCGTAAGGTTCGTGAACATTACCGTTCTACGCCTAATTAAATATCTTTATTAGTTGTACCAAACGGCGTCTCTTTTTAGGATTCGCCGTTTCTGTCGTGTTCTTTTACACAGCCAGTTTTTTCCCTTGTCAATATTGCATTAATTAATTCTTAAAAGTTTAAAAAATTTTATTGATTTATATAACTAATTGAAATCAAAGAGTTAATTTTTGTTGGGTTAAATTTTAAACTATTTGCTGAATTCAACGTAACTAGTGCCTTTCAGCGATCTACCCAAAAACTATTCACTGAGTTATCCACAGAAGGTGGGGATGTTTTCCATTTGGTAAAAATTGTCGTTTGTGGACAAGCGATGGGATAACTCGGTTGGTTTTCTTCGACAAGTAATCTTGTTATGTTGGCTGAGCCGTTATGTGACATTAAATGTCCAGTCAGACTCTAAAAGAGCTTTGTATCTAGAGTGAGGTATTTTGAAAAACTACAAGCTCGATCAGTTTGTAGGGTGTAATAACAAAGCGTATAGCTCCATCAATTCTATTATTCATTTCCCACAAAAAACGACTGATAGCTCTTTGGCGTTACCGCTACACGTTTCTTGAAATGCCTTTGAAAATGGCTTTGATCGGAAAAACCCAATTCCAGTGCTGTTTCCGCTAAACCATTCCCTTGTTGCAGCAGTTGCTTTGCTCTATTGATCCGTTGATTAAGTTGATAGGCATGCGGGGCTTGGCCGTATTGTTGTTTAAAACTGCGGATCAAGTGGTAGCGGCTTAGTCCGGTTTCGGCGCAAAAATCATCGAGAGACCAAGGTGAATCGAGCTGATCCATAATCAATTCTTTTACTCTGTGGATATGGAAGTTATCCAGCGCCTTTTGATCAGTTTTGGTATTAAGGTCTTTACCGAAAAGCACTTTAAGATATTCAATCAATAGAGTTTCAGCAGCGAGTTTATTGTCGCTCTCACTGAGCTGCTTAAATAGGCTATCGAATTGCGTAAATAAGCTAGGGTTACTTTGCAGGACTTGGCTAAACGCTAGGTAATCCTGGTTGTTGCTGTTGAATAACTCGCTCTGTAACTCGCCAATCCAATCGGTATCGATAAACAGCATTCGATAAGACCATTCTCCGGCATCAGGGTTGCAGGAGTGCGCATCGCCCGGGTTAATCGTCACCGTGGTGCCTTGATGGATCTGGTTTGCTTGTTTCAGGTTGTGGTATTTGGCGCTACCGGTATCGATCACGCCGAAAGAAAACTCATCATGGGAGTGAGTCTGGTAGCAAGCTGCCGAGCGATGAGCTGAGCGCATTTCAATAAAAGGCAGCGAAGCACAGCGAGCAAAAAACTCGGCGGGCTTTTGTGTGTTGGGTTTGCTGGTCTTTTTCATCGGCTAGCTCAGGCGCTAATTTATCCAGATAGGTGCAATCGTTAGAAATAGCATTATGCCCATAATGCGGTTAAATAGCTTTTGCTGTTTGGGTTGCGCTAGATAATCTTTAATCAGATGCCCAGCGACAGCCCAAGTTCCAACGCCAATCAGGCACGCCGCAAAAGAGATTGCGCCAAACACACCTAAATATAGTTGAGGCTCGGACTGGTTTAGTACAAATACACTCACACCTGAGATCGAGACTAACCAGGCTTTAGGATTGAGCCCTTGGCTGAGTGCGCCTTGCATAAAAGTGGGCGGTGTTGAGCTCTGTTCTTGGTTATTGGACTCACCGGCTGCCGTAGCAATTTTGTACGCCATATAGATAAGAAAGGCGCTGCCCAGATATTTAAGGATAACTAATAGCTGTGGATTGTTTTGAAACAGCTGATGCGTACCTGCACCTGCAAGTAAAACAATCAATGTGTAAGAGATAGTCGCCCCGAGTACATGGGGCAGGGTACGTAAAAAACCATAAACCGCAGCGGAACTGGTTGCGATGATATTCACAGGGCCGGGGGTAATCGCACCGACAAGGGCAAATACAGCCATAGATAGGGTGAGTGCAAACATAGGAAACCTTCTAACGTAAATTATTGGCTTACTATGACAGTGCTTAAAACCAATTTATTGAACGAAATTGCGCTGGGCTATGCTTGTTGGTGAAGAGTAGATTTCTTGTGCTTTTAGGGAACCCTCGGTAAACTTTTGTGTCCTTTATATAGGCTATAAAAAACAGTTTTTTATAACTTATTATTCGTATCTTATAACGGTGAAAAAATTCTATGAGCGTGCAGTTTCCAACAATTGAAGACTATGTCGGTAAGACCCCACTTGTGCGTCTACAGCGTATAGGTCAGGGCAACGGCAATGTGATTCTATGTAAGCTGGAAGGCAATAACCCTGCAGGCTCAGTTAAGGATCGTCCTGCGCTTAGTATGATTCAGCGTGCGGAAGATCGTGGTCAGATTAAGCCGGGTGATACTTTGATCGAAGCAACATCAGGTAACACAGGTATTGCCTTAGCCATGGCTGCTGCAATCAAAGGTTATAAGATGAAGTTGATCATGCCTGATAACAGCAGCGAAGAGCGTAAAGCTTCGATGACGGCTTATGGCGCAGAGCTTATCCCTGTCACAAAAGAAGAGGGCATGGAAGGTGCGCGTGATCTAGCATTGGCGATGCAAGAGCGCGGTGAAGGCATCGTACTTGATCAGTTCTCTAACCTTGATAACCCGGAAGCGCATTATCAGGGTACGGGGCCTGAAATTTGGGAGCAGACTCAAGGTAAAGTGACTCACTTTGTTAGTTCTATGGGCACTACCGGTACCATCATGGGAACGTCTCGTTTCCTTAAAGAACAAAGCGCGGATGTTCAGATTGTCGGTTTGCAGCCAAGCGAAGGTGCACAGATTCCTGGTATCCGTCGCTGGCCGCAGGAATATCTACCTAAGATCTTTGATGAAAGCCGTGTAGATAAAGTTTTGGATATTGGTCAGCAAGAAGCTGAAGACACTATGCGTGAATTGGCGCAGAAAGAAGGGATATTCTGTGGCGTCTCTTCCGGTGGTGCTGTTGCTGGTGCATTGCGTTTAGCAGAGCAAGTTGAGAACGCGGTGATTGTGTGTATTATCTGCGACCGTGGCGACCGTTACCTTTCTACCGGTGTGTTTAACGGTTAAGTTTGGATCGCAAAACGTTTTTTGCAATATAGAAAAGCCCCAATGGGGCTTTTTTTGTGCTTGGCATAAAATATTAGTGGGCATTAATACTTAAGAAATTCGCGCTTTGGCTTCTGAAGGAATAGAATATGCGCCGCATGAGTAGAGAGCAGAAGTTGATTAATCACTTCTAGCCCATATATTAAGTGCAGATAAAAATAATAAAAATAGCCGGTGAACGGTAGGGTTAATTTCTGGGAGCAGTAGTAGAACATGGTTAAGGTACGTCAAGACCAGCCTATTCTAGACGATGGATCTGTAGATCTAGATGTTTGGTTGGAGCACCTTCAGGATCTTACAGACATTGAAGATATCGATGTTATTCGCCGTGCTTGTGAAATGGCAAAACAAGCGCAGGATAACAGCGAAGAATCAGAAGATGTCTGGGCTGAAAATAGCCATAACAGCTACCGCACAGGCCTAGAAATGGCGCAGATTCTTGCGGATTTGCATCAGGATCAAGATTCCCTCGTTGCCGCTATTCTTTATCGCGCAGTACGTGAACGTAAACTGCCTATCGAACGTGTTCGTAAACAGTTCGATAAAGGCATCGCCCAATTGATCATGGGCGTTCTCCAAATGGCTGCTATCGGTAGCCGTAAAAATCCTCGAATCGATGAAAGCGTATTGGGTAGTGAAACTACTCAGATGGACAATGTCCGTAAGATGCTGGTGGCGATGATTGATGATGTGCGTGTGGCGCTGATCAAAATTGCTGAGCGTACTTGCGCTATTCGAGGTGTAAAAGACGGCAGTCGCCGCAAACGTTATCTTGTGGCGCGAGAAGTATTCGATATCTACGCGCCGCTTGCTCACCGTCTTGGTATCGGTCATATCAAATGGGAGTTGGAAGACCTTTCCTTCCGTTATCTAAAGCCTAATGACTATAAACACATTGCCAAGCTTCTGGATGAGAAACGCTTAAACCGTCAGGACTATATCGATAAGGTAGTTCTACGTTTAGAAAGCGAGCTAGAAAACGTCAATATTGATGGTGAAGTTAGCGGTCGTGCTAAACACATCTACAGTATTTGGCGCAAAATGCAGCGTAAGAATATCGAATTTAGCCAAGTTTACGATGTTCGTGCTGTACGTATTTTGGTGCCGCAAAGCCGAGATTGCTATGCGGTACTCGGTATTGTGCACAGTTTATGGCGCAATATTCCGCATGAATTTGATGACTACATCGCATCACCAAAACCGAACGGCTATCGCTCCCTGCATACCGCCGTATTTGGTCCAGAAGGCAAAGTACTAGAGATTCAGATCCGTACCTTTGATATGCACGAAGAGGCGGAGCTAGGTGTATGTGCCCATCACCTATATAAAGGCACAGACACTAAGCAAAGCAGTGATGCCTACGAAGATAAGATCGCATGGTTGCGTCAGGTACTTGAATGGCACGATGACTTGGGCGAAAGCGAAGAGTTTGGCGACATGCTGCGTGGCGATGTTGTTCAAGATCGACTCTACATCTTTACCCCAGATGGTCATGTTATCGACATGCCTAAAGGTGCGACGCCGGTTGATTTTGCCTACCGCGTTCACACCGAAATCGGCCACCGTTGCCGCGGTGCCAAAATTAATGGTCGTATCGTTCCGTTAAACCGTCGTTTACAGACCGGAGATCAGGTCGAAATCATGACGGGTAACGAAGAGCGTCCTCGTCGTGACTGGTTAAACATCAACCTTGGCTTTGTAACTACGCCACGCGCGCGTGCCAAAGTTGCACACTGGTTCAAGTTCCAGGCGAAAGAGCAGAATGCCGATGCCGGCCGCTCTATCGTTGCAAAAGAGTTTAAGCGTTTGGCAATTGATCTGGACGAGCTAGATATTAATCAGATCGTTGAACAGGTTAATTACAAGAATACAGAAGATATGTATGCCGCTCTGGGTGCAGGTGATCTACGTTTGTCTCAGATCATCAATGCCGCTCAGAAACAGGTACTGCGTGAAGAGGAAGAGCAGCTTGATCTTGCGCTACCAGCACAAAGCGCAGGTGAGTCGGGTCAACCTGAAGGAATCCGTATTCGCGGTGTCGGCAACCTGCTTACTACGATGGCGAGTTGTTGTAAGCCTGTATTGGGCGATCCTATTGCCGGTTATATCACTCAAGGCCGCGGTGTTTCTGTTCATCGTGAAGACTGTATCAACATGATTCAGTTGCAAGAGCGTGAGCCTGAAAGGGTGATCGAAGTTGATTGGGGTGAAACAGGCCAGACAACTTATCCTGTGGATATTTATATCGAAGCGTTCGACCGTTCTGGTCTTCTGCGTGACGTTATGTTGTTGATGGCAGAAGAAGATCTAAACATTATTGCTGCGAATACTCTGTCAGATAAACGCGATAATATTGCACGTCTAACTCTGACTACCGAGATCTCCAGTCTGGATCTTTTGGGTCGTATCATGGATAAGATCAATCAGGTGCCAAACGTAATGGAAGTTCACCGTCAACGTGGTGGCACCAACTAATCAGCTGGATGTAGGTTTTTGCGTTATGGCTCAGTACACAATTGATGATCTTATCTATCTGATGTCGCGTTTGCGTGATCCTGAAACCGGTTGTCCTTGGGATCTTAAGCAAACTTACGCCACTATTGTGCCGCATACCTTGGAAGAGGCTTATGAGGTTGCAGATGCCATTGAAAGTGAAGACTGGGAACATCTAAACGACGAGTTAGGTGATCTACTGTTCCAAGTGATCTTTTATACCCAGTTGGGTTCTGAAGATCAGCGATTCGACTTTTCCACAGTCGTAAACAACCTGATCGAGAAGTTAGTTCGTCGCCATCCTCATGTTTTTCCAGACGGTACCTTGCACTCCAATTGTGCAGATAATCCGATCTCGGAAGAGGAGATTAAGCGCAACTGGGAAGCGATCAAACAGCAAGAGCGCGATGCTAAAGAAGCTAAAGGCATTAGCCGTGTCTTAGACGATGTGCCGCGTGCTCTGCCTGCACTTTCTCGTGCTGCGAAATTGCAAAAGCGCGCTGCGCAAGTGGGTTTCGATTGGAACGAAACCGAAGCTGTTTTGGATAAGATGGAAGAGGAGTTAGCAGAGCTTCGCGAAGCCATTAAGTCCGGTGATAAAGCTGCGGTAGCTGATGAGATGGGCGATATGCTATTTGCTCAGGTTAATCTAGCGCGGCACCTTGGCGTAAACCCTGAACATGCTGTTCGTGGAACTAACCAAAAGTTTGAACGTCGTTTTAGCTTCGTTGAAGACCAAGTGCTTGCATCTGATCGTGACTGGGATGCTTTCTCTTTAGACGAATTAGACGCCTTTTGGGATCAAGCCAAAGCTAAAGGTCTGTAGCTTCTTTAAAAAGTTCGTAGCAGGCTTTTAGCATGCAGTTAAAGCACTTTACTCCTCCTTTCATACCTCTCTTATAGCCCTGTTTTAGTGCGCTATTCCTTAAATAATTAACTGAATTTACTGTGTTTTTCTTCTTTTTAATGGGTTAGCATCGAAGAAAACCGACTCCATCGGTATGCGAATTTTTGCGTCAGGAGGGATATATGACCAATCTGCACGAAGCTTTACGCGATGATGTTCGAATGCTCGGCTCTAGCCTTGGTGAAACCATAAAAGCACACCTTGGTGATGAACTGTTTGATAAGATTGAAGTGGTACGTCAGTTAGCGAAAGAGGGACGTACGGAAGAAAACCCTGAGCACGAAGAGCTACTCAAAGCGCTACGTGAACTGGGCGAAGATGAAGTATTACCGGTTGCCCGTGCGTTTACTCAGTTTTTAAATCTCGCCAATATTGCCGAAGAGCACCACCGGGTACGTCGTTACCTTGAAGTCACCGATGTTTGTACTCCCGATTCTCTCTGTACTCTGTTTGCTCAACTGCGTCAGAAAGGTTTTACGCCTAAACAGATTGCTGATTCTTTGTGTGACACCCAGATCGATCTTGTGCTTACGGCGCATCCTACTGAAGTAAACCGCCGTACCTTAATCCAAAAATACGATGATATTGCTGACTGCCTACGTCGCTTAGACAGAGGTGATGAGGAAGCACAAGTTCGTTTGGATGAATTGATCCGACAGATTTGGCATACCGATGAGATTCGTAAGCAACGCCCAACACCTGTCGATGAGGCGAAATGGGGCTTTGCGGTAATTGAAAACTCCCTTTGGACTGCGGTGCCTAAATTCTTGCGCCGTGTAGATGCTCAATTAAATGAGACACTGGGTGAGCGTTTGCCGCTCGATAGCTCGCCAATTCGTTTCGCCTCTTGGATGGGTGGAGACCGTGACGGTAACCCGAACGTTACGGCCAAAGTTACCGAAGAGGTGCTATTGCTTTCCCGTTGGATGGCCGCTGATCTTTATCTGAAAGATGTCGATGCTTTGCGTGCCGAACTATCAATGTATCAGGCTAGCAAAGAACTGATGGCCCGTGTTGGTGACTGTGCAGAACCTTATCGCAAGTTACTGGGTGAAGTACGAAGCCGTTTGCAGGGTACAAAGAACTGGGTTGCACGTCAGCTGAAAGGTGACGTTGATGGCGATTACGACGTTTATGTCCACGAGGAAGAGCTACTAGAACCGTTGATGCTGTGCTATCGCTCTTTGCAAGAGTGCGGTATGGGTATCATTGCAGAGAATGCTCTGGAAGATATTATCCGTCGTATTGCTTGCTTCGGCCTAACCTTAGTGAAGTTGGATATTCGTCAGAGCTCTGATCGTCATGCGCAAGTATTTGAAGAACTATCACAGTTTTATGGCCTAGGTTCATACAGTGGCTGGACAGAAGAGGGGCGTCAAAGCTTCTTGTTGAAAGAGCTACAAAGCAAGCGACCGCTATTTCCAAATGAGTGGGTGCCATCAGATGAGGTGCAGGAAGTTCTAGATACTTGTCAGGTAGTCGCGACAGCCGATAAGAGCGCATTAGGCTCGTATGTAATCTCTATGGCCAGCCATCCTTCCGATGTATTAGCCGTTATCTTGCTTCTACGTGAGATGGGTATCAGCCATAACATGCGAGTTGCACCGCTGTTTGAAACCCTGAATGATCTTGAAAATGCTCGTGATTGTATCGATGCGTTGTTAAGTGTTGATTGGTACAAAGCCTACACTCAAGGCCATCAAGAGGTGATGATCGGTTATTCCGATTCCTCCAAAGATGCAGGCCAATTGGCTGCGGCTTGGGGTCAGTTTAAGGCACAGGAAGGGCTAACTCAGCTATGTAAAGATCATGGTGTTCACTTAACCTTGTTCCACGGTCGTGGTGGTACAGTGGGCCGTGGTGGCGGTCCAAGTCATACAGCAATTTTGGCGCAGCCTCCGGGCTCTGTAGATCATAGTCTGCGCTTAACCGAGCAGGGTGAGATGATCCGCTTTAAGTACGGTATGCCTGATTTGGCGATTCGTAACTTAGAGTTGTGCACAGGCGCCGTATTGGAAGCAACGCTTAGTCCGGCTCCTGGGCCAGAGCAAGCGTGGCGTGAGCAGATGGAAGCCATGGCTAAACGCGGCTTAACCGAGTACCGTGCCATTGTTCGGGAAAACTCGATGTTTGTGCCGTATTTCCGTGCGGCTACGCCTGAACAAGAACTAGCGAAACTTCCTTTGGGATCGCGCCCAGCCAAACGCCGACAGGATGGTGGGGTAGAGAGTCTACGTGCAATTCCATGGATCTTCGCGTGGACGCAGATTCGCTTAATGCTGCCAGCGTGGTTGGGTAGTGATAAAGCATTGCAAGAAGCGCTGAATGAGAGCAGTCAGTCGCTGGTTAAAGAGATGTATCAGAAATGGCCGTTCTTTAGATCGACCATCGATATGCTTGAGATGGTATTAGCGAAGAGTGATCGTAACATCTCGGCATACTACGATGAGCAGCTGGTTTCTGACGAGCTAGGTGTATTGGGCTCAAGTTTACGCCAGCGTCTTGGTGATATTGTTGGTCTGATCAATCAGATTAAAGAGCAAGATGGCTTATTGGATGCTAGCCCTGTGATTCGCCAGTCGATCGATGTGCGAAACCCGTATATTGATCCGCTGCATTTCTTGCAGGCAGAATTGCTTCATCGAGATCGTAACCAGCCAAATGAACGCTTAGAACAAGCGCTAATGGTAACTATGGCGGGTATTTCCGCCGGTATGCGAAATACTGGATAAGCTGATTTTTCAGCGATTTTCGCTGTTTTTATGATCTAAGTTACTGCGGTGCAGCAATAAATTACTTGTGCTGCAGTGACTTGATAACGTAGTCTCTTACACAGATTTTTAATTCAAAGCCGCTGTTGAAACTCCCGAACTTTCAATAAGTTTGCTGGAGATGGGGCCGCTTTGACTATGATTACCTATCAAACTAACGGACTTATACCTTGGTTCCATAAGTCCTGTATTGGTAGTCCTAATGTCGAATTGTTCGCTTTTAAGGTCATGGTATCGTCCGGCATTAGCATTTTTTTATGACAGATTTCTGCTTATTCGATCAACATAGATCGGATGGCGACAACTTTAAAATTTTAAACTTACTAGTTAGGAGTTTCCTGTATGCGTATTATCCTTCTGGGCGCACCAGGCGCAGGTAAAGGTACTCAGGCACAATACATCACTGAGAAGTATGGCATTCCTCAGATCTCTACTGGCGACATGCTACGTGCTGCGGTAAAAGCGGGTACCCCTCTGGGCGTGAAAGCCAAAGAAGTTATGGACGCAGGCCAGCTTGTTTCTGATGACATCATCATCGGTCTAGTTAAAGAGCGTATCGCTGAATCTGATTGTGCAAACGGTTTCCTATTCGACGGTTTCCCACGCACTATTCCACAAGCTGATGCTCTAAAAGATGCTGGCGTTAACATCGATGCAGTAGTTGAAATTGATGTTGCTGACGAAGAGATCGTTAAGCGTATGGCTGGTCGTCGTGTACACCCAGGTTCTGGCCGTACTTACCACGTTATTTTCAACCAGCCTAAGGTTGAAGGTAAAGACGACGTAACTGGTGAAGACCTAGTTCAGCGTGCTGACGATGCAGAAGACACTGTTCGTGACCGTCTGAAAGTTTACCATGACCAGACTGCTCCACTGATCACTTACTACAAAGGCTGGGCTGAAGAAGACGCAGCTGCTGCACCTTCTTACGTTTACGTAGCAGGCGTTGGTTCTGTAGAAGATATCCGTGACGGCGTATTCGCTGGCTTGGAAAATGCTTAATTAGCATTGATCTAAAAGATTTAAAAAACCGTACCCCACCGGGTGCGGTTTTTTTATGCCTATAATCAGCGCTAACTATAGGATTTTAGTCGCACATCCGAGATAATCTCCCCCTTACATAAAAGGAAAGATGCTGAATGAGCCACACAGATAAAACCGCCGTTGTATTAGTTAACTTAGGTACTCCTGACAAAGCTGAAAAAGGCGCTGTTCGTCGTTACCTAAAAGAGTTTTTATCTGACCAACGTGTAGTCGAAGGTAAGTGTGTTAAACGCTTATTCTGGTTATCTGTATTGAACGGCATCATTCTTAATGTTCGCCCGGGTAAAGTGGCTAAAGCGTATGCCAGCATTTGGGAAGACGATTCTCCAATGCGTAAGATCCTGGACAAACAGGTGGCTGGCCTGCATCTTTTGCTTCAGCAAAAACACGGTGAGCATGCACCCGATGTATTCTCGGCGATGACTTATGGCAAGCCGGGTCTGACTCCTCGTTTGCAAAAGTTACAAGAGAGCGGTTACCACAAAATTCTATTGGTACCTATGTACCCGCAGTATTCAGCAACCACGACTGCCCCTATCTATGATCAGGTAGCAAAGTTCCAGCTTAAACAGCGTGAAGTTCTGGATATTCGTATTGTGAACTCCTATTACAGCCATCCAGAGTATATTGCTGCTTTGGCGGATCAGGTACAAAATTTCCGTACAGAGCACGGTACACCGGATAAGTTGATCCTTTCCTATCATGGCATTCCAAAAGAGTATTTTGATAAGGGTGACCCTTATCCAAAACAGTGTCATGAAACCTCTGAGCTGTTGGCGGCTAAACTAGGTCTTGCTGATACCGAATGGATGACGACCTTCCAATCCCGCTTTGGGCCTAAGGAGTGGATGCAGCCTTACACAGATAAAACATTGGAATCTTTGCCAGAGAAAGGTGTTAAGTCTCTGCAGATCGCTTGTCCTGCGTTTTCAGCTGATTGTCTGGAAACGCTAGAAGAGATCGCTATCGAAAACCAAGAAGTGTTTATGGAAGCCGGTGGTGAGTCTTATGAGTATATTCCAGCGTTGAATGCTCAAGATAGCTTTATCGAGCTTTTGGCTACACTGGTACGTGAGCAAGCAGGCGACTGGGTAGGGGAACGCTAAGATGAAATACGAATACCTTTTCGGCATTCACGCCGTAAATACAGCACTTAAGCGTGATGCACAACGTATCCAGAAAATTCTGATTGCTAAAGGTCGTCATGATGACCGCATGCAGCGTTTGTACGAAGCGGCTATGGGTCTGAAGATCCAATGTGAACAAGTGACTAAACGCGATCTGGAAGAGCTCGCCGATGGTGGTTCCCACCAGGGTGTCGTCGCGCTGTGTAAACCGATCCAAACACATAACGAAAAGTTCCTAGATCAACTGCTGGATAACCTTGATGTACCACCGTTCTTATTGGTGCTCGATGGTGTAACTGATCCGCATAACCTAGGTGCTTGTCTGCGTACTGCTGATGCAGCCGGTGTACAGGCAGTCATCGCGCCTAAAGACAAATCTGCACCACTCAATGCAACCGCTGCTAAGGTCGCTTGTGGCGCAGCAGAAGCGATACCTTACATTCTGGTAACTAACCTTGCTCGTACCCTTAAAAGTCTGCAAGAGCGTGGTATCTGGACCACAGGCACAGCAGGTGAAACCGATCTAAATGTTTACCAAGCTAACCTAACCGGTCCAATGGCGCTGATTATGGGTGCAGAAGGCCAAGGTATGCGTCGCCTAACACGTGAGCATTGCGACCAGCTAGTAAAAATCCCAATGGCGGGTGAAGTGAGTAGCCTAAACGTTTCCGTTGCTACAGGTATCTGCTTGTTTGAAGCGGTTAGACAGCGAAGCAGTTGATTACAGCTTTTAGAGCAAGCCATTAAAAAAGCAGCCTTGTGGCTGCTTTTTTTGTAGGTGGAAGTTGGATCAGGCTGAATAACTTACTTTAGGCACTCTTTGATAAGCTGCTGTACCGGTTTATTAACCAGATCAGGCGCACCTACAACTTCACAATGCTTACCAGCGGTGTAGATATGAAGGACCGGGATACCTCTTACTTTATGCTGTTCTGCTATCTCTGGTGAATTATCCACATCAACAAACTGAACTGGCATTTGTGGGTTTTCTTTATTATGGGTCTGTAAAACCGGCGCAACCCTTTTGCATGGCCCACACCATTCTGCTTCGAAATAAAACAGCTCAGTATCATCAGCGGAAACAGACGCCGCATAGAAAAACATCAGGGAAAACAGCACTTTTTTCATAGAGTAAAAGCCTAGGTCAGTAAATAAGCATGCTAACTATATCTGAAAGACAGTTAGCAGCAAGTTTAAGCAGTATGCGATTTTATGCAGTATCTCTTTGCAGATCTTAAAGTTATGCTGATTTAGCTTTTAACTGATATTGCTTTTGTGCCATGAGGCAATAGTTTGAAGGTTAAATAGATTGATGGAAGCCTAATGCGAATAATATATGGATCCTGTATATACAAATTTTAAATGGTAAGAAATGAAGATTGTATTTGAGACCCGAGAGTTCATAGAGAAAGCATGGGGTATTGCAGAAAGTATTAGTATTGACGGCAATGCTGCTACGCAATTTAAAGGAGCTATGTTTTATTCTACGCTCAATATTTGTGATGCTATGCAGCTGCTTATTCACAAGAGGAATTTTGTCTCTTCCAATATTTTGTTTCGTTCATTGTTAGAATATGTATTCCGTGCGTATTGGTTAAGTCGAGTCGCTTCTGAAAATGAAATTAGCCAAGCTATGGCGGATGAGTGGCCAAAAACAAGAAACCTCCACGAACTAATCGCTGGCAAGAATTCGATAATTGACCTTTTAGCCAGTGAAAAGTTAAAAATAAAGGGCATATTGAACAGCTATATTCATGGTGGGTCGCAAAACCCTCTAGGTCAGCTGGGTAATAGTGGGTACATTGAGCCAAATATCCCAGATTCGGAAGTGTCATACCTCCTTCATGTAATTCTACTCAGCACCTACGTTACGTTATCCGAAATGGCCCATTTATCTGGCGCTGATGAAATTGAAGCGGAAATAGTCAAAATTGTTGAGGAGCTAGTAAGGGAGCTGCCTTAGGAATATCTAGGGCCAGAGTAAATTAAATCCTCCCTTATTATGAAATCCTGTATCATAGCCATATCTGCTTGTTCACTGTAAAAACAGCGAGCCTGATCTTTATACGTTATCTTTGAAAGCGATGAATGTTCATCGCTTTCTTTGTTTATGGAATCACTATGTTTTCTGATATCGCACTACATCCACAGTTAGAAGAGAACCTTAAAACGCTTGGCTTCAGTGAGCCGACTGAGGTTCAGCAAAAGGCGGTGCCTTTGTTGTTGGAAGGGATGGATCTGTTGGTAAGTTCGCCAACGGGGAGCGGTAAAACCGGAGCTTATCTGATTCCGTTGGTACAAGAACTGTCAGCGGGTAAGTCGCCAACACGTCAACCGAAAGCCATCGTACTTGTACCTGTGCGTGAATTGGCAGAACAGGTGTTACAACAGTTTAATAAATTGGCTGAAGGTCTAGAACTGGATGCTGTTTCGCTGGTGGGTGGTGAAGACTTTAAACAGCAGGAAAAACGTTTGGCACGTGCCGATGTGGTTATTGCTACACCAGGGCGTTTAGTACCGCATTTGGACAACCGTTCTATTGAGCTGGATAGCTTAGATCTGCTGATTTTAGATGAAGCAGATCGTATGTTGGAAACAGGTTTCAAAGAGCGTTTGGATCAGATCTTAAGCCTTTGCCCGGAAGTGCGTCAGACGCTATTGATCTCCGCTACCTTGCCTACTCAAGTGCGCAGTATGGCACAGTCGTTATTGGTTGATCCTGAGTGGATCCGTATTGGCCAGAAACGCGAAGTGGAAGAGGGAATTAAGCAGAGTATAGTCCTCTCTGATGATCAATCTCATAAAGATAAGCAGTTATGCTGGTTGCTAGAAAATGAATCGTACGACAAGGCGATTGTGTTCTGTAACAGCAAAACAGAAGCGCGTCGTTTGGATGGGTTTTTGCGTTACCACAAATTCAAAGCGGCTCTATTGCATGGGGATGTCCAGCAGAAAGGCCGTTTCGCAACAATTGAAGGGTTCCGTAAGGGTACAACAAAGGTTTTGGTAACCACTGACCTCGCATCCCGTGGTTTGGATGTAGAAGGGGTTGAGTTAGTGATCAATATGGAGATGCCGCGTAAGGGCGATCTCTACCTTCACCGTGTTGGTCGTACCGGTCGTGCTGGTCAAGAAGGTCAGGCGATCTCATTGATCGATCCGCACGAGTGGAACCTAATGTCTTCAATAGAACGTTACCTGAAGACTCGCTTTAGACGTAAATTGATCGAAAGCTTAGTAGGTAGCTACAAAGGCCCGAAAAAAGTAAAAGCGTCTGGTAAAGCGGCAGGCACGAAAAAGAAGAAAAAACCGGCTAGTGGCAAGAAGAAAGCGCCGAAAAAACCGAAGAAGTAATCTTGGACGATTTATAGACATAAGAAAGGGTACTTTTAGTAAGTACCCTTTTTTGATATTTGTGTAATAGCGATTAAGCCATTAAATCTTTAGTGTGCATGGCGATCATCGCTTCCTCATTGGTCGGGATGACGCGCACAGTTACTTGAGAATCGGCACCATTGATAATGCTGTCGTTGGTTGAATTAGCATGGGGGTTAAATTTAACGCCCAGCCATTCACAGCGCTTAAGGATACGTTCTCTGACATTGGCACTGTTTTCGCCGACACCACCGGTGAAGACAATCTGCTCTAAACCTTCGAGGGCTGCAGATAAGCGGCCAATCTCTAGTGCTGCTCGGTAGCAGAACATATCGATCGCTTCTTCAGCTTCGGGTTGGTCGCTTTGCTCGAGCTCCAACATGTCAGAGCTGATACCAGACACGCCTAGCCAGCCACTTTGCTTGTAGATCAACGCTTCCAGGTCATCTGCCGAAAGGTTGTGATGACGCTGTAGGTAAAGCAAAACACCTGGGTCGATATTGCCACAGCGGCTACCCATTGGCAGACCATCTACCGCGGTAAAGCCCATGGACGAAGCAACAGATTTACCCTCGCCGATGGCACACATACTTGCGCCAGCGCCTAAGTGACAGACGACGGTTTTTAGATGGCCGCTTTTCTGCTCAACAAGTTGGCGCTGAATGTATTCGTATGAAAGCCCGTGGAAACCGTAGCGATGAACACCTTCCTCAGTGTATTTGCGAGGCAGGGCATAGTGTTGCTCCAACGAGGATTGCTCGGCATGAAACATTGTGTCAAAACAGGCTACTTGAGGTAGGTCTGGAGCTATGTTTCTGCAGGCCTCGATCAGTCTTAGGTTATAAGGCTGATGCAGTGGCGCTAGTGGAATAAAGCTCGCCAGCTTATCTAATACCTGATCATTAATCAGAATAGGCGCGCTAAAGTGACTACCCCCATGAACAACGCGATGGCCAAAGGCGCATAGAGTATTGTCACTGACTTCAGCATTTAGCCAATCGAGTATTGTTTTTAAGCAGGCTTGGTGGCGTTGCTCTTTAGGCACGTCGCTAAAGCTTGGCGTGCTCTTAAGTAGAACTTCACCGGATGCACCTTTCACTTTAAAGCGAGCGGTATCATTAAGGATATTGCCCAGCTTAAAGTTATATAGCAGCTCTAGCTTAGCGCCTGTGTACTTAAACAATGCGCATTTTAAGCTAGAGGAGCCGCCATTAACCGTTAAAATCGTTTCCATACGACCTACTTTTCTTTGTGATGAACCATATGAGATGCCAACGCACAGGAGGCTAGACGAGCAAGCGTTTTATCTGCACGGCTTGTTAGAATGATCGGTACTTTGGCACCCAATGCGATGCCTGCCGATTTAGCGTTGGCTAAATAAATTAGCTGCTTAGCAATCATATTTGCAGATTCTAAATCAGGGGCTAACAGAATATCGGCATCACCAGACACTTCTGAAACTATGTGCTTGTCGATAGCGGCTTGTTGCGAAATCGCATTATCAAACGCTAGTGGACCATCTAATAGGCCACCTGTAATCTGTGAGCGATCTGCCATTTTGCAAAGCGCGGCTGCATCGATGGTACTTTGAATATTCGGCTTAACTTTTTCTACCGCGGATAAGATAGCCACTTTCGGAGTCTGAACGCCTAGTGCCCGGCAGAAGTCGATCGCGTTTTGAGTGATATCTTTTTTGCAGTACAGATCCGGCGATATGTTGATTGCCGCATCGGTGATGATCAGAGGCTTATGGTAGTTTGGGACATCAAATACGAAGACGTGACTTAATCGACGCTCGGTTCTGATCCCTTTAGTTTTGTGGACCACGGCTCGTAGCAGTTCTGAAGTACCTAAATGTCCTTTCATCAGTACTTCGGCTTCGCCGCGCTTTATCAATTCACAAGCTAACTCTGCAGCGGCGTGGCTATGTTCCGTATTGATGAGTTCAAAATTACTGATATCCAGATTTTGCTCTTCGGCTACGGCTTTAATCTTAGCTTCAGGTCCCACTAATGTTGGGATAATTAGGTCATGCTCGGCTGCTTCCACTGCGCCAATCAGACTGTTGCCATCAACGGGATGGGCAACAGCAGTACGGATAGGGCGAGCCTTTTCAGCTTGTTCAATAAAAAATTCTAGCTGGTCGTGCAGCGGTGGTTTTTCTTGAATAACCATCAAAACCTCGAAAATAAATTGTATTACCCATTAATTGATAGAACTGAAGGTAATAATTGTATATGACCTGATTATGACGCGCTGCAGCATTTTTGCTAGTGATTCATGTCAGGTTTATAAACAAAGGTCGAATATTTGCGTGATTCAGCGTTAAAAATTTCATGTTGCTAGATCACAAAAACGTTAAAAATAACCTAAGGTTTAGTAGGGTCTTGAAATACAGGGTGGTATAAGTAAAAGAGAATATACTGTAGTTCCAGACTATTTGGTCTGGCAGGATGGAACCTCTGGGAGATATAAGGATGCAACAAACCATTTTTGTGGTTGATGGCAGCTCAACAATTCGAACGTTTTACAAAGCTGTACTCGAAGATGCTGGTTATCGCGTGAAACTGCATCAAACGGGCGAAAGCTGTTACAAAGCCCTTAGTTTTGATATTCCTGATCTCATTATCTTGGGAGCTGAACTGCCGGATACTGAGTGCGTCGCATTCTCCGGAAAGATTAAGTCCCGTCCCGAATTTCTTTTAGTTCCTATCATCGTTGTATCTTCTATACGCTCTATGGATCTGAAACGTAACTGTTTTCAGGCAGGTGTGACCGATTTTATTATGAAAAACTGCACTCAACACTTTTTGCTTGAGAGAGTGAAAAATGTGATTGAGCGTAAAGAGACAATGCAGTTTAGCCAGCACATAGCCGGACAACGATTCAAAGTATTAGTGGCTGAGGATAGTGTGGCTTTATTGGCACTCTATGGTCAGATGCTTGAGCAGTTAGGTTGTTCACCGGTACTTTGTCAAAATGGTAAGGAGGCATGGGAGACACTGCAGCAGCATGATGATATCGATCTAGTGATGACCGATGTCGAGATGCCAGAGATGGATGGTATCGAGCTAAACCATCTGATTCGCTCCTGTACTCAATATGATCAAGTACCTGTGATTGTCGTGACTCAATTCGACCAGGAAGAACTGTTATGCGATTTGTTGACGGCAGGGGCAAGTGATTACATAACTAAACCGTTCAGTCACGAAGAGATGAGTGCTCGTGTTGGTTCTCACCTTCGTACTCGTCATCTTTACAAGGAGCAGCAGCGACTCAATCGGGAGTTAGATGAGGCTAACAGTTACTTGGAAGAGCGTGTTAGAGCACGTACACAGGAACTGTATGAAGCTAATTTAGAGACTGTTCAAAAACTGGCGATGGTTTGTGATTACAAAGATAACGATACCGGCAATCACATTAATCGAGTGAAGGAGTATTCAGAAGAATTGGGTAAAGCGATTGGATTATCTGAAGAGGTAGTCAATCGTCTTGGCTTTTCTAGCATGATGCATGACGTGGGTAAAATTACCACGCCTGATGCGATTCTTAATAAACCTGGCCCATTGGATGACCAAGAGTGGGAAGTTATGCGTCTGCATTCTTCCATTGGGGCTAAGATTTTGGGTAAGAATGCCTTTTTTAATATGGCAAGGGATATAGCGGTTGCTCACCATGAAAAGGTGGATGGTAGTGGTTACCCCAAAGGTTTGCAGGGTGATGAAATTCCACTCGCAGCGAGAATCGTTGCGGTGGTAGATGTATTTGATGCGTTGGTGTCTAAACGCAGCTATAAGGATGCTTGGACTCAACAAGAAGCGATCGAAGAGCTTCAACGAATTGCCGGTAGTCACCTTGATAAACGCCTTGTAGAGGTGTTTATAGGGTTGCTGGAATCAGGGCGTTTGGATTACATCCGAGTTCAGTATCCAGAAGAACAAGCCCAGTTAGTTTGAGTTACCTACCCGTAAAGATTTAAATAGGAATTCAGCCTTACTTAGTTCCCTCGTTAAGTAAGGCTGCTATTGAATGAGCGAGTGTTAGGTAGGTTTTCTGTCTCTACCAAGGTTTCCATCTCTTTATGTACCAGAGGGCGGCTAAATAGATAGCCTTGGCCAATATCGCAGCCAAAGTCTCTTAGCATGGCTAGTTGGTCTTCATCCTCAATACCTTCTGCAACTACTTTCATCTTCAATGCGTGGGCCATCGTAATAATGGTATGGGTCAATGTTGCATCGCCTTGGTTATGAACCATATCTTTTACAAACGCACGGTCTACTTTCAAGGTAGAGACAGGGAAGGTGGTTAGATAGCTGAGAGAGCTATAGCCGGTACCAAAGTCATCAATGGTGAGTGATGTGCCAAGTTCTAGCAGTTTCTCTAAGCGAGGCAATAACTTCTCTATATTTTCAGCCAATAGACTCTCAGTGATCTCCAGCTCGAGCCTGCTAGGATCAATACCTGTTTCTTCAATCACGCCAGCAACCATATCGATGACACTGTCATCATTCAGTTGCCTGATTGAAAGATTAACGGCCATGATCAAAGGTGCGTCACTGAATTTCTGTAGTTCGATCAGATCTATACAGGCTTGACGTAGTGCAAACTCACCAAGCTCATTAATGACACCAATCTCTTCTGCTATTTCAATAAACTCAAATGGACCAACAGGACCTAGCACACAGCTATTCCAGCGCATTAAGGCCTCAAAGCCCATAATGCGGCCTGTATCTATATTGTTCTTGCTTTGGTACGCCATGTAGATCTCACCGCGCTCAAGTGCTTGGCGGAGCTCTGTTTCGATCGTATGTCTGCGTTTTAAGCGTCTATCGAGTTCATGGTCAAAGAAACTGTAACGGTTGCGGCCATCTTTCTTAGATTCGAACAGGGCGATATCTGCAAATTTAATTAGGCCGGCAACTTCGTTGTTGTCTTCAGGGTAGCGCGAGATACCGATACTGACAGAGATAAAGATCTGTTTGCCTTCGATTAAGACCGGTTTTTCGACATTGCGAAGGATTTTATCGGCTAGTGATTCAACTTCTTTTGTGTCTGAATATGTTGCATAAACTAAGAACTCATCACCACTGATATGGCAAATTTGAGCTTTGCCTTTACAGCATTTGACTAATCTTCCAGCGACCAGCTGTAACAGTTGATCACCGATCATATGGCCAAAGGTATCGTTTACGTTTTTAAAGTTATCTATATCGAGATAGAGCACTGCAACTTGGAGCTTATTTTTCCAAGCGTTTTGTAGTTCTCTAGTGAGATTCTCATTGGTTCTACGGCGGTTAGGTAGACCAGTCAACGGATCGAAATTTGCTTGTTTGTATAGCTTAGCTTCAGCTTGCTTACGACTACTGATATCTTGAACTACCACTACATAATGAGTGAGTTCGTCGTCTGGATTGGTGATATGGCTGATAGAAAACGAGTACCACTTACCGTCAAAGTCAGTTTTACGTTCACCAAACCAGTTGCCTTTAAGTGTAACTTCATCGCTGATCTTTTTCAGGTCACGGGTTAAAACGTTATAGGGGGGGAAATCGATAATGTTATGGCCACGTGCTTCGTCGTGGGCATTAGGTTTGGCTGTTGCTAGGTCAAAGTGACTGTTCGCATACTCGATACACCAAAGATTATCTGTAATAACTACACTGTCAGGGCTCTGTTCAATTGCTTTTGACAGCTTTTGAACATTTCCTTCTGCCTTTTGTTTTGCGTCCGACATGCGCTTACTGATTTGCAGTGAAACTCTGTAGGCAAGTAACGCCGCAAGTAGGAATAAGACAAACACCATCCCAATAGGGCGCATTCGTTCCAGCCAAGAGCTAAATAGCTTAGCCACAGGGTATGAATTAAGCGTGATCAGTTTGTATTCTGGCAGGTAACCGACATTTGCGAGGACTTGCTCACCTTTCACTTCAAGTTCCAGACCTTGTTTAGTCTTGCCTGATTGCAGGTTGTATTGAATCTCTAATGCTGTTTCTTGCGCTAAACGCCAGCCGAATAGATCGGATACAAAGCCTTTCGGAACAGGGTAGGACATACGTACTTGTCCGCGCTCACCGAGTAACCAGATTGTATTGTTATCGGGGCTAATAAAGTTTTGCATCAGAGACGATTTGCCCTGAACACGATAAAAAGCGACTACGACGGCAATAATCTTTTTGTCGCCATTGAGGATAGGAACATAAAAGGGAAGTAATGACTCTCCAAGTAAACCTGCTCTATGGAGGTAGCCTATCTGAGCCGTTTGGCTGACTCTCAGGTTTTCTAATACTGTATTTTGGCTAGGCAGTTGCGGCGGGTTAATGTCGCCTTTACTCAGTAGAACGTTGCCTTTGACATCTATCAGAGAGAAAACAGCGGCTTCACCTGTTGCTGA
Source organism: Neptuniibacter sp. PT8_73 (assembly GCF_047778045.1). Taxonomy (GTDB): domain Bacteria; phylum Pseudomonadota; class Gammaproteobacteria; order Pseudomonadales; family Balneatricaceae; genus Neptuniibacter. The sequence goes on from NZ_CP180545.1 coordinate 965,171, forward strand.
TAGGAGGTACTCAAAAACATTAGAAACCGAGCGTTCTTGTAATTTCTTATCAATAAAACGTGCTTGGACGGTTTTAACAATAAGACGCGTTTGATGATCAAAGAAAGAACGGCTTTGGCTAATAAGGGTCTGGTTTTGCTTGTAAAGCTTATCGTACTGGCTTGTTTTAACATCGTCCCAAAGAGCGATACTGAAAACGGTTAGCGCAGATAAAAGAATTACCGACAGTAGCGTAAATAAAAGTTTTAGCGGTTTGATCCCTTCGTGTCCCACCATGTTTTAAGTTCTCCCTTTTTCGCTACCAGTGGCGTGAATCAGCAACTTCCTGTCACTATAGCAAAGATAACTCATCATCTTTTCATGTTAGCTCTTAATTTAAGGGAAGAATTAAAAAGTACTGATATAAATTACAAAAATACCTTTTTTTTGAGTAAATTTTCAAATTTGGTCTACCAAAAAATTTTGGGCCGCTTTTAAGTTACTGAGCAAGGCATGTAATCGCATTATATTTTTAAAGAATTTTTTGCTTAGACCATTGCAACGTTCCGAATGGCTTTAGGATCAGTTAAGCTGTGGCAATAGATAATGATTGGACAAGTTTTTTCGTCCAAACGGATTGTTAGAGTTGAGGAACCTCATGGGATTATTGATTGATTGGTTTTTGGATTTTTGGGACAACATGCCAGGGGGCAAAATTAGCCGGGCTATTTTTAGTGTTATCACGCTAGTTTTTGTTATCTCTGTCCCTCTAGGTATTTATTGGAGCTGTCCTCCAGCTGCATTTGATCCGGTTGCAGAAGCTAAAGCGGATGCAGAGGAGCAGGGCGTTAAGGTGACGACCGGTTATCCAACGGTTTATACGCTTCACCGATTGATGGATACCTTATTACACAAGCCGGGCGGCTATATCACTAATGATGTGGCACCTCCAGGTATCTGGTTAGACAATATCAGCCATTGGGAATACGGTGTGTTGGTCCAGTCTCGAGATCTCGCACGTGCTTTACGTAAAGACTTTAGCCGTTCGCAGTCTCAGTCGGTTGAACATCCAGAGCTGACTGTTGCAGAGCCTCAATTCCATTTTGATGCTAGTAGTTGGTTGCTACCTTCTTCTGAGTCTCAGTACAAAGAAGGCCTTGAAGCGCTGTATAAATACCAAATGGAGCTGACGAAAGTTGCTGAATCTGAAGCTCAGTTCTATGCGCGTGCGGATAATCTGAATAACTGGTTAGGCGATGTACAAACGCGTCTAGGTAGTTTATCTCAGCGTTTAAGTGCAAGTGTTGGTCAGAAACGTGTGAATACCGACCTAGCAGGTGACCCTGCTGCCGAGCAGTCAACGCAGACTGATTCTGATACTGAGGTGAAAACACCTTGGTTAGAAATCGATGATGTATTTTATGAAGCGCGTGGTTCGGCTTGGGCACTGCTGCATATCTTAAAAGCGGTTGATCAGGATTTTGGTCCTGTATTGGATAAGAAGAATGCGCGTGTGAGTCTTCGTCAAATCATTCGTGAGTTGGAAGCGACTCAGGAAACAGTATGGAGCCCAGTGATTCTGAATGGTGGCGGTTTCGGTTTGTTTGCTAACCACTCTTTGGTGATGGCGAACTATATCTCCCGCGCTAATGCTGCAATTATTGATCTACGAGAGCTGCTCGCTAAAGGTTAAGGGTTGATTAAGCAGTTTTTGTTTATTTTTAAGGGGCTTAGTGCCCCTTATTTGTTTCTGGGTCTACACTAAATGGTAGTGGTAGTGGTAGTGGTAGTGGTAGAGGAGAAACGTTATGCCTCGTCGTTTTATTCGTCATCCTGCAGCGATTCCGATTAAGCTATGCAATCAGCAAGCTAATAACCAAAACGTTACTGAAGTCACCACGCAAGATGTAAGTGCTGGCGGATTGTCCTGTGAGACAGAAAAGCTAATGACGCCAGGTGAGGCTGTAGAAGTTGAGATCTCATTAGAAACACCACCTTTTAAAACCATCGGCCATGTTGTTTGGTGCAAAAGTAACGGTAATGGTTTTTTGGTTGGGATCGGCTTTTCTGATCTCGCAACAGCTTATGCCGTTCGAATGGTAGAGCAAGTTTGCTACATCGAAGAGTATCGTCAAAAAATTCTAGAAGAAGAGGGGCGAGAGCTAAATTCCGAAGAGGCTGCGATTGAGTGGATTGCAGAGCACGCTCATGAGTTTCCGCAGAACGTGCATTGATCGATCATGGAACCTATTTAAAAGTAAGGCTCCACTTTGATGTTTTGTTCTTTGGCTATAAGCCATTCATTGTCGTTATAAACAAGGGTGAGTCGTTTAAGGGTCTTATCTTTGTAGCCGTTGGCTGCTTCGTACTTAAGCCAGAAATCTACTCGTACCTTATTCTCATCTTCTTGAATATTCTGCAACTCTTCACGTGTTAGCTTGATCCACTCAGGGCGATTTAGTGCATCATGACGTTTCTTCAACCAGCGTTGATGAGTTTTGTATGCACCATTAAAGCCGGAGATATAGCTATTTGCATAAGTCTCGTGATCTTTGGCTTGCCAAGCATTAGTCCATTGTTTGATATGAGCTGTAATTTGCTCTAGCGAACTTTCTTGTTCTGCGATAGGTGTTGCTTGCGCTATTGCTGGTGCTTCTTCTTGAGTAGTTTCAGGCGTATCTGACGTAAGTACAGGAACAGTCGTTTCTGGAGCTACGATCTCTTCCGTTACGGTAGGCTCTTCTATTGATTGAGCTACAACCGCAGGTGATTCTTCAGTCCTAACTTCAGGTGCTTCTGAAGCATTTTCTGCAACGGCTTCAATTTTTTCGGATACTTGCGAAGCTCCGACTCTAGGTAAAAGGGTTTCCTCAATATAAGGTACTTGATTTGTTTCTGCAGCAAGCGCAAGTTCAGCTTTTTCAGCCACTTCTAGTGCTTGCTTTAAGCGATTGTTCTCTTCAATTGCTGCAGAGAGTTGTTCTTCTAACAGGGTTAGTTTGGAATTAACTTCTGCTTGGAATTCAGCTGGTGGAAGGGATGCAATCTCTTCTACCGGGCGAGTGCCTTTAGGGTCCGATAATGGCGCTTTAACTTCACCAACATCGGTTGTAGTAGCTTTTGTGGGCTGAGCATCTGCTGCTTGAAGGCTGCCTTTTTCTAACTCAGGGCTAAGTGCTGGTAAAGTGTCTAGTTGCTCCAAGTTATTGCCAGAAGAGGACTTAGCTGCCTGAGCCTTTTCTACAGTAGCAAGGCTTGGAGGAGCTACCGCTTTAGGTGTTTCTACAGAGGCTTTTGGTTTTGATTCAACAAAAATTGGAGATCCGTTTTCAGCTACTTGCGTGGAATTGTCACTCGAATCGGATAAGAAAAAGTGATTAATGCCGATGCCAATGGCAATAATGACGGCAAAGCCTAAAGCAAAGATGCCAGAGTTAGTTGAAGCTAAGCTTGGGGTTGAGCTGCTCTTGTTCGTAAAGTCATTGCGGGTGATAACGTCTTTATGAATCAAAGGCAGTAGCATCGCCTTTAAGCGGCTAATGCGTCCTTCAGTTTGCTCTATCATCATAAAGTCCGTGCCTATCTCGTATGGAGTAGGGGGAATACCTTTAATGGCTGATAGGTAGTAGATATAGCCTTCGATATCATCCGTATGTAGCGGGTCTAAAGTAACTTCGATATTTACCCAGTTGCTAAAATCAGCTTGCTGTAAACCTTCTGCTTCGGGATGCAGGACCATATAGTCTTGGCGGATAACAACTAATTTGATCGCGCCTGCGGTTGTTTCAGATGTTTCGCAAAGCTGCTGTAAGGCATTGACAATGTTGTCATCAGAATTGATTGCTTGTTGATCAACAACGACAAGGCAGAACTGGCCTGCCTCTTTGGTATTTCGAAGCGCTTTGATCAGATCTCGTTTCTGCTTAGGGACTTCCAGCGTTTCTGCTAGTCGGGAATAAAGTTGAGAGGTTTTTGCCAATGGATCATTGAAAACGGCTACGGGAACTCCTTTATGTTGGAATTCACTTATTAACTCACCTACGAGAGTAGTTTTGCCGGTGCCTTCTACACCTTTAAGAATTACCGCATTTTCATAGTTAAGGGCCTCTCTTAGTGAACTGAGAGCACGCTTATAACCGGCATGCCGATATGGGCCGGTGAAAGACGAAGTATCGTCATTAGTTCCATCAACATTTTCAGCGTTTAGCTGGTTTTCCTTCAACATAGATCGGGCTTATTCTCAGTTTTACACAAAGAGCGATTGAATAGCCGTAATTATATTCCCTTAGGGTACTACTTCCAATTACAGAGTTTATTGTTATAGCGTTTGGTTATAGCTAAAGCGCAGAAATTATCCACACTTTAGCTGAATATTAACTTAGCAGCACTTAGTTAAGCGCTTCTTTCATTTTCTCTTGGTATGGAGGCCAGCCCATTGGTTTACCGCCTAAAAGGTGAAGATGTATATGGTAAACCGTTTGTCCGCCATCGGAGTTGCAGTTGAATACTGTACGATAGCCGGATTCATCAATGCCTAATTGTTTGGCAATGGTACTGGCCGTTTTGACCATATGGCCAACAACTTCTGTATCTTCGGCACTAATATCATTAAGGGTTGCGATATGTTTACGCGGAATAATTAGTGCATGTGTCGGTGCCTGAGGGCTAATATCATTAAAAGCAAGTACATGCTCATCTTCGTAAATGATCTCGGCCGGAATCTCTTTATTTATGATTTTACAAAACAGGCAATCCATCGGTTTTCCTCGCTGTACTAAATACTTGAATGCAGTATATCCAGTGTTACCAATGGATTAAATACTGAATAACCGTGAGTAAACAAAGTTGTAGTTCTTGGAGCCTACCTAAAGCAGTGATTCTGTTTTTCCTTCTTCAAGGATTTCAGGGCAGTGATAACTTTTGGTGACAGTGTTATCAGGAAGCACTGATTCAAGATGGACATCAAATCCCCATAAACGATGAATATGCCGTAGCACCTCTTCGGTGGATTGACCGAGTGGTTGTTTATTATGCATAAAGTGTCTCAAGGTTAAGCTTCGATCGCCTCGGACATCTACATTGTAGACCTGAATATTCGGTTCCCTATTTCCCAAGTTATATTGAGAAGAAAGATCTTCACGTACTTGACGATAGCCCGCTTCATCATGGATTGATGTGACTTCCAAATTAGCTTTTTCAGAGTTATCCATAATTGTGAAAAGCTTTAGCTCACGTATAAGTTTTGGCGAAAGGTACTGAAGAATAAAGCTCTCATCCTTATAGTTACGCATGGCGTAATCTAACGTTTTCTTCCAATCGGAACCTGCAATATCAGGGAACCATTCGCGGTCTTCGTCTGTTGGATCCTCACAGATACGTTTGATGTCCTGCATCATGTTGTAGCCCAATGTGTAGGGGTTTATACCGTTGAAGTAAGGACTATCGAATGGAGGTTGGTAGACAACGCTGGTATGTGAGTGAAGAAACTCCATCATAAATCCATCGGTGACTAAACCCTCTTCATGCATTTGATGCAGTAGCGTGTAATGCCAGAAGCAAGCCCAGCCTTCGTTCATCACTTGGGTCTGTTTTTGTGGATAGAAATATTGCGCAACTTTTCGAACGATACGAACAATTTCTCGTTGCCATGGTTCAAGAAGAGGAGCGTTTTTCTCTATAAAGTAGAGAATGTTTTCTTCAGGTTCTTTAGGGAAGTGTTCAATGACTGGTGCAGCACCTTCCTCTTTTTTAGGAATAGTGTTCCATAAGTCGTTTAAGTGGCGTTGGATATATTCTTCCCTTGCTTGCTGACGCTCTTTTTCTTCATTTGCTGTCAGTGGTTGAGGGCGAACATATCTATTTACCCCATAGCTCATAAGTGCATGGCATGAATCTAAAAGCTGTTCAACAGTGTCGACCCCATAACGCTCTTCGCATCGACTGATATAGCTTTTGGCGAAGAGTAAGTAGTCGATAATCGCGGAAGCATCGGTCCAAGTTTTAAATAGGTAATTACCTTTGAAGAAAGAGTTATGGCCATAACACGCATGCGCAATTACGAGTGCCTGCATTGTCAATGTATTCTCTTCCATTAGGTAAGCAATACAGGGGTCAGAATTGATAACGATCTCATAGGCCAAGCCCATGCGGCCGCGCTTATAGTTTTGTTGGGTATCAACAAACTGTTTACCAAAGGACCAATGGTTATAGTTCAAAGGCATGCCGATGGAAGCATAGGCATCCATCATCTGTTCGGAGGTAATCACTTCGATCTGGTTCGGATAGGTATCTAAACCAAAGTCTTTTGCGATACGCGCGATTTCTCGATCATATTCGGCAATAAGCTCAAAGCTCCACTCTGCATCTGTGGATATTGGACTGCGTTTTTTCATGCTGCCCCCTCAACCTTTTTCTCAAATAGACTACGAAATACTGGGAAAATATCTGCTGGGGTTTTTATCTGTTGCATGGCAAAGCATTCTTCCCACTTGGTTTGTAGGCGTTCATATTCGTGCCACAAATTTTGGTGGGGGCCTGTAGTGATCTCTACATAGGCGAAATACTGGACTTGTTTAAGAATTTTTTCATCAAGGAGTTGGTGGCATTTGCTTGAGTCACCATCCCAGTTATCCCCGTCAGATGCCTGAGCGACATAGATGTTCCAGTCAGCTGGGGAGTAACGTTCTTCAAGAATATCTGAGGTGAGATCTAACGCACTGGATACAATCGTGCCGCCGGTTTCACGGGAGTAGAAGAACTCTTGTTCATCAACCTCTTTTGCATGGGTATGGTGGCGAACGAAGACAACTTCAATCTGTTTGTAATTCCGTTTTAGGAATAGATACAACAAGATAAAGAAGCGCTTTGCCATATCTTTAATACTTTGAGTCATGGAGCCGGATACGTCCATAACGCAGAACATGACCGCCTTGCTTGAAGGCACCGGAACTTTAATTAAGTTATTGTATTTAATGTCAAAGTCATCAAGGAATGGAACGCGTTTTAAGCGCTGCTTAATTTCTTCAATTTCGGAATTTAATACTGAGATTTGTTTTTCTGCATCGTCGTCAGGCAGACGCTGTTCTAAGGTTGATATTTCAGCTTTGAGTTCGCGAATTTTGCGTCTGTCTTTTCCGGTTAAGGCAATTCGGCGTGCGTGGGCTGCTTTTAACGAACGCACAATATGAATCTTATCGGGGCTACCTGCATTGGTAAAACCAGCTCGGCGAGTTTCAAATTGGGTTGCGCTTTTAAGCTGTTTTTTGACTAGATAGGGGAGTTCCAGACCATCGAACATAAAGTCTAGAAACTCTTCCTGATCAATCTGGAAGGTGAAATCATCTTCCCCTTCACCTTGATTACTGGCTTGGCCTTCACCGCTGCCGCCGCCACCTCCGCCACCTTGTGGGCGTTGGAACTGATCTCCTACAACAAATTCTTTGTTGCCAGGGAAAACTTTGTTGCGAACACCGCCTTCGCCATGATGGAAAATAGGCTCGGAGATATCCCTGCGAGGGATGGTAACACTGCCACCTTGTTCAATTTCCTTGATAGAGCGGTTGTTAACCGCATCTTCCACTGCATCTTTTATGTGCTTTTTATAACGACGAAGAAAGCGCTGACGGTTAACCGTGCTCTTGTTCTTGGAGTTCAGGCGGCGATCTATGATGTAACTCATAATACTTCTATCCCCGTAGATGGCCTGCACTTAGGCTCTTCATCTCATTCGGGCAGGCCTTTGCCCGAATGAATGCCTTCACCAACTGATATTGCCGATGAACTACTGCGATTTTCTAACGCGGATATACCACTCAGACAGTAATCGTACCTGCTTCTCGGTATAGCCTCGTTTAATCATCCGTTTAACAAACTCACCGTGTTTGGTTTGTTCGTCATTTGAGGCTTTTGCATTAAAGGAAATAACAGGTAACAAGTCTTCCGTATTTGAGAACATTTTCTTCTCAATAACGGTACGCATTTTCTCGTAGCCCATCCAAGATGGGTTTTTGCCGTTGTTATTGGCACGAGCACGCAATACAAAATTAACAATTTCGTGTCGGAAATCTTTTGGGTTACTAATACCGGCAGGTTTTTCGATTTTTTCGAGTTCCTCGTTAATCGCCTGACGATCTAATATGTCACCTGTTTCTGGGTCACGATATTCCTGATCCTGTATCCAGAAATCAGCGTAAGTGACATAGCGATCAAAGATGTTTTGTCCGTACTCAGAGTAGGATTCTAAGTATGCGGTCTGGATCTCTTTACCCAAAAACTCGATATATTTAGGTGCTATAAACTCTTTTAAATAGCCTAAATAGCGATCTTGAATTTCGGCAGGGAATTGCTGTTGTTCAATCTCTTTTTCCAGAACATAAAGGAGATGGACAGGGTTGGCAGCAACTTCGGAAGGGTCAAAGTTAAAGACCTTGGAGAGAATCTTGAAGGCGAAACGGGTTGATAGGCCATCCATTGCTTCATCAACACCTGCAGAATCCTTATATTCCTGCATAGATTTCGCTTTGGGGTCTGTGTCTTTTAGATTCTCGCCGTCATAAACACGCATTTTTGAATACAGGCTAGAATTTTCAGGTTCCTTCATACGCGATAGGACCGAGAATTGAGCCAACATGTTTAATGTATCTGGTGCACAGGGTGCGTTGTTTAACGAACTGTTTTCTAAAAGTTTTTCGTAGATATGGATCTCTTCAGTTACACGGCAGCAATAAGGTACTTTTACGATATAAATACGATCGATAAAGGCTTCATTAGTTTTGTTGTTCTTAAAGGTTGTCCACTCTGATTCATTAGAGTGGGCGAGGAGAATACCGTCGTAAGGAATGGCACCCATGCCTTCTGTGCTGTTGTAGTTGCCCTCTTGGGTAGCTGTTAATAGAGGATGGAGGACTTTGATTGGGGCTTTGAACATCTCCACAAATTCCATCATACCCTGATTGGCACGACAGAGTGCGCCAGAGAAACTATAAGCATCCGGATCGTGTTGTGGGAAGTCTTCCAGTTTACGAATATCAACTTTACCCACAAGGCTGGAAATATCTTGGTTGTTTTCATCACCGGGTTCGGTTTTGGCGATGGCGATCTGATCCAAGATGGAAGGGTAGAGTTTCACAACACGGAATTTGGAAATATCGCCGCCATATTCGTGTAAGCGCTTAGCTGCCCAAGGTGACATAATCCCTTTTAGATAGCGAGAAGGGATACCGTACTCTTCTTGAAGTATGATGCCATCTTCTTCGGGCTTAAACAGACCTAAAGGTGATTCGAAAACCGGCGAGTCTTTAATGGCATAAAAAGGAATGTGCTCCATTAAATGCTTAAGGCGTTCGGCTAAGGAGGATTTACCGCCGCCCACAGGGCCAAGTAGATAAAGGATCTGTTTACGTTCTTCTAGACCTTGAGCCGCATGTTTAAAGTAGGAGACAATATTTTCGATCGCATCTTCCATACCATAAAACTCGCTAAACGCAGGGTAACGGCGGATCAGTTTGTTCGAAAAAATACGACTTAGTCTTGGATCAGCAGCGGTATCAACCATTTCAGGTTCACCGATCGCTTGCAGCATTCGTTCAGCCGCATCAGCGTAGATCATAGGATCCTCTTTACACAGCTGGAGATACTCATCCAAGCTGTATTCTTCCTGCTGAACAGAATCATAGCGGGCTTTATAGTGGTCAAAGATACTCATACAAATCACCTTTATTCAGCCAAGCTTATTTGGGATTTTGAATAATTTTGTCAGGCTGTTTTGCTTGCTTACCTGTTGTTAGTGTAGTTCACATTTTTGAACTCTGAACATTTGACTCTAAAACTTTCCTTAAGGTTTTATCGTTTAATAATCTTATGATTTATAAGGACTTATATTTTTTGTAGTTCTAGATTTTGAATAAACGTAGCGAGAAAACGAGCCGCTTCACCTCCAGTCAGTGCTCGGTGGTCAAAGGTTAGCGAAATGGGAAGGATGCGATGAGTTTTCATTTCATCATCCACTGCTACAACCTCTTTACGAATAACCCCAGCACCAATAATTGCTACCTGTGGGGGAACAACAATTGGATTAGCATAGCGACCTGCGATGGTTCCAAAGTTACTCAGTGTGATTGTGGCACCTTGTAATTCAGAAGCGGGAATTGTTCTGTTTTTTACATCGGTGCGGAGTAGGTTTAGGCCTTCACGTAGATGTGAAGGTGAGCGATTACCAATGTCGCGTAAGACTGGGACAAATAACCCTTGTTCAGTGTCTACTGCGATTCCAAGGTCTATTTTTGTATGTATTCGACGGCTGAGCGTATTGCCATCAAACCAAGCATTTATAGCGGGCTCTGCCATACAGGCTTCTGCTATCGCATGGATCAATCGTTGTGTGATATCTGTGCCTTTAGGCCATCCATCTATATCAGCGTCTTCATGAATAGTGACGGGTACTACTTCACTGTGTGCTTTGCTCATGACTTGCGCCATGTGTTTGCGCACACCGCGCAAAGGCTCGGCTTTACCATGAGTTTGATCGAGTTTTGCGGCCTGTTCAACATCTTTTGGTGTGATGTTACCCTGCTGACCGCTTCCTTTTACTTGGTTTAAATCGATATTTAAGCGTTTGGCTAAGGCTCTGACAGCGGGGGTTGCTTTTTGGCTTGTTGCGCCGTTTTGACTGCTAGGGGCTGCGCCAATAAAGAAGGAATCTTGAGTAGTGGAGTCTGTGTTTGCTTGAGGAATTTCGCCGACAACAGTGCCGCTATCACTCTCATCTTCTCCTTCAAATTCCAACAGAGGTTCTCCAGTGTGGATAACATCACCTGGCTGACCAAAAAGATGGGCGATCACGCCCGCTTGAGGTGAGGGCACTTGAATAATCGCTTTTGCTGTTTCTACGGACAAGAGAACTTGGTCTGTTTCTACAGAATCGCCTTCTTTGATATTCCATTCCACAATTTCTGCTTCAGGAAGTCCTTCGCCGAGATCTGGTAGTTTGAAATATTTCATGCGAACTCCAATGTCTCATTGATGCTGTCGATGATGTCTTGAGTGTTCGGTAGGTAATGATTTTCAAGACGGAAATAAGGCATGACGGTGTCATAACCTGTTACCCGAGCAATAGGTGCTTGTAAATCTAAGAGTGCTCTTTCTGCGATGGTTGCGGCTATTTCTGCACCTATACCCGCATTTCTTGGAGCCTCATGTACAATCACAACGCGACCTGTCTTTTTCACGGAGGCTAGAATCGTAGTCATATCTAACGGACTGATACTGGCTACATCGATCACTTCACAGTGCACGCCTTTATTTTGGAAATGTTCTGCGGCGGCTAAGGTTTCTGTGATCATCGCTCCCCAGCTGATTAACGTAATATCTGAGCCCTCGCGCAGCGTAAAACAGCTGCCTAAAGGTAGTGCTTCGCCGTTATCTAAAATCTCTTGTTGTTGGCTGCGATAGATCCTTTTAGGTTCTAAAAAGAGCACTGGGTCGGGATCACGAATGGCTGAGAGTAATAATCCGTATGCTCGTGCTGGAGAGGAGGGAGTGACGACTTTAAGGCCGGGTATATGAGCCAATAGAGCTTCTGTACTTTCCGAATGATGTTCAGGTGCGTGAATACCGCCGCCAAAAGGTGCTCTTATCACCATAGGGCAGGTGAGACGGCCGCGGGTTCGATTACGCATGCGGGCTGCGTGGCAGATAATTTGCTCTAATGCTGGAAAGATAAAGCCCATAAACTGGATCTCGGCAACAGGTTTCAAGCCTTGGCTAGCCATACCTATACTGAGTCCTGCGATCATTGATTCGGCTAAGGGAGTGTCCATTACGCGCTTGAGGCCAAATTCATCTCTCAGATTCGCGGTAGCGCGGAAAACACCGCCATTAACGCCAATATCCTCACCCAATAGAACGATCTCCTCGTCCCTGCGCATCTCTGAGGCTAAGGCTAGATTAACTGCTTCAAGAAGGCATACTGAATGTTTCATGATGCGTCCTCCTCAGCATGACTGGCATTTGGCATAGCTTTGATAGTGGCCCAGTCTCTCTGTTCGATGAGATGCTCGGGTAGCTCTTCATACATGTAATCAAAAATGGACTCGGGGGCTTGAGGTTCAATTGCTAAATACTTGTTTGCTGCTTGTTGGACGAGTTGCGTGATCTCTTGTTGAAGAGCTTGTTCTTTCGATTCGTCCCAAAATCCTTGAGTAACCATGAAGTTACGCAAGCGTTTTATTGGTTCTTTCTCCCAAGCTTGCTTCAGCTCTTCGTTATCCCTATAACGGGTCGCATCATCAGCGGTAGTATGGTCACTTAAACGGTAGCTTATGGCTTCTATTAGTGTGGCTCCTTTACCGTCATAAGCGCGTTGCAAAGCTTGGGTAACTGCCTCATGCATAGCAATTACATCGTTGCCATCGACTTGCATACCGGGAATGCCAGCGGCTTGTGCTTTGTCTGCTAACTGGGCCGCTGCGGATTGAATTTTACGCGGTACAGAGATAGCCCACTGATTGTTGTTGATGATAAAGACCACAGGCAGTTGCCATACCCCAGCGATGTTTAAGGATTCCATAAAATCCCCTTTAGAGGTGCCGCCATCGCCAATTAAGGTCACAGCAGCCTGTTTCTGATTGCGTATTTTTAGCGCTGTTGCAACACCACAGGCATGCAGTGATTGAGTGGCGATTGGGACTGAGTTAGGGAAGTCCTTCTTCATTTGGGGGGATGCATTGCCTCGTTCATCCCCACCCCAATATAGAAGAATATCTTCAAGAGCCAGCCCTCTAATCATCTGGCAGGCATGGTTTCGATAGTAGGGCACGAGGACATCCTTTTCGCTCATGCAGAGTGCCGTGGGAACATCGATTCCTTCGGAGCCTAATAGGGATGCGTAAGTACCCAATTGGCCCGTGCGTTGTAGCGCGATGGCTTTAGCGTCAAACTGTCTAGCCAATATCATGTTGTGATAGCAGCGTAGGAACCAATCAGGTGATTGGCACCATTGCGGTAAACGCTGGGTGGGGTTCCCCTCACTATCCAAATATTGCAGTGGTGCATGACTCATAACTCTTCCTCCTGCCCGCGATCATTAGCTTAAGCTGCGGAATTGAAGTCGTTAGATGCACTAATAATTTGTTCAGCCTGATGGTTGGCTAGACGATGTACACCTTGCTTAGTTTGTGTCGCGTTTTGATAAAGCTGGGTAAGCGAATCACCTATCTGAATTACTTTTTGGCGGATTTCTCGACTGCTCTGTTTTGAATATTGCAGCGCTACAAAAATCAAACCACCTGCGTTGATCAGATAATCAGGGGCGTACAGAATATCTTGTGCGGTTAGTAGATCGCCGTGTTTCTCTTCTGCTAGTTGATTGTTGGCTGAGCCTGCGATGATGGATACGCGAAGTTGTGGCAGAGTCGTGTCGTTTATAATCGCACCAAGCCCACAAGGGCAGAAAACATCAGCATCGACTGCGTAAATCTGATCTGGTGAAACGCTTGCAGCGTTAAAGTTTTTCTCGCATTGAGTCACTCTAGCTTGATCAATATCGGTGACTGTCAGTTTGGCTCCGGCTTGATGGAGTAAGCGGGCTACCTCGTAACCTACATGTCCTAGGCCTTGAATACTGACATGCACACCTTTCAGTGATGAACGATTTAGTTTGAATCTGACGGAGGCTTTAATCCCTTCAAAAACGCCGAGTGCGGTATGGGGAGAAGGATCGCCAGTGTTTTGCGTGCAGGTGACAAAAGATGTGCTCTTTTGGATCTGATCCATGTCGCTAATCTGAGTGCCGCTGTCCATTGCTGTAATGTATTCGCCCCCCAAACCATCAACAAATTGACCAAAACGCTGCATAAGACCAGCGCGGTTAAAGTCTGATTCCGGCTTGATGATGACTGCTTTAGCGCCACCATGGGGCAGTCCTGCAAGTGCTGCTTTATAACTCATACCACGTGCTAATCTGAGCGCATCAGTAATGGCAGCATCGTCATTGTTATAGTGAATAAACCTGCAGCCGCCAATCGCGGGGCCACGTAAAGTCGAGTGAATGGCAATAATAGCCTTGAGACCCGTTTCAGGGTCATGACAAAAATGAAGGCGCTGTGTGCCATTGCTTTCCATCTGTTTAAACATCACGGGGTCCTCCGTCTGTATCTACAGGAAAACATCAATTTTGATCAGTTAATTGGTGATTTGTGGGTCGCACTTATACCAGCTAACTGAACTTTGTATGCGGTAGCGTGTCTTTTGGATCTCTACACTTTTGGAATAGCACAGTTTTAGGCAAATTTCAGATTGAAAAATTCAAAATTAATTGCCAAAACTTTTGGTTTTTGCAGTTGCGAAAAGGGCTGAAAGGGTGACGTTTCGCTGAATTTGCCTGTGGTATTGCTAGAAAATTACTGCGAAAACAAAAAAACGCAAAAAGTTTCAAATTTAGTAGTGGAAAAAGCATTTTTTCAAGGGCGATAGAGTCCCATTCAGGATGAATATCGTTATAATCATTGGTTAATAAAAAATAGGTTGGGGCTTTCTGGATAAATGAAAAAAAGTTTCGTTTGTACTGTAGTGATGTTGAGCGCGCTGGGCATTCCTCAGAGCAGCTTATTTGCTGAAGAAACTGCTCCTTATGGAATTTCAGAAGGGAATGAAGAGTTACTTTTAAGTGGCTTGAATAACCTAAAGAGTCAGGAGCTGGATTCGGCGTTATCGGATCTTCAAGAGCTTACTGAACGTCGCCCTGATTTTCGTCTAGCTCAGCTTGTTTATGCAGATATTCTTGCCGCCCAAGCGCAAGGGGCTCCTCTAAGTCATAAACGTGGTGACCATCAACAAAAGATCGAAGGGCTCATTTCTGAAGCAAAAGTTAGATTGCTGATGGAAATGGATAAGCCATCTGCAGATATGTTGCCTGCAGACATGTTAACTTTATCCCCAGATCAAAAGCATATCATCATCGTCGATACCCGTTTATCGCGACTTTTCTTATTTGAAAACCAAAACGGTATCCCTGTGCTTGTTAAAGACTATTACGCTTCGTACGGTCGTGGTGGCACAGGCAAAGAGGTTGAGGGTGACCTTAAAACTCCTTTAGGGGTTTATTTTACAACCAGCCGGTTAGAAGATGAGAACCTACCTTCTCGTTATGGATCAGGCGCTTTGCCGATCAATTACCCTAATGTTTGGGATGAGAGGCTAGGACGCACTGGTTACGGTATCTGGCTTCATGGTTCACCCGTGGAAACTTATAGTCGTCCACCTAAAGCGAGTGAAGGCTGTATCTCTCTGACCAATCCTGATTTCATTGAATTGGATAACCTGATCAACTATGAGAACACGCCTGTTCTGGTTGGTCATAACGTGCGTTGGATTCAAAAGGCTGATTGGCTAGAACAGAAAAAACGTTTCACAAATCTAGTTGAACGCTGGGCGTCTGATTGGGAAAGTCTTGATCATCAGCGTTATATAGATAACTATTCTCAAAACTTTGACGATGGTAAACGTAAATATTCACAATATTCTAGCTACAAGAAACGTGTGAATAGTTCTAAGAAGTTTGTAGATGTCGATTTGCAAAACTTGAGTATCTATCGTTACCCAGATAACCCAAATCTGGTTGTTGCTACATTCCAACAAGATTACAAAAGTAATAACCTTTCTGGCAGTTCAGTAAAGCGTCAATACTGGACCTTTGATCAAGGTCGTTGGCGTATTGCTTATGAAGGTAAACCATCAAAGGGCAGACCTTAAAATATCAGGGAGATAGGGTTGAGCGATTCAAGTTTAAGTTCTTCTGAGCTGCTACTGAGTAATTTATCTGATCATCAGGTTATTCGTATTGAAGGATCCTTCCAGTGGATGGAGTATCTGACTGATCAAGTGAAACAAGCTCAACCTGACACCTTTGAGGTTAATGGCTCTCTCGCTTTAGATCTATTACAGAATAGTCTGGCTGAGTTTCTTCACGTAGAAGCAGGCGCTTCTTTTATCCAGCAGGAGCTAAAACGCTGGTTGCAACAAGGGCGTCGTCTACACATCATCGTTAATAGTAATGATGTCAGTTCAGAGGCTCTCACTTATCTATTAGGCCTTCCTTCGATTTGTGATGAGACTGGCCCTGCGGTAACAATCATTTTATTAAGCACGCCGGAAATCGTTTCTGCATTGAAATCTTCTTCTTTGCTTGCAAGTAAGTTGGATGGTTATTATCAAGAGGAAGTAGATTCCAGTCCTGTGTCTAGAGGTGGAAACAAACCTCTGATTGCTATTGGCGCTTTAACAGTTGTTTGTTTAAGCGCTGGTGGATGGTATTGGTTTGATTCCCAAAAGGATTCTTCTGCTCCTGTAGCACTAGTAAACAGTGCAGAGGATTCGTCTTTTAAAGTTGATAACGCGGCTATTACTCCCTCCTCGCAAAGCGAAGAAACCGTAGCTGAGAACCAGTTAGATACCAAGACAACCAAGCCAGTTATCCTTGAGGAAAAGGCCGAATTTATAGCAGAACTGAATGCTAATAAAGCTGAGCCTGAACCTGCTGTTGTTAAGTCCCCTGAACCTGTGGTGATTGATAAGAAGCTAAACCCAGAATTAGTTGCTTCTTTGACGGCGACAGTGGAAAAAGCTAAACAGAAGCGTGATAAAACGTCAGAAAGTTCGATAGACCAAGTTAAAAAGGCTCAAGTTCAAGAGCCTACAAAGGTGGTTGAATCGGTAACCGCTACTGATGTTGCAAAGGTAGCCGCAACTGAACAGAAGAAAGTGACACTACCTAAATCAGTGGTCACGGCTGGGCAGCCTAAGGTAGATTCTTCACTTCCTTCTTCTGAGGCGCAAGCTGAACCTGTGACTGAGTTTGTAGTGAAGCTTGGTCCTAAAGAAAATAATGAAAAAGCTGTGCGCGAAGTTTTTACAACTTGGCATACTGCGTGGGAGAAGCAGGACTGGGATGATTACATCAACAGTTATCTGCAGAACACTACGTTATATGGCGTAAAAATGTCCCTTGAAGAGTGGCGTGAGTTTCGTAAAAATCGCTTACTTTCACCACAATGGATCAAATTAGAGATTAAATCTCCGAAGTACACTCGTCTTAATTCACATTGGTACAGAGTAGAGTTTTATCAACGTTTCGAGAAACCTGGTTATGCCGATGAGACCAATAAACGTTTAGAACTCACCCTTACATCTGCCGGTTGGAAGATCGCTTCTGAAGCTGCCAATGGAACAGTTGTTTTAAAACGGCCTAAGCCGTAACTTATCAATAGATGTAAAAAAGCCCCTTAAGAAAGGGGCTTTTTTATGGAAATTGTTTAATGAAGTTACTTAAGTAAACCTAAGCTTCTTTCTAGGCTGATCTTCCATTGATCGTCGACTTTAACCAGCATTAGACGCTTTTTAACCGCATCTTTATAGTTATCAGACTGATAGTGTTGATTAAAGCGTGCTTCTGCAAGATTATCTCTCAGCATCTTTATATTGATCTGGTTAAGTTCAACACGAATAAATTTAGGTTTACTCAAACGCTGAGCGCGCTGTTTAACCCACTGCTGGTGGTTCAATTTTGCATTTGGGCGGTATAGCGCTGTATAAGAGTTAACATAACCAGCGTGATTTTTATTTCTCCAAGCGTCAGCCCAATTATTGATATGCGCTAATACTTCTGACTCCGGTAGGGCTTGTGTTTCAAGTTTGGGTGCATTCGGCGTTGCATTTGTTTGTTCTTTAATGTCGGCAGCTTCTTTAACAGGTGATTTTTTAGTCGTTGCTGCAACAACGGTTGGTTCGCTAACAGCGACAACAATTGGTTTCTCTTCAGCCTTCGCTGGTGCTTCTGTTTTTGGCTCAGGAGCAGAAACAGTTACAACTGGGATTTCTTTTTTAGGTTCAACCTGTTTGACTGGCTGAGGTTCCGCCTTAACTTCTTCTACCGCAGCAAGTTTTACTGGTTGCTTAGGCGCTGCTGCAATAGAAGACGTTGCATTGCTACCTTGGATCGTTGGCGCTTGATTGATCATAGCAAGGTTAGGGCCTTGCTCAGCAGCACTTAAATCCAATGCTTTGTTGTAGGCTTGAGATGCCAGCGTTGCATAAAGCTCTTTCAAGTTTACATGCACTTGTGCATAGCTTGGATGAGTCTGGAACGCTTGCTGAAGCGTTTCTATTGCTTGAGGGAAATTGCCCTCTTCAGAATAGATTACAGCCAAGTTGTTAAAGGCTTCTGGGCGATCAGGGTGAGATTTCATTAGGCTTTGGAAGATAGCTTTGGCAGCCGCTTTATCACCCTTATTACTTAGAATGATGCCCTTGGTCAGCTGTGCTGAAGGAAGGTTAGGTTGCTGAGCTAAAAAAGTATTAATTTTGGCTAATGCTTCTTGGTGGTTACCCTGTTGGCTCAATTTTAAGCTTTGTTCGATCGCAGGTGATGAGCTAGCAGTATTCGGCTTCGTTACGCTTACTGTAGTGATATACTCACGAGAGTCTTCGGTAGTAGGTTTAGCTTGTGGACGAGGTTGTCCGCTATGCGCGGCTTTTTTCTCTTCAGCTATCCATTTTTTGACTTCTGCAAGTTTGGTCTGCATCCACGCTTCATCAATCTCAGCCGTACGCATGTCAGCTTGATCGGTTGCCTTATCTGGATCGCAGCTGTAATCATTTGTACGTCCGCCCTTGTAGCAGAAACCTTCTGGGATTGGTTTCGCTGTCTGAGCGCTAGCGCTATCTGATTTGATATTCGAGGCAAGATTACAGCCGGTTAGTAGCGACATTGAAATGATTGTACCAATAGTCGTACGTAACAAATTTTTACCGTTGTTTAATTCGAATTTCAGCATGGATTAAGGCAAGTAATAAGATGATGAAGAGGAAGATTATACGCATATAACGATTGATGTCATATTCAAACAGTTGTTTTCAATAGTGGCTGAACTTTTTAATAAGTGGGAGAATGTATTCTCATGAATAAAAGTGGTGCTATGGGCAACTTTTTACCCATTAGATACTAAACCCTACGTATTGAGTTGGTGTTTAAACAGGAACTCGTCGAGTGATTAAACTAACGAAACGTTACGCCTTATTATTTTCCTTGTTTTTCTCTCAGGCAGCAGTTGCTGAGCAGCAAAATGAATGGGGTTATGCGATGCAGCCCGGTGAATCTGTCTGGAGCGTGGCGCATGAGTTGCTTACCGACTGGCGAGAATGGAAAACGATAGAGCGCCTAAATAATGTGCGTAATGATCGCCAAATGTCTCCTGGCACTGTTTTAAAAATTCCGCGGAATTTGATTCAGGAAAAGCAATCGGATATCAAAATTCTTGATGTGAATGGCGATGTTACGGCGCAGGTTAAATTACGTGAAGGAAAAGCTAAAGCCTTACTTCCTTTGAGTCGTGGGCAGAGTTTATCGCAAGGAGACTTGATTAAGACAGCTGCTCAAGCTTCGGTGTTGCTGGAGTTTGATGATGGTACTCAGGTGCTATTACTGGGCGACAGTGTGCTTCGTATCGAGCAAGCAACGGTTATCGGAAACAAACGAAAGGTTGTCGATATAAAGGTGTTCCTAGAGGAAGGAGAGGCTGAAATTCGTGCTAATCCTGCCAAAGTGCCAGGTTCACGATTCTTGATCGATACGCCTGTTGCGTTTGCTACGACCAAGGGCACGACTTACCGAGTGAGAGCTCAAGGTGAAAGTACTGCAGCCGAGGTGACTCAAGGTCTAATTGGTGTAGGTAATAAGTTAGGTGCTACCAATGTTCGTCAAGGGTATGGAACTTTGACCAAGGCGAATGAGCCGCCTAAAAAACCGAAAAAACTTCTACCCGCGCCGGTATTGCCGGAAATTGATAATGTGGTCCGTTATCTACCGGGGAAGCTGGCTTGGGATAAGCTGGACGGTGCTTCTCAGTACCGTAGCCAAATCTCTCCAGATCAAGCATTCACAGCAATTGTATACGACCAGATTTCAGCTCATCCCAAAATGGGTTTACCTGCTGCTTTAGAAGATCGTTCCTATTGGATTCGGGTGAGTGCAATTAGTGCTGAAGGTTTGCAGGGATTATCTTCGTTACAGCAAATAAATATTGAAGCGCGTCCTTTCCCACCTGTGCGTCAGGGGCCTATGCCTTCTGACTCTCTATATGTTGGTGAAATCGAATTTAGTTGGTCTAAACCAGAATTAGCAGATTCATTTGTTTTTGAGATCGCTAAAGATAAAAGTTTCACCGAGATTATCGAGACACATGAGAATATTAAGGAAACTCAGTTTGTTGCTGTTGTCTCAGAGCCAGGTAACTTCTTCTGGCGCGTGAGTAGTGTGACCCAAGAGGGCAAACATGGCCCTGAAGGTCATGCGGGGGCATTTAAGGTGAAGCCGGTTCCTCCAAAACCGGAGATGAGAGAACCTGTAAGCAGTGAAACAGAGATCTCGTTTAGTTGGCAGGAAGAAGAGGGTGTGAGTTTCTATCAGTTACAGCTTGCAAAAGATAAGGCGTTTAAGCAGCTTGTTGTTGATAATAAAACTGAGCAAGCAAGTTTGGCGATCGATAAACCACAGGCAGGTACTTATTACATGCGTGTTCGATCTATTGATGCCGATGATTACGCGGGGGAATGGACCGAACCTCAAGAGGTGGTTCAGCCCGTGGAGAATTGGTGGCCAATGATTATTAGTGGATCACTCTCTGTGCTCTTGCTGTTGTAATGCTGGTTAGTTTTAAGCAAATACTCTTACTAATCCCACCATTACTCTGCGTAGTCATGGCGGGATTGTCTTCTCTGCCAGAAAACTTTGATCGATACATTTATGATGCTTTAGCCAAGCATTATTCTCCAATTAATCTTCAAGATCGTTCAGTTGTTTTAATCGATATAGATCGCCGTAGTTTAGAGGCATTTTCTGGCTGGCCTATTGATCGATCTGTTCATGCCCGTGCGATCGAGCAACTCAGTTCTGCTCAAGCTTCTTCTGTAACTTACAATGTTGCTTTCATTGCATATGGCGGTCTTCAAAACCACTCTGATCAAGCTTTATTAAGTGCTATTCGTAACAATGGTCAAGTTATTCTCCCTATGCTTGCGGAGAAAAATCAGGAGATGTTACCTTTTAATGGCGTCAGTTTGAGTGGTGCCAAAGTGGCGCATTCAGAGCTCCCACTTGATTCAGATGAGATGTTAAGGCGTAACTATATGCATGCGGGAATTGGTTTTCCCCGTTGGCCGAATGTTCCTCTAGCTACCTTAAGTATTTATGCACCGGTGAAAGCTGACGATTTTTCCGGATTACGAAGCCCTTATCTTAATTTAGGGTTTAGTCGTCGATGGAGTCGAGATTATGAAGTATTGATCCCTTTGGGGATCGACAGATTTCTACAACAGACGCCGCGTTATAGCTTGGTTGACTTGGTTAATGGTCAAGTAGATTCAGGCGCTTTAAAGAATAAGGCAGTTTTTGTAGGCATTGCTGATGCTCAACTCGAACCGGAAAAGGCTTTAGCGCAGGGGATGTTCTCCGCTACTGAGGTTCATGCGTTTAATTTTGCTGTGTTGAATCAAGGTTATGCGTTATCACCATCTTTGCCTATCTGGGCTGTAGCGCTAGGGATTCTAGTTACGCTGTGCATTGGTTTGGTGAGTTTGGTTTCGATGCCTATATGGTTGAACTTAGCGTTGATTGTAACGGGCGGAGTATTGATGACGGTGCCGTTGATGATGGTTAGCGTGGGTTATTGGCTCAGTTACTTGCCCATGTTGGTTGGATTGGTATTGGTGCTATTGTTGAGTGGTGGTAGATTCTTGATAGCAAAAAAAAGCCCTGAATAATCAGGGCCTTTTCAGAAGATTATTTTCGCTTAGCTGTTTTGCTCGCGAGCAATTGCACGGTAAGCGATATCTTTACGGAAGTAAGCGCCTTCCCAGCTAACTTTCTCTAGCAGTTCATAGGCGCGTTTCTGTGCTTCCGTAACTGTTTCGCCAAGTGCTGTTACGCAAAGTACACGACCGCCTGCAGTCACAACATTCTCGCCATCAAGCTTAGTGCCAGCGTGGAAGATTTTAGTGCCTTCAGGGCATTCTGCAGGGAAAGAGATTACATCGCCTTTGCCGTAGTCACCTGGGTAGCCGCCTGCAGCCATAACAACGCCAACAGATTTACGCTCATCCCACTCAGCCGTTGTGTCAGCAAGCTTCTTATCAAGTGCTGCATTACATAGATCAACCAAGCTAGATTTTAGGCGTAGCATAATTGGTTGGGTTTCAGGATCACCGAAACGGCAGTTGTATTCGATAACCTTCGGCGTACCGTCTGCTTGGATCATTAGACCAGCATATAGGAAACCAGTGTACTCATTGCCTTCAGCTTTCATGCCGTTAACTGTTGGCATGATTACTTCGTCCATGATGCGCTGATCGATCTCTGCTGTAACAACTGGAGCAGGGGAGTAAGCGCCCATGCCGCCTGTGTTCAGGCCAGTGTCGCCATCGCCTACACGTTTGTGATCTTGGCTTGTTGCCATTGGCAGAACGTTGTCACCGTCAACTATAACGATGTAAGACGCTTCTTCACCTTCTAGGAATTCTTCGATAACTACACGGCTGCCAGCATCACCAAATGCGTTGCCAGCTAGCATGTCTTTGATCGCGTCTTCAGCTTCAGTCAACGTCATCGCAACGATTACGCCTTTACCCGCCGCAAGACCGTCAGCTTTAACTACGATAGGTGCGCCTTTTTCACGAACGTAAGCCAGTGCAGGCTCAATTTCAGTGAAGTTTTCGTACTCAGCGGTTGGGATCTGTTGACGCGCAAGGAAATCTTTAGTGAAAGCTTTAGAGCCTTCTAGTTGAGCAGCACCTTCACTTGGGCCGAAGATGCGCAGATCTTCTTTCTGGAAGTGATCAACGATACCGGCAACTAGTGGTGCTTCAGGGCCAACGATGGTTAGATCTACACTGTTTTCTTGAGCGAAAGTGCGTAGGCCATCTAGATCCATTACGTCGATAGCAACGTTTTCCATTTTGTCTTCTTGAGCCGTCGCAGCGTTACCTGGAGCTACGAAAATTTTAGCAACGTTTGCGTCTTGTGCTGCTGCCCAAGCAAGTGCGTGTTCACGACCGCCAGAACCAATAATTAGTACGTTCATTCTGTAATCCTTCTATGTAGAAAACCCCGCATCCAGTGTTTCTCTGGATCGGGGTTTAGGGCAATAAGCCTAAAGGAGATAAACCTAATTGAAGGCCTATTGCTATCTAATGCTTAGTGACGGAAATGGCGCATTCCAGTGAAGACCATTGCCATGCCGTGCTCGTCAGCTGCGTCAATAACTTCTTGATCGCGCATAGAACCACCCGGCTGAATAACTGCTTTAATACCTGCAGCCGCTGCAGAATCAATACCATCGCGGAATGGGAAGAAAGCGTCAGATGCCATAACGGAACCTTTAACTTCTAGACCTTCATCAGCAGCTTTGATGCCTGCAATTTTAGCACTGTATACGCGGCTCATTTGGCCTGCGCCGATGCCGATTGTTTGGCCATCTTTAGCGTAAACAATAGCGTTAGACTTAACGAACTTAGCTACTTCCCAGCAGAATAGAAGATCACGGATCTCTTGTTCTGTTGGTTGTACTTTAGAAACAACTTTCAGTTCAGATGCATCTACACGGCCAAGATCAAGATCTTGTACTAGTAGACCGCCGTTAACGCGCTTGTAGTCGAAACCGTGTGCACGGTTAGCAGACCACTCACCACACTCAAGTAAGCGAACATTTGGCTTGGTCGCCACAATGTCAGATGCTTCTTGAGTTACTTTAGGAGCGATAATCACTTCAACGAACTGACGATCAACGATCGCTTTCGCAGTCTTGCCATCCAATTCTTGGTTGAATGCGATGATGCCACCAAAAGCAGAGGTTGGGTCAGTTTGGAAAGCGCGGTTGTACGCTTCTAGAATGTCAGCGCCAACTGCTACACCACATGGGTTAGCGTGTTTAACGATAACACAAGCTGGTTCTTTGAATGATTTAACACATTCAAGCGCTGCGTCAGTGTCTGCAACATTGTTGAAAGACAGTGCCTTGCCTTGTAGTTGGCGAGCAGTAGAAACAGATGCTTCTGCTGGCTCTTCTTCAACGTAGAAAGCCGCACGTTGGTGAGGGTTTTCACCGTAACGCATATCTTGTGCTTTAACGAACTGAGTGTTGAAAGTACGTGGGAAGTCAGCAGGCTTCTCATCTTCACCTTCAACGATTGCGCCTAGGTAGTTAGCAATCATACCGTCATAACCTGCAGTGTGCTCAAACGCTTTTACTGCTAGATCAAAACGAGTTTTGTGCGTTAGACCTTTTTCGGAATCCAATTCAGCAACTACGTTGTCGTAATCAGAAGCGTTAACAACGATTGCTACATCTTTATGGTTTTTCGCTGCAGAGCGAACCATTGTTGGACCACCGATGTCGATATTTTCAATCGCCATAGGTAGATCGCAATCAGGGCGCGCGATAGTTGCAGCAAATGGGTAAAGGTTTACAACAACCATATCGATTGGGTTGATGCCATGCTCAGACATGATGCCATCATCCTGTCCGCGGCGACCCAAAATACCACCGTGCACTTTAGGGTGCAGAGTTTTAACACGGCCGTCCATCATTTCAGGGAAGCCTGTGTAATCGGATACTTCTACTGCAGGAATGTTATTTTCCTTAAGTAGTTTGTAAGTACCGCCAGTAGAAAGGATTTCAACGCCGCGAGCGTTTAGGGCTTGTGCAAACTCAACGATACCTGTTTTGTCAGATACGCTGATCAGTGCACGGCGAACGGGAGTGATGTTCTGTGCCATTGTGTCTGGATTCCGAGTAGTCTTAAAAAATTGTGGATTAAAGCAAGCCGTACTGTTTTAGCTTTTTACGCAGCGTACCGCGGTTTAGGCCTAACAGTTGGGAAGCTTTAGTCTGATTATCTTTTGTGTAAGTCATCACTGTTTCGAACAGTGGTGCTTCAATTTCAGAAAGAACCATTTGGTACACGTCTGTCACTGGCTGACCGTCAAGCTGACGGAAATAGTTGTTCAGTGACTGCTCTACATTGTCACGTAGAGTCTGGTTAGTAGCTTCTGCTGGGTCGGACACGAGAGCCGGTTGCTTAATTTCTTTGTATTCCACAGTACTAAATATCCAATCTAAACTAGGCCGCAACGTTGTTTGCTAATGCTTCATCGAAATATTTTTCGATAGCTGCGGCCTGATCTGCTGCTGTTTCAATAATATTAAATTGCTTGCGAAAGCTACTTCCGTTTGGCTGATTCTGCAGATACCACCCTACATGTTTTCGCGCGATACGTACGCCCATGTAGTCACCATAGAAACTATGTAGTTCCTGCAGATGAGCTAACAGAATTTCTCTAATCTCAACAAGTGATGGAGGGGGCAGGATTGTACCTGTTCGTAGATAATGATCAATCTCTCTAAACAACCAAGGTTGACCTTGAGCTGCACGACCGATCATCACTGCAGAGCAACCAGTATGCTTAAGTACCCATTCTGCTTTTTCAGGAGATGTAATATCTCCATTGGCAAAGACGGGAATGGATATAGCGTCAGCAATACTGGCAATAGTGTCGTATTCTGCCGTCCCCTTATAGCCGCAACGACGTGTGCGGCCATGAACTGCCAGTGCTTGAATACCTGCGTCTTCGGCTATTTTTGCGACAGTTAAACCGTTGCGATTGTCTTGATCCCACCCTGTACGGATTTTCAGTGTAACTGGGACATCTACTGCCTTTACAACAGCATTGAGAATGTCTTTAACCAGTGGCTCATCCTTAAGTAATGCAGAACCTGCAGCTTTATTGCACACTTTCTTCGCAGGGCAGCCCATATTGATATCAATAATCTGGGCACCGCGTTCTACATTCATTGCCGCAGCGTGGGCCATCATCTCTGGGTCGCCACCCGCGATCTGAACAGATCGAGGTTCGGCTTCACCGCTATGATTTAGACGAAAAGCAGATTTTCGTGATTTCCATAAGCGAGTATCAGATGTAACCATTTCCGAGACTACTAGACCTGCGCCCATACGTTTACATAACTGCCTAAATGGTTGGTCAGTTACGCCAGCCATTGGTGCAAGAATCACCTGGCTGTCAATGATGTATGAACCAATCTGGAACATAGCGAGCCTTAAAAATAGTTAATAAACACCCGCAGCGTCACGAATGACACTGTTAGTTGAGTGATTAGGGAGGCGAACAATCATACTCCTTAGCGCTAGGGTCTCCAAGGATTTTTTTGATGATTTTTTGAACAATTTGCCTTGATTTTTTATAGCGCTGGCGCTAGTAGCTCAAGTTGGTAATTTATGCCACGTATGCCAGGTGACATTAGGTCTAGAGATATTTGGATGGGCTGGTGAGTAGGCATTGATTTTAGGTTAACCACTGATCTATCTAGGTAGGATTCTGGTTGTAGAGTTCTACTTGCGACAGGTCGACCTTTAAGATCGGAAAACGCTATATGCAAAGCTGGATAAGGTTGGTTGTGATTAGCCTCATTTATAAGAACTAAATCTATCGTTATCGCATCAGCGATCTCTGAATGGGGGCGAATCAGGAACTGTTGATTAGTGATCTTGGCTGTATTAACTCGTGTGGGTATTTGGCAATCAATATGTTGGCAGACAGTATCGTATAGAGGTCGGTATGTGTGAGTCCAATATAGGTCACCACGATTAAACCAAAGATGCTGCGTTATCAAAGTAATGATGGCTAATACACAACCAATAAACCACCAAGGAGAAGAGGCTTTTGCGCCATTGCTGCGATTAAGAACTACAGGTTCTGCTTCAATTGTGAGGGTAGGAACGGCCGAAGCTGAGACGGTTTGAATGATCTCTTTCTTATCTTTATTCGTAGGATTGGTTGCAGTTGAAATAGTTGTGGCTATTTCATCAGGCTTAGGTGGATTTTTTTCATCTGCAAGCGGTAGAGCTAATTTGAGTTTTTCAAAGGCGTTTGTCGCTTCGTCTTCACGGACTTTTCCAGTTGTGGCTTTTTGTGGCGGGGTTGGTTCTGCGCTTTTGGGTTTCTGTTCATATTCAACAGCGCAAAAGATAGCTAGGCAGGCACCGCATCTTACCTGTCCGTTAGCTACCTTTAATTGTCCCTGCGTAACGCGAAATTGCGTTTCACAACTTGGACATTGCGTAATTATACTGTTGTTTTGCATCTGGATTTAACTGTGTTTTGTTCCTGTAACACGAATCCAACCCTCTTTTTCGGCGATTGGGTCAAGGTCAAACCATTCAGAATAAGTATCAATGATCTCTGTAGCTTGTGGAGTTAATAGGCCGGATAAGCAAAGCTTACCGCCAGGGCTAACCAGTGCTTCAAGTGTAGGTGCTAGTTGAACCAGAGGGCCAGCAAGAATATTTGCTATGAGCACTTCAGCTTTTTCAGAAGGTGTATTTTCTGGCATATACACATGTAAAGAATCGTCTTGCAGTTGGTTACGGGCAAGATTGTCTTTGGTTGCTTGTAGTGCTTGTGGATCAATATCGACACCGATAGCGCGTTTTGCACCGAGTAACAAGCCTGCAATTCCCAAAATACCTGAGCCGCATCCGTAATCGATTAAGAAACTAGTATCAGTAATGTTCTGATCTAGCCACTCCAAACACAGTGCTGTAGTGGGGTGCGTGCCTGTACCAAATGCGAGGCCTGGATCGAGCATCAGGTTTACGGCTTCTGCTTGAGGTGGTTCACGCCAGCTAGGACAAACCCAAAGGCGTTCGCCAAACTGCATTGGATGGTAGTTATCCATCCACTCTCTTTCCCAATCTTTATCTTCTAAAATTTCTGCTTTAATCGTTGGGCATGGCATGCCCGGGAAGAGTTGCTCGTGACCCTGATGAATAAATTGAAGGGTTTCATCTAAGTTGTGTTCTGCAGAAAAAAGCCCAGTAATGGTCGTGTTTGACCATAGCGGGGTAGTACCCAGATCAGGTTCAAAGATAGGTTGATCTTCAGTGTCTTCAAATGTGACAGCCGCGCAGCCTGCGCTGAGTAACAAGTCTTCGTAAGGTTCGGATTGGTCTGGGTTGGTTTGGATTTTGATCTGCAACCAAGGCATTAGTTTTCTTCCATATCAAGCGCTTAGATGAGTTTATAGTATCGGTCATAAATGCTTATATGAACAGAATGTTTTGGGCTAGATAATAAAAAACCCGCCTAGGCGGGTTTTTTATTAGATTTTGCTTACAGGCCGAGCTTCTTCTCAAGGTAGTGGATATTTACTCCACCTTCTTGGAATTTAGCGTCGCGAACAATATCCTGCTGTAGAGGAATGTTGCTGCGAATGCCATCGACTAGCATCTCGCCCAACGCAATTTCCATGCGCTTAAGGGCTGTCTCACGATCTTCGCCGTAGCTAATAAGCTTGGCGATCAAAGAGTCGTAATGAGGCGGAACTGTGTAGCCATTGTATAGGTGAGAGTCTACACGAATGCCATTACCACCAGGTGCGTGGAAGTGTTTAACAGTACCAGGGCTTGGCAGGAAGGTCTTAGGGTCTTCTGCATTGATACGGCACTCGAAAGAGTGGCCCTGTACTTTAATATCTTCCTGCTTCAGTGAAAGAGGGTAACCAGACGCAATGCGTAGCTGCTCTTTTACAATATCAACACCAGTGATCATCTCTGTTACAGGGTGTTCTACCTGTACACGAGTGTTCATTTCGATGAAGTAGAAGCCGCCGTTTTCGTATAAAAATTCGAAAGTACCCGCGCCGCGGTATCCGATTTCGATACATGCATCAACACAAGATTGAAGTACTTGAGCGCGTGCTTCTGGATCTAGGTGCGGAGCTGGTGCTTCTTCAACAACTTTTTGGTGACGACGCTGCATAGAGCAGTCGCGGTCGTATAGATGAACAGCGTTGCCTTGACCATCCGCTAGTACTTGAACTTCCACGTGACGCGGATTTTCTAAGTATTTTTCCATGTATACAGTGTCATCACCGAAAGCTGCAGCAGCTTCGGACTGAGTTACATGGATAGAGCTGATTAGAGACGCTTCAGAGTGAACAACACGCATACCACGGCCACCACCGCCTGCAGCGGCTTTGATGATCACTGGGTAACCGATACGGCGTGCAATCTCATGAATTTCATCAGGGTCGTCAGACAATGCACCGTCTGAACCTGGCACTGTTGGTACGCCTGCGGCTTTCATTGCTTCGATCGCAGAAACTTTGTCGCCCATTAGGCGGATAGTTTCTGCTTTAGGACCGATGAAGGTAAAGCCAGAGCGCTCAACCTGTTCAGCAAAGTCAGCGTTTTCTGCTAAGAAGCCGTAGCCTGGGTGGATACCTACAGCGTCGGTTACTTCAGCAGCAGCAACAATTGATGGAATGTTCAGGTAACTTTTAGGCGATGGGGCAGGGCCAATGCAGACAGCTTCGTCAGCTAGGCGCACATGCATTAAATCGCGATCTGCCTGAGAGTGGATAGCAACAGTTTTGATATCCAGCTCTTTGCAGGCGCGAAGGATACGAAGCGCAATTTCGCCTCGGTTCGCAATCACTACTTTATCGAGCATCGAATGGAGATCCTTGCTTTTGCGTTAGAGGCTTAAACGATAGTAACCAATGGCTGGTCGTATTCAACAGGCTGGCCATCTTCAACAAGGATAGCTTCGATTACACCTGCTTTATCAGCTTCAATCTGGTTCATCATTTTCATCGCTTCAACGATGCAGATTACGTCGCCAACTTTAACTGTTTGACCTACTTCAGCAAATGCTGGAGAGCTTGGGGATGGTGCAGTGTAGAACGTACCAACCATTGGAGACTTAACAACGTGACCTGAAGTTTGAGGTGCTTCTGGCGCTGCTTCAGCAGCTGGAGCAGGTGCTGCAACTGGAGCTGGTGCCGCAACAGCAACAGGCGCTGCAACAGGAGCAGCTACTACGCTAGAGCCACGGCTGATGCGTACGGACTCTTCACCTTCTTTAATTTCGATTTCGTTAATGTTGGATTCTTCCAACAGTTCAATCAGCTTCTTGACTTTACGAATGTCCATTCTGACTTATATCTCTCTAAACTATCAGTATATTGTTTATTATTCGGCAATCTTTCGAACAGCAGATTGCAAAGCAAATTCATATCCCTGTGCACCTAAACCACAAATTACGCCATCAGCTACATCTGAGAGATAAGAATGATGGCGGAAAGTTTCACGAGCGTGGACGTTGGATAAGTGAACCTCAATAAAAGGAATACTTACGCCCAATAATGCATCGCGAAGGGCAATACTTGTGTGAGTAAAAGCAGCGGGATTTATAATTATGTAAGCAACACCTTCGTCCTGAGCTGCATGGATGCGTTCGATCAGGACATATTCGCGGTTGCTTTGGCAATGAACCAACTCGTGCCCACTATTTTTGGCTTGTTCAACCAAATTTTGGCAAATGTCATCCAATGTATCTGATCCATATACTTCAGGCTCACGCTTCCCAAGAAGGTTAAGATTAGGGCCGTTTAGCAGCAGGATCTTTGCCATGACTAGTTTCCAGAAAGTGGGCTATTTTTCACGATTGAGCCCATAGTTTGCCGTAGTCTCTTTATCTTGTCTACATCTATGCAAGTTTTTGCTGTTTTGCTTCATTTTTACCGAAAATGCCTTCTAATTCCCTACGAAACATGAATATAAAATGAATTTTTGCTGCTTTGGTGTATTTGATTTTACTAATATTCGTTCTTTTGGCTATAGTTTGAGGTTTTTAGCTACAAGTTTGTTGACGTTGCCTTCAATATTGTGGATATTGCAATGCGGAAGTTGTGTTTTAAACAAACGGCAGCAAGTGAAGGATTCTGATAATGATTAGACGGGTTGTATTTAACCAGAAGGGCGGCGTTGGTAAATCTAGCATCGCGATTAACCTAGCGGCGATCAGTGCGGCGCGTGGTAAACGTACTTTGGTTATTGATTTGGATCCCCAGTGTAACTCTAGCCATTATCTTTTAGGTGAAGATTATCAAGAGGTTGCACCAGATATTCGCGACTTCTTTGAACAAACGCTCACATTTCAGCTGAAGCCTGAAGGGCCAGAATATTTTATTCATCAAACTCCGTACGAAAATTTGAGTGTGATGCCCGCAAATGCTGAGCTGGGAGACCTTCAGTCCAAGCTAGAGTCTAAGCACAAGATTTATAAACTGCGTGATGCCTTAGATAAGTTAGCGGATGATTACGATGTGGTTTATATCGATACACCTCCTGCATTTAACTTTTATACCTTATCGGCGCTAGTTGCTTCTGAGCGCTGTTTGATTCCGTTTGATTGTGATGAATTTGCTCGGCAGGCTTTATATAGTTTGTTGGCGAATGTGCATGAAACTCGTGAAGATCATAATGATAAGCTGGAAGTTGAAGGGATTGTGGTGAATCAGTTCCAGCCGCGTGCCAGTCTACCAAAGCGTATTGTGGGTGAGTTGTTGGATGATGACTTACCTGTACTGGAAACCAAAATCTCCGCATCGGTTAAAATGCGTGAATCTCATGACGACACTTGCCCGTTGATTCATTTTGCACCTAAGCACAAACTTACTCAGGAATTTGTGACGTTATTCGAAGAGTTAGCTCACTAAATTTTAGGTTGGACATAAAAAAAGCTGCATTAATGCAGCTTTTTTTATGCTTGAAGGGCGCCCTAACAGGTTTGTTCTTCTTTTGTAGGTGCGTTACAAGCAAGCTCTTCTGGTGCAACGACTGCGCTTCCAATAAGTAATGAGCCTTTGTGCTCACCAACATACATCTTTGTGGTGGAACGTTTGTTATTATTGTCGATGAAGACAATGTTAAGTTGACCGGAAGGTTTTAAATTCAGCTCATAGGTTTTGCCATCTTGAACATAGCTAGGGTCTGTTCCCTCAGCAATAGGTTCGATGAAAATACGACGAATCTGACGGCCTTTGAAACCAGATTTAATATATTTCTGTAATGAGCGACGAGACCCCTTGTCGACACCTTCCCAGTTAATCAGATTAAAAATACCTTGAGCATCACGGCTGCCAAAAGAGTTGAGGTAATTTTGTACCAACTCACGGTTCTGATCGGCGAAAGCGCTGTTGGAGATCAGGATTGCGAAAGCAGTAATAAGTGTCTTTCGAAGTGTCATTTTTCACCTCTGTTTTTATGAATTTCCTGAGACAGCTGTGCTTAGTATATATTTTTTTTAGCTTACGAAAAGCTGAATGACGTTGAGATAGGGAATTTTATGTAATAAAAAACCCCGCGAAGCGGGGTTTTTTGAATCAGACTGGCAAAAGAGAAACTTATTTAGCTTCTTCGTACGCCTTAACGCCAGCAACGATAGCTTCTTTAGCTGCTGCAGCGTTGCCCCAACCTTCAACTTTAACCCACTTGCCTTCTTCTAGACCTTTGTAGTTTTCGAAGAAGTGCTTGATGCGGTCAAGTTCTAGCTGTGGAAGATCTTCAATGTCGTTCACATCACGGTAAGCTTTAGTTAGCTTGTCGTGTGGTACAGCAACTAGCTTAGCGTCTTCACCAGCTTCGTCTGTCATGTTAAGAACGCCTACTGGGCGGCAACGGATAACAGAACCAGCGATTACTGGGTAAGGAGTCAGAACTAGTACGTCTAGTGCGTCGCCATCGTCAGCTAGTGTGTTGTTGATATAACCGTAGTTAGCTGGGTAGAACATTGGTGCAGCCATGAAACGGTCAACGAAGATCGCGTCTTCTTCTTTCTCGATCTCGTATTTAACCGGAGAACTTTCTGCCGGAATTTCGATGATTACGTACAGATCGTTTGGCAGATCTTTACCTGCTGGTACTTGTGCGAAGCCCATGTTTGTCTTCCTGTAAGTAGTTTTGAAAAGGTTACATCTAAAGTCTGGGGATTATGTCCCAGACTTTAGCGGTTATGAATACTACTTAAAGCTGAAACGTATAACTTTAAGTATTGAGTTTAGCTGCTTGACCGTCACCAGATTCAGCGTGGTACGACAGCAGAGTCTCTACTTCATTTTTAGAGCCTAGCGCCACACCGCTGCGCTGGTGAATATGAGTTGGCTCTAAATCCATAATGTTTTTGTAGCAAGTGCTAGAGATGCCATCTGCTTGCTCAATCAGCATGCTCATTGGGTTGCCTTCGTACATTAGGCGAAGTTTGCCCGGCTTAGTTACGTCACGGCTATCCCATGGGTAGCAGAAAATTCCGCCACGAGTAAGAACGCGGTGAACTTCAGCAACCATGGAAGCAATCCAGCGCATGTTGAAGTTCTTGCCGCGCACACCTTCGGAGCCTTCTAGAAGGTCACCAACATAGTTACGCATCTCTTCTTCCCAGAAGCGGTGGTTCGACATGTTGATAGCAAACTCTTTAGTGTCCGCTGGGATAGTCACTTTTTCACGCGTAAGGATGAAATCACCAGTGTGAGCCAATGTGAAGAAGTTCACGCCGTTACCAGTAGTCAGAGCAAGAATAGAAGACTGACCGTATAAGACATAACCCGCAGCAATCTGCTTGCGGCCTGTCTGCAGGTACGCTTCATCAGAGCTTGGGTCCATACCTTCTGGAAGTTCTAGAATAGAGAAAATCGTACCTACTGAAACGTTGATGTCGATATTCGAAGAACCGTCTAGTGGATCGAAAATTACTAGGTATTTGCCTTCAGGGTTACCGGCTACAGGGTGGTCTTCTTCCTCAGATGCCAAGCCTGCTACTAGAGGGTTATCTAGTAAGAATTTTTTCAGAAGATCGTTTGCGATCACGTCCATCTTTTTCTGGGTTTCACCCTGGACGTTGGTGTTGTCTGTGGATCCCAAAACTCCAGCTAATTCACCTTCACGAAGTTGGATCGCAACTTCTTTACAGGCAAGCATTAAGGTGCCAATCAAATCAACTAATTTGTCTTCGGTTTCCTGTTGTTTCAGGAACTGGCTCAGCAGAAGCATTCTTGTATTTTCTCTCAAATAGAGTGGTTGGAAAGTTGGCTGGGAATTTTACGTGAAACTTTGATGAAATGCATGGGGTGTTGAGGGATTTAGGTTAAGAAATGCTCAGTATTTTGGCCAAGGAATAGGGATTTTTACGCAATCTTAAAAATAGTCGTGTATACGGGCTGCTATCGGAGCTCCTAAACAGGCAATTTGGTTGTGAGGCCGGTTATTAAAACTGCTATGATGACGGTCGCTTTTTTGAAGGAGTATACGGGTGCATATTCATATTCTAGGTATTTGCGGAACCTTTATGGGATCGCTGGCAATATTGGCTAAACAGCTAGGGCATAAAGTGACGGGTTCCGATCAAAATGTGTACCCACCTATGAGTACGCAGCTTGAATCCCAAGGTATTGAGCTGATTCAGGGGTTTGATCCTTCACAATTTTCACCCGAGCCGGATTTAGTTGTTGTTGGCAATGCTATGTCCCGCGGTAATCCAGCGGTTGAATATGTACTGAATAAAGGGCTGAAATATACCTCCGGCCCGCAATGGTTATCAGAGCATCTGCTTCAAGATAAATGGGTGTTAGCAGTATCGGGTACCCATGGTAAAACTACGACTTCAACTATGCTGGCTTGGATCTTAGATCATGCAGATATGAAGCCAGGTTTCCTGATTGGTGGAGTACCGTTGGATTTCGGAGTTTCAGCTCGTGTAGGCGATTCCCCTTTCTTTGTTATAGAAGCAGACGAGTACGATACTGCCTTCTTTGATAAACGTTCTAAGTTTGTTCACTACCATCCACGTACTCTGATTATGAATAATTTGGAGTACGATCATGCTGATATATTCCCTGATTTAGCAGCGATTCAAAGACAGTTTCACCATGTCGTAAGAATCGTGCCAGAAAATGGTCAGATTATTCTTCCGCAAGGGGAGAGTGCATTAGAGGAAGTTATCGAGATGGGGTGCTGGACCGAGGTGTCCAGAACTAGCTTAGAATCTGATACCAGTGAATGGCAGGCGAAATTACTGACTGAGGACGGTAGTCAGTTTGAAGTGCTCCATCAAGGAAAAGTGCAAGGTACTGTTACTTGGCAGATGACAGGCCGCCACAACGTTAAAAATGGATTAGTTGCTATTGCTGCGGCGAGAAACGTAGGCGTTCAGCCTCATCATGCTGTGGAAGCGTTGAATGCGTTTGCAGGCGTTAAACGTCGTATGGAGCTGCTAGATACCGTTGCAGGAATCTCGGTTTATGATGACTTTGCGCATCACCCAACAGCAATTAGCACTACTTTGCAGGGCATTCGAGCACAGGTTGGAGATGCTAAAATAGTAGCAGTGGTTGAGCCTCGCTCAAATACGATGCGCTTAGGTACACATCAATCTTGGTTGGCTGAGTCGGTCGAGTTGGCAGACCAAGTTTGCTGGTATCAGCCAGAAGGATTGAACTGGTCGCTCGATAAAGTCGTAGAACAGGGTCAAGTGCCAGCGCAGGTATTTTCGCAAACGCAAACACTTATTAATGAGCTTGTGCCGACGCTAGAACCAGATACACACATTGTCATTATGAGTAATGGTGGTTTTGAAGGTATTCATCAGCGGTTATTGGCAAAACTACGTGAGCGTTTTGAAGGTTAGTTATTCAAGTTAGGTTTTAAGATTTATGAGTACTACTGAGCAAGAGAAAATTACTTTAGCTATTACAGGCGCTTCTGGTGCGCAGTATGGCTTGAGGCTTTTACAGTGTTTATTGGCTGAAGGCCTGCAAGTTTTCGTAATGATCTCGCGTGCAGCTCAAGTTGTGATTAATACGGAAACAGATCTTAAATTACCGGGTACGCCTTCTGATCAAGAGTCTTATCTTGCAAATTTGTACTCAGCCAAAGATGGGCAGTTAAAGGTATTTGGGCGTGAGCAGTGGATGGCGCCAGTCGCTTCAGGTTCCGGAGCACCGAGTCGGATGGTTGTATGCCCCTGTAGTACAGGGAGTTTATCTGCGATTGCTACGGGTGCCAGTAACAATTTGATTGAGCGAGCTGCAGATGTGGCTCTAAAAGAGCGTCGTCAGCTTATTTTAGTGCCACGAGAAGCCCCTTATTCTGAAATCCATTTAGAACATATGTTAAAACTGACCCGTATGGGTGCAGTGATGATTCCTGCGAGTCCAGGTTTTTATAACCGCCCGGAAACGGTGGAAGATATGATCGATTTTGTGGTCGCACGAATCCTTAATCAATTAGGGATAGAGCAAAGCCTTTTACCTCGTTGGGGCGAAGAGCTTATTTAGATGCAAAAAAGCTACCTTGCAGGTAGAATTGCGCCCTAAATTGGAGATGATCGTGCCTATAGCTATAGATAGTCGTCCCCTCCATAGGTAAATTTTTTATTCCAAAGTGATCTGATTAATGTCCAAAATTTTAGCGCTTGATACTTCTACTGATGCTTGTTCTGTAGCTTTGAGTCTTAACGGTGAAATTCAGGAAGATTTTCGGATCATCCCTCGTCAACATACTCAGCAGCTTCTACCGATGGTGCAGGAAATGTTGGCGAATGCACAGTTAGCTGTAACTGATTTAGATGCGATCGCGTTTGGACGTGGTCCGGGTTCGTTCGCAGGTATTCGAATTGCCACTGGTGTTACTCAAGGCTTAGCTTACGCTGCAGATTTACCTGTGCTGCCTGTATCTACTCTGGCTGCGCTTGCTTTAGCCGCATCTGATAAAGAGCAAGTTTCGTCCGTTGTGGCTGCTTTAGATGCTCGTATGAATGAGATCTATGTGGCGAGCTACCAAATCGAATCAGGTGAGCTGACAACGCTTTTAGATGAAAAAGTATGTGCGCCTGCGGAACTAAGCCTTGGTGAAGGTTCCTATTTTGCAGTGGGCAGTGGCTGGCGTTATCTCGAAGATATGAGTTCAGACACCCAGAACGCCATTTCTGTGAGCGAAGAGCTTTATTATCCCTCCGCAGCTTACATGCTTAAACTAGCCGAACAAGATTGGACGCAAGGAAAAGCGGTTGCAGCAGATAAGGCCTTGCCTGTTTACCTCCGTGATGAAGTTGCGTGGAAGAAAAAGGATCAACAATAGATGGATTTTTTTCAGGTCATTATTCTGGCCTTACTTCAGGGATTGACGGAATTTCTGCCGATCAGTAGCTCTGCTCACCTTATTTTGCCTTCCCAACTTCTGGATTGGCCTGATCAGGGGCTAGCGTTTGATGTGGGTGTGCATGTTGGAACTTTGTTGGCTGTAGTTGCGTATTTTCGTCAAGATTTGGTTCAGATGTTTTGTGCTTGGCTACAAAGTTTATCGGGTCATCATTCTCCAAATTCGCGTTTGGCGTGGTTAGTGATTTTGGCGACATTGCCAGCGATGTTTGTTGGTTTTGTTCTCAATGATTTTATTGATCAAAACCTACGCTCAATGTTGGTGATTGCGGGAACTACGCTGATCTTTGGTGCCTTATTATGCTGGGCTGATCTATTCAGAGCGGAAACTCGCCAAATTGATTCGTTGAAAGTTAAAGATGCTCTTGTGATTGGTTGTGCTCAAGCACTAGCGCTAATTCCGGGTACATCTCGAAGTGGTATTACGATCTCTGCAGCCTTAATGCTTGGTTTAGAAAGGCAGGCTGCTGCACGCTACTCTTTTCTACTCTCTGTGCCAATCATTCTAGGGGCTGGTCTTGTTAAGGGCTTAGATCTCTATGCTCAAGGTGAAAGTGCTCCTTGGTTGATGGTTGCTCTAGGTACTTTGATTGCAGGTATTAGTGCATTCAGCTGTATCCATTTTTTCCTTAAATGGTTAGACCGTATTGGGATGCAGCCATTTGTTGTATACCGTATGATTCTGGGTATCTTCCTTTTAGTTATCTGGTTTACCACCGCTTAAGGCTTTTCGGTTTTTTAATGTCTAATCCAGTTCTTACAGATATAGTCATTGTTCCAATGCATGCTGATTTTGCTGAACAAGCAGAGCAGTTTGCCGCTAGATTGCAGCTACCAATCAAATCACCTGATCAAGCTCATGACTGCTCTTTAGAGTTACAGCTTTCCGAACAAGGTTTAAGGCTGCAACCTTGTGGCAAAAAAGCGCCAGGTCCAACTTACGCTGATTTTGTTTCAGGTGCGGTTGCCCACCGACGTCAGTTTGGTGGTGGTAAAGGTCAGATGATTGCCAAAGCCGTGGGTATTAAAGGCGGCATAACGCCACAAGTGCTAGATGCTACTGCAGGTTTAGGTAAAGATGCCTTTGTATTGGCAACCTTAGGTTGCGATATGACCTTGCTAGAACGTTCACCAATTGTTCATGCACTCCTAGAGGACGGTTTAAACCGTGCTGCAGAAAGTGAAGTGGCTGATATTGTCGAGCGTATGCAGCTACATAATGCGAATAGTATTGAGTGGATGCAGGCTCAGGCTAAACAGGGCACAACCTTTCAAGTGGTTTACCTCGATCCTATGTTTCCCCACAACGATAAGAGTGCATTAGTGAAAAAAGAGATGCGCGCGTTTCGCCCAGTAGTAGGGGACGATCTGGATGCAGATCAGTTATTGGATGCGGCATTAGCGATAGCCGAAAACCGCGTTGTGGTTAAACGTCCGCGTAAAGCTCCCTTTTTGGCGGATCGAAAACCTTCTTTGCAGTTCCAAGGAAAATCTAGCCGCTATGATATCTATCCACTGAAAAAGCTTGAGGCTTAGTTTTCATTAAGCGACTGGTTTAGGTTAACGCTCTCTAAGTTTGTGATCGATCAGTGAGATCATATGCGGGCGCAGAATTTTGTTCGCTTGTTTAAACAAACTTTCGCTATCAAAATTTGCTTTGATCCTAGCGTTCTCTTCCCGAATAAAGTCTAAATTACGCAGCTGTTTGATAAAGGATTTTAATACTTGCTCATCTTTATATTCAGGCGTGCTGTAGCCATATTCTAAGTGGATCTTTTCTGCAATCTGTTGGCTGCTATGGATAAGATCGTCGCGGCTAATCTCTTCATATCGCGTGAGTACTCGAAGCACAATATAGTAACGCAGAAGAATCGGCTCAGCGTTGAGTATAAGTGTGTTAACTAGTGCGTTAGAGGTTGTTTTCCACACTTGAGGCTCAGCCTCTTCAAGCAGGTTCTGTTCTAGTAGTCCATCTCGAATCTGCTTTAGCTGATCTGTGAGCTCTTCCATTTTGTAAGGCAAAAACAGTTCGGCCTGTAAAAATGGATAGAGCATACGGATAGTTCGATTGATGTTTTGCGCGCGTGGTGACTCCAAGCGGTGAGCAAGTAGCAAGTACATGCTGGGCAGTACTAACATATGTTGAATGTTATTACGGTAAAAGCTCATCTCTTGTGCTTGAGCCTGATTGATCTCTACCAGATTTAGCTTGGTTTCTAGCTGCCTCATATTGTGGGCGCTTTGTATCCAATCAGAAGGTTTTCCGTCTGGCAGTAGAGCTGTGTTTGGGTAGAGCTGTGTTAATAAGTTGAGCAAACGCGTGCTTTTATCACTCAGTTCTGCAACGGATTGCAGCTGACTACCGCTCAGTAAACAGGTGGCCAACAAGCTGCTTTTGGTAACGCCAGCTGCTTGGTTGATATTGCACATCACTTGCTGAGAGATATTGGTGACATCTTCTTCTAGGGAAAGGCTATAATCAGAGTGCTCTTCCAGAGGTATAGGTTTACCGAAACTGAGCAGTGTCTCACCAAACTTCTGTCTTAGGATTTTTAGCGATGAGAAAAATTCAGTAAATGACTCTCGCTTCTTCTTGGCCCCGGCTAACTCTTTTTGGTAACTGCGGCTTTCGACTAGACGATCATAACCAATCCAAACTGGTATAAGAGCAACGGGCTTGGGACTACCTTCACGGAAAGAGTCGATACTCATCGAGAGGAGGCCGGTTTTGGCTGGCAGTAATCGGCCGGTGCGGCTTCGCCCACCTTCAATAAAGTATTCTAAGGCGTGGCCTCTATGGCTCATCTGCTCCAAATAGGTTTTATATAAGCAGGCGTAAAGCGGATCGCCATGAAACTTACGACGCATAAAGATCGCGCCGCCGCGTTTTAAAATGGGTCCGACAATCGGGATGTTGAGGTTTTCACCTGCAGCGACATGGGGAATCATTAAACCATGGCGATATAGAGCCCAAGATAACAACAGATAATCCATGTGACTGCGATGGCAGGGTAGGTAGATAATCTGATGGGTTTTAGAAATCTCTTGAATTTCTGCCGTGTTATGAATTTTTACCCCGTTGTAAAGGCGTTTCCATACCCAGTTAAGAATGGGGTCTAAGAGTCTGATTGTTGTTGGGCTGTAGTTCGCTGCGATTTTATCAAGGGTTTTAAAACAGTGTCTTTCGATTCTATGACGACTGGTATTTCTCTCAGCTGCTTGTAGATCTATAGCCTTTTGTACATTGGGGTGCTTCAGTACCAAAGAGATCAGTGTTCGGCGATGGGAAAGGTCTGGACCAATGATTGATGCTCGAAGAATGCTGAAGTGCGTGCGTAGAACCCTAGCGGTTTTTCGTGCGATGGACTCAATATTGTCTTCTTTAACCATCAACTGTTGCAGATCTAGTGGTTTATCCACAGAAACCAGTGTTTGGCGACCATTGATAAGGAGCTGCATGAAGCTGCCTAAAGGGCCCGCTTTATGCCATGTTTCAGTACAGAGCAGATTAAGCCAAGATTTTTCTCTGTTTGGACGTCGACCATGGAAAATCGCTACAGGGATGATCTGTATATTTAGTTTAGGGTTGCTTTGCTGTGTTGCTACGATCTCTGTTAAATCTTCTTTAAGCGGGCTTTTGCCTTCTGAATCAGCAAAAAGAAGCTGCTGCTCCATAAAGGAGATACCTTGCTTTTGCAGTAAGTTTTTTAACAGAAGCTGGTGGCTTAAACGGTCGTTTTCCAGAATGTAATAAGTATTACGAGTAGAGTTTGCCTGCAATAGTTCTGGGTTTACCACGCGAGGACGGGTAACGATACTGATGAATTGCCGACCTAAATAATGTAAACCGCTTTGTAACAACGACAGCATATTTCCCTTTTGCCTCAATAATGTGGAGGGGGTGGCTCATTTTCGCCAGCACCAGCAACTCCGTCCACCGTTAGGTTTTTCAACTGCTGGTTCATGATCTTGAGCATACGCTTTAAACGCTCGAGTTCAATCTCCTGAGATGCAACCATGTTATTTAATTTATCCAGAGTGTCTTCTTGAAACGCCACGCGGGTTTCTAGCTCTGTAATGCGTTCTTGATCGTTCATTGAATGGATCCAAGCCGTGCGTGTTATTGAGATTTAGCATAGTTTATCAGACTCGGATATTAAACGAATGTGGCTTATTTACGGGATTAACAATATAAGCTGTTGAAAAAAATCACGAAATTCGATATACCTCTCTGTTTGGTAGGGATAATCTTTATTCCGCCAGTACAAGTGCTATTCATGTGATAAATGACAATATAATACAATGAGGGTTAATCAGTGATTCGTAGTCTGATTGTGAGTGCTATCGCGGCCGTTTTAGTGCCAGTTCTGTTAGGTTCGGTAGCAGGTGTTGAGGTAGAGTTATCTAATATTGCTGCTGTGGCAGTTGTGTTTGTAGTGACTTTTGCTGCTTCTTTCTTTGCGGCGTCTGGTAACAATACTGAAGCAGATGCTTCTGTAGTCAATGGTGCAGAAGAAGAATATATCGACGAAAACGATGACCGTGAGCAGGGCACCGTTAAGTGGTTTAACGTGTCTAAAGGTTTCGGCTTTATCACCCGTGGTGAAGACGATGACGTATTTGTTCACTTCCGTAATATTCGTGGTCGTGGCCACCGATCTTTGGCAGAAGGTCAAAAGGTACGCTTCCATGTACGTGAGAGTGATAAAGGTCTTCAGGCGGAAGATGTTTCTGTTGTAAGAGACTAAGCTCATTCCAACGGGGTTGCTGTTCTGGTAACCCCGTTGTATTTACCTCTGTAATTCTCACCTGCCTAAAATTGCTTCAATTCTTCTCGTTACTTCCTCGATTCCACAATAGCCATAGCTAATTGCATGTGCTCCGGCTTCTGTTGCAATAAATAGCGAAGGAAACCCTTGAGCGCCAAGCGCGTGGCTTTGTTGTATTTGTTGCTCTAATCCTGTTTGGGCTTCAGGGCTAGTCATTAGTGCGCTGAAACTGTCTTTGTCCAACCCAATCTCTGCAGCAAGGTTAGTAAGTACTTCTATATCTGAAGGGTTTAAAGCCTTTTGGTAATAGGCTTGTTGAATGGCTTCTACCATATCAAAAGCAGAGTCTGACTCGAGCTGCTCAGCGGCAATCACGGCGCGACAGGCTGGATAAGTGCTACGTCTTGGCGTGTTCTTGCTCCAGAAGTCGAAATTGAATTTGGCTCCAGTATGTTCTTCAATATGCTGCCAGATTGAGATCAGTTTTTGTTGCATCGTTTCAGGCATTGGCACATCAGAGTCGGGGGCTAAGCCTCCCATCAGTAATTGCCACTGCAATTCTGGATACTTGTCCTTTAAGTGGGAAATAACCGGTGAAAATGCCCAACACCAGCTACACATTGGGTCCATGACATAGATGAATTTGTTCATGTTTAACCTTCTATCTGGAAGTTCAGTTACACCACTTAAGTGATTCTTACAGACCTATATTACAGTGAGATAGTTCCATAATTATCTGTAGTTTTACTTAAATTTAGATCTTAGTTCTCTTTCAGTGAACAAATGGTTCTTTAAAAATCGTTAGTTAAGCGTACTTTCACTGGTTAGACTCCCGAGGAAAGCACGTACCTGCTCAACCTATTAGCTTTGTAGTCGAAGGATAATGTATGAATATGAATGAAATGTTAGGTGTTGATGTCGCTATTATCCAAGCGCCTATGGCTGGAGTGCAGGATTGGCGTCTAGCTGCTGCTGTTTCTGATGCAGGTGGATTAGGCTCTATTCCATGTGGGATGTTATCTACGGAGCAGATATGTGCCGAAATCGAGCAGTTTAGAGCGTATACAGATCGTCCTTTCAACCTTAACTTCTTTTGTCATAAGGTTCCTGCAGTAAGTGATCAGGAGATAGCTGCTTGGATCGATCAGTTATCGCCTTACTATCAGGAAGCTGGACTAGAGCCTGAATACAGTGCGAAAGCGTCGCGTATGCCTTTTAGCAAAGAGACTGCTGATGCGATCGAAAAATACGCGCCGCCTGTGATGAGTTTTCATTTTGGGTTACCAGAACCCGATCTTCTAGCGCGAGTAAAAGCCTGGGGAGCGACAGTGCTTTCGAGTGCGACAACGGTCGAAGAGGGTATTTGGTTAGCAGCAAATGGTGCTGATATGGTGATTGCCCAAGGTGTTGAAGCTGGCGGTCATCGTGGTATGTTTTTAACCAAGGATTTGGAAACCCAGTTGGATACAAAAACGTTGGTAGCAAAATTATCTGCGGAGCTTTCGATTCCAGTGATTGCTGCGGGTGGTATTGCTGACCAGAGCGATATTAAAGATATGTTGGGTCTAGGTGCTCAAGGAGTGCAGATAGGTACAACTTATCTGCTATGCGATGAGGCTAAGACGAGCGATATCCATCGGGGGATGTTGCAGCAGACAGATACACCTACTGCCATTACCAATCTTTTCTCAGGTCGACCTGCTAGAGGTATTCGAAATCGGGTTATGCAAGATTTGGATGACTGGTCAGAAGTGGCATTGGCTTTTCCTTTCTCTACTCAGGCGATTACCCCTTTACGTAGTTATGCCGAAAGCAAAGGCTTAGGTGATTTTACGCCCTTGTGGTCAGGCGAAAATCGTTCTGGATGTAAGGCTATATCTGCACAGGATTTAACTGTCGAATTGTCGTTAGCCTTTAAAGCATAAGTTAACTGTTTTTAACTTGTTTTAAAGGGGCAATCTATTTCTTCTGTCCGCAATCTAACTTATAGTCTTTTTATCAGAATGATTCTCTTTTAAAGGGATTAAGGATAGTTAAGGAGTTAGATGTGGACATTGGATTAATTGTTACGTTGGTTGTTCTGTTAGGTGTGATTTTTTACATAGTCAGCATCTACAATGGCTTAGTGAAATTGAAAAACCGTTATGAAAACGGCTTTTCACAAATCGAGGTGCAACTAAAGCGCCGTTACGATCTTATTCCTAACTTAGTGGAAGTCGCTCAAGGCTATATGAAGCACGAGCGTGAAACGCTTGAAGCGGTTATTCAAGCGCGAAATGAAGCGTCCGCTTTGTTAAAAGGTGCGGCGTCTGTACATAGTGCTGACTCGCTACAGCAGTTGTCAGGTGCTGAGAATCAGCTGCAGTCGGCTTTGGGTAAGTTGAACTTTGTCATGGAAGATTACCCAGATCTAAAAGCCAATGAAAATATGATGCAACTGTCGGAGGAGCTATCATCCACCGAAAACCGTGTCGCGTTTGCTCGCCAAGCGTTTAATGATTCGGTGACTGAATACAACACTTACCGCCAATCTTTCCCACCCGTTTTCTTCGCAAACATGTTTGGTCACTCTCAAGACGCTACTTTGCTTGAGTTTGATGACAGCGAGCAGATTCAAGCAGCGCCGAAAGTAAGTTTCTAACAACTTGCGAGGTTGCTGATTCATGAATTTTTTTGAGCAACAGGACAAGGCCAGACGCAATACCGGCTGGCTTGTCTTTCTTTTTTGCCTAGCTGTTCTGAGCTTAATCCTAATTACCAATCTGTTGGTGGGTATCGCTTTTCAGCTTTTATCAGGTGACACCACAGACATTGCTGCAGTCTATGGTTCCTCCCCGTTTGAAAATCCAGGTATTTTCTCGTGGAGAAACTTCGCGCTTATTAGTTTGGCTGTCGGAGGAGTGGTTGGCTGCGCTATTTTGTACAAATGGTGGCAACTATCCTCGGGTGGTAAAGCGGTGGCTGAGTCTCTAGGTGGTGTACGTATCTTGCCTGATAGCGAAGAGCCAAATGAACGCTTGGTGCTTAATGTTGTTGAGGAG
The DNA here is from genome assembly GCF_047778045.1 of Neptuniibacter sp. PT8_73. Classification (GTDB taxonomy): domain Bacteria; phylum Pseudomonadota; class Gammaproteobacteria; order Pseudomonadales; family Balneatricaceae; genus Neptuniibacter. The sequence goes on from NZ_CP180545.1 coordinate 1,010,075, forward strand.
ATGGCGTTAGCCTCGGGCATGCCTGTCCCACCGGTATACCTTATGGCACACGAGATGGGGATAAATGCCTTTGCTGCAGGAAATACTCCTGCAGATGCGGTGATTGGTGTTACCCAAGGGAGTATCGAGCACTTTAAGCGGGACGAACTCCAAGGTGTGATTGCACACGAATTTAGCCATATCCTGAATGGTGATATGCGTCTAAATCTGCGTTTGATCTCTTTGTTGCATGGCATTGTGTTTATTGGTCAAGTCGGTGAGCTTTTTGCTCGCGGCGGCAGTGATCGTCGTTCTGATGGTCGTGTGGCACTTCTAGGTTTTGGCTTGATGATCGTTGGTTGGCTAGGGATCTTTTTTGGAAAGCTAATCAAATCTGCTGTCAGTCGACAGCGGGAATTTTTGGCAGATGCCAGTGCAGTGCAGTTCACCCGTAATCCCGAAGGTATTGCAAATGCATTAAAGCTGATTGGTGGATATTCGCCGGGCAGTGAGATCAACAACTCTCATCGTAGCGAAGTGAGTCATCTGTTTTTTGGTCAGGCGATCTCTAGTCTTTCCAGCCTATTTGCAACGCACCCTCCAATTGTTGATCGCATTCTGCGTGTCGACCCTCATTGGGATGGCAACTTTCTTTATCGTGGTAATGAAACCCGTGAGCGAAAGCTTGAAGAAGAGCAGCAGAAAAGCGAAGAAAAACGCCAAAGGGTTCAAGAGGCTGCTGCAATAAGTGCAGCGGTTATGACGGGTACTGGGGAGAGTGCTTTAACAGATAATAGTTTGAGTGCAGCACGAGAGAAAATAGATCAAATCCCTGAGTTTTTGTATGAACAGGCGAAAGAATCTTTAGGTGCGATGTCTATCTGTTGCTCCTTACTGCTCCATAGTGAAGGTGAGCTACGCCAGAAACAACTGGATATGATTAAGGCAACGGGATTTCAAGGCTTAGAGAAAGAAGTACTTAAAACAGCCCAAGCTGTAGATCATCTTCAAGAACATTGTCGATTACCACTGATCGAGTTATTACTGCCAGCATTGAAATGCATGTCAGCTGAACAGTATAAGCAATTCAAGCGTCTACTCATGCAGCTGATTAGAGCTGATAAGAAAACTGACCTATTCGAATGGTGCTTATTCCAGTTGGTTCAGCATTACCTTGCAGGGGAGCATGACCCTGAGCTCAAGAGCGCTCCGCGTTATAAAACACCAGGTCAGATCGGTGATGAATACGCGCAAATATTATCTGCTGTGGCTCGTTTTGGCCATGAAGATGAAGAGACAGCAGAAAGGGCATTCAATCGAGGTGCAGGTGCGGTTTCGCTCTATAACATCCACCTTTTACCGGCTGAAGAGTGTGATGTTCAGGTATTTATTAAAGCGGTAAATGTACTGGGGCTAGCGTATCCGTTGCTGCAGCGGCGTTTACTAATTGGGCTTTGTCGCTGCATTGAGCATGATGGCAAGCTTACAACGACCGAGCGCGAGTTAATCACGACGATTGCGGCCATAATGGGATGCCCTTTGCCGAAATTAGAGTATCTAGACGAGGGTGAATAAACAGCAAGCCCTTATAGGGCTTGCTTATCTTTTAAAAGGTGGTTGTTAGTTAATTAACAGGCAAGCTGCTTCTTTGCGGTGAGCCGTTCCATCTCTTCTTCAAGGTGCTCTGGCGAGTAGTCTACAAATTTACGTCCCGCGACTAAGCGGCTAAGTGAACGTCCTTCTAAATGAACATACACACGGTCATGGGAGCGGTGGAACTCAATTACCTCGCCGCTACCATCCTTTTCAATGTGACCATCATCAAATACCTTATCTAATTGCACGGTAAGGTCATCACGGTTATTTGTTTGTTTTATGACGGTCGCAGGTATGCAGTGTCCACTTTCTAAAATAGTGACGCCATCACCAATAGTGTAGTTACCATATTTATCTTCGGCTTTACGTTGCAGTAGTTCGTCCACCACGTCGATAAGAATGTTTTTAACGACCTCATGGGCTTCAAAGGAGCCTATTAGGTTTTCGCAGAAAGCGCGGTGATCTGTGGCGGCATGCCAAGCGGCTGCATTGTTATCATTTACTGCTTGGCGAATTAGCTTATTAAACCGATTGATATCCATCTACTTCTCTCCCTGAGTTGTTTACTACCTTGTTAGGGTGGACTCTCAGTAGATTAGACTGGATTAAGCAAAACTCAAGAAATCCTGTAGCCAAGTAAGTTGAGAATTTTTCAATATAAAGTAGTGGTAAAGGTGTTTTTCTTTACTTCTAAAGTAGTGGTTTTGGGCTTAGAGGTCTTTTTTCCACTCTAAAGACAGTGAAACTGAATCTGCAAACCTTAGGGCGTGAGGTTTGTCGATGGTTACTTTGGCATAAACTGTCCATGGGTGGGCTGTGCAGATATCTAGTACATCTGAAACGAGCTTTTCCAATAATAAGAAGCGACCGTCTTCCACATGTTTGATAACTTCTTTTGTGATGGTTTTGTAGTTGAGGGCCTGATCTACATCATCATCTGCAAAGGCTTTGCTTGCTGGATATTGAATTTCGATATTGATAACAACATCCTGCTGCTTTTCCATCTCTTCGGGGTTAAAACCGATAAAAGTGCGTAAACGAAGATTAGTGATGTTGATAATTGCGTTACTGAGCATGGAAGTCCTTTTGGTCACAGGGATGATTTGAGTTCAGTTTATAGGGAGTTTGATTGTGAAAGTAGTGCCTTCACCTGTTTTACTTTGTAATTGAATTTCGCCGCTATGCTTTTTGATGATGTTATGTGAAATAGCTAGCCCCATGCCTGTACCTTGCCCGACAGGTTTAGTGGTAAAGAAAGGTGTGAATATATCTTTTTGTACCTCTTCGGAAATACCGCAACCATTGTCAGCTATTTCTATATATACGTATTGATTATCGTGTTTGGATCTCACAGATACGCAGGGATTTTGTGAATCGACCGTGGCGTGCTTCGCGTTCATAATCAGATTAAGAAACACCTGATTGAGTTCGTTTAAGTTGCATTCGATCTTAGGTATTGGCTCAAGTGAGATATCTAAGGTAACAGAATTCTTTAATTCACTTTGAAGAAGCTTTAATGTACTGCTGATGCCTTCTAGCAAATCATAACTGCCATGGTCACTCGCTTGGGTTCTAGAAAAACTCCGTAAGTTTTGAACGATATCTTTTACCCGCTGTAGGCCTTCTTGGGTATCTTCCATCAATTGCGGAATATCTTCGGAGATAAAGTCGATATCTTCTTCGATCAGGAGCTGTACTAAAGGCCGCCTCTGATCCTCAGAAAGTTTAGGCAATAATTGCTTTATTTCAGCGAAAATCAGGTTATAGGAATCAAAGTACTGTTTCAGTGATTCGACGTTGCTCTTAATAAAAGCAACAGGGTTGTTTATTTCGTGTGCTACGCCAGCCGAGAGCGTACCTAATGTTGCTAGCTTCTCGTTTTGTAGCATCATGGCTTGTTGTTTTTTTAGCTGTTCGTAACTTTGCTCTAAATGCTGGTTTTTTTGGTATAGTTCTCGCGACTTATCTTCCAAAAGGTGTTCAGCCTCGAGTCGAGCTTTACGTTCGCGCTCATACGCTTGTTTGTAGGGATTTTGAGTATCGGTCATGTGTGAAACTCAACGATAATGTCGCAATGGGGATCACCTTTATGACAGCAAACATCGTGTGTAATCGATATAGGCGTCTCATATTTCTTTGCCGCACCTCTAATCAGACCTTCAGCCAGAATGCATAGCTTTCTGGGTGAGGTATAACGCATAAGGAGTGATCCATTTGCTAATTTTTCGTATTCAAAACGAGGTAAAGCAGGGTTATCAAATAGCTTTTTAACTTCTAAATGTATGACACCATCCACGCTTTCAAGGAAGCTACAAAGATCAGGCTGTTTTTCAAGGAATACAGGATATCTACGAGCTAAATTATCAAATAGAAACTCGCCGAATGCGCCGACTAATGCTCCTGCCTCTATGCCTGTTTGTTCCGAAATTTCGGTAACCAGTGCAAAGAGCTCATCGTCAGGATAGGTCTGCCCGGCAGTATAAACCCCATCGAGTGATAGCTTATCCAGAATGGCATTCCATTGTTCTAGACCGCATTGGTCTAGCACCATCTCTTCAAGAATATTGAAAATAACTCCTTTCATTGCGCGCTACCTTCATTCCGTGGGTTTAAGTTGTGATTTTCAATATAGACTATTTTATAGCTGCTGGCATAAATGTCCTCTTATCCATTTTGTAACACTTTGATTTAAGGTTGATGACCCATTCTTTTATATGACTTTTGTGACAAATAAGAAAACCCTGACTACCTTTATATATGAGATCAGACGTTATAAAGGGCGGATTATGAAAGCTTATACATCAGGCGATGTCGCAAAAATCTGCGGTGTAAGTTTACGCACGGTGATCCGTTGGATAGAAAAAGGTGAATTGAAAGGGTTTAAATTGCCGGGTCGTGGGAATAACCGCGTATCGGAAGATAATTTAATTAATTTCCTTAAAGCCCATGATATTCCATTACCTGAAGAGCTGTTCAGCCCAGGTAAGAATTTAATTCTAATTGTTGACGATGAACCTGCAGCAGCTAGAGCGATACAGCGAGTTTTGAAGGGGGCAGGGTATGAGACAAAAATCGCTGCTAATGGCTTTGAAGCAGGTTCCTTACTTACGGAGTTAAAGCCTGCAGTTATGACACTAGATCTTAATATGCCAGGGTTGAATGGTGAGGATGTTATCAGTTACGTTAGACATGCAGATCATCTAATATCTACGCGTATATTAGTGGTATCAGGCACTTCTGACTCTGCATTGGAAAGAGCGGTGAAACTCGGAGCAGATAGTTATCTGCATAAGCCATATGCTAATTCTGATCTGCTTAAACAGATTGAACAGTTAATGGAAAGCTCGCAAGAAAAGCTAACTGAAACTTCTAGAGCCATCTGATTATGAAACAGGGAACCGTTGTATTTATCGATGATGAGGAAAGTACGCTCCGGGCGCTAAGGAGGAGCTTAAGGGAATATGTGAGTGCATGGGATTTTGTCTTCGAATCTTCCCCTCTAGAAGCGCTTCAGATCATCAAAGATCAGAGGCCTTCTATCGTTGTTAGTGATAAACGCATGCCGGAAATGGACGGCGAACAGTTGCTGCGAGAAGTAAGAGAAAGTGTGCCTGAAGCGATGCGTATTTTAATCAGTGGGGATACCAGTGATAACACTGTGTTGGCTTCGGCTGATGTTGCTCATCTCCTTTTACCTAAGCCTTTTGAAGCGGAAGAGCTGGTTGAAGTTCTAGAAAGGGCTAAGGCGCTAAAACACATCCCTATTTCAGATGCCCAGCGAAAGCTAATCGGGTCGTTGCAGCACCTACCCGTACTTCCTTTGGTTTATACCAAGCTTAAGCAATATTTAGATCGTGCGGATGAGCCTGAAATTAGCCAGTTGGCATCAATTATTGAAGCTGATTTGGCTATCTCAGCCAAAGTTATACAAGTTGCGAATTCTAGCTTCTTTGGTTTTCAATCTAAGACAGATAGCTTGCAGCAGGCACTTATGCGCCTAGGTGTTGGACTAGTTGAAAATTTGGTTCTTTTTTTCGGTCTCAGTCTACAAGAACCTAATCAATTTGATGCAGCCAAAGCGCAGAAAGTAGTGACTTTACTGGAGGAACTGCATTCAAACTCGAACCTTGATAAAGCCGATGATCAAATTTATTTGGCAGGCCTTTTCCATGGTATTGGATCATTAGTTGAGATGGCTGAATCATCTGAAACAGATGCAATCGGCGCTTATTTGTTGAAATTATGGGGCTTTTCGCCAGAGGTGGTGAATGCCGTTTTATATCAGTCTTGCCCATTAAGTCAGGAACCTCTATCGAAACTAACTTGCCAACTGTTCATTGCAAAGCAGATGGTGGGTGGAAATCATTCTTTGGATGAAATTTCAGAAGAGATTCTGGATTGTGCGGAAATAATTGTTACGGAGAGCACCTAATGAAAACCTTACGTTCATTGTCGTTGGCGAGTTTGATCGCTTTGATGCCGGTTACATCTTTCGCTGAAACCCTAACTCTAGGGATTGTTCCGCAACAATCAGCTAAAAAACTTGCGAAATTGTGGACGCCGATCAGTGCTTATTTAAGCGAAAAGTCTGGTGTAAAAATCATGTTCGCTACTGCTCAAGATATTCCTACTTTTGAAAAGAGGGTATTGGCAGGTGAGTACGATATCGCTTATATGAATCCCTATCACTATACGGTGTTTAGCCAGAAACCGGGCTATCAGGCGATATTGAAGCAGCAAGATAAACGCATTAAAGGGATTGTTGTTGTGCAAAAAGACAGTCCTATCCAGAGTTTGTCAGAGCTCGATTCCAGTACGCTGTCGTTTCCATCACCGGCTGCATTTGCAGCCAGTGTATTACCTCGCGCCAAGATGAATAAAGATGGCATCAACTTCGAGCCTAAATACGTTTCCTCTCATGACTCGGTATACCTAACGGTATCACGTGGTTTATTTCCAGCTGGGGGAGGGGTTATGAGAACTTTCAACAATACCGACCCTAAAGTTAAAGAGAATTTACGTGTTCTTTGGACAACGCCAGGTTACACCCCTCATGCCATTGCGGTTCACCCTCGGGTTGGTGATGAAAAAATGCAGAAAATACAGCAAGCCTTTTTAAGCATGAATGATGATCCAGAAGGTAAGGCTCTATTGAAATCCATTAACTTCAAAGGAATGGAAATTGCTGCTAATGCAGACTGGGATGATGTAAGAGACTTGGATATTAAGTTACTTGAACATCTATTGAAGTAGCGATTGGGGTTAGTAGTGTCTCTTCGACTTAAAACGATTCTGGGTATTGCTGCCATAGAAGCCTTGTTGCTGGTGGTGTTGATTAGTATGACCTTGGATTACCTTCGCACCACGAACTATGACGGTTTAAGTAAGCGTGCTAACACCACTGCGACCTTATTTGCGACGACGACTAAAGATGCGGTGCTCAGTTACGACTTAGCTTCTTTAGAGGCGTTTGTATCTGAGGTGATGGTAAACCCCGACCTCGTTTATGCACGTGTACTTGGGCCTGAAAACATTGTGTTTGCTGAGAAAGGCAGTGAGGACGTGTTGTCGAAACCCTTTTCCTCAGATCAATCCGTTTCGACCGTTGAAGACGGTATTTTTGATACCTACGCCGAGATCTCTGAAGGGGGGCAAGTTTACGGTAGAGTTGAGTTAGGGTTAGATATCAACAGTATTAATAAAACGATTGAAGAGGCTGAGCAGCGAAGCGCATTGATTGCGGCTATAGAAATGGGGCTGGTGGCTCTATTTTCTCTAATTTTGGGTACCTATCTGACTCGCCAACTAAAGGTGTTAACGCAAGCTGCGAAAGTAATTTCCGTCGGAGATTTCGAAGTAAAAGTGCCTGTGAAAGGCGGCGATGAAGTCGCAGATGTAGCACTCGCTTTTAATGCAATGGCGAGTAATCTGCATGAAGCGAGTGCACGGAGGGACGAGTTTGAAGCACAGCTGACAGAACTCAACCGCTCCCTTGAGGAAAGGGTCAAAGCGCGTACTAAGCAGTTAGTGGCTAAGAACAAACAGTTGGAGCAGGCCAATAAAGAGATAAAAGAAGCGCAGGCTAAACTGCTGCAGTCAGAGAAGATGGCCTCTATCGGGGTGTTGGCGGCTGGTGTTGCCCACGAGATAAACAACCCAATGGGGTTTGTGATTAGTAATATTGGCACCTTAGAGCTCTATTCAAATAACTATCGCCAATTACTCGCGGCTCACCAAGAGATTATAGAGACCCCCGAAGGTGAAAAGCGTGACTGCCTTATAGCTCAACTTAAAGAGCTTCAAGAAGAACTTGATTTGGAGTTTATGAATGAAGATCTGGATGAATTGTTAAAAGATACCAAAGAAGGTTCGTCTCGAGTCAAAGATATCGTTCAAGGTTTAAAGGCGTTTTCGCATGCCGATCAGGTTGAAAAGTATGAACTGTGTAATCTGAATGACTGTATTGAAGCAACTTTAAAGGTTGTGAATAATGAATTGAAATACCATTGCGAAGTATCTACTGATTTAGCTGATATTCCGTTAACTTATTGTTTACCCGGAAAAATTAAGCAAGTACTTTTGAATTTGCTGGTTAATGCTGGGCAAGCGATTACCGATTCTGGTTCGATTCTTGTGAGCTCAATCGTCAATGAAGATCGGATCGAAATCAGGATTAAAGACTCAGGGCAGGGGATTGCACAGGATCAACTAGATAAGTTGTTTGATCCTTTTTACACCACTAAGAAAGTGGGCGAAGGCACAGGATTAGGCTTATCTATCTCCTATGGCATCATTGTCGAAGAGCATAAAGGTGATATTTTGGTGGACAGCGAATTGGGTAAAGGAACTTGTTTCACCTTGGTATTACCCGTATTAACCAAGGAACCTTCTCTACAGGCGAAGCCTGAATCACACGACCTAGTACAGGAGTAAAAATAGGTTATGAGTTATCCGAATAACACGATACTACTAGTTGATGATGAGCAGGCTGTTCTTAATTCGCTTAAACGTTTGTTAAGACCACTAAGATGTAAAGTGTTGACGACTGTTTCTCCTTTGGAAGCATTAGAAATATTGCGTGAAAACCCCGTTGATATTTTGGTTAGTGATATGCGTATGCCCGAAATGGGTGGCGAAGAGTTTCTTGAAAAGGCTGCGCAAGAGTTTCCAGATATTGAGCGTATTGTTATTTCTGGTTACGCCGAAGCTCAAGCGGCTATTGATGCTATTAACCGCGGCAAAATTAGCCGCTTCTTACTAAAACCATGGGAAGACAGCGATGTCTTAAAGATGGTTGAAAAAGGTTTTCAACTTGCAGGCCTACAGCAGGAAAATGAAAGACTACAGCAAGAAACTAAAGAGAAGAATGAAGAGCTAGAAGCGCTTAACCGCTCTTTAGATAACAAAGTGCAAGAGAGAACTCGCCAACTTAAAATGGCGAATGACCGCATCAAAGATAGCTATAGGTCGGTTGTTCGTATGTTCTCTGCTCAAACCGCACGTCGTTTGGGGATTAAAGCAACCAAGGAAAACCGTAAACTCAATCAGGTCTTGGTCGCTGTCGCAAGTAAATCTGGGATAGAGGGACAGGAGCTAAAGCAACTTTATTATGCTTGGCAGCTGCGCCAGATAGGTAAACTGAGCTTCTCTGATGATTTGCTTAAAAATCCATATTTATCGATGGATATCGAACAACAACGCACCTTCCAACAGCACCCTTTGTTAGCACAAGCTGCATTGCTATTAGTGAAACCTCTGTATCCTGCTGGGCAGATTATTCTGCAGCATAAAGAGTATCTGGATGGTAGTGGTTACCCTAAAGGCCTGAGCGGCGATCAGATTCCAATTCGTGCACAAGTACTTTGTGTGATGAATGATTATGTTGAGATGATTACCGGTTTGTATGACGAGCGCGAATATAGCACTGCTGAAGCGATTCGTTATATGCAAACTACTGCGCCTGAGCGTTATAACCAAGAGGCGGTGAACTTATTAGCTGAAGTTGTAGCCGGATTATCTAAGACAGGTGAAGTTCTGAATGATAAACAACTATCGAGTGATCAGTTACGAAAAGGTATGAAGCTAAGTCGCGACCTGATTAGTCGGGAAGGCATTTTATTGTTGAGTGCCGATCAAGTTTTAGATGATGTTGCTATTGAGCGTATTCGGGAAATGGAGTTCAACCTAGAAGAAACTTTAGAAGTGTACGTTTCTCAAAAGTAAAAGCTTGGTAGAGGATGCTGCATGGATGTTCAGGTACTACTGGTAGATGATGAACCCCACATTTTAGCTTCATTGAAGCGATTAATGCGTCAGGCAAGAATCTCTGTAGCGACTGCCTCTTCAGGGAAGGAGGCGCTGGATTGGCTGGGAAACAATCATGCAGAAATTATCTTGTCTGATTACCGGATGCCGGGATTATCAGGGACCGAACTGTTAACCAAAATCGAAGCAAAGTGGCCTGAAACCAAGCGCATTATTCTAAGTGGTAATGCTGATTTTGATACGGTTTTGCAGGCAGTTCATAGCGGTGTAGTACATAAGTTCTTAGCAAAGCCCTGGAGTAATCAGGAACTCATAGAGCATATACAATCCTCTCTCTCTCAGATTGAGACCGAAGCGGACGTTACGCCTCATACAGAACAGGTTTCGTCTCTCTCTCTAGACCTCCCCCCACAAGCAACTGCTACGCAATTGCAGGTCATCTTGGATACTGTGATCGACGGTATCGTTACTATTGATGAGCAAGGCAAGGTGGTTTCTGCTAACACATCGATTGAAAAGATTTTTGGTTATTCCAAAACGGATTTAATCGGACAAAATGTTTCCCTGTTAATGCCCGAGCCTTATCGAAGCCAGCATGATCACTATCTTGCTCAATACAACGGTGTTGGCTTAAAAGAGGTCGTAGGCAATCAGAGGCGTTTGGTAGGCCTGCGCAAAAATGGTGAAGTCTTTCCAATTGAATTAAGTGTCTCTGAGATTAACATCGAAGGTCAGTCCAAGTTTTTGGGCATGATCAGAGATATCAGTCGCCGAGTTAGCGCAGAGAGTGAAAACGAACTGCTGATCGGTGCCTTAGAGATGGCTCAAGATGGTTTTGCCCTGTTTGGTGCTGGGGATAAGTTACTTAGGTTTAATCGCCAATTTTCAGATCTATATAGCGATTATGGCGTCGATCTTTCGGGAAGCATTACCTACGAGTCATTTTTTCGCAGCTGTGTAGAAAAGGGGCTATTTTGCGAAGCGCAAGACAACCCTGAACAGTGGATAGAACAACAGCTAGCGCTGCACGCTTCACTCCCAGTCGTTGAACAATATGAGCTTGTACCTAATGTGTGGATCGAGATTCATGAAACTCAGGCCGATAACGGCGCAATCATCGTTTCTCACCTTAATATAAGTGAGCTTAAACAAACCCAGTTTTCCCTTGAGCAAGCTGTCGCAGAAGCCAATCTAGCCAACAGTGCCAGAGGTCGTTTCTTAGCAATGATGAGTCATGAGATTCGTACTCCCTTAAATGGCGTGCTGGGTTTATTGCAACTGTTACAAGATACGCAACTCGATCCATCCCAAGCTAAGTTTGTCGAAAGTGCTTTAGCGTCGGGGCAGGGCTTACTCACGATCATCTCTGATATTCTCGATTTCTCGAAGATCGAAGCCGATAAATTAGAGATCATTCCAGCGCCATGTAACCTACGTTTGTTGCTCAGTCAGCTCGAGCAGTTACTTATGCCGCGGGTGGAAGAAAAATCTATTGCGCTCGATTTTCAGATCGATCCGTCGGTACCTGATTGGATTGAAATAGACGAACAACGATTACGCCAGATACTGCTAAATCTGCTCAGCAACGCGATCAAATTCACAGACTATGGTGAGGTCAGTCTCCAAGTAGATTTACAAGCTAATAATCGCCTGGGCTTTAAAGTGATTGATACTGGCATAGGTATCCCTTGGGATGAACAAGGGCAGATCTTTTCTGAATTCACTACCATTAGTAATACGCAGAATCGTCCCTACGAGGGTACAGGTTTAGGCCTTTCAATAAGCCAAAAACTGGTGAATTTACTGGGTGGCGAACTGCAATTTAGCAGTGAGCCGAGTAAAGGTAGTACATTTAGCTTTTCTTTGGCTGTTGTCGAATCAGTTGTCCCAGCTAACAGCGTAGCAGTTACAGGTGATGTCAGATTTAATGCCACTGCTTTAGTGGTCGATGATAGTGCGACTAACCGGATTGTAGTCGAACATATGCTGGTGTCCTTGGGACTTAAAACCGTTTGTGTATCCAGTGGTGCTGAGGCGATTGCAGCCTACCAGCCGGGGCGCTTTCAGTTGATCTTTATGGATATTTCCATGCCTGATATGGATGGCTATGAGACAACTGAACGACTGCGCTTGCGAGACGATTGGGACTGTACCCCGATCATTGCTTTTACTGCGTACGTTATGCCTGAAGATAGAGAAAAGATAAATCGATATGACATGTCGGGTTATCTGGAAAAGCCGTTAGATAAAAAAGTGCTGGTTCAGGTCATTTCCCCTTTATTAGCGACTTACAAGGTTGATTCAAGTAAACAGAGTATCGGATCTGTTGTTGCGGATGATGGCACAGAATTGCTAGAACCTGACTATGTAAATCAGTTAGCGCGTGATACATCTGAAGAAGTTCTGCCCCAGTTGGTTAATGTTTTTAAAGAGGATGTTGATAAAAGATTAGAGGAGCTATCTAACCCAGATATCGATGATGCCTTGCTCGAACGCAACCTGCATACGATTGGCAGTAGTTCCGCTTTGTATGGCTTGATGACCCTATCTAAGAAAGCTAGAAGTCTTGAGACCGTTTGCAGAGAGGGTGGGTGCGTAAGAGCATCGCTGCTCGATTTTTTAGCACTCGCCCAGCAAAGCTTAGATTGTCTGGATCAGTTTATGTTGGAAAGAAAAGCTTAAGCGTTTTCTTTCCAACTATTCCGTTTCCGATAGATGGTAGCAGCACTGATTTTTAGATAGTGTGCCGCCGTTGGAATATTACCCCCACACAGATCAATTGCTCGTTCAATCGCTTCTCGTTCTATATCTGCCATCGGCCTGATAAGCTCTGAAAGCTGATCTTGAACCGGGCTTGATATATCTGAAGGCGCAAATGCGGGTGCAGTAGCCATCGGTTCTGGTGCCGCAGCAGCCAAACTATGTACTGCAGCTGATTGCACCGGTTTGATACAGCTATCCAAAGGAGCAGGTAACATAGCTTGTGTGACTTCATCACCATTGTGTAGTACCACGATATTTCGGACAACGTTTTGTAATTGACGAACATTACCCGGCCAATCGTAGTTGCTTAAAATAAGCTCGGTTTCAGGTTCAAAGCGCTTAAAGCCTTTGCCTTCCTCTTCGGCGTACTGAGTTAGGAAGCTCTGTGCTATTTCGATAACATCATTCTCTCGCTCTCGTAGCGGTGGAAGATGAATCGGAAGAACATGCAATCGATAATACAAATCTTCACGGAAATTACCTGCTTGAACCTCAGCAAGAGGGTCTTTGTTACTCGCACAGACAATTCGGACATCGACCTTTTCGGTTTTATCACTACCGACTTTTTGCAGGGTGCCGGTCTGTAAAAAACGTAAGAGTTTTGATTGTAGGGCAAGTTCCATCTCACAGATTTCGTCAAGGAACAGAGTACCGCCGTTTGCAGCACTGGCAGCACCATCTCGATCACTAACAGCACCGGTAAAGGCCCCTTTTTTATGACCGAAAATTTCGCTCTCGATTAGATCTTTTGGAATAGCGCCGCAGTTTAACGCGATAAAAGGTGATTTTTGGCGTTCACTTCGTTGATGGATAGCTTCAGCGCAGACCTCTTTACCGGTACCACTTTCACCAGTGATAAAAATGGTAGCTTTCGAGCTCGCCGCGCTATCGATGACTTGATAAACCCGCTGCATCGACAGAGAAGAACCAATAAAGCCACAGAAGTTATGACGATCGATCTCTTCTCGATAAGTTTCGACAATACGTTTGAGTTTTTGGCTTTCGAAGGTGTTGTTGAGTGTGGTGACCAAGCGGTCTTTGCTGAACGGTTTAACCAGATAATCGCGGGCACCAAGTCTCATCGCCTCAATAGCGGTGTTCATCGAGCAATCGCCCGTAGTGACAATCACCTCAGTGGCTATCTCTTCTTGATTTACTTTCTCGAGAATCTCTATCCCGTTCATATCGGGTAAACTGAGATCGAGGAGAATGCCGTCGAAGCTCTCTTTCTGTAAAGCTGCTAAGGCTCCCTGGCCTGTTTCTTCATGGTGAATCTGGTACGGCAAACCAGTGAGGTAGCTACGGTAAACCGCCGCCATAGAAACATCATCTTCGACAAGCAGAATACGATTAACTTCAGGTACGGGCATAGGAAATCCTCTCCAACCAAAAACCTACCCTTAGCCTATGCTACAGGGTAGGCTGTTACAAGCACCAAGTGATTGAATTTTATCCGATATCGGTTTGGGCAGGGGAATGACAGAATTATTAGGCGAATGGCATTTAAAACCTCAGTTGGAAGAAGCGCGTAGGGTGCGAGAAGAGCTCGCTACCCTATTGGAACAATTTGAATGCAAAAACAAAGATGCATTCCTGTTAGCGACCGCAGAATTAATCGTTAATCTATCGCGCTACCCTGACCCCAAACCAACCGAAATTGTTCTGACTTTGAGTCGAGATCAATTTGATTACTGGCTAGAACTTCGTGATAACGGTCCGAGCTTTAGTCAGTTTAGTCAGATGTTGGACGATCCCGAGGACTTAACTGCTGCCGAAAGCGGCATGGGATTAAAGCTGTTAGCCCATTATTTTGATGATATGCACTATGTCCCAGCTTGTTATCGAGATGATGCTTGTAATGTCATGGTGTTGCGCCAGACAAGGCCGCAGGCTCAATCAGCATCGACCGTGTTAGTGGTTGACGATGATCCAGCCTATCGCTTAGTCATTGAGCAATACTTACTACCCCAATATAAAGTGCTGAGTGCAGCATCGGTGGCAGAGGCGTTTCAATCTGTTCTTAAATACAAGCCGGATCTGGTGGTGTGTGATATCCACATGCCACAAGCCGATGGCCCAGCCCTATTTGATAAGATCTCGCATATCCCTGATGTTGCTGATACTGCATTTATCTATGTGACCGGTTGTATAGAGCCGGAACTGCTAAATAAAGCCTTAAGGCGTCCAATTGATGATTTGCTTTCCAAGCCTGTTAGCAGGGAACAGCTGCTGAGTACGATTCAACGGGTCGTCTGCAGGCGTGAACATCTGCGTGCGCAGATTCACCAAGAGGTGGATCAAAAGGTTACCCTAGGATTACGGCCAAGCCTTCCCAAGCAGATCCCAGGCTATGAGATTGAACTAAGAACCGTCAATCCAGAAGCAGGGGGCGGGGACTTAGTTCAGTTTTATCCACAAAAGGATCGATCTCTGTTTCTATTTGCCGATCTCATGGGGCATGGTTTGTCTGCCAAAGGCTTCTCTTATGCCCTCGCTGGCTATTTAAGAGGGCTTTGCTCTGCTTACTCTTCGTTGGGTATAGAGTTACCCGCGTTGTTTAATCAGTTAGCCCTTGGCTTTAATGAAGATCCAGTGCTCAAAGAAACTCTGGCGACCATTGCTGCTATGACCTTATCTCCGAAAGGGGATGTAGCCATTATCAATGCTGGCCATCCGAGTCCTATCTTGTTTAGTGATACCGAGGTTAAAGAGATTGTGGCTAAGTCGCCGATGCTTGGTATGGGGATTGAAGGCTATCAACAAGCCTGCTTTTCTCTAGAGATAAACGATAGGGTTTTGCTTTATTCAGACGGTTTTAACGACGCGGCGGTCGAGATGCCAAAAGAGCTAAAAGCAGCTATTGAACGGAGTCGTCATCTAACTTTAGCAGCGGCGGCTGATCATCTGTTACAAGTGCGTTTGAACCTGTCTGCCCCTGATGATGATCTCACGCTGATCCTATTGGAGCGGACAGAAAGTTAGAGCTCCTGATTCAATAAGGTCATCTGGCTAAAACGTTTGCGCAGGTACTGCATCAGTTTTGGTAGTCTTTTTTCGAAGCGATAAGTTTCTCGAACGAGCTCCTGCTGCAGTGAGGGCGCAAAGCGATCATTCATAATTATTCCAGCCAGAATAGCCCCGCTGTTTTTTAAACTTTCTCTTGCTTCATCGACTTGAGATTCGGTGGTTCGGCCAGTGACAATGTTCAGTAATGTCGCTTTGCTGGCCGAGCAGATGATATCCACAGGAAGATGGTTATCGTTTTGTAGCTGTGATTTTTCGGTTAACACCGGAGCAGAGTCACAAATAACCATATCGAACAGATTTAGGCAGCTGTTAAAAAATAGTTTTAGGGTTTCTAGATCTCTAAACTCAACACAGTGACTTGATTGCACAGGGCAGTTTAAAACCATCAAGCCCGGTACATCGGTTTCTTGCGCGGCATGTTCCCAGTGGCCAGTTAAAGGTAGCCACTCATTGTTGGTGAGTGATAACCAGTTGGCTAACTGGGGTTTACCGGTATTTAGTTCTATCAACAATACCCGTTTACCCGCCTTAGCTGCTCGCGTTGCAACAGCTAAGGCTAGTGAAGTGTTGCCTGCGTCAGATTGGGTACTACAGATGGTAAATTGCTGTAGGTTCTGACGCAGTACTCGTGCGTAAACGGTTTCGATCGCGCTATGTCTATGCAAAGCTAACATTGTTGCTCTCCTTTACAGACCAACCAGCGTGGCAAAAGATATAACAGTTACAGATTCCTGTAGGGTGCTGACAAATCGATACCACGTACTTTGCTCTTTACCCGGTACATACAGGGTGTCACCGGAGCGAATCACTGGTAGATCGCGGTAATCACCTGTTTTTGCAAAGTCGATTAAGTCGAATAGACGGGAGTGAGCTTCGCCATCAATACGGTTAATCACCATAATTCGATCCTGCAGAGCGCTGTTCAGTGGACCACCGGCTTCGGCTAACAGATCCAACACGGTCATGTTGTCATCAAAGCTATAGCGACCTGGACGAGCAACCGCACCTAGCACACGAACTACGGTTTCTTTTGGCTTTTCTAACCATGCGCGGTCACGCTTAGGGATAAAGATCACATCTTCGTTTTTAACTGTAGGCAGTAGTGTTTCATCACCAGTTTGGAAATAAGTATGTAGGTTAAGGTGAGTTACCTCAGTTTTGCCTTGCTTACGATGAGTGATACGTACGCTGGATAGATCCGCCATACCTGTTGGACCTTGTGCTGCGGACAAAATATCGAGGAAGTTAAGCTCGTTGTTAAAGGCGTAACGGCCTGGGGCGCCTACTTCACCAAAGATATAGATAGAACGGTCGCTGGACTGTCTTACCCACTGTGAGCGGTTGTCATTTGGGTCTTTAGGTAGTTCTGGGATCACCACAGTATCACCGGCGCGAATGCGTGGGATCTGGCGAATATCACCACCTTTATCTAGGAAGTGCTTTAGGTCAAAACTAACAGACTCAGTGACGCCGTTACCTCGGTTCTGCAGAATCTGCAGGTGAGCAGTGTCAGCGCTGGCAATTGGGCCACCGGCATGGGCAATCAGATCCATCATGGTCATCTCAGATGCCCATTCGTAACGGCCAGGTCTTCTTACCGCACCGATAATTTTAACCGCACGATTAGGATGAACTTTTAACCAGCTTTTCTCATTCATATCTGTTTTTTCAGGGACGAGGATTGCATCGCCTGGAAGAATTTCAGGCAAACTACCGCGACGTTGACCATCGACATAGCCTTGTAAGTCAAAAGGAACGACTTGGCCATCGGCACGGATAATGCGAATCTGACGGGTTTCAGCAAAACGCGTTGGACCACCTGCAGTCGCTAATAGATCATAGAAACCACTTTCTTCACCCATCTCCATAGCACCGGGTTTGAAAACTTCACCCATGACATAAACAGTACGAGAGCCACTCTGAACTTGCTCGGTTGCTTGAGGGATAAAGATCACATCACCCTGATGAATTTCAGGCATAAGGTCAGGGTTACCCGTATCTAGATATTCACGCATGTTGAATGGGAAAGGCTGACCGTTGTGGATAACACGGATCTGCTCGATACCTGCATAACGTGTTACACCACCCGCACGCATGATTAGGTCCATTACTGATGCTTTTTCTTTATAGGCAAAGGTACCTGGGCGATGAACCTCACCAAATACTTTCACAGATTCACCGTTTTTACCGGCATCACCAGATGCGGTTAGCGTACGGGCATCGAAATCGACTTGGACATTACCAATCAGTGGAGATGCTGGCACAAAGATTACATCCATAGGATTAAGAGCGGGCAGAGAACTTGGATCACCACTGTCCAGATAGCGTTTGTAATCAAATTCGATAAGCTTGTTTTTTCTACGGATCTGTAACTTGTTAAGTTGCGCACCTTGAGCTAGACCACCGGCTTTGTTAATCGCCATTTGGACGTTGGAATGGATCGGTAGATCAACTGCACCTGGTGTTTTGACATAGCCTAATACAGTGACTGAAAGGCGGCGTTCTTGTAAGGAAATATCAAATTTTGACAGATCCTTATAAACGCTACCAAGGCGGTTTTTAAGCAGGGCTTTGGCTTCGCTTAAGTTGCGGCCTTCGAGGTTGATCGCACCAATCTCAGGCAAAACGATCTGTCCCTGTTGGTCCAACTGAAAGCTTTGTTCAAATGCGCTTTCCCCGGGCAGCTTTATCTGAATCATGTCACCTGGGCGCAGTGTTTCAGCCCATAGGTTGCCACTGAAAAGTACAAATAAGATGAGTGTTCTGATTAGAGGGATCATATGCATGCCTCCTGAGTTAGCTGTTGGTTGCAATGGCTTTTCACTCTTAAGGAAGCAGCTCCGTTCTCTAATATATGCAGTAACTTTTCTGCTTGCTCTAAAGGTAGCTGAGCTTGCATAAGGTAGTTTGCCTCATACAGCCTTCTGCTACGGGTGACCAGCAACTGAATCTCTTGATAGATCGCTGGATATTGGTCTTGTTTGCCATCTAAATTGTGTTCACTAATGACCGCTTCGCACTTTTTCAGCCTTGATTGCAGAGTGGGAACTTCACTTTTAATCGGGAAACGTTCTGCCACTCCGCCTTCGCCTTCAGGTACTAAGTAGAAGCAGCCAGAAGAGGTCATTAGCGTTGTGTGTAACAGTAATAGTGAGATCAATTTCATTGTTCTGGCCTCAGTCCTGAACAGTGATCGATTGATCAATACGAAGGTGCTTAAGCAGCTCTAAAGGCTGGCCATGTACACCGCAAAGGCTAAGCTTGCGTTCTTTGGAGCGTAAGCGTTTGAAAAGGAAGACGATGGCGCCAATACCGGAAGAATCGATAAACTCAATTTTTCCTAAGTTAAGGACTACGTCAGATTGATCCTGAATTAATTCATCGAATTTTGGTCGAAGAATCTCTACGGCAAGAGCATCTAATGATCCTTCAATCTCCAGATGTAGTTCATTTTGTACAGTTTCTAAAGTTGGCATAACGATTCTCCTTGAGTCGGTTATGACTAAGTAGGAGCAATCCTTATGCCAGAGAGGTAAGGCTATGATTTGTAAGGATTTAACGATTTGTTAGTTTATGTGAAATGAGAATGTAGTTCGCTATTCTCATTTTGCGAATCAAATTGTAAAACGTATTTTGAGCGCTTTATTACTGGGATGAGCTGAGCTCAGAGCTATCAATTTAGACTCATTCTGAGCTACTACCCCATTTTCATCGTTACTGCCCCCGACCGCACACCATCACGATCAGGGTTTTAAACATGATACCTAAATCAGAACGGAGCCAGCCTACCAAGCTTCCAAGGCTTAGCGCATAGGCATGATCGAAGGCAACTTTGGAGCGAACATCATCGATGGTGCGGTCGTAACCTTGGTTAACTTGAGCGAGGCCTGTGATACCCGGTTTAATTCCCCACGTACGCTCTGCAAAAAACGGAATCGCGTGTTCCAGTTTTTGATAGAAACCTGGGCGCTCTGGACGTGGCCCAATCAATGACATATCGCCTTTAAGAACATTAAAAAACTGTGGTAGCTCATCCAGTCGAGTCTTACGAAGGAAGCGGCCGACTGTCGTTACTCTAGGGTCATCTTCTGTTGCCCAGGTTGCGCCGGAAACGGCTTCTGCATCTAAACGCATAGTGCGGAACTTATACATCCAGAAGAGTTCTGTTTTTTCGCCGTTAGCATGACCAATACGGAGCTGTTTGAACAAGATTGGTCCAGGTGAGCTGAGATAGGTTGCTAATGCAATAAAAGGGTAGAGAAGAAGACAAATAATCAGCCCTGTGGTTGCAACTACTATATCCATTAAACGCTTGGCAAAAATCACGGGTGTTGGAATATAACTGTTCATGACAATCTCTCCTTATATGACATTAATCTCTAACTGATTTCCAATGGCCTTTCTCTAAACCTGCTAAGTAGCGCAGACATCCAGTAAGGCCGTTGTAGTAACCGTTAATGACATAAAAACCGAGTTTGAAAGGTTTATATAAGATATGAGTTGGAGTTTTGTTTTCTGGAATCAGTGTAGATAGGCGTGCCAACGCAATGCCTAGCAGTTGTAGCCCACTGAAAATGGCAAAAGCATCTAGATCGAGCGCTAGTAAACTGCACAGGATAAATTGCGCGAGCAAGATCAGCGGCATCAGGCCTCGTAGCGCTTTACCAGAAAAGAAACTGAAGGCTGTTCCACCAAAACTTGGTGAAAGTAACGTACTCAATCTGAGGACTTGTTGTAGGTTACCTGCGGCGATACGAATGCGACGTTTATGATCCATATCGAGGGAGGACGCTTCTAATTCCAAACCGATTAGGTCACAGTCATATTTACCCTCATAACCCTGCTCGATGATCTGCATGGGCAGAATAAAATCATCATTGATCGTATCCGCCTGTAGAGGAGTAAATAGGTCTTGGCGGATAAAATACAGAGCGCCATGTACACCAATTGCGCTACCAATACTCGCTTCACCTTGTTTGAGCTTAGTTTGATAGTTCCAGTACTGCTTTTCACCCTCACTACCGGGAGATAAGAGTTTGTAGGTAGCTGCAACAAAGCCCGTTTTAGGATCATCGAAGTGGCGATTAACCAGCTTTAATGCATCAAATGAGATCAACGCGGAAGCATCACTTAACGCCACGATGTCAGCATCGATATTCGGGATGATTTGGTTGATCAGTGCTACTTTTCCGTGGTTTTTGCGGAAGTTCAGGATATTGACATTTAAGTGAGCCAACTCAGGGGCTTCTAGAGCCTCGCGAGCGATGTCTGCTGTTCTATCCTTGCAGCCATCACAGGCGATAATGACCTGCAATTTGTCGCTTGGGTAATCCAAACTTGCGATGTTTCTAAGCTTATCCGCAATGAAGTCAGCTTCATTGTAGGCTGGAACAAAGATACAAAGTCTTCTGTAATTTTGATCAGCTATACGCTTTTCTTGTGACGAAGGAGTTCTCTTATTCAGCTGATTCATGATCAGAGGATAAGCGATATGGTGATAGATAATTAAGACCCAACTTAGGGCAAATAGGCTCAATAAGAAGATAATCATTTTAAGCCTCCTTTGGTTGTGACAGTAGCTGGAAGTAAGCGTCAGCGGTTTTATGTAGGTTGCCTTTCTTTAAGACAAACTCTCGTGGGCTATGACGTTTAGGCATTAGATACTGGCGTAAAATAGCATGCTGAAGTGCGACACGGCTGCCAGGAGGAATCAGATCGCCAGAGTCTGGGCAAACAATGGTTTTACAGCCTCCAACATCGGTCACAATGACAGGGACACCACATGCCTGAGCTTCCAATGGGGAAAGGGGTAAACCTTCGTTAAGCGATGAAAGGCAGAAAATATCGATCGCGTGGTAGAAGGGAAGGGTGTCATCTAAGTGTCCTAGAAAAAACACACGATCATTGATGCCCAGATCATAGGCAACAGTTTTCAGATGATTGAGCAGAGAACCATCGCCAGCTAAGACCAAGGATAAATTAGCATGGGTGTTGCTTAAGGATTTGAGCAATAACTCATGACCTTTTACGGCTTCTAATCTTGCGGCGCAACCTAGCAAAGTTCCTTGTACCGGAAGTTTTAAACGCTTACGGCTTTTTAACTTTTCAATTTGTGTTGGTGGACAGAAATGCGTCGTGTCCACGCCATTTTGAATAATATCAGGGCGACTATTTGGGAAGTGGTGTAACAGTTCATTAGCGACCGCTTCGCAATCTGCAACCAGCTTAAATGTCAGCGATCGGATTAAATAATCTTGCAAACGTTTATTTGCAGATGCATTGAGGTGCCATGCATCATGTTCTGTATGAACATGAGGTAGTTTTAATAATTTCGCCGCTATGCCACCGTAAAGCAGAGGACCGATATGGTGAGTATGAATAGCGGTAGCGTTGATCTCTTTTAATGCGCTTTTTAAACGCAAAAATAAGCGTGGACTAATGCCCTCTTTTTTGTGGAAAAATTGCAGTTGAGATCGGTATTGTTCCAGTCTTGGCCACTCTTTTACCGCTTCTTCATAACTGCCTTCTAAGCTAAAAATATAGACATCGGCTTTATTACTCAGTTGGTTTAACATGTCTAAAGCCATGGTCTCGATTCCGCCAGGGCGGAGATGTTGGACGATTTGTACGATTACTGTATTCACGATGTACTCTCCTGCAATGCTATATCGTTTAAATCTTTCTCAAGCGGCGGAATTCGAACGAGCACAGGGACATTTAACATCTCTGTTAAGGTGTCTTTACGTCGAACGGTGGTATCGAGGACTTCTGCGATTACAGCGAGCCCAAAACCAAGTCCGATGCCCGCAACAACGCCAGCAATAACAAAGGCGATAAGGGGAAGGTTGATAGGTGCCAAAGGTTCAAAAGGTGGATCGATCAGTTTTACGCGTTCACTCTCTTCATTCTTACCAAGTGATCGAGTGACTCTGGCCATCTCATGACGTTCGGCTAAGTCTTCATAGATTTTTTGGCGAACCTGAATGTCGCGCTCCAGCTCTTTTAAGCGACGCTCATGCTGGCCGTAGCCATTCACACGGTTTTGTAGGTTTTCTATCTCAGCAGTTAAGGAGCTAACCTCTTTGCTTAAACGTTCAATATGGTCGTCGGCTTGCTGTAGGCGCTCTAACTGTGAAATAAGCAGTGGATGTTGATTACCGCCTTGCTCTGATTCATTAGTTGTTGCGGTAGTGGCGATCGCCCAAAGGCGTTCAAGTTTTACTTTATTAAGGTCGCCTTGGTTTAGAGCTTTCATGCTAGCTAGAATGCGACTGCGTTCTCTTTCTAGGGACTGTAACTGAGCCAGAACATGCTGAACTTGGCTGTGCTCGTCGGTGTATCGAGCACGAAGTTGTGTTAACTCTGCCATCACGTTGATGATGGCTTCTTCAATTTTGCCGACGACGGGGTTCGTTTGTGATAGGCGCAACGCTAGGCTTGCTTGAGCGGCTTTAGCGCCTTCAAGCTCGATGCGGCGTTCAGCAATATAGGCTTTTAGATTGGATAAGCGTGCCACATTAGCGCCATGCAGTGCGGGTAGCTCGCTGGCGAACTCATTTTTATATTCGGCTAAGGCTTTTTCTGCAGTTTGCAGATCGGCTTTTCGGGTCTCTAACTCTTTCGCTAAGAAAGTTTCTGATTGAACGATTGATGAACGTTGTGGAGCAAGTACACGCTCGACAAAACGCATACTGACAACAGACAGTGTCTCTTTCATATGCGTTTTTTCTTCGGCTTTGTAGGAGATCTTAATCAGGTTGTCGCCAACCAGTTTTGCGGTTAGAGACTTCGAAAGTTGGCCGATGATATAAGCCTTCTCTTTCTCATCCATCTCTTCGGTAATCATCTCGCGCTGCCAAGCGACGCCTGCAAGAATATGGCGGCTATGCAGAAGAGCGTTGAGCGCTTCCATACGATGGCGAAGGTTAGTCGCGATCGATAGATCCTCTAAGAATG
Organism: Neptuniibacter sp. PT8_73; assembly: GCF_047778045.1. GTDB lineage: Bacteria > Pseudomonadota > Gammaproteobacteria > Pseudomonadales > Balneatricaceae > Neptuniibacter. The sequence continues at coordinate 1,033,661 of NZ_CP180545.1, forward strand.
GGTTATGTTCAGAGGCTTCTTGAAACAAGATAGTGGTGGTTGTTTCATATTTTTTAGGCGACAGAATACCAATCGCCAAACCAATGAATGGCATAAGCAAAATAGGCAGCGCGATTAAATAACGACGCCTCCATCCCGCCCACAGAATGGACGCGATGTTTTTGACTAATGCGCTACGAATCATGGTTAGCCACCGTTAGGTTGTTGGCTTTTTTTATCAGCACCTGATTTGGCGCTAATGCAGGGGATAGGCGCATATCGGTTTTCTTGGCGCGCTTTTCCAGGAAGTTACTCACAGCGTTACAACGGTTGATACCTACACCGACCGCTACAAACCGATCTGAACTTTCACTCGGTGAGCATTCGACGCTGAGTTTCGAAGACTGAGCGTTGGCATATTCGTTGAGGTTATCTTTTTGTTTCTCATCTAATGCCACGGTGCCATCTGCGAAGTGCAAAACAAGTTCACGAGGGACATGATTCTCTGCGTAACCTTTCTCGCCGCGGGCACGGGAGAGAAGTTGATCTACGCTGATACTTTCTTCTGCTACGGGCGTGTCTTTAGAGCCTAAAAAACCTATATCCATGGTTTTTAGTGCTGCAGTACATCCTGTCAGTGAAAAAAGGCTGCAAGTGAACAGGGTGGTTGCAATAAACTTAGAGCGCATGATCTATCTCCTGAGCAAAATTTTGTTATTGCTCAAGAAATTGCAGCTTTCAGGCCAACCTAAATGAATTGATCTGCAAGCCCCATGAATACTGGGCTTTTGCTGTTTGAGTAGAGGGTAGTTGAGGCGAGGTTAACTAGGCTTTTTGAGGTTTTTCTCAAGCTGATTCTCAAAATGAGAATAAGCTTGAGAGATCTTCCAGAGGCATGTTTTTTTGCGAAATTAACGCTTTCTAATCACTAAGCTGCCTATGGAATAGCCTGCGCCAAAGGAACAGATAACGCCTAAATCACCCTTCTTGAGATCGGATTGATATAGATTGAATGCGATAAGTGAGCCGGCAGAGGCTGTATTGGCATATTGATCTAAGATGATCGGAGCCTCTTCTTGCGAGGCTTCTCGGCCTAATAACTTTTTACCGATCAGTTGATTCATATTGATATTGGCCTGATGCAGCCACCAGCGAGTGACTTGCTGGTTTTCAATCCCCAAAGACGCGAGCTGGGTTGAGAGGTGTTCTACGGCCATAGGACAGACCTCTTTAAACACCTTTCTTCCATGTTGAATAAAGAACTTATCCTGCCCGAAGGGATCACTATCATTGGTGTAGGCAAGGTAACCAAAATTAGAGCGAATATTGTTGGAGAAAAGCGTCACGGATTTGGTACTTAGTACATCGTAACTCTCTTCTCCAGTGCAGCTATCGGCGTTCTCCATTACCGTAGCAACAGCGATATCACCAAAAATGAAATGGCTGTCTCTATCACGCCAGTTATTCTGGGGTGATGTTAATTCTGGATTGATGATCAAAACAGCTTTTGCAGTCCCAGCGGTTAACATCTCATAGCCTCGTTGCAACGCAAATGTGGCAGAAGAGCATGCAACCAACATATCAAAGGCAAAGCCCTGGATCCCCAATGCTTGCTGAACCTCGATCGAAATAGCTGGGTAAGCTCTTTCGGTATAGGAGCAAGCAACAATCACAGCATCAATATCAGCCGCATTTTTATTCGCTTTTGTGAGTGCTTTTTTCGCGGCTACTACCGCCATTTCTGCTTGATGGGAAAGCTGATCATTATCCCGTGGCTCAATGTAAGGGCGCATTCTTTCTGGATCAAGGGCGCCTTCTTTGCGGTAGACAAATCTGCTTTTAATACCTGACGCCTTTTCGATAAATTCGGCATTAGATAAAGGCTTAGCTTCGTACTTACCAGCAGCGATCTCTTCGGCATTTTGCTGGTTATAGTTATCGGCGTATTGGTTATAGGCCTCTACTAATTCTTCGTTGCTGATACTGTATTCAGGGGTCCAAAGACCGAAACCGCTGATGACGACTGAGGAAGGGATCGAATTCATAAAATTGTCTCGGCAGGGCAGGTTATAGGGCTGTAATGGTTATAAAAGCCAACGTTAGATTGTCCCGTTAAACATAGCTTATGCCATTAACATAAGCGTTATTTTTTACTGGCAAATTCCTTCAGTTATTAAAGTTGAACTTTAAAATGGCCACTGCCTATGGGTCGCTTCTCACTATGAAAATAATTCCGAAGAGATTGCTGTCCCTTTCTCGCTGAAAATCCTATCAGGCACTATTGTTTGTGTGTATTAGGAAGGTTTGTTGATCGTCCGTCGGATAGTTAAATATCAAAAAAATTTAACTCGCCGTTCTATGGAGCCTTTTCTAAAGGAGGGAAGGAGTATGATGCTTGCAAGATGGCATATAGATGCGAGGTTTGGACACAAACAAACAGTGATTGATTCATTGTCTCGGTGGTTTGAAGAGATTGGCAGTCAAATAGGATGGACCTCTGACAAAGTAAGAATTGTCACAGGGTCTGTAGGTGCCAAAGAGTCTGTTGTGATTTCTGAAGTGGTGATCTCGGGATTAACCGAACTCGATGAGTCTTGGCAAAAATTAGGGGATATAGAAGCTCACAAGACGTGGAGTAAGGAACTAGAGCCTTATATTGTCTCCGGTTCACAATATTGGGAAATTCTTAGAATCGTCTGATCTGACGATTCTCTTTTTCAGGGGAATTAGATGCGATGATCTATTCCCCTGAATAATGGTGCTTTATTAAAGATCATTAAGCATCTCTTTTAAGTCCTCAGCACGTTGAGTCCAGCTTTCGCGGTTTACACGATTGCGGCGGATCTCTTTCATCAGTTCTCTGTGCTTTTCTGTGTTACCTATCTCTTCGATAGCCGCAGCAAAACCATCAGCCGCATTGCTTACTTTTACGAGATCTCGATAACCGTCTAGCGCAGGGAAATCAGTACTTACCACTGGACAGCCTGCTGCAAGATATTCTCGTAATTTCAGCGGATTGCAGGCTTCGATTTGTTCATTACGAAGGAAGGGCAGCAAACCAACATCCCAATGCTGACTATAGTGAGGCAGCTCATGATGAGGTTTAGGGCCTAACCAAACAATATTGGGCTGTTTTAGCAGCATGCTTATATCGGTGTGCGCAGGGCCGATCAACACGAAGGTCCAGTGGGGAAGGCATCTAGCGACTTCTATGTAAAGCTCTTGGTCAAACCAGCCTGCTAGCGCACCGTAAAACCCAGCGACGGGACCATCAGGAAGGTCGGATGCACGTTCTGCGGGTTGGCCGAACATCTCGCAATCGACCCCATGGGGTAAAACTAAGGTTTTTTCCGCAGGGAATTTTTCGGCTAGTTTAGGGCTTGCGGCAATAATCAACTGACACTTTTCAACTAACTCCTCTTCCATCGCTGCGACTGGAGCATGGTCCACACCATCTAGGGCAGAAAAATCATCACCACAATAATAGATGGCCGCGCGCTCGCCCATTTTGCCCACAACATCTACTGCGGAGGGTAGTGAAGTCCACAAAATTGGTGCTTCGCTTTGATCCTTCAGGTAAGGGCGAAGTTTGTTGGTGAGTAACTCTTTATTCACTGTTCTCGCAAGAGAGCTACCCGGGAACGGCAGTGCCATAGGATTTACCAAGCTTGGGTGTGCGCCAGATAACTTAGGCGTAGGCGCTTGCAGTAAAGCCTTGAGCTTATCCCAGATGCGACTCATATCGCGCAGATTCAGCCTAGGTCTTCTTAAGCCTAAGGAGTTTACCCATAACACTTCGTTATCGGCTAAAAGGTGCTTCATCAAATGCTGGGTGCTGCTGGGGTGTCCACCCCAGTCCTCACCAAAAACTAATAGATCGATATTCATGTGATCTCTCCTTTAAGCCACTTTGCATGGTTTAGGTTGAGATAGCGGTTTGATCACTTTTGCGGGTACGCCAGCTGCGATCACAAAAGGAGGCAAGTCTTGAGTCACCACACTTCCAGCAGCGACGATAGTACCTTCACCAATCGTGACTCCTTTCATTACAGTGACTCCAGAGCCGAGCCAAACATTTTTACGAAGGATGATGTCGCCAATCTGATCTTCCGTATCCGGTAGCCCTTTGGCACGAGCTTCTGGATCCACAGGATGACCAGGGTAGCCCGCAAGAAAGCCTCGGCCTGCGATACGGACGTTATCTTCCAGAACAACTCTGGTACCGACAGCGATGGTGGTTTGCCATGCGATGCCTACGTTGTTGCCGATAATTAATTGTGGTGTTTCTTTTCCACTCCAGCGACCGGAGAAGGTGGTTTGGCCAGAGATACGACAGCGATCACCCATGCTTATATCAAGGCTACCTTGGACAAGCGGCATGCCACCGTAGAGATACAATTGGCGACCAGCTTGGCTTAAGCGGGTCTTAAACATGGGTGTCCAATAAAAGACCCGTGCAAGCCCACTGATAAACCCAGTACATAATGTGTGCCCCATACGAATCGGTTTAAACACCAGATTTACCGCCGGGATTTCGAAATTGTGCAAGGTGTAATGACAGGCTTTTAAAGTACGGGCCAGTGGATGATTACCTGCTTTAACCCACTGTTTAAGCCCTTGTAGTGTGTTCATTCTACTGTCACCGATTTAGCTAGGTTTCGAGGTTGATCCACGTCGGTGCCTTTCGCCAACGCAGCGTGATAAGCGATGAGTTGCAACGCGATGGTGAACAAAATAGGCGTTACAATCGAGTGAGCATTAGGGAGGGTTACGGACTCCACTTCTAGGTCTTGTAGCGAAAGTATGCTTTCGGAATCACCTAAGAAAATACAGCGACCGCCACGGCTCATGACCTCTTCCATATTGGCTCTGGTTTTATCCAGAAGCTCGTCGTTAGGAGCGATAACAAACACTGGTGTGCCTTCTTCGATTAGGGCTATTGGGCCGTGTTTGAGCTCACCTGCACTAAAGCCTTCGGCATGGATATAACTGATCTCTTTGAGTTTAAGCGCACCTTCTAAAGCGATAGGGAAGTTAGAACCACGGCCGATAAAGTAAGCGTCTTGGCAATCTTGCATCGATGCGCCGATCGACTCGAATAGGGATTCTTGCTGTAAAACCAGATCGACCTGAGATGGCATAGTTGATAGCTCTATGCTCAAGTTTGATGCTTCGCTTAGATCAATCATTTTGCGGCAGTATGCGGCGCGAACGGCCAAGGTAGCTAACACTGTTAACTGTGCAGTAAAGGCTTTGGTTGAAGCAACGCCGACTTCGGGACCTGCTTGGGTCTGCATACTGAAGTCTGTTTCGCGGGCGATGGTACTTTCAGCAACATTGACAATACCAATGGTTTTTTGTCCTTGCTCCTTGGCATAGCGCAACGCAGCCAAGGTATCCGCAGTCTCGCCGGATTGAGAGATAAATAGAGAGACGCCCTGCTTGCTCAATAGGGGAGAGCGATAGCGAAACTCGGATGCAACTTCGACATCAACGGGTAACTTAGCAATTCGTTCAAACCAATACTTAGCGACCATTGCAGCATAAAAAGAGGTACCGCAGGCGATGATATTGAGTCTGTCGACTTGGCTAAAATCTATCGGTGCTTCGGGTAATACTCTTTGCGTGTGATAGAAAGTATCTCGGACACTATCCGTCTGCTGGTGAATCTCTTTATGCATATAATGACGGTGGTTCTGTTTATCCTGAGTGTGATCTTCTGCTTCGAATAACTGCATCTCGCGTTTTATTACACGACCAGAAGCATCGACTAAGTTAAAACCGTCGCGCTCTAAGCAAGCTTGATCACCTTCTTCCAGATAGAGGATATGCGTAGGTGATCCACTTAATGCCAATGAGTCAGAACCAAGACTCATTCCTTGTTCACTTCTACCGATTACCAAAGGGCTACCGCGGCGAGCCGCGTAAACATGCTCTTCGTCACCTTTAAAAAGCACGCCTAATGCAAAAGCACCTTGAAGATGGGATAGAGCACGGTTGAGTGCTTTTTCAGGTTCATAACCTTGATGTAAGAACAGACTGATGAGGTGAGGAATCACCTCAGTATCGGTCTGGCTTTGAAAGACAAAACCTTCACTTTGCAGCCACTGTTTTAAGTCGATGTAATTTTCGATAATGCCATTGTGAACAACGGCAACATCACTGTTGGAGTGGGGATGCGCGTTTAGTTCGTTGGGTTTACCGTGAGTTGCCCAACGGGTGTGCCCAATCCCTGCACAACTGGATAGATCCATCTGATCTAGTTGGTTTTTGAGGTGCTGTAATTTCCCTTCACGCTTCACAGTAGTGATGCCATTAGGTGCAAGGATCGATATACCCGCAGAATCATATCCGCGATATTCGATGTTACTTAATCCTTGCAATAACTCAGGGACAATGTCGTTGTGATTAATCGAGCCAACTATTCCGCACATGCCTAATCTCCTGCACATTTTTAAAAGTTATAGTTAGGTTCTGCAGAACTTGTGCCAGATTTATAATGCAATTAATTCAATGGCTTAGGTTGTTTTGAATGGGCTGTTTAATCCGCTTTTCGCAATATGCGAATCACTTTGCTAATTGACGTTTTTGATATTGAGACAGGGCGATAGCGACAGATAAAAGAATATAGATAGGCCAAGTAAAACCCATCGTCAGGAAGGTGCCGGAAACGCAGAAACCCGCTAATCCAGCCTGAACCGATTGGGCACAGGCATACAGAACTGGCGAGTAGGGTTGATTGGGTCTCGGGCGAAAATGTTGGGCAGTGGTCAGGCTTATTTTGGCAATGCTGGTGATGATGGCGATAAACAGAATAAAGCCAAGGATGCCGGTCTCAGCCATCACCCCAAACCAAGTACTGTGTACCGCATGGTTTTTACCATCCCAGTGAGGACTGTATTCAAAGTAATTAGATATAAAGTTATTTAGACCGACGCCAGTAAGTGGGTGATGAATCGCCATGCCCATTGCGGCTTGCCAGGCGTAGATTCGACCCATCGCCGATTCATCAATCCCCTCTTCGTGGGCACCGCCGGAGGCACGGTCACTTACACCGGCAATTACAAATAAAATACTTAATGCACATACACCTGCACCGATCAGCAGTATTTTATTTTGCACTCTATGCCAAGCGAATACCGCACCGACAGCACAAATTCCTAACATACCGCCTCGACTTTGAGTGGCGATAATGGCACAAAATACCGTCAGAAATGCGCACAAACTGAGTAGTTTGATGGTTTTGCCAAAGCCTGGTGTCATAAAGCTGGCTAGGGCAAAACTAGCTGGAAATAAAAGTACAAGAGAAAGGTCGTTAGGGTCACCCAGCATAGAGCCGATACTACGACCAATAGTGACACGGGTGCCTTCTACTAACTCAAGTCCCATCTGTTTGTTAAACAGTGCTACTGCGCCTACCGCAATACCACAAAACATCATGCTGATAATCAGCACATTAAACTGTGATTCTTCTCTTAGCAGCCAGCTAATCGCAATCAACATCAACGCAATTTTTACATAAGTCCCCGTTAGGGAATTAAGCGCTGCATCTCGATTAGTCGCTAAGACGGCACCGATAACGACCAAGAAGAAAAAACAGATAAACAGTGATTGCTCGCGACACCAGAATACTTGGATACGCTTGGTGATTAGATTGATAAATAGAGATCCTAAAGTTGCGATAGCAAGTAACTGCGGGATTTTCAGTGGGTATAGCTGGGGGAAAACCTCGTGCAGTCTAAAGAAAGAGAAGGCGATAAAAGCTAAGCAGAGTAGGAAGGGCAGGCGTAAACCGATCAAAACCATCAGTGGTAACAGTGCAATGGCGCTCACTGCGGGGTGAGGTACGAGATACCAAGCCGCAGCAAGCAAACCTATACAGGTGAGTGCCACCAAAATTTGTGAGCCATTGCCCTCTATTCGAAGATTCATCGCTATGACCTATTCAGAAGTTGAGCCGTCATATTTAGAACTTTTTTCGGGATTGGAATCAGTCCCACGGCTGTAGCTGTAGCGATAAAACCAACAATGATGGCGCAGTTTTGCAGCAACACTAACCAGCTTAAAGGTGCTGATGAGATTAGGCTGATGCAAAGGATACCTACGGCACCTGTGAATAACAGACGGCGCAATTGATATGGAAGCTGTAATGATCGCTGACTGACCCAGTAAGTGGCTGCCAAGCGACTACCTAGCGCTAGACATGTCGCAGCAATCGCCCCCCATGCGTGGAAGATAGGAATCAAGGTTAAATAAGCAATCAAAGCGACGATGGCTGCAGCACCATCAATCATTGCTGGGCGAACGGTGGTATTTTCGCTCATCGTGCCAAAGGCGAGTGTTGACGTCATGTTATGCACAGCTGCTAAGGCAGCTAGCCAAGGGATAAAAGCGATTGAATCGTGATAGGTTGCAGGCGTTAATAAACGAACCATCGTTGGGCCTGCAGCTGCGATGAACAGTGCTGCGCTAATGGCGATGACTACACCCAAACTACCGATTTTGGCGCAGCGAGTTTTGCCATCGTCTTCTTTAAGGCAACTAAAGCGACGGGCATGCCACCATAGGTCAAATGGTTGAATTAGCACGGCTGTAATCAGGCCGAATTTAGCAGCAAGAGCATACTGTGCCATCTCGGCGGTACCTACAGCATCAGCCAAGATCCAGCGGTCGAAGCTACCTAATACAAAACCGGATATGCCAACAAAGATCAGCGGGCCACCGTAAATGGAATAGGTTTTAAAACGGGAGAATTCAAAGCTAATCCCCGTATCGTTTAGCTGCTTCCAGATTAACCAGCTACACAACAAAATGGCAGAGGCGAGCGTTGCGCAAAGCACGCCCGTGACGCCGAAACCCATAAACAGTAGCGGTACAGCAATTGCCACCTGCAATGCCACACGCCCCGCCGTTCCTATTAGATACGACCAAGCCATACCAGACATACGCAGCCATGCCAGTGGGATCAAAATGGTACCGACCATAGATAAGCTGGCAAGAATCAGACGCGTATCCAGTTCGGCAATATCCCCTGGAAGTAAGCGACTGATAGGTCCTGCGAATAGCTGGCCTAAGATCAGTGCCAAGGTGCCAAGGCAGATCGCCATACCAAAAATATTGGCACTAGCTTTACGTTTTTCGATTTCGTTGTCGGCACTGCCAGCAAAGCGAAACAACGTTTCAGCTAACCCCATCCCAATCACGATACTTAATAGATCAGCCAAGGTTTGGAGTACGTCGAGGCGACCATAATCTTCAGGGGTTAAAAAGTGGGTGGAGACTGGGACCATGATTAAAGCCAGCCCTTTGGAGAGAGCGATGGCAGAAGCGTAGATCAGGCTGTGCTGAACTGCGGTGGGTAAATTAGCTATACGTTTTGACATGGTAAGCCTCCTTTCATTCAGATACTCAAGAGATGAGCGAATTACAGGCCATGTTTGATAAAACCTTTTAATTCAGTTGCTTAGTTTTATTCTTGGTTAGTAGAAGGTGATGTAGAGGTTAAAGAAAAGCTGATCTTTAAATTTTGATTCGCAAAATGCGAAAACGGCCCGTAGGCCGTTGTCGCGGTTGATGAAGTTTTCAGCCTAGGCTGATGTGAAGGGTTTATATCTTAGAGTGAAAAAGCAGAGTAACGCTGTTAACAAACCGGCGCTGCCACCTCCCAGCGAAGGCGCAGGCGCAGCCTGTAAACTGATCACGGTTTCTGTGGTAGGCACGTCTGCATATAAAGCGGTTACGGGGTCTGTTCTGATACTGAAAACCGCATCGTTAAAGTCATTATCACCATAAGGCCTTACAAGGTCCTCAAAACCTAAGATCATCTCACCCTCTGCAGATAGACTACTCATCATGGCAACGTGACGAGAGTATTCATCAGCGTTATCGATGGTTGCAAAGCTATCATTCTCTGGGTTCAAGAAATCGATAGTATACATAGCGAGTGGATCGGAACTAGTGTAATCCCAGCCCTTAACCTGACTACCATCCCAAGCGTTTTGAAGTAGGAAGAAACCGACGTTGGTTCCTGCCTCAAAAACAGTACCGCCTTCCATATCAAAGTCAGTACCATTGATATTGGTGATGTCGGCCCCACCGATAGTGACGGTATCACCGGACAGCAAACTACCGCCGCCCCCTTGTTCTGATACGTTGTTAAAGATCATCCCTGTTTCAATACCGGACAGGTTCTGTAATTCAGAAATACCGATATGACCAGAGCCATCCAAATCTATATCGCCAAATGAAATGTTATCAAATGCATCATCTGTGAAGGTGAAATAGCCTAATGAATTCCTATAGCCCGCGCCTTCATCGATGAAAGTAATAGCCATATGGGCATCTTCCTGAAGGGTAATATTTGGATTGTAAGAGCTATTTAAAAACTCTTGGTTAACGTCCACACTTTCGGGCAAAGCGGTTTGAACTTCGTTTAATAGTCCCTCTTCAAGTTGTATGTTTACCAAGGACTCAGTTTCATCCTCAGCTGCCAAGGCATTCTGGGCGATAGAAATCATCACTCCTGTGAACACCATACTTCTTATTTGATGTTTCATATCTCCTCCTAGCCATACCTGCATGCATTTAAGGTATTACTGATATAGCTTTTAAGGTTGCAGCAAGAGTTGTTCCATATGCTTTGGTTTTTTAATTTGTTGATTTTTATTGGTTTTTTAAAAGCAGTGCTGTGATTTGTTTTTAAAATAATTCTCATAATGCGAAATTGTCGCATTATGAAAACGGCATCAAACAATGATACGCGCTACTTTTTCTGCAATCTGACAACCACCAATTTCGACAAAAGCTAAAACCGCAGGTTTAGCAGTTGCTTTAGATTCAGTGGAATAAATGAACTTGGACACGCCAGTTTTTATACGGTCGATGGTGTAATCCAGTTGTGGAAACTCAGGGTAGATCTTTCCTCGGAAAATAACGCCAAAGCGATTCTCTTCAGCTTTAATCAGGCGTTTCAGAATATGGCTGCCTTCGGCATTCCTGAATAACGGAAGCAGGGCTATAGAGCCATCACATTGCTGATCTTGAAAACCACTGACTTTATAGGGGCCTTGGTTAGCTGCCTCGATCGTTCCTAAATATCTAAGCGAAGGGATATCTAGCGAAACGGCCCCGGCTTGCTCCTCAAGAGTGCCGACATTAATGGTTTTTAATGTTTTTAAACCGAGTGAGAAGCTGGTGGATAAAATCAGAACCAGTGGAAGTAGAATGGCCATTTTCATAGTTATCTCTCCTACGAACGCAAATTAATGTGACGATAAAGGTAAATAATTCGATGGCAGTAGCGCCAAACCCATCATGTAAAAAACTGTACCAGTCGTGATCGATCGTCATGGCGGATAGACGAAGCCCGTTAATGGTGAGCACTACTAGAGCTAAAATAACGGCGTGCTTAATATCTCTTCGCTCAAGCTCGCCATGTTTTAATAAACTCAGGGTCAACCACAGCAGCAACGCCAGAGACATATTGGTAAATGCTGAACAACCTGTAAGGACAAGTAAGCTAAAGCCGTTGGCTTGCACGATCGTATTACCTGCAACCGCAGCTTCAATCTGAAATAGGGGTAAGAACAGACTGCTAAACCAGGCATCGAAGGTTAGGATTTGGTTAGCAAATAAGGTCAGACTGAGCTGGCAGCAAGGCTCCCTAATTGCCATTGCAAACAGGATCGTGGCTGCAATTCTGTGTTTCTCCTGCAATGGGTGGCGTAACCATAACCATGCAGATGTAGCGGCGACCAGCCAACTTAATAGGGCGTTAGGAATCAATAGTAATCCGCATAAAAGAATGCCCGCATAGATATAAATGGGCGTCGTTTTTACCTTGTTAAAACGTACCTCTAAGGTCAGTCTTAAACTGATAAAAAGTACGACCCAAACGACAAAGCTATGGCCTAAACCACTAAATACAGCAGCATTGAACGGCTCACTGAGCAGGGTTCTAATGACTTCTGGCAGCAAAGCATTTATCACCGCTAAGTAAGTTAGTAATGGGAAGAACAGTGATTCAGCAGATGCTTGGGCAGCTAAGCTTCTCATAATGACCTCCTGTCGAACTTAAGGTTTAAGAAGCCTTTGTGGTGCGCCGCTTGTGCGTAGATCTCTAAAATTGAAGGGATAACAGTGCTATCGCTGTAGTACTTACAGATTCTGTGGTGAGCTGCGATCGACATGGCGGCTTTCTCTGTACCCGATTGGGTCCACCAGTTTGCAATCACTTTGCCGAGCGCGTTTTCATCACCTGTCTGCACTAACCAACCGGATTTATGATCTTCGATCAGATCAGGAATCGCGCCTAATCGATAACTAGCGACAGGGATACCTCGGCTCATTGCCTCAAGCGCTACTAGAGGCAGGCCCTCGCTTTTGCTCGAAATACAAAGCAGACCTATATCATTCCAATGTTGATCCATTTCGACCTGACCAAAGAAGTTGAGGTGGGGGTACTCGCGTTCTAAATCAGCTCTGAGTGGACCATCGCCATAGACATGGCAGGGGAGCTCCTTAGGTAATTTTTCTGTAATTCGAGCAAAAGCTTCGGGCCCTTTTTCGTCGGAGAGTCGGCCGACAAAAGCGACAGCCTTACCGCGTTCTGTTTGCAGTTTGGCGGGGGCTACAAAGTTAGCGATCTGTTGCGATGTGATAGGCAATCGAGAAGAGATTTCATCACTCACGCTAAGCACGCGGTCAGCTAAGATAGATGTGCTGTAGTCTAACCAGCTATAAAACCTTAATTTACCTTTACCCAGGTCCCCAGAATGAAAAGTGGAGATCACCGGTGTTGAGGTTAGCTTTCCGAAGATACGTCCAATAATCCCAGCTTTATAACCATGGGTGTTCAAAATACTGGGGGAGTGAGTGAGCAACTTATACAGCTCTTGGTAGCTACTTAAACATCTGTAAGGGAGCCCCTCTTCAGTTAACTTATCTTTTAGAGGGTGCGCGCCAAAATCTCGCATAAAGATAACTTCGCTACGGTAACCGTTCTGGTTTAGCCAGCGAGTGAGGTTAAGAATATGGCTCTCGATCCCGCCTTGATGGCGACTATCAACCAGTTGATAAATAAGCCAGTCATGAATAGACATAATCCCTTCCTCCTATATCGCTGAGATTGTTCATCCAGATATCAGCAAGGCCTAGGCCATTCACAAGCTTCTCTAGTAAAAACAGCTGCTTAGCTCATTGAGCCAATCTGAGTGGGTGAGGGGGAGCTTAAAATCAGGTTAATTAACGCAATTTGCAGAAATGTTTCGCATTTTGAGAAACAAAATGCGGCTGTAATATTGGGGTTTTATTTAAGTGATTGATATTTAAGTATAAATATTTTGGCTGGCTTCTTGCTGTAACCAATACATCAAGCAAATTGGTTTCAATAGTAAGGAGAAATACTATGAAATATCTGGTCACTGGAGGCTGTGGGTTTATTGGTTCGCATTTGGTAGATGCCTTGTTAGCGCAAGGCCATCAAGTGAGAGTATTGGATAACTTATCAACCGGTGTTGTGGACTATTTACCCGATCAGGTAGAGCTTGTATTGGGTGATGTCGCCGACTTAGCCATTGTTAAAGGTGCAATGTCAGAGATGGATGGCTGCTTTCACTTAGCGGCCATTGCCTCGGTAGAACAATCCAATTCTGACTGGGTGGGCACACATAAGGTTAATCAGCAGGGCAGTGTGAACGTCTTTGAAGCAGCGCGATATTGCGGCAGCCAAGATTCTATCCCTGTAGTTTACGCATCATCAGCCGCTATTTATGGTGACAACGCTACTATTCCTTTAGATGAAACATCAGCTCCTCGGCCTATCAGTGCTTACGGTGCTGATAAATTAGGCAGTGAGCACCATGCCCGAGTCGCTTGGTTAAATCACAAGGTATCCACTGTGGGGATGCGATTTTTCAATGTTTACGGCCCCCGTCAAAACCCCTCTTCACCTTACTCTGGGGTTATTTCCATCTTCATCGACCGAATTCTTAACAATCTCCCCATTACGATCTTCGGTGATGGTAAACAAACCCGCGACTTTATCTACGTAGCCGACGTGGTGAAACATCTGATCGCAGCCATGGAAAACACTAAAGGCGAAGCATCGGTGTTTAATGTTTGCACCGGACAATCCACCTCAATTTTGCAGCTAGCACGAACCCTATCGATGGTGGCTGGAGTAGACGTGAACATAGAACATAAACCTGCCAGAACCGGCGATATCGCAACCTCACTAGGTGATCCAAGCCGTGCATCAGCAAGACTAGGCATACGCGCTGATGTTGGATTAGGCACAGGTATGGCCTTTACCGTTGAAGCGATGAAAGGTGATTCTTTAAAAGAGACCGGTTAATACTACAGAACACAATTCTTCCAGCGAACTTGGTAAGTCTAACTTTAAATACTGTGCAGAGATCAGATTTAAAGTGGGGCTTACCTTTTTTATTTAGGGTGTTTGAGATTTGATAAAGTGATGAGCCCCTGATCCGCCTAGAAAGCCTGTAGTAAGGCGGTTTAAGACGATTGATAAATGAGTAACTATGATTGGCTCTTTTTCCATTCATCTGTAAGCATACCGGCAAAACCCCAATCCTCTTCTTCAATTTCCTGTATGACAATATGGGTATGTTCAGGTTTTTTTCCGAGTACTCTTTGTAGAGAGCCAGTAATGTCTTTAACAATTTCTGCTTTTTGTTCTCGAGTGACACCTTTGGTGACTTGAACATTTACATAGGGCATTTAAATCTCACATTTATCAGTGTTGGGTTGAATTCACAGATATATTTTATCGGTAAAACATCATCTTCAAGCTAGTAAACCGAGCAAGGTAGCATAGACAGGGAGGGAGCTCTATTGATGAAGGTTTGAACCTTAAGGGATTAGAGCGTTACACCTCTCTCTTTGATAAATTGCATGCCAAATTTAGTAACCCTTTAAATAAAAGGGGAATACATCGAAATTTATTACTAACTCTCCAAAATAAGCGACAGGTTTTGGACTGGATAAATTGCTAAAATATTGCGCAATTTGAGAAAGCACAAATATAGACAGAGCCCGAGTGATTATTGATGGATACTCCCAGCTGTGAATACGGTGTAAACGACAACTCCTACAAAATGGCAGGCGAGATAGCTGGCCTAACTCAGTTAGTCGATGACTTTTACCAATTTATGGATGAACTGCCAGAGGCGCAGACCATCCGTAAAATGCACCCAGACGATCTTACCGAATCACGAAAGAAACTTGCCTACTTCCTATCTGGCTGGTTAGGTGGTCCTAAGCTCTTTTCTCAAAACTACGGCTCTATTCGTATTCCTCATGCCCACAGTCATTTTCCTATTGGCCCAGAGGAGAGCGAAGCGTGGATTCTCTGCATGCAAAAAGCGGTTGCACAACAGCCTTACGAAGCACCGTTTAAGGTTTATCTTATTGAGCAGCTGCGTGTTCCGGCAGAAAGAATCACCCAAGCTTGCCGTAGATAAACGTCCTGCAGAAACGCTTTCCTTAGAAGAATTTTTTACCACTTTTTGAGCTTATTTAATGATCAAACTACTTCGCATCGTCAGCCTTCTCGAAGGCCTCTCTTACATCGCCATCTTAAGCGTCACACTTGGGTTTATCAGCCGAGATTATGTATCCACACTTGGCATGACCCACGGCATCCTGTTTATGATCTACGTGATTCAGGTGCTGAATATCTCTCACAAAGAAAACTGGACCTCAAAGCAACAGCTAGGTCTGATGCTAGCATCGGTAATCCCATTCGCCTTTATTCCAGCTGAGATCTACCTACGGAAATTAGAGCAGAGCAACCAGCAAGAAAAGGAAACAACGGCGGTATAGCGAGGCGATACCACCGAATTTGGCAGAGGAAAGATAAAGCAACGATCACCCTGTAGTGCTCAGTTTTATTTGAGCACTACAGGGTGGAAGATTTGTAGGGTGCAATAGCGAAGCGTATTGCACCGTCAAGGTCCCAGATTTGTGTAATACGCTCCGCTATTACACCCTACTTACTTTAACCCTGAGGTTCTATGACTTTGCTATACGGTAAAGTGTATTTCCTTTTTTGCTTAATCTAGTTTCAACCAAATTTTCAGTAAGCATGGTTTGCAATGCACTTTTTACTCTACGGTGTTCATAATTTGATAAGGCAGAAAATCCTTGCTGCTGAGCACCCCATGCAACGATTCGAGAAGGGGAGAATGACCACTTTTGATATTTTGTTAAGAAATCTAATAGTAAATTCTTAAGCTCAGGATTGTGGAATGATTCCATAAGCTGATCGACTTCATTCATGCTATGAACTTTTTGCTCTAGGAATTCAATTCTGTTCTCGAAATAACCAAACTCTTCTGCATTTTCTGATGCTTGCTCAGCCACTATTTCCTTGAATTCTATGCCACCAATTTTCGTAATCTTTAATCCTAGTTTTTCCCAAGGAATCCATATAAGGATTAATAGAGTGGTAAAAAACAGAAATACGCTACTCACCCCAAGTTCTTTCGGAGATGCAAATGTTTCAGGTGCTTCTGTATACCTGTAAACCAAATAGACGCAGCCCGACATCACTAGAATAGAAAATACAGTCAAAAAAGCTTTAATGCTTTTCGAAATAATTAATCCATTTGAAGAGCTTCCTAACTCTTCATCAAGTGGGATACTTTCATTGGATTCTTGATGCGACATAATTATCCTTGTAGCTCTGATACTTAAAGTAGACGTGGTGTATGAGCCTGGGCTTTTTCGGAAAAAGGAAAAGGGCTATGAACCCTTTAATCCATTGTGTTTTAGTCTTGCTTGATCCTTTAATTTCAAAATAATCGTACGAATTACAACGACTATCAAAATAAATTGGTCTCTGGGGGATAATTCTTTGTATGGTTTAACATGCCTATGCTCTTCTGAATTCCTTGTTTCTCTAACTGCGTTATGGAAATTTTCTTTATCTACAGGCGGTAGAGAGTTGTATAGATTTTTTACAGTCGATTTATCTAATTTGTAAAAAGGGTCATGCGCAAAGTTATTTCTCATTGTGCCGAGAGTTGAGAGCATAGGTTTAAATTCAGGGTTCATTCCTAATATACACAGTAATGTTATTTTGCCAGCATAATCCAATTTGAGACTATTGATATGTTGTGGGGATGGGGCTAGAAGTATTAATACCTCATTTATAAGATACTCGATATGTAAATGTGCTTTAATTACAGAGCCTAATTCATCTTCATTGAAAAGGGCTTGCTCGAATAACTCATTTGTTAATTTCTTGGACATTTTTACAACTTGGTTTCATAAAAGATGAGGTAATAGTTACTAAAATAAGCGAAAAATGCTTTGATCCCTTTAATCTACATTTTATTCATTAATTGTCTTTGATGATGTTGCTAAATTTTCAGATTCTAGAATTTCACTCCAAGCTGCTTTATATTTTTCGACATGATTTTTTTTCATTGTTAAATTTAATAATGTTGCCAGAGCTATAAGAAGACATGACGTGAAAAATATAAGAGATGTTTGACTGTTAGTTTTTAAGTTGGAGATTAAAAAAGGAACAATTGATGACATCATTAGTAATAAACCGTAGAGGATAGAGAACGCTACTTGTAGGTTGGTAAAAGGAGTATCGTCTCTAAATTGCATATGGCGCCTTTCCCAGCCAATATCTGAATTTTGCTTCTCATGAAAAATCATAATATATGTTCCCGCCCGTGCAGCGAGTAAATGAAATAAACTAGTGAGTAAGGTTGCTCCAGAAACTAATAGGCATAGCAAACCAGCCAAAATAGCTGGATTAATTGAATCAGGTTTTGAAGCTAGCCAACCTAGCATGGCAGATATAATGGTGGCTGAACTGCCAAATATGACCAATCGTTGTGACCTCATTTGGCGAATATCTTGCCTGAGAGAGTCATATTCCTTTTCTGTGTCTATCATGTTGTCTTTTTTTGATGCTATATGTATATAAAAACTTGCGCGTTAGAGATGCAAGTAAAGTTTATAAAGAGGGGGATGCTATCGAAAGGGGCGAAGCCTTAACAGTTAGCATTCCCTGCTAATAAGAAAAATATAGCGATATATAATGGTTATGACACTTGTACTTTGTTACGTACTTTTATCCTTGTCTAACCACTAACATCTAGCCACTTAGATCTTTTCCTCTAGCCACGCAGTGGCGTCCTCTAGCGAAGCGTCCTAAAAACTCTAGGCGCAGCCGTCCTAAGTTCTTACATACCCCAAAGGCATTGCCGTACTATCCACAACCTTACGCATAATAAACGCTGACTTAACCCCGGTTACGCCTTTAATCCGCGTGATCTTGCCGAGCAATATATCGTGGTAACAGTCCATATCTGCCACCGCGACTTTTAACTGGTAGTCAGCGTCATGGCCGGTGATTAGGTAACACTCCATTACTTCCGGTAAAGACTGAATCGTGCGTTCAAACTCTTCAAACCGTTCGGGGATATGTTTGTCCATGCTGATATGCAGGATGGCGATAAGGTTTAGATCGATTGCGCGTTCATTTAGACGGACCACACGATCACGAATAACGCCGGATTCTTCCAGCTGTTTTACCCGGCGAGAGCAAGGGGCGGCGGTAAGGCCAACGCGCTCGGCTAGCTCCTGATTAGAAAGGTCGCCGTTTTCCTGTAATTCTCGCAATATTTTTAAGTCGAAGCGGTCTAAATTGACAGTAGATTTCATGGTTTTTTGTTTGTGCGCAATAAAATGTGTCTATTGAGTTTATTTTCTTTTGTTTTGTTGCGCAATTGGCGAAATAAAGTTGTTTTTAGATCGGTAATTGCGCATGTACCTCTATAAACTTCTCTTCATCGGTTGAGGGGTAACAAATCACATATCAATCAGTATGTGAGGGGGTAATCATCATGAGTGAGCGCTGCCAGCCTACGAGGGTTTATCGAATCTTTAACTCAAAAACTGATACCACAAGTGTCTACTGAAAAACTTCCCGCTGTCATTGCTTCCCCAAAGGCGCCTGACAGCGGGTTTTGCCGTTTAGGCTTTCTGCTCGAATAAAAATAATGGATTCGCACTATGTTTGATCATCGTAAATATCGTCGTTTTGAAACTGTCCGTTTGACCGATCGCACTTGGCCAGATCAAGAGATCAATAAAGCACCGGATTGGTGTAGCGTAGATCTGCGCGATGGTAACCAAGCGCTGATTAATCCAATGAATGTAGAGCAGAAGACCCGCATGTTTACCTTGTTGGTAAAAATGGGGTTTAAAGAGATTGAAGTCGGTTTCCCATCAGCATCTCAGCCTGACTTTGATTTTGTGCGTAAGCTAATCGAAGAAAACCGAATCCCAGAAGACGTAACGATTCAGGTACTAACCCAAGCACGTGAAGGTTTGATTGAACGTACGTTTGAATCCCTTGAAGGTGTGCGTCGCGCCAATGTTCATGTGTATAACTCCACTTCGGTAGTCCAGCGCCAGCAAGTGTTCAACATGAACAAAGACGAGATCAAAGGCATCGCGGTACAAGGTGCGCAGTGGGTGCGTGATTATGCGGCTAAGTACCCTGCGACAGAGTGGGAGTTCCAATACTCACCAGAAAGCTTTACCGGTACAGAGATGGATTACGCAGTTGAAGTCTGTGATGCCGTTATCGCTGAGTGGAAACCAGAAACAGGGCAGGCGGTTGTGATCAATCTACCTGCAACAGTTGAGATGTCCACACCCAATGTTTTTGCCGATCAGGTTGAGTATTTCTGTCGTCACCTAAAACAGCGTGACCAAGTGCGTATTAGCTTACATACCCACAATGATCGTGGCTGCGGTGTTGCGGCAGCAGAGTTGGGTGTTATGGCGGGGGCCGATCGTATTGAAGGTACTTTGATGGGTAACGGTGAGCGTACCGGTAATATGGATATCATCACTATGGGTATGAATCTTTACTCACAGGGTGTTGATCCAGAGTTAGACTTCTCTGATATCAAAGAGATTATCGAAGTAGTTGAGTACTGTAACGAATTGCCTGTCTCTGCCCGTCACCCTTGGGCGGGAGAGTTGGTTTATACAGCGTTCTCTGGCAGTCATCAGGATGCGATTCGTAAATCGGTTAACTACCACCAAGAGCACAATCAACTGCATTGGGATGTGGCTTACTTACCAATCGATCCACGCGATATTAACCGTGAATATGAAGCGGTTGTACGCATCAACAGCCAAAGCGGTAAGGGCGGTGTAGCCTTGGTATTGGAGCGCGATTACGGTATCCAGCTACCAAAATGGATGCATATCCCGCTAAGTAAAGTAGTTCAGTCTGCTGCTGAACAGAAGGGTATCGAGATCTCTCCTGAAGTGATTCACCAACTTTATCAACAGCACTTTGTTGCCGTGCCAGAGCAATGGCAGCTTGATCGTTACGATCTGCACACAGACAACCAACAAGTTGAAGCTAAATTTAGCGTTGGTAACACCGTGTTTAACGGCCAAGGTACTGGTGCTCTAGAAGCGCTAAGTGATGCCTTAGAGAAACAATATGCATGCTCCATCGAGATCACTCAGTTTGATGAACATGCAATCGCGACTGGAACAGCAGCGCAAGCGCAAGCAGCAATTGCTATGACAGTGAACGGTGTAAGTGCGCAGGGTGTTGCAACCAAGGAAGATACATCTGCAGCAGCACTTCAAGCAGCGCTAATCGCCTTTAGCAGAATCGCTGATCAGAACGCCGTAAGTGCGGCTTAAAATCGAAGAGAATGTGCAGCTACAGATCTGATCTGTAGCTGCAAAATAGCTATCATTTCTTACTAGACTATTTCTTAGGGCGAAGCGGGAAAACCTGCTGTTTTAGCCAACCTTCAGGCACATAGTCGCCAACCACACCGTAATCCTGCGGCCACTCTTTTTGGCCTTTTACAGCAGTTCCGAATAGATAATCGATAAAAGCAAAGTGTGCCGCGTAGTTTCGATCAATCGCCGCTTTATCTGAAGAGTGGTGCCAGTGGTGGAACTGTGGCGTTACGATAATGTACTTCAACCAGCCAAAGTTAATCTGAGCATTGGTGTGATTTAGTACCGCTTGGAATCCAACAATAATGATGTAGGCATCCAATACGCTTTTATCGAAACCTAGTACAAAGATCGGTGCTAAGACAAAGCAGCGGGTCGCAATCAGTTCGCCTATATGTTGTCGCGAGCCTGCCAACCAATCCATGGTTTTGGCACTGTGGTGGATTGCGTGGAAGCGCCAGAAGAAAGGTACTTCGTGGTATACACGATGTAGAGCGTATTGAACCAGATCAGCGACTAGCAACACTAAGAACAGTTGCACATACCAGTTAATACCTTGAATCAGTTCTTGTGATCCGCGCTCTACTGCCCAACCAAATGCGCCGGATACAAACTGGTTCGCGACTAGTAACACAAAGCCGACGATTAGGTGGTTTACAAAAAAGTGGTGCAGATCGGTTTGCCATTCTGGACGCAGAATCGCTTGTGTACGATGGGGGATGATCTTCTCGCTAAAGATAAAGATCAGGGTGGAGCCTAGTAGATCGAGAATAAACCAGTCCAAACCTATGTAAGGTGTATCGGTTGGGATATCACCCACTTCAACTCGATGACCGCCCAGCGCGATCGCAATCACAATCAAGATCCAAGCCAGCAGCCCCGCGCGTTTATTGGTATTTCGCACAAAGTTAAGCAGACCCAAGCTACCTGAGATGATTAGCGATACAAACATCACCGTGCGTAGAACGTTCGCGTCATAAGCGGCGCGCAGCTCTGGGGTTGTTAGGTACTCAGGGAAGTGGAAGGCGCAGACGCCGAGTAGTGAGAGTAGGGCAAGCGTAACGGCGATATAGCCACTGATGCGGCCTTCGCCAAAACGTAGTTCGCCGCCTTCTAAGCGTTTGAGTAACATCCGTTGTCCTTACGGTGATCCAATTTAAAGTGCTGGGATTATATACAAGGCAAGCGTTATTCACATCTTGCCCTGCAACATAAGCATTTAGAGAGACTCTATTGCGTTAGCTAAAATAGAGCAGCACTCATTAATTTCCTTTTCAGATAGATTCAGCGCGGGCATAAATCTGAGGGTACGTTCATTCGGGGCGTTCAGCAGTAGGCCAAGCTTTCTAGCCTTATCCACAAGCTGAGGTGCCGATAGCTCAGCGGTATCTAATGCGATCAGAAGGCCTTTACCTCTGACTGAGCCTAGTGAGTATTGCTGAGAAAGCTCTGTGAGTTTTTGGCTTAGTAGTTGACCTATCTGTTCAACATTTGCGAGAAAGCCTTGTTCCAGTACTTTATTCACAACCGCTTGCGAGACGGAGCACATTAGCGGGTTGCCGTTATAAGTGCCGCCCTGATCGCCGTATTCAAAACAACTGTGCTCGGCTTTGGTGAGCAGCGCTGAAATCGGTACACCACCGCCTAAACCTTTACCTAAGGTCATGATGTCCGGTTGGATATCTAAACCTTGGTATGCGAAGAGATTGCCGGTTCTACCTATACCGGTTTGTACCTCATCGATGATCAGCAGTAGGTTGTGCTTTTTGCACAGGGCTTCTAAGCCTTTAACAAAATCGCTATCAGCAGGGATTACGCCTGCTTCACCTTGAACCAGCTCTAGCATGATTGCGACTGTATGTTGATCGATTACCGCTTCGGTTGCGGCTAAATCGTTGTAGGGCGCTTTGTTAAAACCGCTCACTTTAGGTTCGAACAATGGCGCAAAGGTCGCTTTACCGGTAGCGGACATAGTCGCTAAGGTTCTGCCATGAAAGCTCTGTTCAAAGGTGATGATCTTAAAAGCACCTTGTTTGTGAATCTGCCCCCATTTTCTTGCTAGCTTAATAGCGCCTTCATTGGCTTCGGCGCCGCTATTGGCGAAGAAAACCTGATCAAAATCTGAGTTGGAACAAAGGGTCTTAGCCAGCTCGATCATTGGTTTATTGTAGAAGCCAGGGCCGGGATTAATCAGTTGTTGGGATTGTTCTATGAGTGCTTGCTGGATGAGATCGGGACTGTGACCGAGAGTATTCACCGCCCAGCCTTGCACCATATCCAGATATTGTTTGTCGTTTTGATCAAACAGGTAATGTCCTTTACCTTGGGTAAAGCAGAGTTCTGGCCTTGGCGCGATCGGCATTACAAAGTCTTTATCGGTCAGCGGGTTGTTAACGGACGTGTCTTGATCGCTTAATTGTGAGGGAGCTACCCCAGTTAAATAGGTCATTTTTATATCCTTGAGAGAATTTAGAGCAAAAAAAAGCCGCAGGGGTTACCTGCGGCTTTTTGGGAATTTGGAACGCTTAAGAGTTATTTGCGTCGTCGAGATCCAACACCCATAGAGGCACAGGCAATCGATACGCGGCGTCGCAACGTATTTGTTGTAAGAGTCTGTGTGATAGGTGTGGTTTTCATAGTGGCTGAGTATGTCAGCCACTTTAGGTTGTGGTCAAGAGGGGGAGCTTGAATGGATTCTAGCAGACCAATAGATTCGGCAAGATAGAGTGATATTGATCCGCTGAGTTGATCAAGGATTTAGCCGTGAGTGCTTCTACACCATAAACCTCGGTAGTAACGCCGTAACGTTTTTTGATGTGTGCTAATAGCAGATCAAAGTCGCCATCGCCTGAAAGCAAAATCACTTTATCCACATCCGGTGCGGTATCCATCACATCAATAGTAATGCCCACATCCCAATCGCCTTTGGCCGAGCCGTCTTTACGTTGGATGTAAGGTTTTAGTTTTACGTCAAAACCAATATGACGCAGTGCATCTTGAAACTTCTTCTGGCCGTCATCATTGCGTTCAATCGCATAAGCGTAGGCGTGAACAATCTCTCCCTGTTTGCTGATCTCTTGCCAGAATTTACGGTAGTTAAACGGGCATCCGAACGCCTGACGGGTGGTGTAATAGATATTCTGTACGTCTACAAAAATAGCAATGCGAGACACAATAGAGCCTTTGTTCTGATTCAAGAATGAGCACTATATCAGACTCGTGTTTAGATATGCTGCTGCAAGCCGCGGAAAAGCTGGAAAAAAGGCCGAGTCTGCACTATCGTTGCAAGAGTTAGTAAAAAAGGTTTTACTGATTGTTACTGGTTGATTATTCGGAGTTTTTTAATGTCTGCTACAGACGCTGCTAGCCCTCAACAAACGAATAGAAAAAAGATCGATTTATCGATTATTTTTGCGATCTGCGGTGCACTATTTTCACTGCTGATTTTTCTATTTATGTTTAAGCAGGAGCGTGATGCGGCTATTCAACAGTTTCAGGTTGAGATGACACAAGGAGCAGCTTCGTTCCAGCAATCATTAACTCAGAATACTTACTCTCTAGAAACCTTACAGGCCGTTTACCAGTTAGATCAGACGGTCGACCAAGCACGACTTCAACAAACGATTAATAGCTTGTTTAGTCGTCATACCTCTTTGAAAGGGATGGCTATTGAAAATGGCGATATCTCACTTCGAATAGCTGATTCTTCTGCCGATTCTATTTTTAACCGTTCTGAAGTTGCTGAAGCGTTAAGTAGCCTTTCCTCAGAGCAGGTTAAGACTCTAACTTTAGATCAAGAAACCTTCGCATTGGTTTCAGCTCAAGCTGGCAACGCCCAACTGGCTGGTATTATCTCGCTTAACTCCGTGTTGGAACAAAGCAAACTTCAAGAGACATTAGGTGATGTTCAATTTACGCTGACAGATGCGAACAAGCAGGTGATCCTAGCGCATGATCACACTTCACTTGCTCTAGATGCGATGCTTTCTAGTTCTGTTTATTTGTTAGATCAAAAATGGAATCTAGATATTACTGCAACAGAAGAGCGTATTGCAGCAGGTATGAGTTTTACCCCAGCTCTGTTTTTGATGACCGGTTTGCTGCTTTCTTTCTTGGTGGCCTCTTATCTAAAACGTGTCGGTCGTCATGTTAAAACGTTACGTACAGAGCAAGCTAATTTGACTGAACAGATCGCAGAAACAAGTTGGTCTGATCCTTTAACAGGCTTGGTGAACAAACTGCATTTTGATGAAGCTTTAGATGTGGAGTGTCGACGTGCGGTTCGTGAGTTTTCGCCACTCACCATGATGCTGTTGAAGATTGATAGCTTTAAAGAGTTCAGCGACGAATATGGGGTCGAGGCTGCACAGGCGATGCTTCAAGAAGTCTCTAGTGTGCTAAAAGATTCTGTTGGCCGTCCGGGCGATATGATTGCACGTATCGATGATCATCTATTCGCCTTTATCCTACCTTCCACCAATGAGTTGGTGATCCAGCTAGCCGAACGTTGCTGCGAAACGATTTACGACCATGCTATTCCTCATCAAGCATCGCCGATTGACAAGGTAGTTACCCTAAGTATTGGTGTAGCGACGATGCAACCATCTCGCTTACTTACCCCTGAATACCTGTTGGAACTTTCTAAACAGCAGCTGCAAGAAGCTGAAGCTAAAGGTGGTAATCAATTCCATGCGTTTGTGGATGGCGTAAAAGAGCCCCCATTAACTTATAACGTATAGGTCGATTGGCCCGATGCGAAATATCGGTACGGTCAGTCGTCGATGGCTGGCTGAGATCGAAATCTACTCCTTAGCTGATCTGGAACAAGTCGGCCCAATAGCTACTTATAAGATGATTAGGTCTATGCGTGGCGGGAAGGTCAGTATTAATCTGCTGTGGGCGCTGGTGGGTGCCTTAGAGGATATTGATTGCCGTGATCTCTCGCCTGAACGAAAAGCTAAATTTCGTGAACTTCTCAAAGACTCGTAAAGCTCATTGTTAATAGATCCACCTAGCTGAAAAGGATTGATTGATGACTGCTCTAACAACCTTGTACTCTCGATTGCTTAACGATGCACAGGCACAACAGCATCGTCGATTACTGGTGGTAAGTGGTACTCAAGAGTGGTGTTACGAGCAAGCAAGAGAACTGCGTTGTGAGGCGGAATGGTTGTGGGTCAGTGATCACTCGCCGGTGAAAGCGCAGTCTATGCGTGCCACTCAATGCCATCAGTTATTAGGCCAGTCTCTCTCAGCGGTGATCTTTGATGCTTGGTCCGGTTTTAATCCCAACGCCTTTGGTCAGATCTCCGGTACGTTAAGCGGCGGTGGAGTGATGGTTTTACTCTGCCCCGATCTAGATCATTGGGCCGAGTTTGATGATCCAGAACATCAAAGCTTAGTCGCTCATCCTTATTGCTCTTCTGATGCTGGTCGTCGATTTATCTCGCGTTTAGCTATGATCTTAGAAGATGATGCTTACACGCTGGTGTATCGAAAGGGGCAAGCGCTAGCAGGTGTTGAAGCTGAGCTGCCAAGCTCCGCAGCATTGGCGGATCAGCCAGATGAAAATGTGGTGTTGCCGAGTAAAACCAAAGATCAGCAGCAAGCGGTGGAGTTGATCCTATCTCAGTTTCGTCGTGGTCGACGTCCAGCAGTGATTACGGCGGATAGAGGGCGTGGTAAGTCTGTTGCTTTAGGTATCGCCGCAGCACAGCTATCAGGCCTAGATTTCCAAGATATCTTAGTTACTGCGCCCGAGCAGTCTTCAGTTGATGAAGTTTTCAGCATGGCTCATCAATTACTGCCTGATTATGACTATCAACTGGGTAAACTGTGTCATTCAGATCATTGCATCCGGTACGTGACGCCAGAGCAAGCGTTGCAAGAACAAGGTGAAGGGCAAGTGCTGCTGGTGGATGAAGCCGCAGCGATTCCGGTACCAGTGTTAAGTAAGTTACTGCAACGTTTCCCTCGCATTGCTTTTGCTTCCACTATTCATGGTTACGAAGGCACAGGGCAGGGCTTTGCGGTTCGCTTTAAGCAAGTGCTGGAAAAGCATGCACCCAATGCTAAATCGCTTCATCTGAATCAGCCGATCCGTTGGGCCAGCAATGACCCGCTGGAACAACTGACCTTTAATCTACTGTTACTCAATGCCGAACCTGCTGCGGCAGAAGATCTAAAACGCAGTTGCCAGTCTATCTCAGACTGTCAGATAGAGAAGTTGGATCGTGATCAGCTTGCGGAAGATTATCAGACCTTAACCCAGCTATTTGGTTTGTTAGTGTTGGCTCACTATCGTACATCACCCGGTGATTTAAGGGTGTTATTAGATAGCCCCAACCTGCATATCTGGCTAATGAAGGTCGATGGTCAAGTAGCTGGTGCTGTGTTGGTCGCGGAGGAAGGACCTCTGCCGGAAGAGTTGGTCGATGATATCTGGTCGGGTAAACGTCGTCCTCGTGGCCATCTGTTACCGCAAACGCTGGTTGGACAAGAAGGTGCAAAGGACGCCGCTTTACTCAAGGCAGGGCGGATTATGCGTATAGCAATTCATCCTGCTCTACAGCATAAAGGCTTAGGCAGAGCACTGTTATCCACTGTATCTGACAGTGCGAAGTCTGCAGGTTGGGATTACTTAGGTGCCAGCTTTGCAGCTAGTGCAGAGCTCATCAGTTTTTGGCAGCACTGTGGTTTTGAGACCGTACGTATGGGCTCTACTCGTGACAGTGTCAGCGGTTGTCATGCTGCATTAGTTTTATCGCCTTTAACTGAGCAAGGGCAGAGCTTAGAAAAACAGCTGAGACAGCGCTTTATTGAGCAGCTTAATTATCGCTTGAGTGATGACTTGGTTGATCTCGACCTGCCTGTGGTGTGCCGTTTGTTGCAGCATGGGGGTTACCTTCCAGAATTAACTGCCCACGATCAGTCTGATCTGGTCGCGTTTGCTGTGCATAACCGCAATTACGAAGGCTGTGCTTTTGCTATCCACAAGCTGCTTTTACAGTTTTTGGATCAGGTGGAAGATAAACAGCTGGAAATGTTGTTCGAAAATGAAGAATTCACGCTGCTGATTGAGCGTAACCTACAGCAAAAAAGCTGGGAACAGTTGGAAGTCAAAGGGCAGGGTCGTAAACAGATGATGCGCCAGCTTAAGTCGATTACGGCGTTGTTGCTAGATAAACTCTCATAACGAACTTAGGCGCGAGCTAGCGCCTAAGTGTAAGAGTGTTTCCCTTCTGAATGATCTCTAGGTATTTCATAAAGCTCATCCCGAGTAGTACCGTTTCGCCATCCATGTGTGGATTAATATGCCCGCGGACGTTTTGCATGCTAATCCCACCAAGGGTGACGGTATTCAGCTCAGTGTTATACACATCAATCACGCCATTAGCAGTATCTACCTGACGCTTTAATCCTGGTCTAAGGCCAATGCGATCAGCTACTTCTTGCGGCACGCTGATATTGGTCGCGCCGGTATCTAACAGAAAGATAACCGGTTGGCCGTTAATCTCTCCCGGTGCAACGTAGTGTCCTGCTCTATTTTGCTGCAGTACCACTTCGTTACTGCCGCTGGTGACGAGATTTCGATTGGGATTGTATTTGTCGTTAACCTGCTCTTCAAAGAATAGCCATAACATCCCTAAAAACAGTACCCATGCGACAGCCCACATTCCTTGGCCAATACGTTTTGGTGTGTGTTGAGATTCCATCCAGCCCCACAAAAATTAATCGATGTAAATTTATTGTAAGGAACTCGCTTGCAGAATAGAACCTCGATTCATTCAATCCTTAACCTGTGTATTAACTCAGTTGCTGTAGATGGTCACGAGTTAGCTGGATCTGTTGATCAATCGCTTGGGTCAGGTGGCTAAAGTAAACCCGTGGCTCGATCTTGATCACTTCGGGTTCAAGGATCTCTTGGGTGACCAGTCGGTCGATATCGCGAAGCGCAGGATCGCAAAGCTCATTTTCTCGCATATTTACCAACAGATACTGTAATTGCACTCGTACAGCAGCAGGGCAGTGACCCAGATTTGCAGCTTTATTTCCTAAACCACGTAAGCGTGCTAGGGATTCTGCAAAGTGAGGGCGGCGGAGTAAGTTTTGCCATAGCTCTTCGCCGTTATGATCATTATTACTTGCGGTGAGAGAGCAGATATCTGCAATAACGGTTAGTTCGTGGAGCAGCTTTTCGATCAGTTCACAGTGCTCCATAAAGCTGCCAGCAGGTTCTGCTTCAATCTGCTTCCACTTGGTAAACTGCAGATTAACTCGCTTCACATTGCCGCCGTAGCTTTTATCAAGCAGTGGCCGCCATAAGTAATTGATCTCATTACTTAGCTGGCGTTGCTGTGATTGGTTAGTGCTATCCAAATTTGCGCAGATACCGCGGTGGCGCTGCAGGCTCTGGATGAGATTGAGTAGTGAGCTTAGCTGTTTGATACCGCGCAATGTTTTCTCACGGCGCTTTTTACGTAATCTACGACGGTTATACCAACTGGCTAAACCAATCAGAACGAAAAGAAACAGTACAAGGCTAATCTCGATCATGATGTCACCTCCTTAGTGGCTGCTTTAAGCGCAAGGGCTTCTAGATAGCCGGTAAGCTCTGTCAGGGAATGTGCTTGTTCGCTGTGGTGCTGAAGAATATTGCCTATATCGGTAAGTTTCTCGCTCAACTCGTTACTGGCAGAGGCATGCTCGTCGATGGACAAGTTAACTTCCTGAATGAGTTCAAGACTGCGTTCGCTGCCAGATTCGATCTGCTGCAGGAGATCATGCATCTCTTCACAAGTTTGTGAACCAGTTTGTAATTCCTGTTCGCTGCGGTTCATGCTTTCGGTGACTTCATTCACACGTGTAAGCATGGAGTTAACCAGCAAGGTAATATCGCCCGTCGCCTTTTCGGTATTACCCGCTAACTGACGTACTTCATCTGCTACGACTGCGAAGCCTCGTCCTGCTTCACCTGCTCGTGCAGCCTCAATCGCAGCATTTAGTGCCAATAAGTTGGTTTGCGCTGCAACTTCTTCGATTGTACTCACGAAAGATTGGATCGCTTCCGCTTCTTCAGATAGCTGAGAGATCTTCGTGCAGGTATCAGTAAACTGATTACGAACACCACTAATCGCATGGCTCAAATCAGAGGCTTGCTGAGTCCCTTTATTGCATAAGGTCTGCGAGTCTTCGGCACTGTTTTGAGTGTTATGCACATGATCTCTAATCAGCTGTACGGTTTGACTCATCTCTTCTGATGCACTGGCAACCGTTAAAAGCTGATTTTGCTGTTCTGAGGCGGCATGAGCAGTGTGCTTAGCTAAGTTCTCTAACTCATGGGTGGAGAACTTCATTTCGTTACACAGCTGATCGGTTAAGGTATTCAGCTCTTCGTAGTCACGGGCAAAGCCATACAGACTTTGTGCAGCGTCTCTCAGTGGTTTGTCCGAACTGGTATGTCGTGTACGGAATTGCATCTGCTTTTGCGAGAATGCTTCGATCACTAGAGACAGGTTATGCCAGCGACGTTGGCTCAGCAGAATATAGCTGAGCTGGAAGTAGCCAAGTGGGATCAGTAACCACAATGCTTCTATATAACCGTTTACCAAGATGGCTATTGTAAGTAACCAACCCAACAACAGTAAAATTCCTGAAGTGAGTAACGAACTGCGGCTCAATACGCTGTAGCCAAATGTTAGTAGCAGCATCTTAGTGCTCCCCATAAAAATCTATTATCTGGAGATTTAGCAAAACTTAAGCCAGATGTTTAATGGGGATACTCTAATGCCCGAAATTGTTGCGTTGTAGAGAGGCGGCTAATTATTGAACGCACAGATTTATTACTATTTTGTGCACTGCGACAGTGCAAGGGCTTTATTCTGGAGCGCTATCTCTTAATCGAAATTGTGTAAAAGACTTTTAATTTCTATCGGCTTAAGTTGCCATAGCGATGTAGAATAAATGTCATAATTGGGCTTTATGCTAAAAGAAAAGAGAGGGTTTATGCACATTTGGGTTGATGCCGATGCCTGTCCAAAGGTTATCAAAGAGATTTTGTTTCGGGCTGCCGAACGTAAACAGGTGCCTGTAACATTGGTGGCTAATCAATTCTTAAGTACACCACCTTCACCGCTAATCAATGCTGTGCAAGTGCCGCAGGGCTTTGATGTAGCGGACAATCATATCGTGGCCAAAATGGAAGAGGGTGATCTGGTGGTAACGCAGGATATCCCATTGGCTTCAGAAGTGATTGATAACAAGGGTGTGGCTATAAATCCTCGTGGCGAACTTTATACTCCAGAAAATATTCGTCAGCGGTTATCTATGCGAGATTTTATGGAAACCCTACGAAGCTCGGGTGTAGAGACTGGCGGCCCGTCTGCTTTTAGTCAGGCAGATCGCCAAGCGTTTGCGAATTCTCTGGACCGTTTTTTAGCAAAAAACCTGAAGAAGTAATTTTTTTGTGCGCTGCACAAAAAAAGTTCTTGACTAAAAAACGTACAAGATTTATCTTTGCTGTAAATGGATTGCTGCACCGCAGCAACGGAAACTTTTGGAGACAAAATTATGTACGCTGCTAACAACCCTTTCGCTGATTTCATGAAGCCTGAACTACTATCTAACGAAATCGCTGAGCTATTTAAACCAGTTCAGTCTCTAGTAGACGTTAACACTAAGACTGTTGAAACTTTGGTTGCTCTTCAGAAAGCATACGTTGAAGAACTAGCGAACGCTTCTGTTGAACAGTTCAAAACTCTATGCGAGTGCAAAGACCCTAAAGCTGCTCTAGACCTACAGGTTCAGTTCTACAAGTCTGTTGAAGCTAAAACTGCTGAAACTGCAGAGAAAAGCGTTGCAGCTATGACTGTTGCTAAAGATGCTTACGTTGCTACAGTTGAAGAGTCTGCTAAAAAAGCGACTGAAATGGCTGAAGAAACTGCTAAAAAAGTTGCTGATCTTAAAGTAGCTTAATTTCAGTTTCATACTGAATAATAAAAAGCCGATGTAGAGAAGGGCATCGGCTTTTTTGTGTCTGCGATTTAGTGTTTTAAATTAAACCTCAATCACGACATCTGTTTCTGGTGTACAGCTACACGCTAGAACCACACCCCGCGCTTTCTCATCTTCAGATAGTGGAATTTCCGATTGGCGATGAGCTTGGCCTGAGACTAAGGTCACTTTGCACGCGCCACATACACCCGCACGACAGCCAGAAGGAATCATGATTCCTTGATCTTCAGCTTGCTCTAGCAATGTCGTTTGGCTATCACCGGAAAATGAAACCTCGCCAAAGGTCAACTGAACACTGTGCTTTTCTGCTTCTGGATCAACACCAGGAGGCGCACCAAAGCTCTCTTCAAACCACTGCTGTTCTGCTAAGCCTAACTGACGGCAGTAGGTTTTAGCATGATCCATAAAGCCCTCAGGGCCACAACACATCACTGTACGTTCTGGCAGATCCGGAATTAGCTCAATGAGCTGTTGGCGGCTAATACGGCCTTTAATTCCTTGCCAATCATCATCTGGTTGACTCAAGCTGAAGATAATTTTGAGATTAGGGTTTTGGCGCTCTAGCCAAAGAAGCTCATCTTCACAAATCAGATCTGCTTCGGTTCTGGCTTGGTGGTAAAACACCATATCACGTTGGCTATTTCGATCGGTTAGCTCGCGCGCAATCGAAAGCATAGGCGTAATGCCGCTACCGGCAGATAACAACAATAGAGGTTTGTTACCTGTATTGCCTTCGTGGAACTCACCTTGCGGAGCGAGGGCCGGTAATTTATCCCCAACCTGTAAATTATCATGCAGCCAATTGGAGGCGATGCCATCGGTAACGCGCTTAACTGTGATTGCGATATCAGCGCTGCGAGAAGGTGATGAAGATACTGTATAACAGCGGGTGGAGGTCTCACCGTTGATTGGCAACATTAAGGTTAGAAACTGACCCGCGATATAGTCTGTTGATAGGCCTTGCGGTACTGCAAAACGGAAGGTCACAACATCACGTGTTTCATCAATGCGGCGGATGCATTCCAGATCGACCTGTTGAGTTGCGGCCCACGTCTCTTGGGTTTTACCGTCGTTTGTATCTCTGATAACCGGCGCATTATCGGTGTATTGAGCAGGTTGTTTAAACTCTAATACCTCAATCGTATCACCTTGCTTAATCTGACCTTCGTTTAGAGGCACTAGGTTTTGGCCAAAATATACTTCGTTATCCTCTCCTTTACGGTAGTTAGCCAAGGTTTTAATTGGCTCACCCGCAGGTACGGGTTGTCCGGTTTTTGGATCGATAGTCGTTAGTACGCAGCGTGAGCAGTCTTTAACAATCTCAAATTCTACTTCACCAATACGGATGCGCTTCCAGCTATCTTCGGCGAAAGCTTCACACCCTTTTACAACCAGGTTGGTACGGAAGTGATCCATATTCACTTGTGTTGAGGCACGGCTATTCAGATCAGCTAGGGAAGCTTCTGAGATAACAAGTAGAGGATATCCATCGGCAAAAGCGACGGGCTTATCAGGTCTACGAGAGGTAACTCGTTCTGATTGCTCGCCAAAATAAAGAAGCTGGCATGCACGGCCCAGTTTTTCGCTGAACCATTCATCTAGCCATTCACCACAATGTTGAGCGTTGATCTCGGTTCCCCAAACACGTACCTGACGGTAGTTTTGGAAAAAGTCAGGATAGCGCAAGCTTAAGTGATCACCATCAGGTGCAATCACCTCTACACCATCTTCACGTAAAACGGTTTCGAAAAGCAGCATCGATGGCACTTGGCGAGCAGATAATAATTCGCCTTCCGGATCGCTCAACATAAAGCGTCGGTCAAAAGACAGTCCGCTCTCCGTTACAAAAGCATCCGATAAACTAATGCCGCCTAATGATTTAATCGGGAAAGTATTAATACCACTGAGTTGAATATCTGACACGTCGTCGGCCCTTAAGAGGATTAGTAGGGTAGGCGGCTAGAGATAGAATCTAAACGAACTCTATAGTTATTACCTTCTTGATCTTCGGCAATTAGAAACTCCCCCTCCGGAGTATATTCGAGATCAAGAAAGCGTAAGCGCTGGCTAAATGCGGTATCATCTTCTTTCCATTCAACAAGATGGATGGCGTTGCGCATACAGGCTAATTCGTAGCCGTCATGAATTTCGCAATTGATAGGTTGATACGCTTGCTTGTCAGCCATGGCCTAAACCCACTATTTATTATTTTCTACAGAATACTGTTTGCTTGCTGGAAATAACAGGCTGTTAAGGGGAAAGCATTGGATCTGGATAAACGTCATCTACTTAAACTGGCTAATATGAAGATGCCATTTGGTAAGTATCAAGGGCGAGTACTGCTTGATCTACCCGAAGAGTACCTGCTTTGGTTTGCAAAAAAAGGGTTTCCAAATGGGGAACTTGGCTCGTTGTTAGAACTGATGCTAGAGATCCGTATCAACGGCTTAGAATCGGTATTGCAGCCTTTACGAAATACTCGTTATTCATAATTTGCTTGCTTAACTTTTAATCACCCCAACGATCCATCCCAACATAGTTTTGAGCGACTATTATTTAGTTAACCTCAACAGGCTTAAGGATGGATTCATGCCCAAACAATTATCATCTCTTCTATTCGCATGTTGGATAGCACTGTTCAGCTTTAATGCTTACTCAGCGTCCAATGCTGAAATTAACGCTAAAACCACGGAAGCCTTACAAAAGTTTTATCAACACAGCTCGGCTGGACAAACATTAGTCCAGCAAGCCAAAGGGGTCTTAGTTTTCCCTGAGGTTTATAAAGCGGGTATAGGCATCGGTGGTGAGTATGGTGAAGGTAAGCTTTTAGAAAAAGGTAAAACAACTGGCTATTACACCATTGCTGCGGCATCGATTGGCTTTCAATTAGGTGCTCAAATTAAGTCAGAGATAATTCTCTTTATGACCGATGAAGCTTTAAAACAGTTTAAGCGGAGCGATGGTTGGGAAGCGGGTGTCGATGGCAGTGTTGCTGTTGTAACAGTAGGCGCGGGTGGTGAGATTGATACCAGCACAATTAAAGACCCGATCATTGGTTTTATCTTTTCTAATAAAGGTTTGATGTATAACCTGTCTTTAGAAGGCTCAAAAATTAGCAGGAAGAGATGATGAAAAAGTTATTATTAGCCCTATGTATCAGTGGATTAGCTTTAAATACATACGCTGCCAAGCCTGAGTGGGCGGGCCAAGGCGCAGATAAGCATCAAGCTAAAAAAGAGGCCAAGCAAGCGGCTAAAAGCTACAAAAACAAAGATAAGGATACCGAAGAAGAGCAATCCATCGTAAGTGATACTAAATCTATTTTGGATGATCTCTTTTCTGATAAAGAGAAAGAAACCATCAAAGATTATTACAACGAAAATGCCAAATCAGGGACAGGCAAATATAAAGGCAAGATGAAGGAGCTGCCTAAAGGTTTGCAGAAAAAGTTAGAACGTGGTGGTGAGCTCCCTCCCGGTTGGCAAAAGAAAGTAGCTCGTGGTGAAGTATTGGATAAAGATCTTCGCAAATACGCAGAATACCTCCCTGATGACTTACGTTCACGTTTACCAAAAGGCAATACAGCAACAGAGATTATTAAACTTAAAGATAAAGTGATCAAAGTCGGCAAAGGTGAAGGCACAGTAGTCGACATCATCGATATTGCTGATATCCTAACGGGCGGTAGAGCTAAGTAAGTACTGCCAGACCTGAGTGATATGAGTAGATAAAGAATGACCCCAGCGATTAATGCAGCTAAAAAAGCCAAAGTAGCCTATCAAGTTCACGAATACGAGCACGATCCTAGTGCTGAATCCTATGGCGAAGAAGCTGCGCAAGCGCTGGGTTTAGATCCTGCCCAAGTCTTCAAAACCCTCCTTGTTGCTATCGGTGGCGATAACAAAAAGCTGGCTGTTGGCGTTGTACCTGTGTCAGGTCAGTTAGATCTAAAAGCAATGGCTATGGCACTAAAAGCAAAGAAAGTCACTATGGCAAACCCGCTAGATGCTGAGCGTGCAACGGGTTATGTTGTGGGTGGTATCAGTCCATTAGGCCAAAAGAAACGCTTACCGCTGATCTTAGATGAAAGTGCAGGTAACTTTGAAACTATCTGCATGAGTGCTGGCCGTCGTGGTTTAGAGATTGAGATGGCAGCAGAAGATCTGCTTAAGTTAACCTCAGGTAAAATGGCAGCTATCGGCCGTTAAGAATATTTTAAAAACCTGA
This sequence comes from Neptuniibacter sp. PT8_73, assembly GCF_047778045.1. Taxonomy (GTDB): domain Bacteria; phylum Pseudomonadota; class Gammaproteobacteria; order Pseudomonadales; family Balneatricaceae; genus Neptuniibacter. Next base: position 1,069,643 of record NZ_CP180545.1, read on the forward strand.
AGCAATTTTGTTTCAAAAAGGAAATAGAGAAAAATGGTCTCACTCGAGTTTTTGATCACCTCTCTTATCGTTGTACTTATTCCTGGTACAGGTGTTTTATACACTGTGGCTACAGGGTTATTTGTCGGGAAACGCGCAAGCTTATTTGCAGCGTTAGGTTGTACGATCGGTATTGTGCCATCGCTTTTAGCAAGTATTTTGGGATTGGCAGCAATTTTTCATACCAGCGCGGTGGCCTTTCAGATCGTTAAGTTTGTTGGTGTAGCCTATCTTCTGTTTTTGGCATGGTCGATGTGGCGTTCATCCTCATCGCTTGCATTAGATCAGAAAGAGAAAGAAGCAAAATATAGTGTGATTGCTATGAAAGGCTTTTTAATCAATATCTTAAATCCTAAGTTATCGATCTTCTTTCTCGCCTTTTTGCCACAGTTTGTCTCACCTGAAGTTGGCTCGCCATTAATGAACATGTTCGTATTGGGACTTATCTTTATGATGATGACCTTTGCGGTGTTTGTTATTTATGGCTTTTTGGCAGGGCGCTTTAGCGAATTTGTTGTGGGGTCTGAAAAAATTAGCCAGAGGATGCAAAAGTTGTTTGCAGGCAGTTTTGCTCTGTTAGGGATGAAATTGGCGTTCAGTGAAAGAAGCTAACAGTTCGTTAGTTAAGCACTCAGTTTATTTATCCCCTGAGTGCATAGTGGATTCTTTCGTTATTTTTAGTGACAATATTGTGTGGCTAGGGGTGTTCAGTTCAAGCAGCTAAATGCATCTTCGATCAGATCTTTTATTTCAGCCTGATTATTTACTCTTGAGTAAGAACGAACTCCGATCAACTGCATCTGTAAGAAGCGCGCAAGGCGGTTAGCATCTTGCTGATTTTCTAATTCCCCTTGCTGCTGCGCTTGAAGTAGCAGGTTGGCAAACGCATTTTCCATTACCTTCATCAATTTACGAGCTTCTTCGAGGAGTTCAGTATTTTCGGAATTGAGCTCAGAGATGGTTTTTACCAGCATACACATCTCGTTTGGACGATTCTGCTTACAATCTAGTGCTGAAGTAAAAATAAACTCTTTCAGGGCTACAAGGGGAGATGAGTGACCCACTTTGAAGCCTTCTAATCGCTCTAGCATAGTGTTGGTATAGAAATTTAGCGTCTCTTTGAATAAACCTTCTTTGCTGCCAAAACATGCGTAAATACTACCGGGACGCATATCTATACACTCTTGGATATTACGCATTGAGGTAGCATGGAATCCTTTTTCCCAAAACAGATGCGTGGCCTTCTGAATCACCTGTTCACGATCATATTTGACGGTATTAACCATAGAAATTTAACTTTTTGAGCATTTGTTCATATTTTATCTTGAACAAGTGTTCAGTTCTAGTTATGGTTTCAAATGTGAACAGTTGTTCAAATATGGCTGGCTTGATCTGTTTTTGTGGGGAAAGCGTTCTAGCGAAGGCTAAATCGATTAGTAAATGGAGATATGATGAGTAAGTTCAAATTACATACGATGGAATCGGCCCCTCAAGGGACTAAAGCTCTGTTTGAAAACTCGTTGAAAAATTTTGGCATGATTCCCAATCTGCATGCTGTGTTAGGTGAAGAGCCTGTTGTGTTAGAAGCCTATCAGCAGTTACATACTTTGTTTCAACAAACAGACTTTAATGCAGCTGAGCTAACCGTAGTTTGGCAGACGATAAATGTTGAACACGGCTGCGAGTATTGTGTGCCAGCGCATAGCTTGATTGCAGACATGATGAAGGTGGATCCCGCTGTCAATGAGGCGTTAAGGAACAAAACATCACTACCTACGCAAAAGTTACAAGTATTGCATGACGCAACATTGGCTATTGTTCGTGAGAGGGGGCGTATATCTGATGAACAGCTTGATGCTTTCTTCGCAGCTGGTTATGAGCAAAAGCATCTACTTGGGATAATTTTGGGATTGTCGCAAAAGGTGATGAGTAACTATGTAAATTACATAGCGCAGACTCCTTTGGATGAGAAATTCCAAGCTTACGCTTAGAGGAAGGCTAAAAAGGCGAACACTGTACAGTGTTCGCTTTTTAAATTAGTTGACTAAGATTTTCTTCAGGTGCTTTTCGTAATCCTTATCTCGTGAGTGGAGACTGAATAAGAGGATCGAAGTGCCTTCATTGAGCATACAGTGCTTAACGCTATTCGATTTGTAACAGGAGTGTCTGAACTCGAGTTGAAGTAGCATGCTTCGATACCCACCTGCATCATCTAAATACTGATCCTGGAAATCGTTATCGGTTACTAAAGCTGCATAGTCGAATGTGCTAGTGCATTCTTCTGCATAATATGGGTTTGCCAAAAGGTCACAGACCTTATGCTTCTTAGGGTTTGGCAGTACAGAACAGATAAGTTTATTGGTTAACTTTTCAGAATTATCACGTCCTGTGGATAGATGGGGTCTGATAATATAATCGCTGTCCCTTCTGTATTGTGGGTCATGTTGCTTCATTGACGTTAATAATTCAGAGCGGCAGATGGGTTCTGCGCGTTTTAAAAAAGCTTCGTAGGTACTTCGCGCATTCCGGTCTTGGTAGAGCTTGTTAGCCTTTTCCGCAATATTGATCATCTGCGAAAATTTTTGTTTGATCTCTGTATCTTTCCTTTTTTTGAGTAACCCTTCTAGCTCTGCCGTTAAAGGCTTAAGTTGCTCAAAATACGTATTGAATTCATCCCAGTAGGGCGTGATTGACTGGAGGCCTAGCTTGTTGGCTTGGTGAGTTAAGTCGTAGCGAGTAATATTTTTGATATCCTGAAGGTAGTCGCCGTAGATACTCATAGCGGAGTGTTTATAATTTCGTCCGACAACGCCATTAAATTGCCAATCATAGAAATTATAGGGCTCATTTAAAAATATGCATGGATAGGAGTCGCCGCAGATCCCCCAGCCATTTTTTACTTGTTTGCCGTCTTTTTTTTCTGTTCTGAAATACCAAGCCATACGAACGCTGCCACCTGTATGGATAGGGGATACGTTAAAATAATCAGAATGGTACTGACCAGCTAGAACACCAGGACTGGCTGTGCGATACACTGTATTTTCCCAGATCAGATTTTCTTTCTCACTCTCTCCAGCTGAGAGTTCTTCCCATGTATAAAGCTGGTCGCTCAACAGAAGTTTAGCGATACGCGTGGGTTGGTCTTTTTTAATAAAGTAAAACTCGCCTGTCGTGCAGTCCTCTTTATAAAGCCTTTCTTGCCGTTGATACATTGCGATGATCGGACTATTTGAGCAGCTTTTCTTAATAATTTGCGTGTCGTAATTGGATGGAGTAGGGAATTTGTAATAGCGATCGAACACGTAGTAATCGTTATCGGTATGTTTTGTGTTGGTGATCAGTTGTGTGTGTCCGTCAACTTGCTTTTTACGGATTAAATTGCCGTCGGCTTTTGGCTTGGTAATTGATAAGTGAGGTCTTCTTTGCTCTACACGTACAAGACTGCCTTGGAAAACCTCTGCACTCCTTTCGCCTTTTCCTTGGTAATCTAAAACATCGGTCATTTGCTTAGATTCAAATCGCAAAGGATGGTCACCTGAAATGTTTGCTATAACTCCACGCTTGCCGAGCATGTTTAATTTGCAATGCCCGCTCACTTCATATTTGCCTTTGAACTCAAAAGAGCAAGGGAATGCAAAATCTTTAAGAAGCGCTTTTGTGTCAAATTTACCTTCATGAAACATAGAAATAGGTGGGTTCAGAGTGACCTTAAACTCATCTGTTTCCGCAATCATATCTAAAGGTTTGTCCCCTTGTTTGTTTATGCGGTTATAAGCCCAACTACTGATGTAGTTAAAGTTATTTAGGAAGCTAAGATCTAGATCTTTTAGTTCTTCTTTCGGGATCCTATGCGTAGCAGGAATGATATGAACATTGTCCATCTCTACAAAACGAAATATTAACATCAGGCTGAAGCCTGGCCCGCCTTTGTCACGAAGGTCTGATTGAATTAGGTTAAATGCATTAAAGTTTTTGTAATCAACTTGGCCTTCAGGGATAGGGTGTTTTATAACTTTGGCGTTAAGCGCAGTGGAAAAGCTTAAAGATAAAACAAATGCGGTTAGGTAGGCCTTAAACATTGTCTGCTTCCTGCTATACAACTTTGAGAGGTGATGGCGCTAACCATACATTTTCAGCGCTTCTTTTTCTAGATATTAGGTTGTTGGGGTGAGTGATGAGGCAAGAGGGAATAAGCCTTTGCTTGGTTGTTCAATGCAAAGGCTTTAATAAAAAATTACTTAGCACGGAACTGCAGCGCGAAGAAAACGGCTGCTGTTGCTGCCAATAGTGCAGAAAATACCATTAAGCCTTCTGCCATAGTGATACCGAACAGTAGCTCAGGCGTATAGCCGCAAGGCTCCCAAGGAGCAAAAACCGATGGTATCCATTGATCAAGTGCAAACCAGTTAGGTAGACCGCTGTCCATACTGCAGCTATCCACTATCCAGTTACGCTCTACTGCTAGGGTTTTCCATGAGCGTTCGACGAGACCGATTCCGACGATGAGTGTTAGCAAATGGCTTAGTTTACTCAAGCATCCATGCTTACGCGTAAACAGACCGAATATAGCAACGATAATCAGAGCAAAAAGCCAGATGCGAATATGGATACATAAGACGCAAGGGTAGTAGTCCAAAGCGTATTGATAATAGAGGGCTACTGCCTCCATGCTGACGCCGATGAAAATTAAGCTTAACCAGAAAAAAGCAGAACGGCTAAGGCAAGTTAATTTGTCCAACATTAACGAGTCTCCCAAACAGTGAACAAATATCTGAGTCACTTCAGATGATAAGGTTCAAGTTCTTACTAAGAAAAGTACAGATATCAATATATTTTCATTAGGCAGAAAAAAACCGAGCGCAGAGGCTCGGTTTTTTTAGATCAAAAATTCGCTTAAGCTTCTAGTGCTTTACGGATACGACCCAACGCATCTTCTAGCACTTCCATGCTAGTTGCGAAAGATAGGCGCATATTACCTGGTGCACCAAATGCAGAACCTGGTACAAGGGCAACGCCTGCTTCATTTAGAAGGAACTCAGCCAATTCGATGTCGTTAGCAAAACGATCATCGTTATCGATCACTTCTTGGAAGCTTGGGAATGCGTAGAACGTACCATCAGCAGGGATGCAGCTAACGCCGTTGATGCTGTTTAGCGTGTTAACAACATATTCGTGGCGTGCTTTAAATGCTACAACCATCTCTGCTACACACTCTTGGGAGCCTTCAAGTGCTGCTTGTGCTGCAACTTGCGCAATCGAAGTTGGGTTAGATGTGCTTTGTGATTGGATCTTCTTCATTGCGCCAATCAATGCAAGCGGGCCAGCTGCATAGCCGATACGCCAACCTGTCATAGAGTATGCTTTAGATACACCGTTTAGAACGATTGTGCGCTCGTAAAGCTCTGGGCATGCGTTAAGGATGTTAACGAATGGCTCATCGTTAAAACGGATGTGCTCATACATATCATCAGTCGCAACTAGTACTTGCGGGTGCTTAAGCAGTACTTCAGCTAGCGCTTTCAATTCTTCCAGTGTGTATGCAACACCTGTTGGGTTTGAAGGGCTGTTAAGTACAACTAAGCGTGTCTTATCTGTAATTGCCGCTTCTAGTTGCTCTGCCGTCATCTTGAAGCGTTGTTCCTGAGTTGTCGTTACAATCACAGGGACAGCGTCCGCCATTTTTACCATGTCTGGGTAAGATACCCAGTAAGGTGCTGGTACGATGACTTCATCACCTTCATTTAGCAGGGCTAAAGATAGGTTAAAGAAGCTTTGCTTGCCGCCACAAGAAACAAGAATCTGGTTGGCTGCATATTCAAGACCGTTATCGCTCTTGAATTTGTTAATAATGGCTGTCTTTAATGCCGGTGTACCATCTACAGCGGTGTATTTTGTGAAACCTTCATTCAACGCCTGGATGGCAGCCTGTTTGATATGATCCGGAGTATCAAAATCGGGCTCGCCAGCGCCCAGGCCAATAATGTTCTTACCTGCCGCGCGCAGTTCAGCTGCACGGTTAGTAACCGCCAGCGTTGGAGAAGGTTTGATGTTGTTGACGCGGTCTGAAAGTTGAACGTTCAAGCCTAAGTTCCTCGATAAGAATATCTGCAGTGCAGATACCGACATTAATCAGCAGAAATCCCGCTTTAAATATCGTGTTAGCAGGGAGTTTCCAAACCCGCACATGATACAGCAAACAGTAGCCCGCATGAATCCTGTTTGAGCGAAAAAATACCTTTTCAGATCAATAAATTGATTAAAGGAAACTTTTTTCTCTTAAGAGCGGTCTTTTTAATACGTATTTATGCAAGTAAAAGTAGCAGTTGCTGAGATATAATGCTCAGCTTTGCTCGAAATTGGGTCGCAGAATGAAAGAACGATTTAAAGTCCACTCGAAGTTTACGCCCGCAGGCGATCAGCCGCAGGCCATTAAAGAGTTAGTTGATGGCATTGATAGTGGTTTAGCCTCACAAACTCTTTTGGGTGTAACGGGCTCAGGTAAAACGTTCACTATTGCGAATGTGATTGCTCAGGTCCAGCGTCCCACCATTATTATGGCCCATAATAAGACCCTAGCTGCCCAGTTATATGGTGAGTTTAAAGAGTTCTTTCCGGATAATTCGGTTGAGTATTTCGTATCTTATTATGATTATTATCAACCGGAGGCCTATGTGCCTTCTTCTGATACCTTCATCGAGAAAGATGCATCGATAAATGACCATATCGAGCAGATGCGTCTGTCCGCAACTAAAGCTTTGTTGGAACGAGACGATGCCATCATTGTCGCAACGGTTTCTGCGATTTATGGTTTGGGTGACCCAAAATCCTATCTTGGCATGATGCTGCATGTGGATCGCGGTGAAATTATCGATCAACGTGCCATTCTACGTCGTCTTGCGGAGCTTCAATACACCCGAAATGATGTTGAACTTCACCGTGGTAATTATCGAGTGCGTGGTGATGTCATCGATATTTTCCCTGCAGAATCGGAGAAAGAAGCGGTTCGCCTTGAGTTATTCGATGAAGAGATCGAAGAGATCAGTTACTTCGATCCTTTAACAGGCGAAGTTTTACGCCGTGTGCCTCGTGCAACCATCTATCCTAAAAGTCATTATGTAACACCTCGTGAAACCCTATTGGCAGCAGTGGATAAGATTAAAGATGAGCTTCGTGAACGTCTGGAGCAATTGCGGGAAAATAACAAACTCGTCGAAGCTCAGCGTCTAGAGCAACGTACCCTCTATGATATGGAGATGATCATGGAGTTGGGTTACTGCTCTGGTATCGAAAACTACTCGCGTTATCTCTCCGGTCGTGATCCTGGTGCGGCGCCGCCGACCTTGTTTGATTACCTTCCTGATAATGCCTTGCTGGTGTTAGATGAATCTCACGTGACTGTTCCACAGATCGGTGCAATGTATCGTGGTGACCGCTCGCGTAAAGAGACATTGGTAGAGTTTGGCTTCCGTCTACCTTCAGCATTGGATAACCGTCCGATGAAGTTTGAAGAGTGGGAGCGTGAATCTCCACAGATGATTTTTGTATCTGCAACGCCAAGTAAGTATGAAGCGGCCAACCAGCAACAAGTTGTGGAGCAGGTTGTTCGCCCAACTGGATTGGTTGATCCTGTGGTTGAAGTGCGTCCTGCGTCGACTCAAGTGGATGACCTTCTTTCTGAAATACGGTTAACGGTAGCGAAGAAAGAGCGTGTTGTCGTTACCGTGTTAACTAAACGCATGGCAGAAGATTTGACCGAATATCTAGATGAACACGATGTACGAGTACGTTACCTTCATTCGGATATAGACACAGTTGAACGTGTTGAAATTATCCGTGACCTCCGTATAGGTGAGTTTGATGTGCTAGTTGGTATCAACTTACTTCGTGAAGGTATAGATATGCCAGAGGTGTCTTTGGTAACAATCTTAGATGCGGATAAAGAAGGCTTCTTGCGTTCAGAAACATCGATGATTCAGACAATCGGCCGTGCCGCACGTAACGTCAACGGTAGGGCTATTTTGTATGCCGATAAGATTACAGGTTCAATGCAACGCTCGATGGATGAAACCGAACGTCGTCGTCAAAAGCAGATCGCCTTTAACGAAGCGAATGGAATTGTGCCGAAAAGTATCAGTAAATCGGTGGCAGATATTATGGAAGGTGCGAGTACCGTACCTGGCCGTAAGGCTTCCCGTACCGCCAAAAAGGTCGCTGAACAGGCTGCTGAATATCAAGTAGGAGATGCTGCGCAGTTATCACCCAAAGAGCTATCTAAAGCGATTACTAAGATCGAAGATAAAATGTATGAAGCGGCGAAAAACCTCGAATTTGAGTTGGCAGCTAAGTACCGTGATGAACTACAAACTTTAAAACAGCATACGTTTGTGAATTAAGGTCTGCAGTTATTTAGATATTTATTATTTAGTTAAAGCTTGGCTACACTGATGACTAAACCGAAGGCATGTCTATATAAAGTCTTCGAAGTTTATAAAGGGAGTTAAGTGGATGATTAAGTGGCTGCTACCGGTAGTTGTTGCTTTTGCTTGCACGCATAATGTGATGGCTGCAGATAAAGCGGGTCATGTGCTTTTGAGTGTTGGTACTAATTCAGCGAAATTGCCGGCACAGGATGTGAGGCCGCTGAAGCGCAAATCTGAAATATACTCTCTCGATAGCATTTCTACTGGGTCTAAGGGACGTTTGCAGATCCGTTTTACGGATGGATCACGCCTGTCTTTGCGACCAGACACTCTTTTTAATGTTGAAGATTATCGTTTTAGTGAGAGCCTTCCTAAGGATGGAAAATCGGTTTATCGTCTTTTAAAAGGCGGTTTACGGACTTTAACGGGCGCTATTAGTGATAATAATAAAGATAATTATGAGGTTCGTACCCCTATAGCAACAATAGGAGTTAGGGGAACTCATTACACGTTGTTTTATTGCGATAAGGCCTGCCAAGAAACAACGAGGGCGCAAATGGGTCTCTATGGATATGTTCTAGAGGGTGAAATCGTTGTAGGTAATAAATCGATTAAGGCGCCGATTCAGATGGGGCGCTATTTCTTTCTTGGTGGAAACGGCAGTAACCTGAAAATCCGTCAAACCCCGTTTAAATTGTTTGAATTACTCCAAGATATGGGGCCTGATTTAATGTCTGGTACAGGGAGTAATCAGATTCCAGCATTGAATCCGAATGAGAAACCTAATTTGAATCTGGATGTTACACCAGATTTGGATCTAGATGTCGCGCCAAAACTAGATTTAGATGTTATGCCTAATGAAGACGTCAATAACACTATACCTACAAATCGCAATGAAAATACCTATCCTTAATTGATCTATATACTAAATTCCTATGAATAGTATGGTCTTGTGATAGCGCGATCCCCAAAACATTGATATTGTTTGAATTTTTATATCCTCTTAAGCTGGGAGAGTGTTAAGAGTGAGTAAGTTACATAAGTATTTGGCCGTCATCTTGTACTGTCTATCTTCATTCGTCGCTGCTGACACGGTTACCGATCTAAAAAATCTGGTTGATCAAGGTAAGTACGCTCAAGCTTATCAATTGGCTTTGTCTCACTTGGAAAGTATGGAAGGTGACCCTGCTTTCGATATGCAATATGGTGTAGCGGCGATTGATAGTAAGCACGTAAGTGAAGGCGTATTTGCGCTTGAAAGGGTTATTTTCCTAGAGCCCCGTAACTTTCTGGCTAAGTTGGAATTAGCACGCGGTTACTACCATTTAAATCAGTTTGAGAAAGCCAAGCAGCTATTCTTACAAGTTAAAAAGGTCAAACCGCCGCAAGTGGTTGCTAACAGAATAGATCTGTATCTCTCCCTAATTGATAAAAAAACAACGATACCTCCTACAAAATTTACCAGCTTTGTTGAGTTGTGGGCCGGATATGACAGCAACCTTAATTCTGGACCTAGTGACCAAACTAACGTTGTTATATTAAGCAGTGATGCTCTTGGTCGAAGTGGACAATATAATCAGGTTCGATTGGGGGGGGATATAGAGCATGCTTATAGCCCTGATGCAGCTCTTCTTTTTAGTGCACATGCTGATATGCGGTTGTACCACACTGAAGATGAACAAGATTATAAGAATATCAGCGTAAATGGTGGCCATTTATGGAAAATGGACGACCAACAATTCCAAGTCAATTTTGTACTTCAGAAATATCTATTAGACCGTAAACAATTTCGAGATCTCTTGGGAGCCAATGCGCAATGGAGCAAACAGCTTAGTCGAAACTCAGTTGCGAAGCTCTTTGTTGGGGCTAACTCTCTAACTTATAAAGATTCCGCATGGAAGGATGCTTTACAGCTTAATGCAGGGGCAAATTATCTTTATGCTGGTGAAGGTTCGTGGAATCCTCTCTATTTTGTAAGTGGTTTTATTGGTAATGAAAGTCCTGAAGAGTCTAACCTGTTTACGAATAGCCTGGTTGATCGAGTTTTCTTTGGTGGCAATCTAGGGGTGCAGCTCAGTCCGGCAGATAATATAAAGCTAACGCCGTCCTTTACTTATCAAGAGAGCGAGTATGCTGGAGAAGACTGGATTTATGGAATCAAACGGAATGATAAGTACATGTTGGCCAATTTAAATATAGATTGGACTGTAGGACCTTCTTGGACCTTGTTGGGGAACTACAGCTATACAAAATCTGATTCAAATATTGAGCTTTATGAGTATGACCGTCAACAAGTCATGCTTGGGCTACGATATAGCTTCCGTTGAGGTGATCATCAATGAAGATTTTTCTACTTACCTCTTTACTTATTTTAGTCAGCAGCTTTTCGCAAGCTGAAGAAAGTGTTGGCAAAGTAATACTTAGTTTTGGTCAGAATGTGGCGGTATCCACTGCAGGAGATGAACGTGCACTTAAACGTCAGGCCGATGTATTTGCTAATGACCTATTGAAAACCAGCGCAAAGGGGCGTTTGCAGATCCGTTTTACCGATGGATCTCGACTGTCGTTAAAGCCGAATACGGAATTTAAAATCGATGATTACCGATTCGATGAAGCGAATCCTGAAGACGGCAAAGCGATCTATAAACTTTTGAAGGGTGGTATGCGTACCATCTCTGGTAAGATCGGTAAGGTCGATAAAGAAGATTACAAACTGGATGCAGTAGTCGCTACCATCGGTATTCGAGGCACTGACTTTAGTGTAGATAAAGCTGGTGAGCGTGTTACTGGATCGGTAAGCCAAGGTAAGATTAACGTTGCAGCCAAACAGGGGGGGAGTCGTGATATCGCATCAGGCCGCTCGTTTAGCTTAGTGGGCCCTCGTGGTTCCATTAATGTCTTTAAAACGCCAGCTTCTACAGGAGCTACTGAAGAAAATGCGGAATCATCTGAGCCGGAAGAGTCCTCAGAAGAAGATACTGAACAGCAAGAGGATACAGCGACTGAAGCTGATGACGATTCATCTGAAACCGAGTCGGACCAAGAAGCTGCGCAAACCTCAGGAAATGATGATAGCAGTGAATCTGGAGCAACACTGGATTTAAGTACAACTGTTGCTACCACGAGTAATAGCATTGATAGCACCATCCCTGCGAGTGACCCTGTAGCCGAAAGTAATGATCAAAATATTATTCAAGAAGTAACAACAACCGCTCCTAACCCAACAGGGTCAGGTACAGCCGCGCCTATGGGGAGTCTGGTGGCTGTTGCTTTTACAGAAATTGACTCTGTTAAAGGTTTAAATGGAAGCTCTGGTCGCGTATTTGTAGATGGACAATCAGCTATTACTGTTGATAGTACGCAAGGCACAGGAGATTTAGTGACAGGTTTGGTCTATTTTGATTCCAACACATCCCCTGATAATGACTGCACACCTTGTAGCTTTACTGGCCCGTCAACTGTCGCTCGCCTTCTTGATAACAACACTAAAGAATTGGGCGGTGCCAACGTTACTTGGGGGCGCTGGGGTAATGATTACACGGTGATAGAAAATAGTTCCGAAGTTGAAACCGTTGGTAGTTTCCATTTTATGTATACGGATGGCCTCACTCCAGCTTCCGTTGTAACAGCCAAAACTGGTGATTATGTATACCGCTTAGATTCTTATGTATCGGCAGGCGGGTATACCAAACCTGAAATTGAAACAGGTGCTACAGGAACTCTGAAGGATTTCGTTGGTGGGGGAGGTACCGGTGGTCATATCTATAGCGGCACTTATTTCCGAGTAGACTTTGATAGCCAAAAACTACTGGAAATTGGGATTGAAGCTAATGTAGCTGGTCGAAATTATGCTTTGCGAGAAGATGCAAATGCGAATATGAATTTGAACAATATTCTAAGTGGTAACGATGTTAAGTTGACAGGCACATGTACTGGCGGCGATTGCGGTGCTAATACAGATATGTCTGGGCGTATGACCATTGATTTTGTCGGAGAAGCCGCGCAAGGGGCTGTTACGAGTTACGGTGCAACAGGTGAAAATGCTAGCAATGGAACGACAGGAACAATTTCAGGCACCATTTTACTTGAAGCGCAGCAATCCCCTTAATAAGGGATTGCTATCATAGGTTTATAATATCGCCGTGATGTAAACGATCAATCTGCCAGCTAGGTAGGATTTGGCGGCATTGCTGCATAATTGTATCTTCGAACCCGGGTTTAAGGTGAGTGATCATTACTCGAGCTGGATGGCTTAACAGCTCTAGCTGGCTCGCAAGATGGCTAGGAGTAAGATGACCGCTTAACCGAGCCAGTTCATCAACTTCATCGGTAAAAGAGACATCGATAATCAGTAGGTCTGGTTTTTTTGCATTTAGAATGGGCCAGAGCGCGTCATTGATACCCGTATCGCCACTAAAAACAAAAGAGGCTTGGCCGTCTGATACTAAATAGCCAACGGTTGGTGAAGGATGCTCTGCAGGGATCACCTCTATGGTTTTACCTTGAAGTGATAGCTGATCACCGACGTTGACCGAATGCAGATTTATGATCGGTTTATCTTCAGGTAAGCAGGTGTAATCTGGCCAAATTGTCCAGTTAAAGATGTGAACTTTTAAAGCCTCAACAACGTCTGGAAGCGCATAGATATTGATGGGTGTTTTATGCTGATCATAAATTGTTGCCAGCATTAAAGGCAGGCCGATGATATGGTCTAAATGGGCATGTGTAATCACCACATCTTTAATAGCGAGCATCTGATCCATTTTTAAAAGCTCAACACCTGTACCGGCGTCAATTAACAAGGAATCATCTACTAAAAAAGTTGTAGTTTTTAAACCATGGCCGATACCGCCACTGCAACCAAGAATTTCGAGCTTCACTTCCCACCTCTGGAGCGGCTATCTTTAACTAGAAAACTATAATAATGACATTATGGTAGTAGAGCATGACAAAAGCGATAGAAAAGGATACACAGCAGTTTTATTCTCGATTGACAAAAGTGCTGAGTAAGATTCATCAGGCTAAGAGTTTTGAAGAAGCTTATCCCTTGGTCGAAAAGACATTGCTCGCTTTGTTTAACGCTCAGCGTATCACCGTATACCAACGAAATCGCTCGAGCAAGGATATTGTTTCCCGATTTAAGACGGGGAAAGATTTAACTGAAATTAGAGTGCCGATTACAGCTTCTTCCATAGCTGGTTTTGTTGCGCTTAGTAAAAAAGCACTAACAATCAAGGATGTAAGGGATTCTGCAGAACTTGAAAAAATACATCCGTCATTGCGTTTTAATGCTTCATTTGAAAAAGATATCGAATTTACCAGTCGCTCTATGCTGGTATTGCCGATTCTGTACCAAGATGTGCTTCTCGGAGTTATACAGATAATAAACCGCCGAGACGGTAAATCTTTTTCGGCGATTGATCTGAAAAGAGGGCGACAATTTGCAGAGTTACTAGGGCAAAAATTCCGCTACGATTTTGGCTGTACTGAAACACCGTTTGAATACCTTTTAGCGCAGAATTTAATTGAGCAGAAAGTCTTTGATCAATTAGAGAAAAAATCTGATGCTCGAACTCCACTAACGCGTTTGTTAAGAGATAACGCTAGGCTAACAAGTCAGCAGATTGGTCAATCGTTGGAATGTTTTTATCAAGTTCCTTTTGTTGCCTACAACCCAGAAAAGTACTTTCTTCACCCCTTATGTGAAAAGGTAAACAAGGCTTACCTTCGCAACTCCAACCTTGTTTTACTGTCCGAGCAGAATAGTGAGACTGTTCTGATTTTGATTGATGATCCTAATGACACCAAGCGGCTAATCGAGATTAAAAATGTTGTAGGTCAGCATGACGCCCACATCTGTGTTGGGTTATTGGATGATATTCATCAGTATTTGGGCGTTGTTGCTTCAGGTGGTCAACAGGATAGTGCGAACCTTAGCACTATTCTTGATGAGCTAGATGATAGCGCCGAAATGGATATTGATGAGAGTGTTGCTGATAATGACGACGTTTCAGAGGAAGATTCAACCGTAGTCCGTTTGGTTAATCGAGTATTGCTGGATGCGAAGCGCCTGAGAGCATCGGATATTCATATTGAACCGGGCAAAGGCAGAACACCCACTAATGTTCGTATGCGGATAGATGGCGTTTGCCAAGACATCATTCAGATCCCCGCAACCCATGCTAAAGCGACAGTATCGCGAATCAAGATTATGTCGCGCCTAGATATAGCCGAAAAACGCTTACCTCAAGATGGTAAATTTGCCGTGCGTTTGCAAGGCCACCCTTTGGAAGTTCGTGTGGCGACCATTCCTACGGTTAATGGCGAAGGTGTAGTCATGCGCTTGCTGCAAAGTGGCGACCCCGTTGCTTTTGATCAACTTAACTTTGTCGAGCCTATTCAAAATGGGGTAAAGGATCTGTTACAAAATCCACATGGTATTTTGTTGGTGGTTGGCCCTACAGGTTCAGGTAAAACGACCACTCTGCATGCATTGCTTGCTACCTTAAATACACCCGAAAAAAAGATATGGACTGCAGAAGATCCTGTTGAGATTACACAGCCCGGTTTGCAGCAAGTTCAGATACAGCCAAAGACAGGTTTTACCTTCGCAGCAGCGCTACGTGCGTTTTTGCGTGCTGATCCAGATATTATTCTAATTGGTGAGATGCGAGATCAGGAAACGGCTCATGCGGCTGTAGAGGCATCCTTAACCGGTCATCTAGTGTTATCAACACTGCATACCAATTCTGCTCCTGAAACCATTACTCGTTTGCTGGATTTAGGTATAGATCCAGTGAGCTTTTCAGATGCACTTTTAGGCGTGTTGGCACAGCGTTTAGTTAGAACGCTATGCCCAAGTTGCCGTAAGGCGTACAAAGCTTCAAATGATGAGATCGCTTTTTTACTGCGTCGTTATGGTGAGCAGGCGGGAGAGTTGATTATGGGTGATAAAGTGAAGCTTTATAAAGCCGTAGGTTGTGAGGAATGTAACCATACGGGTTATCGAGGACGTACAGGTATTCACGAACTATTGATTTCGACCCCAGAGATGAAAGAAAAGATCTATCAAGGGGCAACAATAGGTGAGATCCGTGAACAGGCGATCTCTGATGGTATGCGTAGCTTGTTGCAGGATGGAATACAGAAGGTGCTTAAGGGTGACATCGACTTCGATCAATTGCGCAGAGTTACGGCGGAGTAAACGATGAAGCAACGTTGGATACGAACTGTTTTAGGTTTAGTGCTCACTTTAGTGATGTTGATTCCTGTGATCCAGGGCGATCGCCCTGATCTATTGGATCGGTTTGAGTATGATTTATATGACTTGCGCTTAAGACAGTTTTTATCCGAGGAAAAAGATCCACGTATTGTTATTGTCGATGTCGATGAAAAAAGTCTGGCAGCAGAGGGACGCTGGCCGTGGAACCGAGCTAAATTGGCCTTGATGTTGGACCAGCTATTTGACCAATATGGTGTCGCTATTGTCGGATTTGATATGGTTTTCTCGGAGGCTGATCAAAGTGTTGATCTATCTGAGCTTAAACAGCTGGCATCGGAATCAGAAGAGCAAAATTTAGATCAATTATTAAAGAACTTAAATTCGGATGAGATCTTTTCTAAAGCCATTGCCGATCGCCCCGTTGTATTAGGCTATCTATTTGATCGTAGTTTAAAGAAGCTTCAAATTGGTCATCCTGGTAATCCAATCATTAGTGATGATGAGCGTCTAAATCAGTTACCTATCCCCGAAGCAAACGGGATCATCTCCAGCCTGAATGAACTGCATAGTGTCAGTGTTTGGAACGGCTTCTTTGATAATCCGATGGTGGATTCGGATGGTGTTTATCGTCGTGTACCCGTGATTCAGCGTTATGAAGAGAATTATTATCCCTCTCTGGCGCTTTCTATGCTCTTAGCGTTGTTTGGTGAGCAAGCCGTGACTGCTGTGATTGAATCGGATGCCACTGGTAAGCAAGATGCCCTAGTGGCTGTCGATGCTGCTGGTGTGCGTATTCCAGTAGATCAGCATGGTGCGGTGCTTGTGCCTTACAGAGGCCCTCAAGGTAGCTTCCCTTATATATCGGCAACCGATGTGATTCGTGGAACCGCCGATGCAGATCAGTTAGAAGGTGCGATTATTTTGGTCGGTACGAGCGCTGCAGGTTTGTTAGATCTGCGAGTGACGCCGATGAGTAATCGGTACTCGGGTGTAGAAGTACACGCAAATATTCTGTCCGGAATGTTAGACGAACGCATTCAGCATCAGCCTGATTACACCTTGGGGGTTGAACTGATTCAGTTGATTGTGAGTGGTTTATTGCTGTCGTTGATTATTCCGCGAGTTTCGGTTTTAACTTCTACGCTATTCACATTAGTGTGGGTGGCTCTGCTGGTGGGGATAAACCTTTATGCGTGGCAACAGATGTTCTGGGTTATTCCGCTAGGTTACACCTTAATTCTGGTATCAGTGCTTTATCTCTTTCAGCAAACCACAGGTTACTTTTTTGAAGCGCGAAATATCGCTCAATTGGCAACTCAATTCGGTCAATATATACCGCCAGAAGTAGTGGAAGAGTTGAGTGAACAAGCACAGAGCGTCCAACTAAGTGGTGAAAACCGTGAGATGAGTGTGTTCTTCTCGGATGTTCGTGGTTTTACAAGTTTGTCTGAGCAGCTTAATCCACAGCAGTTGACCCGATTGATGAATATTTATCTCACAGGTATGACTCAAATTATCCATGAACAACGAGGGACTGTGGATAAATATATAGGTGATGCAGTGATGGCCTTTTGGGGCGCGCCACTAAAAGATGAACATCATGCCCGTAATGCATTGAATTCAGCGATGAAGATGCTGGATGCTCTGCCAGAACTGAATAAGCAACTTCAGTTAGAAGGTTTACCTACCGTTGAGGTGGGTATGGGAATTAATAGTGGCCCTATGAATGTGGGCAACATGGGATCGAGCTTCCGTATGGCCTATACCGTTATGGGCGATGCGGTGAACCTTGCTTCTCGCTTAGAGAGTTTAACCAAATATTACGGTGCTCCGCTTTTGGTCAGTGGAGAGGTCGTAGCTCAAGTCCCGGAATATAGTTACCGGAAGTTGGATCGTGTACAGGTTAAAGGTCGAAGCGAGCCTGTAGATATTTATGAACCTATCTGTTTGCGCGAGGCGTGCACATCTCAACAGCAGTCTAGTATCGAACTCTTTTCTTCAGCGATAGCAGCCTATGTCCAAAAGGATTGGGATTTGGCGGAAGAACGATTTGGGCAATTCTTGTTAGATCATCCAGATGACAAAATGACACGAATCTATCTTCACCGGATTGCTGAGTTTAAGGACATACCGCCAAATGTAGGCTGGCGCGGCGTTTATAGCCACACCAGCAAATAAACACTTAATTTAAGCCGGGTAGGGATGTTGGATCAAACTCATCGATTTGACGCGGGGTCATATGCGATTGTGCATATTCCAGATAAGTGCCGCTTTCGACAAACAGTTTGAATAGATCAGCATCCAGATGATTATCTTCTACCATGCGTCCCAAGATGGTCATCGCTTGCGATAGCAGCATGCCTTTTTTGTATGGACGATCTGGTGAAGTTAGGGCTTCAAAAATATCAGCGATACACATAATGCGTGCTCGCGTTGATAAATCTTCTGCTGTGATTCCTCTAGGGTAACCGCTGCCATCCATATGCTCGTGATGGTTACAGGCAATCTCTGGAACTTCCGATAGCTGTTTAGGGTAGTTCAGTGATTCAAGCATATCTGTAGATACTTTGATGTGATCACGCATGACTTGGCGTTCATGCTCTGTCAAAGTACCTTTGCTGATACATAAGTTATCCACTTCATCTTTGGTCAGCAGATGACGAGCGTTGCCTTCACCGTCAATCCAACTTATCTCGCTGATACTGACCACACGCGCTTTGTCTTCCGCCGCCATAAACTCTGAGCCAGTATTCGATTTACGAATAAAATCGAAATCGATATCTAGTTGTTGTAGCTGAGCTGCCAACTTTTGCTCAGCAGAAGCAAACTCTTCAGTTGATAGCTGAATCTGCTGTTGTAGTAACTCAATTTGCAGATGTTGCTTGTATTCACGAAAGCGGGATTCGACAAGATCTATACGATCGAACATCGTGTGCAATTTGGTTGCTTTATCGATGATGTACTCAGGCGTTGTAATCTTGCCGCAATCGTGAAGCCAGGCCGCGATCCGTAACTCGTACATCTCGAGGTCATTAAAGTTAAGATCCGCGAATGTGCCAGATGTCGCATTATTAACGGCCGCTGCTAGTAACATAGCGATCTCCGGCACTTGTTCACAGTGCTTACCTGTGACGGGTGACTTATGGTCGATCGCACGGCCAATCAATTTAATAAAAGACTCAAATAGCATTCGCTGTGCATCGATGAGTCGACGTTTAGTGAGTACAGCAGCAGCTAATGAGGCTAGAGATTCAACAAGGTGCTGCTGAGTTTCAGGGAAAGGGGTGATATTACCATCGCCATCCATCGCATTGATTAGCTGAAGCACGCCGATAATCTCACCTTCATGATCCTGTAGAGGGACACAGAGGAAAGACTGCGATCTATAACTTAGTTGTTTATCAAAATTGCGGGTACCGGAAAAATCAAAATCATCACAGGTATAAGCGTCAGGGATATTAATGGTTTCGCGTTGTACAAAGGTTTGTACTACAACCAGTTTGGATGCCTGCTGTTGCGCGTTGCGAATCTCTACCGCTGGGAGGTCTCTAGGTTTTCTATGAATACCTAAAGAGCGATTATGAAGAATAGTAAACTTTAGCTCGTTTTCATTCTCTTCGTTGATTGTATAAAGCGTGCCGCCATCCGCATTGGTTAGGTGCATACAACCTAAAATAATACGATCCAGCAGTTTGGTGTGGTCTTTCTCAGAAGTTAAAGCACCAGTGAGATCGGCTAATTGTTTAACGACTTCCTGAGTGTCTAGGTGACTCATAAAGATCCCGGTTCAAATTTCCAATACGCATCTAAATGTGAATTAGGATGCGAAACAGTATCAAGGGATTGATTATCTATTTGATTATCTTAGCACTAAATAGCGGTAAGACCTTTCATTTGGATCAGTAAATTACTTTTAAATCAGCTTAATAGTGACTTTATTTCGACATCGGGTACATACTTAGATACATGGATCAAACGTACCATCCTGATATGACGCTATGACTAAACTTGGTATGTAGGTTTAGCAGAAAATAGGATCAATTATGTATTCAGATAAATCACCATTGCAGATACGGCAGATGATTCGTCGAGGTGAGTTCCAATATAACACCTCCGGAGTGGCTGCAGGATTTGTACAAGGTAATTTGGTTATATTGCCTAAAGATTATGCCGGTGATTTTTTACAGTTTTGTCAGTTAAACCCTAAGCCATGCCCCTTGATTGGAATGTCCGAGAATCCAGGTGATTTTATGCTGCCGAGCTTAGGAGAAGATCTAAATATTTGTACTGATCTTCCCAAATATCGAGTCTATCGGGATGGTGAGTTAATCGAAGAACTGCCAGATGTATCTGCATTGTGGCGAGACGATCTGGTTACCTTTGTTCTAGGTTGCTCCTTTTCATTCGAAGAAGCGCTTCTGGCGGATGGTTTAGAGATCCGAAATATCTCTGAAGGGGTTAATGTTCCTATGTATCGAACCAATATGCCTTGTAAGCCCGCAGGTTGTTTTAGTGGCGATACGGTTGTCAGTATGCGGCCAATGAAGGCGGCAGATGCGATTAGAGCTATTCAGATCTGTAGCCGTTTCCCTTCGGTCCATGGCGCGCCATTGCATTTGGGTGATCCTACAGAGATCGGTATTGAAGATATCGACAAACCTGATTTTGGCGATGCGGTCACTATTAAAGAGGGCGAGCTGCCCGTATTTTGGGCCTGTGGTGTAACGCCTCAAGTGGCAATAGAACAGGCCAAACCCTCGTTCTGTATTACTCACAGCCCAGGCCATATGATCGTGACAGACCTACCCAATAGCCGCCTTGCCATCTTCTGATCAAGGCGTGATTGAAGGTTTTGATTTAAGGAATACTTGATGAGTTTAAAGCTAAATTGTGATCTGGGTGAAAGCTTCGGTTCATGGAAAATGGGATTGGATGAAGCGGTGATGCCCCATATTGATCAGGCAAACATCGCTTGTGGTTTTCATGCAGGCGATCCGTTGGTCATGCAGAAAACATTGGCGCTCGCCAAACAAAACGGCGTCATGATTGGTGCGCACCCGGGATATCCTGATCTTGTTGGCTTTGGTCGACGTAGTCTAAAAGTGAGCTCTGATGAACTGACATCGATGCTGCTTTATCAGATCTCAGCATTAGATGGGATGGCAGCCAGTGTAGGACTAGAGCTTACTTATGTTAAACCTCATGGTGCGATGTATAACGATATGATGGCGGATACTTCAGTTCGACAAGATGTTATGTGCGCAATAGCGGCTTACCACAAACCATTAAGGTTGATGTTACAAAGCACTCCACAAGCGGAACAACATCAAGAGGAAGCAAAAAAGATAGGCATCGAACTGTGGTTTGAGATATTTGCTGATCGTTGTTATGCCGATGATGGCAAGCTTTTGTCACGTTCACTGCCAGGAGCAGTGCATAGCAAAGAGAAAATGTTGGCTCAAGTACGTCAGCTCAAAGAGAGTAGCAGCGTCACAACGGTAAATGGCCATCAACTTCAACTACAGGCCGATACGCTGTGTGTACATGGGGATAATATGGAGGGTGTTAATGCAATCCAAGAGATCCGAGAGTTAATCCAGTCATGAGAATAGAAATAGCAGGGGAGAATGCGCTGATCATCTATTTTGGTGATAAAGCCAGCCCAGAAACCTCTGCCAAAGTACAGCAAGCTGTTTCTGTGCTAGAGATAGAGTTGGCCGATAGGCTCATCGATCTCGTTCCTTCCTATGCGTCTTTGTTAGTGATCTACGATCTGTTTAGCTGTGACCATCTGGAGATTAAAAAACACCTCCGTGAGTTACTCACTCAGCTCGATCAAGCTGAACAGCAGGTGGGAGATCTAGTTTCTCTACCTGTTTATTACAGTCCGGAATCGGGCCCTGACCTAGAGATGTTGGCTCAAAATGCGAATTTGGAAGTGGATGAAGTGATCCAGATCCACAGCCAACAAGAGTACCGAGTTTATGCCATAGGTTTTGCCCCTGGGTTTGCCTATTTAGGAGAGGTTGATCCTAGAATCGCAGCACCTCGTTTATCCACACCTAGACAAAAAGTGACTAAAGGCGCCGTAGCTATCGCTGATCGGCAGACTGCCGTGTATCCAGCTGAATCCCCAGGTGGCTGGAATTTGATCGGTTTGTGTCCAACTGAAATGTTTACCCCAGACAAAACGCCGAATATGCCGGTTAAGGTTGGGGATAGAGTGACGTTTAAGCCAATTACCCGAGACGAATATCTCGCGTTAGGCGGACAGTTATGAGCGAAATGGGTTTTAAAGTATTACAGCCAGGCCTGTTAACACTTATTCAAGATGCAGGCCGTTTTGGTCATCATCGGATTGGTTTAACGACCGGTGGGCCTCTAGATGCGCAGGCCTTTAAATGGGCTAATCGTTTATTAGGCAATGACTTAAATAGCTCTCTTCTGGAAGTTAGTGTTGGCGGATTGGTGTTGGAATCCCATGTCGATACCTACATGGTCGTAACTGGAGCAGATATCCCGTTTAAGGTTAATGGATTGGAAAGAGAGTGTTGGCATGCTCAAAAAATCCAACAAGGGGATCGGATTGAGTTAGGGTTCGCAACCAAAGGTGCGAGAGCATATTTAGCCGTGAGTGGTGGGTTTCAGATACAACCTAGCTTCTCCAGCAGCGCGACAGTTATGAGAGAAGGTATCGGCGGTATAGATGGCGGTAAGCTTCAACAAGATGATTTTCTATACTGTACAGAAGTAAACGAGGCTAGAGCCTATCGCCTAGCTGAGCATCATCGACCGCAATACGCTGAACATGCCAGCTTGCGGGTTATCTGCGGTTATCAACAGCATCTTTTTAGCGAACATGATAAGCGGATATTTTTTAGTAGCGAGTATGAAGTTACTGATCGAGCAGACCGAATGGGTTATCGGCTGTCAGGCCCTGAAGTTAAAGCGTCGGTAGATGGCATCTTATCGGAAGGAATCTGCCATGGTGCTATTCAGATCCCAGCAGACGGGCAACCTATCGTTTTACTGAATGATCGACAAACCATCGGAGGCTACCCGAAAATTGGTTCTATGCTCTCGTTAGATACCGCAAAAATGGCGCAAATGATGCCAGGTGCCAAAGTCTCGTTTGAGCAGATCACGATTGATGATGCGCACAATATTCAATCACTAACGCAGAAAAAATTTGAACGAACCGAGCCAGATAAAGTGAATTAGCAATCCACAAGTATCAGTTGTATAGGTGCCGTTATGCCAAATGAAGCCACGATAAGTAAGCAAATTGAAGACCTATTGGTTGCTAGAAATTTACGTGGCATGCAAACGATCCAACCGCAGTTGGAATCTGGCTATTACCTGCGTGCAGCTCGAATGCTTAATCGATGCAGAGGGCACGTATTGATTGGTACTGGCTTTCCGGTTGTGGATACTTTTGAAACGGATGGGCCGGTAGGGGCGATTGCGCTGTACAAAGTATTAGAAGTGATTGGTGCAACACCCGTTATAGTATGCGGCCCGCCGGTATCTCAGGCGCTGATGCCTGATTATAGAGTTCATGAAATTCGTGTGGGCGAGCATAAAGAGCGCACATTAGAAGCATTCCAAGCGCTGTATCAATACAACCCTGAAGCTGTGATCTCTATTGAGCGTCCAGGACAGGCTGAAGATGGTCGTTATTATAATATGCGCGGTGAAAACATCAGTGCTCGTACTGCTTGCTTTGACACCTTCATCCTGAATGCTAAATGCCCAACCATCGGTATAGGTGATGGTGGAAATGAAATAGGTATGGGCAATGTCAAAGATGCACTTAAAAATCTCGATATAAAGGCATCCGTTACCGAAGTGGATGAGCTACTCATTACAGATGTATCTAATTGGGGAGCCTACGGCATTATTGCTTTTCTAAGTTTTTGGAACCATCGAGATTTCTTTGCCGATATACAGCCCTTGGAAATACTTCGCTATCTTTCCAAATTAGGCAGCGTCGACGGTGTGACAAGAGAAAATGAGTTAACTGAAGATGGTTTGCCAGCATCCGAAGGACAAAGCGTGATTAATGAGTTAAGGCAAATTATTGGTCTGGTAAAAGAATAAGTGGAGGGATATCTCTATGAGCATTGCATACCTTAATGGTGATTTCCTACCGTTGTCAGAAGCACGTATCTCGCCCTTAGACCGTGGTTTCCTCTTCGGTGATGGTATCTACGAAGTGATACCTTACTATCAGGGACAATCGGTTGGTTTAGGTTTGCATATCCAACGTATGTTAAATGGATTAGCCGAGATCGAAATTCACTGCTCCCTCACCGCTGAGCAATGGCGTAATCTACTGAATGATCTGATCGAGAAAAACAGCGATCAAGCTGAAAACTTAGGGGTGTACGTGCATGTTTCCCGAGGTACGGACGATAAGCGCTACCATGCATATCCTGAAGGTGTAGATCCGACCATATTTGCATACACTTTCGCGATCAAAGACCCAGAACCGGTCGATCGAGAAAAAGTAACTCAATACAGTTTGGTTAGTACAGAAGATTTAAGGTGGCAACGCTGCCATATTAAATCGACAGCCCTGTTAGGAAATGTAATTCATTTTCAACAAGGCTACTCTGCTGGTAGCGATGAAACGCTGTTGTATAACGCAGATCATCAGCTTACTGAAGGTAGTGCGTGTAACGTCTTTATCGTTAAAGATGGTGTTGTACTGACGCCTAAGTTAGATAATCAGATCCTGCCGGGGATTACTCGCCGGATTATTATTGATAGCTTAAAAATAGATGGATCAATTCCCGTTGAGGAGCGAACTATTACGATGGATGAGGTGCGTTTTGCGGATGAGTTATGGATCACCAGCTCTTCTAAAGAGATTGCTCCGGTAACACAACTTGATGGACAACCTGTAGGTAATGGTAAAGTAGGTGACATCTGGGAAAAGGCATTCGCCATTTATACCGCAGCAAAATTTTCGTATTGATACGTAATCAATTTTTCAAAGGTTATTAAAATGTCTCTGATTAAAAAAATCAGCGAGTTTTTCACAGCTAATAAAACAGAACCAGAATCGACGAGTAGTTTTATCGAGGTGGAATACAACGGCTATATCATAAAGCCTATGCCGATATCAGAAGATGCGGGGTATAGAGTCAATGGTTTGATTGAGAAGGGCGAACAGTCTCATCGCTTTATCCGTGCAGATGTTTTGATGGAAGAAACTCAATGCGCGGATGAAATGGTGCGTAAAGCTAAGTGTATGATTGATCAGCAGGGCGACACAATCTTTCGATAACACATATAGTGCTTGCTTAGAGTGCTAATTTACATATGACCGGGTATTCAAACTATTACCTCGACTAAGCTCCACAAATTAATCCTCAGTCGATATGATAACTCCACATTTATTCTGATTGATCTAGGTAAGGACGCATGGCAAATATCGTTTTCGCATGGGAATTAGGCGCGGGTTTAGGGCATTTGTCGCGTTTAGCTGTTCTAATGAATCGCTTAGATGCTCTGGGTCACAACTTGACCCTTGTATTGAATGACCCCTCTAATTTAGATGCGTTTGATTTGCCTGAATCCCTTTTGATTTTACCTGCTCCTAGCTTTAAAACTCTGCCATCGAAAAAGCAACCAACTGTGTCATTACCCTGCATATTGCAAAATCGAGGTTTCCAAGGCCCAAAGGTTCTTAGGGGAATAGTAAGAAGTTGGCATGGCATATTCAAAGTAACTCAACCTGATTTACTCATTTTCGATTATGCTCCGAGCGCTATGTTAGCTGCCCGAAACTTGGCTTGTCCTAAGGTAAATATTGGTAGTGGATTTTCAGAGCTCGTACCTGGATCTCCATGTTCTGTGATGCGAACAGACCTAAAGGATGCAGCCAAATTAACCAAATTGATGGAGAGTAGAATAGTTGGCTTAATCAACTGTATCTGTGATCAATTTGGATACCATCGGGTACAGTTTTTATCTGATCTTTATCAGTACGACCTAGCAATAATTTCAACCTTGCCTGATTTGGATCCCTATAAAAGAAATCCTGATAAGAGCCTCTATATTAATTTTGAAATTACAGAGCAAGGTGTTAATGCAATAAACTGGAAGAGCGGTAATAAAAAACGTGTCTTTGTTTACTTGACTATGGGGCACTATGGGGTAATTGAAACGCTAGATGCTTTATTGGCAGAAAATTGCGAAGTGATCTGTTACGGCATGGGGTTTCCGCCAAAAATGATTGAAACTTACAGCCGAAAAGGCATTCAGTTTAGTTTAGATCCAATCAATGCACCTGAACTATTGCCTACCGCTGACTTAGTTGTTTGTCATGCAGGAAAAGGTCTAATTACAGAAAGCTTATTTTTTGGGACCCCTTTGTTGTTGCTTCCTACACATATGGAGCAAAGAATGAATGCGGAGCTAGTAAAAAGCTTAGGCTCTGGTTTAACAATAGCTGGAAATATAAACCAGCAGAACGTTAAAAAAGTGCTCTCTCGCTTATTGACCGATACCTCTTTTACGGACAATGCAGGAAAAATAGCTAAGAAATATGAAGACAGAGATACACTTTCTTCGTTAGATAACATATTGGATAGGATTACGTCCTTATTAGAATGATCGGACTTAGAAATTTATTTAACCTTTAATGTAGCATTAAATGCCATCGATCTTCGTTCACCCACTCCAATAAAAGGTTCAGCGCCATGGAGTAACCACCCAGGGAAAAGATAAAAATCGCCGACCTCTGGTTTAACACTTAACAGTGATTTAGAAAAACGCTGCTTATTGCCTTCGATAAAATTAAGGTAGCCTGCCTTTCTGCCGGAAATGTAGTTTCTCTCTTCCTGCATAGGGTCTATCTCATCAGGGACTTTTAGGTATAACACGCCTGAGATATCACCGGAATGAAAATGCATCGGACTAGGTGTGTTTTCATATTGGCTTACAATCCAAAAAACCTCATAGATTACTTTATCTAACTGGCTACCTTCTGCTTCCTTAACATAATTGCCAATTAATGAACCAACAGTATCGGCAAGTGAAGGTGCTCCACCAAAAACAACATCTTCAGGGAGCATAAATTCTGAGCTTTGGGTTTTGGAAATATGCTGGTCAGCAAATAGATTAATCTTTTCGATTAGTTCTACAGGTAGTTTAGTTTTAGCAATCAATGGCCCAAAAGGCGATAGAAGCTCAATTCCAGCATTAGATGAGCTGGGGGATGAGTTTTCTGGATCGGCTTCATACTTTCTTAAGCGGCGTGTTCTTTGTTGTTCTGTCATAAGAGATTAGCCTTTTGGGAATGTTGTTACATAATATCTTTGCTAGCAGATAAATCTAGCAGTTCTACGTAGTACTACGTACGTCATCTAAGTAATCTATCTAGTACTTATGCGCATTTATCCCAATATCGGGGTATGGCATGCTGTGTAAGACTATAAGAGCTAGCATGGTTATAGTTTTAGGCATGTTAGCTGTGGTCGTAGTTGGGGTGGACAGGAGATTATTTCAGGTGCGACCACACTTATATGACGGTTTAAAAACGCGGATTATAGAGAGAGGATGATAATAAAAATGTTCAAAATGACTTTTCCTAAGCAGTTAATTACTGCAGCTGCATGTACTGCAGTACTGGCTACGCCAGCAATGGCTGCTGACAAGGTATACAAGCTTAAACTGGCAGAAACTTGGCCAACTAACTTCCCTGTTTTTGGTGATGCGACTAAAAACATGGCTAAGCTGGCTGAAGAGATGTCTAACGGCCGTCTTAAAATTCAAATCGACTCTAAGAACAAGCACAAAGCACCACTAGGTGTTTTCGATATGGTTCGCTCTGGTCAGTACGATATGGGTCACTCCGCGTCTTACTACTGGAAGGGTAAAGTACCAAATACGCTTTACTTCACGACTATGCCATTTGGTATGACTGCACCTGAACAGTACGGTTGGTTCTACTACGGTGGTGGTCAGGAACTAATGGATGAGGTTTACGGCAAGTTCAACCTAATGTCCTTCCCTGGTGGTAACACTGGTAACCAGATGGGCGGTTGGTTCCAGAAAGAGATCAACTCTCTGGACGACCTAAAAGGTCTGAAAATGCGTATCCCTGGCTTCGCGGGTGAAGTTCTAGCTAAGCTAGGTGCGAAACCAACTAACATTCCAGCGGGTGAGCTTTACACTGCACTTGAGCGTCGTACGATCGATGCATTGGAGTGGGTAGGTCCTTCTCTTGATCTACGTATGGGTTTCCACAAGATCGCTCCTTACTACTACACTGGCTGGCATGAGCCTGCGACTGAACTTCAGTTCTTGATCAACAAGAAGAAGTTTGAGCGTCTACCAGCTGATCTTCAGCAGATCCTTAAAACAGCAATGCGTACTGCGGCGTACGATATGTACATCCAGTCTTACCACTCTTCTGCTGAAAACTGGGCAAGCATGAAAACTGAATTCCCGAACATTCAGGTTAAATCTTTCCCAGCTGAAGTAATCGGCGCAATGCGTAAAGCTAACGATGAGCTACTTGCTGAAAAAGCAGCAGCTGACCCACTAGCTAAGAAAATTCTTGAGTCTCAGTCTGCGTACATGGAAAAAGCACGTGCATGGACAGATATTTCTGACAAAGCTTACCTAAACAGCTTGTCTAAGTAATCGAGTCGTAAGAACCCCCTCGTTGGTGCTCTGGACATTGTCCCGATCCGGGGCACCAACTTCTTAATCTTCTAGGAGAAATCATGTTTCTAGTGAGACTGGAGCAGGTGATCAACAGCTTTTCAGATTTGATGGGCAAGATCTCTGCAGTTCTATTTGTAATCATGCTGTTCAATGTCTTTATCGACGTTGTAATGCGCTATGTCTTTAATGATGTCTCCATCGGGATGCAAGAGTTAGAGTGGCACCTATATGCAGCAGTATTTCTATTAGGTGTGTCTTACACGTTACGGGTCGGTGGCCACGTACGTGTTGACCTGATCTACGAACGTTTATCAGGCAAAACCAAAGCAATGATCGATATGTTGGGTTGTGTATTTCTACTCTTCCCGTTCTGTGCCCTAGTAGGTTGGTACGGTATCGATTTTGCGCGTGAATCATTTGAATTAGGCGAGACCTCGGGCGATCCGGGTGGTCTTCCTTATCGTTGGATTATCAAATCCGTTATCCCTTTTGCTTTTTTTGCCATGTTAATTAGCGGTATCGGTTTGTTCCTTAAATCTTTAAACATCTTCTTGGGCAACACCAAAGAAGATCATTACCAACCACCACAGCACTAAGGGGCGTTTAGTAATGATTGGTATTATTATGTTTGTTGTGGCGCTGCTGATGCTGCTTGTCGGCTTCCCAGTTGCCTTTACCTTTGGTGGTGTAGCGCTGTTCTTTGGTGTTTTTGCTGAAGGCGCTGAAATGTTTGCTTTCATGCCGTTCCGTATTCAGAGCATTATGGAAAACACGGTATTGATGGCGGTTCCTCTATTTATTTTCATGGGTATCGTTTTACAGAAAACTCAATTGGCTGAGCAGTTGCTTGAGTCCATGGGTAAACTGTTTGGTGGTGTTCGCGGCGGTTTGGCAATCTCTACTGTATTAGTAGGTGCGTTGCTGGCGGCTTCTACCGGTGTTGTAGGTGCATCTGTTGTAGCAATGGGTCTGATCTCACTACCGGTAATGTTGAAGTACAAATACGACAAGTCACTTGCCTGCGGTACGATCTGTGCGTCGGGTACGCTGGGTCAGATCATCCCGCCATCGATCATCCTTATTATCTTGGGTGATGTACTAGGTATCCCTGTAGGCGATCTATTTAAAGCAGCGGTAGGCCCAGGTCTAATGCTGATCGGTATCTACGTTGTTTACATCCTAATCTACAGCTTTGTTAAGCCAGAAGCGGCACCAGCACTGCCTCTAGACGACGATGTTGACAGCAAGCGTGAACAGTACATCAAAGCGCTTAAAGCGATCATTCCACCATTAGCGCTAATCTTGATTGTATTGGGTTCTATCTTCGCAGGTATTGCGACACCGACTGAATCTTCTGCACTAGGTGGTGTAGGTGCGATTGTATTGGCGGCTATGTACCGTCAGTTCAGTTGGAAGATGGTTCTCGAATCTGCGACTGAAACGGTAAAAGTTACAGCGATGGTATTTGCGATCCTGTTGGGTGCAACAGCCTTCTCTATGGCGTTCACTTACACAGGCGGCGACTACATTGTTGAGGAAGTTCTATCTGATCTACCAGGTGGTGCTCAGGGCTTCTTGATCCTATCTATGCTTGCGATCTTGATTCTAGGTTTCTTCATCGATTTCGTAGAGATCAGTTTCATCATCGTACCGATCTTGGCACCGGTTGCAGATGCGCTAGGTATTGCACCTGTATGGTTTGCGATCCTAATCGCGATGAACCTACAAACAAGTTTCTTAACTCCGCCATTTGGCTTCAGTCTGTTCTACCTCAAAGGTGTTGCGCCACCTAATGTGCAGACAATGGATATCTATAAAGGTGTTATGCCTTTCATCCTGATGCAGGTAGCGGTTGTTATCTCAATCCTCGTATTCCCAGGATTCTATGGTTTGGCGTAAGACGGTTGAGTGGCCGTTATCACTCTTCTCTCTGGGTGGGTAACCGCCCAATTAATGGTTCATTCCCATTTGCCCCGTTTATCGGGGCGCTTTTTTGTCTGGGGTTAGCTGTTTTATACAAGTAAACCGCTAACTTCTGACAGCGCTTTGCAAAGCCCTTGTCGCGTAATTAGCTCGGCTTGGGCTTTATCCTTTACCAAGATAGATCCCACAAAGGCTAGCGCATTCAGAGAAATACCTTCAAAGGATTCCTGCTTACGTGGCACCACCATCATCCACTCATGAGTGAGTAGAAGATTATGTGGTGGCACGGTTTTATCACCCGAGCTTTCTAGAGACAGTGTCGTGCGTAGTCGATCATACAAATGTTGTAATTGAGTTGCTGAATCCTCAGGTGTGTGCCCGTCGAAGAGATCATTAGGCAGGGCGAGTGCCGCATGTTCGAAGGGGAGGGAATCTAACTTTCGTGGTACTTCATCATGAAGTTGCTCAAGCTGCGAGCTGAAGGGGATTAGATTATCTGCGTTTTCATCTAGCTGAATTAACTGTAGATGTTTGTGAGCTTGGCTTGCACCGGCTTCGGCTGAACTATTATAAAAAGCGAGCGCCGGGCCTTGGGTTAAGCATTGATATAAGGCGCTAAAATCCTCGAGCGAAAGAAGAATGTTTTGCTGCTCAAAGTGATTGGTTACTAACAGCAGATGCTGCTCTAAGACGTTAAACTTGTTCAGTAGTAACTTATGATTGTCACCCACAGGGCCAACATAAAGATTCGGTTCGTGGGGAAGAAAAGGGTCATTATTTGATGTCGCTGAGTTGGCTTTAGCCTTATCTTTTAAGCTGGATAATTGTCTTAGCTGAAACTGTAGCTCGCCTTCTTGAACCTTATGCGATGAGGTGGTCAGGCTTTTTAACTCGCCGCGGCGAGACGCCGATGTGTAAAGCACTTCAGCCTTGGACCATAGTGAGAAATCCATGGAGTGTTATACCCCGCATCCTTTATACTGGAACCTTAACTATCAGCCGAAATGATCAGGAAAGCTAGTACCAATGAAACGGGTTACAGCCTCTTTAAAAACCAAAATTCTACTGCTTTCCATTTTGCCACTCGTGATGGTGACTGTGGCTGTTACCATGATCAGCTTGACCCAAGCCAAGCATCTCTCTGAGCAAGAGATTCACACCTTCGAAGAAAACTTACTGCGCTCTAAACGCCAAGAACTACAAAACTACGTAGAGCTGGCGATGAACTCAATTGAGCATATAGTCAAAGATGCTCAGCCGGGGGATAAAGTTGCTGAGGAAAAAGTTAAAAACATTCTCGATGGCCTGACCTACGGCGAAGATGGCTACTTCTTTGTCTATGACCGTCAGGGCGTTAACTTGGTCCATCCGATTCAACATGAATTGATCGGTCAAAA
This sequence comes from Neptuniibacter sp. PT8_73, assembly GCF_047778045.1. Lineage (GTDB taxonomy): Bacteria > Pseudomonadota > Gammaproteobacteria > Pseudomonadales > Balneatricaceae > Neptuniibacter. Next base: position 1,101,325 of record NZ_CP180545.1, read on the forward strand.
CCTGATGGATCTTAAAGATGAAAACGGCAAGATGGTGATCCGTGATCTCATCGAAGTGGCGAAAAAAGGCGGTGGTTTTTACCGCTATGTTTGGAAAAAGCCTTCCAAGGGCGATCTGGAAGATAAGCTCAGTTATGTGGTCGAGATCCCCAAGTTTAACTGGATGATGGGCACCGGTTTATATATCGATGATATTGCCAAAGAGGTTGCTTCAATCCGGCTTAAAGTAACCCGTAATATTCGTAATACCTTCTTTACCGTTGTGGTGATTTTGGCGGGTACTATCATCGTGATTGCCTTAGTGGGTATCGCAATCAACATGCATGCCTCTCAACTTGCCGATAAACGCTTACGCGAACTTGCTCACAGTTACGTGCAGTTCCAAGTGAGCCAACGTCGTAACTTTGCTCGAGAACTCCACGATGGAATTAACCAGCTAATGGTATCGGTTAAGTTTAGGTTGGAGCTTGCGAGAGATAAGCTACTCAAACAGGATGAATCGGCCGCCAACGATCTGAACAAAGGCTGCGACGTCCTAAACATGGCAATTCAAGAAGTAAGACGTATCTCCCACGATCTACGTCCTATACAGCTTGATGATCTAGGCTTAGAGTCAGCACTGCACAGTATGATCGCTGAGTTTTCTGAGCGTACCGGCATACAGACCAATATCCGTTTAGAACTGCCTGAACAACGACTGCCAGATGATATCGAAATTACTATGTACCGAATCGCCCAAGAAGCGCTGACCAATATCGAAAAACACGCAGAGGCTACTCAAGTAGGGCTGCGCATTTGGTCGCGAGAAGGGTATATTTGGGTCGAAGTAACGGACGATGGCAAAGGGTTCTCTCCAGGGAAGACAGCTTCGGGCATCGGCTTACTAAATATGCGAGAACGTACTGAACTGTTAAGTGGACGTTTTGGTGTGAAAAGTAAAATAGGGGCAGGTACGCGGATTCGTGCAGGGTTTACAATTCTTTAACTTGAATACAGTGGATAATATGAAAATACGTGTCGTGTTAGTAGATGATCATCCATTAGTGTTAGATGGCATTAGTGCACGTTTAGAAGGTGAAGAATCACTGGAAGTGGTGGGCATGGCTAATGATGGCAAACAGGCACTTAAGCTCGCTGCCGAAGTGAAGCCAGACGTCGTGCTTATGGATGTCTCCATGCCTGTGATGAATGGCTTTGAAGCTACCGAACGATTCCGTGAAGAACAGCCTGATATCAAAGTGCTGATCTTAAGCATGCATGATGATCGTGAATACATCGTTAAACTGATCAAATGCGGCGCTGCCGGTTATGTCTTGAAGGATGTCTCCTCAGAAGAACTTATCTCAGCTATCGAAACCATCTATCGAGGCGGCACTTACTTTAGCTCGGGCGCATCTCAAGCACTGTTCAGCCAGTTTGAGCAAGCGGTACCTGTGGCAGTTGAAGAAGAACAAGAGCCATTAACGGGTCGTGAAAAAGATGTACTTAAGCTGGTGGCCGAAGGCAACAGCAATAAAGAGATTGCGCGCGAGTTAGATATCTCTGTTCGTACAGTAGAAACCCACCGTCAAAATATCAAAAATAAACTCGATATCCACACTGCAGCGGGCCTAACGCGTTACGCGATAGAGAACAACTTGGTGGATTAGTTTTTAAGGCTATAGAGACACGATTATCAGACCAGCCTTTTCTAGGTTGGTCGAGCCTTCACTTGGGATAACTAGTTAACACTGTATTAGTCGAAAACTTTATATCTAAAATAATTCCTAAAATAGCGCACATTCTGCCTATCGCACCAAAACAACGCTGCCTGCGATCTACTTAACTTTCCGTTTTCCTTCCTGAATTACCCACTAACCCTCATAAGGCCCCGAATTCTTAGAAAATGTAGCGGCTTAGGGGCTACGCGAGACTTGGCATAGATATTGATTCCACACCGCAAACTTAGATGAATTGTAGGAACCCTTTATGTTCTTCAATGAATACTTCGGTAAGTATCGCGCCATTGTGATTTCGGTCGCGATGTTTATCTTTCTCGATTTAGGTGTGCTCGGCCTTAACTTTTATATTTCCAGTCAAATCGCTGATGATGCGGTTAATGTGAACTTGGCGGGTCGTCAGCGAATGCTTTCACAAAAAGCTGCCAAGGCACTGCTGTCCTATGAAAGTGCGTTAGCGCAAGGGCAAACGGGACAGCGGTCTTACGATGAGATGCAAGGCGCAGTAGAGTTATTCGATCAAACGCTTCTAGCTTTTTCTACTGGTGGTTTTACCAAAGACGCGACGGGCCGTGAGATATTTTTGGAGGCGGTAACGACTGATAAAGCAGTTAGTGCGGTGAATGGTAGTCTTAGAATTTGGGAGCCGATCCGGAAAAGTTACATCAGTTTAGGGAGTGAAAATTCAGTAAACAATACTGTACTGGCACCTTTAGTGCGCTTGTCATCACAAAATAACCTTAAATTACTTACCCTGATGAATGACTTAACCGTTGAATTGGAAACAGTCGCAAAACAAAAATCCGATACTCTACGTTGGGTGCAAGCAAGCGCTATTACTTTGGCCATTGCTAACTTCTTTCTGATCTTATTTCACTTCATTGGCCAGCTTCGACAAAGTGATGCGCAAACAGAAGAGGCCCGCAAAGAAACCACCGAGATATTGGACACAGTACATGAAGGCCTTTTGCTGCTAGATTCAGACTTGAATATCAGTAATCAATACTCACAGTCAGTCAAAACTATTTTTGGAGAAGATGATATTGCAGGCATGTCCTTCAGCAATCTTCTGCATAAGATTGTTGTTGGCGATGATATGACAACCACCGAGGAGTACATCAAACTCCTGCTAAATGAAAAAGTAAAAGAGAATTTGATTGTCTCGCTTAATCCACTGGCTGATGTTGAAATCAGTGTGTCTGATGATACTGGGCAGTACAGCATTAAGCACCTCTCATTCCGGTTTAACCGTACCATCGAAGATGGTCATATCAGCCATATCCTCGTAACTGTATCTGACATCACTGAAACCGTAGTTTTACGTCAATCTCTAGAGCAATTACGTGATAACCAAGGGATGCAAATAAGCGCATTGCACAAGCTAGTACACCTTGATAACGACACGATGACATTGTTTTTAGACAGTGCAGAAAAAGAGCTGCATGCGATCAATGACCTAATGAAAAACGCAGGCGATAACAGCAATCTAGGTGCTGTTTTAGATGATAGCTTCCGTAAGGTCCATCGGGTTAAAGGGGACGCAGGGGCGCTTGAATTAGTGCAGCTCTCATCAGCGGCGCATAAGTTTGAAGAGCGTTTAGAAACACTTCGAGAAAAAAACCATCTGAAAGGGAGCGACTTTTTACCGTTAACACTCATGCTGGACGATATGCTCAAGCTTATCTCAGAACTACACGAGATAGGTGACTTGTTGCAGAGTCTCCGCGTACAGCAGCAAGGGAGCCATATCGCGAGTGAAAACCAACCGACAGCCTTACCTCTAGACGAAACTCAGATAAAGCGTCTCGCACAACGTATCGCCCGTGAATATAACAAAGAGATCGATATCAGCTTTGATCTGGAAGCTATTAACACTCTTTCTCAAGAACAAAGAATGTTGGTGCAAACCAGTGTGGTTCAATTGGTGCGTAATGCAGTAGTTCATGGCATAGAAAGCACAGAGGAGCGCTCAATAGCAGACAAAGCCAGAGTAGGGAAAATACAGGTTTCAGCTTTGCAAGAGGAACAAGGCTTACGCATCAGCGTTAAGGATGACGGTCATGGCCTAGATGTGGATAAGATAAGTAAACGCGCACTCAATAAAGGCTTGCACACAGCTGAGGAGTTAGAAAGTTTCAGTCGTACTCGTTTGATGGGGCTTATCTTTAAACCAGGCTTTTCCACAGTCGAAGTTCAAAGCGAACATGCGGGGCGTGGCGTTGGAATGGATTTAGTGCGGGTTAACGTCAATCGACTTGGCGGTAAAGTTCGCATAGGTAACCAACTGAAACGTTACTGTGAAATATCATTTTTAATCCCTTCTTCACAGCTAACAACAGATCAACTTACCACGGAGGTTGTATGAAGCGATTACTCATCGTAGATGACTCCGCCATCATCCGCCGTCGAATCGAACGTGCTCATGGTCTAGAGCATTATGAAGTCATAGGTACCGCAAATGACGGTCGAGAAGCGGTCAAAATGGCCCGTACTATGCAGCCGGATATGATTACTATCGATCTAACCATGCCTGCCATGGATGGGACTGTTGCTATTCCTCTTATTGCAGAAATTTGCCCAGATGCCCGTATTTTAGTGGTCTCAGCTTTGGCTGATAAAGGCACGGCTATAGGTGCTTTAGCTAGCGGGGCACAAGGCTTTCTATGTAAGCCTTTTACCGACGAAGAACTGGCCGCTGCCCTCAAAGAACTAGACCAAGATTAAGGTAGTACCTCGAAATGAACAAAACGTTTGAACAAGAAACGATCGAAGTTTTTATCAACAGTTTGGAGCACTTCTATCAGCAAATTAACCTCGATGAGATCGAGATTGGCGTGCCTTATCTACTTGATTCTAATGAACCTATTGTTGAGGACTTTACGGGTATTATTGGTATTTCGGGGCAACGCAAAGGCTGCGTTTACTACACATGCCCACGTGCGATGTTGAGCTATATCTTAATCGCAATGGGAGAGAATGAGGTCTCTAATGATCACTTATGTGATCTAGCAGGTGAAATAGCGAATACCATTGCTGGTAATGCGCGTAAGTTTTTTGGGGCCGAGTTTTTAATCTCTGTACCGGTAGTGTTACAAGGCGAACCTGAAAAAATTAACCTCCCTCAAAATACCCGTTGCATAGTTATTCCTACTAAATGGCAGTTTTACGAATCTATCATTGTTGTTGCACTTGAATAGCTTGTTCAGAGTCCGAGGATATTTCCTTTTTACTGCTTGATCCAAGCAAGTGGCTGCGTATAATACGCCAACACCTGATTGCAACTTATCGCGATACAGATATAGGACTATAGCTCAGTTGGTTAGAGCGCTACCTTGACATGGTAGAGGTCGGCAGTTCGAATCTGCCTAGTCCTACCAAGTTTTAAAGAAGCCCGCACTTGTTGCGGGCTTTTTGCATTTTACGACATACCATCCTTGAGCGAGCTTATAAATCCGTTGTTGCAACCCTGTCTATAATGATTGAGATAGTGAATTAGATATTAAGTGAGTTGAAGTATGGGTTATAACCCGCATGGTCATTACGAGTTATGGGTTGAAGGCACGACTTTATTTGCCAAAGTAAGCGGCTCATGGAATATGGAATGTGCGCAGGAGTTTGAAAAGGAATTTATGGCACTAGCGAAGCACTTTTCAGGTGGCTGGGGGCATATTGTTTGCCTAAATGACTGGGAGTTAGGAACCTTAGAGGTTTCGGAAGTCATTGAGCGGTTAGTCGAGTGGTGTATCGTAAATGGCCTTGAAAGAGCTGCGAATGTTTATCAGCCTTCTGCTCTGAAACATGCTGTTATAAATAAGATGATTGTTTCTGAGCAGGATGGTTTTGTGCGTGCTGCTTTTGACAATTTACAAGATGCTGCTGACTGGCTGACCGAAGAGGGGTTTCCTACAGCTATAGAGTAAGTTTTTGATATTAATTTCTGTCCCTTCCTAAGAAAGATACTCAATCTTTATTGTTTTGCACCGCCAAAAAAATCCGAATATTCCCGTATTTTCCCTGCCTTTACACCTGCTTATTAAAGATCTGTATGCATTTGTAATCTTTTGTAACATTCTGTTTTTATTTGTAATGCTTTGTTTTGATTGGGGAAAACCCTAATACTTTAGGGGTGTTTTTTTACTAAAGTAGAATGCTCTAATGTCGCTTACTGCGTTGCAGCAAATTATGGTGGCTCCACCTAGGTCAGGATGAGTGTTTTCTGATCAATCTTTAACGCAGCAAGGTGGACAAAATGGCACTGATAAAAAGAAGTCATGGAGCTGAGCACCCGTATTGGGGGTTCGGGCCATTCAAAATTCGACTACCGCTAGTGCATTACCGTTTAGAGACCCCAGAGATTATTCAGGGCTTGGTGATGTTCGTTGTAGGTTTGGCAATGATTCCATTACTGGAGAAGTATTTGGGTATGCCGTATGAAGCTGCCCTTGCTTTCACGTTTATTGCTGGCCTTGGTTATATTCTTCCGGCCTTACTGGGTGTACCTCTGGTTCCGGGCTGGATTACACCGGCGATTCCAGTGGTCATTCTTTACCTTAATGGTTTTGAACCTGGTCCTGAAGCGATCAAAGCGATGTTTGCTTTGCAGATTGAGGTGACACTGATATTCCTTATCTTGGGGGCGACAGGTTGGGGCTCTAAGTTGGTTAATGTTATCCCTAACTCCCTGAAAGCCGGGATCATCATTGGGGCGGGTATTGCTGCGATGATGGGCGAACTTAAGGTAGGTGGCCGAATTGATGCGACGCCGGTCTCTCTTATTGTTGGTTCTATTATTTCTGCTTATGTGTTGTTCTCGCTATCGTTTAAAAACGTGATTGATTCCAATCCATTAGCCAAGAAAATTGCAAACTTCGGCATGGTGCCGGGTATGTTGATTGCGATGGTTGTGGGTTGGTCTGTGGGTGAATATCCGCTGCCAGCAATTGAGTGGGGCATCACTCAACCCGATTTCGCTTTGATGGCTGAGTATCTTGTCTTTGCGGTTGGTTTCCCTGATTTAGATGTTTTCTTATTAGCTATTCCGACAGCCATTATTGCTTACGTAATCGCTTTTGGTGACATCATTGTTGGTTTTACCTTGGTAGATCGTGTTGACCATATTCGTGACGATGAGAAGATCGAATCTAGCGTAGACCGCGTTCACTTAGTAACTGCGATCCGTAACGGTATTCACGCTTTCTTTGCACCGTGGCCGGGTTTGGCAGGGCCTTTATGGACTGCTGCACACGCGACAGTTGCTGAGCGTTATGCGATGGGCCGCAAAGCGATGGATTCTATCTACAGTGGTGGTGGTACGTTCTGGATCACGGGTTTGGTTGCGCTGTTTATCTTACCTCTAGTGACTCTGTTTAAGCCTGTATTGCCAATCGCGCTATCGCTGACGTTGGTGCTGACGGCTTATATCTGCATCATGGTAGGTATGGAACAGTTGAAGAACCCAACTGAGCGTGGTGTTGCAGGTATTGTTGCAGTAACACTAGCGATGCCTGATCCAAAATCTACAGTGTATGCGGTAGGTATTGGCTTGATTTTGTACTTCCTGATTGAGCGTCCAAAACTGATGGGTAAGCACAATCCAGGGGATGAGGTCATATTTGCTGATGGCGATGATGCCCAGCCGAAACAAAAGGAAAAAGAGATAGCTTAAACCGTTTAGGCTTTAGAGCCCGATCTGTTGATCGGGCTTTTCTTTTGTTAGTTCGTGCCTGCCTGCTAGGGGAGTTAGCAAGGCGTTATCAACCTTCACTTTTTGTGTTGTCATAATTAAGCAAACGTATATCAAGTGGGTGCTTGGTATCTAAATGGATATCACGTTGAGGGAATGAAATTTCGATACCTGCATCGTTCATTTTCTCGCTTATCGCTAGATTCAAATCTGTGATGGTACCCAAGCGGTAATCGATATCTTCTACAAAGCAGCGAAGGGATAGAAGCAAGGCATTATCCCCGAAGGACTCAAATACAGTAATTGGTGCTGGATCTTTCATTACCCGTTCGTGGTTAACTGCGACCTCTTCCAAAATATCCAGAGCCTTTTGTGCATCGCTGCCATAGGCAATGCCCAGTTGAATCATGATGCGCGTCGTCTGATCGCTGAGAGACCAATTCAGAAGTTCTTGGGTAATAAAGTTTTTATTCGGTACGAGCAGTTCTTTACGGTCAAAATTTCTGATCGTGGTTGCGCGTATTTGGATACGAGTCACGACGCCATCAGTATTGCCGACAGTCACAACATCGCCAACTCGGATTGGACGTTCGAACAGGATGATCAAGCCGCTGATAAAGTTAGCCACAATCTCTTGTAAACCAAAGCCTATACCGACACCTAAGGCGGCAAATATCCACTGAATCTCCGACCAACTACCGCCAAGAAAACTGAACACCCAAGCTAAGCCCACAGCTACAACGGTGTAGCCGGTTAGGGTTGTGACGGTATAGCGGCTGCCTTGGGTCATATTAAGGCGCTGCAATAGGGTTATTTCGATAAAAGCCGGTAACTGGCGAGTGGCGATAATAGTGACGAAGAACACTAAGATGGCTAATCCTAAGCTGGAAAGTGTGATAGCTGTGATCTCTGTGGAGCCAGAGCGTGTGTAAGTCCACAAGGTGATATCGTTAAAGATCTCTAGAGCAGGGAGTAAGTCGCGCCATAACGCCCAGATACCTATAAATCCGATGAAGATTAGTATGTTATTTAACAGTTTACGGCTGGTGGCATCCAATGCGACGAAATCGACCTGTGGTTCCTCTATCTCACGTATAAAGTGGCCTTCTGAATGTTCATTTTCCTCTTTAGCTTCACGGGCTTCTAATTCGGCTTGGCGTTTGGCGAGCGCTGCTTCTAAACGCAGTCTGCGTTGATTTAATGTCAGCCAGCGGAAAATAAATTGGTGAACGATGATCACCAATAATACGTACCACAGACTTTGCAGAATTCTTTCTATGATTGTACCTGCGGTGAACATGTATCCAGCCAAAGAGACGCCGATAGCGAAAAGTGGAGGCGAAACTAGCATCAAGAACCATAAATACTTAAATCGGATAAGTACGCTTTCTGGATTGTCTGCCGCGAGCTCACTCAGGATACCTCCATTGGGTTTAGCGATTCTGTAAAGGAGAACAGAGAAAACCAGCATTAGGGCCATAAACATGATCCGGCCAAAGCCGCTGCCTGAGCCTAGCGTAGGGTCTTGAACTGCGAGAGATGTAATCAAGGCCAAAGCGACGGTCAGTTTTGTAAACCAACCTAACTCTTTGTGTAATCTTTCTGCGCCATGTGGCTCCCAATCAAAATGGACTAAAGCCACGCTTTTAGGCGCTAAAAAGAGCCTAAATGCGGTAAGGTGGAGGATTAAAGGGGCTAATACAAAACATGTCATGCCAACCACTTTGCTGAACTCAGATGCGGACAATGCGGAGCTGAGAGTCATGCCCGATGCTGCTAATAACAGAGGAATAGGAAGGGACAACAGAATAATAAGGGCAAATGCTTTGAGCGTTTCTGACACTCTATCTTGACGCAGATTACCTACTTCTTCACCGGTTTCAGCAAGCTTTAAAAGTAGTTTCTTGCGCATCAATAAAACAAAAGCGGAATAGATTAACGCTAAAAACAGAAGAGGGGAGAGTAGGGCGTTTTGGATAAATGATTGCGCTACGTCTGACCAACGTTGTTTATCTATGAAAAGCGATATCTGTTCTGGAATACCTTGTACTGTATTCAGGCTGGCGGGTTCTGTACTTCGAATCCAGAGTAGGCGCTTGTTTAGAAAACCTGAATAGCTTTCAACAGCATCCTGTAGACGTCTTTGGGCAACATCAAGATCGCCTAAACTTTGCAGATATACACGTTGGATACTCAGCGCTTTGTCGATTAGCTCCTTGCGTGTGAGGGTTAATGCTTGAAGCTCTGGATCAACTTGGGCTTTTTCAGAAGCCGTTAACTCAGAGCCTATCTCCTTTGCATATTGGGTTGGATTTCGTAGAGCTTGCCTTTCCTCTTCCAGTTGAATTTGCTCTAAAGAGGTTGTCGCTATCTTTTGTTCACGTTGGCTGGCTAGCTTTTGAAAGTGTCGAGTATCGGGCAGAGAGCGTTTCTCTTGTTGAAGGACTTGCCCCAACACTTCACTCAATCCCGCGATCTCAAGTTTCTTACGTGTACTATTGAAAGCTTCCTCAAACCGCTTTGCCGATTCGACAGCTTCATTTTCATCGTTGTTGATCTCTTCTAGTTCTTTGGCCAGATTATCAATTTGCTCAGTGAGCGATGTATTTTTTACCGCTAATTGCGCGACTAGTTCGTGTTTGCTTGCGGCTTCCCGTTCGGCTGCGATAGCATCAGATTTGGCCTTTTCTGCTTCTAGCAGTCTTAAGCGGTTTGAAGTCTCAGTGAGCTGTTCTAAGTGCTTTTTCTGATCTGATAACTTTATAACTGCTAAATCTAACTTTGCCGTTAATAGCTCTGAGCGGATAGGAGAGCTAGACAGTTCTTGTTCTAACATGAGGCTTTCTGAAAGGAGTTGTTCTCTTAGGGAGTTTGATTCCCAAACCTGCGCTTCTGTTAGTTCAGAAATTTGATCGGTTGTGGTTTGAACGGGTGTACTGGGTATCTCTGCCAGCTGTTTTTTTACGTCTGTAAGCCGTTGCCGTATTGCTGTAGGTCTGCTTGTTTCAGCAGCACGCTGATTATCAAGTTCGGATAGCTGTGTTTCTGTGACAACAACATCTGCTTTTTGTTTTTGGAGTGCTTGCTCTATCTCTGCTAGGGAATTATTCGTAGAGATTACCGTATCTGATTTAGAGCCATTTTCTATCTGTTTAATCTCTTTTTTTAAGCTGGCTATTTCGGTTGGGCCGTTTTGAATGATCAGTTGGTAAGCATTGGCTTTATTTCGGTGGGTTGAGGCAAGTTCTAGGTGACTTAATGTTTGTCGGTGTAACTTATCTAGACTGCTTTTATCGCTTTCTCCTAGATTGCTAGCAGCCACTTCTTTTATCCGTTTATTTACGAGCTCAGCGGTCGGAAGAAGGCCTGTACTTACCGTTACTCCATTATCCGTAGTGGCTGCCTGAAGATGAGAAATAGCCGTTGTTCCAGTTAGTAAAGTAAAAAATACGACTGTGAAATAGAAGTAACTTCGTATTTTTAAGGCCATATCAGAGGTCATAAGTGTTTCCTGTCCCTTAAGAAACTAAAAACATAAAGCTTTAGATAATCTCTAAAGGATAGATACGTTTATTAATTTTTTTCAGATTAATTAAAAATTAAAAAGTGCTCCAAGCTTAGTTCTCATTCGTAAGAAACATGTTAACCATAAAACATGGGGGCATAGCATGAGTAATTATCCCAGGACCTTTTCACATATAGGTATATCTGTTCCGGATGTCGATAAATCGGTTGAGTTCTACAAGGAAGTGATGGGTTGGTACTTGATTATGAAACCAACTGTAATTCACGAGGAATCCGATAGTGCTATAGGCCAGATGTGTATAGATGTATTCGGCACGGGATGGGGATCATTCAAAATCGCGCATATGTCTACAGGCGATCGTATCGGTGTCGAGATGTTTGAGTTTGAAAACAATGAGAAACCACAAGGTTTTGAGTATTGGAAAACGAGTACGTTTCATTTTTGTGTTCAAGATCCAGATATTGAAGGTTTGGTACAGAAAATTGTCGAGCACGGTGGTAAGCAACGGATGCCGATTCGAGAGTACTATCCAGGCGAAAAACCATATCGAATGTGTTACGTGGAAGATCCCTTTGGTCTAATTTTTGAGGTGTATTCCCATAGCTATGAGCTGACATACTCGATGGGAGCTTATTGAAATTCGAAATTATTAATTAGAGAGTCGGTTAGAGTTTTCTCTTTTTGAAGATTATCTTAAATATTCAGTTATAGTTTTCTATTGATTGCACTGTATGGATTTATAGAGTTCGTGAATTAATCGGGATTCGATAGTACTGACTTTGGGATAGATCACAGATCGATGGAGAAAGGAATGCAGTCCAAAAGGTTAGGGGTATCACTAAAACTGGTCGTCAGTTCGGCGATCGTGATTAGTATGGCTTTGCTTGCTCTGGTTATTATTGCTAACAGTTACAGCAGTAATCGAGCATCACTGATTGAGTCCGCTGAAATCGACGCACAACGTGTAGCGGAGAGTATCGATCTAAAAATTGAATCTTTCACTCAGCCTATCAGTAGTAGTTTAAAGCTTTTAGAGCTAGACCCCCTAACATCTGCATACAACCATGCTAAGCGTTTAGAACGATTACCGGTTTTAGTTAGAGCCTTAGAATCTAATTCGATTTTGAGTTCTGTGTATGCAGGCTATTCAAACGGTGATTTTTTTCTGCTGAGAAGCTTGAAGCTTGAACAAGTGAGTCAAAATTTGGAAGCACCATCTAATGCTGCTTACCTATTACAGAGTATTCAGAGATCGCCTGATGGGGAATTAGAGTCGGCCATTTGGGAATTTTATAGTCAATCACTTGTCCTATTAAGTACTCAAACAAAAACTAATATTCAGTTCGACCCCAGATCTCGCCCTTGGTTTAAGAAAGCTCTTTCTTCTGAAGAGCCTGTCTTTACTTCCCCTTATGTATTTTTCACTACGCGTGAAATAGGCGTCACGTTTGCGACGGTTAATAAGGTGACTGGTACAGTTATAGGAATGGACGCATCTATTAATGATCTGTCTCTATTAATTAAGTCACTTCAACCTTCTCCCCTTAATGAGATGGTACTAGTTGAAGGAACTGAAAAGGCGATAGCCTTCCCAAATCCTGAGCAAATCATTCTGGACGATAGGAATGGTGGTTTGAGGTTAGCGTCTGTAAAAGAACTTCAAAGACCTGCCTTAGCGCATTTGCTAAAAGAGAGAAAGATAAACTCTGAGATATCAGCCTTTCAGGTAGAAGGGCAGAATTGGTATGGATTAAAGGTACCGGTTGGTGAGAACCATTCGGGTTTGCGGTTGATCTTTGCTGTTCCAGAAGATGAATTGCTAGCGAAAGCTAATTCTACTCTATCTGAACAACTTACTTGGTCAGCTCTCATTATGCTGGTTTTACTGGCTGCTGGTTGGGCTTTGGGGGCTTTGATAGCTCGGCCTCTAACACAGTTGGCAGAGGAGGTTCGCCACATAGCGCGTTTTGATTTTCAGCATGAGATCAGCGTTAAAACACCTATCAAAGAGGTGAGGCGTCTATCAATGTTGGTGCAGAAAATGGCATCAGGTATTGATCATTTCAAGTCAATCTCACGAACACTTTCCAGAGAAGAAGATCTTGATGAGATGCTCACGAAAGTGACTGCTGATTTAGTTGAAATTACATCCGCCGGAGCAGGCTATCTGTACTTGTACGATGCTGATCAGGAGCAGCTTCAACTATCTTCGGAAAGTGAAGATGAGATATCGAAAACAATTTCCATTACTGAGAGCGATGCTGATGAAATTATCAGTAAGGTAATTAGTTCTGCGGCTAAAAAGCCTGGCAGACCTTTCGCTACGCCATTGCTTGATCGAGATGGCGAGTTACTAGGTGTCTTGCTGCTTCTCTTTGATAAGCGTGATCCAACAGGTATATCTCACTTCAAAAAGTTTGTAGCTGAAATTTCGGGATCTGCAGCAACTGGCATTGCAACTCGCCGTCATGTAGAGGAACAAGAAGCACTACTTGATGCCATTATTAGATTATTAGCTGACGCGATTGATGCTAAATCTCCTTATACAAGTGGACACTGTGAGCGGGTACCTGAACTTGCATCCATTTTGATAGATGCTGCACAGGCCGCTTCAGAAGGTGCTTTTTCAGAATTCTCAATGTCTGATAAAGAACGAAGAGAATTTCGTATTGCAGCTTGGTTACATGATTGTGGGAAAATCACCAGCCCGGAATATGTTGTCGATAAAGCGACCAAGCTTGAAACTATTTATAACCGGATTCATGAAGTGAGGACACGCTTTGAAGTTCTATGGCGTGACGCTGAAATAGAATATTGGCAGAAGCTTTATGATGGTGGTGAAGAGCAACAGTTGCTCAGTACTCTAGAGAATCGGAAACAGGCACTGATTGAGCAGTTTGAGTTTATCGCTAATGCAAATATTGGCGGTGAATTTATGTCAGATGAGGCGATCGAACGCTTGAATGAGATCGGCGCTCAGGAGTGGGTCCGTTACTTTGATAATCGTTTGGGTTTATCTTCAGATGAGAGGCAGAGATTATCTGATATTGAACCCTCGTTACCTTGCAAAGAGCGTTTATTAGATGACTTGAATGATCACATAGTTCCATGGGGAGATAGGGTTCCCCCTGTGGAAAAATCAAATCCAGCAAATATTTGGGGATTTGATATGGATCCGCCAAATCAAAAATTTAATAAAGGTGAGCTTCACAATCTGTCGGTTAGAAGGGGAACCTTGACCGCAGAAGAGCGGTTTGCGATCAACGATCACATTGTACAAACCATTAAAATGCTCAAGGCGTTACCGCTGCCGAAGGACTTACAACGTGTGCCCGATATAGCCGGGAATCATCATGAGAAAATGGATGGAACAGGTTATCCGCGTAAGCTAGATGGCTGCAAAATGAGCGTTCCCGAAAGGGTGATGGTTTTGGCTGATATATTCGAGGCTTTAACAGCTGCAGACCGTCCCTACAAAGAGGCTAAAAAGTTATCAGAAGCGATAAAGATTATGGCCTTTATGGTGAAAGATCGACATGTGGATGGCGTGCTCTTTAAGTTGTTTTTAGATTCAAAGGCGTACTTATTATATGCGCAGCGTTTTCTGAGAGCTGAACAGATCGACAAGGTGGATGTTGCTGGGATGCTTGAGCTTGCTGGACTTAGATCTTCGGAAGGCGAGTCGGTGGCTGCTAAATCATGAATGTTGGATTTCTTATCTTGGTCTAGTTGTAAGTTGGCTTTCAAGGTGTAGCTGGTTTTTTCGCGGAATGACTTGTCGATTGTTGATCAATCTTGTTATGGAAATTAGTATTCTAAGTCATTCGTATATTGTTTATTAAGTGTTTAATTTTTGAAGGATTAACTAGTGTTAAAACGGACATTTATTCTATTGCTTATCTTGTTGTCGGGGTGTGTCGCTCAAGAGAAGAAGGGGGATGCCACTAGGCCTGATGTTCAAGAACCCACCATAGAGTATCGTATTTCTCTTGAGGCTGTTGAGCGTTTTCTTCGGCATGGTGATGCAGTCTTTAAAGTTGAAAAGCGAGACATGATTGTTTCTGGAGCTAAGCCTAAGTGGGCTCCTGCTGCAGGAGTGGACGTTCGTATTTTGCATGTTGGAAAAGAGTTGCGCAGTGAAGGTGGAGCTTTGGTCACTGATCAACATGGACAGGTCGCAGTCAAAGTGATGTTGGCGGATTCTCTTAAATACTTTCGTTGGGTGAACAAGCTTAGTTACGGTATAGAGCCTGAATTGTTAGAAGGCATCGAGGATGTACAACTCCAATCCCCAGTGAAAGGGGGGCAAGAGTGGAAAGGTTGGGATGCTTCTCAAGTTGACATGGATTACATGGTCAAGCTTGGGGTAGGGAATGTCGTATATTGGTTACCAATCTCATATAAAGATACACGCCCATTAATTGAACAAGTGACTAAAAAGATCCATAGCAGTTTAATGCTAGATGTCACCCTTGAACTCTATAGGGAAGGCAATGTTTTGCAGGGAGGGGATGTTTTCTTAATCGGACGTGCGCCTCAACCTGAGTCTCTTCTTGGTGAGTACTTTACGCGTGAAGATGTTAAAAATTATGCAGTAAAAACGATGCCGAAATACGCTCAAGGCGAATCAGGTGGCTATGATGTGCTGAATTATATTGTCTACCCTGGGGATTATAAGGTTCGCTTCAAGCGGGGGGAGACGAGTTATGAGTCGGATATTATTTCAATAAAAAACAGCGAGTTAAAACGGGTGTTTGTTCATTAATTATTCACTAATATGTGGTTGAATTTTATTCAAGTGGCGTGATAAAGTGCACGTCGCTTGAATAAGCGTTGTGCAAGATTAAGGATTAATCTCTAACCAGATGGATTTGGCTGTAACCACATGCGTACTCTCCAGAAGTATTTTCTTTGCCTGATTTCCCTTGGCTTTTCTTCATTTTTATCTGCAGGGATTGATATTCGTTCGGCTAATATAATTAGCAATGACTCTGATAGTTTGGTGTACACCGGAGTCGTCGGTAATTGTTCTGAGCTTTCGATAATTGAAGCAGGTGCATCGTCACAGTTAGAACGATTCTTACTCGAAGATTTAAGAGTTGCTAAGGATGGCTCAGATTCCTGTGAATTTGATTTTTCTCTATCCGGAGCTCAGCGTTTCTCTCCAGTTATTCGCGTTACTAATACTGCTGGTCTGGTTACATTGCACGAAGAGAACTTCGTTTCAGAACAGAATTCACCTGTTTTGGGCGCGTTGAGCGTTGCAATTGATGGCTTGGACGAACAGTCGCTGCAAATTCAGTTAGACGGTGTGTCTGATGATGTTGATGTCTCGTATGTTGGATTTGATATCTTGGGCATTAAAGCTTCTGATTTGAGAGAAGCTGGCGGTGTTGTTGCTCAAGTTCGTACTAAGGCTTTTGCCTCTTCAAATGGCTCTATTCGTGTTTACCCTGAAGAAGATCAGCAGGGAACTTTTTCTTTTGTTTTGCCGATAGCGGATCGTTTGTCTGAAGATGAAATTGCTAAAAATGCAATTGTTCTGGCAAATATTACTGTTGTAGATTCATCAGGAAATCATGATTCAATTTCTCGGGTTGTTCTGACTGATGAGGGAATATCAGAGGAAGCCCTATCGCTGCGTGTCGCTGAAGAATCAGTGATTATAAACAGCCCCTTACAAGTATTTACTTTATCGCCCTTTGTAGATTTTCAATTCCGTGGTGAGGTGAGTTTGAGAGGTGCAGGTCAGGGTATTCAATATACCTCTTCACATCCTGAGATTGTTAAAGTTACGGCATCGGGTTTAGTGTACCCGGTGGCTGAAAGTCTTACTGAAAATGTCACCATAGAGGTTGTTTATCCCGGATTAGATCCGGTTTTGGTTCCAATATCTGTAGATTACACAAAGCAGCTCCAGTCTTTAGAGTTTTCTTTTGCCTCGAACGAGGCTTTTTTGCTTCCTAATTTGAATTCGTATCATCAATTACCTAACTTGGTTGCGGTGTTTGATGATGGTGAAAAAACAGCCATTAATTCTACTTGGCAGCCGGTTCTGTCTATTGGTCCTGGTTACGAAGGTGTTTTGAGTCTAAATACCCTGTCTGAATTAAAATCTAATTCTGTGATTACCTCAGGTTTGCCTGCCGAAATTAAAGCATCGTTTATAGAGCTGCCTGGCTTTGAGGCTAGTCTTATGGTGGCTGCGGAAGATGGCTTACCCGAAATAAACTTTGAGCTTCCTCCAACAATTGAAACAGGTGAAACATTAAAACTTGCTCCAGAAGTGAGCGATGATGTTGCTGTGTCGGTAGTAAGGTTTTTGTTAGATGGTAAAGAGTTAGGTAAGCGAAGTGATAAGCCTTTTGAATTGATGTTACCTATCACTGAGGAGATGCAAGGGGAGGCTCTACTTCTGTCTGCTGAGGTTGTTGATAGTTCCGGCCAGATGTCTGTTAGCCAGGAATCTCTGGTTAGTGTGGTTAAGGCATCCGTGCCACAAGCGCCGTCGTTTACATTTGAAATGCCAGAAAACGGTATCCGAATTGTGGAAGGAGCGCCGCTAACGTCCCAGGTGGTGAGTTTATTGGGAACGCTGCCAGATGTTAAAACTCGTAGCGGTATTTCAAGTGTTGAATTTTTATTGGATGGCGGGCAGTTAGGTGTTGCTAATTTCCCTGTTGTTGAAGTTAGAGAAAGAATAGTGGAAGGGGAAGTCGTACAAGATCTCTATGAGGTATGGAGATATCGAGGCGAAGTTCCGGAAATAGCTACAGATGAAACCAGCTATTCAGTATCAGCGTGGGTGAGTGCTACAAATGGCGCCAAGGTTAAGGCTGATTCGCGTTTGGTCAAAGTTATTCAGAATGAAGGGCCGTCAGTCAGAATTATCTCCCCAGACGCTGGACGAATTGCTACTGCGGGCCAGAAGGTTCCTGTTCTGATTGAAGTAAGTGATGATACTTTGCCATTAGGGACGCAAATAGAGTTGTTTGTTGATGGTCAGAGTTATGCTGTTAAAACAATTCTTGATGAAGATGTTCTTAATCACAATAGTATTTCCCGAGGTTTAGATTCTGTCGAGTTTGTTTTAGAGCTGGATGAAGAAGATATTGGTTCCACACTTGAGTTGCGAGCTAAGGCCGTTGATTATCATCAGGTAGTTTCCCAGTCTTCTGTTTTTCGATTGCCAGTTAAAGGTGATCAGCTTCCTACTGTTGCAATGTCTAGCCCTATTGAAGGCTCGTCTTTTATTTCAGGGCAGCCAATCCAATTAAGAGCGGATGCTGTTGATGATTTAAAAGTTTCAAAAGTAGACTTTTTTGTTAATTCGAAATTAGTGGGCACTGATGTTGTAGCTCCTTTTGCTTTTGATTATGAGACTTTGCCATTAGAGGGGAGCTTGGAACAGGCTTTGGCTGTTCATGCTGAGGTAGAGGATAGTAAGGGCCAAAGAGCATCTAGTAATACAGTTAATATTACTCTGGGCTTTGATGAAGAGCCTCCAGTAATTAATTTGTCATCCCCTTCTATAGCAGAGACTCATCATGGCGATGATGTTGCTGCTGTAATTGAACTGGCTGATTTTGTCTTGAAAGTGACTGGCTTTGATAATGTGCTGGCAGTCAAGGCAGAGCTCAAAGGTATTAAAAAATCAGGTAATGATTATATCTTGACCGGTGTTGATACTGATGTCCTAAGTGGAGATGATTTTCCGATCCAGCAAGTTCCAGGAGTCTTAAATGCTTATTCAGCATTGCGTCTAGTTTCTGCCCCGGCTTTCTCTGGTGCGCAAGGGATTGAGTTTGATCAATACCCTATAGCAATTAAAGTCTTTGATGAGCGAGGTAACTCCAGCAAAGTTGAGGCTGTAGTTGCTGTTTATCCAGATGAAAAACCTGAAGTTGTTGAGGTGGTTACGAGTAAACCTGCTTACCTACCAGCTTCAACTATCGTTGTTGATTTGGTGGCGAAAGACGATATCTCTGTTGATAGGGTTGAATTGGTTTATAGCATTGAAGGTGCAACCGTTAGAAGCCAGATTCTTGATCGCGATTCAGGGTTGATTCCTATGAACCGTGTACTTGCTGCTGATCAGTTTAACTTAGCTGATTTGGCTGTAAGTAATGCTGATCAAGAAATGCTTCTTACTGTTACAGCATATGATGGTCGAGGTAAGGCTTCAGAGCAAAATCAAACAGTTATTCAGATCAATGCTGATCAGGCCGCGCCGAATGGTGCAATTAGCTCTCCCGCTTTAGGGGCTTTGTTTTATGAAGGCGATTCTAAAACTATCAAATGGCGAGTGGCGGACGATAGCCCGTTATCATCGGTAGTGATTTTTGCGAATGAGCAGCAGGTTTTATCGAAAGGTTTATCAAAATCAGTGGAGGCTGGCAGTTTTTCTTATGAGGTGCCTGCTAATTTAGAGAATGTTACGTTTAAAGTTGTTTCCACTGATGTTTTTAATAACAGTGCTGAAACAGAATGGAAGTATCCGATTGAGACTGATCAGCCACCTGTAATTAGCTTCCGTCATCCTTCTCCTGGTAGTCGTTTTGTGGAAGGTGAGTCCTTAACGATAAACGCACTAGTCACAGATAATCGTTCCCTTAAATCCGTCGAGATTTTTGTTCGCAAGGGAGACCAGTATTTACAGCGTAAAACTTTCTCTACTTCAGAATCTAAATCAATTAGTGAGAGCGGTAAGTACTTTAGCGCAAAATTAAGGGTGCCGAGTAATGATCCAGAATTAGAGTTTGGGGTGATTGCTACGGACTCAAGTAACCTTAAAGTTGAAAAGTTACTCAACCTTGAGATTATAGAAGATACTGAAAAGCCTAAGATTAGCATCGTTAAGCCTGCTCAAACGGTAGAAGTATTGCCTGGTAACGTTATTTCAATTGCTGGTAATGCAAGTGATAACGAATACATAGCGAGTGTGGTTCCTCGCTTATTTGATGCTGATGGAAATGAAGTCGCAATTACATGGGATGCATTTTCCAAAAAAGATCGGTTTGAGCAAATAAAAATCCCGAATGCTGGTACGTTCGGTAGTGTAGTTGTTGCAGAGCGTTTCTATAGTGATTTCACAGGGAAAATCCGCATAGGTAAATCGTTTATTGATTATGCTGGGCAGGAATTTGAGCTGTTTTTTGAGGCGGCTGACTATGGTGTAAACACTGTTCAATCTCAGCCAGTTAAGGTTCTTATTAAGCCTGATGTTAAAGCGCCGGTAATTAAATTTAAAAAGCCTTCTACAACAGTGTATGAAGATCAGTCTCCTACTATTTCAGCAACGATCTCTGATGACCTATTTGTTGAATCCTATGAAGTTAAGATTGTGGACAGTGAATCTAGAACTGTGCTTCAAGAAAGTAATCTTCATGCGGATTCTGTTTCAATAAATGAGAAAGATTTATTGGATCTAAGTCGCTACGCTCCAGTACCAGAGACTGGTGCGATATTTACTGTATCTATTACAGCAATTGATCAGAGTGGGAATAGTTCTACACAGCAGCGAGAGGTTAAGGTCTTACCTGATCTATTGCCTCAATTGCAATTCAAAGATGCTTCCCCTGACGGTCAGCAGTTGTCAGGTGGAGCCTCATTTTTCTCTTATAAAATTGTTGATGAATATACTCATAAAGATGGTTTGGAGTTCTCTAACCTAGTCTTTAGTCTCGATCATGAGAATGTAAGCCGACCTGTTTTTGCTGAAGTGATCGAAACTTCAGATTCTAATTTGTTACATCGATATAAAATATCGAATAATTTATATGCATCGACAGAATGGGCTCTGGATGTAAATGGTCAGCCATTTATTTCTAGTGATTCATCGGATTGGACTGTTAGACCTCAGCAAAGAAATATCGAAAGCATTAAGTTGACTGTAGGTGGCACAATATTGGGCTTTGATATTGAATTTAACTATCAAAACCTTTGTTCTGTTGTACCAAATAAAGTATCAGTTCCTGCTTCGGAACTGGTTGGTTCAAATGGCGTTCTTGAATTAGCTTCTGTTTTACCTGCTGGGGTGACAGATCTTCGAATAAAGCCGATTAACAATACCGGTATATTATTGCCATTGAGCACTTTTGTTATCGAAAAAGACTCTTTCTCTGGCAGCTTGAAGTATTCCATTGGTAGTAAAAACTACAGTGCAAGTGCATTTAATTTTATTAGATTAAACCTGATTGCTTTGGATGGCAGTAATGGTTGGCTTCACTCTGGCCCTATGAGC
This sequence comes from Neptuniibacter sp. PT8_73, assembly GCF_047778045.1. Classification (GTDB taxonomy): domain Bacteria; phylum Pseudomonadota; class Gammaproteobacteria; order Pseudomonadales; family Balneatricaceae; genus Neptuniibacter. The sequence continues at coordinate 1,122,495 of NZ_CP180545.1, forward strand.
CATTATAAATCCGAGACTTCTCGAATTAGCCGCTTTGCAAGCATCCCATCTATAAGTGGTTTTGCGGATATTCATTATTATGGTTTTTTGAGTGACTACCGATCTGTCGGAGTTGATGCTGTTGCGATCTCGCCATTAGCTACTAAGCGTTTTGTTAAGGACGGCGAGCAGCCAACGCTAAGAATACTGAAGCCTTTAGATGGATCTACTGTTGTCCCGGGCAAAGTCATTGAAATTGTTGCTGAAAGTACAGATAACGGTAATCTTTTGTCTTTATTGACTCTTCTTGATAATGAAGGCGAGGTCTCTGTATCGGGCACTGAATATGGGGACGAAGAGTATAAATTCCGTTATCAAGTTCCTACTACTTGGAATGGCGGTGACCTTAATCTTACCGTGATCAGTGCGGACAGAAATGATAATGAAATCAGTAAACTGATTACGCTTCCAATTCAGCCTAATGCTCCACCTGAACTTTCTTTGAAAGAATTTGCGAGTTACAAAGTTTCAGGGAAATATCAAAAGGTTTACTCAACAGCTGAACGTTTAAACTACGGAGAGTTTTGGATCAGAACAGGTGAAACGTTCAAAATCTCTTCAAAATTAAAAGATGATGAAGCGCTTAGAAAGTTTACGATTACTCGCTTGGGTAAAGATGGTAGCCGTGTCACAGAGTATTCGGAAACTTACAGTAAATCCTGCCCTGATCTACCTATTACATATGTATCAAAAGAAAGTGCTGAAATTACTTTCTTAGAAACTGAGCCTACGGAATATGAACTCAAGGCTATAGATTCTCTTGGTCAGGAGACTATTCGTACGATCCTAGTACATCCAGTCTCTAATGTTGCGCCTGAAATCCGAATTACTTCTCCAGCTCAAGGTCAGTATATAGTTGCAGGGACCTTCAATATTAAGGTTGGTTTGGTTGCATCTGACGATCGAAAACTAAGTTCTAATAAAATTAAGCTATTTGCAAATGGTACAGAGTTAGAGCTTAAGGCTTCTATTTCAGAAACACCGGGTGGTGCATCAGTCATAGAGCAGGCTTACCAATCAATTTATGATGATTTTGAAGCTAATTATTCTATTGATGTTGCTAAGGAATACGGCGCTCGTAACAGTGCCAATGCTCTTGAGTATGTCGCTCAGTATAGTATTCCTAGTGGGCTTATTAAGTTTAATGAAACTATTACGTTAACAGCAACAGTTGAAGATTCTGATGGTGCTGCAGCAAATCATGTTATCGAGTTCTTAGGGGCGGCAGATGAAATTAATCCTGAGATTGCTGTTCTAAAGCCTCAGATTGGTTTTGGTCCTGTAGAAGCTACCGATTTCTCACTTCAGGTGCGTGGATACGATAACGTTAAAGTCAATGAAATTCAGATTTTTAAGACTTATGGCGTTCGTTTGCAAGATGGCAGTTACCTGAAAAATGACTATGGCCTACCAGAACAGATAATCGATTCTATCCCTGACGCTGATTTTGAACCGGTTACAAGAAGTAATATAGAAACACCAATTTATGATCGTTTGGTAACGGTTCCAACATTTGCGGAATTAGCGGATAGCTTTACTAGCCTTTCTGTTCCTGAGGTTGAGAGGTTCGATGTTTGGCTTAAGGTTGTTGCAAAAGATCCTTCTGGTAATGATCGTATTAGAGAAATTAGCTATCCCGTTAGAATAGACAGCCGACCAGTTATCGATGTCCTTGAGCCGCTAGATGGTAGCTACCAAGTTGAAGGCAGCCAGATGTTGGTTAATGCCAATGCCTATGATGATGTGGGTATTGATTCTGTACGTTTGATTGCAACGCAGGGCAGCGGTGATCAAGCAACAGAAATATACAATGTGCGTCTTAAACAGCCTCCGTATTCGTTTGGTGTAACGCTTCCTGCCTTTGATACTGATTCTGCTGACCAAAATATTGTCCGTTTGAGTGTTGAGGCCATAGATACATATGGCGCTCGTGTCGGTGACCTTGATAAGCATACGGCAACGGAAGAGCTTTCTGTTGAAATTGTAGCTGATGTGCCGCCTGTAGTTGTTGTTGCAACACCGAAAACAGGGGATGAGTTTATCGAAGGCCAGTATATGCTGGTACAACTTAATGCAACTGATGACCTAGCCGTAGATTCTACTGCGTTGCATATTGCTGGTTTAGTGGGCGGTGATCAGGTATTGACGGATCGGGTGTTCCCATATGAGTTCTTAGTAGAAATTCCTTATGGCCAGGCAGGTACTGAGCTGAATTTATCCGCTAGCGTAACGGAACAGCGTTTATCTGGAGACCCTCGAACGGTTAGTACAATTGAGCCTGTATCTATTATTGTTACAAAAGATACAGTTAAACCAGAAATCACTGTATTGCAGCCTAATGCCCAAGGGGCAACGGTTGTTGAAAAACGGCACCTCCCATACCGAGTGGAAGTGTCTGATGACGTTCGAGTTAGTACTGTAAAAGCGACTTTATTTGCAGATAAAAACTTAAATGGTTCGTTCGAGAATAATGAAATCGTTTCCGAACGTTTGATGCTTGCCCCTCCGTACAACGGGAGCATGCCAGTTTCAACAATTGAGGACTACCTAGGTGATTTGGCTGAAGGTCGTTCTCAATTAGATCTTCAAATCCAATTCACTGCGGTCGATGGGGCAGGTAATACATCTGTTGATGAGCGTAGTGTAACGCTCTTAAAGAATACTCCTCCTCAAGTTACTGCGATTCAGTTGCTTGATCGATTTGGGCAAAATCTTGGCGATTCAGTAGATGAGATAACAGAAGGGCGAGGAATCGTAGTGAGCGTCCTTGCCTCTGATCCTGAAGTTGGGGTGGATCAAGTTACGTTGTTCTCTGCGTCTGGAGACAACCCAGATGAGCTTGATTTCGCTGAGCTAAAAACAGACAGTTCAGCTCCTTTCCAGTTCCACTATGTGGTGCCATTAGGGCAAGTCGGAAATAAAATCCATTTCAGGGCAATTGCTAAAGATATTGATGGGTACACTTCTGATTTAAGTATCCAGCGCACTATTACGATAAAAGCAGATGTTGCCCCAACAGTTGAGATTATTCAGCCAGATAACAACCATTCTGTAATCATTGATGGCCAACTTATTAATGTTGCGGCTCAAGTAACGGATGATTTAGGTAATGATGGTATAGAACGTGTTGTTTTTTATGTTAATGGTACGCCTGTACATACTGTGTATAACAGCGTTTCTGAATTGACAGGTAGTAGTGCTCAAAACAATGTGTTCTCTGTTGAAATCTCGCCTCCTGAAGATGTCGATGGAATTGAATTACAAGCGGTAGCCTTTGATATTAGAGGTCAGTCAGCTGTATCAGATATTGTGACTGTTGGGCGAATTGACGATACCGTTGTTCCTCAGCTTGATCTGATTGGTCCATTAGATAAAGAAATTCTTACTGCAGGCGAGGCTATTACCGTTGTTGCGGCAGTAAAAGATATTGGGATTGAGTCAGAAAGGCATGTTTTTGCTCAATTCATCAGGGAATACCGAGATATTAACGGTGAATGGCAAGAGTTACATTCTACCGAGATCGAATTATTCAGAGACGATGGTGGTGCAGGAACCGGTGTGCCACAAAGCAAGCCAAATAACCATTACTATGTTTATTGGGCTGATTTTGCCGATGGCCAGATATTAGTGCGTGGTAGCGCATTAAATGAGCGAGTTAGGTTAGTGACTCGTGTAGAAACGCCTCTTCATACCGTAGATCAAGAAACGCTTTATGAAATTGGATATCCAGTTTCAGAACGTCGTTTCTTGAAGCCTCAAGAAAACAGTTCAAATGGTATAGCCAAGTCTGTTTATTATCATGCTATAGATCAGTTTAAAGGGCCGGAGAGAACAGGTGCGATTGTTGCTGCATGGTCTTCCGCTAGTCCAGTACTCAAAGACTCTCAGCTAGGTTTTGATTATAGGCGTTCTGATGACGATACCCTTTGTACAGCTTGTACAGGTATTTTCTTGTCGGAGTTTGATGCTGAGCATGAAGATAACGGCGACTATTTTGTTTATTCAGAGTTATTAAATGGGGCTAGTGAGGTTTTTGCCGGCTCTATTACTGAAATTGAAGCGGATGCTAATTTTGTTTTTGCTTCTAAAACAGGTCTGCTTGAAGGTTCTAAGTTTAAAACAGGTTCTGGTTTCTCCAGTGCGCTTATCTCCGAGATCAATCGAAATGAAGAGACTGGTGCTTCATACTTAGAAAACACATCAGGCGAGTTATTGATCTTTAATAATCAAAATGGTGATGGTCAATTTGGATTACCTTATCTATTAGCGGGGCGTGTTGATCTGCCTTACCCAGAGGTAATGGGGCTGGATCGCAAAGATGACCTGGTGTTTGTAGCTAATGGCTTGGGTGGTGTGCAGGTTGTTGATATCAGCAATGCTGCAGCGCCTTATAGAGTAGGGTTTATCAAGCCAGATGGTTATGCGCGAGATGTTAAGATTCATAACGACTATGCATTTATTGCCGCTTCTCATCAGGGTGTAGTTGTCGTTGATATAACTACTCCTGCTCTACCTGTTGTTGCATCTATAGATACCTTAGGTGTTGCTAATAGATTAGTGCTACAAGGTAATACTCTTTACGTTGTTGATATGGCTGGTGACGGCAGTATTTCTCAGCTGAATGTTATTGATATTGCCGATCCATTAGATCCTAAGCTACAAAACACTGTTGCCTTAGAGCCCGCTCGCAAAGACCTTGTGTCTGATGGTGTCTATGACGTTGAAATAGTTGGTGATCAAGCTTTTGTTAGTGTTCTTTACTCTGATCAGGAAGATGAGCCTAGCCAGGTTTTGGTCGAAGCGATCAATTTAGGGCTGATTGATGAAGTAGGGATTGACGCGACTATTCCAGTGATGATCAATCGTTTTGCGAACCGTACTGATTTTGCTGTAACTGATTTGGCTGTTGCTCGTGGTGGAGTCCATGTCGCCGCAGGACATCAAGGTATCAATCGTCTTGAATTGACAGAGCTTGCTGTTCTTGGGCATCAACCAACGTTTGATGAGCAAAATGTTAGTACTGCACTTGACCTAATTAGATTGGAATTATCTGCGGTACTACCTGCAAACACCCAAATTGAAAATCATCTCTCTATTTACAAAGGGGGGGTAGTCCGTGCAGAGGATGGCAGCTATTTAGTCGGCGAAGATGTAACAAGTGATTTTGCTATCGATTTTGCTGTAATTGAGGGTGAAACCCGATATCGCTTTGTTGATATTGTTCCATCGCAAGCGCTTGAGTCTGCACAGGAATATGTTGTTATTCTGAAGCAGGGAATTGCACCTTTAACGGGTAATGCTCTGTCCCGAGACTATAAATTCTCATTCTTTACATCTAAAGCAGGTGCTGAATCTGGCCCTGAAATCGTATCTATTTTCCCTGCAGCAGGCTCGATTGCAGGTGGCGAACAAGTAGAAATCTCGGGCAGAAATTTTGCAGCTACAGATAAAATTTATATAGGCGATGATCTATTAAATATTGATAGATTTGAAGCGGGTCAGGGTGACTCCGATCTGGATAAAGTTTGGGTAACTACGATTCCAAATAACTCAGGTCCAGCTGCTGTTTCTGTTGAAAATCAATTTGGTATCAAAGCAACGGTAATCGGTGGATTCACGTTTGCTGATTTACTACAGATTTCATTTGTTAATCCATCAGTCCTAAATGTGAGTCAAGCAGGTGAGAACGATGTGGTTGAGGTTGTGGGATATGGCTTTAGCCCGCAAGTACAGCTAGTTGCTTATCCTAGTGGCGATCCGTCTGCTGCAATTACAACTGTGGTTGATGGAGACCGTCTAGAGTTAAAGAGCACAGAGAAAATGCTATGGTCTGTGCCTGATTTTGGTGGTCAGTATCGTGGATTTGTTGATGTTCAGATTCAAGACCAATCAGGTCGACAATATCTATTACCTAAAGCAATTTTCTATGGGCGTTTAGGGGTAAATCGTGCAATTGAAACTGAAAAACCTTTAACGGCTGGTGAAATACGCGAAGAGCTTAAACGTTTAGCTGAAGGTAGTGCTCCAACGATTGTTCCTGATCCATTGAAAATGCCAGCAGGTAGGATTGTTGGATTGGCGTCGGATGCTGACCTAGGTCTGGTTTATGTTTTAGGCCAAGGGATTGAAACTTCTGGGGCTCCGTCATTTGGAAAGGTGGTAGCTGAATCTGAAGTGCGTGAATTATATGCACCAGGTTGGATTAGCCTATTGCATTATGATCGCGCTCAAATTGATCAAGCTGCGCCAATGCATGGCTTGGGCTACTTTGATTTGCCACAACAGCTGAATCCGTCGTCACTTGCGCTGACAGAAAAACAGTTATATGTAACGGCAAAAGGCTATAACTTCCCTAACATTAACCTTCAGTATGAAAAGCAAGTTGTACTGCTTACTTATGATCGAGAAGATCGTTTGCCGGGGGCGATTCCTGATGAAACAGGAAAAGATAGAGATGTTCTGCATTACTTAGCCTTGCCCGTTTCTACAGAACCTAAATCAATGGTTTCTGTTGATGATCTGCTGTTTATAGATGCTGGGAAAGATGGCGTAGTTGTTGTAAGCACAGTCGACTCGGCTAATCCAGTGGTGTTGAGTACGTTGGAAACTGCTCTTATATCTGGATCTCAAGTTAAATTGAGCGTTTCTGATATAGCTATTTCAGATAATCGCCTGCTTGTTAGCGCTAATAAGGGTGTATTCTCATTTGATATTACTAAACCAAGTTTGCCGCAGTTAGGCTATATGCCAACTTCTGGTAATGGTGGCGTATTATCAAAACATGAAACTCTTATCGCTAATATTGGCGATGCTAATATGGTATTGCTACCGGAGGGGGGGATTGCTGTAGCTGATAGTGCAAACAGTAATGCCTTTGTCGTGCCGGGAAGCTACCAAGCTAATGGCTTTAAGCTACCAGGCAGTACTGACAATGTTGATGGATATGTGGGCTTAGGGGTTACCCTCAAGAGCGCAAGCTGTATTGGGTCTGAAAATATCAAATATAATTACCACTTTGTAAATATATTTGATCTAAGCAACCTTAGTAATATCCAAGTGTTAGATGCTGCAAGAGTATCTTCCTGCTCTCCAACTCGTAATGAGATGGATGTTTACGTGGGTGGTGCAACTGAAACACCTCCTCTAATTTATTCTGAAGATGGTTTAGTCATTTTAAGTAATGAGCTAAGTGGAACTGTTTCAGAAGTACAGATACTGGATACCTTTACACCGGATCTAGCTAAATCTATGCCGACTGATGGAATGACAGGCGTAGTATTGGATCAGGCAATTGAACTGCATTTTACACATGAAATTCAGGTGCCGGACAGTGAAGAAACTCAGGTTTACTTATCTCGCTATCTAGCATTGCTATACGATGAAGGGCATCAATTTACTAATGTTGATGTTCAAATCAGTAAAGATACTCAAAACCCTCGAGTTATAAGACTGATACCGCAACAATCCCTTGTTGCTAATTCTAATTATAAAATCCAACTTAAAGCTGAGCCGGCTAGCCGAAGAACAGAAGGTCTTTTTGACCATGAAATTAAGTTTGCTACTGGGTCTGGGCTAGGGGCTTATCCTGAAATCTTAAGCGTCCAACCTGCATCTGTAGAAGTGGTTGGTGGGGTCGTTGATGTTACCGCTAAAGGGTTAGCGTCTCCTGCGTTCACAGTTTCAGGTAAAGCTGTAAGTATTTTGAGTGAAAATGTAGGTGCCGATGGCCAAGTTACGTATTCACTAGAGTTACCTTCTCATTACCCAGGTGCTGCTTCGCTTCGCGCTATTGACGTCGATGGCCGTCAAATCCAGCGTTTGGGTGCCATACAGTATATAGAGCCGCTAATTCTAGAATCGATTAATCCAGCGCTTGGCAGTGTAAATGGTGGTACGAAAGTAACCATTAAGGGTCGAGGTTTTAGTGCAAATGATATTTCTGCCGTCGTTAAGTTTAATCAAGAACCTGTAGCCGCGGGTTCAGTCAAGGTTATTGATAGTAATACGCTAGAAGTTACTGCTCCTCCAGGGCAGTTAGGCAAAGCCTCAATTTTTGTGAAATTAGGCAATGGTCAAGAAGATTCTTTAACCGATGTCTTCGAATACCAGCAGCCGGTTAAATCAGCAATTGCAAGTCTAGGTCAAGATGTCTTCCATGATGTAGAAGTCGATTCATCAGGGACATATATGATTGCTGCTGCAGGCGCAGGTGGAGTTTTGATTTACAACATCGATTCTTCTGCGCTTATTGCAGATGATCAGTCAGTTACAAACAGTGATAGTCTTCGTAAACGAGTTGATAAAGATAAAGACGGTATTGATGATCGATTATTAACTCGTATGTCATTGCCTGGCGGCTATCAAGCCCTAGGTGTTTCAGGCTACTTTGAGCGAAATAATGATCGTATCTTCGTTTCAGCAGCCCGTTTTGAAGATGATAAACCTGTAGATGCTAAGCTATTTATTATTGCTGTTGATAGCTTAGATTTGACTGAATGGACACTGATTAAGTCTTTACCATTAGACAGCGATTTTGCTCGTGGACTAACTGCTGAGAATAACCAAGTTGTTGTTTCAATGGGCAAGGCTGGTATTGGATTTGTCGATAGTTATCTACATACAAAAACGTACCTGTCTAATATTCAAACACTACCGTCCGATTTGCCGGCTTTAGATGTTGCTCGTATCGATCATCAAGCGGCAGAAGAAAGTAATTACGCGGTTTCGGCTGGTGAATATAACTTTGCTACCCAAAAATTAACATCGACAGAGCTAGTCGACGGTGGTGGTTTCCATATCATCCAGCAATCAGCTAAAACGGGTACTAGGGTTCGAGCTAGCTTAGATGTTCCTTCTTCAAGAGTTGTTGTTGTAGGAAATTACGCTTACCTATCAGCTGGTAAAGCGGGTCTGGTCATTGTTGATCTTTCTGACTTAGATGCGCCAAAAATTATTTCACGCGTGACATTAGATGAGTACGTCTATGATGTTTCAGTCAGTGGAAACGTTGCATATCTAGCGCTTGGCAAGTCTGGGATCTTAACTGTTGATGTAACTGATCCTGCGAATCCAATTCAGAGACCTGGTTTTGAGTCCCTAAATGGTAGTTCCGTTAAGGTGGTTCAGGCGACAGCTTACTCGGTTCTTGGTGCTGGTACCGATAATCAGAACCGAGGTGTGATCCAAGAAACGCCTGATCTTCTCTTGAAATTACACCGTGCAGATCCGGTAAATGGCATTCTTGATTACAATGCTGAAGGTATCGCTCAGATACGAATTAGGTTTAACAAAGCTATAGATTTAGCAGACAGCCTAAATCATCAACATTTTAATATTCAAACTGCATCAGGCCAGCAGGTTCCGTTTACGATTGAAATCGTAAATAACGATGCGATCTTAAAACTAACTCATCCTGAGAATTTGTCTGCAGGTACTGAACTGTGGATTGATATCACAGCAGGTCTATCTGCCTACAAACCAGTAATTAGTAATGGTCAAACAGTTAACCTAACGCTGTTTACACTGCTTACTGATCAACGCGTAGAACTTGTTTATCGTGGTTATAGAAATCAGGAATTAGCTATTGATGCTGTTCAGCCACGTCGCATTCAGATTGGCCAATCTGAAGAAATCACTGTTTCTATGCTTGGAGCACCAACTGTTATTGACCGTGTTAGAGGCTCCCTAGGAGGAATCCCTCTACAGATTCTGAATATTATTAGTAGTGATGAAGATGAACGGGTCGCAATAATTACTGCAGAAGTTGCAGGGATTGAATCTGCAGGACAGTACGATTTAGAGATTGAAATCGAACGTGAAGGTTTATGGCAGTCAGCGGAACTGCATGGTGCTGTTCAAGTTGATGCGGCTATTAAACTTCTTTCCATTACCCCTGAGTGGGGACCGCTTAAGGGCGGAACTAAAGTTACTGTCTACGGCGAAGGCTTTGAGCCTGGGAATACTGTACTTGATGGTACAGAGCTAAAAATTGGATCTACGCCTGTTCGTAGTATCAATGTCCTATCGTCGAATAAACTTGAGATTATTACGCCGGAAGGTGTTTCGGGTAAGCACAATCTTTACGCCAAAGATCGTTATGGAAATAGCGCTGAGTTATCCGGTGAAAATGGTTTTGGTTATGGCCTAAGGCAAATAACCCGAGTGACTCCAAATCGTATTACACCTATTGATGTAGTTGTTGATCACGAGTCTGGAGTAGCGGCAGTAGCAACTGGTTACTTCAAACAGATGCGAGGTTCGCAGGTTGTTAAGGGTATTTCGCTACCAGATACATGGTTGGCTGCATCGTTTGATGTCCAGAGCCCTGCTGATCCGCTTCTAGTTGGGGGCGAAAGCAGTTTGCCATCTGGTAGTGAGGGGCAAGCTCTTCTAGAACGATTTGCTACCGTTAAAAAGTTGCAGGAGAAACAAGCGAAAGCCGAATATCTTGATGGGTCTCCGCTGACGCCATCAGAAGAGAAAGTATTGGAAGATGGTAAGGGCATCTATACGCCTGTATCCAACGATTCCCTGCGTTTAGAGCAAGAATTGCTGAACATTAGCGGAGTCGATAAAAAGCGCCTATTTGTTGCGACAGGTCGAGGCGGGGTACACCAGCTCAACTTCGATGAACAAAACGGTTTACAACAAATTAATGAAATCCGCTTCGGTTCCTCAGAAGCGAGAGATTTAGTGTTTGATGGTCGTGCATTATTTGCATCATTAGCCAAGGGAACCCCACCGGACCAATTCCCTACTAGTCCATGTGGAAATACCAATACTGAAGCAACAGTTGCGGGTGTGAAAGAGGTTAGTTATTTAGATGCGGCTGACCCTATCTCTCTCGGAACGCTGGATCACTTGTCTGGCGGTGATGTTATTGATTATAACAATGGCTGGTTGTTCAATGGTGGCTCGCCATCAGCAGTGGCATGGAAGGTATGTAGTGAAGCACCAAGTCAATACACGGCTTACCGCCCTGTAGATACTAGTGAGTCTATTGTTAGTGCGATTAACCTTTTTGATCCTTTATTAACCGAGCAATATGAGTTCACCGGTGCAATCTTCGATACTGAGCATTTCGGCGACTACCTGATTGTTGCTACAGGTAAAGAAGGTGTGCAAATTGTTCATAAGTCACGCCCAGAACTTAGAGCGCAGGTTGTTATTGATGATCAATTGCAATCTCAAACTGGTCGGGCTATCAGTTTAGAGCGTTGGGGTAACTTATTATTTGTTGCTGCAGATGGTGGTGGCCTCGTTGTTCTTGATGTTGCGGATCCTCTAAATCCAAAAGTGGTATCTGCGGGTAATGAAGAACGAGTAGATTCTTTAGATTATTTCAAGGATCGTCTAATTACCGGTGGCGGCACTACAGGCTTAGGTATCTTCCAGTTACCGGGCACGTTTGTAGTGAGCTCTAATGTTGATGAGGGCGAGCTATTAGCGTCTAACGAGAATTTGATTGTTCGCTTCAACGAACCTGTGTCTATCGAATCATTGCAGGCTGAAAATAGTATTAGCGTGTTGAATGTCGATACTAATGAATCTGTTCCAACTATTTTGACTGGATTAGATGCTGAAAATGGCGCAGCGACTGAATATGAAATTGAGTTTGCACATACTGAAGCGACGGATTACAAATTAGTCATTGATAAAGCAGAAAACTTAAGGGGCGGCTACCAGTTAGCTCCGTATAGTGTTCGATTCAGTCGTGCTGTGGAAGGTGCTGTACGTCCGTCTATTTCTTCTATCGAAAATGGTGCATATCACCAAGAATCTCAGAGCACGATTATTGTTCATGGTAAAAATTTCCGTGAAGAAGCGGCTCTTTACGTAAATCAATTCCCAGTTCCATTTGTTCTATTGGATAGCAATACGATCCAAATTGCTGATCATGCTTTAGAACTACTGCCTCTAGAAGTAGGGCAACACCATGTTCGAGTTGATGATCATGGTCTGACATCTGAATATTTAGGTGCAATCCTGAAAGCTGATGACATTTCAAATGTTCAGTTCAGTTTGTCGTCGGATACCGGCTCAACAGAAGGTGGTAAGAAAATCACTATTAAATCTGATTTGAGCGTTATTCTTCCAGGTTCCAAAGTGCTTATGCGCTCGGCTACAGGTAAACAGATCCAGAGTTTATTTACGCCAGAAGGGGATGAAATCGTTAATCTTTACGATGACGTTATCTCTCTAAAACAGTTTACATTTGAATTGCCTGGGGTTCTTCAGCCTGAACAATACAGTGTTTATCTGCTGATTGATGGTATTGAATATTTAGCCGGCGAGTTCTCTTATACTGTGCCTGATGGTTTAGCTATCGGTTTACCGAATTACCCACCACACAAGATAGGTGCGTCTGTAGTTCGTGATAATACGATGTTTGTTGGGGTTAGATCTGGAGCAAATAGGACTAAGAAAAATCGATTCTTAATGAAATCGGGTCTAGAAATCTTTGATGTTTCTATTTGGGATTACCCAGTAAGACTTAGCCAGTTGAGAACAGATTATCCAGTATTGGGGCTAGAACTTGTTGGCAACATGGTTTACCTAGCGGCTAGCCAAGATGGTCTAATTGCTGTGGATATTTCTGATCCTGAATCTCCGCTTCGAGTTAGAACTATGCCTGTTTCTGGGCATAAAGCGACGGATGTTGCTTATAGCCAAGGTCATAATGTCTTAGCGATGTCGGTTGTAGATGATCTTGGAACGGGCTTTGTTAAGTTCTTCGATCTAGATCATGATTCACTCTACCCACCCGTTGGTTTTGACAGCATCAGTTTTGCTGAGGGTGAATTAAAAGGTCAGCCACTTGATATCCAGTGGTTAGGCAATCGTCTATTTGTTCTTCTAAAACAAGGCGATAAGCTGAATATTATTGAATTCACTAACATTCCTGATACATCAATATACAAGGTGCATAAGGTAGAGCGCGGTACAGTAGATTCGCTGCAGGCATCAATGAATGTTCAATATGGACAAATTGCAGTTACTACCGATCAGGAATATCAGCTGTTACAAGAGAATCAGTCGGGAGAGTACAAAGCTGTTTATTGGAACAGCATTGCTCACGCGGGTGCTGAATTAGCTCAAAATGTGGGTAGCATCTTTGTAGCTAACACGGGTGGAATGATTGATACCACCAGTACAGCTCTAGTGATTACGGATATCTCTCCTGTTGATAACTCCGTGCTTGCAGAAGATGAAACCGTTCGTTTCCAGTTTAATGAGTTAATCAATACAGATGCCGATCATATTTCAGGAAGCATAAGCGTTGAAGCTAATGGCTCAGTGATCGCTTCTGATGATTACGAATTAAATGCGATTAATACATTGGCAGGTGCTTATGTAGATCTCACCCTGAGTGAAGGCGTTTATCAAAACCAAGACACTACAATTACGATTAATGGTGTTCGTGCCTTGTCAGGCTATGAAATGCTTGAGCCGGTTTCAGTTAGTTATCAGTTGAAAGCTGATCTGAGACCGTCAATTTCACGTGTCTATCGCGATGAAACCGAAAAGCATTACTTTAAAGGTAACGGTAGTGAAATTGCTGTAATTGAAGGCGTTGGATTTGGTAACGAGGCTGCAGGTTTACAAATTTTTGTAGGGCAAACGTCGGTACCTGCTAACGCAATTAATGCGGTTGCGGATAACCGTATTGAATTTGTAATGCCTAATTTACTACTGGAATATGCGACAAGTAGTTTACCGGTAACGGTTATTAGAAATGAGCTTCAAGACCAGTTGCATGGTGCAATCTTGGTTCTTCCTGAAGTTAAACTACAAGCAGGTGATCCTCTTCAAGGGCCTCCACAAGGTGGTAATTACCTCACGCTATATGGACAGGGCTTTAGTTATGACACTGTTGTTCAGTTTAATGGTGTTACAGCCGGTGATCTGACTGTTTATTCTCAGAATAAGATTAAGATCCGTGTCCCAGCTGGAACATTTGGATATGCAGAAGTTTCGGCCCATAACCGATATTTCCCTGCTGACAAGTCAGTGCTTCCAGAAGATTACTTCTATGCAGGTAATCCAACCGGTTCTGTTGATTTAGAAAAAGACAAGCCGAGTCCAGTTTCAGCCCTTCTGGTGAAAGATCAGTTGGTTTATGCAGTGACTGGCGGTCAATATGACATTATTAATTCTGAGGGCAAAATAGCTAAGCGCTTACGTAGTAATGTTGCGCGCTTGGTCGCTGCAGATGTGTCAGACCCAGTTCGTCCGATCATTATTGAGAAGGAGTTTGCAGAAAGCACTTTCCCTTATCTGTTAGATGTTCAGGGTGGTATTAGTCCAAGTGGCTTTGTGGATATTGAAGGTCAGGGTGCAGATCTGTTTGTAACAGGCGCTAACCGTCTATTCCACTTTGATACGACGTTGGCAACAGATCCGCTTCTGTTAGACGAAATTACGCTTAAAGGCTCTGTGAGAGATATCAAACAGCAGGGTTCACTCCTGTTTGTATCAACAACTGCTGGTGTAAGTATTTATCACCTAACAGACAATCGTAGTTTAAGAGAGTTAACTACAGTAACCAGCCAAGATTTGAGAGGTGCACCAGGAGCTCTGGTTCTTGATGATCAAACGTTGTGGGTTGCTATGCCGAACTCTCGTCGAGTCGTTGCAATCGAATTATTATCTGGTGACTATGCAATCACTCGAGAATTTAGCACGGTTGATTTAAGTGGTAAGCGATTGAAACCTCAAGGTTTGTTAGTTGCTGATGATTTAATTCTTGTTTCTACAGGTACAACGGCAACTGTTCAGGCTTATGCACTAAATGCCGAAGGTGGAGCGACACCTGTTGCAACATTGAATCTGGCTTACCTTGTTCGTAATGGTAATGTCTACGCAGGCCAGATGATCTTAAAAGGTCAAACCTTGTATGTCGCTGCTGGTCAGGGTGATTTGCAGTTATTCGATATCTCCGATTGGATTAAGGGTAAGTACAACACTGAAATCCCATTACGTAACTATTTTGGCGCACAAGGTGATGTGAACGCGATAGGCTTCCACCCAAGAGCTCTATTTGCCGGTACTGCGTTCCCTTATGCAGGAAATGATGCAACTGAAAATCCAATTGCTGACGAAGTTATATCTTCAATTAGTCAGTTAGGTGGTCGTTTAAGCACAATAGTGAATGATCAGCTGGTTGTTGTTGAACAGACACCTACCCCTGAGACTGTATTGCCAGTTAATGCTGAGATATCGCTGCAGTTTAATCAGCATTTGGATGCTCAGCAGATTGCTAATTTCTCAGATGAACTGGTTGAGCTGACGCTTGGAGCTGTGAAGCTGCAAGTTTATGTTGTTCAAGAAACTAATAATGTTGGTTCGAAATTAGTTATCCGCCCACAAGAGGCGCTCATCGAAGGTAAGCGTTATAACCTACGTATCTCGGGTGCATTGCAGAGTAATGCTGGTGCAGTACTTGAATCTGATTACAGTTTCAGATTTGTCGCTGGAGATGCTGAACTGGCTGATATTTCTCAAATCTCGCCTGAGTTTGGTAGTTGGCGTGGTGATGATGAGATTACGATCTACGGTAGCGGCTTTAATGTTGAGAGCCGGATCTTTGTCGGTGCTCAAGAAGTAAGTACGGGAGATATAATTTCCCTTGAAAATGATCAAGTTAGCTTCCGTTTGCCTTCACTAGAAGCTGCGCCTGAACGCAATAAACTGGTATCTGTGCAGGTTGTAAATGGAAATGTATCTACTACAGCGCTAGCTGCTCTGACATACATTACAGATCCGTCTATCGATGTCATTGGTGCTTATGATTTACATGATGAAAAGCTAAATTCTTCCGATCTGATTTTCTCTCTGAATTCAGGGCGTTATGCTGCAATTAAAGGGGTTGGCTATAGTCCGAACACAAGGCTTACTATTAATGGTAAACCTGCTCAGGAAGTTGTTCTGCAATCACCAGATTTGATCAGCTTCCGTTTACCTCAGGATACGATTGGTCGTCTTAACCTAGAGGTGACGAACCAAGATTTACCTGAGGATACAGTAGCCAATACTGCTTTGCAGATTGAAATAGATTCGGCTAAGCAATTGGTGGGTATCGAGGGTATAGCTCGTCAGGGTTCCTTGTTGTTAACCAATAAGGAGAAGAGCTGGAGCTTATACGGAACTCAAGATGGCATTGTTCCTAAGTTACTATCCAAAGGTAAGGTCTCTAAAAATATTGAAGGCTTGGCAATCAGTGATAGATATATGCTACTTGCTACGTCTGGGAGTAATCCTGAGTGGTTTGTATATGATATTGCCAATATCCATGCACCGGAACTGATCAATCGTTTCTCTAACTTAGATGGCATTTCAGCAACGACTTTCCATTTGGCAGGGGAGCGTATTTTTGCGGCCGATAGTAATAAGCTCTACCAAACTCATATCAGAGGCTCAAATGTAGAGAGCTATCAATTGAGCAGCAGCTACAAGGATATTCAGGCTGATGATCATGGTGTGTATCTGCTAAATAATACTCAGGTTGAATACCGCCAGTACGATCAATTAGATCAGGTGGCTGCCGCATATAGTCATTTGACTATAGCGCCTAAGAGTCTAGTCATGGATCAGCAGAGAGCCGTTATACGCTCCGATGTTTCTCTAGAACTGATTAGTTTATATAACTTAAGAGAAGGCTTAGAGCCGCTATTTGGTTTAGGTTACCAAAATAACGACGACTTATTGCTAAATGGCGAATTGGTTGCCCTGTATGATCAATCAACCCAATTGCTGGAAATTTATGACCTGAACTTATTTGGTCAGGATATTGAGCTTAATCACTTAAGTTCAGTGCACTTAGACGGCACCCCTAAATTAAATAAAGGTGCATTCAATGGCGATCTGCTTGAATGGTTAAGCGGTCCAGATTATTTCAATAGCAAATTGCCATTTAACAATGTGTGGGCACTAGAACCATCGCGTTTAGAAACTGCTAACGCGGATCAATGGTTAAAAGTAACGGGAGAAAGCAGCAAGTGGGATGCAATTTCTGTTCGTGTAACCGATGAAGTTTCGTCCTTAGACCTAGCTGGCTTTAATCAGCTTGTTGGTGATGAATTACGTTTCAGAGTTCTAGGTGATAGCTATCAGGAAGGGCGCAGATATGAAGTAGCTCTGAATAGTAATCCTGAACAGATCTTGGATGGCGCTCGAGTTGATATTGATCTGCCATGGGGACAGTCAGCGCACGATGTATTTGGGTTGGCTCCTGTAGAAATTACTGAAATTACGCCAGCCAGTACGATTACAGGGCGTTCAACTCAATATCAGCTTAAAGGTACTGAGTTACAGCACATAGACCAGCTGCAATTAGGCGACAACGTCATTGAACAAGCTGAATTTGTGGTAAGTGATGACGGTACAGAAATTACCTTCACTACTGCGCTTGATACTCATGGCTTAGCAACAGTTTATGCTCGCCAAGGTGCGTCTCATGAGCTTGCATTGCCTGCTGCGGTACTTATCACAGAAGCTATCCGTATTGATTCTATTGAAACAAATAATAGTAAAGGCGGGGTACATGCTCTAAGTGACAGTGGCAACAACCATATTGTTATTTCGGGGGCAGGCTTAGAAGGTGAGTTAGCGGTACATCTCATTCCGTATAATGAAGGTGTTCAGCTGAATTCACAGAATCAGCTACATTACTCAAAATATGGTAATGGGCTGAAACTTGGCGATGTGCCAGCGGCATTGCCTGGTAAGCAATATCAAGTTGCTATTGTTAGGGAAAGTACATCCGAGCAAGTTTACGCTGATGTTGCAAACTTGCTGGTGGGTATTGATGATACTTCGCCAGTAATGAATGAAGAGGTTGCGAAACCTTCTAAAACGAAAGCACTGCAGCTTACATTCAATGAGGCCGTTACTGCCGGTGGGTTCAGCGTAACCAAATCGTTCCGCGATTACAGTGCTCAAGATGATATTGATATCTCTTCAAGGTTCGAGCTCGTTAATCTGTCAGATACAGTCATCGCTCTAAGGCTGAAGGCTGGCGAAGTTCTCGAAAATAATGCTTCGTATACTTACGTTATCAGCGGTCTTCAAGATGCCGCAGGTAATATCGCATCTGTTGATAAGGCTGTGACCGGTCAATATCAAACTAAGTTCTCCTCAACAGATACATTGTCTCCAAGAAACCTAACGTTGGTTAGAACGACAGATAATGCACCTGTAGATGGGGCTATGCTCCTGACGAAAGGCCGTAGTTACAGTTTTAAGGTTACTGCTGAAGATAACTACACTACTCTAGATAGGGGCGACTTTACGTACCGCTTATCGACAGCGTTTGGGGCATCTCAGACCGGGTGGGAGCGTTTCTCTAGTTCCTTAACGGTTAAGGAAGATATTCTTGCTGAATACGACTATCTAGAGTTCAAAGTACGCGCTAAAGATACGGCTGGAAATGCTGTAGAGGAAACTTTCAGAGCAGAGTTACGAGAACCTGAAATTAATTTGGAGCTGTTCTCCACTAATCCAACTGAGCCTGAGGAAGCGGTTCGTTCTGAATTGGTGTATGACCTTGTAGGCGATGTTGATATGGTTTCGAAAGCCATGATCAATGTAGCGCAGATTCAGAATGGCAAAGAGGTTGACGCTACGCCTTCTTACAATGACGAAACAGGTGTTGCTAAAGCGGCTTTCCTAAATCCTAAGCTTAAGGATATCTATCCTGATCAGTTGCCGCTGACATCAGGGCAAATGGATAGTCGACTTAAGGTTACTTATGGCTTTGGCTATAACAAAGTATTCGATCAGCAGTATACGCTGCATCTCGATCGTACTCCGCCGACATTGGAGATTGTCTCTCCTGAAGATGGCGACTTTATGCCGCTTGATGAGAAAGTAGATGTACTCATTAAATCTTTTGATAAGTACGGTATTGAGCGTGTTGAAGTTAGTGTAAATGATGGTCCGTTTGTAGAATTGGATAATCCAAATAGGTTCACATTTACACCAACGATTGATGACCTTGCTGGTGTTAAAGTTAGTGCGAGAGCGACAGACCCTAATGGCAATGTGAGTCCGGTATCTACCATCACATTGAACCCATATGATGCTGAAGCCGGTGCTCCAAAAGTTGACATCATCAGCCCTGTGAATGGTTCCACCTTCCAAGAAGGGGAGACAGTATCGTTCGAAGTGTTGCTGCGCAATGTGACTGATGCGACTTTATATCTTGATATTGGTGGTGTTGAAGCTCCAGTTGATCAGGGAATTCTGATTACTCGAGATATTGATGGGCCTGAGAGACAGATTGTAACGGCTGTTATTCCGGCAGTTATTGAAGATATTGTCGTTCTTGCTCGCATTCAGAAGGGTAACTTACGCAACTTTAAGTTCCTGAATGTCATTAATGACGAGGGGATCTCTGAACAAGCAGCGGTCAATATTCAACCGAAAGCGTCATTATTAGGTGGTACAGAACTACGTATTGTTGGTTCCGCTCCAGAAGGTATGGAAGACTTCTCTGACGCTTCAAGTATCACTCTATTTGACCCATCTTCTGATCTTGATGGTCAAGAGCTTCCGATGCAGGGTACTCATCAGATTCAATCCCTGCCGGAAGGTGATGCAGTTCGAGTTCAGACAAATTTACGTGATCGCTCAGGTAATCTGAAAACAGAAGATACTGTACTTAATAAACAGAAGTATTTCGCTTCAACTGATGGTGTTGATCACCCATTAGTGCTCTCGGTTGATGAAGAAATTGTTTCAGTAACACCTTTCTGGTCTTCTAATGATCATGAACTGGTTGTCGCTCTAAATAAGAGAGCGGGTGGCTATCGCCTGCTTAATGGAGCAGCAGAGTTTGTTAACCAGGATGTCGGTCAACTTAAATCAGTACATCTATCAGATGGGCTACTGGCAATAGAGGTTACGACTCTTTCTGGAACTGAATTGCAATTGTTCACCTTTGAGAACGGCCAATTCCAGTTAGCGCATAATCAAGCCGTACAAGGGGAGCTAGTTGCAGCCTCTGCAAATATCTTGTGGCTGTTAAATGGTCAGCAGTTTAACGCTCATACTTATGAAAATGGGCAGCTTGTTGAAATAGCTGGTTTTGCTATTAATCAGGATATTGTTGACCTTCAAGCGCAAGCTGATTGGCTAAACGTGCTAACCGCTGAAGGCTTATATCGACTACAAATAGAAGCTACTGAAATACCAAAAGTTACTCAACAGTTCTTCGTATCTATTGCTGACCAAAAAGGTTTCTTACTTGTTGATAATCAATTAGTTACTCGACAAGGAGAACAGGTTCAGTTCTATACATTGGAATCCGACGGAACACTAACAGCTGATGTTGATAATAGTGTTCAATTAGGTGGCGAGGTTCTGCAGCTTGTATCTGATGGAAACTTAATTTGGGCGCAGTTACAGCGTGCTGATCAGACCAAACTATGGGTAGCAGTACAGGACGCTGATTTAGTTGGCTTCTTATCCGAGCAGTATGATCAATTGGCGATTACTGCAGGTTCAATGTATCAAATTGCTGAAAATCGTATTCAAGATAGAGCGATCTCAATTGATGCATTACCGGTAATTAATAACGTTGATCTGATGTATAGATCCAATGGCCTAACGTTGATCGCTGATGCTGAAGGTTTAGATTGGGCGTCAGAGCTGGTAGTTTCCGATCTAAGTGGTGACATACTGTCCGCAGTGCGCATTGCAGCGAACCAAGTGTTTATTCCTTGGGTAGAGCTCACGGGTTCTCAGGTAGAAGTCGCTCTGCATACACACGGTGGCCAAGATGACTTTACTGTTACGTTTGATAAAAACCTCAATGCTGCAATTGATAGTTTACAACCTTCTAATGGGGCGCAACTTGTCAAAGGGGCTCTAGTTCCAATGATTGGTCTGGCATCAGCGGATGCTGTGATTGATCGTCAACAGATCTCTATTGAAGGTGAAACTAAGTCTATGCCACAGCTACTTTCAGGAGAAAGTATCCAATGGCTACGTTTACCTGAAGACACTTCTATAACTCTGACACACATTGTTAATAGTGGATCGCGCCCTGATATCTTGGTTGATCTGGTTGATAACGTAGCGGATCAGCATTCGGCAACCTTGTTGGCACCGCAAAACAATGCGAGTTATCAAGAAGGTGATCTAGTTTCAGTTGAATACTTAGCGTCAACTACAAGCAACAACGAATTCCGTTTTGCTGAAGTTGTTCTATTAGATTTCAATGAAAATCAGTTAGGACGAGTAATCAGTGCAGATATTCATGGCAAGCTGGCTATTCAGTTACCTCAAATTGAACAGCAGGATAATTTAACACTACAGGTCCGTGCGTACTTTGGTGATAGTTATGAGTATGCTCAGAGCCAGATAGGCATTCGTGTATATCCAAAACTGAAACTACCTGCGCCTAAACTTGATGGCGTATCTGCAAGAGCGCTAGAAGGTGCCATCGTTACTTATGAATTAAGAGCGGATTCTTTAGCTGAATATCAATCGAGACTTGAAGTTAGAGATCAGCAGGGTTCATTGATAGCTTCGGATAGCAGTCTGGTTTCGTTTGCAATTCCTGAAGGAAGCACAGAGCTAACAGTTACGGGGCAGATCTATGATGGTTATGGGAATAGCCGTTCGGTCGAGGAGATCGTAACCGTTGGTTCACAAAGCATGCCTGAGTATTTACCTGATACTCTATCGTTTGATCGTATGCTTCCTGATGTGTCTCAAGCGTGGGTAACTCAGGGACGTCAGCTATTGAATCAGCAAGGTGATCTACTTGCTGAATTTGAAGCAGACATTACAGCACTGGTTCGTTTACAAGATCGTTTACTTCTAGCGCTAAATGATCAGCGCATGATCATTGTTGACCCTGCTGAAAACTACCAGATCTTGAGTACAGTCAATACTTCCGGTGAAGTTACAGCCATAGCTCTTCAGTTTGAAAACATTGCCGCTGTAGTCGATGGCAAACTGCATAGATTTACTGTTGCAGGCAATGTGATTGAGTTTGTGAAAGTAGTTAATGTTGCCGAAGGCGAGACTATTTACGATATCTACTCAACTACCTCAGGCGGCTATTTTGTAGTTGCCAGTGATTCTGTAGTTGAATTAACCAAGTCGTTTAAAGCGATATCTGATCCGATTGAATTACAAGGCATCACAGCATCCGCTTATGAAAATGGTGTGCTTTATCTTGCTTCAACAGATGGTCAGTTATTCAGCCTGAATGAACGCAATGAGCTTTATACATTCAACGGATTGCAGTTCCAGGTCGGTAAACTGCTTTACAGCGATTCTCAGCTGATCGCGTTCTCTGTTGCTGGACAAGAAATCCAGCTGTTCGATCTCGCAAATCCGGTCTATCCAGTATCCCTAGGATTAGTCCGTCTGGAGAATATTGGCTCTGTAGAGCACGCTAAAGTGTTTGATGGGCAAATTTGGTTAGGTGGTGCACAAGGCTTCAAACTGAGCCTGCCTAAGCGTCAAACCGGAGCAAGCCTAGTATTTGCAAGTGGCGAATCTAAAGGCAGCATGGCGGATATAGCTATTCGTAACGGTCGTGTTATCTCTGCAGCAAGCTATTACGGATCATTGGCAGCTAGTGAAGAGATGGGCATTTGGAAAGAAGCTGCGTATCCAAAACAGCCTTACAGCCTAGCAACGCAAAAAGTTGCAATCGATTCAGATCGATTCTTCTTGGCTCAGCAAGACAGAAGAGTTGTTGTAGCGGTTAACTCTGACCCTCTATTTAGAGGTAAAGAAGTAGACCGGGTTGTCTTTAAAAATATTAATGCTAGCAATATCGTTACCTCAGCAGGACGCTTGTTGGCGGCAGATGAGCATCGTATCCATCTAGCAAGTCTAAGTGACCTTGATCAGCAAACGGTTGTTGAACTGCCAGATGGTGAGTCCATTATCGGTATGGTTGCTCATGGTGAGACGATCTTTGCCGCAACATCATCTCGTCGCCTTTATAAAGTTCGCGCAGTTGATCTACCAGCAGATCCTTACCTAGTTAATGTAAGTGTACTTATTGATGGTGCGAATGACGCAATTCGTAACTTGTCAGTATCAGGCGATTATCTGTTCTTCAATGTGGGTGCTGATATTCATCGTATGAATTTGAATACCTACAGTGATCAAGTTCTTACGCTTGAAGATGGCAATCAAACGGTAGATTTAGCGAATAATCGCGGTGTACTGCTTGTTGCACAACGAGGTGTCGATAGCAGAGTAAAAGCGATTGATATTGAAAGCTGGCAGTGGATTCCTGAAGTTGACACGGTACTGCCGGGTCTAGTGACGGCTATTGATTTTGAAGATCATCGTTTTGCTGTTGCGTTGGGTGATAAGGGTTATCAAATTTATGATTTAACCTTGTCAGTGGATCGTGCAAATCCAGCTATGGTAATGCCTGAAGCGGATACTGTTTACCAACAGGGTGATCGCTTAAATCTGGCATTAACAGAAACAACTCATGTTAACTCTGTTCGTTACTTCATTAATGACCAGCTAATCGCGGGTACATCAAGCTGGCCGTATAAGGCATCTGTGCAAGTGCCTTCTAGTTTACGAAATGGTCAGCCGTTTGCTTTAGTTGCTGAGATTGAATCTAAACAAGGTGAAATCTATCGTTCTGAATCCTTAGAAGTGCTGTTGCAAGGTGAAGAGCTACCTGAAAATGGATTTAAGGCTCTAATTACAACGCCGGTAGCTGGTCAGGAAACCTATATTCCGAAACCACTCGAAATTCGTGCTGTAGTTCAAGACAGTGCTCAACCGATCTATCAAGTTGAATACTATCAAGCGGATAACGAAGCAGGTCCATTTAGCTTAATTGGTAAGCATTATGGTCCGGAATTCGTGATCTTCAGAACTTATGGCCTTGCCGACAATGGCAAGTACCTGAAAGTTGTTGCTATCGATGTGTTTGGTAACCGTACCGAATCAGAAGTCGTTCAATTCCTACGTATTGAAGACGCGGTTGATCCACAGATTGAAGCGTTCGAAATTGATGGGCCATTGTTAGCTGGTAATGAAATCGTTGAAGAGCACGATTTTGAAATCAGTATTGATTTCAATGATTCAGAGAGTGGTGTTGAATCTGCGATCCTACGTCGAAACGGTGTGATCGTTGCCGCTAAGTTTGAATCTGGAACTATCAACTTCACAGAAACTACTGCGCTGTTGGGCCAAGTTTTGACTTATGAACTGGAAGTCAAAGATAAAGCTGGCAACAGTAGTCTCTCCAGTGAAACCTACACTATCGTTGAGGATACCGCGCCGTCAGTTAACCTATTTGAGGTAACGGGTGGTGTTGCTGAAATTATTGAAAGTAATCCGTTTGCGGTGAAATTCTCTGTAGCAGATGTGGTATCTGTTGAGCGTGTTGAAATTACTTGGAATGGTTTTATTACATCTATTGATGCCAAAGGTGTTAAGCAACTCACTCGAACGTTGAATCTACGTGACTCACGTGCCGTAAGAGTTGTGGGTCAAGTAACAGAGCCGCTGACCATCAAAGTGTATGATGATATTGGCCAGGTAACTGAGCAGACCCTTGATGTAATTGTGAAGGAAGATCTAGAGCCGCAAGCTGATCTGCTAACGCTAAGTTACCCTGCGACAGATTTCTATAACAATACCTTCAATGTTGAGGTCACTGGTTTAACAGTGGCGAACGATGGTGACACACCTCTAAGCGTTAGCTTAATTGAGTTATCACCGCGTAATGGCGTTGTGGGCAGAAAGGTTGATCAAAAAGTTCTTGAGGATAAAGAGAACCTCTCCATTCGTCTGCCTGATGCGGATACACCGGATGATGAGTATCGCTTCGCAATTCGTATTACCGATCACTTAGGTCAAAGCAACGATACAGATATTCAAACTGTCTTGTTGACGCGTTTACCTAATGCTGTGGAGTTCCATAAAGAACAAGATCAAGCCGATTACAACCCGCTGGCTATGCAAGTGGGCGATCAGGCTATTTACCAAGTCGCTGTTGTGGATACAGCTAATAGACGCGTGCCAAATATTGATATCAAGTGGGCACTAAAACCTGTGCGTACAGATGTGGGTACTACTGAAGTTGTTCAACTTGGAACAACTACAACGGATATTAACGGCTTAGCTTCGTTAACATTCGATACAGCTCAGATAGCCGGCATCCATGATCTTAAAGCAACGCTGGTGAACTTTAGCTCTATCAGCACAGCTCGTCGTATCCGTATTGATACAGGTGTGACCCATGAGATGCGTCTAAGCCATGTGCCAACACAGAAAGCGGGTGAAACTACGCCGCTATTCTTCCGTGCTTATGACCAGGGCGGAAACTTTGTAGAGGTTGATAGCCTTACGAAAGTTAAAGTGACATTACCAGCAGGATTCCACTTTGGATTTGCCAATAATGCAGAAGTTAGAACCTTAGCTGGTGGCGGGGAAGAGGCTACCTTGAGAGTTCAAGGTGGTGAGGTATTGATACCTATGTCTGTTGCCACGCTTGCGGGTAGTTACCAGTTCGGTTTAGGTGTGGATACGGATAATCCGGAAGTAGAAACATCTTATGTTGTTACTGATGCTGGATCGCCACAGTTTACGTCTGCTGTTACCTTGGATGTTATCCCTAATGATGCTTTCCAAGTTAGCTTCGAAGAAGTTTCTCGAACTAATCATCGATTCGGTGTTGTTGAGCGTTTAGAAGCCGGCGAAACCGTGACTATGCGCGCCTTGTTGCAAGACAGATATCGCAACTTAGTGACGACGTTTGAACCGTTCGGTGCAAGCCGTGATGCAAATCCACAGCTGCAGCTACAAGTCGATGCATCTGCGCTTATCAATCACGCAGCCCAAGATCAGACAATTACTTTGAATCAAGGTCGTGGTGAATTCACGGTTAGAAACGAAGAAATTGAAACTGTGATTGTAAAAGCGACACAAATCAGTGGTGATGATGCGGTCAGTGGGCTGAGCGTGTTTGGTGATTACACCTTAGATTTCCTAAAACGTCGTCCAGCGATTGATGAAAGTGGCTTTACTGTTGTTCGCAACAGCCAAATTACGCCACTTCATCTGCACTACACCGAAGCAGTGATTGAAGATACAAGTTCTTCTGCTGCGCCAGCGCTGATTAGCTCAGGTAACAATGCCATTGCTGGTGAGTTTGCAATCAGTAGTGACGGCCCTGACAGTGGATTAGTGTCATTTACGCCTGAGCAAGTATTGCCATTGGATACTTGTTACAACATTACGAATACACCAAGTAATTTGATTGGCGAAGCTGCTAATGACCCTGTATTGGATCAGAGTTTATTAGCTTGTACACATATGGTTCGTTTCAACATTCCTGAATACAGATATGTATTGGAAGGTACTGAATATGAAATTGAGATGGAAAGGGCTGATACTATCCCTAGCCCTCTAAGTGTATCTGTTGAACGTATCGTAAGTGATGCACCAGAAACCTATGATTTGGAAAATGTGATTGAGCTGTTTGAAACAAGCGAGACATTCCAGTTACCAACTCATAGTGGAGAAGGTTTAGCTGATGGCCAAAGATTACTGCTAACAGTAGAAGAGCAAGGCTTCGGAGGGCCGGTAGCTCACTTCTTCTTACCTGGTGTGCCTGTTAATGATGAATACAGTAGTAACGAACTGATGCTAACTGTACTTCAGATAGGTGGTGACTATGACCAAGATGGACTATCAAATGAACTGGAATTCTCACTAGATGGCCTAGACCCTGCAAATGCCGATAGTGATAACGATGGTATTCGTGATGGCGATGATGATCTGGATGGCGATGGTCTAACCAACTTAGAAGAGGTTATCGCAACCACCAAACTGGATAATGCCGATACCGATAATGATGGTTTAGATGACTATCAAGAAGTGAGTATCTTCGGTTCTAACCCGCATGTGTCAGATACTGACAATGATGGTGTACCGGATTTGGTTGAGGCTGTAACTGGCACAGACCCTACAAATGAATTTGATAAAGATGTGGATCCGCTATACATCACAGGTATTACTGTCACACCGACATCAATTGAGCATGTATTAGGTGATTCGTCAGCAATCCGACAAATTTCAGTAGTAGCAACTTTCCGTTATGAAGGTCGTGATCATCAAGCTGTAATAACTGATCTTCCTGGCTTAGTTGGATATCAGAGCCTGGCTGAATCGATTGCAACAGTGGACTACCTTGGTTCGGTTGAATTGCTATCTGAAGGCACAACTCAGATTGAAGTTCAGTATTTTGAAAATGCTAATTTCAATCAGCTTGTGGATATCACCATAGAAGCAGCAGCTTCTGGTGAAATTCAGCTTCCTGAAATTGTGCTTGTTGATACGCATCCAGCTCAGGCGCTTTATCGCGGTGCGGATCATGGCTTCATCACATTTGATGTAGCTACGAATATACCGGCTTCAGTACTGGAAGATTCAAGTTATGTATTCTTATTGGATGGTGAAACTATCCCTTATAGGGAAGATATGCCTGCGCCATGCTCAGTATATTGTGGTGCATATATCCAACGCTTGGAGATCAATGAATACGGTTACTCTAATCGCTACCGTCTAGTGTTCCCTGATGGGGTTCCTAGTGAAATTGGTGGGTTATTGAGTTTAGATGCGACCATCAACGATCTAAGTCTCCCTGAGTCATTAGTGATACCAATTCAGCATTCTGCAACTCTGCAATTGCCTGTACTAAGCGATCCAGTAACTAACCTTGCTGGGCTATCGACAGAAGGTATTTCTCTGGCTGAAAACCGTGTCGTTGATCTGCCATATTCGGTAGAGGATGCAGCCTTTAATAAAGTGATAGTGGAGACTTACATTGATGGTAAGCCTATGGTTACGTTGAGTGACTTAAAACATGTCACCATATTAAATAGACTTGATGAAGATGATGACTTTTTCGAAGAAATGCGTAAGTACCCGCAGTTAAGAGGGATTGGTTGGTTAGAAGAAACCCAGCTGTATTCTCCGGTTATTTCTGCCGTTGTGGATAATGATGGTTATGCAGAAGAAAGATACTACGTACCTTTGCATAAGTATTTATTAACTGGTGACCTTCGCGGAGGAGCAAATATAGGGTCGTTCTTGATCTCCGGAGATCATCGACCAATGGTTCAGCTATACAACTATAGAGATGCCAAGGCTGATTATACTGATAAGGTTAATTTAGACGTACATTATGAATACATTGCTGATGAAGATTTGACGCATGTAGAACTGAGCATCGCAAGTGAGTCTTCTATATACAATCCTACGTTGCTGGTTATCGGTGTTGATCTGGACCCTGAGGTCTCGCTAACAGCTGCAGACATAGAACGCGGAGCAGTAAGAATATCTGGGCCTGATGATGACCGATATTACGCAGAGGAAGGTGTTTTTGAAGGAGACGGTGAAGAATCGGAATTGGTTAAAATTTCGTGTATCCATGATTCTTGGTGTGCCGATAGAAATATCCATAGGGTAATACGTTTATCGGATCCTCTCTATGATAAGTTTGCTTTCCATCGAACCAGAGTCTCTTTCCCAGGTTCAAGCAATGAAGGTGAGGCGTCTTTACTTCCTGTCTCAGGGTCTGAATATGTACGAAAAGATGCAAACATTAATTCTGAATATTTAACCGAAGAATTTATATTCAAAGTTGATAAACCTGTGAGTAATCAAGAGCTGGTCAGAATTACTTCCCCAGCGACTTCTAATACTGTTATCGCTTATGAGCTTTATCGATTAGAAAATGGGGCCCCAAGCACCAAACAAAATGATCGTTTAGAATCAAATTATGTTTTTAATACTGAAACAGGTATTGGTGAACAGGTTATTTCGGTCAATGGCTATCTTCCTAGTGGGTCTTATGCGTTGTTGGTAGCTCCATATTATGAAGCTGAAGCCTTTGATCAGAACTTATCAACAATTGACTTTGGGTCTTACTCTTCACCTCTAAGTTGTAATATTGAAACCGATGAGTGGTGCGAGCATCGAATTGCCTTTGAATATGACACTGATTTAATAAACCCGATTATTGGGAAGTGGAACTTCGGTTTAAGTGTCTATAAGGGTGTATTGCAGGAGCTTACAGCTACAGAGGAATACCAGAAAATTTATGACAGCGTATATCGAATTCAATCTGGAGATTCTGGAAAGAATATAAATTATCGAGTCACTGAATATCGAGATCACAATGAAATACCAAGGGTTCGAGGGATTCATGGTCCTGCTGTGACAGTGACAGAAGAAGACAGCTGTTTAGCTCCATACGACCTTGAAATCACTAGTCAGGCTCAGGATGGGATAATTTATGACCTTATACCAGGGGGCAATTATACGTCGGAGTCCCGTGATTTACTTCGATCTTTTGAAGCGCTGCCTTTCGAATGGCGAGTATTAATATATAGACCATTTGAAGGTTTGGAACAGGCTCCTATCCCTTATTCCGATAACTATCGCTTTAGCGTTAATCATTCGTCCCCAATTAATACTTGGCGGGAAGATAATGCGCAAAGGAACATTTATGATTCTTTGAATGGGTATGAGTTTGTACCTGAAGAGAATTATATGATCGATCAGGAGAATCATTTATCCCTTAGTGTCTCGTTGGATTGTATGACGGAAGATACGAGTATTTATGATATTCAGCGTGACTGGTCTACACCGGAGATTTTTGATAGAGAAATTGACCCTGCACCTGAGTTCTTAAATAGCTTCAATGCGTTGAACATAAGTACTGGAGCTTTAACTTCAATGACTGCTGATATCGAAGACAATGGGCGTAATGTAATCCTCGTGGCTGCCTACGCTTATAAAGATGAATCAGATCTTGGTGGATCTGGTGAGTATGATGCTAAGGCAATAGGAAATGAGCTTATAGGAGAAGAGGGTAGCTTAGGAAATGGACCTATTTTGCTAGGCTATGTACACAATGTAGATAGGGAAATATTCATAGAATGGGAGGAATATTCCTACCAGCTTTCTTCAAATGATCGCTATAACGTGTCTATACCTATAACCAACCCTGAAATAGGGGGGCTGCAGACTGGCTCCTATCAGTATCGGGTAATAGCGATTGATAGCACCGGTAATATGACTCAATCCGAGGCTCAACCACTCGTTATCACTGCGCCTCCAGAGGTTCCGCATGAGCCTTATGAGTTGCAACAGGTTCCACTATTAGCTACTCGCGAGTTAATTATTCCAAGCTCTGTTTATCAATATATTGAGATTCAGCAGGCAGGTCTTTATACGTTCCGTATTCCTACCGCAAATTGGAGCATAGGAATGAATGTTTATGACTGGAATGGTGATAATCGTTGGACGCACGAATCTCGATATGACGCTGGTGTCGGGTGTGATTCACGAGGTATTCATATGACGCACGAGTTAGAAGCTGGTCAATATATTGTCGAAGTCTCTGATTATTACACGTATATCGATTATGGAACTTTGGGTGAAGGTGAAACAATAGATTTTGACCTATTTGTCGAAGAGGGCGAGAGGGATTGTCTCGGAAATCTAATAAGTGACTATGGCGACGGAGGTTATGGAGACTATGGCGGTTATGAGGGCCCGAACTAGTAACTGAGGTCTTTTGTGTTGGCCTAAATTCCGTACTAATTAAGTCTCGGCTGTATTGTTTGTTGGCTATTAAATTGAACAAAAATAATGCAAAATACTGCGCAACTTAAATTGGATTTAGTTGCGCGTTGCAAGGATGTTTTAAAATTATGAACAAAATTAAAGGGTTAGTAGTTTCTCTGGTTGTTTTGCCATTAGTTGTGGCTTGTGGTGAAGCAGATAAGACGACCCCGGCGCAGTCTTCCTCTGTAGAAGCAATGGATGCTCAGTTTAAGTCTTACCTTAAGCTTAAACGTATTGCAGAGAATGATGAAAAGCGGATAAAACGTGCTCAGGATGAGTACAACCGCCAAGAAAAAATGGCTGCGGCAATTAGTTCTGAAGCTCTGCTGGATAAAGACTTAATTGATGCCGAGCTTAATGAACTCAGAAAGCAGATGCTGATGAGTCGTTATTTTGAAAAATTCCTCCAAACAGCCGTTACCGACGATAAGCTGCAAAACTATTACGCCTCCCACATAGATCAGTATCAGAGCACTCAAGTTAAAGCCGCTCACATTTTGTTTCGAGTGGGTAACAAAATGTCTGAAGCTGAGCGTCAGTCTGTATTAACGTCTGCGCATGAAGTGTATAGCAAGCTTGAAACAGGCGAAGACTTTGCCGAACTAGCTAAGCTTTATTCACAAGACAGCGTTTCAGGTAAAAAAGGTGGTGAGCTAGGCTGGATGAAAGAAGGCGCAGTCGACAAAGCCTTTTCTCAAACGTTATTTTCTCTTAAACCGGGTGAATACAGTAAGCCTGTAGCCACGACTTTTGGTTTCCATATTATCAAAGCCCTGGAAGGCCCACAGACGATTAAAAAACCTTTTGAAGCAGTCAAAGGTGAAATTAGATATCAGCTAAGGCAAGAAGCCAAAAATGCTGAAGTAGAGCGCTTGCTAGCTAAATCTAATTAATTTGCTGTTGAAAGGTTGTAGTGATGTTGCCTAGGAAACTTAGATCTTCATTGCCTCTCCTGACATTGTCGGCCCTAGTTATGTTAAGCGGCTGTAGTGAAAAGTCAGAAGATGCTTCGGAACCCACAAGCCAAACGCCCGCTACCCAAAGTGTCCAGCCCGATGCTTTGGTGAGTGTTAATGGCGAGTCGATAACTCAGCAAGACTTAGAGTACACAATCAGACGTACATTCAGTCAGGCAGAGCTTCTTTATGCGAATGAAGAAGTAAACCAAAAAGTCTTACAAAGTTTGATCGCTGGCGAAGCCATGAAACAAAAGATCAAACAAGAGTTGAGTGAAGATACGCTGAGTGAAATAGCCCAAAAAGTTAAAGCTTATGAACAGGAGCTCTTTATAAAAGAGTACCTGTCTCATTACGCTCAGCCTCAACCCGTCAGTGTGTCGATGGTGCAGGATTATTACACCAAAAACCCTGATCAGTTTGGCGGAGCAACGATAAAACAGCTAGAAATCCTTCGCTCTTCCAAGCCGCTGGATGATGAGTTGAAACAATCAGTTTTGCAAAACCAGCCTCAAATTGAATCCTCAGATGATTGGACCCAACTTGTACAAAATCTACCTGGTGATCTAGTGCTACAGAAGACCAGTAGTGCAGGACAGTTAGATACACGACTAACGCAAGCTATCAACACTCTAAATAAAGGTCAGGTGACTTCAGCCATCTTTATTGAGGGCAACATTTACTTTGCGAAAGTCGTGGGGGAAACAACGTTGCCTCCTAAACCTCTGTCTGAGGTTAGTGGTCAGATTCGTAAAATGTTATCACCTCAGCAAGTGCGAAAAGCCGTGAAACGTGCTTCTGATGAGGTCGTAGCGGAAGCAAAAATTGAATATCACCAGTAGTTAAACATTTGGCTGATTGTGCAGGAAGCAGTCGTAGAACAGGACGTTTACAGTGTCGTATATATATACACCTTTATTTAAGAAGTGCAGCAAAGCAGCTCAGACGGTTACAGCGCTCGTAGCTATTCTGGCCGCTAATTCGGCATATGCAGAACAGTGTACGGCTGTATTCCCTGATGGTCTTCAGACCCATAGTGATAACGGCACAATCAGTTTTTATAGCTTCTCTCGATTGTTAAATGGCCAAGAGAATGTTCTAGCTACTCCAAATATCCAACAACCTCTTTGGGGCAGTTGGTTCTTTCGTAGTTGTGGCTATGACGAATGTGAAGCTTCAGGCACAGCAGCAGCCACATCACACCCGATCACTTTCCCTGCTCAAAATGGCACACTAAATTTTAATGTCGCACGTCGAGACAACTTTCAGCTGTCACTCGACACCGATCCGATTAACACCATTGATCTAGCTACACGCGCAAAATTTACCTTCACCCAAGGCACTAGTGATCAACCCGTTGTACATATTCGTTCTATTCAAATGGATCGCTCGAGTATCTTGGTATTAGCACCAGCTGATTACTATGTTGATGAAATGGTAATGGCGCAGGGCGTTAAGATTCGTGTACGTGGCGAAGGAACGGCAAGATTATTTGTTAAGAATGATCTGACTATTCCATGGTTTAGCCGTGTAAATGCTGTGCCTCGTAGAGCCGATTTCGAGGAATCTCGCCTTGTTATTTACGGTAGCCAAGATGTTGAACTAGGTAGAGGCTCAACGGTAAAAGCGACGATCTATGCAAAGAACGATGTGTATCTAAAATCAGGTGCGTATCTAACAGGTAATGCTAGCGGCGAAAACATCACTCTTGATCCGTTTGCTTTTGTGAGAAATGATCAAGAACAGATGACCTCTTCGGATCTAACTGGCATCTGTGGCGTTATTGAAAATGATTTAGATGGCGACGGTATACCAGATGATATTGATCCAGATATTGATGGTGATGGCTATTTAAATGAAGAGGATGCCTTCCCGCGTGACGCATCAGAATGGTCTGATATCGATGGTGATGGCCAAGGCGATAATAGCGATACAGACCGCGATGGCGATGGTTATTCAAACGATACTGAGGAGCAAGTAGGGACGGATCCTAACGATCCTCAAAGCACTCCGCCGGATCTAGATAATGATGGCATACCGGATAGCCTTGATGACGATAGGGATGGTGATGGTGTTGATAACGATGCCGATGCGTTCCCTGACGATGCTACTGAAACATCTGATTTAGATGGTGACGGTATTGGTGACAATGCCGATCTGGACCGTGATGGCGACGGTATCTCAAACGAACATGAAGAACAGTTAGGCACAGACCCTAACGACGCAAGCAGCACACCAGCAGATGCTGATGGCGATAATATTCCTGACGCATTAGATCCAGACCGTGACGGTGATGGTGTCAATAATGATCAGGATGCTTTCCCAGATAACCCATTCGAAAGCAGCGATTTAGATGGCGATGGCATTGGCGATAACGCTGATACAGACCGTGATGGCGATGGTATTTCCAATGATTATGAAACACAAGTTGGTACCGATCCAAATGACACCAGTAGCGTGCCAGCAGACCAAGACAGCGACGGTATTCCCGACAGCCTAGACAGCGATCGTGATGGTGACGGTGTCGATAATGATCAAGATGCTTTCCCTGATGATGCTTCTGAATCAAGCGACCTAGATGGAGACGGTATTGGTGACAATGCTGATGCCGATCGTGATGGTGATGGCATATCCAACGAACACGAGGAAACGGTAGGGACAGATCCTAACGATGCCTCAAGCACACCACCAGATTTCGATGGCGATGGAATTCCAGACAGTATCGACGATGATCGCGATGGTGATGGCGTGGATAACGGTTCTGATGCGTTTCCGGATGATCCATCCGAAACCCATGACCTTGATGGCGACGGTATTGGGGATAACTCCGATCCAGACCGCGATGGCGATGGTTTTGACAATGAGTTTGAGCAGGAAAGAGGCACAAACCCGGAAGACGCAGCGGATTACCCAGATACTGTAGAGCCTGTACTGACGATTCAAAACCCGAACGGCCAGCAAATTGAGTCTGACTTTGTCACTATTACGGGTACAGTTAACGATCCGGAACAGCCATATTCTGGTGTCAGTTCATTAGTCATCACCAATGATCGTTTCCCTGGTGGTCAGTTTAATGCAGTGATTACAGACAATGATTTTTCAGTCGATATCCCATTACTCGTGGAGCTGAATAATCTGTCATTTGTATTAACAGATCTGTCAGGCAATCAGGCGACTCAAAGCTTAGTTATTGACCGGATATCACCGCCGAGCTTTGCAGCATTGCAACCGGTATCGGGTAGTGTAGTGCGTGATCCTCAATTTACGTTGATAGGTGAGGTACATACCTTATTACCTTTAACTGATGTGCAGTTCTACGTTGATGAATGGCAAATTACGCCTGTAGGCACATTGCAAAACGGTGTCTACGCGTTTGATCTTCCAGAAATACCTCTTCAATTGGGAGATAACTCATTTACGTTAAGAGTTGTGACATCTGATGGTGAGCAAACCGAAAATCTATTGATTACTTACTTGCCACAGGATGCTGGGGAATTAGCTGCACCAGCAATCAGCATCTTGCAGCCTTTAGATACTGCCGTTCTTAATCAAGATAGATTCAGATTAGTTGCGACTGTAAATAGTTTTGCAGGCCCAGCTATCATTCAAGTGGATGGGCAAACCGTTACACCAACAGAATTCCCAATGGGTGAATTAAAGTATCAATATCAGGTATCAACGGATATTGAGTTTTCTGCTGGTGAGAACCAACGTTCTGTAGATATCAGTGTCACTGACTCATTAGGCAAAACGACGGTTAAAACGGTCACTTATGGTCGTGATGCTTCAGCGCCGACCATTACGCTGTCATCGCCTTTAATTGATCTTCCTGTGGTTAATGATGTTACCGACAACCCTTATTATCTAACTGGCTCTGTCGAAGATGCGAATCTAGCGAGCTTTACCGTAAATGATCAACCAGTAGGGCTATTGCCGACGGCAGATGCAGGTCGATATACCTTTGCTGTGCCATTAGCACTCAGCGTAGGTGAGGAAACCTCAGTACAGCTTCAGGCAAGAGACTTTAGCGGTAACGATGCAACGCTAAACTATGCATTGCAGGCGTTTAGCAATCATAGCGTTAATCTATTAATCCCAAGTTCAAATACAGAACTGTTGGGTGGCAGTGATCCAATTTCCCTACAAGTAGCAGCGCGTATCCAAGGGTTACAACAGGGTGAAACGGTTGTTGCTCAACTAGAAGATCAAACCGAAATCTCGCTATCGTTAACAGATACTTTAGCCACGGGTAACCTAACGGTTCCGGGAGATACGGGTGAGTATCAAATCAAGATCAGTGTATTGGGAAGTGCAGGGCAACTGCTAGCTTCTACGACACGTGATATTTCAGTCGTTAACCCAGAACAACAACCTTTAGAGCTATTACGTATTGAGCCAGAGAATGGTTTCAGCGGTGTTGAACCTAATGCCACGGTTGAGTTCTATTTCAATAAAGAAGTCGATATTCAAAAACTGCAGGTTGAGATCCGTGAAACTTTACACGGCCAAACCTATATCAATTCCGATGAGCCGGGTGTTAACTTCTTAGAAGCCAAAGGTTATCAACTGCAAGAAGTGCATAGAGATCGAGAGCTCTTAGATGGCACCCTAACACTGCTGCCTGGTAACAAAGCCGTTGCTTTCTACCCTGATCGTCAATTTGGTTTTGATGCTCAAATCTATGTGGACTTAATCTATGACAATGTCGAGCTTGCTCGTACAGAATTTAAGGTAAGGCCGCTACCAACCTTTATTCAAGGCACAGTTGTTGATCTATTTGGTCAGCCAGTTGCCGGCATTTCGGTTTCTATTCCAGAGCTAGATCGTGTGCAAACAACCAACAATGACGGTGGTTTTGCATTTGGTTATCAGGAGAGAGCGGACCAAGTTATCCCTGCAGGTAAGTACCAGCTTAAGATCAATATCAACGGCAGCAACAACCGTTTCGGTAGCCAAGAGATTTCACTCTTGGTTCAAGAAGGTCGTAATAACAATGCCGGCGTTATTCGCTTACAAGAGCTGAATACTGACCAGCCTTATCAATATGTATCGGGCGGACAGGTGTTAGATCTGGCCGCAGGTGAGCTGAAACTAGACCTGACCAATGCGGATCTTTCTTTCACTGATGATAAGCGTAGTGGTTACCTACATTCTCAATTCTTAAGTTTCGAACAGTTTACTGCGCGTGTTCAGCAAGGCGCTGTGCCGTTGTGGTTATTTGCTCAGCAACCGCGGGGCGTCGTAGTTGAAGGGACTATCGATGTCGATATCGCGGTACCTGCTTTGAGAGAAGACTACAGCTATATCCCGGATCAAACCGAATATGTCGTCTTGGTGGGTTACAACCCAGATCAAGAAGTTATCGAGCCTGTAGGTATAGGCTTGTTGGAAAATAACCGTGTTAAAAGCGTGACCCCAGTGGCTTATCAAGTGCTTGATTTCATTGGCTATGCGGTTGTGGATCCAAAACATCAGGAAAGCTTACAGGCAGTTGCAGAAGGCCAGATGAGTCTTCTACAACTGAAAGCGATATTGCAATAAGTATTAATTTTTTGGGCTGGAGGCGCTTACCCTCCAGCTTAAGCAAGTGAGTTAGCAAGGACTGCACAATTATGCGAAGCCCTAAAAAATCTATCGGCACGTTGTTATCCACAGTATTAGGTGTTCTCTCGGTGGGAGCATTGGCACACCTTTGGATAGATGAATCACTTGCTGTGCCTTCACATAAGCATGGCGCTGTTATGGCGCGCAGTGTGGTTACCGATCCAGAGACCAATCAGCCTATCTTGGTGGAATACGGCTCAAATGGTGAAGAGCTGCGTGAAGTGCCTATCCCGCAGGATTACAAAACTCAGATCAATCAGTTAAAAATCATTTCGGCGGCGACTTATCGCCAAGAAAAAAAGCGCCTCGACGACTACAAATTACATTACCAAGATACCTTGGCGAAAGGCGCAGAACTGTTAAGTAAAGCCCAATATTTGCAGCGCGACTTTTTACCCGCGGTGGCATCAGCCGAAACGGCTGACGATCTTGTAAATGGTTTTATTAAAAAGCCTACACTGTCAGACAATGTTAAAAGTGTTTTAGTACGTGCAGAACACAATCGTTTAGGCCAACAGCGAGATAAAGAGCTTGTTTTATTAACCTTTAGCGTAAACTTGGCCGAAAATTATGACCTTCCTACATCGGCAAAATCTGTAGTCCTAAGCCCAGAAGGTAACGTCATTACTACAGCGCCTAATAATATTGCCTATCGTGTTGGTTTTTATGGCAATGCGACTGATCCACAAGCGGCACGTAAAAGTTCTTCTCGTACTCAAGACGACACTATCTTTGGTCCTGTAGGTGGTATCAGAGTCTCAGTCAGTGAATTTGCTTATCCTGGAGGCATTGCGGCAACAGATAGTGAAGGTAAATACCGTCTTAATTACTTTCTACCTCCTTGTCCTGTTGGCGGTTTTGAGTTTACGACAGACGTTTATGCTGAACTAAGATATCAGAATTTCCGTCCTTCGGGCTCGCCAACGATTCCTTACTTTTTAAGACGACAGGATTGGGATTTTTGCTACCCCAATATGGTGCAAATCCACCCTCTACAGCCCCCAGTGTATTTTCCTGCCACGCCTATAGTTAAAAGCCAATCTATCGACCTTTGGGTTGATGTTATGTTTTTAACCGGTCTTGTGAATCTTAAAAACCCGGATGGTTCTACCGTTGCGATTGGTGATAAAACCGAATACCACAGTTTTGCTGAGCAAGAGAAAAATGTCGTCCAGAAAAACTATGATTTTAACGGTGATGGCACCTTAGATTTTACCTACGCAGGGGTTATGCAAGAGATTGTCGAGCCTGACGGTGTAATTTGGGAAAAGTTTGTTAAAGGTGGCGAAGATACGGCAGAGGTCCAAGCTGTATATTTTGAAGAACCTGATTTTAGCGCTGATGCGGAATATGTAGCGCCCGATCTTGTCCGTCTGATAGATCAAGAAAAACGTCTTGAGCCAGCAGGTTATCTAAAATCTATCAGCCGTGATGACTACCAAAACACCGATATCCTCGTGTTTAGAGAATCAACGGGTGAGCTAGTTGTTGAGCGTATAGGCCTTAGAGATGAAGAGATCGATGGTCGTGCTCAAGCAAAATATTACGATGATGCAGGGCATTTCTTCTACAGCATCATGCTCCGCGGCCCGATGGATTTTAATACTAATATTGGTGGTTTAGGTCGAGGTACCGATTTTGCCGAGTTTAATACCAAAGCGCGTCTATCCGAGCCTTATCAACAGCTTGATGCTGATCATCTAAAACCAGGTGAATCCGTACGTATTATCGCCATTAACCGTGCAACCGGTTATATGGGGTCAGCACGCGTGCAATTAGGTTCAGCCGGAGATAACCCAGGCTCGCTTCTTAATACACCGGTTGATGGCATCTCGATGACGCCGCCTAACCTAAAAGTCTGGGCTGAGCGTGATTACACCGTAGAGCAAGGTTTAACAAAGGATGAAGATCGTAGCTACGTGATCGGTGCAGAAGGTGCTTCATTAACCTCAGATCAAAAAATTACGATTTACACTGAGTGGTTGGATCAAGATGGCACACCGCTGCCTGAAGGTTTAAGTAGTGATAATGGTGAACAGTACGGCTATACCGGCCGACTAGCGAAGGTCGTTTCTAATAATGTGCTAGAGGCCGCTTCCGATGTCGGTCAATCAGACTTAGCAGAGTTTCCAATTGCGCCAGGTAAACAGCTTCAAGTACTGACCATCAATAGCAATTTATCTGTTCCAGAACACTACTATATCCACATAAATGGAACGGCTAAGGATGAAGGCCCCGACTTTGCGGCCGGAAGCAGTGTGGGTGCTTTAGCGCCTTACGATAGTCGCCCGGCGAAACTGACTCCGTTTTTATCGCCATTGTTTGATGAGAATAGTACATGGCAGACGCTGAATGATTTTAAGCAG
Source organism: Neptuniibacter sp. PT8_73 (assembly GCF_047778045.1). GTDB lineage: Bacteria > Pseudomonadota > Gammaproteobacteria > Pseudomonadales > Balneatricaceae > Neptuniibacter. The sequence goes on from NZ_CP180545.1 coordinate 1,162,099, forward strand.
ATTGTTAACGAAGTAGCGAGTGGAGCAGAGCCGACTGTAGAAACTGAGGCGCCTGCACCAACATATGCTTGGAACTACCGTCCTGAGTATCAGTTCAGTCAGTATGAGTTGGAGATGCAGGAAGTCAAAAGGAAATATGGCGGCTTGGCTTATACCTATGAGACCGATGACCAACTTCCTTTACAGATGCCCGCAATTGCCAGCAGTGATGATTTAGTAGAAGCCCTTTATACACTTCTCGATAGTCAGTTTGATCGTCTTTCACCTATTGACGGCCCACAACAGATGGTTCTTGCTTTAGGAGAAGAAGAGGTTGAGCTTACTTTAGAAGAGAATAAAACACTTAAATTTAGCAATATTGATCAGCTATCTGAGTTGAGTGCAGAAGATCTATTGACCATGCGTTTATACACTAATAATGACGCAGGCAATGTGCTTTGGGAATTTGCTTTTGAATTTATTAATTTATACGCCTTACGTGATGAAGATGACCCTGTTGATGAAGATGGCTCAATCATTGTTACTGCTGACCAGGACGAACTAGAAATACGTAGCGAATTAGTTGGTTATTCATTTAGAGAAGATCAATATAAAAATCCACATAGGGTCAAATGGAGCCTCTCTGGAGGAGGGAGTCTAGAGACATATAATGACCCCGAGATTCAGGAAGAAACGGCCTTTTTCAGTAATGTACTGACAATACCAAAGTTAGCGGGCAGTCGACTGAAAATTGAATCATCCATCAGAAGGGCTGATCTAGATAATATTGAAGAAGCGAGTGCACATTTAAACGTGCTAGTGGTCCCAGGTGTACCTGCGAGTATCACAATTGAAGATACAGGGGATCTATATGTTGAAGGTAAAGGTGAGAAGCACGTCAATATTACTGTCAGAGATGCACATGGAAACCTTGTTGAAGATGGAACACCTGTAGAGCTAGTCCTTGCTGGTTCAATCAGACTGAAATCTAATGGTTATGATGGCCGAAATACCGACGCAGCTGAATTTTCTACAGTTAATGGCAAGCTAGATGTTTATCTGAAAGGCACTGAGTTCCCTGAATCCTCATCTTTAACAGTATTGGCAGACAAAGCGAGTGCAAATATTGCTTTCGATGTACAGGCAATATCGATGGGTGAACTACTTGTTCAGGAATCAGTGCCGGCAGGTTCAAGTAACCCAATTGAAATGATCATCTATGATGGAACTGGAGAGCCAATAACAGATACGGAAGTACTTGTTACAACAAACTTCGGAAGAATTGTTGAATCATCATTGCAGACAGATGGAACAGGTAAAATCCTCGCTACATATATTGCTCCAGATGTGGCTGGGCAAGCTCAAATTACTGCTAGGGTCGGATTACAGGACGTTAAAAATAAAACCTTAAATGTCTATATCGATCCAAACGAAGTGCTACCGGACGGCACTGCTCGCATTGGTACCCATTTTACTAAAATGGTTGGCGATAGAGATATTGACGGCGAATATCAATATACACGTTACGATACCTCAGCGATAAGAACGCTTTATCGTACAAATGCATCTGCACAGCTTTTTGGTAACGAAGATGATCACGTTTCGTTGCAACTAGGTACACTCTATGACCCTAACCGGCACATGCTTGCAGCTTACTGGATGGACTTTATCCATGAAAATACTGCAGATGATGATGTAGGTTTCAGCAGTGGTACCGTTTTTAACGTGACAACGGGCAAAGGTAATATTGAATCCGCAGGCGATCATTTTAAATTCGATCAGTTACAAACCGATGAGGCTGGTACCAATATACCGGCATATATGTATGTAGAGTCTGCGCATCGTTTGTTACGGAATGACGGTCTTTCTTTTGCGACCGCTATTAAACTTGAGCAATTTGGTGGTGAGGTCTTAAACCTTGGTGACGGTCTGACTTTAGAGTCAACGGCCCACGGCACTCTAGTTCTTACTCTTAGTGGTAATGATGCAGGCGGAAATCCGATTGTTACTACAGTTGAAAGTCAGCCTATCACTCTCGGAACTTGGCATAAAATTGCTGCCAGATTTTATCAAGGAAAACTGACACTCGAAGTAAATAACCAGGCTGAAGAAGTTACAACAACCGTCAGTAAAGTTACTTATCAAAAATTAGCGGTGCCGCTGTTATATATCGATCAGGATGATTTATTACAGCAAGAGGAAAGTTCAGAAGGTGAGTTAAGTTATTTAGACGCAGATCTACAAATTGGTTCTGGCATGCAAGGTCAGATCTCGTCTCTAAAATGGTTTGATTGGCGTTCAGCTCCACTGGTTACTTTTGACAATGGTCAGGAGAGTGTTGGGGTAGATGTAGACAACACAGGTTACTCTACCGTCAACATCAATAGTAACAACAAGATGCAAAGCTTTGGTGGTCGCCTGACTCAGCAGCGAGTAGCGATAACATCAGGTGATAAAACTGCCTATGTAAGTTTGCTGTCGTATGATTATTTCTCCCGTCTTACGCAGTTTGTTGTTGATTCAGAGTTGATAAATGGTGCTCCTCCAATAAACGAATTTGCAGTAGCAAATGGTGGGGTCTATGGAAACAACTTTAATATGTTGGTGGCATCTGGCCTCCATCAAACCGGTAATTTCTTTATTAATTCAGCTTATGCCTACGACATCGGATTTTGGGATGTAGTTGAAATCGTAGGCTCTCTCGTTGGGTTGGATAGTGTTGGTGTTATTTGGGACCAACTCGGAAATATGGTCGCGGGTCGTGACGTCGACATAGTCGCCTTTTCGGTTGCGGTTTTGGATCTGTTAACCCTATTCCCTCCGGCGGCGCCGCTTAAGATCGTAGTTACACCGGCTAAGTTGGCGATTCGATTAATGAATCGTGTGAATGGCACTGCAACTAAGTACTTAGCTGGTGCTTTAAAGCGGATGTATGATAAGGCTAAAAAGCGTGACTTTGACCTTATTTTCCAAGGGATAGCGACCTTTATTGTTTTGGCGGACATGTTTAAAGATGAAGAAGCGAGAGAGGGGCTTTCTGTAATTGTTTCTACAATTAATTCAACCGATGACTTAATTAACTGGTTTGAATTTATCTCGTTGGCAGATCCTGAGTTGTTAGAGGAAACTGCATACAATATGAATGCTCCACAGGAAGAGGTATATGCAAATAACCCGCTGTCTTGGGTTATGGGTAGTGCGTATGCGAGTAAGGGGAAGATTGATACGGGAGTAGGTGCGCGCTTAGGCAAAGCTTTAAAAGAGTTAGCTCCTGCTTTTCAAAAAGTTGAAGCGCCAAGTCAATCTCTCGGTAAAGTTGCGAAAGTAATACGTGAAAACCCTAAAGCCACAAAAATTTACATTCCTTATATCTTCAATCTTCAGATGTTACGAGCATCAATAAAGGTTTTAGGGAAAGGCTCTGTTCAACAGCTTCGGGGGTATTTAACAAATTATAATGGTAGGAGAATCCCTCCACTTACACAGATTATGGTTATTGCTTTCCTTGAGGAACAGGTAGACAGCGGTGAGTTATTTAATCAAGGCGAGACTGCGGAAGAGAAGGCGCTTTACGAACATAATATCCATGAATTACGTAAATTATATATGGCGGCAGCACCAGCGTTAGTTGCGAAAGAAAAAAGAGCTGGAGCGGCTATTAACAAAATTCATGGAGCAAGTTTTCACTTGCTCGAGCTTGCTAAGCAACAATTACTATCTCAAGCTAGCAGCAAAAAGGTGGTTGGTATTGAGATTAGGCGCTTGATTAGGATTTTTAATACCTCGGAAGCAATACTTTCTAATGAAGGTTATAACGATAGTAGGGAAATAGAGCGTAAGATCGATATTCTAACTGGATCTCGGCTTAGCGATGAAAATTGGATTGAGGTCAAATCTTGGAAAGCTAAATCAAAGGTTGATCGTAGCCCTTTGCAAAAAGTAAGTGTGACAAGATGGGTTTATCATAATGTTGAAAAGCAGCATGCTGGTGCCAAGGGTAGTCCTCATCGGCAGTTTATTACAGATAGAATTGCTCTTAAGAATAAAGCTAAGTATGTTAATTCAGAAGCCGAATTAGCAGGGAAGCCCACTGGTAAAGATAAGGCTCCATATATTACCGTTTCAGGTATACAGTGGCTTTTTCTTGATTTTAAAGCGGGTGTTGCAAGAGACATAGTCAGCCCCGACGAACCCTCCTTACGTAAAGCTTTGTCAGTTGATCCGAGTAATCTTGATGATGACCGTAAAGCTTTTACAGAACAAGTTACTGAACTTGATAAAGGCAAAGTGGGTAAATTAATTGATCTATCAACGATGGTAGAGTTTTTAAACCAACTTGGAGCTCAGTACCGTTCAGATATGTTGGATGCGGCTATATCAGAAGTAGAGGCTCAGCTTTAATGAAATTGATCAGTAGTAATAGAGTTTTTTTAAAAAATGATAATAATTATGGATCATCATGAGTGAAGATACTATTAGTCTTTTTTTTGACTGTGAAAATGAAAAACTAGCTGATGAATTGCATACTGAATTGGAAGGTAAAGCCTCCGAGATAGTTGATGATTTACGCTATAGTCAGTGTGAGAATCGTGGTGACCAAATCATTGTAGTTTTAGGGTGTAGTTTCGATCATGCTATGGTTCAAGATTTACTCAATACCATATTGGAAAAAAATCTGAGTAATTCTTACGCTGAACTTTACTATGATACAGCAGGGGAAAAAGAGTTTTTTGCTATTAGAAATGGGTCTCTAAAAGAATTCAAACGTCGCCCTCCACGTAAGCAGAAAAGCCCTGATACTAAAAGCAGTGAACAGGTTAAAAGTTTATCCGTAACTGAATTTCCTCAAGTAGAGAGTGAAATTTGGCAGGCACAACGGCGTGAAGATTGGGAAAAAATCTATTGGGGTACTTATGATGAACAGCCAAAATATAGGTGGCAGCATTATAAGGAGTATTTCTTTACCGGAGATTTAGATAAGTATATAAAAGGCGAGCTCCAGTATTTAAAGCGTATTGGCTTAGATGAAAATATGAGGATCATTGATTTTTCTAAAGCGATTTTATACACCCCAGCTAATACTCTTAATCAATTGGAAAACTTGATACAACATGTTGCTCAATGGTATGAAGTTAACAATGACTCCCTAGAGGCAGGTTTTTTGAACATTAAAAAGAACCTATTTATAGAATCGTTTTCTCATTTTTCATCTATCCCCGAGCATGGATTTTGTCCAAATCTAGCTCATGAAGCATTTTTTTGGGTTTATGGTGACACATATAGTGCTAAACGTACGTTCCCTATTCCTTTGGGAGAAACAAAATGGCAGCCTATACTTGGGAGTCACGACGTGCTCTTCGGGTTGCTTGTCCAGAGTTTTTATGAGTATTTTTTCAAAAAGAATTTTAAAGATTTAAGTATTGAAAAGAGACGAATGAAATATCAGGATGATCGATATTTGGATTTTTTATTAACTCTGTTGCAATGTATCGATGTGGAATTTTTTGATTTAAAGCTCTTTGATCGGGATCACATTACGTCCTCAGGTGTAGAAATGGGAGTGCAGCAATATATGCTACGAGCTCTTTTTATGGGTTTGTATGGATATAATGTTCCGCTGTTTTCTGGCACTGATGAATTTTATTGTCGGGATCAGGAACTATGCGGAAGGCTTAAGGAAAAAGTCAGGCTTCTTGATATGCCAGACGAGTTCTTCACTTTTATTAATTTTATTAAGGAATATAAAGGAGAGGCGTTTAAATATACAGAATGAGTCTCTGAGAGGAACCCCAGCAGAACCCAAGAGGAACCCAAGGGTCAGGTCTTGCATTGTGCATAATTGGCTTTTTTTGTTTAAGTTTTGCCGTTTAGTTTTTAGTTAAATCTTTTATTTTGGGCATAAATTCACAAGGAGTGTGAATCATGTCTAGACCGCTAAGAGTCGAGTTTGCGGGCGCGTTATATCACCTTACTTCCAGAGGTAATGCTCGGGGAGATATCTATCAGTCAGATGCTGATCGCCGTTATTTTTTAAGTTTGTTAACTGATGTTTGTATTCGTTTCAATTGGGCCTGCCATGCTTATTGTTTGATGGATAACCACTACCATCTTTTGATTGAAACAGGCGATGCAAACCTGTCTAGAGGAATGAGGCAGCTTAACGGGGTCTACACTCAATACTTCAACAGAACCTATCAATAGAACCCAAGGGTCAGGTCTTGCATTGTGCATAATTGGCTTTTTTTGTTTAAGTTTTGCCGTTTAGTTTTTAGTTAAATCTTGTTATTTTAGGCATAAATTCACAAGGAGTGTGAATCATGTCTAGACCGCTAAGAATCTAGTTTGCGGGCGCGTTATATCACCTTACTTCCAGAGGTAATGCTCGGGGAGATATCTATCAGTCAGACGCTGATCGCCGTTACTTTCTAAGTTTGTTAACTGATGTTTGTGTTCGCTTCAATTGGGCCTGCCATGCTTATTGTTTGATGGATAATCACTATCATCTTTTGATTGAAACAGGCGATGCAAACCTGTCTAAAGGAATGAGGCAGCTTAACGGGGTCTACACTCAATACTTCAACCGAACCCAAGGAACCCAAGGGTCAGGTCTTGCATTGTGCATAATTGGCTTTTTTTGTTTAAGTTTTGCCGTTTAGTTTTTAGTTAAATCTTGTTATTTTAGGCATAAATTCACAAGGAGTGTGAATCATGTCTAGACCGCTAAGAATCGAGTTTGCGGGCGCGTTATATCACCTTACTTCCAGAGGTAATGCTCGGGGAGATATCTATCAGTCAGACGCTGATCGCCGTTACTTTCTAAGTTTGTTAACTGATGTTTGTGTTCGCTTCAATTGGGCCTGCCATGCTTATTGTTTGATGGATAATCACTATCATCTTTTGATTGAAACAGGCGATGCAAACCTGTCTAAAGGAATGAGGCAGCTTAACGGGGTCTACACTCAATACTTCAACCGAACCTATCGAAGAGTAGGACATCTCTTTCAAGGACGTTATAAAGGTATTCTGGTAGATAAAGATAGTTATCTATTAGAACTTAGCCGATATATCGTTCTAAATCCTGTTAGAGCGAGAATGATTTATTCAGCAGAGGAATGGCCTTGGAGTAGTTATCGGGCCATGGTCGGAAAGTGTCAGCCGCTAGATTGTTTATCTACCAGCAGTATTTTGTCTTTGTTTGGTGAAAACAAGCCCAATGCTCAACAGGCTTATGAACAGTTCGTTAGGCACGGATTAAACCAACCTTCTCCTTGGGAAGAGCTCAAGAATCAAATCTATCTTGGTCCCGATGCTTTTATTGATGAGGTTCAGTGTAAAGCATCAGAAGAAACCAATTTAGATGAGATACCAAAATTACAAAAGAGGGGCACCAAGAAGGAATTACCTCATTATGGTCAGAAGTACTTAAATGATGATGAGGCTATGTTTAAAGCTTATAAAAGTGGTCATTATACAATGAAGGAAATTGGTGATTATTTCGGTGTTAGCTATTCGACGGTAAGTCGAAAAATAGCGAGTTTTGCACAATGCAAGACCTGACCCTGTGGCCCTTTGGACCCTGTGGCCCTTTGCTCTCGAAATGCCTTAAATGATGACCATTGGGGTAAAAATCCATTTTGGGAAGGTATTAAACCATATAAAACAGAGACTTGGTTTCAGGTTTGGAAAAGGGAAACTAGAAGTTGGAACAAGTTTAAAAAAATTGGTAAACGATATGTCATGGAAAAAGGTAGTAATAATAAATCTTATATTTCTACCGCGACCCCTTGGATTAATACTTCTAATGTAATATTGGATGAGCAATTGAATTCTGAGGTCAAGTTTAAAGCTTTACAAAAGTGGATCTCTCAAACGCCTACCGATATATTACCAAAGGTGTTTTTGAAATCTGTAGGGTATCGTATCGGAGAATATGAACAAAATTATTTATCAGTTGAAAAAGACAAAGGTATTGGTGAAGCCAGAGTAAAACCTTTCAATCTGAGAACTTTTTACTACCATAAAGTAGGTGAGGGTAAAGTCGAGGAACTCCTAGGTAAAATGTTGAATGACTTCTTTGGCGAAGAGGTTAAACAATTGAAAGAACAGATCAGTCAAGGAGAGTTATCTGAGGAGCAGTTTGAACAACTCAAGGAAACAATGGTAGAAAAATTTGAGGATGCTTTAGGAGCGTGGGGATACCTTTTTGTCGATATACCTTTAATTTCTGATGCTGAAAATTTTGTTGCTGATATTCTTATGAGTGAAAATTTAGAGGAATTACGATCAGCAGCTGCAGAAATGCCTGTAAATGATGATTACTTCGAAAATATTTGTGAGGCACCTTAATTTTGTTTGGACATGAAAATAAGCTTAAAGGCTTTGAGTATTTGTGGAAAATAGAAGATCCTGCTTGGTTGGATGAGAGAACTGCTGAATGGAAGGGGATTGAGCGTTATTATAAAGAAGGTAATCGCATATCAAGAAAAGAGCTGAAGGACTATAAAGGAATTTTCCTTAAAGGTGAGCTGTATAATTATATTCCTCCAGTAGTTTTATGGGCGCTTGTCCCTATTTTAACGCCTGCTGATGCTGAAAAGCTGATGTATAGTAAGTTATTTAATGATGTTGATAGAGGCGGTTTATTAAGCGGGTCAATTTTTTCTTTGTGTGATTTTTATCCTGCACCATGGTTAAATAAAACATTTGATTGTTTTTGTGAAGGTGTCCTTGGTAAAGAATATAGAAATATTGATGTTGTAGGTATTAATGGTGATCCTCTTGTAGTCGATCAAAGCCCATCATTTTTGGTAAAAACATTTTTCTTTAGGCTTTCGTTGTATTTTGATGGGAAATTAGATCTTGATATATTGCAGGGTGGTATCTTTATGCTCGATTATGTTCTTTCCGCGTTAGATGTTTCTGAACGTGATATTCATATAGGTGAAAAGGAATATAATAGGTTTTTTGATGCCCTAGATAGATTTGATTATCCGTCAGATAATGATATTAAAAATCATGTATATAGAGTGATAATATCAAGAAGGGATGAGATAGATAAACGATGGGTTAAAAGGCTAGAGTATTTAAAATTAAAGTCGTGAATTTAATAACCTGAAAAAAATGAAAAACCCAAGGGTCAGGTCTTGCATTGTGCATAATTGGCTTTTTGTTGTTTCATTTTTGCCGTTTAGTTTTTAGTTAAATCTTGTTATTTTAGGCATAAATTCACAAGGAGTGTGAATCATGTCTAGACCGCTAAGAATCGAGTTTGCGGGCGCGTTATATCACCTTACTTCCAGAGGTAATGCTCGGGGAGATATCTATCAGTCAGACGCTGATTGCCGTTATCTTTAATATCTGAATCTTTCATTGCTCCCTCCTTGTAGACAGCAGCAATCATTTAGTTGATAGTCGAAGATGAGTTTTTAAGGAAGAAACAGCAGTGAGAACAGCGGTTATTCAGTCATTTCGGGAGCATGATGTTCCTGCTTGGTTAGCTTCTTGTATGCGTTCTGCGCAAATATGGGCAGAGCAGGAAGGTTATACCTATCTATGGAAGAACGATGCCTTTTTTGACTATGCTACGGAGCATGAAAAGCGTATTTGTTCGAATCAGATTTATGCACTAACAGACATTTGTCGCCTTCGATGGATCAAAGAGTTATTTGATTCCTACGATCGAGTCTTTTGGTTAGATGCAGATATTTTGATTTTTTCGCCAAAGAAACTAACGCTTGAGAGTCTAGCGGGTGCTGGTTTTGCGAAAGAGGTATTTATTAGGCCACATACAGATAACCGGGGAAGGTTTATAACTAAACATGGTCATAATAATGCGTTTATGTTTTTTGATCGTGATAACGGTACGTTAGAGCATTACCTTTCAAGCGCAGAAGCTTGTTTGGCTGAGTGGCATGATGGGGACCTTCCAAGGACAATTATAGGGCCTACGATGGTGGATAATCTGTTTAGTTGTCATCGTGTAACTTCTATTGAAGGCGTCGGCCTTTTCTCTCCCAATATTATGCGAGATATTGTGCTAGGTGGCACTCGCTTATCGAAGCAATATTATGGTCTTTATTCCTCAGGTTTATATGCCGCTAATCTGTGTCATTTTATTCGAAACACTTTGGAAGGCCTGAAGCGCGAACAATATGATGCAACCTATGAAAAAGCGGTAGAAAAACTATTACAAGATGGCTCTCGTGTGTTATTGCCTTCGAACCATTTCGTACATAATGGTTAAGGTGGCGGTTTGGCGAATATTCTAGTTGCGTGGGAATTTGGTGGTGGGTTAGGGCATTTAACCCATCTAGCCCCGTTTATAACGACACTGATTGAGCGTGGTCATCAGGTTACTTTAGTTACTAAGGGGCTTGGGGTTTTATATCGTTTTGAGTTTCCTGAAGAGCTTAAGGTACTACCTGTCCCTTATGCGCTAACCTCGGAAGACAAACCGAAAGCTACAGCCTGTATTGCAAGTATTTTAATGCAGTATGGTTACAGTAATCGCTATGCTCTTGAGCAGATGGTAAAGAGCTGGCGGAGCATTTTTGACTTGGTAAAACCTGATTTACTTATTTGTGATTACGCGCCAACAGCGCTGATTGCAGCCAATAAAATGGACTGTAAGAAAGTTATTATTGGATCGGGTTTTGCCGAATTAAAACCTGGCTTACCTTGCCGAATATTAACGCCTTGGGTTGATGGAATTGAAAGCATAGCGGTTAGGCACGAAGGTAAGGTGGTTCAGACGGTAAATAAGATCTTAGATCCGGAACGGAAGACTATTAAATACCTAGGTGATCTCTTTTCATCTAATTTCTTATTGATGACAACGTTGCCCGAGCTCGATCATTATCAGCGCGATCGCTCGACCACATATTATATTGAGTCGGTTAAAAACAACTTGTTCACTGCGAAGGCTAATTGGGCCGAAAACGGAAAACCTAAAGTCTTTGCTTATTTAAAAGCGCATGCGAAAAATACTGGCATCATGATCAGAGTGTTAGCCGAAAGTGGTTTTGATGTGATTTGTTGTTGTAATGGCTTAGCGAAACTCAATATTCCTTCCGATATTCATTCGAAAATTCAATTGCTTGATTATCCAGTAGACCTTTCAGAGCTACTGAAAACGGCAGATATTGTTGTGAATCATGCGAGTAAAGAGTTGGTTGCAGAGAGTTTAAGTAAAGGTAAGCCGCAGTTGGTGTTACCTGCGCAGTTAGAGCAAGTTGAGAATACGCGTTTAATTGAGAAATTAAATATTGGTTTGAATGTTCCCCCGCAATCTTCTCCACAAGATATTTTAATAACATTGCGTCGGTTGCTAGATGAACCGAAATACAGGCTGGCTGCCGAGGCCATTGCCGAACGCAATGCAACCAAAGCTACCATGCATAGTTATATGGATGGAGTTAGGGCAATAGAGAACTTACTCAAATAATATTTGGTAGTTGGATTTTCCCTCTTTCAGCCGGTATTTCTAACGCATCGCTTAGCAGTTGAAGATTCTCTTTTTTCTTTGCTGATATGGCGAGTTGCGATTGAAAATCGGTAGGGGATAGCATTCTTATCGAGCCGGTTAAATAAAAATTGCCGTTAGAGCGTTGTGGGATCAAAATCCAGTTGTTGTTTGTGCATTCGGCAGTGAATCCTATCTCTGCTGGTGGATGTTCGCTTCCCGAAATTCTGACATCTTTCAGAGCCAAGTTAACTTTAGATATTTCATTACAGTGGTTGGGGTTCCAGCTATCGGTAGTAAAGTAAAGATTGCCTTTGATTGCTCTTGGGATATTGGACAGTGTTTGCAACGGAGCTTGGTATTCTATTCTGTAAATTTCATCCATTGAGATGGAGCTAGATAGGCTAATCTGACTTTGATTGTCGAAGGTTATTAACCACTGTGGTGATAGCGAGGTTATTGAAAAACCATTGAGCTTCCAGCTGAAATGTTGGTTTTCCAGAGTGCCTTTCCCCGAAAGCAGGTCGCCGCGAAATTGCGAGACTTGAAAACCTTGCTCAGCAAATTGTTGTTCGATGAAACGTGCAGGGGTCGTTAAAACAAATGCCAAAACAAAACTACTGATAAAGATGGTAATTGCAATTTTCATGGGTTATTTACCAAATGTAAGGTTGGCATTTATATTCCCCGCATCTTCTGCCGGGGTGATGTGGATCTGGGTGAGGGTTACACCTTTATTCTCAAGCGCTGTGATGCTTTTGATTACGTTGTTGAATGCGACATTAGAGAGTGTGAATGATATTTCTTCTTCTGTAACGCTATTCATACGTGTGAGCTTTATTTGCTGACTGCTAAACGCGTTGTGAACAGACTGACGTAGATTGGATGCTTGTTTCTGCTCAGCTTTATTTGCTGAGGTGCTAACTTGATATTGCGCTTGTTGCATCCATTGGTAGTCGCGCAGTTTTGCGTCTAATTGCTGATAGAGCATCTGCTCACTGTTCAGTGTAGGTTTTATGATCAATAACCAACACAGTGCTAAGACTACAAATGGCAGTGCTATGGTTAGTGTTCTGATTTCTGTTGAGCTTAGGTTATTTAAGTAATCTTTTATCATTGTGCTTCTCCTTTGCTTGGAGAGTTAATGATTAACGTGCCATTGACGCCATTTTCTGTTTGTGTCAAATCACCCAGCTGCGCAGTAGTGCTCACAGTTTTTAATTTCTCTCTTAAGGTTTCTAGGGGAGGGAAACTGCTAGCTTGTAATATGATTCTCATAACGCCTGAATCTTCTGAATATCGAATACTTGTGATTTCGAGTTCTTTGGGGGCCAGTAAAGGCGTGATAGAGCTTAAGAATGGAATAAATGCGCTGTTGTTTGTTTGGCCTGATTGCTCTCTTAAATTAGCTCGCATCTGCCCGACAGGGTTGATTACACGACGTGCCTGAGGGTAAATTTTCTTATAAAGTTGGACCATCTGTTGATCGATGTGCTTGATCTGTTTTTCCATCAAATGGTTGTTGTATAGCGAAGAGCCAAGCCAGAGTATAAGCGTGCACAGAGCAACTATAGCGGGAGGTAAAAGAAGCTTTTTATTTTGCTCAAAGGCACTAAACGTAGCGAACTCACCAACAAGAATATTTATTGGTTTAAAGCCTTTTGGTGATTCTAAATAACTTGCTAAGAGTATATTCGAATCGTCGTCGGCGTTCTGAATATTAAGGTTTTCAGAGTCACTTTGACTTTGCATGTGTTCAAACAGTGATATCGGAATCGCACCTTTAAAGTCTGTTGTAAAGCTAATGACCCGTTGATCTTCTATATAAAGTGTTTCTTCACTGATAGGCAGTAAGAAGCAATCTATAGACAGTAGTTTTAGATCTATATCCAGTGTCTCAAGTGCTTCTATCCACGTTGATAATTTCTGTCGATCACATACTAACACTTCTGGCGACAGGGAGCGTTCGGGGTAATAAGCAATATGGTTATCTTCAATCGGATTACTGATTAACTCTTCTATTTGAAATGGGATACCGCTATAGGCTGCTTTAGATGTATTGGGTAGCTCAGCAGTGACTACTGTTGCGGTTTCTGATGGTAAAAAACAGTGGCAGGCTATTTGCGAGAATGGCTCTATAGCTTGCTTTAGCTCTTCCAAAGAACCTTGGCCATATCTCATTGGCTGTTGCGGGGATGAAATACCCCATTCACATCGATTGCTATCTTCGATGAATCGAATGACCAAAAGATCTTTCATGGCATAACTCCGTAATACCGCGATAGGGTTTGGGCTTTTTCACCATCAGTTGAAAAATAAGCATTAAGCTCAACCCGAGAGCGTTCGTACATTACTTGAATGCGAGTTTTAAAATAATTTCTTTCTAGATGGAAAGCATGATTGATTTCAGTTGGAAGGTTTTTTCCATCGGTCTGTAAAGATTGAATAAAGCTATTAATATCGCTGTAGCCGTCCGCCGGTTTTGATTGAATAATCTGTTTGGCATCTGCTGTATCGAGTACACCATGAGAGAGTGCACTGATTAAAGTCGCGTGTTTTTCTTCTAAATCATTGGGGTTTATCGCCAAGCGCGTATCCCCGGTTCTTGCACATAAAAGTTCAGAGATATTGCTGAATTGTTCATCCGATAAAATATCGAGTTGTTTCAGTTCATTTATATTTTGTAGATGCCCGTTTACCGGTAATGGTGTCGTTGGGCTGCTTCTTTCTAGGCCTTGGGCATCGATTGGGTCTGAATCTTCATCAATCCAATCAGCAGCTCTGCTAGTAAAGGATTTAGCCGTGAGCGAGTCAATATTATGATTGATTAGAAGTTGTTGTAGGGCTTTGATTGCAAAAGGGCGTTCTGGGTTAGGTACTCGTTGTTCTTTGTTTGTTTTATGTGAATCTAAGCTGTTGATGTTAAAGCAGTTATGCACAGGGTTTAGCTGAATAGTCATGTTTCCTTGTGCAATAGGGAATTGCACGGGTACTGCATTATGTACAGCTGGTTTCTCAATCAGTTCTTTTGCAAGAATATAACTGTGTTGTTCTCCACTTAAGGCATACCACTGTGCTTGCTCTAGATCCTGAACACTTGCAAGTCGATTACTGTTATCACGTGTCATTTTATACAGCTCGGAAGCGATGATCGTTAAAATAGATACGAGGGTGAGGGTAACCAGCAGGGCAGCGCCTCTTTGACGTTTAGGGCTCAATTAGATCACCCCCTGGTAGTCCTACTATGAGTTCTGCTACCTCCCAGTTAGGGTGTCCAAACTCAAACTTGATGGCTTGTGGAAGGTTATCGCTTTTTAAATCTGTATATAGCAGCTCCCAATTCTGTTGGAACAGACTAATGTTGAGTTCTTCTAGACCTTGAAGTAAGCGGATCCGATGCCATGGAATAGGTATTAGTGGGTTTTGTGGAAAGGGTTGTTGTTCTCGAATCAGGTCACCATCAATTAATTTGTATCGAACACGGATTAGGTCAGGATATGTTTGATTTGGTTTTGGTGTGGTGCTGAATCGAATGAATTCCATAAAGGTTGAGCCGACAGCCTGACTTTGTGGGCGGAGCAGGAGACCTAAGTTTGGCGTTATAAAGTCTTCCCCAGTTAGTGTTCTTGGGGTGATCTGTTGCAGATCTCTTTGAATGACTCTGAGCGAGTTATCTAAGTTACTCAAACGTTCTTGTTGTTGGCTTAGCTGGGATTTACCTCTTAGCATTACATCCAGCATGCTTTGAGCTGCAATCCCGATGATAGCTGTGATGGCAATGGCGATGATTAGCTCTATTAGCGTAAAGCCCGCTTGATATTTACGTTGTAGCATTATGATTGATCCCTGTAACCAATCAGTGTTGCTAGAACATAGTCTTTATTATCTGATAATGAGACTGTGACCGTGAGTTTAGAGAAGTTTTCTACACTGGTTTTATCTTTTTTAATTCGCCACCAAAAGTCCCTTCCTGCGAATTTTGATTCACCATAATTGTCTGACCTCTGATTCGGAAGCATGGCTGTTTCTAATGCATTATGGGCTACCCACATAGCCAACTGACGATCTGATATATGGCCAGCATGTCTTAATGAGGAGGAGGTCGCCTGTACAATTGCAGCCGCAGCGACTGCAAGAATGGATAGAGCAACCATTACTTCAAGCAGCGTAAAACCCAATTGTCTTTTAGGGGCGTGTTTCTGTGATGAAGTACACCCTTTCATAACATGCTTATTCTTCATTTATCGCATAAGGCCCAGTTATTTCGAACTGCTCTTCTACTGTGCTATAAATCAGTTTGTGAGGGCTTAGAAGTCCATCTGGAGATGCGTATAAACCGACACCTTTCAGGTCTTCATGAGGGCTGGGTTCAAATTCCAGCGTTACCCCTGCTGGGATATCAATCCATCCATCTTTTCTTTTGGTATCCCAACCATTAGGCCCCATTGATATAACTCTCAAACGTTGTTCATCGATTTGTAAGCCGTACCAACGTTGATCTATTAGCGATTTTTCACTCATCTCAAAGAGAATCGCATTTACTCTACTTTGAAATGTTTCTGGAGATGATGAGTGGGAGCTGTAGGCCACAACAAAACCACTCATCAAACCAATTAAGGTGATGACGACCATCAGTTCCAGCAAGGTAAATCCTCGCTGGTGGTTACCAATTGGCGATGTCACTGCCGTTGCCTTCACCACCATGAGTGCCATCAGCTCCTAAAGAGTACAAATCGTATTTACCGTGCTCACCTGGTGATAGGTATTGATATTCATTGCCCCATGGGTCAGTAGGTAGGCGTTTAATATAGCCGTCGCTTCTGTAGTTTTTAGGGCTTGGGCCAGTACTTGGTTTGCCAGTTAAAGCCTCTAGCCCCTGATCTGTTGTTGGGTAGGTGTGGTTATCTAGCTTGTACATATCTAGGGCGTTTTCCAGCGAGGCAATATCCGCTTTGGCTTTTTCGACCATCGCGATATCTTGGTTTTGCAAAACGTTTGGAGCTACGATTGCGACAAGCAAACCTAAAATTACGATGACAACCATGATTTCCAATAAGGTAAAACCTTGATCCTTTCGAGAATGTTTTCTCATCTGTCTAGTTCCTTTTAAAATTGGGTAAGATCGTTTAATTGCATAATTGGTAATAGAATCGCGAGCACGATGGCCAACACGATTAAGCCAAAAACAATGATTAGCACAGGCTCAATAAGCTTAGTCACAATGGAAATAATACTGTTGAGTTGATGTTCCTGTTGTTCTGCCGATTTTTTCAACGCGGTGGCTAATTCACCACTGAGCTCTCCGTTCGCAACCATAAAAATGGATATGGGGGGAAACAAACCCGCTGTAGACATGGCTTTATTTAAGCTGCCACCTTCCCGCACTTTTTCCGCAATCGTTTGTAACTTGCTTTTAAAATGTAAATTCCCACTGGTCTGCTGACTGGTATAGAGCGCATCGAGTAGCGGAACCCCACTATGCAACATGATATTTAGGGTGTTTAGTAAGCGGGCGGTCTCTAGGTTGATCACTACTTTCTTGATAAATGGTGTTTTTAAAAACACTTTGTGCACGCGGAGTTTTATATGCTGTTTATTATAAAAATAACTGCAGACTACGATAGTGCCGATTAAGCCAGCTATTAGCCAAGCGCCATGATTAACGACAAAATCTGATACAGAAATCATCACTCTGGTCAGCAAAGGTAGTTGTTGGCCTACATGATCAAATTGTTCGACTACTTTCGGAACTACATAGGCCATGAGTAGGCCAATAATTGTTATCGCAACCGAGGTTAAAACAATAGGGTAAATAGAGGCTTGCATGACGTTGTTGCGCAAGCGTTGGTTTCTTTCTGTGTAATCTGCAAGTTGGAGGAGTACTTGAGCGAGTTCGCCTGACTTTTCCCCTGCGCGAATTAGCTCACGGTAGATAGGTGGGAAAATGTTTTGATAATCTGCCATGCCTTCTGCGATCGTATGCCCTTCACGGACTTTACTTTTCACGCCCTGTAACGCAGCCTTTAAATGTTTATGGGTGCTTTGCTCAGACGTGGCTTGTAGAGCATCTTCAATCGCAACGCCAGATTGGACGAGTGCAGCAAGTTGTTGAGTAAACAGTGACAGGTGCTGTATCGAAACCTTGCCAGCAAAAAGAGTGCGCTTTTTGCTGTTCGTTTCTTTCACTTCAACTAAACGGTTTGGTAAAAGCTGTTGGTCACGGAGATTCTGGCGTGCTTGCCTTTCTGAATCAGCATCAATAAATCCGCGCTGTTTTTTGCCGCTTTTATCTAGCGCATGATATTCATAGGAAGGCATGATCCGAGGCGTCCTTAACCATTCTTAAAACTTCATTGACGGAGCTCTCGCCTTTTAAAATAGCACTGATTCCTTCATCTAACATGCTGCGATGGTCGCTTTTTATAGCCCCTTTAAGGTCATGTTCACTGACTTTTGAGTGGATGTTACGAGCTAATTCAGGTGTTACTTGTAACAGTTCGTATAGGCCCAATCGTCCCGCATAGCCGGTATGATTACACTCGTCGCAGCCTTTAGGTTGGCATATGGGTTGCCCAGCTAATTTGGCGTTACCTAGTCTGTCTGCATCCGTGGAAGACAGTGTTGTTGCTTCTTTGCAGTGAGGGCATAATGTTCTGATTAGACGTTGAGCCAGTACACCTTTAAGAGATGACGAAATTAAATAAGGTTCCACACCTATATCGGTTAAACGCGTTATCGCTCCGAGGGCATCGTTTGTATGCAAAGTTGAAAGAACTAAGTGACCCGTTAAGCTGGCTTGAACTGCAATTTGCGCTGTTTCTGCATCTCGAATTTCACCAATCATTACAACATCTGGATCTTGACGAAGTATTGCTTTAAGGCCTTTAGCAAACGACATTCCTGTTTTAGTATTTACAGGTGTCTGGCCGATCCCCTCTAGCGCGTACTCTACTGGGTCTTCTACGGTTAATATATTGCGAGACTTTTCATTTAATAGCGTGAGTCCAGCATAGAGCGTTGTTGTCTTACCCGAGCCCGTTGGCCCTGTAACCAAGATAATGCCATTGGGTTGATTGAGTAAGCCAACTAGCTTTCTTCTAGTAGAATCTGGCATGCCTAGCTGAGTCAGTTCTAATTGCTGTGTGTGTTTCTCCAGTAATCGGAGAACCACGCGTTCCCCATGAATAGATGGCATTGTCGAGACTCGTACGTCCAAGGCTTGGCCTGCCATACGAAGGCTAACCCTTCCGTCTTGTGGAACTCGCTTTTCGGCAATATCTAGTTTGGCCATGACTTTAATACGAGAGATGAGTCTAGGTGCCCAACGATGATCGGGTTGTAGGATCTCTTGTAACACGCCATCTACACGAATCCTAACGGACATGCTGTTTTCAAATGTTTCGATATGAATATCGGAAGCCTTTTGCTTTAGCGCTTGGGTAAATAATGCATTAATAATTCGAATTACAGGTGCATCGTCTTGGCTATCTAACAGGTCTACAGTCGCATTGTCGTCGAGGTTGAGCTCATCCAGTTGCACTGTTTCATGTAGGTCATTAATGCTGTCCAGGCTTGTGTCAGCAGATTTGTAATGCTGGGTAATCTCCGATTTTAGTGTATCTGCATCTTTTTTCTCAAAAACGGGGATACCACTAATGTGTCTATTTACTTCACCTAACGCCTGCAGAGGCGTTTCATCAGAATAATAAATCGCGACCCCTGAGTCTGACTCTATCATCAGAACATTGTGTTTATTGGCAAAGCCAAAAGGGAGCATTGTAGACGGCTTCATTCTCTAATAATGACCTTTAGAAAAATTGATCAGATGGAATATATTGAATTTGCCCTTGCTCATTCACATGGTTCGGTAGTGGCTGGTTTAGGTACCACTGAGGCGCTAACTCTTCGTCATCCCAAGAAGGAAGGGTAGGGCGCTGTTCACCAGGCATTAGGTTTATACCTTGCTTATGTTTGCTTTCTTGCTGCGCATACAAAGTATTGTATTTTTTACGCGATTCGGTAGTTGCTGAAGCCTGATCCATCAATACTTTTGGACGGATAAAGATCATAAGGTTTCGCTTAGTGCGTTTGGTTTGATCCGAACGAAATGCTCTACCTATACCGGGGATATCTCCAAGTAGAGGGACTTTTGAGTATTGCTCCTGAACATCGTCGGTCATTAGGCCACCAAGCGCTAGCATCGCACCATCATCGACTAAGACCGTCGTTTCGATGACTCGTTTATCTGTCACAATATCCGAAGCTTGTAAGCCTGAAATAGATGATACCTCCTGAGTGATTTCCAACAGGATTGCACTACCTTCATTTATTTGAGGTTTTATTTTGAGCTTGATACCAACGTCTTTTCGTTCGATCGTTTGGTAAGGGTTTGTGTTATCCGAACTAGTTGTTGATCCGGTGATAACGGGCACTTCCTGACCTACGTGAATACTAGCTTCTTCGTTATCTAAAGTGACTAGATTAGGAGTGGAGAGGATATTTGCATCTTGATCAGTCGAGAGTGCTTGTAATAGAGCGGCAAAAGAAAATCCATTGGTTCGGAATTTGCCTACACCTAGGTTAAAGCCTTCTGATGCAAAACCTGCCAATTCATCGCCTGATGTTTGAGCTGCTGCTAGGTTCACAATGCCTTTCCCTGTGCCAGGGAAATTAACTGCTGAAATTGCTTTATTATCGTTAGTAAAGAGCCACTGCACACCTAGCTCACGAGCTTTGGAATCACTGATCTCAGCGATGATTGCCTCAACCATTACTTGAGCTCTTCGGATATCTAAGCTGGATACGATGTTTTCCAAGTCGCTGATGATAGAAGGGTCACCAGAGATGATTATGGAGTTGGTTTGTTCATGAGCGTTGATGGTCACATCTTTGATCGCCACAGGGGAGGCTTTACCAGAGCTATTTTGAGAAGAGTTTTCAACAATACTACTGCTCACGCCTTTTAATACTGGTAGTACATCTGCTGCTTTAGCGTATTTTAAGTAAATGACTTTGTGGTTCGCTGTACTCTCGACCTCTTCATCTAACTGCTCGATGATTTTCTTTAGTTTTAACCAATCGGGCAGTTCTGCTCGAATAATCAGAGTATTGGTCCGAGTATCTGCGGAAATTTTGGCAGGTGTTCTGTTTTGCTCTTTTCCCTGTTGCTGAGTTAAGGAATTAAGTGTTCGCTCTAACTCGGTTGCCGATGCGTTTTTTAGCTTCACTATAGATAGGCGCTGTGAATCAGCTTTATCTACTTCCTGAATGATTTTAGAGATTCGTTTTACGTTGGAGGCTCTATCTGTCACCAATATTACGTTAGACGTGGCGTATGCTGCGATCACACCAATCTTTGCATCTACCAGAGGGCGAAGTGTCGCTGCGAGTTGATTGCTATTAACATTTTTTACTTCGATGACTTGGGTGATTATCTTTTCGCTATTACTTTCAGGTATGCCAAAGCCAACCTCAGCACCTTGTAGTTTGGCACCTTGAGCTGGAATAACTTTTAGAATCCCTGAGCCGTTATCAATGACGGTGTAGCCTTTGATTCCTAATTGAATTAGGAATATTTCGTAAAGTTCCTCATTGGTAAGCGCTTGGGGGCTTTCTATGGAAATTTTACCTTTAACCTTTTCATCGATGATGATGGTTTTTCCCACTAATTTTGCAATTGTGTTTATAAAATCACGAATCTCAACGTCTTGCATGTTCAGGTTGTAATCTTTTGCAAAGGTTGCCTGGGGGGCAAAAGATAGAATGAACCAAGTCAGCAGTACTGAAATAAAGCTAGTCTTTTTCATAGTTAAATTTCAATTTCAAAGGTCAGGGTTTGTTGTTCTCGTTGAAGACGAAGAGAGAACTGTGATGAATTCTTTATTAAATCTAGTAATTGGGCTTGGGAGTAATTCCCAGCTGCTTTTTCATTTATGTGCGTAATGATATCGCCAGGCTTTATGGGGGTTAGTGCTAGAAGCGAGCGATCTTTGCCGGCTATCACCCTAATGCCTTTCGTATCAGTTTTACTTGTTTCTTCTAGAACAACAAAACGAGAAAGGTAGTTTGGTTGCTGGGCACGTAGGTTGCTCCAGTTACGGATAAATTTTTGCACTCGTCTGTTTTTAGTAAAGTTAAATGAAGATACCAGTGGGGCTTCTTGGGCATTCGTTGGTGATTGAGACTGAGCGTTAATCTCGATTATGGGGGTTAATCCAATGTCTTTATCTTGGCCTGACTTCAACGGAAGTATTTCATCTTTTCCATCGTTATCGATTGTAATTTGATCTTTATTTATTTTTGTCAGGATAATGTCAGTCGATCCAAAGTAGCTGAGAGATTCCCCTTCGAGAACGGAGCCTCTTTTCCCTTTGTATTTAATTAGTGCGACATTCCGTTCATGCTCGCTGCTAATGATGCCGATAACTTCTATTTTCAGCCGAGTTACTTTTTGAGGCTTTGTTACTTTCTTTATCGGCGTTTTTTGCGGAATACCGAATAAATTAGCACTTGTTATTGCATCGTATGTTAGGAGAGCTTTTTCGACAGGCTGGATATTCTGTTGAATAGATGGAGAATCGGGCAAAGAAATGGTGTTAGGTACAACAAAAAGCCAGATAAATTGGGCACACAACGCAGCTGAGAGAGCAATTAAGCCCCACGTTGTTATCTTTGAAACTAAAGCTGCGTTAGACATCATGATACGACGTTTATTTCCATATAGTAGTGAGCAAAATCCAATTGCCCAGTAATTATACAACTTAATTGATTTTTCTGGTAGTTACTCCAACGTTGTTAGCTGGTTATGAAGCTCATGTAAGTGAGAGGTTTAAGATAGGGATCAGCCAATAAAAGCCTCCAGAACTGAATCAATTACAAGGTTAAATTCAACCAATCATCTTGAGCTTGCGTAATCTTGAGGTTCTCATACAGATTTGTATGTTGTGCTCAATGTAACCCAACTTATCTGAGTGATATCGATTAATTTGTGGCAACTTGTACTTGGTTCCTGCCTTGCCTCTTCGCTTTATAGAGCGCTTCGTCTGCAGCTTTTAACAGTGCGATGATCTCGGTGCCATTG
Organism: Neptuniibacter sp. PT8_73; assembly: GCF_047778045.1. Lineage (GTDB taxonomy): Bacteria > Pseudomonadota > Gammaproteobacteria > Pseudomonadales > Balneatricaceae > Neptuniibacter. Next base: position 1,184,619 of record NZ_CP180545.1, read on the forward strand.
TGAGGGTAGAAAGCAAGACCGGCACTCGCGCTAAGTTTGATGGTTTTTGATTCTATATGGTAAGTGTCATGGAGAGTCTCAACGCTACGGTGGAGTGAAGATATGGCATCCTGCATTGTTTCTAGATCTTCTAAAACTACGACAAACTCATCCCCCCCTAATCGCGCAACAGTGTCCGAACTACGACAGGAGTGCATAAGTCTTTCCGCCATGAGTTTCAAAACTGAGTCGCCCACGTGATGACCGTAGGTGTCATTAACGGGTTTAAATTCATCTAAATCTACAATGGCTACACCGATCAACTGGTTATGGGCTTTTGCTTTTTCAATGGCTTCATCCAATCGTTGTTCGAGTAGAGAGCGATTAGCTACTTGTGTGAGATGATCGACGCGGGACAAACGCAGGACTTCTTGTTCTGCTGCTTTTCGTTCCGTTATATCGGTGGCGACTAAGCCTGTCGCAAATATTTTTCCTTCGGAATCGGTTATGGGGAATTTTATCGATAGGTAGTCTCGAATCTCGCCGTCTACAGGTGCTTTCTCTTCTACTGTAATGACTTCCTTTTTTTCGATCACTTGTAAATCGGCTTGTCGAAAAGCGGTAGCAATATCTTCGGGGAATATTTCGTGATCGGTTCTGCCGCAGAAACTATGCTTTTCTTCATGGAATAAACGGGAATATTCTTGATTAACATAGAGGTAACGACCATCCAAATCTTTCGCAGCAATAACGGCTGTGGCGTTATCGGCGATCGCTTCAAATAGGTTTAGTCGTTGTTGTAGTTGCTCTAAATCAGGTTTTTCCACGCACTACCCTTGCTCTCTGAACCTTAGATAAGCCTAGTAGTTGTTTTTCTTGAATGAAAGCTAAAGATTTTTTATGCGTATAAGAAGTGATCCTACTAGTTTGAATTGGGTAATACTGAGTAAAACCTTATTAGACCTAGGTGTATTGAGGGCGCCTTTCTTCTGTATTACATTGTAAGCCTTGATGTATGTTTTGGACGGCGATATCTCAAATGTTTAGGTTCTTTTTCGCAGTTATTTTCTTCCTATTCAGTTCTATTGGATTAGCCACAGAAAAAATCGTGATCGCTGCAGATCGCTGGTGTCCTTTTAACTGTGAAGCTAACGCGCCTTTACCTGGTTTTATGATTGAAGTGGCTACTGAAGTTTTTGCAGAGAAGGGGATAGAGGTTCAGTACATTGAGATGAACTGGTCTCGTGCTATTCAGGAAGCGAAGAAAGGGCATATCAATGCAGTAGTTGGTGCCTTTAAAGGCGATGTGCCGGGGTTTGTTTTACCTGAGCAAGAGTTGGCAATTTTGGGTAATACCTTTTTTGTACATAAAGATTCGAATTGGCAGTATCAAGGGGTCGAATCGCTGCAAGGGCATCAACTAGCTGCTATTAGTGGTTACGATTATGGCGATGAATTGCGGGGCTATATTCAAAACAATTCCTCAGATAGTGTGACTATGTTGGGTAGCGAGCAGCCTCTTCACAGGGGTATTCAGATGCTTTCTTTAAAGCGGATCGATATGCTGGTCGAAGCCGAACCTGTTTTTTGGTACACCGCGAATCTACTAAATAAGGCTGATCAATTTAAAGTCGCAGGTAGTGCAAAGGAATTTGAAAAGTCCTATATCGCTTTTTCTCCGGTTTTAGATGAGTCTCAGGAATACGCTCAAATTCTGTCTGATGGAATAGAGCGGTTAAGCAAGAGCGGTCAGCTACAGGAAATACTTTCGAAATACGGTATGACTGATTGGCGAGAAGAATAGTTAGATGCGCTTTGAAAGCGCTATTTGATGCTGCGAAAGACTGTAAAAGTTAGAAAAAGTTCCACCCTTCATGGGGTATTCACCTAAAAAACACCAGCGAAAATGATATTAAAATGACGAAAATTGTCATTTTTGATGGATTCCTCTGCGAACGCACAAGTTTCGAGCGTTAAACCCTGCAAACCTGAAAATTACAAAGAAAAAGCCTGCCTTTATTTTCTTAAAATAGCCACCTTCGCAAATAATAACTCAGGTTTGTTACATTATTATGTTTCAGAAAAAACTAAGCGTAGCGGCTCTGGCATTCGGTGCAGTAGCTAGCGGCTCCAGCATCGCGGCTGAAGCGCAAAATGACGGTTTTAAAGTTGATTTAGGTTTACGTACTTTCTACATGAACCGTGATTTTGATCAGGGTATCCCAGACACTATTGCTGCGGGTCAAGCGTTCAAACTAGATGTTGCTTCTCCATACTTTGGTGGCTTCGTTGGTTTTGATGCAACTGTTACTGAAGTTGTAGCTTTAGAAGACGACAAGACAGTTAACACTTCTGACGTGTTGGCTACTGGCGGTAAAGGCTACACTGCGGTTGAGAATCTATACGTTAAACTGAAACCTCTGGATAATGTAAACATCCGTGCAGGTCGCATGGTAATGATGACGCCACTACTGAACGATCTTCAGTCTCGTCTTTCTGCACCAAGCACACAAGCTATTTACGGTGACATCGCTCTAGACAACCTGAGCCTATATGCATTCTACTCTGACGAAGCTTCTCGTAATACTGACGAAGGTTTCCAGAAGTATGAAGCGAACGGTGAAGACTACGACATCACTTCTGTAGGTGGTACTTACAAATTTGCTAACGGTGCGAGCCTTGAAGTTCAGCACGCTGTTGCAGACGATTACAAGAAGCAGTCTTGGTTCAACGTAGCTTACCCAACTAAGATGGGTGAGTACGATGTAACACTAGACGCGCGTCACATGCGTGGTTCTGACGACGGTATCCTGTTGGCTGATTACGACAGTAACCTAACTAGCCTAACAGCTCGTTTTGCTAAAGGTGACTGGGCCTACACTGTAAACTACCAAACTGTTGGTGGTGACGATGGTTACAACATCAAGTGGGACGGCAGCGGCACTGAGCGTAATGACGACTCTCAGTACTTCACTTACGGTGCGGTTCAGCTACTAGACTTCGATGCTGATGATGAGCAATCTCTGCAGTTCCGTGTAGATTACGATATGCCATCTCTTCCAGGTCTTCACCTAATGGCACGTCACACTCAGTCTTGGGATGTTGACTACGCTGGTGGTACAGACGGTAAGCGTCACGAAACTAACTTCGACGCTAAATACACTGTACAAAGTGGTAAAGCTAAAGATCTAAGCGTACAGCTTCGCGTATCTCACGTGAACGGTGACGTAATTCAGGGTATTGGTCGTGTAAACGATATCCGTTTGATCTTGGATTACCCAATCAATCTTCTTTAAGCATTTTCCCGCTTGAGAACGCAGGGGCCTTCGGGCCCCTGTTTTTATTTATATCTAATGCATCCCACAAGCCGTTTCGGCATTGATTAAACGTTCCAGCTCACCATTGGCTTGGAGTTCATTTAATCCTTCATTGATATCCTTTATTAGCTGCTCCCAGTTTGCATTTTGACGACTCACCGCAAAATGAAGTGGGTTATAGCTTACTGCAGGCACAACTTCCTCCATGATCTCATCAGCCTGTTGTTTTATAAATTGGGGTAGGTTGGAGGTTGCGACTGAATAGCGAAATACCTTAGGGTCACCGATAATCAGATCCACTCGTTTAGCTAACAGTAGTTTAACTAGTTGTAGATCATCGTTTGCTGCAAATACTTCAAATAGACCATCATCCATCATCGCATCAAATTCTGGCGAGTTTTGATAACCCCTTACCACGCCTATTTTCATACCGCGAAGATGTTGTACATCCCCAAAATAAAATTTAGGGTCGCTACGCCGCTTCATTAAAGAGATATTGCCACCAGGAAAAGGGTTGGATAGCACGACTAGGCTTTTTCTAAAGGTGTTTTTGAAGTGATCTGAAGGGGCTGAATCTTCAATGAAATATTCAGGATATAGAATATCAGCCCAACCGCTTTCTACGGTCATCACTGCGCGAGACCAAGGTAAAAACTTGATGGTGACTTTATAACCGCGGCTAGTGAGTACTGAGATCGCTAGATCGAATGCCCAACCTTTGCTGCAGGACTCGTCGCTGATATAGGGTGGCCAGTTCGTCGTAGAGATAACAACGGATTTATCTGCGAGTGGGTTAAAAACATAGCCGCCACCTTCAGCTACTTTTTGGCCTGTAAACTGTATCTGTTGTCCGTCAATCATGTACTTAACAACAGGTAGGCCAGTAGCGATGAGAGGATTAGATAAAAACAGGGCTATTAATAGAAGCGCGCAGCGAACGATCATTTAACCATCTATTTCTTAAGGGGGTTCTTAAAAAGATAGTTAGGTTGATCTATATACACAAGAAACGCTAACTCGAGGTTAGCGTTTCTTTTTTGCGCTGCCTTGGCGGGCTTTGAAGCGCGGGTTTGATTTACAGATCACGTAAAGCTTGCCGCGACGCTTTACCACCTGGCAATCAGGATGACGGTTTTTAGCTGTTTTTAAAGAGCTTAATACTTGCATGAGAACACCTCATTCAATTAGCGAGCGTGTTTGCCGAAACGTTTGTTGAACTGTGCGATACGGCCTTCAGATTTCGCTTGACGTTTCTCACCGGTATAAACAGGGTGCGATGCACTGGAGATATCTAGTGTGACAAGCGGGTAAGTATTGCCATCTTCCCAAACAACAGTCTGAGATGATTTAACAGTTGAGCGAATACGAAAATCCTTACCACAGCTAGTGTCGCGGAAGATAACGTAGTCGTAATCAGGGTGTATACCTTTTTTCATTTTTTCTCTATCTCTTATATGTTATGTCATAACATAATATATTATTGAGAATCATTTTCAATCTCATTTTCTTTAATTTATTGCTGCATCTGTCTTGAAGAGAAATAAATCTAATGTATAGTGATAGTAATTATCATTTAGATTTGGTTGTTTTTATGTCGCAAACAGCTCAGTTTGATTCGCCAATTAACGAATATCTGCAACATGTCCAGAAGCAGATACGCTTTGCTAAAGAGCCGGACAATCCAAGTTTGATTAGTCATTACTTGGATATAGATACATGCCGGCAGAAGAGTGTGGAATCGCTGAAGCAGCACTATGAACGTCAGTTCCGTCTATTGTTAGATACGGTAGCGGATGAACTCATACCTAGTCATTGGCGTTGTTGCTGCCTAGATAACATCAATAAGCCTCTTGGTCAATTGGCGCGGCTGTTTGCAAATAATCAAGATGGGCAGGCTTACCTATGCAAGCTTAAGTATGAGCTGAACATGACCTGTCATTACGTACTCTCAGGTCTAAGCCGTTAACCACAGTCAGGAAAATAAGGATAAAAAAGATGAGTAAGACACGTATAGCTAAAGACAGTATGGGTGAGCTAGAAGTACCTGTTGATGCTTTATATGCAGCCCAAACGCAGCGTGCTGTGAATAACTTTCCTGTGAGTGGTCAGCCGATGCCAGAGGCATTTATTCGCGCTTTGTTACAAGCGAAAGCTGCGGCAGCGAAAGCGAATGTCACGCTAGATCAAATTCCAGAGAAGATGGGTAGTGCAATTGCTCAAGCGGTTGAGCAATTGCTAAATGAAGATGACCTGATGCGTCACTTCCCGGTAGATGTGTTCCAGACAGGTTCTGGTACAAGCTCCAATATGAATGCTAACGAAGTATTGGCTGCAATTGCGTCTGATATTTATGGCGACAATGTAGGTGCAAACGATCACATCAACTGTGGTCAAAGTAGTAACGACATTATTCCATCTAGTATTCATATCAGTGCTGCAGTTGAACTATCAGAGCAGCTGTTACCGGCGTTGGAATATCTCCAGAAAGCGATTGAAGATAAAGCGGAAGCTGTTGATGGTTTTGTGAAAACTGGTCGCACACATCTAATGGATGCGATGCCAGTCCGTATGAGTCAGCCGCTAAACGGTTGGGCGACTCAAATTAAGCAAAATATTCATCATCTAAAACAGATCCAGCCAACTTTACAGAGTCTTGCGCAGGGCGGTACTGCCGTAGGTACGGGCATTAATGCCCATCCTGAGTTTGCTAAAAACTTTAATGCCGAACTAAGCCAACTTACCGGTGTGGAATTTACGCCTGCAGATGATTTCTTTGCGCATATCGCTTCACAAGATGTCGCGGTTGCACTATCTGGTCAACTGAAAGCGACGGCTGTCTCTGTGATGAAAATCGCTAATGACCTACGTTGGATGAACTCTGGCCCGCTAGCTGGTTTAGGGGAGATCGAATTGGAAGCGCTACAGCCAGGTTCTTCCATTATGCCGGGTAAAGTGAATCCCGTTATTCCAGAAGCAGCAGCCATGGTGTCAGCTCAGGTGATTGGTAATGATGCTGCTATTACAGTAGCAGGCCAGTCGGGCAATTTTGAGTTGAACGTAATGCTGCCTTTAGTAGCTAGCAATTTGCTCAACAGCATCAAGCTGCTAAGCAACGTAAGCCGTCTACTAGCGGATAAAGCAATTGCCAGCTTCAAGGTGAATGAAGAACAGCTAAACCATGCGCTGTCTCGTAATCCAATTTTGGTAACAGCTCTGAACCCTATTATTGGCTATATGAAGGCGGCTGAGATTGCGAAGCAGGCTTATAAAGAGGGACGACCTGTTGTCGAAGTCGCGGCAGAAAACACAGATCTATCGGTGGAAGAGTTACAGAAATTACTTGATCCAGCCAAGTTAACCCAAGGCGGTTTATAAACTTCACAGCAAAGCAGGGAGGCGGAGCATGGAACAATGGGAAGAGTTGATGAAGGCCACGAACAGGGCCTATGAAACACATTGTTATTACACCGCATTAGAGTTATGCCAGCGAGCGTTACGACAAGCGGTTAAATGTTTTGAAGGTCAGCTCGACCCAGATTCGGACAAATTGCTCTCTGCTGTGATGGTTAGCCACTTTAATTTGGCTGATACCTACATCGCATTAGATCAAGTGGTTCAGGCAGCAGAAGTTTTTGAAGATGCCTCGATTTATCTAAAGGGATTGTTAGCAGAGCGGCATTTAGGAGAACTGCAAAAATGCGCTGTCCTAAGAGCAGGGAACTGCTTGCATATGGAATGGAATCGCTTCTTCCACAAATACCACACCGAATTACCTCATGAGATGCAGCCTCGTTGTAATGGTTTGCATCTCCACTAATAAAATCAATGACAATCAAAGAAAGACCGAAGGAGATAAGTGCCATGCTTCACAAGATTTTGAGTGCAATGGATAACAAGTTAGCGTTTACGACTGCTAAAGCTCACTGTGATATCCCTTGTAAGATTTATGACCCTGCGACGGCACAAATTGCGGCATTAACCATTATTCGAATGGTCGATCTCATTACCGAACTAGATACGGGTGAGTCATTAACCTTGGCTCAACAAGCACAATTAGCACGTTTGGTTTCAGAAAAAGAAAAGCATGCGCTACAAGTGAAAGAAGAAGTACGAGTGATTTGGGGTGACTATTTTAAAGCACCACAATTTGAGCAGATTCCAGATGCTCATGATCAAGTGCACGGCATTATGCTGCAGGCATCAAAAGTTAAACAAAACATTGATCGCGAAGCTGCATTAGATCTTCTAAATCGCGTAAATACATTTGCAGAAGCCTTCTGGAAAACAAAGGGCGTAGAGACTTTTACGGCGACTTGTCCTTATCCGCCTGCAGAACAGGTTACTTATCCAAAATTGGGTTAAAACAGACTAGGTTATCGAATGCTAAACATCGTCAAAATCGTTGGAGATAGTATGTTTCCTACATTAAGCGCTGGAGACTTCGTCTGTGTATGGCGGAGGTTAAAGCGCATCGATGTTGGTGATTTGGTTGTGTGTGATCATCCCGAATATAAAAGAATGATAAAACGGGTGGCAGCTATAGACCTAGACGGACGTTATTTGTTGGAAGGGGATAACCCTGCGAGTTTAACTTCTGAACAGATGGGATGGTTTGGCTTAGATAGTTTGTACGGCAAGGTGATCTTTAAAATAAAAAAATAGCGACTAGTAGCTGGAGTAGAGTTTTCTGGCGAATTTTGGGGATCATTTGATCCCCTTTTTTATGTGCAAAATTAGTGTTGTTGTAACCATTTTTCAGAAGCCATAGCGTAGCGGCTGGAGGAAGGCGTGCTCTGACCTTGTGATAAAGCATATTTTTCAAGGTTGGTTGCAGGGCTAAGCAGTAGTTTAATAAAACCTATCAACGCCTGTGTTTTATTGCTGAGGTTAGCTTCGGTTAATTCAAAGTTGCCTAGGTAGCGTCTCGCAATCGTTTCAAAGTTCTCAGCTTTGCGCCCAGTGATCTGTTCCACGATGGAGTTAGGAGCTCCCTTTTCAAAAGCGCCTGTCTGGTAGTCTTTAATATAGTGCTGCAATTGGCACTGCATATGCGGAGACATACCCATGAGATTCAATGCCTTCAAGAAGAGCTTTTCAGAAATATTGTCGTACTTTACGTTGCGCTCGAGGATGGTGCTGAAGGTTGCGGCGATATCTTCAGGGCTTAGTAGTTCAGGGCCAGTTGGGCGATAGGTTTTCCCGCTATGTTCTTCCGGGGAAAGCAGGCAAGCAGTTACGACACGGGCGATATCTTCGTTAGAGACTGGGGCTGTTTTGCCGCTGCCTAAAGGGAAGGGGAACATTCCTAGTTGAGTCACCATCGTCAGAATTTCATCAGGCATGTAGTTTTGCGCAAACCATCCTGTATTGATGGTGGTGTGGTGAATGTCGGGTAGTAAACTGAATATCTGATCGGTTAAGTAGGATTCCCTTGTTGCCTGAGATGGGTGTTCTGGGCTCGCCAGCCATTGAGTTAGTGCGACAATAGATTTTAACTGTGGGCTGTTTTTAGCAGCTACCACAAAAGTCATGGCCATCTGCAGTTGTTCTTTTTCCCAAGGGGCTACAAAGTATGCGCTTTGTATTCCTTTTAAGGCGTGTTCGACATCAGCCAAATTAGTTAATGAGCCTACACATATATCCGCTCCCTTTTGATGCAGCTTTTCGGATCGATGATCAGCTTTTCTAACGAAAGCACGAACCGAGTAGCCTTTCTCGAGTAGTTCTAATGCAGTTGCCGAACCGGTGTTGCCTGCAGCACCGATAATTAAAAATTTGGGTTTCATGATCTGTCATCCTTAATCTTGGTTGTTTAATAAATTATGCTAAAGAGTGTATATGCACCTATTGGGGTGTTTTTTTTAAGACCTCATGCTTCGGTTAACTTTTTCAGTGTTTCGAGTTGTGCCTGAAGGGCGCTTAGGTCACCTAGCTGTTTAGCTGCTTCGGCCTGAATTTCTTCCCATAGAGGGATCGTGTTATCCAGCTTGGTTAAGCCTTCTTTTGTGGGTACCACTTGTTTTACGCGGCGGTCAGAGCCGGGCTGAAAAATAATCCAGCCATTCTTTTCCATTACTTTTAGATTACGCGTAAGCCCGGTGCGGTCTTGTACCATGACGGTTGCCAGTTGGCTTACGGGTATCGGGCCGGTATTGGCCAATACACCTAGTACATTAAACTGTGCAGCTGTGATCGATTCAGCCTTAAAGGCATCTTCATATAGTTGTGTGATTAAGCGACTGCTTTGGCGTAGGGCAGCGCATGCACAGTTTTGCAGTTGGCTATATTTTTTACTCATAAATTGAATATATATGTGCATATGCACTTAAGTCAAATATATGAGGGAGTAATGTTTATAAAAAAGAGAAAAGCGGGGGAGGGGAAAACCGCTCTAAACGAGCGGTTTTAAGAGCTTAGTAAGCCGCTGTTACCGATAGCTCAACTAGAATTTCTGGGCGGGCCATACGCGCTTCAACACATGCACGTGCTGGTTTTTCTACGTCAGCAACCCATGCATCCCATACAGCGTTCATTGCTGCGAAGTCTTTCATGTCTCGGATATAAACGGTTACAGAAAGGATCTGATTACGGCTGCTGCCAGCTTTAGCCAGTAGATCGTCAACCTTATCTAGGCAGCGTTGTGTTTGTTCTGCAATATCCCACTGTGCTTCGCCAGCAGTTTGACCGCATAGGTAAACTGTACCGTTGTGCTTAACAATACGGCTCATGCGATCAGTAGATTCAATACGTTCAATACTCATTATGTTCTCAAATATATTTCTTATGTACGCGGCGGGTAATGCCGGTAAATAGGGTGTAAGGGATAGTGTCGCTGCACTTGGCAATCTCAGTCGCAGGAAGGTTTTCTCCCCACAGTTCCACATGGCTGCCAACTTTAGCCGTCGGGATATCTGTCAGATCTACTGCCAGCATATCCATCGAAACGCGGCCAACGATCTGCGTTTTATGGCCATCTACCAAAACTGGTGTACCACTTTTAGCATGACGGGGATAACCATCGGCATAACCGATCGCAACAGTACCGATCTTACTCGGGCGGCTGCATCTCCAGGTTTGGCTATAGCCAACGGGTTCGCCCACCTCAAGTTCACGCACAGCGATTACTTCAGAGCTCAGGGTCATCGCTGGTTGCAGTTGATCGGCCAGTGGTTGTGACTCAGCAAATGGTGTTGCGCCGTAGAGCATAATGCCGGGGCGTTGCCAATCTCTGCGGGCATCTTTATGCGCGAGAGTGCCTGCTGAGTTCGCTAGGCTAACAGCTGCATCGATAGTTGCGGTTACTGCATCAAAGCGTTGGATCTGCTCATTGGTGGCTGAAAGCTCAGGTTCGTCAGCAGATGAGAAGTGGCTCATCAGAACTACCTCTTTGACCTGTTCTAGCTGAGACAGCTTTTCAAAAGCGGCAGCGTAATCTTCTGGCTTCACACCTAAGCGGTGCATGCCACTATCCATTTTTAGCCAAGCGCTAATAGGTTTATCTATATCAGCTTTAGCCAGAATATCGATCTGTTCCACGCTATGAATAGCGCACCATAGCTCTTTATCAGAGATATAGTTCAGTTCATCGGCTGAGAAGAAGCCTTCTAATAGAAGGATTGGTTTGTTGATGCCCGCTTCGCGAAGCTCTACTGCTTCTTCGATACATGCAACACCAAAACCATCGGCTTCATCTTCTAGGGCCTGTGCAACTTTAACTGCGCCGTGACCGTAGGCATCAGCCTTGATAATGGCTAATGCTCCTTGATCGGGGGCTGCAGATTTAGCTAAGCGATAGTTATGTCGAATAGCCTCTAAGTTAATGGTTGCTGTGGCTGCTCTAGCCATACTCACTCCGGACTGTTGGTTCAGATAGTTTCGTTTGGTTGGTTTTATACAACCATAACAGCTTCAATTTCTATGTCAGCGTCTTTTGGTAACGCTTTTACTGCATAAGCTGCGCGAGCAGGATAAGGGGCTTCAAAGTATTTCGCCATGATTTCATTAACTTGCGCGAAATATTCTAGGTCGGAAAGCAAAACAGTGATCTTTACGAAGTCGTTTAAGTTACCGCCTGCAGCTTCAGCAACAGCTTTTAGGTTTTCGAAAACTTGAACCGCTTGGCTTTCAAATGACTCAGTCACCATCTCCATTGTTGCTGGGTTCAACGGGATCTGGCCAGAGATATAAACAGTGTTACCTGCTTTAACTGCTTGTGAATAAGTGCCAATCGCAGCAGGTGCTTTGTCTGTGGAAACTGTAACTTTCTGCATGATTTTATTCCTGTAATAAAAAAGGAGATACCGGACAGTGGGAGCAGCCGGTTCTCCGAAAATAGTTGTTATAGGGTGATAAGTATTTAGGCGTAGCGTGCGAGCGATAGGCCTTCTTTATCAATATCTGGAGCAGTGTTGCTGATGATGTCAGACACGTATTTGCCCGAGCCTAGCGACATGGTCCAGCCTAGTGTGCCGTGACCGGTATTAAGGAATAGGTTCTCGAATTGAGTTTCACCTAAAATCGGTGTGCCGTCTGGTGTCATTGGACGTAAACCGGTCCAGAATTCAGCATTCTCTGTGCAACCGCCGCCTGGAAAGAGATCGTTCACTACGAACTCCACATTGGCCTTGCGCTTCTCTTCCAACTCTTTGTTGTAGGACGCGATCTCGGCAGTACCGCCAACACGGATACGATCATCAAAACGGGTCACCGCAACTTTGTAAGTTTCATCCATCACTGTGGATGTTGGTGCTTTGCTTTCGTCAATGATCGGCAGCGTTAGTGAATAACCTTTAATTGGGTAAACAGGTACTTTTAGACCGATCTTAGATAGCACCGGAGTAGAGTAGCTACCTAGTGCAACAAGATAGGAGTCTGCTGTCATAGTGCCCCGAGAAGTGGAAACACTTACAACCTGATCGCCTTCAGTGTTTATGTTCAGAATGTCGGTTTTCATGATGAACTCGACACCCATTTTTTTACACTCATCAGCCAAGGCGTTGGTGAACTTGAAGCAATCACCTGTTTCGTCGCCTGGTAAACGAAGGCCGCCAACGATCTTCTCTTTTACGTTAGCTAGGGCAGGTTCATATTCGATACAGCCATCGCGATCTAAGCTTTGGAAATCTACGCCGCTCTCTTCCAGAACGGAGATATCTTTCTGAGCGTCTTGCATCTGCTTATCAGTTCTAAACACTTGCAAGGTGCCTTGAGTGCGCTGGTCGTAGTCTATATTTAACTCATCACGTAGATCGATAAAGCAATCACGGCTGTATTCAGCTAGGCGAACCATGCGGGCTTTATTGGTGTGGTATGCGCTTTCTGTGCAGTTGGATAACATTTTTGTCATCCACGCGAGTGTTTGGGTATCAACATCGCGTCCGCTGATCATAAATGGCGCTAAATCTTGCATCAGCCATTTAACAGCTTTTAGAGGAATACCGGGACCGGCCCAAGGAGCAGAGTAGCCTGGAGAGATCTGGCCAGCGTTGGCGTAGCTTGTTTCTAACGCGACATCGACCTGTCGATCGATTATAGTTACCTTATGGCCAGCCTTGGCTAAATACCAAGCGCTTGTAACGCCAACCACTCCTGCACCTAAAACCAGTACCTGCATAATGTGACCTCATTTTCGTATTTTTTATGTTAATGAGAAAACACTAGTTTATTTGGTTTTTGCCAGTGTAAGGCGCCAAAGTTTGGCTATAATACAGAATAATAATCTGCATATTTTGCTTTCATAGTGGATATTAATGCATGACAAATAGTAAGAAGCGTACGCTTGATCGCTTAGATGTAAGCATTTTGCGTACTTTGCAAAACGATGGGCGAATTAGTTACGTTGATCTAGCAGAGAAAGTCGGATTAAGTTCGACACCCTGCATAGAGCGCGTAAAGCGTTTGGAAAAAGAGGGCTATATAGAAGGATACTATGCCCGCTTAAATCCTCAGTTGCTTGAATATAATATGCTGGTGTTTGTAGAGATCTCTCTGTCATATCAAACACCGGATGCATTCCAAACGTTTAATAAAGCGGTTGAAGAACTGCCTTATATATTGGAGTGCCACTTAGTTTCGGGTGATGCAGACTACCTGTTAAAGGCACGTATTAACGATATGTCCGAGTATCGTGCGCTTTTAGGGGATATGCTTTTGACTCTGCCTGGGGTTAAGAACTCTAAGAGCTACATCGTGATGGAAGAGGTGCGTGAAACGCTTGAGTTACCTATTAAGTTTAATGTTAATCGGTAAGTTTAGTTTTTCGTAACCCTCCATAGAAGGTGCAAAATCAGGGCTATGATTTGCACCTTTTTTCTTCTTATTTCTCAGGCTTTCTGGCCTAGATAACCCCATCTATCCTTTAAATAGTTTATTTCACTGCTAATTTAGATAATCGTAGTTGATACCACTGTTAATTTTTTTAATTCAAAGCCATTTTCTGGCGTCTTTGGCCTATCGTATTGCGCAATTCTATTCGTAGCAAAGAGGTGGGGGCTGCTGGGCTACTTACCCTTGGCAGGATAAGGTTGTTTGATATATAGCCAGATGTTCAGGCATCCCCTCTATGTCAAAGAGCCAGGCGAGCACACTAAGCCCCGTCTCGCTACGAAGAGAATAAGAGCAGATTGCTGTGTTTAAGATGTTGCTGAGACCTATAGGCATAAAACCTTAAGGAATGAGCTGTCTAAAAATTAAAAATAACAGAGCAGTTATTTTTCCCTCGAAGAAAAAAACAATATAGAGGAATCATAATGGAAGCATTGACCGGATTTATAAGTACGGTTAACGGCATCGTTTGGGGTCCAATGATGCTGGTACTAATTTTAGGTGTAGGTTTGTTCCTACAGCTAGGTTTGAGACTAATGCCAATTTTGAAATTGGGCACTGGTTTTAAATTAATGTGGAGCGGCCGAAATACGGCTGAGTCCGAAAAAGGCTCGGGTGAAATCTCACCATTCCAGGCCTTGATGACAGCAATGTCTGCAACGGTAGGTACTGGTAATATTGCCGGTGTTGCTACGGCTGTATTCCTAGGTGGTCCAGGTGCTCTGTTCTGGATGTGGTGTACTGCGCTAGTAGGTATGGCGACTAAGTTCTCTGAGGCTGTATTGGCGGTTAAATACCGTGAGGTTGATGAGAATGGCAACCACGTTGGTGGTCCAATGTACTACATCAAAAATGGCCTAGGTAAAAAATGGGCTTGGATGGGTACGACTTTCGCGGTCTTCGGTACGATCGCAGGCTTCGGTATTGGTAACACAGTACAATCTAACTCGGTTGCTGATGTTCTAGAAGCAAACTTCCAGATGCCAGCATGGGTGACTGGTGTAATCCTGATGGTGCTTACTGCAGCTGTATTATTGGGTGGTATTAAGCGTATCGGTGCGGTTGCAGGTGCTTTGGTTCCATTAATGGCAATCAGCTACCTTGTTGCAGGCCTAGTAGTTCTAACAATTAATGTTGATGCGATCCCTGCTGCTCTAGATCTTATCTTTACTTATGCATTTACTGAGCACGCTGCTGAAGGTGGTTTCGCTGGTGCTGCTGTTTGGGCTGCGATCCAGTTCGGTGTGGCGCGTGGTGTATTTTCTAACGAAGCAGGTCTTGGTTCTGCTCCGATTGCTCACGCAGCATCTCAAACTAAGGATCCAGTTCGTCAGGGTCTAATCGCAATGCTAGGTACATTCCTAGATACAATCATCATCTGTTCTATCACAGGCTTGGTTATCATCACTTCTGGTGTATGGACTGACGGTGTATCAGGTGCAGCCCTAACATCTGCAGCTTTCGCAGATGCGCTTCCAGGTGTAGGTAACTACATTGTTGCTATCTCTCTAGCGATCTTTGCTTTCACAACGATCTTAGGTTGGAGTGTTTATGGCGAGCGTTGTGCTGAATACCTATTTGGTGTGAAAGTAATTATGCCTTTCCGTATTCTATGGATTCTGGCTGTACCGGTAGGTACGTTAATTAGCTTGGATTTCGTATGGCTACTAGCGGATACACTAAACGCAATGATGGCTATTCCAAACTTGATTGCTCTGGCGCTATTGAGCCCAGTTGTATTCAAGTTGACTCGCGAATACTTTGAAGCTCAAGTAGCTTCATCGTTAGAAACAAAATAAGTCAGGCTCTTTATTTTGTAACTAAAAAGACCGGGCATTGCCCGGTCTTTTGCTTTATAGCGTTTGGCTTTTGCTTTGTAGCCGTATACTGTGTGGGTAGTTCTATGTAGTAAGTGAGGCCAAGATGGAAAAGAAAGACGGCAAAACCATATATAAAATTATAAAAGCCTCTGGATTGGACGATGCTAAACCTCAAGCTGAGGTTGCGCCTGATACCCAAGTGATTGAAATAGATTTAGAAGAGGTGTTTCTGTACGGAAACTTGGACTTTGTCGATATGCCGCAAGAACTGCGCGATGCCCTGTATTCGCAAATGGTTTCTAGTGGCATGCTGACCGTGCACTAGTTCTTAAGCTTAAAAAAGGGCCATTATGAGATGGCCCTTATTGTTGAAACTGCTTCGTTATCCGCCGAACGGATATAGCGTTTCTTCTTCCTCGTCGTCTTCATCTTCATCGTTAATCCAACGAAGTGCTTCGAGGAGCTGAGTCATTCGATAATGACGCATTTCACCTTGAGTAAGTAGATCGCCTACTTTGGTCATCCACTCGGTCCATTTAGGATCACCGACGATCGCGATACGGTAAAAATCGTTTGCGTGTTGAGTGCCGAATTTTAGATCTTCCCATAAAGCACCGGCTTCAAAGCCTGAAAAGTCTGGAGCAAAAGTAATTAGCAGACGAACTTCAGGATGCGTGTTCTTTACATGCTCAAACAGCGGCAGGAATGTATCGGTGTAATCGCTTGCAGTCAGAGTGTCATTCGCTTGCAGGACGATAATGTCGCCTGTTGTTTCAGGAAGTACATAGAGCATGGAAGATGCCTTATTCGGATCAAAAGGACGGATTATAAAGGCAAATTGGGCTAGAAGGTAACTCCAAGCCCAATTGTGATTATAGTGTCGAAATCATCTTCCTGAAGGTCATAGGGAAGTTCTAGTAGGGTATGCAAGGTTAAGTTTTTAGAAAGAGGGTGATCGTAGCCGATAATGGGGAGCACCTCTTCGAATTCAAAATCCTTAATTGAATCGTCGTTGCTATATAAGCGCATTGTCGGTGCTTCAAGCTCGAGGTTGAGTTTGCCTTCGCCTAGGCTTTGGCTCCATTTGATAGTTGGCTCAATCTCTATTTCACGAATTTCGAAATCACCATCAAGGTAGTAATCGATCTCTAGTTCAAACCCGGCCTTTAAGCCATTATCAAACGAGGTATAAAACTTTGGTGTCAGTTCTGCGCTCTCTGTGTTGGTATCTATCGTTCGATCAAATTCATGTACGAGCTTTAATGAGCTGCTTTCGCTCAGTTTCCATTTATATTCCGCTTGCCAGGTTAAATTCTTCCCATTATCCAACCCATTCCTTGGAACATATACGTATTCAAGGTAAGTGCCAAAATTGCCTTCTGTGTATTGCAATAAAGGTTTGTAGGCATAGTGCCCGCTTTGGGCTTCTGGCTGGTATTCGGTGGAAAAACTGGCGTACCAGTCGGCTTGTGTATGTATGGAAAAGCCGGTTAGTAGGGCTGTTACCGCAATGAGAGCGGAGGATTTAAGCGCAAGCATATAGTGGAGCCCTCTTTAATACTTGGAGTTCTTATTTTTGGTTCCGAAAAGAAGGTGCTTAAACCCTAGTGTAGTTGGGATTTATATATTTACGTTATTCATGACCACTGGAATAGAACTCAATTGCAAATAAGGGGTATGGCAGGTAGAGTTGTGCGCTTATTAGGTCGTACATTTGTACAGGCTAAAATTGATACCCAAATGAGGTCACGGGTAGCGATTTTGATAGCCCGGGAAGTTGGTGAGCTTATGAGCCAGGATTCAATAGCGATCCCAACACTGCCCCCGCAACGGTAAATTGGTTATATCAGCTTTTATGCCACTGTATCTTGGATATGGGAAGGTAAGTTGATTGAAGGTTAAGTTCTTCGCTGATGAGTCCGGATACCAGCCTAATAGTTGTTTACCGTGGTGTTGCGGAGGGCTTCACCGAGTAATTGTTTGGTTTGTCTAAACATACTTATCCTCCCAACTCCGACAATATTTCATGTTGGAGATTTTTTTGTGCTTAAAAAATTAGCGTTTTCAGTAGCAGCAGGCGCTGCGCTCTATTCTTCTATTGCATCAGCTCACTTCCAAATGGTTTATACGCCAGAATTACTGCGTGAGCGTGGTGGTCAGATCAACCTAAAAATGCCATTTACCCACCCTGCGGAAAGTGGTCATGTGATGCAGGTTGAAGCGCCTGAACAGTTCTATGTAATCAAAAAAGGTAAGAAAACAGAGTTACTAGATTCTGTTAAACCATCTCAGTGGACCAGCGCTGATAATACAGGTACCTCTTTCGAAGCTGATGTGAAACTACGCGGTCTAGGTGACTACGTATTTGTTCATCAAATGGCACCTTATTTTGAAGAATCTGAAGATATCTATATTCAGCAAATCACTAAATCCATTGTTAACGTAGGTAGCTTGCCAACAGATTGGAATGAAGATTTTGGCTTGAAGGCTGAGATCGTTCCTCTAACAAAACCTTACGCTATCTACGAAGGCGGCACGTTTACCGGCGTTGTTAAAAGTGAAGGCAAGCCAGTTCCATTCGCCGAAATTGAAGTGGAATACGTAAACTATGAGCCTGATATGAAAGCTAACGCTTTCGCTAAAGAGGCTAATATGGAAGTTCCAGCTGACGCATTTATCACACAAACAATCTTTGCTGATGCTAACGGTACCTTTACCTTCGGTATCCCTAAAGCGGGTCAGTGGGGTTTCTGTGCCTTGGGTGTGGGCTCTGATAAAGAGCATAAAGGTAAAGAACTTTCCCAAGATGCTGTAATTTGGGTTCAGGCTCACTCAGTTAAATAATTTAGGTACACCAAGATGCACATTGTAGATGGCGCTTTGTCGGGTTCGGTATTAGCAACGGGTGCTGCTTTGACAGTAGCTGGGGTGGCCTTAGGTTTGAAGAAGATGGATTATGATCATCTTCCTCAAGTCGGTGTACTTTCAGCCGCCTTTTTTATCGCTTCTTATATCCACCTGCCTATTGGTTTCTCCAGTGTGCATCTTATCCTGAATGGATTGATCGGCTTAGCGCTAGGCTGGGCCGCTTTCCCTGCGCTTTTAGTCGCCTTGTTTCTACAGGCCGTGTTCTTTGGCTTTGGCGGATTCCTCGTCTTAGGGGTGAACGCGGTCAATATCGCGTTACCCGCGGTGTTGGTGTATTACCTCTGCCGGCATGGAATTGGTTCGCAGTCACCTAAAGTGGCAGCAACGTGGGGTGCTATCGGTGGCGCAGGTTCGATTGTGATAACCACGATCATGGTGGCATTTTCGCTAATGCTTTCGGGCGAGGCTTTCTTGCTCGCAGCTAAAGCGACCTTTGTTGCGCATATTCCGGTCATGATTGTAGAGGGCTTTGTCACTGCGGCAGCTGTGTTGCTGATTCGTAAGGTGAAGCCTGAATTCTTTGGTCTCGATGAGGAACGCGCTTATGGCTAAGTTATTAGCGCCACTTATATTCCTATTTGCCCTGATTTCTTCAGGGGCGCATGCTCATAATGTTGTCGGTGGTGTTTACGCTATTGGGAACACGATTGAAGGTGAAGTTGGTTTTTCTAATGGTGATATGGCTCAAGAGGGTACGGAAATTATCGTATCTGATTCGGCTGGTAATGAACTCGGTAAGACCTTAACTGATGCTGATGGTTTGTTTGTATTTTCGGCTCAGCAGCGAATTGACCACCATTTCTTTGCCAATTTGAGTGCAGGTCATGTGCTTGAAATCTCCCTGCCGGCTGATGAACTGCCAGATAGCTTACCCGGCGGTAATGTCGCAATGAGCGCTATGGGCAACAGTGGTGAAACTCCACAGTTTAATGGTGATCAAGCAGCGCTGCAGGCGATGATCGAAAAAGCAGTAGCAAAACAGGTCAAACCTCTACGTCAGGAATTGGCTGCCTATAAAGAGAAAGCGAGCCTACAAGATGTGATAGGTGGTATCGGTTATATCTTTGGACTTTGTGGCTTAGGTATCTGGTGGCGTCAACGTCAGAAAGAGAAGCAGCAGGAAAAGGAACATGCCTCAGTTTCTTGAGCATAGCGGCACCTCATGGAAGGGGCAGAAGGTTAAGCACGATCAATCGATAATTGATCGCCTTGACCCGCGCATGCGCGTGATCTTAGTGACACTATTTGCGTTTGCGACAGTGCTTTCACATAACTTCTTTGTCTTAACTACAGCTGTTATCGCTGGCTTTATGTTGGCGGTGCTCGCTCAGTTAAATGTTAAACGTACTCTTCGTCGTGTGATCGCGATGGATATGTTTATGATCTTTTTGATCATCCTGCTGCCATTTACCACTCCCGGAGAAACCTGGTTTACCTTGTTTGGTTTATCGGCGAGTAAAGAGGGTTTCTTTCACGCTCTCATGATTCTATTGAAGGCGCATGCTGTGGTATTGGCGCTGCTTGCATTGGTAGGCACGATCAGCGCTACCACGCTTGGGCATGCATTAGCGCATCTAAGGGTTCCCGATAAACTTGTACACCTTATGTTGTTCACGGTGCGCTATCTTGAAGTGATCGGACAAGAGTACAAACGGATGCGTAGAGCCATGCAAGCCCGCGCCTTTGTACTTCGCACTGACATGCATACTTGGCGTTCGATTGGTTACCTAATTGGCATGTTATTAGTGCATTCTTTAGAGCGCTCTGAGCGAATTATGGATGCGATGAAGTGCCGTGGTTACAAAGGCCAGTTTTACCTGTTTGATGATATGCGCTTGGGCAGTGAAGATTACCGCTTCTTAGCGGTGTTTATGCCTTTTCTTTGCATTTTGACCGGATTGAATTTCTTATGAGTGAGCAAAACGCACTAATTAAAGTAACCGGTTTAAGTTATCGCTATCCACGTCGTGGAGTGGTTTTAGATAACGTCGATTTTGCCCTTCATACAGGGGAACGAGTGGCTTTAACCGGTCCTAACGGTGCAGGCAAAACCACCTTGCTGCATCTACTTGTAGGCTTAAAGAAAGCTAAAGCCGGAGAGATCTGGGCGTTTGGTGAAACGCGGAGTGAAGAAAAGCAATTTATCGATGTACGTGCGCGCGCAGGCTTCCTATTCCAAGATCCAGATGATCAACTGTTTTGTCCAACGGTTCTGGAAGATGTCGCGTTTGGTCCACTCAACCTTGGCAAAAGCCGTGAAGAAGCTCTAAAGATAGCCAGCGATACTTTAGCTTCGTTAGGTATGGAAGGTTTTGAGGAACGTATCACTCATCAGCTTTCTGGCGGTGAAAAACGCATGATCACCCTTGCTTCGGTATTAGCGATGGATCCTGAAGTGCTGTTGCTGGATGAACCGAGTAATGCCTTAGATACCGAGGCACGCCAGAGGTTGATCGACACCTTGCTAGGTTTACCGCAAGCGATGATCATAATCTCCCATGATTCAGATTTTATTACCCAACTGGCAACGCGTGAAGTTCGATTAAAAGATGCAAAACTGAACGCTGTAACGGTTGTTGAGCCGCAGTTGGAAAGCGCTTAATGGAAATTTTTCAGCCCCTTAGTAATCCTGCGTTTCGTTGGCTATTTCTTGGCCAGCTGGTTTCGCTGGTGGGTACAGGGCTGACTACGGTTGCTTTGGCGCTGTTGGCGTTTGATCTAAATCCTAGAGATGCTGGCTGGGTCTTAGGTGTAGCCCTAGCAATCAAAATGGTCGCTTATCTTTGTGTGGCGCCCGTTGTGGGTGGTTATGCCAGTAAGCTACCACGAAAGAGATGGTTGGCTGGGCTGAATATTGGTCGAGCAGCGCTGGTGGTGTTAATGCCGTTCTGTCAGGAAGCGTGGCAGCTGTTTGTGTTGATGTTTCTGCTTAATGCGATGGCCGCAGGTTACACCCCGGTCTATCAGGCGTTATTGCCCGATGTATTGCCCGATGAAAAAGAATATACCCGAGCGCTATCTTTATCGCGTTTAGCGATGGAGATGGAGAGCTTATTGAGCCCAGCATTAGCGGCTTTCTTATTAGTGTTTACTAGCTATGCCTTGTTATTCGAGTTGAATGCCGTTGGTTTTGTTATCGCAGCGTTGTTTCTTTTACTAGCGGTTGTTCCAGCAAATACTGTGAGTGATCGTAGTGGTGGGGTGTGGAAAAAGGTTAGCTTTGGGGTGCGTAGTTATCTTAAAACGCCGCGCTTGCAGGCGGTGTTGTTGCTCAATCTCGCGCTTTCTGCAGCAGGCGCGATGATCATCGTAAACACAGTTGTTTATGTACGTGCAGTGTTGGGTTTATTCGAAGAACAGGTGCCTTTGCTGATGCTTTCAGCAGGCGTAGGCTCAATGATAGCCGCGTTTATATTGCCTAAACTGCTTGAGAGTGTTCATGATCGCCCGGTGATGTTTATAGGTGCAGGGTTGTTGGTTGTTGCTCTGTTAGCAGGGCTAAGCGGTCCAGGGTATTGGGGATTATTTCCAATCTGGTTTGTGATTGGTGTCGGTACAAGTTTGATCCTGATTCCAACAGGGCGAGTAGTCAGAAACTCCTGCCAAGAGAGTGATCGAAACGATTACTTCTCAGCGAATTTCGCCCTGACTCACGGTATGTGGTTGTTAGGTTATCTGCTTGCTGGATGGCTCGGTAGCCAGTTGGGCATGGACGGTGCTTTTCTTGGTTTAGCTGCGCTGGCCGCAGTGGCATTGATTGCGGCGATGATAGTGTGGAAGAAAGATGATCAGCATGACTTATGGCATGAGCATCCAGAGATGGACCATCTTCACCCCCATGTACATGATGAACATCATCAGCATGAACACGAAGGATGGGAGGGGCCAGAGCCACATGTGCATCCCCATTATCATCCGAAGCAGAGGCATAAACATAAATTTGTAATAGACGAACATCATGCCCACTGGCCAAAACAATAGTACGCTGGCCTAGAAGCCCGATTACGGCGTTAAATTTTTTCTCAAGATGCTCATTTACACCAGTAAACTCCGCTCTTTCGAAAAAATTTGCCTTGTACTCGAACTTCTATACTCAGCGTACTATGAGTTTTAGAACATATTTAGTCATTTCAGCGAAGTCTGGAACTTAAAGGTAGCAGAATGAGTAAGCCTCATTTTCCATTTACAGCAGTATGCGGGCAGGCGCAGTTTAAGCTTGCTTTGATACTAACAGCGGTCAACCCAGCTATCGGTGGGGTGGTGATCAGTGGGCCTCGTGGTAGTGCTAAATCTACGCTAGCGCGTGGTATGGCAGATCTTTTGCCTGATCATCTTCAAGCGGAAGGCGATGATCTAGTCGCGGCTGAGTTTGTGACGCTGCCGTTAGGTGCTAGTGAAGAGATGCTTTTGGGTACGTTGGATCTAGAGCAGGTGCTGAACGATAAGAAAATGCAGTTCAGCCCTGGCCTATTAAGCAAAGCCCATGGTGGTGTGCTCTATGTCGATGAAGTAAATCTGCTACCTGATAACCTCGTTGATCTATTATTGGATGTTTCTACCTCTGGCGTTAACCGCGTAGAGCGTGATGGCATAAGCCATAGCCACCGCTCAGAGTTTCTATTGGTTGGCACAATGAACCCTGATGAGGGGGAGTTGCGCCCACAGTTACATGATCGCTTTGGCTTTTCGGTAAACTTGAGTAACCAGTATGCGCCGCTTGAGCGGGTCGAGATTGTAAAACGCAGAGAACAGTTTGATCGCAATCCTGAAGCCTTTATTGCCGAATATGCAGATCAGCAAACTGAACTGGTTGATCAGATTTTGGCGGCTCGTGAAAATCTAGAAACAGTTACTTGTTCTGATGAGCTACGTTTAGATATTGCTGAGCGATGTGCTCAAGCGCAGGTTGATGGCCTTCGTGCTGATATTGTTTGGTACCGAGCGGCGTTAACCCATGCGGCGCTGAATCAGCAAGCGGAAGTAACAAAACAGAATATCGATGCAGTAGAAGAGTTGGTTTTAGCGCATCGCCGTAAGGTTACGCCTGAGCAGAATCCTCCGCAGCAACCGCCAACACCGCCTCAGCAAGATCAGCAAGGCTTTAAACGTCCAGATGATAGTCATCGACAACTGTCCGGTGAAGGTGAGTGGGGTGCTATGAAGCCGCAACAACAGAAGACGGCTGAGAAAACTGCACTAGAGCTTCCCGATCTGATGACTCATAACCACGAGAAGCAGGGCATTAAGCAAACATCAGTACTGAGCAGTCGTCCTGACTGGTTTAAGACTTTAATAAGCAGCCTGCCTAACTGGCCACCCAAGGCGCTGCAGTTTAAGAAACAGGTTAAGAGTTCAGATCGTTTACATCTGGTCTTGCTGGACACATCAGCTTCTACTTTGCAGGCGCAGGGCTTTGCTTATGCTAAAGCTGCTGTATTGCAGATCTCAGAGAATGCGTATTTGAATCGTGAACAGATCGCTCTGTTTGGATTTGGTAATACCGAGGTTAAAAACCTGCTTTCTAGAATTAGGGCACCGAAAGAGCTGCGTAGTTGGTTAGATCAGCTGGGTGCCGGTGGTGGCACACCTATGCGCGAAGCTTTTGTTGAAGCGCGAACTTATCTACAGCAGCTGCGTAAACAACAGCCCGAGCTTGATGTCGCAATCTATGTATTAAGCGATGGTCGCAGCAGTAGCTCTTTAAATGGCATTGAATTAGATGGCGACCTGATCTGGATCGATACCGAACTCAGCCAAGTGAAACGCGGCAAAGGCCGTCGTTTCGCCAATGAATTAAATGCAACTTACCTATCTTTATCTGGAGCATAAGAACCCGATATGAAAACGCATCAGGAACGCATGGCGAAAAAGAAAGAGGTGATCGATAAGCGTATCGCCCAAGCCACTGAAGAGCGCGGTGTCCTTATCCTGTTAAAAGGTAACGGTAAAGGTAAGAGTAGCTCTGCGTTTGGCACTATGGCACGTTGTGTTGGTCATGGTAAAAAAGCGGCGGTTATCCAGTTTGTGAAAGGTCGTACTGAGACCGGCGAATATAAGCTGTTCCGTGATCATGAGCTGATCGACTGGAATGTTATGGGCCATGGTTTTACCTGGGAAACGCAGGATAAAACTCAGGATATAGAAGCGGCGAAGAAAGCTTGGGCGCTAGCTGAGCAATACCTTAAAGATGACAGCTATGAAATGCTGGTATTTGATGAGCTGAGCTATATGTTCAAATACAAATATCTGCCGCTAGAGCCGGTTATCGAAGCTTTACAGAATCGTCCGAAGAATCAGAACGTCATGATTACCGGTCGTGTTATGCCAGAAGGTTTAGAAGAGATTGCTGATACGATCAGCAGTATTCGTGATGAACGTCATGCATTCCGTCTTGGTGTTAAAGCTCAGGCTGGGATCGAATTCTAATGGCTGAACAGCAATCTGTACTTTGCCCAGCGCTGTTTCTAACAGCACCGAGTTCGGGTGAAGGTAAAACCACGATCACAGCGGCACTGGCACGTTATTTCCGTGATCAGGGCAAAGTGGTTCGTGTCTTTAAAACCGGCCCTGATTATCTTGATCCGCAGATCTTAGCGCAGGCGAGTGGTCAGGATGTAGAACAACTCGATCTGTGGATGGCCGGCGAAAACTACTGCCAGCAAAAGCTCTATGAAGCAGCAAAAACAGCCGATCTGATTTTGGTTGAAGGCGCTATGGGCATGTTTGATGGCGAACCTTCCAGTGCAGACTTGGCCGCGCGTTTTAATATCCCTGTTGCCATCGTTATGAATGTTAAAGGCATGGCGCAAACCGCTGCGGCAATTGCGATGGGCTTAGCTAACTATCGTTCTGATATTTCGGTTGCCGGTTTAATCGCCAATAACTGTGGTACTGAGCGCCATGCTCAACTGATTCGTGATGCACTCCCTGAAACTTTACCTCTGCTAGCTACATTGGCGCGTGATCCAGAGGTTGCCTTACCGGAACGCCATTTAGGTTTAGTGCAGGCCGCAGAAGTTTATGACGAGTTAGAGCAACGTTTTGGTTTGGGTGCCGAGTGGATCAAAGGCCCGCTAGAAACCATTAATCATATTACTAACTTGCCTGAACCAGTAGAGTTTTTTAGTGCAGAGTTGCCTCAGGTCGAGCCGTTACTTGAAGGTAAGCGTATAGCGATTGCTAGGGATGAAGCGTTCAGTTTTATCTACGATGCTAATTTGCGTTTACTAGAACAGATGGGAGCAGAGCTTCAGTTCTTCTCGCCTTTACATGATACGCAACTACCCGAAGCTGATAGCTTATGGTTACCGGGTGGATACCCAGAACTGCATGCACAAGCGCTATCGGATAACCAAACTATGCAGGCGCAGATCCGTGAGTTCCACTCAGCAGGTAAACCGATTCTGGCTGAGTGCGGCGGCTTCCTCTACTGCCTTGAAGATCTTACCGATCTAGAAGATAACCGCCGTCCAATGGCCGGAATTCTGAAAGGCCATGGTGCTATGCGTGGCAAACGCGGCTGCCAAGGCATGCAAACAGCGATGCTACCTGAAGGTGAGGTTCAAGCGCATGCTCATCATCGTTCTCGTAGTTCTGATACTCCGGAACCGGTAGGACATGGTCGTCGCCAGCGTCACCCAGCACCGGGCGAAGCGATCTACCGAGAGAAAGGATTAACGGCGAGTTATCTACACCTGTTTTTTGCGTCGAACCCAGAAGCGATCGCTGCAATTTTTAGCGGTAATTTGGAAGGTTCTGGAAGGTAGAAAGTATATGTGGCCTGAGAGTAGCGAAAATCAACAGCCTGAGTTGCGCAGCGGTTTAACCACCGGTTGCTGTGCGACTGCGTGTTGTGTGGCTGCTTCACAGGCCTTGTTGGCAGGTAAACAGCCAGAAAACGTTGAGGTCTTGTTGCCTCGCGGGCAGTTGGTAGAGCTGGAGATCATCGCTTATCAACCGCTAAAAGATGAGCAGGGTATTCGTACCGCAACGATTAAAGATGCCGGTGATGATCCTGATGTTACCCATGGTGCCACTGTGTTTGTCGAACTACGACTGACTAAAGAGCCGGGTGTGGTATTTAAACCCGCAGAAGGCGTGGGCACAGTGACGCGTGAAGGTTTAGTACTCGAAGTAGGTGAGCCTGCGATCAACCCAGTGCCACGGAAAATGATGACCGAGCATCTACAAAAAGCCGCTGATGTTTATGGCTACGAAGGTGGTTTTGAGGTTGCTGTGGGCGTGGAAAAGGGAGAACAGATTGCGCTTAAGACCATGAATCCACGCCTAGGGATTATCGGTGGTTTATCTATTTTAGGGACAACCGGCATTGTCCGCCCATATTCTTGTGCTGCTTATATTGCATCGATTCGCCAAGGGGTGGATGTTGCCAAAGCGAATGGAACTAAGCACTTGGCAGCAACGACGGGCGGTACCAGTGAAGCTGCGATCAAAGCGCACTACAACTTGGATGATATGGCCCTGATTGAGATGGGCGACTTTGTTGGCGCTTTACTTAAGCATCTACGTAAAGAGCCTGTAGAGAAGCTCAGTATTTGTGGCGGCTTTGGCAAGATGACCAAACTGGCGAACGGTCATATGGATCTGAATAGCCGCAGCTCCAGCATCGATTTTCAACATATGTCGATGTTGGCTGAGAAGCTGGGTGCTAATGCACCGTTGTTGGAGAAGATCCACAACGCAAATACCAGTATGGAAGTACTGAAACTGTGTCAGGAAGCCGAGATCGATCTGGCGCAAGCGGTTTGTACACAGGCGTTGCTGGTTGCAGAAGAGGTTGTACATAAAACTCAACCTCAAGTAGAGATCGAAGTGTGGGCCACGGATCGAAAAGGCAACTTTGTGGGGCATGCTCAAGGTAAAGCTGGCGATCTGAATGGAGAACAGCAGTGAATATCCTGCTTCTCGGGGGCACCTCAGATGCACGCAAAGTGGTTAAAGGCCTAGATCAGCAAGGACTGTTACGTGATAACCGCGTGATCTATAGCGTAGCTGGCTTGGTGAGAATTCCGCAGCTACCTTGCGAAGTGATCTCGGGTGGTTTTAGCCAATACGGTGGATTGGGGACTTATCTAAAAGAGGAGCAGATCGGTCTTCTTCTAGATGTGACCCATCCTTTTGCGGAAACGATGAGCACTACTGCGGTGAAAGCTGCTAAACAGCTTGGCATCCCCTGCTGGCGTTTTCACCGCGAAGCATGGCAAGCGCAGCAGGGTGATAAGTGGCGTAGCTTTGCTGATATGCAATCACTGGTTGCGGCAGCAGAAAGCTATAAGTCGGTGCTTTTGACGGCGGGGCAGTTATCCCAAGCCGTGATCGATCAGTTTGGCGTTTATGCACAACGTAATGGTCAGAATCAGGTGTTCCGCACAGCTGCACCTGCGCAAGCTGAATTACCGGAAAGCATGCAATGGTTAAAAGCGATTGGGCCGTTTAATCATCAGGATGAAAAGGCACTGTTAGCGCATCATCAGATTGATCTGCTGATCAGTAAAAATAGTGGCGGCGCAGCAACAGAAGCCAAGTTGAGTGCTGCCAGAGAGCTGGGCGTAGATGTGTTTATGTTAGAGCGCCCAGAACTTCCTGAAGCAGATCGGATATTTCGAGAGATAGACGGTTGTGTAGAAGCCGTTAGAACACTAGTTAACGAGTTTAGATGATAGTAGGTAAGAAACAGCGTGGCGTTTGAGTACGAAATTAATCCACAGGCGATAGAGAAAGATAGCTTTCGACAGATTCGCGAGCTAACTAAGCTAAGCCATTTCGACCGTGAGCAACAGCAGGTTGTGATGCGTATTGTGCACAGCTTAGGTATGCCGGAGTTAGCGGAACAGGTGCGTTTCAGTAAAAATGCTTGTGAAACAGGTATGGCTGCGTTGTCTAAGGAGTGCGAAATTCTCTGTGATGTGGAGATGGTACGTCAGGGAATCACTAAACGTATGATTCAGCGTTTACCTAGCTGTTATCTGAATGACCCACGTACTGCAGAACTGGCAAAACAAACGGGTGAAACTCGTTCTATGGCAGCGGTAGAACTATGGCGTGATTCTTTGGCCGGTAGTGTCGTGGTGATTGGCAATGCACCTACTGCATTGTTTCGTTTGTTAGAAATGATCGAACAGGACGCAGATAAACCGGCGTTGATTATCGGTATGCCGGTGGGTTTTGTCGGTGCCGCTGAGTCCAAACAAGCATTGTGGGATGTTCACGAACAACTGGGTATTGAGTGTATAACGCTGCTCGGTCGTCAGGGCGGTAGTGCAGTATCAGCCGCGAGCTGTAATGCGCTACTGCGCTGTAATCGTGGGGAGTTTTACTAATGATCCACGTAGTTGGTTTGGGTGTTTCTCATCTTGCTGAACTCTCTTCTGACGCTAAGAAGGCTTTAGCGCAGGTTGATCTGGTGATAGGTTCTGAGCGTCAGTTGGCGACCATCAAATCGCTGTTGCCATCAGATAAAGCTACTGCGGAACTGCCAAAACTAGCTGAACTGAAATCATTGGTTGAGGGTACAGTTGCTGAAGACAAATCAGTAATGATTCTAGCCTCAGGTGACCCACTGTTTTATGGCATCGGTCGTTGGTTTAGCCGTCATTTCTCTCAGTCGGATTTGAGATTTTATCCAGCCGTTTCGAGCTTGCAGATGGCCTGCCACCGTTTGGGTCTGGCCCTGCAGGATCTAGAAGTATTAAGTCTGCACGGTCGTCCAGTTGAAAAGCTGAAAACCCGCTTATGCCAGAACCAGCCGTTGCTGATCCTGACAGACAGTAAAAGTTATCCTCAGGTGCTTGCTCAACATTGTGTTGAGTCAGGTTTTCCACAAGCGCAGCTAACCGTTTTGGAAACCTTAGGTTATCCAGAAGAACGTATTCGTAGTTTCTCCGCATCAAAGTTACTGGAAGCAGATCATGAGTTTGATCCACTGCATCTGACACTTATCGAACCGGGTTCAAACCAAGGTTACCTACCTGAGTTTCCGGGTATTCCTGATCAGCACTTTATTACTGATACAGATAAACCGGGTAAAGGGATGATCAGTAAACGCGAGGTCAGACTTACGATTCTCTCGTTGATGCAGTTAAGCCGTGATGATCAGGTTTGGGATATAGGTGCGGGTTGTGGTGGCGTAGCGGTTGAGCTTGCTTATTGGCAGCCGCTAGCGACCGTGAATGCGATCGAGCATCACCCAGATCGGCTAAGTTGCTTAGAAGCGAATCGCCAGCGTTTTGGCGTGGTAAGCAATCTTAAAATTGTTGAAGGGCGCGCGCCTGAAGCATTGGAAGGGCTAACTTCGCCAAACAAAGTATTTATTGGTGGTAGCGATGGTGAATTGCCTCAGTTGCTAGCCCAAGTCTGGGCGTTACTGCCCTTGGGTGGTGTGCTGGTAGCCAGTGCGGTCACTGAAAATACCAAACAGCTACTGATGCAGTTCTGGCAAGAGCGCTCTTTAGCTGAAGATAGCCAATTGGAAACCACTCAAGTAGCTGTTAGCCGTGGCGAAACTTTAGCAGGGCAGTTGATGTATCGACCGAATTTACCGGTGAATTTGTTTAAGTTTGTTAAAACCGGAGATGTTGTATGAATCTGGTGAAAGGCCGATTTATCGGTGTTGGCGTTGGCCCAGGCGATCCTGAGTTATTAACAGTGAAAGCTTGGCGTCTGATCCAGAGCGCTGATGTCATCAGCTATCTAGTGAATGACAAAGGTGAATCACAAGCGAAGAACATTGCGTCCGATGCCATCTATTCTGCGACAACAGCGCAATCGGGTATTCCTATCTATATGCCGATGTCGACGGATCGCAACAAAGCGAATGAAGCTTATGATCAAGGTGCGGCGGCCATCGCTGAACAGCTAGAGCAGGGCTTAGATGTGATCTTCCTGTGTGAAGGTGATCCACTGTTCTTTGGCTCATTCAGTTATCTATTAGAACGCTTACAAGATTGCTTTACCTGCGAAGTTGTACCGGGCATTACCTCGGTAAATGCCGCCGCAGCCACTCTGGTTCACCCGCTGACCATGCTGAAAGAGATGTTTTGCGTAGTGAGTGGTCGCCATACTGATGAACAGATTCTTGCTGCACTTAAACAAAATGATTCTCTGGTAATTATGAAAGCGGGACAGGCTCGACCTCGTTTACTTAAATTACTGGCTGAGAGCGGACGCACTGAAGATGCTCAGTATTTGGAATATATCGGCCGTGATAATCAACGTATCGTGAACGATATCAGTGAGCTGGAAGCAGAAGCGGGCCCTTACTTTTCGTTGTTTGTGATTACTCGTAGTCAGAGGAATAGCCGCTAATGGCTTCTCGTCAAACCAAGATCATCGCTCTTACAGAGGCTGGGAAGAGTCTCGCTGAGCGCCTGCAATCGTTGATTGAAGGGGACGTGGTGTTTAAACCGCAACCTTTTGCGGAGCAAGTTCAGGGCTTTTTTAAAAATGGTGAGCGACTGATCTTTATCTGTGCCACTGGCATTGTTATGCGCAGTTTAGCGCCGGTGCTACAGGATAAATATCAAGACCCGCCCGTACTCGTGATCGATGAGCAAGGACAGTTTGTGATTCCGCTGTTATCAGGTCACGAAGGTGGAGCGAATAACTGGGCTTTAGAGGTTTCTAAGCTGTTAAATGCACAACCGGTGATAACCACCGCAAATGGCTACCTTAATCCAGTTTATAGCGTTGGCATGGGCTGTGAACGTGGTTGCCCTGTGGATGAACTAGAACGGTTGCTAATGGAATGTTTGGAACAGTCGGGCCTGAGCTTAGATCAGGTGAGTTCTATTAGCAGCATCGATATCAAAGCAGACGAGGTTGGCTTAATTCAGTTGGCTGAAAACCTCGATAAGCCTTATCAGACTTGGGATAAAAACCAGTTATCTGAGATGGAGCCATTACTGAGTACTCGATCTGAGTATGTGTTCAACACAGTAGGTGTTTATGGCGTAGCTGAATCTGCAGCCCTATTGAGTGCCAAGCAGCAGACTGGGCAGCAGCCTGAGCTGGTCTTGAATAAACAGAAAACGAAGAAAGCGACTTGCGCAATTGCGAGAAGCTATAACGGCAGATGAATAATTAATGTCAAAACTATTTGTAGTGGGCACAGGCCCGGGTGATGCGCAGCTTGTAGCGCCAAAAGCTTTGGAAGCGATCAAAGCAAGCTCCGATCTAGTGGCGTACGGTCTATATCTAGATCTGTTGGGCGATGTTTGTGATAACAAACAGCACCATGATCTGCCTTTAGGCGAAGAGATCGGTCGCGCGCGTTTAGCGTTAGATCTGGCGGCAAGCGGTAAAACCACTGCGCTGATCTCCAGCGGCGATATCGGTATCTATGCTATGGCGACATTGGTGTTTGAGCTGCTGGATCAACAGCTACAGGGCAAAGAAGATCATCCTGAATGGCTAGATGTAGATATCGAAGTGATCCCAGGTATCTCGGCAATGCAGGCGGGTGCCAGCCGTGTTGGTGCGATGTTGGGCCATGACTTCTGTACGGTCTCGCTTTCGGATCTGTTAACCCCTTGGGAAACGATCGAGAAACGTATTCACAGTGCGGGTACGGGGGATTTTGTAATCTCTTTCTACAACCCCGTATCTAAAAAGCGCGATTGGCAGCTGAATCATGCCCGCGACATCTTGCTGCAGTATCGCCCTGCGGAAACGCCAGTGTTACTGGGTCGCCAATTAACTCGTGAAGATGAGTCGATCTGCATTATTACCCTAGGTGAGCTGGATGCTAAAGATGTGGATATGTTCACTCTGGTAAGCGTAGGTAACAGCGAATCTCGCCATATCGTCAATGGTAGTAAAGAGTGGGTATACACACCGCGTGGTTACTCAAAGAAGTTGTAACTAGGTTTGGTGAATTAGATTTGTGGGAGGCGCATCTTGCGCCGAAATTTCGCGGCTGGTACCCAAGGGCATAGCAAAAGCCGCTCCCACAGACAAAACTTCCTATTATTGGATTTAATTATGACAGTCTACTTTATCGGCGCAGGTCCCGGTGATCCTGAGCTAATGACCCTCAAAGGTCATCGTGTACTACAAGAGTGCCCGGTGGTGCTTTATGCCGGTTCTCTGATTCCACGTGAAGTACTGGAAGCGGTTGAAGGCAAGGCGGAGAAGATCATCGACACCGCCACGATCGATCTGGATCAGATTACCGATCATATCGTTCAAGCGCATAAAGAGGGTAAAGATGTTGCCCGCCTGCAGTGTGGTGATCCATCACTCTACGGTGCTATAGGCGAACAGATCCGCCGTTTAGAAGCCGAAGGGATCGATTACGAAGTGATTCCGGGTGTTAGTGCGGTGGCTGCTTCTGCAGCTTACCTGAAGAAAGAGCTAACACTCTCCGGCGTATCTCAAACGATCATTATGACCCGTTACGAAGGCAAGACGCCGTTCCCTGAACGTGAGCGTTTGCCTCAGCTTGCTCAGAGTGGTGCAACCTTGGCGATCCATCTGGGTGTCACCCGTATCCATAAGATTGTTGAAGAGCTGATCCCGCATTATGGCGAAGATTGCCCGGTAGCGGTGTGCTATCGCAGCTCTTGGCCTGATCAGGACAAAGTGACCGGAACTTTGGGTGATATTGTCGCTAAAGTTCGTGAAAAGGGCTTCACCCGTACGTCTTTGATTCTGGTCGGCCACGTATTGGATACCGATGACTTTGCCGATTCTTATCTGTACGACAAGGATCAGGCTCACGTTTTCCGTAAAAAAGAACACAAAGCAAAACTTGCTAAAGAAACAACAGAGTAACAGTTATGCAACTTAATAAGATTCCAACCACGGTAGTCACAGGTTTTTTGGGTAGCGGTAAAACAACACTGCTATCTAGCGTTTTGAAGCAAGCGGCAGGCAAGCGTATCGCCGTGATTGTAAATGAGTTTGGTGAGCTGGATATCGACTCTGACTTGCTACGTAGCTGTCCGCTTGATTGTGAAGATGAGTCTGCGGCAACGGCTGAAGACCAGAACGGATTTTACGAGCTAGCTAACGGCTGTATCTGCTGCACAGTAGAAGAAGAGTTTCTACCAGTTATGCAGCAGCTAGTTGAGCGTCGTGAAGATATCGATCACATCTTGATTGAGACTAGTGGTCTTGCGTTACCTAAACCACTGGTTCAGGCATTCAACTGGCCGGGCATTAAAGAGTACTGCACCGTCGATGCGGTCATTACTGTAATTGATGGCCCTGCGGTTGCTGCAGGTCGTTTTGCAAATGACGAAGACAAAGTACAAGCGCAGCGTCTAGCAGATGAAAGCTTAGATCACGATCCAAGTCTTAAAGAGCTATTAGATGATCAGCTAAGCGCAGCAGATCTAGTAGTTGTGAGTAAAAACGATCTGCTTGAAGGTGATCAGCGCAGCCAAGTTGAAGCAACGATTGCTGCAAAAGTGCCTGCTGAAGTTAAGACCTCTTACATCAGCAACGGTGAAGCGGATCTTGAAATGTTGATGGGTCTAGATTGTGCGACAGAAGAGCGTATCGAAGCAGTACATAACCACCACGATCATCACCACGATCACGGCCATGATCATGACCATGCTCACGATCACTTCGACTCTTTCGTGATCTCTATTGGTGAAGTGGATAGCGATAAGCTGCAAGGTATTCTTAAAGGTCTGCTAAGCGACTTTAATATCTACCGTGCTAAAGGTTTTGCCGCACTTCCGGGTAAGCCGATGCGTCAGGTAATGCAGGCGGTAGGTAAGCGTTTGGACGTGTATTTCGATCGTCCATGGGGTAATGATGAGCCGAAAACTCAGTTAGTGTTTATCGGCAAAGGCATCGACGAAGCAACGATCAAAGCCGCGCTTGAAGAAGCTTTGGTTTAAGCCTTTAGGAGTTTAGAGAGCCTAACCACTAGCAGCTGCGCAGCAGCGTTCTAGTAGCGAAGCGTTCTCGTCACTGATTATTTATGCACCTATTAGCAGCGCAACCGGGCGGGTTTGTCGACGATGAAGGCATCATCGACTTAAACCAGACACCGGCCGATATGATCATTCTCTCTGCAGCCGATAGCTCGCTTGCCGCGCTGTCCGATGCTGCGTGTCTTTTTGCGGACGAGCAGATTGAAGGGGAAGTGGGTAATCAACCGTCGGTACGTCTGGCCAACTGGATGCAGCTGCTAAAACCCGCTGCTTGTGATCTGTATGAGCATAAAGTTCTGGAGCAATCTAAAGTGGTTGTTCTGTCTCTCTTAGGTGGTGCGAGTTACTGGCAATATGGCTTCGAACGCCTGCAAGCATGGGCGCAAGCGGATAGTAGCCGTACGCTTATCATCGTGCCGGGGGATGATACCCCCGATCCAGAACTGTTCTGCGCTAGTTCGGTCAGCGATAGCGAAGCGATGCGGATCTGGCGCTACCTTCGTGAAGGCGGTGTGGATAACAGTCTGCAACTGCTGAACTGCTTAACCGATCAATACTTGCAGCAAGAGCGTCTCTGGCATGAGCCAAGGCCGCTGCCTAAATGCATGATCTATCTGCCTGCTGCTAGTAACACGTCAAAAAATACTGTGCAGGCGGCAACCTTACCAGAGTGGCAACAACGCCAATGCGATACGAATAAGCCGGTAGCCCTGCTGTTGTTCTACCGTAGCCATCTGCAAAGTGGTAATACCCGCATGTTTGATCAACTGATCAAACAACTAGAAAGCAACGGCTTAGCACCATTACCCATCGCGATTGCCTCACTTAAAGATGCGGAATCTTTAGCGCTAGTGAATGCACTTCTAGAACAGAGCGGTGCCAACCTGATTATCAACAGCACCGGCTTTGCCTCCAATACAGTAGCAAGCCCAGATCTGTGTTCGCAGCCGAGTGAGTTTTACTCGCCATTTGTGCGCAAAGTGCCTGTTCTGCAGTTGGTTCTTTCCAGTAGTACCGAAGAGGATTGGCTAACGCATTCACAAGGTTTACGTAGCCGTGATATCGCCATGCAGGTGGTTCTGCCAGAGATGGATGGCAGGGTGCATACCCGTGCACTGAGCTTTAAAACCGAAGATCACTTTGATGAGCGCAGCCAAGTTTCAGTGGTGCGTTATCAACTCCATCAAGAACGCGCAGGTTTTGTGGCGCAGTTAGCGCTTAGGTTCGCTCAGCTAGCAAACAAGCCCAATCCTGAAAAGCGCATCGCGCTGATTTTGGCCAACTACCCAACCAAAGATGGCCGTATCGGCAATGGTGTAGGTTTAGATACGCCGGCATCCGCGGTGAATATTTTAAGAGCGTTGGAAGCATCAGGTTATCCACTGCGGGATATTCCTGAAAATGGCGATGCTTTAATTCAGGAACTGCTAGGTGCAGTCACGAATAACCCGAATACGCTACACAATCTGCCGTGCTGGCAGAGTATGTCGCTGGAGGATTATCAGCGCTGTTTTGCTCAGCTGCCTGAGGCCTGCCAACAAGCGGTGATCGATCAGTGGGGCGCGCCGCAGCAGGATATTAAATACCGTGATGGTCGTTTGATGCTTTCCGGTATTCGCTTAGGTGAAACCTTTATCGGTATCCAGCCAGCCCGTGGTTTTAATATCGATCTGGTCGCTAACTACCACGATCCTGATTTGATTCCACCGCATAACTATCTGGCATTCTATTTCTGGTTACGTGAATGCTATCAAGTGGATGCCGTGGTGCATGTAGGTAAGCACGGTAACTTAGAGTGGTTGCCGGGTAAGGGCAGTGCACTGTCAGAAGAGTGTTGGCCAGATATTGCGTTAGGGCCAATGCCACACTTCTATCCATTTATCGTCAATGATCCCGGCGAAGGCGCGCAGGCGAAACGTCGTACCCAAGCGGTGATTATTGATCATCTTATGCCGCCGATGACCCGCGCCGAAACCTACGGCGAAATGGCCGTACTGGAAGGGCTGGTGGATGAGTATTACCAAGCGATGGGGATGGATGATAAGCGTCAGCAATGGTTGCGTGATGAGATCCTAAAACAGGTAAAAAATACCCATCTATTAGAAGAACTAGGCCAAACGTCCGATGATGAAGATGCCGTTCTAAACGAACTGGATGCCTACCTCTGTGATATCAAAGAGGCGCAGATCCGTCATGGTCTGCACCGTCTTGGCGAACTGCCTGAAAGCGAAAAACTAGCAGATACGTTAGTGGCATTGTTACGTCTGCCAAGGGGCGATGATCCTGATAGTCAGGGTATTCTGCATAACTTAGTGCAGGATCTGAATCTTACAGTCGAGAGCGAATATTTCGACCCGCTAGAAGCAGGCAGCAAAAACTGGGTAGGTGAAAAACCAGCACAACTCGCTGAACTTAGCGAAGATGACTGGCGCAGTGAAGCCGATACCCGTGAGCGTTTGGAGCTATTCGCGGCTAAGTTAGTAACAGACTATGTCTTGGCAGATACAACGCTAGACCGTTTAAGTGGTCTGCCAAGAACAGCAAAACAACTGGCTTATGCTCGTGCGACTATCCACAAGGCCTTACTGCAAAGTGCTGAGCTAGAGATCGAATCGCTAATTGCTGGTTTAGGCGGTGAGTTTGTAAATCCGGGCCCAAGTGGCGCACCGACTCGTGGTCGTTTAGATACCCTGCCTACAGGTCGAAATTTCTACTCGGTGGATAACCGTTCTATCCCATCTCCTGCAGCATGGGCGATTGGCGAGCGTTCCGCTCAAGCGCTGATCGAGCGACATCTGCAAGAACATGGTGATTATCCGCGCACGCTGGGCCTATCGGTCTGGGGTACAGCAACCATGCGTACTGGCGGTGATGATATCGCACAGGCCTTTGCCTTGATGGGTGTTCGACCTATCTGGGCACCGGGCTCTAATCGTGTTGTCGATTTTGAGGTACTCAGCTCGCAGCTATTAGGTCGACCACGTGTCGATGTCACCCTACGCGTATCGGGTTTTTTCCGTGATGCTTTCCCTAACGTGATGAAGCTTTATGATTCTGCTGTGCAAGCCATAGCCGCGTTGGAAGAACCGGGTGATAGCAACACCATCGCGCAGAATATTCACAAGCGTGAGCAAGAGTTGTTAGAGCAAGGTATGTCATCTGAAGACGCGCAACGTCAGGCGAGCTACCGTGTTTTCGGCAGTAAACCGGGTGCATATGGAGCTGGCTTGCAGGGCTTGATCGATGAGCGCTGTTGGGAACAAAAAAGCGATCTGGCAGAGGCCTACTTAAACTGGGGCGGCTATGCCTACGGTAACCAAAAAGGCGATGGCGTGGCTGCACCGCAAGCGTTCCAGCATCAGCTATCGCAACTGGAAGCTGTGGTACAGAACCAAGATAACCGCGAACACGATCTGCTCGATTCAGATGATTACTACCAGTTCCAAGGCGGTATGAGCAACGCGGTTGAAGTCTATCGCGGTGAAGCACCACAGGTGTATCACAGCGACCACTCTAACCCGCAAAAGCCAAAGATTCGCACCCTAAAAGAAGAGCTGAACCGTGTAATCCGCTCCCGCCTTTTGAATCCAAAATGGATCAATGCCATGCAGGAACACGGTTATAAAGGTGCGTTCGAGATGACCGCCAGCGTTGATTATCTGTTTGCTTACGACGCCACCACTAACCTGATCGCCGATTATCAGTACGAAAAGGTCAGTGATGCACTGGTGTTCGATCAACAGAACCGCGAGTTCCTAGAGCAGCATAACCCCCATGCCCTAGAAGAGATGGCAGAACGCTTGCTAGAAGCAACTCAGCGTGGCTTATGGCAAGAGCCGGGGGAGTATTCGGAGAAGCTGCAAGACTTGTTGCTTGAACTAGATGAAAAGCAAGAGTCCGCGATGTAGGAGAGGCGTCCCGCCTCGATATTTTAATTATGTGCTTTGATTTAATGACGAACTTAAATAACAGAACATTCTTGGGCTTATCTTTTAGCTGTTCCAAGCAGGTTTCGGCTGATGTTAGCTGCCTTTTACGTGCGGAGCATAGGATCTGAAATGAGCACCTTTAAAAATCCGCACACCCTAATGGTTCAAGGCACCACGTCTGACGCTGGCAAAAGCATCGTCGTTACTGCGCTATGCCGTATTCTTGCTCGCCATAAAGTCTCTGTTGCGCCATTCAAACCTCAGAATATGGCGCTTAACAGTGCGGTAACCGCTGAGGGTGGTGAGATCGGCCGTGCTCAGGCGGTACAGGCTGAAGCCTGCTATCTACCAGCCTCAGTAGAGATGAATCCTGTACTTTTAAAACCGAACAGTGATATTGGTGCGCAGGTGATTCTGAACGGTAAAGCCATCGGTAATATGAAGGCGACTGAGTACCACGCGTTTAAGCCGAAACTGCTAACCGAAGTGGTGAAAAGCCACTCCCAGCTACAACAGAAATACAGTGCTGTGATTGTTGAAGGGGCGGGTAGTCCGGCCGAGATCAATCTGCGTGAGCACGATATCGCTAATATGGGTTTTGCCGAGGCAGTTGATTGCCCGGTGATTATTGTTGCAGATATCGATCGTGGTGGTGTGTTTGCCCATCTGTTGGGTACTTATGAACTACTGTCTGATTCCGAAAAAGCCCGCGTTAAAGGCTTTGTGATTAACCGTTTCCGCGGTGATGTCAGCCTGCTGCAATCCGGTTTGGATTGGTTGGAAGCGCAAACCGGCGTACCTGTTTTGTGCGTGATTCCTTATGTGATGAATCTGCATATCGAAGCGGAAGACGCGGTTAATCAGCAGCAAAAGAGCAACGGTGAGCAGCAACTTAAAGTGGTTGTACCGATCTATCCTCGCGCCAGTAACCATACCGACTTTGATGTGCTTCGAATGCACCCGCAGGTAGATTGCGAGTTTATCCGTGATCCACAACAGTTTACCGGAGCAGACCTTATCGTTCTTCCGGGCAGTAAGAATGTCCGTGGCGACCTTAACTGGTTA
Organism: Neptuniibacter sp. PT8_73; assembly: GCF_047778045.1. Classification (GTDB taxonomy): domain Bacteria; phylum Pseudomonadota; class Gammaproteobacteria; order Pseudomonadales; family Balneatricaceae; genus Neptuniibacter. The sequence continues at coordinate 1,223,885 of NZ_CP180545.1, forward strand.
AAAGAGAATGGCTGGGACAAAGTGATTCAGCGTCACCTGCGTTTTGGCGGCAAGCTGATCGGTATTTGTGGTGGTTATCAAATGCTAGGGGAGTGGATTCACGACCCAGAGCAGATCGAATCCACCGCCGGTTCAAGCGAAGCCTTGGGTATTCTGCCGATGGAAACCACGCTAACTGGCAATAAAATGCTGCGTAATGTGAAGGGCGTGCTTTGCGGTACCGATACCCCTGTGACAGGTTATGAGATCCATGCCGGTATTAGTAGCGGCGAAGCCTTAGATAACCCGTTATTTGAGTTGAATGTTGAGGGTGTTATCCACACCGACGGTGTACGTGATCCAAGTGATCAGGTGCTTGGCACTTATCTACACGGCGTATTTGATCAACCCGAACTACTACAAGCGTGGCTAGATTGGGCTGGTTTGGATCAGCAGAATAGCTTTGATTACCCAGCCTTTCGCGAAGCGCAGATCAACCGTTTGGCGGATGAAGTCGAAGCGGTTATGCCAATAGACAAGTTACTCGGCCTGCTTGAATTACAAGCAGATGGCTTAGATGAAAAGGCAGGGGAACCTGCATGAGCATCGCTTTAAGTTTACTAATCGCGCTGCTCTTAGATTACTTCCTCAAAGAGCCTAAGCGATTCCATCCGCTGGTGGGCTTTGGCAATTTAGCCATAGCGATAGAGAAGAGATTAAATCAGGGGACTGCGGCCACAAACAGACAGAAGCGTGCCGGTATTATTGCGTGGTTATTGGCTGTTATACCGTTATCTTGCATCGCGTTGATTATTGATCTGTTGTTGTCAGGTTCGGCGGTTTTTTCTGCGGTAGTGGGCGGGGTAGTGCTGTACTTAGCGATCGGTTGGCAGAGCTTACTCAGTCATGCTTTAGCCATTGCTAAACCGCTTAATCAAGGAGATCTGGATAGCGCACGGAGCGCTGTAGGGATGATTGTTAGCCGTGATACCTCAGAACTAGATGAAAAAGCCGTAGCCTCTGCAGCAACTGAATCGGTATTAGAGAACGGTGCCGATGCGATTTTTGCGGCAATCTTCTGGTTCTGCCTTTTAGGTATCCCTGGGGTGGTGCTCTATCGCTTGAGTAATACATTGGATGCCATGTGGGGTTATAAAAACGAACGTTTCCTGCATTTTGGTTGGTGTGCGGCGCGTATCGATGATCTGTTGAATTTTATCCCTGCACGTCTTACTGCCCTAAGTTATGCACTAGTAGGTGAAACCAAGATCGCACTGGATAGCTGGAAGCAGCAAGCACCAACGTGGAAGAGTCCAAATGCTGGCCCTGTGATGGCTGCAGGGGCTGGTGCAATTAATGTCTCACTAGGTGGTGCTGCGATCTATCACGGTGAGGTTCAGCAGCGTCCACCACTGGGCCCTGTAGAAGGTGATCAACCTTCAGCAAAGAGTATCGAGGATGCCTGTGGTTTGGTGAACCGCGTACTGATGCTGTGGGGCATTGGCCTTTATGTAACACTGGCATTAGCGGTGGCGATTACTTCAGGGGTGAGCTCTTGAGTGATCTGATTCACGGTGGCGATTTGATCTCGGCATCTGCGCAATACGGTATTCCGGTCGAGGAGTGGTTAGATCTATCCACAGGGATCAACCCAGTACCTTACCCTGTACCTCAGGTAAGCGAACATTGCTTTCAGCAGTTACCTTATCAATCAGCTGAATTTAAAGCTGCGGTGAAAAGCTACTATGGCGCTGAAGGTGTAGCGGCTAATGGCACGCAGCAGATCATTGAGTTATTGCCATCAGTGCTACCGTCAGTGTCGCAAGAGTTACCGATCCTGCTACCGGATTGTGGTTACCAAGAACATCGCTATAGCTGGCAACAGCAGAAGCGAGAGCTGAATTATTATCCTGCAACTGATCAGATTGCCTCTGAGCAACGTATCCAACAGCAGCTAAATTCAGGTTCTGCAATGCACCTGTTACTGATCAATCCGAACAATCCTACAGGGATTAGATTCAGCCCAGAGCAGATCTATCGCTGGGCAGAGCAGATGCAGCAGGGTGCTTATCTTATTGTGGATGAAGCCTTTATTGATCTAAGCCCTGAACAGAGTGTTTTAAGTGATTATGATCGGTTTGAGCAGCTAGGTAATATCCTAGTGCTGAGGTCATTCGGTAAGTTCTTTGGTTTAGCGGGTATTCGTTTGGGTTTTGCCTTTGCTAATCAACAGATACTGCAAAAGTTACAAACGGAACTAGGCCCTTGGGCGGTGAATGGTCCAGCCCAAGCTGTAGCTATCGCTGCGCTAAACGATGTCAAATGGCAGGCTGAGGCTAGGCAGAAAATTAGACAAAATGCGCAAGCAACGCTAGAGCTTTGGCAGCCTTTGTTTAGAAAATTAGAGCTTGGAAAATTAGGGTTTGGGAAATTAGATGCAGAGCTTTTATCGTCTGACGACCTGTTTTTAACCGCTAAATTGGACGCTGAAAAAGCCAAGCAAATTTACCAATTTTTAGCCGAGCAGGGCATACTAATCCGCCTTGTTCTGGATGAAGAATTCAACTGTGATTTATCAGGCGATAAAGCACAGAGTGATAGCAAAAACTGTTTGCTGCGCAGTGGGTTAGTCGATACTCAAAATGCAGACCAGTGTCAGAAATTAAAACGGGTTATAAGTGAGTTATTACTTACACTGGAATGATCTATAAACGGGCTCATATTTGATTAAAAAGTCCGTACAATAACAATGTGTTTTACGAATGATTGGAGAAAGCCCTGTGCCTAAAAAAGGTATTATGGTGTGTGGTCACGGTAGCCGTGACAAAGATGCAGAAAGAGAGTTTGGTCGTGTTGCGGAAGGGTTAAAAAAACGCTTCCCTGATATGCCGGTAGAGTATGGTTTCCTAGAGTTTTCTGCACCGAATATTCATATGGGGCTTAACTCCCTAATTGAGCAAGGTGTAGAAGATATCTACGCCGTGCCGGGTATGCTATTTGCGGCAACCCACGCTAAAAACGATATCCCTTCTGTACTGACAACTTACGCTGAAAAGAATGAAGGCGTAAACGTTCACTACGGTAAAGAGCTAGGCCTTCACCCAGCAATGATCGAAGCCTTTCAGGCGCGTATCTACGAATCCCTAGGTTTAGACCCAGAAAACCCACCAGAGAATCTTTACGACACTATGCTGGTGGTTGTTGGCCGTGGTACTTCGGATACCGAAGCCAATGCCGAAGCGGCAAAACTAACCCGTATCGTTAACGAGAACATGGGCTTTGGTTGGGCTGATACGGTTTACTCTGGCGTAACTTACCCATCAGTTGGCGTAGGTCTTGAGCGTTTAATGAAGCTAGGCTTCAAAAAGATCGTGGTGGCACCTTACTTCCTATTCACAGGCCGTTTAATCAAACGAATCTTCGGTTATGTGGATAAAGTGGCAGAAGAAAACCAAGCGATCGAATTTATCAAAACGCCGTACCTAAATGATCACGACAAAGTGATCGACGCGTTTGAGATCCGTGTGCGTGAAATTCTGGATGATCTTCCACAAGGTGATGAAACCTTAATGGAATCCTTCCAGCGTCGTTTGGCTGCAGGTGAGGTTGATGTTCACCACCACCATGCTGAATTCAACCCAGATGCTGAGCATGGACACAGTCATGATCATAGCCACGATCATTCACATGGTCATCACCATCATCATGATCACTCGCACGGGCACTCTCATGGGCATTCACATAGCCATGAACACGGCCATTCTCACGAGCATGGTCATTCGCACGGTGTGTACAAACATATCGGTCATCCACTCGGCCCACGCACTATGATTGGCGAAGGCATCTGCTGCTGCTTTATGTCTCAGTTCCCAGAAGAGATTCTGGAAGAGGAGAAAGAGAAGGTGGGGCTTTGTAAGGCTGAGGATGCGCTAGCTCATAAGTAGTTAGTGGCTAGAGCGCTTCGCTTAAAGTGGCTAGGACGCTGCTTCGCAGCTAGAGAACGCTTCGCTTTTAGGACGCGGCTCTGCCGCTAGAGGACGCGACTGCGTCGCTAGAGAAAAAAATTTAAAAACCGGTTTTTGCCGGTTTTTTTGTGGGTGAAGGAATGCCTTACCTGCGAAGGCTGGTATCTACTGAAGTGTAGGAATTAAGATCAAAGAATAATGGGATAGGGGTGAAACTGTAGTTTTTTGTACTGTGAATGCTTCAATGGGTTAGATGATACTCTGGGAAGTAAGAATTAAAAAAATCAGTTTTATGGAAGATTCGTGCGGGGTGAGAGAATGATCTCGTATATAAAATTATTACTACACACGAAGAATCGGGCATGGAAGACGATAAAAATACTTTTGAAATAGTTATAGACTTCGAAAAAGGTGGCAGTCCGAATAGGGTCTTCCGGTCAATGGCTGATCTCATAGATTCCTTTCAGTCACTTGACTCTACTTTGGCTGAGGTCATTGGTCTTGAGATAGATAACACCCTCGTTCTCGAAGATATCGACAAAGGGTCTTTGAAAACCATAATTAGGAATTTAATCCATGATCTACCTGACGAAGATCTAAGAAATAGTGACTTCAAGAGAATTGGAGGACATTTTCTAGTCAAGGCGAAATACGCTGTTCTTAAGTGGTGCCAAGAAATCCCAAAACTTACGAGTCCTGAGCAAGTAGATGCACTTGAATGCGAGCTAGTTAAAATCGCAGAAGAATCAGAAATAAACCAGATTCCTGCTTATACCCCCCCAAACAGAGTGAAACTGTTGACTAATATTAGTTCCATTCAAAAATCTACAAAACACCTACAGGAAAATGACTCAGTAACTTTCAAATGTCCTGAAGGGGCTTCAAAGGTCACAGATGCTATCGAAATATCTGACGCTATTGTCGAAGATGTATTAACTAGAGAAGTTCTGGATGATAGAAGTACCGCAATTCTGAAAGTTAAAAAGCCCGATTACCTTGGTACCTCGAAATGGGTATTTAAATTTAAAGGGTGTGCCATTGATGTATCTATCACTCATCAAGAGTGGCTTGATAAGTTTCAAAATAAGGAGGTCTCAGTTCTGCCAGGAGATTCTATCAGGGGGATATTCGTGCAATATATATCCTACGGCCATGATAACGAAGTTCTTGGTATTCGTTATGAGCTGGAACACATTGATGAAGTTATTGAAGCAATGCCTTGCTCTCAAACCGGTTTTGAAAGGTTTTAGCAAGGTTCTTTAATAAGTGCGGTGCTATGTGTGGCGCTTAGCACAGAGTTGTCGTGATAAAGATAAAACTTGAAGTTCTAAATATAAAAGGCCATCAAATGAATAAATGTTGTTACAAACATAAGCTTCTTCCTAATGAAGAGTTAATAGAATCAGAAGAAAGCTGCCAATTTGATGTAGAAGAATTAATTTTAGTAGATGGAAAGTATTTTTGTCAGTTTCATTGCCCTGTGATTAATGATCAAAAGGAACTTACAGAAAAAGGGATGTGGAATGATGAAAAAATTGATAGATTTAACGATGATTTTTTTGAAGTAATTGGCATTACAGATGATAGGGAGTTCACTGGTGAAGGGAAAGTAGATGACTTTCGGGGTGTTGTTTTTCCGGGGGAAATAGATTTTTCTGACGTACAGTTTAAGGCGCCAGTTGATTTCAGTAACTGTGAATTTATAGGTGAATCGTACTTTACGGACGCAGTTTTTTCTGATGATGTTATTTTTACATATTCAACATTTAGAAAATCGACAAATTTTTATAATTGTAGATTTGATAGAGGGTTAGACTTTTTATATTGCATGGTTTTAGAAAGTATAAATTTTCAGTATACAAATAAATCTGACCATGAAGATCAAGAGGAAAGGCAGGTAATAAAGACAATCAATATGTCAGATTCAGTTTTTATTGGAGATGCATATTTTGATAATCGAGAGTTTAAGGGTAAGACCGATTTTAGAAGGTGTACCTTTTCAACTGCCCCAAGTTTTTATGGGTGTGAATTGCACCAAGAAACTTTTTTTCCGCCATTTAGTAATTTTCTTGATACTAGTTCATCTGAGGCATTTCAGAAATATAGAGTACTGAGATTGTCTATGGAAAATGTAAGAAACAGGGTTGATGAAGGTTCTTTTTTCGCTCTTGAACAGCGAAGTCTAAGGCTATCATCGGGCTTTGCTGATAAGTATTTATCATTATCTTTTATATATGAAAAATGTTCTTTATATGGAACTAGTGTGTCTAGGCCGATGATTATTCTGTTATGCTTTTTGTCGTTTTTTTCATTTAATTATTACTATTTCTTTGATATTGAATTTGTTGAGGCAGTCGAATTCTCAATCCAGCAGGTTGTCCGGCCATTTACGAGCTGGAATTCAAAAGAAGCTGAGTACCTAGGTAAAATTTTTATAATTAGTGATTTTTTCGCCTTGAGATTGATAGCAACCTTACAATCATTAGTTTCTTTAATGCTTATTGCTCTTTCTATTCTTGCTGCTAGGTGGCGGTTCAAAAGAGGATGAAATGGGGGGTGTTGGTTTATCCACTTTAAGAACCTCAGGGTCACCCATTAGCCGTTTCCGGTCAAGGGAAGGACTTCAGGAAGGACCTCAGAGAATTAAAGGGGTCAGAGCCCTTTTTCTTGTTTGCTTTATACCTAGTTGGGTGTGATATGGTTTTGTGATCATTTTATCGGTTCAGGGAAGAAGCGATGCCAAGAAAACCACGATTCTATTTGCCGGGTATTCCGGTTCATCTTGTACAGCGGGGCCATTCCCGTGAGCCTGTTTTCTTCGAAGCAGAAGATTATGCGACCTACGAACCTCAGGGCCAGGTCTTGCATTGTGCATAAATTCAAGGGGGCAGCTTAAGATCGTTCTGATCTCTTAAGATTAGATCCCTTAAGATCTTAAAGATCGAATGGTCGACTTGCATTGAGTCTTTATAGTATTGCACTATGGTTTATGCCTATGGATGTAGGTCAATTCTATGAATTAAAAGGAATTATTGTGAAAAGAACTATCCTAGCCAGTTTACTTTTAGTATCTACTCCAATCTATGCAGGTGTTGCTTATGATGCTTGTAAAAATATGCCTCCACCAATGATGAACAGTGTTGCATGTATGGGCGATACACTTAAATCTGTTGATAAGACTCTTGAATCTACTCAAAGTAGGCTTCTTACTTTATCTAAGAATAGTTACCCAGTTAGTGATAAGGAATATGTAAGAATTCATAATACTTTTTTGGACTACCGTGATCGTCAATGTAGTTCTTTTGGCCAGTCAATTGGCCAAGGCGGTACTGGGGCAGGGTCAATGATGCTAGAAGATGATTGTAAGATTGAATTAACTAGACAGCGAATCGATTATTTACGCCAGATGATTAGTGAATATTACGAGTAGTTTTTATAAATGAGACTAGAGTAAGTTTTAACTCTGCTCATTATCGGATCAACTTAGCACTCATCAGATAATAAAACCGGCTATATGCCGGTTTTATTTGTTGGATCCTTACAAACCCGATTACCTCTTCCTTATCTCAGTAACTGTCTCGTAGCCTACACCCCAGTTATCGGTATTTACTTCGTCGATTACAACAAAGGTTGATTGAGGGTCTTTGTTTAGGACTTCTTGTAACAGTTTTGTGGTGCCTTTGATTAGCGCCTTTTTCTCGGCTTGGGTTACGCCTTCGTCGGTAATTTTGATATTCACGTATGGCATTTTAGATTCTCTTGCAGATGAGTTACTGGTCAGAATATTCTCTGTGGCAGGTGCTTTATACGGAAGCTACGTTGGTTGTTTGGGTGATGTCTGTATACATCTTGTTCACGATTAACCAGCGGCCTTGTTCTTTTAGTAAGCCTAAAAAATCGATATAGAAATAATCGAATAATGGGCATTCCAGTTTAACCATCGCTTGGTCGTGGATGATCTCAATAGACAGGATCTTAAAGTTAAATGGCTGACCGAGTGACTCTGGTGTTGCTCGGGTTTCGACATCTTTAAGCCAGCGTTCTAGAGAGCGGAAATTACCTGGGCTTTTTAGCATGGCCGTTGGGTGAAAGATCGCTTTCAGTTGGCTCCTGTTGCCCTGATACAAACCGGTAAAATAGCTGTTGATGATGGTACGAATCATCGTGAAGTCATCATCTATGGCAGGGTTAATTGTCATTTTCGGCCTCCATCAGCAGGGCTTGCTTAAATGTAGGTCTTTCAATAACGCGGTTGAGCATGGCTGTGGTACGTGAACCCAGTTTGATCTCAACAGGAAAATACTCACCCCAACGTGAATAAACGGCCAGCATAATATCAGCCGCTGATACTGATTCTCCACCGAGGTAGCTATAGTTTTCTAGTTGAGCTTCTACTGATTCCCATAATGAATTGATGGCGTTAGCGGCGGCGTTTAAGGCCTTATCCTTCTCAGGCCCTTCGGTCATATTTTGAGAGATAAAGAATAGTCTGCTGTAGGCAGGGTGCATTGTCGCATTGGCAAACATAATGTCCTGAATCGCTTTTTGCTGATCCTTTTCGTCCTGAGGGAACAGCTGATTGGCTTTAGAGCGCAAGAGGTAAAGCATGATGGCTGCACCTTCTGTCAGCGTTTTACCCTCATCTATAAGCACGGGCACATTACCCACAGGGTTTATTGCTGAGAAGTCAGTAACCTTATTTTTGTTAATCAGGGTGACAGGCTCATCCATCTCTAACAAAACAGTTAGCGTTGCGAGTGAGCATGCGTTTGGCAGGTAATACAAGGTGTACATAGGTTTCTCCTGATTAGGTCAGATCGTAAAAGACAGAATCAGAATAAATGACTTGCTAGGTTTCATATATATCTACAATATGAACGTACTGTTCACATATTGGAAACTACTATGGATAAACTTAGGGCAATGTCGCTGTTCATTCGCTTAGCTGAGCGGGGGAGCTTTACTGAAGTCGCTGAAGAGCTTGGCTTGTCGAAGTCGATGGTGAGTAAAGAGATCAGTCGGTTAGAGACAGAAATCGGTGCCCGATTAATTCATCGATCTACACGATCGTTACAGTTAACTACTATTGGCGAGGGGTACTTACGTCATTGTCATGAGATTTTAGAACGGATTGATGACGCTGAAAGCTTTGTCCAGGGGGCGCAAGATTTACCTCGAGGAAAGCTAAAAATTAATGCGCCAATGGCTTTAGGTATCTCGCATCTAAGCCAAGTTTTTTCCGACTTTATGCGTGAATACCCTGACATCGAATTGGATATCCATCTTGATGATGCCCCCGTTGATCTGATTGAAAATGGTTTCGACCTTGGCTTTAGAGCTGCAAGCCGTCAATTTGATTCCGGTTATGTTGGTAAGCCGTTAATGGAATTTAGCTATAAGGTGTGTGCATCTGAAGACTACTTAATAGAACACGGCCCGATTGCGACGGTTGAAGAGCTGTCGGAGCATAACTGTTTTATCTATAGCTATTTCAGAGGGCAGGATATTTGGCCGCTTGGTGAGGGTGTAAAGGTCGGTGGCAATCTACGCGTGAACAGCACGCCCTTTATGCTTGATGTCGTGAAAGATGGCTTAGGTATCGGTTTTATACCTGACTTTATTGCGGGAAATGCGATTCGCGAAGGGCAGGTTGTGGAGTTACTTAGTAACGTAGAAAGACCACGCTTAACCCTTTATGCCATGTATCCGGCTAGACGACTGACCCCTCCCAAAATTAAGCTGTGTATTAGCTTTTTAGAACGCTGGTTTGAGGAAAACTGGGCAGGATAAATGAGAAACACTGTCAGGGATAATGCCTGATAGGCAGCTGATTGATCAGCAATGGACTTTATCAAATTGGACAAAAACTAATCTACTCTAAGTTATCGTCTATCCTGAAACTAGGTATTTATCGCCAAAGTTGAATCAAATCTGTTTAGAGGTTGATCAGGGATAACGTACTGATTTTACTGTTTCGCTAGATCACCATACATACAGCTTATGCCGCTAGTTTAGGGTTAGTTATGCTTTTGAAAAGATATGCAGTCTTATGTCTACTCTTGTTTTTCTCGGCTAATGCCATCTCTGATAAGTTAACGATCAGTGTTCAGGAGTTCCCGCCGTTTATTACTGTTGAGCAAGGCAGAGTGACAGGCGCTTTTGCTGAAATTTTAGAGAAAATTTCACTTCATTCAGAGATTGAAATTGAAACCCTCTTACATCCGAATCGGAGATCTAAGGCCCTCTTAAAGGAAGGCTACGTTAATGCCAACTTTCCTCTTGGTTGGAACGAGGAAAGAGACAAATGGTTACATTGGTCTTTGCCATTGATGAGTACTGAATACGGGTTCTTTACCCGCACAAATGAGGCTAAAGAATACAAATCTATCGAGTCATTTTCGGACTTGAAGGTGGGTGTTTTTGGGCCTTCAAATACCTCTTATTCATTGGAACGTTTAAGTGAAGACTTAGAGGAAAAGGGCCTCGGACCTATCAATGTGAAAATGCTACCCAATAGTAACGGTCAGAATCTAAAGAAGCTGGTGGCTAAAAGAATTGATGCCGTTTACTTGAACAGAGATTTGGGTGAGTACCAAATTAAAGCATTAGAGATTGTTGGGGCTGAGTATTTATTGGGTGTTGAACAGATCAATTATTACATAGGGTTCTCAAAGGAGAATACGAGTAAAGAGCTAGTGGATAAATTCAATGAAAGTATTCGCTACCTGAAAGATAAAGGTGAAATAGGCACGATTTTAAGTACCTATAATATTCGAGCTGCACATGAAGAGATTGAGTGAATTCTTTAAGTGATAAGCGGACGCTGCCCCCTTTAATTCCTCCCATCAATCCACTCGTTTGAAACGAGAAGCTCAGTCAAAGTGACACCATCGGTAAAGCAAAATGATGTGTCACTTCTCTGATCTTAATAAGGCCTGCTTTAACCTATTTGGCTTACTAGATAATCAAGTACATGACGGCGGGTAAGTACGCCAACCAGCTTATCGCTTTCGTCTACGACTGGATAAGTTTTAGGTTTGGCATCTAGCATCTGTTGTGCCACAGAGAGTAAGTCATCACTGGTTTTAATGGTTAAAACATCGGTGCTCATGATCTCATTTACAGTAGCAACACGTTGATCAAGATAAGCCACCTGAACTGTGACTTTGAGACAGTCCTGTTCAGAGATCCAGCCCACTAAGGACCCTGTCTCATTAATGACAGGTCCACCGAGTAAGGTTTTTTTCGTCAGGTTACGTGTCGCTTCGGCAACCGGCATATTTGGGGTGATTTTGGCAAAATCTGCCGACATACAATCTGAAACTTTTTGTAAATCCATTTCTGACTCCTGATCAACTGTCGAACCGGCGGCGTTTACCTTTGTCTTTGCACTATGTTGGTGCTAAGTGCGGTGAGGTGCCGGAATATGTGCATTTAAAATAGCTAATTTGCCCTTTGTTGGGGCCTGTGTCCTACATAAGGGATAACAGCAATAACTAAGCCAAGGCCCAGTCATTAAGAGGGGAATCAGACTAAGGTGTAGTTTGAATCGCTAGGAGTAAAACGGGGGCAGGATTAAGAGTCGGATAAATAATCTGACCCCCATTTTAAGATTGGTGTACTAGTTCGACAGATAAACCCCAATCAGAGATTTCTTCTCTTCTGTGATGGCTTCCTGCATCTCTTGCAACGCTTCTTCTGTAATCGGGTTTTCCACATGTTGATTGCAGAGTTCTAGTGCGGCGTTGATCTTTGCTTCCTCTCCACAGGCCATCGCATTAGCCATATAAACGCAGAGTACGGTTGGTTCTGGCGAATTAGTTAGATCGAGTTCGTGGTGTTGTTTTACCGCGTTAGATAGAAGCTCGGGTAGGTTCCAGGAGCGGATCAGTTCGGCACCGGCTTCGGTATGGTCAAAACCAATTAGATCCTGTTCCTGTTGTGGTATCTGGTTTGGCCAGATTTTCTGGATCTCTTCTAACTGATCTTTACAGGCTTGGACGATCACTAGTTTCCCGACATCGTGTAGAAGGCCTGCGATAAACAGGGCTTCCTGTTCTTGTCGATTCGCCCAGTGTTTGCCCAAGGTTTTTGCAGCTATAGCAACGTGTAGGCTGTAGTCCCAGAATTCGTTGATCGAGAAGCCGGTTTCTCGTACGTCTTCAAACTGTTTTACCACGCTAGAACCTAGGACTAGGTTTTTAAAGTCCTTAAGGCCAACGAGTGATATAGCGTGAGAGATGGTGGATATCTGGCTTGGGAATCCATAAAAAGAGCTGTTCACAATCGCTAGCAGTTTGGTGGAGATACCTGCATCCAGTTTTACTATTTCGGCTAGCTCATTATTGGTTGTCGTTGGTTGATCGATCTTTACGGTGATCTTTTGATAGATCGCTGGTAGTGAGATCACAGATTTACAACGTAGAATCGCTTTATTCAGATTTTTATTCATAGTTCTTATTCGGTCGGCTTCTTTCAGAGGTTGAGCTGTTTCTGAATTAAGGCAATAAATTCATCTTTAGGAACGGGCCTAGCGTAGTAGTAACCTTGTCCGAAATCGCAGTTAAAGGCCTGAAGCATAGTTTGGTCTTTTTCCTCTTCAACCCCTTCTGCGATAGTGCTCATCTCCAAGGATTCGGCCAAAGTGCACAGGGTACGTACTATGGCTTTACTGGTTGGATTGTCGGCCATGGTGGAGACAAAGGAGCGGTCGATCTTAATACTGTCGATTGGGAAGCGGTGAAGGTAGCTGAAACTGGAATAGCCGGTACCGAAATCGTCCAATGCGATTTTACAGCCGAAGCGTTTAAAATCTGTAAGTATCTGCGATATACGCAGTGGATCTGACATTAAAAGGGTTTCGGTAATCTCAAGCTTAAAGTTAGCGAGCTCTATATCGTGATCCAGCAGGTAATCGGTTAGATCATCAACCTGACGGTCGGTCTCAATTTGACGACTAGAGAGGTTAACACTGACAAAGAAAGGATCTTCTTTATTCGCCAACTGATTGAATTCATTCACAGCTTGGTGCGCTTCGGAGAAAATCCAGTGGCCGATCGGTTCGATCAAGCCAGTTTCTTCGGCTAAGGCGATAAACTGAATAGGAGGTACTAGACCGCGATCGGGATCTTGCCAGCGGATTAGCGCTTCACAACCAAGGATCGTGCCCGTTTCTAGATCGACAATGGGTTGGTAGAACAGGCGAAGTTCGTTGTTATCTAAAGCTTCACGTAAGCGTTGTTCTTCAGTGACACGGCGAACGGCCATCTCGGTTTGTTCTTTGAGACGGTCGTTTTCTAGTTTTGGTTTTACTTCGATGCTTTCGATTGAACCGCCTGCTGAGATGGTATCAAAGTGACCTTTCATCTCTCGATAACGCTGCAGTACGATCTGCATCAGCAGGTTTACGGTGGGGTCTGCTGTACCAATTAAGCGGTGAATGTACTCTTTTGGAATTACGATTAACTCGGCATCGCTTAATACCGTGGCGGTAGCTGTTCGAACACCGTCATCGATCAGGGCCATCTCCCCGAGAATATCGCCATGCTGTGCTATAGCGAAGCGAACATCGCGATCCTTAACTTTGGTGGATACGCCTACTTCGCCGCTGTCTACGATATATGCACGGTCGCCGGCTTCTCCTTCCTGAAATATCACAGCGCCAGCAGGCAGCTGAATTCGATAACCTTCAGTTTCCAAAACGAGGTTCCTCTTTGGTCATGCAATTTTATAAGCACTGCGTTCCTTAGCAGTTTAGCTATTTAACCACTAAACAATAGTGACGGAGCACAAATTTATGGCTTTTAACCCTATATATTCGCAAGAGTTGTGCCTTTTAGAAGAGGGGGCGAAGAGCAGGTCTTGTGATTCCCACCATCCTAAAACCGCTGTAAGATCCTGATCTTCAATATTCGCTAGCCAGTTATTTAGCCGATGAAAGCACCTGATCCCTCGAAAATTAAGTCCTTTGCTACTGCTGAAGAGCTTGCTGAATGGTTACGAGATAACCATGCCTCTGAAACTGAGTTGTGGGTAAATATCTATAAAAAGAAAAGCGCTATTCCGAGTGTGACTTGGGATGATGTGGTGATTGAATCGCTGTGTTGGGGTTGGATTGACGGCATTAAAAAGTCGATTGATGAACAGGCTTACCTGCAACGGATTACACCAAGGAAAGCGAGAAGTGTGTGGTCGAAACGAAACCGAGATCATGCCGAGCGTTTGATAAGTGAAGGTCGTATGACTGAGTCGGGTATGGTTCAGGTTAATGCGGCTAAAGTGGACGGCCGCTGGGATAACGCTTATAGCGCGAGTGAAATGGAAGTACCCGAGGATTTCATTAAAGCGCTGGAAAGTAACCTAGAGGCGAAAGCGTTTTATGAAACGCTGACTAAATCAAGGCGTTATGTCATAGCGCATGGTTTAGATAGCGCTAAGAAACCAGAGACTAGGCAACGTCGATTTGATAAGTATATGGACGTACTTGCTCGTGGTGAATATCCATAAATTGAAGATGGTAGCTAAGCGATAAACTAGTTTATCTTGTGTAAAAAATATCTACTTAAAGGAGGAAAAATTTTGGGGCTTAAAAAATCAGGATTGGTATTGTCGGTGGTGTTCACGCTTGCTGGGTGTAATTATCTAAATATAGAGCATAGTCATTCGCACGGTCATGACCATGGGCATATCCACGATTATGACGATAGTCACTCCCACAGTCATAGTCATAGCCATTCTTTGCACCACGGTGTTTTAGTCCCGCTTTTTTCAGCCCAACAGAAGGTAGGCTACGCAGAGCTTAAATTGCACGATGATAAGGGTGATCTTGAGTTGTGGCTTACTTTAGACAAGGCAGGGGCTAACCCGCTTGATATGTCACTGAATTCCAAGGTCAGCGTGTCTTTCCCTAAATTAAGTACTCAGCAGGTTAAGCTTCAGGTGCGTAATACCGAAAAGAACGAAGATGAAGATGGCAAAGGGAATATTCGTGGTAACAATACTAACTACTTTATCTTCCCTGGCGATACCGGTGTTGATGCAGCGTTCCTAACAGGAAAAGAGTTTGCTTCTGATGCGGTTATCTCTTTTGAAAAAGATGGCGTTCAATATACGACTGACGTTTTTGTATTACGTCCGCATACGCATTAAGAGAGTTTTGTAAGGCGAGAAGTAGGGTGCAATAACGAAGTGTATTGCACCCTGTCTAGCCACTAGCCACTAGCCACTAGCACTAGCCACTAGCAACTAGCAACTAGCAACTAGCCACTAGCTAAGCTCTTAGCTCAGAAACCAAACTGTTTAGCTGAAGTAGCTCATTACTCACTTCTTTGTTGATATCTGAAGTTTGGTTCGCACTGTCATTGGTACTGCTAGCATAAAGCGTAATGCTCGATAGGCTGGCATGAATCTCTTTCACCACAGCTGATTGTTCTTCTGCCGCTGCGGCAATTTGCGTATTCATTGCAGCCATTCCTTCTACTGCTGCAGATGCCTCTTCGAGTTCCGCCGCAGTATGGTTTGCTTGCTGGATACAGTGGCCGGCATTTTCTTGGCCTTTTTGCATCACAGATATCGCACCATTGGTTGCTGATTGAAGGTTCTCTAGCAGCTCTTGAATATCCTCAGTGGAGGATTGAGTACGTTGAGAAAGAGAACGTACTTCATCGGCTACTACCGCAAAGCCTCGGCCTGATTCACCTGCACGTGCAGCTTCAATTGCGGCGTTGAGAGCAAGTAGATTGGTTTGTTCAGCGATGCCGCGGATATCATCCAGTACTTCACTGATTCGGTTTGTTTCGGTAGCCAGAGAGGTTAGCTGAGTGGCTGCGCTTTCGACATTGATATTAAGCTGTTCGATAGCTTGCTGATTTTGTTTAGCGATGCCAGAACCAGATTGAACCTTTTCTAATACATCGCGGCCAAGTTCTGCTGCATGATCAGTCGATTGCGCAATTTCGGTGATACTGCAAGACATCTGCTCGGTGGCAGTGGCAGTTTGTTCTGTTTCGCGCTTTTGCTGTTCAACTTGGTCGCGGGTAGCGTCCATCAACACGATCGATTGTTCAGATCGTTGAACCAATTGCGTCGATGTTGAACGGATAGTCGTCACCATCTTGCCCAGCTTTTCCATCAAGCGGTTGAATGCTGCTGCCGCTTCCGCCGTTTCGTCTTGACCGGTTACAGGTAGGCGTACAGTCAGATCGCCATCACCATCGGAGATCTCCTTCAGGCGATCACGCATATTGCTTACAGGGCCAGTAATTGCACGGGAGATTACCAATGCTAAGGAAATACCCAAAATAAGAGCGACCACAAAGATAATCATAATTAGCTTTTGTGCTTTAAGCTCGTCGTGCTCGGCACGCTGTGTTGCTTCAAGCGTGAAGGCTTGAATTTGATCAAGCGCATCAATCAGTTCGTGATCGATTTTATCTTCGAGTTCAATAATATGGTCGGCTGAAGCAATAGCAGATGCCGCGTAACCATCTTTGACCTTTTGGAATAACGATAGAGCTAACTCGTCGTATTCGGCGTGGTTTTTATCTATGTCCAAAATGGTTGTCAGTAAGGATTCAAATTGTTCTTTGGCTTCTGCGCTATGCGCTTTGGTAATCGCATGCTCAAGCAGCTCTTCTAGTTGCTTAAACTCCTGATCAACTTTATCTGCCAATGAGTGGAATGCTTTTGTTGTTGTCAGCATCTCTTGTGAACGATCGTTACCGTACTTTATTGCGGTTGCGTAAGAGAGGCTGCGCTCAAAAAGAATGGCTTGCTCTAGTTGATGCTGAGCCACTTTTGAAAGCATATTGGTTATTGGTAGGTCTTCTTCTGCTACTTCGATTAACTCGATACCGATCTTGTTCATCTGGTATGTAGCGACGCCACCAAGGGTAAGGATGAGTAATAAGTTTATCCCTGCTAACAGGGCTATCCGCGAAGAAATTTTGAGTGAGCTAAGCAACATCTAAATGCGCTCCCATTCTTAATTATGCACTTGTGAATTTTTTGTAACTTTATAATTTATATAAACCTTGTTTTATGTATGGTTTAAGTGGTGTTAAATCATTATAAAACATAGGCTTATTTGCTTTTTTAGCTGTTTTGAATATAACAGAATAATTGTTTCAAAATGTGTAGATTTACAAAGAAATCTATATTTTTTTGTTAGTTTTTTAGCAATTAATCAAGATGTCTTTAGACGTGCACAAATAAGGTGCGTTTTTCTGAGTTTGGGGCGGGGTTGTTGCTCAAGTTTGGTGCTGTCAATTGCCATTGGTAGAGGTTCTTTTTGGTGTTGCTCTATAACTCAAATAGGCTTGGGTTATATGTCTGATGACCCTAGGTAAATTCCTGTTTCCGTTCTCAGCCTTTGTGTTCCTTTGGTTAGCTTATTGATGATAAAGAATCGCTAAATCTAAGATTTTTGTGCGACGCATCATTGATCTTGGTGGTTGGTTGATGGAACAAGGTGAATATATTGAATCTTATTACCCTTAGATGGTTTAAGATCGTTTATCCCAGTTGTTGTTAGCCAGAAAGCAAAGGATTTATGAAAGATATAAAGCTATCTCAAGATCAAACAGATCGCATGGTGAGTAAGATTAAGCGGTATTTTTCTGATGAGCTAGATCAGGATATTGGTAGTTTTGAAGCGGAGTTTTTGATCGAGTTCTTTGCTAAAGAGATTGGACCACATTTCTATAATCAAGCGCTAGCTGATGCAAACCGCGTATTTATGGAAAAAGTTGAAGATGCGAGTTACTTAGTTCAAGAGCTTGAGAAACCGACCGCTTAAATAACGCTTTCAAAGGGTTCTTCACATTGTCTCGTTTGGATTAGGTCTAAAATGAAAGCATGAAATACCTATTCATTTTCTTTTCTCTTTTTCTATTACTTCAGGGCTTCGCTAGGGCTGAGAGCTCGTTAGTAGAAGAACCAAAATCGCTATCTGCTGAAAACCACGAGCTAATAATTGTTAGGACTATTGGTTTTCCCCCTTATGGAATTAAAAGCGAGTCAGGCACGAGCGGGATCTACTATGAAATGGCAAATAAGTTGATAGAAGAAGCGGGGTACCAGCTTGAGAATTCTATTGCTCCCTACAGCCGCATTATTAGGGAGTTAAAGTCGGGTAAGGCCGATATGACTATCATGTTCAAGTATGAAGAGTTAAAAGAGCATGTCATCTATGTAGCCCCTTTACCTGCCTTGCCAACCGTAGTGATTGGATTAAAGGGAACTGCATTTGAATCGGTAGAGAGTTTAAAAGGTAAGGAGCTTGCCTATCTGCGAGGGGCTAAGTTCAGTGAACAAATTGATAATGACCCTGAGATTAGAAAGTACAGCACTGTTGATTTTGTACAAGGCGTTAAAATGCTCAAAAGGGGGCGAGTGGATGGCATTATAGGACCGATCGATCCTATTTTAAGCGCAGCTAAACAACTCAATGATGACTTTAGTTTGTTTGGCGAACCGCTAGTGGTCAAAGAAAATACCCCTTGGGTGCAAATCTCGAAAAAGAGTAGAGATAAGCTTTCTATCGAAAAACTAAATGAGGCCTTTAAAAAGCTTCAATCACAACATGTATTAGAAGCGCTAAGAGAGAAATATTTATCAATGCAGATGAACAACTCTAACTGACGTTTGGTAAGTAGGGTGCAATAACGAAGTGTATTGCACCTTTTGTTGAACTTGTTCTTGTCGATTCTTTTACCCACCTACACTCTATCTAGCATCTAGCATCTAGCATCTAGCATCTAGCATCTAGCATCTAGCATCTAGCCCCCCTATACCTATGGTTGATTGTTTTTTGCTCATAACCACGTGATATTGTGTTTATTCGATTTGCCTAAATGAGCGGAAGCTCACTTATTCAAAAAGATGGGACAACGATAAGCCGGTAGTTAATTTCTGCGTGAAGTTACGGGCGATATAACAATATGGGGAATGATCAATCATGACTAAAGACGTTGTAGTTCTTAGTGCTGTACGTTCAGCAATCGGTGCATTCGGCGGAAGCCTAAGTACTATGGAGCCGGCTGAGCTGGCAGGTCAGGTAATGAAGGAAGCGGTTAATCGTTCAGGTGCTGATCCAGAGAAAATTAATTATGTAACTGTAGGTAACTGTATTCCTACGGAATCTCGCTATGCATATGTTGCGCGTGTTGCTGCGATTCAGGCGGGTCTGCCGATGGAATCTGTAGCGATGTCGGTTAACCGTCTATGTTCTTCTGGTTTACAGGGGATTGTGACCACTGCTCAGCAGATCATGCTAGGTGATTGCGATTACGGTATCGGTGGCGGTGTTGAGGTGATGTCTCGCGGTGCTTACCTATCCACAGCGATGCGTTCTGGTGCTCGCATGGGTGAAACCACAATGCTGGATTCTATGGTATCTGTACTGACTGATCCATTTGGTGCTGGTCACATGGGTATCACTGCTGAGAACTTGGCAGAGAAGTGGGATATTAGCCGTGAAGATCAAGATGAGCTAGCTGCTGAATCGCAACGTCGTGCGGCTGTTGCGATTGAAGAAGGTCGCTTTAAGTCTCAGATCGTACCTATCGTGCAGAAAACACGTAAAGGCGAAGTTGTATTCGATACTGACGAGCACGGTAAGCCAGGCACTACTGCTGAGAAACTGGCAGGTATGCGCCCAGCATTTAAGAAAGACGGTACGGTAACGGCGGGTAACGCATCGGGTATCAACGATGGTGCAGCGTTCTTCGTATTGGCGTCTGCTGAAGCCGCTGAAGCTGCCGGTCAAAAGCCGATCGCTAAGATTAAGTCTTACGCCGTTGCAGGTGTATCCAACGAGATTATGGGTGAAGGCCCAATTCCAGCAACTAAGCTCGCTTTGCAAAAAGCAGGTTTGAGCTTGGATGATATGGATGTGATCGAGTCTAACGAAGCGTTTGCAGCTCAAGCGATTGCGGTAGCTAAAGGTCTAGGTTTGGATATGCAGAAAACCAACCCTAACGGTGGTGCGATTGCTCTAGGTCACCCAGTAGGTTGTTCTGGTGCATTCATTGCGACTAAGGCTGTCTACGAGCTTGAACGTATCGAAGGTAAGTACGCACTGGTAACTATGTGTATCGGTGGCGGTCAGGGTATCGCGGTAATCTTTGAGCGAGTTTAATCATCTCTGATTAGATCGCTTATACCTTACATCCGGTTTAGTTATCGGGTGTAAGGTTTTTATCACAGCTAAACGTCATTCATTCCCTCCAAAAATCTCTTTCCTTATTTCTTCTCTACCCGTCACTATTCCTAACGTTATTGTTGTACTTTAACGACTTTAAATAGTATCCAGATCGCTATAGGGTTTGGCCATCGCTGTAATAAGTTAAGGAGAGTCGAGTGAAGTGTTTGGTAGTATTGACCCATCCGTTGAAGGATAGTTTGTGTCATCATTTTTGTGATGAAACGGTTAAGCACTTAACTGAAAAGGGGTATGAAATCACGCTACTCAACCTTTACGAATCGGATTTTGAGCCAGCGCTTAAAGAGGCAGAGCGTAAAAGTTACTATGCTGATCAGTTTGACGACTCGCGATTAAAAATAGATATACAGCAACTGCAAGAAGCTGAATCCCTCGTACTGATCTTTCCTACTTGGTGGTTTGGTTTTCCTGCGATGTTAAAAGGCTGGTTTGATCGGGTTTGGGCACCGGGTTTCGCTTACGACCATGCCAAAGATCTGGGGGCTATTCAGCCGCGTTTAGATAATCTTAAAGAAGTGAAAGTGGTTACTACTCTGGGTTCGCCATGGTGGGTCGATCTGTTCATCTTGCGTCAACCGGTTAAGAAGGTCCTCAAAATAGCTTTGCTCGGTGCATGTACCAAAAGCTGTAAATTCCAGATGCTGTCGTTTTATAAAAGTGAAAATGCTTCGAAAACTCGTGTAGAAGCTTTTGTTAATAAGATTAAAGCTAAGTTTTAACCGATTTTCTAAGATAGAAATCGTTTGGTGGTAGGTGCTATATGGAGCTGTTCGATACGATTCTGTGGCTAATATTCGGTTTAGCGGGTGGTGGGCTCTTAATTAAGTTCGCACAGGGAAGAGCAGAGCAAGAGCAGATTAATATCTTTGGTGTAGCACTAGTTATTGCTGCACTGATTTATATTGGTTTTGCTGTGATCTATGGTGCGAGTTCGACGTGGTTAATTATCGAAACTGTTGGCGTGTTGGTATATGGCAGCGTCTACCTATTGGCTAAACGCTTTGGACTTCATTTCTTAGCGCTGGGTTGGTTGTTACATCCCCTTTGGGACGTATGCTTGCATCTGCTTGGAGCAGGTGGGCACTTTGCGCCTGAGTGGTATGCCGTTATGTGCATTACGTTTGATTTAGTTGTGGCGGTGTATCTGTTCCGAAAAAGCGCCTTGTTTAAAGGCGCTGGTCAAAGTTAATTGAAACTATTCCGAAAAACTCTAAGCCACAGCTGTTGCATAGGTTTCAGCTATGGATTGTGCAAGTTCAACTGATTTGAGCTGCGCCGCTTCTAGAGACGCTTTATGTCGTTGATCCGAGAACTCCTGATATTCACTGCTAATTTCATAAAATTTATCTGCGCCTAGATAAGGGCTCAACTGCTCAATATGCGGTGATAAATGGTTTAGGTGGGCGCGCTCCTTACCTTTTGCAAAATCAAATTCCCCCCAGGATGTGCATAAGATTAGCTGCTTACCACTGAGGATAGGTTCAAGTGGATAATCACCTCTAGCTAGATCGAATGAAAAAGTTTTATTTATGCGTATGACTTGATCAAACCATGCTTTCAATACGGCGGGCATACCGTAGTTATACATAGGCGATGAGAGCACAATGATATCTGCTTGTTGTATCTCAGCTATATATTGGTCGGATTGCGCAAGGGCTTTATTCTGTTCATCAGTAGGTGATTCCGAGAAACATGCCGCAATCCACTGTTCATCGATGAATTTGGGTGGTTTCTTGGCTAAATCACGATAAATAACCTCACAATCTGGGATCATTTTTTTAAAGGTGGTGACAGCAAGGTAGGCTATATGGCGTGAAATAGACTGATGTTTCTCGCCGTTGGGTTGCCAGCCACGTGCGCTGGCATCTATATGTAGAATGGTTGGCATCTGGAGCTCCGTGATCATTGTATTTAGGTTAATTTTCCCGCTCGAGTTGCTAGATTGACAAACGAATAGTTGCTACTTATAAGTAAGTTTTATTCATCTATAGATTCGGGTTTAGATTATGTTGGGTCAGCTGCCACCGCTAAATGCCATCAAAACCTTTGCCATTGCTGCGCAATATTTGAGCTTTAAACAAGCGGCTAAGGTGCTTAATGTCACGCCTACTGCAGTGTCACATCAGATTCGAAGTTTAGAGGCACAGTTAAACGTCACGCTGTTTGAACGCAAGGTGCGTAGCATTGAGCTCACGCCTGAGGGGGAGGCGTTAGCAGAGACCTCGCTCTCTGTGCTCAATCAGTTGCATTTGTGTTTAGAAGAGATCAAAACACCGAATAATAGGGTGACGATCTCTTGCTGTACCTCATTTGCAAGTTTATGGCTGGCGCCACGCCTTACCGAATTTAATCTGAGATACCCTGATATCGAGATCGAAATCTGTGCGAGTAATATGTTGGTGGAGCTAGAGCATGATCGGAGAATTGATATAGCGATACGCTATGGCTTGGAGAGTGATGATCCGCAGGAACGACTGTTAGCTCAAGAACAGTTAGCTTGTTATGCCAGACAGGATTTCTTAGATCAGCTAGCAGATAATCCCAATCTATTTGTTACGGAGTGGGAAGATGATTTCCTCGCTAATATAGAATGGCGACCCCATTTTGATGAATTAACTTATACTGCTCGTAGCTTTAATCAGGAACAGTTTGCATTACAAGCAGCATTAGCTGGACAGGGGTATGCACTGATCAGTGATGTGCTGGCAGGAAGTACCTGTCAGCAAGGTTGGTTGGTGGAGGATAAGGGGATGCCGCGACTTACGGGTTATAATTATTCTTACCGGCTCTCGCCTTATACTGGCGATGCCCACCAAGTGCGAATCTTCGCTAAGTGGCTTGAAGAACAGTTTTGACTAATGAAGTTGGATCTTTACTTAGATCAATAACCCGGCTTATTCAGCGGTGTTGTTAGTATTTCTTATATACAGCCAAGGCTGTTTCCTTTATGTTTGTCAGCCAAATTTAGTTCTGTGTGATATCTGTTATGAAAGATAGTGGTTTACTCGGGTTTAGGTATAAAGAAGACTGCTTACCAGTGTTGATTATCTTGAGCCTTACTGTAGTTGATTTTGTACTTTACTTTACAGTGAGTGACCCTGTTGCGCTGACGCTTTACTATCTATTGATGATTATTCCTAAAGGGGTGATCTGTGCGTGGAATCACCACCATCAACACCTTTTCACTTTTAGAAATAACTTTCTAAATCGCGTATTAGAATTTGTTTATGCTTTGCATACAGGGGTAACGACGCATTTATGGCGTTTGCACCATGTATTAGGCCATCACCTTAACTTTCTTGATCAAGAGAAAGATGAGAGTCGTTGGAAGCGAAAAGATGGTAAGCAGATGGGAGCTATTGAGTACACATTGAATGTTGCTTTAACGGCTTATAGTCGCGGTTATCAAGTAGGTAAAAAGCATCCTAAACAGTTATCTACCTTTTTAACTTATACAGCAATTACCTTCGCCATTGTTGCGGCATTGGTTTGGTATAACCCTGTTGCGGGTTTGTTGTTGTTTGTTTTACCGATGATTACCAGCTTGTTGTTTACCTCCTATGTAACATATGAACATCACTCTGGGTTGGATACAGAGAATGAGTTTGAAGCTTCCTACAATAATCTAAACCCACTTTTTAATCGCCTGACTGGAAACCTTGGTTACCATACAGCGCATCATCATAAGCAGGGTGTACATTGGTCAAGATTGCCGGAACTACATGCGAAGATTGAGCATAAAATTCCAGAAAGCCTTTATCGTAAGTCCATCTTAACTCGCGTACTTTTAAGAGGCTAATAAGAGGTTAAGGCTAGCTCGCAGTCTTACCGCTGCATCTATCTTATTTATAGGCTGTAACCTCGGCTAAGGGAACCGAGGTTACCGCATTGTTAGTACAGTTTTATGAGCATGAGCCGCAGCACACACCTGGCTGACCGTGTTTACCTTTCTTCTCATTAGATTCTTTATTGTTTCCATCAGCTTTTGCAGTTACTTCTACAGCGGATGCTTCTTTTGTTGTTGCAGTTTCAGCAACGTTTTTATCTTTCTTAAATAGGCTTTGTAGTAGAGATGACATAGGAATACCTTTTTATAACATTAAATGTATTTTTTTTACATGTTATGATTCCATAGTATTCTAGTCAACTATCAAGATGAAGATAAGCGGTTTATCTAGTCTGGATCAGATATTAAGGGGAGGGGGTTATGGAATTTGAACAGATCGATTCGGTAGAAAAACTTAGAGAGTTATATGGTCTGCCGATGGAGCTAGTGATTAAAAAGCAAAAGACTTAGCTCGATAAATTTAGTCAGAAATTCATAGAGTTATCGCCTTTTATGTTGCTCGCTACATCGGATAATCAAGGCAATATGGATTGCTCGCCAAGGGGAGATTATGCTGGTTTTATTCAAATTTGGGATGACAGTACGATTGTTCTCCCAGATCGCCCCGGCAACAATCGATTAGATAGCTTAAGTAATATTATTGAGAACCCACATGTTGGACTTTTGGTGTTAGTGCCGGGGTTCAGTGAATGTCTTCGAGTTAATGGCACTGCCAAAATTGTTACGAATTCTTCTGTATTGGAGCGTTGTGAGCATCAAGGTAAGTTGCCGAAATCCGCCATCGTTATCTCTATCAAAGAGATCTACTTTCACTGTGCTAAAGCGATCACGCGTTCTAAGTTATGGGAAGCTGAATCGAGAGTTGATCGGAATATCATGCCAAGCTTGGGTAAGATTTTAATGGCACAGATTGACCCGTCTAAAACAGCCGAAGAGGTAAAAAAGGTAGAGGAGATCATCGAAGATAGGGTTAAAAATACCTTGTACTAAACCAGATAATAGCTGCATGGACGCAGGATTTTACTTATCCAATTCAAGCCCCACTATCTTGAAGCGCGTTTTACATGACTACGCTTTGATTCAGCCTAATCGTCAGATCTGATATATTACCTGCTCGGTAAATATCTTGATGTTATGTAGGTTGATTTTTTTATGAAGTTCTCTGCTTTTAAAACGTTATTTAGTTCTTTGTTAGTTGCTGTGATGTTCACAACAAGTGGGTATGTAAGTGCAGGTAACCCGCTAACTTTAAAACAGACCATGAAAGAGATGCGTCTGCAGTATAAAGAAGCGATGGTGAGTAGCTCGGCAGAGGGTTTTAACCAACGAATGGATATCTTCAAAGATCATCTAAAAAACGCGCAGGCTTATGATTTTTCGCCTGAGCGTAAAGTGATATCTCTTGAAGGTTTGAAAAAAGTAGAACAACTGGTAAATGGGATTCCAGTTGCGACGGCTGATAACCTAAAGCAGGTTCAGAAGCAGCTTGAAGCGGTGGATGAACTACGTAAGGAATATCACAAGAAGGCGAAGCCAAGTAAGTGGGAGTTGTTCCTTAGCATCTTCGACTAAGGCTGATTTGCTCCTCAATTTAATCTGACAGTCGCTCACTCCTATGTGCGCTGTCAGATTAAGTTATCTTCCAGTCTAAGCGATCTTGAGCTTAGATGACATCGTAGAACTCAGATCCACCATCGATGCCCCAAACGTAATGTTGGCTGCTGAGCCATCAATTGCTTTTTGTGCATCGCCTATCACTGCCTCAAATTGTTGATAGATCTCCTGGAAGTTTTCTAGCTCTTCTGAGGTGCGCTCATTGATTGCTTGAATATGGCTGAATAACGTATCGATTTTAGATAGCGTTTCATCGGTTAGAGAAGACATGCCATTCTCGGTACCTGTACTCACGGTTTTTAGTGAGTTGTTTACTGTGCGCTCGATCAGTTCTAGTTGAGTTTTAAGACGGATCTCATGTTGTTTCAGGTTTTCTAGATTCTGATCGATATCCTGTGCATTTTCGCGCGAATGCTGTGCCAGTGCTTTTACTTCATCAGCTACTACGGCAAAGCCTTTACCTGCTTCTCCTGCACGAGCTGCTTCAATAGCGGCATTCAGGGCAAGTAGGTTAGTTTGCTCTGATGTGGTTGTAATTGCAGACGCTAGCGAGGAGATACCTTCAAAGGACGCTAAAAATTGCGCGATCTCATGTTTAAGCGATTGCGAGGCATCGGAAAATTGATGGATTTCGTTACCGAGTAGAGAGGTTTGGTCCATGAGTTTTCCGAAATTAGATTGAATCCCCCCAAGATCACTTTCACTCCCTTCTAGCGTTTGGCCGATACCGTTTAATTCTTTTATAGAGGAATTAATGCTGGTGGAGAGTGATTGTAAAAATGCGAGTCGCTCAGTAGAGGCTTTATTTACCTTGGTCGCGTTGCTTAGTACTTTTTGGGCAAAGTCGGTTAATGAGTTCAGTTCATTCCCAACTAAGCGTTGATGGTTTATTACCTCAGGACAAGGTTTTGGTTCTGGCCGGCTACGGATGATTAACCAGCTGCTAAATAGCGATACCGAGAAGGGGACGCAGTAGGTCAGGCCCACTTTGAGCCAATTAACATAATATCCAGCAAAAAAATGATCGCCCTGATTAATTAGGTTGAGTAGTGTGCCTACAACAATGGCAATGATGGATGATCTTATAAGGGTGGGTTTAACCCAGTTATCGTTATTCAAGAATCTATCCTCTTCTTTAATATGATGTTCTTGCAAGCAAGAGATTTCTGCTCCATCCGTAGATCAATTTGTCCTTTTTTAGTCTTTGCCTTTAGGTGTTTAGGGTATTTGAGCTATTGAAGTTAAAAAAATAATCAATTTAACTTTATGATTTAAAAGATTTTTAGCTATAAATCCTGAAGTCGTCTTGAAATTTATAACATGTATTGTATTTACATCTTAATGATCCGTCTATAAGATGTATTAAAAATACATTTAAAGAGACGGCAAAGAGGTATTAGTTGTGAACCCAACATCAATAGCCATCGTGAAATCAACTGTTCCGCTTATTCAAGAAGTAGGTACTGATCTGACCAAGCACTTTTATGGTCTTTTATTTGAAGAGAATCCGGAGCTTAAAAATGTCTTTAACATGGTGAGCCAAGCCAACGGTCGCCAGCAATCAACGCTAGCATCATCGATTCTCTCTTATGCTGCGCATATAGATAAATTGGAAGCCATTGGACCAGAAGTTCACCGTATTGCGGCTAAGCACTTTAGTTTGGATGTGCAGCCAGAACACTATCCGATCGTAGGTCGAAATCTACTAAAGGCGATTCGAGAAGTGTTAGGTGAGGATATCGCCACTAATGAAGTGATTGACGCTTGGGCTGAGGCATATGAGTTATTAGCCAGTATCTTAATCGGGGCGGAAGCTAATCTGTATGACAACTCGCAAGAGGGTCAAGGCTGGTTAGGGTTTAAAGACTTCAGTGTAGTGAAGAAGGTAAAAGAAAGTAGCGAAATTACCTCTTTCTATTTAGCGCCTCTAGATGAAAAACCGTTACCTAAATATAAAGCGGGTCAGTTTATCAGCGTGAAAATCAAGGACCCCGATCTAGAGTTTACCGAGATCCGTCAGTACAGCTTGTCTGATGCTCATAGTGAAGATGTCTATCGCATTTCGGTAAAAGCAGAAACCAGTAGTGATGAAAATACGCCGGATGGTTTGGTTTCTAATCATCTACATAGCAAGGTCGAAGAGGGTGATATCGTTCCTGTTCATATGCCTGGAGGTGAATTCTTTGTAAAAGACAATGACAGGCCTGTTGTACTGATTAGCGGTGGTGTTGGTATCACGCCTGTATTGGGCATGCTTAATGAGCTTATTTTAAAACGAGATTCTCGAAAAATTAGCTGGTTGCACGGTACCCGCTCTAAAGATGCGCATGCATTTGGTGGGCACATTAATATGCTGAAGAATGATCTATCTAATCTATCTACTGCAACTTTTTATGAAGATATTTACGGGGCAGAGAAGGGTAAAGATTATGACCACCATGGTTATATTACCGCTGACAAGATTAAGCAGTATTGCTCATTAGATGCTGATTTCTTCTTCTGTGGACCGCTGCCGTTTATGCATGCCATCCACCAACAGTTAACTGGCCTAAATGTTCCTGAAGAGCAGCTTCATTACGAAGTGTTTGGTCCAAGCTCGACCCTTTAATCGTTAGAAGTTTTATCCGCCAGAGTTTTGCTGCCAGTCGGTCGTGTTGATGATGTCACATCGCTTTGCATCAGTATGATCGGTTAAAACTGAAACTCGCTCTATCTCCCTCAAGTAGAGCGGGTTAACTGGCGGGTATTTTTATTCATCCCCACCTCAGGCTAAGGTTCTTCTTAGCGTGTTTCGGGAGATCGCTCTGATCTCCCTTTTTTCGTTTCTAGAGTAATAGGCTCATTAAGTAATCCTACTCCACGTTTGAGTTGCTCGAAGTGGTAAATCAATAACAGTAATTTATTC
Source organism: Neptuniibacter sp. PT8_73 (assembly GCF_047778045.1). Taxonomy (GTDB): domain Bacteria; phylum Pseudomonadota; class Gammaproteobacteria; order Pseudomonadales; family Balneatricaceae; genus Neptuniibacter. The sequence goes on from NZ_CP180545.1 coordinate 1,252,417, forward strand.
ACCAAACTGAGATTTAAGAGGGATATACAGTGGTCAGTGCCGATTTAGTTAATGGGTAAACAGGTTGAACAATTTACTCGTGTATAAGGTGGGATCAGGTATTATCTCAGCTTCATTGATGATTACACCGTAAAGGATTTTATATGCGTAAAGTGTTTTCCCGACTATTGCTTTTAATGTCGAGTGTATTGATGGCTATGCAGGCGCAAGCTGCAGGTGTTTCAGAAGTAATCTATTTTATTCAAGAAAACGGCGAAGATTATGTTAGCTATACCACCACGCGAACGCGTTATAGTAGTTACAATCTATGGTTAAAGAAACAAGAGGGAGATGATGGTACAGAAGAAAAGGCATTAGCTGATTTCATGTATATTTTCCCTAAAGAGTACCGTTGGAATACTAATAAGAAACCTTCTCATAACATTATCACCTTCAGCGGTGGTGATTATGCACTCATGAAAATGGGTAATTTCCGGGATGAAAAACAGTTAACGCTGGATGCTAACGGAACTTTCCAAATCAGCAATTGGGATGGCAAAACCAAGAATAAGAAAGGCCGCTTCGGTAAATGGAATACCGGTGGTTTTGATAAGGTCGCTATGGTGTTTGTGATGCCGCAAAACTTGGAGGTTGTGAGCCACAAAGCCAACCGTGAGGGGCAGTGGGTACAACGTAATAACAGCCTCGCCTTCTACGCTGACTCTGTAAATGATCTTGTATTTGATCTGCAATATCGCCACAAAAGCCAAAAGTCTTTCACTAACCTGAAACAGGAATTGGAAGGTGTCGAGGTCGCTCAAACAACTGCTGGTGTTAAGCTAACTTTGGGCTCTCAAGTGCTTTTCGCATCTGGCAGCAGCGAACTTTCCGCAAAAGGTGTCGGATTGATCGAAAAATTGGCAGCCGCGATTAAACAAGATCAAAATAAAATTGTTGTTGCCGGGCATACTGATAATGTTCAGGTGAAAGGGGCGCTAACGGCTAAGTACCCAACAAATTGGGAGCTTTCTTCTGCAAGAGCGTTGAGTGTATTGCATAAGCTTGTAGAGCTCGGAGTTGCTCAAGAGCGTCTACAGGCTCGAGCGTTTGCGGATCAACAGCCTGTTGCTGATAACAGCACTGTTGAGGGCCGTGCTAAAAACCGTCGTATTGAAGTTTTGCTGGTAGAATAAAACTACTTAAGTTTTAAGGGCGCATCGCGAATTTTTGACTATGAAAAAAGCAGTCTTAAAATTTATATTTTTAGCTGGTTTTGGCTACATATTGCTTTGCGCCTTTCTCTACTTTAATCAAGATAACCTCCTGTATTTTCCACAAGAACGTAAAGTAAATAGTGAAGAGCATACACTACTAATCCCTACGGAAGTGGGCAATACGGTAGTTACCATTCAAGCAAGAAACACTGGTAAAGCCCTTATCTATTTCGGTGGAAATGCTGAAGATGTCTCGCAACGCTTAGCCAAGTTTAAGCAAACTTTTCCCGAACATTCGTTATACCTAATGCACTATCGTGGCTATGGTAGCGATGGAACTCCACGTGAAGAAACCATCTATCAAGATGCACTGGCTTTGTATCAACAAGTGGCTAAAGGTAACGCTGAAATTGTGCTGATGGGGCGAAGTTTAGGGACTGGTATTGCGACACGATTAGCAGCTGAAAAGCCGACACAGCAACTTATTTTGATAACGCCCTATAGCAGTATTGAGGATGTGGCGGCTGAACGTTACTGGGGCATTCCAGTGTCGCTGTTATTAAAAGATAAATACTTATCTTGGCAATATGCTCCTAGAGTAAAAGCGAATACAGCTATTCTCCTTGCAGGTAGAGATACTGTGATCTCCGAAGCGAGTTCGATGAAATTATTTGGTAGCTTTACTGATGGTGTGGCATCGCTCTACAAGTTTGAAACTGCAGGGCATAACAGTATCTCTTCTGATCCTAACTACTATCCCTTGTTAAATAAGCTATCTCGTAGACGCAGCGTTAATTGACGAGGTGATCAATTAAATGGATTAGGTTTTCTCCTGTTCCATGAGGCTTAGAATGACAGAACGCTCTAACTTAATAGACTATACTGACCGTCTGAATAGAACATATTCATAAAACCCATTGTTGAGTATCTGTAAAGGGCGCTTGTTGATGGAAAGGAATAGTTTTGTAACGTCTCTGCTTGCTGCTTTGCAATCTAAACTTGCCAGAAAGATAGCCTTCTTTGTTTTTTTATCTCTGATAGTTATCGAGATTCTTATCCTTATCCCATCCTACCTTAAACGTGAAAATGAGCTGGTTTATAAACAAGAAAAACTAGCAGATCTTGTTGTCAAAAATATTTTCTCACAACGCTCTATCCCCTTTGAACTACAGTCCATTGAACAGCTAAATACTTCTCTCTCCATGGATAATATTCTTGGCTTTTCGCTTGAGGAAAATGATCAGTTTGTATCTCGCTTAGGCAAGGTAGAGGGAGAATTGAATGATATTGCTTCTAAAGCTGGGCTCGATAGTTTTTATCATAAAGAAGATGAAAGATTGGATCTTAAATGGGTTTTAAGTGTTCCGGAGGCGGGTGATCGTCAGGTCACAATGCATTTAGATGTAAGTTTCATTGATACTGAGTTACAGATGTATGTGGTACGTATCGCGGGGCTAGTGTTAATTATTTCTGCTTTCGTTACCTTGAGTACGATGGCTGTTTTGTGGTGGCTCGTTTTGAACCCTATTTTAAAGCTGGAGGATAAGCTTAAAATCTTTTCGAATTTGGAAAACGCGGTAGATGATGTTTCTCCTTTTTCTGTTAGGAATGATGAGATTGGGGAGTTGTTTATCGAATTCGGGAAAATGCGACATCGGATACTGCAGGCAGCCAATGAGATTAGTAAGTTGGCAGTTACTGATCAACTTACGGGTTTGTATAATCGAAGGAAGCTTGATGATGCAATGCTTTTGGAGATAGAACGAGTGAAGCGCTATCAAAAGCCATTATCTGTGATTATGTGTGATTTGGACCATTTCAAAATGATAAATGACACATATGGACATAAAACTGGAGATGATGTGATTGTTGCTACCGCTCATTTGATAAAAAAGGGAGTACGTGCGAGTGATATTGTCGGCCGTTGGGGAGGGGAGGAATTTCTTATTATCTGCCCTCATTCGGATCAACAAGGAGCTACAGTTCTAGCAGAAAAGATCAGACTGGATATAGGAGCATATGAAGGTGAAGCGAATTTAGTGATTACAGCAAGTTTTGGTGTTGCAGAATATATTTCGGGAGAGGATAGCCAAGCGTTTTTATGCCGAGCTGATAAGGCCTTATATATTGCGAAGTCAGAAGGCCGAAATCAGGTTCGAGTGGATACATAGGTAGCCCTAACAAATAGAGATTACGAACTATTTGTAAACCTCGGCGAGCGTCGGTCTTTCATTCCTTGGGTATTCAAAAATAGAGAGTGAATTACCGTATTTTTCTTTTAGCTTTTCGACTAACTCTTTGTCGGTTATTAACGAACAGCAGTTATTTACATCATCAGCGTTTCTAAAGTGGCGCCAGCCATTTGTACTGAAAGAAGCGATGATCTCCAGACCATTTTTAATTACTAATTTTTGTCCAACATTTATTTGTAAATCCCGTAGCCTTTGTTGTTGATTTGGAGTCATTATAGCCAGCTTACTGTTGTCGAAAGGAGCTACACTTTTAAAGTTACTCCTACTGTCTATAGGCATAATTTTTACCTGTCTAATGGATTAGTTCTGGGTAGGGATATAAGAGGAAGCCTAAAATTTGACTTCCTCTGAGCCTAGCTCGTTCTAGGTGAGTATTTCTTTATTCATGTGCATTTTCGGATTTATTCTTCGGACCACATTATCGAGTGCAATAGGGCCGGAACCGTAAATGATGATGTGAGTTAGGAGAAGGCCCCAAATGTAGTGCAAATAAAGTGCGGCTGGTGCTATTTCGATAAGGCTAATGACAGCGACAAGGTTTACGATAAATAGTCCTATGGCTGCTACGCGAGTTAATAATCCTGTAAATAATAAGATGGGAAGAGTTAGCTCGCTCATGGTTCCAAGAACAGCAGCTAGTTCAAATGACAGGAAAGGTACTTGATACTCCTCCTCAAAAAGAAATAGCGTAGTGTCCCAATCCTGTATTTTGGTTAAACCCGCATTGAAAAATACTTGGGCTATGTAAAACCGAGACACTATAGATGCCACTATATGAGCTTTATTGAGTACTTTTTCGTGGTCTAAATAATTGTGGTATGTGCTTCTAATCCAGCGAATCATTATGAGCTCCTTATCTTATCGCTTGCTGAGTTTTTTTAGCCATTGTTGTTCTATGGCTTCAGATAACCATTGGCTAAAGTCAAACTGATGGAATTGCCCTAGAAGTTCAGAAAGGTTGTGGCCAGATTGTATGGCTGAGAACCATCGATATTCTGTTTCTGAGATTGATTTGATGCAGGGAAGATGGTCTTTTTGATAGATCACGAACCAGTACGGTTCATCTTGAGGTGTGAGAACAGTTAATAGGCTTTCACTGTTAAGTAAGTCTTTATTTCTGCCTGGCTGATGGATTCGCCAAAGCTCATCAACCCTAATGGCACTTGTAAGCAGGTTTATATTTTCTCCTAGTTGGATATAAACCTTGCCTAAATCGGTGTCGGAGAGGTGAGAAAGTGAAGCAATATCAAGATTCGTCTCTGTGCTTCTTGCTGCTTGCTTTAAATTCCATTCAAGCTTTGCGGTTGTTTCCAAATAAGGATGTTCTTGTTGCAAAGGAGCTTTATTTATTAGAGCTGGTAAGCTTTTACCAAAGTCCGCCCAGTCACCGCTGTTAGGTAGTTCTATCTCTAGAAGCTGCTGAGTTAAAAGCCCCATGGTCTTAGGTCCAAGCATTTTTTCAATTACCGGATAGTTCAGACACAGGGCTCTGGTTGCGGTTATTAACAGGTTGTCTCTATAGATTTGTATTCCTTGTTCCGCAGGGTGGAATTGATGTTCGGTGGAAGACTGAATGCCACTGAATATCATATTGATAAGTGCTGCTTGGCGGTTATCTAAAGCGGTGCGTTCAGATGGCATGGGCAAACTCCTCTGTTGGAAGAGTGAAGTTGTTCATGACTGATTTTGCGTATTCTGCTTGTGCTAATAGAGCATGCCAGGAGGGTAGATCGTTATCCCATTCAATAAGGGTCGTAACGGGACCTGTTAATTGTAATGTGCTGTGGTACAACGCCCAACATTCGTCTGATACGGGCTGGCTATGATCATCAAAAATCAATTCACCCTGCTTAACAGGCGCATAACCTGCGAGGTGAATTTCACTAACGGCGTTTATAGGAATTTGATCTATCCAGACTTCAGCATTAGTTAAAGCGGGTTGTTCACTGAAATTATGGGCATTAACAAGTAAGTTATTCAGATCCAATAACAGCCCACAATCGGTCAAGTGTACTAATTGTGAGAGAAATTCCGTTTCGCTCATTTGTGAATGTGGAAAAGTAATATATGCGGACAAGTTTTCTACTAGGATTTGCCGACCGAGTAGTTGTTGTACTTGATCAATATTATCCGCCATAACTTTTAGGCTTGCTTGCGTAAACTCAAGCGGTAAAAGATCTCCTGCGTGCACTGATTTCCCATTTAAGTGGCTCCAAGTAAAGCAAGCGTGATCAGAGATTAAAATGGGGTGAATCTGCTGTGACAGGCGCTTTAAGCGCAGCAGATACTCTCTGTTTATCCCAATTGCTGAACCTAGACCCATCGATGTAGAGTGCAAACTAATTGGATATTGTTGGGCAATATCGTTTAACAGTTCAGGGATAATGCCGCCTTCGGCAAAGAAGTTTTCGGCATGCAGTTCTACAAAATCAATGGACGATGTTCCCAGTAATGCCTCCTTATAATGCTGGTGGCGTAAACCCACTCCGACCATAGCTTTACAGGTTTCTTCGGTAAATTTATCCGTGTAGAGGCAGGACATCTTTGTTCTCCTAATGAGTGTATATCATTATGATTTTTGCTGTTCGGCGTAACGTTTTTTAGCTTCAGCTTTCAGTAGGCCTCCCATCTCTTTGCATGTACCTTTTGCGACAAGTTTCCATTCACCTGGGTCGTTATCGGTTTTGGACTGGCCTGCACATGAATGTGTGCCGGCTAAATTGCCGCAATCATTTTGGCCCGCAAGTGCAACGCCATAGCACTTTTCTTTACCTGCAGCGTGAGCAGAGGGAAGGGTCGCAATGGTTGAAAGAGCGACTGCTAGAGCGGTTGTTGCTACATGTTGTTTATTGTTCATTTGGGTTTTCTCCAGTTCCTTTGAACTCATGTAAATACGGGGGGCTGTGTTAATTAATCTTCTGCGTTTGCTTGAGCGATAGTTAGGTCTTCAATGCCGCGCCAAATGCGATCTGCAGTTTTGAGGTGACCTGGGATATCAGTCAGCCATTTTTTCTGTACATCTTTATTTAAATTGAGGTAAAGCTTGTGGTCCTTGATATAGAAAGCACTTGGGTCCACGTCTAGCTTCTTGTTAAGTGCTACACCCATTGCACAGTAACCACCAAATTGTGGAGCGTATTTATCGGCATTGGCTTTAAATAGATCGCGGTTTGATGCATTACTGAAACGATAGATCGCCCCTTCATGCGTTGCGGTGAATTTAGCTGAGCCTTCAATAGCTTGGTTTTGTGTGAAATACGCAACAGGGTCGTAACCTTTGATCGCTAAATCGTTGGTTCCAATATTGATTGCTTGAGCAAAGCTCATACTGCTCATTAACAGTGCGCCCGCTGTAGCAGCCATTTTCAGTGTTTTTGTAAATTTCATTTGGTTTTCCTCTATCAGCATTAAATGAACCTCAACGAATTTTGGTTCTAACTGAATGTTGGGTTTTGAGAAAAGGTTAGGACTAATAGGCAAACAGTAAGCGGCTAGCAGTCCTGTAAATGGAGTTGATGCTCCAAAACTTGGTTGGGGTATTGATTTACGAAATTCTGCTTTTGCAATAGGAGAGATTAAGGCACCACATATCAAGCTGAAGGTCATTGCCTTGTTTAGCCGAGATTTAACAAATTTAGATAATGTGCTGACTGAAGATAAGTTAAATCCGCAGAATAGAGTTGAAACAACCTGATTCATAAATCCCTCCCTAAATTGGTAGAACGGTCTGTCTACTTAATAAAATAGACAGGTCGGTCTACCTGTGTCAATCGTTTTTTATAAATTAATTTTCAAAAAGCAGAATGACCATTTGAGCTAGACGCATAAACTCAGTTTGTGCTTTTTTGTTAGAAGTAGACAAACCGTACTACTTTTGCCAAGATGGAATGGCTTTGATAGGAGATAACAATGAGTCAAAAGAGGCAGTTACTGATTGATACTGCGTTAAAGCTTTTTTACAAAAATGGCATTAATTCCATCGGTATAAATGAAATTCTAAAGTCGTCAGGGGTTGCTAAACGTACCCTTTATAATCATTTCGAAAGTAAAGATGCATTGGTGTTGGCAGCCTTGGAGCAGAGGCATGACAACTTTATGGCCTGGTTAGAGAAAAAGCTGGTTGGTACTCAATCTGAAACAGATGTAATTGAAGCTGTGTTTAATGCGTTAAATGGTTGGTTTAAGGGCTTGGAAGCAGAGCTAGGAGATTTTCGAGGCTGCTTTTTTATTAATACTTCAGCCGAGTTTAGTGATGTTGAATGTGAAATTTCTCAATACTGTGGCTACCACAAACAAGAGGTTAGAATTTTAATCCAGAAGTATTTAGGGAAGGATAACCCTGATCTTTTGGATGCAATTTGTATTATGCAAGAAGGGGCTATAACTATGGCTTATATGACAGGAAATTGCGATGAAATTACTGATAAAAGCATCGAAATTCTTAAAAAGCTTTAATTGCGAGTTTTTTTGAGCAGTTGCTGTTGCATGTAAACCTTTCTTAATTTGTAAACTAAAAATTATACATGGTCATCAATAAACCGTAGCTGATGGCCATGAACCCTCTCGAAAAGTTCTGCTCTTGTAGGGCCTGCACCTAGAGGGTAATTGGTAATGGAAAGCGATTTTCCATACTTTTTTGTTAATTCCGCGATAATTTGGGTATCAGATGAATTTGAGTAGTTTTCATTGAAGTCACTACTCTTAGCAAAATACCGCCAACCGTTTTCGGCAAAAGAAGCGATGAACTTTCCATTATATTCTATGACGGTTGATTGTCGGATTGTTGCTTGTTCATAACGTATCTTTTGCTCCTCTTCCGCGCTTAAAATTTGTAGTTCTTTCGGATCAAATACTGAATGAATTTGGTTTAACTCAGCTTTGCTTGAGTCTACTTTATAAGTTTCAGGCTGATTAATAGGGTAATTAAATGGGATTTTCATCTGCGCTTATCCTTGTTGCTGTATACCTAAGTGGGACACGAGCTACATAGAGTAGCGCTGTTGCTAGAAGTTATTTACACCATACGTCCATAAAAAAGCGACGTTACGCCAAAGTTAAAGTAGGGAATCCACTTCTGGGCGTTGGAGCTAATTAGAAAGTAGTCTGTTTGGTACGGTCTAATCAATCCGTGTTTGGAGCTTGCTTGAAATACTGATCATAAAGTTTTTGCGTATACCCCTCTTGTTTAAGCTGATCTAAAGCTTGGTAAAACTGATAAGCAACTGAGTCTTGGTCTACTATGGTGTAAAAGTTCTCAATGCTTATATCGTCGTCAGGGGAAAAGCTTGGGTTTGGGTATTCCGAGAATAGTTTGGATTTACGAGAGAAGCCCATGTTCATTGGTATAAAAGCTTGGTTGATCGCATTGTGATGAATTTTTATACCTATTTCTTCGTAGCTCTCTAAATCGTTGAGCTTCTGATAGTGATCTACTATCTCTATATCCGCAACGTAAAAGTCACCTCTACCTGTTTTAAGTGCTTCTATTACCTTCTCCATGGAAAGTTTGCCCATCTGCGAGATGGTTAATTTGGGATAGATTTGATCCCACTCAAGTTTACTACTGGACAGTTCAACTATAAGCCGCCCCTCAACTTCATCCATGGAATTGATTTCAGGCCAATAATCTAAAGATATGAGCACTTCCTTGGTTTGCAGGCCGTTTGGCAGGTAGAAAATATAGCCTGTTCTCTTTTGCGAAAAAGAAGAACCAGGGTAGAAATCGACTGTACCTCTAGCAAGCTCAAAATGAAGCCGTTTCTTGGGGATTCTGACCACAAGGAGTTCATAGCCAATACGCTCAGCCGCTTTCTTAAAAAGATCTAAATAGAGCCCAGAATCATCGCCATGGCCGCCAATGAGGGGCGGTTTAGCAATTGCTTTGTAGCCCATGATAATTGTTTTTTCGCTTGCGTTAGCGAACGGAGAAAATGTGAATAACAGGATTAACAGGTATAGAAAATACTTCATAGTTTTCTCTGAGCTAAATCTGAAAATCTAAGAATCCGTAACTAAAATACTATTTCCAGTATAGCCAAGCTTAGCGTGAGAAGAGTAAATAGAGCTTGTGCTCTACTAGGTTTTATACCCTTTTATTTTGTCCGTTAATAATTGCGCCAAATTGGTGCAGTATACTGAGGTTATTGTGTGTAATTTCTTGTAGTTAATGACCTAAAAGGCAAGCTTTGAAATGAGCAAGACAACATTATTCAGCGGTATGAGTATTAGTAAAAAGCTGAGAATAAACTTTTTGTTGATTGGTTTGATCCCATTTGCCGTATTGGCTTTGATCGCTATCTACAAAGCCAGTAACTCTTTATCCGAGCAGAGTTATCAGCAGTTAGATGCTGTTCGCGGTATTAAAACTAAACAGATTGAGAATTTCTTTGAAGTAAGTAAGCGCGATGTCTTGGGGTTGTCCAATGTTGTGGCTACGTTTATCAAGACTGACACATTGTCCGATGTCCTATTGGAGGTCAATGTCGAAGGGAAAAACCTGTTTTCAAAGTATTTAGATAGCTATGGTTACTATGATCTGTTCTTGATTGAGCCGGATGGTTTTATCTCCTATACAGTGGCTTTGGAAGCTGACTATCAAACTAATTTAATAGATGGAGAGTATAAGGATTCCAACTTAGGAGATCTGTTCCGTAAAGTGGTTGAGACAAGGTCTTACGCCATTGCCGATTTTGAACCTTACGCGCCGAGTAATGGTGCTCCTGCGGGCTTTATCGGGGCGCCAGTATTTAATGATGCTGGTGAGTTACTACAAGTTGTTGCTTTGCAAATTCCTCTTGATCCGATCAATAAGATCATGGGCATTCGTGAAGGTATGGGTGAGAGCGGAGAGTCCTATCTGGTGGGATCAGACTACCTTATGCGATCTGATTCTTATCTTGATCCAGTAAATCATTCTGTTGAAGCTTCATTTGCAAACCCTAAAAAAGGTAGCGTTAAGACTGAAGCAGTGAAGGCTGCATTAAGTGGCCAAACCGGAAGTCGATTGATCGTAGATTACAATGGTAATCCTGTATTGTCGTCATTTACGCGTTTGAATCTTGATGGGGTTAATTGGGCTCTATTGGTTGAGATTGATGAAGCCGAAGCCTTTGCAGCAGTATCAACCCTTAAGCTTGTGATTGCGATTATCGGTGTTTTGGGTGCTTCCATAATTATCTTCCTTGCTTGGAAAATCTCTGAAGGTATCACGAGACCAATCCAATTCTTATCGAAAACCATTTCGGATGTTGAAGAAAAAGGCGACTTTTCAGCACGTCTTCCTGTGAATTCACAAGATGAAATTGGTCAGGCAAGCCTTGCTGTAAATAATCTATTGGAGATGACTCAACAAGCGTTAAAAGATACTAAGCAAGTTATGAGTCAGATGGCTCAGGGTAACTTTTCGACCCGGGTTAAGCGTAATTTGAAAGGTGATCTTGCTGAGCTTAAAACAGCGATTAACCAGAGTTCTGATCAAACTGAAGCAAGTATGCAGGCGATTGGTAAGTTGATGGAGCAACTATCTGCAGGTGAGTTTGATAGCCAGATTGATACCGAACTGCCAGGTCAGTATCAGGTGATGTTGACTACAACTCAGGATGCGATGGCAAATATAGGTAGTGCAATTGCGAGTGTGAATAGCATCATGGCTGCTATGGCTCAGGGTGACTTTGATGGTCGTATTAACGATCTTTTACCAGGACAGTTGAATACACTTAAAGAAAATCTGAATGATTCTTTAGAAACGATTAGTACTGCGACAGCTGAGGTTGTAAGGGTTTCAACACTTCAAGCCGAAGGCAATTTAGTTGCGAGAGTTGAAGGTAATTACTCTGGGCGTTTTGAGGAATTACAGGCGTCTATTAACTTCGGTCAGCAAAGTATGGGAGCGCTAGTTAAAGAGGTAAGAAATTCCGTTCGTGATGTCTCAGGAGCAACTAAAGAGATCTCTTTGGGGAACCACGATCTTTCGGAAAGAACTCAGCAACAGGCGGCTGCACTTGAAGAAAGCAGTGCAAGCATGGAGAAGATCAGCGTTGCAGGGCGTACCACTGCAGGTGATGCGCAACAGGCAAACAAGGTGACCGATCAAGCTCAAAAGCTCTCTAAGCAAGGTACTGAGGTCATGTCTCGGGCTATCGAAGCGATGGCGGAGATAAAAGATTCCAGTAAGCGTATCAATGAAATTACTGGTTTAATCGATAGTATTGCTTTCCAAACCAATTTATTAGCCCTCAATGCTGCTGTAGAAGCGGCTAGGGCGGGTGAGCAAGGACGAGGTTTCGCTGTAGTCGCAAGTGAAGTTCGTCAGCTATCACAGCGTTCTGCGCAAGCGGCTAACGATATTAAGAAACTGATCTCTGATACGGAAGACCGTATTGAAGAGGGATCGGATCAGGTTCAACTCTCTTCTGAATCTCTTCAAGGAATTACTGAGAGTATTCAGCAGATGTCGCAATTGGTTGGTCAGATATCCGCGACGAGTAAAAACCAAGCGGATAGCATTGATCTTGTGAGTGGTTCTATTGTTTCTATTGATGATTCGACCCAGCAAAATGCAGCATTAGTTGAGGAGGTTTCAGCGGCTGCAGAATCAATGCATGAACAAGCTAATCGCTTAAATGAACTGATGACGCGATTTACTACGGAAGATTAAGGCTGTTTTCAGAAAAATCAGGCAAACTTAGTGGGCGCAAATTTATTTAAGGATGAAAATGAAAAAACTATTGTTGGTCGCAGCTCTGTTAGGTTTGTCTGGTTGCAGTGATGAGCAGGAAGTAGGTGATGTTTCGCTCGGTGTATTAACTACTAAGGATATAAAGATTAGTGTCTTGGTTGACCCTATAGTGACCGGTGTCACCTGTCATGTAGCAAGTATTGAAGCGGACCTCGATTTTGCTGATCCAAGTGATTCTTCAATTGCTTGCCGTCGTACTGGGGTAATCAATAAAGCGATGCTTGAGAAGATTGATAAATCTAAATCTGGAGAAGTGGTTTTTAAACAATCGAAAAGTATCTTCTTTAAGTCGATGAAAATTCGCCGTATTTACGATCCTAAATCACAAACATTGATGTATGTGTCTTACTCTACTAAGGAAACTTCGGGTAGTTACAAACATAGTTTGTCTACAGTGCCTTTATGGGGAACAGAGGCGTATCAGAAAACCAATTAACTTAGCCGCTTTGGTAGTCTGTAAACCACTGTTCTAAGTCGCCTATCGGCATAGGTTTTGCGATGTAATAGCCTTGCTGAAAATCACAGCCTACTTCTATAAGTAGGTTGTGTTGTTCTTCTGTTTCGACCCCTTCTGCAACGACCGTAATATCTTGAAAGTGACAAAGATCTACCAAGGCTTTTGCTAGTGTTTGCTTCTCGGGTAGAGTGATTCGATTGACCAGTTCGCGGTCAAATTTGATTATATCTACTGGATAATCAACCATCTGCATCAGGCTTGTATAGCCCGTACCGAAATCATCGATGGCGATTTGGAAGCCTAATTTTTGTAGCTCACTCAGCCAGCCTAAGGCATTCTGTTCTTGGCTTAAGGCGAAAGTTTCTGTGATCTCTAAAATGATTTTGTTTAGCGGGATCTGAGTATTGGTACTTAGTTTTTTCAGTGTTTTTATAAAACGTTCTGAACCTATCTCCGCGGAAGAGATATTAATAGAAAGTTCAAATTGTTCCCCGAACAGTTCACCTAATTCGGGGAGATCATTGAGGGCTTTGCAGGCTACCCAAAGATCTATTTTCTCAAAAATTCCAGTGCTTTCAGCAATTGGAATAAATAGATCAGGTGGGACAAAACCGAGTTCTTTCGAGTGCCAGCGTAATAAGGCTTCACAGCCTTTGATCGAACCATCTTGATTGATGATCGGCATATAGTTGAGTGTAAATTCTTTGTCGGGGTTTAGGTTCTTTAATTTAGTTTCAATCTCTTTTCTTTGACGATCCCGTTTCGCGAGCTCTTTTGAATAGACCGCTTGTTTATTTTTACCGGATTTCTTGGCTTGATACATGGCCAAATCAGCATTGGAAATTAGCTGGGACAGCGTATGCCCGTCCTGCGGGTAAGTCGCTAAGCCGATGCTGGCTGTGACAGGGAAGTGACCCAGTTCAAAGTGATAACCGTCGGCGAACAGGTGCAGGATCTTTTCGCACAGTTTCAGCGCTTGTTCGGTTGATACATTTGGCAACAGAACTATAAATTCATCGCCAGACAGACGGAATGCTTGAGGAAGCTCCGCGTCGAACTTTTTGGCGGTTATGTTGATAATGTTATTTAAACGTAGGGCTACGGCTTGTAGTAATTTATCCCCCACCTCGTGACCGTACTTATCATTTACGAACTTAAAGTTATCTAAGTCTAGATAGATCAAGCTGATAAGACTTTCGTTTTTCTCTGCTTCTGCTATTTGATGAGATGCTGTCTCGTAAAAAGCTGCGCGGTTGGGTAGCTGAGTCAGTGCATCTGTTCGAGATTGCTGGTGGCTTTTTTGATAAGACTGATGCAGTTGCTCATAGAGGTTGTGGAACTTTCGACCAAGTCGACCAATTTCATCATGAGATTGCGGGGCATCAATATTTTGTCTTTCATGCGTCGTGACCTCCGTAAGCTGTTGATCCAGCTGAGAAATAGGCGCAGTGATAAATTTACGGATCAAAAGTTGCAACAGAGTGAAAGTAATTAGCGATCCTAATACAACAATAAATAGTAAGCGCTGCTTTAGGTTGGCTAGTAGATTACCCAAATAAGAAGGTGAGGGTGTAATACCCAAATAGTAGTTCGACTTGAGCTGAACATTTGCATACAGCTTATTGGCTTCAGGGCGATTGTACTTATCGGTAAATACAACGATTGCTTGGAACTCTTCTTGTACTTCTTTCAAGAGGGCATCAAAGGCTGTGGGTTTTGCAGCAATGATGACTTTAAATGTGTCTTCCAGTTGGATGAGCAATGGGGTGGTAAGTGTCCGCGAATCGATCGCAATCCCCTGTTGCATGATGGAGCCTTGTGTTTGAAAGTGGTGTTCCCAAATATTTAGTTTCTTTTCTACTCGAATAGTTTCAGCTAAACGCAGTTGCTCGTCCCTAATAGTGGAGAAGGGATCAGTACTGTTTTCTATGTAAAACAACACGTCATCATTTTCATCTAAAACAGCTAGGGAAATGAATTCGGTTAAATTATTGAAATAGCGCTCGATCGCTGATTCTAAGTTATTCGTTAGCATTCGATCCCGGTAAATATTGCTGGTGTCTCGAATAAAGTGTTCTAGGGTTTCCCCTTCAAGTAGAGAAACAATATAAGCATCTAGAAAACGATCATAGGTGGAGAATTCAGAGTGCAGCGCGCTTAAGCGAAGGTTGAGCTTGTGCTGTTCTAATTTTTGAATAGATTGACTTTGTTGTTCGTACGCGACCAAGGCGGCTAGCGCATAGCTGACAAAAATAATCGGAAGTATGAGAAAGCTAGCGCGTTTGTTTAGATTCATGAATATTAACTATAGCATTCGTGATTCGTAGACGTTGTTTGATGTTCTCATTACTTAGCTTTTTATAGAGTTCACTTTTGTTTTGGATCGCTTGGCTAGGGAAAACTTCAGGGTTATCTCTAAACTCTTCTGATAGTTCTGCCATGGCTGCATTATTTGGGGTGGCAAAGTGGAGGCGTTCGGCATTGGCTGCTGCTACTTTAGGTTGGTTTAGGTACTCGATAAAATCTAGCGCAGCTTCGATATTTTTAGAGTTAGAAGGTATAGCCAAACAGTCGACCCACAACACTGTACCTTCTTCAGGGACAACGTATTTCCAAAGCCCCTCTTGGCCAACTTTTTCATTCATTGCTAATTGATCACCGCCATATCCCACAGCCATATATAGTTGATCAGCTTTAGGTGAAGATTCTATAAATGTGATGGGATAGTCGTATGTCAAAACATAATCAACTTGCTTTTTTAAGCTGTTAAAGGACTTTTTTAAAATTTCTAAATTGTCAGTATTAAGAGGATCACCATTCATAAACAGGACCGGTGCTAACAAATCTGTATAGTCATTAAGCATACCGATATGGCCTTTGAGTTCCTCTGAAGGCTGAATTATCTCTTTCCAAGAGCTTGGTGGGCTAACCTTATCCGAACGGTAAATAATGCCGAATGTTCCCCAGAAGTACGGTACTGCATATTTTCCACACCGTTCTCGCCAAAAAGTCCCCATCAGTTTAATACTAGGCAAATTTTGTTCGTTGATTTCTACAAATCGGCCTGCTTCGCCGAAGCGCTCGGCGACGATTTCATCAACAACCGCTATATCGATATTGTGCTGGTGTGCTTCTAGGAGGAGTGCATCACGTTTTTCATCGCTATCAAACTTGATTACTTCAACGGTATGACCTGTGCTGCTTTCCCACTCTTGTTCTACTTGGGGATCTAGGTAGGCATCCCAGTTGAGCATTTGAATAGTTTCAGCGCTGAGCTGAATAGGAAGAAGTAATAGTAATGAATACCAAAAACATCGCATACCAGACTCTCATTATTATTATTTTTGATCGGGCTCAATTAGCATTATCTTTTTTATAGCAGCCTTCGAGCGCTATTGATAGAGGCTAATTTTGCGTTTGGGAATATGAAGGGTTAGAGAGAAGGGAATTGGCTGAAAAGAGCGGTAATGGTCCCAGACCATTACCGCTAGGGGATAATTACACTTGGAAATGCTGTACTTGTTGACGAAGCTCTCTTGCCAAAGATGCCAGTTGTTCACTGTTATTTGCTGTAAGTGTCGCGCCACCTTGAGTTTGCTCAGCAATCATAGAGATGTTATTGAGATTATTACTCATCTCCTCTGCTACTTGGCTTTGTTGCTGAACCACTTCGGCTACAGCGCTGTTCATCTCCATGATCTGTTGCACATTAAGGACGATGTCATTGAGGTGCTCACCTGCAGAGGCTGCACGATCAATACAGTTTTGCGCTTCTGAGTGACTACTGCTCATCATGCTAACTGCACCTTGGCATGCTGTTTTTAAACGGTCATTTAGCGATTGAATCTGATCCGTTGATTCCGAGGTGCGCTTAGCAAGTACGCGAACTTCATCAGCAACAACGGCAAACCCTCGGCCTTGCTCACCTGCTCGGGCCGCTTCAATTGCAGCATTCAAAGCAAGTAGATTGGTCTGATCGGATATATCTCGGATTACGCTTAGAATGCTCTCTACTTGCAGAGTGTCTTGCTCGAGTTTTGTAATTACATCGGCTTGGGACTGGACTTGCGCGGCTAAATCGTTAATGGCAGAAATTGTTGTTTTTACAATTTCATCGCCCAAACGTGCAGTGCTTTCTGCTTGCACAGTAATTTCTGCCGTTTGCTGGGCATTGTTAGCTACATCTTGAGCTGTGGCTGACATCTCTTGCATAGCTGTGGCTAACAATTGAGTTTCCCCGTGTTGTTGTTTTACACCAGCTGAAGTTTGTTCTGTTGTTGAAGCCATCTGTTCTGCTGAACTTAAAATGTGATGGCTTGAGTTAGTTAACTTTTGAATGAGTTGTTGTTGGATATCAAGGGTATGGTTAATCGCTTTACTGACATCGCCCAATTCATCTTGGTTTTTAATATCAATGCGAGCCATCAATTTGCCTTTTGCGACATTCTCCATAACCTCAGTCATATGGCTTAGTGGCTGAGTAATAGAGCGGGAAATGATACTAGAAAGCCAAACGACGAATGGGATAACAACAGCAAGGAATACTAAAGCTTCTGTTAACCTTGAATAGAAACTGGCATCTAAATCATCGACATAGACACCTGTACCGATCACCCAACCCCAAGGTTCAAAAAGCTTAAAGTAGGAGATTTTTTCTACTGCGATACTTTTGCCAGGGCGCGGCCAAAGGTAGTCTTCATAGCCTTCATTGTTTTGCCGAGCTGTATTGGCGATGTTCGTGAACAGGGCTTTACCTTGGCCGTCTTTGAAACTACTCATATCTTTGCCATCAAGTTCAGGCTTGATGGGATGCATTATCATGCGAGCATCAAGGTCATTAATCCATACATAATTATCGCTGTCATAGCGCATTGCTTGAAGGGCTGAGAGCGCGCGTTTTTGAGCAGCGGTTTGATTCAAAACACCTGCTGCTTGTTGCTGTTGGTAATGATCAATAATGCTATATGCCATTGAGACAGCATGATTGGATTGGAGTTTTCGTTCTTGCAATAAATCTGATCTGTATTCCCACAGGTCGTACGCTTTCATAGCGATACTAACGCTGAGCAACAACAGGATGATTGCTGTTAACTTGTGAGTAACAGACATCTTAGTGACAACCATCGTACTTAGACCCTTTAGTAATTAGGTTATATCGAATTTCCGCTCTTTAGTGATTGTTCGATATTCACCTTATATTAGGTATCTTATAAGTAACCGAAGGTATTGTTTTTATGGTGCTTTTAGAGGGACTTTAGGGAGTAAATAACCCTTTGTTATCAAAGGTTAATTTGTAGGTATGTGAACAGTTGTTTGAATATGCGTAGAGTAGGCTTATAAGTGCTGGATAAGCCTACTCTACATGCGTTTATTTAACTTATTAAGCAATAGATTCGGGTAAGTAGTTCTGAAGGTGGTGTATTTTTAGGGTCATTTAAATACTCCTCGAATGGAGGGAAGTTAGATGCTTCCATGCCGCTTTGCGGTAGCCACTTTCCAAAAAACCAATCGTATGGTTTCTCCAATTCTGAATATGGGCCTTTAAATACAACCGTCGCACATCTTCCAGCGGGTATTTCTAGATATTCAGGTTGCTCTTCAATCGTATCAGTTATCGGGGCTTCAACGGTCAGACAGGCATGTGAGCGGAGTTCTGATTTGTCCACGCTACCTGGGTCGTTGTAGTAAATACCAAACGAACGGGTTTTGTCTGTGACAAGATTATGAGTTCCGGCAAACATAAATAGTTTTTCAAATGCTTGTCCTATCTCCAGGTAGTCGCCCTGATGTTCATACCCGATCAGGCCTTGCTTTTCTAAATCAATAAATTCGACATCAAACATATTCCTTTGCTCCTGAGCTATGTGAGGGATATCAGCCTTAAAACTTTCTATGGGTGCTGATGGCTGTTTAAAGCGAGCTCGATACTTACTAGGTGTTTCCTCGTACCGTTTATGAAAAGCGCGACTAAACGCTTCTAAGCTGGTGTAGGAAACCGACTTTGCAATGGTAAGTAACGAGTGATCAGTCCGAATTAGTTCTGAGGCTGCTTTTTGTAGGCGAAGGCGGCGTACCGTAGCGTTGATGGTTTCATCAGCGACTTTTCGATAGATCCGGTGGAAATGGTAGGGGGACATAGCAGCAATATCGGCCAGCTTATTTACATCTAAATCCTTATCCAGATTATCGTAGACATAGTCGATCACTTTACATAAGCGTCGTCTGTAGTCGTTTCCGGTACTTTGTTTCATAGCGTCTCCTCCTATCTCCATGCTAAAGGAGCTCGATCTGATAATGTTTGCGCAATTTAGAGTAATACTGTTTTGGTTAATAGTTAAGAATTTAACTTGTTGAAAAGTTGAGGTTTTTTTACGGATCAATAACCGATAATCCTATGATTAGTAAGGATATTGTGTTACCAATGCATCTAACTAGATTCCAATTGTTCTTTGAGAACTATAGTGAATAGACAGAAGCGTATTAGTTTCTATAGTTAATTTAGAACCCAATTGTAGTTGTGAAGTTATAGTCTATTTGGAGTGGATTATGTTTCATCAGGCCGTAAAGTTCTTTCTTGTTTCCTTCTCTTCTTTCTTACTAGTACTGGGTATTTCTGGCTGTACTGAGAAAGAAGAAAAAATCTATACGTGGCAGTTGCAGTCGCAGGCGACAGAAACCAGTATAGATTTTAAAGAGCTCAAGCGTTTTGCTGATAATGTTAAAGCGATGAGCGGTGGACGTTTTCTTATTAAGCCTCATCCCGGTGGTGTAATTACCGGTGGTCCTGATATCTACAATGCAGTTAAAGAGCGCCGTGTTGAAATGGGCAATGGCTGGCCGAACTGGTGGTCGGGGCAGCATCCAGCTTGGGCGCTGATGAATGCGGGTCCTTTTGATTTTATGAATCTTGATGGCTCGATGATGTTCTTTTATGCAGGAGAGGGTCAACGACTAGCCAATGAACTTTCAAGCCCTGATGGTTTAATGTGGCGCCCTGCGTGGTGGGCAGGGATGGAATTTGGCCTACTTTCGAAAACCGAGATTACAGGTTTAGATGATCTCCATGCGAAGAAGATTCGAATTGGACCGGGGTTACCTGGTGAGGTGTTAGCGGCAGCAGCGGGTGCCTATACACTGCCAACGGTCCCTCAAGAGATCCGCCCAGCATTGGAGAACGGAGATCTTGATGCTGTGGAGTGGACTACAGCAGGTGGTGCTTGGAATCTTGGGTTACATGATATTAGTAAGCATGCCATTGTCCCAGCTATCTGGCAGCCCTCTGTATTGGCCGATTTTCTAATTAACAAAGAAGCGTTTGATGAGTTACCACCTGATCTGCAGGCAATTCTCGAAACTGCGATTAAATCCTATACTTTAACCACCACGTTGAAGGCTAAAACGGAAGATTTTGAAGCCTTTAACCTTTTCTTAGCGAATGATTTTAATATCAATACATGGAGCCCTGAGGATATTGAGCGTTGGAGAATAGTGTCTGATAGTATTTTGGATGACTACGCCTCTCGTGATCCATTGAGCAAGAAAATCATTGAGAAAAAACAAGAGTTCAAGGAAGCTTACAACAACTATTATCAGTGGTTTGGACCATACGATAAATAATGTTTAGTAGACTGACCGTTCGTCTCCTTGTCATTCTGAGTTTAATCACTTTCTTAGTAATGACTGTATTTGTGATCGTGCGATTTAGCGTTGCTTCTGAATTGATGCAGAGCAATCTGCAAGAGCGAGGCCACTCTGTTGCTGAGCGAGTCGCTAACTCGGTTAGACCCACCATATGGAATGTTTATAAAAAAGCTTATGATCGCACCTATTCGGTAGAACTTGCCTCTGCCATTCTAGATTCTGAAATGTCATCTCCTTTTGTGGAGGGCATTAAGGTCTACGGTAATTTCGGCCACCTTTATATGGGCCGAATTAAGATTGATGGTGAAATCCGTCAGTTTGAGGAGAAAAAGCACGCTGGTGCGTGGTCGGGGTTTGATAATCGAATCCGCTACCCGATCAAAAGTGGTGAGGTGAGTATCGGTAATGTTGAGGTTAGTTATAGTGATAAATCATTAACTGAAAGCCTCTACCAAAATCTGATTGTGGAAATCACTCAGGTCGCAGTGGTGAGTCTACTCTTTGTTGGTTCTCTCTATATTATTCTGCGTTTTGCTCTTGTCTCTCCTATGCGCTCGCTCCAAGTTGCGCAGCAAGCATTAGATGCTTTAGATGAGGCTGTGTTTGTAACTAATGAACACGGTCGCTTAGTTGATATTAATCCTGCTTACAGCAAAATCACTTTTTTCGTAGAAAGTGAAATTCTCGGTTTGCTTCCTGATATTCAACCTTTCGATGAGAAAGGCGTGGATTTCAGAGCGATGATTGATGAAACGTTTCTGACTGATGGGAGTTGGTCTGGTGAAGTGATTGGTCGGAAAAAAGATGGTAGTACGTTCCCAGGATGGCTCAATCTCAACAGGGTAGAGCGGCAAGATGATGAGGTTACGTATGTAGGCGTATTATCTGATATCGCTGATAAAAAAGAAGCGGAAGCAAAGCTGCATGCCTTAGCTTATTATGACTCCCTTACCGATATGCCTAATCGTCACTCTTTCTTGATGCGTTTAGACGAAGAGATCAAACGTGCGCGCAGAGAAAAAACTAAAGTTGGTTTGCTCTATTTAGATCTAGATAACTTTAAATGGGCTAATGACCAGTTCGGCCATGCGGTTGGTGATAAACTGCTGATCAGCGCCGCCGAAAAGTTTAAAAAGCGTCTTCGTGATTCGGATATTTTATATCGCATTGGTGGTGATGAGTTTACGGTCATCGTTACTCACTTTGATGATGCGACCGATCTTATTGGTCTTGCTGAGGACCTTGTCGCACAGGCTGGTGAAAACTTTGTGATCGATGGTCATGTGATGAAACCGGGTGCCAGCGTCGGTATTTCTACATTCCCCAATGATTCTGACAACGGCAAAGATCTGATTATCCAAGCTGATACGGCGATGTATCAGGCGAAAGAGGCTGGCCGGGGACAGGTTCGGTTTTTCTCCTCAGATTTGGAGCTACAGCGACAAGCTCAACAGCGGATTGAGCAGGAATTAAAGCAAGCGTTGAGCAAAAATGAACTGCAGCTGTTCTACCAGCCTAAAGTGCGAATCCAAGATGGCGAGTATGTATACAACAGTGCTGAAGCGCTGATTCGTTGGTTGGATGACGGCGAAGTGGTTTACCACCCTGATCAATTCATCGAGATAGCAGAAAAAAGCGACCTGATTTGTGATCTAGGTTATTGGGTCATTTTCCAAGTCTGTAAACAGCTAGCTAAATGGAAAGAGGAGGGTATCGTAGGGCATAAAATTGCAATTAACCTTTCTCCTCGACAGCTTAAAGACGCCAACCTATTTGATTATCTGTTAGAACGAATGACGCGCTTTGACATCGATCCTGGCCAGCTTGAATTAGAGATTACTGAATACGCAGTCATCGAGAATATTGAACATTCAGTGAGCACTCTAAAGAAACTCAAGACTCTAGGTGTATCCATTGCGATGGATGACTTTGGTACCGGTTATTCTTCTTTGAGTTATCTGAAACAATTGCCTGTTGATGTGTTGAAAATTGATCGATCTTTTATCCAAACATTGCCATTTGAGCAAGGTGATATAGCCATTGTAAATGCGATTTTCTCGATGGCCTCAGCGTTAAATATAGAAGTGGTTGCGGAAGGTGTGGAAACATCAGATCAATTAGGTTTCTTAATTAGGCATCGCTGCCATATGGCGCAGGGCTACTATTTCTCTCCTCCGATAGCACCTGAGAAATACTCTGCTTGGCTAACGGAACACTCTCAGTCTCATGAGAAGGATGCATAGAAGAAGTTAACGGTAGAGCTCTTCTTCAGAATATAAACGCTCTAGTTGTTGTCGTTCTATTTTCTTTAAACTTTTCACAACTAAGCCATAAGAGCGATCAATAAGGCGCTCGATCTCTTTTGTAGGCATGGAATCTTTTAAAACAACACTAATCCAGTGTTTCTTAGACATGTGGTAAGCGCTTCGTACTTCAGGGAAAACGTCCCTGAGCATAATCGCTTCTTCAGGATCGCATTTCAGATTAAGGAAGTGGTAATTCGCAAATTCAGGCCCTAACTCTTTGCCTGTTGATCCACACTGGCCTAACAAGGCAAACATTTTTCCTTTTACCTTAAACACTGGTACATCAGGCATAAAGGGAAAATCCAGTTGTGATTCCGGACGGGATAGACAGTATTCCTGAGCGCTTTTCGCATCCATGTTTTTTGCCAATGATCTGAATGGTTACAAAAAATAAAACCCTGCTTCAAACATCATGCTGAAGCAGGGTTTAGAATACTGCTTTTACAGACAGATTACTTCATCGATTGTTCTGTCAGGATATGCTCATAGGAGAACAGGTGATGGCTGTCTTTATAAGGTGCATGACAAGCGGCGCAAGCGGTTAGATCTTTGTTAGCGCGTTTGCCATCAGGTTTAAATGCAGCAAAATCCCAGTCATCATTGCCCATGCCTTTAGGGTATTCAGCTGCAGCACCTTCACGGCGCTCCATTACCGCTACTAGTGCAAATTTATCTTTTAGGCGTTGACCCAGCTTAGAGGTAAGCACATTACCTTCTGCGTCTTTTTTAGCTTTATATACCTCTGCCACAATGACAGAACCATAAGGTAATTGGCCATTTTCCTGCGTACCGCTCAGACCTTTATCGTTAATATACAAACGAATGTATTGGTCGTGATTTTGAGTGCGGTTAAGGGATAAATAAGGGGTGAAATTGGTTTTATAGCCTTCAGGGAAATCAACCTGATCGCCTGGACCCGCCCAGCATAGAGTCGTTGTTAACAGCCCAGCTGCCATAGTGGATAGGAGTTTCATTTTACATCCTCACTGTATTTATTTTTGTTGTAGAAAAACTCTTTATAAATGTATTTATAATCCATGTTTATTGTTTGATCAATACTCCTTTTGACCCTAGATCTTTTAGGTAAACGGCGAAGCTCTTTTGTATGAAAATTGCTCAAGCAGGCGTTGGAGTGGTGGACTAGTAAAAATGGCAGTTTACTTTATTTGGTCTACAGTGGTTGAAGCACGCAAAAATTGTGCAGGGATGTTGAATTAAATTTGTTCCATGGAGGGCAGTGTGATGTTCCGTTCACTCACCATTCGTAAAAAAATCTTAATGTCATTGCTCTTGATGGGACTCGTTCCTTTATTAATTGCTATCAGTGTAGCGATTATCGATAGCAGTGATGCACTTGAACGTTCTGTTTATCAACAGCTGACCGGTATAAGGGAAATCAAAAAGAGGCAAATAGAGAATTATTTTGCCGAAAGGGAGATTGATTTAAACCAATTGGCTGAAATTGTGCGTTTGAGACAGTCTAGTCAGTTAGATAATTTTGTATCGCATCAGGTTTCTGCTTCCTCGGATCAGGCATATGCGAATTTTCAAAAACAAGGTGGCTACTATGATTTGTTTTTGATTAATCCTCAGGGAGATATTTTTTATACGGTTGAGAGAGAACCTGATTTCGGAACAAACCTAATGAATGGTACTTATGCCGATTCAAATTTAGCCCGCTTATTTAAGCAGGTGTTAGGCACTGGAAAGTTTGGTATTACTGATTTTTCACCCTACGCACCTTCAAATGGTGCAGCCGCAGCCTTTATAGCACTGCCTATCAAGAATGCTGAAGGATCGATAGAGCTGGTGGTTGCTTTACAGTTATCGATTACTGATATCAATGCCATTATGGGGGAACGTAATGGCTTAGGTGAGACGGGGGAGACGTATCTGGTTGGACCTGATCATTTAATGCGATCCGACTCATTTTTGGACCCTATTCACCATACTGTTTTGGCGTCTTTCGCAAATCCAGAGAAAGGTAAGGTGGATACTCAAGCGGCGAATGACGCTTTAGCTCAAAAGACTGGAACAAACATTATTATCGATTACAACGGTAATCCGGTTTTATCTTCCTATACACCTGTCACTATTAAAGGTTTGCAATGGGCCTTATTAGCTGAAATGGATGAAGCCGAAGCGTTTGCTCCTATACACGATTTGCAGTGGTTGCTGGGCTCTTTACTAGTTAGTTCATTAATTATTATTGTATTGGTGGCTTTAAAACTTGCCGGATCACTTGCAAACCCGATCAGCCGAATTTCTCAGCATATGAAAGAGATTGCCAGTGGCAGTGGCGATTTAACGGTTGAATTAGAAGTGAAAGGCAGCGATGAAATAGCTCTGCTATCGAGCCGCTTTAATACGTTTGTAAATAAAATTAGAAATACTGTAAGTGATGTCGCTGAATCCACAAAAGTGATGGCTGAGGCTACAGAGCAACTCTCTCAAAATGTAGACACAACTCAGGTTTCCATTAATCAGCAGCAACAAGACACTAGCCAAGCGGCAGCGGCCATTAATCAGATGACCTCAGCGGTGCAGCAAGTTGCATGCAGTACCAGCGAGGCGCTGGCGGCTACACATCAAGCACAACATGATGTTGAAACAGGTTTAAGAGTAACAGAGCAAACCATTGATGTGATCAATGCATTAGCGTCTGAAGTCGAGCAAGCAACCCAAGTTATTCAACGATTGAATAAACAAAGCGATTCGGTCACGACTGTTCTCGAAGTCATTAGAGATATTGCTGACCAAACAAACCTGTTGGCGTTAAATGCAGCAATAGAAGCCGCTCGTGCAGGAGACAGCGGCCGAGGCTTTTCTGTTGTGGCTGATGAAGTGCGCAATCTTGCACAAAGAACCCAAGCTTCAACCGAGGAAATTGATACGATTATTACCGATCTACAAGGTTATGCACGTAGTTCGATGGATGTAATGAATAAAGGCAAGGTCATAGCTGCCAGCGGGGTTGAGCAAGTAGCGGAGACCGGTGCAGCACTAGAACGTATTATCACTTCAGTTAACCATCTGACAGAGATGAATACGCAGATTGCGACAGCTTCAGAACAGCAAGCCCACGTTTCTGAAGAGATTAATCGCAGTATTTTGAGTATCGATCAAATTGCACAGGTTAATGCCGATGGAGCGAGCCAAACTCAAGAATCTAATCTTCGTTTATCTGAGCTGAGTGGCCGTTTGAAGCGCTTAGTTGGAGAGTTTAAATTGGCTTAAATGATTTGATTGATGTCTATTAAATAGGCTTATTATAGGGAAGGTTGCTGTATCTGCTTCTTTGGTAATTTGATTTTAGGTTAATAGGGCAGCTTTTCAAGCTGCCTGACAACACGAGCCTTTTCAGTTCATCTTATAAAAAATCCGTTTACTTTCCTTCCGTCTGCAGCTTTCGTGTAGTAGGTGTTTTTTTCATTGGCATCAGCTTCAGTTAGCCCTTTATAGACGTCGCAATAGCACTCATTTTTTTGTTGATAGGTCCCTCTATGAATAAAATCCTTTAATTACTTAGGGTTACTTTACGAATGGGAGGGAAGGATCTATAACATAGTAGTGCTTTGGTTTTGTTTTATTGCTGCTTAAGTATTGTTTTTGCCTGATGTGGTTGTTTCAAAGGCCCATGAGTAGCTTTAATGCGATAAAGAGCAGAATAATCTGTAAAGATTTGTAGTTATATAGTGCTAGAACGCAATCTTTCTAAGAAAAATAACGGCGTTTCATAGCAAAAGGTGGAAGTAGCATGTCTTGGTTTGGTCGAAGTAAATCCTCTAAAAAATCAGTTGTTGATAACGATGTTATTAAGGTTCAGTCGTTAAGTAGCAGAGAAATTTCCGCCGAAAATCTCGAGTCGCTGAAATTTGAAGGGGCGTCTACAGCGCTGGTTTTGGCATTTATATCGCCCCACTTAGATTTTGAAGGCACAGTACGTCAGTTAAAATCAGCGCTGCCGGATGTCTCGAAAGTTGTTGGTATCATGACTGCAGGGGAATTGAGTTCTTGTGGTGCGAGTCTATATCACGAAGCGGATAGTCATTGGGATCACATTGTAGTTCAAAGCTACAGCCAAGCGGTGTTTGCGGATGTACACATCAGTTCTATCCCTCTACATTGTGAAGATATCCGATCTGGCAATGTCACTATGACACGTAAAGAGCGTGTTAATAAGCTTGCTGCAGAGTTTAGTCGAGTAAATGTACCTTTCGATATCAATTATCAAGATACGCTAGCGCTGACCTTCTTTGATGGCTTATCCGCGAGTGAAAACTTCTTTATGCAAGGTTTGTATGAAAGTGGTGAATTCCCATGTTATTTCGTCGGTGGATCGGCTGGTGGTAAGTTAGATTTCCAACAAGCATTGGTTTATGACGGTGATCGTGTTGCACATAACCAGGCTGTAGTGATCTTTGTTAAGTTGGCTGAAAATACTCGTTATGGTGTATTTAAGTCGCATAACTTTGAAAAAACGCCGACCTCCTTCGTTATTGCAGAATCTGATGTTCATTCTCGTACAGTGAAATCCGTTATCAAGGATGGCAATTACCAATTAACCAGCATTGTCGACTTGCTGTGTGACCACTTTAAATGCCCTGCGTCTGGTTTGGGTGATGCTCTGAATGGTTATTCCTTTGCGGTAGAGATCGGTGGAGAGCTATTCGTACGTTCTATTGCAGGCATCAATGAAGCCGATGGCAGTATCGCGTTCTTCTGCGACTTAGATTTTGGTGATCGCTTATTCTTGGTTAAAGCGAAAGACTTTGCGCAAAGTACCAGTCAATCTTTCCGCAACTTTATGCATGGCAAACCAGGTAAACCTGTAGCTATGTTGGCAAATGATTGTGTTTTACGTCGTTTAAACAACGCGATGAACTTATCTCAAGTGCATGACTTTGACGACATCAAAGTAGCGGGTTTCTCTACCTTTGGTGAGCTGCTAGGTGTACACATGAACCAAACGCTAACGGCGTTGTTCTTTTTTAAAGTACAACCGGGTGAGCAGTTTAAAGATGAGTACGCGGATAAGTTCCCGTTCCACTACAGTAACTTCCGTCAGTACTTCTTGAATTCAAGAATTAATAGTCTGGAACAGATTAACCAACTGCAAAGCAACCTAGTTGAGTGCATGGGTGAGTACCGTCCGTTGCTGCGTAAGATGGTCGACAGCTTCGGTCAAGTTGCGGGTTATGCACAAAGCACGGGTAGTGTGTTGAATGATATCCAGCGTAGATTCCTAGGCTTCTCCCAAGATATTGAAACTCAGAGTAGTGACCGTCAGGCCTTGCACACCAAGGTTGAAGATCTAAAACATAACTCGGAAGAAGTACTATCTATCTTGAGCGTTATCTCGGGCATCGCAGACCAAACCAACCTGTTGGCTTTGAACGCTGCGATAGAGGCGGCACGAGCAGGCGAGGCAGGTCGAGGCTTTGCGGTGGTAGCAGATGAAGTCCGTCAGCTATCTCATAATACTCAGCAAAGTTTGGATCAGACAGGCAAAACAGTTGATGCTGTAACCAGCTCAATCAACTCTATCCGAGAAACCATTACTGATACTGAAGAGTTTATGGTGCAGATCTCTGACAGCTCAAAGAATTTAAGTTCGGAGATGCAGAGTTTGGTTGAGTCTTCTACACAAGCTGATCAGCAGGTACGTGATAGTATCGACTATATTTCTGATGTTGAATCGGAAATGGATCACATCGACCGTGAAGTCGAGGCGATCGATCGCTTAAGACAGTTAGATATTCAACGTTAAACCAATATATTGGTGATTTGATTTCTTGGGAAAGCCGCGCTTATGAGCGTGGCTTTTTTGTTCCTCACTGCTTAGAGAAAACAAGCCAAATAACTGTAGCTTAATGCTTTACATATTAAGTTTAACTATAGTAAGTTGTATTTCCTAATATTAGAAGCTCTTGATTTAATGTGAGAGCTTTGAACTTAACTATAACGAAAATTATGTGATTTCTAATCTAGGGATAGATGAAATGGAATGGATTCTGGCGTTGATTGCCGTCGTCATTGTGGGCTTGTATTTACACAAGCAGCACAAAATTAAACGTGAGCTCAAGAGTAAAGCCGATAAGCGCTACAGAGCGGTATCTATTGAGTCTGGCTTATATCCCTGTGCTGCCGTTGATCAATTAGGTGAACGTCGCTTCTTCCCAGATAAAGCCCCGATGATTCCTCTGCCGGGGTGTAGTGCATCCCAAAATTGTGAATGCCGCTATCGTCACCATGCTGATCGTCGTGATCCTGAAAACGAAAGGCGAATTGATAACATTATTTCAGCACAAAAAATTGGCGAGCAGCTAGGCGGAAAGTTTTCTGGGCGAGAGCGCCGCAAATTTCATAAAGGTCGCCGTTGGCAAGAGCGGCAAGCCAATCAAGCCTGATCGTTCTATTCAAGATCAACTAAACATCCTGCTTTGTTATATAGCGCTATGAAAGGCTATGATATCTCTCATATTCGATAGTGAGTGAAGTAGGGCAGATGAACAAGGTTTATATAAGCGCTCAACAGTTACTGGAAGACTCTACCCAGATGGCGCTGCAGATTTTTGAAAGTGGTTTTCGTCCCGATTACATTGTCGGTGTTTGGCGAGGGGGGGCACCTGTCGGAATCTCTGTACAGGAAGTGTTGGCTTGTCTTGGGGTTCAGTCTGATCATATTGCGATACGAACTTCATCTTATACCGGCATAGGTGAGCGCAGCCGGCAGATCAAAGTACATGGTTTAACCTACCTTATTAAGCGCTTAGAGTCTGAGGATTCTCTGCTTATAGTGGATGATGTACATGACTCCGGTTTAAGCATTGCGCAAACGATTAAAGAGATCAAAGCGGCGTGTAAGAAAAACACGCCAGAGATCAAAATAGCGACTCCTTATTACAAGCCTGAAAATAATCAAACGGGTTCAGAGCCTGATTTTTATGTGCATATAAGTCAGGATTGGTTAGTGTTTCCCCATGAACTTGAAGGTTTGACTCAAACTGAAATTTTACAGAATAAGCCCGAATTTTCGGCTGTCGCTGCCAAGATGGCTGAGCTAGGGCGTTTTTAACAGCCCTATTACGATTAACATGGAACCCTTATGAAAGTATCGGAAAGAGATGGTAAGAAGCGTTGCTTTGGGAATAAACCAGGGCAAGAGTTTTATGCCGATTATCATGATAATGAATGGGGTATTCCAGAAGACGATGATCAAAAACTCTTCGAAATGTTGATTCTCGAAGGTGCTCAGGCCGGCCTAAGTTGGGAAACTGTTTTGCGTAAAAGGGAAGGGTATCGTAAAGCCTTTTATAACTTTGATGTCGAAAAAGTTATGAACATGACTGATGCTGAGCTGGAAGCGCTTCGTGAAAACCCAGAGATTATCCGCAATAAGCTTAAAATCTATTCAGCGCGTAAAAATGCGTTAGCTTTCCGTGCAATACAAAAAGAGTTTGGCTCGTTCTCAAGCTACCTTTGGGCTTATGTTGATAACAAGCAGATTGTGAATCATTGGCAGAAATTTGAAGAGGTGCCCGTGACCACTGAGGTCAGTGATGCGCTTTCCAAAGATCTTAAAAAACGCGGCATGTCGTTTGTCGGCTCAACGATTATCTATGCATACATGCAAGCTGCCGGTTTAGTTGATGACCATCTTGCAGAGTGTTGGTGTCGAACGGATCGATAAAAATTTAGCTGATAGGCAAGTGAAGGGGTACAATGCTGCGCTTCACTGCTTATGGACGTTGAAATGTCGGATCTTACTTCCCTGTTAAAGCATGCTGATTTAGCTCGTGCTGAATTGTTACCTGCGTTGCATGCTGAAAATACCAACTGTTACCGCCTGTTTCATGGTACGAATGAGGGAGCATCCGGTTTAAACATTGATCGTTACGGTCCGCAGCTTTTAATTCAAACCTTTCATGAAGCTTTATCAACTGATCAAGTCGATCTGATCAGTGATCATTACGCGTCTCTATTTGAAATAGAAGAGGTGGTATATAACGATCGCAGTGCACGTAACTCGCGCCGAGAAGATGAGCATGACAAACGAGGATTAGAACTCGTCGGTCAGGAGCTGGGTATTAACTACCGAGTGAGAGGCAAGCATGCGGGGCAAGATCCGCTGCTGTTTCTAGATATGCGTGTAGGTCGTCGTTACGTTCAAGAACATGCCCAAGATAAATCAGTTCTGAACTTATTCTCTTATACCTGCGGTGTCGGTGTTTGTGCGGCTGCTGCGGGCGCATCTAATGTGGTGAATGTTGACTTCGCAGAACGAAATCTAGATGTAGGTAGAGAGAATGCCGAGCTTAATCAGCTCTCTGAAGATCGTATTGAGTTTATTCAAAGTGATTTCTTTACCGCAGCGAAACAGTTTGCAGGCATCCCAATCAAGCAGCGCGTGAAGAGGGGACAGAAACCTCGTCAGTATCTTAAGCTTGATGAGCAACAGTTTGATCTAGTCTACCTCGATCCACCACGTTGGGCGAAAAGTCCTTTTGGTACGGTAGATCTGATTCGTGATTATCAAAGTGTTTTAAAACCATCCATCTTATCTACGAAACCTGGTGGAACTTTGGTGTGCACTAACAACGTTGCTAAAGTAGAGATGGATGAGTGGCTCGATCTGGTTAAGCGTTGTGCGAATAAGGCAGGACAGCCTGTGGTGGATTATGAGTTACTACAACCCGAAATAGATTTCCCTTCCGTTGATGGCCAGCACCCTTTAAAGATTGCTGTACTGCATTTTTAAGGTTGCCAGCGATAATCCTTCAGCCTGATCTTACCGTGGATCAGGCTAATTCCTTCATTTTCTAATCGTTCTCTTTGACGGCGGTAAGCTTCACTATCTTGCGGGAAAGATATTTTACCTTGGGTATTAATAACTCGATGCCAAGGTAACTGCGTATCTTTAGGTAATTGGCTTAGTGTTCTACCCACGGCACGAGCCATATTTGATAACCCTGCCAGCTCTGCAACCTGACCATAGGTAGCTACTTTTCCTTCTGGAATCATGGCAACGATCTGCCAGATCTTCTCTTGGTAACTCGGGTTGTTTGAGGCGTTAGTCATAGCAGTGAAAATAACCTTATAAGAGAGGGGATGATAGTACCTGAGTAAAATGCTAGGGTAATAGAAAGTCTACACCAAGAGTTAAGGGATACTATCATCATGGCTTCGCTTGAAAACCTCAACTTTGATAACAGCTACTTGCGGTTGCCAAATCTATTTTATCAACAGATAGAGCCAACTCCCTTACGTGATCCTTTTTTAATTGCATTTAATCCTGATGTTGCAACCTTGCTGGATCTAGATGCTAATAGTGTCCAGTCTGCTGATTTGGCTAACTATTTCGGTGGTCAAACGCTATTACCAGGCAGCCAGCCTCTTGCCATGAAATATACGGGTCATCAGTTTGGCGTATATAACCCGGAATTGGGCGATGGTCGTGGTCTATTATTGGGGGAGGTTGTAAACAGTAAAGAGGAGCGATGGGATCTTCATCTTAAAGGCTCAGGTAAAACAGCGTTCTCTCGTTTTGGTGATGGTAGAGCTGTACTGCGTTCCAGCATCCGCGAGTACCTAATCAGTGAAGCTATGTCTGGGCTTGGTATTCCAACCACTCGCGCACTAGCGTTGGTTGGCAGTAAAGAGCAAGCGATGCGTGATGGCATGATGGAACCCTGCGCAGCACTTTTGCGTGTAACTCAATGCCACGTGCGCTTTGGACACTTTGAATATCTCTATTACTCCCGTCAGCATGATGAGTTAAAAGTCTTAGCTGATTACTGTTTAGATCGTTTCTACCCGAAGTTTAAAGAGGCCGATAACCCTTATCAGGCGATGTACGAAGAGGTGATTCAGCGCAGCGCTGAGTTGGTCGCTAAATGGCAAGCTTATGGTTTTGTTCATGCTGTCTTAAATACAGATAATATGTCGTTGCTAGGCGAAACTTTCGATTATGGGCCGTTCAGCTTTTTGGATACCTATAAGCCGAAGCTCGTGAGTAATCACAATGATCATAAAGGCCGCTACGCTTTTGAGCGCCAGCCTGAAATTGTGCAGTGGAATTTGTCCTGCCTCGGTCAGGCTTTATTAACATTGATTGATAAGAATGATGTGATCGCGCTATTAGATAGCTATCCCGAGCGATATAAAAAAGCAGAGCTAACTGAATTTAGACGTCGTTTAGGTTTACAGGTAGATGAGCAGGGTGATAGTGAGCTTGTGCGAGAATTGTTGCAGCTATTTGCGCAACAAAATGTCGATATGAATCGATTCTTCCGAACTCTGTCTAATTTTGACGGTAGTGATGAATCGATTGCTGATTTGATGAAGCTGATCAGTTATCCATCAGCTTTAACGCCTTGGCTATTGAAGTACGAACAGCGTTTGGAAAATGAGCCAGCGAGCCAACCGATTCGAAAAGCGCAAATGCGTTCAGTTAATCCTCAATTCATTCTACGTAACTATATGGCCGAAGAAGCGATTCGATCTGCGACGGATGGTGACTTTACTTTAGTTAATGATCTGATGGCCTTACTGAAAAATCCGATGCAGGATAATTCAGCTTTTGAGCACTATGCTGAAGCAACTCCAGAATGGGCAGGTGGTATCTGCTTAACTTGTTCCTCTTAAAATTATTTTTATATAGAGGTTGATAATCATGCATATGCATATATAATTAATCTCATGGATACTCAAAATGACATAATGCGACTAGAAAAGCTCCCGTGCCTTAACTTCAGTTTAAGGAAGGCCGTCAGGGTTCTAAACCGAATCTATGATCAGTATTTAGCTGAGGCAGGTTTAACGGGTGGGCAGTTCAGTATCTTATATGTTGTTAATGAACTAGATGTAGCTACAAATAAAAAGCTACAGAGTATTTTGGTTTTGGACCAGACAACCTTAACTAGAAATTTAAAACCATTGCTCAGAGAGGGTTACCTCTCATCTATACCTAGTGTGACGGATAGACGTCAGAAAAATCTGAGCCTAACACCAGAAGGAAGAATTAAGTTCCTTGAGGCAAAAGAGCAATGGTTTAAAGCGCAACAGAAAATCTTTAAGGAGTTAGGGCCAGAGTTAAGTGAGCAGCTGATTTCTTTAAGTGATACCGTTGTGAAATTGGATTAATTTTTTACGTATAAATACATGTATATGCATGGTGATGATTATGGAGCTTTTTACTTACCCTTTAACTTGTAACGCAATCAAGGTCAGCTTGATTTTGGCTGAATTACAGATTGAACCTGAATTAACACTGATCACCTTGAATAAAGGTGAGCAAAAGAGGGCAGAGTTTTTGAGTCTAAACCCGAATGGCACGATTCCCGTCTTAAAGGATCAGTACAAAGTACTGTGGGAATCTAATGCAATTTTGTTTTATTTGGCCAAGGCATATAACTCGCCGCTGTCGGCGAAAAACTTCCTAGAGGAGGTTGAAGTGATGCGTTGGCTGAGTTGGCAAGCGTCTGAGTGGAGTGCTGCCAGTAGCGGTTTTGCACATCATCGTGTGATGCGGCCTTTTTGGGGCTTAGCGTCAAATGAAGAAAGGTTAGCTGCACTGGATAACTCTTTTAAAAAATATGCAGCAATTTTAGATCAGCAATTATCTTGGCAGGATTTTCTGATTTCAGATGATATTAGCATCGCTGACATTTCTGTTGCCTCTACATTGATGTTCTGGCGAGAGGCTGAGATCCCTATCGAGGACTACAGCAATCTACATGAGTGGCTTCAGCGTTTAGAAAATCAGTCTTGGTGGCTGGATACAAAAGAAAATTTAAATAATTTTTTAATATAAAAGCATGTATATGCATTTATATTAAATCAAATCCAAAGAAAAAGGTGTGTTATGAAAACGTTAAATAAAAGTATGTTATTGGCTGTACTTCTAATTCCTGCAACACAAGGTTTTGCAGATCAACAAGAGGAAATGATCAATTATCTTCACAGCCCTGCAGCGCGCACTGCTGATGTCCAGCATCAGGCTAATGCGGAAGGAAGTTCGGTCGCTGATCAATCAAAAGTTATGATCGCTGATTTGAATACGCCGTATTTGAAAAGCGACATAGTTAAAGCTGATATCAAGCAGAAAGGAATGGGGAAGGATGCTCAACTCGTAATGATCCAGAATTTGTTAACAACCCGCCTTTAAGATTTGTGCTACAACCCAAATTTACCCCTCTTCGCTAAGTATAGAGGGGTAAAAGCGGCTCAATTATTACGATTCATTCATATCTCTATAATTAGATTGAAATGATTGAATTTAAGGGAAAAAAATCGTTGACCTTTCCATAGATAGCTCTATAGAATGAAGATCGCTTGAAAGTAAGCCGTATATTTATGTACACCATTTCGAAGTTCTATCAGTACCTCGTCCTGTTTTTCATAAGTAATCACAGCACTTCCAGCACAATCCGCCTGTAAAAGGGCAAAAATTACTCTGAAAGATATAGGACTATAGATATGTCTACTACTGGTACAGTTAAATGGTTTAACGAAGAAAAAGGTTTTGGTTTCATCGAGCAGGAAAACGGCCCAGACGTTTTCGCTCACTTCTCTGCGATCCAAGGCGACGGCTTCAAAACTTTGACTGAAGGTCAGAAAGTTGAGTTCACTGTAACTCAAGGCCAGAAAGGTCCACAAGCTGAGAACATCGTTAAGGTTTAATCCTTAGCTGATATTCAGTTTGAAAAGAAGCAAGGCTAAGGCCTTGCTTTTTTTATGCCTGAAATTTACTCAGTGTGAATTATTTCCGCTCTTTATGGTCCAATTTAAGCGGTAAATCGTATATTTATAAAAGCGCTCAGGAAAAGAAGTTGGTAGGTCTTCCTGCAATCTTCCTTGAGCTTGCCATATAAGTGCAGCTAATGCCCTTGGATGTAATGGAATAGGAGAAGGAACGAAGTCGATATAAAGCGCGCGTAATTTGCGTCGGAGTATTGATTATGAAACTTTTACTCGGAACCACTCTAGCACTTTCTTTATTAATCCCTAGTGTCGCTTCAGCCCACACGCAGCAAGATGCAATGATTCATAATTTGCTTAATCCGCAAGCAAGAACCCTGCTATGGGCTTATGCTCTGCCCGAGAGAGAGATGAATGAAGTCGCTCAAAGTGAAGTCTTTATCAGTGATTTTCTTAACCCGTCTGGAAGCTATACTCCCAAAATGATGACAGATATGGATTCCATAAATAGGCAGTTTGAAATGAACCCAACTGCGGCGGGAGAAATGATGTCCGATGAGGCTGAATCAACCTATATGATAGAAGGGTTATACAACCCTAGTTTATAAAGGTATGTATTCAAAAGCCCTAGTAATATGGATGTTAATACTAGGGCTTTGGAGCTGATCGGGGTTACTGCATACGATGGGGATCAAGCTGAAAGTCGGTGATTGCCTTGCCTAAAATTACGACCCTTCCGCTATAGCGTTCTTCGCCTGTTGAGGAAAACTCGAAATTATATGAGCGCCAGATCCTGATCTGCCCCTTAGCATCCCGTTTAAGCCAAAACCCTCTCAAGTTTATATTGTCATCAAGAAGCTGTAACTCAAGTTCCTTACACTGCCTGCGGGTATATCTAAGTGCGACCTCTTTAATCTTTTGTGACTGCCACCAGTGATACATCGCAAAGATGATTAAGGTGATCCAGAAGAGGGCTTCAATATCTATATACATCGATTTCTTGTTTCCAAGGATTTATGGGTTCCTTTGATTGTGACTTGTTTTACAATGAGTTGTTTCAGATTGCACGATTAATTTTCTACTCAGGATCGAATAGATGTCATCTATCTCCCAGTTTGTAATGGATAACTGGCTTAATCTTCTGGCACTTATATGGTTTTTGATCTGCTTCAAAGGCTATATGTATTACGCACGTAAACGCAGTTATGAAACGCCTTGCCTCGCCAGTGTTTTACATATGTATCGAAAAGAGTGGATGACACGCATGCTCACCCGTGATGTTCGAATTGCTGATACAACGGCGATTGCCAATCTGGAGCGTAGTGTTTCCTTCTTTGCATCCACTACCATGCTGATACTTGCGGGTTTGATGACTATATTAGGCTCTACTCAGCAAGCGATTGATGTGGTGGCGGATATCCCATTTACCTTCCATGCGACGCGTGCAGAGTGGGAATTGAAGATTCTTCTTCTGATTACGTTATTTGTTTACGCTTTCTTCAAATTTACCTGGAGCCTGCGCCAGTATGGATTTGTCTCCATTATGATTGGCGGTGCTCCAGGGCCTGAAGAGCACATCTCTCAGCAGCAGGCGGATGCGCACTCTAATCGTATTGCTAAAATGACCTCAATGGCGGCAAACAGTTTTAACCTGGGTCTGCGTACCTACTATTTCTGTTTGGCGATCTTAGGTTGGTT
Source organism: Neptuniibacter sp. PT8_73 (assembly GCF_047778045.1). Taxonomy (GTDB): domain Bacteria; phylum Pseudomonadota; class Gammaproteobacteria; order Pseudomonadales; family Balneatricaceae; genus Neptuniibacter. The sequence goes on from NZ_CP180545.1 coordinate 1,289,403, forward strand.
TATCAACCCATGGATTTTCATGGCGCTGACCGCAGGGGTTGTTGTGATTCTTTATCGACGTGAATTCAAATCGTCTACTCTCAAAACATTGATGATGAGCGCAGGCGAATAAAAGTTAAAAACCTCTCCCTTTACGCTTGAAAAGGTTTAGCACGTCCCAATATTCCAGTTATTGGCGGAGAGCTTGCTAAGGTTCAGCAAGTTCTCCACTACAGTTTTGTTGCTTTAGGGCGACACTGTAGTTTTAGAAATAACAGACATATTGGATAAGTGTTGATGACTACTGAAACGCGTACAGAAACTCACGGTTTCCAGACTGAAGTGAAGCAGCTGCTTCATTTGATGATTCACTCCTTGTATTCAAATAAAGATATTTTTCTGCGTGAGTTAATCTCTAACGCATCTGACGCTGCAGAAAAATTGCGTTTCGAAGCGCTTTCAAATGGCGCGCTTTATGAAAACGATGGTGATCTAAAGATCAACATCAGCTTTGATAAAGGAGCTAAGACCCTAACTATCGCGGACAATGGTATTGGTATGAGCCGCGATGATGTGATCGAACACCTAGGTACGATCGCTAAATCGGGTACTGCACAATTCCTATCTCAGTTAACGGGCGATCAAAACAAAGATAGCCAGTTGATTGGTCAGTTCGGTGTTGGTTTCTACTCCTCTTTCATCGTTGCTGACAAAGTAGAAGTTTTCACGCGTAAAGCTGGCTTGCCTACAGAGCAGGGCGTTCACTGGGTCTCTGAAGGTGAAGGCGAATTCACTATTGGTGAAGTCGAAAAAGCGGGCCGCGGTACTAGCATCGTACTTCACCTAAAAGAGGGTGAAGAGAGTTTTGCGGACGGTTTCGCACTGCGTGGTTTGGTACGTAAGTACTCTGACCATATCTCTATCCCTGTAATCATGCAGAAAGAGGCGATGCCTAACTTCGGTGAAGAGGGTGAAGAGAAAGAAGCCGCTGCTGAAGAGCCAGAAGATGAAACAGTAAACAGTGCAACAGCGCTGTGGACACGCAACAAATCAGAGATCTCTGAAGAAGAGTATCAAGAGTTCTACAAGCACATCTCTCACGATTTTGGCAATCCATTAACTTGGGCGCACAATCGCGTTGAAGGTAACATGGAATACACCAGTCTATTGTTCGTGCCAGAGCGTGCGCCATACGATCTATGGAACCGTGAAGCGCCAAAAGGCCTTAAGCTATACGTGCAACGTGTATTTATCATGGATCAGGCGGATGAGTTCTTACCTCTATACCTACGATTCATGAAAGGTGTGGTCGACACTAAAGACCTATCCTTAAACGTATCTCGTGAGATTCTTCAGAAAGATGCCAATGTGGATAAGCTACGCAGTGCACTAACTAAACGTGTACTGGATATGCTAATCAAGCTGGGTAAGAACAATGAAGAGAAATACGCAGCGTTCTGGAAAGAGTTTGGCCAGGTTCTAAAAGAAGGACCAGCGGAAGACTACGGTAACCGTGAGAAGATCCTTAAGTTGATGCGCTTCTCTTCTACTCATGCTGACAGCGAAGAGCAGAATGTATCTCTGGATCAATACATCGAGCGTATGCAGGAAGGTCAGGACAAGATCTACTACGTTGTTGCTGATAACTACAATACTGCGAAAAACAGCCCACACTTGGAGATCTTCCGTAAGAAAGGTATCGAAGTACTGCTAATGACTGATCGTATCGACGACTGGATGATGAGCCAGCTTCAAAACTACGATGAGAAAGCCTTCCAAGATGTCACTAAAGGTCAGCTAGATCTAGAAGAGACAGCGACTGAAGAAGAGAAGAAAGAGCAGGAAGAAGCAGCTAAAGAACTAGAAGGCCTTGTTGATCGCTTGAAAACAAGCCTAGGTGAAAAGGTTGCTGATGTTCGCATCACCAATCGTCTAACTGATTCTCCAGCATGTCTTGTTCTAGGTGAGCAGGATATGGGTCTACAGATGCGCCAGATTATGGAAGCAGCAGGTCAGGCAGTGCCAGACACTAAGCCAACATTTGAGGTAAACCCTGAGCATCCACTGATCGAAAAATTAGATAAAGAAGCAGACGAAGACCGCTTTGGTGATCTAGCTTCTGTTCTATTCGATCAAGCAGGCCTAGCCGCTGGTGCACAACTAGATGATCCAGCAAGCTACGTTGCGCGTTTGAACAAACTACTACTTGAGCTAAGTGCATAATCAAGTAGTTAGATTCTAAAAAAGCGGCTCTATATGAGCCGCTTTTTTGTAAGTTAAGCTTAACCTTAAGCTTTGAATCTAATTAAGGGATATATGTAGGTTTAAGCCAGTTCGCATATTTTCTATTACTTCAGCGAAGGAATACTGATGAAATTCATGCATTCAGGACGTAAACATTATCTGGAATTTTTGCGAAATTTAACGCCGCAAGTTTTATTGCTTTCATTCGCGTTAACAGTAGGCTCTCGGCTCAATTTTGGAGTTATAGACCTTAGCAACTGGCTTCCAACAAGTATTTTTTTCGTATTGTTAATAGCCTTCTTTTCGGCATTTTTCGCGAACAGCTACCAGTTTGTGGCTGGCGTATACGGAGACTTCGGTCGATGGTCAGATAGGATCAGCAGCGCTGCTGCTTCAAATGCCAAGGTTGGTCGTGAGCGCATTCTGTTTATTACTACTGCTCTTTGGCGTTCTAAAAAAATGGTATTTTTAGAAGTTGTCTTTATCTTATTCTTTATACAAATTGCATTTTCGGTCGTGACTGTTTCAGCTATGTTAGCTGCAACTCGACAGTTTGGTTTATCTTAGCTGGCTGCTTGCTTTGTTTCGAGTGGGGCCGGTTTGCCTAGGTCTTGCTTGTTGGGCTCTTAAGCCTATGAGGCTGTTACATGCACAATACGAGACCAGCCCCTTCTGTTTCTCATACAGTCAAGAACAGTTGAATCTTGAAGTTAAGTAAGCGTCAAAATAGACTTGCTCAATGAAGCTATAGGTTAAGCCGAATTTTATGTACTCGTTTGGATTCCCTTGAGTAAGGTATGTACTAGCTGTTGTTCTACGTCGTCTTTATTCATTGCGCCTTGAGCCAGCATCCATGAAGCACTGTAGAGCAGGCTGTCCAATACCGAGACTACCCAATCAGGTGTTAGGTCGGCATTGATCTCCCCTTGGCGTTGTCCTTGCTGGATCCACTGCTTAACAGTTTCCATCTGTTTTCCGTACAAATCTAAAAACTCCTGATCCATCTCTATCAGCGTCCACACCATCTGCAGAAAATGGAAACGGTCGGCTAGGGGTAGCAGTGCCGCAATCAATTTGCGAAAAGCAGCCTCTCCCTGATTATCACTAGTGATAATCGGCGTCATCGCATCTTTAACAATCTCCAACGATTCGACAGATATAGCTGTAATCAAGTTTTCTCGGGTAGGGAAGTGTCTGTAAAGCGTTGCGCGTCCAACACTCGCTTGGCTTGCTATCTCACTTAGAGATGCGTGCGGGTTGTGCAGCAATACTTGAAAGCTGGCATCCAATAAAGCGCGCTGTGATTTCTTTATGCGTAGATCTGTCATGTTAAATTCTCATAATGAGACATTGTTGTATCATAAATGCCCTGCTAATATGATACACAAGTGTTTCATATTATATAAGAGATTTGCCATGACAAAGCTATTTGAACGTTATAAGGAAACAGCCAGTCTTCCTCTGGGCGAGGCATGCAGCTTACCTTTTGCTGTTTATAAAGATAGCCAGGTTGCAGAACTGGAAGCAGAAAACATCTTCCATCAGCAATGGGGTTTTGTCTGTGCTACCGGCATGTTAGCTGAGGTCGGCAGTTACTTCGCCTTTACGCTAGCAGGTGAATCTGTTGCGGTGGTTCATGGTAAAGATGGCCATATCCGAGCTATGTCTAACAACTGTAGCCATCGTGGAACACCCTTGTTATCAGCTGGCTTTGGTCATATAGAGAAAAACATCGTCTGCCCTTACCACGCTTGGACTTACTCAGATAACGGCGAGCTAAAAGGTGTGCCTTTCGATGCCCAAAAATGTGTTGATAAACAGCGTCATGAGTTACCCAAGTACGCCTTACAAGAATGGATGGGCTTACTGTTTATCAACCTGTCCGATAATCCGAGTGATCTCCTGAGTAGCTTGAACAAGATCAACCCTTATCTACAGCACTACAAAATGGAGCGCTTCACTCAAGTCTATGGCGGTGCTAGCGAACACTGGAACAGCAACTGGAAGCTAGCCGTTGAAAACGGTATCGAGAGCTATCACCTGTTTATGGTTCATCGCGAAACTCTAGAGGTAAATACCCCTAGCAAAAAGGCCTATTACATTGCTGGTGATGCCAATTGGAGTCTGACGGGTGGTGAGATAGTCGAGCAGCGCAGCGCATTGTCTCGGTTTTTCTCCGGTGATACCCCCGAGCCTCTCAACCATTATGTCCTGATTTATCTGCCACCGGGCTTTATCGGCATTCTTACCTATGAATCTTTTGATTGGATTGCTGTTACCCCAGATGGCCCAGAGCACTGCTTTGTTCAGGGAGGCGGGTTGGCAGAACATGCGCCTGATAAAAGTGATAAAGCCAGTAGCGAGTTCGCTGCGGCGTTTTTACAGGAAGACAAAGATATCTGTGAACTGGTGCAAAGCGGCATGGGCTCTAGGCACCACAAGGGTGGCACATTGCTGGAAGTAGAGCGTATCGTCGTGGACTTTCATCAGTATTTAGCCAAACACTTATTTGGCGCGCAGGTCAGTCCTTTCCATGAAAGCGATGCTGCTGGAATGTTCAAATAATTAGCAGGGGTAAAACATGATACGTGCCATTATTTATGCGGTTCTGGTGTGCGCAATAATGACCATCGGGCTGGTGGCTTTAGATCTAAATAAGGATAAGCCGGTTTCTGCTCTATCAGAAAAGAAGGAACTATCTGAAGTTGATAAACAGCCCACGAAAAAGGCCGTTGCTATACAGATCAAAGCTGCAAAGAGCGAAGAAGATCAAGTTAAGCCCCAACAGGTAAGTCAAAAACAAACAGGCATCATGCTAACCGCGCTAATTAAAGGTTTGCGCAGCGATAAAGGGCAGATCATCGCCCAGTTGTTTGATAACCCGGATGCGTTTAACAACAATCGTTATGATCAAGCCGTCCGCACCTTAGTGATACCTGCTAAAAGCTTCTCTGGAGAGCTGAATTTCAATCAGTTACCACGCGGTGAATATGCACTGGTGCTATTTCATGATGCAAATAACAACCAGCAGTTTGATCAAACCAGCTCGCTGATTGAGGGTTATGCCTACTCAGCTAATCTAAGTAAAACTGCAGCGGCTAAAACTACTGTGGTGACTTTTCGACAAGCAGCCGTCCGTACCGAAAGCGACACAAAACTGAATATTAGCCTGATTTACCACTGAGGACTTTTTATGGCAAGGTCAGCACCAACGAGTGTCAAAGTAAAAGCCTCGGGCCCTAGTCCTGTTGAGGCTAAGGGGAAGGAAGAGGCTAAGAAAAACCAGCAGCCATCTCCAAAAACAGGCAAGGTTTGGCCTTGGAAAACCCTATTGGGCCTAACACTCATCCTTACCGAGTTATGGCTAAATACCGGCATTATCTGGGGCGTATTTATGCTGTTGTGGGCCATTATGGGCATCAGCTCAGGACAGACATATATTCTGGAAATTCTGCAGCGTCGAGAACACCCAATTCTGTTCTGGTTCACTATCCATCTATGGCTGCTGTTTGCAGCATTCTTCTTTATGAGTAATCAGCATATCTACTCTTTTTGTCTGGCTGTGATAGCAAAGCTTGGTGCTGTGTTTGGCTGAGATTAATTGGATGCAATCTCGTGCGGGTACTGTTTTATGAGCTTGACCTGCTGTCCAAGGTCTAAAAGCTCATGTTTTTGATAGTTGCTTTTCACTCAACTATAAGTTAAAAGTCTTATAAAACAAATAGATGGAAGTATAGCGTAGATGAAAGCGGCCCTCGTATATCAATTGAGATAGCGCATTTGCGGTTTGTCACGGAAGGATTTTTGCAATTTCTCGTTTATTCCTACCTTTTCAATTCTCTACATCTGTTACTAAAAGAATTAAAGGGCTCTGACCCCTTTAATTTAAACGGGGTCATAAGTAAAACGGGGTCACGTCTTGCGTATTGCATTCTGGATGAGCTCTTTGATTTCGTATGCACAATGCAAGACCTGACCCTTAGGTTTCCTATCTATGCTTTCTGTGTGGCTGTGATTGCAAAGCTTGGTGCTGCTTTTAGTTGAGGTAGATTGGGTGCTAATTCGCACAGGCACTGCTCGTGAAATAAATAATCCTAAGTTCATTGTTCCTGAAAGCCCTTGCTGGAAAGAAGGGGCTTTTTTGGTTGGGCGCTACCTACTGTTTAAAACCAATATATTTGATAGTTGATTTACACTCGGAGTTAAGTTAAAAATTTATATAAAATAGACAGATGGAAGTCTAGTGCAAGTGCAAACGTCTCTCATATATCAATTGATATAGCGCATGCGCGGTTTGTCATGGAAGAATCTTTGCAATTTCTCGCTTATCCCTTCCTTTTTGATTACTTACATCTGTTATTAAAAGAAGTAAAGGGCTCTGGCCCCCTTTATTTTTCTACGCAGTTGAGCTGTGCGCTATAGCTCAGACAAATGGAGTCAGAGTATAAATTATTGAAAATTTACTCTGCCCCCCAATTTTTCAACTTTTCGTAAATTATAAGTGCGTAAGAGTTTAATAAAATTATTATCTTAGCTAGTTAAAATATCTTATACGGATAGAAGTAAGATTGATTTTCTTGTTATATATTTGGAGGATGACATGAAAAAATACCTACTAACCTCATCTTTGATCTTTACATCTATATCAGCGAATGCGGTCGATTTTAATCAATGCATTAACGATATTTCAAATAACGTAAGAGAAACTTTAAAAATTGATAGTGATAAGTCATTGAATAAATCTACTCGTGATTGGTTTTGCGATGATTCAAGTTTTTATTCATATTTGAAAGAAAATAAAGATGCTGATTTGTCAGTGATATTAAAGAAGGTTCCCGTTGAATTTAAGTACGAGGGAACTAGTGAAGAAAGTAAAAGGCAACGTAGAAAATATTGCCAGGAAAATCAATTTAAAATGGATTCTAGGGAGTTATATTCAACCGTTAGATCTGTATTGTCAAAAGATTACGTTGATGCATTAGATGTCTGTGTTAAAGGTTTAGAGATAGTTCAGAATGTTAAAAATCCTATTAATGTAGTGTTAGAGCCTCAAAGTAAATCACTTGTTAAATTAAAGATGAGGGCTACGCCAAGGAGTTTTGGTGAATTAACACCTATTGTTACTTCAATGGAGGGAAACATTGATTGCCCAGCACTTCCTGGCCGAGGAGTTCCATTGTCGAAAGATTTTTATGAAATGGTTTGCAAGTATAACTTAAACGCTTGCGAAGTCGGTTATATGAATGTAACGACGAGCACTGATAAAAGTGTTGAGGGTTCTTTTTCTGCACCAAAGGATGGAAAACAAGGTGATGTAATAGTTCGTTATGATGAGCCTGTAAATAACTGGGTTTACGACGAAAGAGCATCAGTCTTTGGCCATACCTCAGGGGGCAATTTGGAGTGTGATGATGATGGCTCTTACGAGGGTGGTCATGCTACAGGGGCTTTGTCAGCATCAGTTGATCAAGGTCGTCGTATTAGTATAAAAGGCGTCAGTATAAGCTGCTCTGGTGGCGCTAGTTTTACATGTAGTTCTAGCTCGCAACCGGTTTCTGCAAGGCAAATACAAGCGCATATCCAGCATCACAGTTGCGCTGGTTCGCCACGTTTTACTATGTCTTATAACATTGAAAAGTTAATTGAGGAAAATCAAGCTAAAGAGAGCAGAATTACCAGTATTACAGCAGGGAGCAGTACAGCAGTTGTTATTCCAGCTAATGCTAAAAATGTAGTGGTGGAAATTACAAAGGAAAATGGAGAAACAGTTGTTGTGGGTAACCTAGATGAGCAAGGTGCAACCAACGCTTTTCAAGGCTTTTCTGCCTATAGAACAAGTACAGGCGTTACTGTTCACTCCAGTGACGATTGTTTATGATTTTTAACCAATATGAGGGGGCAGTAGCTCATTCTAAGTTATTTGCCTCACAAAATACGCCGCATATTCAAGCCAATGTGGGATTGATTATATTTGCGGCTACATTTGAGCTTTTTAATCCAAGCTCTTTTCAAGGTGCTAATTTTATTGAGGGAATTGGGCAGATAGGCTTGTTTATTTCCTGTGCCCTTTATTACAGGAAAAAAAATGATGAAGCAATTATTGTCGCGGCACTTTCAATTGGAATAATTTTTTCCCAAGCCTGGATGACGATGGCCAATCATAGTTGGTTAACATTATGGCTGTTATTTCCTTTAGCTGTGTCTAAAATTTTAAAACTAGAATTTGATTTAATTAACTATGCTCGTTTAACGCTAGCTATTGTTATGTTTTTTGCGGCTTTACAAAAGTTGGTTTCTGGTAATTATGTTGATGGAAGCTTTTTAAGTTATTTGGGTCAGAATGGTAGTCTAACAGAAAGGTTTTTCCTATTACCGTGTTTGGCTAGTTCAAATGTTAACTGTGCTGCTTTGGTTTTAGTTTCATGGGTTTCAGTCTGTTGGCAGTTTACTATTGCAATACTACTTTTCTCTGGCAAAGCAGGAAAACTGATTGTCATGATCGAATTGTTATTTTTCTTTATTGTTGCGTTAGTTACTGATGAGCTAAACTTTCTTATTATAAACCTTGCTGCATTGAATTTATATTATCGCTTTTTTGATGTGGAACGGTTTACCTATGTTTTTTTTGGTGTGCTATTTATTGACTATTTTACAATAAATCAGATCTGGTATGTTGTTAATGAAATACTGGCTTAATAAGTACTTTAGCTTGATGGGGATGTTTCTGGCACTACAGTTAAGTTGGTGTATAGCTCATGTATTACTAGTGAGTAATGGTGATGTTAATCCTTGGAAATTGGGTGGTTATGGTATGTATACAACCCCTGCATATTGTCCATTACCAGAAATAACGATAGAAGGAACTAATTATGTACCGAGTAATAGAGTGTATTCAATCTATAAGCGAGAAATGTTGGCAGGGTGTTTGTCGACTCTCAGGGATTTCTATGAAACTTTATTGAAAGAACTGCATCAAAAGCGAGAAGCTCTGGCCGGTTTGACGATCAAATTCCATCATACAGAGCTTGATAAGGAAACTATGAAGGCTAAATATGTAAGCTCAGGCCAAGCCAAAATAGAGATAAATAACGGTCTTGTAACTATAAATGAAGAGTTGTGTTCACGGATCAGGAAGTTGACATTTAATCTCGACTTTTAACTGAGATAAATGGGCTCGGAGTATGATTTATTGAAAATTTAATCTGACCCCATGTGTTTTAGGTGATTAGAAATAAAATGAAGTCAGGTCTTGTATGTTGAATTCTGTATACGCTTTTTTGGGTGATGTATGAACAGTGTAAGGCTTAACCCTAGGTTCTTTTCTGATAAAAATTTCGGTTAGTTAAGTTTTAAAATAAATACGATTTACTAATTAAATTATTTTCTATATCTAATTGCTTGGTTAGATAGCATAAATTTGAAATCTTTAGGTGAGTGATGAATAAAAAGATCGACGTTTCTAGTGATATGCATAATTTACTACAGGGGATTTTTCATGATAGATTGACAGAGCAAGGGATTATATTTTCATATATATGTGCTAAAGCATTTAATATTGTTAGGTATCCATGGACACCTGATCGTAGTATAGATTGTGAAAGTGTAAATTCATTGAAAGCAACAGAAACAATTAATTCTTTTGGTGTGGAAAAAATATCTGATTTAGTTGAAGAAATTAAAGATATAAAGAATAAGACAAGAGATATCCTAATTGAGGAACATCAAGGAAAGCAGCACATTATATTGAAAAGAGCTCTGTCTCCCTTAGCCGATGAACAATATTTAACAGCAGTAAGACGTTATGATAAACCTGAGGTATTCCCAATGCTAGCGATGGCTGCTCAAAAAGCTGGAATTGCTTCTTTTAAAATCGATGTTGATATTGTAAGCGGCTGGTCAACGAGATCCGATAATAGATATGGGAGCCTTCATGTAAAAAAAAGTTGGGATATTAATGACATAATTATTGTGTCTGATTACATGAATGGCTTTAATAGCGAGATAGGAGCTCTTGAGAGCAATGAGTGGCTTTGCCTGAATCGAAATGAGAATGGACTAGTTGAATTGAATACGGATGAATGTCATATAGATAAAAATCTGTTGCCTAGAAAATACATAAAAAAAATAGAATCAAGTCCTAATTTAAATATTCTTGCAGAAAAATTACAACAAGAAACTTTAAATCAATCTTCATTACGCTCTTTGCCTGCTCCGATTTTTTTTAATCTGAACTCTCCTAAATTAGAGTTTGGTTTAGTAGAGAAATTAAAGATATTATTCTTTTCAGGAAATTAAATGATAGATTAAAGGGGTCATGCCCTTTAATTATTTTGTGATTAGCTTTAAGGGAAACACTTAACAAGTATCCACAGCCGATCTTTGCAGTATTCTTCCTGTATTTAGCGTTGAAAGCCCCTAACCCACCTCACTCAGAAAAATAACAAACCGATGTATCAGCAGAATGCTTAGCCTGATACATCGCTTTATCTGCGCGTTGTATCAGTATTTCTGCGCTGCCTGCATCCTCTGGGAAGATACTAATCCCAATACTTGCTGAAATAATATGTTGCGCCGGTTTTAGATCAAACGGGGCTACAAGGCTGTTTAGGCATTTCTCTGCGACTAAGATCGCTTGTTCGCGCTTGTCGATATCAATCAGGGCCACAAACTCATCGCCGCCGATACGGGCAATGGTATCGGTGGAGCGGAAGCAGTGTTTTAAGCGTTTAGCGACTTCGCGCAGGACTTTATCACCGGTGGCGTGGCCGTATTGGTCGTTTACCGGTTTGAACTTGTCCAGGTCGATATAGATAACCGCTAGTTGACTGAGTTGCCTTTCTGCTCGGGAGATCGCACTTTCGAGACGGGAGTAGAAGAGGCGGCGGTTGGGTAGATCGGTGAGTGGATCTTGATAGGCTTTGGTCAGAAGGTTGTCTGCCATAGCGCTATGGGTCTTTTCGTCACGCACGATCAGTACAAATTTATTGGCTTGTACCGATTGGCCTTGAACCGCATTTAGGGTGGCGAAATAGGTTCTGTGGTCGTGACTGCAGATCTCTCCGCACCAGCTACTATTCGACTCGGTCAGTTTGTCCAGATCTATGGCATTACGTTCTGGGCTGTACAGGAGTTCGCTCAGTTGCAGACTTTGCGTTTTATCTTTTAGCTGACGGAACTGGGTTTGCGCCGCTTCGTTGCTGGATATGATCTCGCCTTCGTCGGATAGAATGATGCAGGGATCTGGGGTGGCATCAAATACGAGAGAGGCGAGGAGTAGGTTCTGTTCAGCTTCTCGCTCAAAGGTAACATTACGACCTATGCCTAGGACGCCAGTCTCAGTTGAGTTGCTCTCTTTAAGCGGTAGCTTATACATATCTAATAAGCGACGACGACCATCTTTGTAGGAAACCCATTCGTCGCAGCGTTGCGCTTCTAGGGTTTCTCTTACCTCTTTATCTTTGTTAGCAATGTATTCTGCTGAGGTTTTCGACATCAGCTCGTAATCGGTGCGGCCTAAGATATCTTTGGCGGGGGTATCTAGAAACTCTTCAAAGCTTTTGTTGCACAGTTGATAAACCCCTTCAGGGCTTTTGGCAAAGATAAAATCAGGGACTGCGTTAATAATGGTGTGCAGTAGTTCTTGCTCGCGCTCTATCTCTTGTTGGGCTTCGATGAGGTCGGTTATGTCGTGCAACACCACCATTGCGCCTAAATCCGTGATCAGTGAACCGGAGTAGGAGGTGAACTTACCCTGAAAAGTATGCTGCTGTTTGCCGATAGAGGTCTGGCTGATGCGAACTTTATGTTTTTTGCCCATAAAGGCTTGTTCGAGCGCGCCTTTGATCTGCTGTTCGTAGGCTTCGGTGCCATGAACTTCGGCAACGGTTTTGCCGATAAACACATCTTTAGGAATACCAAAAAAGTTTTCGTAGCCTTTATTTACCGCCACAAACTTATTGTTTTGATCCACGATGGCAATCATGTCACCGAGTTGATCAAGCATAGATAGCTCTGTTTGTGGGTGTAGCTTAGAAGGATCGTTCTGTTGTGCGTTCATACTGACCTTGGCATTTTGATCAAACTTCTATTGAGCGAGCAATATCGTTCAAAAGCCTTTTTTAGGGGCGGCTACGAAGAAAATATTCGTAATGTCTTAAGTAAGGGTAAAAGAATAAAACATACGTTTAAATTAAACAATTGTTTGAGATTGGCGCTCCGATAATTTACACAGTGGGGATCAACATACCTAGGAGAGAATGATGACCCCTTTATTTATGAAAGCCCGGCATTTTTTTGAGGATATTTGTCCCGCTCAGGATGACACACTAAAACTGGTTGTTGTTACCCATCTACTTGATACGCCTCCGGTTTTTTTGGATGCGTTGGAGCAATTTTGCCGTGTGAAAATGGTTTTGCCGAAGCCGAAAAGTATCAGTCGATCAACACTGGAACAAGTAGAACAAAGGTTTCAGGTGGTGATTAAAAAGCGCTCTCAGATTAGTTCAGTCGAGGTCATATCAGCAATACTGAATGAATATGTCCCAGAAGGGGATATGATCTTAGTCGATATTGGTGGCTATTTTGCTTCTGCGCTGCCGCAATTACCTGATCGATTAAAATCCAATCTTCTGGGCGTGGTAGAAGTCACTGAAAATGGCTTACAACGTTATCTTGAACATGAGCAACTGCCGGTACCGGTGCTTTCGGTTGCCCGTAGCCCACTTAAAAGTCCCGAAGATTATCTGACTGGTCAATCGATTGTTTATTCGGCCGAAGCTTTGATGCGTGAATGCCATCAAATTATGAACGGCGGTAATGCGGTGGTATTTGGTTATGGCAAGATCGGCCGCTCGATTGCTAAGGCGCTGCATGAGAAGAATATCAATACTAAGGTGGTTGAGATCGATCCGATTCGTGCGATTGAGGCGAGATCGCGCGGTTTTGATCTGATCAATAAAGAGGATGCATTGCAGAGTAGTGATGTGATCTTTTGCGCGACGGGGAATCAATCGCTGAATAATCACGATTTTAACCGTATCAAAAACGGTGCGTTTATCTTTTCTGTGACGTCTTCTGACGATGAGTTGGAACTGAGTCGTGCTGATAGCAATTTCTCGGTGAGTCAGGAAACCCAGCATATTGCACGGTATGAGCGTTTAGGTCAGTACTTTTACTTGGCCAATCGGGGTAACGCGATCAACTTTATCCATAATGCTGAGGTCGGGCCTTATATCTACCTTGTGCAAGGGGAGGTAATTAAGGCGATTAATCATATCCGTTCTCAATCTGTGCCAGCGGGATTGGATCAGTTACCTACGCCAGAAAGGCGAGATCTGGCAGAGCGTTGGCTTGCGCACTTTGGTTAACCTGAAAAGTAGTAGAAAAACAGGTGCTCGGTTGTGCTTCCGAGCCTTGTTTTACGTGTTCTCACTGGCAGAATTGCTATAGAATCCCTGCTTTTTAGCGCACTATTAAGAAAGCAGTATAAATATGTCTGAAAGTCATCAAGCCCATATAGGTTTAACTGATCCCAAGAGCCCTGAGAATGTTGGGGCGATCATGCGTGCCGCGGGTTGCTACAACGTGCAATCTGTTACCTACACGGGTAATCGTTTTAACAAAGCGCAGGAACAGAATAAGCGACTGCAGACAGATACGCGCAATATGCTGGAGCGTATCCCGCTAGATCATATCGAGTGCTTTAAAGCGTCTATTCCAAAAGGTGCTAGACCGGTTGCGATTGAGCTTGTGGAAGGTGCGACTTCCTTGATTGACTACGAGCACCCAGAAAATGCCTACTATATCTTTGGCCCAGAAGATCGCTCGATCGATAAAGAGGTCGTGGCTTGGTGTGAAGATGTGATCTACATTCCGACTGTTGGCTGTATGAACTTAGCTGCAACGGTGAATGTTGTGCTTTACGATCGTATTGCTAAGTTAGGCCCGAAAGCGTCTGGTGATGAGTTGATCCGAACATCGCGTGATCGCAATAATCAGCTCAAGGTGTAACGACAGGCAGTAATAAAAGGCGAGATCACTAGCCTAGTCAGTCAACTAGGCTAGCTGTAGTAAGCGTATAGAAAGCGAACTTACTTATCTGGTGCGTGGAAATATAGGTACAGATCGATCAGAAGTTCTGGAATCTGCGCGCACATCTCTGCACATAGTTTCTCATCTTCACGAATCTTGTTGATGTCATCTTCTTCAAACAGTTCAGATGCAACCATTACTGGTAGTAGCATCTCAGCCACTTCTTCCTGCTTCTTACTACCGAACCATTCTTCTTCCTGAGTGAACACGCCTTCCATAAAGGCTTGTGACCACCATGCTAGAGGCGAGATATCTTCATCTTCTTCAGCATCTAGAGACAGTTCGCACGGTAGTTCGATTTCACCGTCGCTGTATAGCTGACCGCCAATCGTGCTGTATAGGCGTTTTAGTAGGCCCATGATCTCAGCTTCTTGCGCTTCTGATTCCCAGTTTGGCGTCTGATCAAAAACCAGTTCCATCCACGTGGATTCATCAAGAGGAGTAGGGCTGATATTTAGCGCGCTAAACAAGCCGTGAACGCCGATAAGATCAAGGCAATCTTCTGAAACAGCATCGGAATAAAGGAAGTCGTCCAGTAGATCCAGTTCTGAATCGGTAAGTGCATTCGCTGAAGTGAGAGTCATGAATATATTCCTAAAAGGTTATGCCGCTGATTTTAACTTGCTTGGTTAGATTTAGCAGTATTTTTTAACTGCTCAATTCAATACGGTTGTCAGTGACAAAGGCGCACGCTTTCTGGATAATCCAGCCATGAATTCAAGCGCGTTACAGATCCTCAAAGAGGTTTTCGGTTACGATCAGTTCCGAGAGCCCCAAGCCGAAGTTATAGATACCCTGGTAAATGGCCAAGATGCCTTGGTGGTTGTGCCTACAGGTGGTGGTAAATCACTCTGTTATCAGCTGCCTGCATTGATGAGGCAGGGCACGGCTATTGTTATATCGCCGCTGATCGCTTTGATGCAAGATCAGGTGACTGCGCTATCGCAATGGGGTATTCGTGCTGGGTGCTTGAATTCGAGCATGGATTTCTCTTTGATCAATGAAACCGAGCATCAGCTAAGATCCGGTGGTTTTGATCTTCTCTATATCGCGCCGGAACGATTACTTCAGCCGCGCACGCTCTCTTTGCTTCAGTCCTGTCAAATTGCACTCTTTGCAATCGATGAAGCGCACTGCGTATCCCAGTGGGGGCATGATTTTAGACCAGAATATTTGCAGCTAAGCCAGCTGGCTCAGTTATTTCCTGGTGTGCCGCGTATTGCGTTGACGGCAACCGCGGATGAGCGCACTCAGCAAGAGATTGTTGAACGATTAGCGCTGACCAATCCTGCTGAGTTTATCCAAGGTTTTGACCGCCCGAATATTCGTTATCGTATCGGGCAGAAAGACAGCGCTAAAAAGCAGCTGTTAAAGTTCCTAAAAGATGAGCACCCGAAAGATTCCGGTATCGTTTACTGCCTTTCTCGAAAGCGGGTAGAAGATACTGCGGCTTGGTTATGCGAACAGGGCTTTAATGCCTTGCCTTATCATGCGGGACTCGCGGCAGACCTTCGAAGTCATAATCAGCATCGCTTTTTGACTGAAGAAAATATCATTATGGTGGCGACCGTTGCCTTTGGTATGGGCATTGATAAACCGAACGTGCGCTATGTGGCTCACTTGGATCTGCCAAAAAGTATCGAAGCCTATTATCAGGAAACTGGCCGTGCTGGTCGTGATGGTTTACCTGCCGATGCTTGGATGGTTTATGGCTTGCAGGATGTGATGTTCCTGCGTCAGATGCTGGAAGGCTCGCAAGCGCCAGCGGAACAAAAGGTGGTTGAGCGCCAGAAGCTAGAAGCGATGCTTGGGCTGTGTGAGATTACGACCTGCCGACGTCAGGTACTTTTAAGCTATTTTGGTGAGAAAGATCATCAACCTTGTGGCAATTGCGATACCTGTTTAGAGCCTGTGCCTGTTTGGGACGGTACCGAAGCGGCACGTAAGGCCTTATCGGCGGTTTACCGTTCTGGTCAGAGCTTTGGTGTGAATCATGTGGTCGATATTCTGATGGGAAAATCGAATGAGAAAACCAAAAACTTCGCCCATGAAAAGCTTTCTACTTGGGGCATAGGCAAAGAGCTGGATAAGAACCAGTGGCGCTCTGTTTTCCGTCAGCTGGTGGCTCGCGGATTGTTGGGTGTGAATGTCGATCAGCACGGTGTTTTGCACTTAACCGATAAGTGTCGTCCGCTATTACGTGGTGAAACCAAAATCCAACTGCGTAAAGATCAGCGCCAGCATACGCCTTACCGTAAAAACCAAGTGCCGCAGAGTCAGCTGGAAGCAGAAGATTACGCATTGTGGAATGAGCTTAAAGCGGTGCGTAAACGCTTGTCTGATGAACAGGATGTACCACCTTATGTGATCTTCCACGATGCAACGCTGATGGAAATGGTGATGTATCGCCCGCAAACCTCAGATCAGTTCAAACGTTTGAATGGTGTAGGTGAACGAAAACTAGATCTTTATGGTGCTGATTTCATTCAGGCAATTGAAGAATTTGAGGATCAGCACAAAGCCGATAATGTTGAGACTCAGGCAATGGAATCGGTTGTGCTGTATCGAAGTGGTATGACGGTTGATCAAGTTTCGAGACAGCAGCATCTATCGGTTAATGCCATCTACGGACACTTAGCCCAAGCTATCCAAAAAGGTGAGATTGCGGTAAAGGATGTGGTCGATCTTCCTGAGAAAGAGTTCAGTCATATCGAACAGGTGATGCTGGAGTGTCAGCAGGAGTTTGGCCAAGCGTTAAAACCTGTCCACGAAGCATTGGCTGGTGTCTATGAAGTTGGGGTTCTTCGTTGTATTAAGGCTGGGCTGGAATCCGCGTGAGTGAAGATCTGAGTCTCTCAGCTTTATTCATCAGCGGTTTTATATCGGCTACGTTATTACCCGGCGGTTCCGAAGTCCTACTGGCTTGGCAACTCTCTCAAGATGTTCATAACCCTTGGAACCTTTGGGCTGCAGTGACAGCGGGCAATGCCTTAGGCGGCATTGTGACTTTCTTAATGGGCTGGGGGATTGCCCATTACTACCCTCTACGCGCACTATCATCACCTAGACAACAGCAAGCGCAAAGATGGCTCACTCACTATGGCCCTGTGGCTTTGTTAATGTCATGGGTTCCGCTAATCGGCGATCCGCTTTGTTTGGTTGCTGGCTGGTTAAAAACCAATTTTTGGCTTAGTGTACTGATGATCACTTTGGGAAAAGCGATCCGATATCTGATTATTGTTGGTGTGATTTAAGGGATTAATTGGAGGGGCCGTTCGTGGGATTAGTGGCTAAATCGCAACGAAGTACATGGGGTTGGCTACGTTTAATTGTTCTGATCCTAGCGTTAATCGTGGTGGCGATGAATGCTTGGCTATCGCAGCTGCGCTCTACCGATTGGGATCGGCCGCTTTGGGTGGTGATCTATCCGATTAACGCCGATCAAGGCGTTGATACCCAACTCTATGTTGATGCCTTATTAGAAGGTCACTTCGACGATATCGAGCATTTTATGGCGCGAGAAGCGCGTCATTACGATCTCCCCCTAGAAACACCGCTCGAAGTTTATCTTGCTCCCCCTTTGACCGAACACCCTCCAAAACCGCCACAAAACCCGAGTATGTTAGACAGTGTCTTATGGAGTTTAAATCTGCGTTATTGGGCTTGGCAAAACGATAGTTGGACTGGCTCAACGCCTGATATCAAAGTCTATTTGAAGCTGCATTCGCCCAAGACTCATCAGGTGCTAGAGCATTCCTTAGGTTTGCAGAAAGGGATGATCGGGGTGGTGAATGGTTTTGCTAGCGTCGATTATCAAGCACAGAATAACTTTGTGACCATACATGAAGTGCTACACACCTTAGGGGCGACCGATAAATATGATCTCAGCAATAACCAGCCGATCTGGCCCGATGGTTATGCCGATCCTGAATTAGAACCATTATTGCCGCAAGCTTATGCGGAGGTGATGGGTGGTCGAATTCCAAGGACATCGACCACAGCTGAGATGCCAGAGAGTCTTGAGCAGGTTTTAGTTGGCGAAAAAACTGCTCAAGAGATTAATTGGGTTCAGCCTTAATCGTTATCAGTGTTTATTGCTCGATAACTGACTTCAACGCTTTAACGATATCCTCTTCAAGTTCAATCAGCAGATCCTGAGCAGGGCTTTCTGGATTGATCTGACTTGGGCGCAGGAACTTAATATAGGTGATGTCGTTCTTGTGCTGCAGAGTGATAGAAAGAGGGCAGAGTGCACCCATATCAGGGTCTTTGTTAATCACATGGTTAGCGTACCAAGGATTACAGAAGACTAAGCTGCGGATCTCTTCATAACCATGTTTGTTGTAATCAGCGCCCCAGCGGTCTTTATAGTGAGTCAGAGAGCGGCCGATATTGGGCTCGAAGATGACATAAAAGCGGCTCTCTTCCAGAGCTTGGCTGATCTCTGTGTGGTTAATATCAAAATCCCCCTCCATCTCAAAAGATAGAATCGGGTTAGCAAAAACGGTGCTGCTCGCTAGCAGAGTTGCCGAGAAAACCAGTCTTTTGATCAGCTTAAGCATTACTTGCTCCAAAGAATCCATTTACCGATGAACGTTCAGTTTAGTGTATCACCGCATCTTAGCTGAGCAAGCGTCAAGGTGTAGGACTTCTTAAGATTATCTAGTGTATAATCTGCGCTCCGAAATAGAGCTGAATACCATGACTACTAGCAACACCTCATCAATTGAAGATCCTCAACTAACTGACGCCGAAGCTGCTGCAGAGCAGAAGAAGCAGAAAACCCGTATGAACAAGCTGCAGAAGCGTCTGCGCCGTGAGATGGGTCGCGCGATTGAAGACTTCAATATGATCGAAGAGGGCGACAAGGTTATGGTCTGCCTATCTGGCGGTAAAGATTCATACGCGATGCTGGATATCCTGATGAATCTGCAGCGCAGCGCCCCAATCAATTTTGAGCTGGTGGCGGTGAATCTGGATCAGAAACAGCCGGGTTTCCCTGAGCATGTTTTGCCTGCTTATTTGGAATCGATCGGTGTACCTTTCCATATCTTAGAGCGTGACACGTATTCCGTTGTTAAAGAGGTGGTGCCTGAAGGTAAAACGACCTGTGCTCTTTGCTCACGTTTACGCCGTGGTTCTCTATATGGTTTCGCTGAAGAGATCGGTGCTAACAAAATCGCACTAGGTCATCATCGTGACGATATTCTAGAGACCTTGTTCCTGAACATGTTCTATGGCGGCAAGCTTAAATCTATGCCACCAAAACTGGTTTCGGATGACGGTAAGAACATGGTTATCCGTCCGTTAGCTTATGCGCGCGAAAAAGATATCGCTGCCTTTGCCGAGCTACGTGGCTTCCCAATCATCCCTTGTAACTTGTGCGGTTCTCAGGAGAACCTGCAACGTCAGGTGATCAAAGAGATGCTGCAAACTTGGGATAAGAACTTCCCAGGTCGTATCGAAACGATGTTTCGTTCGTTACAGCACGTTGTGCCATCACACTTGGCTGATACTGAACTGTTTGACTTTAAGGGCTTGCAGCGTGGTTTCCCTCACGGTATTGATCCAAACAGTGGCACTTCTATGCGCTCTGATAACGCGCCGACAGAAGAAGCGGTGCAGACGTTTAATCCTCAGAAGATCGATGTTCTTTCTCTCTAATCTTTCCATTGCTTAATGATGCATGTCCGAAATTGTCGGATATGTGTCATTGATGACATTTCGGTTTCGCGTAATACTGCTATTACAGGTTAAAAACTCAGGTTTAATCGCCGTGGGAGTATTACGTGAAAACTATCGCCGTTCTTGGCTATGCTGATTGCCAAATTCTTGATGTCACCGGGCCATTGCAGGTGTTCGCATCGGCTAATCGGGCATTAGGGCAAGATTTCTACCAGATTAAAATTCTTGGATTATCGCAAGAGCCTATAGTGACCAATTCGGGGATGCGCTTGGTTCCTGATCAGTGCTATTTCGATGCTACGGATATAGATACGCTGCTGTTTGCAGGTGGACGTGGAGTAGATCTACAGAGGCAAAATCAGGAGCTGATTAACTGGATACAGGAGCAGGCTAAAACTGTTCGACGTATTGGTTCTGTCTGTAGCGGTGCTTTCCTCTTGGCGGAAGCCGGTTTGTTGGCGGATAAAGAAGCCGTATCTCACTGGCAGTGTTGTGATTTGTTAGCCGAAGAGTTCCCAGATACGCGGGTTAACTCCGATGCGATCTGGATTAAACAGGGCGATCTGTATACCTCCGCAGGTGTGACCTCTGGTATTGATCTGGCCTTAGCCCTCGTCGAGGAGGACTTAGGTCATGAGATTGCGATGGCGGTTGCACGAGAGTTGGTGGTGTTTATGAAACGCCCCGGTGGTCAGGCACAATTTAGCACTCAGCTAGAAGCTCAATTAAAAACTACAGGGCCTGTAGCTAAGGCAGTTGCTTATATCGAGCAGCATCTGAATGCAGAGCTTAATCTCGCCGTATTGGCCGAGCATTGTTGTGTCAGTGAGCGGCATCTGTTCCGTCTGTTTAAAAGTGAGTTTGGGCAATCGCCAGCCACTTATATCGAAAACAGCCGCTTAAGTTTGGCTCGGCAGTTATTAGAAAGCGGCGCATTGAATCTACAACGAGTCGCTGAACAGAGTGGTTTAGTATCTGCAGATAACCTTCGTAGAGTGTTTATTCGCCGTTTAGGTATTAACCCAAGTGAGTATCGGGATCGTTTTGGTTCTGTGACTTGTGATCAAGCGTCAAAGGATATTAATTCATGAATCTGAATGTTTTCTTACTCTCCGGTTGCCAAGCCTTATTAACCACCGGAAATATACTTTTAGTCTCGGTAGTGGCTTTGATCGGTCAGAACCTCGCGGCGAGTCCTTCCATGACTACATTTCCGGTGGCGACCCAGTTTATCGGATTGATGCTTGCGACGATTCCTGCCTCTCTGATTATGCGTCGTATAGGCCGAAAAAATGGATTCTACTTAGGAAATTCGATCGGCATATTGGGCGCGGCATTGTGCATTCTTGCTCTGCAAGGAGAGCAGTTTTTCCTATTCTCGTTTGGTACTTTCCTTTTGGGGATAGGCATTGGCTTTGGTACTTTGTACCGTTTTGCAGCAGTCGAAGTCTGCGATGATCAGTCGAAAAGTAAAGCTATCTCCTTAGTTATGGCCGGTGGTGTTGTAGCTGCGGTGATTGGGCCGCAGTTGGCTATCTATAGTCAGGATTTGCTAGGCGAAGCGGAGTTTGCTGGTGCTTTTGTTGGATTATTAGGCCTTTACGTTATTGCACTGTGTTTGCTGTTTTTTACTCATATTCCCAAAGAAGTGGCTGCTGAAGAAACTGACAAAGCGCGTCCGTTGATGACGATTGTTCGACAGCCCACCTTTATCGTTGCCGTTGTTGTTGCAATGGTGGGTTATGTGGTGATGAACCTACTGATGACAGCAACGCCGTTAGCTATGGCCCGTTGTGGCTTTACCTTTGCTCAAGCGGCTCATGTTATCGAGTGGCACGTGTTAGGTATGTTTGTACCGTCGTTCTTTACCGGCAGTTTGATCGCACGATTCGGCCTTAATCCTGTTATGTATGCTGGCGCCGTATTTATGTTGGCCTGCATTGGCATTAACTTGATGGGCGTATCTGAATGGCATTTTTGGACGGCATTGGTGTGTTTAGGGGTTGGCTGGAACTTTATGTTTATCGGCGCGACTCAATTGGTTACCACCACGTATAGACCTGCAGAGAAAGCTAAATCTCAAGCTGCGAATGAGTTTTTAGTGTTTAGTATGGTGACAGTTTCCGCAATGTCTGCCGGTTGGATGGAGGCTGTGTTGGGCTGGCAAGCAATGAATTGGATTGTTTTACCTTTGATCCTTTGGGCTGTAGCAGTTATTTTCTATATAGGCCGCTCTCATTCTGAGCCTGTGGCTGCTACCTAAGGAAGGAATATGAAGTCGCCACAATTTTTATCTATCGTGACCTCATCGCCAGTTAAAGTGAGATTGACCAATCTCCCTGAAATAGAGGCTTTAGGCATCACTACTGTATGTGAATCTAACTTACAACGATTCACTGCTATGGATAATAACAGGGCGTTGGGGCTTGCAGATTATCTTGCAGAAAACCCTGAAGAAACTGAGGTATGGTCTGCAGCGTTTTATCCTGAACTACCCCTTGAGGCCGTTGAGATACAACCTTATTCAAGGGCGCAGCGTGGTTTACCCTGTTTGTTTTCCCAAGTAGGGGAGTTACCCGGCATCGAAGATGGTGATCGCTTTCCTGTGGGAGATCAGTGGCCACTAAGCTGTAGCCCTCAAGAGCGAGCGTTTAGCTTGTTGCAGGAGCGGATGCGTAAGCTATGGAGCGAAGGGCGACCGGATGCTGAGATGAAATTAGCTTTAATCGCTGATTATGCCGGACGCTTAAATCGATTAAGCGGTCATCACTTTATTCATTGGGATGGTGAGTTGCTTTTTGCCTATTCTGGTAACGAAACTGACCTTGAAACTTTGGCTTACCAGAGCTTTTCATTTAGAGAACTTTGTTTGAATTTGGGGGTAGATCTAGAGCTTTCTTCAGATGATCTTGTTACCGGTGTTATTGTCGCTTCCCAGTCTTTATTGGGCGACGAAGCTATTCCTATCAATCCGGGGAATACCTTATGTTTCAGGCAGGGGGAGCTATTTGAACAGTGTGAACCTGTAAGTTTTTGGGAAAGGGTTGAGTAGCTCTTTCCCAAATCTAAATAGTAAGCTTTTGCCAACAACCGCTTCCATTATTGATCCAGCTTCTTGTTTTAATTTGTTTTTTAATATTCCTTCATAAAATCCAATTGTTGACTATATTTAAGTTACTTAAGGATATAGAGTAGTGGTATTACCAATTAAAATATTGGTCATACCTTTGGCTGTTAGTATTAGCAAGATGGTTAGGCGCAGTAAGATTTATGAAGGAAAACGTAGTTCCTCAAGCAGGTATCCCGCCCATGGCAATCGTTGATATGACAGATCAATCCATGCTTATTCAAGTGTTTGATCGCATTGTCTTACCAACCTTTGTACTTGATAAAGATCACACCATTATTTATTGGAACTCTGCTCTTGAAGCCATTAGTGGTTTAAGCAGAGAAGAAATGATCGGTACCAAAGATCAGTGGAGGCCTTTCTACTCCTCCGCGCGCCCTTGTTTGGCTGACTTGATACTTGAAGGCGGTAAAGACGAAGACGTTAAGCACTACTATATGAATAAGTGTCAGCGTTCAGAGTTGATCGAAGGTGCTTATGAAGCCGAAGACTTCTTCCCTGACTGTGGTGTCGATGGTGAATGGCTGCAATTTACTGCTTCCAGTATTGTTGATTCCAATGGTGACTTAATAGGTGCTATTGAAACCTTCCAGAATATTAGTGGGCGAAAGAAAGCTGAGTTTGAGCTGCTTGAGCGAGAACGGATATACAAAGAGCTTAGTATCACCGACAGCTTGACCGGTCTTCATAATTCTCGTCATTTCTATGACCAGATGGAAAATGCGTTGGAAACTGCTCGCCGTTACCATCATGGTTTTACTTTATGCTTTTTCGATCTAGATGATTTCAAAAAACTCAATGACTCTCATGGCCATTTGATGGGCGATAAAGTGCTCGAAACCTTTGGTGCTTTGGTTCGCTCTTCTCTACGTACCTTGGATAGTGGCTATCGATATGGTGGAGAGGAGTTTGCGATCTTACTGCCATCAACCGATGTTGATGGCGCAGAAACTGTGGCTGAAAGGGTTCGCGAAAGTTTGCAGAACTATCAGTTTATCTTGCCGGATGGTGAGACCATACGTTGTAGCGTCAGTATCGGTGTTACCGCTTATACCGTTGGTGACAGTGTACAAAGCCTTATGCAGCGTGCAGATAACGCCCTTTATAAAGCAAAAGAGCAGGGTAAAAACTGTATTGTCACAGTTTAGCTTTTCACAACCGCTTCTCTATGTAATCATCTGCCTCCGTAACTTGGAGGCAGTATGAAGAGTTTTCTTTTTTCTACAGACAATGATCGTGGTGGCGTAATTTTGTGTGATTTGGACACCTTGCCAGAAGCGGTCGACTATTTGAAACAACGCTTTAAAGGGGTTGTTCGAGTAGAGCAGGGCCGAGACTACTGGTCCGAGGAAGAAGGCTTTGGCAGTTTGCCTGCACCAGCGGAAGAAGATAACCCTCAAAGCAGCGGCTGATGGCTTTTCTCTAAACAGTAGCTGATGGCTCTTCTGTTACTCTATTTATTCAAGTTAATCTCAGCGTTCCACAATAATTAGTAACTGACATTAAAAGTCCAGTTCAGTAAAGTAGATAGCTCTATTTACCAACCCTCGTTGGTGAGCAATTTTTACTGCATCAGGGCACGGATGTTTCAGGTATATCACTCCAACTCGATATGGGTCCTTAAGGATCTCTTAGTTGAATTAATTCGACGCGACCCGATCGCGGATCCCTTTATCTCTGAGCAAATTCTGGTGCAAAGCCCAGGTATGGCGCAGTGGCTCAAACTTGAGTTAGCACAGGCATCTGGGATTGCTGCATCAATCGATTTTCCACTACCAGCATCGTTTTTGTGGAAGAGTTTTTCCAATGTTTTAGATGATGTTCCCGAGCGCTCTGCCTTTACCAAAGAGGCAATGGCTTGGAAGTTGATGTTGGTGTTACCCGATCTGCTGAACCAACCTGAATTCCACTCGCTGCAAACCTATTTGGCAGAGGATGAAGAGGATTACCGCCTCTATCAGTTGTGTAACAAAATTGCTGATATCTTCGACCAATATTTGGTGTATCGCCCTGATTGGATCGCTGATTGGGAGCAAGGCGGAAATCTGGCTGCTGCCCGTCATAGCTGGCAGCCAGTCCTATGGCGAGCATTGACCGATTACACCCTTTCGTTAGGGCAGTCTCATTGGCATAGGGCCAATATGTTTGGCGATTTTGTAAAGCTGCTTCGTCAACGCTCTAACCTGAAACAGTTACCGCCACGCCTGTTTGTCTTTGGTATTTCAGCGCTGCCGCAAAATTATATCCAGGCGCTACAAGCCTTAGGTGAGCAAGTTGATGTGCACCTGATGATTATGAATCCTTGTCGCTACTATTGGGGTGATATTCTAGATGCTGCTCAGATCGCGCGAGTTAACCGTCGCTGGTTTGGCAAACCCGAACTAGAGATGAGCGAGTATGCCCAAGGCAACCCGCTTTTGGCGTCTATGGGTAAGTTGGGGCGTGATTATATCTATCAGCTTCAAGATAACGCGGTTGAAGAGATCGATGCTTTTGCTGAACCGGAAAGGCATTGTTTGCTGAACAGTATCCAGCAGGACATTTTGGATTTAGATAATCCGACCTCATTCCCTGAAGATCCTAGTCATAGTGAAACAAAACATAGCGTTGATGAGAGCGACCGCTCGATAGTGTTGCATAGCTGCCATAGCCCGCTGCGCGAAGTAGAGGTTTTACACGATCAGCTGTTAGCCAAATTTGAGGAAGACCCTGAGCTAAAACCTCGCGATATTATTGTGATGATGCCGGATGTGGCAGCTTACGCGCCTTATATCGAGGCGGTGTTCTCTAATGCACCTTCTGAGCGCTACATACCATTTTCTATATCGGATCGCAGTAATCGTCAGGAAAACCCTCTGTTACTTAGCTTTGAGAAAGTACTCAAGCTAAATAGCAGCCGCTTTACCGTATCTGATGTATTAGAGCTACTGGAAGTACCTGCGATCTTGCGTCGATTTGGTTTGGATGATGATAGCTTCCTACGCCTTCGTTATTGGGTTGATCAAGTCAATATTCGCTGGGGACTGGATGCTGAACAACGAAGTGTCTGGGAACTGCCACTATTTGAGCAAAATAGTTGGCGCTTTGGTTTGCGCCGTATGCTCGCGGGTTATGCCTTAGGTGAACAAACGGCGTATTGGCAAGAGATCTCGCCATACACTGAAGTGGAGGGGCTCGAAGCTGAGCTACTCGGTAAGCTCGCTGATTTTATTGATCTGTTGGAAGAAGCGAAAACCTACTTCGGCCAGTCGCTCTGTTTAGATGAATGGGTTGCGGTGATTAACCAGTTGTTGGAAGCGTTTTATCTTGCCGATGAGCAAGATGAGATCGCTTTGAACTCAATTCGTCAGACGCTACAAAATCTGCAAGAACAGCTATCAGATGCTGAATTTAATCAGCCGTTATCCTCTTTAGTGATCACCGATTATCTGTTGAACGGGATGAACCAGCAGCGCTCATCCCAACGCTTTATGATTGGTGCGGTTAACTTCTGTACCTTGATGCCGATGCGTTCGATCCCTTTTAAAGTGGTTTGCTTGCTTGGCATGAATGATGGCGCGTACCCGCGGAGTATTCCTCCGGTAGGTTTTGATTTGATGACCGACTATCCGCGCAGAGGCGATCGTTCCCGTAGAGACGATGACCGTTATCTATTCTTGGAGGCGATGCTGTCAGCCCAAGAGCAGCTTTATATCAGTTTTGTCGGACGCTCTATTCGCGATAATAACCCTAAAATACCTTCGGTTTTGGTCAGTGAGTTACTTGATTACATCGAACAGGGTTATACCTATGCTGTCGATGCCAGCCTGCCGTATACCGATAGTGGGCAAAAACTACGGCAGTCGTTGATCCAACAGCACCCGTTAGTTGCTTTTAGCCCGCAGTACTTTGCTGAGCACTCGCAGTTGTTTAGTTATGCGGCTCAATGGTTACCAGCTGCTGGAGCCGATACTAAGCCTCTGCTGAAATTTATAAATCAGCCGTTGGAAAACCAAACACTTTCCGAATTAGAACTCTCCGATCTGATTCGCTTTTTGAAGAGCCCGTGCCGTAGCTTCTTTAATCAGCGGTTGAAAGTGTATTTCAGTCAGAGCGAGATCGAAGCACAAGACGAAGAGCCGTTCGCGCTGGATAACTTGGAATCTTATCTGATTAAGCAGCGTTATCTGGATACGGCGTTGGCGGAGCAGTCGCTAGATCAACTGGATCAAACGGTATTAGCTGAGGGTATTCTTCCGGTAGCTCAAGCGGGCGAGTTAACACTGCAGAAAATACGTCATGATTGCGAAGAGCTTGCTGAGAAGATCCGGCCTCTATGTGAAGGTAACCCTGAACGAGTTGAAGTAAATTTGGATCTGGATGGCGTACGTTTGCAAGGCTGGATAGACCATTGCTATCCGGAACATCTGTTGCGCTATAGACCGGCGCAAGTCAATGCGCGGGATCGCTTATCTACCTGGGTTGAGCATCTAGTTTTGTGTGCGCTGGGCGCGCGCAAAAACACGATCTACCGCGGTTTGTCTGGTAAGGCGTTCTATCGCCAAGTTGAATCTACAGAAGCGCGTCGTTTACTAACCGAGCTGGTGGCTTTTTATCAGCAGGGGATGACAATGCCACAAGCGTTTGACGCTTCATTGGCTCATGACTATTTTGCGCAACGGGCTAAAGATACTGATAAGGCTTTGCAAAGCTTAGAAAAACGTTTCTACGGAGACAGTTTTAGTATCGGGGTTTTAGACGACCCTTATGCGCGCCGGGCATTCCCCGATTTTAATCAATACACCGAACAGTTTATTCCTCTGGCAGAAAGTGTGTACGAACCGTTGTTAGCCTATGTAGAGGAGGGGAAAGATGACTAGTGTTCTTCCGCTAGAACCGTTTACTTTTCCTCTGAAAGGGCAGCAGCTGATAGAAGCCAGTGCTGGTACCGGTAAAACCTACACGATTACCGCTTTGTATCTGCGTTTGCTTTTAGGCCAAGGGGATATCAGCGATAAGCCGTTAGGACCTGATCAGATCTTAGTTGTGACCTTTACAGAGGCTGCGACAGAAGAACTTCGAGATCGTATCCGCAGTCGAATTGTCGATGCGCGAAATGCTTTTCTGTTACCAGATGTTAGTGATCCGTTTTTAGATCAGCTAAAACAAAATACAGCAGATCATGAACTGGCGATCAAACTGCTAGAACAAGCGATTCGTCAGATGGATGAAGCTGCAATTTTTACCATCCATGGTTTCTGTCAACGGATGCTTAAACAGCATGCGTTTGAAAGCGGTTCGTTATTTGAGAGTGAACTGACTCAAGACGATCAGAGCCTGATTCGAAGTGCAGCGATCGATTTCTGGCGCAATACTATCTATCCATTATCAGGACCGCTTAGTAGTTTGGTGATGCAGTATTGGTCTAGCCCTGAATCACTGATGATGGAAATACGCGGTTTGCTAAGCCGCAGTGTTCGGGTAACGCCAGACTTATCTGATCAGGATCTGGCTGAGGCTTATGATGCAAGGTTAGAAGTGCTGAATGAGTTCAAGCAAGCATGGCTACAGAATGAAGATGATCTGGTTGCGCTGGTTCAAAGTTCAGGGATAAACAAGCGCAGTTATACCAAAGCAAATCTACCGAAATGGATTGCCCAGATCGATGATTATGCGGCATCAGAACAACTGGAGCCGAATAAAAAGCTGGTTACAACACTGCAGAAATTCACATCTTCAGTGTTGCAGGAGAAAACGCCTGAAGGTGCTGAATATCCGCAACATTTTCTGTTTGAGCAGTTAGATACTCTGTTAGAGGGTGCTGTTCCGGTTAAAGAGATACTGCTAAGTCGTGCATTGAAAGAGGTTCGACAGCGTTTAGCACGAGCTAAAAAACAGTATCAAGTGCAAACATTTGATGACTTGCTGATCGACTTGCATCAAGCGTTGTATAGCAATAGCGGAGAAAGCTTAGCCGGTGCTATTTGTGATCAGTTTCCGGTCGCAATGATTGATGAGTTCCAAGATACAGACCCACTGCAGTACGGTATTTTTTCAACGCTGTACAAAGATGTAAATCGACACGCTTTGATCATGATCGGTGACCCGAAACAGGCGATCTATGCTTTCCGTGGTGCCGACATCTTTACTTATATTCAGGCCCGTCGCCAAGTGCCGCAGACCTTTACCTTAGAGACTAACTGGCGTTCTACAACGCCGATGGTTGAAGGGGTAAACCATCTTTTCCAATCGGCTGATTCTGCTTTTATCTACGATGAAGATATTCCATTTATCCCCGTTAAAGCAGCGGATAAAGGTAGTAAACGCTTAAAGATTCAAAATGTCGAACCTCCCGCTTTAACCTTATGGCATCAAGAAAGTGATGAGCCGCTGAATAATGCGCAATACTTAGCGACTTATGCTCAAGCTACGGCTTCTGAAATAGACCGCTTACTGTCTGGTGATACGCTGATAGGAGATCGAAAATTACAAGGCTCGGATATCGCAGTGCTGGTAAGAGATCGTTTTGAAGCAGAAGAGATTCGTAGAGCATTGGCTGTCTATGAGCACCCTTGCGTTTACTTGAGTAACAAAGATTCGGTTTTTAAATCTCAAGAAGCGATCGAACTCTCTTTGTTGTTAACGGCAATTGAAAATCCGCTGAATGATCGAGCACTGAAAGCTGCATTGGCAACAGAGTTTATGCAGCTCGATATGCATGATCTTGATCGACTAAATCATGATGAATTAGGTTGGGAGAAGGTGATCACTGAGTTTAGTGATTATCGTGAAATATGGCTGCGCTTAGGTGTGTTGCCCATGTTAAACCGACTGATTCATCAGCGTAATCTAGCTGCAATGACGCTTGAGCAGGTATCCGGAGAGCGTCGTTTAACAAACATGCTGCATCTGCCAGAACTTCTGCAACAAGCGAGCGCTGAAAGAGAAGGTATAGCTGGATTGATCCGTTGGTTTAACGAGCAGATTTCACAGCCTTCTGGCGGTAGTGACGAGCAGATTTTACGCTTAGAAAGTGAGCGAAATCTTGTGACCATTGTGACCGTGCATAAATCTAAGGGTTTGGAATATCCAGTCGTCTTCTTGCCTTTTGCTTGCCGTTTTAAAGAGCAGAAAAGTGCTTTTTATCATGATGAATCAGGCGAAGCTGTTTTAGATCTTAAAGCTGAACCGGAAGCGTTGGAAGAAGCGGATAAAGAACGACTGGCTGAGGAGCTACGTCTACTCTATGTAGCCCTAACCCGCGCGGTTTATAGCTGCTATATCGGTATCAGTCATATCAAGATCGGTAATAGTAAAAAGTCCCGATTGATTGACAGCGCCTTGGGGTATCTTCTTCTGCAATCGGGGATTGAGTTGGATGAAGCTCTGCAAATACTCGAACAGCATGCTGCTATCCAAGTATTAGCGCCGCCAAATTATGGCTCTCAGAAAGATCTATTTGCCGTTGAGGAAGAGAAAGCGGCGCAGCTAGAAGCACGTAATTTTGAGCGTAAAATCGATCGCGATTGGCGTGTCAGTAGTTATTCTGCACTGAGTAAACATCAGGCTAGTCATATACCTGAACTTCCAGGGTTGGATCTAGAAGTAGCTGCAGAAGGGCAGGAACAGGTCGAAGAAGTTATACCTGACGAAGACAATATCTTTACCTTTCCTAGAGGCGCCAATGCCGGCACCTTCCTGCATAGCGTCTTTGAAGAGATCAGCTTCGCGCGATATCAGCAGGTCATGCTGGAATCGGATGAGTACCGCACTCAACTTCAAGATCAGCTACAGGTAGCAGGCTACGAAGAGCGTTGGCAGCTTGTGATCGAAAAGCTGATAGAAGATGTCCTCGCAACGGATCTTAATGGGCAAGGGCTGTGCTTAAACCAGATCAACGATGAAGACCGGTTGGTGGAGATGGAGTTTATGCTCAGTGCAGAACACATCACGGTAGGGCGTTTAGAGTCTTTGATTCGTCGCTACGATCCTTTAGCGGCTAAGGCTAAACCGCTCTCTTTTGAACCTTTAAGAGGCTTACTAAAGGGCTTTATTGATCTGCTCTTCCGCGATGGTGAGAAGTACTATGTCTTGGATTACAAATCTAACCACCTAGGTTATGAGTCTTCCTGTTACACCCAAGAGGCGATACAAGAATCGATGATTGATCATCGCTACGATCTGCAATATCTGCTCTACACTCTCGCGGTGCATCGATTACTGAAACAACGTATACCTGATTACGAATATGAGCGGCACTTTGGCGGCGTTTACTACTTGTTCCTTCGTGGAATGGACGGTAAAAGCACCAATGGGGTGTTCCATGATAAACCGGATATTGAATTGATTGAGAAGTTGGATCTGATGTTTGCTGGCGAGGTTGTTGATGTCTGATACATATCTACCCCAACTGAAACAATGGTCGCAAGAAGGGATTATTCGTTCAGTCGATTATCAACTCGCAGCGTTCGTTGCTGAGCAAAAGTCTGATGATTCTGCATTACCGCTACTTGCCGCTTTGGTTAGCTTTGAGTTGGCCTCGGGTAACGTGTGTCTGCCTTTAGAGAGGTTGATCTCACCGAAAGGCTATTGGCCTGAAGAGATAGTGGCTCTAGTCGAACCTGTCGATTGGACGGCACTAAAACCTGACGCTCGCCTTTTGATGCTGGGGACTAATAAATCGCTAGAAAGTGCGCTACTGGTTTTAGATCAGGGGCGCTTCTATCTGCATAGATATTGGCAATATGAGATCCAAGTCGCTAAGCAGTTAAGCCAACGTACTGTGCCTGTTGATGTGGATCTACCTTTGCTGGGCGATCATCTTGCGAAGCTTTTCCCTAAACAAAACGAAGAGATCGACTGGCAGAAGGTGGCTGCTGCGGTTGCGATTCAAAAACGTTTCTCGGTAATTAGCGGTGGTCCGGGTACAGGTAAAACCACAACGGTTATTAAACTGTTGGTTTTGTATATTCAACAGATGCAGGCTAAGGGCGTAGATATCAATATCCGCTTGGCTGCCCCTACGGGTAAGGCCGCAGCGCGTCTAGCTGAATCGATTAACTCGGCAAAACAGAAATTAGCATTATCTGCCGAACTTGCTGATCTTGTGCCGTCGGAAGCCAGCACACTTCATCGTTTATTGGGTGTGATTCCGAACCAGATAGGTTTTCGTCATCATGGGGATAACCCGTTGCACTTAGACCTGTTGGTATTGGATGAGGCATCGATGGTTGATCTACCGATGATGGCGCGTCTATTGGATGCGCTGCCTGATCACGCACGATTAATATTGCTTGGAGATAGAGATCAGCTAGCGTCGGTAGAAGCGGGGAATGTCTTAGGCGATATCTGTAGTTGGCAGGGAGAATTGGATTACAGTGCTAATCAACAACAGGTATTAACCCAGTTAGGTGCATTTCCTCAGGCCCAATCGTCCGGTTCAGCTCAATCTTTTTCTGACTGTCTGGCACTTCTACGTAAAAGCTATCGCTTTGATGATAAAAGTGGCATCGGTTATATGGCGAAAGCGGTTAATTCCGGCAGTGTTGAGCATGTTAAGCGGGTGATGGCTAAGGGCTTTGAAGATCTAAAAAATCATTACCTGACTCGTGATAGTTACGAAGAGATGATCAATTTGGTTGTTTCTTTTTACAGTGAGCTGTTTCGTCATGTTAATCCTGAGGCTTCACCCAAACACTTATTGGATCGTTTATGTGAATTTCAGCTGCTGTGCGCGCGGCGTGAAGGAGTCTATGGCGTTGCCGGTCTGAATGAACGTATTCAAAAAGAACTGCGCAGCAGGGGCTATATCAAAGGCTCTGATACTTGGTTTGCTGGACGACCGATTATGATCACCCGCAACGATCCTGCACTGAAATTGTTTAATGGTGATATCGGGATTGTGCTTGCCGATGATAGTGGAAAGCTCAAAGTGTGGTTTGAATTGGATGGCGAGCTACGTAGTGTGCTGCCAAGTCGCTTGCCTGAGCATCAGACTGTGTTTGCGATGACTGTACATAAAAGCCAAGGTTCTGAGTTTGATACGGTCGCGTTTATTTTACCGCCGGACGACAGTCCTTTGCTGACGCGAGAGCTTTTGTATACGGGGATTACCCGAGCACGTAAAACCTTGCACCTATATGCGACTAAAGCGGCCTTATTTGCTTCTACAGAGCGGAAAACGGAAAGATCGGGTGGTTTAGCTGTGAGGTTATGGGGCGGTAGATAAAAATAAAGCCTGATCAGGTGTTGTACCCAAGTCAGGCTCTTATCTATATCACAGCGGTAATGGATTAACG
The DNA here is from genome assembly GCF_047778045.1 of Neptuniibacter sp. PT8_73. Taxonomy (GTDB): domain Bacteria; phylum Pseudomonadota; class Gammaproteobacteria; order Pseudomonadales; family Balneatricaceae; genus Neptuniibacter. Next base: position 1,322,805 of record NZ_CP180545.1, read on the forward strand.
GCGACGACGCGCTGGATGCTGTGGGTGTTGCTCATTCTCAATACGAATAGGTTGTACACGTGGCGTGTTGTTTCCTAAGGAATACAAGAAAACTACGCCTGCTGCGATGGCAACCAATGTAGCAAATGTCATCATAACTCACTCCTAACTGGTGAAAGACCAGTACAACTGTCTAGCAGTATAACTCAATAAACAGGCTTATCATTATTTAGCGGCTAATATGGAAAAAATCTTAGCCGTTGTCCTAATACCTAAACAGTTATATGGGCATCAGGGAGTAATTTAAACCCCCTGTGCGTTTAAATAAGCTTCTAGCTCAGTGAAACCACCAATATGTTCTTGGCCGCAGAATACTTGAGGCACGGTAGTTACTGGTTTACCCACTGTTTGCTCTAGATCTGCTTTACTGATGCCTTCCTGGTGGATATCGATATAACGGTAATCTAGCTGTTTGATTTCACAAATCTGTTTTGCACGGGAACAAAAACCACAACCTTCACGACCAAAAATAGTAATACGTTTCATCTGTCTTCCTCCGTTTAAGTGATGTATTAATTGAAACAGAGGCGGCTGATTGATCCCAATTAGATCTGTTTATCTAATCGATTGGTTCTTTTTATGGAACATCTTAAAGAGAGCTATATGAGCGAAGGTATGGTTTTTTGTAGGACTTTAAGATCATTAATATGTGTTGTGAATACTATTTTGCGCCGCACAAATTGGGCTGAAAAGGCGTGATTTCGGGGGATGGAAGGTTTGTCCCCAATCTTTGTGGATAACCTTGTAAACAACTCCTATCGAACTTCGTTAAAGCTCGATAAAACCTTGCGATTAACGAATTGATTAAAAAGTAATCAATAGTTTATCTCTATGATTTAAAAGGTTTTTTAGGCGAATTTCTATGAGAAAAGTTGTTTTTGAGTGGCCAGTCAGCTATTGCGTGTAAAGTTACAGGGCTGTAATTAATGTCAAGGAGAATGATCGATAAATTTAGATTTTTTTATTGATTGAAGTCCTTTTTACACAATAAAAAAACCGGAGTTCGAACTCCGGTTTTTTGTGTGTATAAGCTGAAGTGATTAGAACCACTCATCCTTACGCTTTTTACGCTTAGGGAAGTAAGGAAGGATCAAACCGAGGAATACACCACCTAGCGCAACTAGGCCGCCGTGTGTAAACCAGCGCATTAGATTGCTCTCATCGCTTGATTCGATCTTAAAGTTAAGATCTTTAATAGACGCCTTAAGCTCTTGGACTTCAGTACTTAGTGTCTGATTATCTCTTTTTAATGCTGCAGATTCTTGCTGTAGGGATTCGATCTGCTGAGCTTGCTCTGTCACGGTTGTTTGGCTTTTCTCTAAGCTGCTTTGAAGCTTAGGCAAGCGTACTGACATGCTATCGCCAGAATCAATCGCAGAAGGTTCTACCCAACCGATACGGCCTTGAGGCATACGGATCTGCGCATATTTAGTTTTAGGGTCCCGTTTAAGGATCGTGACAGCGGAGCCACTTTTAATGCGGGTAATGATTCGATATTCATTACTCGGGCCGTTATGCACGTAGACCATTGCATCGTCTGCAATATGACCTTTTTCCGCTTGAGCAGATACAGAAAATAGTAGGAGAGAAGTCAGTAGTAACTTTTTCATTGATACATTTGTTTGAACGCTAGAATTTGGCATATTGTACGGATTAAACTGGTTGCTTAACAGGTTGTTTTTGGGGTTATTCTGATTTCATTTTTTCTAATTAAGAATAAATAGTGCAGAATACCCGGAAGCGAGACAGCCTCAGCAGCCTGTTTGGCTGTTGTTCAGATTCGTTTTGATTAAATTCGTTCACTTTTTTTAAGATCTTTCTCAGGGGAACCTTAATGGATAACTTCTTTGATGCTTACGTATTTCCATGGATTGTGGATATTGCGCTTGCACTGGCTATCTTCTTCATTGGTCGTTGGGTCGTTAAGCAGGTAATCAAACTGCTTGAGCGTGTACTGCGTAAAGCCAAAGTTGAAGACATGTTGGTAAACTTTGTCTCCTCAATTGCGAGTGTAGCGTTACTACTCTTCGTAATTGTTGCCTCTCTAAACCAGCTAGGTGTTGATACAACATCGCTAATCGCACTATTGGGTGCTGCTGGTCTAGCGATCGGTCTATCTCTACAAGATTCCCTGAAGAACTTTGCGGCAGGCGTAATGCTTGTCATCTTCAAGCCATTCCGTGAAGGCGACTTCGTTGAAGCGGCGGGTGTTGCAGGTGTTGTTGAACATATCCAGATTTTCAATACGATCATGCGTACTGGCGATAACCGCGAAGTAATCATTCCTAACGGTGCAATTTACAGCGGTGTAATCACAAACTACTCTGCTCGCGATACGCGTCGTGTAGATATGGTATTCGGTATTGGCTACGACGATGATCTGCGCAAAGCAAAAGAGATCTTGAACGAAATCATTGCTGCAGATGAGCGTATTTTGAAAGATCCTGCACCAGTTGTTGCTGTGTCTGAGCTAGCTGATAGCAGCGTGAACTTTGTTGTTCGCCCTTGGGTAAACTCTGCTGATTACTGGGCAGTGCTATGGGATACAACTGAAACTGTGAAACTGCGTTTTGACGAGGAAGGTATCAGCATTCCTTTCCCTCAGATGGATGTACATCTTCACAAAGAAGAGCAAGCGTAAGCTTCTCTTTTCTCCTTCTAAAAAAGAGCCTGATTTATCAGGCTCTTTTTTTTATCTTTCTTTCTAGTTTGTAGCTTTACTCGGACTGCTCAGTTTCAGAAGAGTAACCGCCGTCTGATCGATCTCGTAGTATCTTCTTAAGCTCGTTTCTTAATTGAGCATTGTCCTGTTTAGACTTTTGCGCTTCGAGTCGATACTTAAAGATCTCTTCGTAGCGTGATTCCAGCTTCACTTCCATGTTACTGATCGTTTTTTGTTGCGTTGCGAGCTGATCTTCCAAGTCATCAATCTGAGTTTGTAGGTCTTCGATTAAGCCATAGCCAGAATGGCTATCATCGCTACCTGTAGCGCTTTCTTTCTCGGTTGATTGTAGCTCTGTGACTATATGGCTATAGAGCGCTTTAAGGTCAGCTTCTTCACGACTGTTGTAGCGGATTGTATTTTCAATCGCCTTATGGGCACTTGCAGCGCCTATAGAACCGGCTAGGACGTGCTCTACCATACGATGGAACTCTACCAGCTCAATAATGGTAATTTGCAGCTTATCAATAACCTGAAGGTCTTCAGCGATAGTACGGACCTCTTTCTCGGCTTTATCTTCATGCAGATAGTTTGAGAGTAGGCTATGTGCTTCTTCCAGTTTCGGTTGCAGTGAAATATAGGCATCTAACCCTGTAGGCCTTGCTCGGCGCGAATGGGAGGAGTTCATTGCACTGATAAATTCAGTAGTTAGATTTCTTTCGCTTTTATTAGGGCTAAAGATAATTGAGCCAATAATGTAACTGCCAATATTAAAAATAAGTGACCAAAATACCGCATGGCTTACAGGGTGTAGTCCGTCTAAGCCAAACAAAGCTTCTGGGCGCAGCGCAGTAATATTCCATGGGCCTTGAACTAACAGTGCCTCTGTAAACCAGCCATGTTTAATGAAGGTTGGAATGAGTAGACAGTAGGTCCAGATAATAAAGCCCGTGAGTAGCCCTAAGAAGGCACCAAGGCTATTACCTTTTTTCCAGAACATACCGCCAAACAGAGCTGGCGCAAACTGTAGAACCGCCACGAAAGAAAGAAGGCCGATAGCTGCAAGAATGTAGGAATCTGCAAACTCTTTTGCAAACCAGAGGCTGCCGAGAAGAATCAAAGACACCATCACCCAGCGAAGCTGAAGAAGGTAGCTACGTAATGGTTGTAGCACAGGGATTCTTTCTAAGGTCGGCAAAATAAGATGGTTAGATGCCATGGTTGAAAGCGTCATCGTTGTGATGATGATCATGCCCGTTGCTGCAGAAAAACCACCAATAAAGGCTAAGATTGTTAGGCTTTCACTGCCAGCTTGTTGCGGTAAAAGTAGTACGAAGAAGTCCGCGTTTTCGGCGGGCATTCCCATTAATAATCCAGCTGCTGCGATAGGTACCACAAAGATGTTGATACCTATCATATAAGCAGGGAAGAGCCACATAGCAGTTTTAATGTGGTTTTTGTTGGAGTTCTCGACCACTGAGACGTGGAACTGGCGTGGTAGTGTATGAATCGCAGCGAAGCTTAAGATCAGTAGAGTGATCCACATCACACCACTATTTTCACCGTGGTTCATGCTTACTAGGTGCTCTAAACCAGCGGTTTGTATTCGACTGTATATATCGCCGAAGCCATCAAAAAGGGTGTAAGTTACAAAGAAACCAACGGCGATAAAGGCAATAATTTTAACGATACATTCGGCAACTAAGGCCGCGATCATGCCTTGATGGCGTTCAGTTGGATCTAAGCGTCTGACCCCAAAGATAATGGTGAAACAGATCATGAAGATCGTCACCATCCAGCCCGATAGATCGAATGCCGAGCCTGTTTGTGGGGTGTCGGTGATGATTGAGAAAGAGCTGATAATCGCTTTTAGCTGCAGGGATATATAAGGAACTATGCCGATTAAAGCGATGATAGTAACGAGGGCTGCGATCTTTTGAGAGCGGTTATAACGGGTGGAGATAAAGTCGGCAATACTGGTAATGCGGAAGGTTTCTTTGGCTTGTACCATCCGTCTGAGCGAATACCACCAGAAACAGATACCAATTAATGCCCCTCCGTAGATACTGAAAAAGAGCAGCCCCGAATTCGAAGCAAACCCTACACTGCCATAGAAGGTCCAAGAGGTATGGTAAACCGCTAGCGAGAGGGCATAAATCCAGGGATTTCCTGCACTCTGCTCACCCTTATTTTTAATCCTCTTTTCTACCAGCTGCGCGATAGCAAATAGGATGCCCATGTAAACGGTAACGTACAGAATAACTGACAGCGGTGTGAACATAATATCCAGCTTATTCCTAGGGGTTAGATTCTTATCTTAAACCCTATAGATGCTTCGCTGAAAGGTGTCAAAGGAAATAACTTACTGATACCTAATCAAAAAGCTCAAATTCAACAATAAAATATAGGGCAGTTGTTTAGGTTTATAAGAATAATCTGTTATTTGCTGGAGGATGAATCTTGCTCGGTGTGATGGTCACAGCAGCTTTTAGGCATAGGTACAGGGTCATAACCGCCGTCGTTGTAGGGGTGACATTTGCTAAGTCGTTTTAAACCCAGCCAAACGCCTTTAAAAGGGCCGTGCAGTTTAATTGCCTCAATCATGTAGTTTGAGCAGGTTGGGTGAAAACGACAACGAGGGCCGATAACAGGACTGATAAGGTACCGGTAGATATTTACCAATCCAATTAGTAGTGAGCTAAGGCAGCGCTGTATGAAGGAAAGCATTAGGCGATACGTTATTTTGAAGTCGTTTTCTGAAAAAAATACCGGGTAAGAAAGGGCTTACCCGGTTATATATCCGGGGAGGATTAAAACAATATGTGATCTTTAGCACCACTAAAAAATGAAAAGAGGTTAAAAATCACAGAGAGCTAATTATAAGGATTCTAATGTAGATTAAAAGTTAAACAGTAGTTCTTGTCTGGTTTTTAAGCCTTCCCACATGAATTAAGGTATGTGGAAAGGCCTAAAGAGCGACTAATCGAAACCTCAGATTAGAGGTGTTCTTCTGCGTATTCAGCCAGTCTTGAGCGGAATATACCTTCTAGATGAACATTCGCAGCGCCTTCGTAGTCTTTAAAACGCTCAACTAGATAGGTTAAGCCGGAAGTGAGAGGCGTTAGATAATTCGAGTCGATCTGCGCGAGGTTACCCAAACAGATAATCTTCGAGCCCTTACCGCAACGGGTTACGATGGTTTTTAGCTGTGACGGCGTTAAGTTTTGCGCTTCATCTAAGAGTACAATCGCTTCTTGAATGCTGCGGCCGCGGATAAAGTTCAGCGACTTAAATTGAATATTTGCTTTCTCAATTGCGTATTTCACGCTGCTTTGCGGACGTTCGTCGTGTTCGTGCATAGCCTCTAAATTATCTTGGATTGCACTTAGCCAAGGCGTCATCTTCTCCTCTTCCGTACCCGGTAAAAAGCCAATGTCTTCGGCAACGGGTGGGGTAGAGCGAGTCACAATGATTTTGTTGTAGCGCTGCTGTTCAATCACCATCTCTAAAGCGCAAGCAAGAGCGATCAATGTTTTACCAGAACCTGCTGCACCATTGAGAATGACAAGATCGAGGTCAGGGTCTAAGACTGCATCCATAGCAAATGCTTGGAATACGTTAATCGGTTCTATGCCCCAGCAGTTCTGCTGCATTAAGCGATCGACACCTAAGTCTCTTAAGGTGATTTGACCATCGCGTACTGAAGATACGCGCGCAGCAAACTCCTCTGAATCATCGTAGATATATTCGCAAGGGTAAGTTTCAGGTAGCACTGATTGGGCAAATTGATGGTAAGTATGGCTGCCCTCTTGGTAGCTTTTGATATCGTCGACGCGTTCCCAAAAGTTGCCTTCCATATTGCTATGCCCGGCGGGTAGAAGCTCAATGTCGGAAACCAGCTGATCGGTACGATAATCTTCAACCCGTTTTAGCCCCGCACCTAAGGCTTTTAAGCGCATATTAATATCTTTGGTGACTAAGATAATATCGCGGTGAGGGTTGGTCGCTTGGAGATGAAGTGCGCAGTTTATGATCTGATTATCTTTATTGGAATTCTGTGGCAAAAAACCTTGGCGAGCTGTTAACTCATGATCGGGAAAGATACTGAGTTGGCCTAATTTCTTTTCACTGTTTACAGCGGTTATCGGGATAAATATATCGACCCCTTTGGTGATTGCCGCTGCATCATCAGCATGACTAAGAATGTCGTCTATGGCCCGTATTGCGGCCCTAGCTTCTTGAGATACATTTTTCTTTCGGTCCTTAATGTCATCTAACTCTTCTAAAACAGTCATCGGAATAGTGATGTCCTGTTCTTTAAATTCATACAGACACTTAGGATCATGAAGAAGTACGTTGGTGTCGAGTATATAGAGTTTAGAGGCAGTCATAGCCGGTTCCTTATATAGCCGAAGGGAAGATGTGAGCTAATGAAATTATAAAAATTAGAAAGTTCGAACTGATCAAAGATTGAGTGTGTTTGGGGCTTTTTAAATTCGTTATGGAGAGGCCGATAGCGTCCAGAGCTTTGAAGGCGCTTAGCTACTTCAAGCACAGCAGAGTACACTGCTGACTTAGAGATAGGCTCTGTAGGTTTCAGAGTCGTAATGATTATTCTGTAACTGACGTACTGTGAAATATGATCCACCACGAAGTCTCAGATAATTGCTGAATACTAAGCTAAGACAAATTTGAATCTGAATTAGCACAGCTATTACTATGTAAGATAGCTTAGTAATACATAGGTTCCAGTTGAATGACAAGTGACAAATTTGCTTTGAAGGATTTTAAAGATGGCAATTAATTCTATTGTGGTATTAACCGGTGCAGGAATCTCCGCTGAATCAGGCATTCGGACATTTCGTGCTGAAGATGGTTTGTGGGAAGACCATAAAGTAGAGGATGTTGCTACCCCAGAAGCTTTTGTGCGTGATCCGCAGCTTGTTCATCGTTTTTATAACCAACGTAGAGAGCAATTGCTTTCGGAACCAGTGAAACCTAATGCCGCTCATATCGCTTTAGCTGAGTTAGAAAAGGCGTTTCCTGGACAGTTTATGTTGGTGACACAGAATATCGATAACCTGCATGAGAGGGCGGGGAGTCAGAACTTGTTACATATGCATGGTGAGTTGTTAAAGATGCGTTGTAGTGATTCTGGTCAGGTCTATAAAGAGACGGGGCTAACGGAGCCAAGTGATCGTTGTGACTGTTGTGATCTATCGGGCACATTGAGACCGGATATTGTCTGGTTTGGGGAAATGCCCATGTATATGGACGAGATCTATTCGGCATTAGAAAGCTGCGATCTGTTTATCTCCATAGGTACGTCTGGTCATGTTTATCCAGCGGCTGGATTTGTAGAAGTAGCAGGAAGATCTTCGGCGTTGACGGTAGAACTGAACTTGGAACCATCAAGGGTAGAATCAGCTTTTGATCACCGAATTTATGGTCCTGCGAGTGAAGTTGTGCCTGAATTTGTAGCGGATATTATCAAGCAGATTTGAAATATTTGATTGATTTATAAGTGGATTTTTTGATTTTTGCCAGATGCTGTCTATAGTTTCTTAAGGAACTTCACTGAGTTGTCGGCTGTCTAAAAATTTGCTGTTTGTGAATCTTACCCCAATCTTTCAGTCTCTTTATTTAATTCGTGTATTCACAAAATCTTAACAGCAGAAGTTTAAGACTAAGCACATTGTCGCCGTCGTTAATAAGAAGAACGAAAGTGATGTTCAGCCGAAAAGTTATTTTTGGATCGGCTAAACAGGATTTATTTAGCTCGATCCATGGAGGTGGTCATTATGATGACAGAGCAATACGTTACGACCAGTATTACCCCCTTAGAAAGCCTTAATTCTCTTTCTCCTTATGAAGTGGATCAATTGCAGGATGCCAGTCAGGGGGGATTATTTCGCCTATTTCGCCAGTGTTCTTTGGCAGTTTTGAATAGTGGTAGTGAATTAGATAGTACTAAGCTGGTTTTAGATAAGTATGCAAAATTTAATATCAAAATCAGTCAAAAGCATAGAAGTGTTCAACTTGAATTGGTGAATGCGCCCGCCACAGCCTTCGTGAATGGTGAAATTATCACAGGTATTCGCGAACACCTTTTCTCTGTTTTACGTGACTTACTTTACGTTGGTACAGAGTTAGATCATCGCTGTTCTGGTCTTACCGAATCGGAAGCGACTACGAATATGGTCTTTCATATTCTTCGCCATGCTGGCGCGATTCGTCCGCATGTAAAACCAGATCTCGTTGTCTGCTGGGGTGGTCATTCCATTAATCGTATTGAGTACGATTACACCAAAAAAGTTGGCTATGAGATGGGCCTACGTGGACTTAATATCTGTACTGGCTGTGGCCCAGGAGCGATGAAAGGCCCAATGAAAGGGGCGACGATCTCACATGCCAAGCAACGTCAAAAAGAGGGGCGTTACGTCGGTATTTCAGAGCCCGGTATTATTGCAGCTGAAAGCCCAAATCCGATCGTAAATGAACTCATTATCATGCCAGATATTGAAAAGCGTTTAGAAGCTTTTGTTCGCTTAGGTCATGGTATTGTGGTGTTTCCTGGGGGCGCAGGCACCGCAGAGGAGATCCTTTATATTTTGGGTATTCTCCTGCATGAAAAAAATCACAGCCTACCATTCCCACTTGTATTGACGGGACCTGAGGGTAGCGAAGAGTATTTCGAAACGGTCGATAATTTTATTCGTTCTACGTTGGGTGATGAGGCGGCTAGCAAATATCAGATTATTGTTGATGATCCCCACGAAGTGGCGGAAGTGATGCGTGAAGGATTGGAGCAGGTGACCCGTTATCGTAAGGCCACCAGTGAATCTTTCCATTACAACTGGCAGATGCATATTCCTGAATCTTTCCAACAACCTTTCGAACCAAACCATGAAAATATGGCGAGCCTAAAGCTAATCAAAGATCAGACCGACTTTGAGTTAGCGGCTAATCTACGTTGTGCCTTATCCGGTATTGTTGCGGGTAATGTTAAAGAACCAGGAATTAGAGCAATTGAAGAGTTTGGCGCATTCGAAATCTGCGGTGAGCCAGCAATTATGGCTTCGATGGATAAGTTATTAGGCTCTTTTGTTGATCAACGAAGAATGAAAATCAACTATCAGGAATACCAGCCTTGCTATCGTTTGAAACATGATGCAGAGGTAGAAGAGGTTTAATTCTTTTCAAGAATTATTTCTGATTCTGGTGAGCAGACGAGGTTCCTTCCTCTCGATTTCGCTTGGTACAGAGCCGAGTCTGCAGCCAAAAACAATTCGGATTGGTTTTTTCCATATTCAGGGTAAGATGCTACACCAAAGCTCCCTGTGATTTTTATCTTATGCTCTGCATAATTTAATACTTGTTGAGACAGTAGCTTTCTTAATTCCTCAGCTAGAACTTCAGCTTCATTCAAGCTGGTATTAGCCAAGATCAGTGCAAACTCCTCACCGCCCCAACGGAATAGGAAGTCGGTGCTTCGTATATTGTTGATTAAAATACGCGAGATTTCTTTTAAGACGAAGTCTCCCGCTAAATGGCCGTATTGATCATTAATGGTTTTGAAATAATCGAAGTCAAATAAACAGAGACTTAGCGAACTTTCATGTCGTTTGGCGAAGTCTAGCTGTATATCAAAGATGCGTTTGAACTCTCGGCGATTACGCAGTTTGGTAAGTTCGTCGTAGGCGGCTAGTTCTAAGAGTTTAAATTCTTGCTGCTTGTAGTCGGTTATATCCTTAACCATGCCTGTAACCCTCATGGGCTTTCCACAGGAAGAACGCAAAGATATACAGCCTAAATCATGGACCCAGATGTAGTGACCATTACGATTGCTCATACGATAAGTCGCTTCATAGCGCTCACGTTTACCTTGGATATGTTCTTCTAACGACTGTAACACCATGGGTAAGTCTTCAGGGTGAACATTGTTCTTCCAAGTATCAACAACCGGTTGCATCTCTTCCGGGCCATAGCCCAGCATCTTTTTTAGTTGAGGACTAAAATAAACGTGATCACTGTTTATCTCCCAGTCCCAGAGTCCGTCAGTGCAGGCATTGACCGCAAACCAAATCTGTTCTGAGCGTTCTTGAGTTTCAGCTTCTATAGCGCGACGAGTGCTAATATCTCGAGCGACGGAAAGGAAATACTCTTTACCTTGGTGCTCAATCAGAGAGGTGTTTACTTCGACAGGGAGTTCGGAGCCATCTTTTCGTATATGGCTACCGACAAAGGTGAATTTCTTATTTTGGCGGATAACATCGGCTATTTTTGACCAGTGCTCATGGCAATGAACATCTTTTTGCAACGAGAGTACCGAATGGTGCAAAACTTCTTTTTGCTCCATCTGTAGATCTTTATAACCAGCCCTGTTTACCCAAATAATGTTTGAGCTTTCGGGGTCGATCAAATAAACAGCATCCATCATGCTTTCACGAATAACTTCAAGTAGAGGGATATCTATTGAAGCTTCGCTAGTTTGAGTAGCCATAGCATCCAGCATATAAATAATGATCTGCTTAATTAATAAATTAAGCTGAAGGTTGAATGCAGTGTACTCCTTTAGGAGGGGGTAAGGGAACCTATAGGTTCCTCTCGTATTGATCTAAAGTCGCTTTTTTAGAGTTTTTTACTTAAAAGCGTTCTATTACCACCTGATGCGGTCGTGTTCCGCGTAATGGTTTTTTCACACACGAAACGTTTTAAGTAGTTTGGCCCTCCAGCTTTAGGACCTGTTCCGGATAACCCCATACCTCCAAAGGGCTGGCTGCCAACGATGGCCCCTATTTGATCACGATTAATGTAGATATTGCCGACTAGGGCTTGTGTGGTGATTTGCTCTATAAACAGGTCGTTTCTGGAATGAACTCCGAGCGTCAGGCCAAATCCGCTACGGTTAATATCATAAATAACCCGTTCTAAGTTGTGTTTTTGGTAGCGAATTATGTGCAGAATTGGTCCGAAAACCTCTCCCGTTAGTTCATCCATGGAATTTAGTCGGATGAGTGTAGGTGGTACAAAACAGCCTTGGTTGTGTTGGTCAGAAAGCTCTAGTTCAAACAGCAACTTATCTTGTAAACGGCAACGCTCAATATGCTCATAGAGTGTTCGCATGGCATTTTGATTAATGACCGGACCTAAGTCAGTTGACAGCTGTTCGGGGTTGTCGATATTCAAGGTTTGCATTGCCCCGATGAGTTTCTCCTCGATCACCTCGGCAATATCTTCCTGTACGAACAGAACGCGTAAGGCCGAGCATCTTTGCCCTGCGCTGTTAAAAGCAGAGTGAATGGCATCTAGCACTACTTGTTCAATCAGAGCGCTACTATCAACGATCATGGCATTTAAGCCACCAGTTTCGGCAACAAACGGGATAATAGAGCCATCATGGCGATTGGCTAATTGTTTGTTGATGGTGCTGGCTGCTTGAGTTGATCCTGTGAATGTAACACCGGCAATGCGGGAATCAGTTAACAAGGCTTCAGAATGTTCAGCGCCAGAATAAGGTATCAATTGCAAACAATATTCCGGCAAACCTGCTGCGTACCATAGTTCAGTGGCTTTAAATGCTGTTAATCCGCTACTTGATGACGGTTTGGCTAGTACAGTATTACCACAAACGAGCGCTGCAGCGATCTGGCCTGTAAAGATGGCTAATGGGAAATTCCAAGGGCTAATGCAAAGGAACACTCCATGCCCTTGGTAGTGAAGTGTGTTTTCTTCACCTGTTATGGATGGCAACTGCTCAGGCAGTAGTTGTTTTTCAGCGAGCGCAGCGTAGTAGAAGCAAAAATCGATAGCCTCCCTTACTTCGGCTAAAGCGTCTTGTAGCGTTTTACCTGTTTCTAGAATGCAGAGGGAAACCAACTCCGCTTTATTTTGTTCGAGTAAACGTGCGTAATTCAATAAGATTGTGCAGCGCGAGGAGATATCTTGGTCTCGCCATTCCGGAAAGAATTGCTCTGCTATGCTGATCGCTTGTTTGATCTGAGTCTTATCTGCAGTGCTTTGATAGCCAACAATTTTATCTAAACGATAATTAGCATGGACTGGTTGTAAATTAAGGCCATCAGTCACCTCGCCAGCGATGATTGGTTGGCAGTACCATTTTTTTTGTCCGTAATATTCAATAATACTACGCCATTGCTGCCAACAATCTAAGCTCCCTAGAGGATCACCTGCGGAATTTTCTCTTTGTTGTTCGAATACCTGATTAGGTAGAGGTAAGTTGTAAGAGTTGCTCTGCATTCTATCTTGAGGTGATTCTACAATCTCATCGATGCTGACATTAGGATCGTGTAACTGGAAAACAAACGAAGAGTTAGCACCATTTTCCAGTAAACGCCTGACTAAGTAGGGCAAGAGGTTATTCTGATTGCCAACAGGGGCATAAATCCGACATTTATGATCCGTTTCTGATAGAACTTGTTGATAGAGAGGATCAGCCATGCCATGTAAGCGCTGAAATTCAAATTTTTTGTCTGTCGGGATCTCTAATATCTGAGCAATAGTAAGTGCGTTGTGAGTTGCAAACTGCGGACTTAATAATCCTGATTGTTGGGATAAAAGAAACTTAGCGCAGGTCAGATAGGAGATATCTGTTGCAGCTTTGTGGGTGAACACTGGATAGTTGGTTAGGCCATTTTGTTGGCTACGTTTGATTTCGCTGTCCCAATAAGCACCTTTAACTAATCTGATGGGGATTGGCGTTTCACAATCAGCAGCGATGAGTGAAAGCCATCTAAGTGTCGGTAAAGCGCGTTTGCTATAGGCCTGAACAGCTAAACCTAGCTTACCCCAACCAAGGCACAGCTCACTTCGCAGTAGTTGTTCGAAAATCAATAAGGTGATTTCTAAACGTTCGGATTCTTCTGCATCAATGGTTATGGCTATATCAAGGTTTCTAGCGGTAACAAGTAGCTGAAATAACCGATGCATTAGTTGCTTTTGAAGTTGATCAAATTGACTATTTTCAAAGCGAGGGTACAAGGCAGAGAGTTTGATTGAGACACTAGTATTGCACTCTGGATTTTCTTGGCCAGCGGTCTGAATGGCTTCTAGATAAGCTTCAAAATAGGTTTGAGCATCTTGATCACAAACAGCGGCTTCGCCCAACATGTCAAATGAGAACAATGTGTTTTGATTGTAATCACATCGTAGCTTCAGGGCAGTATTTATATCTTCTGCAAAAACAAATTGTTTACCTATTTGGGAGACCGCAAAGGCAAGAGCTTGGTGAACTACTGTGTTACCTAAGCGTTGCCATACATCGTTTAAAATACTATCCGCAGATTGTTCTTGGCTTATAAGCTTTTGACTTAGAGCAACGCCCCAAAAAGTGCTGTTTTCAAGGAAAGTGGAATGCGCTTTAAAGAGTTTCTCTGGTTCGAGCGCAAGTGAATCCAATTTATCGAAAATAAGCGCTTGAGCAGTTTCTGTGTCAGGTATCCGCAACAGTGCTTCAGCCAAGGCTAGTAGGGCAATCCCTTCATTACTTTCTAATCCGAACTCTGACATGAGCGTGTTTACAGAAAACAGTGGATTATCCAGATTACGAATTGTGTTGGCCCAATTAGTTGCCTTGGATTTTGCTTTAGATGAGTTTGGTGTGACTTCCAGCAGTTGATCGCATAGAGGTTTTTCATCATGACAGTAATAGTCAGTGATGGTACGCCATAATGTATCTTGATCGGCGGGGGAGATATCTGCAGATAAAAGCTGGCTTACTGGTAGCATCAAACAAATCCATTTTTTAAGACAGTGTAGTTGATCATCTGTGTAGGTGTAGGGTTTATCAAGAAAGATCTTTGTCTTCGGGCAAATATCCCGGAAATACTTGAAAACCAAATAGTTATTGGTTGTTATCTGTGTAAGATTTAAGCTGTTGTTTTTGGGGATGGACTCTCTTTTTAGCGTTTATAAGAGGTATTTTGATGATTCTCATACATACTTAGTGAAACTGGGTGAAGGGAGGTAGTTGGATGGGAATAATTCATATCTTGCTGTTGGTACTTTCTGCCTTATTAGCTATCGCGCTTATCAAACCTATGGCTTCTCTTTTTAAATTGCCCTTTGCTTTATTGTTGGTTGTGTTTGGATTCCTAGGATCTGAGTTAATTACAACGTTAGGTATGGATATCGGACTGCGCTGGGAACAATTCCACTATCTGGTCTTTTATCTGCTGCTACCTGCTTTGATCTTCGAATCTGCTTTGCGTATTGATATTAAAAATTTGCTGCAGAATCTAGCCGCTATTTTACTGTTATCGATCCCATTAATGCTTTTCGCGACAATGATTAGTGCTGGGCTTCTTTATTGGGGAATTGGTTACCCTGCCTATTTTACGTTTATCACGGCGCTACTATCGGGTGCGATATTGTCAGCTACAGATCCAGCGGCCGTTATTAGTTTGTTAAAGCAAGTAGGCGCTTCTGATCGTTTAGTGATCCTTCTTGAAGGCGAGAGCTTATTCAACGATGCGTTAGCTATTTTGCTGTTTGGCATTTTAAGCAGTTTGCTTTTAATGCCGGGTAATGAGGTTAGCTTTGCTTATTCACTTGCTGAATTCTTCAAAATTTTTCTGGGTGGTCTTGCCGTCGGTGGAGGAACGCTGCTGATCTTCGGAGGTCTGTTTTTAATAATTAGCAATCAATTCAGTCGCATCATATTAACAATATGTGCAGCTTACGGTGGTTACCTGATCGCAGAGTACTTTTTGCATCTGTCAGGTGTAATGAGTGTTTTAGTAACAGGACTAGGGTTTGGCGAGTTGGTTCGTAAAAAGGGAGCTAAAATTGAAACTCAGTTTTTATTCTCGTTCTGGGAATTTAATAATCAGCTTGCAAGCGCCCTAATTTTTGTGCTTTTAGGCGTCACGATCACTTGGGGGATGTTTGAGCAACAATGGCTAGCTATGTTGATCGGTATTGGAGCGGTGCTGTTGGCAAGAGCTTTAGGGTTATTGTTTACAGTGCCGGCTATAAAACTATTGCCTGAGATGGAAATAGATTGGCGTGATCAACTGATTTTATATTGGGGAGGTATGCGAGGTGCTGTTGCGATTGCATTAGCTTTATCTCTGCCTCTTGAAATTGATGCTTGGTTTACTATTCAATCTATAGCATACGGTGTTGTTCTGTTTTCGTTAGGTATACAGGCGACTACGACACCTTTACTCATAAATAAGTTAGATAAAAGGGCGTAAAAATGCGTTGTCATGAGGTTGATTACGAAATTATTGGTGAATCGCTTCAAATCGTTGAGGTGGAGTTGGATCCGGGTGAAAAAGTAATTGCCGAAGCCGGTATGATGAATTACATGGAAGAGGGGATTAACTATGAAACCAAAATGGGAGATGGTTCCGAGCCTGATCAAGGCTTAATGGGCAAGCTCTTTTCTGCGGGTAAGCGCATGGTTATGGGTGAATCCGTTTTTATGACTCATTTTGGCAACGAAGGAAGCGGCAAAAAGCGAGTTGCTTTTGCTGCGCCTTATCCAGGTAGCATCGTACCTCTGAATTTGGCTGATTACGGTGAGAAAGTAATCTGCCAGAAGGATGCTTTCTTATGTGCAGCCTTAGGGACCAAAGTCGAAATCGCATTTTCTAAGAAAATTGGCGCAGGTTTCTTTGGTGGTGAAGGTTTTATCCTGCAAAGGCTTGAAGGCGATGGTATGGCGTTTGTACAAGCGGGTGGCACGGTTGTGCGTAAAGAGTTGAATAATGAAACTCTACGGGTCGATACGGGCTGCCTAGTCGGCTTTACTGAAGGTATTGAATACGATATTGAAATGGTCAAGGGCTTGAAATCAATGATCTTTGGCGGTGAGGGACTTTGGCTTGCAACGTTAAAAGGGACAGGCAGTGTTTGGGTGCAAAGCCTACCGTTCTCGCGCCTTGCTGATCGCTTAATTGCATCAGCCCCGTCGTCTGGTGGAAGTGATAAAGGTGAAGGTTCGGTGCTTGGTGGTATCGGCCGAATGTTAGACGGAGATTAAAAGCTTATTACACAATAGGATAATTCCCTTTGTGATCTAGGGTTTTCGCCTGTAATGACTATGACAATGGACGTAAAAATAGGTATATTTAGTGGCTTGTTTTTACCCATCTCAAGTCGTTACAGGTGTTATCTTGAGAAATAAACTGGTTATAACCCTGACTACTGTCTATGGTTCTCGCCAATACACGTTTAACCAAGTAGCAAAGTACATTTTGTTGGCATTTTTGATTTTGTCAGCAATCAGTTTTTTTGTTTCTAATGCTCTGCTGGTGGTTAAAACAGACGACCTGTCGGATCTTGAAGAAGATCATCAGGAACTGAGCGAAAACTATGAACTGATGGTTGGGTCGCAGCAACTTTACATAGAAGAATTAAAAGAGCTCAGCTTATCACTGAGTTCTTTAAAAGATGAACGTGACAAGCTGGAAGAGGAGAATCTTCGTATTGGCGAATTGAACTCCTCTTTGGACAATTCTCTGTATGGTTTAGAGAATTTGTTGGGCTTGGAATCAGCGGATAAGATTGATCCTTTTAGAGCTGAGCAGCTCACGATCGAGGCTAATAAACGTTTGTTCTTTTTGCATAGTATTCCGAATGGCGTACCTATTCAGGCAATCCGAATCACGGATAAGTTTGGGTCGCGATTTCACCCTGTTAGAAAAAAGCGGGTAATGCACCATGGAATAGATTTTAAAGCGAACAAGGGCACGCCAGTCTATGCAACTGCTGACGGTATAGTTGAATTCGCTGCTTACAATAAATCCTTTGGTAAGCTGATTAAGCTTCAGCATAACTTTGGATTTAAAACGTACTTTGCGCATCTGGACGCAATAAAAGTAAAAACTGGAGAATTTGTCAGTAAGGGACAGCTGATAGGATTAAGTGGTAATACGGGTATGTCTACAGGGCCGCATCTTCACTATGAGATCCGCCATATGTATACAGCAATCAATCCCGAGCCTTTCCTCTCCTGGGACATAACAAATTTTGACTCTTTGTTTACAAAGGTTAAGGGAGTTAAATGGGCATCCTTAAAAGAAATGTATCCACTAAACCAGCACAGTCAGCCATTACAATAATCGCTGAAGGTAATAAGTTTTGTGGTGATATGAGCATCGTTGGCAAAATGCATATCGATGGCATGTTCGAAGGCAATGTAAGCTCTCTAGATAATATATCTATTGGTAAATCTGGTCATGTTCGCGGGCTAATTAAAGCGCGCGGTGTGGACGTATGTGGTCTTCTTGAAGGTGAAGTTATTTGTGACGAACTTCATATTGATTCAGGTGGACAAGTTCGCGCAACAGTGGAAAGCAAACAGATGTCTATTCACCCAGATGGTTGCTTTGTCGGTGAGCGTCGAATGAAAGAAACGTCAGCGCTGATGGATGAAAGCAGTAAAATCGAATCGGGCTCTGATGCTATTGATTCACTGCCTGATAAAATTGTTCTGGAAGATAAATCAGAATAAAAATCTATAACTTCGTTGTCGTTGATTAAGGATTGTAGCGATGTGTGAATTGTTGGGTATGAGTGCTAATGTACCTACTGATATCTGCTTTTCCTTTGCTGGGCTTATGCAGCGTGGTGGCGGAACAGGGCCCCACAAAGATGGTTGGGGCATCGCTTTTTATGAGGGTAAAGGTGCGCGTTGCTTTCATGATCCTAACCCCAGTGTCGATTCTAAAATTGCACGCTTAGTTAAAGAACACCCAATTAAAAGCCATGTGGTTATCAGCCATATTCGGCAAGCCAATGTAGGTAATATCTGTCTCGAAAATACTCACCCTTTTCAGAGAGAACTATGGGGCTTTACATGGACATTTGCGCACAATGGCCAGTTGGATAAAGCCCTGTTTGATAAATCACTTTCTTTTTATCACCCGGTAGGAACGACAGATAGTGAGTATGCATTCTGTTGGTTATTAGGTGAGATCAGACAAGCATTTCCTCAAAGGCCTAAGAACTTTGAGGAGCTTTCTAAATTTATCAAGCAGCGTTGTGAGCAGCTCAGAGAGTTGGGCGTATTTAATATGCTCTTAACTGAATCTACCCATTTATTCGCATTTTGCGGCAGTAAGCTGTCTTGGTTGACCCGTAAAGCACCCTTTGGCGAAGCGAGCCTTACAGATTGCGAAATGAAAGTGGATTTTGTTAAAGAAACCACTCCTAAAGATATAGTCACCGTAATAGCGACGGTCCCCTTAACAGATAATGAGGATTGGATAGCTCTGGAACCAGGAGATTTGGTGACCTTTGTTGAAGGTATACCGCAATAAAAGGACAAGTTAGCCTGAGTATAAGGAGCTTTTCAGGTGAGTTTAAAACGAGATTCCCTCGAACAGTTAAAGCTAGATATTCAAAGCGTTGGAAGTGTCACGGAGCTTCTTGATAGTGCATGCCAAAACTTTGCGTATAAAGATGCTTTTACCCATATGGGAGCGACGTTAACTTACGCTGAGCTGGATAGCCTTGCTGAGAAATTAGCGGCTTACCTACAAAATTGCACTTCCCTTGAACCTGGCGATCGGATTGGGATTCAATTGCCTAATACCTTGCAGTATCCAATCGCAGTGCTGGCGGCTCTGAGAGTCGGCTTAGTCATCGTTAATACCAATCCGCTTTATACAGCTGCTGAAACTTTGCATCAATTTAAAGATGCTGATGTCAAAGGGGTCATTATTCTTGCGAATAGTGCTCATCTGTTAGAAGAGGTGTTACCTGAATCTAATATCCATACAGCGTTAGTCACTGAGCTGGGTGATATACATCCTTTAATGCGCCGTTTAATGATCAATTACTCGGCGAAGTATTTACGCAAAATCGTCCCTAAATATAGATTAAGGGATGCGGTTGGTTTTCGAGAAGCACTTGCTAAAGGCGCGCACTATAACTTAGAAAAAGTGCAGCGTGATGCGGAGCAGCCCGTGCTGATTCAATACACTGTAGGTACTACGGGTACGCCAAAAGGTGCCGTTTTAAGTCATCGAAATTTGATTTCGAATGTGTTGCAGCTGAAGCATCGGTTACCCGATACGTTAAGAGCGGGTGAAGAGATTGCGATAGCCCCCTTACCGCTTTATCACATCTATGGTTTTCTACTGAATTGTTTAGTGATGCCTGTTTTGGGTGCACAAGTTGTATTGATTACAAACCCGCGCGATATCCAAGGGTTAGTTAATGAACTCGGTCGGTGGGATTTCACGGTATTTTCAGGCATAAACACTTTGTTTGTTTCGCTTTGTCGAAATAGTCTGTTCAACCAGCTGGACATGACGCGTTTAAAGCTAACTCTGTCTGGAGGTATGGCGTTAACGCGTTCTGTTAGCGATGAATGGGAAAGTGTAACGGGCTGCCAGATTATTCAAGGATATGGCTTAACCGAAGCGTCTCCTGTGGTAGCTATTGAGGAACCGCATAATTCCCGATACGGATCTGTAGGTAGGCCTTTACCGCTAACAGAAGTGCGTATCGTTGGGGAGCAGGGGGAGGATCTCTGCTCAGGCGAAACCGGTGAGCTCTATGTTCGTGGGCCTCAGGTGATGTCAGGTTATTTGAGGGATGACTCTTCGATTCCTGATTCTGAAGGCTGGTTAGCAACAGGCGATATTGCTCGTGTTTTAGATGATGAGACATTGCGAATTGTTGATCGCAAGAAAGACATTATTAATATCTCAGGCTTTCCGGTCTATCCCAATGAATTAGAAAACACCATATCCAGCCATCCAGATGTTGTAGAGTGCGCTGTAGTTGGCTTGCCTGATGAAACATGCGGTGAAGTCATTAAGCTTTTTGTAGTGACCTCCAATCGACGTTTATCGGTCAAGCAAGTGCGTGAATATTGCCGCGAACGTTTAACTTCTTATAAAGTGCCGCGTTTGGTTGAGTTTAGAACACACCTTCCCAAGTCCAATGTCGGTAAGGTGTTAAGACGTTCGTTATTAGAAGAAGAATTAAATCGTCTGCAAAAGATGCGTAAGCGAATTTAGTCGAGTCATAAGGTTACGCCCGTTTTTTGCTGGCCTACTTAGATGAAGGTGAAGTATGGGATTGAATTTGAGCGATTATAGCCTGTTGCGGGCACAAGCTTTTATCAACGGTGAATGGGTCGACGCGAAAAGCGGGGCTGAATTTCCAATTCTTAACCCTGCTAATGGTGAGATAATTTCACATGTCGCAGATGTTGGAAGGCATGAGACGCAGATTGCGATTGAGGCTGCTCAAACATCGATGCAGCTATGGAAATTAAAATCGCCTGCAGAGCGTTCAAATGTTTTGCAGCATTGGCATGATCTAATTATTGCAAATGCCGATGATCTCGCTTCGATTTTAACGCTTGAACAAGGTAAGCCCCTTGCTGAAGCCAAGGGTGAGATACTGTACGGTGCATCTTATCTGAAGTGGTTTGCTGAAGAAGCTAAACGTATCTACGGTGATATTTTACCTTCTGCTCAAGATCGACGTAGTTTTGTTATTAAGCAGCCTGTAGGCGTTGTTGCAGCGATAACACCTTGGAATTTCCCTAATGCTATGATCGCGCGCAAAGTAGCTCCTGCGTTAGCTGCCGGTTGTACAATTGTGCTCAAGCCTGCTCCTGAAACTCCACTATCTGCATTGGCTTTAGCAGAGCTTGCTTTTCGAGCAGGTGTTCCTGCCGGAGTATTAAATGTATTGCCATGCCTTAAGGCCGACGAGGTTGGTGGGGTTCTTACTTCTAGCCCTATAGTTAAAAAACTTACCTTCACCGGATCGACACCCGTAGGAAAGTTATTGCTGCGACAGTGTGCTGACACAGTTAAACGTACATCAATGGAATTGGGCGGCAATGCGCCAGTACTTGTCTTTGATGATGCTGATGTTGATCTAGCGGTTGCAGGGGCAGTGGCGTCAAAATTTAGAAATGCTGGTCAGACATGTATCTGTGCAAATCGTTTGTTAGTACAAGAAGGTATTTATGATCGCTTCTTGGCTAAATTTACAGAGGCTATCAAAGCGTTCAGTTTAGGCGATGGTTTTGATGCAAAGACAACACTCGGTCCTGTAATAACTGAGAAAGCGTTGGACGGCATTGGATCCGTGGTGACTGGAGCGCTTGATCAAGGGGCGAGATTGGTGGCAGGTGGTAAACCTACTGAAAGTGATGGTTGGTTTTATGAGCCAACAGTCTTAGCTGATGTGAAGCCTGATATGGATATCTTTAGTAAAGAGATTTTTGGTCCAGTGGCGCCTGTCATTAAATTTAAAACGGATGCAGATGCCATTGCCATGGCTAATGACACTTCTTTTGGTCTCGCTTCATATATCTATACGCAAGATATCTCGCGCATTTGGCAGGTATCAGAAGCACTAGAATATGGAATGGTAGGTGTTAATGAAACAGCTATCAGCTCAGAGCTAATTCCCTTTGGTGGTGTTAAAGAATCAGGTCATGGTCGAGAGGGATCTAAATATGGGTTGGATGATTATTTAGAAACAAAATATATCTGTATGGGCGGTTTAAACGCTTAGATTTTGTTTATCCTTATACATGATAATAAGCTTGAATTATTGACGTCTGAGTAGAGGTCCCAGTGGATAAAAGAGATTGTAAGATTAATTACAAGTGCCCTAAAGCTTGGGATGATTTGGATAAAACTGAGGACCCATTTGTACGACATTGTAACCAGTGCGAAAAAGATGTTCATTTTTGTGAAGATGTAGAGTCTTTAAAAGAAGCAACGGGTGAAGATTTATGCGTTGCTGTTCCGATGAGTGGCCTTGAAGACGGTGTTATGATGGGTGATATCGCTTGGTCTGGCTTTGAGGGTGACGGTGACCCTTTGCCACTTGAGCCCCTAGAGCCAGAATTAGATGATGCTGATTTGTTAGAAGGTTGGGTCATCGATGAAAAACCGCAGTTAGCTGGTTTTCCGAAGTCGAAGCCTGAAAAGCCCGATATGGATTCGTGGCTAGATGGTGATCTAGACGATCCTTTATCGGTGGAAGAAAAAACGAAGTAAATTCATGCCTGTTAATAAGTCTCGCCTCGATCGTTTTCTTGCTGCTAGAACGCCTTATAACCGTGGGGATGTTAGGGTGCTCATCGCCCAGAAGAAGGTGTTAGTGGATGGATTGCCGGCATCGGCGGTGAATCAGGTGGTCGATAGATTTTCTAGAATTGAGTGTGATGGGGAGGTTCTTCAGGATAAACGTCCAGTCTACTTAATGATGAACAAGCCGGTTGGTTATGTCAGCGCGACTAAAGATTCAATCCATCCTACAGTTATTGATCTGCTAGCAGACGGTTATGATGATGTTCATATTGCCGGTCGTTTAGATCTCAATTCTACAGGCTTATTGCTGTTAACCAATGATGGCGAATGGTCCAGTCGGATAGCTTCTCCAGACACGAAGGTTCCGAAGCGGTATAAAGTAGAGCTTGAGAAGCCTTTATCTACAGAGTACATACCTGCTTTTGCGGCGGGGATGTATTTTCCTTTTGAAGGTATAACTACGAAACCAGCAGATCTCGAGATCATAGGTACAAATACTGCATTGGTGACCCTGCAAGAAGGCCGTTATCATCAGATAAAGCGGATGTTTGGGCGGTTTAGAAACGCGGTTGTAGGTTTGGAGAGGCTTTCTATTGGCGATTTGGATTTAGATCGATCCTTATCGCCGGGGGAAAGTAGGGAGTTACTAGAGGAAGAAATTGCTCTTTTTGCTCTGTCTTGAACTAGGGCTCTATCGCTTCAATTTCTGCTAGTAAAGTCATCAGCTGTTTTAGCTTTTCTTGATCGTAACGTTCAGAAAATGCTTGATAACGCTCTTCTATCGCAGGTGTCAGGTGTTCAAGCAGACCAACTGATTTGTCTGTCAGGCTGATCAAAATACGACGCTTGTCTTCTTCTGATTTTCTACGCTGGATGTAGCCTTGTTGCTCTAAGCGTTTGAGAATGCCTGTTAAGCTTGGGCTTAGAATACAGCACAAATCTGCAAGGGCTTTTGATTCTAACTCTTGGTGAGATTTGATTGTTTGCAAGACTCTCCATTGCTGTTCAGTCAAGGAGTTCTCTTGTAATAAGGGTCTAACAAATGACAGTGTAGCTTCACGAGCTTTCAGCAATTGTAGTGGTAGAGAATCTTCTAATGTACGCATGTGAATGATCTTTCAAAAATATTGTGCGCATTGTCGGGATTCGGGAACTAATGTGCAAGGCTTAACCGTATATTTCCTCCTAATGTATAAGGTTTTTTTGTGTCTATGTTACATAATGGGGCATTAATAGGAAAAACGCTCAGACTTTAGAGGTATTTAACGTATTAGTTTTCTATTTGTTTAATTAACCGAAACGGGGCGATACTTATCCTGTATTTTCCATGGCTATGTTTTCATCATAGATTAGATAGTTATTCTTACCTTGCTTTTTGATCTGATACATAGTGATATCAGCCGCTTTAATTAGAGCACCAAGATCATTGCCATGACGAGGTGCTAAAGCAATACCGATACTGGCACCTACGTGGTCAGTCTTACCTGGACCAAGCTCAATTTCCTCTTCAAGCAGTCTTAAAATCTTTTGTGCAACAGCCGTAGCCTCTTCTTCTACGCTTTCAGCCTTGCCTGCTAAAAATATTAAAAATTCATCTCCACCCCAGCGAGAAAGTAGATCTGATTTACGTAAAGCCTCGCTGAATCGGTTAGACACTTCTTTTAATACGAGGTCTCCAGCATCATGACCATAGGTATCGTTAATCGGTTTGAAGTGATCGAGGTCTATTAACATGACTGCGTGGTGGCTATTAGGATGCTTAATCAATGATTCTTTTATAAGGCGTTTGCAACCACGACGGTTTAATAGGCCTGTTAGAGTATCAACTTCTGATTCGTGGCGAGCTTTCTGCTCACGATGCACTCGTTCAGATATGTCATAGATAACAAGTTCTAAAAGCACTTCTCCACTTTCATCAAGAACTTGGGAGAGAATGCAGTGCAAGTGACGATCTGCTTCCTCTTCGCTTTTTAAACTAAGATCTAGAGAAACAGGGATTGAAGAAGTTATGGCTTTTTGTATCGCTTTTGCTAAAAATTGCTTTTCTTCAAATAGCTCAATCAGCTTACGCGTTTGGTTCTCCGAGAAGTACTGACATGCTTTTTCTCCAACGATGTTGGCGAAAGCAGGGTTATTCATCAGTAATTGACCATCCATATTGACCAGAGCTATGCCTACTCTGGCATTATCAAACAGTAGACGGAATTTTTGTTCTAGTTTCTGGACTTCGTCGAATAGCTGATTTTTTTGTTGGATGGTTTTCTGCATCTCTCTTAGAAGTTTGTTACTGTCGTTGACGAGTAAACCAATTTCATCCTGCTCGTGCCCCATGGGTGTGATAATTCTTTGGCTGGTGCCGGGTTTTATTATATGAAGTTGCTGGGCGATTTTTTTAAGAGGATCGGCCAAAAGGCGATTTACCAGGATAATGACAAGAAAAACCACAAAGATTGAATTAACACCAAATATGATGATATGCGATAACGCTCGTTTTTTTGCTGTCGCTTCGATTAACCCCTGATTGGGGATCAGAGTTAATTTCCCTATGGGGAGTTGAGGGGTAAATGGATCGTTTAAACTTAATACAACTAAACGAGCATTGGGTCCAATTGTAATATCACCGGCTGTCAACAGCATGCCTATATCGCTGTTTAGAATAACGCCGGAAACGTTGTCGTTGATGATTAGACCATTGGTTATTTCTGTTCCTAGTTCTTCGTTTTCCAGATAAACAGCAACCTTTGCGCTTTGCTCCACCGTTTTGATGAGTTGTTGCAAGCTTTTGTGGATCTCGTCGAGTTCTTCTTTGTAGGATAGCTGAAATAGAACCACTGCTGAAATCAATAGAAAAAAACAGGCAAAGAGCGCTATCGATATGCCTGTCCTTATTGATAGTTTTGCATTGAGTGCACTACTCAACATGCGCAATAACCTTAACTGAATCAACTAGTTCTGATTTGTTGATATAACCAATAGCCGTAGTATCTTTCATGATGGTAGCTATTACCTCTTCTGATGATTCTACTGCTTGAGGCGGTGTTGCTCGACCTGCAAAGATGAGTCTAGCCCAGTATGCATTGATTTGCGGAAGCGTTTTACCTGTCAAGTCTTTATAAAACTTTGCTCTGTGATCAGAATCTGTCGGCATATCAAGCGTTGAGGCTTTGCCTCCATTAGGGAAATGCTGTACACGCCCCATATATAAATCAATCACTTGTTTTCGACTGAGTTTGTCTACGTCACTGTCAGGGTGACAAATCACTATCATATCTGCTGAAGCTTGGAACGAAAGAATCAACGTGGAAAAGAGGATTATTAGATACTTCATCATCCTTACCCTTAGAACAAAAAGTTCACGTTGATTGAAAATGTGTCTACGGTTTCATCAGTCAAAATCGATGAATCCTTAGCCCATAAGCCCGCTCCGTGCGGTTTTATCCATGTCCTATCCCATTGGAATTTTATGGCGGTGTTGTGATAAACATCCCAGCGAACGCCTAAGCCGAGGGACTTTTGATCAACACCTGTTTGGTTGTACTGATCTTGAACAACGGTTCTTAAGCCCGTGAGTTGTGCTTGGGCTAAAGGAGGTAAAAAGCCAGGAACAGCTGCTACTTGGTTTATATCATCGGTATTTTCGATGATGGAACCTATGCCGTACAAAGTATAATCCCCAACCCTTCTCCCTAAGCTAATGTAGCCGCTGTGAGAAGAGGTGAAGATATTATCTTTAGTTTTAACTTGGTTAATCTCAGTTTGAACAATCCATTGGTTATTGTCGTAAGTTAGGCCAAGAGTATAGTAATCGAATTTTTTCCCTTCTAAATTTAGGTCGTTAGCAGCGGATGCTGCTTCAGGCCATAAAGGGGCGCTGCTATTCAGTGCGTCAATGAGAGGCTCATAAAAATCTACACGATCACTTAATTCTATATGGGCATAACCCAGCCTAAATTTCCAATAGTCACTTTCCCATAACAGGCTTGTGGCAATGGCAGGGGAAACCTTAAGGGTTACATCATCATAAACAAAATCATTTTGTGTGGTGCCAACGGTTAGGCGTGCTTGAAAGAAAGACTCTTCTAATAGAGTCGAGTACGTTATATCTGCTCCGTCGATATAATCAAATGCGAGAGGGCTGTAAAATTCAATTGGTGGGCGTGCCCAAAGATAGGCATAACCTACATTTCGATACTCGGAGAGCATAAATACATCAACACCTAATCGACCTACACGATAGCTAAAAGGATTATCTGGACTAGGGTGGTAACGTAAGTATGCCCATTCAATACTGTTTTCGATATTCTGATCAATTCTGTTTTTGTACACAAACTGAGCTGATGCACTCCACTCATCGTTTAAAACAGTATCAATTTGCAGGCCTAAAGTGGTGTCGGATTCAAAAGACCATGAGTTTGAATCTTCAGCTGTCCGAGCAAGATTTCTTCTGAAATTTAGACTATCCCCAGCGTTGCTTTTTACTAATCCAACTGTAGAGAATCCTCGGATGGTTGTGTTTTCTGCGTGTAGAAAATTTGATTGAAGCAGCAAAAGTAAGGAAGCAAAAAAAAAGTTAATATGTTTTTTTGTCATTGGATAACCTTGTCACAACGCATAGCCCAAGCTTTTTAGGCATTATAGAAGTGTTTATTAGAAATTGCTGCTGAATTAGTTGTAGTAATTTTAATAAGTTAGCTGATTTCTGAGGTAGAGCAATAAAAACCAAGAAAGATGTGCTAAAGAACTATCTGTTATAAAATCGCCTCAATAAAAGTATAGGGTAAGGCGAAGCACTTGAATCAGACTAAAAAACAACTCAGATCTTTATTGGAAGGTTGTCGACTTTCAGATCGTTTTCGTTTGAAACGCCGTATTGAACGTCTTAAAGATGATGACCAAGAGGCTGCTTCCAAATTAGTTGATGATATTGTTGTTTCATGCCAATGGGTTGAGAGCCGTAAACAGCAAAATCTGGATATCTCTTACCCTGACCTTCCTATTAGCAGCCGCCGCGAAGAGATCAGTAAAGCGATTGAAGAAAATCAGGTGGTTGTTTTAGCCGGGGAAACCGGATCAGGTAAAACTACACAGCTGCCCAAAATATGTTTAGACCTAGGATTAGGCTGTAAGGGTTTGATTGGTCACACACAGCCTCGTCGTTTGGCAGCGCGAACTGTAGCGAGTCGTATAGCTGAAGAGCTGCAAACTTCCTTGGGTGAAAGAGTAGGCTACCAAGTTCGTTTCCATGATCAAGTGGGCGAAAATACTCAGGTCAAATTAATGACTGACGGTATTCTGCTAGGTGAAACCCGTCATGATCGTTTCCTCGAGCAGTATGAGGTTTTAATCATCGATGAGGCGCATGAGCGCAGCTTGAATATCGATTTCCTACTTGGTTATATAAAACGAATTTTACCTAAACGTCCTGACCTCAAGGTAATCATCACCTCTGCAACAATTGATCTAGAGCGTTTCTCTAAGCATTTTAATGATGCACCTATAATAGAGGTTTCGGGGCGAACCTACCCCGTAGAGGTTTTATATCGTCCGCTTCATGAGTTTGAAGCTGAAGATGAAAAAGCCTTAGACCTTCAGCAAGGTGTTCTAGCAGCAGTAGAAGAGCTGCTAGATACTGAACGCAAACAAGGCAAGGGGCCGCAGGGCGACGTATTAATCTTTTTGCCCGGTGAGCGCGAAATA
This sequence comes from Neptuniibacter sp. PT8_73, assembly GCF_047778045.1. Taxonomy (GTDB): domain Bacteria; phylum Pseudomonadota; class Gammaproteobacteria; order Pseudomonadales; family Balneatricaceae; genus Neptuniibacter. Next base: position 1,351,245 of record NZ_CP180545.1, read on the forward strand.
CGTGAAACGGCTGAAGTTCTCAGGCGAGCTGAAATAAAGCATGCTGAAGTGCTTCCACTATATGCGCGACTTTCTTTAGCCGAACAGAATCGGGTGTTTCAACGCTCAGGCAAGGCAGCAGCGACACGTTTAATATTATCTACTAACGTTGCCGAAACTTCCCTAACAGTGCCCGGTATTAAGTATGTGGTTGATACCGGGTTGGCGAGGATCAGTCGATATAGTTACCGCTCTAAGGTCCAAAGGCTTCCAATAGAAGCTGTATCTCAAGCAAGTGCTAATCAGCGAGCGGGTCGTTGTGGTCGTATCTCTGAGGGTACTTGCATACGTCTATATTCCGAAGAAGATTTTAATGCCCGGCCGCAGTTTACGGATGCAGAGATCCGTAGAACTAATCTGGCTGCAGTAATCCTTCAGATGCTATCTCTTAAGCTCGGAGATATATCAGAATTTCCTTTTGTTGATGCGCCAGATAATCGTTATATCAATGATGGTTTTAAACTGCTGCAAGAGCTGGGTGCTGTAGATGCTAAACGTAATATCACGCGCGTAGGTTGGCAGTTATCGAAACTGCCTATCGATCCACGTTTAGGTCGGATGGTAATAGAAGCTGCGAGAAACAAGTGCTTGCGTGAAGTTCTTATTGTTGTGAGTGCTTTATGCATTCAAGATCCACGCGAAAGACCACAAGAGAAACGTCAAGCCAGTGATGAGAAGCATCGACTGTATGCTCATGAGGAATCAGACTTCCTTTCCTTTGTGAATTTATGGGATCACTATGAAGAGCAGAGGCAAGAGTTAAGTCAAAACCAATTACGCAAGTACTGTGCGAAACAGTTCCTATCTTATATGCGCATGCGTGAATGGCGTGATACTCACCGTCAATTGCATCTGATCTGTAAAGAGCTGAAACAGCAAGATGATAAGTTTGTTGAAAGGGAGCAAGAAGCCTCTTACGAAGCTATTCATCGTTCCCTTTTGGCTGGCTTGTTAAGCCATATGGGCTTCAAACAAGAGAATAAAGAATACCTTGGGGCGCGTAACCGACGTTTTCTATTATTCCCAGGTTCCGTTGTATATAAGAAAGCGCCGAAATGGATTGTTGCTGCCGAATTAGTAGAGACAAGTCAGTTATATGCTCGTTGTATTGCTCGCATTGATCCTGCATGGGCAGAAAAATTAGCGCCGAATCTAATTAAGAGAAATTACAGTGAGCCTCATTGGGAGAAAAAGCGGGCAGAGGTTGTTGCGACAGAGCAGATCACGCTGTACGGCTTAATTATCGTGCCTAAGCGTAAAGTTAGTTATGGAAAAATAGATCCGCCTATAGCGCATGAAATCTTTATCAGACAGGCGTTGGTTGAAGGGGAGCTCAATTCTCAAGCTACTTTTATCAAGAAAAATCGCGCTTTATTACGAGGTGTTGAGAAATTAGAGGCGAAATCACGCAGAAAGGATTTGCTTGTTGATGAAGAGCAGCTTTATGAGTTCTATCGACTTCGTCTGCATTTACTTAAGGGTGAGCATATTGTTAATGGCGCCGCTTTTGAAAAATGGCGAAAGAAGGTTGAGGATGAAACGCCTGATGCTCTGTTCATGCAAGAAGAGGACATTCTTCAGCGATCAGCTGATCATGTCTCTGTAATCGCTTATCCAGACTTTTTTAGATGGGATACAGCAAAGTTAAAGTTATTTTATAACTTCTCGCCAGGCGCAAAAGATGATGGAGTGACACTTCAGGTACCATTACCGTTGTTGAATACGATCCCATTACAACAGATGGAATGGCTAGTGCCTGGGATGCTTGAGGAAAAGTGTTCTGCAATATTGAAAGGCTTACCCAAACAGCAGCGTAAGCACTTTGTGCCAGTGCCAAACTATGTCGAAGCTTTTATAAACGGAGTTGAATTCGGGGTGGGTAATTTATACGAGGTCTTTGCTCATCAGTTGCTTCGTATGACCGGGATTAGAATACAAGAATCTGATCTAAGGCAGAGTACGCTACTTGATCATCTATCCATGAATATTCGCTTAGTAGATGAAAAGGGAAGGTTGCTAGGTGAGTCTAGGCGCTGGGACGTATTGAATGATCAATTTGCGTCGCAAATAAATGAAAGACTGACTGAAAAATCTGATAGTGAATGGGGTCGCCAAGGTATAACCGAGTGGGATTTTGGAGAGCTAGAAGAGAACTGCAAGATCAGTAAATATGCAGGTGTGGAGGTTGAGGCTTACCCCGCATTGGAAGATGTTGGTGAATCAGTAACCTTGTGTTTGAAATCTCATAAAGATGAAGCGGTTCAAATTAGTCGATTAGGGATCACACGTTTAGCTCTTCTTTCAATGAAAGAGCAAATTCGTAATCTAAAGAAGACATTGAAGAAAGATCAGATCACTCAAAGTGTACTATTAAGCGGTGGTTTATATACGCCTGCTCAATTAGAGCATGAGATTATATGGCAAGCCTGTTCTTCGATTCTGTTGCCCGAACATGGTGTTATAAGGGATCAAACAGAATTTGAACAAGCAGTTTTAAAGTGTAAAAGCGAAATTATACCAATAGGGGAGAGGCTATTAGAGAATGTTCTCGAGCTTTGTCAAACCTATAACCGCATCCAGAAACAGCTCAAAGGGAAAGTGCTGTTAAATGAGGTACCTGTGCTGAATGATGTCAAACAGCAGCTTTCTCAGCTGATGTACAAAGGCTTTATAAAGAGTGAATCAGCTTATGTGCTGAAACAATATCCTAGGTATTTAAAGGGTATTGAAATTCGACTCGAGAAATTTAGGCGTAATCTGAGGCAAGAATGCCTTCAGAGTGATCAGTTGCAACAGTGTTTTGTTCAGTACCAAAAGAGATTCGAAAAACACAGCTCACAAGGTATCTATGACCAAGAATTAATAAACTATCGATGGATGATAGAAGAGCTCCGGGTCTCACTTTTTGCTCAACAGTTAGGGACAGCTGCAACGGTTTCTGAAAAACGGCTCAAACAGCAGTGGGGAAAAGTGGCCAGTTGATGTAGATCAATAAAATTAGGGAGTAATACTTTTGTTGGGTGTCTGTCGATAGATAAATGCTTAAACAAAGGTTGCAGAAGGCGTTTTGGTGTGTTGTAATGCCCGAAATTTATTTCAAAGAACCTGCTAAGGCCTTGTTAAATGGAGTTAATTCCCCGTTATAGGTACTAAAGCAGGAGAGAGATAGGGCAGAAGTTAAAGTTTTTTGTAGTTCTGCCGAGACAAGCTTTAGAAGAAAAATGTGTTTCATTTATTTGAAATATATTTTTTTTATAGTATTTTCATAGCGTAATAGCGTGTTAAATGCGTTATGCTAGAAAAATTAAAAAATTCACTACTAGTATGTTGAATATTATTGAAGGGGAAATGTTGATGAAAAAGTCACTGATTGCTCTGGCTGTTGCCGGTGCTATGACTGCACCAATGATCGCACAGGCTGACGCTACTCTATACGGTTCTTTCCGTATTGGTCTACAAAAAGTAGACAACGGCGACACTGGTGTTGATGATCAGTCTTCTCGTGTTGGTATCAAAGGTGATGTTGACCTAGGTCTAGACGGCACTAAAGGTATCTTCCACTGGGAAGCTCAAGCTAACAACGCTCAGGGTGTTGACCAAGATACAGCTCTTAAAACTCGTCTACAGTACATCGGTGCTCAAGGTGACTGGGGTAAGCTACTTATCGGTAAGCAATACCACCCTCACTACCTACTGATCTCTGGCCCAACTAACATCTTTAACCCAGGTGATGGTGACTACGGTGAGCGTTTTAACCTAGGTAACTCTGCACTAGGTAAAGATGGTCACTTCATGAAGCGTACTGAAAGCACTATTGCTTACTACTCTCCTAAAATGAACGGTTTCCAGTTCATCGGTGGCGTAGTATTGGCTACAGACAACGATGACAGCAACGATGTTGTAGATGATACTGCTGATGCGGTAAACATCGCAGGTACTTACTCTGCTAACAACGTAACTGTTTCTGCGTCTTACGGTACTATCGAAACTGCAAACACTCCTAATGCAGAAATGCAAACTGATGTTTGGGGTCTTGCTGCACAGTACAAGCTAGACAACCTAGAGTTGATGGCTAAGTACGAAGATAAAGAAGAAGAAACTGGCTCTGCAGAAGTTTCTGACCAAGACGTTTGGGAACTAGCTGCTCGTTACACTATGGGTGCTACTTCTGTATACGCTCGTTACGCTGACTACAACAATGACACTACTGACCTTGACCTACAACAATGGGGTCTTGGTGTTCAGCAGAAACTAGGTAAGGGTCGTGTATTCGCTGAATACGTAGACAACGATTCTGACGATTTCAACTCTGACGGTGATCAGAGAGAAGATCGTGCGGTACTAGGTTACCGTCTAGACTTCTAAGTCGACATTTCCTTACGGAAATATAGAAAAGGCTTCCTTCGGGAAGCCTTTTTTCGTTTATGAACAAAATATTACTAACCATCTTACAATTAAGCCTTTTTCCTATTTTTCTTCTGCTTATTTCTCGGCTAGAATACCCTCCTATTTATTGGGTAAAGTGAAAGGATCCTGAATGAAAACCAAATTTCGCAGTTTGTTAGCGGCAGGTGCTGTTTCTTTGGCATTAACGCAGCCTGTTATGGCGGAAGAGGTCAATGTAGACCCTTGGGAAGGTTTTAACCGGGCTATGTTTAGCTTCAATGATGGCCTTGATACTTATGCCCTAAAACCAGTAACAAAAGGTTATAAGGCGGTAATGCCTGACGTAGCTGAAACTGGTGTTAATAACTTTTTTGAAAACCTTGCTGATGTAGGTACATTCTTTAATAACCTTCTTCAAGGCAAGTTCGATAATGCGACTCAAGACTTTGCTCGAGTAGCATTTAATTCTACCTTTGGTTTAGCGGGTCTTATCGATGTTGCTACGCCGATGGGTATTGAAAAGCACGATGAAGACTTCGGTCAAACACTAGGTTACTGGGGTGTTAATAGCGGTCCTTACCTTGTCGTTCCTTTCTTTGGTCCAATGACTGTTCGTGATGGTGTAGGTAAATTCCCAGATACTCTAGTAGACCCTGTTTATCACTTGGATGATAACGGTGCACGAAATGCGCTTTACGTGACTCGTGTTATTGATACGCGTGCACAGCTGCTAGAAAGTGAAAAGTTGATCTCTGGCGATAAATATATCTTTATCCGTGATGCTTATTTGCAAAAACGTGCTTTCGATATTGCTGACGGTGATACCGAAAATTACGACGATAACAACTTCTAAATAGAAGTTTACTGTATGGATGAAAGCCTCAATTATTTAGATGTAATTGGGGCTTTTTTGTTAGTCTTGATACCTGTGACTAAAAATCTATTGCAAGTTAAGTCATCTGGATTTAACGTGGTTTCTCATGGACTCTAGCCCAAGTTGCAAGGCCTGATATATGAGGCAAGCATACCAAACCATTCTATTAGTCGATCATGTTGCGGAAGCAATTGATTCCATTGTTGACGCCTGTAATCAGGTAGACCTCCCACCTGTAAAGATTTCGACGGCTTTTAGTAGTGACTACGCATTAGAATTATTAGAAGAGCACAGCTTTTCTTTGGTTATTGTTGGTGTGAGTGAGCGTTTAAAGTTGGTTGATCTTCAGCATTTAGCGACGTCACAAGCCCCAAAACCAATTCTTGCATTATTGCCTGATAGTGAGGGTGATCAGGTAATGACAGCGCTGAGAAAGGGGGCTAGTAATGTTTTTTTGCAGTCTGAAATAATTGATCAGGGTTCAACTTTCTCGCTAGCAATTAAATCCTTGCTTAATCAAGCGGAATTGATAGAGCAAAACCTCCATTACCGAGAAGAGCTTGAAAAAAGCTTGGCTGAACTTAAGGCGGATCAGCAGGCGGCCCATCAGATACAAAAAAATATGTTACCTGCCACTGATGTGCAGTTAGGAGCTGTTCGAGCCCAATATCTATTAATCCCATCTTTATATCTAAGTGGTGATTTTGTTGATGCTGTTAAAGTCGATGATAAGTTGACCCTGTTTTATTTAGCCGATGTATCAGGTCATGGTGCTTCTTCTGCACTTGTAACTGTTTTACTCAAGAATATGACTAACCGGCTGCTGAGAAACTATCGGCGACAATCGAGCTTTGATATTTTATCGCCAAAAGACGTGCTCCATAGAATTAACATAGAGCTGCTTGATACAGGATTAGGTAAGCACTTGAGCATGTTTATAGGCTTATACAATGAAGCTGACGCTAGCTTAAGCTACGCAGTAGGTGGGCACCACCCTATGCCAATATTGCATGATGAGGATGGTTGTCGATTCCTTGAAGGGCGAGGCATGCCGGTAGGTTTATTTCATGAGCCCCTATATGACGAGCGAAAGCTTCAGTTACACCGAGAATTCGAGATTACTTTGTTCTCTGATGGTATATTCGAAGTGTTGGAAGAGCCAAATATGGAGGCAAAAGAACAGCGTCTTATTGATGCTGTTTCTGGTACTAAAGGTGGGGGGCCGAGCAGTATTCGAGATGCTTTACTTCCAAGTACTATTGATGCGGCTCCGGATGATATCGCAATTATGACGATTTGCAGGCAGTAATCATGCAAGAAGGTTTAATATATTCAGCCTTGGTTGAAGGGCGATTTGTCCTCAAGTTCGTTGGAGACGTTCGACTGACCTTGTGTGCGACTTTAGATTGCCATCTAGAGCAGTCTTTAGCTGACCCTACAGTTACAGAAGTATTGATCGATCTGACTCAAGCCGAAGGGATTGATAGTACTTCTTTGGGATTGATTGCGAAATTAGCGATTAAGGCTGAGTTGGCTGGAATGGATAAGCCTGCTCTAGTCTCGACTAACTCAGATATAACACGAATCCTGTACACCATGGGGTTCGACCATATTTTTGTTCTGCTAGAAGAACTCCCGCCTTGTGTAGAAGACCTTAAAGAGCTCCCGCTTGTGCAGGAATCTGTTGCTGAAATGCAGGAGAGAATTATTGCTGCGCACCGCATTCTTATGGATCTGAATGAAGCAAATAGAGAGGCTTTCCAAGATCTCGTCAATACACTCGAATCAGTTAAAGATTAATCTATCTAAGTAAGTTATAAACAGCTTCTGTGGATAACTTTGTTAGTTGTTTATGGTTAAGTTGCTATAGGCCCCGTAAAGCTTGGCTATTCAGCAAATTGCTTGAAAATAATACAGGGATAAAAGTCTTTATTTTTCAGTGGGTTGAAATTTATTTTGGATGGTTTTTGTCAAGCTATTTTTCAGAATAAATTGTGCAGAGAGACAAAAACCTTCCCGCAATTATTGGATAAAGCTTTTAAAAGCTTCTTGAGTTTCAGGAGAGGCTTGTTGATATAAGCTTTTCAATAAAATCAACTTCATTTGTTCATCAGTCACTTTATCTCCTTTTACAACAGATGGTGTTTCAATGATTGACACCGGCTGACTAGCATTGTTGTTTGATCTATTAAAATCAGCCAGCTCTCTCTCAAAATCTATACCTAGACGGAAGCCTTTCAGTGGCAGTAGCGCTGCTTTAAAGTGGATTGGCTTTTGGGCGTTTTCAAGTTTCCAATTAAGCTCGCGGTTGAAATGCTCTAACTGCCTTGTAGTTTTGATCTCAGGTGTTTTGAGTGTGAGCGATTGTTTCTTTGCACTGAATAAAAGAACACTTGGGTGGCTTTGCTCTAACTCATAATCACTGCCATTTTTTATCTCTGCCGTGTAAGAAACAAGAAGTTGGTTATTTCCATCGGGTAGGTTTAAAGATCGATTCTTGGTAAAAAAAGAGGAAATCTTTTCGCTACCGTTAATCGCGTGAACTTTAATGCCTTCCCCCAACAGTAGTTGGTTATCTGCCATTACGTGAGGCGCTGAAATCAGTGTTACAAGCAAGGCTAGTTTTTTCATGTGGTTCTCCAGAGGGTAAGAATGGCTCAATAGGCTTGAAGGGGAGGACCTATTGAGCCACCGTTTAGCAATTAGAACTTGATTTGCATGCCTGCAAGAACGTCGATTTCAGAATCTACGCTAGCATCGTCAAAACTTGCTTTAGCTACTTCGGCGAAGACTGATACGTTCTTCTGTGACGGGAATTTATATGTCACGTTAGTGTACCAAGAGCTCGCGTCTTGGTTGTCTGCATCAGAATCTACATTCACGTAACCTAGCGCTACTCGAGTAGTGTCTAGAGGCTGGAAAATAGCGACTAAGTTACTGATGTCAGCATCAGCTGTTGCTGGGTTGCCATAGTCAGTCGAACTGAAATCCGTTCCAAAAGTTGCAAAACCAGCATCGAATTTGGCACTCACACCCCAAGTATCATCTGAATAAGTCGAGCCGCTAGCTTGATGAGTTTGGTATGCAGCGGCTAGAGATAGCTCAGACAGTTTAGTGCTAACAAACAGATCAGTTGCTTCACCATCTTCGCTAGCATTGCCGTCTGATGCTATTTCATGTGATACAACTACAGTGGCATTATCAAAGCTTGCTTCTAGGCGGATAAGATCGTCGCCTGAGCTTTTAACTACATCAAACTGATCTTCATCAAGGATCGTTTCATAAGCCGCTTCCACACCAAACTCGTCGCCGGCCGTATTGGTTTTACCAACTTTTAACTTCAAGTTGCTGTATTGAAGGCCTAGGTAGGCTTCTTCTAATTTACTATCGCTGGCACTGGAATCGTCGGCCGAACCGTTAAAGGAAAAGTCTAGTTGGCCGAAGGCTTTAAGATCGTTGCCTAGATCGTAAATAATTGTGTTTTTCAGCTCTAAATCATCAAACTCTACGTCAAAATCATTGGCTTTTTTGTAGTCATCACGTAATTGAAGCTGCCAATCGCCTTTCAGTTTATAAGTTAAACCGTCAGCGCTGTAGATTGTTGCTGCCATGGACGTGCTGGTAGCGAGTGTTGCGGTAATAGCTACTGATAAAGCTAGTTTTTTCATGTTTGCCTCTTTTGTATTTTTTAGAACCTCTTGCTCAGAATTGTGTTGAGCACAGAGGGAAGCTTTGTATTTCAGTAAGTGACTATTTGACTCGGGACAACTGGGACATCAGTTGTGAAATCCTAAGTGCTCAATAGCCGACTTAGAGTTTTAAAATGTCAAAACCGTGCTGCAAAAGGCATTCAGTTTGGGGATTGCAGGCACAGCCATCCGCTATTCCTCCTATGGATTAGTTAAAGTTGAGTGAAATTGGAGAGCAGGAATTTACAGCCTGACTTGTAAATTCCTGCTTATGTTGAGTCGTGGTTAGGGCTAGCCTTCACCCTCAGAGATAGCTGCTTCGCAACCTGGGGTCTTGCTGGAATCAGTTCTCTTTCTCCAAGCTTCGATGATTGGAGGAAGGACTAAAATTACGATTGCTGTAATGACGATACTCAGTGTCAGAGGACGCTCCCAAAGGAAGGCAAAGCTGCCATCAGAGATGGTTAAAGCACGGCTTAAGTTGTTTTCCATCAAACCGCCTAAGATAAAACCAAGCAGCATAGGGGCCATAGGGAACTCAAGTAGTTTTAGGAATATGGCTATAACCGTAATGATCGCCATCATGTGAATATCAAAGCTATTAAAGCTCACGAGATAAACACCAGTGATCGAGAAGAAAAGGATCAATGGGATTAAGATCGGTCTTGGGATAACCAGTAGTCGAGAGATATAAGGTATCAACGGCAGATTAAGAATCAGTAGTACCAAGTTACCAAAGTACATCGAAATGATGACAGACCAGAACACATCCGGGTTATCTAGAAATAAACGAGGGCCCGGCTGAATACCGTAAGCAATTAATGCACCTAGCATAATTGCTGTTGTACCTGAACCAGGAATACCCAACGTCAGAAGTGGTACGAATGAGCCTGTAGATGCGGCATTGTTTGCAGATTCAGGTGCTGCCAAGCCACGTAAAGCGCCCTTACCAAATTTTAGTTTCTCTTTGGCTGAAGCAAGGTTACGTTCCAGACCATAAGCAAGGAAAGACGCGATGGTTGCTCCTGCACCTGGAAGGATCCCAATGAGGAAACCAAAAAAGGAGGAGCGGCCAACGGTAGGGGCAACGTGCTTAACTTCTTCTTTGCTTAGCTTCATGCTGCCTAGTTGGCTCATATCCATAGGTGCTTCTTTCTCGTTATGCTGACCTTTAAGGACAGTCATAACTACCTCGGTTAAAGCAAAGGTTGCCATAGCTAAAAGTAAGAAGCTGATACCATCGATCAAGTCGACGCTGCCAAACGTAAATCGGGTTGTGCCTGATGTAACATCTGTACCTACAGTAGCGATCATCAAGCCTAATACGGTCATGATTAGAGCTTTGATAACTTGGCCTTTACCAGAGAATGCCGCTACAGCAGTTAAACCAAGAATCATCAGGGCAAAGTAATCGCTAGATTGGAAACTCAACGAAACAGAGGCTAATGCAGGTGCTGCAAATAGCAGTACCAGCGCACCGATAGTGCCGCCTGTAAATGATGAATATGCTGCAAGCGCTAAAGCTTTACCTGCCTGCTTTTGTTGAGCAAGCGGGTAACCGTCAAAAGAGGTTACAACTGTGCTCGCACAGCCGGGAGCGTTGATCAAAATCGATGAAGTTGAGCCACCAAAGACCGCACCGTAATAAACTCCGGCCATCAAAATAATGCCAGAAGATGGATCTAGTCCGTAAGTGATTGGGATCATCAGGGCTACTGCTGAAATAGGGCCTAAGCCTGGCAACATCCCGATAAACGTGCCTGCAAAGCAGCCAACAACGACCATCAATAGGTTAAAAGGCATCACCGCAGTGGTAAGGCCGGTAATAATTCCGTCTAACATGAGATCAGCCTCCAAAAATTGTAGTTAACGCTTTACCTGGAGCCAGATAAATATCGAGTAGTTGGGTTAGTGCGAACCATAGGAAAATGGCAAAAGGCACCGATGCAATAAATAGGGTCTTGGGCCTTCTTTCGCCTAATAGCCAGTAACCACCGACTAAAAAGAAAATGGTAGAAATTAAGAAACCTAGCCATTCAAGTGCTAACGCAAAAAGTACAACGAGTAGTAATAATTTGATTACTAATGGGAAGTCATACCCTTTAAGAACTAACTTTTGGTCATTGCTAGATTTGGTTGTAGCCAGCAGTAAGATGGACAGTACGCCACCTACTATTGCCAAAGCATTAGGAATTGTTTGTGCGTGGAAAGGTTCGAATTCATCACCAGGCAGTAAAGGGATCTGAGTTGCATAGTAGCCGTAAGCTACAGACAAACTGAGAAATACCAGACCACCAATATGATCTTTGCATAAGGTCATGAGGATCCTCCTGCTATGGCAGAGGCCATAACTGTCTATTTAAAAAAACCGAGGGCCAGTCGACAGAGGCCAAAGGGCAAAGCCCTCGGTAAAGAAGGCCTGACTTAATCGAAGTCAGGGATATTGCTGCGTAATGAGAGTGTGTTTACTTAAGGAAGCCAAGTTCACGCATTAGGGCGCCAACTTCTGTTTCCTGAGTTTCTAGGAATGAGATAAATTCAGGGCCTGGTTTGAAAATCTCTGTCCAGCCATTACGTGAACGGACAGTTTCCCACTCAGGTGTGTCGTACATTTTTTCTAGAGATTCAATAAACTCAGCTTGTTGCGCTTCGCTGGTGCCTGGTGCCGCGAAGAAGCCACGCCAGTTTACAAATGTAGTGTCGTAGCCAAGCTCTTTTAAGGTTGGAACGTCTGGTGCTGCTTCATTTCGTTCGCTGCCTGTCATGACCAGAATACGTACTTCGCCTGCTTCAGCCAGGGCTAGCGCCTCACTGAAACCTGTCGAGAGAAGTTGTGTTTCTCCAGAAAGAAGGCCGGCCATTGCTTTACCGCCTGCATCGTAAGCAACGTAGCGAACTTGACGTGCATCGCCGCCCGTTGCTTTAAATGCCATTGCAGCTACTAGGTGATCCATGCTGCCACGAGCAGAACCGCCGGCAATTTTGATAGAGCGTGGGTTTGCTTTGTAGTCAGCAACCACTTGTTTGAAATCGGTGTATTTTGAATCTTTCTTAACGACAAAGGCACCGTAATCGCCGATAGTTGCAGCGATTGGTGTTAGATCACGGAATGATTGTGGGAATACTTTAGAAAGTGAACGAATTACGATAGGTGTTGAGTTCACCATCAAGGTGTCTTGCTTCTGTTCAGCTGTCTCGATCAAGTGAGCAATGGCTTTACCACCGCCACCGCCAGACATATTTTCGTAAGAGATCGTATCAACAATACCTGCTTTAGATAGCGCTTCACCAGTGCCACGGGCTGTTGAATCCCAGCCACCGCCTGCGCCACCAGGGATTAGAAAGTGAATGCTTTCCATTGCTTGTGCTTGGTAGGAAACACCTGCTGTCATGCATGTAGTTAATACGGCCGCCATCAGAGTTTTTTTGCTTTTAACTTTACCGAACATCGAGATCACCTCGTATTTATTTTTGTGATGCCTACAAAGTAGTGAGGTTTATTCGGCAAATGAAGCTTATGAAATTAAAGGCTTTTTAAACCTTAAAAATCATTTTGTTCATAATGTTTACGGGGCTTTTTAATCGAGGTTAGCTAAGCTTTAAAGTATCTAATGATTAGGGTATTTAGCGAGTTCACTGAATGAGTTTGGATATTAAAGTACTAAGCCGATTAAAACTTAAGAGCCGTATGATCCTGATTTTGGGATTAATGGCGATTGTGCAGACAGGTTTTATCGGTGTTTTTGCGGTCCATTACCTACATAAATCGTTAGATGAACAGATTGGTCAAAGAGCGTTAGATGTGGCTAAAACAATTGCTGTCGCTCCACAGATAATCGACGCAGTACAAAGGGGCGATAGCCAATATTTACAGCCTTTAAGTTTACGTTTGGCAGAAGAAACTCAAGCTCGATTTGTGGTGATTGGAGATAAACAGGGGATCCGTCTGGCGCACCCAAGAACAGAAAAAATTGGTCGGCCAATGTCTGATGATGAAGGTGACGATAATGCACCGGCGCTCGTGGCAGGTCAGGGATACCTTTCTAAAGCTTTAGGTAGCATGGGGTGGTCGATGCGCGGGAAAGCGCCGATCTTTTCAAATGAGGGTGAGGTTATAGGTCTGGTGTCGGTTGGTTATCATCTTGATCAGGTCGAAAACATTATTGAAGAGTATCGGATTACACTGATCGCTGTTATTGGGGCGTCATTTTTATTAAGCGCAATGATTGCTGTTTGGTTCGCTAATCACTTTAAACGAGCCATTTTTGGCTTGGAGCCTGAGCAGATCGCGCGTTTATTTGATGAGCAAAGAGCGACATTAGAATCGGTGCGTGAAGGGATAATCGCTATCAATAATGATGGACGGATCACAACCTTTAATCGAACTGCTGTGGAAACACTGGGTTTAGCGGATTATGCAGAGCTGGCTGGGCGTCACATATCAGAAGTGTTACCTGACAGTACAATGCTAGAGGTGCTAAAAACAGGACAGCCGCAATTCGACGAGGAGGTATGGCTCTATGGTCATAATCTCATCGCTAACCGCTTACCTTTAAAACAAGGTGATCAGATTACTGGTGTTGTTTCGAGTTTTAGGCGCAAAGACGAATTAGCGATGGTGAGTAAAAAACTAACGCGAATTCAGCAATACGCTGACAGCTTACGCAGCCAGTCACATGAATACTCTAATAAGCTGCATACCATTGCGGGTTTGATTCAGATTGGAGCAACCGACGAGGCTCAGGCGCTTATAGGGCAAGAAGCGCAAAGTCACCAAGAACTGATCACTTTACTACGTGAGGCTGTTTCCGATCCTGTATTGGCGGGGTGTTTATTAGGTAAATATAACCGTGCTAAAGAGATGGGGCTTCACCTCATTATCGATCCAGATAGTAGAATGTTATCGCTACCAGATAAGCTCCCTCGAGAGCACTTAGTCAGTATTATTGGTAACCTAATCGATAATGCACTTGAGGCTACATGGGAGCATACGGGTTTAGGTGGAGAGGTTGCGCTTAGTATGTTGGATTTGGGTACAGATCTAATCTTTGAGATTGAAGATCAAGGGCCGGGCGTAAAAGGAGGCGATCAAGAGAAGATTTTCGAGAAAGGATATACCAGTAAAGCTAAAGATGGGCACGGCATCGGGTTACATCTGGTGAAACAGCTATTAGGAAATTTAAATGGCACAGTGACCTGTGAACTAGGAGAGAAAGGGGGAAGTCGATTTATCGTCTATATTCCCAAAGCTCAGGGGTGAGACTTATTCGTAGGTATAGAAAAATGAGTATTACTAAAAGTTGATACTCAGTGAAATAAAACTCAATTAACAAGTATAAAAAGATGAGTGATATTCGAGTTGTTATTGCAGAAGATGATCAGCAAATAGCTGAGATACAAAAGCGGTTTTTAGAGCGTATCTCTGGATTTGAGTTAGTTGGGATTGCTCACGGATTAGAAGAAGCTGAGGATCTGGTTGAGGTCCTGCAGCCAGAGCTTTTATTGCTTGATATCCAGTTTCCGACAGGGACTGGCTTAGATCTACTAAGAAAACTGCGTTCAGGGAATCAAGGAACAGATGTCATTTTAATTACCGCCGCTAAAGAGGTGGAAACACTACGTGAGGCACTGCGTGGTGGTGTCTTTGATTACATTTTAAAACCACTCGTTTTTGACCGTCTCCAAGAAACCCTCGAAAACTATCAGCTGCATCTAAAAAAACTCCAAGCTATGGAGTTATTGGCTCAAAGTGATGTGGATAAAGTGCTGCCTAGATCGAGTGGGCAAAGCTCAAGCGTTTCCACTGTCACTGGAGAGGTTCGCCTACCTAAAGGGATTGATGGAATTACTTTAGATAAAGTCCGAAATGTCTTCTGTGCGGTAAATACGCCGCTCAATGCTGAAGAAGTAGGGGAGGAGATCGGCGCGAGTCGAACTACTGCAAGGCGGTATCTAGAGTTTTTAGTGAGTGCAAATGAACTTATGGCCGAAGTTAACTATGGCAGTGTTGGGCGCCCAGAGAGAAGGTATACCCAAATTAAGTAAGTGATTGATGGTCTTGTCGTTGCGCATGCTGATCTGATTAGGTTACTGTCATAGATCTAAGTCAGCTGGAAGTTTCTTTTGAATCTTCTGCCTTATTTCCCCTGATTAGAGGTTCTATGCTCACACGCAGACGCTTTTTACTGGGCTTACTTCCGCTAGGTTTGGCTGGTTGTACAACTCATGATGCATTTCGAATCGCAACCAGTGTAGCAAGAGGCCAAAGTGTTGAAGGTGCACTTACCTCTCACGCTAAAAGTAAAGCGACCGGTTGGGTAACCAATCCTAAAGGTTTGGTTAATGACATTAAAAAGTTCTCTCAACTGATCAGCAGCGTATGGGGAGAGGATGAAGCCCTTCAGCCTACGCCAACGACCTATGTTAAATATACCGATAAGTACCTGAGTCGAGGAATCGTAGACTTCGAAAAAGGACAAATTCGCGTCGAAACTTTAGATCAGAGCAAGCTGCAAAGTGCGATAGTTACCTTGTTGTTATCGCCAGAAGATCCAACCCAAGTCGATCTTTATTCGGATGCCCCAGTTACTTTGGGGGGAGAGCCTTTTCTTTATCAGCAGATCCTAGATCATGAAGGCCAACCAGTAAGATGGGGGTGGCGCGCTGAGCGATATGCAAAATACCTTCTAGCGAACTCGTTACAGAAACGTCAAGTAAAGACCGCTAATGGTGCTACAAAAACGGAGTATTTTGTTGAGCTTCCTTTGGTCGAAAAGCACCGCTTAAAAAGGCGCTACCGTTACGCCGCTTTGGTGGACAAGTATTCTCGACAATACAATCTCAATCCCTCCTTAGTGTATGCGATCATCGAGACCGAAAGTCACTTTAACCCTTTTGCGGTCAGTCATGCTCCAGCTTATGGATTAATGCAGATTGTTCCAACAACAGCTGGGCGAGATGCTCACCAAGAGATTTATGGTCGCGCCGGTACTCCTTCCAGAAATTATCTATTCAATGTCGAGAATAATATCCGTATGGGATGTGCTTATCTGCATATTCTGCAAACGCGCTATTTAGTTGAAGTAAGGGATCCTCAGAGCAAAGAATTTTGCATAATTGCTGCGTATAACGGTGGTGTAGGTAATGTGCTGAGGAGCTTTTCGAGTGATCGTCGACAAGCCATCAATGCGATTAATCGATCCACTTCTTCCAGTGTTTGGCAGAGATTGCAGAGCCGTATGCCATTAGAAACACAGCGCTATTTGGTCAAAGTAACCGACGCTAAGCGCCGTTATGTATAAGAATCAAATGATTGGCATATACCTAAAGCGATTCGCTCTATAAAATAGCGCCTTTCAGCTTCGATGATCAGGAGATAGCGTGACACAGTTTCGTCCATGTATCGATCTGCACCAAGGGCAGGTTAAGCAAATTGTTGGTGGTAGCTTGCAAGATAGTGGTGCTGATACCAACTATGTAAGCCCTTATGATGCGGCTTATTATGCGGAACTTTATCAGCAGCATAACCTGACGGGTGGTCACGTCATCGCATTAGGGCCTGGTAACAAAGAGCAGGCTTTATTAGCGCTATCAACCTGGAAAGGTGGTCTCCAGTTTGGCGGCGGCGTAAATAATGAAAATGCTACTGAGTATTTAGAAGCGGGTGCATCTCACGTTATCGTCACTTCTTATCTATTCGATCAAGGTCAATTTAGCTGGGAACGTTTAGAGAAGATTAAGGCTGAAACAGGTGCTGACAAGCTTATATTGGACCTTAGCTGTCGTCGTACGGAATCCGGTTGGAATATAGCGACCGACCGTTGGCAAACGGTGACGAGCCTAGCGGTTGATGAGAAAACCTTGTCTGAATTAGGTGAGCATTGTGCTGAATTTTTAATCCATGCTGCGGACGTTGAGGGCTTGCAGGGTGGTATAGATCAAGAGCTAGTTAAGCTTTTAGGAAAAGCGTGTTCGATCCCTGTTACTTATGCTGGTGGAGCACGTTCTCTCGAAGACCTTAAGCTGGTGGATCAGCTTTCTCAAGGCAATGTCGATCTGACCATCGGCAGCGCTTTAGATATATTTGGTGGAAAGGGTGTCACTCTAGAAGAGTGTATCGCGTGGAATGCTCGATAAAGTCAATCAGGGATAAGAAAAAGGCAGCGAATCACGCTGCCTTTTTATTTGTTTTTAGTTGATAAGCGCTTTTATTTAAAAAGCTGTGCAAATTGACTATAACCTTGGGCTGTTAGCTCCTCTTTAGGAACAAAGCGAAGAGAAGCTGAGTTTATGCAATAACGCAGGCCTGTAGGGGCAGGGCCATCATTAAAAACATGACCCAAATGAGAGTCCGCTCGTGAACTTCTTACTTCAACTCGTTTCATAAAGAAGGAGTTGTCCTGTTTTTCTACAATTTCTACCCCTTCGATCGGCTGAGTAAAACTCGGCCAGCCGGTTCCAGACTTATATTTATCCGTCGATGAAAATAGTGGTTCACCACTTACGATATCTACATAGATACCTTCACGCTTTTCATCCCAATACTCGTTATCAAATGGTCTTTCTGTGCCATCTTCTTGAGTTACTTTGTACTGAAGCGGACTAAGATTAGATTTTAAATAGTGTTCAGATGGTTTGACGAACTGCTGGATGCGGTAGTCAGCGCTTGAGCTTTGGTCTTTGTATTGGGATAGGTCATGTTTAGCATTTTCACCCCAAACCTTTGATAAAAATTGATCACGACCAGAACCATTACGGTAGTAGCTATAGCGAAGCGGATTTTTCGCATAATAATCTTGGTGGTAATCCTCGGCAGGGAAGAAGTTCTTAAACGGTGCAATTTCAGTCTCTAAAGGTTTACCGTAAACGCCAGACTTAACAAGGGCATCAACAGACTGATCAATAGCCTGTTTTTGTGCTGCATTATGATAGTAAACGGCTGGACGGTACTGCTTCCCTCTATCAACAAATTGCCCATCCCCATCAGTTGGGTTCATAACGCGCCACAGATGTTCGAGTAGGCCTGCGTAAGAGATGATTTCAGGGTTGTAGTACACCTGAATCGCTTCTGTGTGTTTGGTTAAACCGGCAGAAACTTCTTTGTAATTCGGATTAGCTTTCTCTCCACCGCTATAACCCGAAATGACTTGAACAACACCATCAAGCTTTTCAAAATCTGATTCAGTGCACCAGAAACAGCCGCCGGCGAAAGTAGCTATAGCGAGCTGATTTGATTGTGTTATTGCTGGTGCAGTTGATAGGGAGGCTTGCTCATTTCCTGTGGACAGGGTCGTAATACCGACGCCAAGTATTGAAATGGCTGAGATGGCAATTATTTTTTTCATTTCGACAGAACCTGTAAATACTGGTAATGAAAATTTAGAGAGGTCGTTAAGCAATTGGTTCCATAAAATCTGTAAGTCTTTTATGAAGCCATTATAAAAACGGAATTGGCAAACTTTGCTATGCTCTTATTAGGGGAGAGCCCCTATAATTACTTAAGGAGCTCGGTATCGGTACATCAAACTGTAATGAACTAACATTATTGTAATTGCCGGTTTGGCCAAAGGAATGAAGTTATGCTTTCTAAATCCAATCCAAATCAAATTGAATCCCCTTGCGTAAGAAATTGCTGCCTTAATGAGCATGATATTTGCGTTGGGTGTTATCGATCTTTAGACGAAATCCTTCGCTGGAGTAAAGTTTCAGAAGAGGAGCGTTCTAAAATTCTAAAAAATACAGATCGCCGTAAAGCTCAGTTATCTTCTGTTAGGTTAAATAGCTGAAGGGTTAGGTCATCTTCTTGTAAAACTGATTGATATATAATCATTGGTTGCATGTTGTTAGCAATATGCTGAAATATCAGAGGTTTTTGATAAATATCCTTTGACATATTGTGCGAGTTAGGCGAATTTTATAGATAATTTTTATACCCTTTGCATTTAAGAGTGTATTAAAGCGGTATATTGATGTAAGTCTTATATATAAGGAACATCCATAATGGACGCTAACAGTGTATTGGCAATGCCTGAAGAGCTATCTATTGCAAATGTGACTGAGTGGCAACAAAAGTTAGGTCAATACCTAAACTCGGTGGATTCTGTTGTCTTAGATGGCGATAAGCTCACTCGAGTAGATACTGCTGCACTGCAACTGTTAACGGCTTTTTGTCTGAAGGCCCAAGCTCTCCAAAAAGCCGTAGAGTGGATTAACCCTTCAGATTCTCTAGTGAAAACTGCATGCCAGTTAGGTCTAGAAAAAACTCTATCCCTTAAAAATGATTAACCTGCTCAGGATTTATGTGGAGATTAGTATAAATGGCTAGCATCTTAGTTGTTGATGATTCGGCTTCTTTAAGAAATATGGTGACCTTTACCCTCAAACAGGAAGGCTACCAAGTAGTGGAAGCAGCTAATGGGCAGGAAGCTTTAGGCAAGGCTCAAACAGGACGTTTTGATTTAGTTCTGACTGATGTAAATATGCCAATCATGGATGGCATTACGTTGTGTGCTGAACTGCGTAAATTACCTGCATTCAAGTTTACGCCAATTTTAGTTTTAACTACCGAAAGCTCCCCTGAAATGAAGCAGAGGGGGAAAGGTGCTGGCGCAACCGGTTGGCTCGTTAAACCATTTAATCCAGAGAAACTTCTCAGCACAATTAAGCGTGTAGTACGGTAGACGGCATTATGAGTATTGATCTATCACAATTTATAGCTACTTTCCTTGAAGAGAGCTATGAGGGTTTAGAGGTTATGGAGTCCAGCCTTCTAAATCTTGATTCAGCCGATGAAGAAACGATCAATACTATTTTTCGTGCTGCGCACTCAATAAAAGGCGGTGCGGGTACGTTCGGTTTCAACGAAGTAGCAGATTTTACACATGTAGTTGAAACACTATTAGATGAGTTACGTAGTGGCAAACAGTCCATAACCCCCGATCTTGTTAATCTGCTACTAGAATCTGTCGACTGTATCAAAATGTTGCTTGAAGCAGCTCAAGATGGTCCTGAAGTTGATGCACCCAAGATCCAGCAAGTACAACAGCGTTTAGAGCAAGCTTTGGGGCAAGAGCCTTCTCAAGATCAGATTGCGCCCGAGCCTTCTTCTAGTGCTTCCAGTGATATTGATGTTAAAAAGTCTTGCTGGAATATAAAGTTTTGCCCTCATAGAAATTTACTTCAGGCAGGTCACGAACCTGCTTTTATGTTTGAGGCCTTAGCTGATTTTGGTGATTTAACGGCAATTCCAAGTTTTGCCAACTTGCCTGATTTTTCATCTTTAAATTCTGAAGAGCTTTTTCTCTCTTGGGGTTTACAGCTCGTTTCTGATGATTGTTCAGAAGAAGACGTTCGGGAAATCTTCGAATGGGTGGAAGATGAATGTGATCTCGAAGTCAATCAGGGGGAAGTTTGCTCTGATAATCTCAGTGTTACAGAGGATGCTGTTAGCAGTGATGCTGGGTGGTCAATCTTATTCACTCCTAAGCCTTCAATGCTTGAAACAGGAAATGAACCTAGTTTCATGTTTGAAGCATTAGAAGAATTAGGTCATCTTGATATACAGGCTAATCTAGAGCGACTAGTTGATTTTGATAAGCTTAATCCAGAGCAGCTATTACTTTCTTGGCAATTAGAACTGATATCTGATTGTAGTAAAGAAGAGATAGAAGAAGTTTTTGAGTGGGTTGAGGATGAATGTTCTCTAGGCGTTGAGCCTAGAGTGCAACAGCCTTCTGATGAAATTCAGGAGAGTTTTAAACAAGGTGGAACGCTATCAAACGTAGAGTCTCCCTCTATTGAATCTTCTGCCCCTACAGCTGAACCTACACCAAAACCTGAAACACAAAAAACAAATGCTGTACCTGCAAATCAAGCTAGTACAGCTAGGAAACCTAAGGCAGCTGAGAGCAGCTCTATTAGGGTAGATACAGATAAAATCGACGCGCTCATTAACCGTGTTGGTGAATTGGTAATCACTCAAGCTATGCTTGGACAGGTGGGTGAAGAACTCGCTGAAATAACCGGTGGTTCTGAAGTTGAACGTCTACAGTCTGGTCTTGAGCAATTAGAGAGAAACACGCGAGATCTCCAAGAAGATGTAATGCGTGTTCGTATGTTGCCTATTAGTTTTGTTTTCAACCGCTTCCCTCGTTTGGTTCATGATGTCAGTGGCAAGTTAGGTAAGAAAGTAGAACTCGTTATTACAGGTGAGCAAACGGAAATTGATAAGACAGTGATGGAGAAAATCGGTGACCCTATGGTTCACTTGATTCGAAATTCTCTTGATCATGGTTTAGAAGCGCCTGATGAGCGTGTGGCTGCCGGTAAGTCTGAAGTCGGTAGGGTGGAGCTTAATGCTTATCATCAGGGCGGCTTTATCATTATCGATATTACCGACGATGGCCGTGGGTTAAACACCGAAAAAATCTACCAGAAAGCATTAGATAACGGACTTATAACTGCTGATCAGCAGCTTAGTGATAGTGAAATTAATGAACTTATCTTTAAGCCTGGTTTTTCGACAGCTGATGCGGTGAGCGATCTATCGGGCCGTGGCGTTGGCATGGATGTAGTAAGACGTAACATTGAATCGTTAGGCGGGCATGTCAGCGTAACTTCTGAACCCGGTCACGGTTCAACCTTTAGTGTCAGCCTGCCTCTGACTTTAGCCATACTAGACGGTCAGCTTGTTCGTGTTCATAACGAAACTTATATTGTTCCGCTGATTTCTATTGTAGAAACAATCCTTGCTGATAAATCTGCAATGAGCCCGATTGCGGGTGAAAACAAACTGCTTCATTTCCGCGAAGAATATATCCCGCTTATCAACTTACGTACCCTATTTAAGCTTCCTGTAGACGACGATCAAACTGATACATGTTTAATCGCCATTGTTGAAAATGGTGGGCAAAAAATCGGTTTAGTTGTAGATGAGCTATTTGGACAGCAGCAGGTTGTAATTAAAAGCTTGGAAGTTAACTTCAAGCGTATTGAAGGGTTTGCAGGAGCAACGATCTTGGGCGATGGCAGTGTGGCGCTAATCCTTGATATTGCCGGTCTGATGAAACGCGGTTTGGATTTTGAATCGGCAAAAGCTGCTCAAAAACGAAATGAAATATCACGTAGTGAACATGCTGATCAGGGAGCTGTGGCATGACAGATACTGAATGGCAGGAGCAATCTGAGCTTTTAGATCAAACAGCCGATGGGCACCAATATCTAAGTTTTCTTCTAGATGATGAAGAGTACGGGGTGGATATTCTTAGGGTGCAGGAACTTAGAGGCTGGACGCCGGTTACTCATGTGCCAGATATGCCTGACTACCTCAAAGGTGTGCTGAACTTACGTGGGGCGATTATTCCTGTGATTGATCTGCGTTTGCGATTTGGTCTTAATCCTGTGGAATATGGGCCTACAACTGTTGTTATTGTGATCAATGTAGACAGTGGCACTAGTCAACGTGTGATGGGGATCATTGTTGATGCGGTTGCTGAAACATACACGCTGTCAACAAATCAGATACAACCTGCACCGCAGATAGGTGGTGTAATAAATGCTGAGTTTATTACTGGCCTTGTGGCGCAGGATGACAAAATGATTGTCCTGATGGATATAGATGAATTAATGAATTCCGATGAGTTAGCTGCAGACTCATCAACAAGAGCTGAAGTGTAAGGGGCGGAGGAAAGAAAATGAAAATCAATGAGCCGGTTACGGATCGTGAAGTTAAGCTCAGAGATGGTCAGGAACTTGTTACAAAAACAAACCTGAAAGGCATTATTACTTACACTAATCCAGACTTTATCGAAATTAGTGGATTCAGCCATGACGAGCTTGTGGGTAAAAACCACAATGTGGTTCGTCATCCCGATATGCCTCCTGCGGCTTTTAAAGATCTATGGGATACCCTTAAGTTGGGACGTCCATGGTCAAAATTAGTAAAAAACCGTTGTAAAAATGGTGATTACTATTGGGTTAAGGCTAATGTTACCCCTATCTTCCGCAATGGAGAGATTGTTGAGTACATGTCTGTACGAACTCGTCCAAGTCATGAAGAGATCGAACAGGCTACAGCTCTTTACGCGAAGCTAAAGCGTAATGAAGCAACGATTCCTTCGCCAAATGCCGTACCTAAGCAGAATCTTGCAGGTCAGATTAACCATCATGCCGTAATGGCTGTTGTGGCAGCGGTGCTGATTAATGCCGCGATTTACTTCATGGGCTTACCTGCTGAAGTGCTGATGGTTGGCCCTATTGTTGCGTTCCTCATTATTCTATTCGGTGCTAATAACTGCTTGAAAACCGGCGTTATAAAACCGTTAGAGCAAGCTAGGCGCCACATGCTTGATATCACTGAAGGAGACTATTTAGCACCAATTCCTTTGGATGAGCCAGGCGAAACGGGTGAGCTAAAACGAAATGTGAAAATTCTTGCGACAAAACTCGGTTACGAAGTGAATGATGCCAAAGAGGCTGCAAATCGTGCTTCTCGTATTAAAGTAGCCCTAGATAATGTGTCTTCTAATGTTATGTTGGCGGATAACGACGGCAATATTATTTATTGTAACGACGCTGTCTTAGGCATGATGCGTAATGCTGAAGATGATATCAGAGAGCAATTACCGGAGTTTGAAGCGGATAAAATTTTAGGTTCGAACTTTGATATTTTTCATAAGAATCCAGAACATCAGCGTCGTATGTTGGAAGGCCTTAAAACCACATACAACGGTAAAATCAAAGTTGGTACGCGTAGTTTCAGTTTGATTGCAAACCCAGTAATTGATGAGAACAGCCAACGACTGGGTACAGTTGTTGAGTGGATGGATATTACCGATCAGCTTGTTGCGGAAGACCAGGTGGCTAACCTGATTCAAAAAGCATCTCAAGGTGAATTGAACGAACGACTTGATGTAGAGCTTTACAGTGGTTTTATGGCAAATATTGCCTCTGGTGTTAACCAAATGTTGGATGCAGTTGTAGAGCCTCTTCGCGAAGTTAAACGCGTTCTAAGTGCGATGTCTGACGGTGATCTGACACAACAAATGTCTGGCGATTTCCGTGGTGAATTTGCAGAGTTGAACAATGCACTTAATAGTTCCTTGCACAACCTGAATACAATGGTTGGTGAGATTAGGACTGCGGGTGCAAGTATTACAACAGGCGCTTCTGAAATCTCAAGCGGTAACACAACGCTAAGTTCCCGTACAGAATCTCAAGCAGCAAGCTTGCAAGAAACTGCAGCAAGCATGGAGCAGATGACCAGTACGGTTAAGCAAAATGCTGATAATGCTGATGAAGCTCGAAACCAAGCTAGTGATGCTCAGAAATTGGCAGAGAAGGGCGGTGAAATCTCCAATAAGGTAGTGACCTCAATGGGAGATATACGCGCGAGTTCTACCAAAATTGCAGAAATTATCGGTGTGATTGATGAAATTGCTTTCCAGACTAACTTGCTTGCTTTGAACGCAGCGGTAGAGGCCGCGCGAGCTGGTGAACAAGGTCGTGGTTTCGCAGTAGTTGCATCTGAAGTTCGTAGCCTTGCTCAACGAAGCGCAAGTGCGGCGAAAGAGATCAAAGAGCTGATCAGCGATAGCGTTGAAAAAGTTGAAGAGGGTGGATTATTCGTTGATGAGTCCGGCAAAGCGTTAGCTGAAATAATGGACGCTATCAAAAACGTATCTACTATCATCAGTGAAATTGCTGCTGCTAGCCGTGAACAAGCGATTGGTATTGAGCAAGTGAACATTGCAGTAACGCAAATGGATGAAGGTACACAGCAAAATGCGGCATTGGTAGAGGAAGTTGCGGCAGCTTCAGCGTCCATGGAAGAGCAAGCAGGTCAACTTCAAACACTAGTAAACCAATTTGAAGTAGTAGAAGCCGAGGGTATGTCTAGCCCAGTGCAAACGCCGGCAAAAGCTGAAGGTGTAAGCCGTCTAAGAGAGTTAGCAAGCCAGAACCTTCAAGCTGAGCGCAAGCCTGAAGTTAAACGCACTGTACCAAAGCAGCCAATTATAAGTGCCGGTGCTAGTGGTGATGAGTGGGAAGAGTTTTAAGTAGTAAAAAACAGCCTATCATTTCAGATAGGCTGTTTAACACTCTTTTAAATTTCAGGGAGCGTTAATGGCATCTGATTCTACCAGATCCCGAGAGTTTACCTTTACAAGGCAGCATTTTGTGAAGGTAAGGGATGAGCTTTACGATTATGCTGGAATTGTACTAGCTGATCACAAGCAAGATATGGCCTACAACCGTTTGGTACGACGTCTGAGAGAATTGAAACTCTCTAACTTTGATGACTATTTCTCTTTTTTAGACGATAACCCTGTTGAATTTAGCCAATTTATTAATGCGCTTACGACAAATCTAACCGCTTTTTTCCGTGAAAAGCACCATTTTGAATTTATAACAAACACTATTATTCCAGAAATTAAAGCAAGTAATTCTTGTCGTGTTAGAGGCTGGTCAGCTGGCTGTTCTTTAGGGGAAGAGTCATACAGCTTGGCAATGACCTTGCTAGAAGCGGGGATCGACCCTTCTCGTTGGGATATACGCATATTGGCGACTGATATAGATTCCAAGGTATTAAGTAGCGCGAAATCGGGTATTTACACAGAAGACCGCATAAAGAACCTGCCAAACTCACAACTCAAACGTTGGTTCCTGAAAGGTAAGGGATCACAAAAAGGTTTTGTGAAAGTTAAACCTGAACTGCAAGATTTACTTAGATTTAATTATCTAAATTTGATGCAGGACTGGCCAATCGAAGGGCCTTTAGATTTTATTTTTTGTCGAAATGTAATGATCTATTTTGATCAAAATACTCAGGCACGATTGTTGGATCGCATGCACTCTTTGCTGAAGCCTAATGGTTATCTATTTGTAGGGCATTCTGAAGCATTGGCGCGCCATGCTAGTAATTTTGAGCTAGTGGGTAAAACTATATACAGAAAGATAGGGTGAACTGTATGCCTGTAAAACAAAATCGCCCAAAGTATATATCCGGTTTTGAGCATTTTAAATCTTTCTGGGAGCCGCGCTGGGAGCTTTATGCTGTAAAGGTAAAGCCTGGTGAGTTTTATATTGCTAATGATGAGTTAGTTATTACGACTTTGCTGGGCTCTTGCATATCGGCTTGTATCTTTGATCCGGTGACTCGCTATGGTGGGTTAAATCATTTTATGTTGCCTACTGGCGGGCCCAATGATGATCTTCAGCGCTCCTCTCGATATGGTTTGTTTGCTATGGAGCAGCTGGTTAATGAGTTAATGAAACATGGCTGCCTGCGAGAAAATTTGCATGTAAAGTTAACTGGCGGTGGGAATATGATGTCTGGCCTCGCCAATATTGGTCAGCAAAACATAGATTTTATTCTTAAGTATATAGATGACGAAGGTTTAAAACTGGTAGCCTCAGATTTAGGCGGAGATCAAGCTCGTCGAGTGGCATTTTTCCCTGCTACTGGACGTATGCTAGTTAATAAACTAGATCATCGCGACGACCAGCGTGTAATTGCTGAAGAGCGATCTTACCAAATTGATGTTGATCAGCATCTGGATGATTCAGATGTTGAACTCTTTTAAAGGAAATTACCCTGATATGGAAAAAACCCGGGTATTAATAGTTGATGATTCTGCCTTGGTCCGCGGAGTAATTAGCGAATTGTTGTCTTTAGATCCTAGTATTGAGGTTGTAGGTACCGCGGTTGACCCTTACGATGCTAGAGACAAAATAAAGCAATTAAAGCCAGATGTGCTAACGCTAGATATTGAAATGCCAAAGATGGATGGCATTACTTTCTTAAAGAATTTAATGAAACTAAACCCGATGCCTGTAGTCATGCTGTCGACTCTGACGCATGAAGGTGCTGATGCTACTTTACAGTCATTAGAAATTGGTGCGATAGATTATATAGCTAAGCCTTCAAACACTCAGTCAGATGACCATCTACAACAATTTCAGTCTGATTTAGTCGCGAAAGTTAAAGCTGCTGCTTCTACTTCAGCCAAGCTAAAATTCAATCGTAATAATCGAGAACAAATATCAAAAGTTATTTCTAAAGTTCCTTTAGCGCGTGCTAGAAATCAGCTTATTGCTATTGGATCTTCTACGGGGGGAACTGAGGCGTTACACCACATTTTAGCTTCTCTACCTGCCAATATGCCGCCCATTATTGTTACACAGCATATTCCTGTTAGTTTTAGCGATCGGTTTGCTAACCGATTGAATAGAAATTGTGATCTAAATGTGGCTGAGGCTAGAGAAGGGGACGTACTTCAAACTGGGCACGTATATATAGCACCGGGGGATTCTCATCTCTGTATCAAACAGAATGGTCACGAGTTTGTTTGTGTATTGGATGATAGCGCTCCAGTAAATCGCCATAAGCCTTCGGTAGAGGTGATGTTTAACTCCATCGCATCTTTAGATCAAAGGAATATAACTGCCATCATGCTTACAGGAATGGGTGAGGATGGGGCTGTCGCGATGAAAGGTCTTGTGGATAAAGGTGCCCATTCCATTGTGCAAGACGAGGCTACAAGTCTTGTTTGGGGAATGCCTGGTAGTGCAGTAAGGCTTGGAGCAGCAAAAGAAGTTGTACCTTTAAATGATATTGCGCAACGATTGGTTCAGCACCTATCGTAATTTTGAGTAATTGAGGTTAGCTAAATGACGTTAAAGAAAATAATGTTGGTTGCCGCTTTGGTGGCAAGTTTAGTCTTAGCAACAGCAGAGGCTCTAGGGCTTGCAAGTATTGTGAACTTAATTTGTCTAGTGGTGCTAATTCCTGCTCTTCTTGCTCAATTTATATTGAAGGACGACGTTGCATCTTCTTCAAGACTTAATGATCGAGAGCCTAGCATTTCTGTGGGTTCAGGTGTTTCAGTTGATCCTGCATTACATGATGCGGTTAAAGAGGTGTCTCAGACTCTTGTGCATGATGCAATGATTGTTAATCAGGAAGTGTCACGAGTAGACGGTTTGATTAAAGAGTCTGTTCATCTGATGAGTGATAGTTTCCATACGATGCATGATTTAGCGAGCCGTCAGGCAGCATTGACTGCTGAAATTATTGATCAAACGCATGAAAGTGATTCTCAAAGTGGAGAACAAAATTTAAATGCTGAATCATTCAGTATTCAAAGTTTCATAGCTGAAACTGGCTACACTTTGGATCAATTTGTGAATGTAATGGTGGATGTAAGTAAAAATAGTCTAGAAACAGTTCACCACATTGATGATATGGTTGAAAAGCTGGATGGAATATTCGGTTTAATCGAGAATGTCGAAGGTTTGGCTAGCCAAACAAATTTATTGGCACTTAACGCAAGTATTGAGGCTGCACGAGCCGGTGAAGCGGGTCGAGGCTTTGCTGTTGTGGCGGATGAAGTACGTACTCTATCGATTAATTCTGCTACCTTAAATAATGAAATCCGCGAAGAGATAGGCTCAGCAAAAGAGACCATCGAAATTTTACGTAGCACAGTTGGTGGGATGGCTTCTACTGATATGAGCGACACCATCGGAACGAAAGATAAGATGGGTCAAATGCTTGAACATATGGCTAATATGAATCATTTCTTGAATGAGAAGGTCACTGAAATTTCACATATTGGTACTCAGCTTAGTAGTAGTGTTGATCAGGCTGTTCGTTCTTTACAGTTTGAGGATATCTCTTCTCAAGCGCTCTCCTCTGTAGAGCATAATGTCGATTCCTTAAACGAAGTATCTACATTAATTTCAAATGTGATCACGCCAGATCATCAAGTAAATAGTGCCGCTGCGGAAAAATGTATGGCGCGTTGCAAAGAGCTCAGAGAGCAGTCTTTACAGCGTAATCAGACGCGCACAGTAGCGCAGAATGATATGGAAGAAGGGGACGTAGAGCTATTCTAATAGTGTTCTACTATCCAAAAAGTCTTAGAGAGATGGGATAACTTATGGCAATTTCTGTACAAAATGCTGGTGATAATAAAACGATTAATATTGTAGTTACTCAGCAGTTTGATTACTCCTTGCATCAATCTTTTCGAGACGCTTACCGAAATGTTGATGCCCCTGGTACTATTTTTAAAGTGGATCTATCTAAGGCTACTTACATGGATAGTTCGGCTTTAGGGATGATTCTTTTGCTAAAAGAGCACGCAGAGAAGAAAGGTGGGAAAGTTATTATCTCGAGACCTAATGAATCGGTACATAAGATTTTAACAATTGCGAATTTCGATCAGTTTGTAACTATCGAGAGTTAATGGTTTATGGTTGAAGCTGAAGTAACTCAGACTGGAAGCGGCGATAATCAAGTATTAATTGTTGATGATATGCGTCTGAATCGTCAGATCTTAGGTCAGATGATTATAGAAATGGGGCTCGAGGCAGTCTTTGCTGAAACGGGTGAAGAGGCCGTAGAAAAGTACCAAGCATTAAACCCAAGCTTGATTCTTATGGATATCAATATGCCTGGTATGGATGGCATTCAAGCGACATTGCAAATTAAACAAGCAGCTAAGGATAGCTTCATACCAATTATTTTTGTGACCGGTGCCGAAGGGCAGGATGTTATCCGCCAAGCCATTGACGCCGGTGGTGATGATTATATTCAACGTCCTTTTCCTTTTGAGTTACTTGAAGGAAAAATTGTCGCGCTAAGGCGCATCGCGCAACTTTACCGTCAGGTTAATCGTTTAAATCACCTGCGAGCTCGAGAAGAGGAGGTGGCAGAGCAGTTATTAAGTGGTGCTGTTGAGTCCGCCAATGTTGCTCTCGATCAAATACGAATTCATAAACAACCTGCGGAAACATTCAGCGGCGATGTCCAACTCAGTGCTTTCCGCCCTAACGGCGAATTAAATGTTCTTTTGGGGGATTTCACTGGTCATGGTTTGACTTCTACGATTGGTGCTTTACCTCTATCAGAAACCTTTAGGGCAATGACAGCTAAGGGTTATGATGCAGAAGAGATCATCGCTCAGATTAATCGTAAGTTACAAAAGCTTTTGCCTACAGGAATGTTTCTCGCGACAGCTATAGTCACTTTGAGCCCAGATGGTACGGCTAAAATATGGAACGGAGGTTTGCCTGATATTTTGGTGATCTCTAAAGGTGTAGTGGTGCAACGTATTGTATCCAGTCATCCTCCTCTAGGCATTATCCCTTCAGTCAAAGAGCTTAATTTTGAACATACCAAGGTTAAGCCGGACGATCATATTCTGTTACTCAGTGATGGTGTAATTGAAGCAGAAAATCATAAAGCTGAGCAGTTTGGTGAAGATCGGTTATATCAATCTATAGCCGCTCAGAAAGCTAATCCTGAGACTCATTTAGTCGATATCATCTTGTCAGACCTCAGTGAATTTGTTGATGGCAATATTCAGAAAGATGATATTTCTCTGATAGATATTCCTGGCAGCGTTACAGCCGATGATATCAAACCTATCACGCCGTGCGGTGTTGAATTGGATGTTAATGAATCCTCTATCCTTGATATCTGGAACTGGAACTTGGAACTGCAAGGTGCCAGTTTAGCCCGTATTAACCCAGTTGCTCAGGCCTTAAGTCGTCTTCAGGAATCAGAAGGCGGCGGTGATCAGTGGCACAGTGTTTTCAGTATATTAACTGAGCTTTATGTTAATGCCCTTGATCATGGGGTGTTGAAACTTGAGTCCAGCTTGAAATCTTCCCCTGAAGGGTTCGCTGAGTACTTTAGTGAGCGAGAAAAAAGACTGGAATCGCTTTCCAATGGCGCAGTTGCGCTCTATTTGCAGCATACTCGATTTGCCCATGGGGGGCGCCTGTTAGTTAGGGTAGAAGATAGCGGAGAGGGTTTTGACTATGAGCATTGGCTCCATAGTAAGCCAACGGCAAGCGTAGGTCAGTTTAGTGGTCGAGGAATCGCGCTTGTGTCTGACCTATGTGACAGCATCCGTTATGAGAACGGTGGTACGTCTGTTGAAGTGGTTTATAGCTACTCCACTAAAGACTAGATCTTTTGCGCAATAATCAAAAATTCTCGATTACCATCACCTCCTTTGATTG
Source organism: Neptuniibacter sp. PT8_73 (assembly GCF_047778045.1). GTDB lineage: Bacteria > Pseudomonadota > Gammaproteobacteria > Pseudomonadales > Balneatricaceae > Neptuniibacter. Next base: position 1,382,265 of record NZ_CP180545.1, read on the forward strand.
GGCTTTCAAAGTAATCGAGAATTTGCATACCTAGATTGGCACAGCACTCTGCTACTTTGGCTTTAACTTGAGGGTAGAGTGAGCTATCTCGCACAATGCCTCCTCGACCAATGCCTTCTTTTCCTACCTCAAACTGTGGTTTTACAAGGCTAATTAAATATCCTTCCTCAGCGATAAGCGGAATTAACGAAGGCAAAATTTTACGTTGCGAGATAAAGGAAACGTCCATAACTGCTAGATCAAAACCTTTACCGTTTGTATGCTCTAGAAGCATTTCATGCGGTAGATCTCTGCCATTGATGCCTTCATAACAAGTTACTCTAGGATCCCGCCGTAGCTTATCAGCCAGTTGATCATGACCTACTTCTATGCCTACGACAGAATCAATACCTGCTTGCAGCAAGCAATCAGTAAAGCCTCCAGTTGATTGGCCAACATCGATGGCTGTTTTGCTCGTCAGTACAAGTTGGAGCGTATCCAGAGCCTTTAAAAGTTTTAAAGCGCCGCGTGAGACGTAACGGTCGCCTTCATCTTCTTCAACCTCAAATCGTGTATCGGATTCTAACTTTAGACCGGGTTTTGTAAGTGACTGCCACTTACCTTTGATCTCAGCTCGAACTCTGCTTGATTTGATTAATTGTTGTGCGTGAGTACGCGAGCGGGCGAATCCAAGTTCAACAAGTAGAAGGTCGGCGCGTAGCATGGTTCAGATAAGGTTCGCTAAAAGATGAGGATTATACGCAATCTTATCCTTGCTGGTTAGATTTTTAATTGCGGTGTACACTGCATTAAACATAGCACGTTCGTAGAGCAACAAGGCGAAAGTAATAAAGGAACTCATATGCGTAAGTGTTTAACGCTAAGTTTAGTTTTGCTATCGGTGAATAGCTGGGCAGAGGTAAATAAGGATGACTTACTGAAGTGCCGTAGTTACGCTGACCCTAATGCAAGAGCCCAATGTGTTCAACTGCTTAAATCACCAAAGCTAAGAGTTGCTTCCAGCGAATGTAAGAAAAAGCTTTCTTGTTGGGAAAAACGCTTTCGAGAACAGGCGGAACGGCATTGTTCGAATGCGTTTGCTCGCCGTGCCAAATATTCCTCCTATTGGGAAAAATATTGGAGCGGTCAGGATTTCGATAAAGTAAGTTGGATTGATCAAGGTAAAGGTACGATGATGTACTACGAAAGAGAATCCAGCGTAGTTCTACAGTGTCGTTTTTACCCAAGTACGCCTTCTCGGGTTAGGGTGAGTATTGCCCCAGCTCGATAATTATCTATATAAGGTTGGCCGAGTATTTAGGTTGTAATGACCTACAATTTGGGCAGCCTAATAATTTATTGTAAAACCTTATCTTTTATACAGGGATAACTATGAATAAAAGCATCATCAGTACTGAAAATGCACCTTCTGCAATTGGTACATACTCTCAAGCGGTTCGCGTTGGTAACACAGTCTATATGTCTGGTCAGATTCCTCTGATTCCAGCAACTATGGAGATGGTTACAGAGTCGTTTGAAGCGCAAGCTGAGCGGGTCTTTAAAAACTTGCAGGCTGTTGCTGAAGCGGCGGGTGGTTCTCTTTCTGATGTGGTTAAGGTAACGATTTTGTTATCTGATATGAGCCACTTTGCGATGGTGAATGAAGTGATGGCGCGTTATTTCTCTGAGCCATATCCGGCGCGTGCTGCGTTTGCGGTTAAGCAATTACCGAAAGATGCAGATATCGAAGTAGAAGCAATTATGGTGACTGCTGAGTAATTTATTTAGCAGTGATTCAGAAGGCAAAAAGGCAAGCTTACGCTTGCCTTTTTTAATCCCATCCTTGAGAAAACACTAAACAGTTCATGAAGGGGGAAGAATGTTTAGTGGTAAAAACTAGCGACTAGAGACTAGCTCTCTTTTTTCTTGCTGTCTTTTCTGTTTCTACGCGGCGGACGGTTACGGCTATTGCTGTTACCCTTACCGCCTCGATCAGAAGATCCGCGACCTCTGCTACCACCGCCACGACGTTCGCCGCCACTTGTAGCTTCTTTCAGATTAAGGCGCTGACCACATACAACCGCTTTTCTTAATTGTTGTACAACAGATTTTGGCATACCTGTTGGTAGATCAACTGTTGAGCAGTCGTCGTAGATCTCGATAGCACCAATAAAGTTGGCATCTAGATCTGCTTCATTAGCTATTGCGCCCACAATGTTCTTTGGCGCAACACCATGGTCATGACCAACGCTGATCAAATAGCGCTGCATCTCAACATCAGGGTGATCTTTCAGTTGTTTTGCTTTAGTGGACATACCACGTGGTGGACGCTTGCCACGGTCATCTCTATCACGATCGCCACGTTCACGACGAGGTGGACGCTCTTGCTCTTTCATCAGCAGCGGAGTTTCACCTTGTAGAAGATGAGCCAGCGCGGATGCAATGATAAGCGGGTCAGCATCGTGTTCTTGCTGATATTCAGTCAGTAAGTTTTTGAAGAAATCTAAATCTTGGCTATCGATCGTCTGTGTGATGCGATCAACAAAGCGCTGTACACGCTTTTCATTGATGTCATCAGTAGACGGCAGTTGCATCGTCTCAATCTTCTGACGAGTTGCTCGCTCAATAGACTTAAGCATGCGCTGTTCACGAGGCGATACAAACAAAATCGCTTCACCTTCACGGCCAGCACGGCCAGTACGACCAATTCGGTGAATGTAAGATTCAGTATCGTACGGGATATCGTAGTTAAGAACGTGGCTGATACGCTCAACGTCCAAACCGCGTGCTACAACGTCAGTAGCGATTAGAATGTCGATTTGACCGCGTTTAAGCTTGTCGATCGTACGTTCACGTAGGTTTTGTGAAATGTCACCATTCAGTGCTTCACAAGCGTAACCACGTGCAGATAGTTTTTCTGCTAACTCAACCGTTGCAGATTTCGTACGTACGAAAATCAACATGGCATCAAACGTTTGCATCTCTAGAATGCGCGTTAATGCATCTAACTTTTGATTACCCGATACGCGAAGGTATTTCTGCGTGATCGTGGTAGCCGTTGCAGTTTTCGCCTTAATGCGAACTTCTGCAGGGGAGTTAAGGTGATTCTCAGCGACTTTCTTGATCTGCGAAGGCATAGTTGCAGAGAAAAGCGCAATCTGACGATCATCCGGTGTGTGTTCTAGTACCCACTCAACATCATCGATAAAGCCCATGCGAAGCATTTCGTCTGCTTCATCCAATACTAGGGCCTGAAGGTTATCTAGTTTTAGAGAGCCACGTCGCATGTGATCCATTACACGCCCAGGTGTACCTACTACAACTTGTGCACCACGTTTTAATTGACGTAATTGGCTGTCGTAAGCTTGGCCGCCGTAAATTGGCAGAACGTGGAAATCAGGAAGATTACGCGCATAAGTTTGACACGCTTCAGCTACCTGAATTGCTAATTCACGAGTAGGGGCAAGAATCAGTAATTGCGTATGACGGCTCTTTAGATCAAGCCTAGATAGCAATGGCAGGGAAAATGCGGCAGTTTTACCGGTACCCGTTTGCGCAATACCCAGAAGGTCTTTACCCTCTAGTAGATGAGGAATACTTTGTGCCTGAATTGGAGATGGCGTTTCGTATCCGATCTCGTCCAGGACCTTCAATACGGGAGCCGCAAGGCCAAGCTCAGCAAAGGACAGCTGATCTTCTGAATTCATTCTTTGACTTACCTATTCGGAATTAGGGCAGGGCTGCATACTATTTTAAGATACAGTATAGGCTGCTCTGGTGGGAAAGCGGGCATTATACACCTCAGCCAGCCCATAACAAGTTCTCAGGGCTCTATTATCTGTTTTATACCGTTATCTTTGGTGAAATTTTAGCCATAAAGATTGTGCGTATTTTAAACAGCGCTATTGAGGGCCAATAGCGCACTTAAATGAGAATTAGCCTTCGAGAATTTGGGCAAGCAATTTTTTCACTGTCGCGGGTTCAAATGGCTTGTCTGCCATGGCGTTTACGCCCGATTTTGAAACATTACTTAAATGGGCATGACTCGCTTCACTGGTAACCATCAAAATAGGTAGGTGAGAATAATCTCCCGAACTACGAACATGCTCAGCTAGTTCTAAACCGTTGACCTCGGGCATATTGTAGTCGGTGACAATTAGATCGAATCCATTCGGGAGAAGAGTGATTGCTTCGGATCCATCTACAGCTTGAGTAATATTTTGAATGCCAAGGTTTTTTAAAACATTGGTGATCACTTTACGAGCCATCCGACTGTCATCTACTACTAGCACCCTTAAGGAAGCTGCGTCGTAGTATTCAAGATCTAATTCATCATGTGAGAGGATATCAAGCGTTGAATTAATGGCAGTGGCTAAGTGATCATGACTAAACGGTTTAGGTAAAATAGCGATAATGCCAGATTGTTTGAATTTATCTAATTCACTATGCCTTGTTTCACTGGAAATCAGCATAAAAGGAAGATCAGTTAGCGTAGGATCTTGGCGGATATGCTGAAGGAGCTCCATTGCAGAACCATCTGGGAAGTGGAGTGCGCTTACTACGAGGTCCGGTCTAACGGCTTTAATCTGTTTGATTGCACCATTAACACTGTCTGCTTCATCGATACTTTCAACTAGCTCTTTATTCAGTTCTTTTCTAATTACCTTACGCTGCATAGCCGAAGGTTCAACCAATAAGATTGTTAGATCAGATGAAGTTAGGTCACTCATAGGATGCGCTTACCCTTTTCTTAGCGTTAATCTCTAAGGTAGCAAGCTTTTGTCTTGTACTAAAACAGTTTAGGCTGGCTAAATCACTTTTTGAGGCTAAAGTGTAGGAAATTTCCTTTTTATTAAGGCCTTAGTCGGAGATGGAGATCTTAAAATGGACAGAATTTTACTAGCGTTCTTAGCTTTTTTTATAAGTTTATCAGCTACGGCTCAGACTTCGCTTTGGAAAGTGACAAAAGCTGGGGAAGAGATCTATCTTGCAGGCACCATACATGTCTTAGCGCCTTCCGACTTACCGTTTCCAAAAGCTTTTGACGAGGCCTATAAAGCTTCAGATATTGTCGTTTTAGAAACAGAAATGTCAGAGATTCTCGATCCTAATTTTCAGGCGAGACTAATGGCACATTTCTCCTATAGAGATGGACGTTTATTAACTCAGATGATCTCTCCTGAACTTTATCAGGAGCTCCAGCAGTATCTGCGAGACCGTGGTCTTATTCCTCATATCTTTATCGGTATGAAGCCAGCAGGCGTGATGTTAACGATGCTCGGAATAGAATTTCAACGCTTAGGTATCTCTGAAGATGGTGCTGATACGGTTTACTATCAGAAAGCTATTAATGATGGCAAAGCGACGCTTGGCCTTGAATCGATAGAAGACCACATTGGTTTTATTGCTGAACTCGGTGAGGGGAACGAAGAACGGTATTTGAAACAGACGCTTGAGGATATGAAAGAGACCGAGAGCATGATGCGAGAGATGGTTCTCTACTGGAAAACTGGAGATGCGGCAGGCCTTGAAAAAATCGTTGTTGCACAGATGAAAACCGATTACCCGAAGGTGTATCAATCCCTTCTAGTCGACAGGAATGAGCGTTGGTTACCTCAGATTAAAACGATGCTTACGACGCCAGAGATTGAATTTGTACTGGTAGGTGCTGCTCACCTGATTGGTCCAGATGGCATTCTGAAAGAGCTCAAACAGCAAGGTTATTCTGTAGAACAGATGTAAGGATAAAATTATGCTAGGAACACGCATTATTCTACTTTCAATGAGTGGTGTCCCAGGAGTAGAGGGAAGCGCCCCAGAAGCAGAGGTAATTTGCGCTGCTAACCATGATATTCCTCTCTTTTGGCTTCTGCCTTTTACTTGTGAGGATCTGCAGTATTTTGAAGTTGCTGCAGAAAACGATGGCATCCTCAGTCACAGTGGAAATGCCAAATATCCGGTTTTAGTCGCTGAGCGGGTAAAGCTGCTAGATCGTCTTGAGCAACGGTACACATTACTCAAACCATTTATCTCTGCTGGTGATGCAGAATTGTTACAGCGTTGGGCTCAGTTCATTTCAAAACTGTTGGCACCAGTCATTGCTATGGATACCTATGAGTTGTGGTGTAACTCAAGCCAACAAGAACAGTTAGCGGATAATATCCTCGAAAAATTAGCTATGTTCGATGACCTTAGCAGTCAAAATGCGTCAAATTCTCTAGAAGAGTTAAAGCAGAAAGGCATTTGGCAAGAAGGGAATCAAATTGCCTTAGCTGGTTTTGGTTGGTAAACCTGACAAAAAAAACCGTCACATCTAAATGTTTGCAAGCAAACGTCATGGTGTGACGGTGTTCAGGAAGGTTATTTTCAGTATAACTTAGTTTATGAACTTTGCAGTTTTACTGAATTTTAAGATTCCGACGGAGTAACTTTAAGCCGTTACCCAAACCACTTCTGCGTCTTCTTCGCTAGTGGAGACCAATGCGTGGCCCATCTCACAATCATAATAGGCTGAATCTCCAGGGAAGAGCTCCAGCGGTTCGTAAAATTCTGTGTAGAGTAGAAGCGAGCCTCTCAAAACAAACAGGAACTCTTCACCATCATGTCTTACCCAATCAGTATATTCGTCAAAATCGCGAGCCCTAACCGTTGTGCGATAAGGGATCATCTTTTTGGTACTTAGCTGAGTTGCTAGTAACTCGTGTTCATAGGTAGGAGTTGGGTGGGGTACACCTTCGCCGCCACGGGTAATATCGCGACGACCACCCGCTCCGGCACCACGTTTAGGTTGGGAGAACAGTTGGGGGATATCGATACCCAAGCCTTTAACTAATTTGTTAACGGCACTAAAGGTTGGAGAGATCTGCTCGTTTTCGATTTTAGATAGGGTTGAGCGGGCAAGGCCTGTGAGTTTGCTTGCTTCTTCCAGAGTCAGATTTTGGCTTAAACGGATCTCTTTGACACGTTTACCCAACTGCAGAGGTTCTAATGTAGCTTCTGTTTGACCGTTGCTCCGTTGTAGGCCTAGTTTTTCTTTCTCTTCCTTTAGGAAAAATGGCTCGTCAGACATGCATACAACCCCGAATCTCACTCTGTTTTTAATTATCTTAGAGCACAAATATAGTGCTATCTAGACAGTATACATGGTTGATAAAGGGTTCTCTAATAGGCTAAGGGGTGATAAGGATTTTAATAAAGGTGATTGGTTAATCAGGTAAGGTATTTTTCAATCGCGTTATCTCTTTACGGATCAGAATAGAGCGTTCGACTGTGGTTGGGTGAGAGATTTCTTTTCCTTTGGTGATCGTCGAAGGGTGAACTGCTGCCATTTTTTGCCAGAATAGATCCAACCCTTCAATTTCAAATCCTGCTTTGTGCATCAGTTGTAAGCCAATGAGATCAGCTTCGATCTCATATTGCTGAGTATATAAATTTGCGCCTAGTCCCGTTGCGATTAAGGGGGAGGGTATACCGCTCGTGAGTAAAGCTGTATCTAGCAATAAGCCAAGTGAGCTATTTTTGATCCGTTGCGGGATATGGTGCTGAGTATTGTGTGCCATTTCATGAGCGATAATTAGGGCTAGCTCATTATCATCTTGCGCAAAGCGCATCAGTCCCTGAGTAATGACAATAGTGCTGCCATCAGCGTAGCCATTAATGGCATCACTTGGGCTTAAAATGACTGGGTAATCACAAAGTAACTCCGGCTTCATAGAGAGAGTAATCAGGTCTTCATCGCGTTCAATGGTCAGTTCTACAACGGTCTGATCTTTTAGGTTGTTGCTTAGATGTTTGATCGATTTAGCTGTGCCTTTTGGAAAAGGTTGTTTGTTGATGGAAATTAGTTTGTCGCCGACTTTCAGCTTTTGGTGTGCAGGCCCGTTACTTAATATCTGTAAAACGCTGGGTTGTTCACCAAGTGAATAGATAGATTTAGCAACGGCTTTCTTCGGTTTTTTATAGTCGTCTAGGCTATGGATGAATATACCTAAGCTCGGTTTTGTTCTTTTACCGCAGGCTTCTATATTCTTGGTCAATAAAGGGCGAGCGACTTCAGCGAGCCGGGTTTGCTGTTGCAGCTGATAGTGAAACGCTTTCTCTAATTGGATCGATTGTTCTTGCTTAATTTCATCTTTGGAAGGGGTTTGGGTCGTCAGTGATGGCGAGGAACATCCCGAAATTATGAGCGTCGTTAGAAATAAACCGATATATCGCTTCCAGTGTCGCATCTCATTTAATCCATGTTTTTCATCCTTATAGCAGTGATTTTAGGCGCAAATCAAGTAAGTGGATTTGAGCCTATGATCTATTGAGAGTTGTGGCTCGTATCTCTAGAAAGGGTATAGGTGATAGAGATGAGCGAACGGTTCTGGGTTAATGCGATCGGCTTTCAACTTGTTTGGTGGCTGAGTATTTTGTATGGGAATGATGCGGTCATCGTTGTCAGCTTTATCATTTGCCTTCATCTGATTTTTCATTCAGATCCCGCTCTAGAAACCTGTATTGTCTTTTCGTTAGCAGCTCTTGGTTTTGTTGTAGATTCAGTTTTAACCCTCTACGGGGTGTTTGAATTCGACAATTCCTCCTTTCCTCCTCTTTGGTTACTGCTTCTTTGGATGGGGTTTGTTGCGACTCTCAGGCACAGTTTAGCGTTCTTTAATAATCGCCTGTTGCTATCAGCGCTGGCGGGGGCAATAGGAGGTAGCAGTACTTACATTGCGGCAGCGAAACTTGGCGCAGTATCCCTTGGCTTTTCAATGATCTCGTCGTTTCTCATTTTGGCAACGATCTGGTTGCTACTTTTCCCATTCCTTATGTATTTCAGTCATCGTTTAGGGGCTCGATATGTTCGTTCAGACGCGTAACTTTATTCGTTATATATCGATTTATTTGTTATTGCTCATTCAGAGTGCATTTGCCCAAGTGCATGCTCAAGCACAGCCCAATATAGAAAGTTGGAAAGAGGTGGGAAGAGCTGAGTTATCAATCCTTTGGTTTGATGTTTATGACGCTGTTTTTTATACGCCAAATGGTGCTTTTGATAGTTTTAGTTCGCCCCTCCAACTGAGTTTGGATTACAAGCGGGATATTAGTCGTGATGATCTTCTGTCAGAAACCGATAAACAATTTGCACGTTTTCAGGTGGCAAAAGAGACGAGATTAATATGGTTAACCCAGTTGGAAAATATATGGCCTGATATTAAAGAGGGCGACCAACTTATCTTCCAAATAAGTACTACCGGAAAGGCTGACTTTTTCCATAACAAACTTTGGATTGGTGGTATCGAGGATATGCAATTTTCTGAAGCCTTTATCCAAATATGGCTTTCAGATCAGGGCGAATACCCTGAACTCGCTAGAAAGCTGAAAGGTCAGTGAGCATGGTAAACCTGTTTATTTCATAGGGTGGTGGATATGTTGAATAAAGAACTTCCGTGGAGATCCGCTTGGTTAACGGGAGCTGGCAGTGGTATAGGTGAGTCATTAGCGCTTTTGTTGTCAGAGAATGGCGTGAATGTATTTATTTCGGGCAGAACGCTGTCTGCGCTTGAGAAAGTAAAGAGCACCGCTGAACAGTCTGGTTATCCCGGTAAGATTATTCCATTAGCTATGGACACAACCCAATCAGATCAAATTGAACGAACACTTAAACAGTTTGATAATGCTTTTCCTGAGTTAGTTGTATTAAACGCCGGCACGCATGATCCGTTTCCCGTCGAGGAGTTTAGCGCCAGCAGAGCTAAAGCTTTACTCGATGTTAATTTACAAGGCACTCTCAATTGCTTGGAGCCTGTCATAGAAAGGGCGTTGAACTCCAACTGTGGGCAAATTGCTGTGATGGCATCGGTGGCGGGATATAGAGGTTTGCCTACAGCTGCTGTCTATGGTGCGAGTAAGGCTGCATTAATCCATTTATGCGAAGCATTAAGATTGGATCTGAAAGGCACTCAAGTAAAATTACAGGTAATTAACCCTGGGTTCGTCAAAACTCCGCTTACAGATAAAAATGACTTTGAGATGCCGTTCTTATTGGAACCTGAGGACGCTGCTCAACGTATCTTAGATGGGTTAATTAAAGACCAATTTGAAATTACATTTCCTAAACGTTTCAGTTACATTCTAAAACTTCTAAGCATGATTCCTTATCGTTGGTATTTTGCTTTGGTTAGCAAAGCGCTGCTTAAAAACAGATAAATATAATCAGTCAGGATCAGGGTTCATGGATCGTTGGATAACGGAATATGTATCAACTTTAGAAGGGTTAAACAGAGATAACCTTGCATCACTGTTAGAGATAACACGTGATGATTTTGACTTTAAGGATCCTTTTAATCACACCTATACCCGAGATGCTTTTGTCGCCATCCTAGATGATATGTACGCCAAGTTAGATCAGGTTGTTTTCAAAGTCGATCAAGTGATGGTTGATGAAAATCAAGCGATGATCTATTGGCGTTATAGTGCTACAAGTAAATTTACAGGAGATATAAATTTCGCCGGCACTAGCCTTATAAAAGCCGATCAGCATGGAAAAGTTTATTTCCACCATGACTATTGGGATGGGTCAGAGTTACTGGTTAAAGTACCGGTTATAGGTAAAGTGGTTAAATTCTTGAGAGGAAAATTTAGCCATCAATAAAAAGCCCTTTGTATTCATTTAAATGAATGACGTAGGGCTTTTATGAATAGTCTATGAAACTCTTAGATTATTTCTCTTCATCATGGCAGATGACGTACAGACCAACATCAATAGATCCGTGTTCAAAACCGCCTTCACAGTACGCTAGGTAATAGCGCCATAAACGATAAAAGGTTTCATCAAAGCCTTGATGTTTAATCTCTCCCCAAGACTTTTCAAAATCACGATACCATTCGCGTAGTGTTCGAGCATAATCTTTACCAAACAATTGTTTGGTTTTTAAGGTAAAGCCATGCTCAGCAAACTTCTCTTGGAGTCGTTTATCACTCGGGAGCATGCCTCCAGGGAAGACATAACGTTGAATAAAGTCTGCTTGTTTACGATAGCTATTAAAACGTTCGTCATCGATCGTGATGATCTGTAGGACAGCATGACCACCCGGTTTAAGTACACGCTTTAGGGTTTCAAAATAAGTGTCCCAATGTTTCTCGCCAACCGCCTCAAACATCTCAATAGAAACCACCGCGTCATACTGCTGCTGAAGGTCACGGTAATCCGTTAAACTGAGATGAACCTTATCTTCCTGTTCCGCTTCTGCAATCTGGTTCTTCGCCCACTTAAGCTGTTCTTTCGAAAGCGTGATGCCATGTACGTGTAAGTTGTTTTCTTGGCTAGCTTTTCTAGCAAACCCGCCCCAACCACAACCAATTTCAACGACGTGTTCACCTTCTTTAGCGTCTAAAAGCTCAATGATTCTGCCGTATTTATTTTGTTGAGCGTCGAGCAAAGATTCATCTTGGGATTTATATAAAGCAGCTGAGTAAGTCATGCTTTCATCCAGCCAAGGCTGGTAGAAATCATTACCGAGATCATAATGGGCTGCGATGTTTTTCTTACTACCCGAGCGACTATTATCATGACGCCAGTGGTAAAGGTTGTGCAAAGAACAGATTAGAAATCCAGCCTGCGAAAGGTCACTCAGTGAGTCTTCATGGGCTAGGCCCCACTGCATCAACGCAGTCAGATCTTTACTATCCCAATCACCTGCCAAGTAACTTTCGGACCAGCCATTAATGCCGCCGAAGAATAAACGAACTAAAGGACGGAAGTTATTCAGCTTTACCTCAGCTATAGGGAAGGCATGGCCTATTTTTTCGGTGTAGCCACTAGGTAAAGTGAGGTTTAAGGTTCCAATCGATTGATTTAGCTTGGCAGTAAGGTATTTGAGAAGCTTTTTCTCAAACCAAGTTGGCTGAGGCGAGCTAGATGTTAACTCGTTGGATGATTCATAAACTTTCATAATGCGTTACTCCATGCTTATCTTGCCAGCTAATGCTGTGACTGACCTTTTTATCACGAGGTTGAATGGTCAGTTTTTTTCGCCAAAGCTTCAGTGCTTCCCAGTGAATCGCGCCAACCACTTTTAAAGTCATCAACGGATATTGGAAGAACATTTTCAATAGTTTACGGTCATTTAAAGGAATCCGATCACCTTTAAATGAAGCATAAAATACGGTGGAGTGATCTTCTTTAGTTGGCGTTTGTTCTACCTGTTTTATACCGATTGAGACATGTTGGTTAGGTGGAGTAATGCTGAATTGATAAGCGGTTTCCATTGGCATAAAAGGGCTTACGTACATTAACTTGTCGCAGCCATGTCGAATAACTTTGTCTCTGCCTTGTGATTCGATGAGATAGGTATGCCTAGAGCCAAAGGTGTTGCTGACTTCATAAAGAATGACCTCAACCTCATCTTCTTTGTTGTAACAAAAATAAACGCTGAGGGGATTGAAGGTGAAGCCTAATATTCTTGGATAACAAAGTAGTTCAATGCGTTCAGTTGCAGAACTGTGCCCTCGGTCGATTAGATGCTGTCTAATCTCATCGGCAAGGTTTCCTTTGCTGGTACCGTGATCCCGCTCTTGGAATGAGAATAGATTGAATCGGTTAATCGAAAAAAATCGAAATTTGTCTAGCTTATCCAATTCATCTAAGTCGACTTTCAAGGAAAAGACACTGTACACAAATCGATGAACTGTAGGCTTCACGCGATGATGCATCACTTTTCCTTGGTAGAGTGACGATCGCAAATTAGCCATGACTTTCGGCTCGTTCAATGGTGTTGTCTTCCTTGCGTATTTTACTCTCATGAACATGTATTCGGCTGTTTTTGTCTTTCACCACCCAAGGGCGAGGAATGCCACCGAGCTCTTCGGCAACCGCTAGTCCTGCTTGCAAACCATCTTCGTGGAAACCGTAACCAAAATAGGCCCCACAGAACCAAGTTCTTTGTTTACCTTGTAATGACCATAGTTCTTTTTGAGATTGAAGTGACTCTTTGCCAAAAGCTGGGTGGTCATAAAAGAAACTGCGGATAATAGATCCTGGTTCCGGTTCTTCTAGCGGGTTTAAGGATACGAAAATAGGTGTTTCTGTATTCAACGGCTGCAACTGATTCATCCAGTAGGTAACAGATACATCCTGAGATTTATCCCTGATTCCTTCAGACAGATAGTTCCAACTCGACCAAACCTTTTCTCGTTTTGGCATTAGGGAGGCGTCTAGGTGAAGGTAGGCTTTGTTTCTCTGGTAAGGGAAGTACTGCAATAACCTTTTTTCTTCATCTGTTGGGGATTCAAGCAATGCTAAGGCTTGATCAGAATGGCAGGCTAAAACAACATCATCATACTGTTCTCGTTTGCCATGGTGGTCTTCTATAAAAACGCAGTTATCAGAACGAATAATTTTATGGATACGGCTGTTGATTCTGATATTGCCACCTAAGGTGTCAGCAATTTTATTTACATAGTTTTTACTACCGCCAATAACCGTTCGCCATTGTGGGCGATTACTCAGTTGAACCAGACCATGGTTGCGGCAAAAACGCATGAAGCAACTCGCTGGGTAATTAAGCATCTGCTCAACTGGAGTGGACCAAATCGCCGCACCCATAGGTAATAGATGGTCGTATATGAAGTGTTTGCTGTAGCCTTCTTGAGTAAGTAGGTCGCCTAAGGTCATTTCATCTAAATTATGTTGTTTAGATAAAGCTTCCGAATTGCGGTAGAAGTGCATCACTTCGCTGATCATCTTCCAAAAGGACGGTTTGAAAATATTGCTCCTCTGAGCAAGCAAACCAGATAAACCGGTACCAGAATATTCTAATTGACCTTTATTGATTGAAACCGCGAATGACATATCTGTTTCGCAGGTTTTAACATCTAGCGTTTTGAAAAACTCAACTAGGTTAGGGTAGTTAACAGGGTTAAATACAATAAAGCCAGTATCAACATCGATAGATTGGTTATTGTGTTCAAAGGAGACGGTATTTGAGTGGCCGCCCAAACGGTCATCTTTCTCGTATAAGGTGACGTCGTGAACTTTATTAAGAAGCCATGCACAACTTAATCCGGAGATGCCGGAACCAACAATCGCAATCTTTTTGGGGCGCATGGCTGAAATTTTCATCTATCTAGTCCGTTGTTACTGAATATGTGTTTTATAGTTAGGTTTGTACAGGTTTAATTGTTATCTGCAGTAACTAATACGCACACATAATGTATTGAGATCACTAGGTTTAGTTATTAAATGCAAAAAAATTGTATTTAAGAATACTTAAAGGTGATCCGGTTCAGGCGAGTACACGTAAGGAGTCATATGGAAAACAAACCGCCAGGTGAAGACGTGGAAAAAGTTGTTGCTATGCCGCAGCCGGAAACTACTCAAGATTGGAGTAGTTTATTAATGTCGCTAGGTGAAACCAAAGACAAAGCTCTGTTTGTGCAACTGTTCAAACATTTCGCTCCTAAGATCAAAGCCTACATTATTCGATTAGGTTTGGTAGAAAGCACCGCAGAAGAATTGATGCAGGAAACGATGGCCTCTGTATGGCGTAAAGCGCACATGTATCAAAAGTCGAAAGCAGCAGCCAGTACTTGGATTTTTACATTAGCTAGAAATCAAAGTATCGACTGGATGCGTAAGCAGAAATATCCAGAGTATTCTCTGGATGAGTGGCATGAAGAAGCCGACGAGTCACAAGATACTTGTACTGATGTAGTTCTATCTGCGCGTATGCAAGCTTCCATAGATAAACTACCAGAGCTTCAGGCTCAGGCGATTTATATGTCTTTCTATGAAGGTCGTTCTCATTCTGAAATTGCAGATCGATTGGGAATACCTTTAGGCAGTGTTAAATCCAGAATTCGATTAGCATCGGAAAAATTAAGAGTAATGTGGAGGGATGATGTATGAACATTAAACATCACCTAGATGAAGCTACCCTCGTTAGTTACGCGGCTGGCTCAATGTCTCAATCAATGGCTTTGGTTGCAGCTTGCCATCTCTCTATGTGCCCTGAATGTCGTGAACGTGCACAAAAGTCCGAAGCGATAGGTGGCATGCTTCTAGAAAGCCTTGAGCCTGCAACTATTGATGATTCATCCCTTAACCAAGTACTGGCTATGCTGGATGAAGAGGATATCGACGTAGAATTCACCCGTAGCAAGCCTGCTAAAACGGTCGATTCTGATGTGCCAGCGCCTCTCGCTGATTACATTGGCGACAAGCTTGAGAACATTGAATGGAAACGCATTGTTCCCGGTGTCTACTATCATGATCTACCTTGTAAGAGCGAGCGTGGTGGTGTCTCACGATTACTGCGTATAGCGCCGGGTAAATCCATGCTGGCACATACTCATGACGGTAATGAGCTGACCTTAGTTTTAAAAGGTTCTTTTAGCGATGAAATGGGGCGTTTTACCGCGGGCGATATTGCGGATCTCGATAGTGAAATCGAGCACCAGCCTTTAGTTGATAGTGATGAAGACTGCATCTGCCTGATTGCGACTGATGCACCGCTTAAATTCAGCACTTTGTTAGGTAAGTTGGTTCAGCCTATTACTGGCTTCTAAAGAGATTATTTCGGCTTAACGTTGAGGTATAAACAATGAATACAGCAACCTTGAATGAATTAATCCCAGTTGGTGTAAGTGCTTGTTTATTAGGACACAAGGTTAGATATGATGGAGGGCATAAACGTTCCAAATATTGCCTCAATGTTCTCAGTGAGTGTTTTGAGTTTAAACCCTTTTGTCCCGAAGTTTCGATTGGATTGAGTACTCCTCGAGAGCCTATAAGGCTGGTGGGTGATGCTGAATCTCCACGCGTATTAGGCACGAAAGACCCCTCTTTAGATGTCACTGAGTCGCTTAAAGCTTATGCGGCTGAGGTAAGTGATAACAATCAAAACCTTTGTGGCTACATCCTTATGCAAGGTTCACCAAGCTGCGGGATGGAGCGTGTAAAGGTGTACCATGAAAATGGAATGCCAAATGTAGCGGGTAGTGGTGCTTATGCTGATGAGTTTATGAAGCGTAATCCTTCGTTGCCTGTAGAAGAAGAGGGGCGTTTAAATGACCCTATACTGCGAGAAAATTTCATTACTCGGGTATTTGTTTATTTCAGCTGGCAAAAAGAGGTCATGTCGGCTCCATCGTTACATGAAGTGATTCAGTTTCATAGCCGTCACAAATATCAATTAATGGCTCACAGCTATGAAGGTTATAAGGTATTAGGTAAATATCTTGCTACCGAAGCTTCACAATTGCCTTTGGAAGAAGTATTAGAGACCTATATTCTCGAGCTAATGACCCATCTTAAAAAACGCGCGAGTCGAAAAACTCATACCAATGCGTTGATGCATATTATGGGTTACCTCAAAAGAGATATTGATACCGAAACCAAGCAAGATCTCCTCGAAGCTATAGAGCAGTATCGCAAGGAAGAGGTTAACTTGGTTGTGCCTCTTGCTCTGTTAAAACATTACCTGAAGCGCTTTGGCAGTGAATACATCCAAACCCAAGCTTACTTAGACCCATACCCTCATGAGCTGGGCTTAAGAAATTATATTTGATCGACAATTCAAAAATGATCTATAGTGTAAAGGCGAAAACTATATGAAGCTGGTTTGGTTTCGCAACGATTTAAGGACAGGAGACCATCACGCCCTTTATCATGCTTGTAAACAAAGTAATGGTGAGGGCGTTCTAGCTGTAGCATCAATCACAACGAAACAGTGGCAACTACAGGACGAATCCAAAGCAAAAATTCAGTTTTACTTAGCCAACCTATCTAAGCTGAGTGATCAACTCAAAGCTCTGAATATCCCCCTTGTTATTGTTAGAGCACCCACCAATAAAGAGCTTCCTGCAGTATTACTGAATTTTGCTCAACAGCACGGTGTATCAGAACTATTTTTCAATCGTGAATATCCCGCATTCGAACAAAAGCGCGATGCTGCGGTTAAGGATAGTTTTGTGACGGAGGGTATTCCAACACAGGCCTTCGACAGCGATCTTATATTTACCCCGGGTTCTATCCTTACCCAGCAAGGGATGCCGTTTAAGGTGTTTACCCCTTATAGCCGAGCCTGGCGCAGAAAGTTCTCGGCAGAGTGGGTAGAGGCTCTGCCAGAACCAAAACCTCAGAAGCAACTTGATATAAAGCCTTCTGAAGTACCTACAGATGTAGGTTACTGTTTGGAGTTAGGCTCTGATTGGCAAGAATCTAGCTGGCCTGCGGGTAGTGAGGCTGCACACAAATGTTTATATCAATTTATCCATTCAAAATTAGCTCCTTATCCTGACCATCGAGATATTCCTGGTATCACGGGTACATCCTCTTTATCACCGTACTTGGCTCAAGGTGTTATCTCCACACGGCAATGTTTAACGGCCATTCAGACCTATTCTGATGATCCTGATTGGTTAGATAATCAATGGGTGACAGAACTGATTTGGCGAGAGTTTTACCGCCATTTAATTGTGCAGTTTCCCGAGATGAATCGTTGGTTACCCTTTAAACCTGAAATTGAAAGCAAATTAGAGTGGTCGTTCGATCAAAATTTGTTTGAAGCTTGGTGCCGGGGTGAAACAGGCTACGCCATTGTTGATGCCGGTATGAAACAATTGAATCAAACGGGTTGGATGCACAATCGAGTACGTATGATAACGGCTTCTTTTCTAACCAAAATCTTGCGTCAAGATTGGCGCCTAGGTGCGCGTTACTTTATGCAGCATCTAATTGATGGGGACTTTGCTTCGAACTTAGGTGGTTGGCAATGGAGCGCTTCAGTAGGTGCTGATGCTGCACCTTATTTTAGAATCTTTAATCCGATGAGGCAGGCTGAACGCTTCGATAAAGAGGGCAAGTATATAGCTCAGTGGTTGCCTGATTTAGAAGGGTATAACGCTATCCAACAACATGATCCGCTAATTACTATTGGGTGCAATAGGCCTCAGCCTATAGTGGATTATGCGCAAGAAAGACGTTTTAGTTTAGACGCTTATAACGCGAAGTAGAGGTCATTCTGAATGGCTTTTTCACCTAGAAGAAATCAAATTAATCCCAATAAATTACTGCTGTCTAAATGGACGGCTACTGAACTTATCAATAAACGAAAGCACTTTATCGTAATTGAATTGCTGCGTGATCCAGATAACGAAGAGGTTACGGGTTGTATGATTGAAGCAGTGATCGATAAATATCAAATGCAGATCGATTGGAAAGATCTAAAAAATGCCGAGGTTTGGCAATTGGGCTGGAAATAGCTTTATTTCCTGATGGGCTTATTAGGTGAGTGGGGAGCAGATAAGCATGTTTCCAAATATGAATTATCTGCTTAAACCCATGCTATTAGCTGATGACTGCGTTGAGTGTAAAACCGCTGATTACGGCTATTGAGAAGATTACGGCTAAAAACGCAATCATTAGTGGCCAGTAAAATAATCGTCTCAGCAGTATCATTTCAGGCAGGCTGGCACCGCCGCTACCAATCACTAAAGCGATGATTGCACCTAAACTCACCCCTTTAGCGGCAAACGAACCGATCAACGGCAACAGCGCGGTCACTCTTATATAAAGTGGGATACCGATCAATGCCGCCGTTGGGATTGCTGCTGGATTATCCGCATTAGCCACTTCGGCAAAAAAGTCATCCGGTATAAATCCATGTACAAAGGCGCCGATTATCATTGCGATAAGCATGTATGGGAACATGGTTCGAAAGAGTGACCATGATTCTGCCCAGGCTTTTTTCCAGATAGTTGGTTCCTGTTGAACTGTCTCATTACAGCACTTTGTTTCTGGTGAAGGTGAGCAACCTGAATCACAGCTGGGTTTTGCCTCAAGCATATCGGGTTTGATATGACGTTCGAATCCAAAATACTGCAATAAAACCCCAGCAATAATCGAAGCACTTAAGGCTAGAGCTGCGTACCACAGGGTTACTTCAAGTCCCAGCACAGGAATAAACAACGCTATTACGATTGGGTTCAGAAGGGGCGATGTAAATAAGAACGTCATGGTTGGACCGAAACCCGCTTTGGCTTTCAATAAACCAATCAGCATAGGTATGGTTGAGCAGCTACAAAAGGGTGTAACAGCACCAAGTCCTGCGGCAGTTAAGTAGCCACGACCATTTCTTCCACCCAGCAGTTGTTGAATTCGTTCGGTTGGCAGTTTTTGATTAATTAAAGCCACACAGTAACTAATCACAATAAATAGGAGCGTCAATTCCAAGAACAGCTGCAGGAACATTTCCAAGCTGGTGGTTAGCATTGATGTGAGTTCAGGGTCTGTAGCATATTTCTCTATATAGCTGAGCATAAATTTTATCCTGTATATTCTATATTTCTAGAACTATGGAAATATAATCTAGCTCTTACTTTGTTTTGTCAATATATTTCCATTATTATGGAAATATATTGTTTATGGGTTAGGTTATGGAAATTGAATTAGCGGCTAAGCGGTTAGCTGAATTAGGTCATACAACTCGGCTAGAAATCTTTCGTTATCTAGTCCGGGGAGGTAGACAGGGTGTTCCTGTTGGAGAGATTCAATCTGAATTAGGTATTCCGGGTTCGACCTTATCTCATCATATTTCTAGATTGGTTGCTGTGGGATTGGTGTTACAGCAAAGGGAGGGCAGAACACTCTATTGTGTTCCTCAATACCAAGAGTTGGATGGGTTGATCGATTTTCTGAAAGATGAGTGCTGTATCAACGAGAACAAATAGTTTTTAGGTGTTTAAAGCGTCTGATGGCTCGGTATAACCAGACGCTCTAATAGATCTTACCAAATGGCCAATCGACCTTGTTTTTTAAGTTAAAAACTCTGCGCGTGTACGTGCATTAGATTTGAAAATACCACCCAATGCAGTCGTTTCTGTCTGAGAGTTAACATCCATTACACCGCGAGACTTAACGCAGTAGTGCGTGGCGTTGATCGATACAGCAACGTTGTCCGTTTCTAATAGGGTTTGAAGTGCAATAAGGATCTGTTTTGTTAGACGTTCTTGCACTTGTGGGCGTTGACTAAAGAAGCGAACAAGACGGTTAATCTTAGACAGACCTATGATTTTATCCTTAGGGATATAGGCTACTTTGGCTGTACCATCGATGGTAACAAAATGGTGTTCACAAGAGCTAAGAACACTGATGTCCTTAACTTTTACCATCTCTTCTAGGTCCATCTTATTTTCAATCATCGACATATCAGGGAAGTTTTCATAATCTAGCCCAGAAAACACCTCGTAGACGTACATTTTCGCCACACGATGGGGCGTTTCTGTAAGGCTGTCATCTTCTAGGTTTAACCCTAGTGTCCCGACAACTTCAGTCATTAAGCTCTTTATGCGCTCATACTTTTGCTCCTGTGAAAGGCCGTTATCAATTGTTGGTGTTTCTAGGCCTTTTTCGATCAGTTGATCGCGTACAGTAGCTGCTTCAGCAGAGATCATGTTTTATTCCTTACTGATATTAGAGGGGTGCATTATACATGGTTGATCGCTTTTTAGATCAGTTATGATCTGAGCTATTGGTTTTTACGTAATGCTTCAGTAAATAGAGAAACATAATTTTACAGTAATGAATAAAACTGATTGGCCCGATGAGCTTGAACTTTTTGAATATTTCCGCGGCGAAACAATGGCCTATGGGTTATTTGAGGATCGCTTTGGCAATATTCGTCGATTATTTACCGTAGCGATAAAAGGTGCAGTGTCGGGTGATCAGCTCACATTAGAAGAAGATTTTTTTTACGAAGATGGAGAGCTTGAAAACCGTACTTGGGTTATCGAGCGTGGTCAAAATACGGTGTATAGTGGAACGGCAGGGGATGTTTTAGGTCGAGCTGAAGGCAAGCAAAATAAAGCACGTTTTACCTGGCGTTATGACATGCTGTTAAATGTCAGTGGTCGACAATATAAAGTAAAATTTGATGACTGGATGTTTTTAATGCCAAACAATGTCTTACTTAACCGGGCAGTAGTCAAAAAGTTTGGCATTAAGTTAGGTACGGTTTTTATCAGTTTTTCGAAAGATTCTAAGAGTTAATAGATCTAAGTGAATTACCTAAACAAGAGATAAGTTCTGCAGACAATTTGTTTGCACTCTCCCAAGCCCCCTCTAAATCTCCTCCGAGTAGCCAATCACCACAAGCGCCAATATGCGTTGTCTCATCCCAAAGCATGCCATGCTCTGTTTTTGGGTGACGAGAATACAACCACCGATGACAGCGTCTGACCGCTATAATATTTGTTTCAGGTTTTACCGACAGAAAGGCTTGGGTAAGAAGAATTTCTATCTCCTCTTTGGGAAGGTTGATATGTTCTTGGCTCCATTCGGGTTTTGCCTCAATCGACCATATTGCCGTGCCGTTTCCAGTATTCCGTCCAGGTTTAGCGCTTTCTTTGATACAGCGATACAAAATAGGGTGATGCCCTGTTATCAGTTGTTCAGGTTGATCTGGTGAATCTGTTGTTTCAAGAAGTGCCACCCAACTGGCTGAAGGGGTAATGGCTTTAGCAGTATTTGAAAAGCGCGGTACAGCTTCTAATAAGGTTGCTGCTTGTTGAGCTGGAGCTGTCACTATAGCGGCATCGAATACACCCAGAGATTCACCTTTTTCATCGCGAAGCCGTACCTTTTTTTGGGAGCCATCAAGTTCTGGCCAGATATAGCCCACGCGAGTGGCAGGGTGAAAACTTGCGTTAGCCAGCAAGTGTCTGGTTAAACTACTAAGGCGAGAGCTTCCTGTGATTAGATTTGGCGATTGTTGTTCTACACCGTCGAAACTCTTGGTATTAGGTGACCAGGTTTCTACCACTCCACTTTGAGCCAACCAAGTCGAAAAGTCACCATTCTTTGTTGAGATAAAGGGTGCGCCTAGATCCGCACTCATATCGTCTAATTTGCAACTTGAAAGCCGACCACCCGTGCCTCTGCTTTTTTCATAAACGCTCACCTCAATACCATTTGAAGTCAAAATGTCGGCAAGAGTTGTACCTGCTAGACCTGCACCAATGATGGCAACATGTGGTTTTGTTTCTGTCATAGTTGTTCGCCGGAATCATAGAAAATGAATACCAGAAACGCTTTAAAAAGATTATCTCGATGAGTCGAATTGGAGGCGAGGTCTATAAAGATGCTTATGAAAGCATTTGGAAAACCAAACTAACATCACTCCGGTAACAAAGCGTTTACAGGTTGTAATTTAGCTTTGTTACGGCGGAATGAGAGGATTGGATCAGTTGATCAGAAACAGTGATTAGATTAGGTCAGGAAAAGGGAAATCATCGCACATCACGCGAGGGTGTTGTGTTACAGCAATCGCATGTTCGATATTTGAGCCTTCTCGCATTGCATTAATAAGCAAGGTTAGAACGAAGGTGATTGAGTAGTATTCAACGTGTGCCGTTAGGAACGGCAGATTGATGTCATCGTGAGCTTGTTTGCTTAGACGAGCCGCCAATTGAGCTGCTTCGCTATCATCGAAACCTTCATCAAGGTTATGAATCAGTTCATAAATTTCGTTTGGAAGCTGTTCATACAGGTAGTTATCAATCTTCAGAATCGTCTTTACAAGCACCGCGTGTTCTTTTGCTTCACTTAGGAAAGGCAAACTAACCTTTTCATTTAAGCGTTCTGCTATTGCGATGTTTTCCTGCTGAGTAAGAAGCTTTCTAGCCGATTTTTTGGCAAAAAAATCTTTAACCAATACGTGGAATTGGTCTTCTGTCATTGAAATGTTTGCCATTGTTATTCCTTACCTTATTACTAGCTAAAAACCTTAATTGGATTTTAGGTTAGTTTTGAATGTGAGGATAGGGGGAGGCACGTAAAACTCTATTCTGGTTAGCAAAAAATCAAAGCAATAAAATCATTGGGTTTAAGCATCTAAGTCTCATTTTTTATGGCGGTACTTTTCTTGAGCAGTTGTTTATGGTCGATCATTCATATGAAATGTAAAGTCTATGATATTTATCCTCATGATATATATGGCTTTTTAGCATGGGTGTGGCTGATTTGAGAAGAACTTAATAAAGTAATGAAACGTTTGTTTGGACAATATATGATGCATTAACTAATAAAAATGATAGGGAGATGGCAGGATGTTTTTCTCAGGTAAATTGCATGTAAAGATTGAAAGCTTACAAGGCGAAATCGATAAGCTAAGAGCGGAAAACAGGCAACTGATAGAAGAAAATCAGGTGCTAACTAAACGCTGTTACGAGCAGGAAAATATCCAACCAGATCCTAACACCCACCAAAATGAAATTAGTGAAGCCTGGGTGAAGGGGAGTCGATTATCAGCACAGGTCAAAGATGTTCTTTCTGATACAACGTCCTCACTAAGCGCTGACCAACAGCATATTGAAGAGAAAATTTCTGTTTTTGATGAGACGCGCCGTTCGGTAGAAGAGATTCTGGAACGCGTACAAGTGATTCAACAGCGTGCGCAAGATGGTAATCAACAGGTTAAAGATCTACTTACGGTGTCGGATCAAATCGAAAAGTTTGTAGGTGTTATCCGTGATATCTCTGATCAGACTAACCTATTGGCATTAAATGCCGCAATTGAGGCTGCACGAGCGGGTGAATCTGGTCGTGGTTTTGCTGTGGTAGCTGATGAAGTACGTAACCTTGCTCGTAAGGCGAGCGAAGCCAGTAATGAGATTGCCAATCTTGTGGGTCAAATCAGTACTCAAACGGGGACTGCATCGGAAGATATTGCTCAGGTTGATCTGCTCAGTACAAAGGTGGTTTCTTCTGCTTCACAAATTACCTCAGGTGTTCGCGATGCGGTATCGATGTCTGAAATGATGCATTCAACTATTAAGAATACCGTGGCCGATACTCTGATTGAAAAGCTGAAGATGGAGCAAATTAGTTGGAAAAATTCTCTCTATGAAAGAATTGTATCCGGCAACGTTCACGATCTATCAACTATTGAAGATCATACTGGCAGTGGGTTTGGCCAGTGGTATTACATGGGCAATGGACGTGAGCAATACAGTCATCTTTCAAGCTTTGCGGCTTTAGAAGCACCGCACACTAAGCTTCACAAATCCGGTGTAGAGGCTGCTGCTGCAGTGAGGCGTGGTGCAGTAAGAGAAGCGGCGAACCATCTTACAACGATGGAGCAGGCAAGCCTTGAAGTAGCAAATCTGCTTGATCGTTTGAATGCAGAATCCAAAGGCCAATAAAGCTACCTGATTGCCCGTTTCTTTATACTTGGTTGTTTATGTTCTTTTTAGCCATTTTACAAAGTGATTAAATTGCGTAAGCTAAACTTATTGTTTAAGTGAAATGGCTTTCGATCTTCTTAGGAGATCGAAGTGTTGAGGAAAATGAAATGGGCATAAATCGTCGATCAATAGTCAAAGTGCTTTCACTAGGCGGTGCGATGATAGGGGCTGGTGTTTTGATGCCACGTGTCGCATTAGCTACATGGAAAGCGGCAGCGTTTGAGGCGCAAGACCAAGATACAGCTATACAAGAGCTATTAGGTGACGTACCTAAAGAAAGTGCTGATGTGATCCTGAAAGCGCCTGATACGGCAGAAAACGGAGCGATTGTTCCGGTAACTGTACGTTCCAGTATCGCCAATGTTGAATCGATCAGCATTTATGTCAAAGATAATCCATCTCCTCTAGCGGTTGAGTTTAAAATCCCAGAAGGCACTGACGCGGATGTGTCCACTCGGGTTCGAATGGCTCAAAGCTCACGAATCACTGCCGTAGTTAAAGCTGAAGGTAAACTTTATAGCGCTGCGAAAGATGTCACCGTCACAGTTGGTGGTTGCGGTTAAGTTTATCTGAGGAATCGTTAGGAGAGTTATTATGGCAACAGGTATTATTCGAGTTAAAACTAAGGTTTCTTCCGGTAAAACCAAAGTTAAAATGATGGCGAAACATGCCATGGAAAGTGGTTTTCGAAAAGACAGCAAAACCGGTGAGTTTTTTCCTGCTCTGTACCTTCAAGAGCTTCAGGTCGTTCATGCCAGCAAAGAGGTGTTTGCCGTAAACCTAGGCCCGACGGTTTCTAGAAACCCATATTTTGTGTTCACGTTTGCAGGTGGAGCAAAAGGAGAAGAGCTTTCCTTTACTTGGGTAGAAAGCAGCGGTAAAACAGCCACAGAAATTGTAAAAATCAAATAGTCACGTAGATCTTTTTACTGAATAATCATTTGTTAAATAGCCTTAATGATCCTTAGCATTTAACAAGCTTCCAACTCCAGAGTAATGGGGTAAAATAGCGTCTTTCGATCGGCAGTTTAGGAGAGACGCTGTGTCATTTTCAAAAGCTTTTATTGTTGCTTCGGTATTAGTACTGACAGCTTGTAATTCTGCTGGCGTTAAATCTCAGTCAGGACAAGCCGAGGAATCGAATGCTGGGCAGCCGAGCATTTCAGATTCTCCTCAGCAAGCCCAAGCAAAACCATCCAATGATTCTTCGCAGGAACAGCCTTCCAATCAATTGGATATTATCGCGAATCGAATGACCGCGGTGCAGGATCATCTTCTGCAAATTAAGTCCCAGTCGAGCCAGTTACAGCAGCAGAATCAGGAGCTAGCACTGCAATTACAAGGGCTGGCAAATGAAGTACAAGCACTGGCCGTGCAGCCACAAACGCCCACTCCGCGTGACCCCGTCTCTCCGGATGCCTTTAATGGTGTACTTGACCAAATTACGATGATGGCGAATGAGCTAGGTAGTCAGGTTCAGGATGGTGCTTTTCGAATGGTTACAGCTTATACATCGAAAGGGCAGTGGGTGCTAATTCGCTTCCATCGTTATACGGGCGAGTCTTGGTTAGCGGATAAAGGGCAATGGAACCTACTTGAAGAGAGTAGCCGCACAGGTACTGCCGAATATGAAGTTGTATTGCGTCGAGCAGATAAAGATGTAAAAGGTTACGTTGCTGCACGTATTAATCGCATCAGTGGTGAAACATGGTGGTTAAAACAAAATACCTGGCAGCCCTATATAAGTAATTAAAAGGTAAGCAGTGAAAGAACCGAATGTCGATGAGCTGATTCAGTTATTTAATCAGCTTTTTAAGGAATCCCTAAATACAATATTGGTTAAAGGGGATGATGAACCTATTTATCTACCCGCAGATCAAGATAATCCCCATCATAGGGTCATTTTTGCACATGGGTTTTATGCGAGTGCGCTTCATGAAATCGCCCATTGGTGTGTCGCAGGCCCAGAACGCCGAAAGTTAGAAGACTTTGGTTACTGGTATAAACCAGACGGTAGAACCGCAGATGAACAAACTGAATTCGAAAAAGTAGAAGTACGCCCTCAAGCATTTGAATGGTTAATGTCAAAAGCGGCAGGGCACAAGTTTAACTTTAGTGCCGATAATCTATCTTCTGACATTGGCGCGAGTGATAGTTTTAAAGCCAATGTCCTCGAAACCGTACACGGCTTGTTGGACACTGGGTTGCCTGAGCGGGTAGGTATTTTGGTTGACGCGCTACTTAAGCAAAGCGGCAGAGAGAAGCTATGTCGGAGTGAATTTTCTCTATAAATATCTATAGGTTATATCGTTTTAAGTAGTTCGAAATTGACTCTGCTTTTGAACAGAATTAAGATAGGAAACCTTCGATTGGGGCCTTAGCTCAGCTGGGAGAGCGGTTCGCTGGCAGCGAACAGGTCAGCGGTTCGATCCCGCTAGGCTCCACCATCACGCCGACAGGTCAGTGGTTCGATCCCGCTAGGCCCATATATATTCTATTTACCTACTGCGTTCGTTCATCACTGTATATAACCATCCTATTTCTGCCGCTATTCTTAGCCGCATATAAAGCTATATCTGCTTTGTTGAGGATATCTTCAAAGCTCATTTCTAAGCCAGGTTTGTTCTCTGCTACACCTAAACTGATGGTGTAATTTATTTGCGTGCCATCGCACTTTGGTAAGTTATTTTGTATCTCATCATTTAAACGCTCAACTATGGGGCCTACTTGGTCCTGTTGAGTGTTACTTAGATAAATACAAAACTCTTCACCACCTAGTCGACCTGCTATATCACAATCCCTTGTTACTTTTTTTAGTATGGCTCCGAAAGATTTGAGTACAGTATCACCGGCTGCGTGGCCATATTTATCATTAATCTTTTTGAAAAAATCCAGATCGATGATGACTACGCAGTACTCTTCTTTTGTTCGCATTGCCAGGCGATGAAGTAAACCGCAGGATTTAAACAATGAACGGCGATTGTATAGGCCGGTTAGGTCATCGTAGGTGGCTAGTTTATTCATCTCTTCTTCAAGTTTATCCAAATCTAGAAGAAGCCCGAGAAGATACCAAGAGACAGCAGGGGCGATAACCAACGGAATGAGGGCTGCCCTTAACATGCTCTGTTCAATAGGGGTTTCATAATTAAAAATGAAAGAGATCAGTAAATTCAAAGTGACAGCCATCACTACAGAAACAGCAGTGATAATTAGCATGAGTTTGACACGGCCTAAGCGTCGGACCACTAATCGCATTTATCTTCCTTAAAAGAGACCAAGCTTGTTTATCGTAGTAACTGAATACTACAGGGTATATACGTAAATCTACGCAGGACATGGGGTCTTTTAGGATAAGCTTTATTGAGCGGACTCAATGAAAGTTATGAAACAGGTATTAATTCTGATGGAGAGAGCATACCTGCTTGAATCGCAGTATGGATCAACTCAATATCGGTTTTGACCTCGAGCTTGCTTTTGATGATGTAGTAACTGTTGGCGACAGTTTTAGCGCTTATGCAAAGCGTCTCAGCTACTTCATCTTTTGTTTTTCCAGCAATCATCATTCGAAGAATTTCAAACTCTCGAGTGGACAACTTACTAAGGATGGCAGCTTCGCCTTGAAGGCTTTCTAAGGCCAATGCACGTGATACATCATCGCTGATAGCTAACTGACCATGTGTAATATCTTTGATCGCCTGTATTAGCAATTCGGGTGCGCTACTCTTAGTGATGTAACCACGCGCACCAGCATCCACTGCTTTTTTTGCCATCGCGGGGTTCTGATGCATGCTAAAGATCAGAACTTGGGCTTTAGGGTCATATTGACGGATTTGTAAAAGGGTCGCTAAACCACCTTTCCCCGGCAAAGAAAGATCTAAAAGAACGAGGTCAGGCGAATGTTGTTGGTAGAGGGAGTAGGCCTCTTCACCAGATCCCGCTTCAGCGATAATGTGAAAATTGGGTTCGCGGTTTAGAAGTGCTCTATAGCCTTCGCGGACAATTGCGTGGTCATCTACTAGAAGAATATTAACTGTGCTCATTGGATCCCTTAATTTCGCAGACAGGAATACTCGCTGCTATTTTGAGTCCACCTAATGGTGATTTGCTCAGCTCTAATTCGCCATTAAGCGCATTAATCCGCTCTTTGATACCTAATAAACCATTCCCCGGTTTAATTAGGGGCTCAGGCTGAGTCATATTGCCATTATCTTGGATCGTTAACGTTAGATATTTATGATCTGTTGGGTAGTAAGTTAGATGTACTTCTGCAGCACTGGCAGAGGCGTGTTTAACAATATTGGTTAAACACTCTTGAATAGTCCTTAGGATATTTACGGCTATCGCTGCTGGAATACTGTTGATTTCACCCTCTAAAGTGATCGAGCAGTTTTTATCGAAGTGCTTTGTATTCCAGTCTTGGATCATCGATTTTAGGTTTTCAGAGATCCCTAGCTCATCTAAGTCAGCAGGTCGTAACCGGAATAGTAAGTCTTTCACCAGCTCCATCATCTCTTCAGAGATCGTATTTACCTGCTTAACTTTGGGCGAAAGCTCCGGGCATTGGCTATCGACTTCCAGTTGTAGGAAATGAGAGATTGCTCTGAGTCCTGTTAGGTATTGCCCCATATCGTCATGCAGCTCTCGACAGAGATAGCGCCGTTCATTCTCTTGGATGTTGAGGAGCTTGTATGAGAGTTCTTTTCGGTCATCTAAGGTTTCTTTAAGGCTGGCAGCTAAGTTATTTATCGCGGTCGCGGTTTCTTGCCATTCTTTGATATGAGAGGGGGGGACTTGAGCGTTTAAGTTACCTTTCTGCATCTCATTTAAAACCCGCTGGGTTTTTTTAACCGGCTTTAAAATACAGTGAAGGCATAGATAGAGCAGCAAGCTAAGGATTACGACAACGATGATAGAAAATTCCATCAACGTCATGATGTTATTCCAGGCATTGTGCAACAAAATTGGTTTGCTAGGAGAAACGACAATGTCACCTTCAATACCAATTTTTGAGGTGATTCTGGAACGTGTTTCCTCTGCTGAAGTGAACAGTGCTAGGTAGAAGCTTTCAAACCATAAAGGCCATTCATCCTCAGTGTAATCACCTGTACAGAGACTACGTGCTACCTCGCCGGTATTAGTTTCAAAGGAAACGCAGAACCCAGTGAAGCCCGCAGAGTGCTTCCATAGGAAAAAGTCTGGGAAGTGCTCTGGTGCCAATACATCGTTTTGAACTTTTAAAACCTGAAACTCGAGTTGTTGCTTTACGATGGCAGATATCTCTTGAGCATGTTTCCGTGAGTCTGCATCTGTCTTATATAAAGCTATAAATGCAGAGATAAGTAGCGCAGCCATTCCCGAAATAGCAACAAGAGAAATTAGCAGAAAGTTAAGTTTTATCGACTTCATCAGTAAACAGAATCTTTGTCTTGGTATCTATGCCTTAAAAGAATGTGTCATATTGTAGGTAGATAAAGTGTTTGTGTATCGGGCAATAAACCCGCCTTTTGTGGTCAAGTTCACGCTGTTGATTTTTAAAAGGAAAAGTTAGTTTAGTTCTATGCTTAAGTAATCAAAGTCGATCCTGTTTTGATCGATTTATACAATATCATGCGTATTAAGGAATCACTTATGCGAGTGCCAAACCAGCTTTTAGGATTAATGCTTGGGAGTGTTTTATCCCAGATCGTATTTGCCGATGATTGGGCAACCTATGGCAATGGTTTGGACAATCAGCGCTTTAGTTCTCTTACAGAAGTTAACCGAGCCAATGTAGCCAAACTTCAGTTGGCTTGGAAGTTTGATAGCGGTATTAAAGCGAGCTTTCAGGCGAGCCCTATAAAAGTTGGTGATCATTTATATATATCGACTCCTTTCAATCATGTCGTCGCGCTGGATGCAGGAACTGGCGAACAAGTGTGGCGTTATGAACATCCAAAACCGAAAAAGAAAAGTTGCTGTGGGCCAGCAAATAGAGGTGTGGCTGTAGCTAAAGGTAAAGTTTTTCAGGCAACTATAGATGGACAGCTTATCGCATTAGATCAAACCACGGGCGAACTGGTTTGGCAGAACAAAGTCGAAGATTTAGAGCTTTCAGTTCAGGAAAGCATCGATGGATTGTTACAGGGGATAGATCTTGGCGGAGAGGCAAAGATTACCGGTGGCACAAGCCATAGTTTCAATATGGCCCCTCAGGTTTATAAGAATATGGTAATCGTCGGTAGTACTGGGGCTGGGTATGGTTTACATCTCGATACTGAAAAAGGGCTTAGGGTTATTGGTATTGGCGATGGTCGGACGGGATTACGTGGTTTTCTATCTGCGTTTGATATGGAAACCGGTAAAGAGTTGTGGCGTTGGTATAGTGTAAATGGTGAGCACTGGGTGGGTGATTGGCAAGAAACCACGATAAGTGGCTTAACGCTTAACCGTGATATTCCGGCGGAAAAAGCGGCTGCTCAACGGTTTCAACATAGTTGGAAGCTCGGTGGTGGGTCTATATGGACCACGCCCGCCATTGATGAAGAAACTGGTTGGTTGTTTGCCGGAACAGGTAACCCTGCGCCTAATATGGATAGTTCCACTCGACCGGGTGACAACCTGCATACCTCGAGTATTGTGGCGATTGATAGCAAAAATGGAGAACTTAAATGGGCCTTCCAGCAAGTGCCACATGACCGTTGGGGATACGATGTTTCAAGTCCTCCGGTGTTATTTGATACCGTTGTGGCTGGCAAAACTGTAAAAGCAGTAGGACAAGCGGGAAAAACCGGGTGGTTCTATGTTCTTAATAGAGAAACCGGAGAGTTGCTGTTTAAATCCGATCCTTTTGTGCCTCAAGTTAACTTATTTGCTGATCCAACTGAGGAGGGGGTAACTATTGCTCCTGGAATCGCTGGTGGTAGCAATTGGTCTCCAGTATCACTCAATCCAGATAAGCAGCAAGTCTATATTGCAGGTATTCACATGCCAGCAACTTATTACCGCAAACCTTTAAAACTGAATTCAGAGCTACCTTGGCAAACCTATAGCTATTTTGAGTTTGATGAGAAACAACGTTATGGAACTTTAACGGCGGTCGACTTAAAAAGCGGTAAGTTGAGCTGGCAGAAGAAAACGCGTTTGCCCATGCTCGGTGGAACTTTGGCAACAGCCGGTGATTTAGTTTTCAGTGGTGAGGGTGATGGTGAGTTTTTTGCGGTAGATGCTACGACAGGCGAAAAGCTTTGGAGCTATAAACAGTCCTATGGTGTTAATGCGCCGCCGGTCAGTTATAGCCACAATGGTCGTCAGTACATTGCTGTTGCCGCAGGCGGAAATAAAATCGCAGGCTACCCCACAGGGGATAGTTTGTTGGTATTTAGTTTGCCTCGAGCAGCTAAATAAATTAGTAGTATTAGAGATCGCTCATAATTGAATGTGTAAGGATGCTTAGTATGTACAATCCTGTGCAATATAAAGTTCTGCTCTACTGGGCTTTATTATTTGGCGTGATTCTGTTTGGCTTCTATGTCGGTTGGGATCAAGGAGTGCTGTTGGAGATCATTCAGCAAGATCAAACCCGCGTTTGCATATTCATCTTAGTGTTATTAGTAGGCATGAGCTGCCATTGTGCTTATCGCAGCTTTTATCTTTCCCAACAGTTCTCGATGTTGGATCATTACTATATCCGCCGCCAAGAGACGGGCTTAACCCCCGAGGAAAAAGCCTTTCCAGACGGTCTCTCTCTTTCACAGGATTACCTGTTCAATGTGTCTGATGAAGAGTTACATGATCAAAATGCTGATAAAGGACTTTTAGCAGAGCTGCTTGTTGAAGGGGCTCGTGGTTCTCATCAGGTTGGCTGGTTTGTTGTGGGTGTAATGGTCAAGTTGGGGCTCTTAGGTACGGTGATTGGCTTTATCATCATGCTGAGCTCTGTTTCTGGGTTGGAAAATCTGACGATTGATGATGTTAAAACCTTAATGCAGCAGATGACTCATGGTATGGGTATCGCCATGAGTACCACCTTGATTGGTTTAACCTGCAGCATGCTATTAAGTGTTCAATACCTTTTGCTTGATCGTATGGCTGATCGTTTTGTTGCTTTAAGCATCACCTTAGGTCAGCAGAAAAATAGTGCTGCTGAAAGCGAGCCTGCGTCATGAAACTCTTTGGGCAGCGATCAAACTTTGAAATCGATCCATTTACCGATCTACTTTTCAACGCATTGCTGACATTTACCTTCTTGTTTCTGGTTGCACTGTTATTGCTAAATCCACCGGCAAAATCTGGAATTATTGACCCTAAGGCGGAATTTCTAATTACGGTGAGTTGGCCGGATGGTAGCCCCAATGATATTGACGTTTGGGCCTTAGGCCCGAAAGGTGAAAAGGTTTACTACAAGCGGACGCAACAAGGTCTGATGCACTTGGATCGAGATGATCGCGGCAACGCCAATGATACTCAGGTAATTGATGGAAAAACGATCACAAATCCAATCAATCAAGAGGTACTGACGATTCGAGGTCGGCCTCCCGGTGAGTATGTGATCAATCTTCATTACTTTAAAAGTGAGAATAATGAGCCTGTGCCGGTCACTGTCTATCTGGCTGAGGTGAATCCTGTCTTGAAGGTTATTAGTTACACCACCGAAACTTTGGCAGCAGAAAGCGATGAGCTGACAGCCTTGCGCTTTACCCTGAATACGCAAGGCCAAGTAACCAATATTAACAAACTGCAGAAAAGCATTATTAAGGCGAATCAGAAATGAATGAAGAACTCCTAGTGCTGACATTGGCTTATGTGTTTTTAACAGCACTGTTATTGTTGGCGGTGATCAGTGGGCGATTGAAGTGGCCAGTTAAAGCGGGCCTAGTTGTCATTGCATTGTTTTTCTATGGTTGTAGCTACGTGGGGTGGAAGCAAAGTCAGGGCTGGCCGAGCCCAACAGATTTACCTGATAAGTTCCTGTTTCACTATGCGGTGATTGAAGAGCCAGATAAGCAAGCTAATAGAGACGGCGATATCTATATTTGGCTTACCGATCTGAAAAATGATGAGTTGGACGAAAAGCCCAGAGCATTCAGGATCGATTATGACCAAGCGACCCATGGTGCAGTTGAAGAAGCATTAAAGAAAACTAAAAGTGGACAGCCTCAGTTAGGGCAGCCTTCAAAGCGCTTTACTAAACCTTCAGATGCAAAACGTAAGGATGCTTTGGGGCAAAAATCTCCGCTGATCAATTTTACTCAAGTCCCTGATCCCGCTCTACCGGAGAAATAAACTGTGATTATGCGAATTACTTTTTTTCTGGCGAGCTTGATATTAGCGGGTTGTAGCGCTGATATACCTGACACAGATTATTTTCCTTTGCAGAAAGGCGTTGTTTGGGAATATCAGGTTAATGAGCTATTTGGTGATCGAGAGAGCCAACGTGAGTTTTCAATCGAGAATCTCGGAGAAACCCAATTTAAAGATGGAGAGGTTTTTGCTGAAGATACAATCAGTGTGCGTCATACCAGTGATGGCACCGATTACTATATTCTCCAAGATGATACAGGTGTTTATCGAGCTGCACGTCGTACATTGATTGAATATCAGCCAAGGTTTGAAAAGTCGCTCGTTAGGATCTTACCCAATAATAAAGATCTTGAAGTAGGTCGTAGTTGGACTGTACCTACCAAGCCTTATGCCTTGCATGCGACAGCTTCTTTCGCAGTACCCGATCCGCGTAAACGGGATATTAATTTACAGTTTGAGATTAAGTCGGTTACAGATACCGTTGAAGTTCCAGCAGGAACCTTTGAGCGTTGTATTAGGGTTGAAGGGACTACAGTGTTAACCCTCTATGTTGATCCTAAACTTGGGTATCAAGATATCCCTATTACTCAGACTGAATGGTATGCCCCGGGCGTTGGTTTAGTGAAGCTTGTACGAGAAGAACCATTAACCATGGAGCTATTTAAGGGTGGAGTGATCAGTTACGAATTATCTCGTTTTGATCCGTAAAACAGTTTTCTTCCGAAACATGACTAATATGTTATGGTGGATAACATATTGAAACAGAAGGAAGTAAACCGTGGATATGGATCTAACTTCACTACAGACTCGTGTTATTGGTTGTTTGTTGGAAAAAGAGATAACGACACCCGATCAATATCCTCTGTCACTTAATGGCCTAACAACCGCTTGTAATCAGAAAAGCAATCGAGAACCTGTCCTGTCACTTGATGAGAGCGAAGTTCAAAACGTACTGGATGAGCTCAAAGAGAAACGCTTAGTGCGCGATGAGAGCGGTTTTGGTAGCCGCGTATCTAAGTTTAAGCATCGTTTCTGCAACACTGAGTTCAGCGACCTTCAATTTACTGCACAACAACTTGCTGTTATTTGTGTGCTATTCCTTCGTGGCCCGCAAACACCAGGTGAATTAAGAACTAGAACAAATCGCCTATGCGAATTTAAGGACGTATCTGAAGTAGAAGCTACGTTGACTAGTTTAGCGGATCACCCGATGGGTTCTTTGGTTCAACGCTTAGCACGTGAACCGGGTAAGCGGGAATCACGTTTCGTCCATCTTTTCAGCGGTGCGGTTGAAGATGCTGATGTTGAAATGGCCGGAACGGATACTGACGATCACAATCTTACTTTGCAGCAAAGAATTGCAAGGCTAGAGCAAGAGGTCGCCGATCTCAAACAAGAGATTATGACGTTAAAAAATTCATCAGATATTGATTAAGTCTAAGCGACCACCGCTAATTCCCTTCAGGCTACCTTTATGATTTTAGGTATGTTCATTTTGTTTGCTTTCCTCATCTTGGGGGAAGCAATCAGCTATCTGCTGCAGTTACCTGTTCATGGCGCTGCAATCGGTATGTTACTCATCACCCTATGGTTGATGATTAGAGGCTCCGTAAGTGGCGAACTTGCAACAGCGAGTCATCAACTTATTTCATCTTTAGTTCTCTTTGTTATTCCGGGTGTTGTTGGCGTATTCTTTTTGGGCGAGCAGTTTAAAGGCGAATGGTTGAATCTTGGTTTGGCGTTAGGTGTGGGGACCTTACTGAGTGTTTTGACATCCTTACTGTTAGTGAAATTTGGTCGATTGGAGCAAAGCCAAGATGACTGAATATTCACTATCAAGCTTGATTCCGCACTTCCTTGAAACGCCTTTATTTGCAATCGGACTTACGTTGTTTTCCTTTGTCTTAGGCGGATATCTCTTCAAGAAAATGGGAAAGCCCGTTTGGTGTCCAGCAATGTTATTAGCGGCTTCATTCTTGGCGCTGTTTCTATTTGGGTTATCGATTAGTTACGAAGAATACTACTCAGGGGCAAAATGGTTATCTGTACTTATTGCACCAACTACGGTCGCTTTAGGTGTGCCCCTGTATCAACAGAGCCATCATATCCGAGCTGCATGGCGACAAATTTTGTTAACGGTACCTATATCCGCAAGCTTAGCTGTGGTTTATGCCGTCTTGATCGCTTTCAGCTTAGGTTCCAGTGAACAGGTGCTGGCTTCAATTGCACCAAAATCAGTTACGGCGCCAATAGCTATAGGTTTAACGGAACAGCTGGGTGGTTCTGTATCATTAATGATGGGGGGGTTATTAGCGACAGGTGTGTTTTCTGTGTTTTTCGTTGATCTATTAGCTTCAAGATTAAACGTCACTGATGAGCGTTTAGTTGGCTTAGTGTTAGGAATAAATGGTCATGCTATCGGAACTATTAGGGCTTTCGAGATAAGCCCAGTTGCGGGTGCATTCTCATCATTAGGTATGGGTTTAACTGGTATTTTTACCGCAATATTCTTACCTTTTGTCTGGCCCTACTAATTTTAAGATAACGAACCTTTCTTAAACCGGCACTTGCCGGTTTTTTTATGTTTTAGGTAGTTGTAGACGATTTTATAAAGATTTTTAAAGGTATAACTTTATGATTTTATTGTGAAAATTCTGACTATAATCAAAAGATTATATTTCCTTAACAAATCTACCAGTTTTTTAAGTTTGATTTAAGAAAGCTTGTTTATACTGCCAATAAAACTAGCGTAGATTTTGATCGGACCGACTCAATGTTGATACGAATTTTTTTATTACTGTCTGTACTTTTAGCACCTTCAGTTCAAGCTCAAGAGCTAAGTGCGGAAGAAGTATTAAAGCTAGTGAAAGATGGCAAAGTAATGCCCCTTGAAGAGATCTTATCACTCCATCCAGAGATTAGTGGCGCAAGGTTATTAGATTTATCCCTCAGCAGCGAAGGTGAGGAGGGTTATGTGTATTCGGTAGAGGTTATCAATAAAAGTAACTCTGTAGTGGAGTTCGAGATTGATGCAGTAACCGGTTTGTTCCTCCAAGAGCAGTTTGAAGAGTAGGGGCAATGAAGATTTTATTAGTTGAAGATGAAATCGCACAAGTTGAAGCCTTAAAGCCGGTTTTAAAGCGAAGCGGTTATGCGGTTGAAAAATCCTATGACGGTGAAGATGCGTTGTTTCGAATTAAAGAGGAATCATTCGATGCGATTGTTTTGGATCTTGGTTTGCCCAAGTGTTCGGGCTTAGAGGTACTTCAACAGATGCGAGCTATGGGTGATATGACACCGGTTTTAGTGTTAACCGCTCGAGATAGCTGGCAGGAGCGCGTTGATGGTCTTAAAGCAGGTGCGGATGACTATTTAGGTAAACCGTATCACGCTGAAGAATTGTTAGCGCGTTTAGAGGCGTTGATTAGACGCTATTTCGGCAGAGCATCTCAGGTTATTTCGGTGTGTGGTTTGTCGTTGGATCCAGATACGCAGAAAGTTCAGGATAAAGATGGAAATTCTGTTCAGCTTACCGGGATAGAGTTTCGGTTACTTAGATATCTCATGTTGAATCCTGGAAAGGTATTTTCAAAAGCTCACCTTAGCGAGCATGTCTACGAAGAAGAGCAGATGCGAGACAGTAACGTTATCGAGGTTTATGTAAATAGACTCAGACAGCGTTTTGGCAAAGGGATTATCGAGACCCTTCGTGGTCAAGGTTACAGGTTAAAGGGCTAAGCCATGACTCGAGTGATCTCATTAGAGCAGCGTATCAGAAACCGATTATTACTGGTGGTCTTGCCGCTATTAATGGTCTTGGTTTTTATCATCGATCGCAGTGTTCACATTCTTGTAGATGATTTGGTGGTCAGTCGTCTTAAGCAGGATGCGGAAAGCTTAATTACATCTATTGATAAAAAAGACTCTGCTTGGCAGGTCGATGAGAAATATTTACCGACGGTTTATCAGCGTGTCCGTTCAGGCCATTACTTCATTTTAAGCTGGAACAAAGAGCAAATCCGTTCTCGATCTTTGTGGGATACCGTAATTGATGTTTCGGGTTTTTCTTCCGGTGATACAGAAGAATATCAATATTTCGAGAATGCGGGTGAAAGGTGGTTGGTCTATCAAGAAGCGTTCACCAAAAAAGGCCAAACCTTCAGTTTATGGGTGGCTGAAGATATCACCTCGATTGAACAGAAACAGCGGTTCTATGAGTGGATCTTGGTAGCTGTCGCCGGTTTATCTATTTTTGGCTTTGTTCTATGGCAGCGCTATGTCATTCGAACGGGTTTTAATCGCCTAGCTCCCGTTCAGGAGGCGATTGAAAACAATAAAAATACCGGTGAATTGAACTTCCCTGAAGATGTTCCGCAAGAGATATCAGGACTGGTTGAGTCTATTCGAAAATTGGTGTCAGGCTCAGAGGAGCAGTTGTCTCGTTCACGTATGGCGTTGGGTAACTTAGCGCACGAACTTAAGAAGCCTCTACAAGAATTAAAGATACATGCGTCAATGCTGACGGATACAGCGCAACGAAAAGCCATAGATAAGAGCATTGAACAATTACATCGCCGAATTGATTCTGAATTGAGACGTGCACGGATCTCTGGCGCACCGATGCCAGGCTATCTGTTTTCGTTTTCTGAAGAGTTACCTCACTTAGAAGTCCTGCTGAACCAGATTCATGATAGAGCTCTATCCGTAGTGGTGAACAGTGAACATGAAAAGTTGCCTTTTGACAGGGATGACATGTTGGAACTGTTAGGGAATCTACTGGATAACGCATGGAAGTATGCGCAGTCGGAAGTACGAATTATTGTAGAAGTGGATGGCAACCATTGGTTCTTTTATATAGAAGATGATGGTGTAGGAATCAGCGAAAGTAAGATTGAACAGGCTAACAAACGAGGTGTCAGGGTTGACGAAAATGAACATTTGTCTGGTCATGGCCTAGGGTTGTCGGTCTGCCAGTCGATTGCACGAGTTTATGATGGAAGTTTAACTCTATCATCCAGTGACTTAGGCGGTTTACGAGTAAAAGTTGAGTTAGTTAGAAAGCTTTGATTAGGGGTTAAAGGTGATGAAACGAGCATTGATAGCCATGTTTTTTGTAGGGTACGCCGGCACCATCGCTGCCAGTAATGATATTGGTACTGTGGCTGTATACAGTGATGGAAAAGTAGAGAAACTGGTTCAGAAAGGCACAGGTTGGGAAGTCTGGGAGGATCAGCGTAAGCGTTTATATAAACGTTCGATCCATCCGGTTGTTCCTGTTCTTAGTTATCAAAAGTACCCGGATCGTACGGAAGGTTATACCCAGACATTGAAGTTCGGATCGCCCGAAACTTTGATCCCGTTTGGAAAAGGCGACGCAGCTCAGTTTGAAATGAATCGTCAAAGCTCTAAATCAGGCAACTCCATTCGTCATTGGCGTTGTACTTATCGAGGTGAAGGTCACTTTAAGCTGAAAAAGAAAAAGTACAAAACCAACAAATATAACTGTGCACGCTCGGTATTTTGGAAAGAGGTTATCGCCAAGGTCAGGGAAACTCATGATATTGAATATGCCCCTGAATTAGGTCTTGTTGTAGAACGAAAAGCGACTGACCGTTTCGGAAAAACGAAGCGCGTTGAATTGGAAGCCCTGTTAACACCAGAAAAAGCTACAGCAAAGAGAATATCCCGAATTGTTTACAAACAACGTAAACAAAAGTGAGGTAGAAAATGATTGATCTGAATCGTGTCAAAAGAAGCTATATCACGCGCAATGTTAACTTTGATGATGTTGCTGACGTTGCGAAATTATTGCCTGAGGCAGGAGATCTTTTATTAGCGAGAGTCGATCGGATTCGTCAGCACACTCGGCTTGAAAACCCCTATGGACGCCGTGAACACCTTTTTGTGGATGATCTGATGATTGTGGCAGCGGGTGATCGTTATGCGACGGATCAGTTTCACGCTAAGTCACCTGCGCAGTTAGGCAAAACTCAACTTGTTGCTGCCGGAGGTATCGCTGGTGATGTGATCAGTAAAAGCTCTCAGGTAAAAGCTGCGACTGAGATTACAGCTCTAGGGGTGTTGGTTAATAGCCAAGGGCAGAAAATTAATTTGGAAAATTACAGCACGCTTAAAGATGCTTATCTACATCCATCGGCCAATGAAATATCTGTTTTGTTAGTTGTAGGCAGTGACATGAACAGTGGTAAAACCTCAATGGCCGCATCGCTAATTAATGGCTTTACGAAAGCGGGATTTAAGGCTGCAGCCGCTAAACTAACAGGTACAGGATCTGGGCCTGATTATTGGAAGATGGTTGATGCTGGCGCTTATCAAGTGAAAGACTTTCTTGATGCGGGTTATCCAACCACGGTTAATCTAAGTGAAACAAAATTGGTTCAATTGCTACAAAGGCTGAAAATGGATGCAGTTCAAGCCGATGCCGATCTATTAATTGTTGAATTAGCAGATGGAGTTTTACAGCCACAAAACAAAGAACTACTCGCCAATGGTCGCTTACTTAAAGAAGTGAGTGCTTCTATGATTGCAGCTGATAGCTCCACGGCTGCTGCATTTTGCGCTGAAAAAATGATTGAAGCTGGATTTCCAATCTATGGTTTAGGCGGGTTATTTACTCGCGCTGCTATCTGTGCAGAAGAGGTGCAAGGAACTTTAGGTTTACCGATTTATTCCTTAGCAGAGTTGCGTAATCCAGATACGGCTAAATCGCTGATGGCTAGTTTGGAGAGGGATCATAGTCATGTTACCTCCTATGCTGTCTAAACAACGTTGGAAAGGACTAGGTGGATTGATCCTAATTGGGTTGATCCAGACAGCCTGTTTCCTTGGTTTAATGACCTTGGCTAAGGATCAGTTGGGCCATGAGCAGTTTTCATTCGATATCGCTATTACATCAATTGTGTTAGCTGCGATTTTAGGATTGGCGGCAGCTAGATATTGCGAACGTTATTTTGCTGAACGAATAGCTCAAGCTTATATCTGTGAGTTAAGAAATACGGTGTATAAACACACGTTAGCGCTACCTGTGAGTGATGAGGCTCTTAGCAGAGGTGGTACTTTATTGCGGCTCACAGGGGATATGACACCAATTCGAAATTGGATGGTGCACGGAATAGCTCCGCTGCTTGTACTGGGAATTTGGTTATTAGCTGCATTTGTCGCACTAAGTCAGATTCATTGGACATTGTTAGTAACAGCTTTTATACCGCTGGCTTTTGCTGTCTTGGGTAATTTTTATTTAGGTAAGGGATTATATCGCTCAACGGTGAGTGTAAGGCGTGAAAGAGGACGTTTAATTAATGCGACTAACGAACGTTTAGCTCTTTTTAAATTAATAAGATTGTTCAACCAATCTGGAAAAGAACAGCGAAAGTTTTCTCGTAGTGCTGATCGCTTAAAAACGCGACAGATGCGTAAAGCTCATGCTTCTTCTCTAATTAGAGGCTTTAACGAAGCAGTTCTACTGATATCTGTGCTTGTTATCGTGATGCAGGGGCTAAATCTTAGTCAGGCTGGGCTTATTGCAGAAACTTACATTCCTGTATTGCTGGTAGCGTCTTTGTATTTGGTTAATCAGCTTAGAAGGCTTAGCCGCTTATATGAGCTTTGGACCTTAAAAAAGGTATCCGAAGATAAGTTAGGTGCTTTTTTAGAGCGTGATATCGTAGGTTTACAAAGCAAGCGCCGGCTACCTAAAAGGGCCTTTAAAGTTGAGTTAAAGAGAATGGCTGTTAAGCAGCGTTTTAGCCCGATTTCTTGTGTGATTAATGAGCAAGATCGATTGTTGTTACGAGGTGCTCAAGGGGCAGGTAAGAGCTCTTTTATGGAAGCATTAGCAGGTATTGTTCCGATCACGAGTGGGAAGCTTAGATTTTGTGGCCGAAGGAACTCATTGATTCATCCATCTATCTGGGCCCAAACAGTTTCACTTGTGAGCCCTGAACTTCCTCTACTGAAAGGAACGCTAAGTAGTAATCTTTTCTATGGTGCAAGGAAAAGGTCAGAAGAGTTTACACAGAAGGTTATTGAAACAACCGGTCTGCAGGCATATTGCTCTGATAAAGGAAGCGAATTAAAAATTGAAGAAAGGGGGTCAAATTTACCCAGCAATTTAAGGTTTAGGGTTCAGCTAGCAAGAGCTTTGCTAAGGCGCCCAAAGCTATTGCTTATCGATTCCGATGTCGCGTTAAAAAGTCCTGATATTAGAAGCATGTTGGTGGTTGTATACAATCGCTTTGATGGAGCAATTGTTATTGCCGAGGAGCTGGAGGAGTTAATGCCTCTGACGAATGGTGATATTAAAGTCTCAGCAAGTGGCGATGCTAAACCCAGCAATGTTGTTGAATTTCCAAGGGGGATAAATCATGAACTTGCTTGAAATACCTGCGCCAGGCGATGCTGTTCGTTGTATTTACCCGTCAATTAAATCATTGCCTGCGAGGTTATACCGTCCAAAACAGCTGAAGGATGATACTCAGGTCATTGTTGCGGTGCATGGAATTTCCCGGCAGTACGATGATCAGTTGGAAGCTTTTAGAACGCTTGCCGACAAGTTTGGCTGTTGGCT
Source organism: Neptuniibacter sp. PT8_73 (assembly GCF_047778045.1). Lineage (GTDB taxonomy): Bacteria > Pseudomonadota > Gammaproteobacteria > Pseudomonadales > Balneatricaceae > Neptuniibacter. The sequence continues at coordinate 1,424,338 of NZ_CP180545.1, forward strand.
TGTGGTGCCTGAATTTGAGAAAGGGGCTTTTCCACAATATCAAAAGTTATCTAAAGGCCCTTATATGCCACGTGCCGATATTGCGTTGAATACGCTTCTCATCGCATTTAGAAAACATGTGGGGTTGCCGGAATTTAAAATTAAATTGTGTGGTTATTCGGGTGGCGCACAGTTTGCTCACCGATATGCACTTTTCCACCCAAATAAAATAGCCTCGCTGGTTATATGTAGTGCGGGTTGGTACACCATCCCTAATCGAGAAGATGCTTACCCCTATGGATTGAAAGAAATACCTTCTTGGATGGGGAAAGCGCAAATAGATAGCATGCTCAATATTCCTTTAATGGTTGCAGTTGGCGAGCGAGATACGGTTCGAGATAAAAGTTTAAGGACTGGGGCGCGTGTAGATAAAGCGCAAGGAATGAATCGGCTTGAGCGTGCCCACACTTGGTTTAAAGAATTGGCGAAATTGAAGGGCCAATTATTAGGTGTAACTAGCCCACGCCTTTGTGTCTTACCCGAGCAGGGGCATGATTTTTCGGGTAGTTTTTTTGCTAGTGGATTAAAGACTTGTATTGACCAGTTTTGGTCAGAATGTAATCGGAGATAAAGATGACAACTTTGAGAACAATACTTGGGATGAGTGCAATAGTTATGTTGGTGGGTTGTCAGGTTAAGCCTAGCGATGGTCCTTTAACTCGCTTGAATGGATCAGAAATAAAAGCATTGTTTGTGGGTAAAACGGTTGAATCTTTCAACGTTATATCCGGTAGTAGCAGTTTCACATATTACGCTGCGAATGGACTTGTTGAACAAGAGCGTTATTGGGAAGAGCGAAAGGGCATCTGGAAAGTAAATAACAAAGACGAAATCTGTTTAAGTATGGAAGGAAAAGAGTTTCGTTGCCGAGGAATCTATCGACAAGGCGATAAAATCTATAAATATAGATTGGGCGATGCTGGACAGTTAGAAAAGGTTATTAGATATAGACAGTTTATCGATGGAAATACGCTGTAAAAAAATCCCCGGCTTGCCGGGGATTTTTTTGCTTAACCTCGCTTCTGAAGCGCTTCGATACGCTTATCAAGCGGAGGGTGACTAGACATCAATTCCATCAGGCCCGACTTCATATGGCTGCTAATACCAAAGGCAGTTAGCTGGCCAGGCATCTGATCGGGCATTTCGTATTCAGCTTTTAGACGTTGTAGAGCACCGATCATTGCATGGTTGCTAGATAGATCTGCTCCTGCTTCATCTGCACGGAATTCGCGGTAACGGGAGAACCATGAAACGACAAACGATGCCAAAATACCAAAGATAATTTCGAAGATAATTACAGTGACGAAATAACCTATACCTGTACCTGCTTGGCTTTCCTCATCATCGCTCTTAAGAAAACTGTCGACTGCGTAGCCTGCAATACGCGCAAAAAACATTACAAAAGTATTTATAACGCCTTGAACTAAGCTCATTGTAACCATATCACCGTTAGCTACGTGGCCAATCTCATGTGCCATTACTGCTTTTACTTCCTCTTTCTGGAAGCGCTGCAATAGACCTAAGCTCACAGCAACTAATGCGTCATTCTTATTCCAGCCCGTTGCAAATGCGTTTGCTTGTTGAGCAGGGAAAATGCCAACCTCAGGCATTTTAATACCTGCTTTTTCCGAAAGCTCAGCAACAGTATCTAAAAGCCATTGTTCATCAGAGTTACGTGCTTGGGTAATGATCTCTGTACCTGTTGTCATTTTCGCCATTTTCTTAGATAGGAATAGCGAGATGAATGAACCAGCAAAACCGAAGACAGCACAGAAGATCAGCAAACTGGTCATATTTAGGCCAGCACCGGAAACATAGTGGTCAACACCCAGTAGATTAAGGGTAATGCTGGCAACGATTAGCACAGCGATGTTAGTTAACAGAAATAAACCGATTCGCATCATAAGTGAAAGATTTCCTATTGTTTAAGCTCATTGCTTAGATAGGGGCGGATGATAAAAGTTTCAAGTCTATTTGTCCTTTAATTACTGGTGTCAATTTCCGCCCGCGCCTATAATTTAGCCCCTTTTTATGACCCTTTGGATACAGGATCTCAGATGCAGCAAGTCTTAACAGTCGTAAAGCAGCAAATACCATTAGCGATGGGTGAATCGCGCCGGATTTTTCATGGCCGTGGACACTGTTTTCCGGGATTTGAGCATCTGGTAATTGATTGGTTTCCTCCATATGCCGTAGCTCGGTTATATAAAGAGGTTGAGCCTGAGTGGGTTGCGGAATTAAGTGACACTTTAAAGAGTGTAGATGAAATCGAAGGCTTGGTGATTCAGCAGCGTTCTCGGGGTAAAGAAGCGCAGCAAAATGTTGCTTGGGGCACAGTGCCTGAACAGATGAATACGATGGAACTTGGACTCTTCTATCAGGTCAAACCTCAACGCAATCAAAATAGTGGTTTGTTTTTGGATATGCGTGAGGGGCGTAAATGGGTGATGCACAATGCGGGTGGTAAGCGCGTGCTAAACTTATTCTCATATACCTGTGCTTTCTCTGTAGCATCTTTGGCTGGTGGTGCTGATCACGTTGTTAATGTCGATATGTCGAGAGGTGCGATTAATACAGGTCGGGAAAATCACATCTTGAACGGTTTAAATGGAGACCGTGTTAAATTTTTGGCGTACGATCTATTTAGGTCTTGGAAAAAGGTGCGTCAATATGGCCCTTACGACTTGATTGTAATTGACCCGCCAAGTTTCCAGCCGGGGAGTTTTGTCGCTGAAAAAGATTACCGTAAAGTTATTCGTCGTTTGAACGAATTAACTCAAGAGGGTGGTCAGGTTCTAGCCTGTCATAATGATCCGAAAAATGGCACTGAGTTTCTAAAGAATTTGATGTTGGAAGAGTGTCCAGATTTTAAGTTTGTTGAACGTTTAAATAATCCGGAAGATTTTCCGGAAGCTGAACCCGAAAAAAGCCTTAAAGTGTTGTTATACGTAAGGGAGAAGTGAGTGGAGCTAATTTGTATTGATTTGGAAGCAAGTGGGTTAGGCGCTGAGTCTTATCCGATTGAAATCGCTTGGATTAACGATGAGACAGGCGAACAAGATAACTTTCTGATTAATCCAGATTCTGCAGCCGGGTGGGCATATTGGGATGAGTATGCCGAGGAGATGCACGGTATAGACCGAGAAGAAGCGGTAAGCAAAGGGCTTGATATTAAGCAAGCCTGTTCACGCTTAAATAAAAAGCTAAAAGGTAAAACGCTGATTAGCGATGCATTTGAATTTGATCTGTTTTGGTTAACCCGCTTATTTGAAGCGACGGGAGTTCAGCCAAGCTTTCGTATGGCAGGGCTAGATCGAATTTTAAGCAAAGAGCAACTTATTCAGTTTGGCTTCTTGGCTAAAGCTCAATTTCGACGCCATCGTGCATTACAAGATGTAAAAGATATTATCTCTTGTATCAAAGCTGTTACAGCAACTGGTACCGAACCAGTTTAACGGTTGAGATACAAAAAAGGCAGCCTAGGCTGCCTTTTTCAATGTTAAAGCTGAAGTTAATCAGCTAAACCATCCAAACCTGATTCAAGATTTAGTGCTTCCTCTAGATCACCAAACGTATCTGCTGAGACACCTGCTAGCGTAGCAACACCTTGAGGGAAATTACTCTGAAGTGCTTCTAGGTTGTCTTTATTGCTGATCGCTGAATTCACGACACAGGCTAGATTTACTACAGCAGCAAGTGCTGATGGCTCGTCAAAAGAGGTTGGTTGCTTATGTTGACGTACCGCTGTGCCAAGCTCCTCTGGGAAGCTCCACATATTTAATAAAGCCTGACCAGCTTCAGGTGCAGTAAAACCTAAATGTTCTACCTCTGCATCGCAACGACTGCAATTTGACTCATCTATCAGTGCTTGAATTTCCTGAGCTCGTGTTGGTTGAGATAGGTGTAAGAGAAGGCGACCAATGTTATGAATAAGACCTGCAGTAAAGGCAATATCAGGATCAACATCGGTATCTCGTTCAGCAAACCATTTTGAAAGAGCGGCGACGCGGAATGATTCGCTCCAGAATTTTTTCAGGTCTAAGCCTTCCACTTCTTTAACCGAACCAGCAATACCTGAAGCGATAACAAGCGTTTTAAGGCGAACCATACCTAGCATTACAACCGCTTCATCAATAGATGATACTTTGCGTCTTAAGCCAAAATGAGCAGAGTTTACAAGTCGAAGAATTTTTAAAGATAGAGTCTGATCTTGTGCTACTTTTTCAGCAATTTCGCCGTAGTCTGCAGCAGGGTTATTTAACTGTTGAATTAACTGTCTTACGACCTCGGGAACATTGGGCAGTTTGTCTGTTTGCTCAAGTAGTTCGCGAATCTCCATATGCACTCCTTAGAGATCAGATTCTTGTTATTGAGCTTTCTGCACACCAACACCCGTATCAACAAAAAGCTCTTATTAGATAATTAGAGTTCTATGATGTTATTTGCAAGAAGTTTTTGATTATTAGGCAAAAAAAAGCGGCTGGTGGCCGCTTTTTAATCAACTAATCCTCATTGAGGACTAAGCCTTCAATTTGAGATCGAATGCCTTCGTACTGTCCCATCTCTTCAGGCATAAAGTAAAGCTTGTAGTAACAACGGTCGACCAAACGGCCTTTTTTATCGTTAACTGTTTCTTTGTAAGAACCATATAGGTAGTTCATTTGTACGTGAATAACACGCGTATGGGGGGGGATGGTCACTTCGTGATGCTCAAGGTCGTAACGAACCTTAGACTCTTTGATTGTATAGAAAGAGACTTCTGCGACGTGATTTAGGTTGATCAGAAAGTTTGATGTAACAGGAACAAGGTGGCGCTGTTCTAAGCCGTTGTGCTCCATATAGATACCGCAGTTTTTTCTTACCTTTATAAACATTGATTATCCTATTAACTCTAAAGGCGAATACGTAATATAGAGCTTAGTCTAGGATGGTCTTATTACAATGAGATTACAAAAAACGGCCATCAAAGATGGCCGTTTTTCTTATTGCTCGTAGGTTTTGAGGAAGGTACCTATCCTTTCGATAGCGTCCTGTAACTCATCTTTACGAGGTAAGAATACCAAACGGAAATGTTGTGTATCTGGCATATTGAAGCCGCTGCCCTGGACGATAAGGACTTTCTGTTGCAGTAGTAGATCCAAAGCCATCTTCTCGTCATTTTTGATCGGATAAACTTCTGGATCCAATTTGGCGAACAGGTAGAGCGCACCTTCTGGTTTCGTACAGCTTACGCCTGGGATCTCGTTAAGCATCTTCCAGGCTAGATTACGCTGCTCGTAAAGTCGACCGCCCGATACGATCAATTCATTGACGCTCTGGTATCCACCTAGTGCCGTTTGAATGGCATGTTGGGTGGGTACATTTGAGCAAAGGCGCATGCTAGAAAGCATCTCTAAACCTTCGATGTAATCACGGGCATTATGCTTTGGTCCGCTTACAATCATCCATCCAGAACGGAAACCTGCTGCTCGATAAGATTTAGATAGACCGTTGAAGGAGATACACAGCACGTCATCAGCAAGTGATGCTAGAGGAGTGTGCACTGCTTCATCGTATAAAATCTTGTCATAAATCTCGTCTGCGAAGATGATCAGATTATGCTCGCGGGCAAGTTCTATAATCTGTTCAAGCACGGCCTTTGGATATACAGCACCCGTTGGGTTGTTCGGGTTGATAACCACGATACCTTTTGTGCGATCAGTAATTTTACTGCGCATATCTTCAATATCAGGTGCCCAATCTTTTTCTTCATCACAACGGTAATGGATTGGGTTACCGCCGCTCAGACTTACTGCAGCTGTCCAAAGAGGGTAGTCAGGCGCAGGAATCAGCATCTCATCGGTATCGTTTAGCAGACCTTGCATTGCCATTACGATAAGTTCTGAAACGCCATTGCCAATGTAGATATCTTCAATGCCTACATTCTTAATTCCGTTTTTCTGACACTCTTGCATCACCGCTTTACGGGCGGAAAACAAGCCTTTTGAATCACAGTAGCCTTGGGAGGCGGGTAGATTCAAAATAACGTCCTGTACGATTTCTTCAGGCGCGTCGAAACCCCATGGGGCGGGATTGCCAATGTTCAATTTAAGGATTCGTTGTCCTTCCTCTTCAAGACGTTTAGCTTCCTGAAGTACTGGACCGCGAATGTCGTAACACACATTGATCAGCTTGTTTGATTTACGGATTACTGGCATTTTATTGTCCTGCAAACCTAGCCGGGAATCTCTGCGGCTAGATGTTGTCCTATGCATAGAGACCTAGGTTGTATGGTATAAGCCTCAGAAAAAAAAGAGACTAATCATACGCCTTTTATTTGTTGAAACCTAGGGAAATGGCGTACTGCAGGCTTTTTTATTATCAGGGAGATTGTATGGCTGAAAAAAACCAAAAGGTCGTTCATTCTGAGCAAGAGTGGCAAGACCGTTTAAGTCCAGAGCAATATCGTATCTGTCGTCAAAAAGGCACAGAGCGTGCTTTCACGGGCGAGTATTATAATAACCAGCAAAGTGGGGAGTACCGTTGTATTTGTTGTGGAACCCCGTTGTTTGCATCAGAGCAAAAATATGATTCAGGAAGTGGTTGGCCGAGTTTTTGGCAGCCTGTAGAGGGTGATGCTATAGACGAGCATAGCGATACAACTCACGGCATGGTACGTGTAGAGATCACTTGTGCAACGTGTGATTCGCATTTGGGGCACGTATTTACGGATGGACCACAACCTACCGGTCTTAGATATTGCGTGAATTCTGCTTCATTAGATTTTGTGAAAAAGTGAAATAGTAGATGAAATCCTTCCAGTGGATTTACGAGCATGTTCAGGCTCATTACCCTGATCAAGATATAGAAGCACTCTTACCTTTAGCTAAAAGTGAATCTGCGTTAGCGCAAGTACCTGATGATCGATTGTTCAGCGACATGATGCGTAGGGTGTTTCGCGCTGGTTTGAAGCACTCTTTAGTTGATTCTAAATGGCCAGCGTTTGAACAAGCATTTTTTGGATTTGATCCAGAAAAAGTCAGTTTAATGAGCGACGAACAACTAGAAAACCTAATGCAGAATGATCAGTTGATCAGACATTGGGGTAAGATAAAAGCCACCCGTGTCAATGCGTTGATGGTTACAGACCTTGCTAGTAAGCATGGTAGTTTTGCGCAGTTGGTCGCTCATTGGCCGGTCGAAGATATTATTGGTTTATGGGATTTGCTCAAAAAACAAGGTCAGCAATTGGGTGGGAATTCAGGAAGCTATTTTTTGAGAATGATCGGCAAAGATACGTTTATTTTGACCGATGATGTTGTTGCTGGACTGAAAGCTCAAGGAATTATTGAGAAAAAGCCAACAGCGAAAAGGGATTTGAAGCTCGTTCAAGAGTGTTTTAATCAATGGCGAGAAGAGTCTGGTAGGCCAATGTGTCAGATTAGCCGTTTGCTCTCTCATACCGTTGGTTGGTAGAAAATAAAAAGCCTGCGTCTTAACAGGTAGCAGGCTTTTTTATTGTAATTTCTATCTATTAGTTAAACTGAATGAAATCTATTAGTTGTTGATCATTCATTGCTAGGTTCATCACGCTGGAAAATAGATCATTTACCAACCTTTCGTTTTCTTCTTCTGAAGGTACGCCCACAAAAGTCTGCTGTTTATCTGCTGTATAAGTACCGGTGTAACTCTTGTTATCTTTGCTTACCGTTACCTTTAACTTGGTATCTAAGCTCACAGTCTGTTTTATTTTTGAATCAGAAGCGTGGTAATTAAGTTCAATAAGACTGATGGTTAGATTAAATTCACCACCGTAGAAGCGAACGATTCCCATATCTTCCAATGCGTGTTCAGTCGTATGCTGTAGAAGATGAAGGCTATCTTTTAAAACAATTGATGGCGCATCTGCTTCACCTGTATAGCGGTAGCCAATGACTGAATCTGCTCTTAAGTCTTTCGGAATAATCTCTACGCGTTTCTCTTTACTCAAGACCCTGGAAACTTGGATCTGCGGGTGTAGATCTAGCGTTTGTGAATTAAATGTCATGCAACCGGTTAAGGTGCTAGTGGCTAATATGGCTAGTAATCCGGTTACTAATAAACGTATCTGTTTCAACTTAACTTACTCCGTATCAGGAATTAGACGGGGGGTTAATGAATTAAGAAAGTCGGCTAAGTTGTCAGCCAGCTTTCTGATAGGCGGTTTGCCTGGGCGCTCTAACCAGACCTCTCCACTAAAATTATCTACACTGATAAAAAAGTCTTCATCTGGTTCCGGGCAGGCAATAAAAAAGGTCAGAGGTCTTTTTTGTTGACGTTTAGAAAGTGCGTGGCCAATTAGATTGCTGCGTAAGCGCTCCATATCTTCATCATTCCAAACTTGTATCAGACTGAGATCGCCATCACTGCAGCTAGCTGGTAGTGGATCTGACCAATAGCGACAGTAGTAATCGATAATGTCTGGATGAATGGATTCTTCAAGAGCCTCCTCTAATCGAGTAAACATATCGCTTGGGGTCGTCTGTAGAGTTGGCCACCAAGATACAGAATCACCATCTTTAGCTTTAGTCGCGTAACACTCTGAAGGCCAATCTGAATTGAATCGGATGAGAGGGTGCTGCGCCTGAATGGTATTAAGCTTCTCCATAAAACTATCTAAAGCTGAAACGGTAGGGGAGACTGGCATATAACACTCTTTATTTAAGTCACTGGTCAGCGAATGATTCTAACTTAATTCAGGGATGTGGAAATAACTTTATAAGTAAGAGAATCGTATTTGTTGGGAAAAACGAGTAGTTGTTAAGTTGATATGTGTAGGATGTTTTTTGAACAGTTTGGTGGAACATACTGTTTTGCTTTGATTTATTCTAACTTACTGATTTTGTACAAAGAATGTGCAATCAAAAAGAATGAAATTTTTTTTGTTTAAACGTTTGACATGGGGAACAAAACCCGTAAAATTCGCACTCCGTTTGGGGCAGTAAGTAACTGTCTTGGACGAACAATGTGGAGCGGTATTCATTTATGGATATCTGACTGTCACTCCAAGGCGAGTGAGGGTCGCGGGTTCGAGTCCCGTGTTATTGTGGAGCGGTAGTTCAGTTGGTTAGAATACCTGCCTGTCACGCAGGGGGTCGCGGGTTCGAGTCCCGTCCGTTCCGCCACTATCTTTAAGAGCTTAGATAGTGACTATTTAGTGGGCGTGTAGCTCAGTTGGGAGAGCGTCGCCCTTACAAGGCGAATGTCGGGAGTTCGAGCCTCTCCACGCCCACCACTAAATAAAGCCCCGGTCGCGGTACGAGACAATATGGAGCGGTAGTTCAGTTGGTTAGAATACCTGCCTGTCACGCAGGGGGTCGCGGGTTCGAGTCCCGTCCGTTCCGCCACTATCTTTAAGAGCTTGGATAGTGACTATTTTAGTGGGCGTGTAGCTCAGTTGGGAGAGCGTCGCCCTTACAAGGCGAATGTCGGGAGTTCGAGCCTCTCCACGCCCACCACTAAATAAAGCCCCGGTCGCGGTACGAGACAATGTGGAGCGGTAGTTCAGTTGGTTAGAATACCTGCCTGTCACGCAGGGGGTCGCGGGTTCGAGTCCCGTCCGTTCCGCCACTATCTTTAAGAGCTTAGATAGTGACTATTTAGTGGGCGTGTAGCTCAGTTGGGAGAGCGTCGCCCTTACAAGGCGAATGTCGGGAGTTCGAGCCTCTCCACGCCCACCACTAAATAAAGCCCCGGTCGCGGTACGAGACAATGTGGAGCGGTAGTTCAGTTGGTTAGAATACCTGCCTGTCACGCAGGGGGTCGCGGGTTCGAGTCCCGTCCGTTCCGCCACTATCTTTAAGAGCTTAGATAGTGACTATTTAGTGGGCGTGTAGCTCAGTTGGGAGAGCGTCGCCCTTACAAGGCGAATGTCGGGAGTTCGAGCCTCTCCACGCCCACCACTAAATAAAGCCCCGGTCGCGGTACGAGACAATGTGGAGCGGTATTCATTTGTGGATATCTGGCTGTCACTCCAAGGAGAGTGAGGGTCGCGGGTTCGAGTCCCGTGTTATTGTGGAGCGGTAGTTCAGTTGGTTAGAATACCTGCCTGTCACGCAGGGGGTCGCGGGTTCGAGTCCCGTCCGTTCCGCCATTTATACCCTTTGGGTAACTTCTCTTTCGAAGTGCTGAAAGAATCGTAATAAGCCATCTGCTTAGTGGGCGTGTAGCTCAGTTGGGAGAGCGTCGCCCTTACAAGGCGAATGTCGGGAGTTCGAGCCTCTCCACGCCCACCACTAAGTGCCCTCCTTATATTTCCTATTTATTAAATTTCTATACCAAGACTTTTGAGTTGTTTACTTAAAGGCTGTATCTGTTACCCTTTCGTTTTGTAAGCCTATGCGCTTATAGCGTAAATAACGCTAACAATTTGTTTCCTGGAATAAAAATAAAAGAGATGGGAATACCTCAGTGAATAATGTGGATGAAACCGTGCTTGTATCACTCTGTCCAGACCCAGTTATAGGGGTTGATGGCTCAGGGGTTGTTCAGTTGTTTAATGCAGCAGCTGAGAAGCTTTTGGGTTATTCGGCTGAAGAAGTTATTGGGAAAGTTAGTATCGCGTCAATATATCCAAGTTTGGAGGAGGCGAAAGAGATTAAACGACTTTTACTGTCGGACTCTTATGGTGCTCCGGGTAGTATTGAAGGTTACGAAGCTAAGTTAGCTTGTAGGGATGGAGCGGTTGTTCCGATTCGTTTATCAGCTGCCATTGTTGATCAGGATGAAGGTGGCAGTATTGGTTTCTTCCATGATTTGACCGAGCGGCAAAGTTTAGAGCAGCAATTGCATAAACTTTCTGTGACGGATGAGTTAACAGGCCTGTTTAACCAAAGACATTTCTACACTGTGATGGCGCAAGAGTTAGATCGTGCTAAGCGCTATAACCATCCTTTAAGTTTGATCTGCTTTGATCTGGATAATTTTAAAAAGGTTAATGATTCTCTTGGGCATCTTGAGGGTGACCGTGTTTTAAGGCTTATTGGCGAGATTCTTCGAGAAACTTTGCGAGCATCTGATGTGGCTGTTCGGTATGGTGGCGATGAGTTTATGGTGCTGTTACCTGAGACCGATATTGATGCCGCAGCTAAAACGGCTGAACGAATTAGGGTGATGTTTAATTCGAAGTGCTCATTTAGTGTTGATCAGGATACTGAATCACTGATTAAGGTATCAGTGAGTCTTGGTGTGACCGAAACAAACGGTATGGAAAATCCAGATCAAATTGTGCAAAGAGCAGATCTGGCAATGTATGAATCTAAGAGTTCGGGCGGGAATAGTACTTTCTTGATTAAGCAACATATTGGTAATTTAGTTCAGACCAATAGTGCTTAAGTTCGAGGGCCTAGATGATGCTGTTATTGTTCTTCAGCATCATCTAGACATTCATCGTCTTCATATTCATCGATATTTAGCAGTAATAATTCTTCAATATAGTCTTCCACGTTTTTCTTCCTCTGTTATTTAAATTTCTTTTAAAGTACTTCATTTATATTTCAATTATGTTGCAGTGCTAGTTAATTACAATGCTTCTTCAAAATCCCGTATTACCCGTGCAGCTTTTAGATACCGATGAGACTATTCAGGCGGGAGTTAAGCTTTATCTGCTTCGCTTGGATCTGACTGATGAAATAGTAAGCGGTAACAAGTGGTTTAAGTTGAAGTACAACCTTCAGCATGCGCTTGAAAAGGGTTATTCGTCGGTCCTTAGTTTTGGTGGGGCGTATTCTAATCATATTCATGCGTTAGCTAAGGCTGGGTCATCGTTTGGGATAAAAACAATTGGTGTTATTCGTGGTGAAGCAGAGTATGCGAATAATCCAACCTTAAAAGATGCGCGAGCATGGGGGATGGAGTTGTGCTTTGTTAATCGTCAGGAATATCGTCTGCGGCATGATTTTGAATATCTTGAGACTCTAAAGACGCGCTTTAACAATCCTTTAATCGTACCAGAAGGTGGAAGTAATAAATTTGCTGTGCAGGGCGCACGAGAAATTATCACGCCTGAGATCCTGGCTAAGGTTAATCCTGATCAAATCGTTTTAGCCTGTGGGACAGGTGGCACATTAGCTGGCGTGGCTTTGTCTGTTCCTGATGTTCCGGTTTTAGGTATACCGGTGCTGAAAAAGGCAGGCTTTTTGTTTTCTGACATCGAAAACCTTATGACTGAATCAGGTGTTGGTCCTACTGATAACTGGGACTTAGATTTGGAAGGGCATTGCGGCGGCTATGCTAAAGTGTCTAATGATTTGTTGGCTTTTATGGAATGCATGTTGAAGGAGTATCAGCTCCCTCTAGACCAGATTTATACTGCAAAAATGCTTAGCCATCTGTTGAAAAGAATTGAGCGCGGTGATTACGAAGAGGGAAGTGCTATTTTGGCTATTCATACCGGTGGTCTGCAAGGAGCTCGAAGTCTAGCTTAAGCTTGATTAACGCCAAATTGTGGTTTTGGTCATAAAGAATCATTGAAAAGAATCTGAAAAATCAGTTAGATAGAATCTGGTTTTTCATACAAACGTTAATCCGGAGAGATAATGGATTACTTTCGTAATATTGGTCTAATTGGGCGTTTAGGTAGTAAATCAGTTATAGATACACTTAAGCACCTTATTCGCTTTTTAGGTGATCGCGGTCTTAATACTATTATTGATGAGCGAATCGCTGAAGTTATGCCGGGTCATGGCCAGCAGACCAGTACTCAGAAGATGATGGGCGAAATATGTGACTTAGTCATTGTTGTCGGTGGTGATGGTAGTCTGTTGGGTGCAGCTCGTTCCCTTGCTCAATACCATGTTCCTGTTCTTGGTGTGAACCGTGGCAATCTTGGCTTCCTAACCGATATCTCTCCAAATGAAATTGAAGAAAAAGTTGGCGAAGTACTTGAAGGTAAGTACACCGTTGATAGCCGCTTTTTGTTGGATGTTATCGTTAAGCGTGAAGGCGTACCTATTGGCGAAGCAACAGCGCTTAACGACTGTGTGCTTCACCCAGGTAAAGCGGCACGAATGATTGAATTTGAACTGTATATTGAAGGGCAGTTTGTATATACACAAAAATCAGATGGTTTGATCATCTCTACACCAACTGGTTCTACAGCTTACTCTTTATCTGGCGGTGGTCCTATTATGCATCCGAAGTTAGATGCTTTGGTACTTGTGCCGATGTTCCCGCATACCCTTTCTAGTCGACCGATTGTGGTTAACGGTAATAGCGAACTTAAGTTGGTTATTAGTCCTAATAATGGTGCTTACCCAACCGTTTCTTGTGATGGTCAAAAAGATATTAGTTGTGCGCCAGGAGATACGATTACGGTTCACAAGAAACCGCATAAACTGAAACTGTTACATCCACTCAATTATGATTTCTATAGTACCTGCCGAGAGAAACTTGGTTGGGGTACTAAGCTCGGAGATTGATGTGACTGATCAGTTTAAAGGCTACGATCTGGTTGGCGATGTCCATGGCTGCGGCCTCAGCTTAGAGCTTTTGTTAAGCAAGTTAGGTTACAGCAAGAAGGATGGAGTTTACCGCCACCCAGAGCGCCAAATGATCTTTTTAGGCGACATCGTCGATCGCGGCCCTAGAATCCGTGAGTCTCTACATATTGTTTACGATATGGTGCAATCGGGCGCTGCTCAGATTGTCATGGGGAACCATGAATTTAACTTTCTGAGTTACTGTACTGAAGGGCATGAGGGAAGTGGTCTTAGCTACTTGCGTGAGCATAGTCCGCGTCACCACCGCATTCTTGCTGAAACCCTAGAACAGTTTGCCGATTACCCTGATGAGCAAGAGATGTTCTTACAGTGGATTCGGGAAATGCCGATTTATCTAGAGTTCGAACATTTCCGAGTTGTGCATGCTTGTTGGCATCAAAAGTTAATTGATCGTTTCGAGGGTGAGTACCCCAATCATATTATCGATGATCGTTTTCTACATCGTTCCTCAAAGCGGGGTACCTTTGAATGGGCGCTGACTGACCGTTTATTAAGAGGAACACACTTAAGCTTGCCTGATGGTGAGGTCATGGTGAGCAAAGACGGCTATCGCAGACGCTTCTTTCGAACCAAGTTTTGGTCTGCAGAGCCGGAATATTATGCAGATGTTGTGTTTCAGCCAGATCCGTTGCCAGAGCATATAGCTCGTTTGAAATTAACTAAGCAGGACCATAATGACCTTCTCTATTACGGCCCAGAAGAGAAGATGTTATTTATTGGTCACTATTGGCGTGAAGGTGTTCCTGAACCTATAACACCTAATATCGCATGTTTAGATTACAGCGCGGTTAAATACGGTAAGTTGGTTGCTTATCGATTGGATGATGAAAAAACTATTCAGCCTGACAAGTTTGTATGGGTTGATGTAAGAACCGAAATCGCCGATGAGTTGGGTCTCTAATGATTAAGGTGCTTTCTGTGCCCTTAGGTGAAGATCTCACAGAGTTTACTCAAATCCTGTGGCGCTACGAGGTGCCGCATCGGGTTGTTGAACTAGAACACACGCAAGAGGTTTGGGTTGCGGTTGGGGTTGAGCCTGCACAGATTGTCGCTTTATATGAGAAATGTCGCCGTGGAGAGAGTCTTGAAGGCTTTGTTTTAGCGATCCCACAAGCAGTAGGTCAGACTGATCTGCTATCTCAAGTAAAACAGGCTTGGATGAGCTGTTTGTTGATCGCGAGTAGTGTGTTACTTACCTTCTTAATCTCTTTTGGTGACAATTTAGAATGGCTGCGTTTATTCACGATTGCGGACATTGTTCAGAAAGATGGTGGTCTTTACAGCTCTGGTTTGGCTGGGACGCTAGAGTCATTTGAAATCTGGCGCTTTATTACGCCTATTTTTCTTCATTTCAGTGAGCTGCATATTGCGTTTAATGCTCTGTGGATCTGGGTTGTAGGTAGTCGTATAGAGATCTATCAAGGCCGATTGGCCCTATGCCTGCTAATTCTCTTTTCCGGTGTTATTTCGAATATTGCTCAGTATTTTGATGCTGGCCCTATGTTTGGTGGTTTATCAGGTGTGGTTTTTGCCTTCCTTGGCTATGCGTGGCTGTGGGATAAAACCCAGTCTGATCATCGAATTGGCTTGCCGCAGAGCATTATGGGCTTCTTAATTTTTTGGCTAGTGCTTGGCTATGCTGGTGTTCTAGAAGCACTGCAATTGGGTGCTATTGCAAATACCGCTCACCTAGTGGGTTTGCTCGCTGGTTTAGCATTTATTCCGTTTGGAAAGCTTTTAGCTACTAGGAGATAAAAAGTGGATCCTGTTTCACTGTCATTAGATCTTAACCATCGTTATCAAGGGCAGTGTGATCGACTTAACCAATTGCCAGAGTGTAATGTCACTGGTCGATATCAAGTCACCTCCTTAGGGCCTATCTGGGTAATGGAGGCTGGGCCTGAAGATGCGCCGCCATTAATCGCTCTGCATGGCTTACATACACCTGCACCGTTTAACCTCGAGCTGCTATGGCCTTTGACTAAGCATTTTCGAGTAATTTCGCCTGATATTCCTGGGCAAGCAGGTAAAACTCCAGGTATTGCGCCAGTGCCTTCCAATAGTGCCTATGCCATGTGGCTCGATCAGCTTTTGGATGCTTTGGGTGTTGAGCAAGCACCTATGGTAGGGCTCTCGTTTGGTGGTGCGGTTTTACTTGATTTAGCTGCTTACAAGCCTGAGCGTATATCTGCAGCCTCTTTGATTGTACCTGCGGGATTCTCTAGACCTTTATGGCGGCCATTGAAAAAACTGATTCTGCCTTTTATTGGCTTTAAAATTCATACCGACCAGCCGCATTTTGATCAGCTAATGAAACCGTTAATGGAAGATAACTGGCCAGAATTGGAACGGTATTATTATTCGACGTTCCAAGCGGGTATCCCTATGACGTTGATACCGCCGGGGCCATTTTCAGAGGCAGATCTGTCCAGATTTAAATCGCCTGTACAGATTTTCACTGCCAGTGAAGATATCTATTTCGATCCAGATCAGTTAGCTGAGCAAGCAAGAGAGAGCTTGCCTAACCTTAAACAGTTAAAAGAACTCGAAGATCTACATATTCCATGTGAAGAGAATAGACGTATGATTCAAGAACAAGTGGTCGCATTTATGCTGAATGAAACAGGGATGTGATAAACTTTGTAGATCCAAAATCAGGTGGTGAGACCTGATAAAAAGTAAGAGATTGATGATGACATACGAACAACTAATTCAAGCAATGACCCCTGATATGCATAAATCCCTTAAGCGTGCAGTGGAGCTGGGGAAATGGCCTGATGGACGTAAGTTAACGCCAGAACAGCGTGATATCTGTATGCGTGCCGTTGTTGCTTATGACTTAGAGCACAAGCCAGAAGAAGAGCGAGTTGGATATATTGATCGTACAAAACAAGACGGTTCTCAGCATGGTAAAGATCCATTGGCTGCCGATACGATTAAAATTCTGACAGATGATAAAAATTAATGCAGATTTTAGCGCAGGGTGCGCTACAAAAAATGCGCACCGAACTAACACCTGAAGGTGTTGTTTACAAATTACCTGTAGGTGACCAGGAAGTACCAATGAATGAGCTCATTGGCAAACCTATCTCCTTAGAATACAAGGGTGCGATCAATTGCACTCATTGTGGGCGTAAAACTAACAAAAGCTTTAACCAAGGTTTCTGTTACCCATGTTTCAAAAGCTTGCCTCAATGTGATCAATGCATAGTTAAACCTGAACTTTGCCATTTCCATGAAGGCACTTGTCGTGATGCAGGTTGGGGAGAGCAGTTTTGCTTCCAGGATCATTACGTCTATCTTGCTAACTCATCGGGTGTAAAAGTTGGTATTACCCGTGGCACTCAAATTCCAACACGTTGGATGGACCAAGGTGCTATTCAAGCGTTGCCTATTTTGAAAGTAGCAACGCGCCTACAGTCAGGCAAAGTTGAGCGCCTACTTGGCGAGCATGTGGCAGATAAAACTAACTGGCGCAAAATGCTTAAGAATGAAGTTGAACCTTTAACGCTTGCTGAAATTCGTGATCTGCTTTTTGAAAAATGTAGTGAAGGTTTAGCGGAACTCGAACATACTTTTGGTATCCAAGCTATTCAGCGTTTGCCAGATGCTGAACAGATAGAGATCAACTACCCTGTGTTGAATTACCCGACCAAAGTGACATCGTTTAATTTTGATAAAACGGCCGAGGTATCTGGCGTTTTGCAGGGGATAAAAGGGCAGTACCTGATCTTAGATACTGGCGTTATCAATATGCGTAAATTCACAGCGTATCAGGTATCTGTATCTGCCTGATAACTGACTAGGTGAAATCATGTCTCAAGAACCCAATGTTATTTACCTTAAAGACTATAAAGTTCCATCTTATCTGATAGAAACCACCGACCTGCGTTTTCAATTGTTTGAGCAGGAAACTCTGGTTACAGCAGAATTAAAAATCAGCCGAAATCCGAAGTGTGAGGATTCAACTCCGAAGCTAGTGCTATTCGGGCACCCAGAGCTAGAGTTATTGAATCTTTCGATTGATGGTGTTGAACACGTTGATTATCAGCGTGAAGGTGAAGAGTTGTTACTTTCTGAACTACCAGAAAGCTTTACCTTAAAAACGCTGACAAAAATCCACCCAGAAACAAATACTGCATTAGAAGGTTTGTACAAATCAGACGGTATGTTCTGTACACAATGTGAGGCCGAAGGCTTCCGCCGTATCACTTTCTATCCAGATCGTCCCGATGTGATGTCTGTCTTCAGCACACTAATTGAAGCTGAAAAGCAGGCTTATCCAGTGTTGCTTTCCAATGGTAACTTAGTTGATAAAGGTGAGCTTGGTGATGGTCGTCATTGGGTAAAATGGGAAGACCCATTTAGTAAGCCGGCTTATCTTTTTGCGTTAGTAGCAGGCGATCTTCAGCACATTAAAGATACTTTTACGACCTCATCTGGACGTGAAGTTGAACTGCTGATTTATGCTGAGCAGAAAGACCTGAATAAATTAGATTACGCTATGCAGTCCTTGAAAAAGTCGATGGCTTGGGACGAGCAGGTTTACGGCCGTGAGTACGATCTAAATATCTATATGATCGTTGCGGTCGACTTCTTCAATATGGGAGCAATGGA
The DNA here is from genome assembly GCF_047778045.1 of Neptuniibacter sp. PT8_73. Lineage (GTDB taxonomy): Bacteria > Pseudomonadota > Gammaproteobacteria > Pseudomonadales > Balneatricaceae > Neptuniibacter. Next base: position 1,442,511 of record NZ_CP180545.1, read on the forward strand.
GAATAAAGGTTTAAATATCTTTAATACTTCTTGTGTGCTTGCTCATCCTGCTACGACCACTGATATGGGTTTTCAGCGCGTTGAGGGTGTTGTGGCGCATGAATACTTCCATAACTGGTCGGGTAACCGTGTCACTTGTCGTGATTGGTTCCAGTTGAGTTTAAAAGAAGGCTTCACCGTATTCCGTGATGCAGAGTTCTCTGCTGATATGAACTCACGCACAGTGAAGCGCGTAGAGGATGTTGGTGTACTGCGTACTGCTCAATTTGCTGAAGATGCAGGCCCAATGGCGCATCCAATCAGACCGGCTTCGTTTATTGAAATTTCTAACTTCTACACCCTGACTATCTATGAAAAGGGCGCAGAAGTTGTGCGAATGATTCACACCTTATTAGGCCCTGAATTATTCCGTAAAGGCTCCGATCTTTATTTCGAACGCCACGATGGTCAAGCGGTGACAACGGAAGAGTTTGTTTCTGCGATGGAAGATGCATCGGGTAAAGATTTATCTCAGTTCCGCAATTGGTACTCTCAAGCAGGTACGCCGGAATTGCATGTTACTGATAGCTTTGATGCTTCTACAGGTGATTATCAGCTTCATGTGGAGCAGCGCTGTCCGGCAACACCGGGTCAGGAGGAGAAGCTTCCATTCCATATCCCATTAGCTCTTGGCTTGCTTGATGAGAATGGTAAGGATCTTGTATTGGCTGATGGCCAAAGCACTGAAGTGCTTAATATCACAGATGCGCAGCAAACCTTTACCTTTAAAGGCTTAGCGGCGAAGCCAGTGCCTTCGTTATTGCGTGGCTTCTCAGCTCCTGTGAAACTGTTCTATCCGTATCAGCGTGATGAGCTGATGTTCCTGATGGCATATGACAGTGATGGCTTCAGCCGTTGGGATGCGGCACAAAAGCTTGCTGTGGATATCATGCAAGGCTTAATCGCTGACTATCGTGATGATAAGGCGCTGCAGTTAGATGAGCGTTTAGTGTCTGCGTATAAAGCTATTCTGGAAACAGAAGGTTTAGATAAAGCCATGGTAAGTAAGGTGCTAACGCTTCCTTCTGAAGCTTATCTATCTGAACTAGCTGATGAGATCGATGTTGACGCTATCTACAACGTACGCAAGTTTGTACGCCAAACATTGGCAACAGAGCTAGAGGCTACATTGTTGCAGTGTTATCAAACTAATGACCTTGATCTGCAATATTCGCCAGATTCTGACTCCATTGCTCGTCGAAGCCTGAAAAATCTATGTTTATCTTATCTAACTTCCTTAGATAAACCTGAGTATCTGGAGCTTGCTCAAGCTCAATATGCTAAGTCGGATAACATGACCGATATGCAGGCCGCATTGGTGCAAGTGGCTCACTCTGAAAATGACAAGGCAGCTAAAGATTTATTGGATGATTTCTATGATCGCTGGAAGGATGAGAGCTTAGTGGTCAACATTTGGTTGTCTATCCAAGCCTCTAATCCAAAAGAGAAAGCGATTGATCGTGTTAAAGCATTGATGGAACATCCGGCATTTGATGCTAAAAACCCGAACAAGCTGCGTTCTCTGATCTCTGTATTCTGTGCTCAGAACCCAGTTAATTTCCATGAGAAAGATGGTTCGGGTTACCAGTTCCTGGCTGATCGAATTATTGAACTGAATGCTCAAAATCCGCAAATAGCATCAAGAATGGTGACGCCATTGAGTCGTTGGAAAAAATATGACAAAGTGCGTCAAGCGCTTATGCTTAAAGAGCTAGAGCGCATTCGAGACAGTGGAAATCTATCAAAAGATGTCTTCGAAGTGGTGAGTAAAAGCTTGGCGTAAAAAAAATTGCAATATACGCCTTTAGCCGGGGGGACGGATGCGTTTACCTCGGCTATACTCGCTTAGGAATAAAGCTAAACATGCGTTATCTTGTTTAGCGCTATAACAAATAATAAAGATACGTTTTACCAAGGAAGCAACATGTCTAAATTACTATCTACTGAAGATAAATTCGACATCCAACAAAATTTCCGTCGCTACATGCGTTTGAAAGATAGTCATGAATCATCTACTGATGCTTATAAAAATGCTAAAGCTAACCGCATTTGGATTGCCGGCATCGTTTTAATGTTGTTTGCGCTAGCGTCTGAATTTTTCCTCGGTGCTGCTGCAGGTCTGTTTGGTGTTTATTTTTACAATGTAATCACTAGCTGGTTAGACGCGAATTCTAGCGATGAAAGTTTGGAAGAGCTTGATCGTTGGTTCTCTACTAAGAGCCTTAAGTTTGAAGGACGTATTCTTTACTTCAAACAAGATGATCTATTAGAAAACCCATTGGATCCATTTAACGAAGCTTGCTATGCAGTTGCAGAATAAAATCTGATCCAGACTTAGTTAAAGAGTCGTAGAATGCCGAAAAGTGAAAGCTTTTCGGCATTTTTATTTGTGACAAATTATTTGTGAGGAAGAGTTGTTAGATCTAAAAGAGAAGCGTGCTTGGATATTTGATCTCGATGGCACCTTAACTCAACCGGTTCATGATTTTGAACTGATTCGCCGGAAACTAGGTATAGACCCTAGTGACGATATCCTTGATTGCATTAAGCGTCAGTCTCCTGAGCGCCAACGCTGGATGAATGCAGAGTTGGATATACTTGAAAGGGAGTATGCATCCCAAGCGGCTCCTGCTGAAGGCGTTCTTGATTGCCTAGAAGCACTAGCTGCAGCTGATTGCCAGATGGGTATCCTTACCCGTAACACCCATGAATTAGCATTATTATCTTTAAAGGCGATTGGCGCGGATGCATTCTTCGAAAAGGCGCATGTGCTGGGTCGTGAAGACAGTCAGCCTAAGCCATCGCCTGAAGGTATTCATATACTTTTAAAACAGTGGGATTTGCCAAATCTTTCTGGCGTAATGGTGGGGGATTTTCATTTGGATATGTTGTCTGGGCGTGCGGCCGGTGTGAGTACCGTGCATGTCGATGTAAGAGATCGTCACTGGCCGGAAGATACAGATATCAGAGTGAAAAACCTGCCAGAGTTAACATCTTTACTGACCTTTGTTTGAGTTTTCGTCCTGTTTAATTTTTCTTTAAGCCCTTGGATTTTTATCTGAAGCTATCCCTTTGAAGCTAAAGGAAAAATTTAAGTCTAAAAAGTAAGTGCTTTGCCCCTCCTGATTTAATCCCAGCTTTGCTTGATCTTTGTCAAAGGCCTTTCCCCCTGATTGTCTATATTGGGTTATTGGACCAACCTTTTGAGGTGTAAGTATGACGATTTTAGCCGAGCTACATCAGGATCATGTAAATCTTAATAAGCTATTAGTAATCTTGCGTCAGAAAGTGAATCAGCTTAAAGCAGGGCAGCAGCCTAATTTCAGCCTTATGGCTGATCTGATTGACTATATCTCTAATTACGCGGACGGCCACCATCATCCCCGCGAAGATAAAATGTACAAATGTTTGGCTGATCGGAATCCCGAATTGGATAAGCATCTATTTAACTGTGCTAAAGATCATGAAGCTTTAAAAAGCTCCAGCCTTCAATTGAAAGAGGCTGTACATGGTATTTTGCATGATTCAGTGATGCCAATGGATGAATTTGCCGGCCTGCTAGATGATTTTGTCTCGCTACAAATGGCTCATCTTAACTTCGAAGAGGGTCAATTATTCCCTATGATTCAAGAAGTGGTGAGCGATAAAGAGCTAGCGATGATTGAAAAGCAGTTGCCGAAGCAAGAGGATCCGCTCTTTGGGGAAGTTCAAGCTCGCGAATATACAGCACTTTATAAAGAGCTTATGTTGGAAATGAACGAGGCTTGCTAATCCGTACTGGCTGAGCTCAGGGAGGGGCTTTGGTTTCTCTCTGATTACGGAAAAATTCGATGGAATTAGTTAAGTGCCTGGCTTATATCGATCTGCGGCTCTTGAAACTGAGTAAAAGAGACTTGGTCACGGCCATTATGTTTGGATTCATAGACCGCCTTATCCGCTGATTGAATCAGTTGATAGGCAATAGTATTCAGGTTTTCTTTGGGATAGTTAGCCGGCGTGCAGAGAGATACGCCGACAGATGTTGTCATCCTAAATGGCTTGGCATTTTCATCGCGGAAAATAAGACGAGAAAGTTTCTGTCTCAATGTATCTGCTATTTCCATTGCCCGCGTTTTATCACAATTTGGTAGCAGCACCGCGAACTCTTCGCCGCCATAGCGTGCAATAATATCCGTTTTACGTAGCTGTTTACCTAAGAATAAACCTACCGTTCTTAATACTCGGTCACCGGTTTGATGGCCGTAGGTGTCGTTAACCACTTTAAAGTGGTCTAGATCCATAAACAGACAGGCTAAAGAGTGATTAGCACGGCTTGCACGGGATAGCTCTCGAACTATCTCCTGATCAAACGAGCGACGATTATGCACTTTTGTAAGCATATCGATGCTGCTTAATCGATGTAGATTTTCTTGGTTAATGCAGTTTTCGATACAAACAGAAATTACAGAAGCTAAGTGCTGAATATAGTCGTAGCGAACATGTTGGGTATATCGACTCGCATCTGCGCTACCTAAATGCAGGCTACCAATAAGGCAGTTTTGGCGAATCAGTGGCAACAGTGCGCAGGACTCAATCGGGTTATCTGCTACAGGGAAAGCTTCTCTGCGCACAGCTTCGCTCGGCGCACCCACAATGAGCTTATGATTAGGATAGAGCGATTTTAGTAAGCGTTGGCTTTGTACAAACCGTAACGTATTGCCAGGAGGTGGCGGTACATAATCGTCTAGCAGAGTGCGTGCAGCATGTTCCGGATCGAATAGGATTAGATTTACATTGCTCAGTTTAAAGAGGTCTTTAAACTCAATCAGCATTAAATCGAGTAATTCAGATAAACGAGCGCATGAGAGAAGACGAATCTCCACATCAAAAAAGCTATTCAGGACACTCTCATTGCGCTCAGCCTTGCTTAACATTAAGCGAAGGGTGCGCTTGAGCTCCTGATTTTCCTTTTCTAGCTCGTTTAAACTCATAGTTCGCCTTTAATAGGATCCGTTAAAGGGTTATCGGCACTTAACTTAAACTATAAAGTTTTTTTTAACATTTTTGTTGAGAAATATTAATGACAATTTTATTTAGTTTTTAATAAGTTATGGCTGTTCATATATTGTTCTACTGTTTCTACGACCGCTTGTGTATGGGCATCAATTTCCATATTAACCCTGCTGCCTTCGCCTAAGTCTCCAAAGGTTGTTACAGCTAAGGTTTCTGGGATGAGGTAAACGTTGAACAGGTTATCCTGTTTTTCACCAATGGTTAGGCTACAGCCGTTAAGCCCGATAAAACCTTTGGCAAATATATAGCGTTGAAATTCTGGGGCCGCTTCAAACCATACAATCCAGTTATTTTCTGGTTTTTCGATTTTGGCAATTTTTACTTGCTGGTGGATGTGACCTGAAAGTAAGTGACCACCGATTTCATCACCAAATTTAGCTGCACGTTCAAAGTTAACCTGATCACCTAGAGCGAGGTCACCTAGATTGGTTAATTTAAGTGTTTCCATTATCAGGTCAAAGCTGATTAAGTTGTTCTCAAATGCAACAACGGTAAGGCAGGTGCCGTTTAAAGCGATGCTGGCGCCAATTTGCAGATTGTTACAATGCTCTAACGGAAGTTCTACTTGTAGCCGCATAAAATCGGCTTTAGTTTCAACAGCTTTGATTGTCGCTTTACCTTGAACAATTCCAGTAAACATCGGTGCACTCTTATAAATTTGCTAATCTAAATACTGCAATGCATCGTAACAACAATAGAGTTCTGCTGCAGCGACTAAATTACTTTTCGCTGTAATTGTTATAGGCACCGAATAACAGCTAGATGATGGGTTTAATCCTTAAGGAAAAAGGTATGAAAATTTTAGTGACAGGTGGAACAGGTTTTATCGGTAAACACCTTATCGAAGCTCGATTAGCTGAAGGAGACGAGGTGGTATGCTGGAGCCGAAACCCTTCTAAAGTTGCGGAATTGTTTCAAGGAAGAGTTGAGGCGATTCGTGATCTACCTCCACAGGATGAATTAGCGGTAGATGCTGTTATCAATTTAGCTGGGGAGCCTATTGCCGATCAGAAGTGGACCGAGGATCGTAAACAGCTTCTGCGAGCGAGTCGTATCGATCTAACCCATGAGCTCGTTGGGTGGATCGAAGCACAAACCGTAAAACCGAAGGTCCTTATTAGTGGTTCAGCCATAGGCTATTACGGTTGTCATGACGACGATAAAAAACTTGGCGAAGAAAGCCTGCCAAATAGAGGATTTACGCATACACTTTGTGCCGATTGGGAAGCGGAAGCGTTAAAGGCTGAAGCCTTTGGAGTCAGAGTATGCCTCATCCGAACAGGGGTGGTACTTGGTGATGGTGGTGCATTGAGCAAGATGTTACTGCCATTTAAACTCGGACTAGGTGGGCCGATTGCCAGTGGCAAACAATGGATGTCATGGATACATATTGATGATGAGATTGAAATCATCTCTATGCTATTAACCCACGATCAGCTATCAGGCCCATTTAACTTAACCTCACCAAATGCTGCAACGAATGCTGAGTTTTCCAAAACCTTAGGAAAGACCTTGGGACGTCCTGCATTTATGCCAATGCCAGGCTTTGTTATCAACCTGATCTTGGGTGAGGGCGCTGAGTTGTTGGTGGATGGTCAGCGAGTTTACCCAGAAAAGCTAGAAGAAATAGGTTATAAATTTCATTACCCTGAGCTTTCCGGAGCGATGTATTCTGCCGTAAACTTTTAGTGAGTGCTTCTAGCTTTCTCTGCCTTCAGGAAATTGTGGTAAATCATCTGCGATTTCGTACCAATCGGCTTTATAGCTGCAATAGATATGGCTATCTGGTTTAACGGTAATTTCGCTATCCAGCGTGCCTAAGGTGAACTCAACATGAGTGCCACTATCATTGATAGGCGCGAAGGTTAAACTAGAACCGCATTCGGAACAGAACTGTCGTTTCGTTCCATTAGGTGCAGTATACGTTTTAAGTAACTCTTCACCTTGCAGCCACTTAAAGTTCTCTACTTTAGCGACCCCATAAGTACCGAATGCGGCGCCATGGAATTTACGACACATACTACAATGGCAATGCGCCATCTTCGGTTGTAAGTTAGAGACCTCATATTTGATACCGCCGCATAAACACTGACCAGTGAGTTTTGTTTTATCTGGGTTAGTCGACATAAATTATTACCTTAGCTAATGTGGGACAAAGGTAGTTCGGTACGGCTCACAATTTGGCGCATAACAAAACTCGTTCTAATACTGCTTACCCCTTCTATTTGATTAAGCTCTTTCAGAAGGAACTTCTCATAATAGGACATATCTGGCATGAGTACTTTTAAGATGTAATCAGCCGCGCTACCTGTTATCAATGCGCATTCTACGACCTCTTCATAGCTTGCAATAATACGCTCAAAATTGTCTAAGATTTCGGGCTTTTGTTTATCTAGACAGACATGAATATAAACGCTCATAGGCAGGCCTATGGCATTCTTATTCAGCAGCGTTACTTGCTTTTCAATAATACCAGCGTCTTCTAATTGCTTAACTCTGCGCGCACAAGGCGAAGGGGATAAGTTGATCTTTTCAGCCAGTTCTAAATTGCTGATATCTCCATTCTTTTGAATCTCTTCCAAAATTTGCTGGTCGATTCGGTCTAGTTTTTTGCTTGGCATAATTTCCTACGGCTATTTTAGAAACTAGTGATGCTTGCTAATGATCGAATGAATTTCGCATTTAAATAGCAATGATGAGAGGTATTTTAACTATCCTAACGATTCTGATTGAGCCTTTCTAGCGATGATTCTTAAACGCAAATGTTCGCCCTTTAAGATGCAGACTCCTGCACATGGTTTGTTTGCTACCTTTATCGGTATGAAAAGTGCTTAGCTAATATATTAAGTTCTTTGTTGGCTATTTGTGCCAATTTATTCTCTTTTATTGGCTTTTTCCTCTAGGAATTGAGTTGAATCGTGATTTTTTTGAGAACTTTCACTAAGGGCTTGCTGCTAATTTATTTACACCAAACTTGCTTGGGCAATTCATCCCCTGAGCCAGAGTTCAATTCACAAGATTGATGCAGCTTGTCCTAATCCGGGACGTTTGGGATTCCATAAGAATCCCCTTTTTATAGATTCTTAGTCCTTGGAAATTCCTATGAACAATTTAAATAAAGCTATTGAAGCTTTAGGTGAAGATGAGCGAAATCAAGAAAACAGAGAGTGGATTGATGCGCTTGACGATGTGATGGCAGAACAGGGTTTGCAGCGTGGCCGTGACATCATTCGTATATTACAGAACTCTTTGTTTAAACAGGGTGTTCACACAACAGAAGCCACGTTGAATACACCTTATCGGAATACGATTCCTGTTAATGAACAACGTAGCTACCCTGGAAATAGAGAGTTAGAACAGAAGCTGGAAAACATTATTCGTTGGAATGCTCTCGCGATGGTGGTTAAGGCGAATGATCAAGGCACAGGTGTTGGTGGGCATATTGCGACCTATCAATCCGCAGCCACTATGTTGGAAGTGGGTTTAAACCACTTTTTTAAACGGCATACAGATGAGTATGGTGGTGATCAGCTATTAGTCCAAGCACATGCTGCTCCAGGTATTTACGCGAGAGCGTACCTTGAAGGCCGCCTAACTGATGAGCAGATGGCGAATTTCCGTCGAGAGCTTCAACAGGGGGGAGGATTAAGCTCTTATCCTCATCCGAGACGTATGCCTGACTTTTGGCAGGGACCGACCGCATCGATGGGGCTTTCTACGCCTTCGGCTATCTACCAAGCAAGATTTATGAAGTATCTAGAAAATCGTGGTTTGAAAGAACCAAACGGCGGAAAGATCTGGTGCTTCATTGGTGATGGTGAATCGGATGAGCCCGAAGTTTTAGGGACAATCAACATGGCCAGCCGAGATAACTTAGATAACTTGGTGATGGTGATCAATTGTAATCTACAGCGCTTGGATGGCCCTGTGCGGGGCAATGGCAAAATTATTCAGGAGCTAGAACGAAGCTATCGTGGCGCTGGTTGGAATGTTATCAAAGTGATCTGGGGCAGTGAATGGGATGAACTGTTCTTACGAGACCGTGATGGCATTTTGCAAGATCGAATGGATCAAGCTGTGGATGGCGATTACCAATATTACACCGTTTCTGATGGTCAGAGCGTGCGCGACCACTGGACGCAAAATGATCCTCGTTTAGAGGAGTTGATGAAGACGCTGAGCGATGAGCAGATCCGCTGTATAAAACGTGGTGGCCAAGATCGACAGAAGATCTTTAGTGCGTTTGATAAAGCCATGGAAAATACAGGTAAGCCAACGGTTATTCTAATGAAAACCGTTAAAGGCGATGGCATGGGGGCGAGTGCTGAAGGGCAAAATACAAGTCATCAGAAAAAGCAGCTAACGGCCGAAGAGCGAATTGAGATTGGTCGTCGTTTTGAAATTCCATTGAGTGATGACGAGCTGGCTGCGGCAAGCTTGTATAAGCCAGACCCGGATAGCCCTGAAATTCAGTACCTTCACAAACAGAGACAAATGTTAGGTGGTTATCTACCTTCCAGAATTGCGAACTTCGAAAAACTAACGCTTCCTCCTTTAGCTCTATTTAAAGAGGCAGTATCTGGTACGAAACGTGAGCAATCCACAACCATGGCTTTTGTTCGTATGTTGTCTCATCTATTAAAAGATCCAGAGATAGGTAAATACATTGTGCCAATCGTGCCGGATGAAGCGCGAACCTTTGGTATGGAGTCCCTGTTTAAACAGTTTGGTATCTATTCTTCTGAAGGTCAGAAATATAATCCAGTGGATTCAAGTAGTTTGCTTCCATATAAAGAAGTTAAAGATGGTCAGATGTTGCAAGAGGGGATTTGTGAGACAGGGGCGATGGCGTCTTTCTTAGCGGCAGGAACCTCCTATGCAAACTACGGAGTGCCAACCATCCCGTTTTATATCTTTTATTCGATCTTCGGTTTCCAGCGTGTTGGGGACATGATTTGGGCTTGTGCAGATAGTATGGCGAAAGGCTTCCTTTTAGGAGGTACCGCAGGCAGGACAACGCTAAATGGTGAAGGTCTTCAGCATCAAGATGGTCACTCCCAAGCTATCGCTGCAACAGTACCTAATATGCACAGCTACGATCCCGCTTTTGCCTACGAGTTAGCGGTGATAATCAAAGATGGTATCGAGCGGATGTATATCAATAATGAAAATATTTTTTATTACATCACCTTATACAACGAAAACTACTTAATGCCAGCTATGCCTGAGGGGTGTGAAAAGGAGATTCTAAAAGGGATGTATCGCTACGTTAAGAATGAAAACCCTGGGCATAAAGTGCATCTGTTTGGTAGTGGAAGTTTAATGCAGGAGGTTTTAAAAGCCGCTGAGATCTTAGAAGAGTTTGGTTGTAGTACCGATATTTGGAGTGTGACCAGCTATAACCAATTGGTCAGAAATGCATTGGCTGTTGAGCGTGAGAATCTACTGAATCCCGATGCTAATGCTGAGAGCTATCTTCAAATTGCTCTGAAACACGAACAGGGTGTTTTTGTAACCGTCAGTGATTTTGTGAAATCTTTACCTAATGGCATTGCCCGTTGGTTCCCAGAAGATCCCGTTGTCTTAGGTACGGATGGTTTCGGATTAAGTGAAAGCCGTCCAACCCTCAGAGATCATTTTGAAGTCGATGCTCGTTTTATCGCTTGGGCAGCTTTATCTCGCCTTTATAGCAAAGGTGCACTTAGCCGTGAAACGCTAAATAGCGCAAGAGATAAGCTCAAAATTCCTTATGAAAAAGCAGATCCTGCTTATTTTTAATTTTCTAAGAAATGAAACGTCTTGCAGTTGTCGAGACTAAAAAGCGGTAATAAAGATGGGTTCAGAAATTGTATTTATGCCAGATATTGATGGGTCTGGCGAAGTAGTTGAGTTATGTGCTGATTTAGGTGCAGAGATCAAAATTGGTCAACCACTGTTAGTTATTGAGTCAGATAAAGCTTCGATGGAAGTTCCTGCCACTGTAGAAGGTGTTTTGGAGGAATGGCTCGTTGACGTGGGTTTGACGGTTGAAAATGGAGCTTTGCTTTGTGCAGTGCTGGAACAAGGAGTAGCGGGTAAAAATGATTATCAAGAGATTGCTAGGGAAGCTAAAGAAGAGAATGAAACTGAGGCACTACAGCGTGATGCAGGGAGCATTGAAATAAGCAGCGACAATAGAAGCTCTAAAGAGCCTGCTAAAAGCGAGCAATGTGCAAAGAGTGCAGTATCCAGTCAGGTGTATTCAGGGCCTGCTGCTCGTAAATTGGCTAGAGAGCTTGGCGTAAATCTCGAGGATATCTCGGGAACAGGCCCTCGAGGGCGAATTTTAAAAGAAGACATTAAGGCATTCGTTAAACAAGAGCGGGTTCAGAAAACGGCAATGCCGCAATCTCCAGGTATCCCTCAGATACCTGAGCAGGATTTTAGTCACTTTGGTGCCGTTGATGTTAAGGGTATGTCGAATATTGCGCGTGCGACTTCAGAGCATATGACGCGATGTTGGTTGAATATTCCCCATGCCACTCTATTTGATGAAGCTGATATCACAGAGCTCGAGTCTTTTCGAAAAGGGCTTAAGCCTGAGTCTCTAAACTTAGAGAAAGCGCCAACCATACTGCCATTTATCGTGAAGGTTATTGCTCAAGCCTTGCGTAAGTACCCATTGTTTAACAGTTCGTTAAGCAATGATGGCAAGCAGGTTATTTACAAAAATTATGTAAATATTGGTGTTGCTGTTGATACACCAGCTGGATTGGTTGTACCTGTCATAAAAGGGGCAGATAGCAAAAGTATCTCTGAGTTAACTATTGAGATAAATGATTTGGCAGGAAAAGCGCGTGAAAGGCAATTAAAGCCAGCGGATATGCAGGGAGGCAGTTTTACTATATCGAGTTTGGGGCCAACGGGTGGAACGGGATTTACACCGATTGTTAATGCTCCAGAAGTCGCCATTTTGGGTGTTGCTAAGGCCAGCATAAAGCCTGTTTGGGATGGAGGTGATTTTCAGCCGAGAAATCAGTTGCCACTTAGCTTGTCCTTTGACCATCGGGTAATAAATGGTGGCGATGCAGGACGTTTTATGGCCTATATCAACACCGCCTTAACTGATATTAGGCAGCTGTTACTTTAAAAAGTGACTTGATCGAGCAGAACCGTCGTATGGCACTTCGACAAAACCTAACTTCCTAAGGGGTGATTAGGAGTTAGGTTTTTTGTCATTGGATGATTGGCTGTTTTGTTCGGTGAGTTTATTTAACGCCGCTAGCGTTTGGTCTAGCTGGTTTTCAATCTTTTCCAGCTTTCTTTCTAAGCCTTCGATACGTTCAATATTACGTTCTTCTTTTTGAGTTAACTCTCTTTCATCCTGTTCAATAAAGAACACGGAGAAACTAGCGGTTAACATAGAGAACATTGCTAATCCCATCAGGATGAGAAGCGAGCCAAATATTCTGCCTTCAGTTGTCGCGGGCACAAGATCACCATAACCTACAGTAGTAACAGTAACCCAAGCCCACCATAGACCATCCAAAGGTGTCTCAAACGCAGGATCAATACCTGAAATAAGTAGCCCAGAAATCACCAAGATGATAAAGCAGATAAAGAGCGTGATACCTAAGTTATGCCGAGATAAGAGATCACGGGTATCTTTGGAAACCCGTAGGAAAATTCCAATGGTGAGAGCAAGCCTAAGGGTTCGGATTATTCCAGCATAGAAGGTATCAACACCCCAGATAACCGGTAGGCCGCCGAGTACGATGAGAGGGCTCATCCAGTTTTGCTTGAGGTATTTGATGCGATCATCAACCAGCCATAGCATCACAAACAACTCTGACATAAACAATAGCCATATTAGCCAGTCGGAAGCGAAAGAGGTGTAAGCGTTTGAGACACCCTTAGATTGCAAGTACCAATCGATAAGAATCCATATCGCAGCTAATACCATCGGCCCTTCGAAACGGCGCCCCCAAAGTTTGGCGCGCTCATTCTCTTCTGAAGCGACCCCGCCTAGGCCAACCATACGCATTAAAGCGGTATGTCGAGTGTATTCCATTTAGCGCTCCATTTTACTGGGTATGCATTAGCTAGAGGTTATAGTCCAAACGTTGTTGGCCTTCTTTGATATCTAAGCGTTGACGAAGCTGTCGAGATCTCACCTTGGAGATGGCATCCAAAATAAGATCTCCTTGCCAATACTCATCTTCTTGACCGTATAAATGTTGCTGTAGATCCATCACCAATAGATTTATCGTTTGGTTATTTGCGTATTCGCAAACGGACTCTAGCGACTGTATTTCAGGTGCAGCCCAAAAGCTTTGAGCCCACTCAACTAAACGTAATTGAGCAACATTGGGATTGTTTTGGTTGCAGGCGATAGAGAAAGCCTGAAACGTGTTTTTCTCTGTTATCTCAAACGCAACCCGCTTTTGTTCCTCTTCAAAGAACGAATGATCAGGTTCTTCTTCAGATTGTTTTTTAACATTGCGTAGATGGTTGAACGTATAGATAAAGGCCAGAGTCGCTGCAATACTGATCCCTGTTAAAATCCAAATTAATACCGTGATCGAACCAGAGGACTCCTCTTTAGCTGATTGTGAGCTGCTAGTAGGAACAATTGCAGGCGTGACTTCAATTTCCCTCTGGGTGATGGAGGCTGTTTGTCCTTTGTCGACAGCGGTATTCCACCAAGGAAGGTCGATTGGTGGCAGGATGATCTCTTTGGCATTGCGAGGTGTGATTTCTAGTTCTTCCACTCGTTGGCTGATAACGCCTTGCTCTGTCATGCGCTCTTCTAGAACGACATTAAGCAGGGTGATGGTAGCGTTAGGGTTTTGTAATGATGCCATCGAGGGTAGAGAAGAAGAGGGTAAACCTTCAGCTTCTAGTTTGATAATCCTTGTTAGCTTGCCTGATTGACTAACTTGATTGAATTCATCCAAGTTGTCTTCGATATAGATCGATGTGGCTGGTAGCCATAACTTGCGTGTGTTTTGATTAGCGGGTGGTAATACCGAAAGCAATAGAGGTTCACTATTCAGTTCGATAACTGTGTTGTTCGATAGGGTGGTGGAGAAAAACACTGGGCTAATCTCTACTTCGCCTTCCTGAAGTGGGAATAGTGTGTAGCTTGTTTCGGTGACATTATAATTTTGCCCACGCACAACACTGGTATATTGCTTTTGCTCTTCTAGCGGCTTGATGATCGCATCAGGGGACTCTGGCGCTGTTAAATTTGCATCCAAAGGTAATGGAGCAAGATGGAAAATCTTTGCACGTAAAATTGCCTGTCCATTTATGTAGAGTTCATCTTTATCAAGGCTAGATTCTAGAAAGATTGCTTTGCCAGTACCTTCTGCAAGTTCAGGATTATCATTAGCGGGTAGCACCGAGATTGGCAGTTCTTGGCTGGCTTGCTCTCCCACGAAGATAGAAGGAATAACCTGCTCACCGTCCCTTCGAGGTTTCAGTTGTAGTACCCAGCGTGTTTTTGTTGTTACGGATCCTGTGGTGTGGCTCGATACAGTAACTTTACGTGTGCCAACAATATTAAAGTCTTTTTGTAATTGGCTTAGGTTTGGTCGAGTGACATCTTGCTGGTCAGTTTCTAAGGTCAGCGTAATTTTTTGACCCAAATAAAGAGTGCTTGTATCTAGGGAAGACGAGACTTTAGCTTGAGCTTGAAAAGCAGTGAAAGCCAGTAGAAAGAAAAAGTGAGAAGAAATAAATCGCAATGGAATCCTCGCGCTATCATCGCTGGCTATAGCTTACAGAAGGTTGAGGCTGTAAGTCATAATTATAATTTTCGTTTTATTATGAGTAATCCTGCAGGGTGAATCAACGTATTCCGGTTTATTAATTGTTTGATTATTTCTACTCTCGCATGTTTCTTTTTCTTGTTGTTTTTGTCCCATTGAGCCGTTTAAAAATTGTTTGTGTAAATCGTTTTTACTCTTAAACGGTTGTTGGCTACATTTTGTCTATACTTTTGATTATTTGAGAAAAATTGAGGGTGCAGATGGAATACCTAGGCCAGGATGAAAAAGCAAATCTGTTAAAAACACTGTGCCAAGAATTAGAAGATCGTTTACCGAAAGAAAGGTCTGAAGCCTTGGTTGAGTTTGCAACTCTATATTACTCATCCGCTTCGTTAGCTGATCTTCTCGAATGGAAGTTAGAAGATCTCTATGGTTCGACACTCGCATGCTGGCAGTTTCTTCAGGAACGTAAAGCCGGGCAAGTGAAGGTCAGGGTATTTAACCCCGATTACGAGTTACATGGTTGGCAATCGACTCATACCGTGATTGAAGTCTTGCAGAAAGATATTCCCTTCCTAGTTGATTCCCTAAGAATGGAGCTTAATCGACGTAATTTAACCATTCACGCTATACACAATGCGGTTGTGACGTTGAAAAGGGATGATAAAGGCGGCTTATCTTCTCTACTCAAAAAGGACAGTCGAGCCAAAAATTCTCAAAGAGAATCATTAGTTTCGATCGAGGTTGATCGGCATTCAGATGCTGCAGATTTACAAGACTTGGAGCAAGCACTGCGAAATGTCCTTGAAGACGTAACTATGGTGGTGGAAGACTTTGAGCCGATGGTTGAGCGATGCGATGCTCAAGCAGACATTTTCTTAAAGGCGATCAAAGGCTTTGATGCTGGGATTACTTCGGAAGTGCATGACTTTATTAAGTGGTTAAAGGATCACTTTACCTTCTTAGGTTATGACGAATACCAACTAGTAGAGAAGAAAGGGAAGAAAACCCTCGAAGCTATTCCGGGTAGCCAGCTTGGTTTACTGAAATTCTGTGATGAACATTGTCGTTCTGCTTTAGTTAATGAGAATGATCGTGATGCCGAAGGCTTTGTTCTCATACCCGATATTCTCTCCTTTACGAAATCCAATCGAGCTTCCAGTGTTCATCGGCCTACGTACCCTGATTACATCAGTATCAAACAATACAATAAGAAGGGAGAAGTAGTAGGCGAATGCAGATTCTTAGGCCTGTATACCTCCAGTGTTTATATCCAAAGCTCCCGCCAGATTCCAATTGTACGCCGTAAGGTGGATGCGATTATGGAAAAATCGGGTCTACACCGTCACGGGCATGACTGGAAGGAGCTGCTACAAATTTTAGAAATTCATCCTCGGGATGATCTATTTCAGGTATCGGTAGATGACCTCTATCGCACTGTTATTGGCGTGCTGCAAATCCATGAAAGACGTCAGATACGTCTGTTTGTGCGTCGCGATTACTTTGGTCAGTTTTATTCCTGTTTAGTTTATTCACCAAGGGATATCTACAGCACCGACTTTAGACACAAAATTCAGTCGTTGTTGATGGAACAGTTAAATTGTACTCATGCTGATTTCACAACCTATTTTTCCGAATCGATCCTGACTCGTACGCAGTTTATTTTGCGTGGGGACAATATTATTGAAGAGTTTGATTCAGATAAATTAGAGAGGGTGGTAAGACTGGCTGCACGTAGCTGGTGCGATGACCTAAAAGATGTTTTGGTTGAAACGCTTGGTGAGGAAGCGGGTATTCGAGTTTACAACCAATTTGGTAGTGGCTTCCCTGCGAGCTATAGTGCCGATTTTTCCGCTAGAACGGCGGTTGTTGATCTTCAGCATATAGAAAAACTCTCTGATCAAGCGCCATTACAACTTAGCTTCTACCAAGCGTTAGAACGAGAGGATAATTGCCTTAACTTCAAACTATTCAGTCTAGGCGCATCTTTGCCTTTGTCTGATGTTATCCCTGTGCTCGAAAATTTAGGGTTAAGGGTCATAGACGAACACCCTTACAAAGTAGAAAGTAAGCGCGATCTAGTATGGATTCATGATTTTAATCTTCATTACACAGGTGCTGGCACGGTTTCACTATCAACCCTGAAAGAGGTGTTTGAGGAGGCATTCCTTAAAATTTGGCAAAGCGAAGCTGCAAATGATGAGTTTAACCGTCTTGTGTTAGCTGGCAATGTCGGTTGGCGCGAGGTGGCTATGCTTCGTGCGTATGCTGCGTATATGAAGCAGATCAGTTTTCCAATCAGTCCAGAAGCGATTAGTACGACGCTAAATTCATACGTCGATATAGCGGCCAAGATTGTTCAGTTCTTTAAAGCACGGTTTGAGCCGGGTAACACAGCCGATCAAGAAGCGGTTGAATCAACCATTATCGACGCGTTAGAAGATGTTAGTAGTTTGAATGATGATCGCGTGATTCGTCAGTATTTACTGCTGATTAAGGCAACGCTGCGTACAAACTTCTATCAAAAAGATAAACAAAGCTTAAAAAGCTATTTCTCTTTCAAGTTATCCCCCGATGATATTCCGGACATGCCTTTGCCGCGGCCAAAATATGAGATCTTTGTCTACTCACCTAAGGTGGAGGGTGTTCATCTTCGCGGCGGTAAGGTGGCCCGTGGTGGTTTGCGTTGGTCTGACCGAATGGAAGATTACCGCACCGAGGTTTTAGGCTTAGTTAAAGCGCAGCAGGTTAAAAATGCGGTGATTGTACCTGTTGGGGCCAAAGGTGGCTTTGTTGCTAAATCATTGCATGATGGTATGAGTCGTGAGGAGTGGTTTGAGGAGGGGGTTAGCTGCTACAAAACTTTCATTAGTGGTTTATTGGATATCACAGATAACCTCGTTGAAGGCGAGGTGAGCCCGCCTGCTGATGTGGTTCGCCATGATGAAGATGACACTTATCTAGTAGTGGCTGCAGATAAAGGTACGGCAACTTTTTCAGACATCGCTAACGAATTAGCGCAATCTTATGGCTTCTGGTTAGGTGATGCGTTTGCCTCAGGCGGTAGTCAGGGCTACGACCATAAGAAGATGGGGATCACCGCTAGAGGTGCGTGGGTCTCTGTTGAGCGACATTTCCGTGAGATGGGTGTAAACACCGATAAAGATGACTTTACGGTGATTGGCATAGGCGATATGTCAGGGGATGTATTTGGTAATGGTATGTTGTTGTCGAAGCATATTCGTCTGGTCGCTGCGTTTAACCATCTACACATCTTTATCGACCCAAATCCAGATGCTGCAAAAAGTTGGAAAGAGCGTGATCGCTTATTCAAACTGCCTCGTTCAGCATGGACCGATTACGATGCAAAATTGATCTCAGAAGGCGGGGGTGTTTTTGAACGCTCGGCTAAATCGATCACCTTGTCTCCACAAATTCAGACGCTTATTGGTGAAAAGATAGCGACTGTTACCCCGAATGATCTCCTGAATAAACTGCTAAAAGCGCCGGTAGATCTAGTCTGGAATGGTGGTATTGGTACTTATGTTAAGGCAAGTACCGAAACTGATGCTGATATCGGCGACAAAGCCAATGATGCGCTGCGTATAGATGGTCAAGAGCTGTCCTGTAAAGTTGTAGGTGAGGGCGGTAACTTGGGAATGAGCCAGCTTGCGCGTATGGAATATGCGCTCGCTGGTGGACGTATGAATACCGACTTTATCGATAACGCTGCAGGTGTGGACTGCTCTGACCATGAGGTAAATATCAAAATTCTTCTCAATCAAGTTGTTGCTAATGGCGACATGACAGAGAAGCAGCGAAATACATTGCTTGAAGAGATGACTGATGAAGTTGCGTCCTTAGTTTTGAAAAATAACTATCGACAAGTTCAAGCAATCTCTATGGCTGAGTCCCGCTCTTTTGAAGGGATGGCAGAGTATCAGCGCTATATCACCAATATGGAATCGGCAGGTAAACTCGATCGAGCGCTAGAGTTCCTCCCTACCGATGAGGTCCTGAATGAACGACGGGCGTCGAAAAAGGGGTTAAGCCGTCCAGAGCTATCGGTTCTGATCTCATACAGTAAAGCTGAGCTTAAAGAATCGTTGAGCCTATCGTTTATTCCTGATGATGAGTATCTATCACAAGAGCTATTTACCGCCTTTCCTGAGAGATTGGTTTCTGAGTTTGGTGATCAACTAAAAGCTCACCGTCTAAGCCGAGAAATCATCGGCACTCAAATCGCTAACCACATGGTTAACATGATGGGGGTGAATTTTGTTGACCGCTTACGCATTTCAACAGGGGCCGATGAGGCGGCAATTGCTAGAGCTTATGTACTCGCTCGTGATGTATTCGGTATTGAGAATCTGTGGCAGCAGATCGAAAAGCTCGATCATAAAGTCAGCAGTGATATCCAATTAGAGATGATGCACGAGCTACAACATCTGATGCGTCGAGCTACGCGTTGGTTTGTTCGTAACCGTCGCGCGGAAGTAGATTGCGAGAACGAGGTTGATAGTTTTAGGGCTCAGCTAGGAAAAATAGTCCCTAAACAGGAAAAATTACTCAGAGGAGAGCCATTAACGCGTTGGGAGAGTGCGCTCAGTCGCTATCAGGAAGCAGGTGTGCCGAGTAAGTTGGCTAAATTCATCTCGGGTGCACGGTGTTTATACGCCTCTTTAGGTGTAATTGAGGTTGCTGACGAAGCGGATGTACCTCCAGATCAGGTGGCTCAAGTTTATTTCGGTTTAGGGCAACGTTTGGAATTGGATTGGTTGTCTAGAAAGCTCAGCAAGTTGAGTGTTGATAATTACTGGCAAGCGTTGGCACGAGAAGCGTTCAGAGATGATTTGGATTGGCAACAGCGTGCGCTAGTTGCTACAGCCATTAAGGGGCGTGTAAAAGGCTGTACAGTGGAGCAAGTGATTGATAAATGGTGCACAGAAAATGAGTGGCTACTCGATCGCTGGCAAAATGTCCTGAATGAAGTTAAAAGTGCTAAAAAACAAGAGTATGCAATGTATACTGTCGCGTTGAGAGAGTTGTTTGATTTGGCGAAAACAAGCCAGTTTAATACCTGAACGTGTATGTGAGGTTCATTCCTCTAGATAGTATTGTATGAAAGCTATTTTAATTGATCTTCGGATTAGCTCTGAAAAGTATTTAATGTTGTATCAAGGGGTTGCGGAAACTGTTTATACCCGATCCCTTGATGGTCGTAGCGTGCAGTTCCCCGCTAGAATCCTAAAGCCATTTCTACTGCGTGATGGAATTAATGGTCGGTTTAAAATTCTGTTTGACGATCAAGGCAAATATCAGGGAATAGAGAAACTCAGTTAGTGTAATAAATGCACCAATTTGGTGTTTCTTTATAACTTTTGGGAGTTAACATTGTCACTCTTAGTGCTCAATGCTGTTATTCCATCTTCGCCTCGCCTATAATCGGGCCAAAATTTTTACTAGGACCTGATTATGTTGTATTCACTGACTCGATCTTTGATGTTTCAGCTTGATCCCGAACTTTCTCACAACGTAGCGCTTCATTCGATGAATCTTGCGTCTTCTTTGGGAGTAAACAAGCTTCTGGGTGCTGAAGTACTATCTGATCCTGTTCAGGTGATGGGAATTGATTTCCCGAACCGCGTAGGTTTAGCAGCAGGTCTAGATAAGAACGGCATTGCAGTGGATGGTATGGCTGCAATGGGTTTCGGCTTTGTTGAAGTGGGTACAGTTACTCCGCGTCCACAAGATGGTAATCCCAAGCCACGTATTTTTCGTTTGCCAGAACAGCAAGCGATCATCAACCGTATGGGCTTTAACAACGGTGGTGTTGATAAACTGCTCTCTAATCTGGATAAGAGCGTTTATAAAGGTGTTCTGGGTATCAACATCGGCAAAAACAAAGATACGCCAAACGAAAAAGCGAATGACGATTACCTCTACTGTCTTCGTAAGGTATACGGGCGTGCGTCTTACATTACTGTTAACGTATCTTCTCCAAACACACCTGGCCTTCGTACTCTTCAATACGGCGAGTCGTTAAACAGCTTATTGGATGCTCTAAAATCTGAACAAGCTAAATTGGCTAAGTTCCATGATCGCTATGTTCCTATTGCGGTTAAAATTGCACCGGATATGACAGATGAAGAGCTTGCGCTTGTTGCTGCTTCTTTAAAGTCTTACGAGATGGATGGTGTGATTGCCACCAATACAACCCTATCTCGTGATGGTGTTGAAGGGCTAGAGTTTGCAGATGAAGCGGGTGGTCTATCAGGTGCACCAGTACGCAATAAATCAACTAAAGTGATTCGTACTTTGGCACAAGAGCTTGATGGTGCGTTACCAATTATTGGTGTAGGCGGAATCACTGAAGGTTTTGATGCGGCAGAAAAGATCGAAGCTGGTGCAAGTTTGGTACAGATTTATTCTGGGTTTATCTACCGTGGACCTTCATTGGTTGCGGATTCTGTGAAAGCAATTAAGCAGCTTTCAGAATAGAGCAGGTAATAAAAAGGCTCCCCACGGGGAGCCTGAAAATTCTGTTTAGTGTAGAGCTGGGTCGGATTGAAT
Organism: Neptuniibacter sp. PT8_73; assembly: GCF_047778045.1. Lineage (GTDB taxonomy): Bacteria > Pseudomonadota > Gammaproteobacteria > Pseudomonadales > Balneatricaceae > Neptuniibacter. Next base: position 1,463,927 of record NZ_CP180545.1, read on the forward strand.
TGCTGATACTCCTTCCATACCGCTCCAGTGAGCTTCGCGTCCTTGGCGCCATCCGCTCATCCAATGGCTTCTGAGATCTGATGTATTCACGGGACAGTTATCCCGGGACTTACCGCTTAATCCTGCTTGAAAACCTCGATTAAAAAGTGTGCTAGTACGATCACGCTTTTGTCTCTTCATATTGATTGAGCCTCTCTTCGTGTTTTAGTTTTTGAGAGCAGCGGTTCCTTGAGACATGGTATCCGCTTAAAATCTGTCTGCAGGTTGTAAGTTTTGCAGCCAGACTTCTATAAATATCGGAAAATAGATCATAGTGCGATTGAATATGACTATCATGATATTGATGCTTAATAAAAATAGTTAGTGTGTGGGTGCAAAAAAACGATTGCATTCATAAAGTTAGTCAAAAAGTTGGTTTTTGAACAGCAGAGTGAATTTTTTTCATGCCTGTTGTTAATTAAGTGAAATATTTGCTGAGTAAAGATGCGTATGAAACTGTTTCTGACATGCCCTAAGGGCCTTGAGTTGCTTCTTGAAGAGGAGTTACAGCGGTTGGGTGTTACTGAGACCAAGCAAACAGTGGCAGGGGTTCAATGTCAAGGCGAGCTGGAAGATGCTTACCGTATCTGTTTGTGGTCACGTTTAGCAAACAGGGTTCTTCTTCCGCTTTATGAAGGTGAAGCAGAAACAGCTGATGATCTTTATCAAGCGGTTCAGCAAATAGACTGGCTAGAACATATGCGTAGTGAGGGTACGCTATTAATTGATTTTAGCGGTCAAACTCGCGGTATTAATAATACCCATTTTGGTGCGTTAAAAGTTAAGGACGCCATTGTCGATCAGATTCGCGATAAAACCGGTGCTCGCCCGAGTATTGATAAAGTTGCACCTGATCTACGTATTAATGTGCGTATGCATCGCGGCAAAATTACCGTTGCTCTAGATATGTCGGGTGATAGTTTGCACCGACGTGCTTATCGTCTTAAAGCTGGTGAAGCGCCAATGAAGGAAAACTTGGCAGCTGCTATTTTGACTCGTAGTGGCTGGCCGGAGCGTTCTTCTGAATCAGGTTTAGTGTTTGATCCAATGTGCGGTTCGGGCACATTACTAATTGAGGCTGCGCTGATGGCGGCTGACATAGCACCTGGTTTGCAGCGTAAGCGTTTCGGTTTCTCCCGTTGGACTGGTCACAAACGTGATATTTGGGAAGATCTTGTTGCGGAGGCTCAAGCGCGCAAAGTAAAAGGTTTGTTGTCTTTAGAAGCGAACCTTATTGGTAGCGATCAAGACAGCAAAGTTTTGCGTGCAGCACGTCAGAATGCAGAAAGGGCAGGAGTGGCGGACTTCATTGAATTTACAACGTGCCGCCTAGAAGATTTGGATCGCAATACCCTCCCCGAGGGTAAAGGTTTGCTGATTACCAACCCGCCTTATGGTGAGCGTTTAGGTGAAACTCAGCAGTTGATGTTCTTGTATCGACACCTTGGCGATAAGCTAAAAGAGCAATTTGCTGGTTGGACGGCTTCAATTTTTACCTCTAACCCAGATCTTTGTAAGGTCACAGGTCTACGTGCAGATAAGCAATATAAGCTGTTTAATGGTGCGCTTGAAAGTCGTTTGTTTATCTATCCTGTGTCTGAGCAGAGAACTGAGAAGCCAGAGGGCCAAGAGGGTGAGCCAGCTCCTTTGAGTGAAGGGGCGCAGATGTTTGCTAATCGTTTAAAGAAAAACCGTAAACAGCTAGCTAAGTGGGTTAAACGCGACAATATAGAGAGCTACCGTCTCTACGATGCGGATATCCCAGAGTATTCTGTTGCGGTAGATATCTACAAAGACGAAGTGCATGTCCAAGAATATGCTGCACCTAAGAAAATTGATCCAGTAAAAACATTTGCTCGTCTACAAGATGTGATGAATGCATTACCGGTTACCTTAGAGGTATCTCCAGAAAAGGTAATTTTAAAGCAGCGTAAAAAACAGCAGGGCGTTAATCAGTATGAAAAGCACTCTGAAACTCACCGCTTTAAAGAGATTAACGAGCACGGTTGCCGTTTGCTGGTTAACTTGCACGACTATCTTGATACCGGTTTGTTTTTGGATCATCGAGCGATTCGTTATCAGATTCAGAAAGAAGCGGCTGGTAAGGATTTCTTAAATCTGTTCTGTTACACAGGCACTGCTTCGGTGCATGCTGCCAAAGGTGGCGCTAAATCTACAACCAGTGTTGATATGTCGGCTACCTATCTTAACTGGGCTAAACGTAATTTAGATCTAAATGGCTTAGATACAAAAGAGCATCAGCAAGTACAGGCGGACTGCTTGAAGTGGTTGCGGATGCAAAGAGGGCCGGCATACGATCTAATTTTTATGGACCCTCCAACGTTCTCTAACTCCAAACGGATGGCGGGAGTGCTTGATGTTCAACGCGACCACGTAGACCTTATAGAAGGCGCTATGCGTTGTTTGCGTGCAGAGGGTACCTTGTACTTCTCTAATAACTACCGTCGCTTTAAATTGGATTACGACGCGTTGTCAGAATTCGAGATCGAGGAGATAACACAATCTACTCTAGATCCGGATTTTAAGCGTAATTCAAAAATTCATTGTTGTTTCCGTATTCGTCATAAGTGATTGTGCTCGTAAATTGTGCGCTTTAATAAATTTGGCACATATAGTGCTTACTATTAATGCATAAAAAATTTGTTACTAGCACTATTTTGGTGAATTGCAGTTTAAGGCGCTATGTTTCGGGGCTTTTGAGCCTGGTTGGCATAGCGGCAGCAATATCGCAGAATAATATGCACTATAATAGTGCACCAAAATGAAGCGCAGCTTTAGGTTGTGGTTCTAATATGGTGCACAAAAAGAAACGGGAGACACCAAGTGGAAAACGTCAACAGCGCAGTTGAGACGCTTATTCAGAGTTCTAATACTCTATTCATTCTGATGGGGGCGATCATGGTCTTTGCCATGCATGCCGGCTTTGCTTTTCTTGAAGTTGGTACGGTTCGCCACAAAAACCAAGTGAATGCGTTAGTTAAAATTCTGACCGATTTTGGTTTTTCTGCCATGGCTTACTTCTTTGTAGGTTATTGGGTTGCTTACGGCGTCACTTTCTTCTCTCCTGCTGCTGAATTGGCTGCAAATAACGGTTATGAGCTAGTTAAGTTCTTCTTCTTAATGACGTTTGCGGCTGCAATTCCTGCGATCGTATCGGGTGGTATTGCTGAGCGTGCTAAGTTCTGGCCGTTCTTGATTGCCTCATCTCTTATTGTGGCGTTTGTATATCCGTTCTTCGAAGGCATTATCTGGAATGGTAACTTTGGTTTTCAGGATTGGTTAGAAGCTAATTTTGGTGCTGCATTCCATGATTTTGCAGGTTCTGTTGTAGTGCACGGTGTCGGTGGCTGGTTGGCGCTAGTTGCTGTGATCATGCTGGGTATTCGAAATGGTCGCTATAAAGGTGGTCGTCTTGTTGCTTTCCCGCCATCTAATATTCCTTTCTTGGCGTTAGGTGCTTGGATTCTATGTATTGGTTGGTTCGGCTTTAACGTAATGTCTGCTCAGACTATGGATGGTATCTCTGGTTTAGTGGCCGTTAATACGCTAATGGCGATGGTTGGCGGTATTATTACTGCGCTGATTTTTGGTAAAAATGACCCTGGCTTTATCCATAATGGTCCTTTGGCTGGTTTGGTTGCTGTATGTGCTGGTTCTGACGTAATGCACCCTATGGGTTCTTTGGTTGTAGGTGCTGTTGCCGGTGCAATTTTTGTCTTCTTGTTCACAATTCAGCAGAACAAATGGAAGATCGATGATGTGTTGGGTGTATGGCCGCTACATGGTGTTTGTGGTGTTTGGGGTGCTATTGCTTGCGGTATTTTCGGTACTGAAGCGCTTGGCGGTCTAGGTGGTGTTAGCCTTATGTCACAATTAATCGGTTCGCTAGCGGGTATTGCCGTGGCAGTCATTGGTGGTGTAATTGTTTACGGTGGTGTGCGTGCAGTTTCTGGTCTGCGTTTGACTCAAGAGGAAGAGTATAACGGTGCTGACCTATCTATCCATAAGATTGAATCTACTAGTGATAACTAATCTGTCGCTTTAGATCTATTGAAAAAGCCGGGCATTGCCCGGCTTTTTTGTTGGTGTGATTAGTTAAATATCGCTTGCCTGAATTTTTGTAGCCTAGAAAAAATAAAATCAGAACGTTCTTTTTTTCCTTTCTCTGTGTAGTACTGCATATCTATTACTCCTGATTCGGTTCTTTTTAGCATTCGTGCTTGCTGACTTAAGCCGTCGTAGCCCCAGTCTGTTGCGGGTACTTCATCTAAAATTACGTAACTGGTAGGTGTTAGAGGCCCGATTTCGTTATCCAAAAGTTGATTGAATGCTCTGAGTGCATCGGACTTTTCCTTGTCGGTATTGGTGCCTTTGCTGATTTTGGCATTCACATAGGCAGATACCGAATTAGTGGCTAATTTATTGCCGATAAACCAATGCTCTTTATCTATTTTTGTAATACTTACGGCGGTCAATTCTGCTTTTTTATGAAGAATTTTAGCCATGATATTTGTTGTACCTTCGACTAGGTTTTTGATCTGTAATTGGGTTAAGTCGCTGGATACATGTATTGATATGTAAGGCATAACGCTCTCCTTGTCTGTTTAAATCCAGCTTACGCGCTCATTTATATTATTAATAACGATTAATATCGTTTATATTGATCAGTAAATACGATTAATCAGAGGTGGGCATGGCGCAGCCTAATATAAGCACTGAACTGTTGAGAACTTTCCTTGCGGTAGTTGAAAGGGATGGTTTTATTCGAGCGGCAGAGTCTCTGCATAAGACGCAATCCACAGTAAGTCAGCAGATTAAAAAACTAGAGCTGGAGTTGGGTGTTGTTCTGTTTCGCCCTAACGGCCGTAAGCGGCTACTGACGAATGAAGGGGAGATGTTGGTTGGTTACGCAAGGAAAATGCTGGCGCTGCAGGATGATGCAATCGCGAGCTTGGCGAGTAGTGGTGAGCTAGGGGAGATAAAGGTGGGTGTCTCTCAAGGTGTTGCGGAAACTGTATTGCCTGAGCTCTTGGCTGGGTTTGCTCGGAAGAATCCCGCGGTAAGGCTGTTTGTAGAGACGGGTTATAGCGATGAATTGGAGTTAGGGTACGAGCGGGGAGATTATGATCTTATTGTCACGTTATCGTTGAATAGCTCAGGCAGGGGGGAGGTTTTAGGCGGTGAGCCGTTAGCGTGGATTGGTCCTGAGGGCTTTTCTTGGTCGTTGGATAGGGAGTTACCTATGGCGTCATATTCCAAGGCTTGCCAGTTTAGGCGGGTTTCTATTGAATCTCTAGATCAATCAGGCATTCCATGGCGGCTGGTTTATACCTCATCAAGCTATCAAGGGCTTATGGCGGCAGTTAAGTGTGGTTTGGGTGTTACTGTTAGGCCGAGGAGTGCCGTTCTGCCAGGGGTTGAATTGATAGGAGAGCGACTTGGTTTGCCTGAGTTACCAATGATTTATACATCGTTGCGTTATAGGCGGGATATCAATGTTGCGAATGAGTTAGCGGAAACGTTTAGATTAGCGTCGCTTGGGGTTCGGTAAATTGAGTTATATAGATAATAAAAAAGCCGCATAAAGCGGCTTTTTTGGTAATTGGTGCGTCTTACTTAGGGTATGAGCGCTGAGTCGGACCAGTGTAAAGCTGGCGTGGACGACCAATTTTGTTAGGGCTGCTGTGGAACTCGCTCCAGTGGGAGATCCAGCCGATTGTACGAGACAATGCAAAGATCACGGTAAACATGTTGGTTGGGATACCAATTGCTTTCAGGATGATGCCGGAGTAGAAGTCTACGTTCGGGTATAGTTTACGTGCAGCAAAATATTCGTCTTCGATAGCGATTGTTTCTAGGCGTTTCGCGATCTTAAGAAGAGGATCATTTTCCAAACCAAGTTCAGCTAGTACTTCGTCACAAGACTTCTTCATTACGCGTGCGCGTGGGTCGAAGTTGCGATATACGCGGTGACCGAAGCCCATTAGGCGGAATGGGTCGTTTGGATCTTTTGCTTTAGCAACGAATTCATCAATGCGTGACTCATCGCCGATCTCTTCAAGCATGTTTAGTACAGCTTCGTTAGCACCACCGTGAGCTGGGCCCCAAAGTGCAGCGATACCAGAAGCGATACATGCGAATGGGTTAGCGCCAGAAGAGCCCGCAAGACGTACTGTAGAAGTAGAAGCGTTCTGTTCGTGGTCAGCGTGAAGTACGAAGATGCGGTCCATTGCTTTCTCAAGTACAGGGTTAACCTGGTACTCTTCGCAAGGTGTACCGAACATCATCTGCAGGAAATTGCCTGCATAGCTCAGATCGTTACGCGGGTACATAAACGGCTGGCCGTTTGAGTACTTGAAGCACATCGCTGCGATAGTAGGCATTTTCGCGATTAGGCGGTATGCGCAAACTTCACGGTGATGTTCGTTATCGATGTCTAGAGAGTCATGGTAGAACGAAGAAAGAGCACCAACCACGCCGCACATGATCGCCATTGGGTGAGCGTCACGACGGAAGCCGTTATAGAAGTGGTTTAGTTGCTCATGAACCATAGTGTGGTTCTTCACGGTATCTACGAATTTAGCCTTTTGCTCTGCGCTAGGCAGTTCGCCGTTCAATAGTAGGTAGCACACTTCCATGTAGTCTGATTTTTCTGCTAGCTCGTCGATTGGGTAACCGCCGTGCAGTAGCACGCCTTTGCCGCCATCGATGAAAGTGATGCTAGAGTCACACGCAGCTGTGGAAACAAAACCAGGATCGTACGTGAACAGGCCTTTGCCAGTCAGTGGGCGCACATCAATTACGTCTGGACCTAGAGTGCCTGAATACACTGGAAGCTCAATAGCTTCTTCCAGACCGTCGACTGTTAAACGTGCTTTCTTATCAGCCATTAAAAGGCTCCTATCATTATGTTTTAGTTCTGTTTTGACTTTCTTATTAGTCAGATCTAAGAGTCTTGGCCCGATAAATTGGACCCACACAATATAGAGACTGAAAAAAGTTTGTCAATCCGACTAAATGGGTTAGTTACCGCATCGCAGCAAAAACGGATGAATTTTTATCAGGAATGGTACTAAGGCTGAATAGTCATTTGGTTGTACGACTTTTGATATGCCGTAAAGTCCTAGACAAAAGGCGAACTACGCTGTGTTTGCGTTGTATTGTCAAGGTGAAATGCTTATACTCTCGCCCCGAAGTTTATCCCTAGTTTATGTCCTATTATATTAGTTCATATATTATGGATATGCTTGAGGAGCGAGGTACTTATCTTCAACACTTCCGAGCAACCGAGCCCTGCAAAGGGGCCGTAAAAAGTGTGAACAAGAGCCGTGAATAAGAAAAGACCTGTAAATTTAGATCTTCAAACTATCAAAATGCCGCTACCGGCGATTACATCCATCCTGCATCGTGTGACAGGCGTGGCGCTATTCTTTGGTGCTGTGTTTGCAATGTATGCTTTGGGTTTGTCTCTGGAATCAGAAGCGGGCTTCAATGAAGCTGTTGATATGTTTGAGAATGGCTTCTTCGCGAAGCTTATAGCGTGGGGAAGCGTATCAGCATTGCTATACCACTTCTTCGCGGGCATCAAACACCTGGTAATGGATTTTGGCCACTGTGAAGAACTTGAAAGTGGTCAAATGGCAGCGAAAGTGACCTTGGGTCTAGCTGTTGCAGCAATCCTCATTTCGGGAGTATGGATATGGTAACTAGTATTACTAGCTTTGGCCGTAGTGGCCTATATGACTGGATGATTCAGCGTGTAAGCGCGGTAATCCTAGCTGTATACACAATCTTTATGATTGGTTATCTAGCATTTGGCGCAGAACTAACTTACGAAATGTGGGTTGGTTTGTTCGAAGGAACAGCAATGCGCATCTTTACAATGCTAGCGCTACTATCCTTTGCTGCACACGTATGGATTGGTATGTGGTCTGTTTCTACTGACTATATTAAGCCAACTGGTTTGCGTTTCGTGTTTCAATCTGCATGTGGTCTCCTGACGTTTATCTACGTTGTGTGGGGCATTCAGATTTTGTGGGGTGTTTAAAAGATGTCTAAACTACGTACGCTTACTTTCGACGCGATTGTTGTCGGTGGCGGTGGTGCAGGCATGCGTGCTGCACTTCAGCTTGCACAAAGCGGTCTAAACACTGCTTGTGTAACAAAAGTATTCCCAACTCGATCTCACACAGTATCCGCTCAAGGCGGTATTACTTGTGCGATCGCAAGTGCTGATCCAAACGACGACTGGCGTTGGCACATGTACGATACCGTTAAAGGTTCTGATTACATCGGTGACCAAGACGCTATCGAATACATGTGTTCTGTAGGTCCTCAGGCGGTATTCGAACTAGACCATATGGGTCTTCCGTTCTCCCGTACTGAAACAGGCCGTATCTACCAGCGTCCTTTCGGTGGTCAGTCTAAGAATTTTGGTGAAGGTGGTCAGGCTGCGCGTACATGTGCTGCGGCAGACCGTACTGGTCACGCACTGCTTCACGCTCTATATCAGGGCAACATGAAAGCAGGTACTACCTTCCTTAATGAGTGGTACGCAGTAGACCTAGTTAAGAATGACGATGGCGCAGTTGTTGGCTGTATCGCTATCTGCATCGAAACAGGTGAGACTGTATACATCAAGGCTAAAGCGACTGTTCTTGCAACAGGCGGTGCTGGCCGTATCTACTCTTCTACTACTAACGCTCTTATCAATACTGGTGACGGTATGGGTATGTCTCTGCGTGCAGGTGTTCCGGCGCAGGATATGGAGATGTGGCAGTTCCACCCAACCGGTATTGCAGGTGCAGGTGTACTTGTAACTGAAGGTTGTCGTGGTGAAGGTGGTTACCTAATCAACAAAGACGGCGAGCGCTTCATGGAGCGTTACGCGCCAAACGCTAAAGACCTTGCAGGTCGTGACGTTGTGGCACGTTCTATGATCCTTGAGATCCTAGAGGGCCGTGGTTGTGGTGAAGATGGCGATCACGTTTACTTGAAGATGGATCACTTGGGTGAAGAGGTTCTTCATTCACGCCTACCTGGTATCTGTGAGCTGTCTAAGACGTTCGCGGCAACTGACCCAGTTGTTAAGCCGATTCCAGTTGTTCCAACTTGTCACTACCAGATGGGTGGTGTTGCAACTAACATCGGTGGTCAGGCTATCGCACCAGATAAAGACGGTAACGATTCTATCGTTGACGGTCTATATGCTTGTGGTGAAGTTGCATGTGTATCTGTACATGGTGCTAACCGTCTAGGTGGTAACTCACTTCTTGACCTTGTTGTATTTGGTCGTGCTGCTGGTATGCAGATTGAACAGCAGATGCGTGAAGGTTACGAAGTTAAAGATGCAACTGAAGCTAACATTGAAACTGCAATGGAGCGTCTAAACCGTTTAAACAACTCTACTGGCGGTGAAAGCGTTTCTGAAGTTCGTAAAGAACTACAGAGCACAATGCAGCTGTACTTCGGTGTATTCCGTGACGGCGAAAGCATGCAGACAGGTCTTGAATTGCTTAAAGGCATTCGCGAGAAGATCAATAACCTGCATCTTGAAGATAAGAGTCAGGCATTCAACACTGCACGTATCGAAGCGCTTGAGCTTGAAAACTTGTTCGAAGTTGCTGAAGCAACTGCTATCGCAGCTGAGGTTCGTAAAGAGTCTCGTGGTGCGCATGCTCGTAATGACTTTACTGAGCGTGATGATGAGAACTGGTTGTGCCACTCTGTTTACTACCCTGAAGACAAAACTATCGGTAAGCGTGCTGTAAACTTCGCACCTAAAACCGTAGATGCCTTCCCACCTAAAGTTCGTACTTACTAAGGAGCTTCTATCATGTTGGTTAGTGTATATCGCTACAATCCTGAAACTGACGATGCTCCTTACATGCAGGATATCCATATTGATATCCCTGGTGGTAAGGACATCATGGTGTTGGATCTGCTTCAGCTTCTTAAGGACAAAGATCCGTCTATGGCGTATCGTCGTTCTTGCCGTGAAGGTGTATGTGGTTCAGACGGTATGAACATGAATGGCCTTAACGGTCTTGCATGTATTACTCCGTTATCTGCTGTAGTTAAAGACGATAAGCTTGTACTGCGTCCACTACCAGGTCTACCGGTTATCCGTGACCTTGTTGTAGATATGACTCAGTTCTACAAAGCTTACGAGAAGATCAAGCCATTCTTGATCAACGATACTCCGCCGCCTGCGATCGAGCGTCTGCAGTCTCCGGAAGATCGTGCTGAGTTGGATGGTCTGTATGAGTGTATTCTTTGTGCATGCTGCTCAACTTCTTGTCCGTCTTTCTGGTGGAACCCAGACAAGTTCATCGGTCCTTCTGGTCTGCTTCAAGCGTACCGCTTCTTGGCAGACAGTCGTGATACGGCGACTCGTGAGCGTCTGGCAGATTTGGATGACCCATTCAGTGTCTTCCGCTGCCATGGCATCATGAACTGCGTTAACGTTTGCCCTAAAGGATTGAATCCTACTAAGGCGATCGGCAAGATTCGCAACATGCTGCTAGCGCAAGCAACCTGATCTACCCTAAAAAGCGGTGCCATTGGCACCGCTTTTTTGTGTTTGAAAAAGAAAAAAGAATTTTTTGTAAAAAAATTACCATATTCGCATAAAGAATGATTAAAGCTTGCTTCCAAAAGCTTTAATATAAGAATCCCGAGACAGTTAAAGCTGTTTGATCGGGGGATTGAAGGTAACTCAAAGAGGAGCGATATCTATCGGAAGATCCCGATAGAATCAAAAAGCTCCCAGAGCCAGGGTGATCAAGAATGCAAGAAAGCATCATGGATCTCATGTGGAAGAATGCCCACCTTTATGGTGGCAACCTTTCATACGTTGAAGAACTGTACGAAACTTACCTGATGGATCCAAATGCGGTTCCTCAGGAATGGCGAGAAGAATTCGACCGACTACCTAAAGTTGGCGAAAATCTGACACAGGATGTGCCGCATTCTGCTATCAGAGAACATTTTCTCTATCTATCTAAAAACCAAAAACGCGCTGCGCCAACTGCTGTAAGTTCGGTTAGTTCCGAACATGAGAAAAAGCAGGTTCGTGTATTGCGTATGATCAACGCTTACCGTGTACGTGGTCATCAGGTTGCCAACATCGATCCATTAGGTTTGATGCAACGTGAAGATGTGCCGGATCTTGATCTACGTTTCCATGAGCTGTCTGAAGCTGATTACGATACCGTATTCCAGCTAGGTTCTCTGTTCTTCGGTCCTGAAGAAGCTCCGCTGCGTGATATCGTTGCTGATCTGAAGAAAACGTATTGTACAACGGTTGGTGCAGAGTACATGCACATCGTTGATACACAAGAAAAACGTTGGATTCAGTCTCGTTTAGAGCCTGTTCGCTCCCATCCAGAAGCTGAAGTTAACAAGAAGAAGATGATTCTTGAGCGCCTAACAGCTGCTGAAGGTCTAGAGAAATACTTGGGCTCTCGTTATGCCGGTGCTAAGCGCTTCGGTTTGGAAGGCGGCGAGTCAATGATCGTATCCCTGAATACGCTAATTCAGCGTGCTGGTAAGCAGGGTGCGAAAGAAGTTGTAATTGGTATGGCACACCGTGGTCGTCTAAATACGCTTGTTAATATCTTTGGTAAAAATCCAGCAGAGCTATTCGATGAATTCGAGGGTAAGAAAACTCTTGATACATCCGGTGATGTTAAATACCACCAAGGTTTCTCATCTAACGTAGAAACTGAAGGCGGTGAAGTTCATATCGCTATGGCATTTAACCCATCTCACCTTGAAATTGCCGCACCTGTAGTTGAAGGTTCAGTACGTGCGCGTCAGGATCGTCGTGAAGATGCTATTGGTGATTCTGTTGTTCCTGTAAATATTCACGGCGACCAAGCTTTCTGTGGTCAGGGTGTAGTAATGGAGACATTCCAGATGTCTCAGACCCGTGCATATAAAACAGGCGGCACAATCCACATTGTAGTTAACAACCAAGTTGGTTTTACAACGTCTAAGCAAGAAGACTCACGTTCTACTGAGTACTCTACTGATGTTGCGAAAATGATTCAGGCGCCTATCTTCCACGTAAATGGCGATGACCCTGAAGCAGTTCGTTTTGTTACGCAATTGGCTGTTGATTACCGTAACGAATTTAAGAAAGACGTTGTAATTGACTTGTTCTGTTACCGTCGCCGCGGTCACAACGAAGCTGATGAGCCATCTGGTACGCAGCCGTTGATGTACGCGCAGATCAAAAAGCAGAAAACTACGCGTGAACTTTATGCTCAGCAGTTGATTTCTGAAGGTGTTGTTACACTTGAAGAAAGCAAGGCGATGGAGAAAGAGTACCGTAAACTGCTAGAGAATGGTGAACATGTTGTTAAGTCACTTGTACATGAGCCAAACTCTGAGCTGTTCGTAGATTGGAAGCCTTACCTAGGTCATGAGTGGTCATTTGACTGCCCAGAAACCAAAGTTGATCTTAAGTTGCTACAAGAGCTAGGTAATAAAATTTGTGAGACGCCTGAAGGTTTCTCTGTTCAGCGCCAAGTTCAAAAAATCATTGATGACCGTAAGCGTATGGCTCACGGCGCAATGGAATTGAACTGGGGTATGGCTGAGTCTCTTGCTTACGCGTCAATCCTAGCTGAAGGTCACCCTGTACGTATTACGGGTCAGGATGTAGGGCGTGGTACGTTCTCTCACCGCCATGCAGTACTACATGATCAGAAGACAGCTGACACTTACTTGCCACTAGATAATCTTTCTGATGAGCAGCCACGTCTAACATTGCATGACTCTTTCCTTTCGGAAGAAGCGGTACTTGCGTTTGAGTACGGTTATGCGACTACAATGCCAAATGCGCTAGTTATTTGGGAAGCTCAGTTCGGTGATTTTGCCAACGGTGCGCAAGTAGTAATTGACCAGTTCATCACCTCTGGTGAGCATAAATGGCAGCGTCTATGTGGCCTGACAATGTTGTTGCCTCACGGCTTTGAAGGTCAGGGCCCTGAGCACTCTTCAGCACGTCTAGAGCGTTATCTACAGTTGTGTGCAGAGCACAACATTCAGGTTGTTACACCAACTACGCCAGCACAGATTTTCCACTTGCTGCGTCGTCAGGTTGTACGCCCGCTACGTAAACCTCTAGTTGTAATGTCTCCGAAGAGCTTGTTGCGTCACAAGCAAGCGATTTCTACTCTAGAAGATCTAGCGGAAGGTTCATTCCAGCCAGTTATTGGTGAAGTGGATCAGTTAGAGCCTAAGAAAGTGAAACGTCTTGTTCTGTGTGGTGGTAAGGTTTACTACGACCTATACAACCGCCGTGCTGAGTTGGAAAAAGATGATGTGGCTATTGTTCGTATCGAGCAGTTATATCCATTCCCAGAAGCACAATTGGCAGAAGCAATCTCTGAGTATACAAACTTAGAATCTGTAGTTTGGTGTCAAGAAGAACCAATGAACCAAGGCGCATGGTACTCAATGCAGCACCATATGCGTCACGTTCTACAAAAACATGACAGCAAGTTACATTTGGAAGGGGTAGCCCGTCCAGCATCTGCGGCTCCAGCAGTAGGGTACATTTCTGTACACGCTGAGCAGCAGGAAAAACTAGTTAATGATGCACTTAACGGTTGATCAGGCGATTAACCACAATTACTAATCGCCTGACGGTGATAACGATAAAGGAAAAAACATGTCCATCGAAATCAAAGCGCCGACGTTCCCAGAATCTGTAGCAGACGGCACAATCGCAACTTGGCACAAACAGCCAGGTGAAGCATGCTCAGCTGACGAGCTTATTGTTGATATCGAAACTGATAAAGTTGTACTAGAAGTTGTAGCACCAGAAGACGGTGTTATTGCTGAAGTACTAAAAGGCGAAGGCGACACAGTTCTAAGTGATGAAGTGATCGCTAAGTTTGAAGCGGGTGCTGCAGGTTCTGCTGCACCAGCTGCTGCCGAAGAAGCTGCGGCACCTGCAGGTGATGCTGACAAAGTTGGCCCTGCTGCACGTAAGCTGATCGACGAAAACGGCCTAGATGCATCTCAAATTACTGGTACTGGCAAAAATGGCGGTATCACTAAAGAAGACGTTCAGAACTTCATCAAAAACGGTGCGCAAGCGCCTGCAGCAGCACCTGCTCCTGCGGCAACTGCTGCTCCAGCACAAGCTGCAGCACCAGTTAACGTTCCAGCAGGTGAGCGTGTAGAGAAACGAGTTCCAATGACTCGTCTACGTGCAACAATTGCTAAGCGTCTAGTTGAAGCTCAGCAAAATGCTGCAATGCTTACTACTTACAATGAAGTAAACATGAAGCCGGTTATGGAACTGCGTAAGCAGTACAAAGACCTGTTCGAGAAAACTCACAACGGTACTCGTCTTGGTTTCATGTCTTTCTTCGTTAAAGCTGCAACTGAAGCACTGAAGAAATTCCCAGCGGTTAACGCGTCTATCGACGGTAATGACATGGTTTACCATGGCTACCAAGATATCGGTGTAGCTGTTTCTACTGACCGTGGTTTGATGGTACCAGTGCTACGCGATACTGACGTTATGAGCCTAGCGGACGTTGAGTCTACTATCGCTGATTTCGGTAAGCGTGGTCGTGAAGGCAAACTTGGTATGGACGACATGCAGGGCGGTACATTCACAATCACTAACGGTGGTGTATTCGGTTCTTTGATGTCTACTCCAATCTTGAACCCACCACAAACTGCTATCCTGGGTATGCATAAAATTCAGGAACGTCCAATGGCTGTAAACGGCCAAGTTGAGATCCTGCCAATGATGTACCTCGCTCTGTCATACGATCACCGTATGATTGATGGTAAGGAAGCTGTACAATTCCTAGTGACAATTAAGGACCTTCTAGAAGATCCTGCACGTATGCTACTAGAGGTTTAAGGTTAGTCCTGATAAGAACAGAGTGAAGATAGGATAAAACATGTCTGATAAATTTGACGTTATTGTTGTAGGTGCGGGTCCTGGCGGTTATGTAGCTGCGATCCGTGCAGCACAGCTTGGTCTGAAAACTGCGTGTGTTGAAAAGTGGGTTGATGATAAAGGAGCTGCAGTTCTAGGTGGTACATGCCTAAACGTAGGTTGTATTCCTTCAAAAGCTCTATTGGAATCTACACACCAGTTCCACAATGCTCAGCATGCTGACGTGCACGGCATCCAAACGGGTGGCGATGTCACTATGGATGTTAAAGCGATGGTTGCTCGTAAAGACAAGATCGTAGGCAACCTAACTGGCGGTATTGCGGGTCTGTTTAAAGCAAACGGTGTAACTTTGCTTCAGGGTATGGGCAAATTGCACGGTGGTAAGAAAGTTGAAGTGACAGCAGCTGATGGTTCTTCTACTACTTACGATGCTGAGAACGTGATTCTAGCGTCTGGTTCTGTACCGGTTGAAATCCCACCTGCACCGCTTACTGAAGGTTTGATCCTTGATAATGCGGGCGCACTAGATATCGATGAAACGCCTAAACGTTTGGGTGTTATCGGTGCCGGTGTTATCGGTTTGGAAATGGGCTCAGTTTGGGCGCGTTTAGGTACAGAAGTTACTGTACTTGAAGCAATGGACGATTTCCTTGCGCTAGCAGATAAAGATGTAGCTAAAGAAGCTGCAAAACTGTTCAAGAAACAGAAGCTAGACATCAAGCTTGGTGCTCGTTGCACAGGCACTGAAATCATCGACGGCAAAGAAGTGAAAGTTAAATACACTGATGCCAACGGTGAGCAGGAAATGGTTGTTGATAAGTTGATCGTTGCTGTAGGCCGTAAGCCACAGACTCAAGGTCTACTTGCTGATGACTCTGGTGTTTCTCTAGATGAGCGTGGTTTCATCTTCGTAGACGAGAAATGTCAGACTGGTGTTCCAGGTGTATATGCGATCGGTGATTCCGTTCGTGGCCCTATGCTTGCGCATAAGGCTTCTGAAGAAGGCATCATGGTTGCTGACATCATTGCAGGTCACCATGCACAGCTTAACTATGACGTTATTCCAAACATCATCTACACGCATCCTGAACTAGCTTGGGTTGGTAAAACTGAGCAAGAGCTTAAGGCTGAAGGCGTTAAAGTTAAAGTGGGTAAATTCCCATTTGCTGCTTCCGGTCGTGCAATGGCTGCTAACGATACCGAAGGTTTCGTTAAGATGATCGCTTGCGAAGAAACTGATCGTATTCTGGGTGTTCACATGGTGGGTGGCATTGCTTCCGAGCTTATCGGTCAAGCTGCTATCGCTATGGAATTCTGCTCAAGTGCAGAAGACCTTCAGATGACAGTATTTGCCCATCCGACTGTAAGTGAGGCTGTACATGAAGCAGCACTAGCAGTTGATGGACACGCGATTCATATGGCGAATCGTAAAAAACGCTAAGTAATTAGCACAGAGAGATCCGGCTTACTCTTACAAGGAGTAAGCCGTATATAAAACTTGTTGCTAGAACCAACAGGGCTGTTACAGGGGCGTATTTAGATCCCTGATACAGAAAAAATCATATAGTGATAACACAACGGGTTAGAGCATGAATCTTCATGAGTACCAGGGTAAACAGCTGTTTGCCGAATATGGTCTGCCGGTATCCAAAGGATACGCAGTAGATACTCCAGAAGCAGCGGCTGAAGCTGCTGAAAAAATTGGTGGTGATAAGTGGGTTGTTAAAACTCAGGTTCACGCTGGCGGCCGTGGTAAGGCTGGCGGTGTTAAGTTGGTTGACTCTCCTGCAGAAGCGCAAGAGTTCGCAGCTAACTGGCTGGGCAAAAACCTAGTTACATTCCAGACTGACGAAAATGGTCAGCCTGTTTCTAAAATTTTGGTTGAAGACTGCACAGATATCGCAAACGAGCTATATCTTGGTGCTGTTGTAGACCGTTCTACTCGCCGTATCGTTTTCATGGCATCTACTGAAGGTGGTGTTGAAATCGAGACAGTTGCAGAAGAAACTCCAGAAAAGATTCTTAAAGCTGAAGTTGATCCGCTAACGGGTGCTCAGCCTTACCAGGGTCGCGATCTTGCGTTCAAACTGGGCCTAGAAGGCGACCAGATTAAGCAGTTCGTTAAAATCTTCTTGGGTCTGGCTCAGATGTTCCAAGAGAAAGATCTGGCTCTTCTAGAGATTAACCCTCTAGTTATTACTGATGAAGGTAACTTGCACTGCCTAGACGCTAAAGTAGCGATCGATGGCAACGCTGTTTACCGTCACAAAGATCTTCAAGCTATGCACGATCCATCTCAGGAAGATGAGCGTGAAGCGCATGCTGCTGAGTGGGATCTAAACTACGTTGCTCTAGATGGTACTATCGGCTGCATGGTTAACGGTGCAGGCCTTGCGATGGGTACTATGGACATCGTTGCTCTACACGGTGGTTTCCCAGCTAACTTCCTTGACGTTGGTGGCGGCGCGACTAAAGAGCGTGTTACTGAAGCGTTCAAACTGATCCTAGCTGACGAAAAAGTTAAGACTGTATTGGTTAACATCTTCGGCGGTATCGTGCGTTGTGACCTAATTGCCGAAGGTATCATCGGCGCAGTTAAAGAAGTAGGTGTAAACGTACCAGTTGTTGTACGTCTGGAAGGTAACAATGCTGATCTAGGTTCTAAGCTTCTTGCTGAATCTGGTCTAGACATCATCGCAGCTACTAGCTTGACTGATGCAGCTCAGCAAGCAGTAAACGCAGCGGAGGGTAAATAATGTCCGTTTTGATTAATAAAGACACCAAAGTAATCTGCCAAGGTTTCACTGGTGGTCAAGGTACCTTCCACTCTGAGCAAGCTATCGCGTACGGTACGCAAATGGTTGGCGGTGTAACTCCAGGTAAAGGTGGTACAACTCACCTAGGTCTACCTGTATTCAACACTGTTGCAGAAGCTGTAGAAGCAACTGGCGCAGATGCATCTGTTATCTACGTTCCAGCTCCATTCTGTAAAGATTCTATCCTAGAAGCTGCAAACGGTGGCGTTAAGCTAATCGTTTGTATCACTGAGCACATCCCAGTTATGGATATGCTAGAGTGTAAAGTTAAGTGTGACGAGCTAGGTGTACGCCTAATCGGCCCTAACTGCCCAGGTGTTATCACTCCAGGCGAATGTAAGATTGGTATTATGCCAGGTCACATTCACCTACCAGGTAAAGTAGGTATTGTTTCCCGTTCTGGTACTCTGACTTATGAAGCTGTTAAGCAGACTACTGATGCTGGTTTCGGTCAGTCTACTTGTGTAGGTATCGGTGGTGATCCAATCCCTGGTTCTAACTTCATTGATATTCTGGAAATGTTCCAGAACGATCCACAGACTGAAGCGATTGTAATGATCGGTGAGATCGGTGGTACTGCAGAAGAAGAAGCGGCTGCTTACATCAAAGCAAACGTTACTAAGCCTGTTGTTTCTTACATTGCTGGTGTTACTGCGCCTGCTGGTAAGCGTATGGGTCACGCTGGTGCGATCATCTCTGGCGGTAAAGGTACTGCTGATGAGAAATTCGCAGCACTTGAAGATGCAGGCGTTAAGACTGTACGTTCTCTTGCTCAGATCGGCGATGCACTAAAAGAAGTTACTGGCTGGTAAGCTAGAACATCTCTAAAAAAGGCAGCTTAAGCTGCCTTTTTTATTGCCCGAATAAATAGGTGTTGAAACATCAGTAGTTTAATGTGATTGTTAAATAATATTTTTTTAAGTGCAGATCGTTTATGAAAAACCTTATCGTTATAGGTGTTGCTTCAGTTGTTGGTTTAGCAGTTGTCGGTGGTGCCGGTTTCTTTGGTTATAAGATGTATTCAGAATTAGCTGAATATAAAGCCTTAGGATCGATTAAGGATATGAGAACGTTCAGCAAAGAGAATTTCGATCTCAAAAAAGAAAATAAAGTTCTGATTCAAAAAACCGAGGATATGCAACGGCAGTTTGTTATTCATCGTAAGGTGATTGTGGATCAAGCTGTTAAAAGGTCAGAAAGAAAAGTAGCAACCTCTATTGCTTCTTTTACTCCTGTCTCTGGTTCTTATGTGCTTGCTGCTATGTCTACGCAAGAGCAGTTAGAACTTTGTCAAGGTGTACAGGCCTTATTAAAGCTAGAGGCTAAGCTGTTTGAAACCTCAGATCCTTCTGTGGTTATGCAGCAAGATAAGATATGTGGGACATATATTGAACGGAAATTAACGCCTTTATTTAAATACCAGATGCTCCGCGTTCGAGCTTCGATGACCGGTTCCTTAGGCCATTTAAGAGCTGATGCTGAAGGTAAGTTCGAGAAAGCGCGTAAGCTGCTTGAAAAATGGGAAGTGCCAGTAGAGCGTGAATTAGATTCCTATACGCGCTTTGATCGCTAGCGCCACTTCTATCATTCTTATTAAATTCTTTATAGTCCTATCCTCTTCGCAGCTGAGTATTTCTATTTAGCTGCTACAATTTTATTTACTCTTCATAGTATTATGCGTTTTAATAATAACCATATTAAATAAGTGGTTAATGGGTTGAGGGCGATAATCTTTGAGTAGTAATAAGATTGCAATGAATGCCTTGGCCGAGCGTATGCCCGGTGCCTTTTATCGACGCTCACTTCAGGGCGATCGTTCTTTATTGTTAATTACATCGGGTTGCAAACTACTAACAGGCTATTCCGTTGAGGAATGGTTGGATGGTGAGATTAGTTTTAAGCAGCTGATTGATTCAGAATGCCATGCTCATTATCGCGATGTGGTTGATCGTGCTCTAGTTGAAGGGAAGCCTTACAGCGTTGAATACAAAATTACGCAGAAGTGCGGTGTTGTTCTCTGGGTATGGGAGCAAGGGCATGGTGTGACTGAAAATGGTAGCCTTGCTGCTATAGAGGGATACATTACTGATATCACAGCACAGAAAGCACATGAAGCTGGTCTACAGGAAGAGCTTAGTGCAAAGCAACAGCTGTTAGAAGAATACAAGGGTGTTGTTGATTGCAGTGCCATCGTTTCCAAGACTGATCCTAATGGTGTTATTACTTACGTTAATGATCACTTTTGCAAAGTTTCGGGTTATAGCTCCGATGAGTTAGTTGGCTCTACCCATGCGATCGTCCGTCACCCGCAAACTCGGCCAGATATATTTAAAGACCTATGGGAGACCATTCTTTCTGGTAATACTTGGAAAGGGACTCTCAGAAATAGGGCGAAGAATGGTCAGGATTATTATGTGAATTCGGCTATCTCGCCCATTATGGATTCCGAGGGCAATATCATCGAATTCATATCAGTTCGTTTTGATGTGACATCTTTGATTGAGAAAGAGAAGCGAATCAGACGTCAGATTACTGACCAGCTCACAGGTTTACCAAATAGGCAGAGTCTTTTAGAGGATTTGGGGTCTGTAGAATCAGGTTCTTTAGCCATACTCAACATTAACGATTTTAAGCTGGTTAATGAATACTATGGCTTTGCGGTGGGTGACCAGTTGCTACGAGATATGGCCCTATTGCTTTCAGAGGTTGCTAAGCAATACGACCTAAACCTCTATCGTCTTTCTGGCGACGAGTTTGCGATTTTCTGCAAAGATCATGTGCGTGATATTGGCTTTGATACTTTGTGCGACTTTATCGTCGCGCGTGTCTCTGAAAAAGTTATCACGATAATCGGAATTGAGTTCGCTTTGGCAGTAACGATTGGTGCTTCTAGTGGTTGTGCTAAAGATCTACTATTGCACGCGGATATAGCCCTTCATAGTGCCAAAGAGCAGCACTTGTCTGTACAAATCTACGATATCTATTCACCTTTAAAGCGCCAAATTGATAACAATATCACTTGGCTTAAAAGAATTCGTGAAGCTATTCATGAGGAAAGAATTGAGGTATTTGCTCAACCTATATTAGATGTAAATTCTACTGAGATTAACCGCTATGAATGTCTAATGAGGTTAAGAGAAGGCGAGAACTACATATCTCCTTATCTATTCCTGCAGGCAGCTAAGCATGGTCGGCTATATGGTGATTTGACCCGGATTGTTTTTTCTAAAGCTTGTGAGTTTTTTTCTGAGCGTAATGATTGCTTTTCTATCAATATCACGGCTTCCGATATTTTAAATCCAAACACATCGAACTACATAATCAGAACGATCAAACGTTATGGGGTTGGGAGTCGTCTTGTGTTTGAATTGGTCGAAAGTGAAGGAATTGAGGATTCCGAGCTAATTATTCAATTCTTTGATCAAGTTAAAGCAATGGGTTGTAGTTTAGCGATTGATGACTTTGGCACGGGTTATTCCAATTTCGAATACCTTCTAAAGCTTGATATTGATTATATAAAGATTGATGGCTCTTTGATTCGTTACATCGATAAGGATGACAACGCGCGCCTTGTAGCTGAAACGGTTGTGGATTTTGCGAGGCGTTTGAATGTAAAAACAGTCGCAGAGTTTGTTCATAATCGTGAAGTAGAGCAATGTGCACGTGAAATCGGTGTCGATTTTCTTCAGGGTTTCCTGTTAGGTGAGCCTACCCCATTAGACTCTCTCTAAACTTCGTCTTCTGGTCTATTTATTGCTTTTCTATGCGAGGGCGACAGATTAATAGCATCTGTCGCTTATAAAGCTATAAAGGCTGGGAAGTATTTGATCTCTTTTTGCCGTGACGTTCTATTTTAGTGCGAGCTGCACCTAATTGGTGGTATCTGTCTGTACCTATAGAATTTGAGGTGAAAAAAATACTCTTGGCTGTAGTATAAGGTTTTCTATCTTGCTGGCAGTGTTGATTATTTTTAGTCCAGTTTTGATAGGAAAACGTGTATTTAGTTTTAGGTATTAGTGATGTGTATAAATGCCTTTGAGTACCACAAAATCTTACAGAGTAGTTCATTATGAGTCTTAAGCTTTTTCCATACTTCCAACCTATCGTTGAAACCGCAACTGGTCGCATAGCTGGGTACGAAGCACTGGCAAGGATGAAAGATGAGAACGGTGATACGGTTTCTGCGGGTAGAATTTTTTCAGATAAGGACCTCTCTGTTAAAGAGCGTATTGAGCTTGATCGAGATGTAAGGCTTCAGGCGTTACAGCAGATCCAAGCGCTGCCTGAAGATACTTTTATTAGTATCAATATATCCCCTGAGTGGCTGCAATATCTTGAGTCTATGGATAATATTCCTACCTTAGAAATGATTAAGCAACTCGCAGTTGATCCATCCAAAGTTGTTATAGAGATAACTGAGCTTGATGGCGACTTGGATGTAATCCAAAAGCTAGTTGAGCGATATCGAGAAGAGGGCTTCTGTATTGCAATCGATGACTTCGGTACAGGGTTTTCACAGCTAGATCGAATTGCATTGCTAAAGCCAGACATCATTAAGTTAGATATGACGCTGCTAAAAAAGGGAGCGAATGATAGTCGTCGTTCTTCGATGGTGCAGATGTTAGGAGAGCTTGCGTCTAAATTGGGCAGTAAGGTACTGTGTGAAGGCGTAGAGTCTGACGAAGAGTATTATCTAGCGCTGAGCTGTAATGCGGTTTATGTGCAGGGTTTCCTATTCTCTGAGGCTAGAGCAGAAATGTTGGCGCCTGAATCCACTGCTAAGCAGGTTAAGAACCTTTTAAGCCACTATCGTGATATGGCCATTAATGCTACATCTCGTAGTCACTGGCGCGCCGAAAAGGTAAAAGCAGAGTTACTCTCTCTAAGAGAGGTTTTAAAAGCCGCAACTAGTGATGAGGATCTGCAGCATTTCGTTGCGACTGAGCATCTAATGCGTTTCTATATTTGTGATCGTTTAGGTAATCAGATCTCTCCAAACTATGAGAACAGCGATAAAGGCTGGATCCTTAATGAAAAGCATAGAGGATTTAACTGGAGTTGGAGGCCTTATTTCTTTGAGCTTCTAGGGGCTGCTGATACGAAAAGTCGTTTGGTCTTCTCAGAGCCCTACCAAGATATTCATACGGGGCAGCGGGCGCAAACAGCTGTATTATTTATCGATGATTCCCGTATCCTGCTCGCGGATTTGTTGGATGAAGGGCAGGAGAGTGATTTGTTTAATGGATTTAGCGCAATGCCAGCAAGCTGGATTCCTGAGATAGGCTAATTGAGTTGTTATTATAAGAGCTAAGCCGAGAGGCTTGGCTCTTATTTTTTTAGCTCTTTCAGAAGAAGGGTATACGCTTTATCTTTCTTTTCGATCTGGTGCAGCTTGATAATCTGGTGGTTTAGTTCAGGTGCAAACCAGATGAAAGTCTGTCGTGTGCTGCCTTCTTTACGCACGCGTTTTACTCGAATTGCTTCGTACTCGCCAATAGGAGCCTTAATGCTCTCTTTGCCATCGACGATGAAGTTATATTCCTTTAGCTTCCCGCCATCAGCTACTGAGTATTTAAACTCTTGATCACCTTTAGCGACAGCTTGTTGTAACAGCAATTGATAGCTGATTTTATCCTGTACGCCTTCTGTAATCGGCATTTTCCAAGGCTTATTTTCGACCTTGTTTGTTACTAGTTGGTTTTGCCAATCAAAATGGACTTCTGCCTTGCGTTTTTTACCAAGTACGCTGCGTTTGAATGTATAGTTGAGCGGCTTCAGCTTTGTGTTTTCTAGCGTGAATTTACTGGATTCGTAGATGCTAGCAAACATCGCGGAGGCTTTTGATTCAAACAGCCATTCCCCAGATTCGGACTTTTGCAGTTGACGTATCGTGCTACCGCTGAGAGAAATGCTACCATCCCAGTCGATCTCGTAACTAGCGGTAAAAGGAGTAAAAGACGTTGCGGTATCTGCAACTAGAGGAGTTGCCCAGAGAAGTGCGGACGCGAAAAGGGAATTAATTAACGTCTTATTTGCTCTGAGCATACTGGTTACCTCATTAAATTTGATCGTGCTGAAAGCCCTGAGTAGGTGCGGCTTTACCGTCTAAAGTAACACCCGTGTCAGACCAGATCAGTCTGTCGGAACAAAACAGACCTACCGCTTGAGGGTAGATAATGTGTTCCACTTTATGGACTTTCTGTTGCAGGCTCTCACTTGTATCTTCCGGATCTATGCTTACTTTACCCTGAATGGCCAGAGGGCCACCATCTAGCTCTTCAGATACAAAGTGCACGGTACAGCCGTGTTCTTTATCACCGGCATCAATTGCGCGCTGATGGGTGTGAAGGCCTTTGTATTTAGGGAGTAGAGACGGGTGAATGTTAAACATTCTGCCGTTGTAGTGCCGAACAAATTCGGCAGTAAGGATACGCATAAACCCTGCAAGAACAATCAGGTCAGGCTGGTAAGTATCAATCTGTTTGATCATCGCTTGGTCAAAACTTTCCCGGCTATCAAAGTCGGTATGTTTTAAAACCAGGGTAGGGATATTGGAGTTGCGGGCACGCTCCAAGCCATAAGCCTCAGCTTTGTTGCTGAGGACGGCTTCGATGCGGCCATCAATTTGGCCTGCATCGATTGAATCCATTATAGCTTGGAGGTTGGAACCACTTCCTGATATCAGGACAACGATTCGTTTAGTCATTGGGCGAATTACGCCTCCAGACCAGCTAGTTCAACTTGCTCTTCACCTGCTTGCGCAGCAGCAATCGAACCGATAACCCAAGCGTCTTCACCAGCTTCGTTTAGCAGCTGAAGAGCTTCTTCTTGCTTGTCAGCAGGTACGCAGATAACCATACCAACACCGCAGTTGAATGTGCGGTACATCTCAGTTGCATCAACGTTACCTTGCTCCTGCAGCCAGTTGAATACTGCTGGCATAGTCCAAGAGTTAACATCGATAACAGCTTTAGCGTTCTCAGGAAGAACACGTGGGATGTTTTCAAGTAGACCGCCGCCCGTAATGTGGGATAGCGCGTTAACTTGAGACTCTTTGATTAGTTTTAGAAGTGACTTAACGTAGATGCGTGTTGGCGCCATCAAAGCATCCGCTAGAGGTTTGCCATCAAGATCTGCAGTCAACTCTGTACCGCTTACTTCTAGAATCTTACGAATTAGAGAGTAACCGTTTGAGTGTGGGCCTGAAGAAGCTAGGCCAATCAGCGTGTCACCAACTTTTACGTTAGTGCCGTCGATGATCTCATCTTCTTCTACAACACCCGTACAGAAACCAGCTAGATCGTAATCTTCGCCTTCGTACATGCCTGGCATTTCAGCTGTTTCACCACCAACAAGTGCAGCACCTGCCAGAGAGCAACCTTCGCCAATACCTTTTACCACATCTGCAGCAGTATCAACGTTAAGTTTACCTGTCGCGTAGTAATCCAAGAAAAGTAGAGGTTCTGCGCCAGCAACGATTAGATCGTTAACACACATCGCAACTAGGTCGATACCGATGGTGTCGTGCTTTCCTAGATCCATAGCTAGGCGTAATTTTGTACCTACACCGTCAGTACCTGAAACAAGTACAGGCTTACGGTAGCCTTCAGGGATACGGCATAGAGCGCCGAAACCACCTAGGCCGCCCATAACTTCAGGGCGAGTTGTGCTTTTAGCAACGCCTTTAATGCGATCAACTAGGGCGTTACCAGCGTCGATATCAACGCCAGCGTCTTTATAGCTCAGAGAGCTGTTATCAGAACCAGTAGACATGGATCAGTTAACCTTTCATGTACAAGGAAAGAGGAAGAAAAATATTGCCGCATATTCTACCGTTTTATCACGCTTGAATACACTCATCTGAGCAACGAATATGAAATAATTATATGGGATGGTAAAGTTAGTTGATATTTATAGAATTATTGCAGGCGGTTTAATGGACTTGATGCGAAGCTTTATAGCTGTGCTTCTGCTGGCAGTGTCTCAATTTGTTTTTGCAGGGACAGTAACTGATCTTTATCAGGTGACTTTGCCTGTTGATGAACAAAGGTCTTCACCTAGTGACCTTCAAATGAGTTCTGGGCTGGCGAAAGTGCTAGTTAAAGTGTCTGGCAATTCCAGTATTGCCGAAGATTCTCAAATCCAATCCCAGCTTAAAGTGCCAGCCAGAACGTTAAAGCAGTTTAGTTATATCGCTAAAGAAGATGGGGAATATTTAGTTTTAGATTTCCACCCGTCGGTTATTGACGGTTTAGTTACCCGTACAGGCTTTAAACCCTTAGGCGGGCAGAGACCTACCGTTTTGCTTTGGTTCGCTTCGGACCTATCTGGCGAGCAAGACTATCTGTCTTCCAGTGATCCTTTTTATAAAGCCCTGCAGTTAGCTGCAAACTCCCGTGGATTGCCGCTGCAGTTTCCTTTATTCGATCTAACTGACCAAGTGGCGCTTACCACTGCGGATCTTTGGGTGTTGCAGGATCAATCAATTACTCAAGCCTCAGCGCGTTATAATCCTGATGCCATTATTGCAGGTCGCCTTTCAAAGGTTACGCCAGAAGGAGTATCCGTCGCGGGGTTATTTATAAATGGCGGCGACAACCAACCGTTAGCGGAATCTGGCAATATCGATCAGGTAGCTCAAGCCTTGATAAACCGAGTTGCGGATAACCTTTTTAAGCCGGTCGTGAGTTATAAGCTCAGTTATTTCCAGACTGGCATCGCTGTTAAAGTTGAGAATATTTCTAACTTGTCTGATTACGTCAGACTGATCGATTTTCTCAAAGGGTTATCTGTTGTTAGTCAGGTAAAAATTGAACAAGCAATAGGCAATCAAATTACAGTAAGACTTGAGTTAGATGGCAGTGAAGAGCAATTGCGCCAAGCTATCGCCCTAGAGCCGCAATTGCAGGCGCTCGATAGTCTTCGAAATCAAGATGGTTCTGCGGTGATGATCTACCGCTGGCAAGGATAGCAGGAACAAAAAATGACTGAATCACAACGTTGGTTTTTCTTAATACTTGCCGTCGTATTGGGCGGTTTGGTGTATCTACTTTCTCCAATTCTTTCACCGTTTTTGGTTGGGGCATTGTTTGCTTATTTGTCTGATCCTATTGCCGATCGATTGGAAGATTTAGGTATGTCCCGTACAGGCTCTGTCATTATTGTGTTTATCGGTATGACGGCTTTAGTGGCGATGATGTTCCTGTTATTACTTCCGCAACTAGGGCATCAAATACAGACATTGCTAGCTCGTATACCGCAGGCGATACAGCTATTTGAAGAACAGATTTTCCCTTGGATATTAGCAACATTCAGTTTGGAGCCAACTGCGTTTGGCTTTGCCAATGTTAAAGATGTTTTGATTGGTGATTTGCAAAAAACTGGCGATATTATGAGCCAGTTGTTAGGTGGCATTACGCGATCTGGTTTGGCGATTGTGGCGTGGGTGGCTAATTTAGTATTGATTCCCGTGGTTACATTCTATTTGTTACGCGACTGGGATGTAATGATTGCCAAGGTTAAACGCCTGTTACCACGCAATGTAGAGCCTAAAGTTTCTTTGTGGGCCAGTGAGTGTGATGAGGTACTTGGCGCATTTATGAAAGGCCAGCTTTTAGTCATGGTCGCATTGGGAATTGTTTATGCAGTAGGTTTATGGATCGTAGGGCTTGATCTAGCGCTATTGGTTGGTATGATCGCGGGCCTTGCTAGTATTGTTCCTTACATGGGATTCATCATCGGTATTGCAGTGGCAGGTGTTGCTGCATTTATGCAATTCCAAGATCCAATGGTTTTAGGCTACGTTGGCGTAGTCTTTATCATTGGTCAGATGCTTGAAGGGATGTTACTTACGCCATTATTAGTAGGTGACCGTATTGGATTACACCCTGTTGCGGTAATTTTTGCTATCATGGCGGGCGGACAGCTGTTCGGATTTGTTGGGGTTCTTTTAGCTCTGCCAGTTGCAGCTGTTATTATGGTGCTATTACGTCACCTGCATGAAGGTTATAAAGGCAGTACGTTGTACGGCTCAGATGAAGATAAAGCGTTAGAACAAGTCGAACCAGTAGTTAATGACCAGTAAACAACCATTCCAAATACCTCTATCGGTTAGTCTCCGAGATGATGCTCGTTTTGAGAATTATTACGCTCAAGGCAATGAGCTGGTTTGCGCGAGTTTAAAAGCGGCCGCAAGTGGTAATGGTGAGCAGTTTACTTACATTTGGGGTAGTGAAGGTGTTGGTTGTACTCATCTGCTCCAAGCTGTATGTCATGAAGCCGATCCTATAGGGCGCAGTGCGGCTTATCTCCCTCTGGATGAATTAAAACAGATGGGTGGTGGCATTTTAGAAGGGATGGAATATCTCGATCTAGTTTGTATCGATGGCATAGAGTCGGTTGCTGGTAATAAAGCTTGGGAAGAGGCTCTTTTCCACTTCTTTAACCGCATCCGCGAGCAGGGAAATACACTTATCATCGCTTCGACAGCTGCGCCACGCCATCTTGGTATCAACCTACCTGATTTAGCATCTCGACTAAGTTGGGGTATGGTATTCCAGGTGCAAGCTCTTAATGATGAAGTGAAACTAAAAGCGATTAAGACGAAAGCAAGTGCCCGTGGGTTACAGTTTTCAGATGAAGTCGCACGCTTCTTACTTCATCATGCCAGCCGCAATATGAACGATTTAGCCTGTTTGTTAGATACATTGGATCGTGCATCTCTGAGCGCTCAGCGCAAAATCACAATTCCTTTCGTTAAAGAGGTTACAGGGCTGTAATTAACCAGCTCTTAAACGAACTCTTCATATATTCGTCATCATTTTTGCAGGTGCGTAATGCGAAAATAGAGGTATCCAATTTAGGTACTCATTCGCAGGTCATTATGGCTAGGAGGTCATCATGGGTAGCAAGCATCTGACAGACAAATTACTCGCTAAGCTTGAAAAAGAAGAGATTAAAGTCAAAGCTAACAATGTTCGCTATACAGTTACCCATCTAAATGAGAAAGGTAAGGTTTTAGGGCGTGAGTGGTATAAAGGATTTATCGCTGTTTCAGGCAAGCGCCTGATATTGGTATCGGATGGCGTAAAATTTCTTAACATCAAAAAATCTGATCAGCGTTTCACTGCTGCTAAGTTTGTAGAAGAGAACGTAGCTTGCCTAGAAGTGCGTTATTTCAAAGAACCAGATTCTGAACGCAGCTTAGTTTTTCATATCTATACGGATAAAGTGAATAAACTGCTTAAACAAATTGATAAGCTATAAGCCAAAATAGATTATCGCCTCTGGGGCGGAATGTTCTTTTTCGCCCCTTGAAATATCTCCTTAACTCCCGCATGATCGCGACTTTTTGGCGGGAAATTCTGTGTTTCAAATAATTGATCAAACCAGTGATTTTGTTGTGGTGGTTAAACCTGCAGGAATCAGTGTGCATAAAGATCAAGAGGAAGCAGGATTTACCATGATGTTGCAGCAACAGCTAGATTTAGAGCAGATCTTTCTGGTGCACCGTTTAGATAAAATTACATCAGGCCTTATGGTATTCGCTAAGAGTACCGAAGCTGCCAAAACACTCGCTGATCAGTTTAAAAACCGTGAAGTTTCGAAATACTACCTAGCTATCTCTGCTAATAAGCCAAAGCGTAAGCAAGGACTTATTATGGGGGATATGGAGAAAGCGAGACGCGGTGGTTGGAAACTTGTAAAAAGCCGTCAAAACCCTGCTGTGACCCAGTTTTTTAGCTGCTCTCTTAAGCCAGGCTTTAGGCTGTTTTTACTCAAACCAACCACAGGCAAAACCCACCAAATTAGGGTGGCGCTTAAAAGTGAAGGCGCGCCAATTTTGGGGGATAATACCTACGGTGGTGAGTTATCAGACCGTACCTATCTGCACGCATATTCTTTAGCATTTAGTTATGGTGGTGAGCGGTATACTTACAAGAGCTATCCAGAGCAGGGCGATCAATTTGATCAAGAGGCTTTGGATATCATTAAAGAACACTTTGATTGGCCAGAAAGTCTTTCTTGGCCGAAATTACCTGAAAAAAGATAAGGCACAAAAATGAGCGAAGGTGAACGTATAGAACGTGACTTTGAATCACGCGATGCAGATGAGAAAAAGGCCTTTCTAGAGCAAACATGGTGCGACAACTGCCAAGAAGTGAATCTTGGTATGGTTGAGCCTGAGGAATACGAACTCAACGACATCATATTTATCGAAGGTAAATGTGTTAAATGCGGTCATGTGATTTTGACCGAAATTACTGAAGACGAATTTTAATTTCGTTTTAAAGCGATAGAGGTAGGTTACGTTGTCATCTGGTTTTGAAAATCGTTTTGGTGGAACTCGCCGTCTATATGGTACGGACGTGGTTGATATGTTCCGCCAATCGC
This sequence comes from Neptuniibacter sp. PT8_73, assembly GCF_047778045.1. Lineage (GTDB taxonomy): Bacteria > Pseudomonadota > Gammaproteobacteria > Pseudomonadales > Balneatricaceae > Neptuniibacter. Next base: position 1,494,128 of record NZ_CP180545.1, read on the forward strand.
ATATCTGTGTGATTGGTATTGGTGGCGTTGGCTCTTGGGTGGCTGAAGCTTTAGCCCGGACGGCAATTGGTAAGATCACACTGATTGATCTGGATGATATCTGCATTACTAACACAAACCGTCAGATTCATGCTGTAGACGGGAATGTGGGTCGCTCTAAAACCGAAGCTATGGCCGAGCGAATCAAGCTGATCAACCCAGAATGTGAAGTTAATGAGATCGAAGATTTTATTACACGAGAGAACATTCCAGAGCTGATTACCAACGAGTTTGACTATGTGATTGATGCGATTGATAGCGTTAAAGAAAAAGCCGCGCTGATCGCCCATTGCAGCTATCGCAAGATTCCTATTATCACCGTGGGTGGTGCTGGTGGTCAGACTGATCCTACCAAGATTGATATCTGTGATTTAGCCAAAACCAACCACGATCCGCTTGCTGCTAAAGTGCGCTCTTTCCTACGTAGACACTATCGATTCAGTAAAAGTGGTAGACGATTCTCTGTCGATTGTGTTTATTCCACTGAGCAGTTGGTGTATCCGCAACCTGATGGTTCGGTCTGTGCGCAAAAGAGTATTACCGATGGTAATACCCGACTCGATTGTGCCGGTGGTTTTGGTGCGTCGACCTGTGTGACCGCGAGCTTTGGTTTTGCCGCGGTAGCGCGTGTGTTAGAGAAAATGCGCTTACGCTGGGAAAGGCAGTCGCAAGGTTAATAGCTTGGCAAGAGAAACAAAGAAAGGGAGCATCAAGCTCCCTTTTTATTGCGAGTACTTATGTAATACTTAGGTTATTTATAACCCGGGCGTGAAATTAAGATAGAAATAATCGCAGCTAAGCCTAAGAACCAGCAGTATTGAATTGAGGTGACTAATTCTAGCGGTGATACTTTCGCGATAGAGGAGGCTAGCAGTATCTGGGCGCCCCAAGGGATGATGCCTTGTACCACACAAGAGACAATATCCATCAGGCTGGCAGAGCGTTTAGCATTAACGCCGTAGCGTTGCGCGATATCTTTCGCCAATGAGCCAGCAATAACGATAGATACCGTATTGTTGGCCGTACATAGGTTAGTTGCTGCTACGCTAGCTGCGATACTGAATTCTCCAGCCTTTTTGCCGCCACTTTTTCCTGTTAGTTTTTCAATCACTGAGGCTATAAAGTTTAATCCACCTTGATGTTTAATCAGCGCACCAAGACCGCCAATCAACATAGATAGAATCATTATCTCCTGCATGCCGGTATAACCGTCATAGATCTGCTTTGATAGCATAGCAATGCTGTAATCAGGCGCGGTTATAAAGCCAACAGCACCCGCTAAGACAATGCCCACCAATAGCACTAACATGACGTTCAGGCCTGCAATAGCGAGAATCAGTACTGTTAGGTATGGCGCAACTTTAATCAGCTCATAACTTTGTTCAGATACACCTGCAGTGCTGCTTTGAAGCGCGAGAACGACCATAGTTACCATAGCTGCTGGGAGTGCGATAAGAAGATTAAGGCGGAACTTATCCTTCATCTCACAGCCTTGAGTTCGAGTGGCTGCGATAGTTGTATCCGAAATAATCGATAGGTTATCGCCAAACATAGCACCGCCAACAACAGCGCCTACAGTGAGTAGTAGAGGTAGATCACTCGCTTCAGTAATGCCCACAGCAACTGGGGCTACCGCCGCAATGGTGCCCATGGATGTGCCCATCGAGGTGGCAATAAACGCTGCAATCGCAAAGATACCAGGGAGCAATAACCACTCGGGTATATAGTTAAGGCCAAGATTTACTGTTGCATCAACGCCACCAATTGCCTTCACAACAGAAGCAAAAGCACCTGCCAAAAGGAAGACAATAACCATGGTGATAATTGTCTGATCACCAATGCCTTTGATAAAGATTTCGAGGCGCTCGTTGAGTGTGCCTTGAGTTAAAAGAATTGAAAGGACCACCGCTGGAATAATCGCGACGGGTGCTGATATTTGATAGAAGGCGAACTCTGTTCCTTGAGCTTGATAGTAAATTCCGCTGCCGATAAACAGAGTTAAAAACAGCCCTAATGGCAGTAACGCAAGAGGGGAAGAGTTATTCATTAACTTTATCCTATTAGAGACCATGGGTAATGGTTTCAATATTGGAGAAGACAAACGACTGGGATCTGACCAGCTGTTCGAATAAGGCGGCGAATATACTACTTAAGTAGGTATAAATGAAATGAATAAAACGACAGTGGACTTAGCATTAAGTTATATCTAATTAATGGCACGACTAAAACAGTTCTATATCGCCCTCATGCTCGCTAGGAGGGGTGATGTATCCACTGCTTAGAAGCGTTTCATAACTGTGAACCTGATTTCGTCCATGCTCTTTAGCAAAGTAGAGCGCCTGATCGGCATGATCGATTAAGGTAGGAAGCGACAGACCCTCTGTGATCTCTGTAATCCCAATACTCAATGTCACTTGGCCTATCTGTGGAAAAATGGTTTGGGCAATTTGTGTACGGAATCGTTCAAGTACCTTCAATGCAGACTCTAATGAGATATCTTTTAGTACCAACGCAAATTCTTCTCCGCCGTAGCGAAACATCAAATCTTCATCCCGAAAGGCACTTTGCATCTGCTGGGAAAGAACTAATAAAACCTCATCACCAAATAGGTGACCAAAGTTGTCGTTAACCTGTTTAAAGTGGTCGATATCCAAGAGGGCAAAACAATGGGGTTCTGCTGATTTATCGTTTTTACGTCGCTGAGATTGCTGCTTTAAAAGAATAGTTTCCATCTGCTGGTCAAAGGCCTGACGGTTATATAGGCCAGTCAGGGCATCGTTCATAGCAGAGAACATAAAAAAACGCTGGTTTGCGTATACAGAGACTAACTTAGTGATCACGTCATGCATCAAGTCAGTGGTGTCTTCTATATTGGTTATAAGGAGGCCATTTTGAGAGTGCAGGATTTTAAAACTGTAATATCTATAACATTCATCACGGATATAACGTGTAGGCTGGTGCGGCTCAATATGCTGAATGTGTTCAGGGATCGTGAGTGATGGTGCAAGCTCATTGGAGCTTTCGCTACTGGCTATAAGCTTTTCGGTCGTTTGATCGAAGTTTGCGTAGTTATACAGCCAGAAATGATGCAGCGGAAACAGCTCTAAACAGGTTTTGATCAATAATTGATTAAGCGCTCTTTGATCGCGTTGTTCCGTCAATGCTAAAAAAACGTCGCAATAATCTGAGACTTTAGCTGTCGGTTGCATTCGCGTAGCCCTCGCATGGCTTATTCGAATAAAGCTGCAAATGTATTTTGGGTTTGTCTCCTAAGTTTAGCTGCTTAAGTCAGAGTCGGTGTTTATTACAACAATTTAGTGCAACTACTCAAACTGAAGCGGCAGTCTGAGTAGTTGCTGCTTTAGGTAGCCATAGCGAGATAATCGCCGCTATCAAAAGCATCAAGGATGAGAAGTACAAGCAGGCTTCGAGTCCCCATAGCTGGAATATAGCACCAGAAAGCACTGTCCCGATCAAACGCCCCATCGCATTGGCCATGTAGTAAAAACCTACATCGAGAGAGGTGCCGTCTTTACGTGCATAGCTAACGATTAAGTAGCTATGAAGCGAGCTATTTAGAGCGAAGACCGCTCCGAAAATGCCTAAGCCCACCAGTAGAACCCATACTTCATTAGTGCCTAGACTCAATGCGAACAACGCCGGTATAAAGCAGAGTATGCCTGCCCAAAGTGCAGCACTACGGCCGCTAGGCGGTGTTTTAGATTTTTTGCCGGTAATGCTTGGCGCAATTGACTGAATAAAGCCATACATGATGACCCAACCTGCCATCACGCTGCCAACTATCCAAAAATCCCAACCGATGGTTTCACTGAGGTAAACCGGCAAAGCAACCACAAACCAGATATCTCTGGAGGCAAACAGAAACATACGTGCTGCCGAGAGGATATTGATCGCTCTATTTTTAGAGAATACCTCTGTGAACTTCGGTTTAGATTTGGATACCCCGAGGCTCTTAGTCAGCAATATCAGACTGCAACAAAGCACAATGACCAAGCCGATAAGCATGATCCACATGGCGCCTTGGAAGCCGACAAGGTGGAGCAAAGCCCCGCCCAAGAAAAAGCCTACACCTTTAAGAGCATTTTTAGAGCCTGTAAGAATAGCTACCCACTTAAATAGTGTGCTTTGTGCGCTTTCATCAACGAGTGATTTAATCGCACTTTTAGCACTCATCTTATTCAGATCTTTAGCTATACCGGAGAGGGCTTGAGCGGCCATCACCCAAGCCATGCTTAAGTAATCCGTTGGCAGGGTCAGCATGAGTAGGGCGATGATCTGCAAAGATAGCCCTATATTCATGGTTTTGTTTAAACCAATTCTTGCGCCCAGCCATCCTCCAAATAGATTGGTGACAACCCCGAAGAATTCATAAAACAAAAACAGCAGCGCAATGCTGAGTGCACCGTAACCGAGCTGGTGGAAGTGCAGTACAACTAACATGCGCAACGCGCCATCCGTTAAGGTAAAGGCCCAGTAATTACCGGTAACGACCATGTATTGCCGGATGGCACTGTTGGCAAGATTACTCATTTTTCACAATCAATCGCGATATATTTAGCTAATTCGGCAGTACGGTTTACGTAGCCCCATTCGTTGTCGTACCAAGCGTACAGCTTCAACTGAGTGCCATTCACAACCATGGTGGATAGGGCGTCGATGATGCTTGAACGCGGGTCTGTACGGTAGTCGATTGAAACGAGAGGACGTTCTTCGTAACCAAGAATACCTTTTAAGGAGTTTTCAGCAGCTTCAGCAAATAAGGCATTTACTTCAGCTTCCGTTGTTTCACGTTCAAGTTCGAAAACCATATCGGTTAGCGAGGCATTCGCTAAAGGAATACGCACGGCATGGCCGTTTAGCTTGCCGGTTAGCTCAGGGAAAATCTGAGTAATCGCTTTTGCAGATCCCGTTGTTGTTGGGATAAGGCTCATGCCACAAGCACGTGCACGTCTAAGATCTTTATGCGGTGCATCCAAGATCGTTTGCGTGTTCGTAATGTCGTGAATCGTGGTCATTGAGCCGTGTTTGATGCCAAGTTGCTCGTGCACAACCTTAACAACAGGCGCAAGACAGTTTGTAGTGCAGGATGCAGCCGTAACGATTGGGAATTCACCCGGCGTATACAGCTGATGGTTGATACCCATTACTAGGTTAAGCACACCGTCCTCTTTTACCGGCGCTGTCACAACAACATGCTTTACACCTTGTTCGGTGTATTTATCTAACAGTGCCTTTTTCTTCATGACACCGCTGGCTTCAAAGACAAGATCGCAACCAGACCAATCGGTATCTTCGATACGGCTATTGTGGGTAACACTGATCTGCTGATCGTTAATAATCATGCCAGTGTCAGTTGCTGTAGCTTCGTATTTCCAAGTGCCGTGTACTGAATCAAAATTCATCAGATGGGCTAATGTAGCGGCATCACCTTGTGGGTCGTTGATCTGTACAAATTCAAATTCTGGCCATTCCCAAGCCGCACGCATTATCAAACGGCCCATCCGACCGAACCCATTAATACCAATTTTGATAGTCATCTTTTTATTACTCACAGCAGCTTTCTGAGGTTAAGCTTTTACTTAGCAGTTCCGCTAGCTCTGTTTGGCTAGCTTCATAGGTCTCGTTGATTACGCGCTGACACCACCCTGGGAGTTGGTTATTCAGGCTGTAATAAACCCAGCGGCCTTTGCGGCTATCACTCACAATTCCATGTTCTCTAAGCTGCGCCAGATGTCGCGAAATCTTAGGTTGGCTTAGCTCGAGTAGCGTTGTGAAATCACATACACAGAGGGTTTTGTGGTGATGTATCAGCATTATCAGCTCAAATCGTGTCGTGTCTGATAAGCACTTAAATAGAGTCGTTGCTTGCATATTTAATCTACATATACGTTTTTCCATATATGATGGCAAAAATTTATAGGGCCCGCAATAGCGGTTTAGGTGTCGGTGGTAAGATTTTTTGAATGGAATAGGGGAGTAGCTTTCTGCAGGCATAAAAAAACCCCTCTAAAAGAGGGGCAAAAAATGCGTTAACTCATGGCGAGGCCAGAGTTGAAGATGGGATGCAGATGGGCTCAAAAGCTATCACATGTCCTTGATAGCTAAGCCGCAAGTGCATATGTAGTATGTTGATTTTTTGTGCAGTGCAAAATTAAACTTTGGTGCAGAATGTAATCACCTAATTGATACTTCCGTTTAGTTTAGCTGAGTATCAATTAGGTTTGTGTGGTTAAGCGCTTATCAGGCTATTACTCAATGATTTGATCGTCTTCCAAACGGAAGTGATGTAGCGGGTAAGTGCCCATAATGCGGACATCTTTGGCGAAAAAGTCGAGTTCTTGAAGTGCATATTTCATCGCTTTCTGGTCTGGATGACCTTCGACATCAAGGTGAAAGCTGGTTGCTGTCATCGTATCAGATGCCATGTAGCTCTCTAGTTTCAACATGTTCACGCCATTGGTAGAGAAACCGCCCAGCGCTTTATAGAGTGCCGCTGGAATGTTGCGTACTGTGAACATGATCGATGTCATGAAGCGAGAACCGTTGGTTAGCGCAGGGATATGACTGTCGCGCGCAAGAATCAAGAAGCGGGTAGTATTCCCGGTTTTATCTTGGAAGTTCTCACGGATAATCTCTAGATCATACAACTCAGCCGCTAGACTAGAAGCGATTGCTGCATGGCCTGGTGTTTTCTTCTCGCTTAGTTCTGCAGCTGCGCCCGCTGTATCAAGACTAGCAACCGGTTTGATGCCAAGTTCATTAATATGGCCATCGCATTGCGCTAGCGCTTGCGGGTGAGATGCCACTGTAGTGATATCTTCTAGTTTTGTGCCTTTTGGCGCTAACAAACAGTGGTTCACAGGTTCAAAGTGTTCACCGACAATGTGCAGCTCCGTTTTCGGCATTAAACGGTAGATCTCTTCTACACGGCCCGCTGTGGAATTCTCGAGCGGGATCATTGCTAAACGTGCCTGACCGCGCTCCACCATAAACATCGCATCCGAAAAAGTTGCACAGGCGTTAGCTTCTAATTCTGGATGGGCTTTGCGGCATGAAAGGTGTGAATAAGCACCCGGTACGCCTTGATAAGCAATAATGGCAGGCAGGTTGGTCATGGTCTTTATCTGTTTAACGAAAATTGAGGCGCGTATTATTACACAGAGATAAAAACTCTGTTACTGTTCGCGCAGTTAAATTACCTGCAATTATAGTTTTATGACGCCAGAACGTACTGAAAAACTGTTAAGTGTGCTTAAACGCCGCCAACCAGATCTAAGTTTGATTGCCGATCAAGTGAATAAACCTCGAAATTTATCAGCACTGATTCGAAATTGTGATGCTGTGGGCATTCACAGTATTCATTCTGTTGTGCCCAAAGAGGGTTACCGTACTTACCGTGGTACGGCGAAAGGCAGTGATTTCTACGTTAAAAACAGGCAGCACGAATCAGTCGAATCGGCGATCGAAACGGTTAAAGCTCAGGGCATGAAAGTGGTAGCTGCACATTTCACCGATCAAGCGATCGATTACCGTGAGTTTGATTACACTCAGCCATGTGCGCTGTTGATGGGCGCTGAAAAACAGGGTGTGAGCGATATTGCGGCGGAGATGGCCGATCAGCACATCATTATCCCGATGATGGGGATGGTGAGCTCGCTTAACGTATCCACGGCTGCCGGTATTATCTTGGTTGAGGCTCAACGACAACGTATTTTAGCGGGCTTGTATGATGAGCAGCACCTAAGCGACGAAGAGATATCACGTACCCTGTTTGAGTGGGGTAATCGAGATCTAGCGAAGTTTTGCCGCGATAAAGGGTTAGCTTATCCACCACTTGATGATATTGGTGATGTGATTGATGCACCGGGCTGGCATCAACGTGTGCAGGCAGGTCAGGCAGATAAATACGATTGGAGCGGCATTGCTGTTTGATTCAATCCCTGAACCCCTGCTAATCTGAGTTTTTGGGTTTCGAATTAATCACTAATGGTCAGACGACTGCTTGTCACGCTTCTCTTCCTATTACTAACGCTTGTTTGTACATGGCAGGTAGTTACCTTTGCGCGTGACTGGACCCTGCAAAACCTTCATCAGCAAGGTTCTGATGAACTTTTAAAAGTTATCACCCAGTTAAGATCGGCATTAGACGAGTATCGTTATTTGCCGTTTTTAATCTCTCAAGATACCGATGTTAAAGCCCTTTTGGTTGATCCTTCTCCGAGCATCGCTAGAGAAGTTAGTCTTTATTTAGAACAGATCAACCTTGTGGCAGGTTCATCCTCTCTTTTTGTTTTGAATTCCGACGGTAATACGGCTGCCTATAGCCATTGGCGGGATGAGCAGGAATTCATTCAACGATCCCATCGTAGACAAGATTATTATAAACAAGCGTTAGCGGGTAACCGCGGTGGCCAATTTAGCTTGAATGAACATAATCAATCACCTGCTTATTTCTTGTCTTCACCTGTTTATAACGGCACCCAGTTTTCGGGTGCTGCAGTGGTTCGGGTGGAACTTGAGGCGATGGTTAAAAAACTGCGTTCCACCGGCGAAGTGATCTTGAGAGATAAGACCGGTTCTATCTTCTTTACTACGGCCCCACTGACTCGATATCAAACGGTAAAAGAGCAGGTTGATGAAGAAGTTTTAATGCTTGAGAGCGGTGTAATTACGCGGCTTTGGAAGCGAGGCGCTGATCAATGGTTATCACGCTCAGTATCGCTGGATGATTTGAACTGGCAGGTATCGGTACTCACAGATACCGAAGTTGTTAAGCGTAATGTCAGAAATGCGGCGTTGTTCTCGTTTGGTGGCTGTATTGCGCTTGGGTTGTTTGCTTTGTGGTTTAGAGAGAGGCAGCTAAAACTCCGCTCACAAAATGTCACTCGTGAGACCTTAGCGAAAAGTGAAGCTCAACAAAAAGCGATTATTAATAACGCGCAGGTAGGCTTGCTGCTTATCGATGAAAGAGGTCATATCACCTTTGCCAACGATATGGCTTTGCAGCAGTTTACTGTATCAATGCCGTTGATCCTCGCAAAGCCTCTATTAGAGTTGCTTGCTTCAGATGGAGTCACCCCTATCGCGAGGGTTTTACATCGTCTAGGTGAAAAAGGTTTTTCTCCGCTGGTGGGTTACGAGGCGGTAGGTTCCAGAAGTGATGGGGCTGAATTTCCGCTTATGATCTCTATCCGAAAAATGCAGGGGTATGAAGCCAAGCAATTCCTTGTGACAGTCATCGATATCTCCAGACGTAAAGGTTTAGAAATTCAGCTACAGAAAGCCAATGAATCTTTGGAACACAAAGTCGAAGAGCGAACATTAGCCCTAAGAGAAGCACAAGAAGAGTTGGTTCAAGCAGGTAAAATGGCGGTGCTTGGTCGCATGTCTACGGCAATTGTGCACGAGCTTAATCAGCCACTAACCGCGATTAGAAATTACGTGGCAATCTGCCGACAGGTGATGACTCAACCTGAAATGCTAGAAGAAAGCCTGTTAGAAGTAGACGGGCTCACACAACGCATGGCGCAAATCACCGCCCAGCTAAAAACCTACGCTTATAAAAAGCCGGAACAGAAACAGCCGGTTTCCATGCAGATGGTGCTCGAAAACTCTTTGCAGATGTTTAAGCAGCGCATTGCTGATGAAGAAGTGCAGCTCAAGTTAGCTCTACCCGAGAAAACACTGTTTGTTCTAGGTGACAATGCCCGTTTGGAGCAGGTTGTTGTTAACCTTGTCAAAAACGCTATCGATGCCATGCAAGGTATTTCGGATAAACTGCTTCAGATCGAATTGACTGAAGATAGTGAATCCCAGCAGTTACAACTGCAAGTGATCGATAGCGGGGAAGGTATCGATTCTGCGCTATTGGCTAATCTATTTGACCCATTTATCACCTCTAAACCAATGGGTGATGGCCTAGGCTTAGGCTTAGCGATTGTTAAATCTATCATGCGTGATTTAAATGGAGATATAAGCGCAGGGAATACCGAGCAGGGCGGTGCAGTGTTTACCTTGCTATTACCTATTTGTGAAACTAATTAGAGAAGGTCGTAATGACAGATAAGCAATCACCAAATCAGTCATCCAGAGGTACTGTTTTATTGGTAGACGATGAAGCTATGGTGCGGAAATCTACCGAAAAATGGTTACAAATGGCCGGTTTTGATGTGATTGGCTGTGATAGTGGCCAGCAGGCGCTTAGCCATATCCTAGTCGATTTTCCCGGTATTGTTGTCAGCGATGTCAAAATGCCAGAGATGACCGGCTTAGAGTTGATGGACAAAATCTTGGAGACTGTGCCCGGTTTTCCAATCGTTCTCGTAACCGGCCACGGTGATGTCGATATGGCTATAGGTGCCATGAGGAAGGGCGCTTATGACTTTATAGAAAAGCCGTTTAACCCGGAGCGTTTGGTAGAGACGATTCAGCGTGCTTGTGACAAGCGCCGTTTAATGTTGGATAACCTACGCCTGCAGCAAAACTTAGCGTCTTCCAGCGGTATCGACCAGCGCTTAATTGGTATTTCGCCAGCGATTAGGCGATTAAAGCAAGAGATCTTAACGCTGGCCGACTTAGATACCAATGTCATCATCTACGGTGAAACCGGTACGGGTAAAGAGCTGGTGGCGCAATCCCTGCACGAATTTAGCCATCGTAAAGACAAACATTTTGTCCCGATCAACTGTGGTGCGATTCCAGAATCTCTAATTGAGAGCGAACTCTTTGGTCACGAAGCCGGAGCTTTTACCGGTGCAGCTAAACGCCGAATTGGTAAATTTGAATACGCCAGTGGTGGCACACTGTTTCTAGATGAGATCGAAAGCATGCCACTGCATCTTCAGATTAAGCTGCTGCGTGCATTGCAGGAAGGTGTGATTGAGCGCCTAGGTGGTAATTCACCAATCAAAGTCGATCTGCGTGTTATTGCTGCGGCTAAAACCGATCTGCGAGAAGAGGATGATTTCCGAGAAGACCTGTTCTATCGCCTAAACGTATCACAATTACATATCCCGCCTTTGCGAGATCGTTTAGAAGATACACCGTTACTGTTTGAGCACTATGTTCGTATGACCTCGGAATCTCATGATAAAGAACAACGGTCGCTGCCCGAGCAAGACTTCCGTACCCTGCAAAGCTACCAATGGCCGGGTAATGTTCGCGAGCTTAAAAATATCGCCATGCGTTACGCTTTGGATAAGCGCGTATCGGTGAGCGATATCCTCTTCCCCGATACCAGCAATCTGCAGGCTTCACATTTAGATGGAGATATTAGCCAACCCCTAGCTGTACAAGTTGCTGGCTTTGAGGCCGAAGTCATCAAACGTTCTTTGCAGCAACACCAAGGCAATATCAAAGCGGTAATGGACGCGCTAGATCTGCCAAGACGAACCCTAAACCAGAAGATGGCGAAGTACGGGATTAATCGGGCTGATTACACGTAGCACGAGCATTTTTTTAAGCTACATTGTTTTTATGTTTAACCTAGTTGTTTATACAGTGTATCTGCGGGGTGTAGAGTTTATGAATCTTTTTGTTCGTTTTAGCTAAGCGCAACTGCTTGTATTGAATCTAAAGCTAGGTTAAAAAGTTAATTAAATCAGACAGATGGATGTCTAGCGTGGGTAGATACACGGAGCCTTTTGCTTAAAGGTATGTATATCAATTGATATAGCGCATGCGCGGTTTGTCACGGAAGAATTTTTAGCATCTTAGAATTATTCCTTCCTTTTCAATTCCTTACATCTGTTATTAAACAATTACGGTTAGGGTAGATATACGGACCCCGTATATACAAATGTTACATGTAATAAGGAGCTTCAGGGAATTGAAAACTATTAATAGAGCACTTTTTTCTTTTTTCTTTTTTCTTTTTTCTTTTCACTTGTGGGGCAAATGTATATGGAGCACCTCAAGAAGTAGCGGCATTAGAATCTGCTTTCAAAACGGTACCGGGCATAACTAGCGCAGAAGTTGGTAGGCATCATTTCACTAAAGATGAAATAGGTCAGTTGGAAGGGATTTACTTCGCTGGAGAATATGCAGACCTGCCTATCGCAATGTATAAAAGATCAGGCGGAAATTTAGCTAATGAAATACTCATATTTACTGAATTTACTATTGAGAAAAGTGCACAAGGCCTCAAAGCCCTAGAGTTCTTATCATGGTGGGCAAGAGACTTATCAAGATCGGGCGAAAATGTTCAAATCAGATCAATTGGTCTACCTCCAGTCGCTGGTCAAAGAACGCAACTTGGCTCTACATTGAGATTCTGGTTCGAGGCATATATTGTCACTGAAAAAGAAGATATGGCTCTAGTGTTATCTGAGATAGGTGAGTTGTCTAACTCATTAAATAGCTCTATTAAGCTATATAAGGCCGCGCTAAAGTAAACATGTAACAAGCGCATGTTGCGGATAAATTTCCGCTGGGCACCAATTTTCCACAAATGCGGGCGTTAGGCATCATGATTGATCAAGAATATCTAAATAAGTACGCAAGCTGCATGGAAGAAATCAAGAAGCGCACAGAGGTGATTCGTGGATTTCTTGATGGGAGGTGCAATACGCTATATAAGCAAACGACAGCAGAATCTATATGTCTTCAAGTACGTAAAATTTTAGAGTTGATAGCGTTAGCTTCGTTGGTCGCAAACAAAGATGAGTACGCCAAGATAAGAAGAAATTTTCATAAAGACTGGCACGGAAAGAGAATTTTGAAAAGCGTTGAAGAAATCAACGCTGATTTTTACCCTAAACCAACCAAACAGGTTTTAGATTCTTCAGGTGAAAAAGTCATTGAAACTAAGGAAGTAAAGTTTGGTTACCTCACTAGAAGAGATTTCGAAAATATCTATGATAGGTGCGGAGGGTTTCTACATGCTCAGAATCCATTCTCTAGCCCAAAAGATATCGACAATTTTATAAAGGTCATACCAACCTGGATGGAAAAGATCATGACCTTACTAAATCACCACCAAGCTCAACTCGTCCAAGAGGATCTCCAGCTTTGGGTTCTTATGAGCTCAAAAACTGACGGCAAGGTTCAAGTTACACTTTTCCAAAGAGTTGAGAGTAATGCTTAACAAGTCAATCAACTTCGCGCCTACGGCGCCGGACAACCTAGACGCTGCTTCGCAGCAGGTTGCCCGGTTATTGAAGCGTTAAGTTTCAAAATGAATATAATTTTTAAGGGGTCAAAGCCCTTTAATTCTCAGCCTTTCAGTCTTAAAAAAATATTTTGGAGTAACAAATGGATATTGAAACTCAAGCTCAAACAATACGCGCTTCTTTACAGCAATACGCACTACCTACCCTAAAACTAAGCCCCATAGCTGAACACGCAAAGCATGTATGGAGTAGTAAATTTGGTGGCAAAGCCTATTGGCCTAAGGGAATGGATTATCCCAAATCTAAGGCGGGCGAAAAGTTGATATTACTTGCTCAGCTAAATTTTGCTGAGCTACCAAGTATTGATGGTTATCCCGTAAGTGGTCTTCTTCAGTTCTTTATTGAAGATGATGATTTGTACGGGATAGACTTTGATAATCCAATCGAGGAAGTCATTAATTCTCCAAGCGGTTACAGAGTCGTTTATCATTCGGTTATTGAAATGAATACTGAATTGCTGGAGAGCGATCTACCTGTACCTCATAAGGATAGTTACCTTCCTCTCAATCGGGAATTTCGTGTAGAAGGCCGAGTTGAAAGCGAAATCCCTTCACCTACTGATTTCCGATTTGAAAAATATGCATGTGATCCGTTCGATTATGAAGAGGATCTTGGTGAGTATATTTATGACAACTTTTCTTCCGAGGGGAGCAAGTTTGGAGGGTATGCTTGTTTTACCCAAGAAGACCCGCGCACACTTGGGAAAGATGATCGATGGGTGTTGTTGTTTCAAATGGATTCGGAATCCGTAGGTGATGACGAAATTATGTGGGGTGATATGGGAGTCGGTAACTTCTTTATTGAAGAGGAGGCCCTAAAGCAAAATGACTTCTCCAAAGTTTGGTATAACTGGGATTGTTCTTAGTAAATCTGCAAGTGGTATGGGAGCCTAATGGTTGAGTGAAAAACTAAGAGAGCAGCTTATAGAGCTTGCTGTTCATTCTGTAATACTTATCTTCCAGTCGTGGGCTTATTATATTATTTATATCTATGTTCGCTATGGTGGGATTTTTAGGGATAAGAGTAATAACGCGTCTATAGTGGAACCTTCTGATCCCTTGTTTACAGTTGCTCTTCTGGTATTGACTCCTTTTATCGCTATTACGATATTTCGTTTCCTTCGCAGTATCTGCCGCTTACTCAAAACAGCAGCTTTGACGGTCTTTGCTGTAAAATAGACGGCAAATAATCCCAAGAGCAAAGCTATGACTCCTAGCGATAGATTCAGCATTCAAGAACACGAAGGAGAGTATGAAGATCGGCCGCTTCAATCTGCGCTGTTCTTTTGTGGTGAAACGCTAGATTTCACTGTGCCGGGCTATGTGATCGATCAGCAATTCGAGCTGCATGATTATTACCTTCTCTTTCTTAATTGGGATTGTCCGTTTGAGGAAGGCTGTGAAGTTATAGTGATTAGTAAGCAGTTAGAGCTTGTTGGCTCTTACAGCTTTACGCCTTTCTATAATTCTTATCTTTTGGATACAGTGGTTGAGCTATCTAAAGATCACTATCTACTGACCTTTAACGGCCCGAATAAGTTTGAGATGTTTATCCGTAATCCCAAGCGAAGTTGGTTGAAGAAGGTTATTAACGTCAAAGCACTTTCTGATTAACTGTTCAGTACCTGAATCGGTCTAAACTAATTACTAGAGCTGCTGCTACCAGAAACAGGGGTCATTAAAAATAGGGAGGATTTGATATGAGTGTTGATCAGATTACGGCGTTCTTTGGCTGGAGTTCTATTTTAAGTATTGCTGTTCTCCTTTTTACTACGCTGGCTTTGATGTTAATGCGTTCGTCTGTGATCCCTCTGCATTCCAAACTGCTGGGCGTTAGTGAGGATCAGTTGCCTGTTTTGTACTTTAAATACTTAGCCAATTTCAAATTGCTGTCGTTGTGCCTGTTTATTATTCCTTATCTTTCTTTAAAGCTGATGGGTAATTAAAGCAAGATGATCTAAATACAGTGATCGAGAAATTGACAATCGCGGCGCCATCTATGACGATAGCTGTATGAGCATCAAACCAGATCAATACGTAGCACGAATTATCATCATTCCTTAGGAATGGTGGGATGCTTGATGCGCTGAATTTATTAAACCCACCCTAGACGGTGGGTTTATTGTTTCTACCTCTGGGGGTATTCAAATAGGGAGCACCCATGAGGAAAGTCGCAGTTTTTGGTAAGCCGGGTAGTGGAAAATCTACCTTGAGTAAAGCCTTGGCAAAGGTAACCGGTTTGCCACTTCATCAACTCGATTCACTTTTCTATCAGCAAAGTGGCGAGCCTGTCGCACGTGAAATCTTTGATAAAGCCCATGAAGATATATTGGCCTCTGATAGCTGGATCATCGATGGCTTAGGCCCGTTAGGGGCTTTTAAGAAGCGTTTAGATGCGGCAGATACATTGGTGTATATCGACCTTCCTTATCTAACGAGTTATTGGCTTGTTACTAAGCGTTTGCTTAAAGGGTTGTTTATCAAACCCGAAGGTTGGCCGGAAGGTAGTTCTGTACTGAAAGGCAGTATTCAGAGTTATAAAATGCTGTGCTTATCGCCTGCGTTTTGGAACGATGAATTTATGGCGGAGGTTGAAGGTATGGCTAAGTCTGTTTTTGTGATCCGTAGTCTTGAAGAGTTAAAGGCGTTTATAGAGGTGTATGCGAGGTAACATGACTAAGTGGCCAGCCATTATTAAATATCGTGGTGAGAGTGAGTTGACTTACATTGATAGTGGGTCTGAATGGGATTGTGATGCAGATCTTCATTTCTTTCGCTACGACAGCGCGGATCAGTTGATTGATTCGGAGGGTAATATTTTCTCTTTAGTAGACATGACCGATAACTTTGTAAAACCGAGGGCTATTAACTGTAGTGTTAGTAAAGAAACAATGCAGGATTTGATCAGAGCACATTTCTCTTCAATCGGTGAGTGCTGCGTATCTAAGTTTTCTATTGGCTCAATTGCCGAAGGAATTACTACTGTCGGCCAGTTTGAAGAGAGCTGACATCTAGCAATAATCAGGTCAGGGTAGAATTATTCTGTTTGTTGCTTATTTGAGACGAAAAGTAAGTAGCAAACCAAAAATTATAAAAACGCTTAGGAAAGAACATGATCAAAAGAATCACAGGTGTAGTCTCTCTTTGTGCAGCGATGATGCTGAGTACCTCAGTTTTTGCGGTTGAGCCAATTCAGCTAAACGGTAAATCTTACGCTTATAACGGCAGCGAAGAGTTCACACACTCGTACTTCACGGGTGCTGATAAAGACAAAGAAAGCTGGAACGAAAAGGTTTCTGTGATTTTCTCATCTAGCACACGTAGTGAAGATGACCTTGAAGAGTTAGCTAACGATTTACGTGATGGCTACTCACAGAACGGTCGTTTGGTAAAAGCAATTAAAATAGCGGCTAAAGATGGCGCTTCAACTAAGTTCGTTGTGGTTGGTGTAATGTCTGGTGAAGAGGTAGCAGAAGGGGTTATGGCCCGTGCTAGCCTTGTGGATGGTCACAGTGTGGTACTGATGTACTCTCACAGATTCTACAACGAAAATCGCGAGAAAGAGCTTATCGATTGGTTTGAAGCTAATGGCTTTAATATGGAGAAAGAGCTGATCGATTTCACTGCAATTCCTAACAGAGCTGAATTTGCGGCGAAATAGATAAGCATCTATTTTACGAGCTAGTTAATATCTATCTAGTTCAAAAGAACGGGCGGTCTGTGTTGAGCAGTCGCCCGTTTTTTGTAATGGTGTGAGACGATTGGTCGTCGAGGTTTTCAGTATTAAGGCTATGGATAAGAGGAAAAGGATTTACTAATCATGAAATCAAAAATTGCCTTATTGCTAATCGTGATAGCTGCGGTGTCGACCATTTTATTCTTCTCATCAAGAACCGTCTATTACACTGAGCAAGATCCTTCTGGTCGATATACCGCGATTGTAAGTTACAGCACTTATAGATCTTTTACGCCGATGATGCCCGGATCGTCCTCAGATAAACCCGGATTTATAAAGATCGTAGATGAGCATAATAATGATTTAGGGGAGATCCCTTTGCCAATGCTTCAGCTAGCCGATCTGAAATGGACAAAAGAGGGCGCAGAGGTGAAGCTTATTGGTGAGTGGGATTTTACGAATGCTTATTGTTTTTATTGGGATGAACAAGGAAACAAAAAGATATTTGTCAAAGGCAGTGATTAATAGATAGTTTTGAAGGTTACTTGAATAGATTTAAATCAGGGGTAAGTTCCTCCGGTTCGTGGAATAAATAGCCTTGAGAATACTCTATATTTAAGTCTTCTATGATATTTTGAACTTCCTGGCAGTGAACAAATTCAGCAACGACACATACATCAAGTACACGAGCAAATGCTACAATCGTTCTAACAGTTAGAAATGTATTCTTATCGATATGAATATTCTTTATAAGGGAGCCATCAATTTTTAATATGTCTATGTTAAGGTTTATTATATATTCAAAGTTAGAATAACCAGTCCCAAAATCATCTATAGCAATTTTACAGCCAAGTTCTTTGGCTCTACTGATAAAAGATTCTACCTCACAGTATTTTTCAATCCCTTCTGTTTCAACTATTTCAATAGTCAGTCTTTTAGATGTGTTTGTTTCTTTCAGTTTCTTAAATAAAAAATCAATAGTCTTTTCGTTTGTTATATCCTCGATCATTAAATTTATGGTGAAGTTATGATCTTTGTCTTTGAAAAAATTTAAAGATTTTTCGATCATATTTCGTGAAATGGCGGGGTAAAGCTTAGCTTTTTTTGCTTGTTCTAAAAAGAATGCTGGGCTAAGTAAATTACCATTTTCAAGCCTTATTCTCATTAATGTTTCATACTTTTCCTTTCCTCCTTTATTGGAAATAATTTTCTGAGCATAAGCGATGATCTTATCATTCTTGAGTGCAGTTTTTATGTTTTTTGTTGTTTCAATGTTATTGAGCAGCTCTTTGTAGATAGGTAAGTTTTTGTCAAATATTGCATAAGATTTATTGTGTCGTTTGGCGTAAAGGTAAGCCATTTCTGCATGGGTTAGAATTTTTTCTTTACCAACAGCTATGCCAGCCGTTATTGATAATTCTAAATCAATTCCGTCTATGCTTAGAATATTTTGTTCGATTTTATTAATAAACGAACTGCATTTTTCTGATATGTTATCTAAAGAGATATTTCCACAACCTAACAGCGCAAAAAAGTCAGCATTTATCCTGTAAACCTTCAAATTAACAGACTCAAAGCTTCTTAGTTTTGTTGCAAACTCTTTTAAAAGTTTATCGCCGAACTGTAAGCTATAAGATTCGTTTATATCCTTAAATCTATCAATATTGAATATTGCTAGTTTAGGTTCTACGCTGGTTTGAATATCCTTTATAAGCTTCACTCGGTTTGGAAGCTTAGTTAAACCATCTGTGAATTGTTCAATGATGATTGCGTCTTTTTTATAAAGCTGTGTAATGTCATGCCGAACACTGATGTATTCAATGATGTTACCGTTGTGGCCAAGTAACGGCATGATTGTAGAGTCGGCGTAGTAGGTCTTTTTATCTTTTGTTAGGCTTTTAACAATCCCTTTATATGTCTTTTTCTTGCTGATGACACTCCACACTTTTTTAGAGAATTCTTCAGAAATATCAGGGTGCAAAACAACAGAGTGATTTTTATTTATTAACTCTTCTTTTGTATATCCACTTATTTCACAGAATCGATCATTAACGTATGTGATAGCACCCTTGTGATCAGCTTTGAGTACGATTGAGCTTTCATCTAGGACGCGTTTATATTCATCACACAAATTTAATTTTTCAAAAATGGCATTCTCATCATTACTTTTGAGAATATTTTTTACCTCAGTAATTAGTTTGTTCTTTTCTTCTAAAAGATGGTTCTTTTTACGAATACTTGCATGAAAGGCTTTTTCCTTCTCTAGCTCCCTCCAGGTAGTATGCATCAGCTCCCTGTCACCAATTTTTATAATTTTTAGTGTGACTTCTACTAAAAATTCTTTGCCATCAAGTCGCTTATGTACCCACTCAAACTGATGATATCCTTTCTTGTAGCAGGTATTGATCATCGCATTGGCTTTTTCTTCCGATGAGCGTCCGTCGGGTTGGTATTCTGGGGAGATCTGTTTGGGGTGGATGACGCGTAGTTCTTCTTTAGAACTCATACCGAGAATTTTGAGTGCGGCATTGTTACCATCGATAAAATAATGGCCATCTATCAGCAGTATCGGCTCAAATGCATTGTCGAATAAGCACTTGTAATACTCGTCATTGTCCATATGTGGGGATCTATGCAGCTTTTCTTACTTATTAATGTACTTACGTAACTAAACGCAATTCGGATTTCTAAGAGTATGGCTGATAATTTTGCGATTGCGAGTTTGAGCTATGCTTAAGAACTTAACGTACTGATCTGAAAGTTAAATAATGGGGAAATTGTAGGTGATTATAGATGCTCAACAGGTGTAAATACCTCATATCTTGAATCACCCACTTGCAAGAAAAGGTTAGGGCTTCACCCAGTATCTATGGTCTTGAATAGGCGTGTCACGCGGCAGCAATGGGTTGTCTAGAATAAAAATTTGTGTATCTTTCCATTGATCCATCGGAAATAAGCGAGATGTCACAGGGTGGGTTTGTAAATGATGCTCTAGAGTTCCATCATCAATTGATTTTTCAAGACCTGTTGTCAACCTCTCTGCCAGCTCAGGGTTTTTTGCGCTGACAAAAAAGTACATGGGGAAAGGGTAATAGATTACAACGTCTGTGAATAAAGTTAGGTTAGGATAGACGGCTAATCTAGCTGTAACTTCTCCAGCGCCTTCGTGGATGCCGCGCGGGAAGAAATCACAACGACCTTCGGCTAACTCTTGGAACATATTTTCATATACGGGATTTCTGCGTACCACCATCCCTGCATTTTCTAGAATATCTGAATCAGGCCAATGAGCCCCTTGGCAGGCTGTGAGTTCCCGTAGTTGTTCAATACTAGTAATAGCTCTGAACTTCTCTTCATCCTCTGCGCGAATAATACTGGCTCTAAAACCTAATAGGCCTTTAAGTAAAGGGATACGAATCGGTATAAGGGTTCTTTCGCGTGAGATAGACGTTCCAGCCCAGTAGACGTCTAACTTCGAGCCTTTCGTTAGCTCATAAAGAGCACGTCCTTGTTCCATCTGGGACGAATATACAACCTGACTGTGACCATACTTGTCTGCTGTAGTTTCTAGAACATTCTGTAAGAGAGTTACAAAGTAATGATGACTGACGTCGTATGAAGATTGAGGTGCGATTGTTTTAATCTGGCTAATCTGATTAGCATGGGCGGGAAGTCCCAAGCCGATTAGAAGTAGCAGAAAAATTAAAAATATATTCGACTGTTCTTGCTCTGCTTTCCTTAGCGTTGAGGTAGAAAAGTTAGACAAAAACTTACTAAGCAATGCAGCGCCTCAAATTTGCTATTTGTAATACGAATGAGCGTATTTTGACAAAATTGATTGGAATAATCTATTAGAAAAAAGCAATTGTTACAGTTTTGTTACAATGGTGCTGATGGTATAGGAGATTTAAATGAGAAAGAATAAACCAAAAGAAGGAACTGAGTTTCGAAATAGGTTGTTTGAAAAACAGCTATCACTACTCTTGGTTTCACAGCTTATAGTCATATAAACAATTACTGACTTAAAACCCATTAAGAATTCTGACGTAATCGTTTAGTTTTGATCGAGATAGGTTGTCAGGTTGAAGATTATCAGCGATGCCCAAGACCATCTGAAGCTGTGAAAGATGGTCTTTGTCTTCATCACTAAGTGTTTTAGCGTCATCAGAAATTAGGTATTGCGTAAGTTCCGCTGAGATCGTTTTAATATCTAGTGCAGAATTACTGTTGGTATTACCCAGGTTGTCTAAGACTTTTTTCGCTTTATCCAGCGTTGCTACCAAGTTATTCTCGCTAGATTCTTCACGCAGTTTACTACTGAAATCATCAATAAAGTCACTTAACTGACCGACAGTGTCGTCCTGCGCCGTTCCTAAGCTTTGTTGGTCAGTTAGATAACGTGAGGATTCACTATCGTTTAGAAAACCATATTCATTCAGGCGTTGAATAAATGCAGGTGTGATTTTGACGCTTCTTGGACCGCCGCTGAAAAACTCTTCATTCAGTTTTTGAATTTTCTGCGCCCGATCCGAAAGGTTACTTGGCTGTGTTGAGGCCGTGCTACTTTCTTGTTCGGTAGGCGATTTACTTGTCGAAGCTGTTTCAGCGGTATTTTGGGTGGTGCCAACCGATGTTTGGTGTTGGCCGATGCTGCCTGTAGTCAGGGTCATCAGTAAAGCCTTAGCGTCTAGTTAGGTAGTATATTTCTGAGATCATTCTCCCTGATTAGTTCCGTTATCTCTATGGGAAATATGATCTTTTTCTCCATTGAATATGCCTTTAAATTCGTTTGCTTCGTTAGATAAGCAATTTTTTGCCTACTTTTACGGATGCTGAATTCAGCTAGTAGATCCTTGTTAGTCTTTAGTCTTGTTTGGAGATCGAAAAATACTTTATGGCGCTTAATTATTCTTTAGATCAACAGCTTCGCCCACTGATCTCTGAATTCTCTTAGATAACTGATGATTAAAGTGAATTTTTGAGCGTAATTTTGCTTATTGCGTGGTTCTGGATAAGCAATATTTTGCCTATTGGGATAAAGGGTGTTTATGGGTTGCTTTTAACTATATGTTATTAAAGGATTAATTTTGTTTTTTGTTTTCTGGCATACCCATTGCTATACAGAAGAGGTGTAACTCAAAACTTTATAAAAAAAACCTCAAACTGGAGAAGGGTAAGAGGATGACAATAACAAAACGCACTTTTATTAAAGGTATGGGCGTAGCCCTAGCAATGAGTACAGCTATGGGCGCTGCAGGTCTGGCACAGGCTGATGATAAGCGCTCTTACATTTTGGCTACAGCGTCTACTGGCGGTACTTATTACCCTGTAGGTGTAGCGTTGGCGACACTAACTAAAGTTAAGTTAGAGCCAAAACATAAGATTTCTATGTCCGCGATTAACTCAGCAGGTTCAGGTGAGAACGTTAAGCTGTTGGGTGAAAACGAAGCTCAGTTCGCGATCCTACAAGGTCTATACGGCGCGTGGGCTTGGAATGGTGAAGGGCGTTTAAAAGAGACTGGCGCAAATAAAAATCTTCGTTCTGTAACTATGCTATGGCAAAACGTTGAGCAGTTTGTGGTTAAAAGTGACCTAGCTAAAACAGGCACAATTTCTGATATCACTGCTTTCGAAGGCAAAAAATTCTCAATTGGTAAGAAGAACTCCGGTACAGAAGGTTCTGGCCGAACAATTCTTGGCAATCTAGATGTTAATGTTGATGGCTTTAACCTAGCACACATGGGTTACGGTGCATCTGCTGATGCGCTTCAGAACGGTACAATTGAAGGTATGAACATCCCATCAGGTGTTCCAACGTCTGCGATTACACGTGCTTATGCTGCACTAGGCAGCGATATTACTGTTCTTAACTTTACTGATGAGCAGATCAAAGAAGCTAACGGTGGTTACCAGCTTTGGACTCGTTATGAGATTCCAGCGAATACTTACCCAGGTCAAACTAAAGCAATCAATACAATGGCACAGCCAAACTTCCTAGCGGTACGTGATGATGTATCCGAGGAAGATGTATACCTACTAACTAAAACTGTTTATGAAAACCTACCGTTCCTAAACGGTATTCATAAAGCGACTAAAGCGATGGCACTAGAAAAAGCGATCGCAGGTCTTCCTGTACCACTACACCCAGGTGCGGCGCGTTACTACAAAGAAAAAGGTATCAACATACCTGAGCACCTAACAGCTAAATAAGCTGAAGAGACGACTCTTCAGAGGAACTAAACGTTGACTATGTGGTCATTTAGTTTAGTTCCCAGCTTTTAGGTTCGACCCGGTGCAGACTCAGTTACCAGCGAGACTGAGATCTGCACCACCCTAATTCCTATATTACGATCATGGTCATCCGAACTCGGAAGGGGATCGGTTGGCTGTAATATCAGTGTGAGCGATCAGAAAGCATGGCTACAGAAACTTCTGTTACCGACCAGGAAGTCAGTGAAAAATTAAAAGGGCTAGAGTTAGCAAAGCGTCCAGAACAGTCGCTAACAGGGCGAGCGGTTTATTGGATTGGCGTAATGTTCGCCATAGCTCATATCTACTTCAATACTCTGGGTACTTGGTCAGAGCTTTATGTCTCTGCCATCCACTTTGGCGGTTTTGCGCTGATGTGTGGTTTGATGGTACCTATGTTCAAAGGTGGTAGCGAGGCTAAGCAAAAGCTTGGTTTAGTGTTGGATGTACTGTTAGGCATCGCCGCTATTGTCTGTGCGCTTTACCTTATCGGTTTTGAAGATGCGCTGTATGACCGAGGTGTGAAGTTTGCCCAATGGGATTGGGTCTTCTCTGTTTGCGCTATCTTTATTGCTTTAGAAATGGCGCGTAGAACAACTGGGTGGTTTATCCCTTGTTTGATTCTTGCTGCGCTGACTTATGTATTTTGGTGGGGTAAGTATATTGATGGCATTTTCGGTTTTGCCGGATTGAGTCTTGAGACGCTACTATATAGATCTTATTTCTCTTCAGAAGGTATGTTCGGTCAGATCGCGCGTATCTCCTGGACCTATGTATTTATGTTTATCCTGTTCGGCGCTTTCCTAGTTAAGTCTGGTGCAGGTGATTTTATTATTGATCTATCCCGCTGTGCAGCTGGCCGATTTGTTGGTGGCCCGGGTTTCGTAGCGGTATTAGGTTCTGGCCTAATGGGTTCAGTCTCAGGTTCTTCTGTAGCAAATACTGTATCTACGGGTGTAATTACTATCCCATTAATGAGAAAGGCGGGTTTCCCTGCCAGATTCTCTGCCGGGGTTGAGGCCGCAGCATCAACGGGTGGACAATTAATGCCTCCGGTTATGGGTGCGGGTGCCTTTATCATGGCGTCTTATACTCAGATCTCTTATCTGGATATCATTGCCATTGCTGCACTTCCTGCATTGTTGTATTTCCTATCTGTAGGCTTCTTCGTGCGAGTTGAAGCAAAGCGTAGCCATGCGCACGCGGTTGAGCTGGATACACGCCCGATTGGTGAAGTATTTAAAGAGGGCTGGCACTTCCTGCTTCCTCTGGTTGTTCTTGTCGCACTGCTTATCTATGGCTTCACGCCAACCTATGCTGCAGGCTTGTCGATTATCTCGGTGATTGTTTCATCTTGGTTATCCAAGAACCCAATGGGGCCTAAAGCAATTTTGGATGCTTTAGCGCAAGGCTCTAAAAACATGGCGACCACTGCAATGCTCCTGATCTCAGTAGGCTTGGTTGTGAATGTGGTTGCGATGACCGGTATCGGTAATACCTTCTCACTGATGGTGACTGACTGGGCGAGCGGTAGCTTGTTTATCACCTTGGTATTGGTTGCTTTAGCATCGCTTATCTTAGGTATGGGCTTACCGGTTACGGCGGCTTATATCGTATTGGCAACGCTTTCTGCGCCAGCGCTTTATGGTTTGATGGCTGAAAGCCGACTGTTGGATATGATCGTTGAGGGCACATTGCCGGAGGCGGCTAAAACCATCTTTATGCTGGTAGATATGGAGAAGGTCGCATTATTGTCGGCCCCTATGAGCGAAGTGGATGCTAAGGCATTGTTGGATCTAGTACCTGCAGATTTCAAAGGGCAGCTTCTAGAGCAGGCGATGGCACCGGAAGTGTTGGCGATGATTCTATTGTCTGCGCACATGATTATCTTCTGGTTGTCGCAAGACTCTAACGTAACGCCACCGGTTTGCTTAACGGCGTTTGCTGCAGCTGCAATCGCTAAAACACCGCCAATGGCAACAGGCTTTACTGCTTGGAAGGTAGCGAAAGGTTTGTATATCGTGCCGCTTCTATTTGCTTACACCAACTTTATTGGTGGTACAGCGATGGAGGTGTTCAGCATCTTTATCTTTGCTGTCTTCGGTTTGTATGCCTTTGTTGGCTTTATGGAAGGCTATTTAGAAGGGAAGTTGAATATTGTTCTGCGTATAATCTGTGGCGCTCTGGCAGTTGCTCTGCTTTGGCCGCACGGTGAAGTGCTGATCAATTTGGTTGCTGCGGCGTTGTTCGCTGTGATCTTTATATATAGCCGTCGTTTTGCTGATTCAGAAGGTAGTGCTGCATAGCGCTACCTTCGAGTACTGACTTAAGGATATTAGGTGTGAGCCTGACTTCAGATAAAAAAATATATGATTTCATTGTCATCGGTGGCGGTATTCTAGGGATGTCGACTGCGTGGCAATTACAGAAAAAGTATCCAGGCAAATCGGTCTTGGTGATAGAAAAAGAGTCCAGCGCGGCTCAACATCAAACAGGCCATAATTCGGGTGTTATACATGCTGGTGTTTATTACAAGCCAGGCAGCTTGAAAGCACGTTTCTGTAAAGAAGGTAACGTAGCTACTAAAGCGTTTTGTCGTAAACACGATATTCCGTTTGATGAGTGCGGCAAGCTTTTAGTTGCTACAAACCAGAAAGAGCTAGAGCGCATGCAGGCCCTTGTTGGTCGCTGTGCTGAAAATGGCATCGAGATTGAGGTGTTAGACCAAGCGCAACTACGTGAGCGTGAACCTAATATTACCGGTGTAGGTGCCATCTTTGTGCCTTCTACAGGTATTGTTTGCTACACACAGATCTCCAGTAAAATGGGTGAACTGGTAGAGCAAGCCGGTGGTGAAGTTCGCTTTAATACTCGCGTTACAGGTATCGAAGAGTTCGCCGACCGCGTGACTGTTTTTGCTGAAAATGAACGTTTCCAAGGACGTTTTTTAGTGAGCTGTTCGGGGCTGCAGTCAGATCGTATCGTTGAGATGATGGGGTTAGAACCTGACTTCCGAATCATTCCATTCCGTGGTGAATATTATCTGTTAGATGAGCAACACAATCAGATTGTTAACCATCTAATCTATCCGATCCCTGATCCTGATCTTCCGTTCTTAGGCGTACATCTGACCCGTATGATCGATGGTACGGTAACCGTCGGTCCTAACGCCGTGTTAGCGTTCAAACGTGAAGGTTACAAAAAGACCGATATCAGTTTGAAAGATAGCTTCCAGATGCTGACCTATCCGGGGATGATTAAACTGCTATTCAAGCATTTCAAGGCAAGTATGACGGAGTTGAAAAACTCAATTTCGAAACCGGGATATTTAAAGCTGGTTCAGAAATACTGTCCGTCATTGACGCTAGATGATATGAAAGAGTACCCAGCGGGTATTCGTGCGCAGGCGGTTTCTAAAAGCGGGGATGTTATCGATGACTTCTTGTTTATGAATACGAGCAGGGCGTTAGCGGTATGTAACGCGCCTTCGCCAGCTGCAACTTCTGCTATACCGATTGGTCAGCATATTGTTGAACAGGTGAGTGTGTTAGTAGAGAAATAAAGCTTTTTTGACTACAACGGGCTTTATACGTCGAAGCGTGTGAAGCCCGTACTTTTCTGATGACGGTAGCCAAAGTGTTCAGCTTGGTTTTCGCACTCTTCACGAAGTTTATAGTGAGCGATCATCAGATCCTTGCAGATCTCACACCACTTTTTCGCATCTGGCTTACCTAGTTTCTCTAATTGCTCTTGGCTAGGGTTGCCATCCGTTGCAATGATAGTTTTCATGCAATCCTTACAATGATCCATCCGTATTTCCCACCGTAGTTATAGTTCTTGTATTTTTGTATGCAGCCTAGTCGCTAATTGTAGGTTTTGTTATCAGAAAAATTCTTAATTTACTGATTTTTCGACTATTTGATGAGTCGCCATGGTAGTGTTTCAGTTAATTGGTCTTTTCTGTAAACGAATAAGCAAGGATGTGAAATGAGCTTTATAGCATTATCGTTTATCTCTGTTTTTCTCTTGATATTGTATTGGCAATTGCGACAACGGAAGGTTAAAAAGCAACGCCGAGAAATGATCGAGAGTTATGTCTTCCCTGAGCGTTTAACCGTAGAGCTAAGAAAGCGCTATCCGCACCTTTCTGATGCTGATTGTGACAAGGTAATGGAAGGGCTAAGAGTGTTCTTTCTAATCTGCCTAGCTGCAAAAAACAGAGATATAGCAATGCCATCGCAGGCGGTGGATGTAGTATGGCATGAGTTTATCCTGTTTACCCGTGATTATGAGTTGTTCTGTTCAAGAGCGCTTGGGAGATTCCTACATCACACCCCCGCAGAAGCGATGAAAAAACCAACCCAAGCGCAAGAAGGGATTAAACGGGCTTGGAAATATTCTTGTTTACGCGAGGGGATTGACCCTAAGGCACCGACACGTTTACCTCTTTTGTTCGCGATTGATGCTGAACTAAAAATTGAGGATGGCTTTACCTACCAGTTAAATTGCAAAGGTCGTGAAAACGATGGCTACTGCGCCAGCCATATCGGCTGCGGAGGTGGCGGCTGCAGTTCTGGTGGCGACTCCGGCTGCGGGGGAGGTTGCGGCGGTGATTAATCGCTACCGCACATCAATGCCTTTAGGTCTTCGCGCAGTCCAATAGTGTTTTTGCCAATAGGGGTTGTCTAATCGACTGATGATCACCCCTTTACTGGTAGAGGCATGTAGAAATTGCCCTTCTTGTACATAGATCCCAACGTGTCTTTGTTTATAGCCTGTTTGGAAGAACACTAAATCTCCCGCCTTTAACTGACCTTTAGAAACGTTGGAGCCACTACCAAGTTGATCACGCGTGGTACGTGGAATATCTACACCAAACTGATCTCGGAACGTGACTTGGGTAAATGCAGAGCAATCGATACCTGATCTAGTGTTCCCACCAAGACGGTAAGGTGTTCCTGCCCAACTATTATATTGATCGAGTAAAGCTTGGCTCACAGGTGATTGTGCCTGCATAGATACAGTTGGAGCAGACGACTGTTTTAACGTACTTGAGCAACCGCTTAAAACAACACCGGTTAGTATAAGAACGATAGGAGTATAAAATTTCATCAAATTTCACCTTCTTTTCGCATAGATCAGGGTTGCGAACAGTATAACGCCAACTAAAATTTACAAAAGCTTAAAACCGTTTGGCTTTCGGGCTGTAACTGCCTATTATGCCCAGCTATTTTTCCAGCCCTTAGTAAGCGAAGAGTTCATGACAGAAGATTTTCAGGTCGGCCAACGTTGGTACAGCTATACAGAAGCTGAGTTAGGTTTAGGTGTAGTCACTGAATTGGTTAATCGCAGTGTAACGATTTTTTTCCCTGCAATCGGTGAAGAGCGTACCTACGCGCAAAGCAATGCTCCATTAAGCCGCATTGTTTACCCTATTGGCGACCAAATTTCTGACGATGAAGGTCTGTCTATCACTGTTACTGAGCATCAAGAAAGCAAAGGCTGTGTTATCTATTTTGGTGATGATGCCGAAGGTAACGAACAGATTATTCATGAAGCGTCTTTAGAAAGTGCGGTTCATTTCAGCAAACCTTATGAGCGTTTGTTTGCAGGCCAGATCGACAAGCTTCGTCACTACGAACTTCGTCAAGAAACTTTAAAGCTACAGCATCAGCATCAGAACTCTGCCGCTTACGGTTTGATCGGTCCTCGTGTTCAGTATTTGCCACACCAGTTCTATATCGCTTCTGAAGTGGGTAAGCGTACTGCCCCACGCGTATTGCTAGCCGACGAAGTAGGTTTGGGTAAAACCATTGAGGCGGGTTTGATTCTTCATCAACAGCTTGTTTCTGGTCTAGCGAGTCGAGTGCTGGTGGTTGTACCTGATAGCTTGATTCACCAGTGGCTGGTGGAGATGTTGCGTCGTTTTAACCTGCATTTTTCTATTATGGATGAAGGCCGTTGTGCTGAAAGCGAAGGTAATCCTTTTGAGACAGCGCAATTGGTGTTAAGCCCATTGTCTCTGTTTACTCAGCATGAGAAGCATCTTGAACAAGCGATAGAAGCGGGTTGGGATCTTATGGTGGTGGATGAAGCTCATCACTTAGGTTGGAGCGAAGAGGGCGCGAGCCACGCTTATACCTGTATTGAGAGCCTAGCGCAGCATGTCAAAGGCCTACTGCTTTTGACCGCAACGCCGGAACAGCTGGGTATCGAGAGCCACTTTGCTCGTTTACGCTTGCTCGATCCAGACCGTTATTACGATCTGCAAAAGTTCATTGAAGAAGAGCAGGCTTTCAAATGCGTTAACCAGTTGATCGAAACGCTACAGAACCCAGAAGGTTGGGATGAAGCGTTGAAAGATGAAGCCTTTACTGCCTTATTGCATCAGTATCTCGGCGATGAGATGGCTGATCATTTGGAAGTTCATAAAGATGATGATTCTGAAGAGCGCGAACAGTTAATTGAGAAAACCGTACGCACTCTGTTAGATCAGCACGGTACAGGCCGAGTACTTTTCCGTAATACCCGTGAAAGTGTGCAAGGCTTCCCGGAACGTAAGCTTCACAGCTATGAACTACCGCTACCGGATGCCTATAAAGAAGTGATTGTTGATGCACCAATGGAGCGTCAGCTACACCCAGAATCTTTGATCGGTAATGGTGAAGGTTCAGCTTGGTTGTTGGAAGATAACCGAGCTGACTGGTTGATCAAATGGTTGGAAGATTACAAAGGTGAAAAGGTTTTAGTAATTTGTGCGCACGCGCAAACAGCTATTACTCTAGAGAAACAGCTACGTCTATTTGAAGGTAAGCGTACAGCATTGTTCCACGAAGGCATGAGCCTTGTTGAACGTGACCGCGCTGCGGCGTACTTCGCCGATGCTGAGCAGGGCGCTCAGCTGCTGATCTGTTCTGAGATTGGCAGTGAAGGTCGTAACTTCCAGTTTGCACACCACATGGTGATGTTCGATCTACCCATGAATCCAGATCTTTTGGAGCAGCGCATTGGTCGTCTTGACCGTATCGGTCAGCTTCAAGATGTAAATATCCATGTGCCTTATTTCGCTGGCAGTGCGCAATCAGTGCTATTACGTTGGTACGCGGAAGGCCTAGGTGCGTTTGAGCAGGTCTGCCCAACAGGTCAGTCATTGTTGCAGCAATATGCCGCGCAGTTACATGAGTGCATGGAAAACCCACTCGATCAAACTGCTGTAGATTCGCTTATCGATGAAACGGCTCAAACACAAGCAGCGTTGTTAGCTGAATTGCAGGAAGGCCGTGATCGTTTGCTAGAGCTTAACTCCTGCAACGCTGATATGGCTGAAGAGCTGTTAGATGCAGTTGAAGAAGATAGCCAGCCAGGTAAGTTAGCGTCCTTTATGGGCCGTATCTTTGATCACTTTGGTGTAGAGCAAGAAACAACAGGCATTAATGGTGTGATCCTTCATCCGGGCGATCATATGCTGAACAGCCATTTCCCTGGTTTACCTAGTGACGGTATGACCGCTACTTTCCAGCGTAACGAAGCACTGTCTCGTGAAGATATGCATTTCCTTAGCTGGGAGCACCCAATGGTGTCTGGCGGTATGGAGATGATGCTAGAGGGGAGCTACGGTAGCTCTACGCTATGTACAATGAAGCTGCTACCGCTGAAAGCGGGTAGCTTGCTGATTGAAGCAGTCTTCCGCATCCATTCTATTTCCGATCGCTCTCTGCAACTGCAGCGTTACCTTCCAGATGCTTGTGTTCGTCGAGTGATCGATAGCAATGGCAACGATTTAACGGGTGTTATTACCGAACAACACTTCGCTACTTTGGGTAAACGTGTAGGTAAGAACGTTGCTTACAATTTAGTAAAACACACTCGTGATGAGATCACCGAGCTTGTGACTAAGTTGGAAGCGCAGGTTGAGCAAACAGAAGTGGATCTGCTTGCACAAGCAAAAGCATCGATTGCTGAGCAAATGGAAACTGAATTGGATCGTTTAAAAGCTTTGGCTAAGGTGAATCCAAATATCCGTGACGAAGAGCTAGAAGCGTTGACCGTTCGAGAGGAAGATCTACTTGCGGCGGTTGATGGTGCTTCATTGAAGATGGACTCCATTCGTATCGCGGTGATAACACACGAGTAACCCCTAGCTCACTTACCGATAAGCCCTAAAGCAGAGATGTTTTGGGGCTTTTTTCTCTCTTCAGTACCCGTTCCCACTATTACTTGATCTTAAACAAGTAAATCCCTAGCACCATTGCATACAATGGCGCTTCAAAACTAGGCAATCTAGGGAAACTAGGGCGGGAGTTCGGTTTGCTTATTTCTCAGGTCTTAGTTATTTCCAAGTTTTTTAAATTTATTTCTCCACTAGCCAAGGAGGGATCATGTTCCGGTCTCTAGCTAATTTAATCGATACAGTTTTAAGAGCTTGCGGCTTTAAAACGCTTAACAGTCAATTTACATTGTCCTACGCGTTAGTATTTATACTGGCAGCGTCTTCTGGTATCAGCCTTTATTTCAGCATGTCTATCAACCCTCAGACCATTGATATGGCGGGGCGTCAGCGCATGTTGAGTCAGAAAATCGCAAAAGAAGCTTTATTAGTTGCTGCAAATGTTGAGCAGCAGACAACTCTGCGTAAAACGATGGAGCTGTTCGAGTCTTCTCATAAAACGATCATGATGGGTGACAAAACATTGGGTATGAACCCGATTACTGATCCAGTTATCGTTAAGCAGATGCAGCACGTTGAAAGCCTGTGGGGAAGTTATAAAAAGCTGATCAACAGTCATGTGAATCAACCAAGTGATACCACACTTGCTGAAATCACCAAGCAGTCACCGGTTATTCTAAAAGAGATGAATAAAGCGGTAGGCATGCTAACCAAGCAAGCCAGTGAGACAAGCATGAATCAGCTGCTGATTGCGTTTGTCTGCGTAGTAGGCATTTTATTGCTGGTTGTGTTTGGTCGAGTGTTTGGTTTGAGCATGTTGATGAACAATATCACTCGTCTTAACGCACGAATGACTGAGGTCGGTCAGGGTAACTTCTCGCATCGTTTTGAGATCTCTCATACCGATAATGAAATTGGCCAGATGTTCAACGCATACAACAACATGTTGAACCATGTGGGCGATCTACTAAAAACGGTTCAAACCGTTGCGCGCAATACTGAGCGTCATGTAACTAATGTTGTTGAAGCAACCTCGGATGCGAGCAATGGTGTAAGCAGACAATACGAAGATATCGAGTTGGTTGCAGCAGCGATGACCGAGATGAGTGCAACAGTGCAGGAAGTTGCGAACAACGCGGTAGAAGCAGAGCAAGCTGCACAAGAGACAGATACTCACGCCAAGAGTGGTGGTGACGTAGTTGGTCAATCCGGCAATCAAGCACAAGAGATGCTAACGATGTTGAACAAAACAGCATCGGCTATTAAAGAGCTTGAGGCTGAAACACTTGCGGTTGGTAATGTGACTTCTGTAATCAACGATATTGCGGAGCAAACAAACCTATTGGCATTGAATGCGGCAATTGAGGCAGCACGTGCCGGCGATCAAGGCCGCGGATTTGCGGTTGTTGCGGATGAAGTACGTACCCTAGCGCAGCGCACACAGCAATCTACACAAGAGATCCAACAGATTATCGAGCGCCTTCAGAGCAAAGCAGAATCTGCTGTGTCTTCTATGGGTGTGAGTACTGATCTTGCTGATCGTAGTAGCGAACTTGCCAACTCCGCTGCAGCGGTACTTGAGCAGATTATCTCCTCTGCGAACACAATCTCTTCCATGAACACAATGATATCGACAGCGGCAGAACAGCAGTCGTCAGTAGCGTCGGATATAGATCATCGTGTGGTAAATATCTCTGATATTGCAGGCCAAACTAAGCGTGATACAGATCGTGTGGTAGAAGCAACCGATCAGATTAGAAGAGAAGCGCATGAACTGAATCAGTTGGTGATGAAGTTCCAGCTTTGAAATAACCAATCTGTTCTATGGTAATAAAAATGCCACCCTCTGGGTGGCATTTTTACTTGTCATAACGACTGTGGATGTTTTTCAGTTTAGAAAAATTGACTTAATTATATGGCTTTAATTTGTATTCTTAAGCGTTTGCGAAAACTAGCCTATTGTTAGGAGGTTAATCCCACCAGAAGTACCAGCAGTCGTGGTTAAGTAGCACTTCTGCAAGTTTTGAAACTGTTTCCACACCTTGATCTACAATATCTGGGCAATATAGATATTGCTCCCAAGCGAGCTCCATTGCTTCTTCTGCGGTTTGTGGTGGCTTAGTGATATAAGCTTCAATCACGTCATTGCTCACACCAACAATCTTAGCGCCATACTTAAGCTGCCAGTGTTTCCACATGGCGCAGTGAACTTCTGGTTCAGGGCAGGCGTTCCATCCACCAAATTTAAAATGAGCAGGGACCTTCCAACTGCTGTCGGTTTTAATTTTGACGCCTAAAAGATTATCAACGGCTTCACCTGTAACAAAGTCTGTCGCTAAGTTGAAACCTTGTTTATCGCTTGATTCAGCTTTCCATTCGCCGGTTATTTCTGCGAGGTTTAACTCTTCATTCGATTCTAACAATTGGCGCCGTTGATTAAGCCATGTGGCTGCTTTGATCTTGGTCGCTGCTCTAATGATATCTTTCGGAGATTGAGAGGATTCTAGAAGATGTTCTTCGATATAAGATTTATCTTCTTCAGTACCGCATACCACCAGTTTGTTATCTTTGCTGCTTGCCTTAATGGCTTTGGCGAAGGCATCAGCTGGGTCAAGATTGACGAATTTCATGTTTGGTTCCTAATAATTAGCACTGGTAGTAATTGAGAAACATCGCTGCTGATTCATCTGCTAGATGTTGGCGTTGGTCAGGCGAGGGTGGTGCTTCTATCTGTAACAGCTGAGGCCAAAAGCAATTGCCTTTAATTAAGCTGTGTAGCTGGTTGATCGCAAAAGTGAGGTCTATCTTCTTCAGTTGGCCGTTATTAATCGCAGCTTCGAGCCATTGATAAAGCGCCGTTTCAGTTTTGTCGAAACGACTTAGCTCTGCTTGTAAAGCGTCTGGGTGATAGAAAAAGTGGCCGATAGCTACACGAGCCAGATCAAGATATTCCGGACTGCAAACAACATTCATCTCGGCTTGTAGTAGCGATGATAGTTGATTGTGCAGATCCCCTTCGGCATCAAACTTGAACTCATTTGCTTGAGTCGCTTGCTTCCATAGGTCGGCAACAAGGTGCATGACTAAGGCTTCTTTTGAATCAAAGTGATTGTATACCGTGCGCTTAGATACTTGGGCGCGTGCCGCTAGCTGATCCATGCTGGTGCCTTGAACGCCATTTTCTTGAAAAGATTCTTTGGCAGCATCTAGGATCGCTTTCCGCTTTAACTCACTCCGTGTCAGCTTCTTTTCGGCCATGTACGGAAATCCTGCTTTGTTAAGAAAGGTAAATTATACACCGATTAGTTTACTTATTGATGGAAATATATAAACTGCACCGTGTAGTTTACTTTGTTGGGGTTGATTATGCGGTCATTCTTTAAGTATGCATCGGTCATAACGGGAGGGGTTTTTGTGGCATTGGTTTTTAGTTCAGGTTGTAGTACGAATTCTGAAAAGCAGGTAGGGCACAGTGGTGCTCAGATGGAAAAGGGTAAGTTTCAGAATACCGAAATGAGTTATCAGAACTCCTTTGGCAAGCTGATGGATATTAGTTGGGAGTATATTCGAGCTAAGCGAAGTGAACCTCAGCCACAGGTTAATCTGCCTGTTGAACCTATCTCTGCTCAGCAGTTACAAGACGCTGATTCGCCTGTTTTATATCGTCTAGGGCATTCAAGTGTATTGATTAAGCTGGATGGTGAGTTCTTTTTGACCGATCCGGTTTTCAGCGAGCGTAGCTCTCCTGTGCAATGGGTTGGGCCAAAGCGTTTTCATGAAACACCGCTGGCAATTGAGGATCTTCCAAGATTGAAGGCCGTTGTGATTAGTCATGATCACTATGACCACCTTGATAAAGAGACGCTTAAGCAGCTGAGTGAAAAGGTAGAATATTTCGTAACACCACTAAAAGTTGGCCAGAGGCTGATTGATTGGGGTCTAGATCCAAAACGGGTAATTGAGAAGGATTGGTGGGAGTCAGTACAACTAGGTAGTGTGACATTGATTGCTACACCAGCTCAGCACTTCTCTGGTCGAGGCGTGTTTGATAAAGATGAAACGCTTTGGGCGAGCTGGGTGATTCAAGGTGGGCAAGCGAATCTCTTCTTTAGTGGTGATTCAGGCTATTTTGGTGGATTTAAAGAGATCGGCGAGCGTTATGGGCCGTTCGATATCACTATGGTTGAGACGGGTGCTTATAACGAGCTGTGGTCTGAAATTCATATGCTGCCAGAGCAAAGTGTTCAGGCGCATTTGGACTTGAAAGGGAAGGCGATGCTGCCTATTCATAACAGTACTTTTGATTTGGCATTGCATGATTGGTATGAGCCATTAGATCGTGTCAGTATTGCTGCGAAGCAAAATAAGGTTCAGCTATTAACGCCAATTATGGGAGAGCAAGTTTCAATTAAGACCCCTACTCAATCTGTAGCTTGGTGGTTAGAGCTTATTGATCAATCGGCCAATCAAGCGTTGGTAGCTAACTAAGTATTGATTGTTCTCTTATCAAATTTTCCCTTGTTAAGCGCTGCCTCAGATGGGGTGGCACTTTCATTCTTAGATGCCTCTTATGAATTAATTAAGGTTATTTGAGTCTACTCATTATTTGATGGGTAAACATACAGGTAAGGAGCTTAAACCTTGCTTAATTCTAAGCATGAGGCAGTCGGGTTTCCTGATTTGATCTATGTGGAATATGCACAATACTGATTAGATGTTTTAGAAATTCGAGGCATGCTAGATGAGGTTAAATCGATACATAGCAAAGATAATATGTTTTTTTGCGCTATGTTCTTCGGCTGCCTTGGCTGACGATATTCCAGAAGTGATCTTTGCAACGACACTTCATTATCCTCCCTATGAATTTCGTGTAAATGGTGAACCGAAAGGGCTTGCTGTAGATATCGCCAAAGAGGCTCTGACCCGAGTCGGCGTTAAGCAAATTGATTTCCAGTTTTTTCCGTGGAAGCGTGCGGTCTATGTCACTGAGCATGGAGAGCGTGATTTGCTCTTTAATGCAGGCAAAAATGAACCTCGCCAGAAATGGGGTTACTACGTTGATAGTGTCTTGATTCAGCAAAGCTATGTGCTGTTTAAGCGTAAATCTGATCAATTTCAGGTTCGGCCTGATTTTTCAAATGTGAAAGATAAAGATATCTCCGTTAGAGCGGGCTACCTATATGGAAGCGGTCAGTTCAGGCAGGCGTTAGACAGCGAGAAGTTTCATAAAGTCGAGTTGGCTGATTCAACTGAGCAAAGTGTCAAACAGTTGCTGAATGATCGAGTAGATATGTTTGTTGGTGATCTGCTGCCAGTGATGTTTTACATCCAAGAGCAAGAGTTGGAAGATCAGATCGATATTGTGCTCTACAACGGTGAGCGAATGGAGGTGCTT
This sequence comes from Neptuniibacter sp. PT8_73, assembly GCF_047778045.1. Lineage (GTDB taxonomy): Bacteria > Pseudomonadota > Gammaproteobacteria > Pseudomonadales > Balneatricaceae > Neptuniibacter. The sequence continues at coordinate 1,530,843 of NZ_CP180545.1, forward strand.
TCTTGGTCAACTTACCTGTTGTTTTCTAAGTTGAGGGTGACGCCAGGTTTTGTAGAGAAAGTTCGGTTAGCGATGGAGCAAATGAAAGCGGATGGAACCTTTGCTGCGATCGAAAGCAAATACCAATATTAGGCAGGGTTAGTCATTTGGTAGAGCATTAAATTCTTCGCGCTTTTCGTTCATCCAAGCCTGCATCGCTTCAGGGTCTAACATCATCTGCTGTACTTTCTGCATGGCTGCTACGTGGTCGGCATCTTGTTGCTGAAACATCTCCATACCATGTTGTTTGGCTAGTTCAGACATCTCTTCAAATGTATTGGCTTTAAATTCAAGGTCGCAACCACCGCCCAGCTGTCTACAGGTCATGGTTTTCACACTATTTCTCCTATCAAATATATATGTTTAGTTGTTCGCTTCAGGGTAGTTGAAAGCGGTCAATTGGACAAACTTCGTTTAAAGAGTGTCTGGGGGAAGGAGGAGGGAGTTCATGATAGAAACAAAAAAGCCCGCTGATATCTCAGCGGGCTTTTTAACAAGTTAGGTAATTAGATTACTTAGCTTCGTTTTTAGCTTTTACTTCAGCGATTACTTCGTCAGCAACATTCTGTGGGCATGCTGCATAGCGTTCGAATTCCATAGAGAACTGACCGCGACCAGAAGTAATTGTACGTAGGTGACCGATGTAACCAAACATTTCAGATAGTGGAACGTCTGCTTTGATGCGCACGCCAGTAGCGCCAGCTTCTTGGTCTTTGATCATGCCACGACGACGGTTAAGGTCACCGATTACATCACCAACGTTGTCATCTGGAGTGAATACGTCAACTTTCATGATTGGCTCAAGAAGTTGTGCACCCGCTTTAGGGATAGACTGACGGAAAGCGCCTTTAGCTGCGATTTCGAATGCCACAGCAGAGGAGTCAACCGCGTGGAAGCCACCGTCGTATAGTTCGATTTCAACGTCTAGTACAGGGAAGCCTGCTAGAACACCTTCTTCCATCATGCCAGCGAAACCTTTTTCGATCGCTGGGAAGAATTCTTTAGGTACGTTACCGCCTACTACTGTAGAAGTGAACGTGAAGCCAGAGTTTGGCTCACCTGGCTTGATGCGGTAGTCGATCTTACCGTACTGACCAGAACCACCAGACTGCTTCTTGTGCGTGTAGCTGTCTTCGATAGACTGAGTGATAGTCTCACGGTATGCAACCTGTGGCTTACCTACTTCTAGCTCAACGCCGTAAGTACGCTTAAGGATGTCTACCTTGATGTCTAGGTGAAGTTCACCCATACCTTTAAGGATTGTTTCGCCAGAATCTTCGTCAGTTTCAACTACGAAAGATGGATCTTCTGCAACCATCTTACCGATAGCGATACCCATTTTCTCAGTAGAACCTTTGTCCTTAGGAGTTACAGCAATAGAGATTACTGGCTCAGGGAAGATCATTGGCTCAAGAGTACAAGGGTTCTTCTGATCACATAGAGTGTGACCAGTCTGAACGTTCTTCATACCAACAATTGCGATGATGTCGCCAGCTTGAGCAGAATCTAGCTCAGTACGGTCATCAGCGTGCATCTCAACCATACGGCCGATACGCTCAGTTTTGCCAGTGTAAGAGTTAAGGATTGTGTCACCCTTGTTAAGAACACCAGAGTAAACACGTACGAAAGTTAGAGCGCCGAAACGGTCATCCATGATCTTGAATGCAAGTGCACGGAATGGCTCGTCTACAGCTACTGTAGCTACTTCGCCAGTTGGCTCACCAGTTTCTTGGTCAGTTAGTGGCTGAGCGTCAACTTCTACTGGGTTTGGTAGGTAGTCAACAACAGCATCTAGAACAAGCTGGATACCTTTGTTCTTGTATGCAGAACCACAGAAAGTTGGGAAGAAGTCTAGCTTACGAGTACCTTCACGGATGCAACGCTTGATGTCGTCCATTGATGGCTCAGTACCTTCTTCTAGGTACTCCATCATTAGGTCTTCGTCTTGCTCTAGAGCTGTTTCGATTAGTTGCTCACGGTACATAGCTGCGTCGTCTGCTAGGTCAGCAGGTACGTCAGTTACTTCGAAGTTTTCTGGAAGACCAGAATCGTCCCAGATGTAAGCTTTCTGAGTTAGAACGTCTACAACACCTGTGAAGTTGTCTTCACGGCCGATTGGTAGAGTCATTACTAGAGGGTTAGCGCCTAGTACGTTCTTAACCTGATCTACAACACGGTAGAAGTCAGCACCAAGACGGTCTAGTTTGTTTACGAAGATCAAACGAGCTACTTCAGACTCGTTCGCGTAACGCCAGTTAGTTTCAGACTGAGGTTCTACACCACCAGAACCACAGAATACACCTACACCACCGTCAAGTACTTTTAGGGAACGGTATACTTCAACTGTGAAGTCTACGTGGCCCGGAGTATCGATGATGTTCATGCGGTGATCTTTCCAGAAACAAGTCGTCGCTGCAGACTGGATTGTGATACCACGCTCAGCTTCCTGCTCCATGAAGTCAGTAGTAGCTTCGCCATCGTGAACGTCACCCATCTTATGGATCTTACCAGTAAGCTTAAGGATACGTTCTGTTGTTGTGGTTTTACCCGCATCTACGTGCGCGAAAATACCGATGTTTCTGTACTTGGTTAAGTCTGTCATCTCTATACTCGACTAAGTGAGGTCCTAAAATTGCGCGACAGTATACAAGGTTTTTTATGACTTTTCGAAGAAAAATTACAAGGAAATACTTCTTTCTACTGATATTTATTGATGAAGGGGGATTGGCGGAAGGCTTTCGTAATTGCTGCTAGTTTTTTTAACTGAATTGTTGAATTTAACTTATTGATATAAAAAGAATATACGGGGTTTATAGAATAAAAGATTAAATTGTACTGTTTAGTAGCTTTTTAAATTCGCTAAGGTACCTAGTAGCTAGAAACGGGTCGTAACCCCAAAAAGTTAAAGGAATTAGATTAAATAGGGGATTTGAATGATTGTGACGACGGATTATGATCATCCGATAGATGATTCATTTAGGTAAACATAAGTATGTTAAGTGTTGATGTGTTGATCGGATTTATTATTGCGTCTACGTTAATTTCCTATGCGCCGGGGCCTGATAATATTTTTGTTTTGATTCAATCGATTCTTCATGGTCGTAAAGCCGGGATAATTGTCACCTTGGGCTTATGTACCGGTCTGCTATTTCACGCCGTTGCTGTCACTTTAGGTGTAGCTGCAATATTTCAGGCCAGTGCTTTGGCGTTTACCCTGCTTAAAATCGTCGGTGTGGGTTATCTACTTTATTTAGCGTTTATGTCTTTTCGTGCGGCTGCTGCCAAGGTGTCCATGTCAGAGCAGTCTCAGCTTAGTGCGATGCAACTCTATCGTCGTGGGATTCTGATGAGTTCTACTAATCCTAAATTGGCGATCTTCTTTATGGCCTTCCTGCCTCAGTTTGCCGATCCTGCGGTTGGCTCGCTGAGTCAGCAGTTATTTACCTTAAGTATGGTTTTTATCGTTGTAGCTTTCTTTGTCATGAGCTCAGTGGCACTACTTTCAGGGAGCTTACGCGGTTGGATTCAAGATTCTGAGCTGGGTCAGTCGATCATCAATAAAGTCGCGGGCACAGTCTTTATCGGTTTGGCGCTTAAACTTGTTACGACCGAACGATAAGGCTATTTAGCGAGATCACGCCAGTGATCGTAATCTTCGGTAATAAAGCCTGCGTGTATATAAGCTTGGCGAATCGCATCTGGTGATTTTTGTCTTTGCTCTTGGATATAGCTTTGCAGGATATTGAAAAGCTCAGTATTACGTGCTGGTAAAATAAAAGAGCGAGATGCATCAAAGCTGACTTTTACCCCTGGTATTCTGATTAACTCTCCGCCGATTCTCGTGACTATAGGCTCTTTAAGGTAGGAGAGGGTAAAGTCTCCACGGCCACTAGAGATAAACTTAGCAATAAGGTTTCTAGTAGGTAGAAGGTTAACTTGCTTAGCCCCAATATTGTTGAGCGCGGATTGGTCCGTTTTCCAGCTTTTGACCGTGACCCCTCTTAGTTTTGTGACATCGATATTTTCACCTAACTCCAAGATATCAGTTCTGTTTTTGGTAGAAAAAACGCCGACCTGAAATTCGCCTTTGCGGATAATAGGCGAGGTGATTAAGAGGTTTGTTTCTGCGAGGTGATCGCTTTCAAACAGCGATTGGCCAACCATATCAATTTTATCGTTAGTGACTAACTGCAGGCCGCGTGCAACATTAGGGTATGGCACCAGTCGAATAATATCGACGTAACCGGCTGATTTAACTGCATTGCAAATGACCATGATATCCATGGTGATTCGCTGAATATCTTTTAGTTCTTCAGAGTCTAATTCTGGGCAATCTTTTACCGGCAAGATATTGGAATAGCCTTGTTTGCCAGCCGCTAATTTAAAATGCTCATTAATGTAATTAGCATGAACACCGATCGATAGGGTGTCTGCATTAAGGTGGCTTGATACTAATAACAGCAGCGTTAAAAAAGTTCGCATTGTACGACTCAACCAAATTGGACCATTTTATTGTAGTAGATCAATCAGTTAAGGAATATAGAACTTCTTAGGTTAAAAAGTCTTATATCAATGGCTATAATGCGCCTCCTTATTACAACGTGTGTTAGGTCAGGTATTAATGGACGCTCTCGACGAGATCAAAGAATTTTTAGCGTGTGAAACTCCCGATTCTTGGATTCAAGCTGCTTTGCAGAATCAGGATATCCTTCTGATTGATCATGCGCATTGTGAGAAGAAAGCGGCTTCGACAGCAATGACATTGATGTTTCGCTATGTTGATCGTCTTGAGTTGTTAAACAAGATGTCACGTCTAGCGCGTGAAGAGCTGATTCACTTTGAGCAAGTGCTGGCGATCATGCAGGACCGAGGTGTGGTTTATGATCACATGTCTTCTGCAAGATATGCAGGCGGTATGCGTACCCATGCCCGTACATCTGAGCCGGGCCGTTTGATAGATGTTCTAATTATTGGTGCTTATATAGAAGCACGATCTTGTGAGCGTTTCGCCAAATTGGCGCCGTTCTTGGATGAGGAGTTGGCTAAGTTCTACCGTTCCTTGCTGAAATCAGAAGGCCGTCACTACCAAGATTACTTAGGTCTTGCAGCAGACTATGCCGGTGAGCCAATTGATGAGCGTGTAGCATTTTTCCGAGAAGTTGAGCGAGAGCTCATTGAATCTCCGGATGATGAATTCCGTTTCCACAGTGGCGCCCCTACATTCATCTGAATGTAAACGCTTAAAGAAAAAGGCCGCAAATAGCGGCCTTTTTTATTAACTAATCTTGAGTGTTATATCACTCGATTTCGAAGCTAATGAGATCGTATCCATCCTGATCGACTTTAAGATACCAGCCAAGTTTGTCCCAATCGCCGAGCACAATACGTGTCGCAGACTCGGAAGCTAGCTCCACTTCATGTACAGCAGGTCTATGAGTATGACCATGGATCATCAGTGAAACTTTGTTATCAGTGAAAGATTGTTTAACCGCGTCTGCATTTACATCTGTGATGTAGTCAGACTTTTCGGTTGTGCGTTGTTTGCTGGTGTCTCGCAGTTGTCGAGCGATAGCTAAACGTTCTTCCAATGATTTACTTAAGAAGTCTTGTTGCCATTGTGGATTGCGAACCAAAGCGCGGAACTGCATGTACTCAGTATCATCAGTGCAAAGCTGATCACCATGAAGCACCACGGCATTGCCAATTGGCAGCGGAAGTACAAGTTCTTCAGGTAGCAGTTTGGCACCGATGCTTTGGCAGAACTGTTCGCCTACCAAGAAATCTCGGTTGCCGTGTTGGAAGAAGATCTCACACCCTTTGTCACTCAATGTTTTGAGGTGTTGTAAAAGGTCATCCAAGCCGGGGGTGGGGCAATCGTCGCCAATCCATGCTTCGAAAATATCCCCTAGAAGATACAGCTGTGTTACATCGGTAGCAGTATGTTCTAGGAAATACGAAAACGCCCGGGTAAGATCCGGGCGTTCGGGTTTCAGATGTATATCTGAGACAAAGTATACGGGCATTATTCTTCTTCTGCGCTTTCTACTTCTTCTGTAACGATTTCAGCTGACTCGATGATGATATCTTCAACCGGTACATCTTGGTGGCCTGCGCGGATAGTAGTTGATGCAGCTTTAAGTTTGTTAACTACATCCATACCGTCAACAACTTTACCAAATACCGCGTAACCCCAGCCTTCAGTTGTCTTAGCTGTGTGGTCAAGGAAAGTGTTGTCAGAAACATTAATAAAGAACTGTGCAGATGCGCTGTGTGGATCCATTGTGCGTGCCATAGCGATAGTGCCTGCCGCATTAGATAGACCGTTGTCTGCTTCGTTTTCAATGGTTTCGCGAGTAGTTTTTTGTACCATACCTGGTTCAAAACCGCCGCCTTGGATCATGAAGCCATTGATTACACGATGGAAAATAACGCCATCGTAGAAGCCTTCCGTGACATATTGCTCGAAGTTTGCTGCTGTTTTCGGAGCTTTATCGTGGTCTAGCTCTATAGAGATATCACCAAAATTAGTATGGAGGATGATCATTGTTGTAAAGTCCACTTCTTCGCCTTTGACTTGCCCATTATACGCAAGTCTAAGAGAAACGCATCACTGTTTATTCCTAAGTGGCGAATAATTGATTCTAAAGTACCAACCCCAAAGAATTGTAGGCGGCCTTTTTGGTATGCGGTGATTACTTAGAAATTTATTGAAAAAATCTTACTGATATTCACTGCCAATTAGGCGGCGCATCCGTTTATAATGTACAACAATTTATGCCCTATAGATGTGGACGCGTTTCGGGGCAATTCAGAATTCATGCAATGTCGGGATTAAGACGTTTTTATGAGCAATACAGAAAGCAGTAAACCTACTAACTTTATTCATCAGGTGATTGAACAGGATCTGGAAGATGGTAAGAACAACGGAAAAGTTGTTACACGTTTTCCGCCAGAGCCAAATGGTTATCTTCACATTGGCCACGCTAAGTCTATCTGCCTGAACTTTGGCACTGCTGACAAATATAACGGCGAATGTAATCTACGTTTTGATGACACTAACCCGACTAAAGAAGATCAAGAATACGTTGATGCGATCAAGCAAGACGTTGAATGGTTAGGTTTTAAGTGGGCGGGTGAAGTTCGTTACGCGTCAAACTACTTTGATCAGTTCTACGAGTGGGCGCAGCACCTTGTTCGTGAAGGCAAAGCATACGTTTGTGACCTAAGCCCAGAAGAAGCAAAAGAATACCGTGGTTGGGCAACTGAACCAGGTAAAGACAGCCCGTTCCGCGAGCGTTCACCTGAAGAGAACCTTGACCTTCTAGAGCGCATGCGCAAGGGTGAATTTGACGAAGGTAGCTGTGTACTGCGCGCTAAGATCGACATGGCATCGTCTAACATGAACCTGCGTGACCCGATTCTTTACCGAATCCGTAAAGAGTCTCACCACCAGACAGGTGATAAGTGGTGCATCTACCCAAGCTACGACTTTGCACACGGTCAAGAAGATGCGATTGAGGGCGTAACGCACTCAATCTGTACCCTAGAGTTTGCTGATCACCGTCCATTGTACGAGTGGTTCATCGAAAACCTACCTGTACCATCACAGCCGCGTCAGTATGAGTTTGGTCGTCTAAACCTAAACTACACAGTAACAAGTAAGCGTAAGCTGAAGCAGCTTGTTGATGAAAACCATGTAAATGGTTGGGATGACCCACGTATGCCAACTATCTCTGGCCTACGTCGTCGTGGTTATACGCCAGCTTCTGTACGTAACTTCTGTGACAGCCTAGCGGTTGCTAAGACTGACGGCACAGTTGATATGGCTCAGTTCGAATTCTTCGTGCGTGAAGACTTAGACAAAAATGCACCGCGTGCAATGTGTGTTGTTCAGCCACTGAAAGTCACAATCACTAACTATGACGAAGGTCAGGAAGAGTGGTTCGAGCTACCTAAACACCCTAAAGATGAAACTATGGGTGTTCGTAAAGTACCGTTCACACGCAACATTCTTATCGAACAAGACGACTTTGCTGAAGTACCACCACGTAAGTGGAAGCGTCTAACGCAAGGCGTTGCGGTTCGTCTACGTGGCTCTTACGTTATTACCTGCCAAGAAGTTATTAAAGATGCGGATGGTAACGTTGTTGAACTGAAATGTACTTACGATCCAGCAACTGCCGGTGCTAACCCTGAAGGCTATAAAGCTAAAGGCGTTGTTCACTGGGTATCTGCTGATAACTCTGTACCTTGTGAAGTTCGCGAGTACGATCGATTGTTCTCCGAAGCAAACCCAACAGGTGATAAGGAAAAAGATTTCCTTGAGTTCATCAATCCAGAATCTCTAGTGGTTAGAACTGATAGCCGTTGTGAAGTAGGTCTGGCTGATGCAGCAGTGGAAAGCGCTTACCAGTTTGAGCGTACCGGCTACTTCTGCGTAGATTCAGACTCTACAGCTGATAAGTTGGTATTTAACCGTACTGCTGGCCTACGTGATTCGTGGGGAAAATAAACCCTGCTAAATTCGGCTAAACCCGGAAAGTATCAGAGAAAGGCGTCTATTAAAGGCGCCTTTTTTATTTGATGCACTTTACGGCCTTTATCCGCACCAGGCTGTTTCTTCCTGCTTTTATCCGATTCTTACCCGCCCTTATTAACCCCTTCACGACAGGCACTTAATAGCTGCTCCGCAAAATCATCTTCATTCACCGCTCTGGCAATCGCAACCCCACCAATCATTAGTACTGCTTTCTTAATCGCTTCGCTTTCATCTAGGGCTGGTTGGCCTACATTTAGCTCATGGATATTATTGATAAAGCCTTTCAGTACACGCGTATAGGTGGTGCGGACCTGATCATCCCGTTGATGAATATCAGTGGTTAAAAACGCTAAGGGGCAGCAGAACTCACCGTTCCTGTGTTTGTCGCTAAGGTAAGTTTCAATAATATCCGACAGCTGAAAACCCGCACGCTCTATCGTATGGCTTTTGGCTAGGTGAGCAGCGCTCAAAATCGCTTCGGCGTAAAGATCACTCTTAGATTCAAAGTGATTGTAAAACGCCCCTCGGGTTAGACCGGCGTGCTTCATGACATCGTTAATCGCCACTTTATCAAAGCCATCTTTGGTAAAGAGTTCTGCAGCGCTATCAATAATCTTTTTACGACTTTGCTGCTTTTGTTCAGCCGTCCACCCCATAAAAACTACTCCTGTACTTGCTTAAGGCAGAGTATGGCATAAGTTTAAAATATGTTCTTGAACATATTGTGTCGGTCAATAAAGTGGAGCTCAGGTAGTTAACCGAATGAGTTAACCGAATTAGATAACAGGAGTTTAAGCATGACTGCACCAATCCGAATTTATGGTCCATCTTTCAGTACATTTGTGCGCAGTGTGATGATGGCTTGCGAGCTAAAAGGACTGCCTTACGAGGTAACTACACAAGTGGATGGCGAAGCAGTGGGTTTTCATACCCCGGGCCACAAAGCGATTCACCCATATACAAAATTCCCAGTGCTTCTAACTGAGAAGGGGCCAATTCCAGAGACCGTTGCGATCCTACATTATTTAGAAAATGAATACGGCGGCGCAAAACTTTATCCAACTGATCCTTATGCTCAAGCTCAAGTTGAAGCGTGGAGTGGTATCAGCGGTATCTATGTGGATTTTGAAATCGTACGTAAAGTGTTGCTTGAGTTTATCTTCCCGAAAGGAGAAAACGGCACAGTACGCATGGATAAAGTTGAAGCTGCTGTCCCAGGTATCGAAAACGCACTATCCGTAGTTGCTGATCAGCTAGCTGATTATCCTTTTATCTGCGGTTACGAACTTACAGCTGCAGACCTAATCTTGATCCCGATTATCGATTACATCGAAGGCAACGAAGTCGGTAAGCCCCTGGTAGCTAAGCACGGAAATGTACTGAACTATATCCAGACTATTCGTCAGCAGGATTTTGCGAAGGATATTCTTAAGTAGGGGCAGGACGCGGGTTAGTTACTAGATGCTAGTGGTTAGTAGCTAGAAAAAATCTAACAGGCTGTTTTCTAAAGTAGGGTGTAATGGCTTGGCTGTTACGCCCTATATGCCCTCATCACTATAACAAATCCCCCATTTTAGACGTTTGCTTAGCAGGAATATCCTGATATCTTGCTTATCTACTCACAGGGAGTGTGAGCTAGGTTACTGATTTTTATGATCTGCCTTTGAATTCAACTCCTCTCCTGTGTTTTCATTCGATGCTGAAAAGGACCTCTCATGAGCGAAGATACACTTAGCCTCTATTTTGACTGTGCTAGCAAAGCAGATGTTGATGAATTTCATACCGAGATAGAAGAGCTGCTTCTAGCTAAGGATGAAGAGCTTTGGACGAGTCAGCTAAGGTTTAAAGATAAGCAGACAATCATCACTTTGGGTGTGGATCTAGAAAGTGAACTGGCAGAAGAGCTACTTCGTTACTTAATTAAGAAAGAACTTCGCAATGTATATGCTGAACTCTACTTCGATACTGCCGGTGAAACACAGTTTCTTGCAATCCGAAATGATAGTTTAAAAGAGTTCAAACGCCGTCCACCTCGTAAGAAAGTAAAAACGCCTACCAAAAAGAAAACCGCTGCTGCGAAAGTGTCGGTTGCTTACCCTCATATGCTTGATCCTGCTTGGCAGAAACAGAGGGAAAAAGATTGGGATGAGATGTTTTATGCAAGTATGTCCCATGAGCCTAAATATTACTGGAAGCACATCAAAGACTATTACTTTGACGGTGATGTACATAAGTTTATAAAAGGGCGGATCACCTATCTAAAAAAAGCAGGGATACAGCCTCAGAGACTTGCTCCATCAATTAAGTGTGCAATTCAGTATTCTCCATGTAAAACGACTGACCAGTTAACAGGTGTTGTAAAAACAGTGCTTGAGTGGTTTGATCAAAATAAGGCTGATATATCCAAGGAGAAATTGGTTAATGAGAAAAAATATTTCTTAGACAGCCTTCCTCTCTTTTCGTGTTGGGTAGAGCATGGGTTCGATCAAGAGCTAACGGATGAAGCTTTTTTATGGATTTATGGGGATCGTTATGATCCGAAAAGAACGTTCCCAATTCCTCTTGGTAATGACGCTTGGCAACCTGTGCTTAATGGATACGAAGAAATTTGTGCAAGAATTTTACAAGGTATAAGGAATTATTTATTTAATCCGGAGCTGATATCAGAAAATGGGTTAAGTGCTCTTCGTTACCAGAAACAAGAATACGCTAAGTATCTGATCAGTTTACTACCCCATATGGATTCAGATTTCTTTTCTAAAGTTGTGTTTGGGGACTCTTATGTAAATGAACGGGGGTTGAGTATACGCCCCTGGCTGCAATATGCTTTCCGGTCATTCTTTATCGGGCTTTTAGGGTATAACGTTCCTCATGTTCCTAAACTAGAAACCCCGTATTGTCGTGACCCAGAAATGGCAGATTCTCTCAAAAAACAAATTTTTGCGTTGGATATGCCAGAGTATTTTGATTCCTTTATCGAATTTATTCATAAGCATGGTGATGATGCGTATGAATATTCTGAAAGGTAAATGAGGAAGTAGGGTGTAATAGCGGAGCGTATTACACAAATCCAAAATTCTATCGGTGCAATACGCTTCGCTATTGCACCCTACGATCCATGCCGTAGCGGTTTTTCCTCTAGCCACTTACAACTAGTAACTTTCCTTTCTAGCTGCGAAGCAGCGTCCTCTAGCAAGTAGGGTGTAATGGCTTGGCCGTTACATCCTATATGCCCTCATCACTATAAAAAATCTCCCATTTAAGACATTTGCTTAGCAGGAATATCCTGATATCTTGCTTATCTACTCACAGGGAGTGTGAGCGAGATTATTGATCTTTACGGCCTACCTTTAAATCCAACTCCTCTCCTGTGTTTTCATTCGATGCTGAAAAGGACCTCTCATGAGCGAAGATACACTTAGCCTCTATTTTGACTGTGCTAGTAAATCAGATGCCGACGAAATACATACCGAGATAGAAGATCTTCTACTGGCTAAAGATGAAGAGCTTTGGACAAGTCAGCTAAGGTTTAAAGATAAGCAGGCAATCATCACTTTGGGTGTGGATCTGGAAAGTGAACTAGCAGAAGAGCTGCTTCGTTACCTAACTAAGAAAGAGCTTAGCAATGTATACGCTGAGCTCTACTTCGATACTGCCGGTGAAACACAGTTTCTTGCAATCCGAAATAATAGTTTAAAAGAGTTCAAACGCCGTCCGCCTCGTAAGAAAATAAAAGCGCCTACCAAAAAGAAAACTGCTGCTGCGAAAGTGTCGGTTGCTTACCCTCATATGCTTGATCCTGCTTGGCAGAAGGCGCGCCGCAATAATTGGGAGCAGATTGTATGGCGTGAATTTAGTGATTCACCAAAGTATGAGTGGAAGCATATTGAAAAGTATTATTTTACAGGAGATGTGAAATCACTTATCGAAGGTGAAATTAAGCTAGGAAATAAGTGGAAGTTATCGAAAGGAAAAATCCATCCTTTATTCTCTGAAATTTTTAATTATTCACCTGCTGCAACTTTAGATCAGTTTTTAGCCGAAATTGAGCACATGCACGATTGGTTTATTACGCATGAAAGTTCTATCGATGATGACCGGTGGGTCTATATCAAGTCAGATATTGTGTCACAAATTCCAATTTTGATATCTAGGCCTGAGATTGGATTTGATGATCTGCTTGCTAATGAGATCTTCTTTCACTTTATGGGGGACAGTTACGATCCCAAAAAATCTATAACGATAGGTAAAGGCGAATATGCTTGGGAAATTAGTTTTACGGGATTCGAAGAGATTTTGTGGCAACTTATGAGATCGTTTGGCTGCTATTTATATAATAGCCCTGAAGAAGATCTAAAATATGCATCTATTTTAGATACAAGGTATTTAGATTACTTGGTTGAGATGTTCTCTTTTGTCGATGGTGATATGTATGTCACAAGAAAACCTTCCGGATTGAATGCAAAGCAGTTTGTTACAAGAAGGTTTCTTTTAGGAATATCAGAAGTGAATGTCAGGAAGTGTTCTAAAACTGAAAGCTTTTATTGTAGAGATAATAAATTGCATGAATGTCTACGAGATAGAATAATCAGCTTACCAAGTCGACCATCTGGATTAGATAAATTATTAAAATTCTTAGAAAAACATGGTGAGAATGGGTATAAGAAAAATTAGGGCATAGAGGCTTTTCCTCTAGCCGCGTAGCGGCGTCCTCTAGCGAAGCGTCCTAAAAGGCGAAGCCGATCTCTAGCTGCGAAGCAGCGTCCTATTTCTTAAAAACCACCGTCCTATTACCATTGAGAAATACCCGTTTCTCAATATGGTATTTCACCGCTCGAGAGAGTGTCATGCGCTCTATATCCCTTCCTTTAGCAATCAGATCTTCTGGATAGTAGGTATGGTCAACAGGTTCTATCCCTTGCGCAATGATAGGGCCTTCATCGAGATCGGCATTGATATAGTGTGCGGTCGCGCCTACCGTTTTTACGCCTTTTTCATAAGCTTGGTGATAGGGTTTTGCGCCTTTAAAGCCGGGTAGGAGCGAGTGATGGATATTGATCGCCCAGCCTTCCAGTTTCTGACAGAGTTCATCCGAAAGCACTTGCATATATCGGGCTAAAACTACGAGATCAGCGTTTGTGTCTTCAATTATTTTCCAGAGTTGCTGTTCTTGCTGCTGTTTACTTTCTGGCGTGATCGGAAGGTGGTGATAAGGGATCTGATACCAGTCTGCTAGATCTTTCAGATCGGGGTGGTTAGAGATGATGGCGGGTATATCGATGTTTAACTGCCCAATCTGTTTTTTGTAGAGCAGGTCATTGAGGCAGTGATCAAATTTCGATACCAGAATAACAACTCTGGGTTTGTAATCACTGGGTTGTAATTCCCATTGCATATCAAACTTTTCTGCTCTGAGGGAAAAGCGCTGGCTGAATGTACTCTTATCAAAGTGGCTATTGGTTCTGAAGCATGCCCGGATAAAAAAATGCTGACTGCTCTCGTCATCGAAGGAGTGGAGTTCTTCTATATAGTGTCCGTTCTCGTAGAGAAACCCCGTCACTGCATCAACCGTACCCAGCTCACTGGGGCAGCTTGCCGTGAGTATCCATGAACTGCTAGTCATTTCACTCTCCTCACCAGATAATCATTAAGTTTAGACGATCTTTTTATGCCACAGTTAACAATCAGGTTTAAGAAGGGAGGCGCACGGGAAGGGGTAATCAGCTCCCTGATTCAGTAGCAGGAGCTGATTGGATCTTAGTTTTTTTTACGAAATTATTTCAGCAAAAACTTTCGCAATGTCTTAAAAACAAAATCACGGTTCTTAAGAATAAAGGCATTTTTGGGTAACCAAGGGCTTGAATGAAGTACTGTTTTTGCTTTCGAAAAGGTCAGGAAGCCTTCGTAGCCGTGATAGTGACCCATACCTGAATTACCTACGCCGCCAAAGGGAGCATCATCTGCTGCAGCGTGCATAGCAGTGTCATTAATCGATACGCCACCGCTATGGGTATTGTTTAACAGGTAATCAATCAAAGCGTTATCCTTAGACATGATATACAACGCAAGTGGCCTTGGGCGTTCATTGATATAACGCGTTACCTCTTCGATTTTGTTGTAGGTCATTACTGGCAGGATCGACCCAAAGATTTCCTCTTTCAGAATACTCATATCCTCAGTGACCTGAGTCACTAGGTGAGGATAGACACGTCGTCCAGCATCATTCTCTATTGCTTTGACTGGGTGAAGTTTGCCGCCTTTGCTTTTGGTGTCCTCAATAAACGCCATTAATCGATCATATTGTCTTTCGCTGACGATATGAGTTTGTGAATTCTGGTTATCACCGTTTAAATGATAATGGGTGTATCGCTCAATAAAGGTAGAGATAAATTCGCTTTCTCTCGCTTCAGGAACAAAAACATAATCTGGGGCTACACAGATCTGTCCAGAGTTGACTGATTTACCCAAGATCACCGCATCAACGGCAATATCCATACTGATCTGGTCATCGATAATGGTTGGGGATTTTCCGCCAAGCTCTAGCGTAATCGGGGTTAAGTTATCAGCGGCCGATTTAGCGACAAGTTTGCCTACCGCAGATGAGCCGGTAAAAATCAGATGATCAAATGGCAACGCTGAGAACGCTGCACCTACATCGGCTTCGCCTTCAATAATCTGAATATGCTCGGAAAGCTCTTTAACGATCTCGCGTAGCACTTGATTGGCATTAGGCGTGAACTCGCTCATTTTGATCATCACTCTATTACCAGCGGCTAAAGCTTGAATTGTAGGCCCGAGTGCAAGGAATATCGGGAAGTTCCAAGGTGTAATAACACCGACCACACCTAAAGGTTGGTAGTGGACTTTCACCGATGAAGGGAAATGCATCAAACCGGCATGACGTTTAGAAGGCTTCATCCATTTCTTTAGATTTTTTAGCGCGTAGTTAATGCCTGCGACGCTAGGAAGTACATCGGCAATCAGTGTGTCGAACTCACTGCGATAACCGTAATCCTTTTTCAAAGCATCGTAGATCGCTTGCTCATGTTTAATGACAGAGGCCTTAAGGGTTTTAAGGACAGTTACGCGTTCCGCATAAGAGGGTGCTGGTTGCGCATTGTATGCGCCACGCATCGTCTGAAAGGTGATCTGTAAATTATCTGGCGAAATGTGGTTCAAATTAGTCATCTTATTACCCTGGCTAAAGTCATTTAATCGCTTTCCATGCCTCCTATTGCTCAAGCTTTACCGGACTTCTAAGGATTCGCATACCTTGCTTAATCAGATGGAATCGCTCACACACTTGAAAACATATCGATAGAATAGTCGCCAGCTAGGCATTAAGGAATTTACAAAAATTGCTAAGGGTAATGAAAATAAAGAATAGTATTTGTATTTCAATGAGCTACGAGTAGCTCTTATTACAGAACGGGGTTATGTATCTGAATATTGTTCCAGAATTTCAATGAATTTCTTAACTGCAGGTGCATATTCGGTTTCTTGACGGGTAATGCAGTAGGATTGCCAAGGTATCTCTTCAGCGATATCTAATTGCACGAGTTCCCCGGAATCTAACTCTTTAGTAAATAGCTCTCTCGGGCCACCGGTGAAGTAATCGGAAGTCATAACGATCGATTTAGCGATCTGGTAATTATCACAAGTAATTTTAAACGGTAGGTAAACATCGTTTTCTTGTAAAAAATCTGACATGGACTTGTTTACGCTAGGACCTATACCTGGGAAATTATTAAGCTCATCGGTAGGGAGAGTCCCTTTGCTTTCAGTTAATGGGTGGCCGGTTCTAACTACAAAGACAATGCGTGCACTTTGAACTTTTCTGATGACCAATTCGGAAGCGCGCTCTTGAGGTAGAGCAGGGCCAATACCTATATCAATCTCACCGTTAAGCACTAAGCTCGGTATCTTCTGTGGTAGATCCACCTTAAATGAGATCTCTACATTGTTCGATTCTTCGACAAAGTCCATCAGAACTTTTGGAAAAAGCAGTTGCTCGACAATCGGGCTCACCCCGATCTTTAATGTGCCGCCTTCAAGGTTGGATAGAAGCTCAACATGGCGACATAAAGTGTCCAGCTTTGCGCGAAGCTGTTCACCACTCTCAATCAAGTAACCAGCAATCACTGTTGGGTTCATTCCTGTGCTTTGTCTATGGAACAGCTCAACCTTTAATACTTTTTCCAAACGCGCAATCTTCTTGCTCAAGGTCGGCTGAGACATATGTAGCTTTTCCGCAGCTTTGCTAATACTTCCTTCCTCAGCAACGGTTTTGAGAAGGATGATATCCGAGACATCGAGCATAAAAGGTACTCATATTTTTAAATGGATCTAACGAATATATTCCTTTTTTTAATAGCAAGGAACGATTAAAGAAGGACGCTTCGCTAGAGGACGCTGCTGCGCAGCTAGAGATCGGCTTCGCCTTTTAGGACGCTTCGCTAGAGGAAAAGGCTCAGGTCACAAGATAGGTTGTGATGTTTGATGCTTGCTTTACATCCGACGCTAAGTTAAAACAATTGTAAAACAGACAGATGGATGTCGGGCAAGGCTAAATGAATATAGCTTTGGTTTATGGAGAATGTATATCAGTTGTTATACATGCTCGGTTTGTCATGGAAGATGCTTTCACTTTTCAGAACTAATCCTTCCTTTTCAATTCCTTACATCTGTTTTAAATAAATGCGGTTAGGGTAGAGATACTGCTCCGTATACAAATTGTTA
The DNA here is from genome assembly GCF_047778045.1 of Neptuniibacter sp. PT8_73. Lineage (GTDB taxonomy): Bacteria > Pseudomonadota > Gammaproteobacteria > Pseudomonadales > Balneatricaceae > Neptuniibacter. The sequence goes on from NZ_CP180545.1 coordinate 1,548,160, forward strand.
TGTAGAGGAATAAAAATGTGGTTCTTTCTTAGCCCGCTGTTATTACTAGCGCCTGCAATTAAATTTTTAATGCCACCTATTGTAGCCTTGCTACTTGCTCGCAAACAAAAAAAACAACTTATTGAGAAAAAATCACACTTCTTTCTATCCAGTATTATGGGCTTTGGAGGCTTCGCCATAGGCGACTTTACTTTAGTTTTTCTAGTTATGTTCGATCCTTCATATGCTCAGTCTTTTGGGGTTGCAGCGTTGGCTCCTATGCCAATAGGAATAGCTCTTTCACTGTATGCACAGAAAAAATTTACAGAGCGGTGGGTTTTATCTAAAGCAAGTGGGGTGGAATAGCGGGGCGTATTACACAAATTTATAATCTACTAGCTTCGCAGCTAGAGATCGGCTTCGCCTTTTAGGACGCTCCGCTAGAGGAAAAGACTCAGGGCACAAGATAGGTTGTGATGTTTGATGCTTGCTTTACACTAAGTGCGGCGTTCAAAGTCTTTATATATAGATTGTTGGAAATTAGTTAACTAGGCGGCCAATTAGTTGTCTTATACGAGCTCGTAAATGAACAAATATTTAGCATCTTCAGAATTTATTGATTGGGAACATACTGATGTTTTCACTCAGGCGAGAGACCTTACTGGTGGTTCCCCTGATCCAGAAGAGATTGCTCGTCGATGTTTTGAATTTGTGCGTGATGAAATAAGGCATAGCCAGGATTACGAGCTAAACCCTGTAACTTGCAAGGCATCAGATGTTCTAAAACATCGTACAGGCTATTGCTACGCTAAAAGCCACCTGTTGGCTGCGCTGTTACGGGCTAATAACATTCCTGCTGGCTTATGTTATCAACGTCTGACAATTACAGATGTACCTCCTTTTTGCCTTCATGGTCTTAACGCCATATATCTAGAGGGACATGGTTGGTATCGCGCGGATGCTAGGGGAAACAAAGAGGGCGTTTCGGCTAAATTTTGTCCGCCGATCGAGAAATTAGCTTTTCCGATAGTGACGGATGGTGAAGCTGATTTGCCTGAAATCTGGGCTGAGCCATTGTCGGTTGTGATAGAGGTGCTTACCAACAGCAAAACCTATCAGGAAGTGGCGGATAATTTTCCTGATATCGAACTAGTTAGTAGAGTGTAATAGTAGCTCGCATTATGCATATTTATAAATTGAACGGTGCAATATTCAAACTATGGCTAGGCCTTGCGTAGTGCACTCAAAACGCTCTTTCTTTGATGAACATTGTAAGACCTAGCCCTTAGATTTTTGTAGGTTGTTCATTCAAAAATCTCGATTGAAGCACTTAGCATGAGTACCTCATGATTGAATGAATCCTCATTTGTTTGTGCAACTTTTTCTGGAACAACATAGCCTTTTGCGAGCAAGTACTGCTCAGTTGCTTCAGCCAATTTATTTCTTGCAGCCATTTCCTCTTGTAACTGTGCAACTTGATCGTCTAACCATTCAGAGCCACTGTCTGCTGAGGCAAAGGGAGCTGCTAAAAGTAATGCCATCAAAATAGCTTTGGTTTTCATGGTGGTCACCCTTATCTGTTCTCGGATTAACCCGTTTGGTTATCCATGATTTAAGGTTATGTGGCCTTGCTGAATTTAGGTATGGAGGGAACTGACCATAATTTCTATTTCAACGAGAATAGTCAGAACTGACTATAGGGGCAGATACTGAATAAACTCCTATACTCGATATATGAAATGCATGAACTGTGGTAAAGGAAACCGCTTAAATGCGCGCTTTTGTGATGGCTGCGGAACTAAGCTTATAGATAGGGAGATAGACCCTGTATGTGAGTTGTTTGTTGGTCGTGAGAAAGAGCTTAATTCCATTACTCAGGCGATTAATGATGCTTCGTCTGGAAGAGGTAGGATTGTGCTGCTTTCTGGTGAGGCTGGTATAGGAAAAACCAGTACAGCAGAAATTGCGATAGAGCTTTCCACTTCAAGTGGTTTTAAAGCATATAGTTGTTACTGTCATGAGGCCGCAGGTGCTCCGCCATTCTGGCCTTGGATTCAATTACTACGAAGCTGGTTAGACAATTGCTCCGTTGAGGAAATTGAAGCACTGCCTGTTGAAAGCATAGGGCCTATTGCAGAGTTACTTCCAGAATTACTCTCAAAATTAGCCAAACAACCTAGTGAAGAAATCTATACAAATGATGAAGCGGCACGTTTTAAATTGTTCGATTCGGTAACGAATCTTTGGCTTAGTTCTTCTCAATCTCAACCTCTGATGCTTGTTTTTGATGATTTACAGTGGGCTGATGCGTCTTCGTTAAAGTTACTTGAGTTTTTCGCCAGGGAAGTGGAAAAAAGAGCAGTTTTGCTTGTAGTAACATTTAGAGAAAACGAGATAACTCGTACTCATCCTCTATCCGACATCCTTGGAGGTTTAAGCCGTTGCTTAGGTACGCTTAGGTTGGAGTTGTCCGGCCTTAACCTCTTAGAAGCAAGCCAATATTTTGCAATTGTTACGGGTGAGAGTTTGTCTCCTACCACCGTGACGAATATACATGATCGAACTGAAGGCAATCCCCTGTTTTTAGCAGAGATGGCCCGCTATTTAAAAAACGAGAGCTCAAATAACATTTCTTTTAAATACCAGAAAACTGATCCTTTACCTCTACCTAAAGGGATTAGAGAGATAATCGGCCGTCGATTGAATCAAGTGTCTGCTGACTGTAACGAAATGTTGAAGCTTGCTGCGGTGATCGGCAGATGTTTTGAACTGTCAGTTTTAAAAAAACTATGTATGGGTACATTGTTAGATTCTGAGATTGAGGTTCTGGTTAAAGAAGGCGTGAAAGCATATGTTTTGATTGATTCTCATGGCTTCGAGCAGTATCAATTTTCGCATGCGCTTATACGAGATACACTTTATCGAGAAATTCCACTTTCTAAACAAGCTGCTTTACACCTGGAAATAGCGAACATCTTAGAATGTAGTTTAACAGGAAGTAGCGATCAGAATGTTATTCCTCTAGCTTACCACTACGCAGCCTCCTTACCGAGTGGGGACCAGCAGAAAGCATTAGCGTTTTCTGAGTTAGCAGGAAGTCAGGCCGATAAAATGTTGGCGTTTGAAGAGGCGGCAGAGTTTTATCAAACGGCGTTGAGCCTTCTTGATTCCAAGCCAAGTGTTACCCATTTTCGACTTAATATTGTTATGGGGGAATCTTTACTAAATGCAGGTGAGAGTCTTAAAGCCCTACATGCTTTTCGTCAGGCTATTGATATTGCTTCAAAACTTGAACTGAGTTCAGATCTGGCTCGAGCTACGGTGATGTATGAGGAGGCCTGTTGGCGTCCTGGTTTACCTGGGCATGTTGCGGTCAGATTACTTAAAACTGCATATGCAGGGTTGGATAGTTCAGAGAGTTTACTGCAAGTGCAGGTGTTAGCATCGTTAACACGTGCGCTCATTTTTACTGGAGACCTTGAGGAAGCGCATAGGGTCAATATAAAAGCAGAGCGGATGGCTAGAGATCTCGGAGATCCTTCGTCATTAGTTTTTGTTTTATTGTCTGGTCTAGCAGCGAGGTGGGGACCGGAAAGATTAACTTCTCGATTAGCAGCAGCTCGCGAAGCGATTGACCTTGCAACGGAGCTTGGCGATGTGAAACGTCGGGTCGATCTAGCTGGCTGGTATATGTTTGATCTACTTGAGGCGGGGGACGTTGTTGCTGCATTTAAGGCATTTGAATTGCAGAATCACCTTGCACATCAACTTCACCAGCCCTATTGGCTTTATGTAGGTAAGCTCTTTAGGGCTACGTTAGCGTTGTTTAATGGAGAGATGAAAGCATCTGAAAATTTGGCAATGGAAGCAATGGAAACGGGAGGTCAATTAATTGGGCAGGATGTAGCGGGTGTTTTTGGTTTGCAGATTTTTAATTTGCGTCGCGAACAAGGTCGGTTACATGAGGTAGAACCAATACTTACAGAATTCATGAAAAATGCTCCCTCGGAATCAACCTGGCGGCCTGGTTTGGCTATCTTATTTACTGAATTAGATAAAAAAGAGCTTGCTCAAAAAGAGTTTAAGGCCATGTCAGAGGACGGTTTTTCTTGTATACCAAGAGATGCACTCTGGCCAGGTTGTTTAACATACTTAACTGAAGTGTGCGTATATTTAAGGGATCAGGAAAAAGCCGCCGAACTTCATAAGCTTTTATTACCTCATGATGGCTTCAACATCGTGGTAGGGGCATGTACTGCTTGCCATGGAGCGGCTTCTCGTTTGCTTGGCATGTTAGAAAATGTGATGAAGCGTTGGGATGAAGCGGCAAGACATTTTGAATCAGCTATTCAAATGAATGCCCGCCAAGGTGCAAGGCCTTGGCTCGCGCATAGCCAGTTCGAATATGCGAAGATGTTAAGTGAGCGAGGAGCGGAAGATGATAAGGCTAAGTCGCTCAAGCTATTAGCTAGCGCCTTGGATACGGCTAATGACATAGGTATGAAAGGACTCATTGCCAGCATCACTAATTTGAACTCAAAGATCACAGGCTCCTCAACAAAAATAAACAACGCTAAGGGCTTAAGCAAAAGAGAAATTGAGGTATTACAGCTGGTCGCTAAGGGGAAATCTAATAAAGAAATTGCTCGCGAGCTGTATAGAAGTGAAAACACTATAGCTAATCACATTCATAATATTTTAGAAAAAACGGGGAGTGCCAACCGCGCTGAAGCCGTTGCTTTTTCAGTTCGAAATGAAATTACTCTCGATTAAATCAAGATGCAGCAAACATTTCAGGTTTTAATTGGTCTACTTCAACTATCACATCCGCTGGGATATCTGCGCGCTCAGCAGCTTCTCTTATGGCGTCAGCGCTAATGGCTTCATACAGGCAGTAAGTTTTTTTCTTGTCTCCTGTTAAAAATGAATATAACCAACGAACCCCAACGTCATCATTAATCTGCTTAACCGCTGCCGCAGAATCTGGAGTTACTTCAAGCTGTTCAGCCCAATTCCGTTCAATTAAAAAAAGTGCCATAGCATTTCCCTCACTTAGGTACTGACAAAAGCCTAGACCATGTAGAAGCAAAGTGAGAATAGTTAATTCTGGCCATATCGGATGGATAAAACCTGAACAATAATTTACTGGCAATGTATTGAAGGAAATAACTGTTTTTATGGGGAGAGATAATGAATATGGAAACTTTAGAAAGTGAACTTAGACGAAAATTGTTAGGAAAATTAATCTCTCGCTCTGATCGATCATATGAAGAAGCACGGCAACTTTATAATGGCATGATCGATAAACGTCCAAAGTATATTGTTCAGTGTGAAAATGTTTCGGATATCAAATATGCTCTTGGCTTTGCATATGAACAAAAGCTTTTACTGGCCGTTCGTAGTGGTGGGCATAATGGGCCAGGCCTTGCCAGCTGCAATGAAGGGCTGGTAATTGATTTATCCATGATGAAAGGGATTAGGGTAGATCCTATCACCCAGACTGTAAGGGTCGAGTCTGGATGTACTCAAGGGGAATTAGATCATGGAACTGCAAGCTTTGGTTTAGCGGTTCCTTGTGGAATTGTTGGTTTAACAGGTATTGCAGGTTTGACGTTAGGCGGTGGTCACGGCTATTTAACCCGTCAATTTGGCTTAACTATTGATAATTTACTTGAGGCGGATGTCGTTCTCGCAAATGGTGAACTGATCACTGTAAGCTCAAGTCAGAATGAAGATCTGTTTTGGGCAATTAGAGGCGGTGGTGGGAATTTTGGTATTGTTACCAGCTTCTTGTTTCAAGCTCACCCGGTCAAGGATGTTTATGCAGGTCCAATGTTTTGGGACCTTTCTCATGCTAAGGAAGTTCTCCAGTATTACCGAGCCTTACAAAATGATGCACCAGAACAGTTGTGTTGCTTTGCAGGTTTGAAATCGGTGCCCTCGAGAGACCCTTTTCCAAAAGAGCATTGGGGGAGGAAAGTGTGTGTTCTTATTGCCTGTTATAACGGTAATCAAAAAGAGGGTGAAAGTTTATTTAATAAAATTCGCCATGATTTGCCTTATCGCTTGATAGATTGGGCATCCAATATGCCTTTTATTGAGCTGCAGGGGATGTTCGACGATTTGTTACCGACGGGGATGCAGTGGTATTGGAAAGGCGACTTTGTTGATGAGTTAACCGATCAAGCTATAGATATTCATATCAAAAATGCGAAGAAATCGACTCACGAATTATCTCTAATGCATTTATATCCTATTGATGGGGCAGTTCATCAAGTGGGTAGGAAAGAAACTGCTTGGGATTGCAGAGATGCTATCTGGTCTATGGTTATTGCAGGTGTTGATCCTGATCCGAAACAAGCAGATGTTATCACCGAATGGGCAAAGCAGTATTGGGAGGAGATTCACCCATATAATCGATCTGGAGCCTATATCAATTTTATGATGGAAGAGGGGCAAGAAAGGATTAAATCTAGCTATGGTGAAAACTATGATCGTTTGTTAGCCATAAAGAAAAAATATGACCCTGAAAACTTCTTTAGAGTTAATCAAAACATTGCCTAATTTATTTGATTGTCTATGTGTTTAGCTTGATAGGTTTCTTAAGCAAGTAAGGTGTAATAGCTTAGCCGTATTACACAAATACATAATTTTAATGGTGTAATACGCTTCGCCATTGCGCCCTACAATATGCATCCAGAAGCTTTTCCTCTAGCCGCGCAGCGGCGTCCTCTAGCGAAGCGTCCTACAAGGCGAAGCCGATCTCTAGCTGCGAAGCAGCGTCCTGCCCTTAAACATTAAACTTCCCAAGTTCCGCATCCTGCTTACGCGTCAGGTCAGTCATTTGATGGCAATTAGATTCCTGTGCTTTGGCGTTATTAGAGACGGATTGGCTTAGGTCGCGGATATTGGTGGTGTTGCGGTTAATCTCTTCTGAAGTGGCGCTTTGTTGTTCTGCTGCAGTCGCTATCTGGACTGTCATCTGGTTAATTTCCTGAATGTTGTCGCGGATGGTGTTGAGGACAGTGTTGGCTTCACTAGCTATATCTTGGGTTTTGCCAGCTAACTCTCTGCTTTGAGTAATCGTGGATTCAGCATTTCTTACCCCAGACTGAAGTTGCTGGATCATGTCTTTGATCTCTTCTGTCGATTGCTGAGTTCTGGAGGCGAGGGCGCGGACTTCGTCGGCAACTACGGCAAAGCCTCGGCCTTTATCGCCAGCACGGGCGGCCTCGATAGCAGCATTAAGTGCAAGAAGATTGGTTTGATCTGCGATCTCTGTAATTACGGTTAGGATAGATTCGATGTTATTACTGTAATTAGCGAGTTCATTGACGGTATTAACAATATTTTCCATATCGTCAGCTAAATGGCTGATCGATTCTGTGGTTTTTGATACAACCGCAACACCATCGCTGGCTGCACAATCGGCACGCTGAGCCGAGTCGGCTGCATGCTGAGCATTGGTCGCTACGTCTTGAGCAGTGGCGGACATTTGGTGCATTGCTGTGGCTAACTGATCGAGTTCGTATAGTTGTTTTTCCAGTTCATTGGCTGCAGTGGAGGCTGAGTTGAAGGTGTGATCACTGTTAGAGCGTACATCTGATGAGATCTGTTTTACCCGAATAATCAAATCCTGAAGGTAGCTAATAAATTGGTTAAAATCGGTGGAGACCTGACCAAATTCATCTTTAGTGTTCACTTCTAAGCGTTTAGTCAGATCGCCGTCCCCACTGTTTATTTCGACTAGGGAGCTGCGTAGATTTTCTAGCGGCAGTAGCTGTTTAGATACGGTCATATACAAAGCGCCGCTACAGATCAGTGCGCTGATGATGGTTGCGATCAGTGCAGTAATACCAATTTGATTGGCTTCGGCCATTACAAGGCCTTTATCTAAAACTACACCTATCAGCCATTGGCTACCTTTAAGCCCTTCTAACTTACTGAAAGAGACAAAAACGGTATCGCCATTTACGTATGATTCGGCAAGCTCACGGCTGAAGCTAGGTGTATTGCCATCGAATAACTCATTGATGGATTTGCCATTCATATCAGCGTTGGGGTGGCTGATGATATTACCGTTAGCGTTGAGCAGGAATGCGTAACCGGTGTTGTGGAAGTTAAGGGTGTTCAATGCATCGGATACAGTTTTTAAACTTAGATCGCCACCAAACGCGCCTTTGAACTGGCGATTGTCATAGAAGTTGGCTACGGCTGAGATAAGAATTTCGCCACTAGCCGCATCAGCGTATGGGTCAGTTAATACCGCTCTGTCATTTTGTTTGGCATAAGGATACCAAGGGCGTTTTCTTGCATCCCATCCGGTTGGGTTCCACTCCGGATCATTGGTTATCTTTTTACCGTCGGTATCTAATCCGCCAAAAATCAAAATAAACTCTTTTTTGAGAATAGGATTATCAAAGGTGGCTTGTATAGTTTCTGGGGAAAAGTCTGCGTTGATGCTCTCCGCCATCATATCGATCAGTTTTAATTTGGCATTGAGCCAGTTAGTGATCTGATAGCTCAGGACCAAGGTGGCTTCTTGGGTGCTTTGTTCTGTCTTTTCATACAGAGCATCTCTGACACTGCTGTATTGAATCCATGAATAGATAGCAAAGGTTAGGACAACAACAGTGGAAGCGAGTAGGGCAACCTTATGTGAAACTTTCATACAGTTAACCTCAAAGACGAGACTTCAAGTTTATCAATAGCGTGGCAGGGCATATTTCCCTGCGTTGATAACTAGTTATTCTAGACCAGATATTTAGAAGGCAATTTCGGATTATGAAATTGTTGAGTGTTTATCGAGGAGAATATGCAAAATACCTGAGTTGAACGCTTGGTTTTTGTGGTAGTATCAGCGTCCAAGTTCTGCTGTTGTGCAGATAAATTGTTGTCGCCTCAGTCAAAACGGCTGGGGCTTTATATTTTGCGTTGGGTTTACGCCCCAATTAGCGGAGTTTGTATGTCTGATTTACCCCCAAATTCTGAAGAGCAGACTGTTGTTTGCGCTCTGTATAAATTCGTCACCCTAGAAAACTTTGAAGCATTAAGAGAACCATTGTTCGAGTGTATGCAAAAAGTAGGCGTGCGCGGCACCTTATTGTTAGCCAATGAAGGTATCAACGGTACGATTGCGGGAAGCCGCGAAGGTATTGATACAGTGCTAGGGTGGTTGCAGCAAGATGACCGCCTGAATCCTATCGAATACAAAGAGTCGTTTGATACCAGCAATCCTTTTATGCGTACCAAAGTTAAGCTGAAAAAAGAGATTGTGACTATGGGTGTTGAAGGTATCGATCCTAAAAAGGTGGTGGGTACCTACGTAAAACCAAAAGATTGGAATGCGCTTATTTCCGATCCTGATGTGGTGTTGGTTGATACCCGTAATGACTACGAAGTGGCGATCGGCACATTTGAAAATGCGATCGACCCAGAGACTAAGACATTCCGTGAGTTTCCTCAGTATGTTGCTGAAAATCTTGATCCAGAGAAGAACAAGAAAGTGGCCATGTTCTGTACTGGCGGTATTCGTTGTGAAAAATCGACAGCCTATTTGAAAGAGCAGGGCTTTGATGAGGTTTATCACCTAGAGGGCGGTATTCTGAAGTACCTTGAAGAGGTAGATGAAGAAGACTCGATGTGGAAAGGTGATTGCTTTGTCTTTGATGGCCGCGTTTCTGTAAAGCATGGTTTGGAAGTGGGTGACTACGATCAGTGTCACGCGTGCCGCATGCCAATTACAGAAGAGGAAAAGCAACTCGCTTCGTACGAGAAGGGTGTGAGCTGTGTGCACTGTATCGAAAAGATGAGTGATTCACAAAAGCAGCGTTTCCGTGAACGTGAACATCAAGTACAGCTAGCGAAGGAGCGTGGTGAATCTCACCTAGGTTCTGATGTGCAAGATGCTGTTCAAGCGCATCGTGATGCCAAAGCCGCTTATCGCGCAGCGCAAAAAGAGCGTTCTAAAGGCTAATCAGCCTTGATCAAAACAAAAAAAACCATGCCAAGGCATGGTTTTTTTATATCTATCTGAAATTGCTTATTTGCAGCAAGGTTCAGAAATGATCTCAATCTTGTCTTCTTTTACAGCGTGGAAGAAACAGTTAGAACGTTCTGTATGGCAAGCCGGACCCGACTGATTCACTAGGCATAAAAGCGTATCGCCATCACAATCGATACGCATCTCAACTAGCTTTTGTACGTGGCCAGAGCTTTCGCCTTTACGCCAGTAGCTTTGGCGTGAACGAGACCAATAACACACTTGGCCAGTTTTTAGTGTCTCTTCGATGGAAAGGCGGTTCATCCACGCCATCATTAACACTTCGCCAGTTTCTGCTTGTTGAGCAATCGCAGGGATCAGGCCGTCTTCGTTAAAGCGAAGGTTATCAAGTGCCGCACTTAGATCTGTTTGGCTGCCTTTAGCGCCAGACTCTAAGTCGTAGTAAAAACTGTTTTTCATTGTTGCTTCTCTGCTACAAGTAAAATCTGCGGGCATCATACCACAAGGAATTAAAAGGGGCGGGACAATTAAATTGAATCATTGTCCTCTTTTGTGCTCAAACCAGTAACTGGAATTTTGAGACTGTACTATGTTTTCACGGACAAGCCTTTTAGCCTTCCTTATCGCAATACTAGTTACCTTGGTTTGTTTTAAGTCTTGTTCGGTTTTTGCTGAACATAACGGGTTTGATCTTTCCGATAGTCTAATCCCAGCCGAAAAAATACTGCCGGGCGGTCCTGCTCGTGATGGCATTCCTTCTATTGATAAGCCTGAATTTATAGCGGCGAAGCAAGCGGGCGGTTGGCATGATGATCAACAAGTGTTGAGCTTAACATTGGCCGGTATTACCCGTGCATATCCTATTAATATCTTAAACTGGCATGAGATCGTGAATGATAATTTTGGCGGTCAGCCTGTTGTGATCAGTTATTGCCCTCTATGCGGAACAGGCATGGCGTTTTCTGCTGATATGAATGGTGAAGCGCTGACCTTTGGTGTCTCTGGTTTGTTATATAACAGTGATGTTCTGCTCTACGATCGCCAGTCAGATTCTCTCTGGTCACAGTTAAAAAGTCAGGCCGTGACCGGGAAATTCAAAGGTCAAAAACTCACTCAATTACCATTGAATCAGATGACCTGGAAAGAGTGGAAAGCTCGTTACCCCGATGGTGAAGTGCTCAGTCGTAATACTGGCTATTCAAGAGACTATTCTCAAAGCCCTTATGGTAGTTATGACGAAAGCCCTGTGCTGTATTTTCCTGTGGAGTTCCGAAGCCAAGCTTACCATCCCAAAGAGAGAGTTTTGGGTGTGGAGGTTGATGGGAAATTTAAGGCGTACCCCTTTGCTGAACTATCCAAAATTTCAAACGATGAGCTGCTAGATGAGTTTAATGGTCGGCAGTTTAAGTTGCGCTTTAATGCATCAGCTCGTACAGGCGAGGTTGTTGATGCTGAAACAGGCCAAGCTTATCCAGCGGTCAACTCGTTTTGGTTTGCTTGGTATACCTTCCATCCCGACACAGATGTTTATAAAGCCCAATGATTTAGCTGATAAACTATTTATAAAAGATCTTTAGATAAAGTCTAAAAATGGTATTTGAACCTGCAGTCAAAAGATCGCTAGACTGTAGGCGAGTTAGATTTAGTAAGTAAAAGATGGATTCGAATCACCGATGACGAACGCTTTAGGCATATCTGAAAAACAGAATACGTTGTTGCCTTATATTATTGCAGGGCCTTTACTGCGAAAAGTTACGCCTGATCAAGTTGCTTTGTGGTTGGTCACCTCTGAGCCCTTAAAAGGCTCTTTCCATTTTTATCGGGAGCAGGAGCTTGTTTCCCAGATAGATTGTGTCTCGATTAATCAGTCTATACAGGTGGGTAAATCTGCCTTTATCAATTTAATTGAGTATCGACCTGAGCACTCCCTCTCCACTGATACTTGGTTCTCTTATGATCTTGAGTGTGAAATTCGGGGTGAAATTCAGAATTTAAAAAGCCTGTTGCCCCATCTGGTCTATCCAGGTGAAGAGCGGCCTAAGTTTGCTCTAAAAACTCAGCTGGATCAGGTACTACACGGTTCTTGCCGTAAACCTCATTATGCTTCCGAAGATGCGCTGCTACGCGTTGATCAGGTATTAGAAAGCTCAATAGGTGATATTGAGTCTCGTCCTGCACTTTTAATGATGTCGGGAGATCAGATCTATGCGGATGATGTCGCAGGGCCAATGCTATCGGCCATACATCAGACGATAGGTCTACTCGGGTTAGCGCCTGAACTGATTGAGGGAGCCACGGTAAAGAACAGCGCAGAACTATATAAAAGTGAGCATTGTTATTACGAACGCGAGGAGCTGCTACCGCAAACACCTGCAGGGCAAGATTTGGCCGATCGTTTTTTTGCCGGAGCAGAGAAGCCGATTTTTACTGCGGATACGGCACACAACCATCTGATTACATTGGCTGAGATGTTGGCGATGTATTTCTTGGTCTGGTCACCACAGCTTTGGCGTCATATCTCGCTAAACGCAGGCGAAGTTTCAGATAAATATATCGATCGCTACTTAGATGAACAAAGAGAGATCGATCTGTTTGTTAATGGTTTACCTGACGTTCAGCGTGCTTTAGCTCAAATTCCTGTTTATATGATCTTTGATGATCATGATATTACCGATGATTGGAACCTAACCCGAGGTTGGGAAGAAGCGGCTTATAATCATCCGTTTTCCAGAAGTATTATCGGTAATGCGCTACTCGGCTATTGGCTTTGCCAGGGCTGGGGAAATGCCCCTGATAAATTCCCACAGCAATGGACGGATCTGATTCAGCAAGATGCGATTGCAGACGGCGGGGAAGTTAGGAATGATCTGATTACACAGGTGCTTGAATTTGAGGCTTGGAGTTACTGTCTTAACACGTCACCTAAACTGGTGGTTTTGGATACCCGTACTCGTCGCTGGTGGTCGGAAAGTAGTGGAGCTAAACCTTCTGGATTAATGGATTGGGAGGCGCTGTCTGAACTGCAGCAAGAGTTGATTGGTGAAGACGCAGTGCTTTTGGTTTCTCCCGCACCGATTTTTGGTATGAAGCTAATCGAGACAGTTCAACGGATCTTTACCTACTTTGGCCATGCACTGATGGTAGATGCCGAAAACTGGATGGCTCATGCTGGTTCTGCCAATGTGATCCTCAATATCTTCCGTCATCCTAAAACACCACAGAATTTTGTGATTTTGTCGGGTGATGTGCATTACTCCTTTGCTTATGACATCAAGATTCGTTTCCGGAAAAACAGCCCAGATATCTGGCAAATCACCTGCAGTGGCTTAAAGAATGAGTTCCCACATGCTTTGTTGAATCTCTTCGACAAAATGAACCGCTGGCTTTATGGCAGTCGCTCGCCGCTTAACTGGTTTACCAAACGAAGACGGATGCAGATCCGCTCGCGCATCCCAGAGGGTATGCCAGCTAAAAGGGTATTCAACGGCAGTGGCGTCGGACTGGTTAAGCTCAATCAGGTGGGTGAGCCTACTGAAGTGACCGTACTCAAGGCCCAAGGCGGTGATATTAGTTTTCCTTACAGAAAGCCTAAATCGCGCTCTTAACGAAAACGGGAGCAATACTTATTAGATTGCTCCCGTTCAACATTTATCTATTTTATTCGGAACTTTTTTCCATCCTCGTTGCTATCGCAATTCTATTCCATGCGTTAATGGCAGTGATTTGCATGATGATTTCAACAAAACCTTTCTCACCAAATTGCTCTAATCCTTGTTGGTAAGTTTGATCGCTTAGGTCTTGTGGATTGGTTAAAGTAATCTCTTCGGTAAGGGCAAGAGCAACTCTTTCCTCTTCGCTAAATAGCTTCGATTTTCTCCATGCAGATAGTGCATAAATACGTTGTTCTGATTCGCCTTTTGCACGTGCCTGGCTTGTATGCATATCGATGCAGAATGCACATTCGTTTAGCATGGATGCCCGTATTTTGATCAATCCTTTCAACTTATAACCGATGCTTATGTCTGAGAGGTAATTCTCCATCTGCAACATAGTGTTAAATGCTGAGGTGTGTGACTTAACAAAGTCTATTCTCTGTAGCATGTTTCAATCCTAATCAATAACGTTGAATGATGTGATTATTTTGGCGCTAAGCAGGAATGTTTAGAATCTGTTATAAATGCGGAACACTTTTGCGTATTTTGCAAAAGTTATGGCTGGATAATTAAGGTGTGCAGACAGGGTAAGAAAAGATGCTTGAGTTACTACGGATATTTATTCAGGTAGCTAGTTATGGAAGTTTTTCTAAAACAGCTAAAGCGCTGAATATAGTGCCATCCTCAGTTACGAGAAGTATCGATAAGTTAGAAGCTGAATTAGGTGTTTCGCTTTTTAAGCGAAGTACACGAGCTTTGTCTCTGACTGAACACGGCCAACAGCTGTTTGAGCGTGCAAATTTACTTTTAAAGAATGCTGATGATTTAGTCAGTTCCGTTAAGGATGCCAATGCAGAACCTAAAGGGGAGCTAAAAATCTCAGTATTTGAGAGTTTTGGCCGGCAAAAGGTTTCGCCATTAATTCCACTCTTTCTTAAGCAATTCCCCAAAGTGAATGTACAGATTGAACTGGATAACCAACTGGTCGATCTGAATAGCAGTGCGTTCGATATCGGTATCAGAATTGGTAAACCAGAGGACTCAGATTTACGTGCGCGTAAACTACTAGAGAACCGGATGGTGTTATGTGCATCACCTGACTATTTAGATGTATTTGGGTCGCCCGCAGAACCGAGTGAGCTTTCAGATCATAATTGCTTGTTATTGAATCAAGGTCGGCAGCGCTGCTATTGGCATTTTAATTCTAAACGGAGCTCTTCTCAGAGTTCTCTTCAAAAAAACAAAAAGGTTCTGGTGACCGGTAATTTAACTTCTAAAGGTGGCTCACCTCTGGTTGAAGCGGCCATTGCAGGAACCGGTATTTTATTGATCGCTAGATGGATGGTGGAGGAGCATCTGAACGATGGTAGCCTAATTGAATGCATGCCTGAGTGGACACCATCGCTTTATGAACAGGGTAGCGGAGATATCTACGCGATTTATCAAGGCAGTCGATATCTCAAGCCGAGTGTGCGTAGTTTTATCGATTTTCTAGTCGAACATATTTCAGATTAAGGTGTTTAAGCCTTTTGCGAAGCACGCTTGGTTTTAGCAGTTGCGATCGCTTCTAAAGGGTTGTCTGGCCAAGGGTGTTTTGGATATCGGCCTTTCATATCTTTCTGAACATCTTTGTAGGCATTTTGCCAGAAGCTTTCTAAGTCCTGAGTGACCTGTAGAGGTCTTCTTGCGGGGGAGAGTAGATGAAGTTGTAGCGCTACATGATTCGCAATTTTAGGTGTTTGGGTACAGCCAAACATCTCTTGCAGTTTTACTGCTAAAACAGGTGGATTTTGGCTGTAGTCGATTCTGATCTTTGAGCCGGAGGGTACGGTAAATCGTTCCGGTGCTAACTCATCTAACTTCTGAGGTAGGGGCCAAGGGAGCATCGCTTGTAGCACGCTGCTTAGATTGATTTTCTTCAACTGCTTTGGTTGTGTGATGTTATCCAAATAAGGTGTTAGCCATTCTTCAAGATTGTTTTGAAGCCAGTTATCGCTTAGATCTGGCCATTGATCTTGTGATTGCTTTTGAACAGCTTGGTGCAGAAATATCACGCGCTGACGCCATGCTTGAATATCATCATTCCACGGTAAAAGGGATAACCCTCGTTTCCTTATTTGATTGATGATCGCAGCTTTAATTGCCTCTGATGAAGGGCTTTCTAGAGGGGCGGATTTCAAAACAAGAGTGCCGATGCGTTGTTGTTGTTCGGCACAGATTCGATCTTGAGATTTGTCCCATTCGATCACTTCATGCTGTTGAATCAGCTCAGGAATGAATTGTTCAATCCACTCAGGATTCAGCGGCGCAGCCAGTTGGATCTGGTCGTTCGTTTGGTTTTGTTTTCCTTGCAGGGTCGCAACGGTTATCCACGGGTGTTGGCTTAATCTATCTTGATCGTAGAAGTTAGCCGCACGTCCATTATTGAGCTTATAAATAGTACTGTTCTGGCGTTGCTGTGCGATACGGTCAGGATACGCAAGTGCCAGTAACACAGCTGCTTGTTCTTGATCGGGAATCTTATTTCCAGAAGCTTCGCTTGGAATTTCAAGTTTAGAAAGCATTCGATGGTAATGCTGTTCCTGTTTTTTGATGCGATGCCAAACGCCTTTCTGAAAGCTCGGTTTGGTTGCTAGCCATTCAAGGCGGCTGTTGATATCCGCACCTTCATTTCTAAAAGGGTCGCGTTCCATTAAGAGCGCTGCGATGCGACAGGCTTTGTCGGCTAAGCCCCAAGCTGAACCTTTGATAAGCATATGGCTGAGTCTTGGATGTGCAGGTAACTCAGCCATAAGCTGACCGTGAGCGGTTGTTTGCTTCTGTGAGTTGAGCGCGCCTAATTGGGTAAGTAGGGTTTGCGCTTGTTGGAAAGAACCTACTGGTGGTTGATCAAGCCAAATAAGATCGTTTGTATCGGTGGTGCCCCAGCTGGCCAGCTGTAACGCCAGAGCTGTCAGATCGGCTTGTGCTATTTCCGGGCTATCGAACGCGCTAAGTTGCTCTTGCTGTCCTTCACTCCACAATCGGTAACATACTCCAGGGGATAATCTACCTGCTCGGCCTGCACGCTGTGTGGCAGAAGCTGAGGAAATTCGGCGCGTATGTAGGCGTGTCATTGCAGAGTTTGGATCATATTTGGCGACACGAGTTAAACCAGAGTCAATCACGACCTCTACGCCTTGGATGGTTAAACTAGTCTCAGCAATGTTTGTAGCTAGAACGACTTTTCGTTTGCCTTCATCACATGGATTTATAGCCTTGCGCTGTTCTTCCAGAGTTAGATCGCCATACAGTGGCGCGATATCTATTGTTTTTTTCTCTGTATGAGAGAGCTGTTCGTTAAGTAATTCTTCGACTTTACGAATCTCTCGCATACCGGGTAAGAAGCATAAAATACTGCCGGTCTGCTCGGCCAGTGCGAGCGTGATGGTCTTAACCATCTTCTGCTCTAGCCATTCACCTTGGGAAGGTTCGCCGCAATAGAAAGGTTTAACCGGATAGCTACGACCGGAGCTGGTTACAATTGGGGCATCACCAATGAGTTTTGCAATTTTTTCGCCGTCTAGCGTGGCGGACATGACCAAGATTTTAAGCGCGGTTTCTTCTCGGAAGTACTCTCTGGCTTCTAGCGCCAATGCAAGGCCTAGGTCTGCATCCAAACTACGTTCATGAAACTCATCGAAAATAACTAAGCCATAGCCTTCAAGGCTAGGGTCGGTTTGTAACATCCGGGTTAAGATTCCCTCGGTCACAATTTCGATACGGGTTTGCTTACTTATACAGGTTTCCAGGCGGACCCGATAACCAACCGTTTCTCCTGCTTTTTCATTGAGCATCTGCGCCATACGTTCGGCGGCTGCTTTTGCTGCTAAACGTCTTGGTTCTAGCATGAGGATCTTTTGATCACTCAGCCAGCTCTCTTTAAGTAATGAGAGTGGAACCTGTGTTGTTTTACCTGCACCAGGAGGTGCTTCAAGAACCGCTTCGTTGTGTTTGCTAAGCGCTTGAGTTAGTTCGGGTAAAACAGAAATGATTGGTAGCAAGGCTTTGATACTCTGAAAAATTATTCAGCATAAAGTTTAACAGTTTTTCTATAAGGGTTTGGCTCTGGCAGGTAGTAAAGCTACAATGATGTAGCAATAAATTTTTTGCCTATGTTGTTCTTAGTTGTAAGGAGCCTTAATGGCGGGTAATTTTAAAGGTCGCAGAGGCGGCTACAAAAAAACTCCTAAGCTTTCTGGTCGTGGTGTACTGGAAAATGTTGTCACCGATGGTCCTCATGTCGAGTGGGTTGGCATGCCGCCATACTACATTCATGTGATCACAGTTGACGGTGAGGAGTACTCTTATATGTCTCCAGATAAAGATCTAGAAATTGAGCTAGGTAAGAAAGTTACCTTCCGTTACAAAGAAACCAGCAAAGGCAATTTTGTTGATAAGCGTTCCTTAGGCGTTGTGATCGACCCAAGTGAACTAGGTTATTAAGCCTTTCTCCGATTATTAAAAAGCAGCCAATAGGCTGCTTTTTTGTTTTGGCTATCCTGCCCTAGGTGAGTTTATTAGGTATCTAGGCTTTGCACGTGAAAACACCAAATATAGAAAAAGAAACGATTTATTAGGAGCAGTATAGGTGGCATAAACCTGTTTAATTATGCTTTTTGGTCTGTAGCTTTATGGTGCTGTGATAGCTTAAAGTGTAAACACGCTTCTATTCCTAACTCGTTGATTTTAGAATGCTCAGTATCTAAAAGATTAAGGGTAAGTAATGCAGTTAGTGACCATGACCCCAATTCGCAGTCATTTGAATCTGCGTCAGGGAGTGAATGAAAGAAGTGCTGAATATAGCCGGTTCCTTTCGCAGTTAGATGGTGTGTTGCAAAAGCGATTGGTCAAACAGCTGGAAGATTCTGGAGATCTATCTAACCACATTGCTGTACAGCATCATAATCAGGGCAAGGCATACACCAATACTGGCTCTGACGATCGAGACACTTTGTGTTTATTCACTCACACTAAAGAAATTACAGATCAGCTTAGTCTTGAAGCTAAGGTCTATAGCAATACCTTGTCTGTAGTGACCGTTACTATGGATATGGGTTATGTGGTGGCTACACTCCTAGATATCGCCGAATCCCTGAGTGCTGAAATTAGTCTTCCTTCGGTAGAGTCAAACTATCAGGATCGAATCGCTGCTCTGTGTAGCTTAATTCAAGAAGCGCCGCACCAGTCTGGTGAGCATGTTTTACTTCCAGAGATTTATCAACTCCTCGATGAAGATACTGAGCTGACGCTAGAGCTATTTGCCCAAGCCCAATCAACCTATCTTATTTCGAAATACTATCGAGACGAGCTTTACCCAGCGCTTCGTGATCTGCCTAAAACGATTCAAGTGAACTATCTGGAAACTTTGGGGGATTTCTCTGGCTTTAACGATATTAAAGAAACCGATGGTTCTAATGTCGATCAGCCATGGAGCTCTCGTTTACTGCGTTTAGATCGCTCTGAAAGGGAAGGAAATGAGTCGCTTATTGAAAACTGGTTGGCTGAAACACCGCATCCAGGACACGCTCAAGAGATTCTTGAGCAAGATAGAATGGATTCCTTAGTGTGGCTCAACTATGTGTTAGTGGATGAGATCGATGAAAAGAACAAGCCCCTACGTCACAAGTCAGACTACAAGTTAGAGGCTATGGGATTAGCTCAGTACTTTTATGCAGTACAGCATGCCTGTAATTCCAATCTTTATATGGCGATCTCGGATACCTATTTAGAGAGTAATACCCATGTCGCCGAAGATATCTTGGCGGGGGTGCGTGCGACGACTCGTATGCATATCAGTGATTATCATGAGAACTGCCAATATCTAACCCGAGATAAAAAGTTACTGCTCGAGAATATTCTGGCTGGCTGGGATTATGATCAGATGGTTCAGAATTCTGAGCGCCTGATTGAGGTCTGCTCTAGTAAAATTAAGGATATACATGCAACCCGTTCTGAAAAAAGCAGCTTCTACACCGATCTAATTCTTGTTGCGATCGGTTTTATCAGTCTTTTCGACCTTGCGATCACAATCTCTGAATACAGCCGTACTTATACATCAAATGCGGCGCTTGGTTATCGAGATGAACAGCCCTCTAGCTTCTTGAGTGGTGTGGCTAATATGGAAACTGACCTGCTTCTACTGAGCAGCGTTGTCTCAATCATTCTTTTATTTGTTGTGTACTATGTTGCGAAACGTCGTTAAATCTTTTGCTGTCATCGCCTTGTTCTTGAATGCAGCGGTAGCTAGCCCTTTTCAAGCGCAACCTGTTTATACCTCTGATTGGAAGCCGTTTGTTAATGGTGAGGGCGAGGAGAAAGGTGTTGTTTCCCGAGTGGTACAGCTCGCCTTTTGGGAAATGGGGTTGGAGGCTGAGCGAGCTAGTCTGGATTATTACTTCAGCTATAACTTGGTGAAAAATCAGCAGGTTTTACTGAGTTATCCCTATTTCAAAACAGATCAGCGCTCGCAAGAGGTACTTTTCTCTGATCCGCTTATGTCTGTAGAGAATGGTCTTTTTTATAACTCTAAATGGCAGCAATATTCCGGTAAAGCAATCGCTTTTAACCAACAGAAAATAGGTAAAGTCGCTGGTTATAGCTATGGTGCTGAAATTGAGCCTTTACTGAAAAATGCTAAGGTCTATAACAGTGATCTTCAGGCGTTAACTGCGTTATCTAAAGGCGAGATTGATCTATTACCAGCCAGCATTGAGGTTGCGAAAGTGATGTTACATAAGCACTTTCCTCATCTGTTACATGAGTTTAAATTGCTCGAAAATCATCGCGGTACAGACAGTGTTCATTTGGTGGCTAGCGCTAATGATGAAGGTCGGGCATTTATTCAGCGATTTAATTCGGCGTTAGCGCGTTTAAAGTCGAAAGGTATGATTGAACAGCTGCTTACCTCTAATGCAGATATTCAAGGTAGTGGTTATGTTCGACTGGTACCCGCGGAAGGCTTTCCTTTAATTACTGGCTATGAGATGAATACTCAAGGAGATAAGCAGTTCTTTGTTATTCCTCAGGGCAGCAGGGGGACGGTGTTAGCTTGGCATGATGTTGTTTTAAAGCCGCATGCCACTGAAAAAGTGTTTGATGGCATGATGAAGTATTCTCAGGTGAAGGTGGTCGATGGACCACATGCGGGTCGATCACTTTTCGTAAGAAACATGCACCTAGAGGTAGAGTAGTGGTTTCAGTCACACTAGGCTGGCTTGGGACAATACTTTACCTGTTGGCTCATGCTTGGCTTTCCTTACTTAAAAATAATGCCTCTTATTATTACTATCTGGCCAATTTAGTTGCCGCAATTTTAGTGGCTACTTCCTCGTACTTGATAGCGTCTTGGCAGGCGGTCGTGATCAATGTGTTTTGGGCGTTGGTTAGTTTTGCTGCCATGAAAAACTATGTATTACCGCGTCTACCTTTCAGTAATGCCCAATTATATGGACTGCTGGGTGTGATGTTTCTGGCAGGAGCTGGTGGCTTACTGTTTGCGTATCCTCAGCAAGGAATGGCTATCTTGGCTTGGAGTTCATCTATTGCTTATTGCTTAGGCTACTGGCGATTTTCTGCAGGGCGGTTAAGTCAGCAGTCCTACTATCTCGTCAATACTTATGCAGCGGTTATGTTGTTGCCGCAGCTGTATACCGATGCAAACTGGCCGGTATTAGTGTTACAAATCGTTTGGGCCTCAGTCTCATTGTGGGGCTGGTATAAGGGGCGAGAAGGCTATGTGCTGTCTCCTTAATTTTTCATCTTTTGGCAGTTTTCTTTTTTATATGGGTAAAACATGTCTGAACCAAATACACCTCAATTAGATATTGATGAATTAGCGCGTGAGCACTTTTACCAAGTGTTGTACGGCCGCAGGGATGTGCGAGGTCAGTTTTTACCTAATTCTATACCTGACGATGTGCTGACTAATATTCTGCACGCTGCCCATCATGCGCCATCTGTCGGTTTATCACAGCCTTGGAACTTTATCCTGATTCGTGACGAGGCCAAGCGTCAGCAAGTTTTTGATGCTTTTCAAAAAGCTAACGATGAAGCTGCAGAAATGTTTAGTGGTGAGCGACAAGTTCAATATCAAGCATTAAAACTGCAAGGTATCCTCGATTCACCTCTGAATGTTTGTATCACTTGTGATCGTAAGCGGGGCGGCCCCGTTGTACTTGGAAAGACCCATCAGGCCGAAATGGACTTGTATAGTACTGTTTGTGCTGTACAAAACTTTTGGCTTGCTGCAAGAGCGGAAAATGTAGGGGTCGGCTGGGTGTCTATTATTGATAGGGATGTATTGGCTAATTTGCTTGAACTCCCAGAAGGTGTCGTTCCTGTTGCTTATTTGTGTGTAGGTTATGTCTCAGAGTTTCTGAAAAAACCGGAGCTTGAACTGGCTCAGTGGGAAAAACGCAGCCAATTGGAAGATATGATTTTCACGGATAGCTGGGGAAATAAAACTTAGCTTCATCAGATCCGGTCTTAAAGAAAAGTGAACCTTGCTGTTTGAAAAATGATCTATATTGATTATATCGCCGTTTAAATTGATATCGATTTAAACGGTTTATAGGTTGACCGCAGGGAGGTTCGATATGCGTTTCGTCCTCAATTTAACTGTCGTTGTCACTTTGCTTACCTTATTTATACCGCCAGTTAGCGCGCTTGAGGTGAGAAGTACAAGCGCACAGTTTTCTCCGTTGATAGAGCGGATTGTACAGGCCAAAATAGTGCCTGTTTTTAAGCAGTTACCGGATAAAGATCAGAAACTTTTAGCCCCGGTTGAAATTTCCGTAGTTGAAAATCTTCGTGCTGCGGGCATGGCTTTGGCTATCGATGACACGCCTCCTTTGATTATTATTAATGACCGATTTCTAAAAGGGCTATCTGCTTACATTGAGGCTTATTTGCTCTCTCAATCTTTGAATCGACCGGAGTTGGTTGAACAATATTTCAGTGATTATTTCTGGCGTCATCACCCATCCTTTGTTGGTCCTCTGCCAAAATCACCTGCTGATTGGCTAAGTGCCTCGCCGGAACAAAGAGAACAGATTCAGGCAGAGCATGAGCGTCTACTGGAAAGTGTGATAGTTGATGTGTTGCTACATGAGATGGGTCATCATGCAGAACATGCGTTTTACGGATATCGTGCATCGCAATATGTAAGAGAGGATAATGAGCGTCTAGCAGACGATTGGGCGGCAAAAGTGAAAGCTGAGCATTTTGAGCTAGATGATGCTCTAGGGCGTTTAATATCTATTGGATATATCTTTGAACAAGATCGCTGGGCGGCGCTAAAACGGGATGATTACTATCCCAGAATGTTATCAGGCGTTGCGGGTCACTTACCGATGTTGTGTGAAGATGCAACAGAGGCATCTAAACAGCATTTTTGTAATCAGCTTTATGACAATATCAGTAACTACTTTTCCAAAAAGGTTGTAGATACCTATGCTCAGAGAAGAGAGCGGGGTGATACGTTTGCGAGCTTCCCTATGGGTCAGATTCATTTAGCGAAGAATAATTTTGTGGATGCCTGTAATTACTTCAATGAGAGCCTGATTTACGGTCAGGTTGCTCGAGCTGCAATTTATGTAGGTTGGTGTTATCAAAATGGTTATTTGGAACCATCGCCTCCAGACGCACAAGTTTTAGCTATGACAAGAGTGAGTTATGGCTTCTCCGATAAGAAAAATATTGCAGGAATGCTCGATTCTAGTGGATCTCAACATTAGGGCGAGTTAGTGTTGCCATATTGTTAGGTGCTTGGTAATTTCTGCACCAATTTTGAATCATAGAGTTAGGAGAACATAAATGGCACGCGCTACAGCTCGACATATCCTTGTAGACACAGAAGCACGTTGTAACGAACTAAAAGCAGAAATCGAAGGTGGTTTAGACTTCGCTAAAGCTGCGCAAGAAAATTCAACTTGTCCATCAGGTGCTCAAGGCGGCGATTTAGGCTCTTTTGGCCGTGGTCAGATGGTTCCAGAATTCGATACGGCTGTATTCACAGGTGAAGTAGGTGTTGTTCAAGGTCCAATCAAAACTCAGTTTGGTTACCACCTACTAGAAGTGACAAGTCGCGAAGACTAATACAAGTTTTTAGCTTGTAACTTATAGATTTTAAAAGTGCCGTTAAGCGGCACTTTTTTGTATCTGTGTTGTTTACTCCTTGGGTGTTGGTTTTATGCTAAAAGTGCTAGTTACTGTAATCTCGCTCTTAATCGTTGCTGTTTTCATCTTATTTGGGTTTAAGGCCTTTAAGTCAAGAACAGGTGAGCCGGCAGGCATTATCGATAGTCGTTTAACTAAATGCAGTAGCAAGCCTAATTGCGTATGTAGCGAATTTTCGAATAAAACCCATTACATTGAGCCTTTTATATTGCCTGCCGTTGTTCATGACTCAGATGCTTTAATAACTATTCTTGTTGAGGTTATTGAAGCTTCGGGTGGTGAGGTACAGAGTATTATCAAGGAAAACCGATATATCGCTGCTGAGTTTAGCAGCCGTATACTTGGGTTTGTAGACGATTTTGAGGTTCGAATCGATATGGAAGAGCGCCTTGTACACTTTCGCTCAGCATCCAGAGAAGGCTATTCTGATTTTGGTGTAAACAAAGCTCGTGTTCAATCCATTATCTCTGAGTTGGAAAAAGAGTTAGCGAAGATCAAGGAGTAAGCAGATGCATAAGGTATTGCTCGTCATTATGGCAATAGTGCTCAGTGGTTGCGGGACAAAGTATGGCTTTAGCTATGTTAAACCCGAAGTTGAGAACAATGCGGTTGTTTATATCTATCGACCTGAAGCGCCTAATCCAGGAAAACAGCCGCTGGGTTGGAAGTACCCGGAAGTATTTATCGATGGTAAAAGTCTTGGGGTGCTAAAACTAGAGAAGTACATTGTTGTTGAGCTTGAGCCCGGTATGCATGAAATTCTATTCACCGGGTTAGCAGATAAAGCGAACTGGGATGAGCGAGATTTGAAACGTAAATTCTCAGTTCATCATACCGAGCAGAAGTACCTTAAGTTTCAGGTGAGATACGATCCCAAGACAATGGGATTGCTGGAAAAGACCAAATACAAACTATTCCTTACTCCCATGAAGCATGACGATGCGATCTACGAGATCAATAAACTCAACCCGCAATAATGTATTTACGTAAAAGACTAAACTGCCGGACCTAGCTGGCTAGCTCCGGTAAGTTAGCGAAGTAATCCAGTGCATCGGGATTAGCTAGCGCATCTTTATTGGTTACTGTTTCCCCTAAAATTACCTTTCTGACAGCCAGCTCAACAATCTTTCCGCTGATGGTTCTAGGAATTTCTGGTACTTGGATTATTTTGGCTGGCACATGCCTTGGCGTGGTGTGTTGGCGAATAGTCTGCTTAATTGTATTTCGTAGAGGATCGTCAAGCTGAGTGCCCTCTGACATAACCACAAATAGGATCACGCGTGTATCGTTATCCCAGGGTTGGCCTATGCATAAAGATTCAATTACACCATCCACTCGTTCAACTTGACGGTAGATCTCGGCTGTACCAATTCTTACTCCACCTGGGTTAAGTACCGCATCCGATCGACCATGAATAACCATACCGCCATGTTCGGTTATTTCGCCATAATCTCCATGGGCCCAGCGGTTCTTAAATTGATTGAAGTAGGCGTTTTGGTATTTGGCTCCATCGGCATCGTCCCAAAAGTAGATAGGCATCGATGGGAAGGGGGATTTGCAGACCAATTCGCCTTTTTTCTGGGTAACCTCTACGCCGCTGTCATCAAAAATGGCGACATCCATGCCAAGGCCTAAGCATTGCAACTCACCCTTATGGACTGGGAGTATTGGGCACCCTAGAGCAAAGCAAGAGATGATATCTGTACCGCCAGAGATCGAAGCCAGCAATAGATCAGTTTTTATCTCCCGATAAATATAATCAAAACTTTCGTGCGCTAGCGGTGAACCTGTCGATAGTATCGCGCGTAATTTAGAAAGCTTGAACTCCTCTTTTGGCGAGATATCAGCCTTCTCTAGGGCAGCAATATATTTAGCACTAGTGCCAAATACAGACACCTTTTCTTTATCTGCCATATCCCATAAAACAGAGGGGGAGGGGGCAAAGGGTGAGCCATCATACAATGTAATAGCGCAGCCGCTCGCTAAGCCACTCACAAGCCAATTCCACATCATCCAGCCACAGGTGGTGAAGTAGAATAGATTATCATCCCGACTTATATCTGTGTGCAGTTGGTGTTCTTTGAGATGCTGAAGGAGCGTGCCACCAACGCTATGGACAATACATTTAGGTGTACCTGTGGTACCAGATGAGTACATAATGTATAGGGGCGCAGCGAATTCAACTGGCGTGAAAATAACTTCGCATGCACTGTTATCGATAAAGTCGCTCAGTATAGAGGTGTTATTTATTTGGCTGAATTCAGGTGCTGGCTCATCTAGATAAGGTACAAAGACGAATGCCGTATTTTCACTTAATCGTGAGGCAATCCCTGAAATCTTATCTGAACAGTCGATGCGTTTACCGTTGTAGAGGTAGGACTGGGTCGTAAATATCACTTTAGGTTTTACTTGGCCAAAGCGATCGATCACCCCTTGCACGCCAAAGTCTGGGGAGCATGAAGTCCAAATGGCACCAAGTGATGCCGTTGCTAGCATCGCTATAACGGTTTCAGTGATATTAGGCATAAAGCCTGCGACCACATCTCCCTTGGTAATACCTGAATTTTTAAGTCCTGCAGCGTATTGAGCAACTTGGTTGTAAAGCTCTTGATAGCTGATCTCAGAGCGTTTACCTGCTTCATTGTAATTTATGATTGCAGTGTTTTGGTCTCGAAACTTTAAGAGGTTTTCTGCAAAGTTTAATTGGGCTTTAGGGAACCATTTAGCACCGGGCATGAGGTCTGCACTTAACAAGTATGGGGCGTTCCCCGTACTACCTATGACATTGCACTGTTCCCAAATGTTGAGCCAGAAGCTTTCAGGGTTTTCTATAGACCAGCGGTGAAGATCTGAGTAGCTATTCAACTTTACCGAACAGCTTTTGTTTATCTGTTGCATAAACTGATATAGCTGTGAGGTTTCGATTTGTGCTTGGCTCGGGCTCCACAACGGCTGTGTCATATACAGTTCCTAATTGAATCAATGTCTATAAGACAGAATAGACAATAAGGGTTTACCTGTATATGGCTTGAGGCTTAAAAATATATTAGCTGGTTTGTTGGGGGGAGGGGCGATGGAGAGCTATAGGGAGAGTAAGCCCTGCCATCTATTGACGACAGGGCGAAATATTAGCGCAGGAAGTTTTTACTGATATCGCG
The DNA here is from genome assembly GCF_047778045.1 of Neptuniibacter sp. PT8_73. Classification (GTDB taxonomy): domain Bacteria; phylum Pseudomonadota; class Gammaproteobacteria; order Pseudomonadales; family Balneatricaceae; genus Neptuniibacter. Next base: position 1,575,171 of record NZ_CP180545.1, read on the forward strand.
GAACTCATCAGTTCCTGATTTTTGCATCCACTCAAAGGCAACCATTTCACGGCTAACCACGTGTATGCCTGCATGGCGCATACGATCGAGTGCGAGTTCTTTATCTTCAGGGCTACGTGACGACACACAGTCTGCCACTACATACACTTCTCGCGCTTGTTGTTTTAGTTGAAGCGCTGTTTGTAGAACACAAACGTGTGCTTCCATACCGGCAATAATAACTTGGTTCGGGCGGATGGAATTGATCTTCTCGTTACAAGCAGGTTCCGACATACAAGAGAAAAACTCTTTTTCCATAATGCCTTCTGCTGGGATTAACTCAGCTAATTCCGGAATCGTATGGCCAAGGCCTTTAGGGTATTGCTCACTGGTTAAGATCGGTACGTTAAGTTTGTTTGCAATAGCAGTTAACCAGATTGTATTTTCAACCAGCTCTTCTTTCTTGTGAATTGCAGGTACAAGTTTGTCTTGAATATCGATGATCAGCAGACAAGATTTGTTCGGGTGTATTAGCATGCGAAATAGCCTTATTTTTATGCTGGTTCTAGCTCATTGCAGCATTGTACGTGTTCGAGGTTAGTTGCTGGAATCAAAGTATCCAGCGGATCTTCCTCATAATAATGAGGCCAGATCTCTTTCACAATGGCGCCATTAGTCGCGAGCGTATGGCAGGTATCAAGCATAGGTGGCTTCTTGGTCCCGTCCTGCCAGAAGTTCTCTAGCCGTTCCCGTTCTTGGTGTGTAGATTGGAAAGCCGCTGTCGCTAAAGGACCTAGCAACTCAAGCAGGTGAGTACAGCCTTTGCGGCCACTAAACAGTTCTTTGGTCTGTTTGGTAAACCCAGGCATGATTTGTAACCCAATCAACTGGGTATAGGCATCAGAGATAGACTTGCAGCTTTCGAACGGAGTGTCGTCCATGCAAGCCACTGCATCTAATATATTGAGGTCCATATCAACAGTAATTCGCACTGCCATACCATGTAAGGGTTCACCAGCGATCAAAGTACCATCGTGACCGTAGTGATCCATGTCGAAGGTTTTTGTGTCGACAAGATGGGCTTCAATATCCCAAAGGCCATCTTCTCTTTTGTAGCCTTCGCAAACGACTTTGCGGGTATGTTTTAGGGTTCTATTAACTGGAGCTGGTAAAGGCATAATTACTGCTTTTGATGTTTTTAAAAGGCGGTACTTTAGATGCGGCTATTCTAATGTGAAAATGTTAGAAACACAGTAAATAATCCTAAATACGCTTAGGAATGGGTGTTTTTTAGACGAAAGATAGGTTTGATTTAGCTAAATACAATTCAGGACAGCGAGTGCTGTCCTGAATAATTGGATAGGGAGGGATTATTCGTACATTGCTTGCATAGATTCTTGGGTCCACTCTAGGCTTGCACGATAGGCTTTATCGTAAAGAGTACCATCCATGTCCATTGGTAATAGATCCCAGTCACCATTTTCGTAGTTCACGACATTTCTTAGAACTTGGCCGATCTCGCCTTGGCCTAGGCTAACTGCATTTTTAATATCATCGCCTAATGGAACTTGCTCTAACATAGTGTCACGCTCGATATCTAAAAGGGCGTGGAGCCCAGACATCATGCCTGCCATAAAGTAGCTACCATAGTTACTCTTTTTCTGGGCTTGAGCAATTTCTTCACACATGCGACCGCGAACCAGTAAGCTGCGGGAAAGTTCTTCCGGCTTATCTTGATTAGAAGACATCGCAATTAGCGTTGCCCACTTCTTAACTTGCTCTAAGCCAAGTAAAACAATAGCTTCCGCAATAGATTCTACCTGTCGAACTAGGCTATAACCTGCAGAGTTAACGATACGCAAAAGCTTATAGGTTAGAGCGGGGTCACGAATAATTAGTTCTTCTAGTTTTTCAGGCGTTGCTTTAGGGCTCTGTAACTCTTGGATCAGCTGCATCAATGCAACTTGGCTGCCTTGAATCTTTTTACCTTTGATTACTTTAGGTTTACTAAGGAAATGACCTTGGAACAGTTTAAAACCAAGCTGAACGCAGGCTTCTAGCTGTTCGTGAGTTTCGATCTTTTCCGCTAGAAGAGTTACTTTATGCTTACGAAGTAGTTGCACCTGTTCCTTGATTTGATCTGGAGTAAGTTCGAATACATCGACTTTTACGATCTGGGCTAATTCAAGAAGAGGGTCGAATTTTGGATCATAGATAAAGTCATCCATAGCGATTCGGTAACCTTCGCTATGAAGCGCTTTTACGGCTTCGATAACCTCTTCATCAGGCTCAATATCCTCTAAAATTTCTAACACGATGTGTTTTTTAGAGACCTCAGGCAATTTTTGTTCGACAAGGATATCTCGAGTCAGATTGATAAAAGCAGGAACTCGTTTTAATTCCCCTGCATCTGAAATGCTAGTGTACGCATTTAGCAGGACTTCACCCGTTGCTTCGCTAGTTGAAAATAGCGCATGTCCTTGGGCGTCTTCCGTTCTGTACAAAAGCTCATAAGCCACCACCTTTTGATTACGATCAAAAATAGGTTGGCGTGCCATAAGCACTTGAGAGTTTTCTGACGATTCCATAAAGGTGCTAGGTCCTTGTGCAAAATAATATAAAGCGTAATGCCCTCAGTGTATCACCTACAGGGCAGGTATTTCATACGAAAATTGCGGTTGTTCTGGCTTAAAACAACAAAGATGCCTGCTACCAATAGTCGCAGTTCAACATTCGCGTTCTCCATGCAGTATAATAGTGTACTTTTACAGATTCGGGACATACCAATGAGTATTAATTGGTTTCCAGGGCACATGCATAAGGCCCGGAAAGAGATCGCTAAAGTAATGGATGAGGTGGATGTAATTATTGAAGTGCTAGATGCGCGCTTACCACAATCCAGCGAAAACCCATTGGTTAATACCTTGCGTAAGGGCAAGCCAGCGTTAAAGCTCCTGAATAAGAGCGATTTGGCTGATGATAAAAAAACGCAGGAATGGATCGATTACTTTAATAGTCTTCCAGATACTCGCGCTATATCGCTTGATCACACACAAAAGAAGCTGATCAACAGAATTGCTGAGATTTGTAAGCAGATGGCACCGTCTCGCTCAGAATCTGGACGTCCAGTGCGTGCCATGATTATGGGAATTCCTAACGTTGGTAAATCTACGCTCATAAATGCCTTATTAGGTAGGAAAATTGCCAAAGTAGGCAATGAGCCAGCGGTTACTAAGAGCCAGACGCGATTCACGACGCGTAATGGTATGGCACTATCGGACACACCAGGTATTTTGTGGCCTAAAATTGAAGACGCTGATTCAGGCTATCGGCTAGCGGCAAGTGGAGCCATTAAAGATACAGCAATTGAGCATGAAGACGTTGCTATCTTTGCCGCAGGCTTTATGCGGAATGATTATCCAGATCGGTTGGTAGAACGCTTTAAATTCAAAGAGATGCCAGATCTAGCAGAAGGCGTATTAGACGAAATTGGTCGTCGAAGAGGTTGCTTACGTCCCGGTGGCATTGTTGATAGAAACAAAGCGTCTACATTACTTTTAAATGAAATACGCTCTGGTAAGCTGGGTAAATTAAGTTTTGAAACTGTTCGCGAATGGGAAGAAAAACGCCGTATCGCTGAACAGGAAAGATTAGAGCAAGAACGATTAGAAGCAGAAGCACTGGCGGCTGCTGAGAAAGAAGGTAGTAAGTAATGTCACGTTTAAAGAAAAGCCGAAAAGCAAAAGGCTTTATTCCAAATGAAGGCCCAACGCGTAATGAGCGTTTGGCTGATCCTGATAGTTACGATAGCAGACGACGCAAAGCTAAGCAGGAAAAGAAAAAGAATCAATCGGTATTTGAAAAACAGCGCCAAGCTGATGACAACTCCACAAGTAAGAAGCAATCAGAGCGTAAAACTAGACTGGCTGATAAGATTCGCGAACTAAATAAATCCAAAGAAGAGAGTGCTGAATAGCGCTCTCTTTTTAGTTGTAAGTATTGTAAAGCGGGTTGTCTGTTTTATTAATCTAACGGATAATTATTCTCATTTTTATTTAGCTGTAAGTTGCTGGTCATGAAATCTCTGTTTAAATATTCTCTTTTGGCTGTCGCTATTTCAGGCGTTCCTGTTTTCGCGGCTAACGACCTGGATGTTGGTACTAAGAAAACAGTAGCGACACATAATCAAAGCCAACAATCACAAAAACGCATCGATAATATTGAGCAGAGCACTCAAGTTGCAGTTGATGAATATCTCACCAACGAGCGTCTGTCGGATGTGACCGAAGCGTACAATGAGCAAGTAGCTTTACTGATTGAGTCGCAGAAAAAAGAAGTTTTAGATTTAGAAGCGCAAATCGCCTCCATTGAAGAAACGGATAAGGCCGTTTTGCCTATGTTGAACCAGATGGTTGAAACATTAGGTAAATTTGTAGCGCAAGACACACCTTTCTTACAGTCGGAACGTAACGAGCGTTTAGAGAAACTTGAGGCGCTCTTGCTTCGTGCTGATGTGAGCGTGGCAGAGAAGTACCGTCAGATTCTTGAGGCCTATGCTGTAGAAGTGCAGTACGGTCGTACATTCGAATCGTATAAAGGTGCATTAGCTTCAAATAATGGTCAGCAGGTTACATTCTTACGTTTAGGACGAGCTGTACTGTACTACCAGTCGCTAAATGGTGCTGAGAGTGCACTATGGCAGCCTTCTAGTCAGTCTTGGCAGGCACTTAATGATTCCCAGAATCTAGAACTTACTAAAGCTATACAAATCGCTCGGCAGCAGCAGGTGCCAAGTTTGTTAAACCTACCACTGCCTAAACTGGAGCGATAACAATGTTGAAACAATTAGGTTTAGCCGTAGTTATTGGTCTTAGCTCGCTACCAGTATTCGCTGAAACTGCGCCGCTTAAAGGTTTGCTTAGCGAAGTAAAACAGATTAGCAGTACTGATACGGCGATCAATCGTCAGCGTGAAGCAGAATTCAATGCAGATTTAAGTAAACAACAAACACTTCTTGCAAAAGGTAAGGCGCGTTTAGCCGCTGCCGAAGCAGAGCAGGAGCGATTAAAAGCTGAGTTTGATGCAAATGATGAACAGCTTGCAGAATTAGAAGCAGCACTGCAGCAACGTTCAGGTCAGCTAGGTGAAGTATTCGGCGTTGCTAAAGAATCTGCATCCGAATTAGTACCAGTTTTGATGGATTCAATGACCAGTGCTGATAACCCTGGTCGTTTAGATCAACTTTCATTTGCTGATTCTAAACGTGTACCAAAACTTCAGGATCTACAAAGCCTTTGGTACCAGCTGCAGCTCGAAATGACTGCCACTGGTGAAATAAAGCAAGTTACTGTTCCTGTTGTAAATCGGGAAGGTGTTACTGCTGATACAGTGGTCTTACGTATAGGTACCTTTGCTGCAGCTACTCGTGATGGCCAATTCTTACATTGGGATCTGCAGCAACAAAAACTGTCGGTTTTAACAACTCAACCAAGCCCTAGTGCTCAACAAGATATCGTTGAATATCAAAATGGTACTAATGCGGATGTTTTGATCGATCCAAGTCGTGGTCAGCTATTTGCGCTGTTGGATCGTATGCCAAAGCTTATTGAGCGACTGCATCAAGGCGGTGAAGTAGGTTACCTCATCATGGGGTTAGGCTTGATCGGTTTGCTGGTGGCTTTCTGGCAGATGTTGCGTATGACCAAAACTGAACTGCAAGTGAGAAAACAGCTGGCTCAACCTACGCAATTAATGGATAACAACCCGCTTGGGCGTGTTTTGCAGGCCGTTAGTCGTTCCAAACTAGGTTTGGATCAACTTGAAATGAAAGTCGATGAACTGATCCTCAAAGAAGTTCCAAAAATCGAACAGGGCCAAAGTATCGTTAAGCTACTAGCAGCCGTTGCTCCGCTTTTAGGCCTTTTGGGTACTGTTATAGGTATGATCGCAACTTTCCAGAGTATCACGCTGTTTGGTACCAGTGATCCAAAGTTGATGGCGGGTGGTATCTCTCAAGCATTGATGACAACTGTTTTAGGTTTGGTTGTAGCTATACCGTTGCTGTTCTGCCATAGCTATTTGACGAGTAGAAGCCGCCGCATTACTCAGTTGCTTCAAGAGAAAAGCTTAGGTCTGTTAGCAACTGATGAATCAATTGCTAAAGAAGAGAAGAGTACTCATGTGGCCTAGTCTTCATGATTGGATGTTTGCCTTAGGGCAGTTCTTCCAAACGGGTGGTTGGGTACTCTATTTGATTCTATGGGTGAGCTTTCTTATGTTCACCCTTATCCTTGAACGGATCAGCTATAGAGTATGGGCTTATCCCATGCAGAGAGCCTCGTTGTTAGATTATTTGCAAGGTCAAAGCTCCCCAGTTAAAAAATTGAGTGCTGTTTGTGATCTGGACTTAGCTTTGAAGAGTCAATTTCAGATGATCAAAAACCTAATAACTTTATGTCCGTTGATTGGTTTGCTAGGCACGGTGACTGGCATGATTCAGGTGTTTGACAGCCTTGCTCTTTATGGCACAGGTAATCCGCGAATGATGGCCGCTGGTGTGGCAAGTGCAACATTTCCAACAATGACGGGGATGGCAGTGGCCGTAGCTGGTTTACTTTTTTACAACCGTTTATCTAGATGGTCTGAAGCGGAAAGAAACCGCTTGCGCCGAGTGTTACATGAGGAGTCTGCAGCATGAGACAGCGAGTCAATTTAACTCAGCAGCAGGATGATGCCGAAATCAATATGACACCTATGCTGGACGTGGTGTTCATTATGCTGATCTTCTTTATCGTATCGACTTCGTTTGTGCGTGAGGCAGGCATCGATATTAATCGACCTACCGCGCAAACCAGTGAAAGTCAGAGCAAAACGGCAGTTTTAGTCGCGATCTCTGCTAACAATGAAATTTGGGTCGACCGTAAGCCTGTGGATGTACGTATGGTGCGCCCTGCGATTGAGCGTCTGAAAAGCGAACAATCGGAAATCAACGTTGTTATTCAAGCGGATGAACAGGCGACTACCGGTCAACTGGTTAAGGTGATCGATCAGCTACGCTTAGCTAATGTGAACTATACAGTGGCTACTCAAGCAGGTTCGCAATAATGCTACGTGCTTTAGTCGTTGCCCCAGGAGGCCTGTTATTAGCCATATTACTGTTTTATGCATTGGCGATGGTTTCCGGAATTGGCAAGCAGGTTGAACCTGAGAGTGTTATTACGCCTGATCTTGATTTCTTGATGGTTCGCCAAGAGAGTGATGTCGAGGCCCGTACTCGCGAATTACCGCCAGAGCCGGAAGAGATCGTTCCAGAGACCCAGCCCGAAATGCCTCAGGTGCAACAACAGGTTGTGCCTATTACCAGTACGCCCGTGACGGCCGTTGATATTCCAAACATCGATGTTGGAATTAGCGTCGCACTTTCACCATCGCTAAATAACCTAGCTGTGCCGACGCCTGAGCTGGTATTAGATACAAATCCTACAGCGGTTAGTCAGGTGCCGCCGAGTTACCCGCGTAGGGCATTGCGCCGTAAAGTTGAAGGTAGTGTAACGGTTGAGTTTTTGGTGACTGAAGCTGGCACAGTGAAGCCGGACACCATTAAGGTTATTGAATCTAATCCAAAAGGCACTTTCGATAGCGCGGTTATTAAAGCGATTAAGCGTTGGCGTTTTAAAATCAAAACCGTAGACGGTCAAGCGGTGAAGTTTAAAGCGCGTCAGGTTTTGGAATTCAAACTCGATAAGTAAATAGAACTGAATAGAACAGCTTAGAAAAATGTTGCGATCATTAATTACAGTTTGTTTTTTGTTGTTTGCTCTTCAGGGGTATGCGGCGAAGCCTGCTCTATCTGCTTATGAGTACAAACAGCTAAATGCTGCCTTTAAATCAATGGAGGCGGGGCAGTGGAAACAAGCGAATCAGCAATTGTTGGCTGCTGAGCAAAAGGTTAAGTCTGATTATGCTAAAGCGCTTGTGCAGCATAATCTTGCTCAAGTTGCTCTCCAGCAGGAGCGTTATTCCTCTGCAATAAAGTATCTGAAAGCTACTCAAGCTTTAAAAGCCTTGCCTGATGCACAACAGATTAATTTACTGCGTACTCTGGGCCAGCTTTATTGTATGCAGGAAGCTTGGAAAAGCTGTGTTTCTAATCTTCAACAATGGATGGCTAGCCCTAGTGTTTCGGTAAAAGCGAATGATCATCTGATGATGGCTCAGGCTTATAGCCAGTTAAAACGTTGGAAATCCCTTTTACCACACATTACCAAAGCGATTCGTTATAAAGGTATAGCGCCAGAAAGCTGGTATCAGCTGAAAATAGCAGCGCATATTGAGCTTAAGCAGTGGAAAGAGGCTGCTAAACAACAGCAAGTTGTGATTCAGCATTACTCCTCTAATCCCAAGCAATGGCGTCAATTGGTTTCTCTGCATATTCAGGCGGGAGATCGAAAATCCGCACTGGCTACTCAGCGATTGGGCTATGAGCGGAAGTTGTTAGTCTCAGCCAAGGACTATGAATTACTCGCGCAGTTAATGCTTCGTTCGGGCATTCCTTATCATGCCGCTAGAGTGATCGAGCAGGGTTTCCAAAAAGGTGTGATCAAGCAAAACAGCAAAAACTTAAGGCTGTTAAGCAGTGCTTGGATTCGCGCGCAAGAGAAGCCCAAGGCGATTAAAGTACTTTCGAAGCTAAACCGTATCGCACCAAGTGAGAAAGTGTCTTTACAGTTGGCTCAAATTCAACTGCAAGAGAAACAGTGGGATCAAGCAGAGAAAACGCTTTCTAATCTGTTGACGCGTAAACCTAAAAAAGTAGCTCAAATTAAGTTAATGCAGGGTATAGCTCAAATTAATCAAAAACATTTTGAGCAAGCGAGGATATCTTTAGCAGCAGCAGAAGGTGATGCTAAGTACGGGAAAATGGCAGAGAATTGGATTCGGTATTTAGATCAGATGGAAATGGATCTTCAGGCGAAAGGATGAACCTATGACATCAGCACCGGTTAAAGCCCTTGAAGGGATCAAGAATTTTAATCCTGCGCGTATTCTCTTGATTGAGGATGATCGTGAGGTAAGTAATTCTGTGTCTGAGCTTCTCAAAAAGCAAGGCTACCATACGGTGCAGAGCTTTACCGGTCGTGAGGGCTTAGTTACGGCAATCAATCAGAACTTTCATCTGATTCTTCTAGATAAAATGCTACCTGAATTAGATGGTTTAGAAGTTCTACAGCGTTTACGCAAATATCGCGATACTCCCGTTGTTATGTTGTCTGCTTGTGGTGCTGAGCAAGATCGTATCGAAGGGTTTAAGGGCGGTGCGGATGATTATCTCCCCAAACCATTCAATATGACAGAGTTGTTGCTTAGGGTCGAGGCGCTGCTCCGTAGAAGCAAATCTAATAAGGTTGATAAAGCGGATGGAGTTATCTCAGATGGTCCTATCAAGCTTGATTCAAAGAACAAGTGTTTGCAGTCAGCTAACGGCGACATCGAACTAACACCGATCGAACATGATCTTTTAAAAACATTTATTACCCATAAAGATGAGATACTGACAAAGCCTTATCTTTACCAGTTGATTTTGAGTAAGCCTTTTAGTCGCTATGATCGAAGTTTAGATATGCATGTTAGTAATCTTCGCTCGAAAATGGCTGGGATTGTCGACGAACAGAAAATAAAAACGATCCGTGGTCAAGGGTACTGTTATCAATGAGCCGGAGATTATTCTGGCAGCTTAGTTTTAGCTTATTAGCTGTATCATTGATTATCTTTTCTAGCCTTCATCATCTCTCCTATGAAGTGACTATTGGGATGACTGAAATATCTGAAGATAGTCAGGAGAGGTTAAAATCTTTAGCTAAAGACGCTGGCGAGCGATTTAAAACTGAAGGCGCAAAATCTGTTCTCCAACTCACGGAGCAAGTCGAAAAAGATTTAAAAACGTGGTCTGCATTAGTAACTGCAGATAACACCATTATCTCTAGCCAACCCATTCCTGAGGCTTTACAAAGCAAAATAGGCTTTCAGCGTTATGTGTACTGGCCAGTCCATGAATTCATGGAAAATGTGCTCATTGGAATTCCCTTAGAACAGCAAACCGGCACTTTTGTAATTGAGCTGCCAAGAGAGATGTATCCGAAGGTGGATACTGATCTTGTCCATAATCTTTTAACCATCGTCATTCCGTCTTTAATCATCCTTATTTTTTGCTGGATAGCGTATAGGTATCTTATGCGTCCTTTAGAGGCTCTAAATCAAGGTACGCTTAAGCTGGCTTCAGGGGATCTCTCTGCGCGTGTTTTACCAAGCCTTCCTGATAATCGTAAAGATGAACTAACTCAAGTTGCTGAATCTTTTGACAGTATGGCTGCTAGAGTGGAACGCTTGGTTCATTCTCAAAGGCAGTTATTAGGTGATCTTTCACATGAACTAAGAACCCCATTAACGCGAATTGGTTTAGCTATCGATCTTAGTAAAAACGATCAATCTGAAGCGGCAAAGCAATTACCTCGTCTCGAAAGGGAAGTAGCACAAATACATTCTTTGGTAGAGGATGCTTTAACTCTTGCTTGGTTAGATGGTGAGCCTGCAATTCCGCGTGACGCCAGTTTTAATTTAACTACATTGTTGGATCTAATTATCGAAGATGCCGAATTTGAATACCCAAACCGTTTAATTGAACGTAACTATGAAAAGAACCTTTTAATTCAAGGTTCTTCCCAGCAAATACTGTCCCAATCTATAGAGAATATCCTTCGAAACGCGCTTAAATACTCTACCGAGGATCAGCCGGTCAAGCTCAGTTGTGAGTGTGAGAATGCTTTTTACCGGTTAGTGGTTTCAGATCAGGGTATCGGAGTTCCAGAGGACTGCTTAGAGAAAATATTTGAGCCCTTTTATCGCACGGATAAAGCGCGTTCCAGGGAGCAGGGTGGCTTTGGTTTGGGGTTGGCTCTGTGTAAACGGCAAATTACAGCTATCGATGGCTCAATTAACGCGAGTATTAATCGGTCCGGTGGATTGGATATTGAGATTTTGATCCCTACCGTTTCATAAGCACCTATTAAGTAATTTCGAATGCCTAAGTCAATCTAGGTTGCCATTGTTCTTCGCTTTCTTTTAGCTCGCTTTACCTAAGTATATGGCTTTCGCTAATGTATTTAACCCATTCAAATCATCCGAACTTCCACAATATATTTCAAATATTAAAACTGCAGCGATACTGAAATTTTACATTCGGCTATAGGGAATACAATGGTTGTGCTGTTCTCCGTGTGTACTGCATCGACCTTGCGTGTAAAGTGCTTTCAGAACGAGTCAAAGTTAGCTTGGTTCTTTTCTGTTTCTAGTTTTAATCTAGCGGACTGCATGAGAATCATCGCTATTGGAAGTAAGGAATAAAAAAGGCTCACTTGTGTGAGCCTTTGGAAGGGGGATTTTTTTGCTAGTTATTAGAACTTGTAGCTCGCGTATAGTTTAAAGTCGCGACCTGGTTCTGGTAGACCTACAGGGTCTGGGGTACGTGGTTGGTTTGTATAGAACGTGCCTTGGTCATAGTAGAATTTATCGAATACATTGTTGATAGCTAGGCCAACGGTTAGGTCGTCATTAGGGTTCCATTTTGCGTAAACATCATGAATGGTATAACCATCTTTGTTGTCTTGGCCTTCAGGAACATCATTCAATGTTTCAACGTGGCGAGCATCCCAACCAAGTAACACATCACTGTTCACATCATACTCTAGGCCTAATGTCCATGTGCGGCCGTACGCTGCACCTAGACCCATGTCTGAGCTGTGCAGATAAGTATCACCAAGTTTAGGCTTGCTATGGGATACACCAGCATTCAGCGTTAGATCGTCCCAGAAGTAAGCCATTCTTAATGCATAGCCTTTAACCTTTACGTCGTCCTGATAGCTCGCACGATGCCACATACGGGAGTCAATCGTTTGTGCGTTTTCAATTGTTTGACGGAAAACTTCACCACTAGCAGCGAAATTGGATTGCTCGAACTTAAAGCCAAGTTCGTAGTTTTCAGATTCTTCAGCTTTAAGTGCCGATTGGTCAACATCATTAATAGTTGCATCAGGGCCTGTATAACTAGAAAGAGTGTTACCTGCGCCAAATACACCGCTTTCTAGGAAGAATACTTCGGGGCTACTCACGCCTTTGAATGCTTGAGCGTAGCCTGCACTTAGTTCTAGGCTGTCGGTTACATCAACAGTAAAGGTTGCATTAGGACTAATGTGATCATCGCTAATGTTTACACCATAATTGTCAGTGTAATCGTAATCATCATAGCGAAGGCCTGTGCTTAACCTTACTTTATTTGTTAGCTCTAAGTTGGCTTGTAAAAAGAGTGCACGTACTTCAGTTTCTTCTTTAGAAAAGGGCTGAAGTGAGTTAATTAAGTAGGCTTCATCATCTCTGTATTCAAAACCGTACTCAAATGAGTGGTTGCCAACAGTACTGATGTTTCTGATATCAAGGCCAAGGCTTTCTACGCCGCCTCCGTGCCATTCACCATTGTATACATCACCGTATATAAAATTATCCGGTGGTACAAAAGCGCTTAACCATTGGTCACCGCGTTTGATGATGTCATTATCATTATGATAAATCGTTGTGGTTAGGTTTATCAGCTCATTACTTGGATTAAATGTGTGTTTAGCTACCCAAGATTCACGGCCAGTTTCTTGATCCACCGGAATATTTAGGTATGTTGGGTGAAAAAGAGCGCCCATGTTTGGTCGAGCGTAGCGGAAGCCTTCGTCTTCAAACTTGTTATAGCTGATAGAGAAGTAATGATCTTCGTTAATGTCGCCACTTAGTTTTAGGCGTACATCTTTTTGTTGTTGCTCTGTTTCGTCAACTTTGTCGCCATTACCATCTTCATAATCATCATGCGATTCGTTATGAGTAAAACTGGCAAGCAAGCCGATATCATCTGTTAGCATGCCATAGACAGAAGCGTGGTTCTTCCAGCCTTCATTGTTTGAGCTTACTGTGCTCTTAATAAATGCCCCTGTGGTTTCGCCTTCGCGAAGCATATCTTCAGCATCTTTGAGGTTGAAGTGAATTGCACCACCTAGCGCGCCTGCGCCATCTGCCGCATTGCCAGCGCCGGGTTTGATCACTACATCTTTAATCAGTTCAGGTTCTACTTGAATGCGGCCTTGGTGGTGATATAGGTAACCTGCTTGAGTTGCACCATCGATTGTCACATTCAACAGTGTATCTTCTAGACCGCGAACATAGATTTTCTGTGCTACCGGAGCGCCGCCTCCAACAGTGATGGATGGGTCGTAGCGTAATAGATCTTCAAGATCAGAGGCTTGACGAGCTTCAATCATGTCATCTGTGAGTGCTACGTTATAGCCTTCTTCTGCCTGACCTAATACTCGAAGAGTATCTAGATTCTCAGATTGTTCCTCAGCAATGGCTGTAGTTGCCATCATTGTAATAATGGCGGCGGAAAGTGCTTTTCTTTTGGGAAAAGCAGGTGCAGGGCACGCTTTACTTCTATTTCGCATCGAGATTACCTGTCGGGTTTGGATTAACCCATGTTGTATATGTATAAGTTTATCGTTATGATAATGATTCTCATCAACGTTTTCTTTTGAGTAAACGTTAAATTGTTTTGAGGAACATTCAAAATTCAGTTTTCGGATTAAAACTTCAGTGAAGTGGAGTCGGTTTGTCAGAGTTACATACAAATGAAGGCAAAAAGGATTCGCCAGTACATAACAAGGATGATTCGATAACTGGTCAGCTAGAAGGGCGTTGCACCTTTACTGATCTGGATCTTCAGTTGCAAGTTCATACAAACGATACAGTGGAGCGGTCTACGGCACAGGCAAGCTTTATGGTGCCGCCGACCATGACCGTTGCGCTTATTCTTGAAGGGGACTTAGATGCAGCGTTAGATGAGCAGCCTCTTGTTATGACTTCTCGTAATGGTCCTGCGGGTTACATCTGGTTTCATACCAAAGAAGTCCGACTTGATCGTTGGATTAGAGCTGGGCAAAGAGTTCGTAAAGTTACGGTTAGTTTATCTTTGGATAGGTGTAGCAAACTGTTTGATATGAGTGAGTTCTATAAATCGATTGATTTTGATTGCCATAAACAAAATATGAGTATTCTACAGTGGCAACCTACACCTCAAACTTTGCGTTGTGCTGAGGAGATACTTCAGAAAGAACAAGAAGGAACCAACTTAGAGAAGCTAGATAGTATTATTTCTGCTTTTTCTCTATTTAGGCAGGCCTTTGCGCACTTCAAAGAGCCAAGTGCTCAAAGCAATTTCGACAAAGTAAATGCCCGTGAAATTGGTCGTGCTCGTATAGCTCGTGAATATATTCTGGGGCATATCGATGATGCGCTTAATATGAATGATGTTGCAAATAATACAGGGATGAGTGTCAGCACCTTACAGCGTACTTTTAAAAACTGTTATGGCTGTACAGTAATGGAGTTTGTTCGTATTCGTAAATTAGAGTTAGCCCGCTTAAGTCTCTTAGATCATGGGATAACTGTTGGAGAGGCTGCATTTAATGCTGGCTATTCAAGTACAGCTAACTTTTCAACGGCTTTTCAAAGAGAGTTTGGTTATCCGCCATCGAGTTGTATGAGTAACTAATTAGAAGAAGATTTAAGTTTTTTGTGGCTTAAATATTGGTTTGCATAATAGAAAGGTAAAGATTGTAACGATATTAAAGCCCTATAAAGAGAATCGGTTATCGTAATGGTTTTGATTCTCTTTTGTCTTTCCAATGAACCAGATCCTTACACAAAATCCAAGTGCGAAGACTCAGCTCAAGTCTAAATCTCAGCCTAAAGGAAAATCTAATCGGTTAGTCCGCTGGCTTCATAGTTATACCTCTATGTTCATGCTCGTGATCATGCTTTTTTTTACGGTCACGGGTATCACGTTAAATCACCGAGATTGGTTTGAAAGTGCTGATGCACCAAAGCAGTTGAGCGTTGAGATGCCAGATTCTCTTTTAGTTGAGGGGGGATGGGATACAGAGCCGCTTGATCAGGCCAATCAACTGCGTAAATGGCTTAGTTCTGAGCATGGCATCTATGGCAACAAGGTAAGTTACGAATGGGAAGCAGAGGAGCGCTTCCTCGTTATCGATATTAAACGGCCAGGTGGCTACAGCATCGTAGAGGCCGACGTTGAAGCCGGTGAAGTCATCGTTGAGCAACAAAATTACGGTGTTGTTGCGACGTTGAATGATCTTCATATGGGGCGATACAGCGGTGAACTGTGGCGCGGATTTATCGATGTTTCAGCGCTGCTCATGCTGATTTTTACTTTAACTGGCTTTTGGTTAGTCATCCCTCAAAAGAAAAAGCGTAAGAAGTTGTTTGCAATGAGTGTAATCGGTACCGGCTCAATGGCGCTGGCTTATGTTTGGCTTCTGGTGGGTTAAGGAAATTTAATGAAAAAACTAATGTACGCAGCATGTTTCAGCGTAGGGCTAATGAGTCATTCAGCCATTGCCGCAGATACACATCAAATTGAGTTAACCATCCCGCAAATAGCGACGTCTAAATATCAGCGACCATTTGTTGCTGTATGGGTCGAACAAAAGGGTGAACGCAAAGCCGTAAGTACAATCAGTGTTTGGTTTGACGATAAAAAATGGCTTAAGGATATCCGTCGCTGGTGGCGTAAAGCGGGTCGCTATGGCCAAGCGGTGGATGGTGTGACTGGAGCCACCCGTGCTCCTGGTGGCTACACATTGAAATGGGATGGAACCGATAACCAAGGTAAAGAACTTCCTGAAGGTGAATATACCCTCTATCTGGAAGCGGTTCGCGAGCACGGTGATCGTACGCTGCTGAAACAGAAAATTTCCTTAGGTAATGGACAACAGGTTTATAAACTGGATGCCGGTGCAGAGCTAGGGCCAGTTAGTATCAGTATTGGAGAGAGTAAATAATGATGATTAAACAACTAGGCCGCACAATTAAAGGATGCCTATTAGCGAGCGCTTTAGGCGTGTCAGCAGTAGCTCAAGCACATCCATTATGGATATTACCAAGTGAATTTACTGTATCAACGGAAGAGGGCCAAGGAGAATGGATCACTGCTGATGTCAGTGCGTCTCACACTGTTTTCGGATTTGATAAAGGTGTGCCGCTAGATCGCTTCCTCGTTTTTTCTCCTGATGGCGATCGCAACGCGCTGGGCAGTTATTTTAAAGGCCATCGTCGTAGTGTATTTGATCTGTATATCGATCAGCCGGGTACTTACAAAATCGAAGGTAAGCGCCTGCCTTACTACTTCACCAGCTATAAGTCAGGTAAGCGTGACACCCCTAAGCGCATGATGGCGGATAAGATCGAAGCTAAAGAGCGCCTACCTAAAAACGCCCGTGATGTTTCTACCTTATTGATCGATATGGTAACTGCAACGTACATCACTAATAACGCGCCTACAGACCTTGTGACTGAGGTCAAAGGCAAGGGATTAGAGATGCAGTTAGATACACATCCAAACGATATTGTTGTGGGTGAAGAAGTTGAATTCACCATGCTATTGGATGGTAAACCTGTAGCTGGCGTTGATGTTGAAGTAACGCCAGCTGGTACTAAGTACCGCAGCGAACGTGGTGCTATTCCGGTTACTACGGCTAAAGATGGCAAAATCATCTTCACGCCAGAGCAAGCAGGCCCATGGTTAGTTGGTGCTGATCTAAAAAGCCCAATTAAGAGTGATCTGGCTGACTACCAATATGCGATCCGTTTCGTAAGTTTTGAGGTTTTACCTGAGTAATGCTTAAGGCAACAAAATACGGATTAATAGGGATATTAATGAGCGCAAGTGCATCTGCACTTGCGCATTACCCGGTTATGACTTGCAAGCAAGAATCGGCTGAAATTCTATGTCATGTCGGTTTTAGTGATGGCACTAAAGCGGTGGGTAAACCGGTTAAGCTCTATGACTACGATGAGACCTTACTGGTGTCTAAAAAAGCCGATAAGTTCTCTCAAGTTCGCTTCAAACAACCTGAAGGTGAGTTCTATATTCAGTTCGATTCAGGGCATGAGTTTCCGGTAGAGGTTGATTATGGCGAGCTTTAAAACCTCAGCACTGGAAGAAGACGGAACGGTAGAGGTTGTCAGGCCCGATAACGGCCGTATTGAGAGTTACTGGCTTATCGGCAGTATCGTGATCATTCTTTCTATCGCAAGCTATGTTTTGCAGAATAATCAGGCTCCGAGTTTAGCGCCGCAAAAACATCTTGAGCTTGATGTTGAGGGCAAGGCGGTTTTGACAGCTTTAAGAAATGCTGCCGATGAGATTATGTTTCTATCCGATGATGGCAGTCTTCCTGCGGTTTCAGAACTGATCGAACAAGAGCTGCCACCGTTTGCTGACAGTAACGGTACTTTCGCTGCCTACTCGTGGAACCTTCTCGATTCTGTTTGCTATTTCGGTCGCTCCTCCAAAGAAGGCTCCCGCGAGTTTGTCTTGAAAATACACAATGATCATTCCGAGATCTATTGGCGACAAACCGCTGTAAATACTCCAAATTGCGATCAGTTAACAAACTGGGAAACGGCTTCCACTCATGATTAAGCGTTTAATTACATTTTCTATATTTTTGTTTTCCAGTGCGTTGATGGCGGAGCCATTGAAGGTTGGTATCACGCTACACCCATACTACGCCTACGTTTCTAATATCGTTAATGATAGAGCGGAGATTGTTCCTTTGGTTGATGCCGGTTTTAATCCGCATAGTTATGAGCTTCAACCAGCCGATCTTAAACGTTTAATGACCATGGATGCCTTGGTGGTGAATGGCATTGGGCATGATGAATTTGCGTTTAGAGCACTTGAAGCGTTGGAAGCTCAAAACGGTAAGCAGCGTAAAAAGATTAAGGTGATTCTGGCTAATCAGGATGTACCTCTATTAGCTGCCGAAAATACCGTTGGCGCCTGGAACCCTCACACTTTTGTGTCGATCAGTGCGGCTATCCGTCAGGTCTATACCATTGCTAAAAACCTTGGTGAATTAGACCCAGATAATGCCAAGTTCTATAAGAAAAATGCGGTGCAATATGCGCGCAAACTTAGAAAGCTTAAGAACCAATATACCCAAGCGCTCAACGGCTTAGATCTGAGTGGTATTCGCATTGCGAGTACTCATAACGCATATGGGTACTTTTTGCAGGAATTTGGTATTGGTATAGACACAGTGATCGAGCCAGCCCATGGAGTAGAGCCAAGTGCGAGTCAGCTTCAAGGCACAATCGACCGTATTCGTGATGCTCAAGTACAAGTGCTCTTTACCGAGCTAAACATGGATTATCGCTATGTGGAGACGGTAGAAAAAGCAACGGGGATAGGGCTGTACCATTTCTCACATCTGACATTCGGCGAGTACGATGCTGAACTTGTTTATCGTGAGATGGAGCACAACTTAAAAACTTTAGTTAAGGCGCTTAAAAGTGCATTGGCCGATGAAGGAGCCGCATAATGGGGCCTTCAATTAAGTTGGATAATGTAAGCCTGAGTATTGCAGGCAGTCAGATCTTATCGCCACTGTCGGCTGAATTAAGTGCTGGAAAAATGCACCTGCTGGTTGGACCTAACGGTGCAGGTAAAACCTCGTTGCTAAAATCCATGTTAGGTTTAACTCCCCATCAAGGCGAAATAAAACGCGCTTGGGCTAATAAAGCGCAAAATCCTGCCTACATCCCGCAACAGCCTCGATTTGATCAAGTTTTACCTGTAACAATTTCAGACTTCCTCTGTGCTGGTTTAAGCCGCAAACCGGTGTTTTTTCGTCGTCAAAAGGAAACTCAAAATACGGTTCTAGAATTATTAGAAACCGTTGGTCTGCAGGGTAAAGCAGAACTGCAACTTGGACAGTTATCCGGTGGTGAAAGGCAGCGTTTGATGTTTGCTCAAGCACTAAGCCGTTCATCAGACCTTTGGTTCCTAGATGAACCTATGACAGGTTTAGATGCAGAAGGGCAAGCACTGATTACCGACTTGATGCTCAATCTTCGAGAGCAAGGTAAAACCTTGGTCGTTGTTCATCATGATATGGGATTTGTCAGAGAACATGCCGATAACGTATTGCTGATTAATGGTGGCTTAGTCGAT
The DNA here is from genome assembly GCF_047778045.1 of Neptuniibacter sp. PT8_73. Taxonomy (GTDB): domain Bacteria; phylum Pseudomonadota; class Gammaproteobacteria; order Pseudomonadales; family Balneatricaceae; genus Neptuniibacter. The sequence goes on from NZ_CP180545.1 coordinate 1,594,276, forward strand.
ATGGGGCTTCCAAGTGAAGTCGATCTTGGCATCGTTGGGGCTTCGTTTGATTCGTCCTCAAAGAGAGAGATGGAGGCGGTAGCCTGATGGAAGCTTTACGAAAATGGGCCTTTGAAATGCAGGCTCAAGGCACGCTGCCAAGCATCTTTGAATATGGCTTTTTGATAAATGCCTTAGTCGCTGCGCTCATTATCGGTCCTCTTCTTGGGGGCATGGGCAGCTTGGTAGTGATCAAACGCTTGGCTTTTTTCTCAGAGGCTGTAGGGCACGCTGCGCTAACCGGTATCGCGATTGGTATCTTGTTAGGTGAGCCTGCTGCGCATCCTTATGCTTCGTTGTTTAGTTTTTGCCTGATCTTTGCCTTGTTGCTGCATTGGATCAAAAGCCGTACCCAAGTCCCTTATGATGCGCTTGTTGGTGTTTTCCTTGCTGTGGCTATCGCAATGGGCGCAGCCTTGCTGCTTTATGTGGCGCGTAAGGTGAATGTTCATATTCTAGAGAATGTGTTGTTCGGCTCGATACTGACCGTACAGGATCAGGACTTATTCATACTCGCGGTGATTGGTGCAATCTGTCTATTACTAACAGTTTGTTTCGGTAATCAGGCTTTGCTAGCTTCGCTGAACCCAGAGCTGGCACAAGTGAATGGTATTAACACGCGTTTGTTCGATTACGCTTTCGTCGTGCTAATCGCTTTGATTACGGTTGCGGCTGTAAAAATTGCCGGAGCCATTCTTGTAGGGGCGATGTTGTTGATCCCAGCAACAACCGCTCGTTTAGTAACCCGAAATATCAGACAGTTCTTCTGGACCAATATCCTGCTTTCAACCATCTGTTGTTTGGCCGGAATCATCTTACCTATGGCCTTAGAGCTACCCGTACCATCCGGGGCTGCCATTGTGTTATTGGCTAGTTTGGGATTTGTGTTGGCTGTTATTACTAATCGTATTCGTAGTTTTGCTTAGAGTTCCTGTTATGAAAATTAAGCTGATTTTGATTGCTTTAATGCTGGCGTTGTCGGGCTATTCTGTTGCTGCAAATAAAGTAGAGTCCCAACGTGTTGTTTCAGCAATGCCTATCATCCAAGGCATTAACCAAGCCCTTCTTGAGGGTACGGATGTTGAGGCGATTTATCTGCCACCAAAACGTTTACCGGTGTCTCGAATTAACAACTGGCTAAAACATAAAAGTGACGCGGCTATCTCAAAACAAGGCCCTGTAACTGCTGTAGTATCGATTGAGTCAATTTGGCCGGAATACGCTTTGTTTAAGCATCTAAGAGCGACAAATGTGCGTGTTATCAATGTAGATGCAGCGCAAGAAATTCTACCGGGCGGCGCGCAAGTAAGTTTAAGTGCTCAAGATCTCGAGCAGAGTACGTACTTTTGGTTAGCGCCTGATAACCTGCGTGTAATGAGCCAGATCGTTGCTCGTGAATTTCAGCGTATCTGGCCGGAGCATGCACTGACTATTCGTTCAAACCAAATGGCACTGCAAAAACAGATCAGTGATTATGCTCTTAAGTTAGATGAGACATTGCTTGAGTATGATGTTGTCGCTGTTTGTCTCGACAACACAAAACTTCAACCTCTAGCACAAGCCACTTACTTGCCAGTCGAAGAGCAATGTGGCGAGGCATTACAGATAAAACCGAAAAGTAAAAAGCTCAAGCCACAATTGGGTTTATGGCTGGTTGATACAGCGACCAAACCGCTGAAAACTGATCTTGCACATTGGCTATCAAATAATCTTAATCAGCTTGATCAAGCGCTTCAGCATTAATAATTGTATTGTTCTAAATTTGATCATTTGAAATTGCTCTTCTACGTTTACTGAATATAGCGATAGCCCTAAATGCTGCTAAGGACGGCGGAATATTCAGTAGAGGAGCATAACGATGTCTCATTCACCCGTTCATAGGGCAGCTGATGCCCCAGTCAAAATTCACCTAGATGCGGGGCAGACTTATGCGTGGTGTGCTTGTGGTCGCTCGGGTGATCAACCGTTTTGTGATGGCTCACATCAAGGCACAGGGATAGATCCCGTTGTCTTTGAAGCCGAAGAGGATGGTGAGGTTTGGCTTTGTATGTGCAAGCAAACAAAAACACAGCCACTCTGCGACGGCAGTCATAAAAACAAACCTGAAAAATAATAGCTTGTGGTAAGATAGCGCGCTTTCAAACCAGCGGAGAAAGCGTGTGACACAGTACGATGTAGTAATTATCGGAGCCGGAGCTTCAGGCCTGATGTGTGCCGCTACTGCTGGTTATCGAGGACGCTCTGTTCTTGTTATCGAACACACCAAAAAAGTTGGCCGTAAAATCCTAATGTCCGGTGGTGGACGTTGTAACTTCACCAATATTCATAACGGTCCCGCTAACTTCCTTTCGCAGAATCCTCATTTTTGTAAATCTGCTCTCAGTCGTTATAAAGCGCAGGACTTTATCGATCTAGTTGATCGTCATGGTGTGGAATATCACGAAAAAACACTCGGCCAACTGTTCTGTAATGAATCCAGTAAAGAGATTCTTCGGGTCTTGATGACCGAATCAGAGTGGGCGGGTAATGAGATCCGTACCGAGCTGAGCGTCAACGGTATCGAAAAGCAGGAAGAGGGGTATTTACTGCAAACCTCATCTGGTCCGATCAAAGCTGAATCCGTGGTAATTGCTACCGGTGGCTTATCGATTCCCAATGGCGGAGCTACCAGCTTTGCCTACGATATTGCTGAACAGTTCGATCTAAAAGTACTACCGAAAACAGCAGCGTTAGTGCCTTTTACCCTACAGCCAAAAGAGAAAGAGGTTCTGAAAGAGCTCTCAGGTGTATCTCACAAGGTAAAAGCGACGATCGGTAAAACCAGCTTTGTCGAAAGTATGCTCTTTACCCATCGTGGCTTAAGTGGTCCTGCTATTTTGCAGATATCCTCCTACTGGCAACCGGGTGGCGAAGTTGAGATAGACCTGTTCCCTGAGTTTGATCTGCTTGCATGGTTAAAAGAGCAACGCGAAGCGCGTCCAAAAGCGGAAATTACTACCATCATGGCGCAGCAGATGAGCAAGCGTATGGCTCAGATCCTCTGCCAGCTATTCGGCTTTAGCGGCATCATGGGTAACCAATCTAATAAAGATCTGGATGCGATCAACAGTGCTTTTCGTGAGTGGAAGATCAAACCTTCTGGCACCGAAGGCTACCGCACAGCGGAAGTTACACTGGGTGGCATCGATACCAACGAGATCAACCAGAAAACTATGGAAGCTAAAAAAGCACCGGGCCTATTCTTTATTGGTGAGTGTCTCGATGTAACCGGTCATCTGGGCGGTCATAACTTCCAGTGGGCGTGGGCATCTGGATTTGCAGCAGGGCAGGTTGTTTAACTGTAATTGGTTCAAGAGCATAAAACGAAAAAGGGCCTGATTCATATCAGGCCCTTTTTTATTGGTATCTATTACTGTTTTTAAGCAACTTCAGCAGCTATCTTTTGGCTATCCATATACTCATCGAAAGTGCCGTGGAAGTTGATCATCTGCTGATCTTTAATTTCGATAATATGCGTTGCCAATGAGGATACAAATGCACGGTCATGACTGACAAAGATCAGCGTGCCGTCAAAGCCAAGCAAAGCATTGTTTAACGCTTCGATCGCTTCCATATCCATGTGGTTGGTTGGCTCATCCATGATTAGGACGTTTAAATCCATCATCATCATTTTGCCGAACAGCAAGCGGTTTTTCTCACCACCAGAACAGACTCTTGCTTTCTTATTAAAGTCGTCAGCCGTAAAGAGAAGGCGGCCTAACATGGCACGGACTTTCAGGTCATCATGCTTAGGTGTGCGCCATTGGGACATCCACTCAAATAGGGTCAGATCAGAATCAAAATCAGCACTGCTATCCTGCGGGCAATACCCAATAACCGCATTTTCAGACCATTTGATCGTACCTTCATTCGCTTGTAGCTCGTCCACTAGGCAGCGCAAGAAGGTTGTTTTACCGGCACCGTTCTCGCCGATAACGGCAAGCTTAGCACCTGCTTCCAGAATCAAATTACCGTTTTCGAATAGTTTGTTGTCTTCAAAACCGTGGCCGACATCTTCCAGAATCAGCGCCTGACGATGCAGTTTTTTATCCTGCTTTAAGGTGATGGAAGGGATCTGCCGGCTAGAGGTTTTAACTTCATCTAGCTCGATCTTCTCCATCTTCTTAGCACGCGAACTTGCCTGTTTTGCTTTAGAAGCATTGGCAGAAAAGCGATTTACAAACGCTTGTAGTTCATCCAGTTCAGCACTCTTTTTCGCATTTTCAGTTAACAGCTGCTCACGGATCAACGAGGATGCTTCTAGGAAGTAATCATAGTTGCCCGGATAGATTCTTAGCTCACCGTAATCGATATCCGCCATATGGGTACAAACCGCATTAAGGAAATGACGGTCGTGTGAGATGATAATCATAGTGCACTTACGCTGGTTTAATACCGACTCAAGCCAGCTTATCGTATGGATATCCAAGTTGTTGGTTGGTTCGTCCAGCAACAGAATATCTGGGTTGGCAAACAGCGCCTGTGCTAATAGAACACGCAGTTTCCAACCCGGTGCTACCTGACTCATCAAACCAAAATGATATTCTTCGGCAATACCGGCTTCCAGTAGAATGTCACCGGCACGACTTTCCGCGGTGTAACCATCCATCTCTGCAAATTCACTTTCTAGGTGACCTACCTTCATCCCATCTTCTTCGGACATCTCTGGCAGTGCGTAGATACGATCACGCTCCTGCTTTACCTTCCAAAGCTCAGTATCACCCATGATTACCGCATCAATCACTGTGTACTCTTCAAAGGCAAACTGATCCTGACTCAGCACACCCATCTTCTCACCCGGCGTGATAGACACGTTGCCTGATGTCGGCACAAGATCACCGCTGAGAATCTTCATGAAAGTCGATTTGCCGCAGCCGTTTGCGCCAATCAAACCATAGCGATTACCGTTACCGAATTTAGCCGAAATATTTTCAAACAAAGGCTCAGCGCCAAACTGCATTGTAATGTTCGCAGAGGATATCAAGGGAGTGTCCTGAGGGTAAAAAATTAGAAGGTGTACAGCGGATTTTAGGAGCTGTTACAGGGAGGCGCACTTTACCAGAAAATACGAGGAAAGAGGTGATTAATTAACCTGAAATTATTTTGAAATCATCTGTAGCAATATAGGGGCAATTCCTCTCATTCCCAGCATGAGTTTTACTTAACCTCAAATAGGAACCGCAGTTCCTATTTGGGGAATCAGTTACTGTTTTTTACTACCCAATCCAAAAAGGCTTACTCGCTTCTTTGTGAGCTTGTTCGCGGCTTAAGCCTATATCCTTCAATTGCCCATCATTTAACTTGAGCAGCGCTTTTCGAGTGCGATAGTTCTGTTGCCACTGTTTGAGAATACACGCCAATTTATGCCAATTCATTGTAGGAAGAGGATAACTATTTCTTATCTCTTTTGATGGCTGGTAGTTTTCGCATACTTGAATGCTCATCTGTGTATCCTCCGTTTAGGCTTAATTTGTAGGTATTATTGGTCTTGGGTTGCTATAGTGACAAACGATATAAATTTCTTTTCAGTTAACTAAAACTTAAGTGATATGGATCGTTTACCTCCTCTTAAAGCGTTGCGTGTTTTTTTGTTGGCTGCTGAGCATGGCAGTTTTAAAGTGGCGGCGGAAAAGTTGTTTGTGACGCAGGCTGCGATCAGCCAGCAGATACGTTTGTTGGAAGACTACTTTGCAAAGCCTCTGTTTATTCGTCTGAATCGTGAGGTGCGTTTATCTCCTGATGGCGCTGCTTTGCTGCCATATATCCAGCAGGCGTTCAAGGCGATTGAGGAGGGGAGTCGTGCGCTTTCAGTCGATCCTTCACCTAATCAGCTTAAGATCACTTCTCTACCTTCGTTTGCTGCGCGGTGGTTGATACCTAGGCTTGGTTCATTTCAGCAGGCCTATCCGGAGTTCAATTGCTTAGTGTCTACTTCCTGTGATCTACATGATTTCTCGGATGATAGTCAGGATCTGGCGATTCGTTTTGCGGAAGGGGGAAAAACGCAGCTGATGGAGAAAGTTCTAACAGAGGATTATATCGTTTCGGTCTGCCACCCTGATCTTTTACAGACAAAGGATGGAGCTGATCTGAACCTTGGCAATTTGCCCTTGTTGATTGATGACTCACCCGAACTTAAACAGGTTAATGCAGGGTTTATGCGGGAAATGGGCGGTGAAAATCAGGTGGTTTTGCAGTTGTTGGATTCTGGGCTACAGGTGGATGCAGCATTGAATGGTCAGGGGGTGGCACCGATTCGGTATAGCCTAGCGTATGAGTATATTGAACGTGGTCATTTAGTCTGCCCGTTGACGTGCTATTGGAATTCACCCTATACCAACTATTTGGTTGCGCCCGAAGTTAATTTTGAACGGCCAAAAGTGATGGCTTTCACCCAGTGGATTATGGAAGAGGTTAGAGCTGTGGAAGCGCATTGGCAGGTATTTAAGCATGCGTCAAACCTTGTTCTTATGAATGACTAAGGTAAACGAGTTTTATATGGTCTTGGAGTTCCGCGTGCGTCAGGGGATTTAATCTTCTTTACAGCTAATAAAACGGCCAAGTATTTTTACATAGTCTGATATAGCGAGATCACCTGTTTACAGAAAAATACTCTGTTATACTCGCGCCATTGTAGTTAGTGATTAAGAGGCCTTATTTATGTCGAATCGTCTGGTGATTCTGGATACTGAAACCACAGGTATGAACCAAGAAAGTGGTCCGCATTTCCAAGGGCATCGGATTATTGAGATAGGCTGTGTTGAGGTAATCAACCGTAAGCTGACCGGCAAAACCTTTCACGTCTACATCAACCCAGAAATGCCGATTGATCCAGAAGCAATTGCGGTCCACGGTATCACGGATGAGCAGGTTAAAGACTGCCCGAAATTTGCTGAAATCGCTCAGGAGTTTGCCGAGTTTCTCGACGGATCAGAGATGATTGCACACAACGCACCCTTCGACGTTGGGTTCATGGATCATGAATTCGGTATGTTGGGTTCGGGTTGGAAGAGCACCGATGAGCTCTGTAAAGTCACCGACTCCCTCAGAATCGCCAAAGATAAATTCCCGGGTCAGAAGAACAACCTCGACGCCTTATGCCGCCGTTTAGGTATTGATAACTCCCATCGTGAGTTACACGGCGCCTTGTTGGATGCCGAGATTCTTGCCGATGTTTACCTGTTGATGACAGGTGGCCAAACTTCTTTGTCGTTGTCGGATGATGAGGCGGGTGGTGATGCAGGGCAAATCAGAAGACATGCAGATGCACTACAAGGCTTACCTTTAGTTACGTTGTCTGATGAAGAGCTTACCGAGCACGAAGCTTTCTTAAACATGCTTGATAAGAAAGCTGGTGGTAGCTGCACTTGGCGTCAGGAATTGGTTGAGGCGGAATAAGGAAGCCTTCGCCTCTAGTTGCCTCCACTACTTTTTAAACAATATGTTAACTATGGTTTTTCAAGACCCTGATAGGTAAAGTGGGCTGAAATCGTGTTACTTACACGATTTAGATAGAGAAAATTTCAAGGATGGAAGATGTGTGAATTAAAAAGGATTTTACGCCTAACACTAATTAGTTGTTTGCTATTTAGTTCTAATCTGGCCTATTCAGGCGCTAAAGAATACCCTATCTTAAAGGTCGATTACGGCCCTTCAACCGCTTTTAAGACCGGTGCTGTCGGTAAGATCAATATTCCGTTAGACGAGCTTACCAATGCAAAAATTGCAGTTTTGGATGGGTTAGTGATCATCTTCGATGATGGTTCTAATCTTTCGATGGAAATGCTCACCGATATAGCTCTTGGATTCCAAGGCGTTGATATGCGCACTTGGCCAAAGTACCTCTTAGGAATACAAAACGCTGGTCCTGAACCTGAGGGCTACAAATCCGAGCTGCAACAATCTAAAAAGCACATTATTGACACTGAAGTATCGGCTTACGAGATAAGAACATTTCCTATCAAACAGGGAATCGGTTACTGGGCTATTGGCCTAAAAAAATCAGTAATCGTATTTACTTCATCTGTCATAGAAGATCAGGTAGCACTCTTATTTGCTGAAAATATGGATGAGCAGCAAATTAAAAAAATCATTATTAATGGCACGCTAAGATAAAGATATCACGTGAATGCCTAACCCTGTGATTGAAAGGTATGTGCTTGTAGAGCGATTATTATTTTAAATCGGTTGTCGTTTGACAACTTGATAGTGCATTTCTAAACTTAGCATACGGAGAGACAGGGATGTCTCGTAAGAAACACTCCAAAAAAGAAGTGGAAGCCGCATTAGTTTATGCGGAAAAGAATGGTTGGCGTATTGACGTTGGTGGAAGCCACGCTTGGGGTAAAATTTACTGTCCTTATAATGACAAAGAATGTCGTTGTGGTGAGTTTTGTATCGTTAGTATTTGGAGCACCCCAAAAAGCCCGCAAAACCATGCTAAGCAGATCAAACGAGTCGTTGATAACTGTGCTGTGAAAAAAGCATGTGATGAGGAATAAAAGCATGCGTGATTATGAATTTACCTTGAAGTTTGCATTGCCAGACGCTGACATTGACCCTAGTACTTATGTTGAGCAATTAGGTGAAGCAGGGTGCGATGATGCATTAATTGGGTTAGGTCATAGTGGGCGTATCGCTTTACAATTCACCCGAGAAGCGAAAAGTGCTTCTGAGGCTGTGATCACCGCGATAGAAGATGTGAAGTCTGTGATTCCAAACGCTCAGCTATTTGAGGCGACACCTGATATGGTCGGGGTTTCGGATATTGCTGAAATCATAGGGGTATCTCGGCAAAATATTAGAAAGCTGGTAATGAATCATGGCTACACCTTTCCTGTCCCTGTTTATGCAGGTAGTTCTTCTTTATGGCACCTTTCTACCGTTCTTGATTGGTTTGAGACCGAGCAAAACAAAACTATCGAACCGACGATAAAAGAGATCGCTTTTACAAATATGCAGGTTAATTTAGTTAAGGAAAGCCATAAGCTTGATCCTATCTATTCTTCAAAATTATCAGTTCTCAATCTGTAGAGCTTATCTGCTACTCTGTTTACCGTTATTTATGAGCAAGGGCGTCACATCTCAGAGACATCATGGTTTGATACAGAGCAGATAATGTAAAGAAACATGGGTTTCTTAGCACATTAGATCAGCTGCTCTGTTGTGGTCATATTTGTATTCGGTATTATGTTTTGAATAATGTGATCATTCATTTCTTTTTAGGCCAAGGATATTTTGCAAACACTCGTAAAGCCTGCAGAATCTCTTATCGATTTTTCGGATCAACCTGACTTTGTTGCAACATTGTGTAAGCAGGTTAACCTCCTATCTTATATTTCTAATCGTATATACCACGCTTCGGTTTCTGTCGATCGACAGGATTTGATTGCCTTTCTTTCCAACAATACCTCTCACCAGCAAATGTATTGGCGTGAGCGAGATCAGGATCGTGTGCTTGCAGGCCTTGGCGTTGCGGTGGAGGTAATCACAGACTCATCAGCAGAAGCGATTGCTGAAGTTAGAAATTTATCATCTCGGATCTTTAGCCAATCTGAAAAAGCGTATCTCCCTTGGTTCTTTGGCGGATTTTCATTCGCTGAAGAAGATGAGAGTGATATCTGGCAAGGTTTTCCTTCCAGTTATTTTGTTTTGCCGCAGATCTGTTTGAGTGAAACTCAAGGTGAATGTCATCTACATATTCACCTGCCGTGTGGCGGCGAGGCTGAATGGGATACTGCAAAAAATGATCTGATCAGGCTGTTACTTGCATTGGATTGGGATCAGGCCATACCAGAAGTTTCTGGGGTAGATCAGCAGTATCAAAAGTGCTCAAATATCGATAAAGATCATTGGCGTGACCTCTGTGATCAGGTTCAGAGTGAGATTGTTCAGCAGTCTATTGAAAAAGTTGTTCTCGCAAGAGATCTCGTTCTCTCTATCAATGATTCAATGAATGTTCACCAATTATTGAATCGTTGGTTGGCGGTAAATCCAGAAACGTATTCGTTTATGCTGCAAAGAGGCGATAAGTATCTTTTAGGGTGTTCACCTGAGCGACTTTATAAAAGAGAAGGGCAGCAACTTAGTACCGAGTCATTAGCTGGAACGGTTGGGCGAGGAGACGATTTAGCGGGTGATGAACTGTTGGCTCAAAAGTTATTCAATGGCTCTCAGTTTCAGAATGAACATGGGTTGGTCAGCCAATTTATACAGCTGCAGCTTAAAGGTGTTTGTAACAAGGTTGATTTTGAACCTACTCAAGTTATGAAATTGGAAAAGGTTCAGCACCTTTACCAAAAGGTGACCGCTGAACTTAACTGTAAAATTGATGATGCTGAACTGATAAATCTGCTTCACCCGACACCTGCTGTATCGGGTTATCCAAGAAATGTCGCCTTGAATTTCTTGTCTTCAAATGAGCCCCTAGTGCGTGGTTGGTATAGCGGGGGGATTGGAATCGTCAGTTATAGTGATGAGAGGGAGTTGGTTGATTTTGCAGTCGTAATCCGATCTGCGCTACTGGAGAATAACCGTTTACACTGTTTTTCTGGTGTGGGATTGGTAGAGGGCTCCGATTCTGAATCGGAATGGCAGGAGCTGGATTCGAAAATTAACTCTCTTCTTGATGTGGTTTATGGCACAGCACAACACTAATCTGACAAATCTATGGGCCGCAGCTGTTCTAGAACAGTTGGTTCAGTTGGGCGTTGAGGACATCTGTATAGCGCCGGGCTCTAGAAGTGCACCTTTAGTTATTGCGGCTGCGAAACGTTCCCGTTTTAAAGCCAATAAAGGGGAGCAAGGACAGCTGAGATTACACACGCATCTTGATGAGCGAGGTTTAGGTTTTTTCGCACTAGGTCTTGTAAAAGCGCGGTCAAAGCCAGTCATCGTGATTACTACATCTGGGACTGCGGTTGCCAATTTATATCCTGCAGTTATCGAAGCATTTCAAACATCGCAGCCGTTGATAGTGCTCTCTGCTGATAGGCCTGAAGAGTTGCTAAATTGTGGCGCGAATCAGGCGATTAATCAGAAAGGAATCTTTGCTGATAATGTTGTCGAATTTTGTCAGATTGATGCGTTAGATAGTGAAGCAGAGATTACAGAAAACCTGAGTTCCATTGTCAGGGCCTACCAGAAAGCCTGTACGTCAGGCCCTGTGCAGATCAATTGCGCATTTAGGGAGCCGCTTTATCCAACTGGTACTGAACATCTGTTAGATATCGAAAAACACCTTCAGGATGTTGATCATGCGAGGCCATCTATCTCCTCAACTTTTGAGGCCGAGTCTATCCAGCCCAGTAGAAAAACGCTTCTTGTCGCAGGTGATTTAACCTCTTCGCAAGCACAGCATGTTTTGGCATTGGCGGAACGGTTTGATACCCCAATTCTTGCTGACATAAACAGTAATTTGCAGAAGCATCGATTGGTTATTCAAAGTGTTGAACTGATGCTTGAAGCTCAGCCTGATCTACTTGCTGAATATGGCTCTGTGATTCAGTTTGGTGGGCGGCTTGTCGGCAAGCGCTTGTTGAATTGGCTGTCTGTAAGTGAATTTGAAAACTACATTTTGGTATCACCACAGGCGTTTGCACTTGATCCATCTAAGACGGCCACTCAGCTTTGCATCGATATAGATGAGTATTGTCGGGGCGCAGTCATCGAAAAATCAGATCATGCTCAACTCTTAGAAAAGAGTGGCCAAATACTGGAGAAAGCACGAACCTTTGTGAGCTCACTCTCATTCGGTGAACTGAATGCTGCGCAGACTCTATGTGATGTTCTGGATGGTAGCGTAGATCTCTTTGTCGGTAATAGCTTAAGCATTCGCTTGATAGATCTGCAGTCTAATCGAAATTTCCCTGTTTTCAGTAACCGAGGGGCGAGTGGGATTGATGGGCTGTTGGCCACGGCTTGCGGTGTACAGCAGGGGCGAGAGAGGCCTATGGTAGTTTTGTTAGGTGATACCTCGTTGCTGCATGATCTAAACAGTTTGATGATCGCACGCCGTCATACCAGTGACTATCCGCTTATATTGATTGTGCTGAATAATGATGGCGGTAGCATATTTAACATGCTACCTGCGGCAAATTTAGGTGATGTCCAGCGGGACTTTTTCCAGCTGCCGCATGGTTTGGAGTTTGGCAATATCGCTAGGAGTTTTGATATTCCTCATTATTCATCCAGCACCGAAGAGCAATTTAAACAGAAGCTTACTGAATTACTCAAACAGAATGGAGTGGCAATGATCGAGTTACAACTGCCTCCCACTGAGAGTAGTCAGCAGATAAAAGCACTCTATGCGTTTTCAAGAATCCATGGCGCAGCTTCTGATTCGACAGGCTAATCATTAGATGCTGATCAACCATCCTTATTGCCAAGGCCAGATATTAGCTGAAAGCTCCCCCGTTATACTCTGCCTCCATGGCTTTATGGGAGGGCAGGATGACTGGAAACCCGTCATAGATCTTCTCCCTGATAGCCAGAAACTGAATGTTGTTTATCTCTCTTTGCCTTTGACATTTCCAGAGCATGTAACAGATATTGAAAGTTATAGCCGTTGGTTGTGGCAGCAGCTCCCCGATTTTAAACAACCGGTGTTTTTATTGGCGTATTCTCTGGGTGCACGTATTGGGATGCATTGGTTGAGGGATAATCCTGGTTCAATTTGTGGTGCATTATTTGAGGGAGGTCACCCGGGTCTCCCCGGCGACAAAGCGCGGCTAGACAGTGATTTAGTTTGGCTGCAGCGGTTTAGTCAGCAGGATCTTAAGCACACCCTGGAGCAGTGGTATCAGCAAGCGGTGTTTAATGGCAGGGAAAAAGATACTGCGGAACAGATCTATCAACGGCATAAGGCTGATCCATCTGCGTTAGGAAACTTATTGCTGACTCTATCTGTGGCTAATCAGCAGGATATGACGTCCTCGCTTGGGGATCACCCTATTACTTATCTCACAGGAGAGCATGATAAAAAATACACCGAATTAGCAAAACAGCTCGCTCAACAGCATGCTAATATCGTTCATCATGTTATCTCAGATGCAGGCCATAATTGTCATAGTGATCAGGCCTGTAGTGTGAGTAGGATTTTATCTAATTTTTTAACGGGCTTTATTCATGAGTAACCCTGCAGACAGCAGTATCCAGAAGGGCGCAGATTGGGTTGATTGCGGGCAGCAATTTACAGATATCCTTTATCACAAAGCTGAGGGTATCGCTAAGATCACCATTAATCGTCCTGAAGTACGTAATGCCTTTCGTCCACAAACAGTTAAAGAGATGATTGCGGCAGTCAATGATGCACGTTATGACGATCAGGTTGGTGTAGTTATTCTGACTGGTCAGGGAGATATGGCTTTTTGTTCAGGCGGGGATCAGCGAGTTCGAGGTGATACGGGCTACGAAGATGAGTCTGGTGTTCATCATTTGAATGTTCTGGATCTTCAGAAGATGATCCGAAGCTTACCTAAGCCAGTTATCGCGATGGTAGCGGGTTATGCCATTGGTGGTGGTCATGTATTACATCTGGTGTGTGATATGACGGTAGCTGCGGAGAATGCTCGATTTGGTCAAACAGGCCCTAAAGTAGGGTCTTTCGACGGCGGTTTTGGTGCCAGTTATATGGCGAGTATCGTAGGGCAGAAAAAAGCCCGTGAGATCTGGTTCTTATGTGATCAGTACGATGCAAAAGAAGCACTAGATATGGGCCTAGTCAACAAGGTCGTACCTTTAGAAAATCTAGAATTAACCACGGTTGAGTGGTGCCGAAAGGTGCTTAGACTTTCTCCGATGGCATTGAGAACGTTAAAGAGTGCTTTCAACGCTGGAATCGACGGGCAAGCAGGTCTTCAGGAGCTAGCCGGTAACGCTACTATGTTGTTTTATATGACTGAGGAAGGGCAGGAAGGTCGTAATGCCTACAATGAAAAGCGCCCACCTGACTTTAAGCGATTTAAACGTCAGCCATGATCCCTAAGGTCAGGCTTCTTGAGTATGAAATTCCGTTTACTTCTCCCTTTGTTTTTAATGTGGGTGGTAAGCGGAAAACACTCAAAACTAGACAGGGTTTGCTACTCCACTGGTTGTTTGACGATCAGAGTATTTATACAGAGATTGCACCCTTACCGGTTTTTTCAAATGAAACCCTAGAACAATGTAAGCAGCAGTTATTGGCGCTTAATTCGAGTGATTTTTCCGCTTCTGCTAGTCCAAATCACTTATACCCAAGTGTGCGATTTGCAATTGAAGCTGCGTGGTATCAACTTGAGTATCCTTTGCGTTCTACAGCTGTTCGTTCCTGTTCGCTTATGGATAAGAACTCCGAATGCCATCGAATAAAAACTAAAGCAGGGCATCAATCAATCGAGAATGATGTTTTGTCTTTAAAGTCTGTTTTAGCTCATTTGCTACCTCATCAAAAGTTGCGAATTGATGCCAACCGGACTTGGAAGATAGAAGAGCTAGAAACTCTCCAGCAAGCACTCAATACGTCACAAATCGATTATGTGGAAGAGCCGCTTAAGTGCTTCGACCATTACCAGCCTAACGGGTTGCCTATCGCTTTTGATGAATCTCTCCGCGAGCTAGATCCGCAAAAGCCTGTTCCAGAAATATTCTTTACTGCCAAAGCTTGGGTTTTAAAACCAATGCTTTGTGGTTTACAGCGGACGATCGAGCTAGCTGAATTGGCTCGTGAAAATGGAATAGTCTGTGTGCTTTCCAGTAGCTTTGAAAGCAATGTCTCATTGGAGTTCTATCATTCACTGGCTCAGGATCTGGAATTAACCGAGGAGCAAGGGTTGGATACCCTGAAATATCTAGAGAAAGATCTACAGCCCGCAAAAATAACGCTTAGAGAACAAACTGTCCCGATGGCAGATTGCAAAGAGATTGCGAAGCTATGCTAGAAACGCTCCTCGAAAAGCACTACGGCAATGGCAGCACGCTGGGTGATGAGCACCATCGTTATTCTTATAAGATGTTTAATCGTCTGATTCAATCTAAGAGAGATGAGCTGTATTCATTCGGTTTAAGAGAGCATCAGCTGGTTCTGTATAGAGCTGCCAATACGCTTGAGGTGCTCATTTTAAGTTGTGCCATTATGGAATTAGGCGCGGTGGCTGTTCCGTTCAATCCTGCATTTAGCGAGAGCCAACTAAATGAGTTAAAGGCTCTTAACCAGTATGCGTATTTTATCGATCAGCATGGGGTAGCGGGACTAGATGAAGAGCATGAAGAGGGCGTTGTCGATCCATCCATAGTGAATGGTATTTTCACATCGGGATCGACAGGAACACCTAAACTGGTGTGTCATCGTTTCTCTAACCATATTGCCAGTGCTAAAGCTTCAGCGATCATCAACCATTGCGACCCGTCTGACCATTGGCATGTCTCATTACCGATCTACCATATAGGTGGATTTAGCGTACTTTTCAGGGCGATAGTGTCCGGCGCATCTCTTACAATTGGTGGTCGTGTAGAGGATCCCTTATTTCTGCAGAAAATGGGTATAACCCATGCTTCGATGGTTGCGACGCAGTTACAACGTTTCAAAGCATCAACTGACAATGCAAAGGATTTAAGGCTAAAAACGTTGTTGATTGGCGGAGGCCCAACCGCAGAGAAACTATTACATTCCTGTGCTGACCTGCCGTTAAGAAAGACTTACGGTATGAGCGAAATATCGTCACAGGCTTGTACTGAAGGTGATGATGGCGGTATGGCAGTGCTAGACAGTGTCGAGCTAAAGATTGATGAAGACGGTGAAATCTTACTGGCAGGTGAGAGTTTATTTGCAGGCTATCTTGTTGGTAACCAATTGAGATCGCCCGAGTCTTTTTTTAATACCGGTGATTTAGGGCGATGGGAGAGTAACAGGCTGCTGATTACAGGGCGTAAGGATAATCAGTTTATTAGTGGTGGCGAGAATATTCAGCCTGAAATGATTGAGAAGCAACTACTCAAGTTAGCAGGTGTTACTCAAGCAGTAGTGGTTCCTGTTGAGTGTCCTGAATTTGGCTATCGACCTTATGCCTGGATAAATCCAGATTGCTGCTTTGCTCAGATTAAATCCGATCTGAAAAACTTATTACCCAGTTTCATGATGCCCGTTGGCTTTGCCTACATACCTGATTCTATGATGGTGAAAGGACTTAAGTTATCTCGTAAGGAACTCACCGCTCTAGCTGAAAAAAGAACGGTAATAACTATCTGCTAAGAATAAAGATAAGGCGTTTAGTGACCTCAATTAGGTAGGTAAAAGAGGTCACTCATTGCATGTGATGCTTTTAAGAAGAGCAACTGTAATGCGATAAGCCACCAAGGTCATTTAGTTCTACCGGTCTTAATCTATAGAATTTATCTTCCACTTCTTGTGATTGTTCAGCATAAGGCTGAGTCATCACTTCCTGTAGTTCTCTGATTAGTTCGTAATTACCTTCTGCCGCTTGCTGATAAGCAGGTTGCACGAACCACTCACGCAGGGTGTATTTAGGGTTTACCAGTTTCATCTGCTGAACACACTCTTCTGTCGAACGATTCAGAGAGTTATTAGCCTGATCCACAGCGGTGTTCCATTGCTTGAGCCAATCTTCCCAGCGTTCGCTGAGTTTGCTAGATGGCGTTTGGTAAAAGCTATTTGTTAAAGGCTCTAGGCTCTCTGGTAGGTCGGATAGTTCACGGAAGAAGCGGGTGTAATCGGCTTGTGTTTGGGTCATTAGGGCTAATAGCTCTTTTAATAGTTCTGGCTCAAATTTATGTAGGCCTAATTTTGCGGCCCACATTGCTTCCATTTTAGCGTTCATTGCTTCTGCAAAGCCGTTTCTGATTTCACTGAGCTGTTCTATCCCTTCAGGAGCAGTTTGGAATAGGGGAGCTAAGGCTACGCAGAACATATGGAAGTTCTGTTCGGCGGCTAAAGGCTGATTTAGGAAGGAGAAGTGATGCCCGCCACCGGTCCAGGGCTGGAATTGTGGATCAAACTCATCCATAAAGCCGTAAGGACCATAATCTAGGGTAAAACCGCCAGCCGCACAGTTATCGCTATTAAAATTACCTTGGCAGTAACCAACTCGAATCCAGTTACTTACCAATGAAGTAAGTCGGTCACGGAAAGCTTGTGCTAGTACCAGCGCTTTTTCTGGAAGCGTTAGCTCATGGTCGATTAGGTCGCTGTATTCGCGGTCGATCAAGTGAAGAACCAGCATTTCGAGTTCTTCTAGCGCTTTAGGGTGCTCTTGTTTACGAGCGCGACGACCAAAGAGCTCTAACTGGCCGACACGAATAAACGATGGTGCAACACGTGTTGTGATCGCAACCGGGTTATAGACCATGATGTCGGGATCTTGAGTGCGTGACCCTTCGGAATACCACGGGCGTCTGACTGTTTCGGATTTTGAAACATAAAGACTCAATGATCTTGATGTCGGCACGCCGAGTGCGTGCATATGTTCTTGCGCTAGAAACTCACGCACACTTGAGCGTAAAACTGCACGGCCATCAGCGCCACGGCAATATGGAGTTTGGCCGCCGCCCTTAAGCTGCATCTCCCAACGTTTGTTGTTGAAGATACCTTCTAGCACAGAGACTGCTCGCCCATCCCCATATCCGTTACCTGTGCCAAATGGGCATTGTTGATAGTACTCATTTCCGTAGATAGAAAGGGCATAGCCGCAGGCCCAGCCTTGTCGACGTAAAGGTTCTGGTACTTGAGTAAGGTCGCCAGAGAACATTCGCGTGAAACCATCTGATTGCGCCAAGGCGTCATTAAAACCTAATTCTTGAAAGAGCGTGTGGCTATGTGCAATGTACTCAGGATCAGTGATAGGGGTTGGATTAACGGGTACGTAGTGACCCGAGCTGATTTCTCTGGGGTAATGGTCGATACCGTTTACCGTGGCATCTGGATCAGCATGCAGAGTTTCTAAAAGTGAATAGTTGGCCAGAGCTGCAAGGTCATCAAGTGTATCGATAGCTGGTTCTTTATTTGTAGCAGTTGGGTCGATCATTGTAGCTCCATAAATAGGCATAAACGCTGGCTGGTGTAGTTTCAGATATCCTCTTACGTTTGGAAAGAGGCTAAAGATCTTTTATTGCTGCTCTGCATTCAGAACGGTTTGAAAGCTTAGATTCTTAATCCTGTTCAAGTCTTCAAATCTGGTGTTGATTCGATTGTTATCTTTTTAAAGATCCAAATTCAGGTCTGATCCGTAGTATGTTTCTGGATTACTACATTATTTTTGAATTTTTGTTTAAAAAATGAACATATGCCGCCTTTATGACTGTTTTTTTAGGCCCTAAGTTCATACTGAACCCCGTAGAAATAAGCGGTTTAGCGTCTATAGTAAATCTATACCCATTGTTTGATTACATAGTGTGAGAAGTGAGGGGTCTATGTAAGCATTTGGGAACTCTACTCGGTTGCTAAAATGGTCTTTAAAAGAGAATCGCGAAAGCACTTCTGGTCCATAATTATAATAATGATGTTAGTCGGAGCGATATCTTCTATTGCTTCTATTGGTATCTTGTACAAATCAGCGGTTGAGGCTGAGAAGTCTCGTCTAGTCTCTCTTGTCTCCAGTAAAGCCCGTCTGATCAATGCCATAGCTGCGTTTGATTCCCTATACAGCCGCGTAGACCACCCTGAAGGTGCTGTTGGGGCAACCCTGAGTCAAGTTAGAAGCTCATTTGAATTGAAAAATGGTTTTGGCCAAACAGGCGAATTTGTTGTCGGAAGATTAAACGGCGGTAATATCGAATTTTTAATGAGTTCGCGTCAACTTAATCAAGCACCTCAGCCAATACCTATAAATGACAGTGCTGCAGAGCCTATGCGGCGGGCACTCAATGATCAATCCGGAACGATAATAGACCTAGATTATGAGTCTCAGACAGTTTTAGCCGCGTACCAGCCTATACCTGTATTGGATATAGGCATCGTCGCAAAAATTGATATGGCTGAGGTTCAAGAGCCTTTTGTTGATGCGAGTATCAATGCCGCACTGATAGCTCTTTTTATCATCGTATTGGGAACTCTGCTAATTAGTCAGATAGAAGAGGAAGATCATTCTACCCGGGAAACCTTCGCACTAAGGTCCGGAACAAGCACTAAAGAATGGTTAATCTATCGTTCTTTACTCCTTGCAGCAGTGGCCTTCGCTGTAATGATCAGTTCCATGGGATTGCTCTATCAGTACGCTAGAGATACGGAGAGGTCGAGTCTTTCAGATATGGTGGAAACCCAGGCTAGCTTAATCAATTCCGTGGCAGACTTTGATGCTAAATATAACGATGATGACTTTCCTGGTGGTGCTGTTGAGGCGACTTTAAAGCAAGTTATCACCGCTCTCCAAGAGTCCCCAGGTTTTGGAGAGAGTGGCGAGTATCTACTGGGCAGCTTTGATGAGTATCAAATTACCTATCTTACGAAACCTAGGAATTCGGATGGTCCTATAAGCAGTTTCCATGTGGCTGAGCCTCGTTCAAACGCGATTAAGCAGGCTTTAGCAGGTAGAACAGGAATGACACCAGACATTGATTATCGAGGGGCTAGTGTTTTAGCTGCTTATACACCGATTCCTAAGCTAGAGGCTGGGCTGGTAGCAAAAATTGACGTTAAAGAGATGAGAGGGCCGTTTATCCAAGCGGCTTCACAAGCGGGTGCTGTCTCTGTTGTTGCAATAGGATTTGCCTCATTATTTCTGTGGCATCTTTCTTTGTCCTATAAAAAAAGACAAACGGTCGAAACTGATCGTTTGATCAGTCGGGGATTATCATTTGTCGAAGAGAGCAAGGTTACTGTGGTTCTTGTTCTATTTACCTTATCTTTGGGTGTGGCGCTGTTCAGCCTTGATCTCCTGTTACCACTTGGTGTGGCGTGTGGGCTCCCTTATATCTTCTTTGTATTGACCGGAAAACTCTTCCCTAGACGCGAGTACACGCTTGGTTTAGCTATCATTGCGACTGCCTTGGTATATGTTGGTTACCATTTCTCCCCAGAAGGTGGGCAAGATTGGGTGGTGATCACTAATAGAATGCTGGCGGTGGTTGCGATTTGGTTAACCGCTTTAACCGTTAGCCTTTCTCAGGCGCAAAACAGAGCGCAAAAGATACAAGCGTCTGAATTGCGTAAATTATCGTTAGCTGTGGAGCATAGTCCTGCATCAGTCATTATTACTGATCCAAATGGGATGATTCAGTACGTTAATCAAAAATACACTGAGCTCACGGGATACAGTCGAGAAGAATCAGTGGGTTACAAAAGTAATATGACAAAATCGGGAAACACCCCGATAAAACAATATAGGGAGCTTTGGGAAACATTACAGCATGGGCAAGAGTGGCAGGGTGAGTTCCAAAATAGGAAAAAGTCAGGAGAACTCTATTGGGAGCGCGCTTCAATCCACCCAATAACATCGGCCTCAGGCAAGATCGTTAATTATGTCGCTCTGCAAGAAGATATTACTGAGCGTAAAGAAAACGAACGTAAGCTTAAATATCATGCTACCCATGACACGCTGACAGGTTTGCCTACACGCAGCTTATGCATGGATCGATTGAGTAAGGTGCTTGATTTAGCCAAGCGAAATAACCAACAAGCTGCTGTTCTGTTTATCGATCTGGATGGTTTTAAAGAGGTCAATGATAACTTTGGCCATGATGTGGGCGATAAAGTATTGATAGAGACTGCACAAAGACTGAAAAGTAGCGTTAGAGAGTCAGACACTGTCGCACGAATAGGCGGTGATGAATTTATTATATTGCTCAGTGAAATTCATCAGCCTAATGACGCTAGCTTGGTTGCTAGAACAGTTTTAGATCGTATTAAAAATAGTTACTTGTACGATAGAAAGGAAGAGATCCATATTGGTGTGAGTATAGGTATTTCTCTTTACCCTGATAATGCTCTTGTTCCAGAAGAGTTAATACAATTCGCTGATAAGGCGATGTATTGTGTAAAAACGAAAGGCAAGAACAACTTTTCTTTTGCTGAAAAGGCTTCATAAATTAAATTCTTTATTTTTGAATCTATTTTTACTAAATAAGTAATTTTTTATTCAATAATTTATATTTTTAATTACAGTCTTTTAAAATAATTATTTTGCACCTACTACTAATTTAGATAGCTCTAAATTTAATCTCTTACATGTGTTCTGCAAAAACATGTAGTAATTGGCTACTACAACCCTATTTTTTGTATGATAAATAGTACTGTTCTCTATGTTCTTTAGTAGTGCATTAAACGCTTGTATGAATATGGTGGCGCACCAAAATAATGCAGGGATAATTCTTAAACTCCTTTTAAAACATATATAAAAAACAATAATTAAATTATTTTAGAAAATATTAATAAAATATATTAGTTATTTTTAAACAGATAGTGATCTATAGGTTTTGATTAAAAACTATGGCAGCCTGCGGTTCCTGCTTTTAGGGTCTTTAATCAAAATGGAGTTTTTTAAGATGACGCTATCTCGCAAGCTCACCATCATTTTCTTAGCGATTGGTATTGTACCTATGCTGATTTTGGGAGCATTTCTTACCTATACCAGTAGTAAGAGCCTAAATGATCAAGCTCTAAGTAAGCTACAAGCAGTACGAAGCATTAAACAGAGCCAGATAGAGTCCTACTTTGCCGAGCGCGAAGGCGATGTGATGATGCTATCTGAGATGATCAACTCCATGACATCTGCAGGCCATACGCTAAACAGCATTGAGCAGATGCTTGGTGTTGAAGGAGGTGAAGGTAGCTTCTTTGCAAAATATATAAATGCTTACGGCTATTATGATCTTTTCCTAATCAATCCAGCTGGTACTGTCTTCTATACAGTGACACGTGAAGCGGATTACGGCACAAACTTACTATCGGGCCCGTATCGAGATTCTGGTCTAGCTAAAGCTTTCCGAAATGCTCGTGATGAGGACTCATTTGTGCTGGAGGATTTCGCTCCATACGCACCTAGTGCAAATGCACCGGCCAGTTTTATTGCCTACCCAATCCAACAGAACGGTCAGTTTGCTGGCGTAGTTGCGTTACAGCTATCCATAGAAAAGATCGGTGCAATTATGCAAGAGCGCGATGGTATGGGAGAAACAGGTGAATCTTATCTGGTTGGCTCCGATAAGCGTATGCGTTCTGATTCATTTTTAGATCCTGAAGGTCACTCTGTAATCGCCTCGTTTGCAGGAACGGTTGCGAAAAACGGTATTGATTCGGTATCCGTTCGCGAGGCGTTAAATAAGAACGAAGGCGTTACTGAGCTGATTGATTACAACGGTAACCCAGTACTGTCCGCCTATACATCGGTGAAGGTCGGTGACCTTACTTGGGCACTAATTTCAGAAATTGACGTAGCCGAGGCACTTGAGTCTGTAACAGGTTTAAAGATGACGGTTCTGGTTACAGTTTTGATCTCAATGGTTATCGTCATTGCGGTTGCGTATGTGTTTGCTCGATCTATTACACGGCCATTAGGTGGTGAACCGTATGAAATGAAGCAGGTAGCGGACACCATCGCATCGGGTGATTTAACCTTAGCGATCGATACAGATCAGAAGCAGGGTAGTGCTTACAGCTCGATGGCTGTAATGGCGGATAACCTACGCAAAATGGTTGCAGATATGATCAGCATCAGCGAGCAGATGGCACGTAGTAGTGAAGAAACATCAGTTATAACTACGCAAACTCATACTAATACCGAGCTGCAGCAAAACGAATTAACAAAGATCTCTGCGGCAATGGTACAGATGGTGGCAACAGTTCAAGAGGTTGCCTCTAACGCTCAGAACGTTTCCGATGCGACATCTAATGCATCCAGAGAAGTCGTAGCCGCTCAGAAAGGGATAGAGCAAACCATGCAATCGGTAGCGGAGCTCTCTCATGAGGTGGACCAGTCCAATCAAGCGATCCTGAATCTAGAAGAGTACAGTGCCCAGATCGACTCTATCTTAGCCGTGATTGTAAGTATTGCCGAACAGACTAACCTATTGGCGTTAAATGCGGCGATTGAAGCGGCTAGGGCAGGCGATCATGGTCGAGGTTTTGCTGTGGTTGCTGATGAGGTGCGCTCTCTTGCTCAAAGAACGCAGGATTCAACCCGTGATATCGAAGCGATTATTACCCAGCTAAAAGAGGGTACTCGTCGAGCAAGTGAATCCATGAATGTGAGTATCAAGAAAACTCAACTTTCACTTCAAAGCACTAAAGAGATGAATGATGTGATTATCTCTATAGGTGCCGGTGCAGAGCGTATCAGTGAGATGATGTTGCAAATTGCCAGTGCTACAGAGCAGCAGTCTTGTGTGGCCGATGAGA
The DNA here is from genome assembly GCF_047778045.1 of Neptuniibacter sp. PT8_73. GTDB lineage: Bacteria > Pseudomonadota > Gammaproteobacteria > Pseudomonadales > Balneatricaceae > Neptuniibacter. The sequence goes on from NZ_CP180545.1 coordinate 1,617,674, forward strand.
TTGGCGAGAACGTAAACTACATCCATCAGTTAGCGATTGAAAATGCCACAGGTGTTGGAGAAACAGCACAAGCGACCCAGCACCTATCGAAATCTGCGGGTAATCTGCATCAGCTGATCGCACAGTTTAAAACTTAACTGTGTTGAAGACCTGATAACGCAGCTCTCTCAATGATTGATAACTGTCTACATATCAGGGCTTAAAAATAGTCCGCTTTGAACCTAAAGCGGACTATTATTTTAAGTAAAAAGTCTGGTTTTCCATACAGTATATTTATTACTTGGCAAAGTAAGTGAACGAATCTGAAAGGTTTCCCAGCCCAGATTGCTTGTTTTGCAACCAATATTAAGTTAAAAAAGTAAGTAAATCAGACAGATGGAAGTCTAGCCGGGGTAGATATACGGAGCCTTTGTTTATGGGGATGTATATCACTCGATAAAGCATATACGCGGTTTGTCACGGAAGAATCTTTAGCATTTCAGAATTTTTCCTTCCTTTTTAATTTCTTACATCTGTTATTAAACAAATACGGTTAGGGTAGATATACGGACCCCCGTATATACAAATGTTATGCACCATGATGAATTTTGAACTAGCAAATACTGTCGAAAATCGTTGTGTTATAGACTTGGTGCAAGCTTCGTTGGGGCTTGTATCTAGCAACATATATGGAATCTGGTTCGTCGTTGTAGGCAACGAAATGCAGATTACGTTTGTGGTTCGTGAGAAAAACGAAGCACAAATAGAAGATATTGAAGATATAGTCTTTGAGCTAGAGGTGTTGCAGGCGGGAACAATTGATATCGAAACTACCTACAATATCGAATTGTATAAAGAAGGTTGGGTTCCGCCAGAAGGGTGCCGTATCTTTTATATCTCACGAGAAATTTAAGCATAACAAGTAAAGCAAGCGGGACGTCTGCTACGCAGCCGCCCCTTCTTTAAGCGTTATGTGTACTTAGGAAGCAAATGAATAAAAAATGGATTTACTTTTTGTTTGTACCGATAGTGGTTTATGCGTTTTGGCGTTTGCAGATTGACTACTACGATTTCGAAATGCTTGATAACTCTGGAAACGAAAGTGTTGTACTTCGTATTCCTAAGTCTGCTGTAGCTAAATACCCGGGGTGGAGTTACAACAGAAATGGCCCTGTTACGATTGAATTATGGTATCCATCTCTTGTAGAGAAAAAGTCAGTTAATTATTGGATATCTACTTCTAGTGAAATTAAGGCATCTAAAGAAAAACCGGCTGATAATGACCGTAGACTCTCAATTAGCATTGAACTAGATCGTATGCTGCTGCCTGAACATACCTTAGACCCCAAGAATCGACCTCCTTACTGTGATTTAAACCTTCCCTTAGGTGACCCTTATGTTCAGGAGGGAATTGTTAATGGCTTTAAAAAATACGTTTCATATAATTATGTAATGCAACGAAAAGAAGCCACTCCAATACCGCGGCCCTACTATAAAAAATATCACCCGAACGAGTCTATACCAGGGGTGTATTGTATTTCTTGTATCCTAAATGCAAATTGCAGACTTTTTGGTGTTACAGCCTCAGGCATCAAATATAGTGCGTTTTATGCAGAAGAAAGAATGCCGGAAGAAGTCATAGAAATTCATAATGCAGTGCAGGAATACATATCAAGGAAAGTTATTGATTAACATAGGCACTTTAAGCATCAATCAGAGATAATAAAGAGACAATAAGTTCAGGTCTTGAATGTTGCAGCCTGAATACACATGCATTCTATTGTATGCACAATGTAAGCCCCGACCCTTTTATGGCTTTGGCTTTTTATGCTTCAAGAAATAACTAACAAGTCAATCAACGGCAGCCTTTCCGACTGAACTGCAAGCTAAGCTGTTTCGTAGTAATGCCGGATCTTACGAAAGCGTTATAAATATGAATGAAATACTTAGTCACTTGACCGACTTTCTTATTGGTACTCATGGATCACGAGAGGTTCATGGTTATTCATATGTGCTAGCGTTAATGTCTGTTTGGACGGCTTACTATGGAGCCAAAGTTGTTAAGGAGCAAAAGCAGAATCTAAGAAAGGGTATTGAGGAGGAGCTAGCAACTAACGAGCTTCTCCGTGCAGTAATAATTACTTCAGGTGATCGAGATAGTGAGCGTTGGGAAGGGACTATTGAGCAAACAGTAAAAGGTTACAAAGTTTCAATTTTCTTGAATAACTGTATTCAATCAGAGGAAGAGGTATCTTCTTGGGATGACCTAGAAATCTATCTACGAGAGCATACAAAATTCCTCATACCAGACTTCAAGTAACTGATAATAAGGTTATTAACAAATCACGCTTTTTGATTGAGTTAATGTCCTTATCATGTCGATAGCAGGCATAATTAACAGCCCTAAATCTCATTAGCAGCCGGTATATCAGCAAACATACTATTGCTCATCCAGCGGCTGACATTAGCTGTTAAAGAGCTAGGTCCAATAAGGTTTAAGCGGTGTTGTCTGATCGCAGCTTTATAGCTGATATCGCCCATCCAGATCTCAATCATGGTGCGCAGATCGGTATTAAACCAGATATCGACCTCTTTGCCTGGGTCTGTAGTGCAGACATCTTTATGGTTACCATCGACCATTACCCACCATTTAGCTAAGTGTTCGCGATCGCAAAAGTTAAAGCAGATTGTAGTTGCGCCGTCTGGGAGTTTATCGGTTTGGATGCTGCGTTCGAGATAAACCATCAGCAATTCAATATCGAGTTCGCTGTCGGAGATCTGGCCGCGGGTCCAACGCATTCCCCAATCACCAATTTGCTGAATGATCGGTAAAAGTTCTTTGCCTTGCTCGGTTAAAAAGTATTCGTAGCCCCGTTGGTTTGGGATCTTTTTACGAATCACAATACCTGCAGCAGTTAGTTCATTTAACCGCTTAGTCAGCATAGTAGGGGAGATAGCAGCCATGCCGCGCTGAAAGTCATTAAAGCGTTTTCCACCCATGAGTAGCTCGCGGACAATAAGAAGCGTCCACTTTTCGCAAAGTAGCTCCGAGGCTTTAGCGATTGGGCAAAATTGCATGTACTGCATAAAAATCTCTACTATTTTTTCGTTTTTATTCTTAACTACAGAATTTGTAGTTTGATGCTACGGTTTAGATAGCATTCAAAGAGTGAACTTCAAATTAGTATCAATGCTCTGATTGATTACAAAAACAATAATTGGAGCAATTCACCATGCCTAAGTTCATCATCGAACGTGATATCCCAGAGATCGGTTCTGCCGATGCGGATGCTTTAAAAGCTGCTGCAGCAAAATCTAACGCGGTGCTAGCCGAGATGCAGAGCGAACATAAAGATATCGCTTGGGATTACAGTTACGTTGCTGGCGATAAAACTTTTTGCGTTTATAACTGCGCTAACGCTGAATTAATCGAAGAGCATTCGCAGCGCAGTGGATTCCCTGCATCCATCGTTACGGAAGTCGAAGCGCAGATAAGCCCAGCAACTGCAAAGTCTTAAACAAGCTGTAGTTATTGCAACCGGTGTTACCTTAGCACCGGTTTTTGCGCTGCTGTACTGTACTTAAGACCCCAGTGATTAAGTCTTAAATGCAATTATTGCAGCGTGAATATGCAGTTAGCATGTTAAAAAATAAAAAGAATAAGTAGCCATGTATCAGTTCTATAATCGTAGTCTTAGCTATGTTTTCTTATTGACCGTGCTGTTTATATGCGCGTTAGTCATGAGTCTTTCTACCAGTGTGTACGCTGGCGTATTAACTAAAGATGACATCGTTAAAGCATTTCCTTCTCCCTATATCGTCGGCGATAAAGATGAATCCCTTGCGGTATGGCCGCTGTACCAGCAGATATCTACCGATACGCCGCTGGTGGGCTATGCCTATGAAACAATTGATATGGTTGCCGTACCGGGCTTTGCGGGGGTGCCTTATAACCTCTTAGTGGCGATGGACCCGCTGGGATCATTTATCAGCGTAAAAGTTCTATCTCATCACGAACCTGTATTTCTTGAAGGTTTGGGGGAGAAGCCTCTTTTTGATTTTGCTAAACAGTACTCTGGCATCTCGTTGATGCAGAACATCAAGATCGATGCCAGCCCGACGGTCGCTCAGCGTGAGAATAAAGCCAATGCTTATATTGATGGTGTAACTAAGGCGACGGCATCGGTTCGAATTTTAAACCAGACTTTATTATCAGCATCATTAACCGTAGCTCGTGAAAAACTAGGCTTTGCTAAAGGGCGAGATCCCGATCTGATCGCACGTTTAGATAAAGAGCTTTTTGAGCCGATGAGTTGGGAGCAGCTCATCGATGCAGGTCTCATTCAAAAATTCCGTTTTACCAATGATCAGGTAGAGCAACAGTTTAAAGATACGATTGGTGAAGGGCTAGACGAAGAAGGCCTAGAAGCACCTGAAGATACCTATATCGAACTCTATGTAGCAAACCTAAGCGTGCCATCAGTGGGGCGAAACCTATTATTGCCAGAAGCTTGGGAATATCTAAAAGAAAGTACGGCAGAGAATGATCAGCTTCTCTTAGTCGTCGGTGGCGGTCGCTACTCATTTGTGGGTGAGGACTTTGTTCGCGGTAAAGTGCCGGAGCGAATCAGCCTGCAGCAAGCCAGTTTGCCGGTTGAAATGCGCGATTTCGATTTAAGTGATCTGCTCGATCTGTATGAGCTGGACTACAAGATTAAACTGCCTGAAGCTTTATCTGAACATGAATGGAAGGCATTTCATGTAATCGGACAAGCAGGTTTAGATCCAGCATTCCCTTATGAATTTCAGCTGCATATCAGCCGTGAAAAGGGTTGGTTGTATCCAGAAACAGTTAGTAAAACTTTGGATTTCAAAACCGAGTTGGATGACGATTATTACATCGCTGCTGAAACGGATAACAAGACTTGGCACAGTCTTTGGTCAGGACGCACTACAGATATCATTATCCTGTTGGTAGGGCTGTTTGTTCTGACGATTGTGTTGGTGCGTTACCAGCTTCTAACAAAAGGCCAGCAGCATCTGCGTTGGTTTAGACCGCTATACCTAGTCTATACCTTGGTGTTTATCGGTTGGTACGCACAAGGTCAGTTGTCGATTGTAAACATTACCGGTGTGCTACAAGCGTGGCTAGCAGGGCGCAGTTTAGAGTTCTTCCTATACGACCCTATGACCGTAATTATCTGGGCTTACGTGGGCATTACCTTCTTTGTTTGGGGGCGTGGCACATTCTGCGGGTGGTTATGTCCATTTGGCGCATTGCAGGAACTTATCGGTAAGGTTTTAGCCTTCCTGAAAATCCCTCAGATTAAGATTTCTGAGAAAACCGATGCGAGACTAAAAGGGCTTAAGTATCTGGTTCTGCTGTTAATTCTAGTGGTCGCTGTCGTGTCTGTTCCACTGACAGGTTCCGTGGTAGAGATCGAGCCATTTAAAACCAGTATTACTCTGATCTTTGATCGCTCTTGGCCATTCGTATTGTGGGCCGTTGTGCTATTGGCATTAAGCCTGTTTGTTTACAAAGGTTACTGCCGCTATATCTGCCCATTGGGTGCGAGTATGGCTGTACTGGGTAAACTGCGAATCTATAAATGGCTGCCACGTCGAGAAGAGTGTGGTTCGCCCTGTCGTTTGTGTACACAGAAGTGTGAATACCAAGCGATTCCACGCAGCGGCGTGATTGACTACAACGAGTGCTTCCAGTGTTTAGATTGTGTCGTAATTTACGATGATGATAAGCAGTGCGTACCGCTTGTGTTAGAAAAGCGCGGTCGCAAACTGAAAGTTAAGAATGTCGCTTAATTGATAAAAAACCACCACTAACACTATGACTTTCATAGGTTAGTGGTGGTTTTTATTTGTCGCTATTCTGTTACAAGCTCGCTCATGGAATTTAAAAGCGATTTCGCTTGTTCTTTGGCTATATCAATATCTAGTTCTTGCTCATCTGTAGCTTCTTTTAGCGAGTTGATGCTCTCTAAAATGAACGCTTTGGTGTTATCGGTAAAGGGAGTTAGTGTTTCTACTAGCTGATCTACTTGATCTTCAACAAAACTAGCAGCTTGCCAAAAATCGTCTTTTACTGGTTCGGGTAGTGCTGATTCAAACTCGACTAAGTCTTTTACGCCTTTGCTTTCAATAATCGCATTAGTACGATTTAAGAACTGCTCAAAATCATCTTCTAATAGCCCTAGATCATGCTCTGCCAAACGCGAGGTTGCTGGTCCTGCGTGGTTGGTCTGTTTAATTAGATCGTCTCGCTGATCGGCCTCTAACTGACTTAAGTTATTGGCTAATTGTTTAGTCTGGGCGGGCTCATCTTGATTTAGCCAAGCGTGAGTGGCTAAGAGTTCGATGGTTTGGCGCTGATCCTGAATGGCTGTATCACGATCTTTAATTTCATAGAATGCTCGGCCATCAGAGTTCCTCTTCTCACCCATATAAGATTCAGCAACCAGCATTCGAGTATTGTGATCCGATCTAAGGGTATCGAGTGTTGAAAGCGCAGCGTCATTGCTGGATAGATCATGTTGAGAGTCATCACCTACCAGAGTATTCAAACCGGTAGAGGTGATCTCCAAATAAGCTCGCTGATGGGTGCTATCAAGATGGGTAAGGTCAGTGGCCATCTCTTTTAGTTGATCATCACTAAATGTGTAATCTTCAGTTAGAGAAACAAAGGTTTCTATCATGCCGTAAACAACTGAACGGGTATCATCAGCATGATTCAAAACAGCGCCGTGCCACTCTCCGGGTTGTGAGGTGTTGATGAGAGGTTCTGGCGAATCTGGCTGTGTGGCTGTTTTGGAAAGCTCAGCAAGGTAGCCGACCACCGCGTCTTGAGTTTTAGGCTCAAAACTCTCTACAGAATCTAACAAACGGAAACTCAGTTCTAGGTCTCCGCCAAATAGCTGCAATAGACTAGATTGTTGCAGTTCATCTGTACCTTCGAGGTTATCTAAAATACGGTTAGTGTCTTCTGATAATTGCTCTGAATCGATATTGTTAATAGCAGTAACAAAGTTATGAATATCGTTAGCGGCAGGGGAGCCTGGATTGAGTAAACCGCCGGAATCGTAAACCGAATCGTCGTTTGCTAAAGGGACTTTGCTGCTCAATTCATCCGCTTTTGCCAACACTTGGCTACGCGTATCACTATCCAAAGAGGAGAGTGTTTGGATGAAGTCTTTTGCATTTTGTTGTCCGGAGGAATAATTGAGCGCAAATGAATTAAAATCGGTCGGTGTTTGTAATGCCAGTGCTGCGTTAGCAAACTGTTTTAGCTCGGTATCACTCAGCTGTTGTGCAAGCGCTAAGAACTCCTCATCTTCTAAAATGCCAAGATCAACTAAGTTTTGACCTTGTTCTTGGGATAGCTTGCCCAAGACCGCATGCATCTGATCGGTTTTTTCCGATTCAGGAAGAATCACGACCTGATGTTTACCTTCAAATGCAGTAAATCGCGTAAACTCACTCGGATCTTGCTGGCGCAGTTGTTCTATCTGCACCTCTACAGAATTAATCTGTTTGAGTTGGCTTTTCAGTTCTTGAGAAGGTTCAACCTGCTGAGGTTTGAGAGTTGAACTAAGTCCCTGTTGCAGTGGCAACTGATCCGATGTGATCTTCATAAATCCTTTCGCTTTAACTTCATGCGGGGTTTTATCTATAACGGCCAGATCTCAAGAATATTGACTAATCTGGGTTATATCAGAGAGAGTTTTTGCTAAAAGGTTCGAATCGATGCAGAAAAACATCCAAAATAATTGCTTGCTTTCTAAGGTTTAGCTGATTAATATCCCGCCGCATATTTTTTAACCAACTAACTGTAAAGGAGAAAGATCATGGAACTGACAACTAAACCCTTTGCAGGTCGTGCCTTGTAAGAAGCAGGAAGCTTTTCTTTCCATCTCTCTTTAGCTCGGTCATCAGACCTGCCAATACGTTATTCGTTTAAACCTAATAAATAGGTATTGGTACTATGGGCAAATCCGTCCAAGAAATTACTGATTCTGTCAGCCTTATTGCGTCCAAAGATACGTGGATTGAAGGCTTGGCTATAGAACAACTAGTTAAAACATCTGAACTAGAAGGCATGTCCCGCGTGGCGGGCATGCCAGATCTGCACCCAGGCCGCGGCTATCCAATTGGTGCAGCTTTCTTTACAACTAACAAGATTTATCCGGCACTAGTCGGCAATGATATTGGCTGTGGTATGTCTTTATGGCAGAGCACTGCGAAAGTAAGCAAAGTTAATGTCGATAAAATTGCTAAAAAGCTGCGTGATATCGAGTGCCCACTTGATGACAGCTGGGCTGACTTAATTGAACAGCGAAAAATCGAGAAAGGCATCCAAGCACAAGGGTTTGATGCCGCGTTTGGAACGATTGGTGGAGGTAACCACTTCGCTGAATTCCAAGCGATAGAGACCGTATATTGTGATGATCATTTAGCACGTTTAAATATCGATCCGAAAAAGCTATTGCTTCTAGTCCACTCAGGTTCTCGTGGTTTAGGTCAGTCAATTTTGACTGAACACATTTCTAACTTTAATCATGATGGTCTTAACGAAGATGACAGCTCTTTCAGTGAGTATCTTAAGGCCCATGATGACGCTGTGAAGTGGGCTGAATTGAATCGCGAACTTATTGCGCTGCGTTTCTTAGATGCGATTAGGGAAAGTGGTGATTGCTTGCTGGATGTAAATCACAACCTGGTCACTGAAAAGGAAATTGCTGGAAGCAAAGGCTGGTTGCATCGTAAAGGTGCAACCCCGGCAGATCAGGGATATGTGGTCATTCCAGGCTCTCGTGGAGATTATAGTTATCTGGTAACAGCAGCTGATCAGGCCAAGGGGAACCTTGAAAATTGCCTTTATTCCCTTGCACATGGCGCGGGTCGAAAATGGAAGCGAGGAGATTGTCAGGCAAGATTGAGTCATAAATTTAAAAAAGATGACTTACTCAAAACGGCCTTAGGAAGTCGGGTTATCTGTGGCAACAAAGAGTTGCTTTATGATGAAGCGCCGCAAGCCTATAAAAACTGTGAAACGATTATTGATGATCTTGTTGATGCAGGGTTAATTAAAGTTGTTGCAAGGTTGCGTCCTGTACTCACCTTTAAAACCAATGGGAGCTGTGGAGCATGATTTTGTTACAGCTTTCTTCAGGGAAAGGCCCGGCTGAATGCGGTCGGGCTGTTTTTCTGGCTTTCACTCAGATGCAGAAAGAAGCTCAATCACAGGGAATTGCGATCAATCTGCTACAGCAGCTTAATTACAGCGAAACACGTTCCATAAAGTCGATCTTGATGGAAGTTAAAGCGTCAAACTCGGTAGAGCTTCAAGTGTTTGTTAATCGCTGGAAAGGCGTGATGCTTTGGAATTCCCAGAGTCCGTTTAGGCCCAAACATAAGCGGAAAAACTGGTTCTTTAGCGCTCAAGTTTATGAAATTGATCAGCAGAAACTTAATCATCAAATAGAGTTTAAGACTTGCCGATCATCTGGAGCGGGTGGGCAACACGTGAATAAAACTGATTCAGCGGTGCAGGCGACACATATCAGTTCGGGCATTTCTGTTCGTGTCGAAAGTGAGCGAAGTCAGCATGCGAATAAAAGATTAGCGATAGCACTCATCTATCAAAAGCTTGACGAGCAACAACAGCAAAATGCTTCTGAACAGCATAAAACTCAGTGGCAGCAGCATATGGAATTACAGCGGGGAAATCCTGACAGAGTATTTAAAGGAGAAAAATTTGTAGCGGTTACTTAATACAGTTAGCTTGTGTGGGTAGCTGCCTATGAATCAACGGGTGGCTACCAACTTGAGATCACTGCGTAATTATCACTAGGCTAGGTAAGCCATAATCAGCCTATAAAAGGAAAGAAGAAATGGGTGCTAAAACTTGGATGTTGGTCTATTCCAACGGCGATGCTGCTGAAAACTTAAAAAAGGATCCAGTGCTCAATCAAGCTGCAACCGCTGAATTACTTCAAAAGCTATTTCCCAATGAGAACCTTGAGTCGATAGAGGGTGGTGATCTTTCCTACACAAACCCGCCTGATGAGATCATTTTCGCGGGATGCTTTGGTGAGGTTTCGGTGATCGCCGCGGTTGAGTTTGCAGGTGATTACCCATCACGAGTAGATCCACGGTTTATAGATCCGTCATTAGGTGAAAATATTTACCTCCATGCGATGCATAGTGTGGTCGATTGGTTTGCTTTTGCTACATGGAAAGAGGGGCAATTGACCCGAGCGCTCAGCTTGTCGCCGGATTCTGGAATACTTGAAGATATAGGCGAGAAGCTTCCATTTGAGCTGGAGTATTGGAAAGGAAAGCATCCAGCTCTGGATCCTGAGGAAGAAGATGAATTTGATTATCCATTTTCCTTTCACCCACTAGAGTTAGGTGAGGCTGCTCTTCAAGAGTTTTTCGGTTATCAGCTGGAAGGGTTTATAGACGACAGCCTAATAGAGCCAGAAACTATTCCTTTAATGGGCTTTAAACGTAGCGTATTCAAACCTTGGTGGAAAGTTTGGTGAGGTCAAATCTACTGTCTACAAATGGAGTAGCCTGTGTCAGCGCTTGATCAAGGTTATGTATTAATAGATGAGTTTGTTTTACCTAAGCAGGTTCGGTCTGTTTATGAAGAAATCAACGCAATTGATTTGCCTGCTAATGCTGCTGGCATCCGAAATGCGGATAAAAAGTTTGGTTCAATTCGTGAGTTGGCCTTATCTCAGATTTTAATAGGTAAAGCTCAAGAGTTTTTGCCAGGGAAACCAAGCTTAGTTAGGGCAATCTTATTTAATAAAACAACAGAAAATAACTGGTTGGTGACTTGGCATCAGGATAAGACCGTTGCTGTCACAGATAGGTTTGAAGAGGAAGAGTGGGGGCCTTGGAGCATTAAAGATGGCGTACATCATGTTCAGCCACCAATCGCTGTTTTAGAGCAAATGGTGACATTTCGGATCCATTTAGATGACACGGATGAAAATAATGGGTGTTTAAAAGTTTTGCCTGTCAGCCATAGTAATGGTGTTATCAGCCAAAGCGATATTAATAAAATGGTACAAAGTGAAGAACCTGTTATTTGTGTAGCAAAAGCTAGGTCTGCTCTAGTTATGAGGCCACACATTCTGCATGCATCAAGTAAAGCTACTGAGCCTTCGCAAAGAAGGGTTTTGCACTTAGAGTACAGTAGTTTTACTTTGCCCAATGGCATTCATTGGGCTTGATATTTCATCGTAATAAATTCCATTTAGTATTGTTTGTATCAAATCAGGGAAAAGTAAGATGATCGTTATCTACGGAATTAAGCAGCAGCTCAACCCAATCAAAAAAGAGCTCTCGGATGTTATTCATCAGTGTATGCAGGAGGTGCTAGGTTTTCCTGAGGATAAACGCGCGCATCGGTTTATTCCTATGGCAAAAGAGGATTTTTACTATCCTGGTGGGCGCAGTGATGCCTATACAGTTATCGAGATTAATATGATGGCTGGGCGCAAAGTTGATACGCAGAAAGCATTGATTAAAACCTTGTTTCAAAATATCGAAGAGAAACTTGGGATACTGCCCGTCGATATCGAAATCATCATCCAAGAGCAGCAACCTTACCAGTGGGGTTTTAGAGGTATGACGGGTGATGAGGTAAACGATCTTAAATACAAAGTTAATGTTTAGCTTTGAAGTTAATTCGTAGTTTTCAATCTACTCATACGCGCCATTATATGAGCTTATGCGTTCTACTAAGAAATCAATTAAGACTCTGACTCTTCTTGCCTTTTGGCTGTTTTGCGGGAAATAGAGGTACAAGCCGGGATAAGTCTCCCAATATTCCTCTAGTACCGGCGTTAACGTGCCGTTTTGTAGTTTGTGCTCAACGATTGGAAGTGCGATACGGCCAATGCCGAGTCCTTTCTTCGCAGCATCCACCATCATGTCGGTATCATTCACGATCAATGCGCTTCGCATCTCAATTTCAATTTGCGAGCCATTATCCTCTAGAGTGAGTGGGGCAATTTTGTTGGAGGCAATAAAGCGGTATTGGATCTGTCGGTGGTTAGACAGATCGCTCAGGCTTTTAGGAATGCCATAGTTTTGTAAATAGTCATCCGAAGCAAACAGGGCTTCCTTTATTGGGGCTGTAAGCTGACGGGCGATCATCCCTTCCTGCACTTTATGCCCAAATCGAATCCCTAAATCTAAGCCTTCAGATATGAGGTCGACTGTTGCATCTGATATAGATACTTCTAAATTGATCTCTGGATACTGGCGACAAAAGTCTGCATATATCGGTTCTAGCAACCACTGGTAAACAAATTTTGGCAGCGTAATTCGAACGCTGCCTTTAGGATCTGTACTCAGATCATGCACGCTTTCCATAGCTGCATTAAGAGATGAAACGGCAGTGGTGGTGTTTTCATAAAGTAACTGTCCCGCTTCGGTGAGTTCCATACTACGAGTAGTGCGGTTAAATAGAGGCAAACCTAGGTTTTTTTCTAAAGATTTTAAGGCCTTACTGGCAGATGGTGGTGAGATCTCAAGCTTACGCGCTGCGCCACGTATACTGCTTTCTTCGACAATGGCCTGAAATATCATTAGCTGATTGTAGGTCGCTCCACGCATCTTAAGCACCTTATATGTTCTGTGATTGTTATCTTAAGGTTAACAATAATGTGCCATTATGGTCTCTAATTTTTATCTATAGCCTTTCATATACTCATCTTAAATAACGTGATGCTTAGTATGTGTGGAGGAGTTATGAGTAAAGTAGTTGTGATTTCGGGTCATCCAGAACTGGAAAAATCTAATGCCAATAAAATTATTCTTGAAGCTTTGGCTAACAGCGAGCTTGATGTTGATATCCGTCGATTAGACGAGCTTTATCCTGATTACAAAATCGATGTTGAAGCTGAGCAAGCTGCTTTACTCAAAGCAGAGTTGGTTGTGCTTCAATTCCCATTTTTCTGGTATTCAGTCCCCGCTTTACTGAAAAAGTGGCTGGATGATACGTTCACTTATGACTTTGCTTATGGCTCTAAAGGAGACAAATTAAAGGGGAAGGGGTTGGTGCTCTCATTGACAGTTGGAGGGCCAGAAGAAGCGTACAAACCGCTTGGTTATAACCACTTCCGAATGGAAGAGTTGCTAAAACCGTTGGAACAAACTGCCTATCTAGCTGAGATGGAATACCACCAGCCGATCTATAGTCACAGCATGGTTTACATACCTAATATTTACAACACTCTGGAAGCAGTAGAAGAGCGAGCCAAAGAGCATAGCGAGCAGCTTATTCAATCGCTGAGTCAAAAACTTGGATCGCCAGAACTTAAAATGAAAAAGTTTGTGAACGAATGGTTCGCTCAATTTGATGTGCTGCCAGATAGCGATGCTTATTTTCTTTCATACTTAGCTGAAGATATTGTCTTTAAAATGCCGGAAGGTGATTTCTCAGGACATGCAGGCTTTAGGGATTGGTATCAGATAGCTCGTACAACTTTTAAGCCGAATTGCCAGCATTTAGTAGAGCAGATGGAGATCTCAGTAGATGGTGATTTTGCAGAGCTTCAACTACGTATTCGTTTGAAGGCTGATACTTATGAGGATTCCTCGTTTAAAGGTGAGTCGATTAATTTTCTGGTTAATGAAACTTGGAAAGTAGAGATGGGCCAAGAGGGTGGTTTTATCATCCAAGAATATAAAGTCAGCCCTGTATAGGGTTGATTATTTTGTTTGGTATTCAGTTCTTGCGTTTTGAATATTTGAATTACATATTAAGTGGTTAAGGTTAAGGCTGTGGAATTAGGTTCGCAGCCTTAAACAAATCTGCTGAATACCCCTCATATGACATATAGGATCAAGGATGAACCAATTAACGATATACATCAGCTTAAGCTCTGCCATATTCGTTTCGTTAATGTTTATAAAGCCCGTTTTAAACCCGAGAAAAAGGCTAGTAATAACCGCTTTGATATATTGTGTGTTTTGGGTTGTAAGTAGTCTCGTATACTCAAGTTACATAAATAGGGAAGCTGCCGGATACTGGGCTATGGGGCTGTGGGGTTTGCCAATTATTTTATTGGTTGTATGGTTTGCCGATAAAGGGATTACGAAGCTTCAATATCTCGACGACCGTCCGAGGTTGGTTTTAGCTTTAGACTCCATGCTGAGTATCGCCCTGTATATCCCGTCTATTTTATTTGTCTACCTAGTTTTTGTAGGATTAAGTATTGTTGTTGAAAAGATCTTCTAAGTAGTGGAGGTCGTTTTAATGACATATATCTTGTTGGCAGTTAAGCGATTCAAACACACTTATGTTCTGCCAACAGTTCTAACCGGTTATAGGCCACTAAATTGGGTAGAAAGATAACCCGTACTTTTACACCTTCGCTTTCCATATCAAACGCATCGATCACCTTGCAGGCGTATTTTGCGTATTCCTCAGTTCGATATTGTTTAATGACTCCGATTTGTAGCACTTTCTTGGACGTCCACTTTGTATCAGATGCTAAAGGCTCTTTATCGCTATTCAAATAATCAGCGATTTTTTTGTGCTTTCTACTGAAGTTTCGTTTTGATTCATTTGATTTGATGATTTCGTTCCGTTGCCCATCGTTATTGTAATAACCGGACGGGGGATCTTCATCTTTGTCCATGAAGAAGGTTTTAGCACTGACTTGCGGACTCATAAGCACAGCCAATAGTAGGCTTAAGCCTGTAAAAATCGATAATTTTGGTTTGATAAAGTTCAATTGCATCGCGTTAATTTCGGTTACTGCTACTCCTTTCTCAAGATTACGCTACCTATCTGATTTTAAAAGAATAAGTTTATTAAAATTTTATCTAAATCTATGAGGGTTTATTGAGCTGGATTTATAAACGCTCGAATTTGATCATGGTTTGGTGTTTATCTACCTCGGCGATTGAGAGCTATTCAAACATACTCCTAGGTAACTTAATAAATGCTGTTTGGAGGATTGAATATGGCTGGGCGTTTAGAAGGTAAAGTGGTACTGATTACAGGTGCTGGTGGCGGACTAGGCAGTGCGCAAGCACGTATGATGGCTGAAGAGGGGGCGAGTGTAATGCTGGCAAACTTGTCAGAGGATCCCATTATTGCGGAAGGTCAGAAACCAACGGGGCTTTGGGATAATGCTATTAGGGTTGCTGAAGAGATTCGGGCAGCTGGTGGTAAAGCCGATGTGGTGGCTTTGGATGTTACTGAAGAGCCTCAGTGGATTGCTGCGGTTAGCGCAACCGAAGCAGCCTTCGG
Organism: Neptuniibacter sp. PT8_73; assembly: GCF_047778045.1. Classification (GTDB taxonomy): domain Bacteria; phylum Pseudomonadota; class Gammaproteobacteria; order Pseudomonadales; family Balneatricaceae; genus Neptuniibacter. Next base: position 1,632,948 of record NZ_CP180545.1, read on the forward strand.
TAAGTTGGATGTATTGGTCAACAATGCGGGTATCTATTACCACGCAGGTTTATTGGATCATACCGTAGAGAAGTTTGAGCAAATTGTGGGTGTGAATCAGTTGGGCTGTTTGTTGGGCATGAAGTCCGTGATTCCAGCCATGCGTCGGTGTGGTGGCGGTTCTATCATAAACTTTGCATCGATTTATGGTATTTCAGGAGCAGGGACGTCCACGGCTTACCAGAGTACAAAAGGCGCCGTTCGCTTAATGACTAAATCAGCGGCACTTGAGTTTGTCGGAGATAATATTCGTATTAACTCAATCTGCCCCGGGATGTTTGATACCAATCTGTTTGAAAGTTCTGTTCCGAAAGAAGCGTGGGGGCCTCTGATCGATATGGTACCAATGAAGCGCTTTGGCAGACCAAAAGAGATCGCTTATGGCACGGTTTTCTTAGCTTCTGATGAGGCTTCTTTTATGACTGGGTCTGATCTGGTGATTGATGGCGGCTATACCTGTCCTTAAAAAACTTTGTCATTTATAAAAGCCGTATTTAAATGCGGCTTAATTATTTATTGCTTTAAAACTAACAGGTTACGTTAAGGAATCATCTAGATCGCTTTGGTTCTTATAAATGCCAATTTCAATAGTCTAGAGGTTTTTTGTTAATTCGGTAGGATAATGTGGAAATTATCAGCTGATAGTTCCTCCACCCTTATAAATATAGGCGTAAAGGGCGACTTGGTTTGTTATTTGTGTCTCTCTAAAGGCTCAAGTAAAAGCGCCTTCTCAAGATGGATATTTAAAATCGCTCTTTTATTGATAACGTTGAACAAATTTTGACCGTGATTGTCATTAGATGTATCTTTGATACATTTAATTGAGTGGATTTAGATATGTTGAGTAATAACAGAGTAGAACTTACCCTCATCGAAAAACGTTATCTGTCATCGCGCTCGATCGAATTAACCTATCAGGGCGAAAATCCAATCCGCTTTATTCCCGGTCAGTTCTTTTCAATTGAGTTCACTTATCAAGGGGGGACAAAGGCGAGAAGTTATAGTGTGGCAAATGCAGATCAGCCAAGTGCAGATAATAGAGTACTTACTTTTGTAATTACTTTGGTCCCTGATGGCGCTGCCAGCGAATATTTTAGAGCTGCAGAGTTAGGTAGCACTGTTGGCATAAATGGGCCTTTTGGAAATCTGATCTTACCGAAAACCTCACCCAAGCGATTGGTTTTTATTGCCACAGGTGCGGGTGTGACGCCGTTTAGATCGATGTTAGCTGAGTTGCGATCTCGTATCTCTGATGACCCCGAATTAGAAGTAGTCGTCATACAAGGGGTGAGAAACCGAGATGAGTTGCTTTACGCCGACGAATTTTTGGAACTAACTCAATTGACAGATAATGCTAAGTTTCTTGCCTGCTATAGTCGTGAAGATGCTGATTCTCTGTCATCTAATGAGCTTTCGGGGTATGTGTCTGATGTTTATGAAGATTTAAATGCTAATCCAGATAAGGACATGGTTTACCTGTGTGGTCACCCGGACATGATTGATCAAGCGGTCAGCTACTTTGATCAGCAGGGGTTTAAACCTGCAAATCTTAAGCGTGAGAAGTACCAGTTCTCTCTACTGTAAAGTGTTCGTCTAGTGGTTAGCGAAGCCTTACAATTCAAGAGGCGGTAAAACGGAAGCTATGTACTATTCTGATTACAGAGGTAAACCAGAGAGGGAACAGTATGCTTCAGGAATTTCGGCACATCCGTTTACAAACAACGACTGATATCGACTACATTTTATCGCCTGATAAAACCGCAACGCCTGCCAGTTTATATAGCCCTGCCTTTGAAGTATTCACCGACTTTACTGAAGTAAAGCCTGTAACAGTTCCTGAGTCTTTACCTATTCAAGAAGCGCTTGAGTATATGAAGAGTCAGCACGTGCGGTTGCTCTTTGTCTTGGATAACCAAGATAATTTTACAGGTATTATCACTGCGTCAGATGCCGCAGGTCGAAAAGTCATGGCCTTTATGCAGCGTGATGGGGTTAGTCGAGATCAGGTTCAAGTAAGACATATTATGTTGAGTAAATTGAATATGAATGCGCTTACCTATGAGCAACTTAAGGATGCAAGGGTAGGGGATATTATGTTGACCCTTAAAGGGTCTGGAGATCAGCATGTAGTGGTCATTGATGAAAGTTCAGCGGGAGTCCTGAGAATTAGAGGGATAATCTCGGCAAGTGATATCTCAAGGCGCCTGAAAATTGGCTTTGATGTGATGTACGAATCTAAAAGCTTTGCGGAAATAGAGCGGGTGATTCGAAGTGGTGAAGGAACTTAATTTAAAGCCTAAATCTAATGCTGGACTTGGAATTCTATTACTGACTATACTTCGCGCCTTTACAGTACTAGGCACTGCTAGAGTACTTTGTCTAACCCAATTGTGTGGTGCAATTGCGCATGATTTTACCAAACCAATTTAGTTCCGATGTTCCTAATAAATTAGAAGCATTAACTCAGACTAAACCTACCCCTTTTTTAGCTTTAGACCTTTCAGTTATCGAAACTCGTTTTGCTGAATTGAGTAACGGTTTTCCTAAAGCAGACGTGTTTTACGCGGTGAAAGCTAACCCTGCTAATGAGGTGATTGAGCTTTTGGCGCAAGAGGGCTCTAGCTTTGATATCGCTTCCCCGCAGGAGTTAGATAAAGTACTGCAGTTCAATGTCGCACCAGAGCGTATTAGTTACGGAAATACGATTAAGAAGTGCTCTGCAATTAAATACTTCTATGAGCACGGTGTACGCCTGTTTGCGACCGATTCTGAGGCTGATCTGCGCAATATAGCGGAGTATGCGCCAGGTTCTGATATCTATATCCGTGTGCTCACTGATGGCTCAGAAGGTGCAGATTGGCCTTTGTCACGTAAGTTTGGCTGTAACCCAGAAATGGCAATTGAACTCGCTGTGCTTGCGCGTGATTTGGGTTTGAATCCTTATGGGGTTTCCTTCCATGTGGGTTCTCAACAGCGAGATATCGACGTTTGGGATGGTGCTATTGCCAAGGTCAAAGTGATCTTTGAGCGTTTGGTTGAAGAGCATGGCATCCGCTTGCAAATGATTAATATGGGCGGTGGTTTTCCTGCGACCTATTTACAGAAAACTAATGAATTCGAAACCTATGCTGAAGAGATTACGCGCTTTCTAAAAGAAGACTTTGGTGAAGAGCTACCCAGAATTATCCTTGAACCTGGCCGCTCACTGGTGGCCGATGCTGGAATCATCGTATCAGAAGTGGTGTTGATCTCTCGAAAATCTTCTACAGCGTTAGAGCGTTGGGTCTATACCGATGTAGGGATGTTTAACGGTTTGATTGAAACTTTGGGTGAGGCGATTAAATATCCACTTTCAACTTCAAAGTCAGGGCCTGAAGAGGAGGTGATCCTTGCCGGTCCCACCTGTGATAGCCTAGATATCATGTATGAGCAGCATAAATATGAGTTGCCGCTATCTCTAGAGATCGGTGATCATATCTATTGGTTCTCTACCGGTGCTTATACCACCAGTTATAGCTCGATCGAGTTTAACGGTTTCCCCCCTCTGGATTACTATATTTTGTAATCTTGGTCGCAGTATTTCGGTACTGCGGCTAAAAATATCCTTTTTGAATCAAGCTTCTGCGCATAAAAACTGTAAAACAGGTTGTTCATCCTGTCCCAAACAGCTATCTTTTTGGTATGCAACTTTTATCCTCTGGTTGAGTGGAGAGTAGTGGATGTCGGATAAACAGATTCAAGCTCGCTATGGTGCTGTTCTGGAAGCAACAGCGGATGTGGTGATGGTACTTGAACCAACAGGTTTGATCATGGCGTGTTCTGCAGGTGACGCAGGTTGGTTGGATGCCGATGCGATAATGGGGCGTAAGCTCGAAGATATTTTCCCTGCTGATATTAGCGGCAATATAACTGCCGCTGGGGTTAAATCGATTGAGAAGAAAAAATCGATAAAGACTTACATCCAATTAAGACCTGAACATGTACCAGTGCTTAAAGAACAAGGATTGAGCGAAACGAAATGGATGGAGCTTCGTTGTTCAGCTGCGGGCGATGAAGTCGTCGCTGTATTTCGTGATATCTCTGCACAGCGTAGGTTGGAGAGACAAGTTACCAATCAGGCTCAGCGTGACCCATTAACGGGGGCATACAATCGTCGTGCATTAAGACCTGTATTGGAACAAGCAATTGCACAAGCGCAGCGATATGACTGGGTTTGTAGTCTAATGGTTATTGATGTCGATAATTTTAGTGACCTTAATGACAGATACTCTTGGGATTGTGGTGATCAAGTTCTACAACAGTTAGTCACCTCTATCCATGGTATGAAACGTACGTCAGACTTCCTTGCACGTTACGGTGACGATCAGTTTGTGATGTTTATGCCGGAAACTAACCATGAGCAGGGTATGGCTGCTGGTAATCGTGTGCGTAAAATGATGGAAGAGATGGAAATCCCTTACGCAGCTGGCGATGTTAAATTTACTGTAAGTGTTGGTGTTGCAGCGCTAGATGGTCTGGAAGACGATCCTGATAACATGTTGAGACGTGCTAACGAGAATCTATTTGTAGCCAAGCAAAGCGGTTGTAACCGTGTTGAAGGTGAAGGGTAGCAGCGTGCTCGCTTTCTTTTAAAATAAGGGAGCTTGTTAGCTCCCTTTTTCTTTTTCTGTGAATCTTGGGAAATTTTGAGTAAACAATGAAATACATTCCGTTGGAAAAATACACCAAAGCTTGGATCTTTCGCCACAGGGACTTGCCTGTTTCTGAGGAAGATCTTGCGCAGATTAATCCGCTAACGGAAAGTCGAGCAGAACAGATCTGGTCAGAGCATGTAAGTAGAGGTTGTTCACATCCGGAGCATTTCGGCGAAGGGGATTGGGCGGCTAAAGATAAAAATTGGTATGAGAAAGATTTTTGGCAGAGTGCATGGGATGCCCAGTCAAACGAGATGCCTGAGCTACTAGCAACTCATTTGGCCGAGTGGGATGATAATATTACGGTTTATTTTTGTTACCAAAGTGATCACATCATTGAAACAAAGTGGGGTGTCTTCCGTCGGAATTGGAAAAATTTCCTCTTTTTCGATAATGGTCCAGTACTTTTAGGTCGAAAGCGTAAACAAGTTGCTCAATTCTTCGATAACGGTAGTTACCGATTAGGCCTGCGCCCGTAATCTATTTCAGTTCAGAGGGAAATGAAGCGCAGTTGTTCTAGATTGTGCTTCGTTATTCTCTTTAGCAGACTTCCTTCTGGCTAACTTCATTCCATTTTTCGCTTGTGTTTAGGCTATGGCCTAGTCATATCTGTATCGATTTTGCATAGAAAATGATCAGAAGTATTTTCTTTTTAGTCTTAAAGTTAATGAAAATTGATTGCAATATTATTAAGTGAATGTTCAGTATCTATAGATGAATATACAAATTATTCATCAAACAAGTCGTATTTTTTATTAAAAACCTAAAAGAATTCGATGTAACAAATCTGTAATTTGATTTAGCTTAAGGTTTGTTCATTTTTACAAATCTTTGTTTGAATTTTATATGCTTATATGTCAAAAATAGACTCTTAATATGTTTACTTACTAGTGCTTTAATCCATGCATAATGTAAGTGATAAGAGGTCTGTAGTAGTACTAAAGTTCTGATTTTATCAGATATATCAGACTGATTTAGTACAGTATTAGAGAAATTTAAATCAGCTGAAAGGCAAAGAATTCAATGAGCCTACGGCTTTAGTCCATGAAAAATTGACCTAAGTGTGAAAAACACCCTCGATACTATATTTTTTGGTACTTCTTCCATTTTGGAATACGCTTATCATTAACATATGGATTGGGGAATCTATGTTTTTAGGAGTCATAGGTTATTATTTCTCATAGCCCCTTTTGTTTGAATTTATGTAATTTGGTCATACCTTTTGGGTGTTTATCTTTCACAAGAATTTTTTCCCCTCAAGGTAACAGGACTCACTTTTCAACGGAGTGTTTTAGTGCAAGATATGGAAAGCCTGATTCTACAGCTAAAACAGCAGCCAGCACTTCAAGAAAAAACAGTGTTAGCTATTGAATGCACATGGGATCGGCTGTTACAGGAACTGGATGAGTTACTATGCCAGCTAGGTTTTACTTCCTTTACTTATTCGGTGCTGACTCGTCAGCATATTGAAGGTTTGTCTGATCATCAGAAGCAGCGTTGGGAAAATGGCTTTGACATTGTTGGCTCACTGCCAGATGCAGTAGTTAAGGCTTATTACCGAGATGTTGCTCACGCAGATCCTTTATGGAAAGAGCTGCCAGATGCGCGTTCCCCACTTGTTGTTAATAATGCAGAGGGTGGAGTCGGCTCGCATGCAGAGACGTTTTGGAAACAGAACAATATTGCTTCTCGTGTCTACATACCAATGACAGGTGTTAGTGATAATTATTGGTTCCATTATTTTGGTCTGTTTCACAGTTTGCCTACGCATGAATTCGAAGAGTTCTTCGATTCGGTTAAGGAGTGGTTGGTACCTATTTTGGCTCGTTATCACTCATTGCTACAGGTTGTATGTGAGAAAGAGCAAAACCCTTTCCTTAAGCAGGAACTTTTATCGCATACATGTCGTCAGATTATTCAGATGACTGCTGAGGGTATGGCGGTGAAACGAATTGCTGACAAGCTAGCGCTAACTGAGGAAGGGATTACTTATCATATTACTCGAGCTAAGCGTGTGTTTGGTGCGCGTAATAAAACGCAGCTTGTAGCTATATTGTATGAAGTAGGTCTTTTGTAACCATAAGCTATCAATCAAGGTTGATAGCTTATGCGTTTGGCAAAGCTTTGGTTCTCGTTTTCGTACTCTGAAGTTTGATTTTGGCTTTCAACTGCAACCTGATCAGCAGGTTTGCCGCTAAAGTCTCCACCACTGATAATTTCCCACTCGTTGTCATGTTTATGTAAGTAGGCGTAACAACAACAGCATTTATACAACTCACTACCTTTCAATTCACTAATCTTTTTCAGTGCAGAGTGCGGTTTGTGATGCAATACAAGGCTGTAACATAGCGTACATGCCTTTTCCATTAGCTTGATCCTCCATGATAAGGCTATCAATAGATACAAATTAGCACAGGGTTTTGGATTTGAAGCTAAGAAAAATTCCTATTTTCTTGTGATGACGAAATTTATGTGTAGGACAGCTAACCAGAACTAGCAGCATTTTTTTGCAATCGGTATGATTACCTCAACTAAGTTTGACTTATGCTTGGGCCTTTAGCTAGGTTCCCAAATCCTAATCTAGGAGATGATTTTTTACGGCGCTAACTCTGTTCTAGTGTAAGAAATGTCTCCCTTTTGATAGAGAATTCTCTGTATGCAAATTGCTGAAAATCTAGTTGGCTTCATCCACTACACCCTTAAAAATGAAGAAGGTGAAGTTCTGGACTCTTCTCAGGGTCAAGAGCCATTACCATTTGTTTGTGGCGCTAACAATATCGTTCCTGGTTTGGAAAAAGCGCTAATCGGTAAAACTGTTGGTGATAAGTTGGATGTGGTTGTAACACCTGAAGAGGGTTATGGTGAGGTTCGTGAAGAATTAGTGCAAAACGTTGATCGTGCTAATTTTCAAGGCATTGATGATATTCAGGTTGGCATGCAGTTTATGGCAGAAGCGCCTTGGGGGCAGCAACCTGTAACTGTTATTGCTATCGAAGATGATGGTGTGGTCCTTGATGGTAACCATCCTTTAGCTGGTCAAACACTTACTTTCAGTGTTGAAGTAACAAATGTTCGTGAAGCGACTGAAGAAGAGCTTTCCCATGGTCATGTCCACGAGGGTGGAAGCTGCTGTGGTAGTGATGACTCTTGCTGTGACTAATATGTTCACTTTATAGACCTTAAAAGCCCGGTTTTTACCGGGTTTTTTTTGTGCCTATCTAAGCACTCTTAGCCTTTGTAATACCTGATCTTTGACTATTATTAATCTAAACGCATCGGTGATGCGTATATTGCTCAACTCTATTTTAACAATCCGCAAGCATAGTTCTGGAGGCTTTTTATGAACATAGAGCAGATGGGTATGCTAAAGCAGCAAGCACGAATTAAGGGTGTTAATTTTATCGAGTCTGGTTGTGGCCCAATGGTTATCGAGGTGGAATTTGATGATCATGATCACCTTCAGAAAGAGTTGATCAAAGATCAACAAGGTAAAGTTGTCACCTGTCATAATGTCAAAGAGGGTTACGATATTTGCCTAAAAGCGGGTATCCATGAGGCCAATCTTGTTCAGATTGAGACGCATGACGAAGCCTGCCGTTCTGATTTTGCAGATTATCATCAAGATTCAATCCCTTTAAAATTTTAGCCTTAGATCGGATAAGCTCGTGCAGGAGTAAGGCCAAACTGGCATAGTATTATCTCAGGGATATGGAGTAAGGTGCTCATGCGCGAAAAGCTAGATCAGATTGTTGAAGCTGTTAGTCAAGTTTTATACGGAAAAGAGGTTCAGATTAGGCAAGCGTTGACCTGTTTGATTACAGGGGGGCATCTGCTAATTGAAGATCTGCCTGGTATGGGCAAAACTACATTATCCCATGCTATAGCTAAAGTACTTGGGTTGGATTACCAAAGAATCCAGTTCACGAGTGATATGTTGCCTGCTGATATTTTAGGGGCTTCTATATTTGATTCTGCTAACGGTCAGTTTATTTTCCATAAAGGGCCAGTTTTCGCTCAGCTTTTATTAGCAGATGAGATAAACCGTACAACGCCAAAAACCCAAAGTGCTTTGCTTGAGGCGATGGAAGAAAGGCAGGTTACGGTTGAAGGGCAAAGTTATGAACTTCCGCAACCTTTTTTTGTGATAGCCACACAGAATCCCATCTCCCAATATGGAACATTTCCACTTCCTGAATCTCAGTTAGACCGCTTCTTGATGCGTATTCATCTTGGATACCCTTCTTTAGAAGCTGAAAGAGAGTTGTTATTAGGCGGTGATGCACGCAAAAAAATTCCTGATCTACAGGAGCAACTTGATCTTAGCGAGCTAGAGCAAATAAGAAACGAGTGTGCCCAAGTTTCTGTATCGGGTAGTGTCTTGGATTATATCCAAAGGCTGGTTAAATACAGTCGAGAGTCAACAGAGTTTGAGTATGGGATCTCGCCGCGAGGTAGCTTGGCTCTGCTTAATGCGGCCAAAACGTGGGCTTTCATTAGCGGTAGAGACTATGTCGTTCCAGAAGATATTCAATCTTTGCTGGGGCCAGTGTTTGCTCACCGTTTACGATCGTCAGAAGACTATTTGGATCAGAGTGGTACTGCGCTGGTTCGAAAATTACTCAGCGAGGTTGATGTGGTTGGCTGAGCAATTGAGTAGCCGGTTTCAAGCGTGGATTGAGAGGGTCGTTAGCGCCAGGCGGCCTAAAGGTCATTCCATCCTTTTAAATCAAAAACGTATCTATATTCTCCCTACTGCTTCAGGTTGGTGCTTTCTCTTTCTTTGTATTCTTCTTTTTTTGATCGCAACTAATTATCAAAACAACCTTATTCATGCGGTAGCTTACTTGTTGGTAGCCTTAGGCGTGCTTACCATACATTTCACCTATCTAAATTTATCAGGCTTACGAATCACAGCGCTAAGAGGTAAAAATTGCTTTGCTGGTGATTCAACTTACCTTTCAGTGCTGCTGGAATCAGAAAACAATCGAAATTACGAAACTATTCAGCTGAACTGGAAGGAGCAACCTGAAGAAACCGTTCATCTTGAAAAAGAGCAAGAGCTAGAAGTTGCACTGAATTTGACTACCCAGAAACGAGGGCGTTTAAAGCCCGGTCCGTTAAAGATAGAAACCACTTATCCATTTGGTTTATTAAGGGCTTGGAGTTGGATTGAGTTGGACTTGGATATAGTCGTGTTTCCAAAACCTCAAAAAGGGCCGCGACCTGATTTGAATAACGGCGATCAAGACAGTCATTCTGGAGATAAAAGGGCTGGTGATGATTTCTTTGGTTTGGAAGAGTATCAGCCGGGTCAGTCAACTAAGCATATCGCATGGAAACAATATGCTCAGGGGCGAGGGTTGTTGGTGAAACGCTATGTTGGACAGCAAAGTCGTAAGGTGTGGTTGAATTGGGAGTCTTGGCCAGATCTTCCAATGGAGCCTAGGCTCAGTGTTATCTGTTATTGGGCAATTCAATTAGAGCATGAAGGAATAGATTTTGGGTTGATGCTACCCAATAAAAGAATCGAACCTTCATCCGGCCCTGATCATTTAGAAAAAATTTTAACGGTACTGGCTGTATTTGGAGGGGCGAATGGCGACACAGGCTATGCATAACCAACAACTCAGCCGTACAGCTCTGCTATGGCAGTTGATTAGTGTATTTGTTGTTGTGCTGCCTCACGTTAGCCACCTGCCGTTTTGGGTGCCTGGAATCGTGCTCTTCACTTTAAGTTGGCGAGTCATGGTCTTTATTGGTCGTTGGTCGTTTCCGGCTAAATGGTTTAAGTCTGTTTTGGTTTTTGTCGCAGGTGTATCTGTGCTGCTAAGTTATCAAGAGGGAGGGGGTATTAGCTCTACTGTCTCTTTATTGGTGGTCGCCTTCTCGCTTAAATTGTTGGAGATCTATAAACGGCGTGACGCTCTGGTCGTTCTTTATGTGGCATACTTAATTGCGGCATCCATTTTTCTATTCACGCAAACTATCTGGATGGCCATTTACACCTTCTTCTGTTTGTTAGTAATAAGTACGGCTTTGCAGGCTATACACATTCACCGCGCTGTCCCTCTCTTTCAGCCGTTTAAGCGTACCAGTTTGATGTTTATTCCAGTATTCCCATTAATGATTGTTTTATTTATGGGTATGCCGCGAATTGATCCATTGTGGCAGATCAGTTTTGATAAAAGCGCTGCTAAGTCTGGACTATCTGACACAATGGCTCCAGGTGATATCACGCGATTAACGCGTTCCGCCGAGGTGGCCTTCAGGGCGACATTCGACGGTATAAAGCCGTCGCAATCAAGCTTATATTGGCGCGCCATTGTGTTACATGACTTTGATGGTCGTAGCTGGAGCAACCAGGAAAGTAGTCTAGTAAATAGAGATAAAACGACTGCGTCTAAGCGTTCTGATGCAAAAATCGGTTATGAGCTCATTCTAGAGCCGATTCAGGCGACATATGTTCCCGCATTAGATTATGTGAGCAATTTGCCAAAAGAATTAGAGTTTAGTGCAGGAAGGGTGTTAGAGGCGCGTCGTCCAATTATACAACGTAAACAGTTTTCATTGGAGGCGAAGCCAGCTCTATCTATTGGGAAGGAGAGAAGTTTTCAGAGTTTATCTCGCGAACTATATCTTCCTAAAGGTAATCCCGCAGCTAAGAGGTTAGCTCGACAATGGTGGCGTGAAACAGGTAATGAAGAGGCGTTTATTCAGCGGATACTTCAGTTCTACAATCAAAGTTTTACGTACACGCTGTCGCCACCCCCTTTGGGAGTGAATACAATAGATGATTTTTTAGTCAAAACACAACGTGGTTTCTGTGGCCATTTCTCAAGTGCTACAGCTTTTATGCTTCGCGTTGTGGGAATTCCTGCGAGAATTGTTACTGGCTATCAGGGAGGAGAGTGGAACACTTATGAAAAGTACTTGCTGGTAAGACAGTATGATGCCCATGCTTGGGTTGAGGCATGGCTTCCTAAAAAAGGCTGGGTAAGGATCGATCCAACTGCGGCGGTCTCTCCTGATCGTATTGAAGAAGCGTCGAGTGAAGTGTTATCCCGTGAGCCCGAGTTTTTAAACGAAAGCCCTGTGCAAAGTTTAGGAATTAAGGGCGATGGTTTTTTATCAGAATTAAGGCTGAGAATAGAAGGGCTAAACTATGCTTGGCATCGTTGGGTTTTACACTATCATCATCGACAGATAGATCTGTTACGCGATCTCTTAGGCAAAGTAACAGCGTGGCGTTTAGTGTTATTCCTACTCGTCCCGTTTGCAATAGTGATAACTATCACAATGCTATTAATGGCTCGGTCTAGTGCTGCACCACCAAAAGATCCTTTTGATTTAAACATTGCTCGTTTATCTAATGGTTTAAAGTACAAGGGCTTACAGAGGTCAACAGGTGAGACGGTTGGTGATTACTGTGCGAGATTAGCAAATGTACGGCCTGATTTGGCCTCGGTTTGTCGTCTAATTGCACAGCAATACGAATGTGTTAAATATGCAGCTAAAGAAAATGGCCCGACAGTTTCTGAGTTTTCAAAGTCAATAGATCAATGCTTGATCTCTTTCCGATAATTTAAAATTTGTGTGTGGCTAGTCTGCTATGTAATAAGGGTAGTGTTTCTTTTTCAAACCATGGGTTTTTCTTCAACCAGATCTGATTTCTAGGTGACGGGTGAGGTAAAGGGAAAAAATGGTCAGGAGCTTTATCAGCGTTTTTTATCCTTTCTGTTAGGGTCTTGTATCCCGCTAAGGCTTTCACCTCTTTTAGGTAATAGCGCTGAGCATACTGTCCGATTAGTAGGGTTAATTGGATGGAAGGCATCTCATTTAATAGGCGCTCGTGCCAAGTCGGTGCGCATTCTGGTCTAGGTGGGTTGTCACCTGAGCGGCCTTTACCTGGATAGCAAAAACCCATAGGTACGATTGCAATTTTGTTGGCATCGTAAAAAGTTTCTTTGTCTAATCTTAGCCATTCTCGTAATCTATCGCCGCTTGGGTCGTCCCAAGGTATGCCTGATTTATGAACTCGACTGCCTGGGGCTTGACCGATAATCAGGAGCTTTGACTTTGCAGATGCTTGAACTACAGGCCGTGGCCCTAACGGGAGCTCTTTTTCACAGATATTGCAGCTTCTGATTTGATCAAGCAGTTGATCCAATTTTAAATCCCCATAAGCTATCGCGCTATGATTCGTTGTCTTAAACAAACAGTTAACCCCTAATGAATGAAACTATAGAGCAGTACAGAATAATTAGAAGTGCGCGAAGGAAAACAGCGGCTATTCAGGTGGATGAAAAGGGCGTATCTGTTCGTGTTCCGGTATGGGTAACAGATCAATGGGTACGTGATTGGGTTGCTAAGAAACAGGATTGGATAGCTCGCCAACAGACGCTTATGGCACAAAACCTCGAGATGTTTTGTTTGAAAACAGAAAAAGGTGCTGTATTTCCATTTTTAGGGAAAGAATATGTTCTAGATTGGTGCAATGGGGCGCGATGGGATGTTCAATTTGAAGGTGATGCGCTAATAGTTGTTATGGGTAAGCGTCGTTCAAACAAAAAAATAGATTCTGAACGCGTAGAAGCCTATTTAAAAAAGTGGCTTAAAGAGCAGGCAGAGCAGATCATATCTGAGCGAGTTAGGTATTGGGCTGATATAAAAGGTGTTCAATATAATTCATTGAAATATAAGAGTTTTAAGCGTCGTTGGGGCAGCTGTTCTGCGCGAGGGGAAATTACATTTAACTGGCGACTAGTATTTGCTGATAAAAATATTATAGATTATGTGGTTATTCATGAGTTATCACACCTGACTTATTTAAATCACAGTCCTAGATTTTGGGCGCTAGTTGAAAAGTACTGTCCGGATTGGAAAGAAAAGCGTTCTTATCTTCAATCAAAAAATGCTTGGGTTCTTTGGTGACTGTTTGTTTGAATTGCTGATTGGTTGTGTTATTTTTGAAGTGATTTCATAGTGTTAACAAGTCATGCATAGTAAGTTAAATAGGCTATGCTGTTTGGAAAAGGAGTTTTAGCACTATATTGCCAATTGAGATGGCGCAGGCAGCTATAAAAATAATGAGAGCGAAAATGAGCCTATACAAGAGTATCGAGAAATCTATATTCAATACGTTGACTAAGAAGATCTTAGGTAACGTCCTGTTCCTACTTTTACCCCATATAGTTTTAGTGGTCATTGGTTACTACCACTTTGAGAAGCTTGAGCAAGGCCTCTCTGGAGTTGAAGCTGCTGCTGTACCTGTAGAGCTTATTCAGTCCCATCTGGATTCTTTTAGCTTTTACGGTGCGCTAACGGTAGGGTTCGCTCTTATTACAGGTATTGGCACCATATTCTTTATGCGTCATCTATTCCTGCGCCCAATTAATGAAATGACTGAGATATTGAAGGCTATCAAGGATAAAGATGGTGATATCTCCGCTACGTTGCCTGAATACACTTATGACGAGATCTCAGAAATGGCGGAAAGCTACAATGGTTTCTCATCCAGTTTGAAAGCAATGATTGCTGAAAGCCGTCGTCGCAGTGTGAGTGTTGCACTAAGTTCTACTCGTCTACAAAAGGTACTTATCGAAGCGCAAGGCTCTGCTACTAAACAAGAAGAACAAGCTCAGAAGGTATTTCAATCTTCCCAAGAAGCGACCCAAGCAATTGATAATATTGCAGGTAGTACGCTCGAAATCTCCGAGCGCAACACGCGCAACCTTGAAGAGATTCGCACCTCAAGTAGTGAACTAGGTCGTGTACAAAATCAGGTTGAAGCGATTCGAGTGCAGGTGACTGATTTCCAAGATACTGTACATCAGCTTGAGATCAACTCCCGCAATATTACTGAGATCCTTGGTATGGTTAAGGATTTCTCCGATCAAACTAACCTGTTAGCACTTAACGCTTCCATTGAGGCGGCTCGTGCTGGTGAAGCCGGTCGTGGTTTCTCGGTTGTAGCCGACGAAGTGCGTAACCTTTCTCAGAAAGTAAGTACAGCAACTAGTGAGATTGATCAGAATATCAGTCAGATGTCTTCGTTGGTCGGTAGTACTCGAAATAGTGCTTCGACGATTCTAGAGTATGTTGGTTCGACAGAAGAGTTTATCGGTAGCACGAATGATCAGTTCCACGGACTTGTAAGTGACTTTGAAGAGTTAAACAGCCAATTAAGTAGTATCAGTGCTGCTATAGACGAGCTGGCTTATACAAACCGTGAATCGCACAACCATGTATCTGAAATTACCAATATCTCTACATCAATGCATGGCGAGATCGAACAATCACGTCGCTTCTCTGAAGAACTAGAACATTCTACAGAGGAAACACAGGAGCTGCTTTCTCGCTTTATCATCGGTTACGGTGGTTTTGAGGGAATGATCCAAGCGGGACGTCAGTGGAGTCAGCAAGTTCAGGATGCGTTAGAAGAGTTAAGTAATCGCGGCTGTAATATGTTCGATACCAACTACGTGCGTACGAACGATGGTCAGTTGCCTGAGAAATATGACACCAGCTATGCTGATCAATATGAAGCAATGATGCGCCCGCTGTTTGATAGCTTTATCTCGCAGCGCTCTGAGTTTATCTATGCCATCGCAGTAGACCGTAATGGTTACGCTGCAGCTCACCATACAAAAGTATCTGAGCGTATGACGGGTAACTTTGAGGTGGATAATTTGAAGAGCCGTAACCGTCGAATTTTTGCCGGTAACCGTGCTGAAATTCGTCGCGCATCTTCTACCGCGCCATTCTTATTGCAGACTTATATTCGTGATACTGGGGAGATCCTGAATGACCTATCGATCCCTCTGTATATCAACGGCCAGCATTGGGGTGGTTTGATCATGGGCTTTGCGCCAGAAAACCTACTGGAAGATAAAAGCTAAGTTATTAGAGACATAAAAAAAACGCGGTATTAACCGCGTTTTTTTATGTCTGCTTGTTCGATTACATGTCGTAATCAGTTACCAGTTGCTCTACAAGCTGTTTAACAGTGTCGTAAGATAACGGCTTGCTACAGATGGCAGAAACGCCTGCGCTTTGCACTGCGGCTAAGCGGCTTTCGTTTTGCTCGCTAGTTACCATCAAGATTGGGACGGTGGGCTGCTCACTATGGCTTCTAATATGCTCTACAAGCTCTTTTCCGTCGACATTTGGCATGTTGTAATCAGTGATGATCAAATCATAACGACTGCCGTTAGCGATAAACTCCAGGGCCTCAGAGCCATCTTTTGCGGTATCAACTGACTGAATAGAAAGAGAGTCCAGCATTTGCTTGATGTAATTTCGAGACATTTTGCTGTCATCAACAATCAATACTCTAAGCGCATCATATTCTTCACGGTCACTGTCAGTTTCAAAATCAGTGATGTAATCAAGCGTGCTTCTGAGAGCCATGTCCATCTCTTCACGGCTAAACGGTTTTGGCAGGATACCAATTGCTCCTGCTTGGCGAATAGGCTCAAGATAGCGGTAGTGGGTTTCAGAGGAGATTAAAAGAAAAGTGATGTGTTCTAAAGCACCTAATCCACGCATCTGGGTTACTAGGTCTGTTCCAGTCATATCTGGTAAATGCATGGAGGATAAAACTAAATCGGGTGGGGAAGATAGCATGTGTTCAAGGGCCGGTTTAGCTTCGGAGAATTCCTCGATATTGTTTATGCCGAAACTGTTTAGGTGGCCGATGATAATGTGGCGCTGAACCTTAGAGGGTTCTATTACAGTGACATATATACTACTTAATTCCATATCCTAATCCATTCACGGGTAACTTAGCGGGAGTCGCTAAGGGATAGATAGTTACCTAAAGTTTAGATCATGACAGAGATAACCCTAACAGAAAAGTGGTGAATGCAGCTTTATCTTATTAAAACCGAAGGTTTTTGAGTGTTCGATCCTAAAGTAACCTTCAGTTTCGACAACTGGTTGTTTTTTATGCGTTTAAAATGGCCTTTTTGTTTGAATTTTGTTCAGGTTGTAGATTTTTAAATTTGAGAACAAGAACTTTTTGGTCAGTCTACTGAATGATTTTGTTACAGCAAAGGTTTATCTTCTAGTGCTCTAATCCCAATTGAAATAAAGATCATCAGTCTCAGAATGTAATAGGAGAATTACGACGTGTTTAGTTATAACTATCTGATAAGTAATGATTATTTATTACCTTTATTTGCAGGGTTAAGTGTCTCTACAGCTAGGGTGGGTTAAGATTTTTTGGGAAATTACTGAATATTAAAGTTGTGTTATTTTTTGTCATTGAATTATCAGTTATACAGCTATGTTGATATGCTAATGCAGCTTGATCTAAATCAGTAAATTCTTATGTTTTGATGTTGTTTGTATAATCAGAGGCGTAGCATAGGAAGAGAGAGGTGAAAAAAGCTGGTTTAGATCAGACTTTTTGCCTCATGTGTTCCAAGCAAAAAAGGTCAGAGTAATGTGCCCAAATGGAAACGCCGATCTAACTAGGAGTTTGATTCTTAATGCTGCAACTCGCATCATCAGTCAAGATGGATTACAAGCGCTGACGGCGGGCAGGTTAATTGCAGAGGCAGGGGTTAGCAAAGGGGGGCTCTATCATCACTTTCGTACGATGACGGAAGTTGAACTTGAGGTGCTCCAATTACTTTCCAGTAAGTTGCTCCTAACATTGCAAGGCTACCCAGCTCCACAAACTAAAGAAGAGTTTCTAGATCGAATAGAAACAGAGTTCTTTGATTGCTTGATTAGTCAGGATGAGACGGCACGAGCATTGTTCGGATATGTTTCATCTGCCGCTTATAATCAGCAGATACAAGTGTTATTGCGTCAATTGCAGGATGATATCTCTCTGCAACGGTTGCAGCTTCTTCAAAAACTCAGTGTAGGTACGTCTACAGCATCATTGCAGAATACGATTCAGATGATTGCCACAATTCAAGCAGGCTTAATGATGCGCTATTACGTTTCAGAAGATCCTGTCAGTGTGAGAAATTACTGGCGAACGTGCCGATCATCACTTGATGAACTGTTAGGCATTAAGGATCAATCAGATATGAGTTGGGAAATTGTGCAGGCTCCGCCAACGCCAGTCTCATCTATCTGCTCCTAGGTAATATTTCTAATTACTATTCCTAAACTTTAAGAATGACCTTGCAGAGATCTCTGCAAGGTTATTTCTATCGTCTTATTGATTTGAAAGTTGATCAGTCATTTGCGCTTTCAAAGTCGCAATAAACCTATCGCTGTCTTTAAGTGCTTTGATCATCACTTTATCTTCATCAGTTTTAAGGTAAAGCGTGATGATCTGCACCATGTTTTCTTTGTGTTGGTTAATCTCTTCGATCTCGCGAAATGTAATGCGAGTTTCTGTCTCTTCAGAAGGCACCTTTAACAAGATTGATTTAGGTGCAATCTCTACAGACATATTTTTCATCTGATCTTTGGTTTGTTCTAGGTGGTGTTTGTACCAACTAGCTAGGATCAAACCTATACCGAGTGGTGCGAGTAGATAGATCTTGGAAAGGTTCATCATCATCAACATGAGCGCAGCGCCAACAAAACCTAATTGGCAGTTTGTCAGTAGTGATAGTTTTTTCTCAAAGAAATCTTTGTCCCAGTGATAAATAGAATCTGATTTGTCCACGCTTGTACCCCTCAATAATCAGGCATGAGTCTCGCTTTAAAGGTAATCTTTTGCAAGTATGAAAAGCAGGACAAAAGTCGTGTAACTTGATGTACTATCAAATAGTCTTCGAAGCTTAGATAAAAAGCTCAAATCTGCCCTACAAAATGTAAAGGAGTACTGAATGTCACGTTCTAAATTGCTGGGGTCTGTACTGGTTACCTGCGCGCTGATAGCGGGATGTGATGATAATAAGGAGGTTGCTAATACTGCTAAACAGAATGAGGCAAGTGATAAGGTCCAAAGCGCCGTTGCAGAAGCCTTAGGTGTTCTCGATATATCAGAACGTGAATATGGTGATGTAAATGCGCTAACACTCCTGTTTAATTCTCCTTTAGATCCGGATCAAAAGTTTGAACGACATGTGGTGATTTCACCAGATCTGGGTACGCCGGTGCTAAGTAAAGATGGCCGCTCTCTTCGATTTATTGGTCCAGAGCCGCTTCAAAAATATGATATTCAAATTAAACAAGGTCTAAAAAGTGCCACAGGGGCAGTGCTTGAAACAGGTGTAACTAAATCGTTACAGGCTAGAGATTTACCTAAACTAGTCGCGTTCGAAACGGATGGTGCTGTAATGATTCCAGGTAAGGTGGAATCCTTACCTTTGATTGCAGTCAATGTGCCGGAAGCAGAGATCAATATTTATCGGGTAAAGCCGGAAAGTAGCGTTCAATTTTTTGATGAATACCAATCACTTAAAAGTGGCGATCGATGGTATTTCGACGAAGACGCGTTAGCACGTTCAGTCGATCACGTTTACACAGCACGTATTCAGATTGGAGAAGATAGAAATAAGCGTAATAGAGCCGGATTTGCCGTTGCCTCAGTCCCTAGTATTGATCAAGGCGGTGTTTATTTAGCGACGGTTCGAGAGCCCGGTGGGTTTAGTTATCAAGCAACCTGGTTTAGTGTCTCTGCTATTGGTTTACAAGCCAGAGATTATGGTAAGAGTACTACCTATATCGCCCAAAATGCTGCAACCGGGGATCTGCTTGAAGGTGTAACCCTTAATATTCTTGATCGTAATAGCAAAGTGATCGCTACGGGTGAAACGGACGAGCAAGGTAGCTGGCAAGTTAATAATAAGTGGCAACGAAAGAGCCCTCGCTTGATTCTAGCGCAACATAATCAACAGGTGAGCGTTCTCAAATACCACGCACCTTCTCTAGATCTGTCCGATTATCCTGTTCACGGTAGGCCGACTAAAGAGGTGGAAATCTTTACCTTCGCTCCTCGTGATATCTACCGTCCCGGTGAGGAGCTGGTCTTTGGTTCACTTATGCGTGATCGAGACGGCAACTTACTTTCAGGGCCTTTAAAAATAGAGTTAATTAAACCCGATGCAGATTCAGCTGGCACTTGGCGAATTGAGCCTTCAAAGCCAGGTTACTATGAGTTCCGATATGATCTTCCAAGTAATGCGATCTTAGGCGGTTGGCAGGCTAAAGTATTTAGCCCAGCAAGTAAGAAAAATGCGGCTTATTTTGATTTCAAAGTAGAGGCCTTTTTACCAGAGCGCCTTCGTCTGGTATTTGATCAAGCAGCATCACCGCTAAGTTTTGATCTGAACGATAAAATCAAAATACCTGTAAAAGGGGAGTACCTGTACGGTGCTGTTGCTGCTGGAAACCGTCTTGATACACAGGTGACATTAAATGCGTGGGCGGAACCGTTTGAAAACCTAAAAGGTTTTAAGTTTGGCGTTCCTTCTACAGTTGATTGGCAGCAGTTTAGTCTACCGTCTGTAAATCTGAATGATGCAGGTGAAACCTCAACTGAATTCAATCTATCTCAATATAATCCACAATCTTTTGAAAGCCCGGCTCGTATTAATGTGCGTTATAGCTTGTTCGAAAGCGGTGGCCGCGCTATTAACCGTTCTCGCTCAGCACTTTTCTGGCCTAAAGATAGTTTTGTCGGTGTGAAGCCTTCTTTCGAAAATGACCAATCTGGAAAAGATGAGAAGGTTAATTTTGAATTAATTAGAGCTGATAAGCAGGGGCAACTACTGAGCTCTGGAGAGATCAGGGCTACGCTCTATCGATTGGAAGAGAAGTATTTCTGGAGTCATACCCCTGAGCGCGGTTGGCACTATCAAATCGAGAAAAATGAATACCCTGTAGCGACTGACTTTATTCAGTTAGCTTCCGGTCAACCTCAGCAATTGTCTATGCCAGTCGAATGGGGCCCATACCGTTTAGAACTAGATGATATTACTGGTAAGAGTAAAACTGTCTATACCTTCCAAGCGGGTGAGCCTTGGTATTACAGCTGGCAAACAGCTTCGGATCGTATCCGCCCCGATCTGGTGACTTTGGCTTTAGACAAAGAGTCATATGAAGCGGGAGACCGCGTTAAAGTAAAACTGGCTTCGCCAACCGAGGGTAAAGCGGTGGTACTTCTTGAAACCGATCAGGTTCTGCATTCCCAAGAAGTTTTGTTAAAGAATCGTGAAGCTGAGGTGGAGATTCCTCTACCTGCAGATCTAAATCGTCACGATGTTTATATCAGTGCCTTTGTCGTAGCGCCAACAGAGCATAAAGATAAAGTAAGTAAGCGTAGTGTCGGTATTGCGCATCTGCCTTTGGATCGTGCTGATCGTGAACTCGCTGTAACTATTGAAGTTGCTGAATCACTACTTCCAGAAACCAAAGCTAACTTAACCCTTAAAGTCACTGACAAAGCAGGTAAGCCTGTCGAAGGTGATTACTATATCAGCCTAACAGCAGTCGATAGCGGTGTGTTAAGTGTAACGGGCTATAAGCAAGCCGATCCTTTTAATTTTTTCTACGGTCGTCGTGCTTACAACCCGAAAATCAGCGATATGTACAATGATTTAGTTGAGCCTCATATGTATAAGGACGCTCAGATTCGCTGGGGCGGTGATGGTGAGCTAGAGCGTGGTGGTGAAGTGCCTCCGACTGAAGTGCAAATTTTGAGCCTATACCACTCTCCAATCTCTTTAGAAAATGGAGAAGCGATGGTTGAACTTGATCTGCCTGCATTTGATGGCGAGCTGACGTTAACTGCGTTAGCGATGTCTGACAATAACTTTGGTTTAGAGAGTGAAACAACCAAAGTTGCTTCACCCGTTGTAGCTCAGTTATCCATGCCTCGATTCTTAGCTGTCGGTGATCAAACTACCTTGGTGTTAGATTTAGCCAATGTGTCTGATGATGCTCAAAATGTATCTGTGAAGTTAACTCATCAGGGGGCTGTAAGTATAAGGCAAGATAGCTTTGAGCTGTCATTGGATAAAGGCGAGAAACAGGTATTGCCTTTGGTTGCCGATGCAGTTGAGTTGGGTGAAGGGTTAATCATTGCCGAGATTACGTTCGGTGATGTTCAGTTACACCGTGAATGGGTGCTGGGCGTACGTTCAGCGTATCCGGCGGTTTACGACTCAACTATGCGTGTATTGGCAGAAGGGGAAAGCATTCAATTTCCTGCCGGAGCTATTCAAGATCTCACCAAGCTACAATCGCAATTGCGTGTGGCGAATACGCCAGATCTGAATGCTCAGCAACATTTTAAAAGTTTGATGAGTTACCCGTACGGTTGTTTAGAGCAAACTACCAGTAAATCGCAACCTTTAGCGTTGTTATTGGCGGGTGATAAAGCTCCGGCTTACGCGCGTTCTGTCACTAATCCTCAATTTGAAAATGGTATTAATGCTGCGATCAGTCGATACAGCGAGCTGCAATTAGGTAATGGTGGTTTTGGCTTATGGGATAAATTCTCGCCAGAAGAGCATTGGTTAACTGCTTATGCGACGGACTTCTTGCTGCATTTAGATCGTTCAGGTTTTGCTGTACCTAATGCCATGCTGACTAATTCTGTAGGTCGTCTACGCTCTTACGTACATAACCGCAAAGCGATTTCGGTTAGAACTTGGTCCGATATCCCTTCCCATTATGAAATATCCTACAAAGCTTATGCTGCTTATGTTTTGGCTAAGCAGGGTGAAGTCACCTTAGGGCCATTGCGCGATCTGGCAGAGCAGCAACTTAACGACTCTCGTGGTGTGCTGCCGGGGGTGCACTTAGGATTAGCGATTATTGAAACCGGTAGCCTGCAAGAAGGTGCAGCCTTAGTGCAACAGGCTCTATTAACAGAAAGGGCAGAGGGTTATCTAGGGGATTATGGCTCGGTCATTCGCGATAAAGCGATGGCGATTTATACCATTCTGGAACTGCCTAATGCACGTTCAATACACAAAGTCGCCTTGCAACAGATCCCCGACCTACTTACTCTTTTGAAGCAGCAGCGTTGGTTAAGTACGCAGGAAAAGGCAGCCCTACTGCACTTGTCGAATGCGCTTAATCAAATGGATAAAGAGGGAGAATGGCAGGGGAAATTACTTCAAGGTGAAATTGAGACGTTGCTGGAAGCTACGACCGAGCTAGGTCGTAATCTAGATAGTTCAGAACTAGCATCTACTGCGTTTACCAATACAAAAGACAAACCGGCTTATGCAAGTTTCCATTGGACGGGTATTCCTAAACAGATGCCTAAGCATGTGAATGAAGGGATCAATTTAGATATCGATCAGTTCCGTGTCTTAGATGGTGGTGCGCAATTACTGAAGAAGAATCAGGTATTAAAAACAGGTGATCTACTGTTAACACGTGTGAGACTTTATAGTGAAGAACGTGTGCCAGATGGTTTGTTGGTGAGTTTGCTACCTGCTGGGGTAGAGCTGGAAAATCAGAACTTACAGCATGCGCTTAAGTTAAAGGATATTCGCATTGATGGTGAGACCGTGTCTCAGAAGGCAATGATCTCCTACCAGGCATTTCAAGATGATCGTTATGTTGCCGCCGTTGATATTCCAGAAAAGCGCGAACAGGTTATCTATTTCTTAAGTCGAGCTGTGACACCAGGGCATTACTTAGTACCGCCTGTACAGGCTGAGTCAATGTACAAACCGGCCCATCGGGGTGTTGCTAATAGTATTGAGTACTTAACAGTTATCCCTTAAACGAGTGTACTTTAAATGTGAGTACCTTAAGCGTTTGATGTGAGGAAAGATGCGATCTGTTGTTAAATTTACCTGTTGTGTGTTTTGTCTTATTGCGGCAGGTTTATGGATAGCAGATCGTGCTTTCCCCTTACATGACAATTCAGCAGGAGGAGCGGCTACGGTTGTACTTGATCGCAATGGCGAACCCTTGCGAACTTTCGCTGATCACAATGGCGTATGGCGTTACCCCGTCTCCATTGATCAAGTCTCGCCGCGCTATATAGAGGCGCTACTGGCTTACGAAGATCGTTATTTTTACCAACACCCCGGCGTCAATCCATTTAGCTTGCTACGTGCAAGTTGGCAGTGGATTAGAGAGGGCAGGATTATCTCTGGTGGTTCTACGCTGACCATGCAAGTGGCGCGCTTGCACTATCCGAGCCCGCGGAGTGTAAGGGGAAAGTTGCAGCAGATATTTAGAGCATTGCAGTTGGAATGGCATCTGTCTAAAGATGAAATTCTAACCTTGTATCTCAATAAGGCACCCTTTGGTGGAACCATCGAAGGTGTGCAAGCTGCTAGCTTACAATATCTGCAAAAACCAGTTTCGCAACTACGTTTTTCTGAAGCGGCTCTATTAGCTGTGTTACCTCAGGCACCTTCACGATTGAGGCCGGATAGGCATCCAAAACTAGCACAGCAATATCGAGATAAAGTATTGGATCGTTTGCTTAGTTTTCAAGTTTGGAGTGAAGAAAACGTCACCCGGGCAAAGCAAGAAAATATCGCGGTATGGCCTTTATCCAATCCGATGCTCGCGCCGCTTTTGAGTCGTCGCTTGAAACAGTCGGAACCCGACAAAGAAGTTATACGTTCAACGATTGATAGTGGTATCCAGCAGAAGTTCTATGACCAAATAAAGGGTTATGTATCTCGGCAGGCTAAGGGCATTTCGGCGGCGGCGTTGTTGGTTGATAATCAGAGCCGTCAGGTTATTTCGTATGTGGGATCTGCTGACTTTCTAAATGAACAGCGCTTTGGTCATGTCGATATGGTCACAGCGATACGCTCTCCCGGCTCAACCCTAAAGCCGTTTTTATATGGGCTGGCGCTGGATGACAGTCTGATTCATAGTGAGTCCCTATTAGCTGATGTGCCTATAGTTACTGGGCAATATCGGCCTGGTAATTTCAGCCAAGGATTCTCGGGGCCTGTATCCGCATCCTCTGCATTACAACGCTCACTTAATTTGCCATTTGTTCAATTGATACAACATTACGATTCTCAGCGTTTTGCTAACAAACTCGATCATGTTGGTGCTTCTCTGCGAATTCCCGGTGGACGCGCTAATCCCGCAATTATCTTAGGTGGTGCCGGCAGCTCTTTAGAGTTTTTAGTAACGCTCTACACGAGCTTGGCAAATTCAGGCAGTGTTGCGCCATTAAAGTATTCTGTGGCTGGTGGAGTTGAAGAAGCTGCTGGTGATAATGAATCTGGGCAAGCAGCGCGGCAATTGATGAGTACAGAAGCCGCATGGATTACTTGGAATACCCTTGCAGATATAGATCCGCCAGATCAATTTATTGATGGCTATTCTTTGGCTCACCTTCCCAAAATTGGTTGGAAGACTGGCACCAGTTGGGACTATCGCGATGTCTGGGCAGTGGGCGTATCTAAAAGATATACGCTAGGGGTCTGGCTCGGTAGGCCTGATGGTTCGCCAATGGAGAAAACTATGGGGCGTGTTTTGGCAGGTCCTTTATTGTTCCAGCTCTATCAATTGCTTGAGTCCGAAGCTGATACAATCACAAAACCTGAGGGTGTTGTGGAACAGTCTATCTGTTGGCCTGATGGTAGGGTTGTGATGTCTGGTGATCAGGCATGCGATCAAGTTAGAACTGCATTTACGATGGCTCAAAATACCCCGCGGACTTTAGACCCTGAGCCTTTAGGGCAGACTAAATTTTATAACCCGCGATTAAATTATCTAGTCGATGATCAATCAGGATTAAGGGTGACAAGGGAGTGCAATATTGGTCCTATGAAAAGCCAATCAAACTTTGTTTGGCCGGCGGCGATGGACCCTTGGATATCTCAAAAATGGCGAAGGGATGAGCGTATTCCTCCTTTTAATAGCCAGTGTAAAACTATCTTACAAACCAGTGCGCTTTTAAGGCTACATGGCATCAACCATCAACAGGTGTACCACACAAATGGTTTGGAGGCGATAGAAGTAGATGTTAGAGCTGAGGGGAGTGAAGGACATCTTAATTGGTATCTCAATGGCAAGTTACTTGAAGGGTCGAGCAATAAACAAAAACTGATTCTGCAGGGAAATCAGACTTATCAGCTTTATGTTCAAAGTATCTCAGGGGCGAGTACTCAAATTGAGTTTAGCGTCCTATAACGACTTGAATAAAATCGTATAGCTCTTCATTTAAGCACCCGATAAAATATGCAGACTAACTGTAGAGGCTGTTGAATGAAAAAGTTAATTATTGGTTTTGTTTCCGCTGTTTTATGTATGCCTGTTTTCGCAGCAGACCCGTATTGGGAAGAGGGTAAAACTGATCAAAGCTATGAGATCGATGTCTACCATAGCCCGACCTGCGGTTGCTGTAAGGAATGGATCACCCATCTCGAGCAACACAATTTCAACGTGAATAGTATTGAGATGCATGATGTATCGCCAATCAAGCAGCGTTTAGGTGTTCCAGCTCAAGGTGCATCTTGTCATACTGGTGTTGTAAATGGCTTGGTGGTTGAAGGTCATGTACCGGCGCAAGATATTAAAAAGTTATTGGCTGATAATGCCGATAATATCCGTTTATTAACTGTACCAGGCATGCCATCAGGTGGCCCAGGTATGGATATGGAAGGCGCTCGAAAAGACGATTTTAAAGTCTATGCTGTATCAGATAAAAACGAAGTCAGCGTTTATTCGGAATATGCGGATTACTAAATCCAGTATTAAATATAAAAAAGGCGAACTATTGGGTTCGCCTTTTTTGTTTTAGATGAAATCGAAATTACTTCCGAATACCTTCAATATGAAGTTCTAGGTATACAGTTTCAGCTGCAGGGCCTAGCTGGTAGTTCATGCCAAAATCTTTAGGTTGGATCTCTGTGGTACCTTCGAAGCCTGCACGGTAGCCGCCCCAAGGGTCTTTGCCTTCACCTACTTTTTTCACGTCGATAGAGATCTCTTTGCTTGTTCCGTAAAGAGTCAGCATGCCTTTCATTACGCCACTGCCATCTTCATTTGGTGTGTATGAAGAGCTAACAAAAGACGCTTTAGGGTGTTTGGCTACGTCTAGGTACTCATCACCACGGATATGCTTATCACGCTCAGCGTGGTTAGAGTCAAACGAGTTAACATCAATATCAACATTTACTTTAGATGCCGCTGGGTTAGCAGCATCGTAGCTGAATTCACCCGAGAATGTGTTGAAACGGCCAGTTAACCAGCTGGTGCCCAAATGGCTGATGCGGAATTGAATAGATGCGTGCGCACCTTTTGTATCAATAACGTAATCCGCAGCATAAAGAGGGGACGTAGTGATTAGAGAGGCTAGCGCCAACCCTTTAATAAATTTAGATTTCATCAATGTTCCTCGCGTAGCGCTAGCATGCGCTTTAGTGTTGTGTCTTTATCTATGTAATGGTGCTTTATTGCAGCGAATGCATGTAATGCTGCTAGCACGATAAGTGTTGTTGCTATCAAAAAGTGAATCTCACCTGCAATATCCTCCTGCTGTTCCATTGCGAAGGGTAGTGCTGGAATACTAAACCAAGTAAAAACTTCTATTGCTCGACCGTCAGCGGTAGAAATCAGGTAGCCAGAGCACAAGGTAAGTAGAAGTAAAACTTCGAGCAATACATGTGTGGCTTTTGCTGCAATTGCCATCTTCTTTGGTTGTGGCAGTGCCTTTGGCGAGCGGTTGAATAAACGCCACAATATGCGTGTAATCAATAAGCCTGCTAGCAGGATGCCGATACTTTTATGCCAGATTGGCACTGTCCGGTATTCGGGATCGTAATAACTCAAGCTTTCTATATATAAACCGAGGGGATAAAGGCCAATAACCGATAATGCAATGAACCAATGAAGTAGGACTGGGCCCCAGCCATAGCTGTCATTATCATTCAAAATTTTGCGGTTAAGTGGCATCTACTTTTGTCCTCAAATTATCTTAGCTATGCAATCACAAATAACATTGTGCTGCAGTCAAGTTTACGAATCTTTACAAGTTGTAAGCGTCATCTTTTGGATTTGCTTTTCAAACTTTAATGGCTAATCATAAATGCGTCTAATGCATATTTTATATTTCGGTTATTCGTTTAATGAATTTACGCTCGGTCGATCTAAATCTCCTCGTTGTGCTACAAGCGTTGTTAGCTGAGCGACATGTTTCTAAAGCTGCTGAGCGTTTGCAGATGAGCCAACCTGCTGTGAGCAGAGCGTTACAGCGATTACGTCAAACGCTTGATGATCCTCTCCTCGTTAGAACTGGAAATGGCTATGACCTTAGTGCGCGTGCTGTTGATCTGGAAAAGCAGTTAAAGCCTTTATTACAAGATGTTGCTTCGATTATGCAGCCTGAAGAGTTCAATCCAGAGCTGGCTGAGGGTGTGGTTAAGCTAACAGGCTTGGATTTAGAGTTAATCCTATTGATGCCAGATGTTGTAAGGATGCTGCGCGAAAAGGCACCGAAATTACGGGTAGAGATTGTTTCTCAACGACCAGAGCATTTCGAATATCTTGCAAAAGGTGAAGTGCATTTTACGATCACGGGGCTATCCCCTGATTCTGGCCAGGATCAATTCAGGCGCTTTCCGATAGCGCGCACAGGTCATGTTTGTGTGATGGATCAAACTAACCCTTTAGCGAGTCAAAGCTCCATCAGTTTGAATGATTATGCGCAGGCTTCCCATGGGCTTGTTTCCATTACAGGTAAGGGGCCTGGAATGATGGATATCGAATTAGAAAAATTCGGTTTGAATCGGAGGGTGATGCTGAGGCTCGCAAGTTTTATGTCGGTTGCTGAGTTTGGCCAGGGTTCTGATCTGATTTTTACTCTACCAGAAGTAATGGCCCAGCATTTGGTAAAAAGCAGCAGCTTAGTAATTAAGCCGCTGCCTGAAGAATTTGACCTACCTGAGGTGGTGCTCTACCTCTATTGGCATGAGCGCTTCCATCAAGATCCAATGTGTCGCTGGGTGAGATCTCAGCTGTTATCAATTTTTCAGCCAGATCTATAAATGAGAGCCTGACATCAGCTGCATGGTCTCATTACTCCAACTCAAGGCGTCATAATAAGCATCGGCATACACTTCTTGAATATGAGGCGGTAGCTTAAAGGCAGATTGGCCGATCATGTAAAAGTTAACCGCTTGCAGTAAGCGACCGGCAGGGCCTTCGTAACTAGTGACTGCTTCAACAATCTCATCGGAGACAGACAGCTGATCTAGCAGTGATTCTTGATCGATCTCTAGGAGCGCGTCTAGCATTGAGATCACGCCAGTAATAAAAGCGAGTTCGGAATCGATCTCTTCGGTACGATAAGCGACGGATTCGCACATTCTTGCTGTAATTAGGATCTGACGGATCAGTTCGCTCGGTTTTTCATCATTGCTAGAGAGGGCAAGCAGGGTGGCCCACTTGTTAATCTCGTTCATGCCTAAGGCAATGATCGCCTGACTTAAACTCTCAATCTTATTCGGCAGGTTATATTGCGCAGAATTGACGATACGCAACAGTTTGAAGGTTAGTTGTGGGTCGCGAGATGAGATATCTGCTAGTACAGCAGGGGTAACATCTTGATCCTGAAGCGCCGCTAATAGGTGAATTACAATGGCCTGATTGGACGTTAATTTTTTACCTTCGACTAGTGTTGGTCTAGACAGAAATGTACCCTGAAAAAGCCTAAACCCTAAGGCATGGCAGCGCTCATATTCATCATGAGTTTCAACGTTCTCGGCGAGAGAAACAACTTTGAAAGGGCGCATGCTTTCCAAGTGAGAAACAATCGCTTCGTCACTATGTTTACGAATGTCGACTCGAACCATATGTGCGAGTTTAAGCAACTCATCATAGTCGCTATTGTAAGTGAAATCGTCTAAAACTAAGCGGTAGCCAGCATCTACGTATTTTTTCAGTGAGCCAAGTAATTCAGGCGTGATGTTAGGTTGCTGCTTAACATCCAGAACTAAATTGTGTCGCGATAGACTTGGCAGGCTTTCGGTACGAATAAAGCTTTCAGTGACATTGAGAAACGCGGGTAAGGATTTTAATGTGCCAGAATCATAGATGCTGGTGAAGTTATTGATTAGGACATTACAGGACTCTTGGTCGCCTTTTAAAAATTTGGCTACAGCTTCACCATGCTCCGACTGGTACAACAGCTCATAGGCCACGACATTAAGTTCGCGGTCAAAAATTGGTTGTCGGGCAAGTCCTAGCTGGTTTAAATGTTCTTCCATGTGCATTTATCCTGTTGTTTATTCATACAACAAATCGTAGATCGTTTAACTCTAACAGCAGAGCCACTATAAAAGCCATGGTATTAAGAAACCCTTAACAAATTAATCAGTGGTTTTGTTATCTGGTCGTTTAAGTATAGGTTAGATCGCGATTAACGCTGCTAGGAATGAAGAGAAATCTCAGGAGTGCTTTAGAGAGCTTGAAGGTAGAGTTATGGGTCTGAATATGAATTTTATTTCTATAAAAACAGAGAGTTAAATAATTGCATTTGCATCTCAAAAAATCACTGGTATACTGCGCGCCTGTCTTGAGTGATCTCGCTCAGACAAGGCCCTTCAGGCCCGCTATGGTGGCTCTGCTGGTCCTTCCGCAATGATAAATCGTGAACCTGGTCAGGCCCGGAAGGGAGCAGCCACAGCGGTGGATTCATGTGCCGGAATGTGGCTGGTGGAGTCATCACCAATTTCCCAATTCTTTGATTACCTTAGCTACGAATATCAATCAGCTATTTCGTAACTTCTTTTACTTATAAGCGTTATGGTCTGCAGCTAAGTAACAGCCAGTTAATTAGGTTTACTTAAAATTTGCGGTGTGAAGCGATCTTAACGCGATCTTACTTAGGCGAGATATATTCTTTAGATGCGTTGCTTTTTAATCGATACAACACAAAACAAAGAATGCCGAAGGTAATAAGGAATATATAAGGACAATAGATAATCCCAGCGAGGCCGCTGAAACTTGTCACAACGAGTAATAAAATATCTTTTATTTCTTCCATGAGATTAGAACGTCCTTAGTTCTTCCCAAAAAATCCAAACGGTCATTTGAATTCTAGCTTAGTTTTGTCCCTGATCAAAGCAAGGTTATTCTATTGGACTATGTTTTTACGCTAAGAGTACGAGGTCCATTAGCATTTTCTGGTTGTTCGCCGATCTTAATCAGCGCCAGAATTAAGCCTGATCCCACTACCATAACGATAGCAGACAGATATAAACCTAGATTGTAATTCCCCAAGTTCTCGGCCAATAATCCGGTTAGAAATGGCGCGAGTATTTGAGCGCAGCCATAAGCAAGGGTCATCTTGCCCATGAACTTAGACGGGTTGCTAGGGAAGAAGTGACCCGCCATAGTCAGTACGAGGCTTACGCAGGCAACAAAAGTGCCTCCAAACAATATTGCTGACAAGGCAATTAATGGAAATGCATCGCTTTGTGTGGGGATCATTATGCCAATGATTTGCAGGCTATAAGCACCCAGTAAAGCTTTTAAATAGCCGTACTTGCGTGCGACTCTATCCCATAGAACCACAGCTGGAATCGCAGCAAGCCCTATCAATACAAAGGATAAGGCACCTTGACCTTCTAAACCTTCAAGACCTTCAATGATATCCACGATAAAAGTCGCGCTAACGACATAGCCATAACCTGCACAGAAATATGCCAGTAAGAATAAGCGCGTAAACTTTTTGCTGGGTGGATTATCTTTAGGAACTGATTGTGAATGATCAGAATGGTTATTAGGGTGAGGTATCCATAACCATGCCGGCACGGCGATGATCGCAGCTACGGATGAAAAGAATAGCCATTGTTGCTGCCAGTTGGCAGAAAATTGTAAAAGAATTTCCACGATGATAGCCGAGATCGCTATGCTTATGCCTATACCCGAAAAGTGGATGCCGAGCTCACCTCTGTGGCCGTTGTTGACTAGCCATTTTAAGATTAGCCCCGAGGAGATGATTAACCCTCCTGATGCACAGATCCCTGCCACTAAACGCATAAAGGACCAAGTATAAAGGTCGTTAGATATAACCATTGCGGCGCTTGTCACCACGCTGAGTACCAAATATAGCTTCTGTAACAGGTACTTGTGATGAAGATTGTTTAGGCTTGCTGCAATCAGAACACCGATCATATAGCCAATATAGTTAACGGTTGCGAGCCAGCCGCCGCCCGTTTCAGTAAGGCCTGCTTCTGCCTGCATGATGGGCAATAAAGGTGTGTAGGAAAAACGAGCGACTCCCACTGTGACAACTAAGCTACAGATGCCAGCAAAATAGACCTGACTTTTGGTAAGTGTGGTGTTCATAAATGATTGTTTGGTTTTATTGTATTTATGTTCAACAACCATAGCGCTTTCTGATAATCTTAAAAAGTGAATCTTTTAGAATTAAAACTTCAATAAAAGAGAACTATATGGAGATTGTAGCGTTACGTACGTTTAAGGCTGTTGTTGAGGAAGAGGGCATTAAAGGTGCCTCTGAAAAGCTTAATACAGTGCAATCTAATATCACTACTAGAATTCAGAAGTTAGAAGACGAGCTTGGTTCTAAATTATTCGCACGGGTAGGTAGAAAGCTTGAGCTTACAACGACAGGGCAGCTTTTATATAAATATGCCTCCCAGATTTTGCAGTTGGAGTATCAAGCATCTACCGCAATCTTAAAAAACAAAGGCAACTACGAACTTCGTATAGGCATGCCCGAAACCTTTGCAGCGGTTCATCTACCCACGACTCTAAAACAACTTAAACGCAAGCATCCCGAAATCCTTCCTCGTATTTATACAGATACAAGCGACCGATTAGCGCTAGCAATTTTGAACGATAAGTTGGATTGCGCGTTGGTTGGGAATGCTAAGACACATGAGGATCTGCGGATCTTGCCTGTTGTTCATGAGTCGCTCGTACTTGTCACTCCTGTTGATGAAGAATATGAGCCTGTGCTGTTTGTTAGGGAAGAGGGCTGTGGTTACAGGAAGTGTGCTTTAGCTTGGCAAGAATTAGGTGATAGGTTCACTGATGATATGATGGTGATGAGTAGTGCAGATGGAATTCTAGGATGCATTGCCGCTGGATTGGGTTACACCGTCATCGGCGAAAATATGGTGACAGGTAGTCGATATGAAAATGCGCTTAAATCAGTACCGGTTACTCAAGGACAACAAAGAATAGAGATCTCGGTTATCTATCGAAAAGGCCACCCACTAGAGCAGGGGATTCTGAACTTTGTCGGCCAATTTCCCGAATACAAACAATAAAACAGTTATAGACTTTTGCGTTTGAATTAAAAACTTTGAGTAAGTATTTGGCTTTTAAACAATGAAATAACTTTAGAGTTATTGTTTTAATTGTACGTTATTTAATCAGTTTTCCCTCCCGAAATGTATAGATCGTAAGCAGCCTGAAAATAATCTTAATTTTTGATCGATTATTATTGAAATGGCTGCAAATGATAAATATTATCACCTGCTATTGATTATCCTTTGTATTTAATTCCTTAATCCTAATGTAGTAAGTGCAAATACATGAATAAGCTAAACAGATTTAATTTACGCAGTAAGATCGGTTTGAGTTTCGGTTTTATCTTGTTATTGCTGGTGGCGGCATCGTTTACAGGTATTAAAGGCTTACATCACGCGGAAGATGGCTTTGTTCAATACCGTGAGTTGGCGCGGGATAGTAATCTTTCAGGGCGCTTACAAGCGAATATGCTGAAAGTGCGCATGTCGGTAAAAAACTTTCTTATCAGTCATGACAATCAATCATTAGAGCAATACGAACAACGTATGGCGTTGATGAATCAGTTTTTAGAGCAATCCAAGCAAGAAATTAATAATCCAGAGCGTAGCCGTTTAATTATGGAAACTGCAACGCTACTAGATGAGTATAAAACGACTTTTCAGAAGGTGGTTGGTTTAGTTAAAACTGAGGACGAGTTGTACTACAACACCTTGGCTCAGCAGGGCCCAGTTATGCGCGACAGTATTACTCAGTTAAGAAAGTTAGCTAATAACCGCGGTGAACCTGAATTGGCATTTTTAGCTTCTAATTTGCAGGAAGATCTGTTGCTAGCAAGGCTATATCTGGTTCGTTTTATGGAAAAGAACCATCAAGAAGATTTTCAGATTTCGATCAATAAATTGGATGGTGCTCTAACAAAACACCTAGAAAGCCTGAAAAAGGTGTTCCTGCTTGATAATGAAATACAGCTGTTAGATCGTTTTGCTAAAGCACGAGATAAATATCTGGCTGCAACTCTAGAAATCCATAAGACAATTGATCAGCGCAATAACTTAGTAATTGGGACTCTGGATGTGATCGGCCCCCAAGTTGCGAGTAATGTCGAAAAGGTAAAACTATCAGTTATTGCTGATCAAGATTCTCTAGGGCCAATGCTTCAGTCACACAATCATCAAGGCCTCGTGTCAGTGATCGTGATCTCTGTTATTGCGGTTATTCTGGGCGTTTTCTTTGCGCTTTGGATCACACGCATGATCACTCGTCCGATCCTAGAAGCGGTGAGCTATGCGGATACTTTGGCTGAAGGAGACCTTACCCAGGTGCTTGAAACAAACCGTAAAGATGAAGTGGGGAAGTTGCAGGGTTCTTTGGGGCATACAACTATTAGATTCCGTGAGATGATCACTGAGATCAACCAAGCTGGTTACAACATGAGTATGTCGGCGGAAGAGTTAGCCGCGCTGACAGAGCAAGCGCGTGCCGGGACAATGCAGCAGCAGGAAGAAACTGATCAGGTAGCATCTGCTGTAACTGAAATGGCGTATACGGCTCAGCATGTTGCGGATAACGCGTCTAGTGCAGCTTCTTCTGCGGACAGTGCTAACCATCAAGTGATGGAAGGCCGTAACAAAATGCAGATCGCGACAGAGGGGATGAATCGTCTCTCTTTAAGCTTGGATAAAACCTCTTCGGAAGTGCAACACCTGCAGCAGAAGACTCGTGATATCAATGCGATTCTTGATGTGATTCGTGAGATTGCAGAACAGACTAACCTTCTTGCCTTGAATGCAGCGATTGAGGCTGCTCGAGCAGGTGAGCAAGGTCGAGGTTTTGCTGTTGTTGCTGACGAGGTGCGCTCCCTTGCACAACGTACTCAACAGTCTACAGAGATGATTCACAATTTGATCGATGATCTACAAGCCCGTGCTAACTTGACGGTGAATGTGGTTAATCAAGGCACGCAAGAAGCTAATCAGTGTATTGAACTGGTTGATCAGGCAGATTCTGCGTTGAATCAGATCAGTATGACAGTTGAGCAGATGAATGAAGTGAACGCTCAGATTGCTAGTTCTGCTGAACAGCAAAGTGTTGTTGCAGATGAAATTAGCCAGAGCTTGAGTAATGTACGTGTGATTGCTGAACAGAGCCGTGTAGCGGCTGATGAGACAGCTAATTCCAGTATCGCGCTAAGCGATGTTGCGGCACGTATGCAGGAAATGGTACAGCGCTTTAAAGTAAACTAAGTTGTAGGCTTAATCGTGACCAAGGGGTGATTTATCACCCCTTTTTTATACCTAATCTAAAGTAACCTTTTAATATGTAGGTTTTTCGCTATTGTTATCAAAGAATGGATTTTTGCCCATCTATAAGGGTATCAGGGAGTTAACAGTGGTCGATCAAGCAAACGTAACAAATGCGCCAGTATCTGAGTCTTTAAGTCAATTGATGTCTTTGACTGCTTTCAATGAGGCGACAGCAATTGCGTTAAAGCTAGATGCTAAATATCTAGAGAATGTTTTTAATCTTTACTGGGAAAGTGCGCAACGCGAGATTAACGAGATTGGTCAGGCGTTTGATGACGACGATCAAACACAACTAAGAAAAATCGCGCATTCACTAAAAGGTTCGTCTCGCATGTTAGGGGGCGAAAGGTTGGGTGCTTTGGCCGGTTTTGTAGAAGAAAAAGCTAAGCAAAATGAGAGTGTTCCAGAGTCTGAGCTTTTGGATTGTTTGAACACTAGTTTAGCGGAGTTTAAAAGTGCAGTGCTGCAATCCAATTTACTCTCTTAATTGCTTGTTACGATCCGAGTAAATTGAGTACGAGTCCTCGATTGGCATTGGCTTGCGCTTGAAGCGCGATGCCCACATCCTGCTGGATAAGGGCACTGGCACGTTCTGAGGCCGTTTGAGCAAAGTTTGTGTCACCAATTGTAGAAGCTGCTGAGGCTTCATTGATATTGGTTTCGGTAAGTCTATTGATCGTGCTATCTAATCTGTTTTGGCTTGCGCCGATTTCACCTGATACTGTCGCTAAAAACGACTGACTTTGATCGATAATATCCAGAGCGCCGGCGTCGCTAATATCTAAAGTGAATAGACCGTTGTTATCCAATTCATCACTAACATTGAAGGTGGTAACGTTTTGAGAGTCTTCTGTGCCTGGGCCTGTTTGTAGGCGTAGCTGGCCATCCTCGGCTAGTAATGATTGGCCGTTAAAAGTACTTTGTCCAAGGGTATCTTGTATCCCACTTAATAGGGCATCTGCTTCACTTTGCAGGGCTGCACGGTCGCTATCGTTGAGAATGCCATTTTGAGCTTGAACGGATAGTTCTCGAATACGTTGCAGTGAATCATTGACTTGATTTACCCCACCATCAGCAATCTGAAGTGCGGAGACGCCATCAAGACTATTGCGAATGGCTGCACTGTTACCCCTGATTTGTGTCTGAAAATCAATAAGTACCTGCAGGCCTGCAGGGTCAACTGCCGCATTATTGATTCGTTTACCGGAAGCTAGCTGTTCTTCCGTTTCATTTATCCGGTTTTGGATCTGATTGAATTGATAAGAAGGGCTGGTCGATAAACCGGTAGGATTAATTGGCATAAAACTCTCCTGACTTAACTTAGTCAGTATAGTCTTCTTTCATAGAACTTGAGTTGATTTCTGTTCACGTGAAATGGATAAAAAAAGGGCGCACAACTGTGCGCCCTGAAATCTTGCAATGGAATAAACACGGACGAGTACAAAACCGTTGTACTCTTAAACTCTAGGTAAAGAAGCAGCCCTAAAGTAAAACTAATAATAGGTATAAAAATTTGTGGTGCCAATGGTTCCTTAGTGTCCATTAAATAATCAGGGACATTTACTCCTTTATGACCACGTATATTTGTTATCGGTGAAAAAAGGTAAATCTAAGAAATGAAATAAATAAAGCTGCTCGAAAGGCAGCTTTATCAGAGTTTTTGCAGCAGTCACATAGCGCTGTTTAAGACTCAACAGGCATCTTACAGATATCAGGGTGTTGTTCTAAGGTACTGATTAGTAGTTCCATCTCTTCTTGAGTGCCAATCGATATACGCAGGTAATTATCGATACCTGGTTTGCTGAAGTAGCGTACCAAAACTTTTTTCGTGCGTAGGAAACCCATTAATTCAGCGGCTTCTATAAAGCGGTGTGTGCTGAACAGGAAGTTCGTTTTAGATGGCAAGCTGATAAAGCCTAACTCTTCTAAACGATTGACCGTCCACTCACGGGTCTCGATAATCTTTTTCGTAGTCGCTTCGAAGTAGTCATTATCTTCAACAGCGGCAACGGCTGATTCAATTGCTAGCATATCTAGTGGGTAAGAGTTAAAGCTATTTTTAACGCGTTCTAAACCTGCAATCAGATCTTCGTGACCAATCGCGAATCCAACACGCATACCCGCAAGAGAACGAGATTTAGAGAAGGTCTGAATAACCAAAAGATGGTCATATTTTTTGGTTAATTCGATAGCACTAGAAGCGCCAAAATCGACATAGGCCTCATCAACCACAATGACGGTTTCAGTATTGCGCTGAGCCAATGCTTCAATTTCACCCAGCTCGATTGCACGGCTAGTCGGAGCATTCGGGTTAGCGAAAATGATACCGCCATTAGGCTGGTTATAGTCTTCGAGGTTTAGCTCAAAGTTCTCACCTAGGGGTAACAGCTTGAATTCGATATCAAATAGGTTGCAGTAAACCGGATAGAAGCTGTAAGTGAATTCCGGCATCAGCAGTGGTTGTTCTTGTTGGAAGAACGCAGCAAAGGTATGAGCAAGTACCTCATCAGAACCGTTACCAACAAAGACATTCTTACGCTCGACTTCAAAGTGGCTAGCAAGCGAATCTTTTAATTGGGTGCAATCTGGGTCGGAGTAGAGTCGTAACCTAGCTGTATCAAAGTTATTGATCACCGCGGCCGCCTTCGGTGAAGGAGGATAAGGATTTTCGTTGGTGTTTAACTTGGTGATACCGCTTTCTTTAGGCTGCTCGCCCGGCACGTAAGGTGTTAGACGCTGAATTGCGTCACTCCAATATTTGCTCATTATTGATCCGTAATACTCAAGGACAGCGATATGCTGTGTTATTTGGCATGAGTGAATAATTTCGCAGAAGGATAGCAGAATTTGCTTACGCGTTTAACAACAGACTGGTTTGTTAATCTAAAACAAAAATATTTATACCGTTATCTTGTTTGTGATTTTGTGAGGTTACATTCCACGGTTAACAGCCGAGTGGGGAGGCTCGACTGTTAGTTAAAATTCGGATTTGTGGTGGCTGATATTAGTTAGGCACAATGTCGGCTAATAAACATGGCTGTTACTGTATCCATGGTATTTATATGATTTACAAACCAAGGAATAACCGTGTCTTTAAGGTAGCTGTTTAATTCTGCGCGGTCATGGTTTGCTTGCCATTGTTGTTGCGTCTCGCGCATCTCTTGTAAAACGCGTTCATGCTCACCTTTGTGGCATGTATAGGGTGGGAAGTTGATTCGTATCATCTGTTCTTCTTCGCGGGCGAAGTGCTCGGCATTGTGTTGGTAAAAGCCTGATAAAGCACCATCAACTTCACTGTCATTCCCTGTTTCCAAAGTGTCGAATAACTGATTAAGAAGGGTGATAGCTTCTGCATGATCATCATTCATAAAATCAACCGCGACTTGTGGGATATCAGTTACTTCAACTTGCATAGGTAAGTCCTCTCTATTGGAAACGCAAATCCATCTTATCTCTTCATCGCTTTATGGATATTGATATCAGTCAATAAACATATATATAAAATACATTTAAATGACCTCAAACTTTATAGGTGTTAAGGGATTAACCATTTTATCTGGGTGACTGGTTAGTATTTATCCCTCTATACATTTGAATGATTTAATTAACTCGTTGAAATATAAGAGGAATGTTTTTTGGCCCGAACCTTGCCAATAGATGACTGAACAAAAAAATAAAAATGTTACACGTAGTTATGCATAGCTAATAAAAATGAGGGCATAGCTGTGGTGGCTGGCATTGGCGGAGAGACATATGTCACAAATTGAAACCTTCTATGAGGTTATGCGACGTCAGGGTATTACGCGTCGTAGCTTCCTGAAATATTGTAGTTTAACGGCTGCAGCCTTAGGTTTAGGACCAACATTTGCGCCTAGAATTGCGCATGCAATGGAAACCAAAGAGCGTACACCGGTAATTTGGTTGCATGGTTTAGAGTGTACTTGCTGTTCTGAATCGTTTATTCGTTCGGCTCACCCATTGGTAAAAGATGTTGTCCTATCCATGATCTCTTTGGATTATGACGACACCTTGATGGCTTCAGCAGGCCACCAAGCGCAGGAAATCCTTTATGAAACGATGGAAAAATATAAAGGTAAATATATCCTTGCCGTAGAAGGTAATCCGCCACTAAACGAAGATGGCATGTTCTGCATCTCTGGTGGTAAACCTTTTGTTGAAAAACTGAAGTATGCAGCGAAGGATGCTGCTGCCATCATCGCGTGGGGCTCTTGTGCATCTTGGGGCTGTGTTCAAGCAGCACGCCCAAATCCAACTCAAGCAGTTCCTATCCATAAAGTTATTACCGATAAACCAATTATCAAAGTACCAGGTTGCCCTCCAATCGCTGAGGTAATGACTGGAGTTATTACCTATATGCTGACGTTCGGCAAAATGCCTGAGCTAGATCGTCAAGGTCGTCCAAAAATGTTCTACAGCCAGCGTATTCACGATAAGTGTTATCGCCGTCCTCACTTTGATGCAGGTCAGTTCGTCGAAGAGTGGGACGATGAAGGCGCACGTAAAGGTTACTGCCTTTATAAAGTGGGGTGTAAAGGTCCGACTACTTACAACGCTTGTTCTACGGTGCGTTGGAATGAGGGCGTCTCTTTCCCAATTCAGGCAGGCCACGGTTGTATTGGTTGTTCTGAAGATGGTTTCTGGGACAAAGGCTCGTTCTATAACCGTTTAACCGATATTCACCAGTTTGGTATCGAGAAAAATGCAGATGAGATTGGTATGGCTGTAGCGGGTGGTGTTGGTGCGGCTGTTGCCGCGCATGCTGCGGTCAGCGCGGTTAAGCGTGCTCAGCATAAAGGAGATCAGGAATAATGAATAAGCCATTTAATGCGAGTGATTTAGATAACAGTGGCCGACGCATTGTTGTGGACCCTGTAACCCGAATTGAAGGGCATATGCGTTGTGAAGTGAATGTTGATGAAAACAACATTATTCGTAACGCCGTTTCAACGGGGACAATGTGGCGTGGACTTGAAGTGATCTTAAAAGGTCGTGATCCGCGTGATGCTTGGGCCTTTGTAGAGCGAATCTGTGGCGTTTGTACAGGTACCCATGCACTGACATCTGTACGAGCGGTAGAAGATGCTCTAGGTATCCAAGTGCCTTTGAATGCACACCTTATCCGTCACATGATGGATAAAACCCTACAGATTCACGATCACATCGTACATTTTTATCATCTACATGCGTTGGACTGGGTGAATCCAGTTAATGCCTTGAAAGCTGACCCTAAGGCTACGTCTGAGCTTCAGCAGATGGTCTCTCCACATCATTCGAAATCTAGCCCAGGTTATTTTAAGGATGTACAAACACGTCTGAAGAAGTTCGTTGAAAGTGGCCAGTTAGGTCTGTTTGCTAATGGTTATTGGGATAACCCTGCTTATAAGCTTCCGCCAGAAGCGGACCTGATGGCAGTTGCTCACTACCTTGAAGCACTCGATTTCCAAAAAGAAGTTGTAAAAATTCATACCATCTTTGGTGGTAAAAACCCGCACCCTAACTACATGGTGGGTGGTGTGCCATGTGCTATTAACTTGGATGATGTTGGTGCTTCAGGAGCGCCAATAAATATGACCAGTTTGAACTATGTGTTAGAGCGCATCCGCGAAGCACAAGAGTTTACTAAGAACGTATACATCCCTGATGTTATGGCAATTGCTGGTATCTATAAGAATTGGTTGTACGGTGGTGGCTTAGCTTCAGAGAACCTTCTGTCTTACGGTACTTACACGCAAGTGCCATATGACAAATCTACAGATCTGTTACCCGCAGGTGCGATTGTTAATGGTAACTGGGATGAAGTGCATCCAGTTGATGTACGTGATCCAGAACAGATTAAAGAGTTTGTTGATCACTCTTGGTACCGTTATGAAGGCGAGAAGCAGGGCTTGCACCCATGGGAAGGTGAGACAGAGCCTAGCTTTGAGCTTGGCCCTAATACAAAGGGTACCAAAACAGATATTAAAGAGCTGGATGAATCTGCGAAGTACAGCTGGATTAAGGCACCGCGCTGGCGTGGTCATGCAATGGAAGTAGGGCCACTGGCACGTTATATCATTGCCTACGCTTCTGGTACGGAGCATGTTCAGGAGCAGGTAGATCGCTCATTATCTGCTTTCAATCAGTCTACGGGGCTAGATCTGGGAATTAAGCAGTTCTTACCAAGTACATTAGGCCGTACATTGGCGCGTGCACTTGAGTGTCAGCTTTGTGCAGACACTATGTTGGATGATTGGTATCAACTGGTTAACAACATTAAAGCGGGTGATAGCTCGACTGCCAATGTTGAGAAGTGGGATCCAAGTAACTGGCCGAAAGAGGCGATGGGAGTTGGCATTAACGAAGCTCCTCGTGGCGCTTTGGGTCACTGGATCAAGATCAAAGATGGCAAAATCGAGAACTATCAAGCGATCGTTCCTACAACTTGGAATGGTTCACCTCGTGATAGTAAAGGCAATATTGGCGCATTCGAAGCTTCCTTACTGGATACGCCAATGGAGCGTCCTGATGAGCCCGTTGAAATTCTTCGCACCCTGCATAGTTTTGACCCATGTCTTGCGTGTTCAACACACGTGATGTCTGAAGATGGTCAAGAGCTGACTAAGGTGAAAATTCGATAAGAATAGTGGCGTTGTGAACGCAGCGCCTAAATTCAGGAGGTTATTTATATGACTGCATCGGTTAAACCTAACAAGTCAGATAAAGCTCAGGAAGTCGCTTCAGATCAAGTTGTCGGAGAATCAGTTATTACCCGTAAACAGACTGCTGTTTATGTGTATGAAGCGCCATTACGCTTGTGGCACTGGGTCACGGTCTTTTCGATTATTACCCTTTGTGTAACTGGCTATTTTATTGGTGTTCCTCTACCAACGATGCCGGGTGAAGCAATCGATAACTATCTGATGGGTTACATCCGCTTTGCGCATTTCACCGCGGGCTATATCGTAACTATCGGATTTCTTGGCCGTATCTATTGGGCGTTCGTGGGTAACCATCATGCACGTGAACTGTTTGTGCCGCCGTTCTTTAGCGGTAAATTCTGGAAAGAAGCATGGCATGAGGTACGCTGGTATCTGTTCTTGGAGAAGACTCCGAAGAAATATATCGGTCACAATCCACTGGCTCAGGTGGGGATGTTTTTCTTCTTCGTACTCGGCATGTTGTTCATGATTGTCACAGGATTCGCCTTATACAGCGAAGGCCTTGGTCAGGGCAGTTGGGCAGATACGATGTTTGGCTGGGTTATTCCGCTGATGGGGCAAAGCCAAGATGTACATACATGGCACCGCCTAGGGATGTGGTATCTGATCACGTTTATCTTGATCCATGTTTATGTGGCGATTCGTGAAGATATTATGTCGCGTCAGAGTTTGATCTCAACCATGATAGGTGGCTGGCGAATGTTTAAGGATGATCGCCCAGATTAATATTCTGGTCAATGAGTATCTGAAAACCGGGCAATAGTCCGGTTTTTTTTATTGTGTTTTTGGAGATTATTTAAACAATTGTTTTAAATTCTGGAATAAGCCAGATTCTTATTCCATACTCATTAGTCAAGCAAGGATGATTAAAAGCCAACAGGGAGGTCATATGAATCAGACTGTGCGTACACTCGTTGTACCTTA
Source organism: Neptuniibacter sp. PT8_73 (assembly GCF_047778045.1). Lineage (GTDB taxonomy): Bacteria > Pseudomonadota > Gammaproteobacteria > Pseudomonadales > Balneatricaceae > Neptuniibacter. The sequence continues at coordinate 1,675,767 of NZ_CP180545.1, forward strand.
CCTTATCGATGCGGGTTTTTTACCCGATACTAACTCTAATAACGATGCCAGCGTAGAGCATGCAGTTGTAGCCGCCTTAACGACCAAAACAGGAACATTGAATCACCAATGGCCGCAATGGTCGTTGCAGCGAATGGAAGTAGCTTATTTACAATCGATTTGCCATCAAAATGGTATTGATGCCGGCGTAATCGATGGTCTTTATGGGCCGCAAACCGACTACGCTGTAGAGCGTTTAGTGCAATTACAGGACAGAGGGCAGCTAAGGCGCTCCTTTGCCGATATTAGTCCATTGAATTCCAATCCAGATAACTTCCCCCAAGAGAATGAATCTGATTTAACCCATTACTATGGAGAACCGGGTCAAGTGCCGCTGATAAAGGTTACTTGTCCTTGGGAACTCAGGCTTGATTGGAATCTCAACCAAACTACTCGCTCTATCAGCATTCATGAATCACTAGCAGAAAGTTTGGAATCAATTCTGACTCAAGTTCATGATCACTATGGGCCGACAGGTATTACAGAATATGGTTTAGATCGCTATGGTGGTAGCTATAATCCTCGTAAAAAACGCGGTAGTGCCAGTGCTTGGTCCACTCATGCTTGGGGTATCGCGTTAGACTGGTTTCCTTCGCAGAATAAGCTGCGTTGGCGCAGTGATCGCGCGAGTTTAGCCAAAGAGGAATTAGATCCTTGGTGGGAAATTTGGGAATCGCACGGTTGGCTTAGTTTAGGACGCTCTGAGGACCGTGATTGGATGCATGTCCAGGCTGCAAAGCGCGGCTAACGCCAGTGAATCCAGTATGTGTATTCAATTCGGTTTGAAATATTAAGCGTTTGTTGAAAGCTAGGACTGGGGGAGTCTGAACACTGAAAGCCGGTAAATTCAGGTTCGCTCCAGCCAGTCATTCCTCCCATATAATCTCTGCGATAGCCCCAATGACCACAAGATAAAACAGTATCGAATTGGTTTTCCCTCTCACAGACGGCACAGGTTTCAAACTGTACCTCAATATTTTTTCCTTCAATCCCCCAGCTATCGGAAACATAGGGGGTGTCATAAAGCGCAACAGCAGAGTCACGGTACGGCCGACCTTGCCAAGGTTTGTCAGAATCGTCTAGGGGTGTTTTATGTAGGCCGTAACCGTGCTCCAGAGGGGCGCTGTCATAAAAAGGGTTGGTAAATTGATCGGGGACATCAATCTGAATGTGTTTCTCTCCGGGTAGAAGTTTGGCGGTTGTTCTGCGAATTTGTAATAGTCTAAAGCGATCGCAATCAGCTAGATTTAACCCGTCCACCTTACCGGTAAAATTGTTTTTTAAATGAATCTCTATGCCTATGCCTGTGGCATTGTCGCTCGCAATGTACTTCGCATTACTTCGACTACTGTGATACCACGGTTTAGAAAGGATGAGTGAACCAATCTGTTCATTTTTAAAAGTAACAGGGCAGGTTTGTCCTTCGACCAACTCTGCAGTCGCGAGGGAATTTGAAGTTATTAATATGGTAACTGTTGTAATAAATACCTTGTATGTCATTCTTACTCCAATCAGGTCAGACTGAATTGGTTGCTTTTAACGAAGGTATGTACAAAGCATAGACGCTTTCTGGGTTTTGCAAGTTTTCAAATCAAGAGGATGTGAAATGAGTTCTGCGCACAATCAAATTAATTATATTGAGTTACCGGCTAATAATTTAGGAAGCACTAAGCGATTTTACTCTGATCTTTTTGACTGGAAGTTTACCGACTACGGACCTGAATATTGTGCTTTTGACGGCGCAGGATTAGCGGGTGGTTTTTATAAAGCTGATCTGAAATCCAATTCAAGTACTGGTGCTGCACTGGTGGTTTTGTATAGTACAAACCTCGAGGCGAGTCAGGCGCTAATCGAATCAGCTGGTGGTGAGATCAAAGTACCAATTTTCAGTTTTCCCGGCGGGCGACGTTTTCATTTTCTTGATCCAAATGGCAATGAACTGGCTGTTTGGTCAGATAAAGAATAAAGCCGTGATATCAATTTAAAGCTGGTTAGCTTTACGGTAGCGACCTTGGTAATCAAATATTCTCTCTTGTACACGCCAATAGTGCTTTTGCTCGCGTGCGATGACAAAGTCTGGCGCGACTAAAAGTGCTTCATAAGCGATCGCTTCTTCTATGTTTGAAAAGTTTTGCGGGGCTTGGCTATTCGCAACCCGTCGCCCAAAGATCTCATTAAAGCGTTTTAGCTGAGCCGGCTTGGAAAAATCGAAGCTCTCCTTCAGCTCTTCACCTTCCTCACCATGATAAATAACCTGAATCTTGGACTGATTCCGGATCAACGATAATCCCGCACATCGGATCACCATGGCATCTTTCAGTTTCAGTGCATCTTTTAATTGATCGTCTGGGTCGATAATCGCTTTATTGCACTGATGGCATTTGCGGGCAGCGATATCATTTTCAGCATTACAGTGAGGACATTCTTTAAATCGAAAGCGAAAATCACACTGTTCTGATGGGGTATCGCTATCGTCGCTTTCAAGCAGACCTTTACAGCGTCGACCATGATGTTCAATTACCTTGCCATCGCTGTCAGTTTTGCCCCAAAAGATATTGGCAAAGCCGCAGGAAGGGCAAAATACTTGTACCGGTTCGGAATCTGGGGAAGGGCGTTTTTCACCCACTTCTGGATGGTGCAAATTATAGTTGTTGCCTGCGTAGTCGATGACTAAGCAATCTTTCTTTCCAGGCGCGAGTCTAAGACCGCGCCCAACAATCTGCTGATACAGACTAACAGATTCGGTGGGCCTTAAAATTGCTATAAGATCGACATGGGGTGCATCAAACCCTGTAGTAAGAACTGATACGTTAACCAGATACTTAATTTTCTTAAGCTTGAAGTCACTGATCAAGCGGTCTCTATCTTCGCTGGTGGAAGAACCAGTGATCAAAGCTGTTTGGTCCTCGGGAAGGTAAGTGCTGATCTCTTTGGCGTGATCGACTGTTGCTGCAAATATCATCACGCCTTGGCGATCTTGAGCTCGTTCGATTACTTGTTCAATGATCGCCCTAGTGACGCGCTTGTATTTTGTGAGCAGGTTATTGATATCTTTTTCAGTATAAGTGCCAAATGCAGTTTGATCTAAGGCTGAAAAGTCATATTGCGCGACCGCGGCATCTTCCATTTCTGGGGGCGTTAAGTAGTTACGGCTAATCATGTAACTGAGCGGGAGTTCGTAGATGCAGTTACGAAATGGTTTTTCCTGCTCGCTTCTAACAAAACCACGATAATGCTGCTGATAGATCCAGCCCATACTCATTCTATAAGGCGTTGCAGTTAACCCAAGTACTTTGAGGTTGGGATTTATCTCTTGGAGTTTGTCAATGATCCGGCCATATTGGCTATCTTCGTCGTCATTAATACGATGACATTCATCGACGATCAGTAAGGAATATTCGTTATTAAAAAGATCAATATTCGCCGCGACAGATTGCACACTGGCGAACGTAACCTGTTTTTCGATCTCTTTGCGACTCAGGCCCGCTGCAAAGATGCCGCCTTCTAAACCATAGCTTTCATATTTAGCGTGATTTTGCTCAACTAACTCTTTGACATGAGCTAGCACCATAATTTTTTTACGTGCTAAGCGAGCAAGCTCTGCTATGACAAGACTTTTTCCGGCACCCGTTGGTAGCACGATGACAGCAGGATCATCAGTTTTGCGAAAGTGCTGTAATGTCGCATCAACGGCTTCTTGCTGATAGGGACGTAGGGTAAACGCACTCATATAGGGTTCAGATCCAATAGAAACAGCTAAAACAGAGTGATTCTAACCTATGAAAGTTCGAAGTCCCATTCAATGGTGATTCTTGATGTTTCTAATGATTAGGCAATTAGTATTTGAGAATGAATACTATTTATTTAGTTAAGCGTATTGATCATTCATAAAAACAAACATACACTCGATTAAAAGCAGTTTATGACAAAGGAAAGCACAAGGTTTAGTGCGTTAGTCATAATAGATAGGACTCATTTATGGAATTTCTCTTAGGGTTTTTCTCATTCCCACTGGCCGTTACGGCAATCCCTTTTCTATTTTTATTTTCCCTTATGCTGATCTCAGTATTGACGGGTTTTGTTGATGATATCCCATTTCTTAGCACTGAAACTGATTTGGAGATTGAGGTTGATGCGGAAGTGCCTGGGGGTACTTTATTGCCTGTTGGAATCACCAAGGTTCCACTGATTATTAGCCTAACCACTGTTAGTTTCGTCGCTACAATACTGGTTTATTACATCGATACTTTCATACTGAGTGATATGAGCGGCGCGGTTTTTTATGGTGCTGCTTCGGGTTCAATCTTGGCCAGCTTATTTGTCAGCCTCTATATCGCGGCTTTTCTACTAAAGCCCCTGCAGCCATTGTTTGATCATGAAAAGAGCTTTGCTGCGATTAACTATGTTGGCATGAACGCTATAGTTCGCTCCAATTCAGTTAACCAGACATTTGGCGAAGCTGTGGTTACAAAGGGTAGCTTGGAAAACCAGCTGGATATTTATAGTGACAGTGACACCCCAATTTCTTATGGCGATGAAGTGCTCATCGTTTCATTAAATCCTGAAAATCAACGATACCTCGTTATCAAAAAATAACTCTTTTTGGAGAACAGCATGGACGCAGGAGCTTCTGTATTCTTTGTTTCGACCACGGGCGTTGTCGCGCTTGTCCTTATCATGTTTTTAACCTCGCGCTACAAAAAAGTACGCCGTGAAGGTGAAGCAATGATTGTAAACGGTACACGAGGTACGCGTGCCTCTCTAACAGGAACGTTTGTATGGCCTGTAGTTAACCGCTATGAATATATGGATATTACCCGTAAAAATATCTCAGTGACTCGTAGCGGTAGTAGAGATCAGGAGGGTGAGGAATACGAAGGTCTTCACTGCAAAGATAATATCCGAGCTGACCTCAAGGTTGATTTTTATATTGGTGTAAATCACGAAGAGCAGGACATTGTTCGTGTCGCTAAACTATTTACGACGCAAGGTGCTTCCGATCCAATGGGTCTTCGAGATCACTTCCAGCCAAAATTCTCTGAAGCGTTGAAAACAGCGGTAAAACAATTTGAGTTTGAAGAACTGCTAACTAACCGTCGCGCTTTCCGTGATGCTGTGGTGGAGGTGATTGGCAGCGAAATGGATGGTTTTAAAATCTATGACGTTGTAATCGATAAAGTGGATCAAACAGCTTTCGATGCCCATAACCCGCAAAATATTTTGGATGTAGAGGGTATTCGTAAGATAGCCTCAATCACTTCTACCAAAAATATCGAAACCAATGCGATCCGTCAGGATGAGCAAACCAATATCAAACAGAAAAACGTTGAAGCGGAAGCTAACCGTAAACAACTTGATAAGCAGCATGCTGAAAACGAAGCCCGCGTACAGCGTGAAATCGAGATCATTGAATCACAGGAACAAGCTCTTACAGAAGAAAAGCGTCAAGAGTATGAGCGTCTTGTTGAGGTCGCTAAGCTAGAAACTGAAGAAGAAGTTGAGAAAAAACGCGAAACAGTTCAATTGGAAGTAGAACTCACAAAAGTAGCAAATGAACGTCAGCTTGCAATTCAGCAAGAAGAAGTGAATCGGGCACGTGAAACAGAACGGGTTCGTACCGAGAAAGAGATCTCCCAGCAAGAGATGGAGAAAGAAGCTGCCATCGAAGAATCTAAGAAGTCTGTAGTTGAAACACGTTCCCAGCGTGTAGAGATCGAACGTAAGATCGCTCGTGAAGAGGAAGAGACCAAGAACCTACGTGCTTTCGAAACAGTGGAACGTAGCAAGAAAGTCCAAGTAATTGAAGCGGAAGCAGAAGCTGAGGCCGAAGGTATTAAGGCTATTGCCCATGCTCGTGCAGAGAAAGAAGCTGAAGCGGAACTGGCTGAGAAAAGCCTGATTCGTAATGAGGCCGAACTGAAAATTAAGAACCGTGAAGCTGAGAACGATCTAAATGTTAAAACGCGTAACGCTGAAGCTGAACTGATTGCACAGACTAAAGCCGCTGAAGCCAAAGAGCGCATGGCGAAAGCAACGCGTGAAGAAATTCAGGTTGAAGGTTTGGCTGAAGTTGAAGTTGAGCGTCAACGAGCTGATGCGATTCGTGAAAAAGGTATTGCCGAAGCAGAAAGCTTACGTGCGATTGGTACTGCAGAAGCGGAAACTATGCAGGCTAAAGGTAGCGCGGATGCTGACGCTAAGCAGGCAATTGGTTTTGCTGAGGCTGAAGCACTACAAGCGAAAGGCTTGGCGGAAGCTAAAGCTCAGACTGCTCGTTTTGAAGCTGCTCAAGCACACGATGAGCAGACCCGTGAATACGATAAGTGGGTTGTTGAACTACAGAAAGATAAAGAGCTCGAACTGGCTCGTATCGAAGCACAGCGCCACATGTCTGTTGATAATGCTAAGGCATTGGCTTCTGCGCTTGCTGAAGCTGATATCAAACTATTCGGTGGCCAAGGTATGGAAGAACTACGCCGTACAGTAATGGATTCTGCGCGAATCGATACGCGCTTTACCAACTCCGAAGTTCTTAACCCATTGGTACGTGAGTACGTTGAAAATGACCGCAGTTTGCCTGATGACGTCCGTGCGATTCTTGAAAAGTGCAATGTAAATACTGGCGATATGAGCAATATCGCGCTGGCTGGCTTGGCTAACAAGCTAACTAGCAATTCCGATGTACTTTCATCACTTAAAGAATTGGTTACTGGTACTGATAAATCAGAATCTTAATCGCTTAGGAACTCCAAAGTAACTTTAGCCTCCTTATCACCTGGGAGGCTTTGTTCTTTGGACTAGAGGTCACTGTAGGGAAAGTTTGATGGATCAGAATCAGGACGTTTTGAACCAGGCCGTTGAATCGGGCGGTGCTTATGAAATCTTAAAAGCGCGCTTAGCCAGCCAAGGGGCTGAACTAAAAGGGTTAGTTGATCAATTAAATAAGGCTCGTCAGGAGGCATTTGGTGCGTCCAGTACTGAGTTGGTTGGCAAGGTTAATGTTCATACCCAAAATAACTGTCTTCCTGTCGATATGGCACAGGTCAACGATCAGTTACTCTTTGGCTATCAAGTATTTGTTGGGCTTAAAGCAGCGCCTGAAGTCAAAGATGTTCTAGGCCTATATCGTCTATCAGAAACTGATAATCAGTTTCGGATTGATAGTGAGCCTTTAGCAGATTCTTTTCTTGATGATCCTCGCTTTGTTCATTCTTTTAACGAACTTTTTCGTTACTACAGTGACGCTAAACTGGTTCAAATTAGCCGCAGGGATTTCTGGCTATGTGTCGTTTTCCAAATTGGTAGTCGCCCAGAAGATCGTAAGGTTTATCGTTGGCAGCTTAAAGATAGTGGTGCGATCGAATATATAGACGATCAAGGCCATAAAGAGCTGGATGGAGTCGGCAATCAGCTTGATGTTGATTGGCGTGAAACCGGGCGTAAGAATCATATAACCGGTGATTACCCTCATGTATCGATTAATGATCGTATCTTTGTTGAGTGTGTTGGCGGTGATCTGACTGTAAAGCTTGAGAACAATACTCAAGAAGGGCGAGGGATCTATTCTGAGCCTGTCGAAGATCCTCATCAAACCGTTGCTGATGCAGAGATAAGTTACGCAGAAGTATCTAGTTTTATTCTGCTACGTATCAGACCAAACCGTGAGAAAGATTACCGATATTTTGTTTACGACAGCCTGACTGAAAAGGTGCAACGGGTCGACTCCCTAGGCCAATGCTGTAAGTTACTACCTGAGGATCACGGTCTGTTATTTGCCAATGGTTACGCTTTGGCGAATGGAGAATTAAAACTCTTCCAAGATGATTGGAGTGGGATGCAATTCTTCCATGATATTCACGCCCCTAATGGTGAAGATGCGTTTTACATTTTCTTCGATCCACAACACGGCGCTTACCTACAATATCAATATAACCTGATAGAAAAGACGGTATCTCCACCTGTATATAGTCATGGTTACAGTTTATATCCTGACGGACGCATGCTGGTTTTCCGTGTCAGTGATAATGCTGAAGCCAGTAAAACCCACCCTATGCGTATTTGGCAGACGCCTTTCATGAGTGCCGATCTTTATGAAGCATCGCGACAAGAGGGTGGTGAAGGTTTTTATCGCAATTTAGGGAATGCCGAGTTAGTGAAAGGTATTTCTGAATTGAATTCGGTCATTCAAATGACCAAAACGACAGAAATTAGTCAAACGCTTTATGAAGCTTTGGTAACTCACTGTGATGCAGCAGTCGATCAATATCATTGGTTAACGGATACAGAAACTCAGGGTGTTGACCAAAAACTATCTGAATTAGCGACAACGGCTGAACAGATCATTGATGAGTTCGCTAAAGTCCGAACTCTGCAGAAACAAGCGAAACAACAAACCGAAGAGCAAGCTCAGAAGCAGCATGATCTGCTAGGTAGAATTAAGTTAGTTCCGTCAGATAGCACAACAGATCTAATTGAATTGTTAGACGAGACTAAATCGCAGCTTGGCCACGTAATTAGCCTGCGTGAAATGCGTTATGTTAACGCTAGCCAGCTCGATGAAATGGAAGCTGCGTTAGATGAAGCTCGAAGTGGCTTGAACGCTAAATTACTAGAGCTTTTACAACAAGAGAAAGCTTACCAACCTTATCTAAAGCGCATCGATGCATTGGATTTGGCGCTTCCAGAAACAGAGAAAACAGCTGCGCTAGACCATTTGGCTGAAGATGCCGGCAAGATCCGTAGAGATCTAAATCTGGTCAATCAAGAAGTTTCAGATATTGAAACTGATGATCCTACTAGCACGACAAAAATCCTCGATCTAACAACTGAGGTGATGGCGCGGTTAAACGCTACCGAAGCGCGTTTACGTAATCGTCGTTCTGAATTAAGAGATGGCGAAGCTAAAGCTGAATTTGCATCACAGCTTAAGCTCCTTACTCAGGCGATGACATCTGCTCTCGGTCAAGTTGATACACCGGAAGCCTGTGATGATCAGCTTGCGCGCTTAATGGGGATCGTAGATAAGCTTGAAAGTCGATTTGCTGAATTCGATCAGTACCTAGCTGAGATCTACAACAGACGGGACGAAGTTCAAGCAGCCTTTGAAGCGCAGAAGCAGCAGCTTTTATCTGCTCGACAAAAGCGAGTTGAAAATATTAGCCAAGCAGCTCAAATCACGCTGAAAAGTATCGAAAAGCGTGTAGGAAAATTCGCTGAGCTTGACGACCTGAATAGCTATTTTGCAGCAGATGCGATGGTGCAGAAGTATCGCCAATTGTGTAAAAACGTTCAGGAGCTTGGAGATAGCGTCAAAGCTGATGAATTAAGTGGCCGTATCAAAGCGCTGCAGGACCAATCTCTACGTTCACTCCGAGATAATCAAGATATCTTTGAGCAGGGCGGCGATATTTTACGACTTGGCCGACACAAATTTAGCGTCAATCAACAGCCCTTAGAGCTTACCTTAGTCGATCGAGATGATGGTCTTAATTTACACCTAACGGGGACTGATTTTTACCAATCGGTTGTTGATGATGAGTTTCTGCGTTTACGTAAATACGCCGCGATGGATGTTAGCTCGGAAAGTAATGAAGTCTACCGAGCGGAGTATCTGGCTTATCTTATTTTAACATCGGCAGAATCAAAGCAATCTGGCTTGTCACTTGATCTCTTAGTTAAAGCCGCAAGTGAAAATGAACTGCAGCCTTTAGTTGATAAGTTTGCAGCTCCTCGTTATCGAGAGGGCTATGTAAAAGGTGTACATGACAAAGATGCAGGGACATTACTCAAGGCTATTATGCCGGTGTACGCCGATGCTGGTTTATTAAGGTTTAGTCAGAAAATACGTACAACGGGTTTGCTGTTTATCGCAGGGCTAGATAACAGTGCAGCTGATGCACTTAAGAAACAATGCCGTTCAGCTTTGCTAATGCAAAAAGAGTTGGGTTCAGATAGTGCATTTGATGTGCTGTTAGACAATTACCAAACTCAAGTTTGTGAATGTCCAATACTAGCGAAACAAGCGCTTGAATATTTGATGTATCAGTTTGGCTTAGATCAGCAGGTCTCTGTTAGCCGTGATGCAGCCGAACTTGCAGAAAATTACTTAGCATTTAGGCATGGATTAGATTGGCGTAAAAACCAAGAAAGTCTGGCAGAACAATATCAGGATCACTTGCTTTGGGTTGAAGCCTACTGTGAACATCATAAACAAGGTATAGAGTTCGTCACAGAGGCCGCTTTAATTGCAGCCTTATCTGACAGTAGCATCCATCTAACCCCTGTCGATTTCTCTTTGAGTATCAAGGTAAACGGCTTGTTAGGTGAGCACCTTCGTGTTGATGAGGGCAAGTGGAGCGAGACTATCAATGATTGGTTAGATCGCTGCCGTCACCACATTGAAACGGTCGTACCTGCGTACGAAAAATACCTTTCTCAACGTCAAGAGATGTTAGAAAAGCAAAGAGAGACGATGCGCATACAAGAGTTTGTCGCTAGGCCGCTAACCTCTTTTGTGCGTAATAAGTTGATCAGTGAATCCTATCTAAAATTGATGGGCGATAACTTTGCTAAGCAGATGGGTACAACCGGCGATGATCGTCGAACTGACCAGATGGGGATGTTACTGCTTATATCTCCTCCGGGTTACGGTAAAACGACCTTGATCGAATATATCGCAGGTAAGTTGGGCTTGGTATTTATGAAGATCAATTGCCCCTCTTTAGGCCATGATGTTGTATCGCTTGATCCAAATGATGCGCCAAACGCGACCGCTGCTAATGAAGTTAATAAAATTAACCTCGCACTAGAAATGGGTAACAACGTGATGCTGTATCTTGATGATATTCAGCATACCAATCCTGAATTTTTGCAGAAATTTATCTCCCTAAGTGACGGTACTCGCCGCATTGACGGTGTTTGGAATGGTGTCACTAAAACTTACGACATGCGTGGTCGAAAGTTCTCCATCGTTATGGCGGGTAACCCTTATACAGAATCAGGGGATGTGTTCAAAATACCAGACATGCTAGCTAACCGAGCAGATATTTATAACCTCGGTGATATGCTCTCTGATCAGCGTGATGCATTCGAGCTTTCATATATTGAAAACTCTTTAACCTCTAACAGAGTGTTGGCTCCGCTGGCAAATAGAAATCTACAAGACCTCTACAAACTCGTAGATATGGCACGTGGGCAAAATATCCCGCTTTCTGATTTAGAGCATAGTTACTCTTCAGCAGAAGCCTCCGAAATTGTAGCTGTGCTAGAGAAGATGATTAAGGTTCAGCAAGTTGTGCTCGCTGTAAACCAGCAATATATCGCTTCAGCTGCAACCGCTGAACAGTACCGTACAGAACCCCCTTTCAAGCTTCAGGGTAGTTACCGAAATATGAACAAGCTTGCTGAAAAGGTGGTGTCGGTCATGACCGATGATGAGCTGGAGACGCTTATCAATGATCACTACATTGGTGAGGCGCAAACCCTAACCCATGGCGCTGAAGAAAACCTGCTTAAATTGGCTGAACTGAGAGGCGCTTTAGATGACGAGTCTGAAGAGCGTTGGGAAACCATTAAGCAGCGCTTTACTCGATCCTTAGAGGCGGGTGAGGGAGAAGATGCCGGCGATCGAATGGTCAACCAGATGGTTGATGTGAATAGGAACATTCGCCTGATCGCTTGGGCAATGATGCGTGCAACTAAGGAAATTGAAGCCGCAGAGGAGCTGGAGGAAATATGATTACTCAAATGGATATTGAGAAAATGTTGGTCGAGAGCTTTGAGGATCAACGTCTCTCCTCAGACGAAAGAGTGGAGCTTCGAGAGTTGATTGAGCAACTCGCAGCTCAACCTGAACTGCAATCTTTCGCGCGTAATAAAGCTTTTTCAATTGCCAAGAATTCTGCTGAAAATGGCTTGATTGAGATCGCTTCTCTGAATTGGTTGGACAAGGTTGTTAAGACATTAGACAACACGGGTAAATCAGCGCCTATCAGAACTCAGTCAGCTTTTTCGCCGGGAGAAGATTGTAGATCTCTGATTCAACAGGAGATAAAACGTAGTCAGAAATCTATAGATATCTGCGTTTTTACAATCACCGATCAGCCGCTACGCGACGCTATTCTAGCCGCACATAATCGAGGAATTAAGGTTCGTATCCTCACAGATCAGGATAAAGCGAACGATTTAGGTAGCGATATCGACTATCTAATGCATAAAGGAGTTGATGTGCTTTTGGATACGAGCCCATGGCACATGCATCATAAATTTGCTCTGTTTGACGGGGTGAGATTATTGAATGGAAGTTTTAATTGGACACGCTCAGCAAGTGATCGTAATCAAGAGAACCTTACGCTGACGGATAATCAAGAAATCGTATCGGCATTTGCCGCTGAATTTGAAGCATTATGGACTCGCCACAGCAGTGTGCGGGTGGAGAGGGAGCCAGCATGACACAGGAAATAAGCACTCAAATCGAGAAGTTTGAACCGAGTCAAATGACTGAAGAGCAGCAGCAACGTGCGGTTGCCATTTCGCAGGATTATGACCCGTTGGACTCTATGGCGACAATCACCTTTGGTAAAGAGGCGATGGAAAGCATCACTGCTTTTTCAGATCAGGTGTTGGAGCAAGTCCGTACTAAAGATACTGGGGAAGCGGGGGATATCCTAGAAGCGATGGTGACTCAGATGAAGAGCTCGCGCTTTGAAGATATTAAACCTGATTCCTTCCTCTCGCGTTTGCCTCTTATCGGTGAGCTTTTCCAAACATTTGGTAAGTTTGTAAAAGGATTTGATTCGGTTAAAGGCCGTTTAGATGAATTAGAGCAAAAATTAAATGCCCAAGGTCATCGTCTAGAGAAAGATATTGTCCAGTTAGATGGTTTGTATGATGAAAACTTAAACTTGCTGCAACAATTAGATATCTACTTAGAAGCGGGTCAAATCACGCTTGATCGCCTGAATAACGAGCAGATTCCTGAGCTAAGTAAGTTGGCTGAGTCCAGTGGTGATCCAGTAGATAGTCAAAAATTACGAGATCTACAGCAAGCGACAGGTCGCCTAGAAAAACGCCTACATAATTTAAAACAAGCGCGTTTAGCTGCGCTGCAAACTGCACCTCAAATCCGTTTGTCTCAAGAGGGTAACAAAATGTTAATGGAAGATATCCAAGATATCATCCATAACACTATCCCTCTATGGAAGCGCCAGTTCCTTATTGCGATCTCTAACTATGAGAAAGAAAAAGCGCTTAAGGTGACACGTACGGTTAAGGATTACACTAACCAGCAGTACCTACAAAATGCTCAAAAGCTACAAAGCCTAGAAGAGCAGATAGCGGAAAACTACCAGCGTGGTATTTTGGATCTGGATACCTTAAAAGAGGTGAACCAAATCACTATCGATACGCTAAACAATACGCTTAAGCACTACGAAGAAGGTCGTCGTATGCGTCAAGAAGCTGAGAAGGCTATTACTCAAGCTGAGGAAGAGCTAAAACAAGCTCTGATGCAGACAGTATAAAAAGATTAAACATCTTGTTATTTGATAAAGGTTAATGTCGTTCATTAGCCTTTTTTATTTTTAAGCGTATAAAAAAACCGGCCTAAGTAGGCCGGTTTAAAGTATCGCAGCGATTAAGAAGGGGGGTTAATCGTCTGCGTCGTCCTGATCAAACCGGGTCATAAGGTCACGCAAAAGACCGAAGTTATCATCCAGTTTGCTCTGGGATTCTTCATCAGCATCTTTGTAGCGGATATCTTGATGAATCAAGCTGTCCAATAGATCTACCCCGAATAATGAACTGTCTTCTAGGAACGCCATGGCTGGGTTAGCAACCAAGTTATCGAAGTTGTTCATCATCTGGCCTAAGTGACGGCCATTATTGCCTAATGGGTTGTCTAGTTGTTGAACTTGCTCATAAGCAGCTACCGCTGAGTAACTTGCTGATTGAGTCATAGTTACATTCAAGTTCATCAACTCGGATTTGTCCATTTCAAATTCAGCTGCTTGTTCAAAAGCGTCTTGAACATCACCGCTGAAGAAGTCTTCGGCAATAAGGTTGATATCCTGAATTAGGGTTGTCAGCGCGTCTAACTCGTCTTCGTTAAGATCGCCTTCAACGCTAAAGCTATAGCTACTGCTGGCGCTACGTTCAAGGCCGAAAGATACAGCGCTACTGTTACCATCAGAGTAAGCGCCTAAAGAGGCTGTTTGACTTGCCTCGCTGTTGAAACGTATTGAAACTTTGTCCCCTTCCTGTGTCATGACATCAAGGGAGAAAGACTCAGCTTTTGAGTAACGTTCAGCAGCAGAGATAGAAGTCTGGCGTGTGGACGCTGTTTCGTTGGTAGGCGCAAGGCCGGCCAGCGCTTCGAACGTCAGATCTTTGGTTTGCTCGATTGTCGCGGAGATATCAGGGGTTAGCATGTTGAGATCTTCTAGAATCTCAGTTGCTTCTTTAAAGCCTTTTTCTACGCCTGAAACGGCCGCTTTATACATACGGTCTAGGTCGGCATCAGACGCACCGCGGGCACGGGCTTGTTCAAGACCTTGTGCTACAAAATCAGAGATACGTGATGCAACTTTTTCCGGAGAGTAGTCATTTGCGTCGAGACTTTTCATCTCTGACACGCTCATGCCCGGAATGTTTTCTGCTAGTTTGGCTACTAACTTATCTGCCGCAGATGCAGAACGACCGTTGCTATCTTTACCATCAGCAAACCCGCCCGTAACCAGTGTTTCCTGGCGAACCTGAGAGTAGGCTGCTTGGCTGCTTAATAGAACTTGCACGGTGTTTTCCTCCACAGACAAAAAAGGATCAAATGATCCCATTGTTTTAGTTGTACTACTAAATATAAGAGGGTTATCGACGTTTTGTTGAGAGACTTTAATAAAAAGCGTATCTGATGAAATTGTTTCATCTAAAGGTTAGAGGGAAGAAGTAAAAACTATTTCCCATCTAGGATGATCGATTCAGCAATTTCAATCTTATCGTTAGGTCCTTGAAGGATGATGATATCGCCCTGTTGGATATGAGTGTCACCACTTGGACTGTGTTCAGATTGATCTCCGCGGCGGATCATTGCAACAGAGACTTGGTGCTTTGATAAAGGTATATCCCGTAAAGTTTTGCCTATCGACTTGCAGTTATTTTCAATTTGAACGGGATGAAGTATCTCTTTCATTCGGCCTTTACTATCAATTTTTTCGGAATGCTGGCCGTGATAGTAGCCATGTAGGAGGTTGTACCTTTCTGCGCGCACTTGATTGATTTGTTGTTCAATCTGTTGATGGTTGATACCCAGCATTGATAACACATGGGACACCATCATTAAGCTGCCTTCCAATGCTTCTGGGATAATTTCGGTTGCTCCAGCATTTTGAAATGCTTCGATCTGAGAATCATCACGTGTTCTGACTAAAATGGGCAGTGTTAAAAAGCGGGTGCGGATATGCTTGAGTGCTTGCATTGCTGTCTCCGCTTCCGGAAAGCTGAGGATCAACATGCGGGCACGATCAGCGCCAACAGCGGCCATCACATCATCACGTTTGGCATCGCCAAAACATATGTGTTCACCTGCTGTTGCGGCTTCCATAACCCTTACCGGGTCATTATCTACGACAATGTAAGGGATGTTTGCTTGGTCTAAGAAGCGCGCGATGATCTGACCCACACGGCCAAAGCCACAGATAATCACATGTTTATCTAAACTATGCGGATTTAGTTGGCTGGCATCAGGCAATTTCTGTTGTGGCGATTCAATTGGATCATCTTTGTGCAACCAACGACTCAGACTATAAGTGTGGTTCATCAAAATTGGTGTGACGATCATGCTGATAATGATCGTGGAAACAACAATAGTGTTGATATCAGGCTCGATCAGATTATTACCTAAGGCTAAGGCCAATAAGGCAAACCCAAATTCACCACCTTGGCTAAGACTGAGGCCAGCTCTTAAGGCATTTACCGGGTCTTTATGCAGTAGCGTACCGAGCAGGGTAATAATAAAAGTTTTTAATAGGATTAAGCTGACACTGAACAGGATAATCCAATACCAGCTATCGATCAGCGCAGACAGATCTAATTGCATTCCTACAGAGACAAAGAATAGTCCCAATAGTACATCTCTGAATGGGCGTATATCGGCTTCTAATTGATATCTGTAACGGCTCTCACCCAACATCATGCCTGCTAAGAATCCACCGAGAGCCATCGATAAACCTGCAGCGTGAGTAATCCAAGCGGCCAAAAGGGCAGCCGCCAGTGTAGTAAGAACAAACACATCGCTGGAGCCGCTACGTGCGGATTCATGGAACAGCAATGGCATCACAATATGGCCAACCAGCAATAGGATAATGAGTAGTGTTGAGCCCTCAAGTAGCATCAAGGCTACTTCGGCACTGTCTATCTCTGTTGCAGAACTACTCAGTGTCGGGACAACAATCAGGAAGAATACAGCCGCTAAATCTTGGAAAATTAATGTGCCGACTGAAAGCTGGCCATGAGGACTATTGAGTTCGTCACGCTGAATCAGCTCGCGGCTTACAATCGCTGTAGAGGATAAGGCAAGCGCACCGGCGATAACTAAAGAGGTGGTTTGCGGAAGGCCAAAAAGATGGCAGATTGCCATCAAACAGGCAGCGGTGATAATGACCTGCAAACTACCCAGACCAAATACAGCCTTGCGCATGGCAAACATACGCGAGACCGAGAACTCTAAGCCGAGCATAAAGAGTAAAAATACAACCCCTAGTTCACTGAGTAGCTCAATGCTATGGGTGTCTTTGATGACCCCTAAACTATAAGGGCCTACGATAGCGCCAACACTTAAGTAGGCTAGGAGAGGTGGGAGCTTGATGCGCCGAAACAGGGTTGTGGCAACAACGGCACAACATAAAATGACCAAAAATTGCTCGAAAAAACCCTGTGACATGCGTTTCCCTTACTACATGAAGACGCTTTTGATGTTCTGAGTTACCACATCAGGTCGTCTGGAATCTTATAATCCGCGTACGGATCATCTTCTTCTGGTTCTTCTTCCGGCTGAACGCGGATAACGTAATTAGGCAGACGTTGTTCAATTTTCTCTGCAAATTTATCCGGGATCAGATAAAACTTCTCATCTAACACCGCGATCGCTACTTGACCGCGGAATAGTTGTCCTTGAATCAGCGAAGTTACGTACATAGTTTTAACTTTATTATCGTATACAAAGTTGTAACTAACTTCGGCATCTTCTGGCAGCTCGATCCGTTGCTGTATGATCATCTGACGGCACTGCGCTTCAATCTCTTTGTTGCGGCGCTCTTCGTCTCGTTGACGATTTAGTTCACGATCATGCGCTTGCTTAGCTTTACGCTGCTCTTCTAGCGCCTGCTTTTTCTCAGCTTGCGTATCAACAACTTGCTGGCCCGATTTACGTGCCTTTTTAGCTTTTTTGTTTTGCTTACGCTTTTCAGTATCTGCTTGCTTCGCTTTTTTCTGGTCAACCAGTCCCATATTTAGCAACTGATCTTTAAGTGAACCTGCCATAACTTACTCGTAATACTCCTGTGGGTTATTTAGAAACCTGCGAATAAGTCTCATACTTTCTCAGTGGGCTATAAAACGACCAGATACGCGAAAGTCAGTGCAGCGAAATGTCTGGCCCTTTTCAAGCTGACTGACAAAGTAGATGGTCGTTTTAGAGCTCACGCTACGGGGCTTACAGAGCAACCGAATCACTTTGTTAATGATTTTCGACAGGCAACCAGCATGCCTGTAATCATTGCCTCGTGCTTCGATTGCTCTGTAAGCCTGAGTCGTATATGACTTATTCGCAGGTTCCTGAGGAAACTATAACAAAAGTTCACGCTACTATTTAAAAAATAACGGAAAATAGGACAAATCTATTAGGAATATCACTTGTTCACCTATGGGCTAAAGCGTACCCTGCACCTGCAATCATTTTATAGCTGGATTTTTTATGTCTGAACATGACCTAACACACCCTTTTGAACGGTTAACGCCATCTTTTTTGATGGATGCGGTTGAGAGCCAAGGGCATTGGTGTGATGGTCGTACGTTTCCTCTGAATAGTTACGAGAACCGTGTTTATCAGGTGGGGATAGAAGATCAAGAGCCGATGATTGCCAAGTTCTATCGCCCTCAACGTTGGAGTCGAGAGCAGATTCTAGAAGAGCATGAGTTTAGTTTCGATTTAGCGGAGCAATCTCTGCCTGCTGTGACCCCTTGGCGTAATGAAAAGGGGGAAACCCTGTTTGATTATGAAGGGTTTATGTTCGCTTTGTTTCCTCGCAGAGGAGGGCATGCTCCTGAACTCGATAACCTTGATAATCTTTTTACGCTAGGCCGTTTATTGGGCCGCATGCATCTGGTGGGCGCTTCGAAAAAGTTTGATCACCGACCGACTTTGACCAGCCAAACGTTTGGTCATGACAGCGTTGCATTCTTAAGTGATCGCTTTATTCCGGCTGAACTTAAACCCGCCTATGATTCTGTTGCTAGAGATTTACTGCAGGGTGTAGATGAGATTTTAAAAGCTTGTGGTGAGATAGAACATATTCGTGTCCATGGTGATTGTCACTCTGGCAACATGCTATGGCGTGATGATGCTCCTCACTTTGTCGATTTCGATGATGCCCGGATGGCACCAGCGATGCAGGATATTTGGATGCTGCTTTCTGGTGATCGTAACGAACAGACGCTGCAGTTATCTGAAATAGTTGATGGCTACAATGAGTTTTACGATTTTAAACTCAAAGAACTACGCTTGATCGAAGTCCTTCGCAGTTTGCGAATTTTGCACTACAGCGCATGGCTTGGCCGCCGCTGGGAAGATCCAGCATTTCCTCATAGCTTTAGTTGGTTTAATACGGAGCGTTATTGGGGTGAGCATATTTTGCAACTGCGTGAGCAATTGGCGTTGCTAGATGAAGAGCCTTTAAAGCTTCTATAAAAGTGGATCTGAAAGTACTAAAGCTGCTTAGCGGTAACGACTATATTTCGACCGCGGTCTTTAGCTAAGAAAAGGGCATCGTCGGCACCACTAACAAGTTGGTCGTAATTGGCGTATTGAGCATCCAAAGTTGCACAGCCTAAGCTTGCTGAAAGAGCATAGTATGAGCTGCGAAGCTTTACTTTTGTATTTAGTGCTTTTCTAATTCTTTCTGCACAAACTTGAGTGTCAGCCTCGTCGCTATGAGGTAACAAAACAATAAACTCTTCGCCACCATAACGTGCTGCAATATCTCCAACTCTTAACATTGATTCGATTATCTTGGCCGACTTTTGAAGCACATAATCACCTGCTTGATGCCCATAGTTATCATTAATCTGCTTAAAAAAATCTAAGTCGATCATGATGATCGATAAAGGTAGTTGATATCTTTGTGCTCGATGTATTTCTGTATCTGCTAGTTCTCTGAAATGCTGCCTATTAAAGAGTGATGTAAGGGGGTCACTAATCGAGCGTTGATAAGTTTTGTTTAATAGGCTGCACGTAAAACCGCTGAGTAAACCGAGAATCAGAGAGCCTAGGGTTGCCCAACCAGTTAAATATGACATCGGTATGCCATGCACATGCTCATCATTATCAAGTCGCGCTGAAAGTTGCCAAAAACCACCGGGTACCTCTATGAAGCCGCTAAGGTATTCATCTTCAAATACTGATGTAGAACCGAAAAAGACGTCCCCTTGCTTGCCTTTGGCGTCACTTCCACGGATAGCATAAGTTGCAAGTTCATCGCTTAAAGCTAACCCAGTCTCTTTGAATATTCGATCTAAATCTATGATGAGGGTAATGAACCCCCAGAATTTAGTTTCTGTATCTTCTCGGTTGTAAAGGGGTTGTCTGGCAATGACTCCTCTTCCTCCTTGAATTAGATCTAATGGACCTGCCATGATCATCTCTTTCATTGCTATAGATCGCTCGACGACTTCTCTTTGTTCGGGGATTTTTCGTAGGTTTAATCCAATCACTTTATTGCCATCAATGATGGGGTAAATGTGCTTAACGATTGCATCGGGAGCCAATTGAGCTTGTCGAATGGTTGTTCTAGTGGACAAAAACCGTGTGGCCAAAACCTGAAAGTCGTTTTCATCTATATCGTTTTGTAGCAAAAGTAGTGATTCCAAAGCTTCGATAATGATGAGGTTGTCATCCAGCGCGAGCTGAATGCGCGAAGTGAGATAATTGATTCTAGCTTCAACCTGCGCTTTATCTTGTTGATCATGGATATTGTGATCTAATTTAACCAGCCATCCAGTAGTAACAAATGCACATGCGGTGACGATTAGACCGACCAGCCAAGGTAAACAAAATCGAAGTGTAAATTTCCGCATGCTCTGAACACACCACTGCAAATTTCGGTGAATATACATAAGCGTAGCTGTTTTTTCTGGAATGACAGGAGTGTTTAGATTACTCTTAAGCTGTTTTTATATACAGTACTTTGAGTATGCGTTTATTCATAGCCGAAAAGCCAAGTTTAGGTAGGGCCATTGCAGATGTGTTGCCTAAGCCATTAAAAAAAGAAGATGGTTGTATTCGTGCCGCAAATGGTGATGTGGTTAGTTGGTGTTTTGGTCATCTTTTGGAGTTAGCTGAGCCAAGTGAATATGACCCTCGCTTTAAACAATGGAATCTGCAACACCTTCCCATTATCCCTTCTGAATGGAAGATGCAGGCTAAGCCAAAAACGCGTAAGCAGATAGCGTTACTAAGAAAACTCTGTAAAGAGGCTGAAGAGCTTGTTCATGCAGGCGATCCTGATCGTGAAGGGCAACTGCTGGTTGATGAAGTAATCGACTTTCTGAAACTGCCCCAGTATAAGCGCCAAAGCATGAAACGCTGCCTGATCAGCGACCTCAACCCAAGTGCTGTGAAAAAAGCGATTGCGCAGTTAAGAGATAACCGTGAGTTTATTCCTCTTTCTGTATCAGCTTTGGCGCGGAGTCGAGCAGATTGGCTTTACGGTATTAATCTAACTCGTGCATATACGTTGCAAGGGCAATCAGCAGGCTATCAAGGGGTTTTATCAGTTGGAAGGGTGCAGACACCGGTACTGGGATTGGTGGTAAGACGTGATCAGGCGATCGATGACTTCAAAGCAAAACCATTTTATGAAGTTCTAGCTCATCTCAAGACAGATACCGAAGATAGATTTAAAGCTAAATGGCAGCCGAGTGAAGCTTGTCAAAAATGGCAAGATGAAGAGGGGCGAGTTCTCTCTAGACCATTAGCGGAAAACGTTGCTGGGCGCATTACAGCTAAACCCGGTGAAGTAACTGCTTTAGATAAAAAGCCTAAAAAGGCTGGAGCACCACTTCCTTACAATTTATCTGCATTGCAGATTGATGCGAACAAGCGTTTTGCTTTAAATGCTCAGCAAGTTCTGGATACCTGCCAAAGTTTGTATGAAAAACACAAACTGATTACTTATCCGCGTTCGGACTGTCGCTACTTGCCCCATGGGCATTTTGCTGAGGCTACAAAAGTGTCTTCAGCAATTTTTAATCATTGCCCGCAATTTCAGCAGCATCAGAGCCAGATTGATTTAAGCAAAAAAGGGAAGGCTTGGAACGATCGTAAAGTTGAAGCCCATCATGCGATTATTCCGACCAGCAAAACCGTAGACTTTTCTCGTCTTAATAAAACTGAGCAGCAAGTGTATGAGCTGGTGGCTAGACAGTATCTGATCCAGTTTATGCCAGATCATCGCTATTCAGAAACACGAGTCGAGGTGTTGATTGAAGGCGGTAGGTTTACTGCTTCCGCTAAACAAGTACTAGATGTCGGCTGGAAGGTCCTGTTTGGTAAAAAAGAGGGCGAAGACGATCAAGCACAACTACCGAATCTCACTGTGGGGCAGATGCTTTATTGTGAGCAAGGTGAGATATTAGATAAAGAAACCCAGCCACCTAAACCTTTTACCGACGCTACGCTTTTAGCAGCCATGACAGGTATTGCGCGATTTGTTGAAGATGCAGATGTTAAAAAGGTGCTTAAGGAAACCGATGGCTTAGGTACTGAAGCGACAAGAGCAGGCATCATTGAATTACTGTTTAAACGTGGTTTCTTGCAGCGACAGGGTAAAACCATTCGCAGCACCGAAGCAGGCAGAGCGCTAATAAATAGTCTCCCAGATAACACGAGTAAGCCTGATATGACTGCCCGTTGGGAGGCTTCATTGAATGATATCAGTGAGCAGAAGTTAAATTATCAAACATTTATGCAGCCTTTAACTGATGAGATCTCTTTGATGATTCAGAAGGCGAGTAGTATGGATGTGCAACTGCTACGTAATATCAAACAACAGCCGAAACCTGCTTATAAGAAAACACGTAGAAGGAAGGCCAAACCCAAGGCTAAATCCAAAGCTTAAGGTGAATAAAGCTATCTAGTTGGCAGTTAATCTATTTAGGGTTTATCTCAATATCTTGTGCTCGATATATCTCATATAATGACGCTTTTATGTAAGTCATTCACTTCTGATGAACTAAGTATTGGAAGCGCAGGGTAATATATGGAACTTCTCTCACTCAAAACCTTTAAATACGTAGTTGAATTCGGTGGCGTTCAAGCGGCATCGAAAGAGCTACATACTGTTCAATCTAACGTCACCGCACGGATTAAAAGATTGGAAGAAGAGATAGGTTCGCCCCTGTTTTATCGTAAAGGGCGCAAACTTGAGCTGACTCCAACCGGTTATACCTTGATGGATTACGCCAACCAATTGCTACAGCTGGAGCATCAGGCGAGTATCGCGGTTAAGCAAGTAGGTGAAGCGACAGGGGAGATTCGGATTGGATCTATGGAATCTTTTGCCGCGGTTCGTATGCCTGGCTTGATCCAATCTCTACGAAAAAAACACCCTAATCTGTTACCTAGGGTGCAAACAGAAACCAGTGGTCAATTGATAGAATCTGTTCTTAATTACAAACTTGATTGTGCCTTTGTCGGTGGGCCTGTACAGCACAAGGATCTTGTTTGTCGTCAGGTGTTGATGGAAGAGCTGGTTTTGGCCACTGCGAAAGGAGTGGATGTTCCAGACTCGTTAATCATGTTCAGACAAGGCTGTGCGTACAGAGATAAGGCTCTAAATTGGCTACGTGATAACGGCAGATTAGACACTGAGGTGTTAGATATGGGAACTCAAGAAGGGATCTTGGGTTGTGTGGCTGTAGGTTTAGGTTTTACCTTAGTGCCTAGGAAAGTTGCAGAAGAGTCGAGGTATGCAAAAGATTTAAACCTCGAGGTGCTTGATGATCAGTTTAGCCAGATACCTACAATTATGATTACGCATAAAAACGCAATTGATATGGTAGGTATAGATACCTTGCTAGCGCTGTTTGATGGTAAACCACCTGAGTGGGAATCAGCTGCTTAATTAAGTTGCTATTTAAGCCAAGGATGGGCTTTTAGATTTTCAACAACATGGTCTAGGAATAAACGGACCTTAGGATTAAGGTTTTTGCGGCTAGGGTAGAGCGCATGGATACCTACAGTAGGTACCTTATAATCGGCTAATACTTCTTTTATCTCACCCGACTCCAGTTCATCAATACAGAATGCTTTCGGTAAGCGAGCAATGCCAAGGTTGCGTTTAAGCATCTCCAGGCTGAAGCTCAAGCTATTCGCACGTAAACGGAAGTTAATGGAAATTGCTTTACCTTCATTCCAGTTTTCAAAGACCCATTCATTGGAGTTTAGATGAGTACCGATACATTGATGTTCTTTTAAATCGTCCGGAGTTAGTGGTTCACCAAAGCGATCGATATAGGCTTGGCTGGCATATAACTTAGAAGACGCATTGGCGATCTTACGCCCTACGAGACTCGAGTCATCTAAATTTCCTACACGCAGTGCTAAGTCGATACCTTCTTGGACTAGATCGACGACACGAGGGCTGAGCTCTATATCGATCTGAATGAGCGGGTACTTCTCCATAAAGCTGGAAATCAGGTCATTCATAATGAATATCCCAATTTCAGGCGGCATGGTAATACGTAACCGACCCTTGGGCTCACCTTGAGTGGAAGTTACGTGATTCTCGATATCTTCTAGTTCAGAAAAAAGGGGCAGGCAGCGTTCGTAGAAGTTTTGGCCGTCAGCCGTGAGGTTTAACTTACGAGTCGTACGTTGTAAAAGTCTTAAACCTAAGTCATCTTCAAGCTGGGTGATACGTCGGCTTATGGTCGATTTTTGAATGCCTAATTTATCCGCAGCTGCGGTAAATCCATTGTGCTCAATAACCTGAATAAACAAACGGACATCGTTAAGATTCATAGACAGCTACAACTACGTAAGATTACTTGAGGTCAGTTTGATATAACTCAGAATTTAGGAACAGCTACCTTGGGTTGTCAGTACAACAGAAGGTGTTGTGGTCTTAACACTCTGGAAGCTCATATCTGATTTATTAATGGTCAAGTTGGTTGTGTCCATACCACCCATAACTGGGTCTTTAGCTGTTCGACTTAACTTGATCTGTTCATCAGACTGTTCAACGCTAAAGCCTGCAACACCGTTTACAACAGCAGAGCCATTTTTGATTACGACAGAATAACTGCAGCGACCTTGCGGGCAGTTGCGTGTCTTCGGTGCTTTCATAAATGGAGCGGTGTAACTGGCATGTGTGTAGGAGCACGTATATTGCTTATCTTCGGCAACAGCAGTTAATGGCGTTGCGATACCTGCAGTCAAAGCAATACTCGCGACAAGTAGATTAATTTTGGTGTTCATAATCCTTCCCCGTAGTTTCCTTTAGTAAGTCTAGGGTAAATTTTCAATCCCTGAAAGCCTAAGTCTTAGTTTAACCCTGATAGCTTCCTGTTTTTTCAAATAAATTACCTAATTTATTGAAAAAATTAAGGACTGTTAGTGCCTATTACTTCGAGTGATTCATCAACTAAGGCATACAACAGTAGCTCTCCACTATCATCTGTTTTGAACATGCCGTATTTTGCCGCTTCATATCTTTCCGCTGTACCTTCTTGGAAGAAAAAAGCATTGGTTGCAAATTGTACTCGGCTATTGCGAATACGGTATTGAAGAATAGCTTGGTTCGATGCGAGTTCTATATCCTTTTCTGAACGGGTTAAAAGCTGCAAAAAACTAGCCTTATGATTGTCATCTAACTTAACTAAAAGAAAGCCATCAGCAGGGACGTCCTTAAGTGAACGACTAAATGCTTTATTGGTGATTTGGAATCTAAGTCGCATGTAATCACCTTGCATCAAGGACCGAGGGTCTACAGGCGCAAGCTCTAATAAAACGGTTTTACCTTCAGCCAATAAGGTCTCTTTTTGGTAGATATTAATATTTACCGCTATTAGCAAGAGCAATGCAGTGAGTAATGCGCCCCATTTAGCTCGGTTCATTTGGGCAACATGGCTAAGGCCTATTTTCTTCTTTGGTAGATAGATCTTGCTCAGGAGAAGGTAACTGGCTAACGCAACCGTGCCTAAACCCACTAAATAGATTGATTTAACCAGTAAGGTTTCCTGAAGGTTGTAGTAATACCAAGATACAAAACTAATTAATGCAACTAGACCCAAGCCGAGCAGGGCGCGTTGCTGTCTATGAAAGCCGACTAACAGTAACAAGAGTGCAGCAGGTAAACCGGCAATCGTAAATGAGGTTGCGGCCATGATAATAATTAGAGCTACATAGCCAGCAATGTTTTTACTGTCTTTTGTAACTTGTTGCTCTTTGAATATATAAGCTAGTAGAAATGCGAAAGTGGCTATTTGTGCAATCGAGCCTATCAGAGGGCCGTTAAGTTGCAGAAAGCCAACATCACTGATCTTGTAGAGAAATGAGAGTTCATTTTGTAACAGCGAATGACCACTAAACTGTAATAGCGAGATGGCCATACCGTAGCTGATAGGAATCAGAAACTTATGCCACTTTAGCCATTGCTGTTCTTTACACCAGATCAAGGTAAAAGCGAGGGCGGCTACAGCACTATCTAGCCCATGTATACCTTGGCGGTTTAAACCCCAGAATAGAGCGATCATGGCAAACCAACTCGAGATGACTCTATGTAGGAAGCTCGGCATTACAAGGGCTAGGACCGCTTGGTAGATCGCTAGCGCCAGAAAAACCGTAACTTCATTATCTCCCAGAAATTCAAATAAACCCCAGCCAAACATAAATTGGCCGCAAATACTGATTGCTAAAGCTAATTGATTGTAGAAAGGGGACTCGCCACTGTGACGATAGATGGTATAGGCGCCAATGGAACATCCGAGTCCAGCGACCATCAGTAGAATATGGTTATCATAACGGAATAACCAACCGAATATACTGCCCACAAAGCCAAGCATAAACAAAGCTGCTAACCAGCCAGAGAAACCTTGCATCAGATGGATAAACCAAGCTGATTGGCTGGGGTGCTCTTCTGGTTGATCCGCAGTGACTATCCCTTCGGTTTGTAGTTTCTGCCAAAGTGCTCGATCTGAATTAGTCATCTTGAGCACTCCTTTGCTGTTTTTGAACTTGGTATAGATTCTTTAGCCAAATTCCTGCCGCCGTGGACATGCCGATAATTGCCAAACTGATAACCAAAAATGCACCGCCATCGAATGCATCGCCGAAGGTTTTAATCAGCAAGGAGCTTGCAGTGATAATAAGGCTGGTGGCTACACCGGAGAGAACAAATAGATCTAGTTGGCAGTGGCGATAGTAGTAGAAAGCGATAGATATCCAGATCAGATAGAAGAGTCCGCCCCAATGAAAATCATCAAAATCAAAGATGGACCACATTGCTAACCAAGTTGCCAGCGACCCTGTGAAGAAGAGGGTAATTTGAATAGCAAAGCGATTCTTAATAAAACACTGCTTAAATCTGTATCCGAACTCCAAAATCAAAATAAACGCGGTATTGATGGCTAAAAAGATACTGGTCAGATCTTCACTTCTAAACAAGAAGCCAAATAGTCCACGGAAGGTTTCGGAATAGAGGTAGAGTGCGAGATTGACCAAGGTGATAAAGATCATCCAGACCGTGCTTGCGCGATGAATAATAGCCCAGGGAAGAGTGAATATTGCCCAGATAGCAAAAAGCTGCCAAGGGTCGGCACTGGTTTGATATATTTGACCTACAAGAGCCAGTAGCGCTCCAGTTAATAAAGTAATCAGCGTGATACAGCTGATACCAGAAATGCTGTGATGGTCTAATCGTGAATAGACTATGCCTGCAAGCACAATAGTGCTTTGAAGTGTTGCAAACTTGGTGAAATTAGAAATAGATTGCCAGTTGAAGGCAAAAAAGAAAATTACGCCCGCAGCAAGTGCTACAGCACTAAGCCAGAGAAGTAACTTCGCTGTGAAAGCCAACCATTGATTGTTGCTTGGAGAGGCTTGGGTCAGCGCTAAAGCACGCTCTACATCGTCTGGTTTGATATGGCCTTGTTTGGCCCAATTCAGAATAGTATGTCGTTCTGGTGTTTGCCCTGAAAGCATAGTTTGGCATCCAGCCTTTGAAAAAGTGAGTGACTCGTATTATCTACTATCACTCACCTTTCTATGCCTGTCAAAAACCGCAGCCACCACTTGGACAGCCGCCACCACTCATGCATGGAGGCGCTTCAGGGTTTTTGAGCGTCGAACTTTTAACAACTCCTGCGGTTGATAAAAGTTTTGTAACTTCCGAGTCTTCAGGGATCCCTTGTGGGTCTAGATTAGCGAGAATACATAGCTCACCCCAAGTCTTAGGGGTTAGAGCCATAGTGTGCTTCACTTCAACCACATCGCCTGTCGCTTCAATGCGATAATCGTATGTAGGCATAATTAGTCCAGTTTAGGTTCATGCCAGTTGATAGATTTTAGGAATTTGTGAGCTGGGTAGAATTTACCGTCGCTGCCTTCCTGATCCTTGGAGGATTTGATGTAGGCTTCAGGTAGTTCACCGCCTACGTATACATCCAGTTGCTTTTCATTCTGGTAAAAAGCCAATGTTTGGTCAACTTCGTCCTGCGTCTTACACAGCTTAGATAGGTTGCTTGCTTGAACAGCAGCCATATCTTTGTCGGCATCAATACCCATGATGTGGGCCATACCGTAAGTCACAACAAGGATATCTGCTACAGCATCACGAATTTCAGAGGTATCTTTGTTTTCGAGTCCTTCAACTAATTCAGCTAGCTCTTCTTTGATTAGGTGTAATTGCTTGCCAGCTTTTTCCCAATTTGGGTTCTCAAGGTTGCCTTGTTCATTACCAAATACGGTGTTTAGGTAAGAAACGTCAGTAAAGTTGCTCATTGTTGCTCCAAAAGGAATTCAGTTGTCTTAGTTTGCTTGTTGGGCAAACTGATAAATTTTGTCGATGACAGCACGCAGTCCGTTACCACGTGATGGGCTTAGATGACGATCAAGTTCTAGTTGCTTAAACAAACCGTCGAGATCAAAAGCACAGATCTGATCCGCTGTTTTATGGTTGAAAGCGGTTTCAACCAATACCAGTAATCCACGAATAATACGGGCATCTGAGTCAGTAGCAAAGGTTAACGTGTCGTTGGGCTCTTTATTAATGACCAGCCAAGTATTACTTTCACAGCCTTTAACGAGGTGTTCGTCTGTCTTTAACTGTTGGGGAAGGCCTTTAGCAGATTTCCCAAGCAGCATTATTTCTCTGTAGCGAGCATTCCAGCCTGAGATACCTTTAAGCTTATCGATCAAGGATTCTGGCGATGAGTTTGATTCAACAGCCACAGCCGTAGGGCGAGTAATCGAATCCAGTGTCTGAATGAAATGGTTCACTTCCGCTTCAGTATTATAAAAAGCGAAAGATGCTCGTGTCGTACCCGGTAAGCCCAGCCTTTGCATTAGAGGCATTGCGCAGTGATGGCCTGTACGTACAGCAATACCTTGTTGATCTAAGAGCAAACCAATATCTTGCTGATGTTGATCGATCAGTGTGAAAGATACCAAGCTGACACATTCAGATGCTGAGCCAATACGATTAAACCCTTTGATTTGAGAGCAGCCATCGATAGCTGTTTTAAGCAAATGTTGTTCGTGTTGTTCCAGCAATGATCGATCAAAACCAGATAACCAGTTCAGCGCGGTTGCTAAACCGATGGTGGCACTGATATTCGGTGTGCCTGCTTCAAACTTGAAAGGCAGATCGTTATAAGTCGTTTGATCAAAACTCACGTGTTTGATCATCTCTCCCCCGCCTTGCCAAGGGGGCATAGCAGATAAAAGATCTTCTTTGCCGTATAAAACACCAATACCTGTTGGAGCAAAAATCTTATGCCCCGAGAACAGGTAAAAATCTGCATCGAGATCTTGAAGGTCAACCTGAAGGTGAGGTAAAGCTTGGGCGCCATCGATAAGCACTAGCGCGCCAGCCTGATGAGCTAATTCTACAATGCGTTTTACGGGATTGATTGTGCCCAGCGCATTGGATGCATGAGTTACCGCAACTAAGCGGGTTTTATTGGAAAGTAATTTTTCAAATTGCTCTAGATCTAACTCTCCATTGTCTAAGAGCGGAATGATTTTTAGAGCAACGCTATTTCGCTGAGCAAGCATCTGCCAAGGAACGATATTAGCGTGATGTTCAAGTGTACTTAAGATGATCTCGTCGCCAGCTTTTAACTGCTGCCCCCAGCTGTTGGCAACTAGGTTGATCCCTTCAGTTGTACCCCGTGTCCAGATGATCTCTTTTTCACTACGGGCATTCAGATAGCGAGCAACGGTGCTGCGAGCAGACTCAAAAAGCAGTGTCGCATCCGCACTAAGCGCATGACTTGCGCGGTGAACATTAGCGTTGCTCTGCTGATAATAATCAGAGACAGAATCTATGACACATTGCGGCTTTTGAGTTGTGGCGGCATTGTCTAAATAGATTAAAGAGTTTCCATTAACTGTTTGATCTAAAATGGGAAACTGCTTTCTTATGCCCTGTAATAAAGTCTTAGGATCTCGCATGCTTTGGCTTAGCTATCCTTAGATGCTTCATCTTTATCTGCAGCTTGTTCAGCCCAGTGAGCCAGCTGTTTGTTATAGCGCGCACGCCAGCGTGTATACATCATAGCGCTGGTGAAAAGCGTACCTACAAGTAAGGAATAGCCAATGCCATAGATAGCTGTATTTGGATTAGTCGCAGCTAATACCGCCTGCATAAACAGCAGCAGAAGTACGAAGCAAAGCCATGCGTGTCCACGAGGATTACCTTTAATAATCACCCCTGCAAATGCTAGCAGTGGAGCCATATGAATAAGCCAAATAACCCAAGGTTTTCCGGTTGGAACAGGAATAAGGAAAAGGTGCCAAAGCGTAAACCAACCAAGCAAACCTAGGTAGCTTCCTACACAAAGGATACGCCCTAATTTAGCTTTGCTTTGATAATCGTGATCATCAGGAATATATGCTTTCAACTGCTTGTACTCTCGTGGTTTTACTAGGCGTTTAAAATTAAACGTTGTTTGCTAATCGGCGGGCCAGTTCACCCAAGCGCTTACCTTGGGCAATACATAAATTCTTTTCGATTGGGTCTAGCTCATTGCTATTGTCTGGCCCCGCTACATGTGTCGGCCCATAAGGAGTGCCGCCGCTTTTAGTTTTTAATAACTCAGATTCGGAATAGGGCAAGCCAGCAATGACCATGCCGTGATGTAGTAAAGGCATCATCATGGTAAGCAAAGTGGTTTCTTGGCCACCATGTAAGCTAGAACTGGAGCTAAACACAGCAGCAGGCTTATCAATCAGCGCACCTGACATCCATAAGCTGCTAGTGCTATCGATAAAGTACTTTAATGGCGATGCCATATTTCCAAAACGAGTCGGGCTCCCTAACGCTAAACCAGCACAGTTGGCTAAATCCTGTTCGGAGCAGTAAAGCGCGCCTTGATCAGGAATTGAAGGTTCTGTTGCTTCAGCAATCGTTGAAACTTCAGGTACTGTGCGAAGACGAGCTTCAATACCGGACTGTTCTACACCACGGGCAATATGTTTAGCCATCGATTGCGTGGCACCGTGGCGGCTGTAGTACAGAACGAGGACGTAGGGAGCGCTCATGTTAGATGATTTCCAGAACAGACTCTGGTGGACGACCGATTCGTGCTTGATCGCCTTTGATAACGATAGGGCGTTCGATTAGTTTTGGCACATTGGTCATGATCTCAATGATCTGATCTTCAGAAAGAGACATATCATCTAAGCCGTTTTCTTTGAATTCAGCTTCTTTTTTGCGAAGTAGATCGCGAGCAGAAATGCCTAACTGGCTTAGCACTACTTTCAGCTCATCAGCAGAAGGCGCTTCATCAAGATATTTACGAACTTGTGGCTCTACACCGTTCTCTTCTAATAGTGCTAGAGTCTGGCGAGACT
Source organism: Neptuniibacter sp. PT8_73 (assembly GCF_047778045.1). Taxonomy (GTDB): domain Bacteria; phylum Pseudomonadota; class Gammaproteobacteria; order Pseudomonadales; family Balneatricaceae; genus Neptuniibacter. The sequence continues at coordinate 1,707,148 of NZ_CP180545.1, forward strand.
TAGAACAACGCGGGTTGTGATAGATAGTTACTTCACTCATTGTGCTATACCGTACTAAGGGATCAAGGTGAAATGATCCGTTCATTGTGTTGGATTATGCGATATTGTATACGCCTGTGTTGCAGATTTCATGAAGGAACTGCATTTTAGGCCAGTGCTTAGCTGATTATTATGAGGATGGAAATGGCTTCGCTGTTAAATCACCGCGTTACACTGTTTATTCGTTATCTATTTCGACAGTTTCTGCAGAACCAAGGGATTCTTAATGCGGCGGCATTAACTTATACCACGCTGTTTGCTGTAGTCCCATTGATGACTGTGTCTTACGCGATGTTGGCGGCAGTTCCGTCTTTTCAAGGAGTGGGACAGGAACTACAAGGATGGGTATTTGATAATTTCGTGCCTGCCACCGGCGCCGTAGTACAGGATTACCTCAACGATTTCTCTTCTCAAGCACGTAAATTAACCGCAGTAGGTATCGCACTGCTGGCCATCACATCGATTATGATGATGAAAAATATAGAGGCTGCATTTAACCGTATCTGGCGAGTTAATGAGCCTCGTAAAGGACTATCAAGCTTTCTGCTTTATTGGGCTATTTTGAGCCTCGGGCCAATTTTGATCGGTTTAGGCTTGGTTTTAACTTCTTATATCGCAAGTTTACCGTTTATCAGTGAGGCGACAGAAGCGGTGGGTCGTGCGCGCTTATTGTCAGCATTACCTACAATCTTGTCAGCTACCGCTTTTACTTTGATGTATGTCGCTGTGCCAAACTGCCCAGTACCCTTTAAAAGTGCGCTATTAGGCGGTATCGGCGTAGCTCTGTTATTCGAAACGGCAAAAAGAGGTTTCACCGCGTTTGTTACCCAGTTCCCATCGTACGAGTTGATCTACGGTGCTTTCGCAGCCGTACCTTTATTTTTACTTTGGATCTTTATCAGTTGGGTCATTATTTTGATGGGGGCAGAGCTAACGCGCTGTATTACCGTTTATCGGCCTACTGAGCGGGCTAATGATCTTCCACATCTCTATTCGGTTGTGGCGGTGTTACATCGTTTATGGAAGGCGCAACAGCAGGGAGAATCAATCTCGGATCACAAGCTTCTACAAGAGGTGGATGCTTTGGATCAGGGGCGTTGGGATAGCTATCTAAAGATTCTGTTGGAAGGAGGCATTGTTAAGCGCAGTGATCAAGGTGAATACCTATTAAGCCGTGATCTAGGCAGCTTAACGTTATATCAACTTAACCAACTACTTCCTTGGCCTACACCTTTACCGGTAACTACTAGCAGCTTAGTGGAGTGGGAGAGAGTACTTAACGAAAAACTTGTGAAAACTTCAGAACAGGAGCAGCAGGCTTTTTCTCTGACTTTAGAATCATTGTTTTCTGACAAAGATGAAAACAGTATTAGCACTACAAAACAAATAAACGGTTAAATTTTTAGGTTTTTGAAAGTGGCAGATTTATCTATTCATGCATTTGTCAGTGGCCGAGTCCAAGGTGTTTGGTTTAGACAATCAACTAAAGAAAAGGCGCTATCTTTAGGTGTCCAGGGTTGGGTTAGAAACTTAAATGATGGACGGGTCGAACTCATGGCAACGGGTGAAGAGCAGGCTGTGCTTCAGCTCGAAGCTTGGCTTAGCCAAGGGCCTGAGCTTGCGAATGTCGCTGAAGTTATTAGTGAAAGAGTTGATAACATTGATGCGCCTCAAACCTTCGAAGTGCGTTAATCGACTACACTGCAATTGATGTCTTAACAGTCTTTGGAGTGGACTATGTTTGCCAAATTAAAATCTATCTTTGGCTTTAGTACGGACAGCTCAGCGAATAAGAGCAAACAGGATTCAGCAATTGCAGTGGAAGGCCCTCAAGTAGCTGAAACAGCAGAATCAGACGCTTCCCCGCAATCAGTAGAGCATTCACGTGAATTAACTCTCTCATTTATAAGTAACTTATTGGGTGTGCGCGCTGTTGCGACAGAGGCAACACTCAAGCAGGAAGAGCTGCTGCGCGCTGCGCTAGATGAAGAGATGGTCGGCTTAAGCGAAGAGTCGATACCTAAGCTATCCAAAAACGCGCTTTCGTTGATGAGTGACCTGGTTGATCCTGATACACCTCAATCAAAAATTGTAGTGGCTATCAAAGAAGACCCAGCGCTTGCTGGTAAAGTTATCTCCATTGCCAATTCACCAATGTTTATTGGTTCCGGCATGGAGATTAAAGATTTGGAGCATGCGCTAAGCATGTTGGGCCAGCAACGATTAAAAGATGTTGTTCTATCCTCGTTGGTGGCTGATAAATTTGAGATAGATAGTTTTTACTTCGAAGCGTTTGGAAAGGCACTGTGGGGGCACTCTTCAGAAGTGGCAAACAATGCTAAAAAGATCTCTGAAGCGCTTGGTGGAAATCCAAATCTCGCTTACTTTGTTGGCCTAGTTCACGATGTTGGTAAGCTGATTATCTTTAAAAAGCTTATTCAGCTACATGCCGATGAAAAACAGGAGCCTCATCCGCAAGTTTTCAGTAACTTGTTAGGTGATTATTCTCATGCACTGACCAGACGTGCTTGTGAAGTGTGGGAGCTTCCAGAAACTTGGTATAAGCCTATTCTCGAATTTCAGATGGAAACCCAAGGTGATTTCCGTCAGCCTGAATCGGTAGCGTTGTTCTTGGCTAATGCGTACGCAGAATTGCATGCCTTATTTTGTGAAGGCGAAATCACTGAGTTTGAGTTGGTTTGGCGTCTACAGCAGGCAGGTTCGACCCTTGAGGATTACAGGCAGCTGTATCCAGCTGAAGAGGGTTAAAAAACATAAATAAAAAAACGGGCGTAAAGCCCGTTTTTTTATGAAGTTCTAATCTGAAGTAAAGCTTACAGATTAATACGCTCAGCTAGTAGCGGTAGTACACCGTCTACTGCAACGTCTTGTTTCTCGTCGTCGCGACGGCCTTTGTATTCCAAAGTACCCGCTTCGATACCTCGAGGGGAGATAACAACGCGGTGTGGGATACCCATAAGGTCAGAGTCAGCAAACTTAACGCCAGGGCTAGTCTTCTTATCACGGTCATCCATGATTACATCGTAACCTGCCTGCTGTAGTTCATTGTACAGCTTGTCAGTTAGCTCGCGTACTTCATCAGACTTATCGTATTGAAGCGGAATTAGTGCAACGTGGAATGGAGCGATCGCTTCTGGCCAGATAATACCGCCGTCATCGTGGTTTTGCTCAATCGCAGCTGCAATTACGCGGGTAACACCGATACCGTAACAGCCCATATCCATTACTACAGACTTACCATTTTGATCCAATACTTCCGCACTTAGGGCTTTAGAGTATTTCTGACCAAGCTGGAAGATATGACCCACTTCGATACCGCGTTTGATTTCGATAGTGCCTTCACCACATGGGCTCGGATCACCTTCAACAACGTTACGAAGATCTGCGACTTCTGGTAGATCAACATCACGATTCCAGTTGATACCAAATAGATGCTTACCGTCGATGTTAGCGCCAGCACTGAAGTCAGATGTTTTAGCAACCGTACGGTCAACAATCACTGGGATGTTTAAGCCAACAGGGCCAAGGGAACCAGGGCCTGCACCGATTAGATCACGGATCTGCTCTTCTGTAGCAAATTCTAGTGGCTCAGCAACTTGTGCAAGTTTCTCTGCCTTGATTTCGTTTAACTCGTGATCACCACGAACCAATAGAGCAACAAAATCTGCTTCGCACTCTTCAGATGCTGCAACGATCAACGTTTTAACTGTTTTCTCAATTGGTTGATCAAACTGTTCAACCAATTCATCAATTGTTTTCGCATTTGGCGTATCTACTGTCGTCATCTCAACAGATGGCGCTGCTAGATCGCCTTCAGGAGATAGTGCTTCAGCTAATTCTACGTTTGCTGCGTAATCGCTAACATTAGAGAATGCGATGTCATCTTCACCAGAGTCAGCAAGTACGTGGAACTCGTGAGAAGTAGCACCACCGATTGAACCTGTGTCCGCAAGTACAGGACGGAAATCCAAGCCTAGGCGGTTAAAGATGTTGGTGTAAGTTTGGTGCATTACATCGTAAGTCTGTTGAAGAGATTCCTGACCTACGTGGAAAGAGTATGCGTCTTTCATGATAAATTCACGGGAGCGCATTACGCCAAAGCGAGGGCGAATTTCGTCACGGAATTTCGTTTGGATCTGGTAAAAGTTTGCAGGAAGCTGCTTGTAGCTTTTGATCTCACGACGGATAAGGTCAGTGATTACCTCTTCGTGCGTAGGACCTACACAGAATTCACGGTTGTGACGATCATTAACGCGCAGTAGCTCAGGACCGTAAAGCTCCCAACGGCCAGACTCTTCCCAAAGCTCAGCAGGCTGAATTGCTGGCATTAGAACTTCCATCGCACCGGATTTGTCCATCTCTTCACGAACGATACGCTCAACTTTGCGAAGCGTGCGAAGGCCAAGCGGCAACCAGTTATAAAGACCTGAAGCAACTTTACGAATAAGGCCTGCTCGAAGCATCAACTGGTGGCTGATGACTTCTGCATCGGATGGCGTTTCCTTAACGGTGGATATGAGATACTGGCTAGTGCGCATACTTTTACTCAATCAATTTTAAATTCGTTTCAAATCGCCACATTGTAGGTGGCTGCAGTGGTGCTGCCAAGGAAAAAACTACTCAGCAGCTGCATTTTTCAATGTAACTTCCCGTTGAGGGAATGGAATTTCTATATCAGCGGTTTGAAGTGCTTTAAATACAGCTAAATTCACTTGATATTGCACTTCAAAATAGCGGTCTGTTGGCACCCAATAACGGTAAGCAATATTTATAGAAGAATCGGCAAAGGCTTCGATGCCAACTTGTGGCGGTGATTCTTGCGAGAGTTCATCAAACTGGGCTAAAGATCGTTTGATTACTTGAATCGCAACTTCTGGATCTGCACTGTAGCTAATACCAACAGAGGCTTCGACAACTTTATTAGCGAATGAATTGGTGATCACTTCGCCGACGATGTGCTTGTTTGGAATTGTAATGATCTCGCCGTCTTCTGTGGCCAGTAGGGTATGTGCGAGCTTAATCTCTGTTACGACACCAGAAATATCGTTAATCGTAATTGTATTACCGACGACAAAAGGGCGGGTCAAGATAATGGTGAAACCTGCACCATAATTGGAGAACACGCCTTGTAGAGCTAGTCCAGCGCTTAGAGATACGGCACCGATTGCTGCCACAAAAGGCGCAACGCTGATACCAAATTTACCTAAACAAATCACCAATACCATCGCTACGATTAGCAGCTTTACGGTACTGGCTATAAATAAGCTTAAGGTGATATCAACGCTATTCTTTTCACATAGCTTAAGAGCGAACTTACCTATTGATCGAGCGACAATCAGACCGATCAAAAAAATGATGATCGCGCCAATTACCTGAAAACTGTAATTGACGAAAAAATCTATGACCATATTTGTTAAACGAGTTATGGTTTCTAGCTCGTTTTGAATCTCTTGCTCCATCAATAGGCCTCTTAACTAATTCGTTTCAGGCCGTCATCCTTTCAGAATCTTCGATAAAAGCAAAGAGTTCAGGCAGTTCTTTTTCACTGAATACAGGTATGCCGTTACGCATTAATTCAGCTGCGGCTACACCTGAGCCTTCAACGAGGTTGCCGGAAAAATTACCGTCATAGATACGTTTGTTGCCGCAAGAAGGACTTTTAGCCTTCATAAGCGCGCAAGCGACACCTTCGCGTTTGGCAATTTCTAAGGTTCTTTCAGCACCTGATAAAAACTCAGGCGTAACGTCGTTGCCATCTTGTGTCGTGATTAAAATAGGGAATTTGCACTGAGTTTCTGCTGGTGGGCGCGGTGTGCTTAAGCCACCAGCGACTTCAGGGCAGATAGGGACAAAGCGGCCTTCCTTGTGCCAACGCTGCAATGTTGGGTGGTCAATTAAGTGATGGCCGCCATCATAGCGTACGCGATCACCTAGCATGCAGGCGCTAATTAAAATCTTCTTCATGGTAGTCCATTTTTGTTGTTATTTTTTTGCTGGCACATTCTACTCATGGGTAGAAGGATCGCAATCGACTAAAGTCTAGAATTTAATCAATTCTATTGATAAGGATCATGAAAATTAGGAAGGAGTGATAAATGTGGGGTAGGAGGCGCTAGCTTAGATAAAGCTAGCGCATAGGAAGAGGAAATTAAGCTTCTTTCTTATCAACCATAAAGGTTGCTGTACCTGTAGCAACAACTTTATCGCCTACAGTTACGTCTGTTTTGCACTTTACGCGTCTGCGGCGTGTATCAATCTCTTCAACTGTTAGTGTAGCTTTCGCTGTATCACCGATAAATACAGGTGCACGGAACTTAATCTGTTGATCAACATAAATAGCACCCGGCCCTGGAAGCTTAGTACCTGCAACAGTAGAGATTAGCGCAGCACTAAACATGCCGTGGACAATACGCTTTTCAAATGGTGTTGTTTTAGCGTAATCATCATTAATGTGAACTGGGTTAGTATCACCGGAAATACCCGCAAACATGCACACGTCTGCATCAGTAATGGTTTTGGCAAAGCTATCGCTCATACCTACTTCTAAATCTTCTAGGTAGTAACCGTGTAGTTCCTGCATGGGGATGTTCCTTTAAATAGAATATGCAATCTGCGCATCATAACCAAAAGAAAGCATCTCTGCCTATGTATAAAATCAGTTAGTAACAATTCGTAAGAATTAATTATCTCGGTAAATTTGGCCTGTGAATTAGGGATGCCGCATGAAACTGTCAACTTGCAATGAATTGCTGTATCTTACAGACCAAATTTTTCTAATGGATTTGAGACCCGTTTAGCCATGATTATCAAACCAAAAATTCGCGGTTTTATTTGTACTACTACTCACCCAACTGGCTGTGCAGCCAATGTGCGTGAGCAAATCGAATACACTCAGAAGAAGGGCGCTATTGAAAATGGCCCTAAGCGTGTTCTAGTAATTGGTGCATCCAGTGGCTACGGTCTATCTTCCCGTATCGCAGCAGCATTTGGTTCGGGCGCAGCGACAATTGGTGTGTTTTTCGAAAAGCCAGGTACTGAGCGTAAAACAGGTACTGCAGGCTGGTATAACTCTGCAGCATTTGATGCAGAAGCTAAGGCGGCTGGTCTTTACTCTAAAAGTTTGAATGGCGATGCTTTCTCTCACGAAGCCAAAGAGAAAACGATTGCGCTAATTAAGGAAGAGATGAAGCAGGTTGATCTAGTTGTTTACTCTCTAGCTTCCCCTGTTCGTAAAATGCCAGATTCTGGTGAAGTGATCCGTTCTTGCCTTAAACCTATCGGTGAGCCTTACAAATCTACAGCGATTGACACTAATAAAGATGTCATCATCAATGCTGAAGTTGAACCAGCGACTGAAGAAGAGATCGCTGCGACTGTAACAGTAATGGGCGGCGAAGATTGGGAGCTATGGATGGACGCGCTATCTGAAGCTGGCGTGCTAGCTGATGGTTGTAAATCTGTAGCCTACTCTTACATCGGTTCAGATATCACTTGGCCAATCTACTGGGATGGTGCACTAGGTAAAGCTAAGCAGGATCTTGATCGTGCTGCTAAAGCAATCGATAGCAAGCTTAACGCAACAGGCGGCCAAGCGAATATTGGTGTTTTGAAATCTGTTGTGACTCAGGCAAGTTCAGCAATTCCGGTTATGCCTTTGTACTTGGCAATGTGCTTTAAGGTAATGCGTGAGCAGAACCTGCACGAAGGCTGTATGGAACAGGTTCAGCGTTTATTCGATACAGGTCTATACGGTAATACAGCTGAAATGGACGATGCAAACCGTTTCCGTATGGATGACTGGGAGCTTAAAGAAGAAGTTCAAAATGCGTGCCGCGAGATCTGGCCTCAAGTGACTTCAGAGAACCTATTCGATCTTACAGATTACCAATTGTATAAAGATGAGTTTTTGAAACTATTTGGTTTTGGCATCGACTCCGTAGATTACGAAGCAGATGTCAGCCCTGTAGCTGAATTTGATGTACGCGATATCTAATCGTTTATACGTAACAGGAAGCCTATTGGCTTCCTGCCTATATCCCCCCCTTTCAGATATCACTAAGTTACTCTAATTAACAATTTTATTGATGGATATTGTAGTAGACCATCTGCTTTTCATCTTATTTTTGATCTGCTTTCCGATCAGCGCATATGCTGCATCTCTATGCATTGTTTTTCCCTCAGCTATTAGCTTATTAGTTAATTCTTTACTGAGAATTTTTTCCAATAACGCATCTGTCTTTTTGCGTGCTTGAACGGTCCAGAAATATGGTGGGCAGAAATTGGAATTCTTTTTTTTACGAGAGTAGCCTATTAAGCGAGCGGCACATCCACTGCGGTTTTCTAAAACTGCTAAGAGTGGAAATAGATCTGAATATATCTCGAAACATTCCCAATTGGATTCTTTAGATATCTTTAAAAACTTAATTATTGCATTACGGCCTTTTTCTAATTTATTCGATAATAGCCACGTAGCAGCTTCGATAGCTGTTGAATGTAATTCTGCATCATTATTAGTGGACGCAAGGCTTTTTAAGTACTTGCAGTGATTTAATGTTGATTGAAATTCTTTCTCGTTTAATTTTAGATCTGCTAGCCCCTGAATGGCATATATTTCAAAGTGAATAAGTCCCGATGACATTGCTGTTAATTGTAAAGATTCTAGTGAATGCCGTACTTCTTGAATTTCGCGAGTAAGATATCGAAGATGTATCTCTGCGAAGATTCGTTCAGCCATCATTCTTGGGGAATTTTCTGAGAGCTCTAGTGAGGATAATCGCTCCCAAATGGGTGTGATTTTTTGAGGGCAAAGGGTGCTAATTGCCAGATGGATTAGGCTTAAGAATATACCTCTTTTATCATTAACCTTTTGAAATATAGTAAGTGCTTTTTCTGCACATGAATGCGCTTCGATAATCGAAGTGCTTTGATACACTCTGCAACGTTCAAGCCAATAGGTAGCAAAATTCAGATCCGATAGCGTAGAGCGGTCTAAACCAAGAATACTATCTGCTTGTCGATAATATGAGATAGCTTCTGACCTTAATCCTAGAGTAAGGAGTAGGGGGGTGCTTGAACTAATCAATGTGATAGCGATGACTGAGTTGCGAGATAGGCTCCAGGAAATTGCTTGGCGAATATTGTTTAGTTCTATGGAATATTCTTCTAGCCAGGTTTGATCAGAATGCAACCAATAAGCGTCATAGGCTTGCTCCATCGTTTTAGAAAAAATAATTGAAAATTTTTCCAACACGACATTTTTATCTTCCTCTTCATTTAATCTTATGCGGCTGTATTCGAGAGCATACGAAGGAATATAACAGCGAAAAGATTGTTTTCCTGTCTCGACAAATGAGCGACTGACTAATCCTTCTAAAGCATTAATTACATTCCATTTGTCCGTATCTTGGTCAGTGCATAATAGGATAGCTTGTTCGAGGCTGAATTCTTTTTTGAAAAGGCTACACCTTATAAGAACCTTTTGTTCTGTCCAGTTAAGTTGCTGATAACTAGATTCGAGTGATTCAAGTAGTGATTTTTGTGGGAAGGAGTTTAATCCAGGAATGAAATTTCCGAACATACTGAGATGCTCATCTAGTCGATTAAGGATGCCCTTAGGGCCTAGTAAAGGTAATCGAGCTGCTGCAAGTTTTATTGTTAAAGGCATTCCTTCAAGTTTTTGGCAGAGAGAAATAATGTCGTGGATGTTGTCTTGAGTGATGCGAAAACTTCTATCAAAAGCTTGGGCTTGATCTATTAATAACCGTATAGAGCCATAAGTTTGTACTTTAGAGATTGAAGTTCCTGTCTTAGGTGTAGATAAACCGCTTAATTTAAATAGTCTTTCCCCTTCGATTTTCAAGGGAGTTTGGCTTGTTATTATTAGATGTATATTGGGCCTTTCTGTGTTGATAGCCCATGCTATTTGAGTGATCGGCTCGATTAGGTTATCGATATTATCTAGAAACAGATATAGGTTTGTTTTGGATAAACTGGTTAGGAATTTGGTAACGGAGAGATTTTGATGGGCTACTTGTTTAATGTTCAAACTAGTAAGGATTTTTCGTTGAATCTCTTCTTGGTTTTGTACGTTTGCTAGGTCAACCCAAGTAGTTTGTTGGTCTGAAGTGAACTGATTATGAGCGGCAAAGTAGGCTAGAGTGCTTTTTCCTATACCTGTTGCCCCTGTTATGGAAACTAAATTGTGCTTTTTAATGAGACGGACTAAGTCGTTTAGCTCCTTTTCTCGACCAATCATGTTTCGAGATGCTATAGGGAGAGTGTTGAGCCGGTAGTTAGAATCATCTTGAGTAAGAGATTTTTGGTGGGCAGGCGTAATGATTTCTAGCTCAGATACAAAGCGATATCCTTGCCCTGGAATTGTAGTAAGAACTTTATGTTTAAGAACTTTTCTTAGCGTGGAAACCTGCACCTGAAGGTTGTTTTCTTCTACATATAAATCAGGCCAAACGAGCTCGAGCAGTTCTTGTTTAGTGACAATGCGATCATTTCGTTCAATTAAGGCTAGTAAAACATCAAAAGCCCGAGATCCAAGAGGTACTAACTTGTTGTTGATATAAAGGCTTCGCTTTTGAGGGTGAACCTCATAATTGTAAAACTTGTAGTAATGCTCCATAACGCTCCTTGTTATCTGTGTTTTCCATTAAGACGGTTATTCAGAAGCCTTTTATCTACTCCTTTTGCAATTAAGCTTTGAAGTTATTTGCTTTAGTAGGGTGCAGAGCAATGCTTAAAGCTAACTAATTGTAATACATAATAAATTACCATTTTAAATTTAATAAGAAAGCTCGGTAATAGTTATTTTTCGCTTTCTTTTAAGGAAATTTAAGACGTTTTTAAGATTATTTCAGGACAATGTTTCGGTGGTATGTGAGCTTAGTAAACATCAATGATCGATGCGATGAGGTTATTGGTACATAAATTACCTCTTATACAGAGGTGTCTTAAAATCCCCTTAGGCTAGTGGATCAATATTCCTCCCTAAGAAAAAGTATTAAAAGGAATTATCTATGAGCATTACATTACGTAACTCCACTGATTTTGTTGCACAGTATGTTGTTAAAAAAGGCACTCAAATTCTAAGTTTGTTGCCAGGCATAGAGCCGGGAGCAAAGTTAAATGTACCTACAGATGAAACTTATGAAGTGGTTGCTACTACATTGATAGATGGAAATACCTATACTTCAGCGCCAATTGAAGTTAGTGGCAGCATGGGTTTTCTAGCTCAGGTATTACAGGTGGAATCTCAGGGAACTTATGAATTTGATGTTCAGGAATCCCCAAGCAATGTGGCTGATCAATTGTCCTTTCAAAAGACATGTCATAATCCAGTAACGTTTACCATCACAAAAGATGGCAAGCCGTTACAAAATGTAGTTGTTAATGACTCATATCATGTTGAAACGGTAGATATTAGCGAAACATTCAGCATTCATGCGGTAATCGATGGTGTTACAACATCTACCTTAGTAACAACAAATGCTGATGCTGTTATAACTGCTACAACCAACGATTCAAATCTTGAGTCTGGTTATTTCCGACTAGTAAGTAAGTAAGAAAAGATTGCACCCAAACCAGTGAAAAACAGTTTGGGTGTACTTTGATCTGTTTCTCTCATGAGCTTACATAATCAATCAAGCAATCTGTGTGTGGTAAATGCAAGTGAGTATGAGGCTCGAGTACGTTTTTTTCTCAAGTCTCAATTGGTGTGGGATAGCTGGCTTATATCTAAAGGGCGTTTATCTATTCCTGATATTCGTAAACGTATGGTAGATGTGCTCGCAGACACTACCGATCCTTGCACTCACGTTACCTATACGGCAAGTACTAGCTTGTTAGTAGGATCTCAACAAATAGTTGCCAGTATGTTTGCCCAAGCTGGAGCACTTCGTTTCAAGCTTGGACAAGAAGCACGGATTCACAATAACTGTATGGAGCTGATAAACCATAGTTTTTCGGATGTGCGATTTGATTTGGCGTTTAAGAGTAGCCCGTTTTCATGGTCCACAATTGTTCCCAGTGGTGGTCGTGAAGAGTTGAATTTAAATGACATATATATGGTTGTAGTAGTTAATGATGTTACTACAGAGCCTTTTCCACTGCTTGATTGGTGCGCAGACGTAATTATTAACACTGTGCCAATACGTGGTCTGGAAGCACCTCATCTAACAGGTTTAAGTCGCCATGCAGTGATTGAAAGAGTGAGCCCATATTAATCAAAGGATGATTAACATGGTGAATTCAACAAAAATTACGCTAAAAAATAATGTTCCGTCCTCTTTAGCGACGGTGACATACAAGATTGAAGAAGGAGATAACAAGATAATTAAGTTGACTGTACCTGCTGGTGGTTCGGTACAGCATCCAACTGATGAGGCAAATAAGCCATGGGTTGTTTCAGCAATTGTTTCTAGCCTTCCTCCAAATACGACAAGTAATACAACTGTGAGTAAGAAGATAACTGATCCAAATGCGTCCATAAGTTGTGATGTAGGGCAGTTACTTGGACAGTTAACGGTCAGTAGCAGTGATACAAAAGAAGGTGAAACGACTTCTGTTCTAGATCATATTTCGACATGGAGTGACGCGGAGGTTGCGTTTGTTGGTAATTCTCGTCATCTGAATATGACTATGCAGCGTCAGGAGCAAAGTAATTGGTGCTGGGCTGCTGTATCTGTTAGTACCGCATTGTTCTACGATGCATCGTTTAATGGTACGCAATGTGAGTTGGCTAATTGGGCTTTTAATACTAAAACTTGTTGTATAGATGGAACTTCAGCGACCTGTGATAAGCCTTATTATTTAGATAGAGCTTTGGAGCACGTGGGGCATTTAAATCAATTTGTGCATAGATCCTTCTCTATGAATGAAGTATCTGCACAAATTGATAACGGTCATCCTCTGGGCGTTCGTATTGGTTGGACGGGCGGGGGCGGTCACTTTGTTGTCATTGATGGTTACAACACAATTTCTACGCCGAATACCATTGTTATCAAAGACCCTTGGTATGGAATCTCTGTTATGCCTTATAACGGATTCCCTGCGAGCTATCATGGCGGTGGGGATTGGACTCATAGCTATACAACTAACTAATATCCGGGATAAATATTATGTTAAAAGTTAAGTTTAGCCAGGGACCTACAAATGCCGAAAAGGTTATCCGTCAGGCGCTTGTGGATATCAATAAAGATAAGAATACTGCTACACCATTTCGAAGTATTGACCCAAATACGGTGCAAATTGGAGCACATCACCCGGTGTACGATGTGGCTTTGGATGACATTAAGGCGGGGCGGTTTTCTCTAGAAGGTTCTAATAGCGTTTCTCGCTGTTTACTCTCTGAAGGGCTGAATGTTGTGGCCTCTGCAGAAGTCGATTGCGCTCAAGATGATAGTTTAACAGCTTTTCGAATGCTTAATGAAGGCCCCTTTGTAAAAGGTTTTGAGAATGCAGTACGTTCTGCTGAAAAACTAAAAAAAGAAGGGGAGTATTCTTGTGCAGTAGTTCGTATAGCTTCGATGTATGTCATGGCCTTATTGTTACAGCCTGAAGGAGAAGGTGAATCAATCATTTTACCAATCTCTCCAGCGCCAAGCTATCTGGATAAGCCTGAATATAGTGAGAAGGAATTTCTTGCTGAATTGAAGCCTCATGTAGATGGGTCAACAATGCCAGCTTAGTTCCAGTTGTTGATAGCAAGGTTGAGTTAAGTGTTAGTGGAATGGGGCTGGGGAATGATCTTCGCCGCCCATCTTATGTTCTAAGCTTGGCTTAATCCTTGCTCTAGTGGGCTGGTAAGAGGAATGAGTTAAATTATAGGGATATATCATGGTTGCTACTGATGTGATCGAAGTGACTCAAGGCCGTATGGGGTATTGGACAAAAATAGCCCGTGATGGTGTGCTTGTTGAGATCTCCTGGAAGACAGATGTAAGTGGATATGCAGTCTCAAGTACGATATCAGGTGGAAACCAGAATGAATCTCATCATATAGAATTAGGCTTCCAATCACCATTGTCTCGCTCTGCATCGGTAGAGCTATCTTCTATAGAGGTAACCCTGATATTACAAAATGAAGGGGATAAAGCTGAGCTCATATGTAACCTTCCTCTTACATATAATGAATTCTTTAATGGGCCTATAGGGGAGTGGTATTTAGAGCAAGAAGAGGAGGCTGATTCAGATGACTATATACCAGTCATTGAGGCCCCGCATAACAGCACTGACTTACTTCCTTTTATTTGGTTACACCCGCCAACAAGTAATGAGATTAAAGATGGTGTATTACGCTTTGTACGATTAACAGATCCAACCTCATTAACTTTGTATAACGATCTAGAGCAGAGCGATACCACAGAGGCGAAGAAAAAAACGGCTACGACATTCCGTTCAGGTTCTTCTTTTGTGAAAGATGTAAAAGACCTAGATCCGCCTGCAAATCAATTACCACAGATACGGCATAAGTTGATAGCAAACCTTAATGGACAGCAAAGCCAAGAAGATATAGAGGCTTGTGTTGAAGGTTTGCTAGGGGAGTCCGTAGATTCATTTTTAACTAGTGCTACTTGGACTACTGCAGAAGCAAATATATGGCAAAGCCTATTTGTACTTACTTTAGTTGGGGGGCAATCGGATCAGCAACTATCTGAACAATTGGTGGATTCCTTACGCATTGCTCATTTTCTTAAATTATTAAATGGAAAATTGGTTAGCCTTGAGTATCAGTTGCAACGCAATTTAGCTCTGAACTCCACTATTTCTATACCTGATGCAGTTGCTACAGATGAGCTTGGTCAGCAGCATAAAAGTAAGGCTGGTACATGGGAGTTACTCGGTGTAGGTACGTTAAAGCGTGCCAGGCAACAACTTAAGGGTTATTTACCTGGAGAGCTTGCTGAAGTTGTAAATGTAATGCCTTGTGAGCGTCAAGAGAGTCAAGAAACGAGAGTAACGCATGAGGACGAGAGCGCTGTTCTAGGAGGGGAGCATCATTATGAGCAGGATAATCGTCAGCATACATCGGCTAACAGTGAATTAACAGAAGCGCTACACGAAGTGATGGCTGCAGACGCTGGAGCCAGAAATATGAGTAATGTAGTGCCCTCATATAAAAATCTAAATCAAATGTTGTCGGGCTCCTGGAGTGCGGGTGATGCGGATACCGGTTGGTCAGGTCGGGATAATTCACGTTTAGTGCAAACGATTACAGAAAAAGCTGCAAGGCATTTAGGGGAAAAGGTGACTTCGCAGCGCAGTAAAGTTTGGAAAGAATTATGCGAACGAAAGCAAAGTAATCGGATTGATAATACAGCCCGGCAGCGCTTGGTTGGGATTTATCGGTGGATCGATAAATCAGTTCAGATTGATCTGGATGATCTTGGGCGTAGGTTGATTCTAGCTATTACAGTTGATGAGCCAGCAAAAGATTGGGTTGATAGCCTGCTAAATGCGCCAGAGCTACCTTTAGTTAAACCCGCGAAACTCGAGGCGAGTGATATTAATAGCTATAAGGATATTAAATCGTCCAACTATCAAGCCGCAGCTGCCCAATATGGGATATGTGATCCGGAAGCTCCCCCTGCAGATACCGAAACGGTGGTGGTAACAATTAATCGAATAGTTGTTGGCGATCTTTCTTTATTAGTTATCCCTAAAGGTTATAGAGGGGATGCTGGGCAGGTTACCACTGCAATGGCTGATAGTCAGTACAATCTTGTTTGTTCAATTGCGGGGCAAGATATTATCTATTCTGAAGACGTAACTAAAGCGAATAAATTAACGGTAATAGCGCCTAAAACATCGAGTGCAACCAGTGTTGGTGATGCCGAAGTGACACCTGCAACGGTACCAACGGCGGTGTTGAAGACAGTGGATCTTACAAAAATTAAAGATTTTCAGGGGACGGTTCCAGTAACAGTTATGTCTTCAGCGCCATTGCTGTGTGTAACTATCGAGGTGAGTTGCAAACGCGGGATTAGTGATACAGATGATCCTCTATTAGTTGAGTGGCAAATTAAAACGTATGATCGTTTATTAACAGCGTACAGGGAAGCGATAAGGAAGTATAACGAGGCTGTTGCGGAGAGAATCAAGTTTGCTAGCACTGGCCGGCACATAGAGATTCAGCGAGATATTTTGATACAAAAGAGTTTGGATATTTTAGCGCCTCAGCCAGGTAGCTATGAGCCATTTGAGTCCTTAGGTAGCTGGCAAGATATGAGCTGGACGTATGAATCAAGATTGTTAAATGTATCAGATCCTAATTTGGATGGAGTTGCTTCAACAAACCTAGCTCGTCAATGTCAGTTAGATCCGGACTGCGTGTTTAAGCGCTTTTTGTCTACCCCTGCTGCTGATCTGTTGCTGCCTGTGCAACCTGGGTGTGAGACTTCGTTACTGTTTGATTTGCAGTTCCCTGCGCCTTGGGTAGGTGATAGATCTCGGACGCCTGTTACCGAATCTACCTTGTTGATTATAGAAGAGATTTTAGGGCCAGAATTTAAAGGGGAGTGTTCAGGAAAAGCTGAAATACTACCGTTAGATAAAACAGAGTTTTGGTCGGTGCGCTTACCAACTTCAATGTTGTATTTACAGCAAGGACCGATGTTGCCGCAATCTGTAACGTCCAGCTGTGTGCCTGTTGAGTTGGACATTGCCGAACCAAACAAGGAGGAAAAATAAGTGCTATATTGCGACTTTTTTCCGGTAGGTGCGGTGATACCTTATGCGGGCCCTCTTGCAAAAACGGATCAAGCGGAAGGCTTTAATCTTGAACTTACCCAATCAAACTTAGCAAAAGCAGGCTGGCTCTTTTGCGATGGTAGCGCGGTTTCTAGCAAAGAATGCTGGGAGTTATTCGACATCATAGGTACCGCGTATGGTGGTGATGGTGAGCAATTTTATTTACCTGATCTGAGAGGGCGCTTTATCCGAGGTGTTGATGGGGGAAGCGGTAATGACCCTGATGCAAATGAAAGAATAACCAGTAGAGAGAAAGGAAATAACGGCGACCAGATTGGATCGTTACAGAACGATGCCTTTCAAGGTCATGAGCATGACTATATCGGCACAATTGAATCGCCTGACCCTGCACAAAGCGGAGAAGGGGCGACAATATTAATACAGAACCCAAAGCTTGTGCAGACTGCAAATGTAGTTGAAGAGGAGGGCTATGGTTGCCCTCGTGTTGCTAAGGAAACGCGCCCAGTAAACCTATATCTCAATTATATTATTCGCTATAGGCACTGTGTTATTCATGACGATTCTGATTATTGGCCTTTACTTTAAATAGAATGTAGTAGTCCAAAACGAATTTAAGGAAATGGGCTTTAGTTGAAATCTAACAGTTCTACATCAAATATAAGCACGGAGCCAGGTGTAATCACGCCTGCAGATCCATTCCCGTAGGCCAGATTTGATGGAATATAGAAACGGTATTTGTCGCCCGTTGCCATCAATTGTAAGCCTTCTGTCCAACCTTTAATGACTTGAGTGAGACCAAACTCAATAGGCTCTCCACGATCGACAGAGCTGTCAAACACTGTGCCGTCTATCAATGTACCGTGATAATGAACTTTTACTGTGGATGTGGCGCTGGGCTTGGATGTTCCATCAGCCTTTTCGATAACCTTAAACTGTAAACCAGAGCTTGTTTGGGTAACGTCCGGATCGTTTTTGTTTTCAGCTAAAAATTCTTCGCCAGCTTTCTTATTGGCTTCTGCGAGTTTTAAATTATTTTGGCGACTAGTGTAGAGAAATAAAACGATGGCGAATATTAAAATGGGTAGTACATATTCCATAAAGGCTGTGCTCTTGAAGGTGAGAAAAGCTCAATCTATAGCACAGACCATTAACTGACAAGAATGTGTTTTTAGATATGCTAAAGCAGTGCTTGTAATTGCTCTTTCTCTTCGGCGCTATAGTTCTGCAGTAGAGATAGCGTTTTAGGAGGTAATCTATCAGTTTCTTTGGTTATCTGTGCAAGGTTGAAATATAGATAGTCATGCATCCACTGCTGATAACTCTGTAGCCAGTCACACATGAGTTCTTCTGTAGAGGTTTCGTCTGCAGTAAATCCTGCCTTTAGATCTTCCTCTGAATATAAGTAACCCAGTTTTAGATCGTGGTAGGTTGGGTTGTCTTTGCAGAAGTAGTCGACAGACACTCGATCAGAAAATTCTTTGTGCAATATGTAACTAATACGGCTGACAGATAATGGGCCTGCTCTGAGCGAGTTAATATGCTCGGTTGCTTGATGCGAAAAGGACTCAATAGTGGAATCGCTATATAGCACTGCAGCCATAATCTGGTCGATTCTAAAAACAGCGACGATCTCTTTTTTAAGTAGCTTTAGATAACGAGCTTTCTGATTGGCTGGAAGAAACTGTTCCAGCATATCTAGGTAAAACTGATCGATGCTGGAAATGCTCGGAGCCTCTTCGAGTGCCTTTACATGCTTTTGAATCTGCTCATGAACAGGGATCTGTTCAAGTGTGTTTAGGCGCTTTGGTGTCTGTGTAACGGCGTGCATGATTGGCTCCAAATCAGTTCTTAGCAGTAAGAGTTCAGCAAAGCTAATGCCAGATTTGATAAACAATTATTTATCAGTGAGTTGTAAGTTCCAGATGTGAAAAAAATCGAAGGCTATGGGTATGGGGTTGCCGGTTTGGTTTGTAAGCGGCATATGAAGTGGCAATTACTCACCGAGCCTTTTTCGGTTGTTATTGCCCATGGCAAGCATTGTGTAATTAGCAGTGGTCTTTTCTATTTGCTTGAATATAGAATGGGTAAATTGCTTATCATGAATTCAGAAAATTAAGGAAAAATAGATTGGATCTTAAGCGAAAAATACCGCTGCATTTAGATGCAGCCATAGTGCTTGCAATTGTTTTCGTCTGTTCTCTTGGTTTAAACGGTTTATTGATGTACCAATTTATAGCATTGAATAAAGAAACAAGTCAGCAATCCTTTCAAGCTATGCTTGATCAAATGAATTTAGAAGCGGCTCGAAAAAGGGTTGAAGTTTTGGAGAGTAGTTGCGAGCTACAGGAAGATGAAACTAAATAGTTTTGTATTTCTTACAATAAAAAGGACGCAATAGCGTCCTTTTTATATGTGTGAGGCTAGGGTGATGGGATCACTCGCTTAGCAAATTCACAGAATCTTTATCGATGTCGTAATCGTAATAAGCCATACCTAGTTTGTTTAGGTAATCCATTCGATCAGCGCTTTTTAGATCAATTTCTGGTGCTTCTAGGCCGCACTCTTCATAGATGCCGGCTAGATGTGCCAAATAAGCTTCGCCTTCTTTTACCATTAATAGACTCGCTGCGCCTACATCGGTTTTTACTCGGCTGTTTAGATCATCTGAAAGCGTCACTTCAAAAACAACAGCTTCTTCATCGCCTTCGATACGTACGGAGCGGTTTCTAACAGTTTGTTCAGCCCAAAAGTAAGCTAACTCTTTGCTTTGTGTTAGGAATACAGGCTCGATGGTTTCGGTATAGCTATTACCGATTGTAGCCATTGTTTGTTTAGCCGCTTGTTTAAGCGCCTTGTCGCCAGAACGATTTAACCCCTGATCTTTGATTGATTCGACCAGCGCGGAAGATGTGCCATGGTACCAAGTGTTGCTAGTGGCAAAACCCTGTTCAGTTAACAGTTCTTTAGCGTCTTTAAGAAAAGTAGGTGTAGTCATAATCAAAATCACTTAATCAGTTTGCAGTTGAAAGCAGTAGGGATTCTATCCTAAAACTTAAATTGAATCCTTTGTAACTTTCTAAGTATTTGTAGCAGGTATAAAAAAGGCGACACCTTAAAAAGGGGCCGCCTTTCTATGCAAGGTAGATGCCCTAGCAAGCTAGAGCATGCGCCTTAGCTAGTATTGCTTAGTTAAACTGGTTAGACGTGTTTTTCGCGCCGCCAGCTTTTAGAGCGTTCTCACCAGCAAAGTATTCTTTGTGGTCGTCGCCGATGTCAGAACCAGACATGTTTTGGTGCTTAACACATGCGATAGTCTGACGGATCTCTTTACGCTGTACGCCTTCAACGTAACCAAGCATAGCCTTCTCACCGAAGTATTCTTTAGCCAAGTTATCAACAGACAGTGCAGTCGTGTGGTAAGTAGGCAGAGTGATTAGGTGGTGGAATACGTTCGCTTCGCGAGCAGTATCAGCCTGGAAAGTTTGAACGCGAGCGTCAGCAGCGTCAGACAGTTCAGAACCGTCGTAATCAGCAGACATTAGGTTGTCGCGGTCGTAACCAGAAACGTCTTTACCTTCAGCAGCCCATGCATCGTAAGTCTGCTGACGGAAGTTTAGAGTCCAGTTGAAAGATGGAGAGTTGTTGTAAACTAGTTTCGCATTTGGGTGAACCTTGCGAACGTCGTCCATCATGCCTTTAATTTCGTGAACTGTTGGTACAGCAGTCTCGATCCAAAGAAGGTCAGCACCAGCATTGATAGCTTCGATACAATCGAATACGCAACGCTCGTGGCCAGTACCTGCGCGGAACTGGTATAGACCAGAAGGTAGACGCTTAGGACGAACTAGCTTGCCGTTACGGCTGATTAGTACGTCGCCTTCAGCAGTATCTTCTGGAGCAACTTCTTCAACGTCTAGGTAAGAGTTGTAAACGTCGCCTTGGTCGCCTGGTTCTTTAACTACAGCGATTTCTTTAGTTAGGCCAGCACCTTCAGAGTCAGTACGAGCAACGATAACACCGTCATCTACACCTAGCTCAAGGAAAGCGTAACGTAGAGCACGTAGTTTAGCGTGGAAGTCAGCGTGAGGAACAGTTACTTTACCGTCCTGGTGACCACACTGCTTCTCGTCAGCAACCTGGTTTTCGATCTGTAGGCAGCATGCGCCTGCTTCGATCATCTGCTTAGCCATTAGGTAAGTCGCTTCAGCGTTACCGAAACCAGCATCGATGTCAGCAACGATTGGCACTACGTGAGTTTCGTGGTTGTCGATCTGAGACTGGATGTCAGCTTCTAGAGCAGCATCACCAGCTTCACGTGCTTTGTCTAGTGCACGGAATAGACCGCCTAGTTCACGAGCGTCAGCTTGACGAAGGAATGTGTAAAGTTCGTTAACAAGAGAAGCTACAGAAGTTTTCTCGTGCATAGACTGGTCTGGAAGAGGACCGAAGTCAGAACGTAGAGCAGCAACCATCCAACCAGATAGGTATAGGTAACGACGTTCAGTAGAACCGAAGTGCTTCTTGATAGAGATCAGCTTCTGCTGACCAACAAAACCGTGCCAGCAGCCTAGAGACTGAGTGTACTTAGTTTTGTCTTTGTCGAACTCAGCCATGTCGCGACGCATGATACCAGCAGTGTACTTAGCGATATCTAGGCCAGTTTTGAATTTGTTCTGAGCGCGCATGCGTGCAGCAGATTCTGGGTTGATTGCATCCCAAGGGCTACCAGCTTCAGCTTTAAGACCTGCAATGCTTTCGATGTCTTTGTTCAGTGATGACATGGTCATTCCTTCTATATTAGTTGCTAGCCATTTTTCGGCTAACTCTTAAAAGTTTCGCAATCGATTCTAGTGCGGTTAACCCTATAATTGAAATAAATGCCTGTTATTTGCAGTATTTATCCTGTGAATAGGTCTATGGTATTATTACTGAAACACGCATGATTACGGCATTGATATGAATCTGGATAAAATCGACCTTAACCTTTTGGTGTATCTTGATATTTTGCTGCGGGAGCGTAATGTGACTCGATCCGCCAGCTTGCTTGGGATTACACAGCCCGCTATGAGTAACGGTTTGCGGCGGTTGCGTGAAACTTTTGGTGACCCGCTTTTGGTTCGAACCAGTGAAGGAATGGTGCCTACTGAGCGTGCTCAATCATTGCAGCCACTGCTTAGACAGATCCTTGCATCGGTAGAACAGGTTATAGAACCTACAACAGAGTTTGATGCTAAATCCAGTGACCGGGTCTTTCGTATAATGACCAGTGACTATGGTGAGGCAACACTTTTACCTCGATTATTAAAGCGTTTGAACCGTGAAGCGCCTGATGTTGTCCTTGATATCTTGACGCCGAGTGATATGAGCTTTCTTGAAGTGGAGCAGGGCTTGGTCGATCTGGTCATCAACCGTTTTGATACTATGCCACAATCCTTCCACCAAAAGACTTTATGGAAAGATTCGTTTTCGTGTTTGTTTGCCGTAGATAATCCCATTTCCCATGATTACTGTTTGGAAACTTATATTAGGGCAAATCATGTTTGGGTGAGTAAAACCGGCATGGGAGCAGGTATGGGTATCACGCCTGAGGATACCAAGCGGCTCGGTTGGGTGGATGAGGCATTAGACTCAATTGGCTATAAGCGCCATATCTCGGTATTTACCCGACACTATCAATCAGCCGCATTGCTTGCATCTCAGCGTGGGCTTATTGCAACTATTCCGAGTCGTGCGGCTGCTATCCAATCAGAAAACCCAAGGCTAGTAGTGAAAAAACCGCCTTTTGATATTCCGGAATTTGAGTTCAAAATGGCGTGGAGCCCTTTGCTGCAACATAATGCAGCTCACCGTTGGATCCGCCAGGTGATCTCTGATGTGGCTTCGGTTTCCTAAAGAACGTTAAGTTATAAGTTCTTAATAGTCTAATAAGGCGGTTTAACCGCCTTATTTTTTGCCTAATGATTCTTCAGGTATTGCGCATTCAATTGTTGGGTGGAGAATGGCTTGCTTGGTCTTCTTGGTTTGCGGTATCGAAATTAGTCCAAAAAACATCATAAAACCAATGTACCAATTAGCAGTTAGGTAAATCTGTGAGTATGAAAGGTATTGTTCTATGAAGTTGCCTTCCATTCTTGGCATATGCAAGTACATCGAATATAGGTACCAAACCAAAATTTGAATTACGATCAAATGATGAAACCATCTGAACATCGCTTTGAACTGTTCTACCAAGATAAAAGATAAGAGTAGAAAGGCTGCAGGTATGGCAATGGTTATATAATCGCGAAGCCCTAGAGTGCCACTCGCAAGGTATATAGCTATGCTGCCTAGCCATATTATTAAAGTAAGTAGTTTCATTGGAATTCCTTTTCTTTATTACAGCAATTAGGCTTGGATCCTCTGTTTCAGTCAACAGGTCAAATGCCCGAGTTAACTATTTGATTTACTTTGCATAGATACTTACAGATATAATAGAGTAACTCCTTTAGTTTAAAAGGAGTTTAGGCATGGTACAGCATCAACTGGAAGTCTTAATCAAATCTGAGATCCCTCTAATCGTCATCGAAAGTACTGAGGAAAATCAGGTTGTTGATATGCTGTTATCACTTAAGCCTGTGTATGAAAGGCCGCTATTCAAGTGGACTTTGACCGATGGAATTCAGCGGATTGATCGTGATCTCCCGCCGCAAAAGTTATTCTCGCAACCGACCGAAGCCCTAGCGCATATTAAATCAGTTTCTACCCCTGGTGTTTATGTATTGGCAGATCTGCATCCGTTTTTGGATGAGCCTATGCACGTACGTTTATTGAAGGATATTGCGCTCAAGTTTCATGAACTGGGCCATACGTTAATCTTGCTTAGCCACGCGTTGGAAGTGCCAGTTGAGATTATGAAACTTAGCGCCAAATTAGATATCGCTCTACCTGAACGTAGGGAGATAGAAAAGATTGTCCGAGAGGAAGCGCAGAGTTGGTTAGCAAGCTCAGGCTCTAAAGTGCAGGCGAGTTCTGAAAACCTGCAACTTTTGGTTAGAAACTTAACGGGTTTAACCAGATCTGATGTTCGGCGATTAGCAAGAAATGCCATTTT
This sequence comes from Neptuniibacter sp. PT8_73, assembly GCF_047778045.1. GTDB lineage: Bacteria > Pseudomonadota > Gammaproteobacteria > Pseudomonadales > Balneatricaceae > Neptuniibacter. Next base: position 1,731,017 of record NZ_CP180545.1, read on the forward strand.
TGATGATGGTGCGATCACCGCCAGTGATATCCCTGCAATTAACGAAACGAAGTATCAGCTATTAAGTGAGCAGGGAAATATGCATTTCGAATATGACACTGCACAGTTCTCTGATATAGCCGGTTTTAACGGACTAAAAAATTGGTTAAATGAGCGAAAACCATTTTTTAATCGTGATAGTGGCGTTAGTAATTTACCCGCACCTAAAGGGATGCTGTTATTGGGCGTACAAGGTTGTGGTAAAAGCCTTGCGGCTAAAGCGGTTGCAGGTAGTTGGCATGCGCCGTTATTACGTCTTGATTTCGGTGCCCTTTATAACAAATTTTACGGTGAGACTGAGCGAAATCTTCGTGAAGCCCTACAAACTGCAGAGGTTATGGCGCCCTGTGTTCTATGGCTAGATGAGATTGAAAAAGGGATCTCATCAGGCAGTGATGAGGGCGGACCTGCGACACGTATGCTGGGTACCTTGTTGACGTGGATGGCCGAGAAAGATGCGCCTGTATTTATCGTAGCTACGGCGAATGATATTGAAGCCTTGCCACCAGAGCTTGTACGAAAAGGGCGTTTTGATGAGATCTTCTTTGTCGATCTCCCTAATGACGATATTCGTTTTAAAATCTTTGATATTCATTTGAAACGTCAAGGAGTCGATGTAAGCAATTTTGATTTTAAGCGTTTGATCGAAGAAAGCGTTGGTTTTTCGGGTGCTGAAATTGAGCAGGCTGTTATCTCTGCTTTTTATACCGCTCATGCCCAGAATGTTGAGCTTGATCAAGCTCTTCTGCATGCAGAGTTGCGAAAGACTCAGCCTCTGTCCGTAGTGATGTCTGAAAAGATTGATTATCTAAGAGAGTGGGCTTCTACTCGTACAGTGTCGTGTGAGTAATATTTTTTTGTTTATACATTAAATGATGCAAGGCTCAGCAAATAGATTTGCTGAGCCTGGGTTAATTACAAAATAAATTTCTTAGTCGAAAAGCGTGTGTATTGTAGTGCCTTTGCTACTTCATTGGCTTTAGAGGCCGATGCTAATTTACTCAGAAGCACTAGCGCTGCTTGATAGCTAACTAAGCTTCCATTGGACGTAATTACATTACCGTCAATAACCACATTCTGGTCATATTGGACTTTTACGCTTGGAAAGGTGCGAGCAAGATCCTTTTCACCTCCTGCCCAAGTAGTGGCCTTTAATCCATCCAACAGGCCTGCCTTACCAAGTAAGAAAGAACCGGAGCAGTTACTCGCCATCCATTCGGCGTTTTTAGCAGTGTTTTTAATGAATTGGATTAATTGGATGTTTTCGATCAGCGGGTCCATGTCGTAACTAGATGGTACGATTAGAACATCGAGTTCAGGCGCATTACCGATCCAATAGGGGCTGTTTAAGCTTAGGCCTTCTTCAGTTGTCATGGAGGACTTATTTGCCACATTTATAACGATAGGTGTGTAGTCACTGAACCATGTTTTTCTACTGGCGACGCCAAAAACTTCTAATGGTGCTGTTACATCGGATGTTAGAACACCATCAAAGACAAGGATGCCGATCTTCTTACTCTCGGCGAATGACAGTTGGCTGAAGAGCAGTAAAGCCAGAGTTGCTGCTAGGCGTACAAATTGCTTTCTCATTTTTAATCTCCGGAAAGTTGATTGCGACCATTTTAAAGCTGGTGTAATAAGTGAAAAATATCTTGATCAGAATTTCATTGGTGAATATTCTTCATCAATGGATAAGTTCAATGTCTTAAAAACGTTTATTACTGTATGCGAGAAAGGATCATTTGCTGCTGCCGCAGCGGTGCTTGGTACTGATGCATCTACAGTGAGTAAAGCGATAAGCCGATTAGAAAAGCAGTTAGCTTATACACTGTTTTATCGTTCTACCCGAAAGCTAACCATTACTGATGCGGGAAAGGAATACCTAGAGACGGTGAGAGCGTTACTCATAGATCTGGATGAGTGCGAGCAGCGTCTTAAATCGGGTAATGAGTCTGCAACGGGTATTTTAAAGGTAAATTTACCGGTCGCTTACGGGCGTTTATATATTGTTCCATTACTTTCTAAATTTACCAAACAGTATCCAGATATTAGCCTGCAATTGAGTTTCTCCGATGAATATGTCGATATTATCGAACGGGGAATCGACCTATCGATCCGAACAGGTACGGTATCTGATAGCCGTATGGTATTGCACAAATTGAGCCCTATGGACTTTCTTACTTGTGCATCAAGAAACTACCTTATGAAGTTCGGACCAATCGATAGTTTTCAGGATTTTGATAATCATCGATGGATACGCTTTCGCTTTAAGCAGACGGGTAAGTTAATGCCTATTTTGGCTGAAGTGGATGGGGAGACCGAAAAACTAGATCCCAAAAACTATTTAGTGGTTGATGATGGTCAGGCGCTGGTGGATCTTTGTCGTAGCGATGTCGGTGTGATGCAGGGGCCTCATTTTCTATTTAAAGACGGTTTAAGTTCTGGCGACTTAGTTTCGTTATTTCCACCTATTGAACCGGAAGGTTATGGTGTGTATTTACTCTATCCTAAGCGGGATTTTCTACCAAGTAAGGTGGTGGTATTTACAGAATTTTTAAAAGCGGAACTAGAGAAGATGGGAGAGGGGGCGAACTTTTGTTGGTCTAGTGAAGTGGCTTATCTTAATGAGTGGGAATAGTGCGCTGATTGTAAAAAATACAATCAGCGCTCACTTTGAAACTTAGTGCAGTTTCATCTTCGGTCGTACTACTTTCCCGATCTTCTCAGCAATATAAACGATCATCGCTTTGAAGAAGCCGTGAATGGCGATCTGGTGCATGCGATAAAGTGAAACATACACAACACGAGCAATTTTCCCTTCAATAAACATAGAGTTCTTTGAAAGGTTGCCCATCAAACTACCAACGGTACTGTAACGGCTAAGGTTGACCAGTGAGCCGTGATCCTTGTAGACGAAGTTCTTAAGCTCTTTGCCTTTTTCAGTAAGAATAATGTTTTTCTTAACAAGAGATGCCATTTGGTGGGCTGATTGGGCGCGAGGTGGCACCCAGCTACCATCTTCTTGCGCACAAGCACAGCAATCACCAATTACGTAAATGCTGTCGTCGATGCTGGATTGAAGAGTTGGTTTAACAAGAATCTGATTCGTACGGGTTAACTCAAAGCCATAAAGATCTGCTAGGAAGTCAGGTGCCTTAACGCCTGCGGCCCAGATCATCATATCTGCTTCGATTTCTGAACCGTCAGCCGTCTCGAAACCATTAGCGTTCGCTGATTTGATCAACGTATCTTCACATACATCCACACCCAACGCTGCTAGCTCATCACGGGCAGAGCCGGAGATGCGAGCAGGGAGTGCAGGAAGAATACGTGGACCAGCTTCGATAAGCGTAACCTTTAGCTGTTTAGCTGTCATTTTCGGAAGGCCGTATGACTTAAGCATGTCGGTTACGTTGTAAAGCTCAGCCGCAAGCTCAACACCCGTTGCGCCAGCACCAACAATCGCGATATTTAATACGCCGTTTTCACGCTGGTTTACACGCATAAAGTTGTTAATTAGCGCGTTATGGAAACGTTCCGCTTGTTTAGCTGTATCTAGGAAGAAACAGTGATCCTTGACGCCCGGTGTTTTGAAATCGTTACTGACACTTCCGATCGCTAAAACAAGGGTGTCATATTGCAGATGTCTTTCTGGAAGGATTTGAACACCATCTTCATCGACTGTTTCAGCCAGTGTGACGGTTTTTGTGTCTTTGTTTAGGCCACAAAAAGTACCTAGTTCGAACTCATAATGGTGTTTAACCGCGTGGGCATGGTAAACAACACCATCTGTATTTGGATCAAGCGAACCTGTGGCAACCTCATGTAAAAGAGGTTTCCAGATATGGGAACGTTTTTGATCGACTAGGGTTACTTCAACTGAGGGATTTTTTCGGTAGCGGTGGCCTAGTTGGGTGACGAGCTCAAGGCCGCCAGCGCCCCCGCCAATCACAAGAATCTTGTGCGGCTCCGTTGGGTTTATCATTGTTTTAATCCTCAAAAAATATGGGATTAGTAGCTGCAAAAACTATTAATCCTATATTTTCTGATAGTCGTACTCTGATCTTGATGCAGGCAAAAGTAAATAGAAAGAACTAGAAACGGCGCTAAAGAATTAGCACCGCTTCGTCTTAAAGTGGGAGAGGCATACTCGACTTATTGATTAAATGCGGCTGCCAGTAGCTGTTGTGTGTATTCAGCTTTAGGTGATGCAAAGATTTCTTGGGCATCACCTTGTTCGACGATATCTCCATGGCGCATCACTATTAGCTTGTGGCTTAGCGCTTTTACAACGGCTAAATCATGGCTGATAAACAGATAAGTTAAGCCATATTTTTCCTGAAGGTTACGCAATAGCTCCACAATTTGTTTCTGTACTGTGCGATCTAACGCAGAGGTGGGCTCATCTAAGACGATAAGTTCAGGCTTCAGTACAAGCGCGCGTGCGATGGCGATACGCTGCCGCTGACCTCCAGAGAACTCATGCGGATAGCGATGCCTACTTTCAGGATCGATACCAACCTCTTGTAGTACATCAATGATCGCTTGTTCGTGTTCAGCTTTAGATTCAGGCTGGTGAATATCGAGTCCTTCGGCAATGATCTCAGCAATAGACATGCGTGGACTCAAGCTGCCAAACGGGTCCTGAAAAACTATCTGCATCCGTTTACGTAAAGGTTTCACTGCTTTTTGGTCTAAAGGTGTAAGAGCGGTCTGATCAAACGTGATTTCGCCTTCACTGCGTTGCAGTTTCAAAATGGCGAGGCCTAATGTGGTTTTTCCTGAGCCGGATTCTCCCACAATGCCGAGTGTTTCACCGCGGTTAACAGATAAGTCGATGCTGTTTACAGCTTTAATATGATCAACGGTCTTTTTGAAAAAGCCTTTTGTAATAGGGAACCAGACTTTTAACTTTTCTGTTTCTAGTAAACGCTCTTGTTCGCATTGAACAATGGCAGGATTGCCTGATGGTTCTGCATCTAACAGCGTTTGAGTGTAAGGGTGTTGTGGTTGTGCAAATAGTTTAGCCGTTGGAGCCGATTCGACTTGCTCACCTTTATACATAACACAAACATGATGCGCGTAACGACGAACAATATTCAGGTCATGAGTAATCAGCAAAATTGCCATGCCCAGTTTTTCTTGCAGAGACTTAAGTAACTCTAGAATCTGCTCCTGAATTGTTACATCCAGTGCGGTAGTTGGCTCGTCAGCAATAAGCAGCTCAGGATCATTTGCGAGTGCCATCGCGATCATTACGCGTTGACGCTGACCGCCTGAAAGTTCATGAGGGTAGCTATTTAAGCGTTTCTCAGGCTCAGGGATGCCGACTAACTCAAGTAGCTCAAGAATCCGCGAACGAGCTTGTTTGCCGGTCATGCCTCTATGCAGTAATAGGGTTTCGCCTATTTGCTTCTGAATTGTGTGTAGAGGGTTGAGCGACGTCATTGGTTCCTGAAAGATAACGCTGATCTTATCGCCGCGTAACCGGCGCATCTGATTTTCGTTATAGCTCAGCAGATCTTGGCCATCATAGTGAATTTCACCGCTAGGGTGACTTGCTTTAGGGTAGGGGAGTAAACGCAGAACTGACATTGCGGATACGGATTTGCCAGAGCCTGATTCTCCTACCAATGCAAGAGTCTCACCTCGAGGTATATCAAAGCTAACTTGTTTCACTGCTTCTACAGCAGCTTCACTACCCTGATCAAAAGTGACGGATAGGTTGCGAACACTTAATAGCGGAGACGTCATGACACTTTCCTTGGGTCGAAGGCGTCACGTACAGCTTCACCTATAAAGATTAGAAGGGTAAGCATCAGTGCAAGGCTACAGAAAGCTGTGATACCTAACCATGGTGCATGAAGGTTTGTTTTTCCTTGTGCAACTAATTCTCCCAGTGATGGGCTGCCAGGAGGGAGGCCAAAGCCCAAGAAATCCAGTGCAGTCAACGTAACAACAGAACCATTAAAGATAAATGGCATAAAGGTTAGCGTCGCCACCATGGCGTTAGGAAGAATATGGCGGAACATGATCATACGGTTATTTAAACCAAGAGCACGGGCGGCACGAACATATTCGAGATTACGACCACGTAGAAATTCGGCACGTACGACATCAACAAGTTGCATCCAAGAGAACAGAAGCATAATGCCCAATAGCCACCAGAAATTAGGTTCAACGATACTGGCTAAAATGATCAGCAAGAACAGAACGGGTAGACCCGACCAAATCTCAATAAAACGTTGGAAAAATAGGTCAACTTTACCGCCGTAGTAGCCCTGAATAGCACCAGCAACCACACCGATCACTGAACTTGCTAAAGTCAAAACTACGGCAAATAGGATTGAGATCCTAAAACCGTATATGACGCGAGCAAGTACATCACGAGCCTGATCGTCTGTACCTAGCAGATTGTCCATTGTTGGAGGGGATGGAGCAGGTACAGGAAGATCGTAATTAATTGTGCTGTAGTTGTACTTAATCAGAGGCCAGATAATCCAGCCTTGCCCTTTATTATGTATAAGGTCTTGGATATAGGGATCTTTGAAATCCGCAGGGCTTTCAAATTCCCCGCCAAAGGTCAGTTCGGTGTAATCAACGGCGACAGGGAAATATAGATCGCCCTTATACGACACTACCAAGGGATCGTCATTTGCAATAATCTCTGCAAATAGGGATAGGATAAATAGCGTGCTGAAGATCCATAAAGACCAATAGCCGCGTTTGTTTTTACGGAAGTTTTCGATCCTGCGCTGATTGAGAGGGCTGAGTTTATTAACTAATACACCCATGATTAAAGCTCCCTGCTTTCAAAGTCTATTCTTGGGTCTACCAGTACATAAGTAATGTCACTGATCAATTTAAGTAATAAACCGATAAGGGTGAAGATATACAGGGTACCAAAGATAACAGGGTAATCACGGTTGATTACCGCCTCATAACCTAGCAGTCCAATGCCATCAAGGGAGAAGATGACCTCAATCAGCATAGAGCCGGTAAAGAAGATTGAGATAAGCGCTGCAGGCATACCAGCAATGATGATAAGCATAGCGTTACGGAAGACATGACCATAAAGGACTTTCTTTTCGGAAAGGCCTTTAGCTCTCGCCGTAAGCACATATTGCTTGTTGATCTCATCTAGAAATGAGTTTTTGGTTAGCATTGTTAATGTCGCAAAACTGCCGATCACAGTTGCGATAACTGGTAGGGTGATGTGCCAGAAGTAATCTTTAATCTGGCCCCACAGGCTCAATTCCTCAAAGTTAGGTGACGTCAGTCCTCGAAGTGGGAACCAGTCTAACCAAGTGCCGCCTGCAAAGATGACGATCAGTAAAATCGCAAATAGGAAGTTCGGAATGGCGTAGCCAACGATTATTGCGGTACTGGTCCAGACATCAAAAGGGGTGCCGTCTCTAACCGCTTTACGTATACCTAGAGGAATGGAAACAGCGTAAGTAATCAATGTCGCCCAAAGGCCTAAGGAGATAGATACCGGTAATTTTTCGATGATTAAATCGACTACCGATTTGTCACTAAATAAGCTATTTCCAAAATCGAAAACGGCGTAATTTTTTAGCATCTGCCAAAAGCGTTCGTGAGCGGGTTTATCAAAACCGTATAGCGCTTCGATCTCTTTTACCAATTCTGGGTCTAAGCCTCTCGCACCACGATAGCTACTGTCACCGCCATTCGCGCTGCTCGCTTCGGTTGTTAGGTCATTTTGTGCGCCACTGACTCGAGCCGTCGCACCGACATTAATGCCTTCCAATTGAGCAATGGTTTGCTCAACGGGGCCCCCAGGGGCTGCTTGAACAATGATAAAGTTGATCGTCAGAATTCCTATCAAGGTAGGAATGATCAGAAGTAAACGCCTTAGGATATACGCAGCCATTATTTAGCGTCCTCGGATGGTTTGATCCACCAAGTATCAAAACCTAGATTGTATTTAGGGCGAGTGCTCGGCATTTCAAATTTATCCCAATAAGCCACTCTATATTTATTAATATGGTATTGAGGGATAACGTAATGATTCCATTGCAGCACGCGATCAAGGGCACGAGTTCGTAAAACTAACTGCTCACGATCAGGGGATTGAATAAGCTGGTCTACTAGGTAATCAACCGCTGGATTTTTGATTCCGATGAGATTCCGGCTGCCTTCAACATCAGCACCAGAGGAATGCCAGTAATCACGTTGTTCATTACCCGGTGAGGAGGATTGACCAAATCCGCTTACAACTACGTCAAAATCATACTTACGCAGGCGGCTGATGTATTGTGAAACATCAACTAAACGAATGCTTGAGTGAATACCCAATCGTTCCAAGTTACGAATAAAGGGAGCGACTACTCGTTCGAAAGCAGGTGAATAAAGCAGCATTTCGATTTTAAGTGGTTCGCCAGTCTCTTTGTGGACTAACTTACCTTTTTTAAAGATCCATCCGGCTTGTTGAAGTAGGCGTTTAGCTTGACGCAGCTCGGTATAGATTCGGCCATTACCACTGGTTTCAGGAGCACGATAAACTTGAGTAAATACCTCGGTAGGGATTTGGTCACGAATAGGCTCAAGTATCTCGATCTCTTTTTCGGTTGGCAGGCTAGTAGCGGCCATCTCCGAGTTGGAGAAAAAGCTATGGGTACGGGTATAGGCGTTGTAAAAGATGTTTCTATTGGTCCATTCGAAATCAAATGCTAGCGCTAGTGCTTGTCTAACACGCGGGTCTTCAAATTGCGGTCGTCGAGTGTTTAGGACGAAGGCTTGCATGCCCGTTGGGTTTTCATGACCTAACTCTTTGACAATTATCTTGCCTGAATCTACTGCAGACCCTGTATAGCTAGTAGCCCAGCGCTTTGATGAATTTTCTTGACGGAAATCGTATTCACCAGCTTTAAAAGCTTCCATTGCTACCGTGTTATCCCTGTAGTAATCGTAGGTCAGAAATTCAATATTATGACGACCTCTATTAACGGGTAGGTCTTTACCCCAGTAATCAGGGCTTAGCTTATAGGTGATACTACGTCCGGCATCAAAACTATCAATCGTGTATGAACCAGAGGCAACCGGAATATCTAAACTCGGTCTTTGGAAATCTCTATCTTGCCAAAAATGTTTAGGCAAAATTGCAATTTCACCAACGATAAGGGCTAACTCACGGTTAAGGTTGTTGCGGAAATTAAATTTAACTCGGTGAGGATTAAGTGCTTCAACTGATTCTATGTCGGCATAGTATGCTTTGTAGAATGGTGCGCCTTTAGATCTCAAGGTTTCTAAACTGAAAACTACGTCTTCTGCAGTAATTGGGTGGCCGTCACTAAATTTTGCTTCAGGGCGTATATTAAAAATAATCCAGCTACGATCAGCTGGCACTTCTAGCGATTCAGCAACGAGACCATATAAGGAAAAAGGTTCGTCTTGAGCTTTACCAAGTAAACTATCGTATAGGAGGCCAAGCCCGTCAGCAGGGGTTCCTTTGACGATGAAGTTATTAAAGCTATCAAATGTTCCCAAAGCAGATTGAATGGCTTTGCCGCCTTTGGGTGCATCAGGGTTCACATAATCAAAGTGCTTAAAGTTGGCAGGGTATTTAAGGTCGCCATGCATTGCAATGCCATGGCTCGATGTAACAGCATCTGCCAATAGAGGTGCAGGAGTAAGGAAACTGAAAAGGCACAACCAAATACTTAATTTGCGTAGAGAAGAGCAAGTACGAGGTTTGAGTGTAAGCAATCTAAGGTTCCTTCTTAACGTAAATTATCTTTTATATCAGTGACCTTTGCTGGGTTCCAGTAAAAGCCACTGATAAGACTGTTCCTTAGCTTTTTTGTTCAAATTGTTCGGACAATTCAGTTAGCTGATTATGGAGATGCTTACGCTTAACTTTGGCGTCGACGAGTTGCTGATATTGCTGTTGTAGGAACGTTAGTTTTTCCTCATTGCCATCAGCTAGGCCTTTTATTAGGTCTTGATCCATCCACTTTTGAATGCGTTTATAAAGAATGACTTTAAACGCAATTGCAGTGACTGTCGCAAAAACAATAATAAAAATACTTGTTGCGTCCATGAGTCAGTCGTCCTGAATTAGTGTGCTCGGGTAACATCTACATACAAGGTCAGATGTTGCCCTGGGCGAATATACTTAGCTTTGTTGATCTTATTCCAACGTAAGATATCCGCCACATTAACATTAAATTTGTTGGCGATAACAGAAAGCGAATCACCTTGGCGTACCTTGTAACCCACTTTGCGGATTACTTGGCGATCGGTTTCATTTAGCGCGGTTTGTGTTGGTTTGCTCCAAATAACCAGTTTCTTACCAACTCGTAATGGGTCACCTGGTGCCATGCTGTTCCAACGTGCTAACTGGCGTACACCGACGTTGTAACGGTTGGCAATGCTCCAAAAACTATCACCTGACTGGACCGTGTGATGCTTTTGTTGGCGATCAGTTGTACGTGAAATGGTTTTCTGTCTGTCAGCATGACGTTGTTGCTGACTGAGGACATATTCTGTTGCCTGTTTACTTGCTGTTGGAACCAGCAGTGTTTTGCCTGCTCTGATATTGTTGCCGCTGATCTTATTAGTCGAGCGGATAAGGCTGACAGATGTCTTATATTTCTTAGCGATAGCGATCAAAGAATCGCCGGATTGAATTTTATAACGTGCCCACTTAACGCGTTGATCGCTTGGTAGCTCGGAGAGTGCTTTGGTAAATTGCTCGGCGTTATCAACCGGAACCAACAAACGATGTGGCCCTTCTGGCGCAGTGGCCCAGCGGTTAAAGCCAGGATTCAAAAGGTACATCTCTTTAGTGCTGATATCAGCCATAGAGGCAGCTTGAGCAATATCAATTTGGCTGCCGGTTTTAACAGCAGCGAAATGAGGTTCGTTCGGGATTGGTTGTAAAGTTAAGCCGTAATCAGCCGAATTTTTTACAACCTCAGCGACAGCTAAAAATTTAGGTACATAAGCCATCGTTTCTTTCGGCAGTTTTAAAGACCAATAGTCGGTTGGCTTATCTTGACGCTTGTTACGTTTAATTGATTTAGAAACGTTACCGCCACCAGCGTTGTATGCTGCTAGGGCGAGTAGCCAGTCACCGTTAAAACGTTTATGTAACTGTTGTAGGTATGTATAGGCAGCATCGGTTGAACTCAAAATGTCACGACGTCCGTCATACCACCAATTTTGCTTTAAGCCGAAATACTTACCTGTTGAGGGAATGAATTGCCATGGACCAGCTGCGCGGCCATGAGAGTAGGCAAATGGATCGTAAGCACTTTCAATAATTGGAAGTAGCGCTAATTCGACAGGGATGCCACGTTCAATAGCACTGTTTAGAATATGATGATAATAAGGCGCTGCGCGTTTTACCACCCGAGCCATATGGTTAGGGTGTTTTTTATACCACTTAAGCTGGGTTTGCACTCTTGGGTTATCTAAATGCAGATTCATCTGCATGTGAGTACGAGTGACTTCCCATAAATCCGTTGGGATGGCTTCAGTCTTCTCTTCAGGTGACTGGGTGTTACTGGCTTGAGAAGGCTGGTTATCTATCCCAGTATTAGAGGGAATAGTGTTTTTTTCGGTAACGGATTGGCAACCGCTTAATACTACGCCTGCAGCAATAGATAGCAGGACCGATTTAGAAGATGAAAACATGGTGCTCCGATGCTTAGGAGGTAACGGAACCTGCGAACAAGCCCTATACGACTCAGGCTTACAGAGCAATTGAAGCACGAGGCAATGATTACAGGCATGCTGGTTGCCTGTCGAAAATCATTAACGAAGTGATTCGGTTGCTCTGCAAGCCCCGTAGGGTGGACTCTAAAATGACCATCTACTTTGTCAGTCAGCTTGAAAAGGTCTAGACATTTCACTGTACTGACTTTCGCGTATCTGGTCATTTTATAGCCCACTGAGAACATATGAGGTTTATTCGCAGGTTCCCAAATCGATCCATTCTATCAGTGGCCCTTGAAGGGTCAAGGGTTCTCTGGAAAAGCTAGAAAATCAACAAATTAAAATTGATTCTTCCATTCTCTTATAGCTGCAAACACTGCTTCTTGGTCTAGCTCTGTCTGATGAGTGAATTGCTTTGCAGCACTAATGACGCTTGTCTGATCTGAACGCATAAAAGGGTTAATACGTTTTTCTTGAGCAATCGATGATGGCAATGTTGGGCGATCAGAATTACGAAGCGAAGTGCATTGGTTAATCGCATCTTTAACATCTGCATTGTCAGGTTCGACTGCCTCTGCAAAGGCTAGATTAGCCAATGAATATTCATGTGTGCAGTAAACTTCGGTGTTATCTGGCAATGAATGGAAATGATTCATCGCTGCTAACATCTGTTGTGGCGTGCCTTCAAACAAACGCCCGCATCCCGCTAAAAATAGCGTATCCCCGCAGAATAACTGAGGTTGCTCGGTGCTAGAAAAGTAGCTGATATGGTCGAGTGTATGTCCAGGTATCTCTTTAATGACCAGCTTTTGTCCCCATAGATCAAGTGTATCGTTTTCCTTAAGGGGATTGGTTATACCGGAGAAAGGAGAGTTATGAGGCCCATAAACAGGAACTTGATATCTGTCCGTAAGTTCTTTTACTCCGTCGGTATGATCGTAGTGGTGGTGTGTGATTAATATGCTGTCTAGTTCAAGGCTATTATCATTAAGGTATGCGATAACCGGAGCTGCATCACCTGGATCGACCACAGCGACTTTCTGGCTGTCAGGAAGCTTAAGGAGCCAAATATAATTATCAGAGAAAGCAGGAATTGGAGTAACGCTAAACATTTGACCGCCTCTATCAAGTGAAAGGAAAACCTTCATTTGCAGTGTTATAAAAGAAATATAATACTGCTTATATTACATTGGGCCAGTTCTAATTAGACAAAATTATGGCAAATAAGATGAGTCGCTCTTTAGAAGCTCAGCTCCCACATATTATGGCTTGGTTTGATACAGAATTAGGTCAAGAGCTTCTTCAAGCTGAAAGGGATACTGTAGAGCGTGTGATTGGTGCTCTGTTTGGCATGCACTTGGTACAGTTTTCAGTAGATAGTCGGATTACTTTATTTGAAAGTAGTCCAGTTACTCACTGTTTCTCTGTTATTCCCAAGCTTGGATTAGGTGTTGGCGATAATTGCATTGTCGCTGAAAATACTGAGATACCTTTAGCTCATGAAAGCGTTGATGTAGTGCTTCTTCATCATGCATTAGATTTTACTGATTCCCCCCATCAAGTCTTAAGGGAAGCTTCTAGAATTCTCAGACCTGGTGGGCATGTCGTCATTGTGGGATTCAATCCGGTAAGTTCTTGGGGGCTTTATCGACTGACAAAGCGAAAGAGTGATGTGCCGCCTTGGAGTGGTCGATTTCTTAGCCATAAAAGGCTATCTGACTGGTTAAAACTTTTAGAATTAACTGAACTGCGTCAACTTTCAGGTTATTATCGCGCTCCGTTTGCTAAAGCGAAATGGCGAAGTCGTTTTAGGCTAGTTGAAAGTGTTGCTAGGCGTTTACCCGGCCATACGGGTGCTTTTTCTGTTTTGTTGGCGCGTAAAGACATCGCTGGCATGACTCCGCTGCGTTCTGGTTGGGGATTAAGAAGGCTTATTACTCTGCCAGTCGCGGAACCCACTACCCGAAAATCATTAAGGAAAGTTTGTGAAGATCGTTGAAATATTCACTGATGGTGCGTGTAAAGGAAACCCTGGGCCAGGAGGATGGGGGGCCGTTATGCGTTATGGGGACGCTGAAAAGCAACTTTGGGGTGGTGAGCAGGATACAACTAATAATCGCATGGAGTTATTAGCTGCAATTAAAGCGCTTGAAACACTTAATCGTCCTTGTGAAGTTATTCTAACAACAGACTCTCAGTATGTCCGACAAGGCATAACTGAATGGATTGATGGTTGGAAGAAGCGTGGTTGGAAAAACTCACAGAAAAAACCAGTTAAAAATGCAGATTTATGGCAGCGCTTAGACAAAGCTACCGAGCCTCATTCAATCGATTGGCGCTGGGTAAAGGGACATAGTGGTCATCCTGAAAATGAACTGGCCGATCAATTGGCTAACCGTGGCGTCGAAGAGTTAGGCTAACAAAACTGTAGCTTTGCTGAAGTGCTCTCCGTCTGCGTACTCTAAACTACAAATTACTGTTGTGTGTTATTTGTACAAATGACTGCTATGCTGGGTAGAAAGGAGGCTCTCTATGCTAAAGCGGATTGCGTTTACTTCAGGACTTATTTTACTCGCAGCTAATCTTTCAGCTGGCGAAATGTACATGTGGGTAGACAGTGAAGGCGTAAGGCACTTTAGTGATCGACCACCACAGAGAGGTGAAAAAGCTCAAGTGAGAGGTGAGGTTACTACTGATGTATTAAGGGTTGATAGACGACCACCTAAGCCTCCGGTCGCTGCAAACAATAGTTCTGGTAGTACCAGTAATAAACCTTCAGCCCCAGAAAAACCAAAAAATGAGATAGAAGCTGAAGGTAATCAGGCCGAAAAAACAGAATAAGCCTGCCTCAACTGAAGAAAAATATTAGGAGATCGTTTTACGATCCCCATTGTCTTACTCTGCCTACATCAAGATGCACAAAGTTACTGCGTGTATATAGACCTACACCTCCAGACTTCATGCTCAATGCAGCACGTTGAAGATCTTTCACATCGACACCCGGAATGCGAATATCAATGGCTTTACCCTGCATGTGTAAGCTCTTTTTAGCTACTTTTCCGCTTTTACTGCTCAACATGGCATTGGTCTTAGGTGAGCGATAGGCAGATATAACGTGAATAGGTTTATGTTCCCCGAATGTTTGTTGCAGATCATGCAGTAACATAATTAGCTGTTGGTTCATTGGGTGAACTTGATCTGTTCTGTGATCGCGCAATAGGTGATCAAGTGCACCAAGGCTGTCTTTTTGAAAGCTACCTTCGGTGAAGAATGTACTATTTAACGCTTCGCCAGTGTGGAGGTTTACCAATGATAGCGAATGGTCTTTAGCCTTATGTATATTGGCGAATGCTGCAGATGGCATAGCGCTTAACGCTGATAAACCACCTAGGGCTTTTAAAAATTTACGACGTGTCGGGGAAGGGATAACAATACAATCTTTCTGATCGGTCATTAGGTATCAATACATCTGAAAAAGAAATGATTATGCCCGATCAAATAATTGTTTGTATATAAATTAACCAGCTATCTGCATGAATTATTCTTGAGTATATTTTGAGCAACTTGATTAATTTTGACGTGCATCTGTGCTTAGAAGTGCCTCTTGTAGCCTAGTTAAGTCATATCTATCGCGTTTATATAGGTCGTGACGGAAGTTTAAATCACCATCTTGATCAATAAACGCAGTCCAATAAGTTACATGTAATGGAATAGGGTCTAACAAACGTATGTGTTTAGTTTTCTCTTGTTCAAATAATGGATCTAGTTTGCTGCTATTCCAACCTTGCGTCATTCGCATGAGCTGATCTGCAAGTTGGCGTGGTTGCTCAACTCGAATGCAGCCTGAACTAAAAGCGCGCTTAGATTCATTAAAAAGGCTTTTAGCTGAAGTGTCGTGTAGATAGACTGAATAAGGGCCAGAGGTTAGGAATTTCACACTTCCAAGCGTGTTTGATGAACTTGGTGCTTCCCAAAAGCGTTGATAGTTTTCTCCTTTATATAGTTTGTTGTAATCGATATCTTCAGCAGCGATAAAGCGTTTGTTATTGCCCCAGCCAGTGACTAGGTTAAGTCTCGCTTTCTTTAGAAAACTTGGGTCTTTCTCAAGTTCAGGCACGATATCTTTATAGGCGATACTCTTAGGTACATGCCAAGAGGGGTTGATTACAATACGGTTTACTTCTGTTTCGAATATTGGGGTTTTCCTTTTTTTCTTACCCACTATGGTCTTCATGCTTAGGATTGATTTGCCTTGCTCAATCAGGTGTAGTCTAAAGTCAGGCACATTTACTTGAATGTAGCGGTCAGTGTTTGGTTGGAACTGCTGTAGTCGAAGAATATTTACGTATAACTGATCCACTCTTTTATGAAGAGAAACATTTAGAGTGCGTCTTGTTTCAGGGCCTGCAATACCATCAATCTTGGCGCCGTGTCTTTTTTGGAATCTCTCCAATGCTTCATGAAGTTCTATGTCAAACAGAGGGTCTGAAATGGATGAGCAGTTGGCTAATGAAAGATCACCCAGTGTAATTAGTTTTTCACGAATCAGCGGTACATGTGGATGGGTATCGCCAAATCTTAGCAGTGGTCCTCTTGGAATGGTTTTCCATTGCCGAGTATCTGCCAGAGCGCGGTACTTCTCATATTTCTTCTGTAGAATTTGGATCTGGTTTAAGTCACTTGCAAGATGCTTTACATCCTCAGCGTTGGTTAGTGGTTTTAATAGGTCTGCCGAAGTTTCTGTAACAGAATTTTGATTTGCTGATTGTAGAGGAGAGGTTGCGGCTAATTCCATACTTTGACATAGCGAGGCATAAGAGCCGAGAACGACCATAGCTAAAGCAAGTAAATACTGCATAACAAGCCTCCTGCTTCTATGTCTATTCTGCCGCATCCATTCGCGACAAAATGAAGGGGTTTTTTAATTACAGGTCCAGATTGGATATTCTTCAAGTTTGAGAACGTGAAGGTTTTTCAAGGGGGAGGGTAATCTATATAGCCTGAATTAAGGCTGAAGAGCACTCAGTAAAGTATATGATTCTGAGTGTCTTCGGAGAATGGAATGAATATTACTTCTTTTTATTTTTGCGTTGTTCTTTTAAGGCTTCGTCGTTTTTGTAGTACTCATCTTCATAGTATTGACCAGTGATCTCTAAGCGCTTTTCAATCCAGCGGTTATAACGCGACCAAATGAAAAAGCCAGGTGTCATCAACACCATGACGCCGACCATCATGCCTGCGCCTGCATATTTGGGTGGAACTTGCTGAATGGCCCAGTCAAGAAAACCTAGTTTATAGCCTGCGTAATACCACAAAATTAAGCCAGCGAAACCAATGCCAGCTGCTAAATGGTGGAGTTTAGTATTTTTGTTCGATTTTTCTTCTGTCATGTTTTCTTGTAGCGGTGTATACGCAAGCTCGGCAAATAAGGTTCGGGGTCGATAATTACATCACTCCGAAGCTGCCGTTTGCGTTGATCGGGGGGTGTAAAGGAGGGGGTATTATATTCCGGAAAAGCCTCTTCTGCATCTAAAGGGAAAAATAAAGGAAGCGGGCAGTTACGAGCTTTTCTTATGAGTTTGTCTTTATCTTTCCAAACGATATTCGCTCGCATCACTGGAACTTGATTTTGTAACTGTACTAGCACTTCATTACTTGGAATTTTGCCTAGTGCTTGAAGCTGAAGCTGTATATGCAATTGATTAGTATCCATAGCTAGCAGACGTTGCTCTGCTTCTTTAATCGATACTTTCTTTAAGCTTCTGCCACTACTGTACCAGCTAAAGGTTACTTTGTTTGGGCGCTTTTCAAGCAGAGGTATTTGGCGGTAACACTGTTTTAAATTTACGCGCGCCATGCCTTGTTGCTGAAGTGCTAGATTAAGTTCTTCGGCGCGTTTGTAGATAATTTGGTTTGGATCCCCGTGCGCTTCACGAAATTGTCTCACGCTAGTTTGAAAATTTTGCTTATGAGTATTGAGTTGGTGGATCAGCGGAATGATATGGGAAGGTACGCCAATGAGGCCGTATAGGTTTTCAGTGCGCCGGCCATCACCACCGGTTGAATGCCATATATTGGTGATAGTCTTTATAGCGCCTGTTAATGAGGGATCCTGTTGCTCATCACTAAGCAGCCAATATCTACAGTCATTTTGCTGGAGTTGAGTGCTTAGTGATTTTTGTGCTTGGTTTAATCGATCAAAAGCTTGTGTGAGTGCAATGATCCCTTTGCTCATTGCTTAAGCTTCTTGTGGTTCTTCAGCTTGTTGTTTACGCAGTTTAGCTTGGCTTTCGAAAATCTGGCGCGCCAAAATCATACGGCAGTTTTCAGGCATTTTAATGAATTCGACGCTGGTTAGGTGGCTACCATCTCCCATGGAATCACTTCTTAGGCACTGCGCATAGAGTAAAAGGCCAATGCATGAATCTGGGAATACGAGTTTAATAGATAAAAATGCATCTTTTGCAATGGCTTCGCTGTGTCGGAACTGCAAGCCGCCTTCAGATAGATTTACTTCTTGGATTGCACTTTGGCCCACGGTCATCTCGGTAGAGGCGATTGCTTGCGCGATACGCTCAATCTTGTTGTGCATCACGGTAAGCAGGGTTGCAACATTACTATCTTTTTCGGCAACTTTGCGTAAAAGATGACTGCTGTCACTATCAAGCTCTTGAAGCTGGCTTAGCAGCAAAAAGTTTGGCGAAACATCGAACTGAGTAGGACTTGGGTGATCAGAAATTTCTGATTCTGAAATGATCTTCAGTTCTAAAGAAACATGTTGGTCAATACGGAAATACTGACGGCGATCTTGTTCCTGCATGTCTTGCCCTCAAAATGATATTTCATAGATAGCTTGGAGTATATGAATAAACGCATACAAAAGCACCTATGATTGAATTATTTTAGCTATTCAAAATGTAAGATTTTTATAGAAACTATTGTTTTATTAACAGTAAGTTAAGACTTGTTGCTATTATAAAAGTTCAGTTGGATATCATTTTTACACGCTTGATCTTATGTGGTTTAATCGCCACATGTTTAAGCCCTTATCTATATTTATTGGATTGCGTTATACGGCAGCTAAACGCAATAACCATTTCATCTCCTTTATCTCTTTAGCCTCTATGTTGGGGCTGATGTTAGGTGTGGCTGCATTAATCATTGTCCTTTCTGTTATGAATGGCTTCGACCGAGAGCTGAAACAGCGCATTCTTGGTATGGTCCCGCATGCATCAATCAGTGGTTATGGGAAATCCATTGAAGAGTGGCCTGTACTCGTTGAATCGCTAGAGCAGAACCCTCGAGTGATCGCTGCTGCGCCTTTTATTCAGGCGCAAGGGATGTTGACCAGTCGCGGTGTTGTTCGTGGAGCGCTTATCAATGGCATTGATCCAGCTGAAGAGGCTGACGTTTCAATTCTTGGCGACCATATCCAATCAGGCACGCTTGATGTTTTAAATCAGCAACGATTTGGGATCGTTTTAGGTAATCTTTTAGCTCGTTACTTAGGCGTTAAAGTCGGCGATAAAGTTACCCTAGTTTTGCCGGAAGCGTCTGTCAGTGTTGCCGGCGTTGTTCCAAGGTTAAAACGATTTACTGTGGTTGGGATTTTTGAAGTGGGTGCAGAGCTAGATGCAAATTTGGCTTATATCCATATTAAAGATGCTGCAAAAATTAAGCGATTAGGCGAAGGGGTTGATGGTATTCGCCTTAAATTTGATGATTTATTTGATGCTCCAAAAGCTGTCAGAGAAATTGCAGCGGGCCTTCAAGGTTACTACCGAACCAGCGATTGGACACGTACACACGGGAACTTATTTCAAGCGATTCAGCTAGAGAAGCGCATGATTGGCCTTTTGTTATTCCTAATTGTGCTTGTAGCAGCTTTCAATATTGTTTCTACCCTCGTTATGGTCGTGACAGACAAAAAAGCAGATGTCGCAATTCTTAGGACCTTAGGTGCTACGCCAGGCAGAATTATGCGTATCTTTATGGTTCAAGGTACAGTCATTGGTATTTTAGGAACCTTGATGGGTACGGTTTTGGGTGTGACCTTGGCACTTAATGTAGCCGATATTATTGGCTGGGTGGAATCAACCTTTGCGATTCAGTTCTTAGATCCGAATGTCTACTTTATTAGTCAGTTTCCGTCCGATTTACAATGGCCTGATGTCGGTGTCATTACAGGCACAGCACTCATGATTAGTTTCCTTGCAACGATTTACCCTGCTTGGAGAGCATCTAAAACAGATCCTGCTGAGGCGCTACGATATGAGTAATCAAGAGATTGTATTGCAGGCGGATGGGGTTTCGAAAAGCTACAGCGATGCAGGCCGAGATGTTGAAGTCCTAAAGGATTTGGACTTTGCTCTCCATAAAGGTGAGCAGCTCGCCATTATAGGCTCATCAGGTTCAGGTAAAAGTACGCTGCTTAATATCCTTGGTGGTTTGGATAAGCCTACGAAGGGCAATGTGATCATTAACGGTCATGATCTACATGCAGGTTCCGAAGCTAAGCGTGCGCAAGTAAGGAATGAAACCTTGGGTTTTGTATACCAGTTTCATCATCTTCTTCCCGAATTTACTGCATTGGAAAATGCCTCTATGCCTTTGTTGATGAGAGATCAATCCATTAATAAGGTAAAAGAGGAAGCGCAAGCTGTCCTAGAGTCGGTAGGATTAGGTGAGCGATTGCATCATAAGCCTGCACAATTAAGTGGAGGCGAAAGACAGCGTGTGGCAATAGCGCGAGCGCTGATCGGGAAGCCTGCGGTTGTTTTGATGGATGAACCTACGGGTAATCTAGATCGCACAACTGCCGAAAGTGTTCAGGAGCTAATCGATAATCTTAATCAAGAATATGATATAGCTTTTGCGCTAGTAACACATGATCCTGAGTTAGCGCGTAAAACGGGTAGGGTACTAGAGTTAATAGATGGCAAGCTAATTGAAAAAGGGTGACATAATGTCACCCTTTTTTATTGTTCTCTAATCTGCTTACTTTGTACGTTTAGCTCGGTCTTTCCAGCTTTTACCGACATGCCAAGCCCAGAAGCCTTGTACTGTTAGATAGCCGAGTAAACCGAAGACTATCCCACAGATTACAGAGCCAAACAGTAGGGGCCACCAAACCAAGGATAAGCTGTTTTGGATGAAATCCATGCTCATCTCGAAATCGATCTGTTGGTTAGGATCTCCAATAAGGAAATCTCCAACTAGATATGTGAAATAAAATATTGGCGGCATAGTCAATGGGTTGGTAATCCAAACCAAGCCAACAGAAATTGGAAGGTTACTTCGGATCATTACCGCAAGAATAGCAGCGACGATCATCTGCATAGGTATCGGCAAAAAAGCGCAAAACAAACCCACTAAAAAGGCACGTGAAACTGATTTTCTATTAAGGTGCCAAAGGTTAGGTTCGTGGATGTGACTGCCGAGCCAGCTAAGATGTTTGTGCTGCTTCAGCTTGTCTTCGTTTGGCATGTATTTTTTTATAAGTTTGCGCGGCATCTTCTTATTTACTTATTATGGGCTAGCAAACGGGATGAGGGTTTATTATGCCCCTTACGTTCAGTTAAGCCAAGGAAACTAAAGCATGAGATCAAGGATGATCGCGATTGCTGTTGGTTTTGCGGTAGCACTTTTACAGCCGCAATTACTTTCAGTGACATTTTCTATCGCTATTGTGACAGTTATAGCACCTCTACTGATTTTAGCTCCGCGTATCAGGTCATCGCACTTGAGTTTTTTACTTGTCAGTTTTCTCTATGTAAATCTGTGGGGTGTTGTCCATCTTGATCAACGTTTACCGGAATCTATCAAACGCACAGATTGGAAATTACAGGGCGTCATAACCGATATACCTAGATATCAAGAGGGCGTTGTAAGATTTTTATTAGATGTTGACGAGATTCAAAGGGTGCAAGGGACAAGTACTGATGAAAATTTAGAGGTTAATCGACTTAGCCTTGCTTGGTATAACCCTGATTTAACACTTTCGCTGGGTGATCGTGTTGAGTTAACTGCTAGGCTCAAACCTCCACATGGTCTAGTTAATCCTGCTGGCTTCGATTATGAGCGTTGGTTGTTAGCTAGAGGCATTGATGCAACTGGCTATGTCCGTGGTCAAGTTGATGTTCTTTCGGATTCAGATAGTGGGGTCAGTCGTGCTCGAATATGGATTAATGAGTCCATACAAGCTCAATTTGAAACCCAGCAGACGATAGCTCTGTTTCAGGCGTTAACGACGGGTACTAAATCGATGCTGGAGGCTGAAGATTGGGATCTGTTGAAGCATAGCGGAGTTGTGCATCTTGCGGTGATTAGTGGGTTACACATTGGCTTTATGGCGCTCTGCGGCTGGTGGATCGGAAGGCTGGCTGGTGTTGTGTTTTATGGTATCAGCTTTCAGCACCAATTCCCCTATTTCGGCGCATTTATCTTAGCTGCTTTTTATCTCTTGATATCAGGTGCGGGTATACCGGCGCAACGTGCTTTTATTATGTTACTAGTCTTATTGATTACTGGTAGCAGAATGTTTTATCTGGATCATTGGACGAGATGGTGGGTAGCTTTTGTCGTTGTTCTTTTTCTCAATCCCCTCTCTTTTTTTGAGATAGGCTTTTGGCTCTCTTTTGCAGCTGTCGCTTTATTGATTTGGATATCTCAATTTTCGCGTGGATGGCGAATGGCCTTGAAGCTTCAATTCATGTTGATGATAGGTATGCTGCCTATCTACCTGTTTTACTTTTCCGGTGTGTCGGTAATTGCACCATTTTTTAATCTGATCGCTATACCGTTTTTTTCAGTGCTTGTTCCGTTGTTATTCCTACAGCTTGGGCTTACTTCTGTCGGTATAGATCTGCTAATTCCATTGCTGAACGGTATGTCCGATTTGTTTTGGTGGTCGGTCGAATGGAACCAAAAGATTGAAATAGGTTATTGGCAGTTAGATGCTCCGAACATTGTTGTATTGCTTTTAGTGGTGTTGGTTGCGGGATGTTTGCTGTTGCTGAGATTGTCGTTGCCTTCATCGGTGGTGTTGCTGCTGTTGCTGCCTGCAATTGTCGGTTCTAGTTCTAAGTATAAGGACGACTCTGATTTTAGGGTTTGGGTTTACGATGTAGGGCAAGGCTTAGCTGTCAGAGTACAGGTCGGGGAGTATCAATTACTTTATGATACTGGACCATCTTATCGCTCTGGTGGAACTGCATATGAAAGGGCGGTTTTGCCAGATTTTGAGAAGGCAAATATTGATTCAATTGATCATCTTGTACTGAGTCATAGTGATAATGATCATGCAGGAGGCGCTGCAGCTGTATTTGATTCCATCAAGGTGGACAGGGTAACAACATCTTATAGATATAAGAATGCAGAGGTTTGTACAGCAAGCCGTGGATGGCAGGTGAATGGGGTTGTGTTTACGTTTCTTGCAGGAGCGGAAGGTACGAATGATAACGATCGTTCATGCGTATTAATGATCGAGTCGCCGAATTGTCGGTTGTTATTACCAGGGGATATAGGTGCTCAAAAAGAACTTGAACTAATCCCTAAAGTTGCGCCAAGTATTGATTGGTTAGTTGCTTCGCACCATGGAAGTAAAACCTCTTCATCGACTGCATTTATCAACTCAATTAAGCCTTCAAATGTCATCTTTAGTGCTGGTTATGCGAACGTTTTTGGTCATCCTCATCCTGATGTTGTGCAGAGATTTGTCGATAGAGGGGTGAAAACCTATGAGACTGCCAAAGATGGTGCCATTATGCTAATTGCTGATGCCCATGAAGGGTGTAAAACAATAACAATGAGAGAGGATGAAAAACGATTCTGGAGATCGTTTTAATCTCTGTGATAGAGTACGCGCAGTCAAAGGAGAAATTACTGTGTTTGAGCTTTTACAATCTGGTGGTTGGATAATGATTCCAATCGTTATCTGCTCGGTTATAGCGTTAGCAATCTGTTTAGAGCGTTTTTGGACTTTGCGTGCAGATCGAGTGGCACCTCCAGGTCTATTGGCAGAAGTTTGGACCTTAATAAAGCAGCGCAATATCACGGCAGAAAGGCTAAAAGATTTAAAGCGTAGTAGTCCTCTAGGTCAGATTTTGGTGGCTGGTTTGAATAATGCCTCTCATGGTCGAGAAATCATGAAGGAGAGCATTCAAGAGGCTGCTGGTCAGGTCGTGCACGATTTAGAGCGTTTTCTAAACCCGCTTGGAACTATTGCTGCCATTACGCCTTTACTCGGATTGTTAGGTACGGTGATCGGTATGATTAAGGTTTTTACTGAGATCATGATCCACGGTACAGGTAATACCAGCCTTCTTGCTGGTGGTATCTCAGAAGCGCTTATTACTACAGCGGCAGGTTTAACGATCGCAATTCCTGCGCTTATATTTCATCGCTATTTTCAACGCCGAATTGATTCCTTAGTTATTACTATGGAGCAAGAAACGGTAAAACTTATTGAAGTGATGCACGGTGAGCGTGACATCGACGTCGAGTAGGTATAGGTAAGCGCATGAAATTCCCCCGCCAACGGGTTGAAGAGGTTAATGTCAATTTAACACCATTGATTGATGTGGTGTTTTTGCTATTAATCTTTTTTATGGTTTCGACTACCTTCACTAAAGAAACGCATCTTGATGTTGATCTACCAGAGGCTTCTGGCGAATCAGTCGTCAAAGAGATTGAAGTTCTAGAGATCTTGATTACTGATGAAGGGCATTACAGCGTAAATGGTAAGGCTCTAGTGAACACGCAGGCGAAGACGCTTCGGCGCGCTTTACAGGAGTTAGCGGGTGATGATCGCGAAATGCCATTGATTATCACTGCGGACGCTAAGACTCCGCACCAAGCTGTTGTCACTGCGATGAATGTTTCGGGACAGCTAGGGTTTAGCAAGTTGAGTATCACTACTCAGGAGCCTGATGCTCAATGAGTCGGTTAGAAGGGCGTTGGTATTCTGAAAAGCCAGCTCCTTGTGTTTTAAAGCCCTTTAGTTCCCTCTATAGATTTCTAGCTAAGAGAAAAAAGCACGCTGATTTGCAGCAGGCATGGGTGGCGCCTGTACCTGTTATTATTGTTGGTAACATCAGTGTAGGCGGAACAGGTAAGACTCCGCTAACGATAAGTTTGGTCGAGAGATTAAAGCGAGAAGGCTATAAGCCTGGCATCATAAGTCGCGGTTATAAGTCTAAGGCGACACAGTTCCCTTTTGATGTCACTAAGGCAGATTCATCAGAGTTGTCAGGTGATGAACCTTTTATGTTGGCTCAACGTTGCCAATGCCCCGTTATTATCGATCCTAACCGTCCTAGCGCCGCACAATACCTTCTAGATAATTACGAATGTGATCTCATTATTAGTGATGATGGATTGCAGCATTACCGATTAGATCGAGATATTGAAATTGTTGTTATTGATGGCGTGCGTGGCCTTGGGAATAGGGCGTTAATGCCTGCAGGGCCCCTAAGAGAGGAGCCTGAACGGCTTTGTAGTGTTGATCTTATTGTCAGTAATGGGCGCTTGCATAGTGCGATTGATGAAGCAGCAACAATAGAAGAGATGTTTCTTCTGCCTACAGCGTTAAAGAACTGCTTATCGGATGACGAGTTGTCATTGGAAGCATTAAGCGGCAAACAAGTTCATGCTGTTGCGGGGATTGGTAATCCTCAGCGTTTTTTTAATACGCTTGAGCGAGAACTCCAAGTGACAGTTATTCCTCATGCTAAGCCTGATCATTCGTTTTATACTGTTGATGATTTCCAGTTTGGTGATGACTACCCAGTGATCATGACAGAGAAGGATGCGGTAAAAGTTACTGAGTTCGCTCAGTCACACTGGTGGTATTTACAAATTAAAGCGCAGTTGCCAGAGAGTTTTTATACGCAACTGCTAGATAAATTAAAGATTGCTATAGCTAATAAAGGTAAAACACAAAATGGATAAGAAGTTGTTGGATATTCTGGTATGCCCAGTAGCCAAAACGCCTTTGGAATACAATGAGAGCACTAATGAGCTTTTCTCTAAAGCGAGTGGGTTAGCTTATCCAATTCGTGACGATATCCCTGTGTTGCTTGAAACTGAAGCGCGTGAGCTAACCGCAGAAGAGCGCGAGCAGGATTAAAGTTATGGGCTTTTCTGTCATTATACCGGCCCGCTATGCCTCGACTCGCTTTCCGGGTAAGCCGTTAGCTGATCTTAACGGAAAGCCAATGGTACAGCATGTTTACGAGCGTGCCTGCGAAAGTGAAGCGGATCGTGTTCTTATTGCCACAGACGACCAGCGAATTGCTGATGTGGCACAGTCATTTGGCGCTGAAGTTTGTATGACTGCATCAGACCATCCTTCTGGTACTGATCGCTTGCAACAGGTTGTTAGTGACTTAGGTTATTACGCTGATGATATTGTCGTAAATGTACAAGGTGATGAGCCGTTAGTGCCTGCTCGAATCATTAATCAGGTTGCGCATAACCTTCGTGCTGAACCTGAAGCTAGTATTGCTACGCTTAGCGAACCAATCACAGATATCGAAAGTTTGCTCAATCCTAATGTTGTTAAAGTGGTTAGTGATGTTCGGGGTATGGCGCTTTATTTTAGTCGTGCGCCAATTCCATGGCCTCGCAATAGTTTTGCGGAAGACGCGAACCGGAATGTGATGCCAGAAGGTTTTGCATGGCAGAGACATATCGGCATTTATGCATACCGTGTCAAACTGCTAAACGATTTTGTTAAGTGGCCTCCAGCGCCGATAGAAGAGACAGAGTGTCTTGAGCAACTTCGTGCAATGTGGAATGGTGCTCGAATTCATGTGGCGGAAGCTGATGAGCAGCCGCCAGCGGGTGTAGATACACCAGAAGATCTGGAACGACTTCGTCGATTATTTTAATTTTTTATCAGACGTTACAGCCAAGTATGGGATGAAGCCTCTTCGTACTTGGCTGTTCTTTCTCCATATAAATCCTTCCAACCTTTTGAGGCGTATTGTTCGCTTTCTCAGCGTTAACGCTTCTATATTTCCTGCAACTTTACAGCTCTTTTATCATTCTTCTAAACCCAAGCTCTCAAGTGATTCTTTATAGATCGAATTCATAAATACCCGTATTATGAATCGCATTAATGTAAGTGATAATCATTAGTGTCTGCTGATTTAGGTTTCATCAATATTGATATTGCAGACACTAAAGTGAAAAGTTTTTCATGCTTTAGGAGAGTCACATGTATAAGAAGTTAGTCATGGCATCGATTGCCTGTTTATCAGTAGCGGGATGTTCGATGGGTAAGGTTTCTGAAGAACCTAAGCCGACGTTGGTGTTTGTGCATGGCGCGCATCTGACAGGAGAGTCTTGGGCAAAAGTAATTGAGCCGCTTAAAAGCGAGGGTTATAAAACATTAGCTGTAGATCTGCCTGGGCGAAATGACAGTCAAGATCCGAAAGAGGTCACTTTATCAGTATCGTCAAAGGCTTTGTGCCAGGCTATGAGTGAGGTGAAAGGCTCTGTTTCTTTGGTTGCTCATAGCCAAGGAGGCGCGGTTGTGAATCATGCGCTATCTCTCTGTGGTACAAATCAGATCCAATCTGTTGCTTATATAGCCGCAGTAGCGCCATTAAAAGGGGAAAAGCCTTTTGGATTATTGAGCAAAGAAGACGATGAGAATTACTTTAGCGCTGTAGAGTACGATAAAAAGTCGGGCTGGCTGAAGATAAAAGACCCTCAAGCTTTTGCTGGGGTGTTTACGTTTTCTAACTCTTACTCAGTTAAGGAAGAGGTGTTAGCTTTAGCGGTTAATGAGCCTGCAGCTATCGCGGATGGTACAGTTGAATATGCTAATAAGGCTTTTTCAAAATTGAAAAAGTTATATGTGTATACCGAGCATGACAAAATTATATCTCTTTCTTCTCAGCAAAAAATCGGCGCTAGTATTAAACCTGATGCTGAGGTGGTCATGGAAACGGGGCATCTGCCTATGCTAACTAAGCCTGAGAGTTTGGCAAAAGTTATAGATGGCTTTGTTTCAAATAATAGGTAGTTTTTATTAAACTCATCTGCCGCGCAGGTATCTCCAGTCTGCGCGGCTTTAATTTGTTGCTTGTGTATCGCAGCCTGCCCAATACGCAGTTTGCCAGTCATAATTCCACTTTCTCTGGACTTCTCAGTCACTTCTTTGCTTTAACTATTTTGGAATAATGGGATAATTGCTAAAAATTAAGCCCTTAAATAATGAGTTGGTGGGAGTTGGTTAGGCCGATGGATAAAAAAGTCTCCGTTTTGTTTGTGTGTTTGGGGAATATTTGTCGCTCACCAACCGCGCATGGCGTTTTTCAGGCAAAAGTTTTAGAGCAGGGTTTGGCTGGTGATATTCAGATCGATTCGGCCGGTACTGCGGCTTATCACGTAGGTAATCCACCTGATTCTCGCTCTGCAAAAGCAGCTAAACGACGCGGCTATGACTTGAGCTCTTTAAGAGCTCGTCAGGCGGTTACCGCTGATTTCACTCAGTTTGATTACATTCTTGCTATGGACACTCAAAACTTGCGTGATCTGCAAGCTATATCTCCCGTTAACTATCAAGGAAAACTGTGCTTATTTTTGGATTATGCAGGCATGAGCTCTGCTGATGTTCCAGATCCTTACTATGATGGTGAAGCTGGTTTCGAGCATGTTCTGGATCTTGTGGAATCAGCATCAGACGGTCTACTACAGCATATAAAGAAGGAATTAAATTGATGGTTTGGCAGAAAGAGGCTGACCTTACGGCGCATAATAGTTTTGGCTTCAAAGTTATTGCTGAGCATTACACGCAAGTCCAAACCGTTGAAGAATTAGAATCTGCGTTAGGTGACGTTGAAGCTAATAACTGGCCTCTATTGGTTTTAGGTGGTGGCAGTAATCTAGTGTTACGTGATCGAATTCCTGGTGCAGTTATCTCTGTTGGAATAACAGGGGTGAAGGTGCTGGCTGATGATGGTGATCAAGCAATAGTCGAAGTCGGTGCTGGTGAAAACTGGCATTCATTTATTGGTCGTCTATTAGAGATGGGCCTGCATGGCCTGGAAAACTTAGCGCTCATACCTGGTTCAGTTGGTGCGGCACCTGTGCAAAATATTGGTGCTTACGGGGTTGAGTTAAAAGAATGTTTCCACAGCCTGACGGCTTATGATCGCAAGAATAAAGAGCTGGTTCAGATTAATCGTGAAGAATGTCAGTTTGGATATAGGGACAGTATCTTTAAATCCGCAGAACATGGTCGTTATATTATCTGGAGTGTTAGGTTTTCTTTAACCAGTACTTTTACTCCGCAACTAGCATACCGTGGTTTAGCTGATGTTCTTGGTGCTAAGGGTATTGATCAGCCAACAGCCTTAGATGTGTACACTGCCGTTTGCGATATTCGCAGCTCTAAGCTTCCAGTACCTTCGGTGATAGGTAATGCCGGTAGTTTCTTTGAAAATCCTGTGATCCCTAATGCGCAATTCGATACGTTAAAGGCTAAGTTCTCAAATATTGTTGGGTACCCAGAGGGAGCTGAACATCATAAAGTTGCTGCAGGCTGGCTGATTGATCAGTTGGGCTGGAAGGGGCATAAAGGCGATGGCGTTGGTGTATACGATAAACAAGCGCTTGTGTTGGTCAACCTAGGGGAGGGTGATGCCCATCGTTTGCTAAGCTTAGCATCGGATATAAAAGCATCAGTAAAGCAGCAGTATGGTATAGATCTGCATATAGAGCCTCGAATATATCCTTGTTAGTTTGAGTATTCTTGATTGTCTAAAAAGGCGACCCATTGGGTCGCCTTTTTATTTGCATGTCTTTAGCTTTAGGTTGCAGATATGTATGGGGTCATTATTCTTTAGTTTTAGTGCCAAATAATAAGATTGTCGACAATCTGGCTTGTTTGCCGCGTATTTACTGATTTCTTTAAGTTTTTATCGATCTGGATTGTGCTTATAAATAGGCGTATCAGCCTTTTGTATTAGATTAAACAGAGATATTCTCAGTTAAAGTGTGTCTACACATTCGAGAAAGTGTCTACAATAAATAGTGTTTCGACAAATAATTCCTCGTAGAAGGAAGCTAATAACAAGAAACCATAAAAATCGCTTTCAGTGTCTACAATTCGTTAACTTATGGGAAAGAGGCCAGAGTGCATGACTTATAGAGCAGAATATTCTAAGTCTATTGAGGCGCCAGAAGAGTTTTGGAAAGAAAAGGCGCAAGATCTGAAATGGTTTAAAGCACCTGAAAAGATTCTATCGAAAGATGAGAACGGTATTGATCGTTGGTTTGCTGATGGCGAGATGAATACTGCCTATCTTGCATTGGATTACCATGTGGAAAATGGTCGTGCTGATACTACAGCGATCATCTACGATTCCCCGGTTACAGGTCAGAAACGTAAAATTAGTTACCTAGAGCTAAGAGATGAGGTGGCTAAATTTGCAGGTGTTCTTAAATCTCAAGGCGTTGAAAAGGGCGATCGTGTAGTTATTTACATGCCGATGATCCCTGAAGCGGTTGTTGCAATGCTTGCAGTGGCGCGTTTAGGTGCCATTCATTCTGTTGTATTTGGTGGTTTCGCACCTCAAGAGCTGGCTGTTCGTATTGATGATGCAGAGCCTAAAGTGATTGTTTCTGCTTCTTGCGGTATTGAGATCGCTAAAGTGATTGAATATAAGCCAATGCTTGATCAGGCTATTGAAAAATCAGCTCACAAACCTGATGCATGTGTCATTCTTCAGCGTCCGCAGGTTGAGGCGTCTCTAGTAGAGGGGCGTGATCTTGATTGGAATGAAGCGATGGCGTCTGCAGAACCTGCTGAGTGCGTACCAGTAAAAGGTACTGATCCGCTTTATATTCTTTATACCTCGGGCACTACAGGTAAGCCTAAAGGTGTTGTTCGTGATAATGGCGGTCATGCCGTTGCCATGAAGTATTCGATGAAAGCTATCTACAACGTAGAAGCTGGAGATGTATTCTGGGCTGCTTCCGATGTTGGCTGGGTAGTAGGTCACTCTTATATTGTTTATGGACCTCTACTGGCTGGTTGCTCAACGATTGTTTACGAAGGTAAGCCTGTACGCACACCTGATGCTGGTGCATTCTGGCGTGTATGTGAAGAGTACAAAGCTAAAGTACTTTTCTCAGCTCCAACTGCATTCCGTGCAATTAAGAAAGAAGA
Source organism: Neptuniibacter sp. PT8_73 (assembly GCF_047778045.1). Taxonomy (GTDB): domain Bacteria; phylum Pseudomonadota; class Gammaproteobacteria; order Pseudomonadales; family Balneatricaceae; genus Neptuniibacter. The sequence continues at coordinate 1,761,921 of NZ_CP180545.1, forward strand.
TCCTGAAGGTGAGCTGGTTAAAAACTACGACCTTTCAAATCTACAGTCAGTATTTATGGCGGGTGAGCGTCTTGATCCTCCGACTTATCACTGGACTATGGAAACGACAGGTAAGCCAGTTATCGATCATTGGTGGCAGACTGAAACCGGTTGGGCTATCTGTGGCAATATGACAGGTATTGAAACGCTGCCGCCAAAAGCGGGCTCTGCAACAGTGCCAATCTCTGGTTTTAATGTGCAGATCCTCGATGCTGAAGGTAATGAGCTTCCAGCGGGTGAGCAGGGCTCTATTGCTGTGAAACTTCCTTTGCCACCGAGCTGTTTCCCAACTGTTTGGGGTGACTTTGAGCGTTATCGTTCAAGCTATCTATCTGATTACCCGGGTTACTACTGTTCTGGCGATGGCGGGTACAAAGATGAAGATGGTTATGTTTTCATCATGGGGCGTACAGATGACGTAATTAACGTTGCGGGTCATCGTCTGTCTACCGGTGAAATGGAAGAGATTGTTGCGGGACATCAGGCCGTAGCCGAATGCGCTGTCATTGGTGTAAATGACCCACTAAAAGGTCAGCAGCCAATTGGCTTTGTGTTGCTTAAAAACGGCGTAGAAATTGACGAAGGGGATCTTGAAGCAGAGTTGGTTGCGCTGGTACGTAAAGAGATTGGCGCTGTGGCTTGCTTTAAGCGTGCAGTAGTCGTTGATCGTTTGCCAAAAACCCGTTCTGGTAAGATTTTACGTAAATTGATGCGTCAAATTTCTGCTGGTGAAGACTATGCTGTTCCATCAACGATCGATGATCCGACAAGTTTGTCAGTCATGGAAGAAGTTATGGAAAGAAATGGTTTGGTTGGTATCTAAACTGAATCAGATAACAGTAGAATCTAAAAAAGCCGTCTGATAATCAGACGGCTTTTTTGTTGTTAGGGTGATGGTCTCTAGGATTATTGTTTGGTTTCTGACTTAGAGACTATGTTGAGAATCCAGTCTAGAGCGCAGGTTGGTAGCAAGCGCTTAAGAATGCCAAAGAGCCATGTGGGTGTAGTTACATAATAGCGAGGTCGTGGCTTTAAGCTGGTTAATGCGTGATAAAGTGCTTTGTATACGGCTTCAGGCCCCAGAGTGAAAGGGTCCTTGCTGTAATCGTTATTAGCTTTTGCAAGTCGAGCTTCCACCGCATTATAGGTATCTCTATGGAAGCTGTTTTCTCTGTCTATGTTTTTCTTGAAAGCAGAGAATGCATTCGCACGGAATTGGCTTTCAATTGGGCCGGGTTCGATCAAGCTTATATGAATGTTACTACCATCTAATTCCTGTCTTAGCGTGTCGGTCAAGCCTTCTAATGCAAATTTAGAGGCATTGTATGCGCCTCGATATTGCATTGTGATAATGCCCAGTACCGAGCTATTTTGAATTATGCGTCCATGGTTTTGCTTGCGCATAATTTTGAGTACTTTGCAGGTTAGCTCGTGCGTACCAAATAAGTTGGTCTCGAATTGCTCGCGTAAGGTGTCTCTGCTCAAGTCTTCAACTGCACCTGGTTGGCCATAAGCACCATTATTAAAAAGGGCGTCCAGTTTTCCATCTGTTTGACTTAGAACCCATTCAAGTGCTTCGTCGATAGAATTGCTGTCATTTAGGTCTAACTTTATGCTTCTCAGTCCCTCTGCAGTTAAGCGTTCGACATCTTCTTGTTTACGGGCTGTTGCAAAGACTTTGAAGTCGGCATCGTGTAGCTCTTTGGCGCAGTAGTATCCAATACCAGATGAGCAGCCAGTAATGAGTATGGAATGCATAGATGACTCTTAGGAAGTAGTTAAAGTTGGAAATTAATCTTAACTTGGTTTTAGGCTTAGCTTTATGATTTTTAATGGTTTTTTATATTAATGGTGAATTTTGCCTGAAAAATACATTTTATCAGCTAACCTAAATAAGGTCGGAATTAATTCCAAAGTACCATACATGTCAAAGCGTGACCTACCTATTATCTGACTGTACATACCTTTCAATAACAAAAAACAGAGGAAAAGCATTATGTGGACTAAGCCTGCTTACACTGATTTGCGTATCGGTTTTGAAGTTACTATGTACTTCGCAAACCGTTAATAGCAAAGCTGTTACGTATTTTTAAATTACCCCGGCTATATGTCGGGGTAATTTATCTTGGAAGGACCCAAATCCCGTTCGAGGATTTTTCAAAGCAACTTTTCTTATGCGATCCTGCCTTTTTCCTGATATTTTACTGCAGGATGTCGACGGTTAATAAGTAGAAGAATAACAATGAAAGTACAAGTATTAGGCTCTGCCGCTGGTGGCGGTTTCCCTCAGTGGAACTGTAACTGCAAAAACTGCACAGGTGTTCGTGCAGGCACAATTAATGCAAAACCACGCACTCAATCTTCAATCACTGTAAGTGCGGATGGTGAAAACTGGATTCTTTTCAACACATCTCCAGATATTCGTGAGCAGCTAGCTAACTTTGGTCCTATGCAGCCTAACCGCTCAATTCGTGATACGGGTATCTCTGCGATCGTATATATGGATAGCCAAATTGACCACACGACAGGTTTATTAATGTTGCGTGAGGGTTGTCCGCATAACATTTGGTGTACAGAGATGGTTGAGCAGGACCTGACTACAGGTTTCCCTGTTTTTAATATGCTTAAGCATTGGAATGGCGGTAATAACATCAACCGCATCCCAATCGGTGAAAATGACAATACTTTTGTCATTCCTCAAGTGCCTGAGCTTAAGCTTACTGCTGTGCCGCTACTAAGTAGTGCGCCTCCTTATTCTCCTCACAGAGATGACCCGCACCCAGGTGATAATATCGGTATTCAAATCGAAGACACGCGTACGGGTAAAAAATTGTTCTATGCGCCTGGTCTTGGTCAGATCGAGCCTCATTTGCGCGCTTATATGGAATCTGCAGATGTATTGTTGGTTGACGGTACTATTTGGCAGGAAGATGAGCTTATCGTTACCGGTGTAGGTGATAAGTTGGGTGTTGCAATGGGTCATCTGCCTCAGTCTGGTGAGGGTGGCATGATTGAGTATCTAGATACGTTGGATAACCCGCGTAAGATTCTCATCCACATCAATAATACCAACCCGATCTTAGATGAAGATTCTCCTGAGCGTGCTGAAGTTGAATCTCATGATATCGAAATTTCTTATGACGGAATGTCGATCGAGCTTTAATTTCGGGAAGTGTGTAGAGGTTAATATAAAAAATGAGTAGTACAGAAGATAAACAGCCTTTAACGCGTGATGAATTTGAAAAAGCTTTAAGGGCTAAAGGTGATTTCTACCATACGCAGCATCCTTACCATATTGCTATGTATGAAGGTAAATCCACGCCTGAGCAAATTCGTGGTTGGGTAGCTAACCGTTTTTATTATCAGATTAGCATTCCTGTAAAAGATGCCGCGATTATGGCTAACTGCCCAGATCGTGAAGTGCGCCGTCACTGGGTGCAGCGCGTGCTTGATCATGATGGTTTTGAGGGCGCTGAGGGCGGTATTGAGGCTTGGTTGCGATTAGGTGAAGCTGTAGGTATGACCCGTGAAGAGATTATATCTGGTGAACATGTTCTACCGGGTGTTCGTTTTGCGGTGGATGCATATATTAACTTTGCACGTCGTGCGACTTGGCAAGAAGCTGCAAGTTCCTCTCTAACCGAGTTATTTGCGCCAACGATTCATCAGAATCGCCTAGATACCTGGCCTGACCATTACCCATGGATCAATGAAGATGGTTACCAATACTTCCGTAACCGTCTAACTGAGGCGCGTCGTGATGTAGTTCATGGTCTTGAGATTACGCTTGATCATTATACAACGCGTGAGCAGCAGGATCGTATGCTAGAGATTTTGCAGTTCAAACTTGATGTTCTGTGGACCATGCTGGATGCCATGACTATGGCCTATGAGTATGAACGTGCACCTTATCACACAGTAACTGATCAGAAGGTTTATCACCGAGGATTGTTTAATGACTGATGCGGTAGCTTTTGTGGCATCGGATGTTCCTGTGCTGAACAATATGTTTCGCTTTCAGTGGGAGAAGGCTCAGGATTGTTATGTCCTGCTTTATCCTGAAGGTATGATTCAGTTAAATGGACCTGCTGGTGAAATAATGGCGCTGGTTGATGGTGAGCGTGACGCTGCGAAAATTATCGCAGAATTGGAAGCGAAGTTTTCTGATGCTGGCGATCTTTCTGGCGATGTTCTTGAGTTTCTGACTGAAGCGAAAAAGCAAGGCTGGTTAGCTTAAAGATCTACCTGCCCCCTTGGTATGCAGGGGGGGCGGGACCCTTTCTCATTTTATTCCTACATATCTTTTACTTACCTGTTATAGGTCATCTTTTTTGTGCGTTTATTTGGTGCTTTGGTAGTAGTTCATTGCTACCATTTAGGTCTGCACAAACTAGCTGTCGAGAGTGATGATAGCTATAGTTGATAATAATAATTTGTGAAAGATTTTATGACTTCTTCCTCTTGTAATGGCTCGCCTTCACGTCCAAATATTGGTCATCCTGTAGAAAAAACTCACGGTCGTCCTTTGTGGTTGTTAGCAGAGCTAACTTATAAATGCCCGCTGCAGTGTCCGTATTGTTCTAATCCTCTGGATTTTGCTGATTTTGGTGGTGAATTAACAACTCAGCAATGGTTGGATGTATTTCAGCAGGGAAGGGAGTTGGGAGCAGTTCAACTTGGTTTTTCAGGTGGTGAGCCTTTAGTGCGTCAGGACCTTATTGAGTTGATCGGCGGTGCTCATGAAATGGGTTATTACACCAACTTGATTACATCAGGTGTGGGCCTTAATGAGCGTAAGATGGCTGAATTCCATAAAGCTGGCTTGGATCATATCCAAGTTAGTTTTCAGGCTAGCGATGAATCTGTAAATAATATGGTCGCTGGTTCTCAAAAAGCATTCCAGCAAAAGCTTAAGATGGCTAGAGAAGTTAAGGCGCAGGGTTATCCTATGGTGCTTAACTTCGTGACCCATCGTCATAATATTGATCGTATCGATAAAATTATTGAGCTATGTGTAGAGCTTGAAGCTGATTATGTTGAGCTTGCTACCTGCCAATACTACGGTTGGGCTTTCGAGAATGTGGAGCAATTGCTGCCAACTCAAGAGCAGCTCGAGCGAGCTGAGCGTATTACTAATGAGTACCGTGAAAAATTAGCAGCTCAAGGTAATCCTATTAAGTTAATTTTTGTGACGCCAGATTATTATGAAGAGCGCCCTAAGGGTTGTATGAATGGTTGGGGGCAGGTTTTCCTAACCGTTACACCGGATGGTAAGGCTTTGCCTTGTCATAGTGCGCGAATGCTGCCACTAGATTTCCCAAATGTTAAAGAGATGACTTTACAGCAGATTTGGGATGATAGCCCGGGCTTTAATTATTTCCGTGGCGACGACTGGATGAAAGAGCCGTGTCGTAGTTGCGATGAAAAAGATAAAGATTTTGGTGGCTGCCATTGTCAGGCCTATATGCTGACAGGCGATATGCATAATGCTGATCCTGTTTGTTCTAAGTCTGAGCATCACCATAAGATTGTTGAGGCTAGGCAAAATGCTGAGAAAGTCATCAATAATCCTGATGATTTTGTCTATCGGAATGATCGTAACTCTCGGGTGTTTGCCAAAGGTTAGTCTTAATCACCATGCCGAATTCAAATTCACCGGGTTTTTGGTCTTCATCTCTATCAGAAGCTGATGCTATTAGTGCTGGTGTTGAATATAGTCAGTTGCAGCTAAGTCAGACTGGTGACCTTTATTGGGTTGAGCAGCGACCGAATGAGGGTGGTCGTTGCTGCATATGTTTTGAGTTAGAGTCTCAGCCGGGGGTTCATCGTGAGATAACTCCACCTGACTATAGTGTCCAAAGCAAGGTCTATGAGTATGGTGGCCGAGGTTGGTGTTTGCTTGATGATGCGTTGGTGTTTGTTAACGCCAGTGATCAGCAAGTTTACAGGCAGGGTCTGAGCGGAGCTTGTGATGTTATCCAGGTAACCAGTCAGTCTAATACGCGGTATATCGAGCCTATATGGGATAAAAGCCGTAATCGCTTGATTGCAGTTGAAGAGATTCATGCTGATGCTGGTGTTATAAATCGAATTGTTGCGATCAGTTTGTCTGATGGCTCGGTAGAGGTTTTGGTCGAGGGTGCAGATTTTTATAGCTACCCTGTGATTAATCCGCAGGGATCTGTGCTTGCATTTGTTAGCTGGAATCATCCGCATCAGCCGTGGACTTCAACTCTTTTTTCTTATCTTGATCTAACGTCTTCAGAGCTCGATGGGCCTACCCCTATTGCAGGTCATAATTCTGAGGAGGCGCTTTCTCAGCCTTATTTTTCAGAAGGTGGGGAGTTGTATGTCGTTACTGATCGCTCTGGTTGGTGGAATATCTACAGATGCGATTTAGATAATCACGACTTGGTGTCTGTCGAGAAAGAGTCGTGCGATATAATTTCTGCACCCTGGCAATCGGGCCTAACGCATTATGCTGAAATTGCGTCAAAAATTGTATCCATTCATCATAAGCATGAAGGGGCTGAGGTCATGCTGGAGGGTGTCTCTTTAGTACCTGAGTTTAATTACTTTAAGTCATTAGTTGCTGCTGGTGATTGGGTTTGTGTGGTGGCGGCAGCCAAGGACCGACTTGTTTCAGTTGTTAAGGTTAATACTGTAACTGGTCAAGTTAGAGTTGTTACAGGTGGGGCTTCGCCGTTACTTAGGGAGGATTGCTCCTTAGCGAAGCCTATGAGTTTCTCTGAAACGAGTTCTACATGTTATGGCTATTTTTATTCTCCAGCTAATAGTCAATTTTCAAATGGTGATGGGCGAACTCCTCTAGTTGTGTTTCTTCATGGCGGGCCGACAGCTGCTACTTATCCTGTTTTGAATATGAAAATCCAATATTGGACCCAACGAGGATTTTCGGTGTTGGATTTGAACTATCGAGGTAGTAGCAACTATGGACGAGCTTATCGTAATAGCCTTCAGCATCAATGGGGTGTTGTAGAGGTTGAAGATATTAAGTCAGCAATAGATGAGTTGGTTGAACTGGGCTTTGTTGATAAAGGTGCGGTTTTTGTTCGTGGTAATAGTTCGGGTGGTTTTTCGGCGCTGAGTGCGGTTTATCGGCTCGATTGTTTTGCGGCAGCTGCGAGCTTATATGGAGTCACAGATCCACTTGTTCTTGATGGTTGTACTCATAAATTTGAATCAAACTATCTTCATTGGCTAATTGGCGATCCTGTTGCTGAAAAGTCCGTTTATCGCGATCGTGCTCCTCTAGATAATGTTGATCAAATTAATTGTCCTGTGATTTTCTTTCAAGGCGAGAAGGATAGGGTTGTGTTGCCTGAGCAGACTCGTGAAATGGAAAGGGCATTAAAAGAAAGGGGCGTAAGGGTTGAGGCTTATTATTTTTCTGAAGAGGCTCATGGATTTAGGGTTTCTGATACTGCTGAGGTGGTGTTGAGAGAAGAGTTGAGATTTTATCAAGCTGAAATTCCGGTGCGTTTGGGATAAAGCGAAATTATTTCGGGAAGAGTGCCCTCCTTAAGTACTACATATTTATTAAGCTTCTTTTGTCATGGTGCATTAAAGTGTTTATGACAAGTTTATGAAAAAATATGGGCAATAAGTAAAACTATATTTACAGGACCCATAGATAATGAGCTTGCAAAAGAAGTACTGGCTGCCTTTATTGGCAACAGCTGCATGTAGTGCAGCTGTATACGCAGATGAGACTACCCAATTAGATGGTGTTACCGTTATTGGTAATACACCAATTTACGGTGTAGGTATTGAGAAAAATCGTATCGCTGCAGCTGTTCAGTCTGCTAATAGTGAAGATCTAGAACGTTCACAGTCATTAAATATTGCAGAGCACCTGCGCTATAACTTTAGCAGTGTGACAATCAATGAAGCGGTAAACAATCCGTTCCAGCCTGATGTTCAGTATCGTGGCTTTACAGCGTCTCCGTTGCTTGGTTTGCCTCAAGGTCTATCTGTTTACGTTAACGGCATCCGTTTCAATGAGCCGTTTGGTGATACTGTAAACTGGGATCTTATTCCTGAAGGTGCAATCCAATCTGTAAATCTTTTCGCAGGTTCTAACCCAGTATTTGGTCAAAATACTCTGGGTGGTGCTCTATCCATTAAGACCAAAAATGGTTTTGATAATGAAGGCAATCAGATTGAGGCTTCAATTGGCAATGATGGTCGATTGAATGTTGAGTTGCAGTCTGGTGGTAATGATGGTGAGTTCGGTTATTTTGTAATCGGTAATTACTACGAAGAAGATGGCTGGCGTGATCATTCTCCTACAGAGGTTCAGCAGGCTTTATCTACATTGACTTGGCGTGGTGAGCACGGTAATAACATCGAGCTAACAGCTGCGATCAATAATAACGAGATGATTGGTAACGGTGCTGCACCAATTGGTTTGCTTGAAGCGGAAGGTCGTGAAAGTATTTTTACCCAGCCTGACCAAACTGAAACAAATCTTGCGTTGTTGACCTTGAGCGGTGATACGTGGATCGATGATAATACACAGCTTGCAGGTAATGTTTTCTATCGTCGTAACAAAGTGAAAACTTTGAACGGTGATGATAGTGATTACGCAGCATGTTTGGTTGATGCAGCGAATGAAGTTGTTGCTGGTTATGAAGAAGGCGATGCGCTAGGTGGTAATAAGATTTCCCTTTGTGAGTTTGAGGGTGATGAAGATGCGCCAGCTCTTGCTGACTTTGAGGCTGTAGAGTTCCGTGGTGCGGACGACGATGATTCTCTTACTGATGTAGATGCGGCTTTGGCTGCTGAAATTCAGGATGAAGATGAAGTATTCGATGGTACCTTGAATACATCTGAAACTAAGATGGAAAGCTTTGGTCTTGGTTCACAGGTAACTTTCTTAGATGACTTCAATGGTAAAGAGAACCAGCTAACTGTTGGTGCTAGTATCGATTACTCTGAAATTGATTTTCAATCTGATACTCAGTTTGCACGTCTTCGTAACGAAGATGGAGAAGATCGTGGTGTAACAGGTATTGGTGTTTTTGATAATGAGTCTAGCGTACGTCTTGAGACAGATGTTACTAACTTTGGCTTGTTTGTAACTGATACTCTGGCTCTTAACGAGAAGCTAGATCTAACTATGTCTGCTCGTTATAACTACACAAATATCGATATGGTTGGTATCGGTGAAGAAAACTTAGACTTGACTGGTAATCATTCCTTTAAGCGTCTGAATCCAGCTGTGGGCCTTGCGTATCAAGCTAATGATCATATGAGCTACTATGGTAGCTACAGTGAATCTTCTCGAGCGCCAACGCCTGCAGAATTGAGCTGTGCGGATCCAGAAGATCCATGTAAGCTGCCTAATGGCTTCGTATCTGATCCACCGCTAGAGCAAGTTGTTGCTAAATCTTTTGAGGTTGGTGTTCGTGGCAATAATTCTGGTTATGGTTGGTCTGCTGGTGCGTTCCACACTACTAACCACGACGATATTATCTTCCAGAATGCGGGCACGCTTGCTTCTGAAGGTTATTTTGCCAATGTTGGCGAGACTCGTCGTATGGGTATTGAGCTTGCAGCGAACAAGCGTTACGACAATGTCGCAGTAGGTGTTTCTTACACTTGGATGGATGCTACTTTCCAGACTCCATTTAATTCTGTAAGTAACAACAATCCATTGGGTGATACTCGTTCTGTAGAGAAGGGTGATGAGATTCCAGGTTTGCCTGAGCATACTTTGAAAATCGTTGCTGATTGGGCTGTAACGCCTAAGTTTGATCTAGGTGCTGAAGTTAACTACCAGAGCAGCCAGTTCTACCGTGGTGATGAGGCGAACGAGAACGAGAAAGTTGATTCATTCACTGTAGTTAATCTTCGTGGTCAGTATAAGTTGACTAACAGTGTTGAGCTGTTTGGTCGAATCGACAACGTATTTGATAAAGATTACGAAACGTTTGGTGTTTATGGTGAGGCTGAAGAAGTGCTAGAAGATCAAGGTATTGAAGATCATCGCTTTGTAGGTCCTGGTAAGCCGCGTTCAGGTGTTATCGGAATTCGTGCTCGATTCTAATGGGTTTGGCTGGATGGGCTTAATGCACGCCTAATTGAAAGCCGTTTATGACTAAAGCGCTGGTAGATTTGCCAGCGCTTTTTTTTATGTGGAAATTAAGTGCGCGTGACGCGTTGTTTGTATGGGTGCTTAAAAATAAATGGGAGAAATAACAAAATTCTGTTGTGTTCATCTGGATATAACACAAACTTGTCTAGCCTCTAGCCTCTAGCCTCTAGCCTCTAGCCTCTAGCCTCTAGCCTCTAGCCTCTAGCCTCTAGCCTCTAGCCTCTAGCCTCTAGCCTCTAGCCTCTAGCCTCTAGCCTCTAGCCTCTAGCCTCTAGCCTCTAGCCTCTAGCCTCTAGCCTCTAGCCTCTAGCCTCTAGCCTCTAGCCTCTAGCCTCTAGCCTCTAGCCTCTAGCCTCTAGCCTCTAGCCTCTAGCCTCTAGCCTCTGCTTTTGGGAGTCTTGTATAAATAGGCGTCACTTATGGTCTGCGCCTAAAGTATTAGATGATTTCATTCTGTTGCAGAGCAGCAAATTTAAGGAGGTTAAAGGATAATGATTTTATTCAAGAGCAGCTTATGTTCTTACATCCACTCTCTGGCTTTGAGTTTCTATCTAAGAGCTCTAACCGTCGTACTTCGCCTGCTTAGTTAGCAGGCTTTTTTTTGTCTGAAGTAAATTTCTATAATCTGCTGAATTGCGAATTGCGAATTGCGAATTGCGAATTGCGAATTGCGAATTGCGAATTGCGAATTGCGAATTGCGAATTGCGAATTGCTTTAGTGGGGGGCGAAGAAGTGATGGGGTCTAAATAAAAGAAGGCCGCGGCTCTGGAGAAGGGGGGGACAGAGCGGCGGCCAATATCTAGCTAATTACTTTAAGTAGTAATTACCAGCTTAGTGCAGCACCGATAGCGAATTGATCAGTGTCTTCACCAAGTGTTTCGGAGTCTGCATTGTCGTATTCAGCAATCAGTTTTAGGCTGCTGTTTACGTTGTACATGTATGCAATAGACTGCATTTCGTCTTCGCCGCCAGCTGCAGTGTCAGTTTCACCGTGAGAAAGGATGAAACGGTGGTCGCCGTGCTGGTAAGCAGCTTGAACTAGGTAGCCATCAGTGTCTGTTTCGTCAGCTAGTAGGTCAGATGCGAATACAGTAGAGATGCCTTCTTGATCAAAGCCAGAAGCTGTGAACTGGAAGCCACCCATAGCGATGCGAGCACCGTAAGCAATACCGTGTGCGTCTACGTCGTTAGCGTCGTTTTCGCCGATAGCACCGCCGATCCAAGCGTTGAATTTGCCGCCGTCGAAGTCAGTCGCGTAAGTGATTTCAGTCTCGAAGCGAGCGCTGTTATCAGTGTTAGCGTCAATTGACTCGCCGCTTTCAGGGTCTAGAACACCAACAGCAATCTGGAAGCCGTTGTTTACAGGAGAACGGTAAGTTACCTGTGCACGTGGACCAGCATATGGGTAACCGATAGAAATGTTACCTAGAGTAACTTCGTCTAGTACAGGTGTTGGAAGACCAGTGCCTAGTAGTAGTTCATCAGAGAAGATGTTGGAGCGACCGTATAGGCCGAAATCTTTACCGAAAAGAACCTGACCGAAATCGCCGTCTACAGTAGCGTAGAATTGACGAACGTCAATTGCAGTGTCAGTGTTTTCAGTATTGCCGTCGTTGATCGTAACCCAGAAAGAAGAGCGACCGCCAACTTTTAGATCATCAATCTGCTTAGAAACGTTGAAGCCGATGTAGTTAGGAAGGAAGCCCATACGTACACGTGCTTGGTCTTCGTCGTTCGCATCGTTATCAGTGTGAACGTAGAAAGCGTTGAAGTGACCATCAGCAGAGAAAGTTGTGCCATCCTGGTTATACAGTTCAATTGCAGCGCTTGCGTGTGCGCTCATGCCCATTGCAACTGCTACAGCTAACAGCTTGGCTTTGTTATTTTTCATGTCGCCCCCAATTAAGGAATTTAGTTTGTTTAACGATGGAGGAGATTATCGACAAGTGTTAGGAATGCTTACATGGCTCTATAGTTCCTTTTAGATAGAACCATGGTTTGTGTGGGTTTTGGGGCTAAAGTATTGAATTCTATGGATGTATAGGTCTTACATCATAGGTGCTTGGTAGGTATTATGTACTTAAGTGCATAAAAATTGTGCAGTGCAAAATATCGATCAATGATAATGATATCCATTATATGTTTCATTAATGTGTATGTCACTTTGGTCTAGATATTTGTTCATGTAAACTTGCTTGCTTATATCTGCTAAAGCAGGGTAGTTCAGTTGAGAACCTCTAATGAATAGAGACATTTCAAATCTTAGGAAGTTCGTTTCTCCAGAAATAATTTTTGGTGCAGGTGCTAGATGCTCTGTTGCCAATTATGCAAAAAATTTTGGTGCTCGTAAGGTTCTGGTAGTTTCAGATAAGGGAGTGCGAGAAGCGGGTTGGGTAGAAGAGATCTCTCAATTACTCGATGATGAAGAGATAGAGCATATGGTTTTTGATGCTGTATCAGCAAATCCGAGAGCAGAAGAGGTCATGGCAGGCGCTCAAATTTACCAAGAGTATAACTGCAACGTCATTGTTGCTGTTGGTGGTGGTAGCCCAATGGATTGCGCTAAGGGGATAGGGATAGTTTGTGCTAATGGTAAACATATTCTTGATTATGAGGGTATCGATACTATTCATCTGCCAATACCTCCTCTTATCTTTATTCCGACTACAGCTGGTACTTCGGCAGATGTATCTCAATTTGCGATTATTTCCGATCCTGTTGAAAAAGTTAAAATATCTATTGTCAGTAAAGCTGTTGTCCCAGATGTTGCTTTGATTGATCCCGAAACAACCATGACAATGGATCCATTCCTAAGTGCGTGTACCGGAATTGATGCTCTAGTCCATGCCATCGAGGCATTTGTGTCTACTGGGGCTGGGCCGCTAACAGATATGCATGCTCTTGATGCTATGCGGCTAATTAACGATAACATCGTTACTTTAGTTGAGCAGCCAAAAGATATTTATCTCCGTGAACAGGTAATGCTTGGTTCAATGAAGGCGGGACTTGCATTTTCTAATGCGATCCTAGGGGCTGTGCATGCTATGTCTCATAGTTTGGGGGGGTATAAAGATCTGCCGCATGGTTTATGTAATGCCATGTTGTTAGAGCACGTAATTGATTTTAATTATTCTGAAGCAGAAGATAGATTCAAAGTTGTTGCTGAGACTATGGGGATTGCAACTAAAGGCCTGAGTACGAGTCAAATTCAGGTAGCTTTAAGAAATAAAGTTGTTCAATTAAAGCAGGATGTTGGGTTGGATCAGAAATTAAAAGACAATGGGGTAAATATCGTGGATATCCCGGTTCTGTCTGATCATGCTCTACAAGATCCATGTATTCTTACCAATCCCCGTAAGTCCAACAAGCGAGATGTAGAAGTGGTTTATGAAGAAGCGCTTTAATAACCAAAACCAAACAGTAGAAAGTTTAATTGGTTTAGGGAATCACTCGTCTCGAAAAAACTATCATTCTGAATTAGTCACCAAGATTGAAGAGCTTGAGCGTGAAAAGAACCGTTATAAATGGTTGTTTGAAAATGCGTTGCATGGAATTTTTCAGGCTAAATTAGATGAAGGGATAATATCTGCTAACCCTGCAATGGTTCAGTTATGCGGATACGATTCTGAACAGCAGTTTCTTCAGAGAATTACGCAGCTAGATTCGCTTCTTTTCTGTTGTGCTGATGCCTATTCTGATTTTCGTTATCAGCTCGCGCAATATGGCAGAGTTTTTAATTTTGAGACTTTGTTTCTCAAAGAGGATGGTCAGTGCCTACACGTTTCTGTCAGTGCATTATCTAAAGACCCTGATGGTAATGGGCCTATTATTGAAGGGTTTGTTAAAGATATTACCGAACGAAAAAAATCTCAGGACAGATTAAAACAGTTAAATGTCGAGCTTGAGGTTAGGGTAGCGAATCGTACTCAGGAATTGGTTTCGCTAAATGATAAGCTCATTCAAGAGATTGCAGAGCGGGAGCAAATTCAAAAAGAGCTTAAAATTGCGAAGGATATCGCAGAGGACGCTAATAAAAGTAAGGATAAGTATCTTGCTGCTGCAAGTCACGATCTATTACAGCCCATGAATGCTGCTAGATTACTTATTGCGGCTTTACGAGAGCGCTCTCTGCATGCTCAAGATGCTCACCTTGTTGAGCGGGTTCATTTGGCGTTGGAAAATGCGGAAGATCTCTTAACTGATTTATTGGATATTTCTAAGCTGGATCAAAATGCGGTGCAGCCAGATATCTCTGATTTTCGTATCAATCAGCTGTTGCTATCGATGGTAAATGAGTTTCAGGCTGTTGCTGAAGCTAAGAGTATTCAGTTAAAGCTTTCTGAGTGCTCCGCAGCTGTGACAAGTGATTCTCGATTATTATTGAGAATTATTAGAAACTTTATCAGTAACGCAATCCGATATACCGATGAGGGACGCGTACTCGTAGGTTGTCGCCGTAGAGGGGCGATGTTGAGCATTCAGGTTTGGGATACCGGGCTAGGTATTCCTGAAGAAAAGCAGCAGCTTGTTTTTAAAGAGTTTCAGCAGTTAGAAAATAAGTCGGCTAAAGATCGTCAAGGTGTTGGCTTAGGTCTTGCTATAGTGGAGCGTATTGCGCATATGCTTGGGCATAAGCTGGTTGTTAAATCCGTACCTGGCAAGGGTTCTATGTTTGCAGTTGAGGTTCCATTAGTAGAGCAAATTTCGATGGAGCTTCCAAGGCAGCAATTCAGTCAATTTGGTAGCGATCAGTTATCTAATCTTGTTGTTTTAGTTATAGATAATGAAGAAAATATTCAAGCGAGTATGGAGGCATTGCTCACGCAGTGGGGTTGCTTCGTCGTTACTGCTGCCAGCCTGAGTGAGGCCATAGATAAGTGTACGGACGAGTATATAGTCCCAGAATTGATACTTGCTGATTACCACTTGGATTATGACCTACTTGGAACCGATGCGATTGATGGGCTTAGAGAGCATTTTAGTTTGGATATTCCTGCAGTTATTTTAACGGCAGATAGAAGTAGTGAATGTCGCCAGCTTTTTGAGAGTAAAGGCTTTTCTTTGATCAATAAGCCGGTAAAACCAGGTAAATTACGGGCTTTGTTGACACATTTGGTGTGTTGATTTTCTTTATCTTTACTGTCTGTTAAAAAGGGGTCACAAGTAGTATTTGTTGATTCATCCTCAAGACCTAGAATGAAATGATTAAGCTTTTCCCGAGGATAGACCATTGACTCAGGACCCTGCGTTTCTGCTTGCTGCATCATTTAGTTCTGACCCTATCACTGCTGCAAATGATCTTTTGTCGCAGCTGGATTCTCCAGACATCAGTTTTATAACTTTTTTCTGTTCTGCTGAGTATCCGCTTAAAGAGCTGGCGAAAGCACTTAATCAAGCTTTTCCCACCACTGAAATCGTAGGTTGTACTACTGCCGGCGAGATAACTCCAGATGGTTATGGTCAAGGTTGTATAACAGCAATTGGTTTTAAGCAGTCTGGTTTTGCTATTGAGGCTGCATCTATTGAGTGTCTTGATGACTTTAGTTTGACCGACGCCCAGATGTTGGTTGATCAACTTATCTCTGGTTGTCGTCATCATGAAATTGCGCCAATCAAAGGTAATACGTTTGCCTTAACTTTGCTTGATGGCTTATCTATCCAAGAAGAAAATGTCCTTGTTACTCTAAATTCGGCTTTAGGTAGTATTCCTAACTTTGGTGGCTCTGCTGGAGATGATATACATCTGGCGAAAACCCATGTGTTTTACAATGGTGAATTCCATACTGATGCTGCTGTAGTCATGTTAGTAAATACTATTTATGACTTTGAAGTATTTAGTACTCATCATATGGATCACCGTAATGACAAACTTGTTGTTACTGAAGCTGATGCAGACAGTCGATGTGTATATGAGATAAATGCTGAACCTGCAGCGCTTGAGTATGCCAAGGTTATTGGTGTTACCGTCGAAGAATTAAATCACCAAGTTTTTGCTCAAAACCCTGTTGCTGTAAAGCTTGGTGAGGAATATTTCGTGCGTTCTATTCAGCAGGTTAATGAAGATCTGAGCATGAAATTCTATTGTGCGGTTGAGAACGGGATTGTTCTGACAGTTATGACGCCAGGTGATATGGCTGCTGATCTAATTAGCAAGCTTGAAGTTATTGAAGAAAAAATAGGTGAGCCGCAGTTAATTATTGGCTGTGATTGCTTCCTGCGTCGTTTGGAAAGTGAGCTGAGAGGTAATTCTCAGCAAATTTCTGATCTACTTCGTCAAAATAAGGTTATTGGATTTAACACCTATGGAGAGCAGAAAGAGGGGATGCATATCAATCAGACTTTCACTGCCGTAGCCATTGGGAGAAATCTAAATGTCTGATCCGGCTGTACAAGATCGCATTGCTAAGCTCGAAGAAGAAAACCGTAAGTTACGTAAAATAAATTCCGTCTTGGTTCAGCGAGTTGAGTCAGGTGGCGGTCAGAGCGCTAACCCTTATTCAGCATTTGAGCACTCCGTAGTACTCGCAGAGCAGGTTAGGGAGCGAACGGACGCCCTCAATCGGGTGCTCTCAGAGTTAAAGATTAGTCACCGAGCGCTTAAATTAGCCAACAATCAAGCTGCATTAGCTAATCAGCGCTTAGTTGATGCAATCGAAAGTATTTCTGACGCCTTTGTTCTGTTTGATCAAGATAGAAAAATTGTTCTTTTTAACAGTAAATTCAGCAGTGTTTGGGCATCAACGGGTTTAACGATTCAAACGGGCACTACAATTCAAGATATCGGGCGTCTAGCACGTGAAAGTGGTCTGATTGATGAAGAGTATCCTGATACGAATACAGGCAGTAAAGTTTATCGACTAAATGATGGCCGCTGGGTTCAGATGTCAGAACGTCCGACCCAGGATGGTGGTTTAGTAATTCTTTATACAGATATTACAGCCCTTAAAGAGCGTGAAACTGCTGATAAAGAACATGCCTTAGCCCAGAAAACTAAACTGTTACAAAATACGGTAGATAATCTGTCTCAAGGGGTTGTGCTTGTCACCCCAGAGGGGCGTGTTGAGCTTTGGAACGATCGCTTCCTTGATCTTACTGGTGTTGAGCAAGAGCAAGTTCAGTCTTATCCGCCATTTGCGGCGTTAATGCTGGATAACCATTCAATTCTTCAACACGCATTAACTGCAGCACAGCAAGGAGAGGTGTTAGCATCTGAGCAAAGGGGTGATCAGGGGCAGGTAATCGAGGTGCGTACGCACCCAATGCCTCAGGGTGGTTTTGTAAATACCTATACAGATATTACTGAACGCCACCGTTATGCAGAGTCGCTTCGTCAAAATGAGCAGTGGATTCGCTTAATTACGGATAACGTCCCGGCATTGATTGCATATCTGGACCAGGACCTTAACTATGGCTTTGCTAATAAGGTTTATAGTGAATGGTTTGGTCGTGCTGACGGTGAGTTGAATGGCCAGAGTATTCATGATGTCTACTCACCGGATGAGTATGAGCGCTTAAATCCATATGTGGAAAAAGCCTTGTCTGGTCGGAATGTGACGTTTGAGACTTGGCAGACTAATTCCCGTGGTGAAGAGCGTTACATGCTGAAGTCTTATGTCGCTAATATCGATAAAGACGGAAAGCCGAATGGTTTTTTCGTTATGATTCGAGATATCACTGAGCGTC
The DNA here is from genome assembly GCF_047778045.1 of Neptuniibacter sp. PT8_73. Taxonomy (GTDB): domain Bacteria; phylum Pseudomonadota; class Gammaproteobacteria; order Pseudomonadales; family Balneatricaceae; genus Neptuniibacter. The sequence goes on from NZ_CP180545.1 coordinate 1,779,764, forward strand.
GTAGGTCCGCCGAAGCTCTTGAGCTGTCGCACCAACTGCTTGAGCAGAGGGTAGTAGAACGTACTTCTGAATTGACTGAACTGAACGAACAGTTGCGTTCAGAAATTACTGAGCGTGTTCAGGTTGAGTCTCGCTTGCTAGATGCCAAGATGGAAGCGGAGCAGGCTAACCTTTCTAAAACTAAATTCTTAGCAGCTGTAAGCCATGACTTGCTTCAGCCTTTGAATGCGGCGCGCTTATTCTCTGGGGCTTTGGCTGAGAAAATTGAAGATCCGAAAAACTGCTCTTTAGCGCAATCTGTATCTAACTCCCTGGACGATGTGGAATCTCTTCTCCGTACACTGGTTGATATCTCTAAGCTAGATGCCGGAGTGGTAAAGGCTGATGTGATTACCTTTAATTTGCAAAGCTTGTTCGATACTTTAGCGCCTGAATTCCAGCAGTTGGCGAATGCTGAGGGAATTGATTTCCGTTATGTGAAAAGTGGTGTAGTTGTTAAGTCCGATTCACAGCTATTAGCGCGTATTCTTCGGAACTTCTTAACTAACGCCATACGCTACACCAAAGAGGGTAAGATTCTGCTAGGTTGTCGACATGAGCCAGATTCAGTTTGGATTGAAGTGTATGACACGGGCCCGGGTATACCTTCAAACAAGTTGCAAGAGATCTTTCATGAGTTTAAACGTCTTCAATCTGATCAGCCAGGTCAGGAGAAGGGTTTGGGTTTGGGGCTCGCAATAGTAGATAAAATCTCTCGAGTGTTGGGTCACGAGATTCGAGTTGATTCGGTTGAGGGTAAAGGCTCGGTATTTGGGGTGAAAGTGCCTAAAGGTGTGCCTTTAGCACCTGCTGAGGTTACTGGTCCACATATTCCTATGGTAACGGAGCGCCTTTCGGGTGCATGTATCTGGTTAATTGATAATGATGAGTCTATCTGTAAAGGGATGGAAATATTATTGTCGGGCTGGGGTTGTCATGTGGTGACGGCGCTGTCCTTTGATGATTTGGCGCAAAAGGTTGATTTTGAGGAAGATCCAGTAGATTTGTTAATCGCTGATTATCATCTTGATAATGATGAAACAGGTATTGATGCAGCTAAAACGGTTACGCAGCGCGTGGACAATGATCTGCCTGTGCTGATGATTACTGCCAACTACAGTAAAGAGCTTAACCAGGAGATTCGAGATCTTGGTTTTATTCTTGTAAATAAGCCAATTAAGCCTCTTAAGCTAAAAACTACGCTTATACATCTCTTAGAGCAGCAGGTCGTTTAGGCCTGCTTGTTCTCATATCAAAACATGATCAAGCTCAATCTCAATCTATAAGCCAGATATTCTAGTTTATGCTGGAAGTGATTCGCTTACTCTTGGAAGTTGTGTGTCTGTTGCTCAGGCTTGAAATGGAAGAGAAAAAATAAAGAAGGGTGACTGGAGTCAGTCACCCAATAGTATGGATCTTAGCGCTTAAGATATTCGTTAAAGTCGATATTGCCAGCAGATAGAACTGCTTGAATACGGTTGTGTACGCCCAGTTTACGCAGAATTGCAGATACATGGGCTTTCACCGTTGTTTCCGCAATATTTAGGTTGTAAGCGATCTGTTTGTTGGATTCGCCCTTGGACATACGCTCAAGTACTAGCAGTTGGCGTCGTGTCAAAGATGATAAAAGTTCTGGTGGAATCTGGTTTTCGTCCTTGCGCTGAGTGCGTCGGCTATCAGGCTGGCTAGCGCGGATAATGTCTGAAGGCAGGTATACGTTACCGGCAAGAATCTGCTGAAGTGCTTCAGTCATTTGATCGCGAGGTGAAGACTTGGTGATAAAGCCAACAGCACCATAGGTGATAGCTTGAAGTACAATTTGCTTGTCTTCTTCTGCTGATACGATTACCACCGGTACTGTTGGTAGATCGTTACGCAATGTGATCAAGCCGTTAAGGCCGTTCATGCCAGGCATGTTAAGGTCAAGCAAGATAAGATCAAGCTCTTCCTCATTTTGAGCGATTGTAAGCGCACTATCCAGATCTTCCGTTTCCAGTGTCTGGCAGCCAGTAAAGCTGTTTTCGATAACATTGATGATAGCTTCACGGAACAGCGGATGATCATCCGCGATCAGGATCTTGTACACGACAATATCTCCAATTTCATTATATTTATTATGAGCTTATATTCTCATCCTGAGCTTGTCTCTATCTTACTCCGTGTAAGACTTTAATGCTTGGTAAAATTTAATGCTTCTTTAGTGTAAAGGGTTCAGGGGTGGCAATGCTGGTTTCTAAATCGTGTTCAATCCAGCCATCAGAGCCATTTCTATACCACAGCAAATTAGTGTAACCCCATTCAGAAGCTCTCTTTAAAGCATTCCATGACATCCAGCAATCAGCCGTACAGTATATAATTACTGGAAGGCTTTTGTCGCCGTTTGTTAAGCGCTCTAAGTTAGATTGGAAATACTCTGACCAGTCGTCGTCTAGTTCGCCTAAGCCTACGTTAGGAAGCCATACACTGTTAGGTATATGGAGCCTGGGTTCCTTTTGAATGAAAACGCGATTCCAGGTGATGGGTTGCACATCTACTAGAATGGGCTTATTTCCCGTTTCTAGTAGGCGGATTACATCTTCTGTTGAAAGTGTTTTCCCGTGTAGGCTTTTTAATGGTGTAGGGCTGCGATAATGGAAATATCGGTAACCTTCTGCTGAAAACAGCTCAAAATCTGTTGTATCAGCATAATCGCTTTTGTCGTCTGCAAAGCCAGTATTTATGAGTAATAGACTCCATAAATACACTGCGATTTTAAGGTGCCTGATGATGCTTTCCTTACAATTTCTCTACACGCCTATTACACCGTGCGAAAGTGTAGGTCTAAATTCTACCATCGAGCAAAAAAACAGGTACGAAAGTACTATGTTTGCTCACAGCATTGAAGCTTATTTTAAGTTTCTCTATTGTCCCGCTAATTTGTTGTATATGGGAGTTTTATGTTTTTTGTTCGTAACCTGTTGTTTTTAATTGCTTTTGTTTCTTTTGGTGTGAGTGCTGATGGCGAGCGAAGAGAAATGAAAGTAGCTGTGCTTGCTTCTGGGACAGTTAATTGGGAATTACAGCATATAAAGAATCAAAAATTAGATGAGCTTAATAACTTTGATCTTAAAATTATCAAAGTAGCGAGTATGTCGGCAGCAAAAGTTGCGCTGACAAGTGGTAATGCTGATGCAATAGTTGCTGATTGGTTATGGGCGGCTGAGAGAAATAGCAAAGGTGAATCTTTTAGATTTATACCGTTCTCGAAGCAGATTGGGATGGTTATGAAGCCTGCATCTAGTCAGTTGTCTGATCTTTCAGATCTTAAAGGTAAGAGAATAGGTGTTGCTGGTGGGCCTTTGAATAAAGGTTGGATTTTGCTGAAAGCAACGGCACAAAATCACGGAGTTAATCTCGAATCGGATGCTCAGGTTCAGTTTGGCTCGCCACCTTTATTGAGTCAGTCACTAAAAAGTGGTCGTCTAGATCTGTTAGTCACGTTTTGGCATTACGGGGCGAGGCTCGAGGCTGAAGGCTACAAAACAGTTATAAGTTTACAAGATATGATGACAGAGCTAGGTATAGAGAGTCAGTTACCTATGCTTGGCTATCTAGTAAAGCAAGATCAAGTAGATAGTAATCCTGAATTGATTAATGGTTTTGTAAATGCAGTGGCGGCTGCTAAAAAACAATTGCTGAATGAAGATGATTATTGGCTAGGCCTCCGTAAATTAATGAGGGCCGAAAATGATCTGGTTTTTAACGGACTTATCGTTGGTTATCGTAACGGTGTGCCGAGTGCGATTACAGCAAACCAGATCGTTGATGCGAAGAAATTCTATAAGTTAATCACTCAATTTAAGCCTTCGCTTAAAGGTGCTGAGCTAGACGAAGATATGTTTTATAAGGCGGATCTATGAGTACCGCAGGTAGCATCAGCCGCTTTAGTGACCAACTGCTAGCTATATTTGCGCTCTTAGCAATATGGTGGGTGAGTGCGGCTATTGTAGATAACGTATTGCTTCCTACTCCTGGTGCAGTCTTTAGTTCACTGCAGACAGAATGGTCCGAACAAAGGCTGTTGGATAGTTTGTTGATTACTTTGCAGCGAGTAGCAATTAGTTTCTTCAGTGCAATGGTATTAGGTGGTTTGCTCGGTGTTCTCATGGGGCGGTTTTCTGCAGTAAATAGAATATTGGATCCTCTATTAATTATTCTTTTAAATGTCCCTGCGCTGGTTGTCATTATCTTGCTATATATCTGGTTCGGTTTGGTTGAGGCGGCAGCAGTCGGTGCAGTAATCATCAATAAATTACCCAATGTCGCTGTGACCCTGCGCGAAGGTGGGCGTATGTTTGATGAACAGCTAGAGGAAATGGCTAGAGCCTATCATTTCTCTTTTAAGCAAAAGCTCACCGAGCTGTGGTGGCCGCAACTGTTTCCTTACATTATGGTTGCGACGCGAAGTGGTTTGGCATTGATATGGAAGATCGTTTTAGTTGTAGAGCTCTTGGGGCGATCTGATGGTGTCGGCTTTCAACTTCATATGGCCTTTCAGCTTTTTGATGTGGCAACAATCCTAGCTTACAGTTTTGCCTTTATTTTTATTGTTCAAATGATTGAGTGGTGTATTTTGCAGCCTTTAGATCGGTATGCACAGCGCTGGCAGCGAGGTTCGGAGCGTGTATAAGTTTACGTCTGATAAGATTTGCTACGGCGATGAAACCATTCTTCAACCAATAGAGCTTGAGTTAAAGGCAGGCTCGACTATTGCCATTTTAGGCGCTTCCGGCTGTGGTAAAACAACATTACTAAACAAACTAGCGGACTTGGCTGAAAACGAGGTCTATTGCTGGAATAAAGAAAACATAGATATAGGTTATCTATTTCAAGAGCCAAGGCTGTTGCCTTGGAGAACGATTAATCAGAATTTAGGGTTAATCGAATCCGATTCCGATAAGGTAGCAGCGATGCTGCAGGCCGTAAAATTATCTGGATACGGGGATCATTATCCTTCACAAATTTCCTTAGGAATGGCGAGGCGTGTGTCTTTAGCGCGTTGCTTATTGCTTGATCCCGAAATGGTGTTGATGGACGAGCCGCTAACCTCGTTAGATATGAGTACGGGGGAAGAGATGAGGGAGTTGATCTCCCATTTGGTTTGCGAAAATCCAAAGCGTTGTATGATCTATGTAACACACGATCTAGATGAAGCGTTGGCCTTGGCTGATGAGGTGGTCGTGTTAAAAGGGCGTCCTGCCACTGTTTATCTTCATAAAGAAACCAGTGAGTTAGATCGCGCAGAGCTTGAATCAGCTCTGAAGGCATAAAAAAGCCTCTCTTCAAAGAAGAGAGGCTTTTTTGCTTTTAGCTGTTAGATTTTTTCTAGCGACCGGACTTCTGTGGTTTAAATCCGGTCACTGCAAATGCAGTAAAAAACGCTGTAGCAAAAGCTGTAATGCCTAATGCTTCAAGGTTGAGTTGCATATAAAGTGCATAACGGACTAATTCCACTGCGTGTGTAAACGGGTTTGCCATGCAGATCCAATAGAGCCATTCACTTGATTCTTGCATCTTCCAAAGTGGGTATAGTGCAGAAGAAAGGAAGAACATCGGGAAAATAACGAAGTTCATTACACCCGCAAAATTCTCAAGCTGTTTGATCTTGGTCGAAAGGAATAACCCAAGAGAGCTTAGTAAAAGTGCGACTAGCAGTAATGCAGGTAAGACTGTTAGGTAGCCCATTAACGGCGGCTCTACTTCAACCAATAATGCCACTAATAAGAAAGCATAAACTTGCGTAAGCGAGATCAAAGCCGTCGCGACCATTTTACAGAGCAGTAAGTATGGGCGTGGAAGGGGGCTCATTAACAGTACTCGCATGCTTCCCATTTCACGGTCATACACCATGGATAAACTGCTCTGCATGCCGTTAAACAGCAAGATCATGCAGCATAATCCCGGTGCGATGTACGTTTCATAGGTTATATAGGTATCGTATGGCTGGATAATCGAGATACCTAACGCTGCTCTGAAGCCGGCAGCAAATACCACTAGCCAAAGTAGTGGTCTAACTAACGAGCTGAGGAATCTAGAGCGCTGTTGTACGAATCGAAGAAATTCACGAACGAGAATGCCATAAAAACAGTTCCAATAACTGGCAAAGCTCATAGGGCCTCCTTAGCTGGCTTTTCAGTTAACTGGTGGAAAGCGTCGGTGAAATTGTCTAAGCCTGATTGATTCAACATCTCAGATGCTTTGTCATTAATCATGATCTGGCCTTTGTTGAGCAAGACGATGTGGTCTTCTTCCTTGATCTCTTCCATTAGGTGGGTGGCCCAAAGCACGGTTAATTTTTCGTCCGTGCAAAGGTTGCGGACGTGAGTGTTGAGTGCTCTGCGTGTCTGAGGGTCAAGGCCAACGGTTGGCTCGTCCAGTAATAGGATTTCTGGTTGATGAAGTAGTGCTCGAGCAATCTCCACTCTGCGTCTGTGTCCGCCGTTGAGGCTTCTCACCTTGTCATTGGCTCTATCAGACATCTCCATGCGTTCTAGCTCAAGCTTAATCCTATCGCTTGCTTGGGCTTTTGATATGCCATGCAATGCGGCGTGGTATAAAAGATTTTGCTGAACGGTAAGGTCTAAATCTAGGGTGCTTTGCTGAAAAACAACGCCTAGCTTTTTCATTAGGCTAGAGGGTTGCTTCTTGATGCTAAGTTCGTTGATGCGAATATCACCCGATTGCATAGCGTTTAAGCGAGTAATTAAAGCGAATAGTGTCGATTTGCCTGCACCATTAGGTCCCAACAGACCATGAAATTCCCCAGGCTCTAGCGAAAAGCTAATATCCTTTAGCGCTTGTCTAGGGCCGTAGCTAAAACTTACGGATTCTACATGGATACTCATTGCTGAATCTCTTTGCTGTATAAACAAAATTGGCCCACGAGAGTGGGCCTTATACGTTTCAAACGGTAGGTAAGCTACTACGGCTTAACTTTTACACCCCATGGGTAGCGGCCTACCTTAATGCTTTTCACAGCTTTCATTTTGCTAACATCAATAACAGAGACATCGCCGCTAATGCCGTTAGTTGTTAGGAGCTTAGTTTGATCTTCGTTGAAGTCCATGTGCCATACACGACGACCAACTAGGATATAGTCTTCAACTTCATAGGTTTTGGCGTTTACGACTGCAACGTGGTTAGCTGGGCCAAGTGCTACGAATGCATATTTGCCATCATCAGATAGACGGATGCCTACAGGTTGAACACGATCTGGGTGAACACCTTTTATTTCAAATGTAAGCTTTTTAAAGATCTTACGTGTTTCTACATCGATGACAGAAACGGTACCGCCGATCTCAGAGCTTGCCCATAGGATTTTGCTGTCTGTGCTGAACTCAACATGGCGTGGGCGCTGATCAACGAGTGTGTTGTCAATAAGCTCGTAAGTGGTGGTATCAATCCAGTGAACCATGTTGGTTGTTTCGCTAGTGTTAACCGCAACTTTACCATCCGGGCTCACTGCCATGCCTTCTGGTTCTACGCCAACATCGATTTGAGCAAGAACTTCGCTTGTTTGTGTATCAACGATTGTAACTAAGGCATCGTCTTCATTGGAGATGTATAGGTGGCGATCGTTAGGGTGAAGTGCAAATTGCTCTGGGTCTTCACCTGAAGGTAATTCGCCAATAATCTTTTTGGTTGCTAGATCCATAATCTGCACAGTATCTGAATCAGATGCGCAGATATAAAGCTTTGTATAGTCTTTTGAAAACAGAATGCCGCGAGGGCGTTCGCCGACGTTTAATGTCTCAATCACTTCCATGCTGTCTAGATCGATGATAGAGATGGTGTCATCTTTTTCGTTCGATACATAGGCAACCTCAGCGTGCAGTAATGGTGAGGCAATTAAAATACCTGCAGCAAGGGGTTTTAATAACTTTTTAAAATTCATAACTACTCCAATTATTATTTGCTGCATTTAACTTCGGCTTTATCAAAGCCCAAAGTATCAAGTTCATTAACAGGGTGAAGGAATCCATCCTGTGGGGATTGTGATACAAGAGAGCGCGGATGGACAAGAGGAATTGGTTGTCTAAGCTGGCCATTCCACTCTCTATAGTTAAGTTTTCTGCCTTTAAAGCCGGCTAGTTCGAATTTCTCGGAGCGAATATATTCATACGCGACTTTTGGATCGGCTGAATTCGTGCGAGTAACGGCTTCGCCAACACTTCGTACGGCAGCCCATGATGAATAATCCTCATTGGTCATCCAGCGTTTGGCTAGTTTGTCAAAGCGGCTTTGTAGTTGGGCTGCGCCCCATTGCTCTACAACACGGTGCCATGTAACAGGACTAAGACCTTGTGTACCAACTACAGGTCTTGGAAGCCAAGTGTTATACAAAACGTATTCGCCAAAATCGCCACGCTCATCTGACACAAAGACGACATCGTACTCTTTAGTTTGTGTGAAAAGGGGCATTTCACTCTGGGCTGTACGACGTAAATCGGTATCGTAATCCCACTGCTTTTCGGCAACAATCTTTAAGCCAAAGCGCTTAGCGGCACGTTTGAATGCTTGGGTATACGCCTTGTCTTCATCTTTTTGCCCTGAAATAACGAGTACTTTATTTAAGCGCTTCGCTTTCAGCCATTGCGCAAGTGCATCTGTCAGCATTGCTCGGCTAGGTAGGGTATGAAGTAATGAGTTGTTGCACTCTTTGCTTCTGAGCTGATCAGAGGGTGAGCCGGAGTTAAATACTACCGCATCATTTGGAAGCGCATTGTCGATATCTTTTAGGGTCTGGCTTTGGGCGTTGATAACAAAAAAACGAACGCCTTTAGCATAGAGATCAGACGCTTTGCTGATAAGTTCTTCAGGGTTTTCTGAATCGAAATGTTGCAGTGAATACTTATGTTTTAAGAAGCGACCAGTTGTGTTGTTGTCGCTGATGCCAAGTTCGGCGCCTTTAAGGCCGGAATCTTCAGGGTCGGGAATTATGTTGGATAAGACTGGGCCATTATCCATTTGTTGCTGAAGATATCCTATGTTGACTTCTAGGTTTGCCTGAGCTTGCTGTGTCGTGGCTAAAAGCGCGGCAAGTACCGTCATGCTGGGCGTTAGTTGTTTTAAGTGCATAAGATAGATTTATCGTTATTATGATTTATGCCCAGCATAAGTGGGATTTCGTGAACTCGGAATATGTAGAAAGTAGAAAACAATTAATACTGAAGTAGGATTCTTTTACCCAGTTCGGCCTTTAGCATTAAGTGCATAAATAATAAGTAATTTAAACCAAGGGTGAATTATGAACTTAATCAAGAATCTTGCTGCTTGTGGCCTTGCTTCAGTAGTAGCTATTACGAGTACGGCGGCTGTCGCTGAAGGTGATTTAACGCGCAGACCTGCAAAGCTTCCTGATCTTGTTCTAGGAACTGAAGATAACCGTTACCACCTGTCTGAAAAAGAATACAACCTTGAAACAGGTAAGTCTTACAAATTAAAGATAATTTCTAGTGGTCAAACTGAATACGCTTTAAAAGCGCCTGGTCTTTTTAATTCTATTTTCCTGCGTAAAGTTGAAGCAGGCGATATGGAAATTAAAGCGGCTACACTTAAAGAGCTTGAATTTGAACAGGAAGGAGAAGCTGAAATTTACTTTGTGCCGATTAAGCCAGGCAAATTTGAATTTTTCGCTGAAGGGCTAGAACACAAAGGAATGGAAGGCGTTTTTAACGTTAAATAACCAATCCTTATCTTAAGTCTGGGTGTTGTTAGAAATACGGTATCCAGGCTTTTCCTCTCTTTATCTCTATTCTTTCCTTTGATCGTTGCTAAGATGTAAACAATTACTACTTTAGGTGGTAAGATTGTCCCGCAGGTTTATATCTTGGAGTATCGATGAAAATCCTAATTACTGATGATCATTCTGTTGTACGTCAGGGGTACGCTAGTGTTTTACCAACCGTTATTCAGCCTTGTGAAATTATTGAGGCAGCAAGCGGTGAAGAATCAGAAGCTATGTACTTTGCTGAAAAGCCAGATCTGGTGATTATGGATATCAATCTGCCCGGTATCAGTGGTATCGAAGCGGCTACACGCATCTTAGATAAAGACCGTGATGCTAAAATCCTGTTTTTTAGCATGTACGATGAAGCTTTGATGGTGAAGCAGGCCTTAGATGCTGGTGCTATGGGCTATATAACCAAGTCAGGATCGCCCAAAACGCTTATTGAAGCTGTAGAAAAGATAAGTGAGGGCGAGGTCTTCATTGAATATGACTTGATTATGAAGCTTGCTTTGAATAATCAAGATATTACCGAAGGCCGACTTCGAGATTTAACGCAAAGAGAGTTTGAAGTGTTTGTTATGTTGGCTCGTGGGCAGAGCAATCGAACAATCGCAGATACACTCGGAATTAATGTTAAAACAGTCTCCAATTACGTTACTACGATTAAGAGTAAATTGAAGATTGCATCTACAGCGGAGCTTGTTCATTTGGCTGTCGATGCTGGTGTAATTAAGTTCGCACCTTAGCTCCTTTTGTTTCTCATGGGTTAAAATGGGTACTTAAGTAGTACTTTGTTTCAGCCCTTGGAGGGATTCTTACCAACAGGGACTCATTTGCATACTTAGAAGATTCTCTAATTTTGTTAGAGATCAGTATAGGTGTACTTATGAATGCAGTCCTGCGCTTAAATTTATTAGTTTCAGCAGTTTTTGCTGTTGCGTTGTGTATTACGGTTTACGAAACGCTTCAGCAGGCTACCAAAGATATTACTCGAGAAGTTACTGCGGGTCTGAGTTTTACTCATCAGTTGCTTAGTGTGGCAGTTACCGATAGTGACTTGCTTAATAGCATGCTGGAAGGAGATACGCGTCACGTAAAAATCGTCATCGTAAACGATTCATTAAATGGCGAAGAGGTTAGTGGAGATAGTGACTTATCCTCAGACATGGATGATGAAGTTCCTGCATGGTTTATAGAGCTAATACCTGGTCTTGATCGGTTAACTGAAAAAGAATACTACCGTTATCTGCCTGATGGTCGAGCACTTAAGCTGCAAGCCGACCCTGCTGATGAATTAGAAGAGGTATGGGAATCTGTTCAACATGTATTTGTTCTGTTTGTGCTTAGTGCGCTGCTTTCAAACTTAGCAATTTATGTTGGTGTTCGTCAGGGAATCAAACCGGTTTCGGATTTTCTTGCTGCTTTGAATGAAATTGAGAAGGGGCATTATACTGCTAGGCTGGAAGAGTATTCTATCAAAGAAATCAATCAGTTAGCAGGGCATTTTAATTCTATGGCTCACTCCCTTCAGGAGGCTCAGAGCGATAATTTAAAGCTGACACATGAATTAATGCGTTTGCAGGAAACTGAGCGAGCTCATCTGGCTAGAGAGCTTCATGATGATCTTGGTCAATATCTCACAGGTATTAAAGCTCAGGCCTATTTAGTAAAAGAAAATTCATCTAATTCTGATTTGGTTGCTTCAGTTGGTAATCAGATTTCAATCAATTGTGATGCGATGCAAACTAGCTTTAGGCAGCTAATTAGAGAGTTGCATCCAGTGATATTGGAACAATTAGGGTTGTTAGATGCGATACGTACCCAGGTTGATACTTGGCGTCAATCGCATCAGGTGAAAGTATCGTTGGATTTGCCAGATTTTATACCTTCGTTAGATGATGAGACGAATACTCATATCTATCGAATTCTTCAAGAGTCTTTAAATAATGTTGCTCAGCATGCTAATGCGGATCATGTAGTAGTTCGAGTTACTTTTGATGGTGAAACCCTTGTGCTAAGGGTTATGGATGACGGTGTTGGGTATGTTGATTCTGGCTCTCAAGGATTGGGGCTGAGATCGATGCAAGAGCGAGCTCGTTGTGTGTCAGGTGAGCTAAAGATTAATAAGTTAGATAAAAAAGGGAGTGAAGTTGTTCTGCAAATCCCTTTGGTACAGGAATTGGTATGAAAATAATAATAGCGGATGATCATGCTGTAGTGCGTCAGGGTTATGCGAGTCTTTTATCGACAATGCTTGCTCCATGTGAAGTGTTGGAAGCTGGTAATGGTGATCAGGCATATAGTATGTGCCAGTCTGAATCGCCTGATGTTGTTATCATGGATGTAAACATGAATGGCATCAGTGGAATAGAGGCTACTCGTAGAATTTTACAGCGTTGCCCGGATGTCAAAATTCTCTTTTTTAGTATGTATGATGAAATACCTGTCGTAACACAAGCTTTAGATGCAGGTGCTAAAGGGTACATCACTAAGAGCTGTACGCCGGAGGTTTTGATTGAAGCAGTTACTAAGGTTGCTGGTGGGCAGCTTTATGTCGAGCATGAGTTGGCTATGCGTTTAGCGGTGTCGCGTCCTGAGCAAAAGGATAAGCGTCTTAAGGAGATGACGCAGCGCGAGTTTGAGATCTTTGTTATGTTAGCGCAAGGTAATAATGTTAAAGAGATCTCTGAGCAGCTTTGTATTAGTAGCAAGACGGTCTCAAACTATACTGCAATTCTGAAAAGTAAGTTGAATATAGGTTCAACTGCAGAATTGGTGCATCTAGCCATAGAGACAGGCTTAGTTAAAGTCGGGACTAATGTAAGCTAGCATTAGTTTGGTTGTAAAAAAGGCGCATGGAACAAAGTTCGATGCGCCTTTTTTGTTATTTGGGGTTATTTCTTAGACCAACCAAATGGGCAGCCTTTGCATCCGTCCATATACGTTGCTTGGAATGTGGCGTAATGCTTTCTAACGCCTGTAAAGTCAGCATTTTCTAGGGATGCAGCATTTAACTTGGCTTCCTGTAGATTGGCATTCTTAAGGTTGGCTCCCGTCAAAATAGCTTTTGTCATCCAGGCGATTTCTAGATTTGCAGCTTGAAGATTTGCTTCTACGAATTTGGCGCTGCTGAGACGAGAAAAATTCAAATTTGCGCCATGTAAGTTTGCGCGATAAAAATTGGCGCCCTGTGCGAATAATGCCCAACCATTGATTGCTTCAAGATTGGCGTTGCTAAGGTCTGAGCCTCGGACTGTTGCATGTCTCATATCCGCGCGAGCAAGATCTGCATTGGATAGATCTGCTTTTTCCATCTTGGTATTTTTAAGAACCGCGTGACGAAGGATAGTACCGCTTAGGTTTGCGCCAGTTAGATCAGCTCTAGATAGATCTGCATTGCTTAGATCGGCGCCTGATAAATCTACGCCAGGGCATTTAGTATCTGGGGCAATAGTGCAACCATTGATAACTAGATCATCAGCAGTGGCAAGTTGGCTGGATAATAGAAGCGTAATTAAAATTCTTTTTTTCATGTGTCTATCCTAAAAAGCCCGCAAGCATTGGGGGGGCTTGCGGGCTTTGGTTTACAACAAATCGTTGGGCTTAGTTTTTAGGTAGTTTGAATACCCAGAAAGAGCCGCCCTGTGATACAGGTTTAGTTAGATCAGCCATGTCGCCACCCCATAGAGGTACCGCACCGCCGTAACCGCTAGCTAGACCGATGTACTGTTCGCCATCTTCTTCCCAAGTGATAGGGGATGATACGATGCCGGAGCCAGTCTGGAATTTCCACAGTTCTTCACCAGTCTTAGCGTCGAATGCTTTGAAGTAACCGTCACCAGTACCAGTGAAGACTAGGTTGCCTTTAGTTGCGAGAACACCAGACCATAAAGGTAGTTTCTCTTTGTGAGACCAGACGATCTTACCAGTCTTAGGATCTACCGCACGAAGTACACCTACGTGGTCGTCATACATTTTTCTGATGCGGAAGCCTTGGCCTAGGTAAGCAGCACCGCGCTTGTAGTGAACTTCTTCAGTCCAGTAGTCTTCTTTCCAGTGGTTGGCGCCCAGGTAGAATAAGCCAGTGTCTTGGCTATATGCCATAGGGTTCCAGTTTTTGCCGCCTAGGAAAGGAGGCGAAACTTCGATGGATTTACCTTTCTTCTTACCTGGTTCTGGTGGTGGTGGGCGTTGGCCTTCAACTTCAACTGGACGACCAGTCTTAGGATCGATGTGCGTTGCCCAGGTAACGTTGTCTACGAATGGGAAGCCACGGATGAAATCACCGTTTTTGCGGTCAACAACGTAGAAGAAGCCGTTGCGGTCAGCGTGACCTGTCGCTTTGATCGTCTTGCCTTTGTCTTGATATTCGAAAAGTACAAGTTCGTTATTGCCAGAGAAGTCCCAAGCATCGTTTGGAGTGTGCTGGTAGAACCACTTAACTTCACCTGTAGATGGATCTACTGCAACCTGACCGGAAGTGTATAGGCTGTCGTAGTCAGCTGGGTTGCCTCCTGGAGACGTGCGAGCCCAACCGTTCCATGGCGCAGGGTTACCAGCACCTACGATAATCGTGTTTGTTTCCACGTCAAAACTAGCTGATTGCCATGGTGCACCACCACCGTGGCTCCATGCTTCAACTTTACCGGTTGGAGAGTTTGGATCGTCAGGCCAAGAAGGAGCTTTTGGATCGCCTGTTGGAGTGCTCTTCTTGCCGTCTAGGCGACCGTAGTGGCCTTCAACGAATGGACGCATCCAGATCTCTTCACCCGTCTTAGGATCACGAGCGAATAGTTTGCCTACTACACCGAACTCATCACCAGAAGAACCGTGGATAAGCATTGCTTTGCCAGTTTTCTGGTCTTTGATGATCGTAGGTGCACCAGTCATAGTGTAGCCTTCAGTGTGATCAGCAAATTTCTTCTTCCACACGCGTTTACCAGTTTTCTTGTCTAGAGCTACGATAGCTGCATCTAGAGTACCAAAGTAAACAAGATCGCCGAAGATCGCTGCGCCACGGTTAACTACGTCACAGCAAGGGCGGATGTCGTCTGGTAGACGGTAAGAGTAAGACCAGATTTTCTTACCCGTTTTAGCGTCAAGTGCAAACATACGAGAGTAAGAACCAGTCACATAGATAATACCATCATGTACTAGTGCTTGAGTTTCTTGACCACGTTGTTTTTCATCACCAAAAGAGAAAGACCATGCAGGAGTCAGTTTCTTAACGTTTTTGTCGTTAATCTCTGTCATGTCGCTCCAGCGCTGTGCTTTAGGACCGATACCGTAACCTAGAACGTCTTCTGGAGTGTTTGCATCATTTTTGATGTCGTCCCAAGTAACTGGTTTAGCGGTAGCAGCGCCCGCTACTAAGCTAAGACCGATTGCAGCGCAAAGCGGCTTTAAGCCTGTCATGTTTATTTTTTTTGTCATTTTTATAAACCCTAGTGTTATAGGAAAGTTATAACCTGCGATTGAAATTCGCTGATAACCATTCTCGGCTTATGGGTAGATATTCGACAACGGCAGGATTCCCTGTTAATCAGGGGTTAAGTCCTGTTTGTGCAGGATAAAATCCCGAGAGTCTTAGGGAGAAGTCACGTACTAATAAAGAGGGACTAGTGCTCAGGTATGGATAAAGGGCGTACAAATTGCTACTTAGGTTGCAGAATGGGTCAACATTCCTACCAAGGGAGTAGTTTTTGGAACCCAAAGTACAATTCTTGCTGATTTTGCACACGCAATATCATATATGCAAACAGCTGGAGTGGGTGGCTTTGGCTTAATGTAGAGATGATCGTCAGGTATCTGAACACGCAGATATCCCTCAGTCAGTATTTCAATTCAACTGGGGAAGGCGAGAGTATAAAAACTAAAGTGGTGAAAATAAGATGTCTATCAACAAGAAACTTTTGAGCATGACTACAGCGGGTATGTTAGCTGCAGTTATTTCTGGCCAGACAATGGCGCACGGTGATGTAACTCCACAGGCTATCGATGTAACAGGACTAAAAGTTCTAGGTGAAGAGTGGGAAGAATCTAACCCTTACACTGAAGATTACGAAAACCGTGAACTTGCAGTTAAAATCGGTGAGTCTGCTTACACTCAAAACTGTGCACGCTGCCACGGTCTAGATGCTATCTCTGGTGGTATCGCTCCAGATCTACGTTACTTAGAGCCAGGTATTGATGGTGACGAATGGTATGCTTACCGTGTTGTTAACGGTGCAGTACGTGACGGTCGTGTTTACATGCCAAAAATGGCTGAACACCTAAGCCAGGAAGCACTTTGGGCTATCCGTGCTTGGTTAGAAACTCGCGCTACGGATGAGTAAGTTAAGCGCTTCTAACGCTATAATTTTCACTTGCGCCAGCCTGCTTAGCAGCCTGGCGCAAGCTCGTTATTACGACGATGTAATTGATAGCGGGTATATCAGGGTTGGTTTTTATCGTGATTTCCCACCATATTCCTATATGGAAAACGGCAAGGCTGTTGGGGTGGATGTCGAAGTCGGTAAGAAAATTGCTGAAGAGCTAGGTGTTGAATTCCGTGAGCACTGGATTACGCCAGATGAAAACCTTGAAGATGATTTGCGAAATAATGTTTGGAAAGGGCATTACCTCGATAAAGATGAAGAAAATGCATTAGCACTGAAAACCATTGCTGATGTCATGATGCGTGTACCATACGATCGTGAATACAGCTACATGCAGGATTCAACTGGCGCCGTTATTAATGAAATGGTTGTCATGTTTGGGCCTTATCAGCGTGAGAGCTGGAAGGTTGTATATGATAGTGAAAAATTAGATAACGTATCCACGGTTGCTGTATTTCAGTATCACCCTGTAGGTGTAGAGATTGATAGTCTTCCTGCGTTTTATCTGACTTCAGCTTTTGGTGGGCGTATGCGTGATAAGACTCACCACTATACTAATGCGCGTGAAGCGTTTAAAGGTATGGAGTCAGGTGAAGTTGATGCTGTTATGGCGATGCGCGCCGAAGTTGATTGGCTGGTTAGCAAGTCGGGCGACAGTAAATATAAGCTAGGTGTAAATGGTTATCCAAATATGGGTAAGCAAAAATGGGATATAGGAATGGCTGTTAAGCATACCTATAGACAGCTTGGCTATGCTATAGCTGATGTTGTGGAAGCTATGGTGCTTTCTGGAGAAATGGAACGAGTCTATAGCAAGTACGGTCTTAGTTATGAGATGCCTGCTTTTTACCAGGATGTAAAATAGCTTTATAAAGCAACGCTCGAAGAAATAGCATTCAAATAATAATAAGAGGATGCCATGTTGAAGCGAAATGTTGCAGCATTTTTGATAAGTGCTGCTTTGCCAATTGCTGGTTATTCAGGCCAGCAAGACCCTCTAGAGTCGCCTTTATGGGATCATATGCGTGCCAAGTTTATTGGCGATCAGGAATATGTGTTTGATAGTAATGTCAAAGTCACTGTGCCTGAATTTGCTGAAGATCCTACGCAGGTTCCTATTACTGTTAATGCTGAAGCGTTAGCGGGGAAGATCGATAAGATTGTTGTTTTTGCCGATCTTAATCCAATTCAGCATATCTTTACTTATTATCCCCACAAAGAGATTGTGCCTCACCTTTCTATGCGCATTAAGGTTCAGCAGGGTACAGCTATTAGAGCAGCTGTACTTTCTAAGTCTGGTGTTTGGCATCTAGGTGGTAGCTATCTTGATGCTGCAGGTGGAGGGTGTACCACGCCAAGCGCCGCTGCTGCCAATACCTATTGGCAAGATCACCTTGGTGAAATGAAAAGTAAATTTTTTCCACGCGAGCAGGGCGGTCGCTATAAACTCAAAGTCGTCCATCCTATGGATACCGGCTTAGTTAGTTCAATTCCTGAATTCTATATAGAGAATGTAGAGGTGCGTAACTTTGAAGGTGCGCCCCTTGCAAAATTAGAGTTGTCCCAGCCTGTCAGTGAAAATCCAGTTTTAACCTTTGATGTCAGAGATGGTTCTAAAGGTCATCGTATCTGGATGCGCGATAATGGTGGTAATGAGTTTGAGAATGCTCTCTAGGAGTTGATTGATGAAAAAATTGTTATTGGCGTTTTCTGCTGCTGCAGTTATTCATTCAGCTTCTGCGGCACCGCTTTCTTATGATTTAAAACCGCAAAAAATTGCTGATAGCACTTGGTTATTGAAGGGGAAGTTGGAAGACTTCTCTAAGAGTAACGGCGGCAATATTGTCAATACTGGCTTTATCGTTACAGAAGATGGGGTTGTGGTTATCGATACTGGTCCTTCTCTTCGCTATGGTCAGGCTTTAAAGGCGGCAATAAAAAGTGTTACGGATAAACCTATCAAGGTTGTTTTTAATACTCATCACCATCCGGATCACTTTTTGGGGAATCAAGCTTTTGCAGGCGTAGAGATACTTTCTCTCCCTGGTACGCAGCAGGGAATTGAGCTTCACGGAAATGCTTTTGCTGAAAATATGTACCGACTAGTAGGAGATTGGATGCGGTCGACTGAGGCAGTCCCGCCAGGCAAGGCGCTTGATGTTCAATTAATGGAGCTTGGCTCACATAGGCTGCATTTGCTTCCATTTACGGGGCATACCGGTTCGGATTTGGTTGTGCTGGATGAGAAAACTGGTGTTGTGTTTGCTTCGGATATGGTTTTCTATCAGCGAGCTTTAACAACACCGCATACACCTGGTCTTCATCAATGGAAAAAAGAGATTCAGAAATTAAGGGATCTTGATTATAAAATTATGGTGCCAGGTCATGGGCCTGTTGTTAAAGATGCTAGGGCTTTAGATCAAATGCTTGCCTATCTGGATTGGTTGGATCAGGTTTTAGAGCAGGCAGCAGAAGATGGATTAAGCATGACAGAAGTGATTAAACTGCCAATTCCCGAAGATTTTGATGGTGTTTCATTAAGTAAGCGGGAATTTGCCAGAACTGTTGCGCACCTTTATCCAAAGTACGAAGAGCGGGCTTTTTGAGTCTGCTCTTTGTTGTAAATAGAAAAACTCAAAATTAATCATCTTTGCTTTGGTTTATTCCTTTCTTTGGCTAGTTAAACGGTAATTCCTGTCTATACTCTTGTTTGTACTATGACTAATGGGCTATTGAATGGCTGCGTAAGCTGCTGAATTTACTTAAAAATAGCGGTATTACTACCAAGGGACTAGAAAAGTACTTCTGCTGTTTAATTGTTGAATTTGCTGTAAAACAAAACAATTGCCTTCATGATTCGGGAAAATTTCCCGGCTCTCTTCTCAACGCCAAAAAAAAAATATCCGTAGAGGAAGCGTACAATGAAAAAATTCGCACTGTCTGCTCTAGTTGCAGCGATGTCTGTGGCAGGCACAGCACAGGCTGGTGTTACTGATAAAGATATCGTTAACGACCAGATGACTGTTGAAGATGTTGTAACAAATGGTATGGGCCCACGTGGTCAGCGTTACAGCCCAATGACAAAAATCAACACTAAAACTGTTAAAGACATGCGTCCAGTATGGGCGTTCTCTTTCGGTGGTGAGAAACAGCGTGGTCAGGAATCACAGCCTGTAGTTAAAGACGGTGTGATGTACGTTACAGCTTCTTACTCTCGTGTATTCGCTGTTGATGCAAACACTGGTGAAGAGCTTTGGGAATACAATGCACGTCTTCCTGATGGCATCATGCCTTGCTGTGACGTAATCAACCGTGGTGTTGCTCTATACGACGACCTAGTTATCTTCGGTACTCTAGACGCTAAGCTAGTGGCTCTAAATGCTAAAACTGGTAAGGTTGTTTGGAAGAAGAAAGTAGAAGACTACAAAGCTGGTTACTCAATCACTGCAGCTCCTCTAATTGCTAAAGGTAAAGTAATTACTGGTGTATCTGGTGGTGAATTCGGTATCGTTGGTAAAGTAGAAGCTTACGATGCTAAGACTGGTGAACTTGCTTGGACTCGTCCAACAGTTGAAGGTCACATGGGTTACATCTGGAAAGATGGCAAGAAAATGGAAAACGGTATTTCCGGTGGTGAAGCAGGCAAAACATGGCCTGGCGATCTTTGGAAATCTGGTGGTGCTGCAACTTGGTTAGGCGGTACTTACGATCCTGAAGTTGATCTACTATTCTTCGGTACTGGTAACCCAGCGCCATGGAACTCTCACCTACGTCCTGGTGACAACCTATTCTCATCTTCTCGTCTAGCTATCGATCCAGATACTGGTAAGATCGCATGGCACTTCCAGACTACTCCACACGATGGTTGGGATTACGATGGTGTAAACGAGTTGATCTCTTTCGACTACAAAGCTAACGGCAAAACTGTAAAAGCGGCAGCTACAGCTGACCGTAACGGTTTCATGTACGTTCTTAATCGTCAGAATGGTGACTTTATCCGTGGTTTCCCATTCGTAGATAAGATTTCTTGGGCTAAAGGTCTAGACGCTAAAACTGGTCGTCCGATCTATGACGATGCTAACCGTCCAGGTAACCCAGCTGACTCTAAAGATGGTAAGAAAGGCACGTCTGTTCTAGCTATCCCATCTTTCCTAGGTGGTAAAAACTGGATGCCTATGGCATACAGCCAAGACACCGAGTTGTTCTACGTTCCATCTAACGAATGGGCGATGGACATCTGGAATGAGCCAACTGCATACAAAAAAGGTGCAGCTTACCTAGGTGCTGGCTTCACAATCAAGCCAATGAACGACGAGTACATCGGTGTTCTACGTGCGATGGATCCAAAAACTGGTAAAGAAGTATGGCGTCACAAGAACTACGCTCCACTATGGGGTGGTGTTCTAGCGACTAAAGGTAATCTAGTATTCTTCGGTACTCCTGAAGGTTACCTAAAAGGTCTAAACGCTAAGACTGGTAAAGTTGAATACGAATTCAACACTGGTTCTGGTATCGTAGGTTCTCCAATCACTTGGGAACAGAACGGCGAGCAGTACCTATCAATCGTATCCGGTTGGGGTGGTGCAGTACCTCTATGGGGTGGTGAAGTAGCTAAACGTGTTAAGCACCTAAACCAGGGTGGCACAGTTTGGACATTCAAACTACCTAAGTAAGTTTTTAACTTACAACTGAGTGATATTTCGATATCACTCAGCCTGTCCCAGCAAAAAAGCCAGCATTCGCTGGCTTTTTTTGTGCTTCAAATAAAGCGCGGTCAGATCAAATCAACGATGCTGTTGAATGCAATTACTACGCGATCCTTCTGGCCGAAATAGGGTAGAGCTGAATGCTTTAGGTAGGAGGGGAAGATGACAATCTGACCTTCTACAGGTTGGAAGTCCCAGAAGCCTTGTTCGCTAAGATAGGCTGTACCTGCATCACCGAAATGATCGGCATTGTTGCGAGGATCATAAAAGCGATTGATGCCGTTGCGAGTGCCTAGTTCACACTCACCGACATCTAAATAATAGATACCGCACCATGAGCAGTTTGGGTGTGAGTGGATATCATGGTAACCACCATCCTTAGTGACATGGAACCAGGATTCAATGATGGTTGCATCTCCCTCAGCGCCTTCAGGCCAGTATGGTATGTTCACCTGTGCAGCTATGGCTGAGAGTAGCTCCTCAAGCATGCGTCTAAGCTCAATGATTACCGGTTCCTCAGATTCAAGAAAGCAGAGCTTGCTCTCAAATAGCTGATGCTTTGCGCTTACGGCTACTTCGCTGGCAACGGCTTTAGTTTGATTGTGAAGCTTTTGGTAGTTGTAGATGTAATTGAGAAGATCTTCTTTTAAGAACTCGTGATCAGGGTTTGTCGTAACAAACAGTGGAGAGGTCCAAGTGTTGATGGATTCAATTTCTGGGCTTTCTGAATACATGATCCGATTCCAAATTAAGAGATCGGATCATTTTAATCTTGTGGTTATTATTTGGCTATGTAAGAAGTGCGCTCATTTGTCCTGCATCAGTTGATCGTTTTTGGGATCAGGTGTGCCTACCCAGCTAACTTCCAATTCATATGATATAGATCGCGCTAAACCGTCGAGATCAGGGAAAAGGGTCGCGCTACTGATATTCATTCGATAAAGCGCTTCCATTGCCTCTTTTCTGATTTCAGGGCTAAGGACAATTTTAGCCAGAAGCGGCTGATCGTATTCGTAGTTATTTAAGAGCTCTTCCACTGAAACATCGATTCTGCCAGGCAGCATAAAAGTACCTGCCTGGGCGACGATTCTTCGATCCATCGACCATGGTTCGCCAGGCCATACGATCGGATAGTTATTTGAAAGGTAATATTTACCAAGACTGTCAGTCGTACGAGGATCAATTGCATCTCGTGTGAGCTCGGGTAAGCCTGGTGGTGTTGCTTTATGCCATAGAGCAGGAGTGTTGACTGCATAAACGGCAGCAGGCGTTGTACAGGATTGTAGGGCGAAATAGCTGGCGACGTAGGGTGACTTGGTAAAGTCTAAAAGCCGAGTTGGTGCGCCGTGGTGTTGCATAAGGGCTAGGCAACGAAAATCATCTTTAAGTGCGCTGGTATCATTTAAGAAATAGTGAGCTTTACGTTTAAATACACGAATGGCCCTGCTTTCTCGTTCATGCCATTTGCTTTGGGGTACAAACTGTTTGAGGCGTCTAGTGAGAGAACTCTCAAGGCTCCATTCCGCGTCCCGTTGTCCACGAAATGCCCAGCCACGTAGTTCTTCTGACTCAACTAAAGCAAGAAATTCTTGCCAAGTAGATACTTGGTATAACTTCGTCATAGTTCCAGCCTCGTAATTTATTCGCCTTGAAAATTCCTTATAGCATAAGACTATAGCTAATTGATGTTTATTTATATGGGGTGTGAGCCTTAAAAATAAGATGTGTATCCAAGAATTATCTTTGTTAATCAGCGGCTTAGTGCTCGATCTTATCCGTGGTCTAAGCTCAATCTCTAAAAGCCCGTAGGGGTGGGGCCTCGATAACTAGTACTAAATAATTAATTTTTCAATGCCAAGGGATGATACCTGTAATTCTTGCTGGATAGCTAATATTGGTTGGTAAAGTAAATTAACTGTCAGTAGAGACGGCAGTAAGATAAATATAAAGAGGCACTTAGAAGATGATTTACGCTAAGCCGGGTACAGAAGGTTCAGTTGTTTCCTTTAAAGAACGTTATGGCAACTTCATTAACGGTGAGTGGGTAGCTCCTGTTAAAGGTGAATACTTCACCAATAACTCGCCTGTAACTGGTGAACCAATTTGTGAAATTCCACGTTCCACTGCTGAAGATATTGAATTGGCATTGGACGCTGCTCACGCTGCACAAGAGTCTTGGGGCAAAACTTCTCCAATCGAACGTCAGAACGTTCTACTGAAGTGTGCTGAGCTAATCGACGCTAACCTTGAGCGTTTGGCTGTATCTGAAACTTGGGACAACGGTAAAGCAGTTCGTGAAACTCTAGCTGCAGACGTTCCTCTAATGGCAGATCACTTCCGTTACTTCGCTGGCTGCATCCGTGCACAAGAAGGTTCTATCGGTGAGATCGACGAAACAACTGTTGCTTACCACTTCCACGAGCCACTAGGTGTAGTTGGTCAGATCATCCCTTGGAACTTCCCGCTACTAATGGCTGCATGGAAAATTGCTCCAGCACTAGCAGCAGGTAACTCTATCGTACTGAAGCCAGCTGAAGCGACTCCAGTATCTATCCTTATTCTTCTTGAGTGCATCCAGGAAGCTCTACCAGCAGGCGTACTGAACGTTGTAAACGGTTTCGGTGGCGAAGCAGGTCAGGCTCTAGCATCTAGCACACGTATCGCTAAGATCGCATTCACTGGTTCTACTCCAGTTGGTTCTCACATCATGAAATGTGCTGCAGAGAACATCATCCCATCTACTACAGAGCTAGGTGGTAAGTCTCCAAATATCTACTTCAATGACGTTATGGCTCAGGACGATGAGTTCGTAAGCAAAGCTGTTGAAGGTGCGGTACTAGCATTCTTCAACCAGGGTGAAGTATGTACTTGTCCTTCTCGTCTTCTAGTTCAAGAAGATATTGCTGACGAGTTCCTAGCTAAAGTTGTTGAGCGTATGGGTCAGATCAAACGTGGTAACCCACTAGATACTGAAACAATGGTTGGTGCTCAGGCTTCTCAAGAGCAGTTCGACAAGATCCTAGGTTACATCGACATCGGTCGTGACGAAGGTGCTGAAGTACTAGCAGGCGGCGGTATCGAAAAACTAGACGGTGATTTCGGTAGCGGTTACTACATCAAGCCAACTCTTCTAAAAGGTACAAACGACATGCGCGTTTTCCAAGAAGAGATCTTCGGCCCAGTAGTTTCTGTAACTACATTTAAAGACGAAGCAGAAGCACTAGCTATCGCTAACGACACTGAGTTCGGTCTAGGTGCAGGCGTATGGTCACGTGACACTAACGTTGCATACCGCATGGGTCGTGGCATCGAAGCTGGTCGTGTATGGATGAACTGCTACCACCTATACCCAGCACACGCTGCGTTCGGCGGTTACAAGAAGTCTGGTGTAGGTCGTGAAACTCACAAGATGATTCTTGAGCACTACCAGCAAACTAAGAACATGTTGGTTAGCTACAGCGAAAGTCCTCTAGGCTTCTTCTAATCGGAAGTCCGCGAGAGCTGGTATCTGAACATTACTAGCTCTCAAGCAAGCTATTTTATGTAGCTTCTTGCGTTTATTGCGGCCCCTTTGAGGGCCGCTTTTTTATGTCTTGGTCCTGCCTAGACTTAGGGTGCTAGTACAATTGGTACTTTAGGTCTGTCTCATTTCCCGAAATCCCTGATATTAATTTTTAGATGTTAAGCTTGTTTAACACTCTGATTTAAAGGGAGGTTTTCGTGCGTAATACTTTATCTATCCTTATTTTAAGTTTTGTCTCTGTGAGTGCTTTTGCCTCTGTAAAAGACTATCAAGTCAAGCGGCTCATAATGATGAAGTCTGATTGTGTCGAACACAGCTTAGCGCGCAATGAAACCGAAAGCGGTGGGCTATTGTTTGTTGCGCAATGCAAAAACCTTAGTCATTACCCTGATGGTGTAAAAGTCCTGTGTGACGATCCAGAGGATGAGCGGAGTTGTAAGCTTCAAACTAAAGCTAAGTCTTATGATCATATTCGCTTACTGCAATCGAATTAGGATTTCTTATTATGTTTGTTAAGAACCGCTCTATATTAGCTCTTATATCCACTGGGTTTCTGGCAGCATCTTTACCTGTATCTGCTGATATTAATGCTGCGTTTGAACAATGCAGAGCTATAGTGCAGCCTGAAAGGCGTTTGGAGTGTTACGACAATTTATACTTGAAGGCCTTGAGTGCGAGTAAGCCTAATTTTGCAGGTAAGCGTACAGCTAAAACGGAGATGTTTAAGGTCTCTGAACCTACTCAATTAAGGTTTCAGAGTGATGGTGCCATCTTTGTATTAGCGTTACATGATAGCGAAGATGATATCGTTCAAAACCTCCACATAGGTGGAGGTGGTGAAGATACTTACTTGATCGAAGAGGCCGGCGAATATTATCTGCGTGTTAATGGATCTACTACATGGCGCATCTGGTTAGAGAAACCATAGTTCCCATTCAGTACCTTATAAACCTTTGCTATTGCCGCCAATACGATAGATTAGTAGGTCTTCATCGTCTAAAACCTTGAAGGCCGCTGTCGTAGCTGCGTTATAGGGAATCTGATATTCATGATCAGAAAGCTTTTCGGCTTTATAAACCTGTTCTGGAGGGTTTAGCATCAATTCGACAAACTGT
The DNA here is from genome assembly GCF_047778045.1 of Neptuniibacter sp. PT8_73. Classification (GTDB taxonomy): domain Bacteria; phylum Pseudomonadota; class Gammaproteobacteria; order Pseudomonadales; family Balneatricaceae; genus Neptuniibacter. Next base: position 1,805,293 of record NZ_CP180545.1, read on the forward strand.
TCTGTTGACCATGTGTATGTTTTGACGGGTAGGCCATATGCTTTGGCGACTGTGAGCTCGTCGGATGAGCTACCAATTAGATCAAGGTAATAGCACTCTGTAACATGGCACATCAGTCCCATTCTTGTATCTATCAAATAGCTATCTGAGGGTAAGGTTCTTGGGATGCTATAGCAACCACCTAAGGCAATTAAACAAAGGCCCGTGATTATCTTTTTCATTAGCCTGTCTCTTTCTGTTCTATCTTGTTGTATCTATTTTACGTATTGTTGAAGAGTTTGGACCCTTTCGGTATAGATAAGCTTAGATAAATTATAGATCGTGTAATATTTGTAGATGTTAGAAACGTAGTGTACCGTTTCTCGCCCAATAATCCTGCCTGCTGCGATCTCAACATTTCCAAACCACACGTTTGGATCTAATCCCATTTTAGTTGTTAGTTTCTGCATTTTGCGTAGATTGCCAGGGCCAGCGTTATAGGCGGCTAAGCTTAAGAGAAAGCGATTGATAGGTGTTATCTCTTCAGAGGGTAAATAGTGTCGAGATAAGAAATCCATATACTTTGCACCCGCATGTATATTGTTATCTACCTTGTGTATCTCTTTGATATTCACATTTGGATCAGCTGCAGTTGAAGGCAGTAACTGCATTACTCCGACTGCACCTTTATGGCTTTTTGTGTCCTGTTTGAGTTGGGATTCCTGATAAGCCTGTGCTGCTAATGCAAGAGGGTCTAATTGGTACTTTTCTGCATATTTTTCAAAATGAGGTAACAGGTGTATTAAGCGGTCGCGTTCCAAATCCAGTAGGGGATTTGTTATTCGTTTAGTTGAACCTAGGTAGCGTTTGATTAAGATATTGCCGAGAAGAGAGCCTTTCTGAACGTTCGAATGGATGAATTCATTCAGACTGTCCTGCAGAAGTGGTGTCTGTTTACGGACTCCCCAGCCCAGAGTGTTTTTTTTGCTTAAACTAATTTGTTCAACTATCTCTAAGTTGGTTAGGGCGTTAAGCCAGAGTCTGGCTTTGTAATCATCAATGATGGTGTAGTTATAAATACCCGCATTTACGATCTCTAAAATATCCTCGCTAAGTAAGGTGCTATCAGCCTCAATTATATGGATGGAATTTTCTTTAAATACGGCTTGTTTATTTAATCGATGCAGGTGCTCTGCGTAGCTGCTTCCTTTCAGAACGAGAATAGTCTTTCCTGCAAGGTCTTCTAATGAATCAATTTTTGGTGCGGTTTTGTGCCTGATAATAACTTCGGATACTTCTGAATATTTACTCTTTGTGAAATCTATCAGTTTTTTTCTTTCATCAGTCGCTGTTAGTAGCGCTGCGCTGATGTCGCCTTTGCCTTCGACAAGAGAGGGGATTAGTTGATCGAAGGTAACCGGAATATAGACAATCTTTGTTTTGTCTATCTCTTTCTTTATCCCTTTATTTAGATGGTTTTCGTAGTTTTGTAGCAGTTCGGCCTGTAGCCCTTTGATCTTGCCGTTATGAATGAAAAAGTCGGTCTTACTATATGTGACTAAGGCTCTGATTAGCTTCCGCTCTTTCATTTCATCAAGATCGCCCCAGAAAGGCTCCAGTTTGTCTGTAGAAAGGATGCCTTCGGGAATCAGCTCTGTTGCTGCTGATGCCTCAGGGGGAGTAATAGAATTTTCAGGATGGGTTATGGTTTGATTAGAGGAAAGGCTTTTATTTTCGGAGCTGTCACAGCCAGTGATTAGGTATGAGCATGTGAGCAGGGAGCTGAAGAGAAGTATTTGTTTGATCAATGCTTTTGCCTCACAAGTCAATTACCTTGCCGGGGTTCATAATATTGTTGGGATCCAAAGCCCGCTTAACAAGCTTCATGCTGTTTATGGCGGTTTCATGCTCATCCAGCAGATATTGTTTTTTGCCAAAGCCAATTCCGTGTTCACCGGTACAGGTACCGCCTAGTGCTAGGGCGTTATTGACGATCTTTTCTGCCAGCGTTTTAGCTGCTTGCTGTTGGTTGTAATTTTCTGGATCGAAAACAATTAGGACGTGGTAGTTGCCGTCACCAACATGGCCAACGATTGGGCAGGGTAAGTTGCTTAACTCAGCATCTGCTTCAGCTTGTAAGATGCTTCTAGCTAGAGCTGAAATAGGAACGCATACATCGGTTGTTAGCACTTTACCGTTAGGGATAATCTGATGAGCCGCATTGTAAGCATTGTGTCGTGCTTGCCAAAGGCGGTTTCGATCTTCGGTGTTTTCAGCCCAGATAAATTCACTGCCGCCAAATTCATTGCAGATATCTTTTAGGAGTGTAATGTCTTCTTCGATCTTAGTGGTAGAGCCGTGAAACTCAATAAATAAGGTAGGTGCAGCAGCAAGTTCGCGTAGCTGAGAAAACTCAATGCAAGCTTCCATTTGAGCTTTGTTAAGCAATTCTATTCTGGCAAGGGGAATAGATAACTGCATGGCATTGATAACCGTATCAGTAGCATCAGCGACAGTTTTAAAACTACACACGGCTGAGCGAATCACTTCGGGAATAGGGTGAAGGCGAAGTTGAATCTCTGTGATAACGCCTAAGGTGCCTTCGGAGCCTACTAGCAATTGCGTTAAGTTGTAACCAGCTGAACTTTTGCGGCTACGTGTGCCTGTTTTTATAATTTCGCCTTCAGGTGTAACCACAGTTAAACCGATAACGGCATCTAGCATGGTGCCATAACGTACGGCATTAGTGCCTGAGGCTTGTGTTGCAGCCATACCGCCAATACTAGCATTGGCACCTGGATCAACTGGGAAAAATAAGCCGTCATAGCGTAAGGCTAGATTGAGCGCTTCCCTAGTTACACCTGCTTGAACGCGACAATCCATATCCGCGGCATTGATTTCTATTACCTGATCCATTTCTGATAGATCGATTGATATGCCACCGTTGACGGCGAGTAGATGGCCTTCAACAGAAGAGCCAGCGCCAAAGGGAATGATTGGGATCTTATATTGATTGCAGAGTTTGACGACCTGAGCGACTTCTTCATTGCTGAAAGGGTAGACAACCGCGTCGGGCGCGATACAGCCATAGCTATCTTCGCCTTGACCATGCTGTTCACATACAGGTTTAGATAGGTCTATTCGATCACTAAATGTAGTGGCTAATTCAGTGATAACTTTCTTTAGATCAGCTTGAGAATAACGTTTATGCGCACGCATAGGTCATCAGCTCGTATTTTTATTGTTGTAACTACATTAAAGCAATAAATTATCAATAAGAACAAGCTATTAGGATGATAAGTATCTAGGCATGCATAACACATATAGAGTTGGGCTTTCCTTTGCCCGGCAGCTCGTGTCCGTGAACGCTGCCTATTATTGCGTGCGATTGTTAAATTAGCGTGACAAGGTTAGTTTTTTTAACTCTTCGATAATCAGCGATCTAATGAAGGCAGTAAATTCTTCAGGTTGCTGTGTACGATCAACAAGGTCAATAAGACTGGTTGCGACCTCAGGTTTAAAGCGACGATCATTTCCGGCTAGTTGGTAAAAGCGATTAACCCAATGAGTGCCATTTTCGGCGTCTACATCTACCATCAACATCGCTTGGGCAAGCACTCCTTGTCTGATATTTATTTTGTTAGGCGGAGACAACATGATTTTTTGTGCTGTGCCAGTAATCTTGAGCCCGCCTACATTGAGATTGTAACGGCCATCACAATAAGAGCCTTCTGTGCTGCCATATTCTGCATTGAGCCCGATCTGGGATAATGCACGTTTAATGGGTTCACATAAGGCGATATAGACCATATCTAAATCGAAAGCTTGATCCGTACGCTGCGGAAAAATTATGGCCAGGTTGATAATGCCTTGTTGCAGAGGAACTGCGGTACCGCCACTATCACGGACGATAACGGGCCAATGCTCTTGTTCGAGTTGTTGGCAGGCTTGATCAAAGTTTGGGAATCGAGTTTCCTTCCTAGTGGCAACTAGGCATTGGGTTGTTTCCCAAACGCGTGCAGTTGCTCCCCGTTTAGTTTGTGCGACCTCTTTTAATAAGGCGAAATCTTGTTCAAGAGCTTGTATAGGGTTGCAGCAGATTGGCTCATCGATGATTCGCCATCTTTTTTGTTGGATGAAAATATCTGTAAAACTGGTTTCAGGCATTAAAGCTCCGAATAAAAAATTAGGGGTTGTTCATGCATTTGATGATGCTATGATCGCCCTCAAATTTATAGCACGCTGAAGAATCTAAATGAACAAAACAATTCCAGCAGCCAATGTAGATAACTTGAGCACTTGGGTAAAGTATAAGAGTAGTCACTGCGATTCTTGCAGAGGCACTTGTTGTAGCTTGCCGGTAGAGGTTCGCTTTAGTGATTTAGTAAGAATGGGCGTAGTGGATGAGTTTGAGGCAGGTGAGCCTGCGAAGCGTTTAGCTAAGCGTTTGATGAAAGAGGGTGTGGTAGGGCACTTTAATCATAAATCAGAGATTTACACCCTATCGCGCTATGCTAATGATGATTGTATCTATCTAGATCAAAAAACGAGACTGTGTACTATCTATCTGCAACGTCCTGATACATGTAGAAATCACCCTAAGGTGGGTCCTAAGCCGGGTTTCTGTGCTTATCAGCCAAAATAGATCAGAATATGAATCGACCAATCCTATATTCATTTCGTCGTTGCCCCTATGCCATTCGAGGGCGCTTAGCCATTGCGCAATCTGGTGCTGAAGTAGAGCTCAGAGAGATCGTGCTTCGAGATAAACCCGAACATATGCTGGAAATCTCACCTAAAGGCACGGTGCCTGTATTATTGCTTCCTGATGGTACAGTGATTGATGAAAGTTTGGATATCATGTATTGGGCTTTGGCCCAGAATGATAGTGACGATTGGCTTGAAGCGGATCGTAACCAGGTTGATCAATTAATCCAGGAAAATGATAATGAGTTTAAAGGCTGGTTAGATAAGTATAAATACTCTGATCGGCACCCAAAGCACTCGCAGACCTATTACCGTAACAAATGTGAGTTATGGTTGGTTCAACTAGAAGAGCTCTTAAATCAGAATAGAGGAACTCTACTAGCTGGTGGGAAATCGTTAGCTGATTATGCGCTTTTACCATTCATTAGACAGTTCGCGCATGTAGATCTTGATTGGTTTAATGCTTCAGATTATCCGCATGTGCAAAGTTGGTTATTAGATTTTAAAGAATCAGATCTCTTTCTTAGTGTTATGAAGAAATATAAACCATGGAAAGAATCGCAAGAGTTAATCGTGTTTCCAGAATAGATACCTTACGAGATGGACAAGGATGCTATGACCCTAAGTTATAAACGAAAAAACAAACTAAAGCCTACGACCGCTGAAGAAAAAGCTGAAAATCTTGGTCAGGCGGTATCGACATTATGCGACCCTGACAATAAAGCATGGTGTGAAGTGTGTAAGGACCTATTACTGCAAGATAAGCTAGTTGACGGGGAGTGTGCCTTTCGTAAACAAAGTACGGAAAATTAACCTCAATTGTATGCATTAAGTAAAAGGGGAGCCAAATGGCTCCCCTTGTAGTTTTTACTGTTTCTCTTTAATGAGGTGCTTTAGCTCTTCGATCTGCTTAGAAAGGTCTTCGATGGTTAAATCGCCATCTGCCAATGCTTTCTCTTTGGCTTCTTCTGCGTGCTCATTTTCCATAACATTTACAACGATACCGATAACCATGTTTAGGAAGGCAAATGTAGTTAGGAAGATGAAGGTTAAGTAGAAAATCCAACTAAATGAATACACAGCCATGGTTTCATACATGACATCCGTCCAATCTTCGAATGTCATCACCCTAAATAGCGTGAGCATCGAGATTGAGATGTCTCCCCAAAGTGTCGGGTTGATATGGGCAAAGAATGAAGCACCGATTGCTGCATAGATATAGAAGATGATGAACATCAACAGGATAACGTAACCAAGTTGCGGCAGCGCCTTAATGAGAGAGTTAAGGAGCAAGCGTAGCTCTGGCACCATAGATACCATTCGTAATACACGGAAGATACGGATCAGTCGACCGATCAGTGCCATTTCACTGTCTTGGATCGGAATTAAGCTAACGACGACGATGATTGTGTCAAAGACGTTCCAAGGGTTCTTGAAGAAGTTCTTCTTATCCGGTTCACCGATAAAGCGTACCGTTATCTCAACTAGGAAGAATAGAGTGATGCCTGTATCAAGCCAGCTTATAAGCGTTAATACATGATCAGGAATATCGTAGGTCTTTGCGCCAATAACCAAGGCAGAAAAGATAATGACTGCCACAACAAAAAATTCAAATATGCGATTGTTGCGGAGTTTAAAGAATTTGTCCTGAAGGGTTAGCGTGCTCATGGTGACCTAAACTCGAGTAAATAATTCAGCGTGAACTTTACTGTTGTTTGGCAAGGTTGAATAGATCTTTTAGTGAAAAAAATGTCGTTCTTTTGTAACTCATTAGGTCATGCTATCAGCATCATATTTATCAGGCAGTTGGATTATAAAAACAGTCCTGAAGGAGCGTTTTTAATTCAATTACCATGTGAAATACTTGCGAAAATTTTCAGTATTACACCTTAAAAAAGGAGTTAGGTGATGAGAAAGGTTGAGCAAGGATTATGGTCATTGAGATGGATTATGCTTTTGACCGTTTTTTCTGTAATGGCTGGTGCATTGTTGCTGGTGGGCTTTGTGATATATGACTTTGTTCACTTAGCGCAAGTAGCGTTCTCTGAAGGAATTGGTTTGAATGCGCGGACTGAGCTACTAATGATCCTTATAGAAATCATTGATCAGGCTTTGATGGCCGGCGTGATGTTGATGTTTGGTTTTGGTATCTACGAAATCTTTATCAGTAAGATGAATGTTGAGGGGGGGAGTAGTCAACGGCCGAAGTTGCTGGTTATTGAGAGTATTGATCAGCTCAAAGGTAAATTGGGCGCTATGGTCATCATGATGTTGATTGTTAAGTTTCTATCTTTAAGTACAGAGATGGAAATATCAGAACCGTCAGATCTTCTTATGTATGCAGCATCAGTGGCTTTACTCGGTTTAGCTTTGTTCTTAACTAATGCCAAAATGAAAGACAAGCAAGCTAAATAGAACACATTCACCAAGGCTAGGGGTTTTGTCCTAGCCTTGAGTATTCTCTGCAGTTTTAGGCGTTAGCACGTCCTGCTTTTTGCGTCGTTGCACGAGCACACCTTCCACACTAAATATCGCCAAAGCAATCCAGATCATTACAAACGTAATGAGCCGATTTTGGTCCATAGGTTCGTTGTAATAAAACACAGCAATAAGAAATGCGATGCTTGGCCCGATGTATTGGAGTAGGCCAACCATTGTAAGACTTAATCTTCTTGCGCCTGCGGCAAACGCTATCAAAGGCAAGCTAGTAACCAGCCCAGCAGCTAGCAGTAACATTTGTATATCTGTAGAGCCGTTAAGCAGTACAAAATTACTTTGTGAACTAAGCCAAAGCATATAAACCAAGGCCATTGGAAACAGCCATAGAGTCTCAACTAATAGGCCTGTAATTGAGTCTATCGGGATCTTCTTTCTTAAGACACTATAGATAGAAAAGCTGGTCGCTAGCGTCAGAGCTACCCAGGGTAATTCACCAATTAAAATGATTTGGTAAATCACTGCTACAGCGGCAATGGCAACCGCGATCATTTGTAAGAAACGAAGTCTTTCCGAAAATATAAAGAATCCAAAAACTATATTTATCAATGGGTTAATAAAATAACCTAGGGTTGTTTCAACAATCCTTTGTTCGGAGACCGCCCATATAAATACTAGCCAATTAATAGAAATAACTAATGCTGATAGGCCGAGGCTGAGCAAGATTTTAGGGGAGTTTCTAAGCGTAGTAAGCTCACTCAGCTTACCTTTAAGTAAGAGGAAAAGCCCCAGAAAAAGTACAGACCAAACAACTCGATGTGCTAAGACTTCGAATGCAGGTACGTCATCAACTGCTTTAAAATAAACCGGTACAAGCCCCCACATAACAAAAGCGGCGACGGCATAATAGATACCTTTTTGGTGCTCATTGGCACTCAGATTTTGCATATCAGATTACTATTTTGGTCTTTGGATGTTAGGGAGTGATACGTCTCTAAACAGAAAACGTTGCTGAAAACTATCACTGGTTAAAGAGACTAATCGGGTTAGCAAGCTGATGAGTAGAATGCTGAAAATCAGCCTAGCCCAAAGAATTCCAGAAAGGTCAGCCCCCATAGTCATGATGAGTAAGGTGTCTTCGATTAGACTGTGGCACAGACTAAGTAAGCAAAGCGCTGAAAAGCAGTCTCTAGGGCTAACATTGCCACTTTCTGCTTCACGGATAAGCAAACCGCCGCCAAACGACAAGCCTAGAGTCACACCGACGATCGCAAGAGATGTGGCTTTCTTGCTGATGCCCATAAACCTTAAAAAAGGTTGTAGCAGCCAAATCATTAAGCGTTCTATGTGTAGCCAGCGGAGCAGCTTTAGAAGTGTGAGCAGTGCTGTGACTATCACCACGATCATAGCAAGGCTTTGTAGTTGGGTGAGTATCCAGTTAATCAGGCTTGGATCAGTAGCTTCAGGTTGCCACAACAGTTCGACAGGTGCGTTAAGCCAGTCACCTGCTGAATAGGTCAGATTAAGCAGAGCACCTAAAATAAGTGCGCCAACAAAGCGTAAAAGAAAGGCAAATATAAGGCGCATACCAGCTTTCTGAGTGATTCGTAATTCTAGCGGTAGGCCATGAGCGACAAGGAGCATCGTGCCGAGAACTGTAACTTGGGCAACACTGAGATTCTCTTGAGGCGCTGTTTGAAAGAAAATAACTAAGCCTGCGTAGATATTGGTCAACATGGTGGTCGCCCAGACGATGCCCATGGACTCGGGTAAGCCTACAAATAGCATTAATGGTTCTAACGCAGCGCTGATGTAAGGAATTGCGCCAATCTCTTCCAGGATCTTTACAGCAATGATGATAGGTATGGTTAGCTTGAATAGTAGTAAGCAGACGGCATAGATCTCACGGCCAAGATCGGGCAGTGTTATGTTTAAAAGATCATGTGTACTGACTGGCTTAATCATCATCGGAATACTTCAGTAGATTGAATTAGCTATTTTAATTAAGCTTGTGAAAATAAAATTAGAAAAATTATCTTAGAAATTAATATAAATTTTGTTTTTGCGAATTTTTTCTAATTTAATTACAAAAAAATCTTAATGAGTGGAATCTAATGGATGTTCAATTAGATCGTATCGATCGTCATATCCTTAAATGTCTGCAGGTGGATAATCGAATAAGTAACCAAGCGCTGGCTGAGGAGGTAGGCTTGTCGCCACCTGCGTGCTTGCGACGGGTTAAACAGTTACGTGAGCAGGGCATCATTATGGCCGATGTGGCCATAGTGAACCCGAGGGCTTTAGGTAAGGTGCTGAATATTATCGTAGAGGTTGAGATGATCCGAGACTCTATCGATGTTCATGACATGTTTATGCGCAAAATGCAGGACGCCACAGAGGTTACTCAGTGTTACCAAGTGACGGGTGATATCGATTTTGTATTGGTCATTATGGTGCCGGATATGGAAGCATACGAGGCGTTTGCTCGTCGTGATTTAGCCAGTGATCCAAATCTTAGAAAATTTCGTTCGTTAATCTCATTGCGTAGAAACAAGTTCACAACAGAAGTAGATGTAGATCATCTTTAAGTGCTTACAGAAGAGAGTATTTAACTAGAGTTAGAGCAGACACAAAAAAGCCGGCTTGGATAAGCCGGCAAAAGAAGCACGTTTGTCAGGGTATGTACAAACGTTATGGTGAAGATAGTGATGTGCCTTTTATTAAGGGTTGTACAGCTAAATAAAAGGCACCGGGTAAGAGATATTACAACCAGGAATTAACTATCCTGTTTGCCTTTAACCTCTTCGTACCATAGATCGTGATGTTGTTTAGCCCAGGTTTCATCAACGTAACCTGTCTTCATGCCTTCCAGTGCACCTTCAGTACCTACCGTACCGATATAGATGTGACCAAAAGAACCAACAATCAGAATCAAAGAACCAGCAGCATGTAGTAAATTGGCAATCTGCATAGTTTCACGAACTTGACCGAAGTTTTGGAAATCCAAAACCAGGCCACTACCGCAAACAACAATACCAACGATTGTTAGAAGCCAGAACCAAACTTTTTCACCGCCATTCATGTATCCAGCACTAGGGTGCGCATTACCAATAATGCCGCCACCTTTTAGGAACCAGATTAGATCTGTACGGTTAAAGAAGTTATGTTTGATCCAGCGAACAATCATAAACAATAGGCCAATAACAAAGATCGGACCTAAGTAGTTATGCGCTAGCTTGCAAAGCATAATGTAGCTTGCCCACAACGAATCACCCATGGCCGCTCTTAAGAAGAACTTCCCGTAAAGGATGCTCAAACCAGAGATCGCTAAGATGATAAACAGGATAGCCACAGTCCAATGGTTTGCTCGATCTAATCGTTTCCAGCGCTCAATAAGCTGACCAGAACGAGGGTGATCAAGTTTTTTCTGACCAACGATTAGGTAGAAAATTGCAAGGACAGCAAGGGTGCCGCCAATAGCGTAAGCACCTGCAGGTGTAACCCATTGGTTACGCCAGTGGCGCCATTCTTCACCTTTCACATTGATCAATTGACCTGCTTCTCGTGCTTGAACTTGAGTGCGACCTTCTTCAGCTTCCTTCACTACTTGCCAATAGTCAGCGCCAGCAAAGCCAGCAACTTTGGCATCTGAAGGTACTGCTTGAGCAAAGCCTGAAAAAAGCAGCGCAATCAGCAAAACAATTCGAGATGGCAAAATAAAGCGGAGCATAATGTCCCCTCTAGTCAATGTGCCGGGAGCAAGCTCCCGGCAACCTGTTGGGTTTATCAGACTTTCTGAGTTGCGTCGTAAGACAGATCTTCTTCTGTCATAGACCAAGCACCGTCGTTGTGACCACGGTAGATCACACGCTCACGGAAGATGTCAGAAACGTCGTTGGCATCACCAGCAAGTAGGGCTTTTGTAGAGCACATCTCTGCACATAGTGGCAGTTTACCCTCAGCAATACGGTTAGCACCGTACTTCGCTTTCTCTTCAGGGCTGTTGTCCTCTTCTGGGCCGCCTGCACAGAATGTACATTTGTCCATCTTGCCACGCTCACCGAAAGCAGCGTCGCTAGGGAACTGTGGTGCGCCAAATGGGCAAGCGTATAAGCAGTAACCACAACCAATACATAGGTCTTTGTTATGCAATACGATGCCGTCGTCTGTCTGATAGAAACAGTCAGTAGGGCAGACCGCCATACATGGAGCATCAGAACAATGCATGCATGCTACGGAGATCGAAGTTTCACCCGGCTCACCATCGTTGATAGTTACAACGCGGCGACGGTTGATACCCCATTCCACTTCATTTGCGTTTTTACATGCTGTAACACAGCCGTTGCATTCGATACAACGCTTGGAGTCACAGAGGAATTTCATTCTAGCCATTGTCTGTTACTCCTTACGCAGTAGCTTTCTGAACGCGACACAAGGTAACCTTAGTTTCCTGCATCTGTGTAACTGGGTCATAACCGTAAGTGGTAGCAGTGTTAGCTGCTTCACCTACTACATAAGGTGCTGCACCTTCTGGGTACTTATCAGTTAGATCTTTACCCTGGAACTTACCACCGAAGTGGAACGGCATGAATGCAACGCCTTGTTCTACACGGCGTGTAACAAGTGCTTTAACAAGAACTTTACCGCCTTCAGCGCCTTCTACCCATACATCTTCGCCATCTTTAAAGCCAAGAGTATTTGCATCAGCCGGGTGTACTTCAACAAACATGTCTTGTTGTAGTTCAGCAAGCCATGGATTAGAACGCGTCTCTTCACCACCACCTTCATACTCAACCAGACGACCGGAAGTAAGAATGATTGGGTACTCTTTAGAAAGATCTTTGTCCTGAATAGACTTGTACATAGTCGGTAGACGGTACATGGACTCAGAGTCATCCCAAGTTGGGTACTTGCTTACTAGGTCACGACGAGTCGTGTATAGCGGTTCACGGTGTAGAGGTACTTTGTCTGGGAATGTCCAAACAACTGCACGTGCTTTCGCGTTACCGAATGGAGAACAGCCGTGAGCGATAGCAACACGTTGGATACCACCAGAAAGGTCGGTCTTCCAGTTTTTGCCTTCAGCCAGTTTCTTCTCTTCAGCAGTTAGGTCATCCCACCAGCCAAGCTTCTTAAGAAGTTTGTCAGTGAATTCTGGGTAACCATCTTTAATTTCAGAACCTTTACCGAAAGAGCCTTCAGCAAGTAGGTTAACGCCGTCACGTTCAACACCGAAGCGAGCACGGAAGGTCAAACCACCTTCAGCTACAGATTTGCTTGTATCGTAAAGGATTGGTGTGCCAGGGTGGCCCTGCTCAGCAGTACCCCAACATGGCCATGGCATACCGTAGTATTCGCCATTCGCTGGACCGCCTTCGCCTGCAAGAGTGTCATAGTTAAACGTGTGCCAGTTTTTCTGGTGTAGTTTAAGACGCTCAGGGCTCTGACCTGTGTAACCGATAGTCCACATACCTTTGTTGAATTCACGTGTGATGTCTTCAACTACAGGCTGGCCGTTTTGGATAGCGATGTTTTTGAACAGTTGCTTCTCGAAACCAAACTTCTTAGCGAACAAGTACATGATTTCGTGGTCAGGTTTAGATTCGAATAGAGGTTCGATAACCTGGTCACGCCACTGTAGAGAACGGTTTGAAGCTGTAACAGAACCGTAAGTCTCGAACTGAGTACATGCAGGGATCAGGTAAACGCCATCTTTACGATCAGACATTACCGCAGCATGAGTTGGGTAAGGATCAACGATTACTAGGGTATCTAGTTTTTCGATCGCTTTTTTCATTTCTGGACCACGAGTCTGGGAGTTCACAGCGTGACCCCAAGCAACCATAACGCGAACGTTATCGTTCTGATCCATCAAGTTTTTATCTTCTAGAACACCGTCAATCCAACGAGAAACTGGAATACCTTTGTTGTTCATAGGTTTCAGTTTACGGTGAACTTTCTGGTCGAAGCGGCTTTGCATCCACTCGAAATCTACGTCCCAAACTTTTGACCAGTGCTTCCAAGCACCATCAGAAAGACCATAGTAACCAGGTAGGGTGTGAGATAGTACGCCAAGGTCAGTAGCACCTTGTACGTTATCGTGGCCACGGAAGATGTTAGTACCGCCACCAGATGTACCCATGTTACCTAGGGCAAGCATCAAGATGCAGTAAGCACGAGTATTGTTGTTACCCGTAGTATGCTGAGTACCACCCATACACCAGATAACAGTACCTGGACGGTTTTCAGCTAGCTCTTTAGCTGCGCGGCGCATTTGTGCTTCTTTAACACCAGTAACACTTTCAACTTCTTCTGGTGTCCAGTTTTTCACTTCTGCACGAACTTCGTCCATGCCGTATACGCGCTGTTGGATAAACTGCTTGTCTTCCCAACCGTTCTCAAAGATGTGCCACAGTAGGCCCCAGATGAACGCAACGTCAGAGCCTGGGCGAATGCGGATGTATTCGTTCGCATGAGCTGCAGTACGAGTGAAACGAGGGTCAACACAGATGATGTGTGCCTTGTTGCGCTCTTTAGCACGGAAGATGTGCTGTAGAGAAACAGGGTGAGCTTCAGCTGGGTTAGAACCAATTAGCAAAATGGATTTTGCGAAGTGGATATCGTTGAATGAGTTTGTCATCGCACCGTAACCCCAAGTGTTTGCTACACCGGCTACAGTTGTTGAGTGACAGATACGCGCCTGGTGGTCTACGTTGTTAGTACCCCACATCGCTGCGTATTTACGGAATAAGTAAGCTTGTTCGTTGCTGAATTTAGCCGAACCCAACCAGTAGACTGAATCTGGGCCAGATTCTTTACGAACCTGTAGCATTTTGTCACCAACTTCGTTGATAGCGTCTTCCCAGGAGATTTTCTTCCATTTGCCATCAACAAGCTTCATTGGGTATTTCAAACGACGGTCACCGTGACCGTGCTCACGTAGGGCAGCACCTTTAGCGCAGTGTGCACCTGCGTTGAATGGGTGGTCGAATGCTGGCTCTTGACCAGTCCAAACACCGTTTTGTACTTCAGCATAAACACCGCAACCTACAGAGCAGTGTGAACAGATAGTACGTTTTACTTCTGTAGGTGCACCTGGAGCTACAGTTGCAGCTTCAGCCTGCTTCATCATGCCTGGTGCCATGATGCCTGCAGTCGCAACACCACCCGCTGCTACACCTGAATTCTTCAGGAAGCGACGGCGGCTCAAACCTAGACCGGTTGCCTTCGACGGAGCCGCAGGCTGATCGGATTTTTTCGTTAGTCTCATTTCCTCACCTCTTGCGGCTATCAGTTACGACAAGTTTCGTAAAAGTTACGAACGTGCTCAGTTTCTTTGTAACCGGAACCTTCCTGTTTCTCACCTGATTCAGCAGTAGTAACTTTTGCTTGCGCAGTGCCCGCTACGGCAACTGCACCAGCGGCAGTACCCGCTAATCCAAGTTTCTTCAAGAAGCCGCGGCGGCCTGTGTTAGGCTTTTCTTGCTGGCTCATTTTGTTTCTCCGCATCAACGTCGACAGATTTTGTCTGTCTTTGCCCTGTTTTTATTGTTTTCCGCCCTCACGTGCGGCAGGTGATAACTGCAGGTACCAGTTATCTTCCTGTTGCATAAACGCATGACCTAACAAGCCAACCGCAGTATAAAAAACGGCAGTTTTTGCGCTCTGCAAATCTGTAAAAAACTTTTCTGCCCAGGTTTGGATATGTTTCTGCCAAAACTGGTGTTGTACTTCATAACCACGACCTGTGCGGATCAGCATGCTCATCACTTCACATAGCGCCGCAATGTGGTCTTCTGGTTCTTTCACGTTTTCTTGGCGTTCAAAACCAAGAATTTCGAGATCTTCACGTAGGAAAGCTAGTGGCTTTTCCATTAGGGAGCCGGTTAAGTACCAGCACGCAAATGGCATTAACTCACCACGTCCTACACCGATAAAAAGTTGGGTGTATTCATCTTCTAATTGAGATGGCTCAGAGTGCTTCGCAGCAAGAGCAAGAGTGCTCCATGCACGAGCCATAGGTGTATCTTCATCTTGATCCGATTCAAGCTCTTTTAACCAGGCAAGTAGGTCAGCTTCAGGTTGCTTACGAAGCATAGTGGCTAGTAGTGCGTAAATATCTGCACGAAGCTCATCTGTTTCTTGTAGAGCAGGGGCTGCATTGATCATGTTAGTCATTTCCTGCTCCTTACAGTTCTAGTTGCTTTTCAGGGTTGGCTGTCAGATCGGTGTAGATGTCATTTACACGACAGTCTTCACACATCTTTAATCGTTGAATGGCATCGCCTTGGAAGAATCGATGTGAGCTCAATTTCTCGATCATCTTGTCAACAGTGCGTTTAGGCGCAAATGGCTTACCGCAAGAGATGCATTCAAATGCTTCGTCTGTATGGATCTGAACTGGGATTGCGCGTTCAGCTTTCAGATTTAGCTGTGTAACAAGCTCAATTGCATTTTCAGGACATGCGCTTTCGCACATGCCGCATTGCACGCAGCTTTGTTCACGGAAATTAAGGGCCGGCATTTCTCCGCCATCAGTCAGAGATTGGGTGGGACAGACGGCAACGCAAGACAGGCACAAAGTACAGCTTGAGCTGTTTACGTTGACCTGACCGAAAGGAGCGCCCGCCGGCAAGGCAATATAATCTTGGTTTGCAGTTTCGCCATGCTCAGTTAAATGCTCTAGAGCAACGAACAATGCTTCACGCTTATTTGTCTCAGCCACGACTGCAATAGTCGGGATGTTGCGGTAAGACGAAGCAGATTGGGCGTTAGGCAGATCATCTTGTGTGATTAGTTTAATCTGCTCAGTAGAGTAGCCTAACCCTTCAAGCATAGCGTGGGTTGTTTTTAATTCACGTTTAAGCAGATCGCGAACCATATCAGGGACATTAGGTGTATCTAGCAGTAATACTTGCTGTGCACCAGAGGCTAAACTAACTAACCAGCTTTCCTGTCCTGCTGCTGCCACTTCTTCTAGTGAAACAGGTAGAACATTGTCAGAAAGAAGTTCTGGTTGGTTGGCAATGATCTCAGCTCCAACTTCATGATCATGGATTAGAATCGTTGGTGCTGTGCCGCCGTTATTCTGATAAGTAGAAATCAATCGGTGCAAATAATTATGCAGCATCACCGGTTGAGGTAATGCGTAAGAGATCGCTCCTGTAGGGCAGGCTGTAGCACAACCACCAGCACCATGGCACATATGAGGATTGATCTCGATTAAATCTTTAAAAGAGGTAATCGCATCCGCAGGGCAAACATCCAAACAGCGAGTACAGCCCGTTTGACCGCGATTACTGTGTGCGCAGATGTCGTTATTAATTTGGAAGTAACGAGGCTTTTCAAATTCACCAATGTAGTTCGGTAGCTCTTCGATGACTTCAGAAAATGTGCTGCTTTCAGGTGAAACGTGGAAGTAGCCTGCAGGCGTTAGATCTGTGGTGAATAGAGACTCTTGGCCTAAATTTAAAATCAGATCAAAGCAGTTTTTATTCTGAGCAATTTTAGCGAAATTTTCGTTATTGCCCTGATGATCGATTGTGACTTGGAATTGACCTAGGAAGCCTTTTATCTGACTAAGCTTCGCTGTGTGAACTTTAAGTTCAGGCGCAGCGTCAATTGCGCGTTGTAGGTGATCAGTATCAGTATTGCTAATTGGGTCGGTAGCAAGAAGAGTGATGCTTGCCATGCCGGACAGTTGTGCTGCAGCTAAACGAATAGTGTCCTCGGCACCCGTAATCAATAAGTGACCGTAGGTGCTGTAAGTTACTGTCGCAGGCGCTAGGTTCTGCGGAAAAGATACTTGTTTTATCGCCAAATTACGTGCTTTGGCGTTTACACTCTGCTCTGTCGTCATTCTCTACCTCACTGACTGAAATAGGGTGCATTCTGTCGATGCTTTAGTCTCTATTTCAGGGGCGACTCAAACGTTTAGGTTTTTCGTCACAATTTGTTGTTTATATAAAGCAATCGGAGAACCAGTTTTTGGCTGTAAAAATTCCCCTAAAGCGCATTTAGGTCTGTCGTTTTTGTTTTTCTTAGGTCGGGGTGGGACAAAGTGTCTCTATGAGTCAAAAAGAGTTGAGTCATTCCGACTCTTTGTCCTAAGTTGCTGAAAAAATTAGCATTCAAGATCGGCATCGCCTAAGTCATCAGAATCGTCTAGATCACTAAAGTCGTGGCTTTCGACCTTGGTCGTATCGCTGATACTCTCTTGATCTTCTTCGGTCTCGCCGCTAACGCCTTCTTTAAATCCTTCTTCGGCTTCCTCGATTTTTTCATCGGCCCAACTTCGAAGTTTAGAAACAACTTCTTGGGTAAGTGCAGGCATTTTGCTGAAATCTTCATCGTAATCGTTAAGGCCATCACGAATGTTGAACTCAGGTAATCTGAATAGTTTTCTTAGGGCGAGATTACGAAGTTCTTCTGATACACCAGGTGAAAAAAACTGCTCGAAATTGGAGTCGTTATCCAGTGATTCAATATCTGGCATATCTTCATCGGTTAGAGGTGGTAACTCTTCGGTATCAACAGTTTCATCTGAAAGAGAGGCTTCTGTTTGAGATTCTTCTATTGGCTCAGCTTGCTGCTCAGCTTTACGTTGTGACCAGCGAGAAAAAAATGATTGGTTATCGCTCACTGCTACGTCCCTTGCCTTTTTTCTTCTTTTTACCGCAATCGATTAGTTCACCGTGTATGCCTAGGTAGGTGTCTATCCAGCATTGAACGGCCTGCGGCATCGCAACTTCTAACATCTTATGTTCGCCATCCATAAAAGAAGCAGCGTCGTCTTGGCTAGCTGTTATGTGGATTGGCGTTAATGCGTTGTCCATCTCATCTTCATTGCATAAGACAAAGAGGTGTGGTTGCTGAGAGTCTAAGTTAAAGCGATAGGCTGTTCGTTCATCTTTGTGAAGATCTAAATCAAGGTGGAAGAAGTCAGGCTTATCGTCTTGATGAGGCTCAATGGCATCTATCTGCCAGCGTTCTGTATCCCAGCCGTTAACTTCAATACTTTCAACTGAAAGAGAAACTTGGAGTGGCCAGTTATCTGTTGTTTTGGTTGCAGACATCTTTTGTCTTCCGTCGTAGGAAAAATCTCCTTCGGAGGTCTGCAAACTACGGGCCATCTCTTAATTTGGTGGTGGTTGGGCGTGAATTGGTGTGCTTTTCGCCATTAGAAGCCCAAGTGCTATGACAATTATTCCCATGTTTATAAAAAGTTGGGACAAAATGACCCACTAATAATGACCTAGTACTTACTGGAAGCAGAGTTAAATGTATTAATTGGTAGAAAATATAAGGTATTGCAAGGTAGGAACGTAAATTGCTACTAAGGAGAGAAAGTTACGAAGAAGATGGCGTGACGCTGTATTAATAGAGTTGGAATATGCAAAACGTGTCAGAAATCATAATAAGTAATGCATCTGCGCAGCTTACTCACGAAGTAGAGGCGATCGACGAACAAGGACGTGTTCGACAGGTTCAAATTGCCTGTGAACGCCCATTAACGATTTATCTAAATAAAAGAGAGATTGTTACCTTAATGACTTTGGGTGGTGATCCTGAAGCGTTAGTCCTTGGTTATCTTCGAAATCAGGGCTTTATACATTCTCTATCTGATCTTAAAGCAATACAGGTAGATTGGGATGTTGAAGCAGCCGCTGTTGTAACCCATGGCGAACCTGAAGGCTTGGAGGAAAAGCTTCAGCAGCGCACAGTGACTAGTGGTTGTGGTCAAGGCACGATGTTTGGCAGCGTAATGGAAAAGCTTGAGGAGGTTAGATTACCTGAAGTAACGATTAAGCAAAGTACTGTTTATGCGCTGTTAGATAACCTTAATAAGCATAACGATACCTATAAGAACGCGGGTGCAGTACATGGTTGTGCTATCTGCGAAGGTGACCAAGTGGTTTCTTTTATTGAAGATGTTGGTCGTCACAATGCAGTCGATACACTTGCTGGGCGTATGTGGCTTCAAGGAATAGATACCGATAATAAGATTTTCTACACAACGGGTCGCTTAACATCTGAGATGGTTATTAAAGTTGCGCAGATGGGGATTCCTGTATTGCTGTCTCGCTCAGGTGTAACCCAGATGGGTTTAGAGTTGGCCAGAGAGCTGGGTATCACGATGTTGGCTCGAGCCAAAGGTAAGCATTTTCTACAGTTTAGTGGTAATGCATCATTGATCAGAGATGTGCAGTTACCGCCTAAGCAAAATTCTGTTAAGCAAGCAAGAACGGAGGCATAAGATGAGTGATATGTCTCAAGCGTTTATGAATGTTAAGCAGCTGGCTGATTATTTGCACCTGAACGAGAAAAAAGTGTATGCAATGGCTGCTGAGGGTGAGATTCCTGCAACTAAACTGACTGGTAAATGGTTGTTCCCCAAGTCACTGGTAGATCGCTGGTTATTGGAGAGCTGCCATAGTGGCATGATGGCTGATCGATTGCTGCTATCTGGTAGTGATGATCCTTTATTGCAGGCAGCAGCTAATAGATTGACGCAACATCTCAGAACTAAAGCGTTATTTAGTTATACGGTAACGGGTACAAAGCTTGGATTAGAGCTTCTTGCCCAGGGGCATGCTGATGCCTGTGCGATTCATTGGGGGCGCGCCGAAGAAAGCGATGTCCGACATCCTGCGCTGTTACAACAGTTCTCGCAATCTAAGCATTGGATTTTGGTTCATTTGTTTAACCGCAGCCAAGGTTTGATTATGCGACCGATGGACCTCGAACGCTTACAAGACCCAAATGAGGCACTGGATTACAGTACTCGCTGGGTGACTCGTCAAGAAGGAGCCGGTTCGCAGCGATTTTTGAATGAATGGTTGGCTGGTCATGCTTTCCCGCAGGATCAGCTGACTGTAGGAAGTGTTGCATTCTCTGAGCGAGAAGTTGCTTCTTTAATTGCAAAGGGTGAAGCTGACATAGGTCCAGGTACATTGAGTGCGGCAAGAGAGTTTGGGCTTGGCTTTATCCCAGTGTGCGATGAAAGCTTTGACTTAGTTGTTCCGCGGAATGTCTATTTCCGGAACTTACTGCAAAACCTATTCGAATTCCTTCAGAGTCCAGAGGGTCTATCCTTAGCTCAGCGCCTTCAAGGTTATGATTTAAGTCGATGCGGTCGCCTAATTTGGAGTTCGGATCCAGGCTAAGCGTTCATAGCGCGCCTATTGGTTCTTTCTGCGGCTGCAAGGCCATCCAGAATGCCTTCGACACCGCCATCCCCCGTGGGGTTGGCGGTTTTTAGTAGATGGACTTTGAACATGGTTCCAAGCTCTTCTTCAGAGCGGACGGTAATGTCGCCACCATGCCGGCGAATGATGCCGTAACTTACAGATAAACCAAGTCCTGTACCACTTTTTTTAGTCGTAAAGAATGGATCAAATATACGTTCTAGATGTTCTTCGGAAATGCCTTTCCCCTGATCTATAACACTAATGGTTGCGCCTTTAACTTCTCCATCCTCAATCCAATCATCAGTTTGAATAGTTACTACACCTGGGCCTTCTAGTGCGTGGGAGGCGTTGAGTATTAGGTTAACCAGAACTTGCTGTACTTGCTGGCAGTTAACTTCAATAGGACAGGTTGCATGATAATTTCGCTCTACGACCACTTGCTGTTTCTCAAGCGCATGGGAAACTAGCTGCAAAGTATCGTCGCTAATACTGTTTAACTGTAAATGTTCGTATTGCTCTAAGTACTGACCGGGTCGACTGTACTGCAGTAGGTTGTTAATTAGGGATCTTATCCGATATACCTGCTCAATAACCATGTCTACTTCATCCTGAGCGGGTTTAACGGCATCACCGAGCTCTGCGACCAATAGATCCATATTTCCAAGGATTACCGCTGCTGGGTTATTAATTTCGTGAGCAATACCTGCAGTAAGCTCACCCAATACAGCCAGCTTTTCTTTATCAAGAAGCTGCTTTCGGGTGCTTTTAAGTAGTTTGATATGCTGCTTGAGCGCATCCGTACGGTTTTTTAATGAACGTGTTCTTTTTTCTACCGTGATCTCTAGCTGGTCATTAGCTTGTCTGATCTGTTTTTCACGTTCTTCTATTAGATCAAGCATAACATCGAACTGCTCTGCTAATTCTACTAATTCATCAGCTGCCTCAATTTTGCCGATACGATGGTCGGTTTCGCCATTACGAATATCCGTTACCACTTTATGGATTTTATTTAGTGGGCGGATGATGAGCTGGGTTTTCTTGAAAACCAAAACAGCAGATACAAGCATGATCAAGGCGATTAGAGACGCGGATTCGATCAGCGTTTTGTAATAGATCTTGGTAAAAGGCGCCTCAGTGAAACCTGCATAGATCATCCCGATTTTCTTGTTATTGAAATCAAGTAAAGGTTTATAAGCAGAGATATACCAGTCGTTTACTACGAAGGCTCTGTTTATCCAGGTATCGCCTTTTCTTAGAACTTCCTTTCTAACTTCAGCAGATACGCGTGTTCCGATTGCGCGTTGTTTGAGTGTTAGTGGTGCTGAGGTTTTGAATGACTCTCTTTCTTGAGGAACATTGGTACTAATTCGAACATCATCAAGGAATAGGGTAACAGTGCCAATCCCGCCTTCGGGTAGAGTGCCTTCGCCGTAGACAAGATCGCGAATGGTATCTACGGCATCGGTGGTATTGTTAAGAATGGTCCCTGAGTCCAATACGCCAATTAACTGGCCGAAATCATCTGTGATTGGCACCAGTGCGCGAAGTACCATTGAGCGGTCTTCAACGGTTCTATTGCTGGGGATGGCGCGTGGGGTGTCTATTAAATTGATATGTCCTTTATCGCCAAGACCCATGTTGATTTGATTAAGTTCATCTTTGTTAATTACTGCTAAACCGGTTAGACTTTCTTTTAATAACAAACGCTTAGATAGGTTTTTTAATGAAGGTTCCTGGGTTGAATTTAGCTCCTGTGCATCAATGAACCTCAAGAAATCTAAGGAGCGACTTTGGCGGATTTCGTGTAGCTGGCCTTGTAATGCATGACGATTATTTTGTTGAAGGTTGGTTCTGAATTCGTAGCTATTCCCAAGTTGCATCAAAATGTTTTGATGCTCTTGTTGCATAAAATTCAGCGTGCCACTGGCTACAGAAAGGTCGGCGCTAACCTTCATATAAAGTTGGCGGTCGGTATAGCTGGTCGTCCAATAGGCCGCCATGATGGCGAAGCCTATTGCGGTTAGCAGCAATGGGAGAAGAGTTAGATATAAAAGTTTGTGTCTTAAGGTGCTGCTGAAATTATACCAACTGGATTTCATGCAGAGATCTCATCAACCGTTTCGTCCTGTTGAGCCCAAGCGGCCAATTTACGATCTAGAGTTTTTCTGGATACACCAAGCTCTCGGGCAGTGGAGGACTTGTTCCCAGAATGTTGCTCTAAGGTAAGCAGTATATGATGCTTTTCAACCTCGTCTAATGACCAGCCAGCAAAGCTGCCGCAAGCTTTAGGTTCGCTGTTATCTTGCTCTTTGAAGTAATCAGCGGGCAGCTTTCCTAATAAGATGCAGCGTTCAATTAGGTTTTTTAGTTCTCGAATATTGCCTGACCAGTTGTAAGCCTGCATGGCTTTAAGGTCATCATGAGTAAACGGGATAGGTGATAAACCGAGCTCGCGAGAAAGTTTTACTGAAAAATGATGGATTAGATCTGGAAGATCTTCACGGCGATCACGTAACGGTGGCAGGGTGATGCTGAGTACGTTTAGGCGGTAATAGAGATCTTCGCGGAAGCGGTTTTCAGCCACTTCTTCTTTTAGTTGGCGGTTAGTTGCTGCAATGATGCGTACATCAACGCTTGTTTCCTGCTCGCTACCTACAGGTCTGACGGCTTTTTGCTCCAAAGCGCGTAAAAGTTTAGCCTGCATAAGCAGTGGAATTTCACCAACTTCATCAAGAAAAAGGGTCCCACCACTGGCAAAATTAAATAGACCTTCACGGGCTTTGTTTGCGCCTGTGAAAGCTCCTTTAGTGTGTCCAAAAAGCTCGGCTTCTAATAGATCAGGTGCAATTGCACCGCAGTTAACCGGTACAAATGGGCCGCTTCGATTGCTAAGTTGATGAAGCATGCGTGCAGCCAGCTCTTTACCTGTACCTGTCTCTCCTTCAATCAATACAGCGGAAGGGGTGTTTGCAACACGATGGATGACATCTAATACCTGTTTAATCGCAGGCCCAGTGCCGATCATATCTGTCATAGGGAAGGCGTTATCAACTTCACGCCGTAATACGAAATTGGCTCTTTCCATAGCGCGTTTATCAAGGCAGCGG
This sequence comes from Neptuniibacter sp. PT8_73, assembly GCF_047778045.1. Taxonomy (GTDB): domain Bacteria; phylum Pseudomonadota; class Gammaproteobacteria; order Pseudomonadales; family Balneatricaceae; genus Neptuniibacter. The sequence continues at coordinate 1,828,712 of NZ_CP180545.1, forward strand.
TCAACAGCATTCATCATCTGTTCAAGCCTGAAGGGCTTTAGAATAAAGTCGGAAGCGCCGGCTCTGAGTGCCTGAATTGCAGTATCTAAGTCTGCGTAAGCAGTCATGAAGATGATATCACTGCTGCGGTTGGTATCTTCGAAGGCTTCATGCCATTCCATGCCGGATCGGCCGGGTAGCTTTATATCAACGATTAAGAGATCAAAGTGGCAGCGTTTTCTTAGCTCTTCAGCTTCTTCTACGCTTCCTGCTGTTTCTACTAAGGCGAATCGTTTTGCGAGAGCTTTTTGTAGAAAGCTTCTCATGCCGACTTCGTCATCAACAACCAATACTGATACTGCGGGAGCTTGCGTGCCTTGCAGAGGTGAATTCATTTCAACTCAAATCTCTAAAAATGACCGTGATGGTACTGCTTGGGAATAGAATCCAATTTTATTGGACATTTTGTCCCAGTCAATGTTTTGTGCGGACATTATGACTCATAAATAGGATTGGCGTGATACGACTATTGTTTCATTTTTTCGCAAATTCCCTAAGAGTTGCTGAATTATTAATCAAAATGACCTATTTTGGTGCGTAAATTGATGTAATAAAGTCTAAAAAGTAAGTTGCCCTCAATCTTTGGCATTTAAATTGCTCTTTAGGTAGCTAGACACGCTAAAACCGCCTACACAGGGTGTGTATGGTGCGTGTACTGGATTAATCATAATTATTAAATAAGGAATGAAGAGATGAAAAAGTGGATCGCGGCAGCCCTCTCCACAACAATTTTAGCGGCTACCTCCGTAACAGCAGTAGCTGAAGAGCAGATTATTCGTCTAGCTACGACAACGAGTACATATAACTCGGGTTTGTTGGATAAGCTTTTGCCTGTATTTGAAAAACAACATGACGCTAAAGTGCAAGTAATTGCTGTGGGTACAGGTAAAGCACTGCGTATGGGGCAGGCAGGTGATGTAGATGTTGTTATGACTCACGCACCTAAAGCAGAGCAGAAATTTGTAGATGGCGGTTTTGGTGTAAGCCCTAAGAGCGTTATGTACAATGATTTTGTGATTGTTGGCCCAGCAGCTGATCCAGCAAAAATCAAAGATTCCGGCGATGTAGCAAAGGCTTTAGCTGCTATTGCTAAAGCAAATGCTGATTTCATTTCACGTGGTGATGATTCAGGTACTCACAAGAAAGAGCTTTCTTTATGGGCAGCAACGTCTCAAGGTAAAGAGTTTGCTAACTACAAAGAAGTTGGTCAGGGCATGGGTAAGGTTCTTCAGATCGCTGATGAGCTAAATGGTTATACCATGACTGACCGTGGTACATGGTTAGCTTATGAAGACCGCCTACAGCTGAAACTTTTGGTTCAGGGTGACAAGCGTTTATTTAACCCTTACCAGATCATCCAGGTTAACCCAAAACTACACAATGGTTTGAATGTAAAAGGTGCTGAGCAGCTTTCTAATTGGTTCGTATCTTCTGAAGGCCAGACAATGATCAATGAATTCCGTATTAAAGGTAAAGCATTGTTCCACGGTTCTGCACAAGCAGAAGTAGCGACTAAGTAAACAATTATTTAGTATGTTGCCTGTGAATGCTAACTGATTGCTTTCACAGGCTCTTTTTCCTGATGTAGTAGTAAATAATGCAAGATAATCTTTTAGATACGTCAATGTTGGCTCTGCAGTTGCTGTTTAGTTTTGATGCAGACCTTTGGAATATTATTGGCGTTTCTTTTCGAGTTTCAATTACCGCAATCGCTATCGCCACTGTACCCGCTATCTTAGTGGGTTTTTTATTGGCGATGTGTGATTTTAAAGGGCGATCAATTGTAATTGCTCTTTTCAATGCGTTGATGGCAGTGCCTACCGTAGTGGTAGGTCTAACTTTGTATCTTATGTTGTCCCGTAGCGGTCCGTTTGGAGACCTACATTTGTTATTTACCCAGCCTGCCATGATTATTGGTCAGGTCATGCTGGCATTTCCGCTTTTAGTTTGTATGAGTCATTCAGCTTTTCAAGCGGTTGATAGAAGAGCTTGGGAAACCGCACGTACATTAGGTGCAGGTTACACTTTTTCAATCATCACGATTATGCGAGAAGCGAGATTTGCTTTGCTTGCCGTCGTGGTTGCAGGTTTCGGTCGAATTATCTCAGAAGTTGGTTGTTCGATGATGGTCGGCGGCAACATTATGGGTTATACGCGAAACATTCCGACAGCGATTGCGCTGGAAACGAGTAAAGGGATGTTTGCTCAGGGCGTTGCACTTGGTTTGGTATTGCTGGTGCTAGCTCTATTTTTGAATTTCACCTTGGCGTCTGTTCGAGGTAAAGGTCAGGCAGTTTAACGGCTTGATTGTGAGGATGTTATGAGTATCGAATTAAATGCTAGCAATCTGGTAAAACGTTTTGACCAACGAGAGCTATTTAATATTGATAAGTTGACGTTGAAAGAGGGCGAGAGCTTTCACTTGAGTGGTGATAACGGTGCCGGTAAGACAACGCTGATGAAAATTTTGGCGGGCCTAGATAAGCCTTGTGAAGGCTCAGTTACAGTAACGCCAAATAAACGTAGTTTTCTTAACACTAAATTGCACCCAAAGGTCGTTTACCTTCATCAAACACCGTACATCTTCGCTGGCACAGTGAAAGACAATATTGCTTATGGTTTACGCCTTCGTGGTGAATCTAGGCAAAAAATCAAAACACTAGTGGCTAAAGGGTTAGCTTGGTCTCGCCTAGAGTCTTTAGCTGAACAGCAGGCGCATTCTTTGTCTGGTGGTGAAAAGCAACGTTTGGCGCTTGCTCGCGCGTGGGTTTTGAACCCAGGTCTTCTATTTCTTGATGAGCCAACAGCCAATCTAGATCGTAAATCGGTAGAAACTGTTGCTGAATTAGTTAAAGAGATGGTTGATGGCGGTACCGCAGTCATGGTTTCTAGTCATCAAAGTAATTGTGTGACCGAGCTTTGTCAGCGCAACTTATTGCTAGAAAATGGTTCTATAAAAGAAACAGCTCAATTAAATGAGGCTAATCAATATGCATAATCCTGATCAAGTAACCGCCGTTATTCTTGCTGGTGGTATGGCTCGCCGAATGGGGGGAGTAGATAAAGGCTGGATGGAGCTAAATGGTAAGCCGCTGATTAAGCATGTTTTAGATGTTGTTCAGCCGCAAGTGGCGCGCTGTATGATCAACGCAAACCGTAGTATGGACGCCTATGGTACATTGGGGTTGCCGGTTATTTCTGATCTTGAAGGTGATTTTCAAGGGCCATTAATGGGGATTGCTACCGGTCTTCATCATGCTGCAACTGATTGGGTATTATTTGCGCCATGTGATGGGCCGTTTTTACCTCCAGTCTTAGTTCGTCGCATGTTGCTTCAAGCGCGAGAACAAAAGGCAGAAATCGCTGTTGCAACTGATGGCAAGCGAATGCAGCCGGTTGTTGCTCTGATTCATCGAGATCTACTTGGAAGTGTCCAGAAAGCCTTAGCTTCTGGAGAACGTAAGATCGACCGTTGGTATGCTCAGCATAACTACACGGAAGTTGATTTCTCTGATTTCCCTGAGGCTTTCACCAATGTGAACCGTCGCGATGATCTCGATGATCTTCAACAGATGCCAAAACTACTTGGCTTTGCAGCTTGGAGTGGTACAGGCAAAACTACATTATTGAAAAAGCTGATTCCAGCTCTAAAAGAAGATGGTATCCGTGTTGGTGTCATCAAGCATGCTCACCATAAATTCGATGTTGATCATCCGGGTAAAGATAGTTACGAGCTTAGAAAAGCTGGTGCTGATCAGATGCTGATTAGCTCAGGTAAGCGTTGGGCGTTAATGGTTGAGCAGGATCAGGGTGATCGTCCATCTCTAAACCATATGTTAAGTCGCATGGATCACTCTCTTTTAGATCTGGTCTTGGTAGAGGGCTTTAAGCAGGAGTCTTTTCCTAAGATCGAGTTGCATCGCAAAGAGATCAATAAAGGCCTCATGTATCTTGAAGATGAAAACATAATTGCGGTGGCTTCGGATGAGCCATTACAATTGCATCGAGAGCTACCCTTGTTCAACATTAATGACACAGACGAAATTCTGCGTTTTATTAAAGAGTACATCAGCTAGGTAATTGATTGATGAGCGAAGTGTTAAGTTGTTTTGATCCGGCTGCTAATCCGGGTGGTATGTTACCTGTTGCTGAAAGTATTCAGACCATACTCAATCAAATTGATATTCAAAGCAGCGCTGAAACTGTAGCTGTCTCCGAATCCATAAATCGAATTTTGGCGGTAGATTTAGTTTCTGGCATTAATGTTCCTCAACAACGAAACTCAGCAATGGACGGTTATGCTGTTGCCGCTGATGGTTTATCTGAAGAATCCTTGGATATTATTGGTCGTGTTTTTGCGGGTGATGCCTTCTCGGGTCAGGTCGGTCCAAACCAGGCAGTAGAAATCATGACGGGGGCGCCAGTGCCCGAGGGTGCTGATAGCGTCATCATCAAAGAGGCATGTACACGAGAGGGTGAGCAATTAACTTTCGTTGGGTCGGTCAAAAAAGGGCAGAATGTCCGAGAGGCGGGTGAGGACATCGCTGAAGGAGAGACGGCACTTAAAGCGGGATGTCTTTTACGTCCTCAAGAGTTAGGTTTAATCGCTTCACTAGGTCATACTGAGGTGACAGTTTATCGATCTTTAAAGGTCGCCATCTTCTCTACGGGTGATGAAGTTACAGCGCAAGGTCAACCGCTACCTAAAAACTGCATTTACGATACAAATCGTTTTTCACTCACCGGGCTTTTGCAGCGTTTAGGCTGCGAGGTGATTGATTACGGAATTATCGAAGATTCACAGCAGGCAATGGAAGAGGCCTTACGTAAGGCATCTAATGAAGCTGATATGGTGATCTCTTCTGGTGGTGTATCTATGGGGCAGGCCGATTTTATTAAAGATGCGTTGGCTGCTGTAGGTAAAATCAATTTCTGGCGTATAGCGATGCGCCCAGGTCGCCCGCTAGCTTTCGGCAAGCTGGGCAATACACCGTTTTTCGGGCTGCCGGGTAACCCTGTTGCTGTGATGGTGACGTTTACTCAGTTTGTTCAGCCTGCGCTGCGTAAAATGGCGGGGGAGATAAATTGGCAACCAAGACGTATGGTGGCAATTGCTGAGACTTCTCTTCGATCTAGGCCGGGTAGGACTGATTACAGCCGTGGTGTTTATTCAATTAATGACAATGGCGAATTGGTTGTTAGGTCTACAGGCAGTCAAGGCTCTGGCATCTTAACTTCTATGGTTTCTGCTAATTGTTTAATCGAGATCTCTGATGAGTTTGCAGGTATCGATGCAGGGCAAAAGGTCACTATTCAGCCATTCTCAGATCTTATCTAAAGAGCTTTTCGATTTTTTAAATAAGGGCTGATTTAGGCCCTTTTTTGTACCTAAATTTGTCATATCGCTTTCATTGTTTGGTCATAAAAATAAGGTTTCATTAACTAACTTAATCAAGCCCGTTACGGGCTGTTAGTAATGAATTAGGACTGATAGATGAGTAGCAAACTTCGATTGGCTAATTTGCCATTAGAGCAGGATGAGATGGAAGAAGACTATATGGATGGTCAATACGCGGATCATCAGCGTAGGAAGGTAGCGAAAGGAAAGCGAAAAAAACAGGGCTCTGATAATTATATGGAACAGCGCTCTTTAAAGCGTGATTTCGATATGAATATGCCGAATTTCTAAGTCGTTTGCATAAAAAAGGAGCTTATTTAAGCTCCTTTTTTATTGGATTTTGCAGAATTAGCTAGCGCTTTTTCTTTGCAGAAGACTTGCGGCCAATAACTTGGGTGCGCGTTGCTTTATTGTGCTTCTTCTTAGGGCCTTTCTTGTGAATGCGCTTTCTCAGACCTTCCCGACTACCCACCTCGTAGCCTTTGCGGAATATACGTTTGATCGGTGTGCCAATAAGGCGCTCAATGCTATCTAAAGCACTTTCTTCCTCTCGGCTTACAAAAGATATAGCCTTGCCTTGTGTCCCTGCGCGACCTGTACGTCCCACACGGTGAACATAGTCTTCAGCTAGATAAGGAAGATTGTAATTTACAACGTGCTCTAATCCTTGAATATCCAATCCGCGTGCAGCAACTTCGGTCGCGACCAGTACTTGGATTTTACCCGCTTTAAAATCTGCAACAGCTCGACGTCGCGCGCCTTGGCTTTTGTCACCATGACAGATCACAGCTTCAATGCCGTCTACTTTTAGATCAAGCATCAGCTCATTAGCTTGAGCTTTTGTGCTGGTGAATACCAATACTTGGAACCAATTTTCTTCCTGGATAAGCTCGGCAAAAAGATCTGCTTTACGCTTCTCCTCCACAGGGTATACAACATGATCGACTGTGTCTGCAATCGAGTTCTGTCTAGCTGCTTTGATCTGCTCAGGCTTCTTCTGAATCTTTCTCGACAGCTTGTGGACAGCATCAGATAGAGTGGCAGAGAAGAGAAGGGTTTGTTTTGAAGACGGTGTTGCTTCCAAAATTGTCAGTACGTCTGTAACAAAGCCCATGTCTAGCATGCGGTCGGCTTCATCGAGTACAGCAAATTCAGTTTTGCTTAGATCGACATTGCTGCCACTAAGGTGTTCTATTAAGCGGCCTGGTGTGGCAATGAGTACGTCTGCACCGTGACGTAATTTCTTCTTCTGGGTATCAAGGTTTACGCCACCGTAAACGGCCAAGATACGAAGATTCAGGTGTTTATTGTACCGACCAATCGTTTCTGCAAGCTGCTGTGCAAGCTCACGAGTAGGCGTCAGGATAATAGAGCGAATCTGACGTTCGGCTAAGTCACGCGGATTATCAGAAATTTTCTGCAGAATAGGGATGGAAAAGGCTGCTGTTTTACCTGTACCTGTTTGGGCATTGGCAAGCAGATCTTTGCCGCGGCGGCCGGGCACAATTGCTTGCTCTTGAATTGGGGTCATGTCTGTATAGCCGCACTCATCCAGAGCTTGTTGTAACTCAGGTGATAGGTCTAGTGATGAAAATTTCATATTGCCCCTCAAGAGACTTGCAAAAAGCGGCAATTATAAAGCAATTTAGTCTAATTAGTCATAGTCGTGTGATTCAGATCATACTATGTTAGGTACTAAAGTAGGCAAACGCTTGTTTGATGATTTATAGTAGACTCACAAACAAGGTAGAGCTTATAACTTATTGAATAGAGAAGAGAAATGACGTTAGCGGATAGTAAGAAACTGACAGTAATCTTCCGTATCGAACCTGGGTGTTTAGGACCTGAAGGTTTAAGCCATGTCGATAAATTTTGTGTTAAAGCTGGTTTGAAGCTTCAAAGTACAGCTCCGGCTTATATCACATGGCAGGTAGAACCGCGTCACGATAAAACACTACCTGAAATTGATTATGCAATTTTAGGTAGAGCGCTAAGCCGTGATCATGCAAAACGTTATTTAAGCCACTTTGATCTAGAGATTGATAAATTTGAGATGACGGCTTTTGATGAGCTGCCTGATATTATTGATCAATATTTTGGACGCTAATACCTAGCTAGTTATTCACTGCTCTTTCATATCTGCTTGCTATACTTAAGCTCACTAGGATTTGCCCTTAAAGAGTTTAGGTATATGCATGCGTTCCTATCTTTTTCTCATTGCTTGTTTTCTGTTACCTAATTCCAGCTTTGCAGATAAACAGGTTATCCATATCGCAGCCATAGATTGGTGCCCGCAGATCTGCCCTGAAACTGACAAGCCCGGCTACATTATCGATCTGGTTAAGCAGATTTACAGTGATACGGAGTATGAATTAGATATTCGTATTTACCCTTGGAGCCGAGCTTTGTCTATGACTCAACAGGGGCGAGTACATGCTGTTCTATCTCCAGCTAAACCTGAAGCGCCCGATCTTCTTTACCCGATAAATGAAGTGGGTACACAGCGTATGTGCTTTTTTACCGATAGAGAAAAGGAGTGGCAGTACGAGAATATTCATAGCCTTAAGAATAAACAGTTTGGCTTATCTACAGATACTTCTATTGAAGAATTAAACGATTACGCATTACTTAATCCTCAGCAATTTCAATACCTTCCATATAATGAACGCCATATAGTACAGCAGGCTAAAAAAGTGCTGCGAAATCGCATTCATGCTTTCTTATTTACCTACAACAGTACTGTATATACGTTAAAAAATGCGGGTAAGTGGGATAGGTTTAAAAGTGCTGGTTGTGTACAAGAAGCAAATATCTATATGGCGTTTTCACCGCAAATTAATATGCAAGATGATATTAAGAAGATGATGGAGGTCTTTGATGAAAAGATGGCCATTCTAAAGCGTGGGGATGGTATTTCGCAGGTGATGAGCCATTATGGTTTGGATGATTGGAGAGCTAAATAGTTTGGCTATCGACACTGCGCTTAGTAATCAAAGGGTGAGATTTCACCAGAATATACGAGCTTATTCCCGCAATGATTGCAGTAAGAGGCGCTAGCTTTTTGGTCGCTGCCGCAAACTTGGCAAGTGACTTTGATAGAATCCCGCTTTGCTCGTTGGTCTATTACATCTGCCATCTTTTCTTTTAAGTCTGCACTACACTGAACATCGCTTTCTTGAATGATATTCCATAGGGATTCTGTAATCAGAGACAGTGTTTCTAACTTCAGTTCTAAGGCGTTAATTCGGGCCGAATTGATCTCAGATTCAAGCGTTGGGCTAGATTCGAGTGTCTTTTCGACAGTAGCTTCTTTATCGGTCATCAGAGTGCCTTGGTAGGCTAAAGCGTAGTTTGCTGTTTGGGTAAGTGTAATCGCTTGTTTTGATTAGCGATAGGGAAATCTATAGCTCTTTAATCGGTTTTAAAGAGCTATAGATTTCTTACCTACTCTTCGTCTAGAAAATAGACGGAACCTTGAAGAAGCAGTGCCTTCAATAGTTGTAGATTTTCTTCAGTGGGTTCTATCTGTTCGTGATACAGATTGGCGCAAAGACTTTCGGCCAAGGTTACTTGTCCTTCTGAGCATGCACAGCCTTTGCCATCAACGAACAAAATAAAATGATCGTCTAGTCGGTTAAAAGCAAAGCGTGATCCTTCACTACGACAAAGTGGAATTCCGGCTTCTAATAACTCGGCGATCTCTTCCTCGTCCATCTCGCAAACTTGATCAGCACCATGCTCAGGATTCTTTGGTTCAGTCATGAACTGACCAAACCAGTGAGTTAGTAGCTCAGGGCTATCGATGTACTCTTTTAAGGCTGATTTAACGCGCTCTAATGCTTGATCGGTGATCTCGCCTGGGTTTGCCTGTGGAGCAAGATCGGAATCACTATAGCGGTCCTCTGCTTTAGTAATATCAGATAGATAATCGGTAAAGCCAGACATCATCTCTTGATGAGAAGGTGCTCTGAAACCTACAGAGTAAGTCATGCAGTCATCGCCAATAGCAAAGCCGTTATGACCAACGCGTGGTGGTACATAAAGCATATCACCAGGCTGAAGATCCCATACATGTTCTGGTTCCCACTCAGGCAAAATCATGACTGGAACGTCTGGGCGACGTGGTGAATCTTCACCGTATATGCCACCCACTTCCCAACGGCGAGTCCCTGAGGCTTGGATCAGAAAGACATCATAATTATCGTAATGTGGACCTACGCCGCCACCGTCAGCCGCATAGCTGATCATAAGATCATCTAGTCGCCAATTTGGTACAAAACGGAAGTGCTCGAGTAGCTCGTTTGCTTCAGGGATCCAGTGATCGACTGATTGTACTAGCAGTGTCCAGTGCGAGTCTGGAAGATCAGCGAAAGTATCTTCCTGCAGAGGGCCGTGTGTTAAAGACCAATCTTTACCGTCCGGTGACTGTGTTATCAGACGCGATTCTACGTCTTCCTCTAGTGCCATGCCGGCTAACTCGTCAGCCGTCACAGGGGGCTCAAAATTAGGAAAGGCGTTGCGAATAAGTAAAGGCTTCTTCTGCCAGTATTCAGCTAAAAATGTTTCTACGCTGATGTCACCAAACGGAGATTTCACTAGTCAATTAACTCCATAAGCTGTTCGATTGCTTCTTCCATTTCAGCGTAAACTTTACGCTTGTCGCGATTGGCTAGAGCAGCAAGCTTATTGTTACCCACTTTCTTTATGCCTTTCTGCAGAGTTGTAGCGCATTCGCGGATGCCAGCAGCGTTATAACCAACTGTTTTGGACTCTTGGTGCATTTTTTCGATGTTGTCGCGAAGCTCGTCAGCCTGTTTTAGTAGTGCTTGTAAATTCTCTTCCATCTTTTTGCCTTGTCGTAGTTTGTATTTTTTTAGTTATTTTTTTAGTTTTTCGACCGTTTCTTCAATTGAAGTCAGGATGCCACGAAGCATATTCAGCTCGGTTTTTTCAGGACGTGAGCGGTTGAAGTAACGGTGTAATTTTTCCAGTACTTTACCCTCATGCTGAGGGATGATGAAATCGGTCAAACGTAGCACTTTCTCTAAATGCTCATAGAAAAGAGCCATCTCTTTATGGCGAGGGTATTCGCTTTCGATTTCGTCATAGCTTTTATTTTCCGCTGCCATAAAGATCTCGTAGCAAAGAAGCTGGATTGCTTGAGATACGTTGAGCACTGGATACTCAGGGTTAGCAGGGATGTAAACATGGTAGTTACATTGCGCTAATTCATGGTTATGAAGGCCCATAGTTTCACGACCAAATACGATAGCCACTTCACCTGATTTAGCTTCAGCCACTACACGTTCCGCGCCTTTGCGTGCATCCAGAAGAGGGCGGTCGAAGGTGCGTTTGGTGCGCGCACTGGTACCAATCACTAGCTGGCAATCGCCAATTGCTTCTTCAAGCGTATTAACGACGATAGCGCTATCTAATAGGTCTTTTGCGCCAGCAGCGCGAGAATCAGCTTCTGCGCTTGGGTAATCTTCTGGTTCAACCAGATAGAGTTTACTTAGCCCCATGTTTTTCATAGCGCGTGCAGCTGCGCCGATATTGCCGGGGTGGAATGTATTGATCAGTACAACTCGAACGTTAGATAACATTTTTAATGGTTCTCACAATGAATCTATAAAACGATTCAGATCATAAATGAATCGCTCTTTATGCCATAAATGCGGAGAGTGGTCCGATTGCTCATAAATATGCAATTCTGAACCCTCGATACTTTTATTAACCCACTGTTGTAGCTCAGCGCTATAGAACTGGCTTTCATCGCCGTAGATCAGTAGGGTAGGTAGTTTAATACTAGATACAACTTCTCGGTAATCCTGCTGGGTAATGCTATCCCAGCAGCGGGTTAGCAGATCGCCAGGTTGCTTCTGCAGATATTTACGCATCTGCTGGAAGCCACGAGAGTTTTGCTCGTAATTTTCTCTGGAACGTTGATTTTTACCAAAGGCAATCAGCTCAAGTACGGCCTCAGCGAAATTTTCGGTCAGGCGGTGAATGAAGGCGCTGTTGGATGCTTGCGAGAAATCACTGTATACACCGTGCTGCCATGCATCATCAGTGATTAGTTTTGGTGATTGATCGACAATGCAAAGCCCGCGGAGTCGTTTATGACCGTGCCGACGTAAGTATTCCCAAGAAGTTAATGCTCCCATAGAGTGTCCAACGAGGACGGCATCTTCTATCTGAAGGTGATCGAGCATAGCTTCGAGGTCATCAGCCATCGCAGGTAAGCTAATATTGCTCTCTTCATGATATTGGTGAGCACCATGGCCACGGGCATCCCAGCTCACCACGCGGTGGTTTTCTGCCAGCTCAGAGGCGAAGGGGAGCCATTCACGAACACTGGCCGTCCAGCCATGAAGAAAAACTAAGGTGGTTTCTCCTTCACCAAGAGAGATGTAATGGATCTCAGTGCCGTCTGGTCGTGTGAAGTGTTCCATGGGGTTAATCTGTGCCTTATATAAAAAACGGGGCTATAGCCCCGTTTCATAAAACTGATTAATTAGATCAGCTTAGATCTTTTTCGCTTGCTCAACAGCGTTACCGATGTAGCTATGAGGAGTCAGTTCTTTAAGTGACTGCTTAGCTTCTTCTGGCATGTCCAAAGTATCAACAAACGCTAGGATTGTCTCTTTGCTCATGTCCTGGCCACGAGTTAGCGCTTTTAGCTTCTCGTAAGGCTCTTCGATAGCGTAACGACGCATTACTGTTTGGATAGGTTCTGCTAGAACTTCCCAAGCATTTTCTAGATCTTCGTTTAGCTGAGCTGGGTTAAGCTCAAGCTTGCTAATGCCTTTCAGGCTAGATTGGTAAGCGATCAAGCTGTAACCGAAACCAACGCCCATGTTACGTAGAACAGTAGAGTCAGTTAGGTCGCGCTGCCAGCGAGAAATAGGTAGTTTCTGCGCTAGGTGGCTCATGATTGCGTTCGCAATGCCCAAGTTACCTTCAGAGTTTTCGAAGTCAATTGGGTTAACTTTATGCGGCATAGTAGAAGAACCAACTTCGCCAGCAATCGTTTTCTGCTTGAAGTAAGCCTGAGAGATATAGCCCCATACGTCACGATCGAAGTCGATTAGGATCGTGTTGAAACGAGCAACAGCATCAAAAAGCTCTGCGATGTAGTCGTGTGGCTCGATCTGAGTTGTGTATGGGTTAAAAGATAGGCCAAGGCTTTCAACGAAGTCTTTAGCGTTCTGTTCCCAGTCGATGTCAGCGTAAGCAGATAGGTGAGCGTTGTAGTTACCAACCGCACCGTTGATCTTACCTAGAAGCTCAACATTCTGAAGCTGTTTAATCTGACGCTGCATACGGTAAGCAACGTTAGCCATCTCTTTACCAACAGTTGTTGGAGAGGCAGTCTGACCGTGAGTACGTGAAAGCATTGGTTGCTCAGCAAATTCACGACCCATCTTAGCTATTTCGTCAGTTACTTGCTGCATCTGTGGAACTACAACATCAAGGCCGTTTTTCAGCATGAGTGCGTGAGAAAGGTTGTTGATGTCTTCAGATGTGCAGGCAAAGTGAACAAATTCATTAATCGCCATTAGCTCAGCGTTATCTTTGAATTTGTCTTTAATGAAGTACTCAACCGCTTTTACGTCGTGGTTGGTAGTACGTTCGATCGTTTTAACAGCCTGAGCGTCTTCAGGACCGAAGTTATCAACGATCGAGTTCAGCAGAGCATCAGCTTCAGAGCTTAACGCTGGAACTTCAGTGATTTGTGGATGCGCAGCTAGTTTTTGTAACCAACGAACTTCAACTTCAACGCGGAAGCGAATCAGGCCATATTCACTAAAAACATCACGCAGGTCAGCTGTTTTGCTGCCATAGCGGCCATCAACCGGAGAAACGGCTGTCAGTGCAGAAAGCTCCATGAATCGATCTCTACCTTTTAGGTTAAAAAGAAGGCGCGCATTATACCTGAGTCGAGTGACTTTTCGTAGGGGTATATGGATAAAGGGCGCCGCAAGTTCTAAGCTTAAATTGTCGCTACACAATATAGCTAAATTTAGCTGAAATTGAGGAGGGTAGTTATATGACTATGTCTGTTACCGGCTCCTTTGGGTCCAGCGACCAAACCAAACTGGTATTTGATGACCTGATGGCTAATGGAGTACCAAGAGAGCAAGTGTTTATAGATAAAAGCTGCAATATGGTCAAAGTATTGATAGCTGATGCAGCTGAGAGTGATATTGAAGCTATGCTTCGTAGTCATGACGCAAATGAGTTATCGGTTCGTCACGCGTAACTTTGTAATCGATACATAAAATGGATAGGTAAATAAAAAACCGGATGCTTTAGCAAGCTATCCGGTTTTTTATTTATCTAAATGGCGTGGCCTATTATGAGGTGCCCATAATTTTTTTCAGGGAAGGGCGTAGGCGTGATTTGAAGAACAGTAACTGCCAGCGTTTACCGCCTTTCTGACGCCATAGCATAGCACTACGAATACCGGCCAATAGTAATGCGCGTATCTTCGCTGCGTTTTCACTGTTTTGTAGGTGGCGCGGGTCGCCCGTTACTTGAATTCGGAAGCTAAAGCTACTGATCGTATCTTGGTAAAGACTAGCAATATTTGCTATCACATTTGGATGGCAGTAACTGCTCGCAGTTGGCTCTGTATCTGGCTGATCAGAATTAAAGTAGCGAGCTTGCTCAGATACCTGAGCTAAACGTTGCGCGACTTTATTCAGCATCTCTGGATCGCTACTAAGCTTGCGCTCAAGGTGCATCATGCTTAGTGCGTAGCGAATCACATCTTTGTTATGTTCTGCTCGCGGCTTATCAATCAAATCTCTTAGGTTTTGCAGACCTAAGTGTAGATTGAAAGGTAGGTCGTGAGCGCCGCCATAGATCTCTTCTGTCGATGCAGGGTTTAACTGCATGATGCTATAGACCGATGTTTCTAAGCTGTCTTGCGCAACCATGCCTCTCGTTGCAATTTGTTCAACGAGAGCGGCTGCTTGAAATAAACCAGCTAGGCCCAGCGCTTGTTCGTCATGCTGTCGTGACATTGGGGCCCCCTAGTCGTCTTTGCCTGTATGTTCGATAACACCGCCGCCCAAGCAGATATCTTCGGCGTAGATAACCACGGATTGGCCCGGTGTGATGGCGCGCTGTGGTTCTGCAAAGCGGATTAGGTAACCACTGTCACCATGACGTTCGATCGTGCATGCCTGATCGGTCTGACGGTAACGTACTTTGGCAGTGCAGCTATATGGCAATGCAGGTTCTTCATTATTGATCCAGAAAATTTCATCAGCTGTAAGCCAATCGGTAAATAACAGATCATTTTGTTTACCTTGAACTGCGATTAAAACGTTACGATCAAGATCTTTACCTGCTACGAACCATGGCTCTTCTGGGTAATCTTTAAGACCACCGATCTGAAGCCCTTGGCGCTGTCCTATTGTGTAGTACATCAAGCCAGAATGCTCGCCAATCACATCGCCCTTAGGTGTTTCTATTTTGCCTGGCTGGGCCGGTAAGTACTGCTTGAGGAAGTCGCTAAATCTGCGCTCGCCAATAAAGCAGATACCGGTACTGTCTTTCTTGTTGTGAGTGATTAAGTCATGCTCTTCAGCAAGTTTACGAACTTCAGGTTTTTCTAGTTCACCTACAGGGAAGAGGGTCTTTTCAATTTCGACCTGACCTACTTGATGCAAGAAGTAGCTCTGGTCTTTATTTTTATCTAGCCCTTTTAACAGACGAGTCTTGCCATCACGATCGCCGCGGCGAACGTAATGACCGGTTGCGATGTAATCAGCACCAAGTTCGACTGCATATTCAAGGAAGGCTTTAAACTTGATTTCGCGGTTACACAAAATATCTGGGTTAGGGGTGCGGCCAGCTTTGTATTCTTCTAGGAAATGTTCAAATACATTATCCCAGTACTCAGCAGCGAAGTTGGCTGTGTGCAGATGAATGCCAAGCTTGTCACAAACTGCTTGGGCATCAGCGAGATCTTCTTTGGCGGTACAGTATTCAGTGCCATCATCCTCGTCCCAGTTTTTCATGAACAGGCCTTCTACTTGATAGCCTTGTTGCATTAATAGTAATGCTGAAACGGATGAATCTACGCCGCCGGACATGCCGACGATCACTTTGGTATTGCTGTGATCAGTCATGTATTTATTCAGTTAATTGCTATGTTCGTGTATCAGATCTAAAGGGTATTGCTTACCGGCTAGGTAATCATCAATACATTTCAAAACCATTGGGCTACGAAGTTTGTCCGTATGAGCGACAATCTCGTCGCGTGTCATCCAGACAGCGCGAATGATACCTTCATCGAGTTCACGCTCTGGTTCGTGCTTAATCGCTTCGGCATAGAAGCAGGCACGATGATAGGTTGTATTGTTATTACCGGATTTATAGACGTAAAACCCTGTTAAATATTTAGGGCTTACATGCCATGCAGACTCTTCTAATGTTTCTCTGCATGCAGCTTCTATAAAGGTTTCGCCTTCTTCAATATGACCCGCAGGCTGATTGAAAACTATTTCACCTGAAGATCTTTCTTCTACCAAAAGGAACTTGCCTTCCATTTCTACGATGACAGCAACTGTTGCGTGTGGATGCCAATCCATCATATTCCTCGGTAATTACTCCAATATTTATTGGATAGATGACTCAAAAATTAGTTCGACACAATACCATCAAACCAGTGTTTTTAATAGGTTATAAGCCCATTGAGCATTGCTTCTTTAATAGCTTTTGGTGGTATGATTTCAATATCTATTTAGAGAGGAATTACCATGGCAACAACTCAAGTGATTGTCGCTACAGACAATTTTGATATTGGCGCGCTGTCAGAAGGTGTAAGAGCTGATGATGCGACTAGTGGGGCCATAGTCACTTTTACTGGAATCGTTCGCGAATTAGAGATAGCTGACAATCAGCTTGATGCATTGTTTTTAGAGCATTACCCAGGCATGACGGAGAAAGCGCTTGAGAAGATTGCTACGCAGGCGCGTGAACGCTGGGAGCTCGGCAACATCGTAATTTATCATCGTGTTGGCCGTTTAGACCTTAACGAGAATATCGTTTTTGTAGGGGTGGGTAGCGCCCATCGCGTAAATGCATTTGAAGCAGCGCAATTCATCATGGATTACCTAAAGAAAGATGCTCCTTTCTGGAAGAAAGAGATCTCCAATGAGGGGGAGCACTGGGTAGAGCAAAAAGAGAGTGATCTTAAAGCCGCTGACTCTTGGTAAATACGGCAGAAATAAGGGGGTACGCTGATGGTAACTTGTTACTTACGCTATGTGATCGATCCGGACAAAGTTACTGAATTCGAGCATTATGCAAAACTATGGATTCCACTGGTTAACAAGTTCGGTGGTCAGCATCATGGCTATTTCCTGCCGTCTGAAGGGGCTAACAACATCGCGCTAGCGTTGTTCAGCTTTCCTAGTCTCGCTGCTTATGAACAATACCGGATAGACTCCTTTAAAGACTCTGAATGCATGGCTGCATTTGATTATGCCAAGCAGACTAAATGCATTCAGAGTTATGAGCGAAGCTTCTTTAAGCCTGTGTTTGGAAACTGATCTGTGTGCTGGTTAAGCCCAGTGCACGCAGTTACGTCCATTTTTCTTGGCTTTGTATAGAGCTTGGTCTGCCTTTTCGAGCAGCATGTCATCTGTACGCGTCAGATCATTTAACTCCGCAATACCAAAAGTCGATGTTACCGATGATTTAAGTGTATTGGCTTCCTGAAAGCATTGTCGAATGCGCTCTGTAATCTCTGCAGCCTCTTCAGAGGTTGTATCAGGGAAGCAGATAACAAATTCATCTCCTCCAAATCGGCCTACAAAATCGCCTTTCCTAATGTTGTTACGCAGTATTTCAGCAAATGAAGTTAAGATATTGTCTCCAGCAAGATGGCCTAAAGTGTCGTTTACCTGTTTGAAGTGGTCTAGGTCGCATACACAAAGGCTTAATGGCGTCTCTTGGTCTTCTGCTTGTGACAGTGCTTGGTTTAACTCTTCAAAGAAATGACGTCGGTTATATAGATCGGTTAGAGGATCATAATTGGCAAAGTAACTGATCTTTTCGATCGCTTTTTCACGGCTTTTCATAATTTGGCTAATCAGCATCAGCATGATGGTACCGAGAGAGAAAACGAACAGAGTAAAGATCACGACACCTTTTATTATTTGAGCTTCGTGCCTTTCAACTGCGTGTGCAGAATTTTGAGTGAATCTTTGAAGTTCGTCCCTTAGGGAAATCAATTCCTCGGTTAAGTCTTTCTCCTCTTTAGTCAAAAGGGTTATGAGTTCAGGAGGATAAGCTTCATGGCTCTCTACATTGTGGGATATCATTTGTAGAACTTGATTTTGGTACTGATCATGCTCAGTAATGATTTGCTGAAGAAGCTGATCAATTTTAGACATTTTGAGTCGAGTAATCTCCCGAGGGGACTGCAGCATAGGCTTTAACATTGATTGCAATTTCTCGGTTGTTTGAGAAAAACGATCGCCTGTTCGAATAAAACTGTTTTTGAGTATCGGTACCACTTTGTTGCGATGAATTGGCTCTAACTGATGTAGCTTCTCGATCAATAGTGTTTGTTCAAATTGCCGATCAATCAAAGGAAATAGCTCTGCCACAAGAGGTATGTCTTTATTGGCTACTTCGTAAAACTCAGCTTTTACTTGATTCATCTGCCAGTAGGAAAATGCACCATTAACAAGAATTAAGATCGCAATTACCGATGCAAGCAAAAAAATCAGTTTGTTTTTTTTCTTATGATTTTCAGGGAATTTCATTAGCTTTAATATCCGACGTAATTAGTGGCTAGCTGGCTGAAGAGAAGTATTATCTATGCAATCTATTCTGAACTAGAAAGCTTAAATAAACCTTAAATATAGGAATAAAATTTAACATTATTAATGGCTTATCGGTGAGAGGTCAGACTCCGCTTGTTTTCTCAGTCTCTGCGTTAATCTCTGGAATAGTCCCGATTTAAGACTCCAGATATGCCAATAAAGGGGGACTTCAATAAACCTTCCAGGGGTCATATCAACTACTTTTCCTGAAGCCTGGATCTCTTTACTTTGCTGATCGGGAACCATGCCGCATGCGTGGCCGCGAATAATGATATTGAAAAACGATTCAGTCGACGGAATACGGTGTTTCGGATATTCGTTGGGGCCAATCTTAAAATTGTCCTTTAGATATCTATTTTGAAGTTCGTCCTTATTATTAAATTCAGCAACAGGGGCATTGTAAAAGCCTTCCGTTTTTATACCGTCTGGAAAATATTTATTGATGTAAGTAGGGCTAGCAAGGCAGCGATAGATCATTGCGCCAAGTGGAATACAACTGCAGCCTTGCATTGGTTTTGGGTTAGAACTGATGCACCCGATCACTTGACCTGTTTTAAGAAAGTGATGAGTCTGATCTTGATCATCCAGTTTTAGATCTAGAAGAATTTTTTCGTCATTAAGCAGTGGTTTAACCGCGTCTAAAAACCAAGTAGCCAAGCTATCTGCGTTTAAGCCAATAGAAATTTTCGTAAAACCATCGGATTGCTCAAGTGAGATCTGTTCCTGTAGTTCTGCTTGTAGCAGAGATACTTGGTGGTAATGCTTCAGTAACAGCTGCCCAGCCGTTGTCGCTTGTATTGGCGTATTTCTGATTATCAGCGTTTGTCCAACGCTGTCCTCTAGCTGTTTTAAGCGCTGGGATACCGCTGATTGAGAGATATTGAGCTTCTCTGCGGCCTTATCAAAATTTCCTTCTTCGAGAATGGCTGCAAGTGCTTGGAGCTGTTTGTAATCGAGCATTAGAAAAACTTATCAATCATTAGAATTATTAGTTTTACTGGCTAGTGAGATTCTAGCACTATGCCTGCCATTATTCAGGGGGGCAGTATGGTATCCATTTTCACAGGCGCGGCTTTGGCAGCATTGATAAAGGGCTTGGCTACAAGTGCAGGTCTTATTGTTGCGATGGGAAGCCAAAATACCTTTGTCTTTACTCAAGGTTTACGTCGTCAGTTTCACTGGCCGATTGCAGCCTTGTGCGCACTGATAGATATGCTTTTGATCGCTGTTGGCGTGGCAGGGATGGGCATCCTAATCGCACAATCAGAGAGCTGGATGTTCGCAGCTCGGATCGGCGGGGCTGTATTTCTGTTTGTATATGGCGCTCAGTCCCTGCGCAAAGCTTTAAAGCCACAGGTCTTTAAAGCAAATGAAATGGCGTTGGGTGGTTTAGGTAAAGCGTTGATTGTTACTTTGGCGATTACACTGCTCAATCCCCATGTGTATTTAGATACTGTGGTGCTTTTAGGGAGTATCGGAGGGCAATACCCAGAGTCTGAGAGAGTTTGGTTTGCTATCGGTGCGATGGGGTTCTCATGCATTTGGTTTTGGCTGCTAGTAGCTGGTGCGAAGGTATGTCAGCCGATATTTAATAATCCAAAAGCATGGCAGGTTATGGATTTGTTCATTTGGGTAACCATGTGGGCCATCGCGGTAACGCTGCTCTGGCCCATCATGTTTAGTCATTCGGGTTAATGCTGAGGGTCTAAATCTTTTGGCTTTTCATTCGGCCAATGCTGGTGGCGATTAAAGCGTTTTTCCATATAGCGGAATAAAAACACCAAAAGGGCACTGATAATTAGATAGATAACACCGGCTGCGAAGAATATTTCGAGTGGCGTATAAGTTCTGGCGATGATTGTGCGTGCCATACCCGTTAGATCGAGTAGTGTAATTGTGCTGGCTAGGGCACTACCTTTAAGCATTAGGATTACTTCGTTACCATAGGCAGGCATCATAATGCCAAATGCGCGAGGTAGGATGATACGACGCAGCATAAGCGGGTAGCTCATACCTAAGGCTTTAGCGGCTTCAATCTCGCCTTTAGGGATAGATTGAATAGCGCCACGGAGTATCTCAGCGATATAAGCCGCAGTATGGAGCGCAAAGGTGATGATGGCACACCAGTACGGTTCTTTAAGAATAGGCCAAAGCGCAGAGTTTTTAATGAATTCAAACTGAGATGCGCCGTAGTACACCAAGAAGATCTGTATCAGCAGTGGCGTGCCACGGAAAAAGAAGATGTAAGCAAGAGGAAAGGCTTGTAGCCAAGGGCGTTTAGAGATACGCATCAATGCCAATGGTACCGCAAGCATTAAACCGATAAACCCAGAAAAGAGGACAAGCTCAAGGGTCAATAAAGTGCCTTCTAAGAGGCGAGGGTAGTTTTCAAAAATGACATCCCATTCCCAACTCATGCGCGTGCTCCTTTATAACCGCGATTAGCTTTTCGCTCTAGGTAATGTAAGCCGATCATTGAGATTGAAGTCATTAGGAGATAAACCACTGCTGCGGCTAAGTAGAAAGTGAAAGGCTCTTTGGTATTGCCAACGGCAACGGTGGTTTGGCGCATAAGTTCGTTAAGACCTATAACAGAAACCAGTGCTGTATCTTTTAAAAGAACAAGGAATAGGTTGCCTAAACCGGGTAAAGCTAAGCGCCAAACTTGTGGCAAGGTGATACGACGAAAGGTTTGGAAACCCGTCATACCAAGAGCAATAGCCGCTTCCTTTTGGCCTTTAGGTATTTCTTGAAGTGCACTACGGAAGACTTCAGTGGCATATGCACCAAAGGCGATACTTAGTGCGATTACACCGGCTACAAAAGGACTTAGCTCTATATATTCGTCATAACCGAACAGGCTGGCGATCGCCATCAAAACGGCAGATGACCCAAAATAGATTGTCAGGACGAGTAGTAACTCAGGCATGCCCCGAATAAACAGGGTATAACCATTACCAATAGCGTTAGCAACTTTGTATTTAGATAGCTTTGCGCTTGCACCTAAAACCCCGAAAACAAGGCCAATGACTAAGCTGCAAATAGCTAATTGAACGGTTATCCAAGCGCCACTGATTAAGAGGTGCCCAAAGCCCTGAAGATCCATATAGATATACCTGATGAAACAGGAAAAGCAGGTTTTATCCTGCTTTTCCCTAGTTTTCAGTGTTTAAGCTTAGTAGATAGAGAATGGGAAGTACTTAGCGTTAATCTTTTCGTAAGTCCCGTTCTCGATAATCGCTTTTAATGCTTGGTTGAACTTCTCTTTCAATTCACCATCGCGTTTACGGACTGCGATAGCGATCTTGTCGTTAACATCGATCTTATCGCCACGAAATTCGAAGTTTTTACCTTCTTCGGTTTGCAACCAATCGTAAGCAGGTAGTTTGTCTGAAAGGATCGCATCCAAACGGCCGCTCGCTAGATCTAGGTAAGCGTTACCTTGAGTGTCATATAGTTTGACTGAAGCTTTGTCAGAGTAGTTATCTTCTAGGTGCTGGCCTGCAATTGTTGCACGTTGTGCACCAATGGTTTTGCCTTTTAGGGCGTTTGGATCGAAATCGCCATCTTTACCGCTGACAAAACCAAGAGAGTTTGAGTAGTAGTGATCAGTAAACGCTACAACACGTTGACGCTCTGGTGTGATTGAAAGGCTGGCAATGATTGCATCGTACTTACGTGCTTTTAAGCCAGGAATGATGCCGTCCCAATCTTGAGCTACGATTTTGCAGTCAGCTTTCATCTCTTCACAAAGTGCTTTAGCAATATCTACATCAAAACCTGCTAGTTCGCCATCAGCATTGATTGTGTTGAAGGGCGCGTATGCTCCTTCAGTAGCGATACGGATTTTATCGCCAGCAAAGGCAGGAGCTGCCAGAGTAGAGACAACAAGTGCTGTTGTTGTAATTAATTTCTTAAATCCCATCTTATGATCCTCGCGGAATATTTATTGTTAGTTGCAGGCTGGATTAGAAATGGCTGCTTAAAAATGCTTTGCAGCGTTCAGATTTAGGATTGGTGAACACCTCATCAGGTGTGCCCATCTCCTCAATTTGGCCTTCGTGTAGAAATACAATTTTGCTGGATACTTCACGGGCAAAACGCATCTCATGGGTGACGATCAACATCGTGCGTCCTTCAGCTGCGAGTTCTCGCATAACATTTAGAACTTCTGCGACAAGTTCTGGATCAAGTGCAGAGGTTGGTTCGTCAAAGAGTAAAACTTGGGGTTCCATCGCTAATGCGCGTGCGATAGCGATGCGTTGCTGTTGGCCACCGGATAGCTGGTTAGGATAGCTATCTCGTTTGTCGTATAAGCCCACTTTTTTAAGATAGGTTTCTGCTTTATCTCTAGCAGTTTGCTTATCTTGTTTAAGGACATGAATAGGGGCTTCCATGATATTTTCGATCACGGTCATATGAGGCCATAGATTGAAGTTTTGAAATACAAAACCAATCGATGCGCGGATTCGTTCTAACTGCTTTTGATCCGCGGTTTGCAAACCTTCATCTTTGGTTTGCTTAAGCTTTAATGGCTCAGATGCAAAACTGATGCTTCCTGCGGAAGGGGATTCAAGTAGGTTAAGGCAGCGTAAGAAAGTACTTTTACCTGAGCCGCTAGACCCCAAAATTGAGATCACATCGCCAACTTCAGCTTGTAGTGAGATGCCTTTAATAACCTCCAAAGCGCCATAGCTTTTATGAAGGTCTTGTATTTCCAGAGCGAGCTTTGCGTCAGCCATAAAACCGGTACTCCAGTGTACCTTTTTAAACGAAAGCGGCGAATTACAGCAAAATCAGATAGTGTTCGCAATGGCAGATTGATCAAATGATCATGAATAAATTTGTTAATCTATACATGTCTGTAGCCCTTTAAATACGGGGCTTGTGGTGTATTAGTGGATTCTACTGTTTGAGCCGTTTTAATGGGATTCATTGCTGATCAATCTGCCAAAGACAGGTAATTCCACTAAACTAATTTTAGGCAAAAAATTTAAGGAAATTTGATGATTGTGGATATAAATTGTACAGATGTAATCCGAGAGGATGAGGTTGTTGCTCTGTATAAGGCTAATGAGTGGTCATCTGCTGAAAAACCAAAAGCGCTTTTAGCAGCATTAAGAAATTCACATAGTTTAATTACTGCTCGGATCGATGGTAGGCTAGTTGGCTTAGCCAATGCAATCTCAGATGGGCATCTCGTCGTTTATTATCCGCACATGCTGGTGGACCCAGATTTCCACCGTTGTGGCATCGGTAGCAAGATTATGCAAGCGATGAAAAAACGTTATAAAGGTTTCCACCAGCAGATGTTAACGGCTGATGGAAATGCGATTCGGTTTTATAAATCCTTAGGGTTTGAGAAGGC
Organism: Neptuniibacter sp. PT8_73; assembly: GCF_047778045.1. Taxonomy (GTDB): domain Bacteria; phylum Pseudomonadota; class Gammaproteobacteria; order Pseudomonadales; family Balneatricaceae; genus Neptuniibacter. The sequence continues at coordinate 1,852,365 of NZ_CP180545.1, forward strand.
TGGGGAAACGTCATCCATGTGGATCTATGAAGGAAACGAGCACTAAGCGTCATTCTTAGCCATCATAGCGATAGCCAATACCATGGACGGTAGTGATTATCTGCGGTTGTTTGGGATCTACTTCAATCAGTTTTCTTAGCTTGGAAATGTGTTGGTCTAGTGTCCTGCTACTTGGTAGATAATTTCGGCCCCAGCAGAAATCAAACAGCATATCTCTTGTTACGACCTTGCCTTGTTCTTGATAAAGAAGCTCAAGTATTTTTACATCACGCAGGGTTAGCTCAATCTTATTTCCATCGCGTTCAGCGCGCATTTGCTCAGGGTAAACTACGAGATCAGCCAGCTCGAATTGATTATTCGCGGTTTGGGTTGGCGATCTATCTTTCGGTGAGCAGCGGCGTATCACGGCTCTAATACGCGCGATCACTTCTCGAGTGCCAAAGGGCTTTTTGATGTAATCGTCCGCGCCTAGCTCTAAGCCAAGCACCTGATCAATCTCCTCAGATTTGGCGGTAATAAAGATAACAGGAACTTGTTCATCTAACTGGCGGATTTTTCTGCAGGCGGCATAACCGTCTAACTCTGGCATCATAATGTCGAGTAAAACCAGATCTGGATGATGTTGAGCAAACAGCACTAGCGCATCAGCCCCATTAGACGCTTCAATGCAGGTGTAACCTTCATCTTCTAATAGATCACAAAGCCCAAGCCTAATATTTAGATCATCTTCAGCGATCAGAATTTTCATTGTTTGGGCTCCCTGTGATGACTATCAGGTGTATGTAGCTCTAGACGGAAACAGGTGCCAAGATCGCTAGGAATAATCACCAGATCACCACCGTGTTTTCTAGCCATCTCTCTGGCAATACTAAGACCAATACCAGTGCCAGATACACCGTCACTTAATTTATTACTGATGCGGTAGAAAGGAGAGAAAACGCTCTCCCAAAGGGATTCAGAGATCCCTTCACCGGCATCTTCAACTTCTATATAGCTTTGCTGGTTATCGCTGTAACAGCGGATCAGTATGGCACCTGTTTGAGGTGCATACTTTTCACAATTGCTGAGTAGGTTATTTAGAATTTGCTCAATACAGTTCTGATCTAACATGACTTGTTTATCGCATTGCAGATCTAATTCAACAGACAGACCATGTTGAGTTAAAGAGGGCATAAACACATCGACTGTATGTTCAACACACTCTTTTAATGTCCCGGGTTGTAGGTGCAGGGGCTTTGGTTCTTTACCAAGCTTTGAGAAGGTCAGTACGTTTTCTATTAAGCGTGAAAGACGCTGACTTTCACTATTAATCACAGATAGGTAGCGCTGAGCTTTGCTATCTTCGTCATCAAGCTTTCTTTCAAGCATCTCAGCATACATCCGAACATTCGTCAGGGGCGTTTTTAGCTCGTGGGAGACTTGGTTAACAAAGTTTACTCTTTGTTCGGCTAGGCGCGTTGTTCTGGTGTGTTCTCTATAGATCAGCCAAGCAAGGATTAATAATCCAGAAAGTGTGATCGAGAGAATGGATAGTTTCTCAATCCAGTTTGAGGTTGGCTGGGCAAGGTTAGGGGAGTAATACTCTAATTTCCAACTACCAAGAGGATGACTTAGCGGCAGGCTATCCAGCGGTTTGAACTGCTGAGTCTCGATTGTGGCATCGCCCCATTCGTAATGCACTTCACCACGACTGTTGATCAGAGCAATCGCTTGATTGCTATTGTCTTGCTCATTACTGGAAGGTAGTGAGTTGATTAGATCTGACAGCAATCGAGCACTGTTAATAGAAAAGCCTAATAGCGCACCCTCTGAATCTTTACGCCAATAGATATGTTGCAGCTGACTGTTATTAAACCAAGCGATCCAACCCGAATCGATAAACGATATAGAAGGCATTGAGGCCAAAGACTCTGCAGAGGATATAGCAATCTCGGCTACGCTATCTGCTGCAATATTAGAAGCTAGTTGGCTTGGAGCTGACAGCTCGATCCGTTTTGATTCTGGGGCAGCTTTAAGTTGTGCGCTATACGGGCTAGCTGCAAGATTTATCTGCTCAGGTGCTTTGTTTTGAATTTGGAATATATCGGGTGATGAACGTAGGCGTTTAGTTGATTGTAAAAACGCAATTTCACTTGGGTTCTTGGATGATTCTGATGGAAACAGCGTAGAGCCTTCAGAGGAGATCACAAATACCTGTTCTATATATGGGCTAGATTGGCTGAGGTCCTTTAGTGTTGCTTCTGGGTATTGAGTATCTTTGCTTTGCAGTAGCAATTCGGATTCAGCATTGAACGCTTGCTCTAAGCTTTGGAAGTGATTCTGGAACTGTTGATCGATCTCTTCGAGTTTTATTTCAACCAACCCTTCGATTTGATGAGAGAGAAGGGCTTGTTGATTTGTTTCCAGACGAGCCGCTAACCAACCTAGTATAACGACAGGGATGAGTATCAGGCTGATTAGCAATAGGATCGTCTTATTCACAATAGATTCTCAGTTACCTAGGCGGTTAGTAGCTTTGCTGTTTAGCGCGTTTATATTGACGTTCTTTAAGCTCTTTACGTTTTTTACCCCATTCTTGTTCATCATCAAGCTCTTCTGCGTCTTGTAGCGCTTCTGCTTTCTGCTCTAGCAGTTTAGGGGAGGCTAGAGAGGTACCTAAGTTATCTAGATAATCAGCGCTTTGCTGCAAAATAGATTTAGCACCTTCAATATCGCCTTGGTCACGTTTTTGTACTGCTTCACGGTTTAGTTCGTTGGCAACCTGTTCTGCTGCAGCTTCATAAGTACGGGTATCGATTGCATCCTTAGCTTCTTGCTCGGAACGAGTAAAATTTGCTGCAACCGAGCTAGAAAGAGCTTCTTTTCGTTTGTTTAGAAGATCTAAGTAGTTTACATCGACATCGACTAAGTTGATGCTGCTCTTATCCTGTTGTGACGGTACTTCTACCTCGAGGATAATAAACTTCTCTTGCTCGCTATATAGTTGGTTCAAACGTGTTTTAACCATATTGCCTTCGATCTCAGCTTCACGGCCGATAATGCGCAAAGGTTTTACACCGTTTAAGCAACGAATCTGGATATCAACGCCTTGAGCAACCACGGACAAGACATCGCCAAATTCGTATTGGAATACACGTGCTAGGTCGTCAGCATTCTCTACAAAAGCATGGTTACCGTCACTAAAACCTGCAAGCTGAGTCATTAAGTCCTCGTTGTAGCCAAGGCCTAGACCTATAGTCGTTACACTCATACCTTCTCTAGCTAAAGAGAGACCTAGCTTACCCAACTCATTCGGTGTGCTTGGTCCTACGTTGGCTAAGCCATCGGAAAGTAGAATGACACGGTTAACTTTATTTAAATCGAGAAACTTACGTAGTTCTTGTGCGCCTTTGCTGACACCGGCAAATAGCGCAGTGTTACCGTGGGCTTGGATCTTATTGATTGCGCGAGCAATACTGTTGCTATCGCTAACCTTTGTCGCTGGTACAACAACATTAACGCGGTTGTCGTAACTCACAATAGAAACAATATCGTTTTGATTTAGGCGATTGATTGCCATGATCGCGGCTTCTTTTGCGCGATACAGCTTATCGCCCTGCATTGAACCGGACTTATCTAGAACAATCGCAATATTGGCAGCTACACGTTGTTGCTGACTTTCTTGTTTAATCCCCTCTAAAGAGATTTTGATAAATGCATTGTGGTTTTGCTCAGCTGTCATCACGGGCGTTGCTAGATTGATATTAAGATCAACCTGTTTGGCGGTAGCGGTTTGGCTGAGTAGAGGTCCAGCAACAGTAAGCAGTGTTGCTAGCAGAATTTTGGGTAGGCGGTGCGCTTTCATGATTTTCGTCCTTTATTAACCTTAATCACATGCTGCAAATTTAGGTCAGTTCCGCCTATAGAAAGTCAGATAGATTTATAGAAGTTGTAAAAGATTTGTAAAAACCTCGCAAGCTGTTTGTTACAAACCGTTTGGTCTAAGGGTGATTTAGATCAGTATCCTAAGTTAATAGTTGATACATAATAAAAGTTACGCTGTAAAAATAACTATAATCAGGAGCTTCATATGACGCTCACCAGTGAACTTATTTGGCAAGACCAACAGCATCAAGTCCTGTTTGAACTGATCGATGAGATCAAGGCGGAGCAGGTTGATGTATCCACTTTTACGCGCTTACATGATTATGCCGATCACCATTTCTGCTTAGAAGAAGCGTACATGCAAACGCTGAACTATCCTGACTTCGGTGTACATCTTCAAGCCCATAATAAATTTCGAGCTGAACTTAAAAAAATGCTGGATGACCATCACACCTATGATGCACAGCTAAGAGATATGCTCTCTGACTTTCTTACTGAGTGGCTGAAACGCCATATCTTCGGTGTAGATAAGAAGCTTGAAGCTTACATAATGGAATCCAAAGTTAAATAAGCTTCTATTAATCATATGTTAAGGTCTTGTGTTCGTGGTACGCATGTTTTAAGTTCGAACCTTCATCATTTTCTGTGAGTCGGACAATGCCATTAATCTGTATAAAATCTTTACCCTTCGAAGATGAATGCGATATCCCAAATATGATTAAAGGGATAACTACAGATCTTGCTCGTGCCACAGATGTCAGTATCGAACATATCACAGTCACGTGGGAATACATTCCTTCACGTCACTATGCTGTAGCGGGCCTAATGCCAGCTAGTCAGCCCCAAAATGGCAGTCATCCTATTCTTGTTGACCTTCATGCCCCAAGCTTCCATAAAATGGATAGTGTTGAAGCGATGATGGAATCTGTGGCTTTCTCTATATCCAAACGTAGCGGCGTCTCTTACAGCAATATATTTATAAACTACCGTAAAGTCGCTTCTGGCCACGTTTTCGATCACGGGGATGTGGTTCGTTGGAAATAATACTCGAAGTTTAATTTGATTATTTGTTGGGAGGGCTGGGTGTCGTGCATCTAACAGATTTATGATACTACTGCTTAAATACAAAAAAGGCCGTACTTTCAAGATACGGCCTTTTAGAAAAAGCTTAAAAATTATTTGATATTACTAGTGCCAAATACTTCTACGAAGCGCTCACCTTTGGTGCCTTTAATATCTGCTATGCCGCCAATATGCTGTGCTTTAGATCCAAAGAACGATGCGTCTACAGTACCTGAAGCTATGTTTTTAGTTGCGGTAACTTTACCTGCTAAATCAACACCTTTGAAAGTACCTTTTGCAATGGCAAAAGCTGGGGCGTTATTTGGATTGAAACTACCACTCCAAGATTTCTTTCCGAAATCTAAGGTAAGTTCTACTCCACCTCCAAAGCCCATGAATCCCCCAGAATATACAGCTGTTCCGGCTCCAGAAAGTACTTGTGTTACTGCATCAATGCTAGCACTTTGACCGTAAATGAAATTACTGCTGTTGTTAGCTGGACTGTCTTCCCATTTGCTCCATGTTCCCCATGGTGGCGTGCCGCCTAGCCAAGTATTTTTCAGTTTTAGGCCGGATCTTGTTCTGGAGCGCTCTTGAAGGAAATCAGAGAGTGATCCGTAAAATACGTTGGAATCTTCTTCTGGGCTACTTACAGTAATAGTTTGTTGGCTTCTAAGAACAGTTTGCTCTTGAGTTATGATCTTTAAGCCGCCGCCAAGCTTAATTTTATCGATGGTTGTTTTGTCGCGGCTTAGCTTCTCAGTACTAACAAATGCGCTTTGTTCATCTTCGTAAAACGCCTGACGAGGATTGTGTGTCTGTTCTCCTGCGTCAGTACCTACAGCATAATTTAATGCATTGCTCTCTTCATCATATTCAAACTCGGTGAAATAAGCTCTTTCTGTAGAATTAGGCTGTGCATGAGCATTTGCCGAGTACCACGCTTGGTATTGACGTAAGCCTGCATTATCGATGATAGTTTCGCCTTCTGTAACTGCAGCTGTTCTGCCTGTAGACCTACCTTCAGTATTGGCAACGAAAGCATCAGAATTTATGTTGTTTTGCGGTTGTGCAAAACCACTTAGCAGAGGTAAAACTGCAGCACCAGTTACACCAGGACCTGCTGCGGTCTGGATGCTCGCACTCCATTTACCCCACCCAAAGACAGAGTCTTGGACTTCATCGTTTTGAGTTGTGGCATTTGCTGAAGCGCTAAAAAGTAACGCAGTAGTCATTGATGTAGCCAGTAAGTTCTTAGTCCACATGAGATACACTCCTTAATAGCCTCTAAAGCATGCTTGCTTTGAAGCGTCGCCATAACTGAATTTCGCGTAGTATACCTGTAAATCCATTTTCAAACACTGTACCAAGGTACAGTTAGGTTAAGGGTCAGCAAATACGGTGTTTCTGGATTGGCATTAAAACAATATTAGTGGTTTTTGTTTTTGGGGTTCAATAAATCCAATAGTTATAAGAATTGGCGATGATTAGAAGGTTGGCTATAGATGGGGGGTACTTCGGGCGGCGGCAGCATACATTGTGCGACTCAGCAGGAAATAAAGCTGTAACCTCACAATGGTAAGAACCCTATTTGCAAGAACCCTATTTGATAGTAGCTTGAATTAGTATCTGACAGTTTGAAACTAACTAAGCCGCTATTAAATAGGACTCTCGCCCTTTGTGTTTGTCTTTGCGTTTATAAGCGCCTTTACCTTTTTTAGCTTTGACCACTTGGGATTTAAAAACCTTTGAAGTGACCAATGCTGCTAAGTGATTTTGTTTGATCTTTCCTCTACCTGTATCCACCTCATGCATTGAGGATACGGTTGTTTTCGTTTTCATACCTGTGTCCTTGTTAATGTAATTTGATGTTCTCTAATTGCAGAAGCTGCATTATAACGCTGATTGGCTATAATGCGCCGCTTATTTGATAAACACTCATTTATAAGCAACAGGAATTACCGTGCAGCTGTTACGCATCGATTGTCTAGGCAAAACTTTACGTCTTGAAGGCTCAATGGCTGGATGGCAGGCACTGTATTGGGATAACCAGTTGGTGTCTCAAATAGCGGCGAGCGCTGATCCTTCTGAGACTACAGAGCACCGATTCGCGCTAATGACTGGAACAGGCGAAGAGATTGAGTGTGTTCTAACTTTGTCACTCACTTGGCAACCCTTTAATCTGGAATATGAGCTAGCAGTTGCTGATCAGAAGCTTGGAAGTGGTGAGTTAGCCGAAAAGGATATCGAAACCCAAGTGGTTGAGAATGTCGTTAAACAGCCAAATAAGATCAGCATACTAGGTATGGCATCGTTAGGCCTTAAGCTGTTTAAAAGTGCCAAAGTCATTAAGGTTCTGTTTGCTGCAGGAAGTCTGGCGGCGTATAGCTGGTTATTCTCCTTTGAATTCGCGTTAGCACTGATCCTTTGTTTGGTCTTCCATGAATATGGCCATGTGCGTGCCATGAAGCGTTTTGGTTTAAATACAAAGGGCATCTATCTGGTGCCGTTTTTAGGTGGTTTGGCTTTATCTGATGATCGTATTAACACCCGTTGGCAAGATGTCTATATCTCTATCATGGGGCCGGTATTTGGGTTATTTCTATCCGTAGTTGCTCTGGTTCTATATTGGTTGACGGATATTGAGATCTTGGCGGGTATTGCTGCCTTCAATGCCTTGCTCAATCTATTTAATTTGCTGCCGGTATTACCGTTAGATGGTGGCCACGTCCTAAAAAGTATCGCTTTTTCGGTTAACTCAGTATTTGGTCTAGTGATCTGCGTTATCGGTGCTTTAGCCGGTGTCGTAATTAGTTATTACTTTGGTATGGCGCTATTAGGCTTCTTGCTGGCTGTGGGCAGTATCGAGATTGTGCTCGAATGGAAACACCGTCACAGTAGTCAACTATTGCCATTGGCTCGTTACGGTCAGGTCGTATCAGCACTTTGGTACTTTGCTACTGTGGGTGGTTTATGTTGGGTGATCTGGATCTTAGGACAACAAGGTAACAGTGCACTTGCACTGCCATTACAAATTCTTGGAAGTTGATTATGAAGTTTGACACTTTGCCTTTGTGCGAGAGTTTAATCGAAGCGATACATACCGCAGGTTATAGCGAAGCTACTCCCGTTCAAGCTGAAGCGATACCTGTCATTCTGTCTGGTAAAGATCTCCTTGTTGGTGCACAAACAGGTACCGGTAAAACAGCAGCCTTTGCGTTGCCCATTTTGCAATCCATACTGACCGATCCTGATTTTAGTAGTGATCAAAATAAAAAGCTCAAAGCTTTAGTGTTGGCGCCCACACGAGAGTTAGCTCAGCAGGTGAATAACAGTTTTAAGAAATATGCCAAAGGAACAGGGTTTAGATCAGCGGTAGTTTATGGTGGTGTGGGCATTGGCCCGCAAGTGGATCAAATTAAGAAAGGGATCGATCTGCTGGTGGCTACGCCCGGTCGTTTATTGGATCTACATAAAAAGAAAGCTGTAAATCTTAGGCAAGTCACTCATCTAGTATTTGATGAGGCTGACCGAATGTTGGATATGGGCTTTAAAGATGAGATCAAAGCAGTTTTAAGCAAGTTGCCTAAGCGTGACGTGCAGCCTAGGCAGGTACTGCTTTTCTCGGCGACCTTAAGTGATTCCATCTATCGTTTTAGTAAAAATTTATTAGTTAAGCCCGAGCGTATCGAAGTAGATCAGCGTAATTCCTCTGCGGCTGATGTCGATCAGATCGTTTATAACTGCGACCCTGATCGTAAATCAGCGATTGTCAGTCACTTAGTCGAAAAGCATGACTGGTCACAAGTGATTGTCTTTTGTAATACAAAGCAGGGCGCTGATAAGCTAGTAGGGGCTCTTAAACAAGCGAAGATATCCGCCGATGCCATACATGCAGATCGATCACAAAAGCTGAGGGAAGAGGCTTTAGAGCAGTTCAAGATGGGACAGCTAAAAGTGCTTGTTGCGACAGATGTAGCGGCGCGCGGTATAGATATCGATAGCCTGCCAGCCGTAATCAATTACGAAATGCCATTCAAAGCAGCTGACTATGTTCACCGTATTGGAAGAACTGGTAGAGCAGGTAAGAAGGGCGTTGCTATCTCATTGTTAATAGAAGAGCAGAATCATCTATTGGAAGAGATCGAGGTCCTGCTTGATACGCGTTTACCGCAGCAGTGGTTACAAGGTTTTGAGCCGGATCTGACTCGGGAAATAGAAATTACTCGAAACAATACTAAGGCAGCGCAGAAAAGACGTGCTAAAAAGCGCGCTTTCAAGAGATAAAAAAAGCTCCGGTAGCGGACAGCATTCCATACCAGAGCTTTGGGGGACGCTTTAAATATCAAAAATCAGAGCTTAGATACCTACGCCAAGCGCTTTTACTGTGTCGATATTGATATATTTATCAGTCGGTAGCTTCTCGTCGCGCTGGAAGTTGTTTATCGCACTCATAGTGTCACTGCCTACAACACCATCAATCTGACCTGGGTTATATCCTTTTGCAGCCAAAGCGCGCTGGATATCCATGATCGTTGCTTGTGTCATATTGGTTTCACAAAGAATCGAACGCCATTCCATAAAGCCAGCTTTGTCGATTTTGCTTAGAGATACAGTTTTGTACTCTGCAGGAATCACTGTGCGTTTTTCAGAAGCAGGGGAAACTTCTTTAGTAACAGTTACAGTTTCATACTTAGCTGGAATTTCGATCTTCTTAGTTGTTGCTTCTTGCGCTACAACTTGGCGATTGATTGTTTTGTATTGGGCAGGGTGCTCAGTCAAACAGATCTGATTGCCTGTACGTGTGCTAGCAGGGTGCTCATGGTTATGAACTTCGTGCCATGTAAAGCCAACATCAGCAACTTTCTTAGTTACGGCTACGTCTTTGTACTTCGCAGGGATTGTTTTACGAATCTCACGCGCTTCAGATACCAACTCTTTAACCTTAACTGTTTTGTATACAGCTGGGATCTCGACAGTACGCGTAGTCGCAGGGCTTGCTAGAACGCGCTTAGTGATAGTTTTGTACGTAGCTGGTACTTCAACTAGACACATGATCTCGCCAGTTGCTTCATCGATCTTCTGGATTGGGCCTGTGCCTTTTTTCCAAGTTGTGTGAGCAGGTACGTCTACAACTTGCTCAGAAACAGAAGAGTACTGCGCTGGAACCTGTTCGATTCGAGAGCTAGCTTCTTTAACCAGTACTTTCTTCTCTACCCAGCGGTATTCAGCCGGTACTGTTTCAACGACATCGTAAGCTTCTTGAACAAGTACGCTTTCGTTAACCTGCTCAAACTTAGCTGGTAGATAGTGTTCGTGGAAACACATACCTGGTGTTGCTGCATTAAGATTGATGCCGTGATTAGCCGCTGCTTTCAGTAGCTCAGAGCTCGCTGGTGCACTGCCTTTGTTTAAAGCAACTAGCCATTGGGTGCCCGCTTCACGAACAAGCTTTTGTTCAGTAACGGTTTCGTATTTAGCCGGAACAGCAACCATCTTCACGCCAGCAGGCTGAACAAGCAGTTGTTCAGTAACTTTCTCGAAGCGAGCCGGAATAATATCTACCTTTTCACTTTCCTCTTTCACTAGCATCTGCTCAGTGTAGTTTTGGTAAGTAGGCTCAACCCAAACGCGGGCATAGCATTCACCAGCTTTTGCATTTGGAGGCAACAGCTCATCACCACCAGCTTGGCTACGTGCTAATGCATCTTGAGCTTGGGCTTCACGCTTAGATACTTCTTTTTCGCGTTCAAGTAACGCTTGATTGCGTTGCTCTAATTCTGCTGCAGAGTATGGGGATTGTTGTGGGTTACTCGCACTACATGCTGCAAGTAGGATAGCGCTTGATATTAGAGTTAGTTTTGCTGCACCTTTAGTTGTAATAACCATTGTTCTTCCTGAAGTTGGGTTCATTTGGACAATGGCGATTCTAAGCTCCGAACCTTAAGCTCAGCTTTATGGGATTTTTCTAATGTAATTAAAAGTAAGAAATCAAGAGGGTGGTTATGCAATAGAAAGAGAGGGGAAGTTGATTTTGTTAGGTCAGGTAATCAGATACCACAGGTAATGTGGGACTGGTTTTGCATACAGTGTTTAATCTGTTTTAAGGTTATGTCAGGATAGTACGTCAAATTGACGCTTTTTCTCGAAGCTCAAAATCTGCTAAGCAAGGAAAGCTTATGTTAATCAACTCGTTACAATTTACTTCTAATATTATTTCTTGGAGATATATGTCAAATTGACGCGATTAAATACGTCAATCTGACATATATTTAGCTGTTATGCAGTACCATTATGAAATTTAGCATCGAGTATAAATTACAAGAACACGGATGGGCCGAGGTATTTATTTCTGATGGTGAAACCACTATAGATAGCCCCGTATCGTACCTGCACGATAGTTTGCGTGAGCTTGCTGAAATGGCAATTTCTATTAAGGCTGGGCACAAGGAGTCCAAAGTTGTTTTCATGGATGAGCCTGGAGAATTACTATTCTTAGTAACGCTCGAAGGGGAACAGGCCAATTATGAAGCTCGCTGGTACAATGATTGGGCCAGCTGGGGTATGGGTTCAGAGTCAGGATTTAAGCCAATGCTACAAGGCTCCTGTTCTTCATCCAGAATTGTCCATCAAATTACTAAAGTTCTGTGGCACATTCATCAGAATGTCGGTCCAGAAAAATATAAAGAACTATGGGGTGAGCACGAGTTCCCCGTAAAACTGTTCACGGAATTAGCAAATGCATAACAAGGAAAGGCATCCGACGCGTACTGCGCGGCTGCTTTAAGCGTTAATTGTCTATGATAGAAATCACCGAAGCTGACATTACGGATATAAAGGAATTTATCTTTCTTGGCTGGAACAAGGAAGAAGGTGCTCCATATGATCAGATAAAACCTCTATCGAAAATTAAAGCGAAAGAGGTTTGGAAGTTTGCTTTAACTCTATCTCCTGACAATGAAGATCTTAATTTGAATACAGACCTGTTTACAAAGCAAACCCAACGAAATATTACGCTCGACCAATGGAATGATGAAGCAAATGAAAATGAAATATCTAATTGGCTGAACAAAATCACTCCTGAAGAAAACATATTTCTGATTTACCAGCCCGACTGGGTGGTTATGGTCAATGCCAAATTATATGCACAATATTGGCAAATTTTTGACTGGCCGCCAGGGGTAATAGCATGTTCCAAAGATGGCAAATGGTTTTTAGGGCTACACAATGATAAGTTCGTTATTGGAAGCAATTAACAAGTGACTGTGGTGTTGAGTCATGGATAGAGTTACGTTATCAAAAATAGGAATTGAGCTTTCTCTAGAATTGAAGGAAATTGCTAAAAATTACAATGTTAGGTCTGACGCCTATGATATTCTCGGATATGAGGCGGCAACTATAGAGGAAGAAGCTCTTGATCTTATTAACGAAACAGGTGTTCAAGAGCACATTAAAAACTCAACTTTGCTTAGCGCCTGGGGAAACACTCTTGCAAGTCAAATTCCAGAAGTAGCTAGTAGAGTTAAGGAGTTTCACGAGCAATACCATAGTGCAAAAAACACATAACAATACGCTGTTGTCGCCGCGTTGCGGCTGGGACCTTCGTTCCGTCGCTTCGCTCCTACACTCCGGCCCCAAAGCTTTGTGTTAGAGAGCATCATGAACATTAGTGAAAACATCGGAAAGGCCAAAGAAATTGGGCTTTGGGTACATAGTAAAACGTCTGACATAACTGTTCCGAGTGATGATCGGACACGTGTAGGTGTGGCTTTACTGCAGCATGCCCTCGATATCGCTGATTCAATACTTCTTCAATTTGAAAATAATCTTCCAGGCCCTGCATTTACACTATTCAGATCACTACACGAGGCTTATGTCAGGGGTGTATGGTTGCTAGAGCATGCTTCAGAAGACGGAGTCGTTAAATTTATAGAAGGAAAGCCGCCAGGATTTAAAAATATGCTGAATGATATCGGCAGTGAACCTGAAACAGGCGGGCAATTTATTGCAGGTATGTCCGAGTTAAATAAGGATGATTTTCATGGCTTAACTCACGGAGGTATGGAGCATGTAATTAGAAGAGTTACTGCTTCTGCAATTGAGCCAAACTATCCAGAAGAAGAAATCTTGCAGTTGATAAAAGCAAGGAACCAATACTATATGCTTTGCGCATGTTTTTTATTACAAATAATTGATGATGAAAAAGGTATGAGTGAGCTACTTGAAAAACAAAAAGAATGGAGTAGCGCTCTCTAACAAGCGGCTGTTGTCGCCGCTACGCGGCTGGGACGGCTTTTTCGCTGCTTCACAGCTACAAACCAGCCCCAAAGACGGGCGTTAGAGAAAATAAGGGAATTAATATCGTGCCAAGAAGGCTAACTCAAACTAAACCCGGGACACACCAAGCACTTAAAAACACATCTTACGAAAGCATGGTTGTAAGTTGGCTTATGCAAGATGGCTGGCAAGTGTTTTTACCAATCTTAGATCATGGGCACCAAACAGATATCCTTATATCAGATGGTCCTAGCTATTATCGAATTCAAGTCAAAACTGTAGAAGCAAGTGGTGAAGACCACTTAGTTCATAATGCTTGGGAAGGTAGTAATGTTGATGTTGTCATTTTCTTTGCTAGAAATTCCAATTGGGGTGTTATCTCTCCAGCATTTACAGAGAATAAACGTGCGTTGAATCACGATGGTCACCGTAAGTTTACGGTGGATAGAAAAGAATTTTTACGTGAATTTCATCAGCTCTAACAAAAACAGCCAGTTGACGCTCAATGCGCTCAACTGCTGTAAGCGTTATGTGTCAAAGGATAAGTCATGACTCCTGACGAATTTGTAAATGAATTTAAAGAACTTAGAGACAGCATTCAGAAGGAGTATTTCTCTTCAAACTGTGAAATATCTCGCTTGAAAAAACTAGAGGATTCAGGGCTGAATTCCGAACAAATTGCATTGGTGAAAAGTATTGTTGGTGATGCCCTCACTGATTCTTTGTATACAGTATTACTTGGCCTTGAAGGTTGTGCTTCTATTAGTAAGTATCAAGAAACTTATAAGTTGTTTAATGAATCTGGAGAGGAGTTAACTGGTGAAATTGAATCAGTCGCTTGGGAGCAATTTCATGGCTAAAACACATAACAAGAAAAAATATTTCGACGCGCTCTGCGCGCAACTGTTTTAAGCGTTAGATTTCACTCGTGAACCGGAGAGTAATATCAGATGGAAAATGAGTCTTTCACAATTATGGCGAACCAGCCATTTTGGGTGACGTGGATATTAATCTACGGCACTACACTTTTAGGTTCCTTGGTTATGTATTTATTTTCCTTTTCTAAAGGGTTCAACGGGGCGGTAGATGTTCTTCAGCGCCTTTTTCCTGAAAGGCAGAAAGTTTTCTACGACAGAATGGACTTTGTGTTGACAGTTTTTCTGGGCGCGGCAGTCGGTGCTGTCCTTTTTTCACCAAGTAATCCCGTGCAAGCTGTAACTGCGGGCTTGGGTTGGGTAAGTGCGGTGAATATTCTAATGACCAATAAGGAGTCGAGCTAATGATTGACGGAGTATGGCCTCTTGTTCTTATTAGTCTAGTTGTTCTTGGGGCGCTTGGGATGGCTTCAGTACTACTGTTTTCTAAATCAGATCTGAAATCATCTAAAGTAAGTTTATGGATAGCCACATTGGGAGTAGTTTTAGCTATTACCCCAACGCTATACCAATCAGTAAAGAAACCCGAAGCATATGTCTTCGTAAAGTGCCAAGCCACTAGCGAAACAGCTCCAAGCACTGTCTCATGCGTTGCAGAAGCATCTGATTACTATTTGGTTCAGTGGTCCATCAACAATGACATAGTCGAAGATGTCTCCGAGCTTAATATTGAGAGAGAAATCCATGAGCCTGGTGAATACCGCTTTGAAGCAAAGGTAAGAAATAAAAATCTTTTCAGGGAGGCCGAATCAAGCTTCTCGACTCGAGTGGTAATTTCTGAACCGCCGCCACCAGAACCGGAGGTACTTGAAATTAAGCAGTCATTTTCTGAGTATTCCAAGATCCCTAGATCTTTTAGGCTGGTTTTTCCGCCGAAAAACGGTTTTGAAATAGTGGATGCTAGGTTAGAAAGCGTCAGGGAATCTAAGGCGTATAATATTCGCGTATCGATTGATAATGGAGTTGCTATTGTTACAGGTCAACTTAAACCTAAGCAATACTTTAAAGGCTTCTCTATGCGCTTCGAGCCAGCAAAGGTATCTGGATTAGTTGTTCTCACTCAGCAGCAGGAGCAATAAATCTAACAAACAAAGGCAGGCGGACGCGGAAACGCGCCGCTTCTTTGGGCGTTAGGTTTTGCTGATATCAGACTCCAAGTATTAATTCAAAAGGATGTATTTTGAAGAGTTATATTTTATACACGGTAAAGTCAGACACTATGGATTTAGATACCCAGGTCAACTTGAGCTTAAAAATAGAGAAAAATATAGATCCTGTCCTTCTATCAGATTTTTCTGGCGGTACTGCTGAATTCTATGATGGATATTCAACAACAACCATTGAGTACAGTATTTCCCAAGATAAAGTAGACCCTAGAAGGTTAGTACTTACGAGCGATGGCGGCCATGAGATAAAATTAGGTCCTTCATTTAATCGTGTACTTAATCCTGTTGATCCACGTAACCAATTAGAAGAAATTCCTCTCAAAATTGGTCAGGATTTATATGATTACAGAATCACAAATACGAGCTGGTGAATGAAATAAACCTAACAAGCGCCTGCAACCTGACCTCCGGTAGTTGAGGCGGACATTATGTGCTCTTATGAAAGATCCTAAAGTTATAGTGTTTAGTTCTAATCAAGAAAGTGAAGGTGCAATCACACTTGAATTTGAGATGAGTAGGACTGATGACGATCGTTTCGATCTAACTGAAAAGCTAATAAGGCTTCATGGTGGGATAACGCTGTCAATTAGTGCTGCAATTACAATCTCGAATTTATCGTACTCTATCGGCTTACTTTCTGAAGGAGTGCATGTTTTCAGCTCCTATGGCTTTAAGCAAAGAATGGAAGCAGGAGATCCAACGTTCATGTATACAGCTATAAATGGTCATGTGTTACAAATTACACTTGGCACATAACTAGTTTGTTAATAATCGCCCACCGGGCTGGACCGCAAACTGCGCTGCTTCGCAGTAATACGGCCCATTACTAAAGCGTCAGGAGCTAGCATGGAAGAAACAGATAAACAATGGATAGCTGATTATCTTCGTTTAGAGTTTGGGGAAGATGAAAGTGACCCAGATTCAGTCAAGGCAGAAGAAATAAAACACATAGGCCATTTTATTATCAATGGCACACCAACTGATTACTTCACATTTCCGCAGTCAGGTGATTCGTATATGTGGGCAATTATCGAAAAAACGGAAGTCGGTAATTGTGCAGGTATGACGAGTACGCCACCACCAGAACTCTCTAATGAATCCTGTTCCTAACAAGGCTATCAATTATCGCTCTCCAGGCTGGGCTCAACATGCACTAAGCCCTTTTTGGCGGTGTTCCTAATTTTGTAGGTAGCAATAACCTACAAAATCATCGTAGATCTCGTTCTGCGTCACAAGTCAGCAACTGCTCTACAGGCGCTGGCTTAAAGAAGTAATAGCCTTGTACAAGATCGCACCCCATCTCAGTTAAAAGTTGGTATTGCTCTTGTGTTTCAACGCCTTCGGTAACTACTTCAAGATTAAAGTTTTTGGCTAGATCAATAATGCCTGCAACCAGTCGTTTTTCTTCAGATTGTGTTAGTACGTCTTTGATAAAGCTCTTGTCTATTTTGAGGCAATCAACGGGCATGCGTTTTAGATAAGATAGGGAAGAGTAACCCGTTCCAAAGTCATCAAGTGAAATTCTGATGCCTAGATTATGAATTTCCGTTAGCGTTTGCATTACAGATTGATCGTGGCTGTCCATGAACAGGCTTTCAGTAATTTCAAACTCTATGTCGCTACTGCTAACCGAGTACTCATTTAGAGTATCTTGGATATCCTGAATCCAGGTGTTGTTCTGAAATAAGCGAGCTGAGCAGTTGATGGAAATACTTTTAAGTGATTTGAAATGCTCTTTTAGCTTTGGTAGATCAATACAGGCTTGTTTTAATACAAATTCGCTAATGGAGACGATTTGTCCGCTTTGTTCTGCAAATGGTATGAACTGATCAGGCGAAACTAGGCCGCGTTGAGGGTGTTTCCATCGTATTAACGCTTCTACTTTAGCTATTTCCCTTGTTTGGATATTGATGATTGGCTGATAGTAAAGCTCAAATTCTTGTTTGCTAATCGCTTGGCGAAGATCGTGTTCTAGCTCACGTTGCAGCTCCATGCGAACGTTCATATCTTCGGTAAAGAATTGAACGTTGTTTCGGCCCAAGTCTTTTGCTCGATACATGGCGGTATCGGCGTGATTGATCAGGGTATCAGTTGTTGAACCATCTTCGGGGTAGATGGCAACACCCATACTGCAGGATATGGTTAATGAGGTTGTATCTAGCTGAACGTCTTTTGCCAGTAACTTCTGCATGTGACGAGTTACAGCTTCTACGGACTGACTATCGTCGATTTGTGGTAATAGAACGATAAATTCATCTCCACCAAAGCGCGCAAGAATATCTTCACTTCGTAGTGTGCTTTTCAACCTTTTTGTTGCTTCAACAAGTAATTTATCACCTTCACTGTGCCCGAGTTGGTCATTGACGAGTTTAAAATTGTCAAAGTCGATAAAGATTATGGCTAGTTTTCGTTCATGACGGGCGGCAGAATGGATCGCTTGTGACATCAGATCCATAAACATGGCGCGGTTATATAAACCTGTTAGAGCATCTGTTCGAGCTTGATGATTGATGATCTGTTCGTGAACGTTCCGTATAAGCTCGCTAGCTGCCCGTGAGGTAACTGAGTCGATGATCAGTTGTGTTTTTCCTGTTTGTTCAAATACGTTTCGTTTCAATACTGCTAGGTGGCCGATTACCTGTCCTTTACCATCGTACATTGGGGTGCCGATGTAGGATTTGAGGTCAAGCTTAAATAGGTCTTCATCGTCTGGGTAGAGTTCTTGAACATTACCGTTAAATACCATTGACCCTTCTTCAATTACGGTTTCACAAGGCGTGCCTGCGAGAGGGTAGCTTAGGTTTTCAACTTTCTGCTTATCGATATATGCGGCGAGGGCATCAATGTTTTCTTTATCTTCAGAGAGTTTTGATATGATCACCATGTCTGCATTGAGCGCATTTGATAGGAACTCTCCCAGTGTTTCGAAATATGAGAAACCTTGCAGGCCGGACACGTCTCTTGCGATAGTTTGGAGTAATTGAGTGATCTCTTCTCTAGAGCGCGCCTCCGATTTGAGTACTTCATGTGCTTGGCTAAGCTCTCGTGTTTTCGTATTTACTTCGTCTGTGAGTAATATTTGGTGTTGTTCGATATGTTCGGCCATCGTAATCATGGTGGTGGCCAGTTCGCCCATTTCATCTTTTCGCTCTGCAATAGAGCTGCGCTTAACGTCCTTGATCGCTTCAAAATCATTGTCGCCCATGGCATTTGAGAAGCGTCTAAAAATGCCAAGTGGATAGAGTACTTGGCCTTTTAGGATGAAGAACAAAATTACCAGTTCAACTATCAAAGATAGGATGCCCACTACTGAAACAATGTAGGCGGTTTGTAATGCTGTAGATGAAAGTAGTGATTTAGGGTAAACGGTTACAAAATACCAATCCGGTCCATCTATTTTAGTGATGGCGAGAAGAGCATTGGCCGAATCCGGTTCTAGTATGAAGATCGACTCGTTATGAGCCTTTGCATAGGAAAGTACTTCGTTTACATGATTGGTGATGGTGTAATTATTGCTATCTTTGGCATGTAGGATGCCTTTGGTACGATTAAGCTCATCAGTTAAATCAGGGTGGGCGATAACGCGGCCATCTTTTCTTACAACAAAGTTGTGAGTACCTGGTAGTTTGTCATTGAATACACTGTCGAAGAGGTCATTAAGTAAAATATCGTGACCGACATTGATCAGGTGTTGCTTGTTATAATCGACAGGCGTAACGAGGGATACCATCCATTCATCAGCTGTAGGATCAAAATACAATCCTGTCCATGCATGGTCTCGCTGAGGGTTGTTCTGCGGGGTAGAGATATATACCCACTCTTCAATAGTTACATCTAGGTTCGATTCTGCTTGTTCGCCCCAGGGAATATTTGGCCAATATACGATATTAACGTTTTCCGGCATTGAGACATAAAGGTTTGCGTAGTGTTGTGTGAAAGCATCGGCATAGCGATCGATTAATTGGTAACTTAGCTTGAGTTTATTGGCGAACTCGTCAGTGTTAGGCGCATTAGTACCAACAAATGCGCTGATATGTTGACTGTAGGTTCCGTCAGGACGACGTATACCTGTGAAAGCCTCTTTGCTTAATCTACGGGTTTGATCAGAGCGTCTTTCAAATAAAAGATCAAAATCTTCGGGCTCAGCTTGTTTTGAGCGCTCGGGCCATTGCTTTAAAAATTGTTCTTCGAATAATCGGTGGTTGAGCTGAGCATTGAGGAAAATCTGACTTTCTTTTTCACCTCGCTCTGTGATGTAAACACGGAGACTGTCTTCGACTTGATCATGAAGTATTCCAAAAATGTGCGCATAGCTGATTATAGCGGCGAGGGAGATGACAACAGAGAGGCGGATGCTCATCTGAAGCAAAGTTTTTTGCGCGAGTGGAGAATGGGATAAATCAGAAAAAACTTGGCGGATCTTTTTGCTAATCAAACGTAAACTCCGTACTGCTATCGCAAAACTTATAGCTGCCTGTAAGTATTGAATTTTTGTTTGAGGCCTTGAGTGCGCTTCAATTCTTGTTATTCAATACAGAATAGAGGAAGAGCTAATATTTAGGCATTATCGCTTGGTCTATTAATACTTATTCTTATGGTCAGTATTATTCTCAACCATAAGTTGGTTGGGTTTGTTGATCAAGTTATCTTATTTTTCCTATAGCCGATACTGCTAGCCCTACATCAATAGATAGAGCGATAATCTAATGATTCCTGTTTTTTAATAATCATGCTCTGGTGTTATTCTGATACGATTACTACAAATCTTTTATGTACTAGGAATTAGCAGTGAGCCAAGAACAACCTAATAACCCGCTACATGGTCTGACGTTAGAGAAAATACTGACTCGTTTGGTCGATCATTATGGTTGGGAAAGTTTAGATGCAAAGATTAAACTCAACTGTTTCTACAATAATCCTTCAATCAAGTCATCTCTCAAATTCTTACGCCGTACTCAATGGGCGAGAGATAAGGTTGAAGCTTTATATATAAAGACTTTTAGCTGAATAAAGCCGGGTGTATCACAAAATATTCAGCCTACCAAAAGTTTTTGGCAGGCTGTTGTAGTTTTTAACGTACGAAAACTTCAGTCGCTTTTAATATACCTTCAAGATCAGGACTCGGTTTGCCTAAATGATATCCTTGTGCATAGGTGATGCCAGCTTCCTCTACCAGTTCTAATACTTCTTCACTCTCTACAAACTCTGCGACTGTCTCTACATTCAGTTCTTGAGACAGGTGAGAGATGCTATTAACAAAGGCCATATCACGAGCATCATTTGCCATGTTTGCGATAAATTCACCTTCGATTTTCACATAATCGATCGGCAGGTGTTTTAGGTAGTGGAAGGATGAGAAGCCTGAGCCAAAATCATCAATCGCAAGCTTGAAGCCTTTATCCTTCAAGCTCATTACAAAGCTTTCTAATACGGAGATATTCTTGACGGTATCTCGTTCGGTTATTTCGAAAACAACGCTCTCTGGATTGATAGCGTGGCTTTCTGCTAGTTGTTTAATGGTTGGTATAAAGTCACTGATTATGATTGAGCGAGGGGATAGGTTGATGAAGATCTTACCTTCGTAACCTGTTGCTTGAACTTGCTCAAAAGCTTTATCCATGACGATGTAGTCCAGCTGGTGGACTTTGCCAATTGATTCTGCAATTTCGATAAATTCACTCGCACTCATAAGCCTATCACCAGATAGTTTGATTCGGCTGAGTACTTCTACTGCATGTATATTGCCAGTCTTAGAGCATACGATAGGCTGGAATGCAGGAATTAGCTCTTTACGCTCGATCGCTTGAGTAACCAGAACGGTTTTATCGGACATCTCTTTGAAGATGTCGACTAGCTCATTTTCATTAGGTAGAGCAATCTGATCTTTACCGGAGTTCTTAGCGCGGTACATCAGGTTATCTACAAACATAAACAGGTCTTTTTTGTTTTTAGCGTGGTCTGGGTAAATCCCCATACCCAAAGAGCCTGTCAGTTTTAAGAAGGTGTTTGAGTCGTAATATAATGCGTGATTACGACTGGTAAGTAGGACCGTTTCTGCCACTTGGGCCGCGTGCGCTACATCGCTTTCTGGTAAGACGATTACAAATTCGTCACCACCGTAGCGAGCAATGATGGCGTCTTTGCCTAAAGCATTTTGAAGTGCAGTCGAGAAGTCAGCCAACAACTTGTCACCCCAGCTATGGCCGTAACCATCATTAATGCTCTTAAAGTTGTCTAGATCTAGTAAAAGTAGGGCTACTTTATAGTCGTGGCGGTCTGCACGATCTAATTCATAATCCAACAGCTCCCAGAACATTCGTTGATTATAGAGATTCGTTAGCGGGTCTCGTGTTGCATAGTATTCTAGATCTTTGGTGTATTTGTAGATCGCTCTAACTGAGCCTACTACGTTAAGTAGAGTAGAAAGAATACTCTCGAGAACAAGTAACTTGGTTGTGTCCTGGATGGTATCTGAATGAACCCCGATACCGACAATACCGCCAATCTTAGGTGTCTCTACCAGTAGCGATTTGCACTGGAGCTCAATAGCATCATCATCTAAATCCATTGGCTCTGCATGTTCATTCACCATATTGTGGCGAATATTGATATCACTCAGTTCGAACGGCGAGCCATCTTGTGCAAGGCGCTTCATGATCGCCTGTTCCATCGACTTTCGAGTGCGATCACTTGGCGGTTGTAGCCAGAAGACTTCTAAATCGAAAACTTCATTATCGACCTTGAAGATAGAGAACATGGTATAGACGTTCATCACTTTATTGATATCGACAATGAGGAAATTTACGTATTCACGCCAGTCTCGAACGACTTCGGAAGTTATAACAAACTTTTCTAATAGTCTGATTTCAAATTCTAGTAGCTCTTTATCAACGGCTATATCGTTAAGTTTTGAGGACAGGTTTTTTACTTGCGAGAATATGTCCTGTAACTCACGGAATGCGAGACGATCTCGGCCTTCTTCAATACGAGAAAGGTCAGAAATAGATTCAATGCTATCGATACTGTCAGCGAGTTGTTCTATTGAGTTGTCTATCCGGGATGTGATTTGTCGCGTTGCTAGGAACGCAAGTAGTAATGGCAGAGGAGAGACCAGTAGCAGGGTTAAAATTAGTTCACGGTTTGCGTGTAATAGTGACTTATCTAGCTCTTGAGTTACCTCGATCATCCCTAATGTATCACCATCGTTCACATTAGAATGGCAATGAGTACAAACCTCTTTGGCATTAAGAGCATAGTAGTAGCTAATGCTGTCGTCAGAAGTCACCAGTTGAGATTTACCAGAAGAAAGAACTTGGCGGTGAGTATCGGATAAAGCCGGTGACTCCATCTCACCAAACCTTTCTGTTACGAGTTTACCTCGGAAGATAGAGACACTTAGATCACTGTCTCTATTATCTTTCTCCATCTGTTTCATGAACTGTTCTAGCTGGTGTCTATTCCAGCCTTGGCTCATGACCAGATACATAGAGTTAAACGTTTGCTTTGCAACACGCTCTGCCATGACGCTGGCATTTTTCTCTATGCTCTTAGTGAACGCATAATGGGTAACAGAAACGAGTATAAGGAATCCAAGAACGGAGAAGATAAACGTTCTTTGGAGTAGGAAACTACGAATAGATGTAGCGGACTTCTTCACCGGCAACCACGCATTTATTTATTATTATTGTTCAATTTAGTCAAAGGCCAATATAGATGTTATTTCTTTTAGACCGATTGACCGGGGTCAAGAAACGGTGTGTCAGAAACAAGAATTCATACAGCGAAATTCTACTAAATTTAGCTAACTCTATGTTTAACAAGGAAATACTTCGCATTTATTAAACATGAGTAAAATATAAGGCAGCAATTCTATTCATTGAGAGGGTGCTGTTTCAATATATTTCTGCAAATTATAAGAAAAGGTGCCGTTATAACGCTTATGTGACTATAGCGTTTATCTTTACTGTTTATGCTTTGAACAAGAGTGGATCGATTTGATACAACTAAACATGCCAGCATTGAGTCTACCTTTATCAAGGCTTATCATCCGCGCAAAGAAGTTGTATGAAAGGTAGTGTTTGATGGTTTTGTTCTTTTCGATTGAGCAAGAGCTGGATTGTATTAGTCAGAGTGGTCGTATCCTCGGCAAGATTCAGTTTGATGTGTTTAAGGATAAATATTTCTTCACTCCGAATGAAGAATCCTTGGTTCTAACAGATGAAGAGGAGTCATGTATTGTTGCTCGTTTGGCTGGGCTTGAAGCGGGAATCTTCTCATTCGCTATGCAAGACGAAGATTAATAAGACTTAAAGAAGCCAGAGTTATGAAGATTGAGCGTCTTGATCACCTTGTCCTAACCGTAAAAGACATAGATGTTACTGTAGAGTTTTATGCTACGGTTTTAGGTATGGAGAAGGTTGTCTTTAAGGGAGATCGTATAGCGCTCGCTTTTGGAAATCAAAAGATTAACCTGCATGAACTGGGGAATGAATTTGAACCTAAAGCTGATCAAGTTCAGTCCGGTAGTGCGGATCTATGTTTTATTGTTGAGCAGCCAATCGAAGAGGTGATTCAACATCTGTTAGATCACAATGTGAGAATGATCGAAGGGCCAGTCAGACGCACGGGTGCAGTAGGTAATATTATCTCGGTTTATTTGCGTGATCCTGACGGTAATCTTATCGAACTCTCTAATTATGTAGATGCCTGAGTCGCTACATAATTCCTTCTCTTAATTAATCTCGACAAATTTTGGCAGGCTCGCAGTTTCAAATTGGCTGGTGATCAGCTTAAGCAGGCTTTCAGCTGCAGGGCTTAAAGCTCGACCTTTTCTTGTGATAATGCATATCTCGCGTTTTAGCGTTGGGTTCGCTAGCGGAACAAAGACTAATTGATCAAAGGCGCTTGTGCTTGCTGCAAGGGCGGGTAAAAGAGATATTCCAATGTCTGCCTTAACCATCTCTGCTAAACCCGCTGGGGTTGATACTTCAATCAAGGCGCCTTGTAGTTTTAGGTCCAGGTTATTCTCTTTTTGTAGTTTTAAAAGTTGTGTCCGTGTACCGGTATCTTCCGTTAAGTGAACTTGATCAAGCTCACTGACTTGGCTCCAATCTAATTCTTTAAATGTTGCAAGAGGATGGCCGTGCGGTAAAACTACGCCGTAGTGGTCACTGAGCACCGGTTGGTATTTAAGTTCTGACTGTCTGGAGTGGTTACCACCAATGCCGAAGTCTACTTCATTCTCGAGCACTCGCTGTTCTATACCGCCTGCGTTGTCATCTCGAAGATAGATGCCTATCTTTTCATATTGCTGGTGGTAAGTTTTGATTATCGAAGGCAGTACACGACCAATCATTGATGGAGATGCAGCTACACCCACTTGGCCTTGTTGGTGAGTCGCGGTTGCTTGTAGATCAATAAACGCAGTATCAAAATCCGAGATCAATTTTTCTGCAACAGGAAGAAAGCTTTCGCCTTCGCCAGTAAGCAAAACGCGGCGTGTGGTACGGTCTAGAAGCTTTAAGCCGGCTTGATCTTCAAGCTGTTTTATCGTTGCTGTCAGTGTTGATTGGGTAAGGTGTAAGTTATCTGCTGCACGGGTAAAGCTACCGCAAGCAACGATTTCAACAAATGCGCGTAGATGTCGAATTGAGATATTATTCGTCATTATCAATTAATCTATCGAATTTTATCGTTTGATTGATAAATGATAATTCTGCATTATTGCGCCCAATATCACAAATTGAGAATTTGACTGCATAAGAGCAATTGAGCACTGCTCTTGAAGTACGGTCATTTATAGAGGCAGTATTATGATCCCTCGTCTTTCCCAAGTCGAAACTACCGAAGCTATTTACCTTCAGTTTATCGAAGCGTTACAGAAAGCGGGTTTTGCCGGCGATCTGAATCAGGATTACGCAAACCGTATCGTTCTTTCGACAGACAACAGTATCTATCAGATGCTGCCTCAGGGTGTTTTGTACCCGAAATCTACAGATGATTTGGTGCTGATTGCCAAACTAGCAGATGAGTCTCGCTTTGCTGAAGTAAAGCTGAGTGCGCGTGGCGGCGGTACAGGTACTAATGGCCAGTCTCTGACTGATGGCTTGATTGTTGATGTATCTAAACACATGAATCAGGTGTTAGAGATTAATGCAGAAGAGCGTTGGGTTCGTGTTCAAGGCGGTGTTGTAAAAGACCAGCTTAACCGTGCACTAAAACCTTATGGTTTCTTCTTTGCACCTGAGCTTTCTACCAGTAACCGTGCAACAGTCGGCGGTATGATCAACACCGATGCAAGTGGTCAGGGCTCGGTGATGTACGGTAAAACCCGTGACCATGTACTTGAGCTCAATTCGGTGTTCTTAGGTGGTGAGCTTTGGAACTCAAAGCCAATTTCTGATGAAGAGCTGGCTGAGATACAGCAGCGAGAAGATCGTGTTGGTGAAGTGCACAGATTGGTGGATGAAGTATTCACCGAGAAGAAAGATCTGATCGATGCCAAGTTCCCTAAATTAAACCGCTGCCTCACAGGTTATGACCTTGCGCATATCCGTGATGAAGAAGGGCGTTTTAATCTAAATTCGGTACTTTGTGGTGGTGAAGGCTCTTTGGCCTTTATTGCTGAAGCTAAGTTGAATGTTCTGCCAATTCCTAAGTTCGCTGCATTGGTAAACGTTAAGTACGATAGCTTTGAATCATCTTTACGTGACGCTACAGACTTAATGGAGTGGAACCCAACATCCATAGAAACCATTGATTCTAAAGTACTTAATCTTGCAATGGGCGATATTATCTGGGACACGGTAAGTGCCTATTTCCCGCAAGAAGAAGGTGAGCCAGAGATCAGTGGTATCAACCTAGTTGAATACACATCCGATGATGAGGAATCTCTAAAAGCCGATGTTGCGCGATTAGAAGAGCATCTTAAATCTGTTGCGGGTCAAGCTGGTAAGAGCTTTGGCTTCTCTGTGGTGTATGGTGCCGGCGAGATCAACAAAGTTTGGGCTATGCGTAAAAAAGCTGTTGGCCTGCTAGGTAATGCTAAGGGACAAGAGCGTCCGATCCCATTCGTGGAAGATACTGCTGTTCCACCCGAGAACCTTGCTGACTTCATCATGGAGTTCCGTAAGGTTCTGGATGATCGAGACCTAGCGTACGGTATGTTTGGTCACGTTGATGCGGGTGTACTGCACGTACGACCAGCTATCGATATGAAAGATCAGCTACAGGAATCTTTAATTCGTGATATCACGGATGAAGTGGTAGCCCTTACTGTTAAATACAAAGGTCTGTTGTGGGGCGAGCATGGTAAAGGGGTTCGTTCTGAATATGCGCCTGAGTTCTTTGGTGAGTTGTATCCTGAGCTACAACGAATCAAAGGTGGATTTGACCCGCGCAACCAGATGAACCCGGGGAAGATCGCTACGCCAGCAATTGATGGTGCTGAGCTACTTAAGATCGATGAAGTACCGACGCGTGGCCAATTTGATCGCCAAATCAGATCAGAAACGCGTGAAGAGTATAAAGAAGCAATGTTCTGTAACGGTAACGGCGCATGCTTTAACTACGATCCAAATGACGCGATGTGTCCTTCATGGAAAGGTACCCGTCAGCGTATTAACTCGCCAAAAGGTCGTTCTTCATTGATTCGTGAATGGCTACGCCTGATGGAGCAAAATGGCACTGATTTAGTTGAAGAGGCTAAGCGTGTTAAAGCGAGCTCTTTTATCGCTTCTTTACCAAAGCGCATCAAAAACACTCTGGCGAAGAAAAAAGAGGTAGAGTACGACTTCTCTCATGAAGTCCACGAATCAATGATGGCGTGTTTGGCGTGTAAGTCTTGTGTGGGTCAGTGTCCTATTAAAGTTAACGTTCCAGATTTCCGTGCGCGCTTCTTGGAGGTCTACTACGGTCGTTACCTGCGTCCAGCAAAGGATTATATGGTTGGTTCTTTGGAGTACATGATTCCATGGTTGTCTAAATTCCCAGCGCCGTATAACTGGGCGATGAAGAATAAAGCGCTTAAAGCGATTTTCCGTAAGCATGCAGGTATGGTTGATAGTCCTACCATCTGTACCAATAGCTTGATCTCTGGCATGAAAGTGCGTGGTATTGAATTTGCTTCACCGCAGCTAATAAAGAGCTTGAGTGAAGAGCAGCGCAGTAATTCTGTAATCATCGTACAGGATGCATTTACAAGTTACTTTGAAACGCAGCTGGTGTTGGATCTTGTTGATCTACTTTCTGGGCTTGGATTCCATGTTCTATTGGCGCCATTCAAGCCAAATGGTAAGCCGTTGCATGTGCATGGCTTTATGAAAGCATTTGAAAAGGCTGCTGAATCTAACAGCGCGATGCTAAAAGAGCTAGATAACACGGGCGTACCAATGATTGGTATAGATCCATCAATGACGCTGACTTACCGTCAGGAATACGGTTATGTGATTCCAGAGAAAGATCTGCCAAAAGTGCAGCTGATTCAAGAGTGGTTGAGCAATCAAAAAGATAAGCTGGGCGCTTTCGATCTAGCTAACCGCTCCACAAATGAATTTAAGTTGATGGCTCATTGTACTGAGAAGACTAATGCTGCACCTAGTATTCGTATGTGGCAGCAAGTCTACGCAGCGATGGGCTTAAAACTGGATATTGAGGCGGTGGGCTGTTGCGGTATGTCGGGTACATACGGCCACGAAACTCAGAACGTTGAGACATCTCGTGAGATCTACCAGCTGAGCTGGTCTGAAGTGGTGAATAACCCAGACAACAAAGATCGCTTGCTTGTGACAGGTTATTCGTGCCGTAGTCAGGTTAAGCGTATCGATGATCAGCAATTGCCTCATCCAATTCAGAAGCTGTTGAGCCTATTGAAGGATAAGTAATTGTCAGTTCTTACAAAAAACGCAGCTTTAAGCTGCGTTTTTTGTTTAGGGTGCTCTACGAATGAGTAGATCATGAAAACCTTGATGTTCGAGGGATTGGGCCATCTCTAAAGCATCCGTTTTTGAAGCGTATGAGCCATAAGATAAGCCAAGCAAACCATTGGGCATTGAGAATAGGTTAAGTGGTTGTGGATCTTTAAAACGCTTAATGACAGTTTGACGGCTCGACTCAAGCTTGTATGCGCCCAGTTGAATGGTATACAAGCCAAAAGCGGTTTCTAATTGAGAAATTCTTTTTGTAAAAATAACCTGAGGGGATCTAGTGATCACTTCATTAGGTTGATGGCGCAGGGTTTCTATAACTTGAACAGGTATTTTAGAGGCTGCCCCTTGGATTTCATTATCACTATATGAAGCTTTGATTAATAACTCGTTACTATCAATTTCAGTCGGTTCGCTGGATGATGCTGAAAGAGAAGGCGGGCTAGGCGGCTCACAATGACTAGTGTCATCATGGCAGAAAGTATGTCGTTTTTGCGAGCAACCAGTTAATAGTAGTAATGCGCTTACGCCAACCATGGCTTGTAGAAGTGCTTTATTATTAAGAATTAAACTCATTTTCAATCCTAGCCCAAAATAGTAGTGCAATTGCACAATGAATCGGCGAATATACCTGCTTTAGATTTTGAGAGCACCTATTCTTAGGTGCAGTTATCCAGTTTAAGGAGCATATTGTGGAAGATCTTTTGCCAGAACTGTGTGATCAGTTCCCAGACCAGGTACAGGTTGTTGAGCCAATGTTCGGTAACTTTGGTGGTAAAGAGCGTTTTGGCGGCGAAATCGTTACTCTAAAAGCTTTTGAAGATAACTCTTTAGTTCGTGAGCAGGTTGCTCTACCTGGTAAAGGTAAAGTACTTGTAGTCGACGGTGGTGCTTCAATGCGTCGTGCAATGCTTGGCGATATGCTTGCTGAAAAAGCAACAAAAAATGGCTGGGAAGGCATTATTATCTACGGTTGTATCCGTGATGTTAACGCAATCAGCGACCTAGATATTGGTGTGCAGGCGCTAGGTTGCCACCCAATGAAGACTGAAAAGAAAGGTCTTGGTGAGCTCAACGTTGACGTTACGTTCGGTGGCGTGACATTCAAGCCGGGTCAGTACGTATATGCAGACAACAACGGTGTGCTTGTTTCTGCTGAAAAACTAGAGGTTTCTGAAGACTAGTTCAGTTAGTGTGTTTTAAAGCCCGCTCATAGCGGGCTTTTTTGTTTTTAAATAGTGCTCATTTGGTACGAAATGTAAGTTTTAGCAAGTAAAACAAATGTACTCATTCCTACAATTCCCCATAAGAAAATCATTCGGCCCTCAATAGTAGCTTGGGCTTTTTTGGATACGTGCCATACAGTCCAGAACTTAAATAAAATCATGCCTAGCACCAGGGAGTAGACAACTAACTCTGTATTGCTCCAAATAACCATAAGTCCTCACATAAGATGTATTTGAAATGAATTAATAAACAATATAATGTATTTAAAATGCATATTAAAGAGATTGCTCGAAGAAAACGCAAAATTTAATTAGATTTGGTGTGATTCGAATAATCCTGAGATAATCGATTTGCACATATATTTGTGAGGGTAGAGAGGAATGAAAAGAGTAGAGGCACTAATTCCACTAAGTCATGATCATCATAAAGCTTTAGTTACTGTTAAACATATCAATAACTTACGAAAAGAAGCTGATAGAGAGATTGATGAATACTGGCAGGCTAAAAGAGAAGTTTTATACAGAGAGTTAAAGCCTCATTTCGATCAAGAAGAGCGTGCTTTATTACCATTGCTCGTAGGTGAGGGAGAGTTACTAGCGGATCGCCTTGTAGATGATCACAAGCAATTGTTGAGCATGTTGGATGGAGATGATTCGAACGTGGTAAATCGTTTTGGTGAGCTATTAAAGGAACATGTACGATTTGAAGAGCGGAACTTGTTCCCTTGGTTGGAGCTTAATTATAAGAAAGAAGAGTTAGCGATAGCGATGGCGATGGCGACCTAAACCGATTTTGTCGTTATTAAGCTATCACGCATCGCGTCGTTATTTAGCATATCTGCCAGTGTGTACTTTTCTAAGACCTGCATAAAGGCTTTCTGAGCATCACCGAGTACATGCTGGAGAGTGCAGAAACCTGTTAGACGACAGTGTTGCTGTCCACAATTAATTAGCGGTTGTCTGCCTTCTGCATCGGCAACAATTTCGCCAATATTTATCTCTGCAGGAGGCTTTGCTAGTTTAATGCCGCCTTTTTTTCCGCGAAATGTATCTAAGTGTCCAGCCTTAGATAGTGCATGTACCACTTTGCGAAGGTGTTCTACAGAAATATCGTAACAACCTGCTATCTCGGCAAGCGTCACTAAGCGATCATCGTTCGTAGAAACATAGAATAAAACGCGAAGAGTGTAATCTGTGAATCGACTTAATTGCATGCTAGATTGGCTTTTTAAAAAATGTCTGCAAAATATACGTTATCAGATTGCTGCATGGCAAGAACTACCTTAAGAAAAGCCTAATAAGATAGTTGTTTCATTGATCTTGACCTTTATCGCTACTTCTATATAAACATAGATTCCTTTCTTATGAAGAAGTTAAGAGGTTTGAGTGTACAAAATACTCATTTTTGATTGGGACGGCACAATCATCGATTCTGCAGCCAAAATCATCTCCTGTATGCAGCTAGCAGCAAAAGATAGCGGTTTTTATATTCCTACCGATGAAGAAGTGAAAAATATTATCGGGTTAGGTTTACCTGAGGCGATTAAAATCCTGATTCCTGATGTTGATCAGGATGGAATAGAGTTAATGCGACAAAATTATGGCCGATATTTCTTAGGTAATGAATCTACGCCATCTCCACTGTTCCCCGGTGCACAGAAAAGTTTAGAACAGATGCATAGCAGAGGTATGCGTATGGCTGTAGCGACTGGGAAGAGTAGGAAAGGATTGAATCGCGTATTTGCAGAAACAGGGTTAGGTTATTTATTTGAAACTTCCCGTTGTGCCGATGAAACTATCTCAAAACCCCACCCTCTAATGCTAGAGGAAATTCTACAAGAAACCGGTGTTTCAGCCTCTGAGGCTGTTATGATAGGCGACACCGAATATGATTTAGAGATGGGTAAACAGGCCGGTATGGATGTTATCGCTGTCAGTTACGGTGCCCATCATTTAGACCGTTTAAAAGGTTATAACCCGGTTTTGGAAGTTCATGAGTTTCCGGAATTGGAAAATTGGTTAGAAAGTCAGGGTGTTTTTGCCTGATACAGGAGAAGTGTGTGTCTGATAATCCATGGAATGAATCTGAACAAAATGAAGCTCCAGAACAGCAGGAAGCTTCAGCAGCGACAGGAAGTAAGCTGGATCGCGCCGTTGAAAACGCGAAACAAGACGGTGCGAGTAAGAAAGAGTGGAAGTTAATTGAGAAAACCTTAAACGGTTTATTTACTGAGCAGCGTAGGGCTCGCCGTTGGGGAATCTTTTTTAAGCTGCTGACATTTGTATATCTTTTTGCGCTATTAGGTATTTTCTTTGCCGGTAAAGATATCGCTACTGATGTTAAGCCGCAGGTTCACACTGCCATTATTGAAGTGAAAGGTGTTATTAGCTCAGACGATGAAGCTAGTGCGGATAATATTATCTGGTCACTACGTGAAGCGTTTAAAGAGCCAAATGCCAAAGCTGTGATTCTACGGATTAATAGCCCAGGGGGGAGTCCGGTTCAATCGGGTTATATTTACGATGAGATTAAGCGTCTTCGAGCAATTTATCCTGATAAACCTTTGTACGCTGTTATTACAGATATTGGTGCGTCGGGTGCTTATTACATTGCGGCCGCGGCAGATTATATCTATGCCGATAAAGCCAGCTTGGTAGGCTCTATTGGTGTTGTTGCCGGTAGTTTTGGTTTTGTTGATCTGATGGAAAAGATTGGTGTTGAGCGTCGTTTATATACAGCGGGTGAGCACAAAGCATTCTTAGATCCTTACTCTCCGAGAAACAGTGATGAGGAAGAGTTCTGGCAAAGTGTACTAAATACAACCCATAATCAGTTTGTTGATCAGGTTCGTAAAGGTCGCGGAGATCGCCTTAAAGATGATCCAAAGCTATACAGTGGCTTGGTTTGGAGTGGCGAGCAGGCAATCGAACTTGGTTTGGTTGATGCGCTGGGTAGTTCCAGCTACGTTGCACGAGAAGTAATTAAAGTTGAGAAGCTGGTTGATTACTCTCCGAAGCAGGAGCCTTGGAAGCAGATTGTTGATGAGCTAGGTGTAAGCTTTGCGAAAGGTATTGCGGCTGAGCTGGGTGTCAATACGAAAAGTCATGAGCTTCGTTAAACACTTTATGTGATCGAAGAATAAAAAAGGAGGGCTTGGCCCTCCTTTTTTTGTGTTTGATGTTTATAAGGTCGTTTTGTTATAAAACGTTTAGTTCTTCTTTCTCTAACATTCTTACTAATCGGATCAAAGGCAGGCCGATAAGTGTATTCGGATCTTCGCCTTCGAGTTTGTCGAACAGTACAATGCCTAATGCTTCAGATTTAAAGCTGCCTGCACATTTATATGGCTCTTCAGCGCGCAGATAGTTTTCGATCATAGAGGTGGTGAGCTCTCTAAAATAAACCTTAAATGGAACAACTTCTGTTTGGCACTGGCCGGTGTCTGAGTTAAGTAAGGAAAGACCTGTTAAAAATGTAACAGCATTGCCTGATAGCTTTTGTAATTGTTTAACCGCATTCTCATGCGTATGAGGCTTGCCAAGTATCTCATCACCTAAAACAGCGACTTGATCTGAACCGATAATCAATGAGTTAGACACTTCGTCGGCAACTTTTTGTGCCTTGCTAGCAGATAAGCGAGCAACTAATTCCTCTGCTGATTCGTTCTCTAATGCCGATTCGTCAATATCTGGTGAAATGCATGAATACTCCAAATTTAATTTGTCCAAAATTTGGCGACGGAAGGGTGAGCTAGAGGCTAAAATTAGATTTCTCATGTGATTTTTTGACCATGAATATGCGAAGGCATAAATATTAGCGGTTTTATTGTAGAATTAAACCCCAAAGTCTTTGACAGAACGGGCTTCGGGCCCTAGAATTGCGCGCTTATGTCAAACGGTCCATTACCTAAACGAGTAGACCCGCGAAAACTTGCTGAGCGGGAAGTACGAATCGCAGGCCAAGCTGCACTGAAGGACATGCCCAATCTTTGTCAGGCGTTAGCCGATAAAGAAGGGGAATTTAATGTCGATCTTCAATTTGCGGTAGATGAGCAGCGAATTCGAACTCTCACAGGCAGTGCCACAGGTCATGTAACAATGACGTGTCAGCGTTGCTTGGAGTCAGTAGAGGTTGCCGTAGAGGCAGATTTTAATCTTGGAGTTGCGGCCAGTGAGGAGGCTGCTCAGCAGTTACCTCGCAGTTATGACCCCCTCATTGTTGAGGGTGAAGAGATTGAGTTACTGCCTGTTATAGAAGAAGAGTTGATTCTGAGTTTGCCGCATGATGCTTATCATGATGACTGCTCTATCAATACTTCCTTCGGCGAGGCAGTGACAGAAGAAAACGAAAAACCGAATCCATTTAGTGTGTTGGCTCAGTTGAAAGCCGACAACAAATAGAAAGAACCAGGAGCTATTTAGTCATGGCAGTTCAGAAAAGTAAGAAGTCTCGTTCCCGTCGCGACATGCGTCGTTCCCACGATGCTCTGGGTAACCCGACTCTATCTGTAGAAGAAACTACCGGTGAAACTCACCGTCGTCACCACGTATCTGCTGACGGTTTTTACCGTGGCAAGCAGGTAATCAACAAGCAGGATGACGAATAAGCTTGTCAGATTACTACACCATTGCAGTTGATGTGATGGGCGGGGACTTCGGTCCCCGCGTTACTATTCCCGCCACACTCGATGCTCTAGCGCGTCATTCTCATTTATCAATAAAACTTATCGGTCACAGCGATGTTATTCAGCCTTATCTTGTTGGCTTGGATTCTGATGTTGCTTGTCGTGTAGATATCGTTCATGCACCTGACACTATTTCCATGTCAGCAAAACCATCTCAAACGCTTCGTACTGGTCAAGAATCTTCGATGTACAAAGCCATTCAGCTTGTAGATGAAGGTGCGGCTCAAGCATGCGTGAGCGCCGGTAATACAGGTGCTTTGATGGTGCTTGGTCGATATATTCTAAGAATGCTGCCCGGAGTAGATCGTCCTGCGATTATCTCCTCTGTTCCTACAGCTAAAGGTCATTGCTATCTTTTAGATTTGGGCGCAAATGTGGATTGCAGTGCAGAGCATTTGCTGCAATTTGCGATTATGGGCTCGGTTATGACGGCTGCTGTTGATAATGTTGAGAGTCCACGTGTAGGGCTTTTGAATATTGGTCAAGAGCAAGTTAAGGGTAATGAGCAGGTTAAGCTGGCCTCGCGTTTGATTCAGGAGCAGGGTGGCTTGAACTATGTTGGTTATATTGAAGGCGATGATTTGTATGCCGGAAATGCTGATGTAGTTGTTTGTGATGGTTTTGTGGGTAATATCGCGCTGAAAAGTAGCGAAGGTCTGGCTCGATTAATTAATCAAAAAGTACAAGCTAGCTTTAAGCAGGGGTTTTATAGAAAGTTTCTTGCGTTATTGGCTAAGCCAGTGCTTGCTGATTTGAAAAAGCAGATGGATCCATCGCGTCGTAATGGTGCAAGTTTATTAGGCTTGCAAGGAATAGTGATAAAAAGCCATGGAGCAGCTAATCAGCAGTGCTTTGGGTATGCGCTTGATCAGGCCGTGGCAGAGATAGAACAAAATATACCAAGTAAGATTTGCAGTGAAATAGAGGCAAGGCTTACCTAATACCCTTCACACAGTTTTAATTACCTATGAATGTTGTAAACTACGGCGAATGGCCTGATTCATAGGGCGTGTATTAATTGACGATTTGAGGACATCATGTCGCAAACTCTTGCTTTTGTATTTCCGGGGCAGGGCTCTCAACAAGTAGGGATGCTCTCGGAACTTGCTGAAACACATCCAGTTATTAAAAACACTTTCGCTGAAGCTTCTGAAGTTCTAGGTTACGACCTATGGGACTTGGTTCAGAATGGTCCAGAAGAAGATCTTAATCAAACCGATAAGACTCAGCCTGCGCTTCTAACATCAGGTGTTGCTTTATGGCGTTTATGGCAGGAACAGAATGGCGCTAAACCAGCTGTTGTTGCAGGTCATAGTTTGGGTGAGTACACAGCGTTAGTTTGTGCTGGTGCAATCAGTTTTGCTGATGGTGTAAATCTAGTAAAACTGCGTGGCGAATTTATGCAGCAAGCCGTGCCTGCGGGTAGCGGTGCTATGGCGGCTATTCTTGGTCTGGTTGATGATGCTATCGAGAAAGCTTGTCAGGATGCTGAGCAAGGTGAAGTAGTTTCTCCAGTTAACTATAACTGCCCTGGTCAGATTGTGATTGCGGGTGAAAAAGCAGCAGTTGATCGTGCAATCGAGAACTGTAAAGAAGCTGGCGCTAAGCGCGCTATTCCGCTTCCAGTAAGTGTTCCGTCGCACTGCGCACTAATGAAGCCTGCGGCTGAAAAGATGGCAGTAGAGCTAGCTAAAATCGAAATCAGTATGCCTGAAATTGATGTGGTACAAAATGTTACTGCTTCGATTCCTGCTTCAGTTGAAGAATTAAAAGAAAATCTACTTGCTCAGTTATATAGCCCTGTACTTTGGACTAAAACTATCCAAGGTTTGGTTGAGCAAGGCTTGGAAAGCACTGTAGAGTGTGGTCCAGGTAAAGTACTATCTGGTTTGAACAAAAAAGTTCATAAGCCTTTGAGTGTTGCAGCAATCAATGATGCTGCGGGTCTTGAAAAAGCGTTAGGTCAATAATTGTCGCGCAAGGAATTTTTTAAATGAGTATTGAAGGTAAAATTGCGCTGGTAACTGGCGCTACTCGCGGTATCGGTAAAGCGATCGCTGAAGAGCTTGGTCGTCAAGGTGCTGTGGTTGTTGGTACAGCTACAAGCGAGAAGGGTGCAGAAGCTATTTCTGCTTACCTTGCTGAGGCGGGTGTTAAAGGTACAGGGCTAGTACTGGATGTTGCTGATAGCGCATCGGTTGAGGCTGTGCTAAAAACTGTGCAGGATGATTTCGGTACAGTGGAAGTATTAGTTAACAATGCAGGCATCACGCGTGACAACATTTTGATGCGCATGAAAGAAGATGAGTGGGATTCTGTATTGAATACGAACCTTAACTCAATCTATCGCCTTGTTAAGGGTTGTCTGCGTGGCATGACTAAAGCTCGCTGGGGGCGTATCATCAGTGTAAGCTCTGTAGTAGCATCTATGGGTAACGCTGGTCAGGCAAACTATGCTGCAGCTAAGTCGGGAATGGAAGGTTTTACTCGTGCGCTGGCGCGTGAAGTGGGGTCTCGTAACATCACGGTTAACTGTGTTGCGCCAGGCTTTATCGATACGGATATGACAAGTGGATTGGCAGATGAGCACAAAGATGCGCTTAAATCTCAAATCCCAATGAATCGTTTGGGTCAACCAGAAGAAATTGCAGCTGTTGTTGGTTTTCTAGCCAGTCAAGGCGGCGGTTATGTGACTGGTGAGTCGATTCAGGTCAACGGTGGCATGTATATGGGTTAAATACCCGCAGAAGGAATTGTTTTTTTCTGCTAATTGTTGATAATGTGCCGTCAGGTAGAGAATGAATTTACAATCTTGGCTTGATAAAGCCGGGATGCTTTAATAAAATTTCTTACCGCATTTCGTACTTGAATGCGGTGTTAATAAGAAGATAGGAATAGATATGAGCAACATTGAAGAGCGCGTAAAAAAGATCATCGCAGAGCAGCTAGGTGTTAAAGAAGAAGAAGTTACTCAAGAAGCTTCTTTCGTTGAAGATCTTGGCGCAGACTCTCTGGACACAGTTGAGTTGGTAATGGCTCTGGAAGAAGAATTCGAAACTGAAATTCCAGACGAAGAAGCTGAAAAAATCACTACAGTTCAGCTTGCAATCGATTACATCAACGCACACCAGTAATCGTTCGCTACAAGCAAGAATTTCGAAAAGCCGCCTATCTTTGATAGAGCGGCTTTTCTTTTGCCTGCAAGACACATAACGTTTAATGCTTAAGTCAGTTCGGTTAGAATTGACGCATAGTTAATTCCTGCTTTATATAGAACTTCCTTGTCTGGAATATGGAGATCAAAGATGGCACGTAGACGTGTTGTGATTACCGGTATCGGTATGCTTACCCCTATTGGCAATACAGTCTCAGAAACTTGGGATAATTTACTTGCGGGTAAGAGTGGTGCTCGTCCAATCACTCACTTTGATGCTTCTCCTTTTGCAACTCAGTTTTCGGCATCCGTCCAAGACTTCGATGTTACTCAGTATATGAGTGCCAAAGAAGCCCGAAAGATGGATCTATTCATCCAGTACGGTATGGCTGCGGGTATGCAGGCTATTGATGATTCGAAACTAGAAGTAACTGAATCTAATGCCCCGCGTATAGGTTGTGCTATAGGTTCAGGTATTGGTGGTTTGCCGATGATCGAGAAAAACGTTGATATACTAAATACAACGGGCCCTAGGCGTGTATCTCCGTTCTTTGTGCCAGGTAGTATTATCAATATGATTGGTGGCAACCTGGCGATCAAATACGGCCTTAAAGGCCCTAATATTGCTATTACGACCGCTTGTACTACTGGTACGCATAATATTGGTCAGGCAATGCGTATGATTCAATATGGTGATGCTGATGTGATGCTGGCTGGTGGCGCTGAAATGGCTACTACGCCATTAGGTATTGCTGGCTTCTCCTCAGCGCGAGCTTTATCAACGCGTAATGATTCTCCTGAAACAGCCAGTCGCCCATGGGATAAAGACCGCGATGGTTTTGTGCTTGGAGATGGTGCAGGCGTGCTTGTACTCGAAGAATACGAACATGCTAAAGCGCGTGGTGCCAAAATTTACTGCGAATTAGCAGGCTTTGGTATGAGTGATGATGCTTATCACATGACAGCACCGCCAGAAGATGGTGCGGGTGCGGCCTTGGCTATGCAAAACGCTATTAATGACGCTTCTGTTGCGCCAGAAGAGATTCACTATATTAATGCTCATGGCACTTCTACGCCGGCAGGTGATATTGCTGAGTCTAATGCGGCTAAGTCAGTGTTGGGCAATGCAACTGCTGATGTCAGGATGAGCTCGACTAAATCCATGATTGGTCATTTGCTGGGAGCTGCAGGTGCTGTTGAGGCAATCTTCTGTGCATTAGCAATCAGAGATCAAATTGCACCGCCTACTATTAATTTGGTTAACCCATCCGAAGGATGTGATCTTAATTACGTTCCACATACTGCTCAGCCTTGTGAGATAAAAGCTGCGCTTTCTAACTCATTTGGTTTTGGTGGAACCAACGGAACCTTGGTGTTCCGTCAAATTTGATTTATGACTAAGTACTGGATTAATGGCGCTTTAGCCGATCAGGTATCTATAAATGACCGCGGCCTAAGTTACGGCGATGGTTTATTTGAAACCATTGCTGTGATCGATGGTAAGCCACACTTGTTCGATCAGCATTTAGATCGTTTGCAGATGGGCTTAGATCGTCTGAAATTCCCTGAAGGGGCAATAGATGCCGTAAAGAATGACATTCAGGCCTTAAACTTCTCCGGCAATCAGACATTAAAGCTGACAGTGACACGGGGTATAGGTGAAAGAGGCTATAAGCTTCCTGCCACTTGCGTGCCTACAAGAATTATAAGTCTTACGGATTCTTCCGATTTTACTCAGCAAAGAGAGCAAGGGGTTTCTGTAAGGCTCTGTAAGCAGCGATTAGGTTTTAATCCTGCTTTGGCAGGGATAAAGCATCTAAATAGGCTAGAGCAAGTTCTAGCTAGATCTGAGTGGTCTGATCCAGATATAGCTGAAGGTTTTGTATCCGATCTAGATGGGAATCTCGTTGAAGGCACCATGAGTAATCTTTTCTGGGTACATGAAGGTGTGCTCTATACACCGAAAATAGATCGAAGTGGTGTGAAAGGGGTTATGCGTGATCGCCTGATCGAGTTAGCTGATCAGTTATCTCTTGTGGTTGTCGAAGGGAATTACCCTGAATCAGTACTTGAAAGTGCAGACGAAGTTTTTATATGCAACAGTCTAATCGGTATTTGGCCGGTTATAACAATCGATGGCAAGCCTTTAAGTGTCGGCCCAATCACCAGAGATCTGCAATTATTGCTATCTAAGGAAATGAGTTGTTGAAAAAGATATTAACTGTTTTATTTGTCCTATTCGTGTCGGCTGCGGCAGGGGCTTATTGGTTATGGAATGATTACAATGCTTTCCTTAATGCATCACTTCCTGTTAAAGAGAAAACTCTTTTTGAAGTTAAAAAGGGCAGTAGTTTCAATAGGGTAGTTGCAGATCTTAAAGAAAGTTATAGTGAGGTTAACAACCATTATTTCAAGATCTACGGCCGCCAATCTGGTCTTGCGAATAAGATTAAAGCCGGTGAATATGAGTTAAAAGCCGGCTTAACACCTGTTGAATTTTTAAAGGTGATTACATCTGGCGTATCTAAAAATTATCGCTTTACGATCATTGAAGGCAGTAATTTCAAAGAGATGATGCTCGCGATTAGTGAGCATAAATACCTTAAAGACGATGTTAGCCATTTAAGTAGAGACGAGCTTCTTAAGCAGCTCGGTGTTTCTGAAGAACACCCAGAAGGTTTGTTCCTAGCGGAGACGTTCAGTATCGAGAAGAACGGTTCAGCACTGGCGGTATTAAAGCGGTCTAACGCCATGATGAAAAAGATTTTGGAAGATGAATGGCAAAACCGCGACAGCAAATTGCCATACAAGTCATCTTATGAGGCTTTAATCATGGCTTCCATTGTTGAAAAGGAAACTGCGCGAGCAGATGAGCGTCCGATTATTTCTGGTGTGTTTGTCCGTAGACTGAATAAACGTATGCGCCTGCAAACTGACCCGACCGTTATTTACGGCATGGGTGAAGAGTACAAAGGCAATATCCGCCGTAAAGATTTAAGAAAGCCTACGCCTTATAACACCTATGTAATACCGGCATTACCGCCTACACCTATTGCCATGGTTGGTAGAGAGGCCATCGAAGCGGCGCTTAATCCTGCGGACGGTAAAGCGCTTTATTTTGTTGCTAAAGGCGATGGCAGTCATTATTTTTCAGCGACTTTGAAAGAGCATAATAATGCGGTTAGACGCTACCAGCTTACACGTCGTAAAGATTATCGCTCTTCGCCATAGGATCCAGAATTATGAATACGAGCGTTAAAGGTCGCTTCATCACTGTTGAAGGCACTGAAGGGGTTGGTAAATCAACAAATATTGAATATTTGTGTCAGCTTCTACGTGACCGCGGAATAGAAATTGTCCTCACCCGTGAGCCAGGTGGAACGCCGCTAGCAGAAGAATTACGTGAGCTGCTTCTATCTCCTCGTGATGAGCGTGTAAGTGAAGATACGGAATTGTTATTGATGTTTGCGGCTCGTGCGCAGCACATCGAAAATGTGATTCGCCCTGCGCTTGAGCGTGGAGCTTGGGTTATAAGTGATCGATTTACCGATGCAACTTATGCTTACCAAGGTGGCGGAAGGGATGTAGACCTTGAGCATATCGCGATGCTAGAGCGAATCGTTCAGCATGGTCTTCATCCTGATATGACGTTGCTTTTAGATTTAGATGTAGAGGTCGGTCTACAGCGCGCGTCGCAAAGAAGTGAACCAGACCGTTTTGAGCAGGAAAAGTTGGATTTCTTCTATAAAGTTCGCAACATGTATCTATCCAGAGCTGAAGCTGAGCCTAATCGTTTTAGCGTAATTGATGCGTCTAAGAGCATTCCTGAAGTGCAGGCGCAAATTTTAGATGCTGTAAATACGTTTGTGGGCTCTGGCAATGTCTGAACTGTTAAAGTCGTTTCCATGGTTTGATGACCGATTTGTTCATCTAAGTCAGCTGCATGATCAAAACCGTTTGCCGCATGCATTATTGATTCATGGTATGCCGGGTATTGGTAAAGCGGCTTTTGCAACAGCGTTTGCGCAATCTCTCCTGTGTCAAAAACCTGTACAAGGTCGAGCATGTGGGCATTGTAAGTCATGTGACCTTAATGCCGCAGGTAGTCACCCCGATCTCTTTATTCTATCGCCTGAAGAAGAGGGTAAGCAGTTAAAGGTTGATCAAGTTCGTGGGTTAGGGGAATTCATCTATAGCACTGCGCAGCAAGGTGGTTATCGTGCTGTGGTTGTGGATCCTGCTGATGCTATGAATGTCGCTTCTGCCAATGCGCTTTTGAAAATGTTAGAAGAGCCCGGCTCCGACACGATTATTTTGTTGGTTACCTCTAAAATGGGGCAGGTATTGCCGACCATTAAGAGCCGTTGCCAGCATATAGAATGCCATAATCCATCGGAAACTGATGCGATTAATTGGCTAATGGCAGCAGCTGATATTGATGCGGAGAAGGCTAAAAGCATACTGCATATTAATCGTGGAGCGCCTAAAGAGGCCTTGTCATATATAGAAAAAGGTCTAAATGAGCATCGAGCACAGCTAATTCGTGGACTTGCGGATATACTTAAACAAAGAAGAACAGCGCTTGAGGTTGCTCAATCTTGGCAGAAGCTTGATTTAGAGATGTTGCTAGGATGGTTTTACAGTTTGTTGTCGGATGCTGCTCGCGGTTCGGTCTGTCAGAGTCCTGACTTATTAAGGCAGGATGATGCACGTAATATGCTGAATGCAGTTGCTAAAAAAACCAACCCAGTTAAAATCTTTAAATTAGCGGATAAAGTACACGAAGAGCGCAGGGCAATAATGCTTAGGCAAAACCCTAATAAGCAGTTATTGTTAGAAAATATATTATTGGAATGGGCTGCGCTGCTCAGTTAAGGATAAAGGTTCAATATGGTTGCTGTACCACGTTTAAGTCATGGCATCTTGTCTTTAAATATTCAGACAAAAGAAGAGCTATACGAGGCTTACTTACCGTACATCACAAATAGCGGATTATTTATTCCAACTCTACGCTCTTATCATCTAGGCGAAGAGGTGTTTATGTTGCTTGAATTAATGGATGAAGGCGACAAAATACCAGTTACAGGGAAAGTAATTTGGGTTACCCCAAAGGGCGCCCAGGGTGGTCGAACTCCAGGTATTGGCATTCAACTCTCCGCTGATGATTCCACCCTTGTAAACAAAATAGAGACCTATCTGGCGGGTGCATTAAATTCTGAACGTAAAACTAACGCGCTGTAGTTTTACTATTGGTCTGTACCTTGCCCATCTAGATAATTTTTATGTTCATCGACTCACACTGCCATTTGGACAGGTTAGACCTGTCTCCATACGATAATAATTTTTCAGATATGCTTCAGGCTGCTTTTGACCGTAAGGTTGATGCGATGCTTTGTGTGTCTATCGCAATGTCGCAATTTCCTTCTATGTACGAGCTCATAAAGCCGTATGAAAGAGTATTTGCATCAGTAGGTATTCATCCATTGTCAGCAGCTGAAGAACAAGTTAGCGTTCAAGAGCTAATCGAGCATGCCACTCAGCCGAGAGTAATCGCTATTGGTGAAACCGGCTTAGATTATTACTATCAAACGGATACCAAAAAGGCTCAGCAGAAAAGTTTTGAGACTCATCTCGTTGCTGCAGGTGAGTTAAAGCTTCCTGTTATTGTTCATACGCGAGATGCTCGGCAAGATACACTGGATATGATTAAGGCTCACGGTAATCAAGAATCCGGTGGCGTGCTGCACTGTTTTACAGAAAGTCTAGATATGGCGAAAGCTGCTTTAGATATGAACTACTATATCTCATTCTCTGGCATCACTACGTTCCGTAATGCCAGTGAACTTCGTGATGTAGTTAAAGAGATCCCTCTAGAGCGAA
Source organism: Neptuniibacter sp. PT8_73 (assembly GCF_047778045.1). Classification (GTDB taxonomy): domain Bacteria; phylum Pseudomonadota; class Gammaproteobacteria; order Pseudomonadales; family Balneatricaceae; genus Neptuniibacter. Next base: position 1,895,537 of record NZ_CP180545.1, read on the forward strand.
TTCTTATCGAGACTGATGCGCCTTATCTAGCACCGGTACCGCATCGAGGTAAGAAGAATGAACCTAAGTATGTGGTTGAAGTGGCTCAGTGTATCGCGGACCTTAAGGGTGTTTCCATTGATGTAGTTGCTCAGCAAACTACTGATAATTTCTACCGACTTTTCAATAAGGCGGATCAGAATGTTTCAATATCCTCCAATTAATTATATCGAACCTGTCTTTAGGCCACCAAGTGAAGCTCAGTCACTGATCCTGCAGGTAACGAATGGTTGTAGTTGGAATAAGTGCACGTACTGTGAAATGTATCGTGCACCACAAAAAAAATTCCGCCCTAAATCTATTGCTGTTATTACTGAAGAAGTCATTCGTTGTAGCGCCACGCTTGGTGTTGTAAGAAAGGTGTTTCTAGCTGATGGCGACGCAATGGCTTTGTCATTTAAGCGCTTGAAAGATATCTTACTGGTCATCAAAGAGCACCTGCCAAGTGTTTCTAGAGTTTCTGCATATTGCTTACCTCGTAATCTCCTAAATATCACCGTTGAAGAGTTATCTGAGTTACGTGGATTAGGCTTGTCTCTTCTGTACGTAGGTGCTGAGAGCGGTAATGACGAGATTCTTGAGAAGATAGAGAAGGGCGAAACCTTCGAGACGACCAAGGATGCTCTGCTTAAGATTAAAGCGGCCGGTATAAAATCTTCCGTAATGATCATTAATGGTATGGGCGGATTGAGATACTCCCACCAGCATGCGATTGACTCGGCACGATTGGTAAATGCGGTTCAACCAGATTACCTGGCGACTTTGGTGTTGTTTTTCCATGAGGGTGAGGCCGAATTTGTAAAGTCCTTTGGTGATGATTTCGAGTTCTGCAACCAACGTCAGTTGATCGAAGAGATGCAAACCTTTATTAACCATCTTGATTTGGACAAGACTGTTTTTAGAAGCGATCATGCCTCGAATTATCTTGTGCTAAAAGGGGTGATGGGGCGCGATAAGGAGAAGCTGCTTACAATGATTGACGGTGCGTTAAATTCAGAAAGCAGTGTGTTTCTCCGTTCTGAATCCAATCGTGGTCTATAAAAATAGTTCTTCGGTGTATTTAGAAAGTTCATATTGAGTACTAGAGAAGTACTTACATAATTGCTTACAGTCTATATACTTTGGTATTAAATGATTTTATTGCCAATATTTAGGGGTAAAAAGCAATGAGACGTCCAGTTCGAGTAGCCGTAACCGGTGCCGCAGGTGCTATTAGCTACAGTTTGCTGTTTAAGATTGCTGCTGGTGAAATGATGGGTAAAGATCAGCCTGTAATTCTGCAGCTGATTGAACTACCGCAAGCAATGGATGCACTTCGTGGTGTCGCAATGGAATTGATGGATTGTGCATACCCACTTCTTCATACAATCACGCTACATGACAATGTAGAAGACGGCTTTAAAAATGCTCACTATGCATTGTTGGTAGGTGCTAAGCCACGTGGTCCTGGTATGGAGCGTAGCGATCTACTTGAAGAGAACGCTGCTATTTTTGCGCGTCAGGGTAAAGCACTAAATGATTTCGCTAACCGTGATGTAAAAGTACTTGTGACAGGTAACCCTGCAAATACTAATGCACTGATCGCCAGCCGAAATGCACCTGATTTAAGCCCGTCTCAATTCACATGCTTAACGCGCTTGGATCACAACCGTGCTAAAGGCATTCTAGCTAATCACTGTGGTGCTACTACACGTGATATCGGTGGAATCATGATTTGGGGTAACCATTCTCCAACTCAATATCCAGATTTGCATCAGGCAACGATCCTAGGCAAGCCTGCTATGTCCCAGATCGACACTTCTTGGTACCGAGATGAATATATCCCTAAAGTGCAGAAGCGTGGTGGTGAGATTATCGAAGCGCGTGGCCTGTCGAGTGCAGCATCAGCAGCTCAAGCGATTGTTGACCAGATGCGTGATTGGGTGCTTGGTACAGAGCCGGGTGAAATCATCAGTATGGGTATCCTAAGTGATGGTAGCTACGGTATCGCAAAAGGTATCTTCTACTCATTCCCTGTTCGTTGTAATTACGGCCGTTACCAAATCGTACATGATATCGATGTAAACGATTTCAGTCGTCAACGTCTAACGGCTACTGAGCAAGAATTACTTGACGAAAAACAGATCGTTGATCACTTGCTACCAAAAGACACTGAAGCTTCTCACCAGAATCTATCTATCTGTTTGCGTTCCGGTGTAACTCTGTACGCTGATAATGCAGGCCCAGAAGACGAAGACAGATTCATGACAACAAATAGGGTAATGTAGTTTTAGTTATTGTTAATCTGTTAAAGTGCCTCTTCATCTGAAGGGGCATTTTTTTATGGTAAAGCTACTTACAGTCAAAACAGGCCGTCAAGGGCTTTTTGAATTTACACGACAGTTGCAAAATTTGCTCGATCAGAGCGATGTGACTGAAGGGTTGTGCACCTTGTTAATACAGCATACAAGTGCCAGTCTAATCATCCAGGAAAATGCCGATCCAAGTGCTAAGCATGATTTAGAGAACTGGTTAAATCGTCTAGTGCCTGAGCGCGATTCCCTTTATACCCATACACTAGAGGGCGACGATGATATGCCTGCCCACATAAAAAGTGTTCTGACCTGTACTTCTTTATCTATTCCGGTACTCAACGGTCAGTTGTGCTTAGGAACATGGCAGGGCGTATATTGCTGGGAGCATCGTCATTGCTCATCAAGCAGGCAAGTGGCTGTACATATTGGCTAGGTTGTCTTTTAAAGCTCAGAATATTTTAGACACAAAAAAAGCTGCAAATGCAGCTTTTTTTATTTTAGTTAGGCTTAGAACTCTTCGGCCGTCTCCATAGGGGTGACGCTTTGTAGCATTTTTAAGAGATCTAGCAGAATGATCAAAATGCTGTTGTAGTAGCACACACCTTGAACGAAACGTTTTGTTGTTTCTTCGCCAGTGGCATTAGGCGCACGATCGATATCGTTCTGAGGCAGGTTAATTACCTCGTCAACGCTATCTACAACCAAGCCAACAACTTCTTGCTCATTGTATTCAACAACAATAATACGTGTATCGTCATCGGGCTCGTGTGGGCTTAGACCAAACATCTGACGCGTATCGATAACGGTAACCACATTGCCACGTAGATTAATAATACCCAGAATAAAATAGTCAGAGCCTGGTACAGGAGTAATCTCGCTGTAGCGAAGCACTTCTTTAACCTGAACTACATCAACGCCGTATAATTCATTATCAACTTTGAATGTTGCCCATTGGTGATAAATGACTTCTTCTTGATTGCTGCGCTTAGTCTCGCTGGCTTCTTGGTGTAAAGATTGCTCAGCCTGTAATGCTTTAAGGTGTTCAGCTGCTGCTTCTAGACCCATAGTGTTCTACCTATCCTGTTTGCTACAACTTAGGACTCTTCAGGTAAAAAGAGTTCTTTTTATATATTTCGAGTATCCCACAGCTTTGAAATGCTTAAAAGTGGGGGAATAGCGTTTTGTTACAGCATAGACTAGCAATGCTGTGGTTTAAACCGTGCAGATCAAAAAAAGTAATTATTTCAGCTGGATGGGGCGAAATTATTAATTTTTAAAGGCAGTTATCGGGTTTAGGTAAGCCCGAAATTTTTGCAATTAATTTCGCAGGGCTACCAGGGAAAAGTTTCATCAGGTAGATGCTTTTCCCTTTATCTTTACCCAGCTTAAGTGAAACCGCTTTTACTAGTGGTCGCATTGCAGGAGAGAGTTGATACTGTTCGTAGAATTCACGAATAATATGGATGATCTCCCAATGATCTTGGGTAAGTGTAAGACCCTCTGAATCAGCTATAGAATGAGCTACTGTTTCATCCCAGTCATCTAAATTTCTTAGATAACCTTCTTCATCAAATTCGGTAGTCATATTAAAACCAGCTAACAACTTTGTTCATTTTGCAGCTTAGTTCTACAAACTGCTCATCTGTTGCGAGTGTAAAGCGTGAGTCTAGCTTGTCAGTTAGGCCTCGCGCGCTTACATCAGGCTCTAAGGCAAAGAGTTTACAGCTCTCAGGTAGGTTAGAGAAAAGCGCAGCGTTTGCTATTAGCGCTGCATAGGCACCATCTTCAATCACTAAAATACAGTCGTTTTCTTTTACGCTTGCGAGCATTCTAGTTAAAAGCTGCACATTGTTATGAGATTTATTTAATAGATGTAAAGTCATATTAGAACGTCAATACAGTATCGTGGCTATCAAGCAGTTTGCTTAGGTCGCTCTGAGAGATAATTTGAACGGGTAAAGCTAGTTCGGATTCGGAAAGCGCATTGGCCTCAAGATCTTCAGCGCAAACATATATCTGATCAATATCGTACATGGGTAATGCACTTAACATTGACTCAATATTCTTATGGCCGGTTTGCTGGGTATTGTGATTTTTGAGGAGTTGGAACAGACCATCACCTAAAAAAGCCAAACTAACCGGCATTTCGAAAATAGAGCAGGTGAGAGCAACATCTAGTGCGTCACGTGCGTTGCTTGTGCCATAAGGCGCATGTTGATTCAGGATTAAAACTGATTTCTTATCACTCATCATTAAGCCCCAAATGTAACGACGCGATCTGAAACGGCAATGGCTTCAGCTAGTTGACCAAGACCGGACAATTCAAAGCCTTTGGAAATGTTTCCACACGGTTTTTCATATCGCTTAGCTTCATTGTCATCTAGTACGCCTCGCTTAACTGCCGCAGCGATGCATACAACAAGGTCTAGATCGTGTTCGGTTGCCAAGGCTTGCCACTCTCTAGGTAAATGGGTTTCGTCCTGTGGTGGGGCGATTAGAGAGTTAGCGAGATTAACGCCATCGGCATAAAAGAACACTCGATACAGCTCATGGCCTTGCTGCAAGAGTGTTTTAGCATAACGTAATGCTGTCGCAGCCGATTGACTGCTAGAGGGTGAGGCCTGAATAACTATTGAGAATTTCATTGAATCGCTAAAGCCTATAACTAAAAAGCCCCGCAATCTTAACAAAGAAAGCGGGGCTTTTTATATATTTACGAACTACTTAGTCGTCGCTTAGGAAGCCAACAAGGCTTAGTAAGTGTACGAATAGGTTGTAAATGTTCAGGTACAAGCTAACAGTCGCCATAACGTAGTTAGTGTATGTGCCGTTAACGATGTTGCTAGTGTCGTAAAGAATAAAGCCACACATTAGCAGCACGACAAGGGCAGAGAATGCTAAATGAAGTGCGCCTAGCTGTACGCCAAATAAAGGCAGTACAAACAAAGCAACCATTGCAATCAGAGCAACCATCATACCAGCAGCCAAGAAGCCGCCCATGAAGCTGAAATCTTTCTTACTTGTTAGAACGTAAGCAGACAGACCGAAGAATGTTAGGGCTGTCATGCTCAGTGCAGTCGTTACGATCTGACCACCATTTGCCATAGCTAGATAGCTATTAATAAGTGGTCCAAGGCCAAAGCCCATCATACCCGTGAACAAGAAAACCAAAGGAATAGCAGCGGCGCTATTTTGCTTCTTGTTTAAGATGAATAGCATTACAAAACTAAGAATAAAGCTGCCGATATAAACAAAGAACGGCATCTGAAGCATCATAGAGATGCCAGCAGAAATGGCGCTTACAACCATTGTCATGGCTAGTAGCATGTATGTGTTACGAATAACTTTGTTCGTCTGCAGTACGGACTGTTCGGAACGAGCATCGTAAGTATTTACGTTACGCATGATATCCTCGAAAAAGATTTCCCTATTAAGTTTCTCTATATATAAGTATTTTAGTCGGTTTTTCAAGCCCTTTACATAGTTTTAGTGGGGGGTAGAATCTCCCGCTCATACTAAAACGACCTTTGTTATGACTGATCTTGATATTCTTTTTGAAGACGAGCATTTAATTGCGGTTAATAAACCTTCTGGTTTGTTGGTACATCCAAGCTGGATTGCGCCTCGTGGTACACCAAATTTAGCGTCTATGCTGAAAAGCTACTTTAAGGGTGGGAGCCCTTACACTATTCATCGCTTAGATCGCCCAACCTCGGGGGTTATTTTGTTCGGGAAAAACAAAGAGATAGCGCAACAAATGAATCTAATTTTTGCAGAAAGAAAGATTAGTAAAACCTATCTCTGTATGTGTCGTGGCTACTCTCCCGAACAGGACGTGATTGATTACGCGCTGAAAGAACAGTTAGATAAAATAGCTGATAAGCACGCAAATCAAGATAAAGAACCTCAAGAGGCGGTTTCTATTTATAAGCGTTTAGGGACGGTTGAAATTGATATGCCGGTAGGACGGTATGAAAAATCGCGCTACTCATTGGTGGAAGTTAAGCCGCAAACAGGAAGAAAGCACCAAATCCGTCGTCATATGAAGCATATCTTTCATCCAATCGCGGGTGATACCAAGCACGGTGATAATAAACATAATAAAGCGTTAAAGCAGGAATTCGATCTTCAGCGCTTGATGCTAATGGCGACTGAGCTGGAGTTTATTCACCCTGTAACAGAACAAACACTAAAACTAACTGCACCAGTCGATGAATATTGCGATCAATTGTTTAGCGGCTTTGGTTGGTCAGGATTGTACCCAATAGGTAAAACTGAGCCTTAGCAATAGCCTGCACTAAATCAATTAATAACTAATTATTTAAGGCTTGAACGCAATTAAACGGTCAAAAGCCAGTATTCATGGGGATTGGGGCTAGGTTTTTTATAAAAGCTATGATCTAATCGCGCATTATTAAGATGGTAATTACGGCCTTTTTAGACGGTAAATATTGATGACCCAAGAACAAAGCATTTCCGCGCTACTTTCTCAGAAAAACGGCAACATTCGTATCGGTATTATCGGTGCAATGGATGAAGAGGTGGAGCTGTTAAAAGCTGCACTGGAAGAGAGAGAAGACCACGAAATAGCTGGGTACTTACTTTTTACGGGTAAGTTACATGGACACGATATCGTTTTGCTTAAATCTGGTATCGGTAAAGTCAACGCGGCTATTGGAACTACTATTCTTCTTCAGGCATTTAAACCTGATTGTGTTATCAATACAGGCTCTGCTGGTGGTTATGATCCAGAGCTCAATGTTGGTGATATCGTTATTTCTTCTGAAGTTCGTCATCACGATGTGGATTTAACTGTATTTGGCTACGAATATGGCCAAGTGCCACGTCAGCCTGCAGCATTTACTCCAGACGCGACTTTGGCAAAGGTCGCTGAGCGTTGTATTGAGCGCATGGACGGCATGAAAACTACTCGCGGTTTGATCTGTACAGGCGATCAGTTCATGAACGACCCTGAGCGAGTAGAGCGCAAGCGCATGTTGTTCCCTGAGATGAAAGCTGTAGAGATGGAAGCTGCTGCGATTGCTCAGACATGTCATCAATTTAATACGCCGTTCATCGTGATTCGTGCTTTATCAGATATCGCAGGTAAAGAGTCTGGCGTGTCATTCGACCAATTTCTTGTGACTGCAGCTAAACATTCTGCAGAAATGATCATCGCAATGATTGATGAGTTGGCTTCCAACTGATACAAATAAGGCCTTTGTAACATGTAGCAATTATAAGGGCCTTAAATGACTACCTCTTTTTACCCACCTGTACGTACCCTGATGGGCCCAGGACCATCAGATGTAAGCCCTCGAGTTCTATCGGCGATGGCTCGCCCAACAATCGGTCACCTTGATCCTGAATTTATCCGCATGATGGATGAGATCAAAGTGATGCTGAAAAACCTTTTCAAAACTGAAAACGAATTAACAATGCCTGTATCTGCACCTGGTTCTGCAGGAATGGAAGCATGCTTTGTTAACTTGGTTGAGCCGGGTGATAAGGTGATTGTCTGCCAAAACGGTGTTTTTGGCGGTCGTATGAAAGAGAATGTAGAGCGTTTTGGTGGCGAATGCATTCTTGTTCAAGATGAATGGGGTCAGCCTGTGGATCTTGAAAAGGTTAAAGCTGCGTTTGCAGACAATGAAAATGTTAAAGCTTTGGCTTTTGTTCACGCAGAAACATCTACGGGTGTTCGTTCTGATGCAAAAGCGCTTTGTGAGTTAGCTCAGGCTAACGGTGCTCTTACTATTGTTGATGCTGTAACGTCCCTTGGCGGTGTAGAAGTTGACGTTGATGGCTGGGGTATTGATGCAATTTACTCCGGTACACAGAAGTGTCTTTCTTGTCCTCCTGGTATCTCTCCAGTGAGTTTTAGCCAGAAAGCAGTTGAGGCTATCCAAAACCGTACAAGCTCAGTTCCTAGCTGGTTCTTAGATACGAACCTTGTAATGGGTTACTGGGGTGGTGGTGGAAAGCGTGCTTATCATCACACTGCGCCTGTGAACTCTCTATATGCGCTTCATGAAGCTCTAGTTATGCTAGAAGAAGAAGGGCTTGAAAATGCTTGGGCTCGTCATCAGAAGCTGCATTTGGCACTACGTGCGGGTCTTGAAGCAATGGGAATTGGTTTCCTAGTTGATGAAGATAGCCGCCTGCCACAGCTTAACTCTGTCATCATTCCTGAAGGCGTTGATGATGCTGCTGTGCGTACTGCGCTACTGAAAAACTACAATCTTGAGATCGGTGCGGGTCTTGGTGCGTTGGCTGGTAAAGTATGGCGTATCGGTTTGATGGGTACTGCATGTACTCAGCGCAATGTTATGTTGTGCCTAGATGCTCTAGAAAACACACTTGCTGAGATGGAGGCACCAATTAAAATTGGTGTTGCAGCTCAAGCAGCGGCTGCTGTATTGGCTGAATAAGTTATTTAAGCCATGGATCATCGATCCATGGCTTATTTTAACGTCTTGCTAATTAACGCAATGGATTCAGGGTGATCCCACTCTTTCCCGCCAAGAATTGTTTCAATCAGTTTTCCTTCTTTATCGAACAATAATGTCATCGGCAGTCCTTTAATCCCAAATTCATTAAAAGAACGATTTTTCTCATCGAGTAAGATCGTGAAAGTTAATTCGGTATCAAGCTCCATTAAAAAACTTGAAACAGATACAGAATCCTCACCGGCATTTATCGCCAAAATCTCAAAATCTTGGTCAGCAAAATGATCCTGTAGCCTCTGCATCGAAGGCATCTCTTTGATGCATGGTGGACACCAAGTCGCCCAGAAATTAAGTAGAACGACTTTTCCTTTGTAATTTGCCAAAGAAACAGTTTCGTGATCTGTGTTTTGAAAACTCAGTTTATAGAGTTCGCTTTGTGCTAAAGCATTGGCAGAAGTCGCAAAAAGAAAAATGGAAATAAGTGCTGATTTTAAGACGGACATAAATTGCTCTCGATAGATACAGTGCCGGATGATAGCAAAAAAGAGATTTAAAAAGTACGAGATGGTGTTTGCTGTTTCATCCTTTATACTCTGAGCCTATAAAGAATAAAACAGTTCAATCTAGATGGGATAATAAGAATGAAAGTTGCATTTATAGGTTTGGGTGTCATGGGATACCCGATGGCAGGGCATTTAGCACAAGCAGGTCACGATGTTACGGTTTACAACCGTACAACAGCTAAATCAGAGGCATGGATTGAAGACTATAAAGGCAGCTTTGCTTTAACGCCTGCAATGGCTGCTCAGGGTGCAGATATCGTGTTTACCTGTGTTGGCAATGATGATGATTTAAGAGCTGTAACATCAGGCGAACAGGGTGTGTTAAGCACTATGCAAGCTGGTTCCATTTTGGTGGATCACACTACGGCATCTGCTGAAGTTGCTAGAGAGCTATCGGAGCTGGCAGGTGAGCAAGGCGTAGGCTTCTTCGATGCTCCAGTTTCTGGAGGTCAGGCAGGTGCAGAGAATGGCGTTTTAAGTATTATGGTAGGCGGTAATGTTGCTAACTTTTCTATTGTTGAGCCAGTTATGGATTGTTATGCAAAATCTACGCGTTTACTAGGTGAGGCGGGCTCTGGTCAGTTAGCGAAAATGGTTAATCAGATTTGTATCGCTGGTCTAGTGCAGGGCTTGGCTGAAGGGGTTCATTTCGCTAAAGCTGCTGGTTTAGATGCAGCTCAGGTATTCGACGTAATTCAACATGGTGCTGCGGGCTCTTGGCAAATGGTGAATCGCCATCAAACCATGATTGAGGATGAGTATGATTTTGGATTTGCTGTTGATTGGATGCGTAAAGATTTAAATATTGTTCTAGATGAATCCCGAAAGAATGGCGCCCGATTGCCGGTTACGGCTTTGGTAGATCAGTTTTACGCGGATGTTCAGCAAATGGGTGGCGGGCGCTGCGACACCTCAAGTCTGCTGATGCGTTTAGAAAGCGAGAACAAGAAATAACCATTATTTTATAATGGTTTTTATGGGCCATTGATGGATAGACACAGGCTGTTGGCTCTATATAATTGCCCCCGATATTTCTTTATTACTACTACAAAATATCTAGGACAGTTCTATGGATAAATATAACCTAATCTCTGTTGCTCCAAGTCTTGCGATTGTTGCAGCGATGATCATTGGTACATTTGTTGGCGTTAAAGTAATCAAAAATATGATTGCTAAAGACGCAGCGGCTGCGGACAAGTAAGTTTCAGCTTTGCCGGGAACCTCTATTGAGCAACCCGGCTAATTCCTCCTACCAATCGTTCGGCACAACAAACCCTCTATCTATTTCTTTTCCTGTTTTATCAAATCTAGCCACTAGGATAGGCCTATCGGCTTTTAATAGCTCAACCTTTAATTCTTCATAATCCAAAAGATTCGATTGATCAGCAATGAGCCAATAAGGCTTTTGCATAATGCTGTAAAAGTCTAAGCCTTTAATCTGGTTAATCTCATTCAGCCTGAGCCACCAGCCCTGGAGGTGGCTTGGATTGATTGTGGGATGAAGTTCTATTTCAGAGCCAAACTCAGCAAAAGGATGAAATAGGTAACCCTGTACTAGCATAACGAAAATCGCAGGGGATAAGCCTTCGCTTTTACACGCTAGGATGCCTTGAGGGGTTTTAGATACTTTAAGTTGATGTTCGACCATCCTCTCATATTTAAGATCTAACCGATCTCTCTTTCCTGGGCCAATAAAATCTTCAAGCTTGGTGCCTGAGCCTATTCTTAAATAGTATTTAATTGCACATTCTAGATGGAAGTCACCCGTCGATGAACCGCCTATAAAATCGAGTTCACCCAAAGTGACTTTATTATCAAAAATCCCAATATTTCTTTTAATATCATATATATGGGTGTCATTGTTGAGGATGTGGTTGACTATGTTTTCGTAATATCCGCCAAGGTTTCTTGCTATAAATCTTGATCTGTTAACTACTACTGATTTGGACTGATCTGCACTAATAAGGTCATGAAAGGGAATATAGCTATTCGGCACGTTGATCAAAGAAGGGCTGCTTAAAACCCAGTCTATATCGTTATCCATGCGCAGTGCTCTTTTAAGTAGATAAATTAAGGAACGGTCGATTCGTCGTAATCTAAGACTTTCCTTTTTACATCAACTGTTGAAATGCTTAAAGTATGCTGCAACACGATGGGATTATAAATAAGGGTATACAATGACTAGATCAGCAGTTAATAACGTCCCTTTAAGCGAACAAAACCGTGATGTTCTGTTATCAGAATCAGACATTAATAATATATTGGTTAATGGTGCACAAATCTCTTTAACCAAACTTCGTAAAGCACAAAGTACAGATGCTCAGCTTTGCTACTACGCAGAAATTGGTGTTTACCTGGAGGTATCGCTTTCACGAGGGGCGGGTATTACTGAGTCGACTATGGAGACTCTGCAGGAGATTCATAGAATTGCTACACATGAATACATGGATAACCGTAAGCTATTGTCCAAGGTAGAACAGTAAGCAGTGTCAGAAAATACCCCAGCCGAAATATTTGATGCCAGCGCCTTTTTGAAGCAACTCACAAAAAGGCCTGGAATCTACCAAATGTACGATGCAGACAATGAGCTTCTGTACATTGGAAAAGCCAAAAACCTTAAAAACAGAGTTTCTAGTTACTTCCGCTCTTCAGGTCTCAGCGTAAAGACCCGTGCGTTGGTTGCGAAGATAGCTGATGTTCAGGTAACCATCACTAACAGTGAAACCGAAGCGTTATTGCTTGAGCAAAACCTGATTAAGCAGCATCGGCCACCTTATAATATTCTTCTACGTGACGATAAATCGTACCCATATATCTTCATTTCAGATAAAGATGATTATCCTGCGGTGCGATTTAGCCGAGGCGCCAAGCGTAAAAGCGGTAAATATTTCGGTCCGTTCCCAAGCGGAGGGGCGGTACGTGACAGCCTTAACTTACTTCAGAAGATTTTTAAGATACGTCAGTGCGACGATAGTTTTTACAAAAACAGGTCGCGTCCTTGCCTTCAGTATCAAATCAAAAGATGCACAGCGCCTTGTGTAAAAGCTATCTCTAAAGAAGATTATCAAGACGATATCCGTCATGCCTCTATGTTCTTAGATGGTAAAAACACCAAGGTTATGGATGAAATTGCTAGCCAGATGGAAAATGCTTCATCTGATCTTGAGTTTGAAAAGGCTGCGCTATATAGAGATCAACTGATTAGTTTACAAAAAGTACAAGAGCAGCAGTATGTGACTGGCATGCAAGGTGAGGCCGATGTGATTGGGTGTTCAGTTCAGCCTGGTGGGGTCTGCATACATATGCTGTTTGTCCGCGGAGGAAGAATTATCGGAAGTAAGGCCCACTATCCCAAGGTATCTATCGAGGAAACATCTAGCGAAATTGTTTCGGCTTTTGTTGCTCAATGGTATTTGGGTTCGCAGCGCGATATGCCGTCATATATTGTGTTACCAGGCGAAGTTGACGATAAAGATTGCTTGCAGCAAGCAATAGAAGAATCATCAAACAAAAAGATTGCGCTTTCTCATACGGTCAGAGGTGAGCGAGCGGCATGGCAGAAATTAGCTAATACCAACGCTGAACAGCAGCTAGGCAGTTATTTGGCTAACAAAAAGAATATATATAATCGGTATCTAGAGCTGCAAAGCCTTTTAGACCTAGATGAGGTTCCGCAACGGCTAGAGTGTTTCGATATAAGTCACAGTTCTGGTGAGGCAACCGTTGCCTCATGTGTAGTGTTCGATAGGAATGGCCCTCTCAAATCGGATTACAGGCACTTTAATATCGAAGGGATAACTCCAGGCGATGACTATGCAGCAATGCATCAAGCTCTTCTGAGGCGTTACACGCGCTTAAAGAAAGGCGAGGGAAAATTGCCTGATATTTTGTTGATCGATGGTGGCAAAGGCCAGGTTACCCAGGCAATGGAGGTGCTAGATGAGCTAAGCATATCCGACGTGTTAGTGATTGGCGTAGCTAAAGGGCCTACTCGTAAGGCTGGTTTTGAAGTGCTGATTTCAGGCGATACGGGTGAAGAAACAGTATTGGAAAGTAGCTCGGCTGCGTTGCATCTAATTCAGCACATACGAGATGAAGCGCATAGATTTGCCATTACAGGGCATCGAGCTCGAAGAGGTAAGGCTAGGAAACGCTCAGTGTTAGAGGATATACCCGGTGTTGGACCTAAGCGCAGAAGGGAGCTGCTTAGACATTTTGGTGGAATCCAAGAAGTAGAGCGCGCCAGTGTTGAAGAAATTGCAAAAGTCTCTACCATAAGCAAAACAATTGCCGAAGAAATCTATGCGGCACTCCATCCTGATATTTGAATGCCAGATGAATATACCCAATATACTTACATCGTTACGTATTGTTTTAATCCCTGTCTTTGTGCTGATTTTCTATTTGCCATATAGCTGGGCACCTATTGCTACAGGCGTGGTATTTGCCGTTGCTGGTGTTACAGATTGGCTGGATGGCTATTTGGCTAGAAAGTTAAATCAAACCTCCCCCTTTGGCGCTTTCTTGGATCCTGTTGCGGATAAGTTAATGGTGGCTATATCTCTAGCTCTATTAGTTGAAAGTTATGCGTCATGGTGGATCACAATTCCAGCAATCGTAATTATCGGAAGAGAGATCGTAATATCAGCTCTTCGAGAGTGGATGGCAGAAGTAGGGCAGAGGGCGAGTGTGGCTGTCTCTTACATCGGGAAGGTAAAAACAGCCCTGCAGATGCTGGCGATTATGCTCATGATTGTTACAGAGCCTTACACGACAATTTCGATAGCAGGGATCGTTGCACTGTATCTAGCAGCAGCATTAACGTTATGGTCTATGTATCAGTACCTTAGAGCTTCTTGGCCTGCTTTATCTGAACAGATGTAAGTGGTTAATAATTAAGCAGATTTTTTTATAAAATATGTGTTGACTTATAATCGGGGCTCTCTATAATACGCACCACATTGTTACAGCAGAGCGGGAATAGCTCAGTGGTAGAGCACAACCTTGCCAAGGTTGGGGTCGCGAGTTCGAACCTCGTTTCCCGCTCCAAATTCTAAAGTAGCAATATTGAGGCGCGGTGGCAGAGTGGTCATGCAGCGGACTGCAACTCCGTGTACGCCGGTTCGATTCCGACCCGCGCCTCCATCTTCTGCCCGGGTGGTGAAATTGGTAGACACAGGAGACTTAAAATCTCCCGCTCGCAAGAGTGTACCGGTTCGAGTCCGGTCCCGGGCACCACTTGTGGTAATCACTTTCTTAGATTTATCTCTCATTCCTCTATAGATTTAACGCTTAGTTTTCGTTACCTGCGTCCGTTGTTATCTTTGTGGCGCGAGATTCTGCAAGAAGCTCCCTAGTCCTAGCTAATTAATGCAATTCTTAATCTGTTTTATCAACCTGTTTATTTTTCATGTTTATTGGTGCTCTGTGTATCCGTGTGATTTATATGGTTTTTTTGATGCGTGTTTAATAATGTGTCTTCAAGTCTATAGTCTCGGGGCTTTTTGGTTCTTGAAATGTTTGAATTGATGTCTATTATTACCGATATTAAGTGAATAGCCTTACTTTAAATAAGGCTTGTTGTTTTTGCTTAAGGGATAAGTGCAGTCAATGAGATTGTCATTGCTATACTTAAATGACATCGAGGGATATAAACAACACGCAGGAAAGGGAGTTCAGAGATATTATGACAGATCTTCCGAAAGGCATATTTATACTGGCTGTTGCTGGTGTTATTGGATATCAAGCAATCAAGGCGCTTGATATGGATTATCTTGCTCAGTCACCTGGCTCCCCTACAGCGACAAATAAGGCTGCTAAAGGCCCTTTAAGTGACGCTGATAAAGTAGAGGCTGTGTTGGCAGGTGCTGATCCTACTGATGTATTTAAACCAACTGCGGCTGGCAAAAAGCTTTCAGTTGCTTGTGATAGTGGCTTTATCGCAGGTGATATTAATAAGAATCGATATTCCAAAATCAGCTACGCATCGATCACTGAGCGAGGAATAACCTACATTCAGGTTTCACGTTACTCGCCAACTTATCTTGTGCAGGAGCACTACCAGGCTGTAACAGCGACAGAGGTGGATAAGGTTCCCGACAGTATAAAAGCGGCGCTACAAACTAAAATTAGCAATCCTCACGGCTGTAGCTCGCAAGATTTATATCTCTCGCAGATAAATTATCTTAAATAATTAAAAAGTTATATTTGCTGGAAAAATTAAGCCCTTCACTAAGCATGAAGGGCTTAGTTTTTATGGCTGTACTAATTTGAGATTTGGTGGATTAGCTGGGCTGTATCAAGCATTCGATTTGAGAAGCCCCATTCATTGTCATACCAGGCAAAAACTTTAATAGTATTTTCATGTGTCATGGTTTGGGTGGCATCGAAAATACAGGACTCAGGCCTATGGTTGAAATCGATGGATACTAGGGGTTCATGATTGCATGCAACGATGCCTGTGTAGTTCTTATCTGCTTCTCTTTGGATCAAATCATTTAACTCGCCTGCTGAGCACTGATTCTTTACTGTTGCACTGAGATCAACGAGAGATACGTTTGAGGTGGGAACGCGGATGGCCATGCCTGATAGTTTTCCTTCTAGTTCGGGCAAAACTAGTCCTACAGCCGCAGCAGCGCCTGTCTTGGTTGGGATCATGGAGCTAGCAGCTGATCTTGCTCTGTATAAGTCACCGCTAAAGGCGTCCATTAAGTGTTGGTCATTGGTATAAGCGTGGATAGTTGTCATTAAGCCTGATTCAATACCTAAATGGCTGTTAATTATCTTAGCTAATGGTGCAAGGCAGTTGGTTGTGCATGATGCGTTGGAGATGATGGTGTGATGAGGCTGAATGGTATCTTGGTTTACGCCGTAAACAACGCATGCGTCTGCATTTTTGGAAGGTGCTGAAATTAATACTTTTTTAGCGCCTGCTTCTATGTGTTTTGAGGCTAAATCTCTAGCGGTAAATAGGCCGGTGCATTCAAATACAATGTCTATATCAAGCTCAGCCCAGGGTAGGGTGCTTGTGTTTTTTTCTCTAAATACCTTTATGGCATCGCCATTAATGATTAGGGCGTCATTCTCAACAATAACATCGTGTCTAAATCGACCGTGAATACTGTCGTATTGGGTTAGGTGTGCATTTACCTGAGGATCGCAAAGGTCGTTGATGGCAACTATCTGTAAGTTGTCGTTCAAGTGGGATTCATAAAAGGCTCTAAGGATATTTCTGCCTATTCTGCCGTAACCGTTGATTGCTATTTTTGCTTTCATAGTACTTCCTTATCATGCAGTTAGGGTTACTTTTAGCGTAGCTCATCTAGTGTTTCCGGCAATATAAAATTTGAAACAAAGCAGTGTGCGGATATAATAATATGTATCATTTGATACATATTGAATATTATATGAAACAGAATACGCAGGATTTGGTAAAAGAAGCTGCAGACAAGCTTTTGCGTGAAGGTATAAAGCCCACGCAGCAAAACATTAGAGATCGAATTGGAACGGGTTCAATTACGACGATAAACAAAGCACTAAATGTTTGGTGGTCTGAGCTCGGGCTGCGTCTTGATGAGGCTGAGCGAAACCCAAGCATTCCAGAGCCTGTTGCCAGTACTGCTAACAAACTTTGGTTGCAAGCGCTTGCTTATGCTAATAAGGAGCTCGATTCACAAAGAAGCGCAATGGAAAGTGAATTTGCTGACAGGGCTAGAAAGTTGTCTCAAGTCTCTACTGCTGATCATGGTGAGTTAAAGGAGCTGAGGGCGCAATGCCTTCGATTGCTGCAAGATAATGAGAGACTCTCAAATGAGAAGAGTGACGGGCTGCTAAAAATCGCAGAGTGCGAAACAAGGCTTATCGAGAGTCACTCAGAGATATCTCGCCTTACTAGAGAGCTCAAGCAGGCAGAGATAATGTCTGAGGGTAGCTCCAATATCGATCAATATATTGAAGTTCAAGTGGAGAATCGCACCCTCCAAGAGGAGAATAAGAGGCTTAACAGGGCAATTGATGCCCTTGCGGGCGAAAAGGCCGAGCTGCAGCTAGAGGTAATAAAATTAAAGCAAATGCTAACGGCATCTTAGAATCCTAAAGTAGTGATGCTATATATTATTAACGATGTTAATCTTCATTAAGCTTTGTGCAAAATTGATTCATGGCTTGCTGGCCGCATCTTTAATAAACTAGTGCTTACTACTGGTAAACTAATTTCTATCTATTTATAGGTAAATATCTGAAATGGATATAGTTTTAAGAGAATCGGCGCAGGATCAAGAAATTATTGATGCTTTGCATCAGTGTGGTCCTCAAGATGCTGTGTGCTGTAATGGTGAGCAAGATTTCAAGCAAGCCAAAGCTCTTCTTCTGAAAGAAAAGCTAAAGAATGTAACGATTCAGCTTTTGGATGATGATGGCTATGCAATTAAGCAAGTAACGAGCAAGCCAAAAGACCCAAGAATAGCGCGCGAACAGCTTAATGGTAGGCAGGTGGCGGTTGTTAAGGCGCTGGAGAAGGTGCTTAGGCATTGTAAGAAAGAAGGCGTCCAACTCGTTGGTTATAGTGACGAGTTAGTTGCTTTGCCTGCACACATCCCAGTTGAAGAAATTGCAAATGCTGGGGCTATGGATGTTGAGAGCTTTGATGTATACAAAGGTGCTGATGCAATAGCGCCTTCAAGTGATATATAGAATAATAAATAAATATAAATCAGATAATTAGGCCGGAAACTTCAGCTTAAATATCTATTGGCAACCTGGTTATTAGGAAGCGAGTATGTCGACCCCAATTAAGATTTTGCTTGTAGACGATCACCCTTTGGTTAGGGCTGGATTTCAGCGCTTGCTGATATCTGACGAAAGCATTGAAATTGTAGGGGAGGCGGATAACGGTCAATCAGCTTGTGAGATGTACTCACAATATAAGCCTGATGTCGTGATTATGGATCTGAATATGCCAGCAGATTCAAGTTCTGAAGAGACGGCTTCTAATAATCTTAATGGTGGCCTTGAAGCAATTCGACGTATTATCTCTCGGGATCCAAAAGCAAAGGTGCTTGTATTAACTGCAATGGAGACAGATCCTTTTCCTGCCCACGTAGTAAATGCTGGCGCCAAAGGCTTTTTAACTAAAAGATGCGCTCCTGATGAACTCTTAGAGGCCGTAAAGGCTATCCATAAGGGTGAGGAGTATATTACCGAAGAGATTCGCTCTCGGATTAATGGGGACTCTTCAGGCGAATCATCTCTAGGTAGTCTTACAAAGCGTGAGTTGCAGATATTTTCGTTGCTGGCTGAGGGTCGCACAGTGGCTATTGTCGCTGAAGAGATGTTTTTGAGCCCTAAAACCATTCACGCTCATCGCACAAATATCTTCAGAAAACTTAAAATCAGTAACAATTCTGAGCTAGTTCACCTCGCAATTCGTCACAACATCGTCCAAGCTTAAGGTAACTCTCTTAAACGAGGTTGCCGATATGAGCGTACTGGACTTTACAGAGCTGCACCTAGAAACCGAGTTTCTTTGGAATGAAATTTCCGTAGGCGATAGCGTTATGCTTGATGCTGATCTATACGAATCCAACAGCTGCAAGCTCCATAAATACCAGCCTTATGAGGTTCTGGCTAAAATGCATTGCATGGCACCAGAGCCATCCATTTTAATCGTCGAGTCCGATGTGACAGGCGAGCTCATAAACCTTCATCCAGCGCTATTGTGTAGCTACCAATCAGCTGAAATACCCATTACACATTCATAGATTGCTTGCCTTATTTTTCTCTCATGCTTCCAATTTTGTATCGCAATCAAATCCTTTATCTAGTTGAGAGCCAGGTGCTTATCGCTGCAAATTAAAGCATTGAGGCGGTAATATCATTAGTGCTTTCTGGCTTTATATTTCTATCAAATTTGAGCTCTTTATAGCTGCTTTTGTCTATTTATAAGCAAGTGCTTGCAAGGTTCATAAGCCCCATCATTGCTTAATTTATAAATA
This sequence comes from Neptuniibacter sp. PT8_73, assembly GCF_047778045.1. GTDB lineage: Bacteria > Pseudomonadota > Gammaproteobacteria > Pseudomonadales > Balneatricaceae > Neptuniibacter. The sequence goes on from NZ_CP180545.1 coordinate 1,914,874, forward strand.
CGCATAATATATATTATGTTAAATAGGATGTTTGTGTATGTAGCTATGCTTATCGCCTACTTTGTGTAGATGCATATTGAACATATAACCTTATATGCGGAGCTAAAATTATTGCGCGGAGAGCTTCGCAAAATGAAAATTTGGGAGCTAAGTACCGTAAAGAGCAACGTAGCGCACGCTGCTCTTTCGGTAAGTAGATAGAAATATATTAGGACTGTTGTTCTGCTAGTTCACGAATCTCTTCAAAGGACCATTCTTTTAAAAGATCACCATTGCGATAAACAGTGATTAGTTCATTGTTCATTGCACCTAGTTCATCTTCTCGAATGGTTAAGAAATTGTTATTAGCATTTTTAATAAGCGCTAAGCGTCCTCGTTTAGATCGTTTGCCTGGATCAGTGATCGGATCTTTATATACATCCTGCCATTCTCCATTGATCTGTATTGCTGATGCCTTCATCGCAAACTTCTGGGTATCGCGATTTACTTTTTGTAAAAGCTCACCACCCATACCAAAAGCGATATTCTCGGTACTTATCTTACGAATCTTCAATGCCTCTAGAATAGCTGCAATAGATTCTAGATTTACACCGTCACCTTGTATGACTCTAATGCAATCTGGTAACACTCGGTAACCTTTGCTGTTATAGCGGCTACCGAACTTGGCCATTAGACGCTCAATCGTTTCTGAAACGATTTCAACCGGATCACCAGAGTCTGGGCGAACAACTAATGTTCCTTCCATATTCTTAACATCTTCGATGAGTTCATCACCCCAGATATTATCGATGGCATTCCATAGATTGTATGAGTCACTTACTACGGCCAGTAGCTTACCTCTACCACCAAATTGTTTAAGCATGTTTTTATAGGCTGCTGATTCATTTGGCTTGCCCCAGCTTGTGATTGTGCTGTGTTCTGCTGCAGGAATCGAGAATCCAGCCATATCGGCACCGTAATAACGCTTAGCTGCTAATAAGCCTGATACTGTGTCAGTGCCCATAAAATTCACTAAGTGAGCAACTGCGCCTAGCGCTGAAGATTCTTCTGAACTTGCGCCTCTGGCACCGAAATCGTGTAACTTAAATGTAAGACCATCAGTGCTATCAGTAGTTTCTTCCATGTACCTTTTGATAATCTCTTTACAGCTTTTAGAGACTGTCGCTACGGTTGTTGGATACCAAATGGCCCTTAGTAATGCTGTTTCTATATAACTCGTTAACCATGCACATTTAGGATCGGTATTTTTGACCTGAACCATAACGTTATTGGTCGGTAATAACGTGCCTTCTGGTACTGACTGAATCTCTAGAGGTAGATAACCATCGTAGGCACTCAAAATATATTCCCAGCCATCACGGTTAAAAGGAACGCCGTGCGCTGTAAGAACTACCTCCGCCTCGTCTATATCTTCTTTCGTGACAGGCTTGCTTAGATAGGCTTTTATGAATGCCTGAAGGCCAAATACAATCGTATTAGCATAAACACCACCGCGAGATTCAATATAGCTAGATACGAATTCTGTACCTTGAGGATATTGAACGTAGTGTGACGTTTTGTAGGAATCTGTATTAAGTATTAGGTTTTTCATGACGGAGTTCCTCCTGTCTTATGTGTGACAGCATCGGTCTATCCAATACTGTTTTACTCATAGTAAGCAGAATCCCTGCTCACCTATTTTGAATATTTAAGTGATTTGCAATCACTTAATGACTACATAGTGGCCTATAGCCACTTATAAATCAACAATTATTTTCTATGTATAAATTCGTTTGTTTTTAGCTTGTTCCGAGTAGTTCTTGGATTATGAAATAGTGATCTTCAAACATCTCTTCTGGCTTTAAATCACCTAGAGGAATCCAACGAGCATACTTGGCATCGTCACTTCCTTTGACTTTAGGAAGCGCAGAGTTTGGTTCTAGATCAATATGAAAAGCGTGTGTTATGGTTCGGCCTCTGGCAGAACGGTTAGGTTCATCAAACACTTCTTGACGTTTTATCGATCCTTTAAGCACAGGGCTTGGTACTTTTAATCGAGTTTCTTCACGAAGCTCTCGTAAACAAGCATCTAAAAGACGTTCATTCTGATCAACAAATCCTCCCGGTAAGGCCCATAACCCCTTCCCTGGATTTGCCTTTCTTTCTACCAGAAGAATATGACCTGATTGGATTACAACAGCATCGACTGTAACAAATGTCGGTGCATACGGGGCTGCTTCCCACGCTTGTTTATATTTTTGTACAAAGCCAATTTCATCAGCGATTTGTTGGTAGGCTTCATTGCTATCAGCAAAATCACTTAGCCACTTACTAATCGAACTAGGTAAAAGTTCGTTATTACTAGTTTTAAGTAACTCATTGATTAATGGGCTAAAATATTGCTCTCTAATTGGAGTTGCACTAATCCCTGCATAGTTTTCAACGCTAATGTTTTTCCATTGAGGGAAAAGGTTCAGGTAAAAACCAGTGTGGTCTTTTTTGTGTCCAATTAAAGCAATCGAAGCAGGTTGATGTGGCTTGGTGTGATGTGCAGTAACCGAGCCATTTACTGTGGCTTGCACATTTCGAACCCAAAGATCATCGTTATAAGGAACATCCATTAGAGGTAAGCAGATTAATCGTTCGTTATCTGTTTCGCTCAGGCATGCCCTGATCATCTGTTCTCGTTCGAAGTGATTCCATGGGTTTCGTGGATTTCTTGCCTGCCAAGCAGAACCGATTAATACAATAAGTTTATCCGCCGCGGCTAATCCTTCGCGCACTACCTGTAAGTGTCCATTGTGAAAAGGCTGAAATCGGCCAATAAAGACCGCAAAGTCATATCTATTTTGCATACAGCAAGCTCCTTGCCGTTATATGTTAGCTGACAGGTCTTTCCCATCAGAATCTGTGTTGCGTATTTTGCTACGCCCTTTTATTATTGGCTTTATGCCACCAAAGTCAACTTTTGCTGCGAGTTTTTAAGAAATTATGAAATTTACTGAAGATCAAGCTTACTTAAGTCAGTACGATACTAAGCAATTTGATATTCCGATCTATTCGGTAGATGTCGCTATTTATACATTGCATGAAAATCAGCTAAAGATCTTACTCGTTCAGCGTGCTCAAGTTCCAGAAGTTGGAAAATGGTCTCTACCCGGTGGTTTTGTAGACTTAAAAGAAGACTCAACTATTGAGATTACGGCTAAACGTAAGCTTTTGAGTAAAACAGGCGTAAATGCACCGCATCTTGAGCAAGTCAGTACTATTGGTAATGCATCACGTGATCCCCGTGGCTGGTCTGTGACTACGCTGTATATGGCTTTAATTCCTTATGCACCAACAGAAAGCTTTGTTGAAGCCGTTTCAGATGCCCAATGGTGGCCGATTAACGAGATTTCAGGGCTAGACCTTGCATTTGATCACCATGTTCTAATCAATACTGCCAGGGAAAGGCTGAAGAATAAAACCGCCTATACTGTGCTGCCCATTCATATTATTAGAGCGCCTTTTTCACTGACGCAATTACAGCAGGCCTTTGAAATCCTGATGGATAAAAAACTAGAGAAGAAATCCTTTAGACGTCGTATGGCTAATGCCGAACTATTAAAAGAGGTAGGAGAAGGTAAACCTGAAGGCGGGAAAGGCCGTCCTGCAGCCCTTTATATCCCCGCCCCTGGTTCTGAAGAACATTTATTTACCCGAGCGTTTAACGATTAAGTATATTTAATTTAACGATTCCCCTTCATTAGGTTCATTTGCATCTAACGGTGGCACGGGTGTTGGTAGTTCGTCGCTGTCTGAACTCTTTGCGAGATCAATCATAAGTGAGAAGTTTTTCATAGATTGGAGATGGATGTAGATCATCTCCAGCTCTCCACTTTGTGCCAACTCAGATAGCGTATCGCCAGGTAGTGCGTTTAGTTTTGCGCGGTTAATACCTAAAAAACCTGTCAAAGACATTTGTTGGCCGGTATCTAAAGCGACTTTGGCTTGCATTGGTTCAAATAGATCTAACTCTTTAAGTTTATTTGCAAAGACTTGCGTACGCTTAAAGTGTGCTTGGTATTCTTCGACAAAGGATAAAACCCCGTTTAGGTATTGTGTTCTTTGCCCTTCCGCATCGAATAACCGTTCCCCAACACCTTCCTGATTAAAGCCAGTAAAGCTTTCATCAATACATAGCATCAATGTTCCGCCGTCGTCTGTGGTCGAAAAGACGAAAGGATAGCGACGTACGAAGGCCGGGATATACTTAGCTTTCCAGTTCCCTTCATCATCAACAAACATATTTCGTTCATCTGATACGCCTAATATGGCAACAGGGAGTACATCTGAGCCAGCTTGAGCGAAAACTATAGGATATTCTTGGGCTGCATTCGGAAATTCTACAGCCATTAGTGGAACTGAGTTGGTCAGTTTAGCGTATTCGTAATTTTTACCGATTTTGACTGACCAATCGCGATGTTTGGTACTGGAAACAGGCACTGCATTTGTATAAAACAACAATTGCTTACTCACGACATTCCCTCCGTGATATTGATTTGTGAATGGCAATGGGCCATTAATAATCATCACAAACGGCAGCAGAGTGTTTTAACGTTAGAAACGTCCGTTTTTATGCCGTAGGGAACATCTTGTAATTATTGTTTTGTGGCCCTCGATAACTATAGCTGAAGATAAGCTTTAGTCAGGTCATTTGCCTTTAATTATTGGTTATTCTTTGTGCTTATGTTCTCTTATAAATATTCTGAAAATCCAGCTCAAACAGCGCTATTCAGATGTATCAACAGCGGAGATAGCCTCAGGTTCATTTGGATTGAATGTGATGTTGCATCTCACACCGCTCGGAATAGTCAGTCCTGGGTTTGATAGTTCTAATCGGACCCCAAACGTATCGCTGGCAGGATCAACAATCTTATCGACCACGGCAACTTCTGCAGGGTGATCTTTAGCTCCGGGATATTCTGGAAGAACCGTAGCTTCCATTCCTACAGTGATTTGCCCGTAAAAATCGACTGGGACGATCAATTCCACATTCAGCGGATCTACTTCAGCGACTTGAAGAATGGGACGATTATCTACGGATTCTCCTAATGAGATCTTTCTATCTACGACGATTCCATTTAATGGACTTCTAATAATTCTTCTTTCATAAAATTTTTCAGCTCGTTCTAGCTCAATTTCTGCTATAGCCTGTCTGTTTATAGCCTGTTTAAGCTGTAAGTTTGTTTTAGAATAATTTGTGCGAGCTTCATCTAATAGCTGCGCTGAAATTGCTCTCTTTTTATGTAGCTCTTTGATTCTTGAAAGCTCTCTACTAGCGAAGTTTAGATCTGCTCTCCTTTCAGATACCTCAGCTGTAATGCTTGCTCTGGCTTTTGCCAATTTAACCGTTACTTCCTCAATATCTGCGTCTAGCTTGGCTATCTCTTGACCCATAGTGATTAGATCGCCCCGATCAACTAATAGCGCTTCAACTACACCTTGCTCCCTAGTACTCACATCGGCTAATGAATGAGGCTTAATGAGGCAATCGAAGCCTTCCAATTTATCATCTGCATATGAACTCGGTATTTGGCTTATAGCCAAGAGTATTCCCAAGTGGAGCAAGAGGCTTTTCATAAATTATCCTTATTCCTGTTGGCCGGAATATGACAACATATTCCCTAAATGTTCATCGATTCGAAGCAGCTCTTTTCTAACTTGCGCGTGCCTATACTCAGCGATCTTTTGTGAGATCAAGACGCTTATCTTTCTGAAGTGGCTTTTAGGGGATGCTGTATGTGATTGTAGGCTCCAAATCCATTTAGGGCTGAATTTAGTCATAATTTCATCTTCTAAAGACAATATATATTCGTAACTTCCAGGATCACCCTGTCTGGCGGAACGACCAAATAACTGCCGATCAATTCGGCTGGCTTCATGTTGTTCTGTTGCAATGACATGCAGGCCGCCTAAATCGACAACGCCTTCTTCTAAATGGATATCTGTACCACGACCAGCCATATTAGTTGCGACAGTTACACGACCTTTCATGCCTGCTTGGGCGATGATTTCTGCTTCATTCAGGTCCTGCCGTGCGTTCAGGACTTTGTGTGGTATATCGAGCTCTTGTAATAACTCACTAAGATTTTCAGATGCTGCTACAGACCGTGTGCCTACCAAAACCGGTCTACCCTCAGTTCTCATCTGATAAATTCGAGTTAGTATGGCGTTGTTTTTAAGGTCATTATTTACGTACACTCGCCACCCCATGTTCTTTCTGATCTGTGGCTTATTTGATGGAATGACCATAGTGCCCAAACCGTACACAGCCCATAACTCACCGGTGATCTCTTTTGCAGTACCGGTCATGCCAGCTAAGTGCAGGTAGCGTCTAAAAAAGCGTTGGTAGCTTATGCGTGCTAATGTCTCTGGTTGTGAAGATATTGGGCAACCTTCTTTGGCTTCTATCAGTTGGTGAAGCCCTTGTTCCCATGATCGATCGGGCATAACACGACCTGTATATTCATCAATAATCAGAACTTTTCCGTCTTTAACCAGATAATGAGTGTCTTTGATAAAATAATTTAAAGCGCTCAGTGCTTGCCTAACTATATTTTCGCGCCTTTTTTTACCTCTCCATAAGCCACCTAAGGTATCGCCAAAGCTATCAAGTTTGGCTTTACCATTCTTGGTAAGCTCAATGGCCCGTTCTTGATCTATGAGCTTAAAGTCTTCCGTAGGCTCCAGTTCGGCAGCCATCTCCAAAGCTTGTTCGTAGATCTGCGACTCTTTGTGATTGTCGGTTTGTTTCGAAATAATTAGGGGCGTTTTAGCTTCATCTACTAAGACAGAATCGGCTTCATCAACAATGGCGAAACATAATCCCCTTAGCAGAACATTGCCCTGCTGCTTTCCATCATTGCAGAGATCATCCAATTCATACCGGAGGCGTCCGCTGTTATGGCCCATAACTATTCGATCCTTAAGATAGTCGAATACAAGTTGCTTATTGGTGCAGTAAGTGACATCACATTCATATGCACTGCGGCGTTGCTCAGGTGTCATCCCTTCACTAATTAAACCAACGCTAAGGCCTAGTTTTTTATAGATCGGCCCCATCCATTCTGAATCCCTTTGTGCTAAGTAATCATTAACTGTAATGATATGCACAGGAATTCCGCTTAGGGCAGCTGTGCACGCAGGCAGTGTTGCTGTTAATGTTTTACCTTCACCTGTCTGCATTTCGGCTATCTTGCCTTTAATCATGGCCCAGCCACCCATTAGTTGGGTATTAAAATGCCTAAGTCCTAAGGTTCTTTCAGCAACCTCACGAATAAGGGCAAAGCAGTGGGCGGTCGAATCATCAGTCAGCCCACCTACACTTAGAGATTCCTTTAGTTCTCTACATACATTTTCCAGCTGTTCATCGCTCATTGCCGTTAATGGCTCTGAATGACAGTTAACTTGCGTGATAAAACTATCGAAGTGTTTCTCTTTTAACTCAGGGACAAGCTGACGCAAGCTCCCTTCTATTTGCGAAGCAATACGGTCCAGCCTGCTGCTTTGGCAGGAGGCCTTCTGAGGGTAATGCCCCAGAATTACACCAGGTCGAAGTGAGGCGCTAGATTTCAAAACGACTCAACAGCAACTGTTTGAGTTGTCTGTACCATTGAAAAGCCAATGGCTCGTAACCATGATCAAATCGCACATTTACACGACCTCCTATATTTCCTATCTCTTCAATATCTGGGAGAAGCAGATCAAATTGAAAGAAACGTTCTAACGTTTTTAAGCCATCTGGGTCACTGAGATCGACAGGAAACTTACCTCCTCCGGTGCTGCCTAACGCTTTAGACGGTAATTTGAAAATTCCTCCTGGTACCTCTCTCTCTATCTTTGCTTCTTGCGGAAGTTTGTCTGCACTCTCTATCCATGCATCTACTTTTTCAGTTCTATTCCTTACTAGTCCGATTTGATTTTGACTGACAACCGTTCGGATACGTGTGGTTGTAGGTTCGAGTACGTAACCAATAATATCGCCTCGGTTCATAAATCGTCCGGGCAAGTCGATCGCTGAAGGAACAATAAACAAACCTGTCGCACCACTGTAGACGGTGAGGGACTCAAGTTGTTCTTGAATTCTGCTTTGCTCTGCCTCAAGGCTTTCAATTTCTTTTCTAATCACCAGCGCTTGGGAGCGATTGGCAAACTGTAACTGCACTAAACGTGCTTCTAACTCCCTTCTTTGTGCTTTAAGAAGCACCGATTGAGCTTCAAGAAAGGGATCGTGAGATTGAATTAATGGCTGACCCTCCTGAACGATCGTATTTTGGTAAACCAATAGTTCTTCAACAAAACCATCCACTTGCATTCGAACATGGGATTTTTCCGGTAGCCAGATAACGCCCTCAGCAAGGGTTTTAGAAGGCGCTGGAATAACAAATAGCATGATAAACAAACCGGCTAGCCCTACAGCTGAATAAGTAATGGCCTTGGATCGTTTATGCTTGAGACGTGAATGGGTAAATAAGAAATCCAGCATCTTGAATAAAGGCAGAACCAACTGGGTTGTTATCGCCCAGATAGCCAACAACACACCGATAAAGAATAGTTCGCCCGCTATAAATAAGATGATGACGAACATGATAAACATCCGATAAGCGAAAGAAGCGATCCCGTAGAAGATTAACCACCCTCTTTCACCGCGTTCTGCTGGTGAGTGCTGATCGGTAACGGAAAATAGGTATCTTTGAGTTAAGTATGCCAGATATTTTTTAGAGCGGGTTGCCAGATTAGGCATCTCTATAAGGTCTGACATGATGTAATAGCCATCAAACCGCAGTAATGGATTACCGTTAAAGAACAGCGTTGATACACCACCAATCAGCATGACATTGAATGCAATGGCTCTAACGATGCCAGCTTCAACGTTTAACCAAACAAACATAGCGATAGATGCTAAAAACAGCTCGACCATTATGCCTGCAGCGCTGACTACGACGCGCTTATGCCTTTCCGGGAATGCGGTTGCGGATGATGCCTCGACGTAAGGTATGGGCATCAAAACTAACAACATGACGCCCATCTCATGGACTTCACCGCCCCACACCTTTGCCGCATAAGCATGCCCGAGTTCGTGTAAGGCCTTAACTAATGGGTAGATCAGCCAAAGTAAAAATATATTGTTATAAGTAATGGCCTGATCAATAGCGTTTTCAGTTAAATCGGACCAATGAATACCTGCTTGGACAGCACCAGCGATAATTACGCTTAGCCAGATTAATAAACCACCAAGGCCAAACAAAGGTTTGGTTAAATACAGTGTTCTGGCTAAGTATTTATCTGGATCCCATAAGGGAAAGCGAAGCGCTAAAGGCGACATGAGCCTTTGCTTCCATTTAACCTTTTCATGACGTTGGTGGCGGTTAAATAACTCTTCGCTGTCTGGAATTACATCAGTCTGGAGAACATTTGCGATATGAAGCTGACTGAGAAACTGCATCGTTTCATCTTGTGTAGGTGCGTCATCTCCCAGCTGTTTAGCCAATAGTTGCCAAATCTGGTCTACGGTGCGCTCTCCGTCCATCAAGCCTATAAAGTGATAGGCAGCTGGGGTGAAACGATGATATTGCCCAGACGATGGCTCCTTAATGATGTACCAGATCTGACCACGGTACTCATGTCGATTGATTTGAGTGTGGCTACGAATATGTGGTTTCAGCTCTGCTACGCGGTACCACATTGAACTGTATAGATTGTCAGCCATAGTCTTCTCCGCCTACGGCCACCAAGACCAAACTGTAAACCTTACCCATTCTGTAAACTCGTGGGTCCAGATCCAGATTAGTTTACGCTGCTCTATATTTACTTTGCCGACCCCCTCCATACCAGGCCTTAATCTTTCTATTCCTCCATCTATATAGGCTTCTACTCGGAAATAGTTACGCCCATCCTCTGCAATCGCTACAGGTGTTTTCTTAACGATTACCATATCCAAAAGCTGGTTTGGCATGCTTGCTAGTTTTAATGAGCCTAACTGCCCCTCTTTGACTTGAGAGTATTCACGCTCATCCACTTTTAAAATGACACGATAGCTATTCAGTGGCGCCAACTCGAATAACACTTGTCCTCGCTCTACAGGCGCGCCTAACATCTGACTCAGATCACCACTGACGATGACACCATCAAAGGGGGCTGTGACCGCTGTTCTATTTAGCTGGGTATCAATCAGTGCTATCTGGCTATCCGCCTGATCTTTCTGGGCACGGAGGATCCGCATCTGTGCACGATCACCATTGGCTAGGGCTTCTACATATTCCCTTTGTCTCTGCTGTTTTTGATTGTTCCATTTAACGCGTTCTAACTTCAGATCTTTATCTTCCATGGCAAACAGAAGATCACCTTTTTGTACGATATCACCTGCTCTGATATCAGATTTTGATATGTAACCCGTAAATTTGGCGGTGATCGCGCGTTGAATAGAGCCCTCTAAACTGGCATTGGCAGATACCCGGTAGGTTCCATCGGCAATGCTGAGGAACACAGCAAGGAAGATTGTAGAAATAAGGGCGAGTTTTAAACCGGTATGTCCTTCTCGCACAAAAAGCGGCAATGTATCTGTCAGCGAGTCCCACATCTTACTGCCGATCCAGCGATCATCTCTTCTACGTGCATCTAATACAGGGCCAACGAGCAGCGCAACATACCGACAGAAATCGATCTCATCTTCTGTGAAACTCTGGCCTTTAGCTCTGGCCAATGTCAGTCCGCCAATCGGATCACCCGCATTTCCCATCGGAATCGTACAGATATGGCCGACACTATCTTGCCTTGCGAGGTCTTCATGAGATCTGAGTGCCCGTGGGGACGTATCAGAAGGCGCTGGATAGACTAATAGCGCTTGTTGATCGAGTGCTTCATCCATCGCTCTGGCGATCAGACGCATTAAGTTATTTTTCTCTTCAAATTCCGCGCTATGAGAAAATGCACTCAATTTAATGTGCTTACCTTTTAAAAAACCAATACCTACCCATTCACAATCCATACAGGATGTTAGTTCTGTAACAAAAGCGGTCGCTGCGGCATGAAAACGCTTGGATTCCAAACTGACTGCAACTAACTCAAGGGCCAAAGCTAAACGGGTTTTAGAAGTTAGCGTGGTTTGTCGAACGAGCGTTTCAAGCCATGCACAGCCCCATTGGAGTTGGCGCATAACCAGACTTAATTGTCTTTGATTTCGTTCGCTGACTTCGAGAGCAACCACGCCGCAAAGCTGTTCATCAACCAGTAAAGGGTAAGCTAGCGATGTGTGATGATGAGATGATTTGCTTGATCTGACTGAGCCTTTTCTTTCGCTCATAGCGAGCTCGGCCACGACTGTCATATCAAAACTAGCTTCGCTATCTTCTGGCCAATGAGCGATTGGGGTATATGGTCCTTCTTCTGGCTCGCCCATAACTACAACGCCAGCATGTACTTCTTCGATCAACTGGCATTGAAGTGCAAGCCATGTCGATACGTAGGCTTCTCGCGAGGTTGTTTGTGTGAGCTTGGCCCAGTGATTAGGGTTTAGAAATGTGTCAGAAACGGCGGATGCTTCTGATTTATCTCGGCTACCATCCTCTGGTTGCTCGATTCGGTATTCGTCGGTTCCCACAATATAACCTTCCTAACATGGACTAAGCGCACTGGTAGAGGTTAAGGGAGTTGAATGCCAACAGCTGATTTATGAAACATTATCAGCCCCCACAAACTAAACAGAGTATTTGGCTATCAATTTTTTTGCTGTATCTGTTTAGAATTCTTAGCTGTAGAAAAAGTATAGACGTGGATCTTAAAGCTCTCAAAAAACAAAAAGCCATTTATCCAATAGTTATTTTAAAACAATTAGATAAATAGCTTTTGTAATACTGAATGTAACAGTTATTTCTTGCTGGATTTTGGCGCTACAGGTGAGTTGCCCCAACCAATCATCGGTTTACCAAAACTACCTTCCACCTCTTCCGGTAATTCTCTATCATCGAATAACCATTCTGATACAAAACTTGTATCTGCATTATCCGTTTCAGAAACATTATCTGAGCCATCATTATCCGAATCACTGAAATCAATAAATGGAAGTTCTAGCTCATCATCGTCATGATCAGTCTGCGTGAATGATAGTCCAATTAGATCACCTGCGCTTTGAGTATTACCTTTAGTGAAAGCAATATCCTTAGCCGCTACCGTGCTTTCTGATTTGATCTGTTCGATACCAGGGATATCCTCAGGAACCATCATGTTGAGCAATTGATGGCCACTCAAGGCAAGGTGTGCAACCTCAGTTCCATGCAATTCATCTGCTGCCAGAATGGTTGTATGGAAGTCTTCGGAGTCATCGTGACTATCAGGAAGTAGACGAATACCGGTAATCAAATGCTCGGCCATCAATTCTGAATGTTCGGTTGTATCATGATCGAAGCCAAGTAGATGGCCTATCTCATGAGAAACAACACTGAGTAGATCCATTGATTGGGCAGCTTCATCGTTACCGATAGCACGTAGTGAGCTTTCAGATGTTTTAACGATAAATTCGCTGTCTTCTTCTGGGGTGCTATCGATAAACCAGCCAAAGCCTGCTGCATTAATGTCAATCACAATGGTATCAGCCCCTTGAGCTTCACCTAGCGTGTTACCCTCTAGATCTTCAATACGAACATCGATGGATTGCAATGTTTCAAGCTGTTCTGTACTAAGCTCACCGGTGTCTATCCAGCGGCTAATCGCTTCATCAACGATTGGTGCTAGTTGATCGTCTGTTACCACTGTTGGGTTTTCAATAGATGTTGGAGCGCTATGTTTAGCTTCCATTCTATTGTCATCATCCAAAATGGTGATCACAGCTTGATTATCAGTGAGTTCTATTCCGTTTGGATTACTAAAGTTAACAGTGAAGGTTTCATCACTTTCCCTTGAGCGGTCACTGTAGACTCGTAAGTTAATCGTTGCGCTGGTCTGTCCAGCAGCGAATGTTAGTGTGCCTGATGCGGCTTGATAGTCATTATCAGAAAGTGTTGCGGTACCGTCTGCAGTGCTCCAGTTTACGCTGACGGATTCAGTCGGTGCAGAAGAGAGATTAACGGTTAGGCTGATATTTTTATGTTTTTTGTTACCTTCGTTGACTGACAGATCACTGACTGATAGCTCAGGTGTGCTAGTTGCCGGTTGATCATCGTTTGTAATGGTAATCACCCCTGAACTATCACCAATTACAACGCCAGAAGCATCGGATAGCTCTACAGTGAAGTATTCATCGCTCTCTTCGTTAGTATCACCATAAACCTGAACCGTAATATCAGCACTGGTTTCACCGGCCAAGAAGGTTAGCGTTCCAGAGGTCGCTTGATAGTCTCCATTGCCTAAGGTCGCGGTTCCATCTGCGGTACTGTAATTGACAGTAACAGTTTCGGTGAGCGCTTCAGAAAGGCTGACCGTTAGGATCGCAGCAGATGCGCCACTGTTTCTTTCTATTAGTTCGAAGTCACTGATAGTCAGTTCTGGTTGAACTGGCTGTTCAAGCTCGGGGTCATCGGTGCGTACAACCACATCATCGAATGTAGTTTCGCCATTTTTACTGTAAAGACCAAAGCGACCGTCCAATACTTGGGCATTGAATGCAAAGTCGACTCGTGCAATGTCGTATTCAGATCCAGCTTCGCTAAGCGTTGCGGTGACTGTAAGGCCTTTGAATGAGAGATCGATATCATAATCATCGCCAGCTTGCAGATCGCCAGAAACTTCATAGCTATCATCGACGACCCAACCACTCGCTTCTGTGTGGTGACCTACAACCAGAGCATTGCTATCTACATCCAGAGCGACAAATTTGAAATCATTCTCGCCATAGTAATCGAAGATGATGCCACCATTAATTTCGGTATTTAGTGTTGCTGCTAGTTCTAGAACAGAAGAAACATCAAAACCGTTGCTGAGTCCGAGATCAACCAAGCTAATGACGTGCTCATTAGTATCTGCAGTTCCTGTATAAGTGCCGTTAAGAACAGTCCAGTTAGCTGCATCGACTGGTTCGAATGTTAAGTTATTAGTACCGGCGCTAAATCCTTCTGTAACTTCAAATGTGATTTCTGGTGGTAGTACCTGAACAGCCACATTATCGAAGGTGCCGCGGGCATTATCAGAACCTACACCGACTAATCCACTATTCAAACCGTATACAAAGCCATCAGGATCGACTCTAGGGTCAAAGGTATGAGTAAAGTACTCGCTGCCATTAACCACCAAGGTTGCTGTTGTACCGTTGATTGCGAGGAGTAAGTTGTAGTTACGATCAGGTTTTACTTGTACCGGAGATTGAACATCAACTATCCAACCATCTGCTGTTCTACGACCCATTTCAAATTTGTCGTTGGAGACATTGATGCCGGCAAATTTGAAGTCTTCTGGGCCTTGATAATCGAAGATCAGATAAGCATTTGCTTTCCAACCACCTGTAGGTTTCTCTGAACTTACAGTTGCTGTGATTTCGAAATAGCTAGGAAGTGCGTCGTCGATATAGAAGACACTTGCGGCATCACCACCGAGTGAATCAGCAGCAACGCTCAAGCTACCAGATTGTACCTCGAAACTACCACTGTCAGTGAAGAAGCCTTGTGACTGGCTATTTAAGCCGTCATTAAAATCAGCACTGCGAAGTACATCACGACGACCGCCTGGGATATTGCCAGGTTGCGGATCAGTTGGGCCACCAGTCTGATCCTGCCATAGACCGTGATCTTTCTGAGTGATTAGACCCATTTCACCGTATGGTTCAGCCTGTAGGTGCGCGACGTTACTGTATCTGCTGGTGGAGTTTTGAGTGCCGATATCGGCTGTACGGGTGATATCTGCACCATCGCTCGCCGCTTGTGCCCAGAGGAAGTCATATAAATGAGGTGGAACTTGACGACTTACCGTAGCGATACCAAATGGTGCGAACGGTACAATGTAGGAGTTATATTCGCCTACCCAGTCGATTAAGCGATCGCCACCGGTATTACCGATGAGGATATCCAGACCTGCACCACCAAAGACACGATCTTCATAAACGATATGGGTGTCAGGTGCATCATTCAGACCGTTGGTTTGGTCATAACTTGTGCCGGAACCACCGGTTACATCATCGGCGTTCATGAGGTCGTTACCCCAACCGCCGTAGATATGATCGCGACCAGTTCCGCCGACAATCCAGTCATTACCTAGATCACCGAATAGAACATCATCACCGTCGCTTTCACGATCTACTAGATCACCGATTGGTGTGCCATTTGGAGCGAACTCAATGTACCCGGCTTCTGTTGCACCTTCGTTATCCATTGCATTTAGGAAGTAATGTCTTAAACCGTCAGGGCTTACAGCATCATCTTTCCAAACACTGTCATCATGATTGAACAAGATTAGACGACGTGGATCGTATTCATCGTAGAGATAGAATTCACCCAATCTGCTTTGCACTGGTTTAGGCGCATTCCATGGATCTGTGTCATCACCGAACAGCAAGATGTCATTTGGATTGTAAGGTCGACTGAAGTCAGTTCGGATTAGATATTCGATTTCAAGATTATCATCGATCACAGGCGCGTAGGACTCAGGCAGCGCCTCAGCACCACTCATCGCATCATCACCTGCACCACCATGGATAAAGTCTTTACCTAGACCACCGAAGATGATGTCGTCTGCAAAGATTGGATTGAAGAATGGATCATCAATACCTGGCGCTAGATCGAATGGGGTTAGATCGACTGATTTTTTCAGTTCGAACTCGATATTGATAGTTTCTGTCTGTACCTGTCCAGGTGTGTAGATGAACTCATTTAGGACGTTACCTTGACTCGTACGAGTGTCAGGATCTCTATCAAGCAGTAGTTCTACACCGTAAAGGCTTTCTTCTCTACCCTCTGTAGCAGTATTACGGCTGGTAAAGATGCGACCATCATCACCTAAAATTCCATCGATACCTGTACCACCGGAGATCCAATCAAATCCCCAGCCACCGATGATATCGTCATCATCAGCATCACCGAAGGCGATATCGTTACCACCGCCTAGGTAGATAAAGTCATCACCAGTACCACCGTGGATCTCATCATTACCACCAATATCCACTTTGGCGAATATGCTGTTATGAACTGAATCGCCAAACATTTCACGGTATGCAGGATCGCCTGGGTCTTCTAACTCGAATAGTTCAGGTTTGAAGTCAGCACCGCCAGGGGTGTAATCCAGTAGGCGTACACCGCGAACGATAATACGTTCATCGCCACGGTCAACTTCATCGGTAATATTCTGATCGTAATTGTATTCAAGGTAATCGTAGTTACCTAAGCTGTTTACATCGATTCCGTCGACACCTACAAGTCTGATGATGTCGCCGTTATCGCCCACAATGGTATCTGAATCACGGCTATGGCGGTCTTCATTTGAGATACTTTCAACTTCTGTAACGTCGCCATTAGCAGCAACATTAAAGCCGTTGTTTCTATCAATCTGTGTGCCGGCTCCGCCAAAGATCATATCGCCTTTATCTGGGCGATGGTCTGGTGTGATAAGGCTAAAGTGCGTTGAAGAACCACCAACAAGGTCATCCTGACCTAAGCCACCGAAGATAACGTCTTTACCGCCACCACCTTCGATATAATCTTCTCCGTCACTAGCAAGCTCTGTGCTAGCGATAACGGTTAGTGGGCCTACTGGGTCTTCCGCTCCCATTCTTTCTCTTGCAGCGCCTATATGGGCCTCGGCAGCGACAGCGCTATCGATAGAACCATCACCTTGGATAATGTCGTGGCCGAGTTGACCAAAGATGGTGTCATGCCCTGCACCACCGGCAATATAATCATTACCGAAGCTACCGACGCCTTCTAATCCTGAATCGATGGCAAAGTTATGATATTCAGCGTAATCGGTCTCATATTCAGCCCACCATTGTGGACCATTAGGATCACGGTAATCTCGAAGTAAACCGTCAGTTAATAATCGACCAGAAGACTCACCGCTCAATGGTGTTTGACCAGCACCATCGCCGTAGGCATAGAGAGGATCGACACCATCAGGAAGATCTCGGTCAGTACGCGCGTAAATCAAGGTGCCAGCCAGGGTCTGGAAGCGTGCATTAAGAATATCGTCGATAACAACGCCATCTTCACCGGCCATACGGGTGAGGCTTACCATATCACCAAAGATCAGATCATCGCCTTCGCGACCATCAATCATGTCGTGACCAGAACCACCAATTAGTACATCAGCAATGGATGTACCGTAGATAATGTCATCTGCGCCGTTTTGAGGTGACAGCGCATTGATTTCTAGCACTGTGTTGAGTTCAGTGGTCTGGATTTTCTGTAATAGAGGTAAAACACCCACTGGGATTGGTACCAGCGCATCTAGATCTGGCTCATTTGGATCGTGAACAAACTGCAGAACCTCACCATGGTCACCAAATATGATATTTTGACTATCAATTATGCCGTCATCTATGCCATCTACACGTCCATCGCCTTGCAATGTGTCCTGACCTGCGATCAAGTTGTCACTGACTGGATATGGAATTCGAACTGGCGCAAAGGTTTGATCACTAGAACCTAAGTTAGGATTGATAGAAGGTGCAGGATTGGTATCAGTCGCTGTTATATCTAGGGCTCTGGTAAAGATATTGACGTTAATACCACTGTCGCCGTAGATATGATCGACACCACGCTGGCCCAAGATAGTATCGTTACCCGAACCGCCTGCTAGATGATCACCTGCTTGGCTACCTATAATCAGGTCGTTGCCTGCGCCACCGTAAGCAGTAAAGCCAACGGTTGGCATATCCTGATCAGAAACACCGGCAAATAGCTGTGAAGCATCGATGATATCGTGACCAGCAAAGTTGTATGGATTAGCGAGTGGGAATACCCATTCATTATCCTCGTTCTGACCATCTGGTAAGTGTGGGAACATATCAAATGGTTTGTCACCAAACTCTTGGCCCAGTCGATCGAACGAGTGACCGGAATACCAAACACCGTCTTGGCTGGTATCACCGTAGATGACGAGAGGACTATCTGGGCCGGCTCCACCGGAAACTATAAAGTGATCGCCGCCAATCTCTGAACCAACATCGGTAGTGATATCTGTTCGAGTGATTGTTACTGTAGTGGATTCAAGCGCACATTCGTGGATCGCTGCGCCCTGGAGGTACATTTGATCAGCAGTGACGCTTGCTACTGTGAAGCCCCCTGCAATTCCCTCTAAGTAAATAACCTGACCTGCTTCAAATCCATCTACGATCCAGCTGCCTCCATCGGAGCGTACTAGGCGATCAACGATTAGTTCGACCTGTTCGACTTCGGTTACAGTTGTTTCAGCGATTGATAGATGGAGGTTTATATCGCTGATAGTACCGCCAGCAAACGCTGCGCCCGATAGTATCATTGCAGAACCAGCACCCCATGTTGCGAATTGATCGCCAGGGTTGAGGCTTTCGTCTGCGTCAGCAAAACCTATAACTTGACGGGTTTCACCTTCACTACCCACCTGAATCAGCTGACCAATTGTATAGCCATCATCCTGCCAGCTTCGGCCATCGAGGCGAGTTAAGATATTATCGTCATCGACAGTTGTGGCATCGTAGTTACCTATAGTTTCGACAAATAGGTTACCGCCACCATGAAGTGTTGTTAGGCTGCCATGTGGGCCTTGTACCCAAATCAGTTCTTCACGGCCTTGCTCCGTTTCAAGTTCATCTCCGAGCAGTGTCATGCTTGAGCCATCTATATCCAATACTCGGTATTGAACAGCTGAATCAAAACCTCCTAGGGAGATCAGATGGCCTTCTAGGAAACCATTATCTTCCCAGTTTTGACCATCCTGACGGGTGAGAACACCGCCATCACTATTACCATCTACATCAAGCACGAGTGATTCAATCACCAAAGCATCGACCGCTGTAAGGCGAATATCACTTGTGCCATCAAATAGCGGTACTGGTGTGGCGCCCGAAAGAACAAGGATCGAATTATCATTTGGATCTTTAATTTCAACAGTGCCAACGCCACCAGGAGCTGTGACAGTTTGAGACGCGTCTAGCACTTCAACTACGGTCCAGCTACCAACATAACCATCAATAGTGACTTCTTGGCCAGGTAAGAAACCTTGTGCTTTCCAGTCATAACCAGCAAGGGTAATCGTGCCGCCGCCGTTGATTAGATCAGGTTCTGAGGTAAAGACGTTTTCAGCAGAGACAAAGGCTGTTGGGTTAAGCGTACCGGTGACTTCTAAACGGTCATTACCTTCGCCGAGCATTAGATTGAAGACTTCGATGCTGCTTTCGGAATCGTTAGTACCGAAGCCTTCAGATCCTAGATTGATCTTACCGAAGCTAATACCTCCTGGAACGACGATATTGCCACCGCCTGAACCTTCACCGAAGGTTGGGCCGCTGACAGGGCCGAAATCTAGATCCTCAGCCATACCGAAACCTTGTAGAGTGGTTTCTGTCAGAATTCCGCTTGTATCGGCTTGGCTGGAATCATTAAAGATGTTTAAGACATCGATCTGCTGACTTTCTGGAGGCTGAGCGCCAATGGCGATTAAGAAATCGTCTGTTTCACCCGGTAGTTTGATACCATTGGTGAGTGAGCGATCGGCTCCTGTTGGTCCACCTTCAACCGCCAATGGGCCTCTTAGTTTAGATAGAAGATGGTTTGAAACTGGGAATATTTTCACGCCTTCGCGTGTTGGTGGCACGGTGTAATCATCATCCGCTTGCAGCTCTACAGTTTGCATATCGTAGTAATCTGCGTCAGTGAATGTTGCTAACGGTGCGATTCTCACCACAGTCACATCATCAGTTACGCCATCACCTAGCCAAGTTGCATCTAGGTCAGATTCAACACCATCAATGGTCACGTGGATCAGTTGCAGTTTGCTATCCTGACCGTCGTTGTCGCCACGAATCAGCTGAACTTTGGCTTCTACGTCGGCCTCGACAGCATTGGTGTCACTGATACGAACCCACATACCTTCAAGGAAGCCTTCGGATAACCAGCCTGACTGCTCGCCTTCTAAACCTCTATCTAAGAACTGGCCTGGGAAGAAGTCAGGATTGGTCTCTTCGCCAAAGCTTACCTCGCCAGAGTAGATAAAGGCTTCAGCGAGATCAGAAAGCACAATTGGGTCGACCGATTCACCATCAGTGCCCCAAGGTGTAGCTAATGTTGCAGTTAAGGTTAGTGTTTGACCATCTTCAGATACGGCGAGCACTTCATAATCGCCATCATTGGCGCTGCCACCGATTCTAATGGACTGACCGGCTACTGGGATTAAGTGACTAAGAGCAGTGGCGTCAACCGAATCTCCATCTTGTACCCAAGCTCCCATCGCTGTGAGAGTGATCGTTGTGGCACTAACAGAGAGAATTTCATAATTACCGTTGTTGTTTGAGAAGCCTCCTGCACCTGTGGCATCAATTGCTATGGTTTGTCCTGCGGCAAAACCGTCAGCGGCAAAGTCACCTGCAGCTCTTGATAGAGTTAGATTGGTTCCATCATCACCAAAAGTAACAATATCGTTAAACAGCTCATTTGCATCGAAGCTGGCTCCGTAGAAGCCTTCATCGGCAAAGTTACCAAAGTCAGAGCCAGTACCCCTTGTGAGTGTGAGATTGGTACCGTCATCATCGAAGATGATATGACCATTAAAGATCTGATTCGCCTGCAATCCACCAATGGCAGCGTAGTCTTCTGGTGTAATGGCTACACCGTCGATCTCAATTACATCGGCTAAACCATCAGTGAGTACAGCAACTTGGACTTCGCCAGTAGGTGCACGGGTTAGTCGGAGCTCATAAGTATCGGTTTCACCGCTACCTGCTGGAATATCACGGATTAATTGAGTCGATCCGCCGCTTTCGATCACTACAGCGCCTGAGGTTTCGTTATCGTAAACTTCAACATCAAGAAGCTGCAGCCCAGAACGTAAGTTCGGGAAGATGTAATCATCATCGGTTGTGTCGTCGTTACGTTCAAACTCTACGACAGCAAGCTGGAGATCTTCTCTGACGTAATCGTCTCGTGCCTCAATGCCAATGTTAATAGCATCATTCCAATCAGGGTCTACCACGCCATCAACGAAGGTAAAGGTTGCCTGACCGATAACGACGCGATCATTGACTGCGTCATATACTGGATCGGTAAATAGCTCGAGGCGGCTATCAGCATCAGGATTGGTGAATTTGATTGCTTTATCGGCGAAGTCATTCAATACGATATCAACCACCACTTCACTGCCAGGTGCTGGTTGCATCGCTAGCTGTAGTCGAATTTGATCGTTAAGTTGAGTTGTTGCATCGCCCTCAACCACAATAGTTTGACCGTCTATTAAGCCGTTTTCATCTATCTCGGTAATCAGTACTCCTGGAGTATCGTTATCAAGCACAGTAACTTCGACATTGCGGACATCTGCCGCATCGTAGATATCAACGTTAGAGATCACAGAGTGCTGGATGACAACAACGCGATCACCTTCAGAGCGTTGGTCATCCGGTGCAAACATATAAACGGACTGTTCAAGGTTCCAGTTGGTGTGATCGAAGGTTAGTACGACCGCTCTGTTATCAATCTGAGTAAGCACGCCATTAATCATCACAGAGCGTTGGAAGTCAGCGTCAGTGACTAGTGCGCCTGGATCGGTAGTAGATAGCCAGATGCTATCGCCAAGGGCATCTACTAATGGATCTGGGTTCAGATCGTAAGGTTGTCCAGTTGAAGGATCGATAGTTCTCTCTTCTTGAGTGGAGCGCGCAGCGGATACGGTTACATAAACGACTTCGCCGGCTGCTAGCTCTTCTGAGAGTCTTACGGTGTAGAAGTCACTGAATTGATCCGCTTCTAGCAGCTCTTCTCGAACGATGCTTTGACCGGAGCTTGTATCACCTGCTGCCTCTTCGTTTATAACAACTAGGCCTTCAAGCGCGGTAGATACGTTGTAGTCGAAACCATCTACCACAAGACCGTTGTAGAGAGGATCGTCGGAAGATACTAGATGATCAACGGCACCGGAAACACCTTCAAGCTCGCGGGTAACAATATCTTCGACAACATCGCCGCCAACATTGATGGTGTCAGAGCCTAAGCCACCGATTACCCGGTAAGCGACACCAAATGCAGTGGATTGAACGAAGAATTCGTCATCGCCTTCAAGACCGTCAACTTCAACTACCTCAATAGTGGAGTAACGAACATTTAGGCCTGCACCGTAGATACCATCTTTGGTGATGGCTATATCATCTGGGAATTCTGTACCGAGGATGACCAGTTTATCGAAGCCTGCCCCACCTTCTACAGAAACTGGCGCGTTAATGTTGTATCGCACCTCATCCTGACCACCACCTGCTCTGATGTCTGGCGCTTGAGCTACCGAGAAGCCTAATCCAATCTGAGGTGTGGCAACGCCCTCTTCATCCAGAACGATAACATCATCGGTTGGATCTTCAGTCAGTAGAAGATCAAGGAAGTTAATGCCACCATCCCCGTTAACATCAAAGACTGGATTGCCACCGCCATCGGTTGGTAATGCTGCTTCGAGTGCAACACCATTATCCAATTGAGCAAAAGTAATCACGCCATCTTCAAGTTCCTGGAGAATCTGAGCACCGGCTTCAAGGTCTGCTTTATCGATGACACCGCTATTATCGAAGTCAAAGTCGACTGTAGCGGCTAATGCAAAGGCACGAACGATGAATAGATCATTATCATCATCGCCTTCTAAACGAAGTTCGGCTTGATTAGAGTAGACGCGGAACTCATCGTTGCCGCTACCACCTTGTGCTACCAGTGGTGCTGTTGCACCAGCAGACAACCAACCTCTTGTAGTCGCTACTAGATCTGGGAATACATCTTGCTCGAGTAAGTTACCGTCAGTAGTATCACGTTGCGCACCGAAGATCTGACCGATCTGGAATTGATCATCGCCAGCACCACCATCAATAGAGGTAATCACAGTAGTATCATCAACGAAGAAGGCATCATTACCGCCTCGGCCTTCAACCAGTAAACGACCATTTAAGCCGGTGTCATAGTTGATACGTTGAACTTCATCACTGTCTTCGTTGTTTTGAATAACATCGCCGTATTCGGCTAGATTTCCGTGCAAGATAGCAACATATCCCGGACGATCTGTTGTTTCGTTAGGCAGGAAGGCTGCTGCACGCATCAAGAAGATATCGTCAGTCGCGTAAGCATCTCCATTTATGTCAGAACCACTATTAGGGCTATCGAAGCCAAAGATACTTAGCTCGTCTACGCCATCATTCTCAGCGCCTGTATCCAGTACATTGATGACGTAATTACGCTCATCTTCACCGTTGCTGCCCAGAGAGTGAACTTCGTAATAATCGGTTCCGGCCTGACCGTCGAGCGTTAATGTGTGTTCTGCATCAGATACAGTATTTGGTCCAGTGGTGGTTGATGTGTCTTGTAAGAAGTAGACCACCATTCGGTCTTCACCATCTGCCACTAGTGAATCTAGATCCGCACTACCGTGAACGCGTGTTTTAGAACCGAGGAAGATATAGCCATCATCACCCTGCTCAGTATCACCGCTAGCGCCTGAAAGATCACCAAATTGAATGTAATCGGAATCATCGTTACCCCAAATATTGGTGAGATAAACAGGCGCGGTATAGGTTGGAATTGCTGTGCCAACAGGATCACCGGAAGTGACATCAGCTCCGGCAATGATTCGGCCCCTTAGGGTCATGTTGGTACCATAAGTGGCATCAGCATTGTTATGATCACCGAAGATGTCGATAGTTTCTTGAGCTAGAATCTCACTATTTTGATGAAGATCGACATTGTCACCGACCAATAGAAGTACTGAACCACCTTCTGCGAAGATCTGGCCATTTAGAACGCTACGTGGAGCATCTGGATCTAAACCCGGTAAGCGACTGATACTTTCTGCAAAACGAGCGCTGCCTGATTCTAGTAGGATCAGATGCTCATCTAAATCAGCGGATTCTCTAACAGTTAGACGAATATCGCCGGTATAGGTATGGGCTAGAACCAGACTCAAATCGCCGTCTGTTTCAGTGAGGTAGATATTATCGGTTGCTTCTAGACCAACATCATCAACATTTGCAGCTGAGCCAATTCGGGAATTGATTTCCACATCATTGGAGCTACTACCGATATCAGAACCGGCGCCATTAGCGTCCAGATCAATTGTTTGACCTAGGATATTGGCTGCCGCATCTCCTGTTCCGCCGTTTCTTGCATCTCTGATTGAGCCATCAGTTGTTCTGAGTGATACATTTTCGTCACTGTGAACTGTATCTAACTCTAGTGGGCCAGTCAGTTCATCGATATAGATGCCGCCATTGAACGGCGCATTGATATCGAAGGCATTGAGAACACCATTACCATTATTGCGATCGACATTGATCTCTAAGAAGTCATCTTCTGTACCTATACCACCAAATAGTGGCGCAGCGGTTTCATCAGTGATTACACCTGAGTTAAGGGTAATGTTAACGCCAGATACATCGACTGTTGTCGCTGCTCCCGAATCGGTATCAGCATCGATGATTCTTGCACCTGAATTTAGGGTGACATTATCTTCGGTCGAATGGATGTGGCCAACCAACATATCACCGATCAGCTCATCCGCAATGATTTCGCCATTTGTGGTTAAGAATATCTGAGGTGTACCATCTGGAGGTGTACCACCACTCCAATCAACATCAGTATTGATTATGAAGTCGATTGTTGTATCAGGAGTGACATCAATAGAGACATTGGAGCCGTATGGTGCGCCAGTGATCGAAGTGGTTCGATATGTTCTGTTTTCTGCTCCGGTGTAGCCGTCATTACTATCAACATGGCCGATATCTATATCATCACCAGCGCGTACTTCCGTGAAGGTATAGACTGAATCTACTTCAGTGTAACCTGTGCCGTAGGTCTGACGGACCCAGTTGTATAGGGATTCTCCCTCAACATCTGGACTGAAGTGATCCCAGTAAATTCCGGTTCGGCCATCTGGGTCTACACCGCTTGGTGGATCAAATGTGCTAACCGTAACACCATCAATGACAGCCCAATCATCACCTGCTCTTGAGTCATTGATAATTACATCAACATCATCGCCTGCTGTAATTCGATGGATGGTTATATCGAGATTGTCAGTTTCGGCCGGATCTTGAGAACGATCATGCAGTGTAATATCTAGAACGGTATCACTACCGGCATCGGCTTCCAGATGAATCTCTTCAAGTGCTGGAGTAACATCGTTACTGGTGGCATGGATAATTCTGACTAATTCCACCATTAATGGCGTGCGGCCATCACTGGCATTTTGATTACCTATATCGCCACTAGCATCGACATCAAGCGTATTTGTTCTAATTAAGCCTTCATCGAAAATAGCTGTTGGAAGTACGCCTTGTTGAACAACCAGATCACGTTCATCTACTCTGATATCCCCGCGTTGGTTCTCAATTACGGTATCACCAATAACGTTATCTATACCGCCTAACATTATGATTCTACTATCATTATTACCTCCTGCGATTCTATTTCGTATTTCAACGAAGGTGCGAGGGTAAGTAAGGTCTAAATCAAATTCGAATGTATCTCCTGGGGTGGTAGGATCCAGGGATACGTTATTAACTGAAGCTGGATTAAAGCGGATATCATCAACGGTTATATCTACAGCGGCTGAACCGTCATGGGTATCGATATGATTTATAACAAGGTCATACTCTGAGTCATTGATGATGCGAACCTCATCCCAAGTTCTTTGACTTTCAACCAGTCCGTGGTTGCCCCAGATAACACCCTCATTACCACCTAACGGCAAACTTGCAGCGTCATTAGCGAAGAAGGTTAGTTGCCCTGCTTCATCGTAAATGATGTCATCTAGAATAACCTGATTGTTTGCTGCACTGAGTACATCACCAACATCTTTACCAATATTTGATCCTAAGAATTCAATATTAGTAAGTGAAACAATTACACCATTTTCATCGATAACTAATTCAGGGTTAGCTTCGCCCAATAGGACGACATGAGATTCCCAGAATATCTGCCTTGAAGGAGTACTTGATTCCACTGGATCTTCAGAACCACTTACACCTAGAACGGTGATGCAGCCCAATTCACCAAGACATAACTTCAAAGATGGTAGGTTTTTAACTTGATCTTCTGTGGCATTAAGTGTCGATGGGTTGTTTTGTGAAATCACATTGACATCAGATGCTTTTAGGAATGATCCATAACGACCGCTGACTCTGGTTAAACTATCATAGTCAACCGTTGCATCCGGATCGACGACCACCGTACCGAATGATAGTAGCTCAGTTAATCCTCCAATAAATGACCCTAATGCACCGTCATAATCATTATATTTAGCTGTCGCATCTGCTGTCATACTGGTGTTTTCATGATTAGCATAAACACCAATTTCCTCATTCGCGATTATGGAAGAACCATTGTGAAGAATGGTCTCAACTTGATCCCATGCTTTTGCAGTTGCATCCGCTTCAGATTTAGCAATTGGATAAGCCTTGTTATCTGAAAGCGCGTCAACATTAACATTCCATTGAGTAACGGTGCCTGAGAGATCAACTTCTACTTCACCTGTTAGCGCATTTATCATCAATTGACGACCAGCTACAGATGAAATGACCACATTATTAGCTTTGATATCTGCATCGTCATTTATATTGGTTTGAACTATGGCTCTATCAGCATTTGAACCTACGTATACCACTGCATCAGCTTCTGCAAATCCTGCTAATGCAACAGCATCAGCAACTACATCAAGATCTGCGTCTAAACCGGTTCGAGCTTCAATAAGAACCGTTCTATTGGCATTAATTTGGCCATCAATTGTTAGGATTACGTCGTAATCAAGATCTATCTTGCCGTCAGCATCTGAATCGGTGACGACGCCGAATGAACCGTCTGTTTTGGCGATGGCATCAAGGTTTTGATGGCCTGTAGCAAAGATTTTGACATCTTGAGACGCATAGATCGTACCGCCAGTGAATTCGGTCAATACATGGTTATTTGAGAACACATCGGCATCAGTATTACCTATATTTACAGCAGCAGCTGCATTATTCACCGAAACAGCTTTTGCTTCTGCAATGGATACAGCATCAATAAGGACATCTTCAGCCCGAATGATATTTGAATCTACTTGAGTTTGTACTGTTGGATTTGATGTAGCAGTTGCATCACCAAAATTAACTGAAACGCCACCTACTCCTACACCTGTTGAGTTAGCTCTGACTTGACCACCATCATGAACTGCCCGGATAGAAATATCATTGCCAGCCTGGATTAAGCCCGCTCCTGTTGTGGCTTTTACTGTCGCATCAACTTTTGCATTGGTATAGAAGCCTGCAACCTGAATCAAGCCTCCACCTGCTGAATCGGCAAAAGCATCAGAATCTGTATTAGATGTGGATAGCAGTGTTATATTTCCTGAAGCCGTAATATTTCCTGAACCAAATTTAGCCTCAGTTACTGTACTTGTTCTAGACGTTGCAGTTGATGCATTTGCTGTCGCAAGACCGGCACCAAAAGATTCAATTGTAGATTTTGATATGTCCGTCGCATCTGCTGTAACCGTTACAGACGACGCTCCTGCAATACCAAAGGTTGTTGGGTTCCCATCAGCGTCATTGCCAGCTACCACTGTACCCACACTACCTAAGAGCTGAGCAGATGTATCTGCAAAAACATTCGCGGTAGGGCTAGCAACATTAACAGCAACTAACCCGCCACCTGTTGTACCGGAATCAGCTGTAGCATTATTTGCTGAGGTGGATGTTACGTTGATAGCTGCACCTGGAATGGTTATTAATGAGCCTGAACCAATAATTGCGTCAGTATCAGCATTGTCAGTGACTTTGGCATCTGCATCAGCACCACCCCCAGCAAATAGACCGATAGAAATTACATCTGAAGTGGCTAACGCATCGTTATCAGAGGTAGCTGATACAGTTAATGAACTTGCATCAACAACATCAGCATTCATTTCGGCTTTAGTGCCACCTCCGACTTTAGCGGTTGGTATAGAGACACCGACCGCGATTAAACCACCACCGGCTGAATCAGCATCTGCAGTTGCATCATGATCAGAGGTAGCGATAAAGGTAATTGAGCCGTTAATGTCCAGAACGTTGCTGCCTGTACCACCTGTCGCGTTAACGTCGGCAGAGCTAGTCACCTCTGCAAACGCTGCAGCGCCATTGACAGTAAAGCCACCTAAACCTGCGGTAACTACGTCAGCATCTGCAGTATTATCACCATCAGCTTTAACGAGTAAGGAATTGGCAGTGACTGAACCGTCCATATCAGCAATAACTGCACCGCCTACTTGTGCATTTGCACCTACTAACGATGCTGTAAATAAACCGCCAGCCAAACTTAGCGCATTAGCTGTGGCTATATTTTGTGCTCCCTGCAGTAGTGCCTCGACTTTTACTGCGCCAGATGTCCAGATTGAAGCGGCAGAACCCACTTTAGCTTCTACGTCTGCATCACTAGTGATAATGGCGTTTGCTTTGGCACCATTACCGCCACCTAAGCTGACTGATCCCATAGTGACAGTTGCTAGAGCAATGTTTTGACCCAATGCTTTCACGTCCAAACTTGATGCGGAACTTCCGACAATATCACCATCGAACTGAGCTAAGACGCCTCCACCCACGGTTGCAGATGGCAACATCACAGAAATTGAAATAACACCAACTGTAGCGCTATTGGCGATACCTTCAGCTTTGTTATAGCCAGTGGCAATGACATCAATATTGGCTGCAGGTACGTTTAGTTGTGCGGTTGATCCGACTGTTGCTTCGACATCAGCATCAGAGGTGATCTCTGCAACAGAACTCGCACCTGCCCCACTAAATAAACCTAAAGAGATAGTGAGTGCATCTGCATCTGCATAATTATTACCGGTAGCGAGGATATTCAGCGTATTAGCATCGAAAACGTCACCATCCATTTCTGCAATGACCGCGCCGCCAATACGGGCTGCTAATTCACCACCGGCTATAGAAACTAAACCGCCGGAAGCAAGGTCCGAGCTGGAAATCGCATCGTTATCGCCAGTTGCTTTAACGTTTAAAGTATTAGTTGTTGTAAGTGATGCGGTAGAGCCTACAGAAGCAATTACATCGGCAAATTCGGTAATCTCAGCAACAGCTGCGCTACCGGCACCCCCAAATGCACCGAAGCCACCCGCTAAGGTATGAGCTTCAGCAAGATTGCGACCTACGGCTTCGATTGTGATTGAAGAAGAGCTGGTAATATCTCCATCGACATCAGCGATAACAGCACCACCGACATGCGCAGTGGCCAGCATGACTGAAACACCAGCCAATACGCCAGCAGCACCACCTTCAGCTGTTGCTGTTGCTCGGTTCATTGCACCTTGTAAGCGGGCATCAACGACAACAGCGCCAGTTGCTGCGATAGATGCGGCTGAGCCCATTCTAGCTTCTACGTCTGCATCTGCTGTGATACTAGAAATCGCCTGAGCACCTGCACCGCCACCCAGCGATACACTGGCCACCGTAGTCGAAGCATCTGCGATATTTTGACCAAGGGCTATAACGTCTAACGTAGATATTGAGCCGCCTGAAGTCTGACCATCGAACTGAGCTAAAACACCTCCGCCAACATGGGCTTCTGGGAGCATGACAGATATAGAAATTACACCGCCACTGCCGCCAACAGCACTACCGACAGCTTGATTATATCCAGTGGCTAGCACATCGATATTGGCATTAGGTGTGTTGAACTGAGCTGTAGATCCGACTTTGGCTTGAACGTCTGCGTCGGAAGTGATTTCAGCTATAGCGCTAGCGCCCGCTCCGCTAAAGAGGCCAATGGATATAGCCAGAGCATCAGAGAGTGCAACGTTATTACCCGTAGCTTGTACAAGCACTGTATTGGCGTCATTAACATCGCCGTTCATCTCTGCGATTACTGCACCGCCAACTCGAGCAGCCAATTCGCCGCCCGAAATAGAAACAGCACCACCCGAAGCTAAATCAGAACTTGATATTGCATCGTTATCGCCAGTTGCTCTGACGGTTAAGGTGTTAGTGGTTGTTAACGATGCTGTTGAGCCAACCGATGCTATGACATCGGCAAACTCTGTAATTTCAGCGACTACGCCACTGCCGGCACCACCAAATGCACCACCAAAACCACCTGCTAGGGTATGGGCTTCGGCAAGATTTCGACCTACAGCTTCGATCGTAATTGAAGATGAACTTGTGATATCGCCATCAACATCAGCGATAACCGCACCACCGACCTCAGCAGTAGCTAGCATGATTGAGGCTGCGCCTAAAGCGCCAGCAGCTCCACCTGCAGCGGTTGCAGTTGCTCGGTTCATTGCGCCTTGCAAGCGGGCATCTATGACAACTGCACCAGTGACAGCGATAGAAGCGTCTGTACCCATTCTCGCTTCTACGTCGGCATCTGCCGTGATACTAGCAATCGCTTGAGCGCCTGCTCCGCCACCCAGTGATACACTGGCCACCGTAGTCGAAGCATCTGCGATATTTTGACCAAGCGCTTTAACATCTAAGGTAGATACCGAGCCACCGGTAGTCTGACCATCGAATTGAGCTAACACGCCTCCGCCAACATGGGCTTCTGGAAGCATGACAGAGATAGAAATCACACCACCACTGCCGCCAACTGCCGTACCAACGGCATGATTATATCCAGTGGCTAGCACATCGATATTGGCATTAGGTGTGTTGAACTGAGCTGTAGATCCGACCTTGGCTTGAACATCTGCCTCGGAAGTGATTTCCGCTATAGCGCTAGCTCCCGCTCCACTAAAGAGGCCAATGGATATAGCCAGAGCATCAGAGAGTGCAACGTTATTACCCGTAGCTTGTACAAGCACGGTATTGGCATCATTAACATCGCCGTTCATCTCTGCGATGACTGCACCACCAACTCGAGCAGCCAATTCGCCGCCTGCAATAGAAACAGCACCGCCCGAAGCTAAATCAGAGCTTGATATTGCATCGTTATCTCCAGTTGCTCGAACAGTTAGAGTATTAGTCGTAGTGAGCGATGCTGTTGAGCCGACAGATGCGATCACATCGGCAAACTCTGTAACTTCTGCGACCACGCCACTGCCGGCACCACCAAAGGCTAAAGAGAATCCTCCGGCCAAGGTATAGGCTTCGGCTAGATTACGACCTACTGCTTCTATAGTGATTGAAGATGAACCTGTTACATCTCCATCTACATCCGCAATGACTGCACCGCCGACTTCAGCGGTAGCCAACATCACAGAAACACCTGCTAATGCACCACCGACAGCACCAAGAGCAGTCGCTGTTGCAAGGTTCATATTTCCTTGCAAGCGCGCATCTACGACAACTGCTCCAGTCGTTGCGACTGTGGCTGCTGAACCAATTCTAGCTTCTACATCTGCTGTAGAACTTATCTCAGCAATAGCTTTGGCACCAGCACCACCGAGTAATGAAATATTACCGACAGTGGTCTGGGCATTGGCCCAATTATCACCTAGAGCTTTAACATTCAGTAAGGAAGCAGCCCCACCAACGATATCGCCACTAAATTCGGCTAAAACACCACCCCCGACGATTGCTTCTGGAAGCATAACGTTGATCGATAGACCGCCTATACCACCGCCTACTGCGCTGGCTTGTGCCTCATTGCTGCCAGTAGCTAAGACATTGATTGCTGCACCAGGAACGGTGATCTCTGAAGTTGATCCTACTTTGGCTTGGACATCGGCATCTGATGTAATTTCAGCAAATGCATCCGCACCTGAACCACTGGCGATACCCACAGAGATAGCTAAAGCATCAGCTTTTGCATAGTTATCACCGGTGGCGATAACATCGACTGCAGTCGCATTGAAAAGGTCCCCGTTCAGTTCAGCAATAACAGCGCCTGCAACGGTTGCTCCTAATGCTGAGCCAGAAACGGCAACAGTGCCGCCAGAGCCTGCATCAGAGTTACTGAGTGCGTCATTATCACCTGTCGCATTGACTGAAACCGCTCCGGTGGTTGTAATGGATGATGTAGAACCAATTCTAGATACAACATCTGCTGTATCACTTATTTCTGAAACTGTACCTGTACCGGATGCACCAAAACCTACACCGATAGCGACTGCCAATGTATCTGCTTGAGCTAGGTTTCTGCCTGAAGCGGTTACGATGACAGAATCTGAAGCTAAAACATCACCATTAAGTTCGGCTTTAACTCCGCCTTCGACATAGGCTTCAGCAAGCATGACAGCTAAACCACCTAACTGTCCGCCTGCCCCGCCTAATGCTTTGGCGGTTGCGAGATTATTGTTACCAATATGATGAGCATCCAACAGAATTTCATCGACGGTAAGAGTTACATCGGCTCCGATCACTGCTTCAACATCGGCGGTTTCATTGATAATCGCCAATACATCTGCACCAGAACCACCAATACCGACTACAGATAGTGAAAGAACAAGTGCCTCTGCCTCTGCTTTATTAGATGCTGTAGCTACAACATCAATATCACCTGCACTCACAGTAACCTGGCCGTCCATGCCCGCTAAGGTTCGGCCACCGACTTCTGCAGTTGGTAGTGATACATCAACCGCTAACACACCGAGAGTAAGTGCTGAACCTAAGGTATCCGATATAGCAGTTCGGCTGGCTGTCGCATCAATGACTAGATCGCCACTACTGGTCACTGTAATTGTTGTTGGGTTACCTAGCGACACTTCGCCCACTCTAGTGCCGATGAACGCTTCAGTATTACTGAGCACTTGTGAAGTTGCGCTAGTTGCACTGACTGCTGCACCAGCAATATCTAGGGCGATAGTAATCGTTTCTGATGTCGCAACTTCCGTACTTGCAGCAGTTACAGAAACATCAGACGCAGTCACTGAACTGCTCTCACCAATGTATGCCAAGGTATTACCTTGAATAATCGCTTCCGTTTTTGTTACAGCTACAGTAATTCCGGCACCTAAACCAAAATTAAGAGGCGCTGCTGTAGCGGTAAATGTTGAGTTGGCATCAATATTAAGTGGTCCACCGGTCAACATAACGTTGGTGCTGCCTAATGGAACCGTTCCTGCTCGTCCGCCGATATAAGCCTCAGTCGTCCGATCCACTGTGGCTGATACTATTGCTCCAGAACCTGCTCCACCAAGAGATAAAGCTACAGAAGTGACATCAGGTAAAGCACTGGCAATAGAATCAGCTGTGATATCCATTGCACTGGCGGTGACGGTCATTGCACCATCTGCATAAGCCCGAGTTGCACCGCCAATATTTGCGCTGCCGTTAACTATGGATATTCCAGCACCCGTAGCAGCGGCTAAACCAAATGAAGTGGCATTAGCGATATGACTACTGTCAGCATCAATCTGAACCAAATTACCTTCGGCAGTTAAGGTTGAATTCCGAGCATATGCTTCTACTTCACTATCTATGTCGGTAATAGCCGAAGCACCTGCGCCTGCGAGGCCGCCTAGGGCTACGGAGACTGAAACAACTGAACTGTTGGCATCAATTTCTTGAGTCGCATCTGAATCGATCAGAATCGTACCTGCACCCAGTGCGGTAACAGAACTATCTTCTACTGCTGCTATAACGGTATTCGTGATGTAATTTTCAGCCAGTGAAACACCAACGGAGGTACCTAATGCCCCTACCGATACGGCAAACGCAATAACATCGGCCTGAGCGTCGGAGATATCGTTCGCTGAAATAACGACATTACCTGCGGAAGTTATATTCGCTCCATTGCTGACTCGTGAACTAACCGTTGACGTGGATGTATTACGTGTGAAGCCTCCGGCGCCTGCACCTGCAAAGCCGATTGAGATTGAAACAGAGACCGCCACAGAGGCAACAAATGCATCCAGATCGGATTCTGATTGAGCAAGTAAGGTGACGGTACCAGCTTCAGAGGTTACATCTGAGTTATCTATTTCTGCTCGGGTAATGCTGTTATTGGTATTTTCAGAAGTTGCTGCAGATACCCCTACAGCCACACCTACGTAGGAACCGCTAACAGATAGTGTTACTGCTGCGGCATCTGAAGTCACAGACAGATCATCGACAGCGGTAACAATCACATCGCCACCTGCCTCAATGAAATGAGATCCGCTTGCATCCTCAATATAGGATTCGACCAAGCCGTCGACGGTATTTTCAGTTACAGCCGCACTAATGCCGGCTGCTAAAGAGAAACTACCTGATACGGCGACAGTAACAGAGGCTGCAACACCCAGTACATCAACATTAGCCTCAGATTCTGCCTCGACAGTGAGGGAACCACCGATATCAACTGAAGAGTTTTCGATGCCTGCCCGAACAGTGCCGCTATAAGTATTACTTGCAACAGAGGTAGACAAGCCAACTGATATAGCCACACCACCCGATGCACCCACTGCAACGCTAGCTGCAACAACATCAGTATCAATATTAGTGACATCTTTCGCGCGAACCGTTAGATCCCCTGGCGCATTAAAAGTACTGTTATTGGTGATCAGCGATTCTGTTAGGTTTGCGGCATTCACTGTCGCAACTGCAACACCTACCGATGCAGAAAACGCAAACGCACTGCTTGCTGAAACACTAAGGGCTGCACCGACTGAGAATGTAGTTACATCGCTATCAGAACGGGCCGACAAAATAGTTGGAGCAGCAGACGTTAAGTCGATATCAGAGCCTGAGATAATTGATTGAACAGATGTATCGAAATCGACAGTCGATACTGCAACTGCACCAGACAATGATACGGAAATATTTGCACTTGCAGCGACGCTTGCTGCTACAGCGACGGTCAAGGTATCTAAGAGCACTCGATCTTCTGCACTCACAGAGAGCGTACTCGCATCTATATCACTATCGATGACACTAGCAGCAATAGTGTTACTCATGTTGCTAGTTACTGAAGCACCGCTACCTGCTCCTGATAAAGAGAAGTTGCCGCTTGCAGTAACAGATAAAGCCGCTGAAATACCTTTTGTTGTGACAGTTGCCCTATCTCCTCCTAAGAAAGATTGGGCATTAACGGTGACATTATCCGCATCTATTGTAGAGCCTTGAATTGTGGCTAATAGATCATTGGTTACATTGACGGTTGCTAAGCTAACGGAGATCGATACGTCGATCGCTGCAGTCGAGGAAGCCGCAACCCCAATGGTTGCAGATACAACCAGCGTATCCACTTCACTAATATCTATTGCCTCAACTAAGACATCATCGGCAGAGGTTATGGTTGATGGGTTTATTACTGCTTCTGTGGTTCCACCAACGTTAGCAACGGATTCTACGACTGCAAAACTAACGCCTACCGCTGCTGAAGAACCTGCGGCTAACGAAAGCGTTGCAGCAACAGCTTTAGTTTCTATATCAGTATCGTTAAATGCCAGTACTGAAACAGTATCTGGATTTGTGATTGCTGAACTTCTGATACTCGCAGAGGTTACCGTGTTCGAATTTAGCGTCGCTAAGGTAACCGAACCAGATACAGTGACTGCAGCAGTACCACTGGCAGACGCTCCGATCGATGCTGCTACCGCTAAGGTATCGATAGTGAGTTCATTAGTGGCCGTCACAACTACATCAGTCGCATTGTTAATAGTTGCAGTATCAATAGTGGCTTCGACAGTATTGGCTAGCGTATTGGTAACTGCACTACCAGAACCGGATGCCCCAACACTAACGGTACCACCACCGCCAATCGAAACAGAGGCCGCTACCGCATTGGCATCTACTGAGCCATCTGCAAGCGCTGACACATCAACTGCGCCGTTGGCAGTAATAAGAGATCCATCATCAATTGCCGCTCTTAAGTCCGTATTGATGTCGTTATCCGCAATGGATACCGCAATTGCCGCTGATATTGCAGCACTACCACCACTGCTAATGGCTAAACCAATTGAGGCAGCAACTACCGTAGAGGTAACAGAGGAGCTATCTTCAGCATGAACGCTTAAGCCGTTGGTGCTGGTGACAGTACTGTTGCTGATTCTAGCTGCCACAGTATTGTTCAGAGTATTCAAAGACGAAGCACCCGCGCCTGCGCCAGTGATCGCAATATCACCTGCCGCTAAAGACAAGCTGGCTGCTACACCCGTAGAGAGAATCGACATCTGCGTATCGGTGCCGACTGTTACGCTACCGCCATTCACTGTTGAATTGATAATGCCTGATTCTGTTACGCCATTGAGACTATTCGTAGCTAATACAACTGACACACCTAGAGCAAAGGCTGCTGTGCTACCGACTGCGACTGAAGCTGATGCAGAAACCACCTCAGAATCTAGAGATGATGTATCTACCGCATCAACACTAACCGCACCTGTTGCATTAACAATGCTATTTTCAATGACCGCTCTGGAAACACCGCTATGAATATTGTCTGCCGCTGCGCCCGCGCCAGCGACTGTACCTGCCACATCACCCGAAGCACCAACAGTGACAGCAACTGCAACTGTGGTGACATTCATCTGTAGCGATGAGGTGAGATCTATATCGAGAATACCGCTACTAGTGACATCGGAATTAAGCACTCCTGCGGTCACTGCTGTACCCACATTGTTGATGGCGACAGCTGCTGATGCATCTAAACCAAAGGCGATTGAGCCACTGGTTGCAGTAACACCTACACCAATCGATGTGCTAATTGCGTTAATCAAACTACTGTTAGTAGCGCTAATAGTGACATTGCTGGCATCAACAACCGCACTGTTTTGAATTACCGCTTCTACAGCGCCATTCACTGTATTAGTAACGACTGCAACAGTGACAGATGCTCCGACAGCGATATTACCGCTGCTGGCATTTACGCTTAAACTTGCTGCCAGTCCTAATGTTTCAATTGTTCCTGCTGAATCGGCATTGAGTATCAGATCTCCGTCAGTTGAAAGACTGCTGTTATCGATTAACGCTCTGGTTTGTGTAGATATGACATTATCAGCTGTAGCTACAGTGACATTTAAAGTGATGGCACCATCACTACTGCCTGTGACCGAAGCGCTTGCCGCAGCGACATCTGCATAGATCTCTGCTGCATTAGAGGCATCAATATCAGTATTGCCGCTAATCGTTGCATCAGTTCCGTTTACTAATCCTGCCTCGATAATATTGCTGATGGTGTTCTGGCTGCCAGCGCCACTACCCGTTCCACTGAGTGAATAGGAACCGCTAATGGTTACGCTGATGGCTGCTGATACTGCGACAGCGTTAATTGATGTATTGGATTCTGCATCTATATCCAATGCTGAGGCAGTGAGTATTGAGTTAGAAATTAGGGCTCTAGTTGTATTATTAATTTCATTATTGGCATTCGTAGCTGCGATATTTAAGCCACCCGAACTGCCAGATCCACTGACAGCGGCATTGATGCTAGCTGCTACTATGTCGGCTGTAATAGATGAGTTATCGATAGCTGACAAAACGAGTGATCCAGCTAGATCTACATCTGAACCTCCCTCGATCATCGCTTCAACTGTGCTGTCTATATCATTGAAAGCCAAGGAAACATCTGCAGAGAAACTTGCGGATGTACCATTCGATGAAGAACTAATTCCAACCGATGCAGATACCGCTACGGCTTCGATACTCGCTTCTGAAAGCGCTGAAACCGTAGCGCCAGAAGAGCTGCTTGTTAGGCTAATATCATTGATCGCAGCTCTGGCTGTATTGCTTATATCATTATCAGCCACAGCTACACCGATACTGCCAGATACAGAGGTATTATCAGAACTGATCGCCAAACTGAATGAAGCTGCCGCTGCATCAGCAACGATTAACGATTGATCCGTTGCTATAACTGATACAGGGCCAGCCACCGTAATTGTCGCGCCTGAGTCAGCTACGTCTTCAATTTCTGCAATGGCGCTATTGCTTATGGTATTAAAGGTTAAAGCACCGGTAGCAGCAGCACTGATAGCATTATTATCGCTAGATTGCGTGACGGATAACGCGACACCAAAGGCCAGAGTATCTATCTCAGAAGCCGTTAAAGCCTCAACGGAAAGCGCACCACCTGCATTAACTGAAGTCGAAGACAGAATTGCCTCTGTAGAGACATCGATCTCATTCACCGCGACCGAAACACCTAAGCCGACCCCAGCTTGAGAGCCGCTACCACTGCCGACGCTGATCGATACAGCTGCTGAACCTGCTGTTGCAGTAACAATACTTGTATCAGATGCATACAGGCTGACATCACCCGTTGCCACGATACTGCTAGGGTTGATGACGGCGCTGATATCACCGGTAATGAAGTTACCGGAGCCGGAACCTGCCAACGCTAATGCGCTACCGTCATTTGCAAGTGCACCGGCGATACCTAAGGTGAAAGCGTTGACTGTTGATGTGGAGGTTGCAGTAACATTAACGTTGTCACCTGTTGCATTAACATTACGAAGAGCAGCTGTTGTATCTTTAGTGATAACGTTTTGCGCACCTGCGGCACCCGCTGCCGCTGCACCTAAATCACCGCCGCCTAGTGATAATGCTAAGGCACCTGCGCCGGCATCAGCATTGATGTAACTGTCATCAGTCGCAGAAATATTTATATCACCTGTACTCAACAATGTTTGCGCTGCGCCAGTGTTGGTAATACTTGCTTCGGTTGAAGCTAAAATGAAATTACCTGAACCGGAGCCTGCACCAGCTAAGGCATCAGAGTCATTGGCAACTGCTGCGGAACCTGCGATGGTTAATGCCTGAATACTGGATGAGTTAGTTGCGCTGACGTCTACACCACCGGTAGCGCTAACTGGAGTATCTGTAACAGTCGCTCGAATTGTCTGTGTAACATCATTGACCGCTACAGAGGCGCCCACTGCACCGGCTGTACTTCCGCTGTTATCGAAGGCAAAAGTGGCACCACCTGAATCTGCTCTAATGTCTGAGGTATCTTCGGCATGCAGGGTTAAATTGCCATCGGTATCTACCGTGCCACTATCAATTTGAGCTAAAAGTTCGGTATCAACGACATTAACTGTGACACTGCCTGCACCAGCGAATGTTATATCACTGGAATTGTTGTTATCGCTGTTACCCGTTTTGATTGCACCTGCGACTGCAATGGTGACCGTATCAAGGTTAGTAGCACCCGTTGCAGAAAGGGTCACGCCACCGGAATTCGACGTTAGATCATTACTGCCCAACGCCCTTGCCCAAACACTATTATCGATTACATTGACTGATACTGAGCCTGTGACACCGGCATCGGCACCATTGGTAATCGCTAAACCACCAATGATGTTGGTGACGTTGGTTTCATCCGCACCACGAAGTAATATGCCTTGATTAGCGGCTGCACCGGTATTATCACCATTGATAGTGGCTCCAGTGCCTAATGTGGCATGGGTTTCACCGTCGAGTACGGCAACGCCAACAGATGCAGCGATACCAACATTGGTTCCGCCGTCATTGTCACCGTTCTCATTGCCGCCATTGTCCTGCCCTAATGAACCAGAGGCCGCAATGGCTAAGAGGGTTACATCGTCATAACTGGTAGCGGTTACAGATAAGCCATTGACGGTTTCTGTACCTTGATCGCCATTACTATCAAAGATGCCGTCTCTTACTGAAAGCCCAGCACCTTGGCCTAAAGATGTGACTTCGGCCCCCTCACCGATGATGGCATGAGTTCGATCAATATCGACCAATACCCCAACCGAGATACCTACTGAAGAGCCACTCATAGATACCCCAAGGGTTCCCGCATAGCTTTCAATGGCTGTATGACTGTTAGCTGCAACCATCGCTGAACCAGTCGAATGCACAACGACATTTCCAGCTTCAGGTGCTTCAGCGTCTGGATCTTTACCTATAACCGCACGGGTATCAGTCAGATTGACCAAAACATTGAGGCCGCCAGCGCCTGAAGTACTATCACCTGCGCCTAAGTTAGCCGTTAATTGGAAAATATCCTCAGTACCATCAGCTTCAACGATCAAATCTCCGCCAGTGGTTATGGATGTAGGTACTAGAGCATTATCGGACGCTTCTATTATCGCTTCAGTAGATTTAGTGATAACCGCTACACCTAAGCCTATACCGACACCTGTAGCATCTTTACTGCCTGCCAGAGCACCAGCAAATGTTGTAAGAGTTGTATCGTCTGTTGCACTTACAATCAGGTCATTGCCTGAGCTCACCACCGCTCCGGCACCTATGCTCGCTTTAGTATTTAAAACAAAGACATCAATCGCTGCAGATCCGGCACCTGCATCCCCACCAGACCCAATTGCAGCACCTGCAACGAGTGTTGTGACATCAATGCCGGTTTCGTTAAGCACTGGGACGATGATTTCTAGTGGGCTGACAGACGCATCTGCGATGACTGACAGATCTCCAGCGGAATCTATAGAAGTACCATCGCCAACGCTTGCAAGAGTGGTATTTTCAACAACGTTAACCCCGATTGCAGCTCCAACACTGGTACCCTCATCGGATAAAGTTAACGCCCCACCGCCAGCAATATTCTGTAAACCAATATCCTGTCTTGCTTCAATGCTTAGATCGGTATCTGTGGTGGTAAGACTCGCATCATCCGCGAGTGTAGCGCTAGTGTTACTGATAATGACATTAACACCCACAGAACCGGCCACGGCAGTATTATCATTCTCGCCTTTCTGAGTAGAACCACTACCGGCCAGTGAGAGCAGTTTAAAGTCGTTACTTTCACCGTTTGGAGAGCCCGCCTCAATGCGGACGGACCCTGCGGTGATATCGCTATTGCCGATAGATGCATGAGTATCTAATAATCCAACATTTACAGTTACGGCAGCGCCTACTGTGGTTTTAGCATCATCAGCAAAAGCTGTGGCTATGGCTTGTGTATCTGCGTCAGCATCACTGGTTGCTTTGACGGTGAGATCGCCACTAGCATCGATAAGCACGCCATCGCTAATAGAGGCATTAACTTCAGGTGCGATCACTGTGGCGCCAATCGCCGCAGCTACGCGAACAGTACCGCCTCGTGTTTGTTGTGATGCGTCTTCACCCGTACCACCTTGACCACCCGGGTTAGCGGTTTGTGATTCAGCGGTAGTATTTGCTCCTTCAACCTGGTCACCTGCTGTAGGTGCAGAAACCGAAGTACCGGCCCTACTATTGGCATAATCGGTTTGATTACTTGTTTCCTCATCTGAGGTATTGCCGCCATCTTCTTCAGACTTCGAGCCTTCTGAGCTGGCTTTTGCCACAGTTGTCGCATCAATTTCAGATAGTGCAATCACTGAAACATTTCCAACACCTGTATTGACGCTTCTTGTGAGTAAAGCATCGGTATTATCTTCTACCCAGCCCATCGCAAAGGAGATGCCCACGCCGGTTTCACCGCCATCGGTTTCCGCGTCAGCTTCTGTTTTTTGAGCCTCTAAGGTGGATGCGGAGATACTGAGATTACCTGAGACATTTAAGGCGTCACCGTTTGCATCAATCTGAGCTGATGTGTCGTTGTTTGCTACGCCTATAGCTACAGCGCCACCAAAGGCTATTCCGTCTGAACCGGTTGCTTTAGAACCTGCTTTAGCGAGTGTCACCATG
The DNA here is from genome assembly GCF_047778045.1 of Neptuniibacter sp. PT8_73. GTDB lineage: Bacteria > Pseudomonadota > Gammaproteobacteria > Pseudomonadales > Balneatricaceae > Neptuniibacter. The sequence goes on from NZ_CP180545.1 coordinate 1,956,449, forward strand.
GTGTGATCACCCTCAGCAGAAACAGATAAGTTGTCTGACTGACTAATGTCGCCACCTAAGATAGCGGCATCGGTATCATGTGCGCTGACATTCACAGCAACGGATAAGCCGCCACCGCTGCCACCTGAGGTAGGGTCTCCAGGTAGTGCACGCGCTTCATTGCTAGAACTGGATTCAGCTTTAACGGTGACGTCACCAGTTGCTGTAATATCTGAACCATCACCTAAGGTTGCTGAAGTTGAACCGCTGGCTTCATTGATTGCTACGGAACCAGCAACACCAATATCACCACCACTCGCACCGGAGTTAGCTCGTGCTGATGAGGAGTGAGTTGATTCTGTAATTTGGTGAGAGCTGCCCGTACCTATACTGGTTAATTCTACGGCCTCACCTTTGAGAGCATTTTCTTTGGTATCGGCAAATTTGAGTCGGCCATTGCCTTCGATAATGGCATAGTAGGTATTACCGTTAGTTAAACCGCCAATATCGGTGCCGCCACCGTTGCTGTAGACAATCTCATCACCTGTATTAAGGCCCAACGTGTCTTCTAAGTGAATTTCGAAACGTTTTTCGTCTGGGTCAAAATCGAGGTTATCTTTGCCATCACGCTCTAAGCTATGATTATCACCGCTTCCCAATGATGTTAGATCGATTGCAGTACCGGCATTTGCATCAGCTTCAGAAGCAGCCAGTTTAACTTTGCCATCACCTACATCGATTACGTAATACTTAGTCGTGCCACCATCATCAGTTAGGCCACCGATGCTGGTATCACCGCCATTGCTATAGGTAACTTCATCCCCAGTTTCTAAATCATCGATATCCCCCACATAGATAGTGTTTGCATTAACATCAACGCTGATGGGTTCTTTAGGGGTGATATCGATATCTCGTTCTGCCATCTCTGCAGTGACATTCACATTTGAAGCAGTAACATCGGCATACTCGATTAAAGAACTATTACTGATATCTGAAGTGCTGAGCGCGACAGCGACACCTACGCTAGTACCACCTTCATTTGTGGTAGCGCTACCATCGGCTTCCGATAGTGAATCGGCATTAGCTGAACTGTTTACGTTGATATCGCCAGCTACGTTTATTGTGATTGGATCTAAAGAAGTGCCACCAACATAAGCGGAAGTTTGTGAATCACTAATATTGACCGAGATAGCTGCTGCAACGCTAATGGTACCTTCAGAGGTAGATGCATCTGGGCTATCGTTATCCCCGGTGCCTTCATCACTATTGCTGTCCGCAAAGCTGCGTTGTGAGGCAACCTGATCATTAACGCCGTTATCATCCCCGCTATTTTCTACGCCATCATCTTGTTCTGCACCGCTTGAGCTGGCTTTGGCTGTCGTTCTTGAGGCATTGTTGCCTCGTGCCATCAACATCATGGCTCCGCCTGCTGTCAAATCCCTAGCGATCATAACGGCAGTACTATCATTGGCTGATACTAAGGCTAAAGAAGCGCCGATTGCTGCATCAGAACCTTCAACATCACCTTCAGCGTCAGCTGTGGTTCTGCTGGTTTGTTCGGCTTTAAGAGTTAGATTCCCACTTATATCGAGTAATGAGCCTGCTTGGATATTTGCATCGGTATCATTGAAAGCTATGTTAAGTGCGACAACGGGAGTAATCGCTACACCACCTGCTGCACCTGCTCGTGCAATCACCCATTGCTCATAAGTACCTTCAGCATCGAGTGTTAGATCAGATGCGCCTGTAATACTGGCATCTAGAGCAAGTTCAGATAAGGTATCGTTATCACTGACATTCAAGGCAACTGATGCGCCAATACCTACACTTTCACCACCTGCATTTTCTAATGGCAGCGCCATAGCGGAATGCTCAGTGACTGATTCACTATTAAGACTGACAGCACTGTTATTCAGCATGGCAACGCTACTATCCGCAGCGATTAAGGCGGAAGTCGTTACATCTACAAGGTTAATTGCCAAAGAGCCAGCAACACCTACATCACCACCACTCGCGCCAGATGTAGAACGTGCGGTTGTACGATGAATCGATTCGGTTAACCTGTGATTATCGCCAGTACCAGATCCAGTCACCTCAATCGCATTACCAGCGAAAGCATCTTCACGAGATTCAGCGAGCTGAATCTCATCACCAATAATCAGGTAATAGGTTTTACCGTCTGATAACCCGGTGATATCGCTGCCACCACCATTGTGATAAGTCACTTCATCACCGGTAACATAGCCTTGTGGTACTTCAAATTTAAGCTCGTATTGAGGGTTGAAGGTGATATCTTCTTCACCCGCGCGTTCGAATGTGTGCTCGGAGCCACCGCCTAATGATGTTAAATCAATAGCAGTGCCATTATTCGCATCGGTCTCATTTAGGGCTAGCTTGTATTTACCATCACCGGCATCGATCAGATAGTAAGTAGTGCCATCAGTTAACCCGCCAATTGCGCTGCCGTCATCATCTTGCTGATAAGTAACTTCATCAGCGGTTTCTAAACCTTCTACGCCTTCGAGCAATATTGTGTCTGCTGCCAGATCGACTACTGTGCTAGAGCTGATATTACTGCTGCGTTCTGACATCAAAGCATTTACAGTTAGTCCATCAGCACTGATAGTGGCTCCGGTGTCAACGATAGAACCATCACCAACGGATGATAAATTTAGGGTGTCTGATTTATTAATTGCAACGGCAGCACCAACACTTACACCACCATCTGAAGATGTCGCACTTGCATCAGCTATAGCGGCAGAGTCACTGTTAGCACGTGAAGTTACCGTTAAGGCGCCAGTTGATGAAACGACTGCACCATCGGCTATCAAAGCGGAATAATTGGCTTCACCTAAATTGATTGAAATTGCAGCCGCAACACTGACACTACCATCTGATGTTGAAGCATCTGGTGTTTCTGAACTGTTGGTCGAACCAGAATCGGTTCTACTGTCAGCTTGGGAATTTGCAAAGCCGAGTTGCTGAGCGTTTTGATCATCCACACCATCAGGATTGGAACCATCGTCCTCTTCAGCTCCAACAGCACTGGCTTCAGCATGAGTTCTGGAAGCTGTTGCACCCTGTGCTAGTAGCATTACCTGTCCGCCGGAGGAGATAACATCACGCAAGATTTGTGCTTGAACGTCTTCTTCAGCAATGGTCAGCGCTAAAGATGCACCAAGGCCAACCGAATCACCTTTCGTATCACCTGCTGCATGGGTACTTGTCACGCTGGTATGATCAGCGGTTAAAGAGAGATCGCCTGCTAGATTTAGGGTATTACTACCTGCTGAAATCTCAGCGATGGTCGAGTTACGAGCAATTGAGATCGCAACCACTGGAGTAAGTGCTGTACCGCCTGCTGCACCGCCAACCGCTTTTGTATCCATAAAGTAGGAGCCAGTAGCATTAGCGTCAATCGCGGCTACATTGCTCAACAGCGCATCTTCTACAGCAGCTCGAGTAACAATATCTGAGATGTTTACTGCGACAGATGCACCTAGACCAGTACCTTCACCACTGTTGCTATCACCATCATCGGTGTCATTACTATCGCCGTCGCCCTCAACATCAGCTTTGGCAAGTGCGTTAGATTTAACGGCTGAGAGCGCATTCAACGATAGATCGGTTGATCCCAGATCTAGAGTTGCACCTGATTCAACCGTAGCTTCGACTCTCGCTGTCACAGCATTAACAGCTAATGATCCTGCGACGCCAAGATTCCCGCCACCAGAGCCTGATTCGGCTTCAGCTTTAAAACTATTATCGGCATCTAGAGTTGCACTCACTTCAATTGCATCAGCAGAATAACTGCCAGCACCATCTAGATAAGCAAGGCTATCAACGGTTGCTATATTTAAAGCAACCGCGATACCTACACCTGGTGCAGCAGCCCCAGTATTAGAGCCATCAGCTGTTGCTGTTACAGTGTCATTTGAAGTTGCATTAACATCGATGTTTGCATCGGTAAGGCTGGTATCGGTGGTGATACTGCCGCTAGTTTCTATATAAGCGGCGGTTAGATTATCAACTAATGTTAAAGCTAAGGCGCCAGCAAAATCGACATCACCCTCTGCTGTACTAGCTCTATCGGAATTGTCACCGTCGTTGTTAGGGTCTTGAAGCGCGCTTTCAGTCTGATTGCCGCCGCTGGTATTTTCGTCTGAACCACCTTGAGTTGAAGTTGCTTTGGTGTGCACTTGATTGGTGGTTGTCGCGCTAACATTAACTTTTTCTGCAGTGCTACCGAGTATCGAAGAGCTACCGTCAATGTAAGCCTTAGTTTCAGTGAAAACTAAACCCATCGCTAAAGTAGCACCGGAATCACCGAGGGAACCATCAGTTTCACTGTTAACATCGATATCCGTGTTGGCAAGAATATCGATATCACCACTAATATTAAGGGTGCTAGCGCCGGAAACATGCGCTTTAGCACTTGAATCTACAACAACAAGAGAAATTGCCGCATCTGCTTCGCTATCGTTATCCCCTGCAGTCGCAGCATCAGTTTGGTCGCTACTTACTGCGGTGGTCGCTTCAACCATCAAACTATTGGCTGTGATTGCTGTATCAAGAATATTAACTTCAGCACGTGCTCGGGCATAAACACCAACACCATCAATACCTGCACCTAATAGATCTGCAGGTACAGCATTTACAGGCGAAGAAGCTTGGGCACGAAGAACAACAGCAGAGCCACTAACTACGGCTGATGAAAGGTCTATTTTTGCGTTAGGGTCTGAAAAATATAAACCGCTAAGGTCGATAGGAAGCTCAATATCTTCAACTGCATCTAATGGGCCTGTAAATTCATCGTACAGATCGCCTACCGTTTCGATCGTACCTTCATCAGATGCGGTTGCCGTAAGTGTAATATCCCCTGCAGTAAGCGAACCTGTAACAATAATCTCTTCGGCATCTACGGTTAAATCTACACTGCCAAGATCGAGATTAGTTAACGTAATAGTATCGTTACCATCGCCACCATTGATGGTTAATGAATTGAGTGGTGCAAGGAACGTTGTATCCTCAAACGTAGTACCTGATAAGGTATATTCACCTGGAGCTAAACCATCACTTAACTGGGCATCGTAATCATCCCCAGCAGTCAGATCGAATATGACATCTGATAAGGTGCCAGTAGCCGTAATCGGTTCTAAGCCTACGTAAGTGATCAGGTTATCATCTAGAGCTACCGTACCTGAATCTGGCCCTGTCGGTGTGAATACGACATTTTCGTAGTCCCCCCCTTCAATCACTAAGCTATCGAATCCTCCATCACCGCCATCAATAACGCCGCTTAAGCTACCGTCAGGCATAAAGGTGAAGGTATCTTCGTTATCAGCTGAACCTGTAAGATTTTCGACATTACTGAACTGAAGATTGCCATTTAACGTACCAGTATTAGATCCGGTGATCTGCCAATCACTGTCAGCAGTTGGACCAACAAGGACATCATTACCTGCTCCACCTTCAAAGGTGATTACAATTCCAGGTGCTGCAGCTTGGTCAAAATCGATACTCAGACGATCATCTAGGTCAGAACCTGTAATAACGACATCGCCGACTTCACTTAATAGGCGTTCAGCGAGTAATACCGGTGTATCTCCAGAGGTATCGAAAAGCTGTAAAATCGGAGGCGTAGCAAGCTCTTCAAATAGCTTGAGGGAAAGATCACTTGCTGTATCCGGATCTGCGACAAATGATAATGGGTCAGCTGATAATAACAAACGTGGCTCAACTGGCTCACACATGATTCGACCTACCACTTTAGAGGTAGGATTTTGGATAAAATGAGGCCGTTTTGTTTTGTCCAGCATAGGAGACTGATGGCGGAATAATCTACCACAGAATGCACTGCATCTGTCTTTCCAACTCCGTCTGTTCCCCTGCGTTGATCTTGCACTTTGGCCCGCGAACGGAAAAGCCATTTTCAACTCTCCATAATGTTAGGAAAGATCCATGATTGGACTGTCCATATATATGGCAAGATTTGTACCACCGCTTTTAAATCAGACACTTACAGCCTATTAATGTCATTTATCCCATTAAATTCGGAATATAGGCATATAGATATTGGATAGATTGTTGCAAGAACGAACAATAATTAGACATACTAAATACAACTCATTGTTTTTAAGGGGTATATCTACAAACGAGACGTGTCCCAAAAATGAGAATCATCAGTTTGTATAGTCCAATTTAAACAGCTAATGCCTACCTGTTTTTTAATGATCGGCACTTAATCTGTGAGGCTAAATGGTGTTTTTCTTGGTGATTAATTGACAGGTTCCTGTTTGCCATCAATGCTTACTTGTGGAAGGAAATAATCGAGCAAAAATCGTCAAATACTACAGAGATTGTCTGTGGTTTCAGAGCTTATTGGGTTTGAGTTTGCCTCAGTTGTTTTAGCTTTAGTGCTCGCTTGATCACAAGGAAGATAAGACACGGGACGAATCTTATGGAAAAACAACTCGAATGCGATGCATATACTGCCTCCACAGCCACCGCACCTTTAGACAAAAATTCTCACGATGGTAGTCATATTCTCTATTTCAGGCCCAGAACTGAAGAAAAGCACGACCTTCCTGAATTAGAAAATGTTCGCATTCTGAATAACCATGTCCTTGCTGCAACAGATGCTCAAAGTGCCAAACAAATGATGGCATCAAAACGATTTGAACTAGGTATCGCAGCCTGTCACTTCCTTGATGATAAAGTGCTAGATGAGCTGAAAGAGATATTCACCTATGACGAGAATATTCTCTGGATCCTACTATTACCTAAGTCATTTGTAGACAACCCGCAAATCACCTCTCTAATTAGTCATTATTGCTTTGACTACCATACCTATCCTGTTGAAATTGAAAGGCTCGGCATTATTCTAGGCCATGCACTAGGTATGACTAAATTAAGGAACAAAGCGCTAACGTCTGCCTACAAAAAGGACAACCAATGCTTAATTGGAGAAAGCCCTGTCTTTAAAGAGATTCTTTTAAAATGCTCTAAAGCAGCGAGAGTTGAAGCGCCTGCATTACTGATAGGTCAAAGCGGCACAGGTAAAGAGCTTTTTGCTAAGTACATCCACGAACATTCAAATCGAAACGATAAACCATTTATTGCCGTCAACTGCGCTGCCCTACCTGCAACCCTTATACAATCAGAGCTTTTCGGGCATGAGAAAGGTGCATTTACTGGGGCTGATTCACGGCGCATAGGCCGTTTTGAAGAAGCGCACGATAGCACCATATTCTTAGATGAAATTGGTGATTTACCATTAGATATGCAAGTTATTTTATTGCGTTTTCTCGAGACTAAAACGATTGAACGACTAGGAAGTACAAAAACAATCCATGCGGACGCGCGGGTAATTGCGGCGACTCATGTAAACCTTGAAGAAGCAGTTAGAGAGGGTCGATTCCGAGAAGACTTATATTATCGCCTGAATGTCCTACCACTCGATGTACCTAACCTACAGTCTAGGGGGGCTGAAGATATCAAACTGATCGCAGAATATTATTTGGACCGATACACCAAAGATAACGATCTCAAGAAAAAGAAATTTAGTTCATGTGCACTGCAATTAATGGGTCAAAACCACTGGTCAGGTAACATCCGTGAACTAATAAATCGGGTATGTAATGCCGCAATTATGTCTGACAGCATGATAATTACAGCCAAGGATATGGGGCTAGATAGAAGAGAAGATGAACGCCGTCTCATGCCACTAGAAGAAGCAAAAAGCAGGGCTGAAAAAGCTGCGATTCTTAATGCATTAAGGCACGCTAACAATAACGTGACCGTTGCTGCATCTATATTAGAGACTTCACGTTCATCTTTATATCGGCTACTCGAAAAGCACCAGATATTAAACAATTAGTTTTCTTACCAAGGTAAGACTTCACCGTTTGAATGCCAGAATGTACCTGTATTTTCCAGATTAAGCTCTTCAATACGTTGAGAAAGCCTTTCCGCAGCCTGATCAGGTGTAATATCACCTACTCCACCAATCATTTCTGTTCCAACTAGTCCAGGGTGTAAGATCGCAACGGCAACACCTTGAGGTTCCAGATCCCGTGCTAAGGACATACCAGCGATATTCAGTGCTGCTTTGGACATACGATAACCGTATCGACCGCCGCTGGTATTATCGGTGATAGATCCCATACGGCTTGTGATTAGCGCGACCTTTGCCGATTCCGCTAAACTATCAAGTAACGTCTCCGTTACCAATAGAGGCGCTAATGCGTTCGTTTCAAATTGATCGCGAATAGTTTCGACATTCAAATTGCCAAGAATCTCATTTCGTAAAATACCGGCATTGTTAATCAGCAGATCAATTTTGATACCTGCTAAGGCCGTTTTTAACTTCTCTAAACCTTCATTTGTTGCAACATCTACAGTATCAATAACTTCAACACCCAACTGTTGCAGCTCAGGAGAACAGGTACGGCACGCAGCAAAAACCTTATACCCCTTAGATTTGTATAACGCGGAGAAAGACAAACCTATACCGCGGCTAGCACCCGTAATTACGACCGTTTTTGACATAATAGAACCCTAAGAATAGATCTTGTATTACATGAAGTTAGCATCATGTAAGTAACTTTGGAGAATAAACTACAACAGAATAATGAAGGATGTATACGTTATTCTCTGGGGTATAAATACTGATTTGCCAATCTATCGTATTCACCGTCTTTTTTTAGCTGGTCTAATGAACTCTGCCATTCGGATATCTCCTCATCAGGAGTCTGTTTTGAAAAAGCGATATAACCTTCACTTCGATATAAAACGATTGGCGTTTTTTTGATGATCTTTTCTGAAACACCGCTGGTTTTGAAAACATTCGATACCTCGTGAAGTGAAACAGGCGTGTAATCAACTCGTCCTTCAGCAAGAAGCCTGAAACAACTGTTGTAACTATTGGCCACTAAGATCAATACAGGAGTCTCAGCTTTTAGGATTTTCTCGTGCCTACTCCCCCGTAGCACACAAACCCTTACCTCCCCAGAAAACTCAAGATACGAAGTAAGTTGCTTTGTATAACGGGTATTTTTAAAGAACTGAACGCTGTCAGACTGTAATGGGCCAACCCACTTAAACAGGTCTTCGCGCTCTTCATTACGACTGATATTGAAGATTGCATAATTTGGTCCCTGCTTTACAAGATCCACCCCCCTTAAAAACGGAACCTCTACTGGGTTGAAAGGAATCTTACGTAATTCCGACATAGCTCTAACCAATTCAAGGTTAAACGCTCGACGCCCAGCGTGTTCTATACCCCTGATTGCTCCAGAGTAATCTTTATAGACGGATTTTTTCAGGTTGTGAGTGAGAAATTGAGTGGTATGGGACGAGACTTGAGAGTCGGCATAGATATAACCGCAGAAAAGGAATATCAGGGATATAAGCCAGCCTACTCTCATCCGATTACTCCAAACTTCTAAATCTAGTATGGGATTCAGTTAATAGTTTAGACAAGAGTGCTTACCTAATAGCTAGATTACTCAGTGTTTATCGTGAATATACTAAGCGCTTCGGTTAATATCGCACTTAGCATAACTTAAGGAATAGATTATGGCGCAAGTTGGACCACTGATAGATACACTCAAACGAGAACTTAAAGCTCAAGGTAAAACTTACTTGGATGTTGCTGAAATTCTTGATTTAAGTGAAGCGTCTGTAAAGCGACTTTTTGCTGAAAAGAACTTTACCCTCACTCGGCTAGAAGCTATCTGCGACATGCTTAATATCGAGCTATCTGAGCTCGTACAGAAAATGAGTAAAGATCAGTGCCAACTGACTCAATTAACCAGAGACCAAGAAAAAGAGATCGCGAACGATCTGATTTTGTTGTTAATCACAGTCAGCGTGATTAGTGGAATGACGTTCTCTGACATACTTAATGCTTATGAAATTCCAGAAACAGAGTGCATACAAAAACTAGCTAAGCTAGATCGCCTTAAGATCATCGATCTTCTGCCTGGGAACCGCGTAAAGCTTCTGGTTGCCCCTAATTTCCATTGGCTACCTAATGGCCCAATTCAGCAGTTTTTCCAAGAAAAGGTCGAACAAGACTTCTTTAGCTCACGTTTCGATAAAGCCAATGAAAAGCTGATCGTGACTAATGCCATCCTGACCGATAGCTCCAACGCACGTCTGCAAAAAAAAATGGAGCGACTCGCTGCAGAATTTAACGAATTGATGCAGGAAGACCACTCTGCCCCGCAACAGAAAAAAAGTGGTACGACCATGGTGCTAGCCATCCGCCAATGGCAATACTCGCTATTTAAAAAGATCTCTAAATAGTATTGCTTGATATTTGCTTACGAAGTTAAACCAAAGCACTGCCTTCACTGGTTACTGTTAGCTTCCCTTCTTTTGTGAAAGAGAGCTCAACTGACGGGTACTGTCGGTTATCGCCGAGTAGATAACTGTATTTGTCGATAATGGCATCTATCTCTGCTTGTGAATTGGCTTTATCCATCTCTTGTCGGTATGGCTCAAGCTCTTTGAAAGCCGCAAGGTGTGATGCCAAAGCATTAATAGTGCTTAGCTCTTTAGCGATAGCCGGTTCTTCTTTCAATGCTTGTTTAAGCTGATCGGCATAAGGGTAATCAGCTGGTAAAACTATTTGTCCTTTACCGTCATAATTGATCGATTCAGGTGCTTCTGGAATGTTGTGACGGGACAAGAAATCTGGGAACACTTTTGAAAGATGATTCTGTAGCGCGCTTACGTTCTGCTCATTTGGCAGCAACAAGCCCTCAATATCGAAGATATCCCCTTCATGGGCTGGCTTTGCTTGGAAGTAAGTGTCTAAATCGTACTCTTTATCACCTTTTGCCGTACTGAGAGTATAAACAGACTCAGATTCGCTTAGCTGTTTTGCTTCTTCCGTTAAGAACACTGTATTGCCGCTTACAGAGGCTGATCGGCCAGAGTTTGCCAGATCGACACTTTGTCCGGAGTCATTCGGATTTGTACCTATTAAGCTAGAAGACTGATAACTACTGGAGATATACATATTTAACTGCGTCTATGTTAATACATTAAAACAAGGAATCTATGTTCCGATTGGATAGTGAGCAATCTTCAGGCCAGTTCATAAATAGGTTGGTATTATATTTTGATACTTATAGCTGTTTAATATAAAACCTATTTCAATTTCATTTTAACAATCGCCTAAACATCACAATCTTGCTCCCATCAATAGATGAGGATCAAGCGATGAAACACTCAACTCCTAACCTAAAACGCAGCAGCCTATTCACAGCGATAGCACTAGGCAGCGCTCTTTTGATGAGCCCATACAGTAATGCTGCAGGACTATTAAAACCGAGCAATGCAGGGTATGAAGAGCTAAAAATCAAAGAACATCATGTCGATGTTGTGATTGAAGATATGTACGCAACCACAACGGTGGAGCAAGTTTTTCAGAACCCTAACACTACTGATCTAGAAGCTATTTACTCATTCCCAGTTCCAGATAAAGCGGCCGTTGGTGAATTTAGTTATTGGATTGATGGCCAACCTGTTACAGGTGAAGTCGTTGAGAAACAACGTGCCCGACAGATCTACGAGCAGGAAAAACAAAAGGGAAATGAAACTGCCATCGTAGAGAAAGACCAATACAAAACGTTTGATATCTCTGTCTTTCCTGTAAAGGCTAATCAAGAAGTTAAAATCAAATTGGTCTATCTCCAGAATACCCAGACGGATACAGGAATTGGACGATACGTATACCCTCTTGAAGATGGTGGTGTTGACGAGCAAAAACTGAGCTTTTGGGACCGCAACGAAACGGTAAATGAGAAGTTCTCTTTTGATGTGAAGCTAAGAACCAGCTATCCCGTTGATGGTTTACGAATGCCTAAACACCCAAATGCATCCTTCCAACAACTTAATGCCTATGAATGGCAAGCTAGCTTGATCAATTCAGCTAACAATCTGAACCAACAGCAGCTAGATCTTGAGCAAGCAGAACTGACCGAACAGAATGAGTCTCAAAGCCCAGAAACTACTATCAATAGCGCTGTGACGACCCTGGATAAAGATATATTGCTGTACTGGCGTCACGCTGAAAACCTACCTGCAAGCGTGGATATGCTCGCGTACAAAGAAGAAGGCTCAAGCAAAGGTACTTATAAGCTGACGTTAACACCGGGTAGCGACCTCCCAGTAATGACTCAAGGTCGAGACTGGGTGTTTGTACTAGATATTTCCGGTTCTATGCACGGGAAATTCTCATCCCTGATTGAAGGTATTAGAAGCGGCTTAACACAGTTGAACCCAAATGATCGGTTCAAGATCGTATTATTTAACAATCGAGCTCAGAGTTTCACTCAGGGTTACCTACCTGCTGATCAACAAACGATCAAAGACACATTACAACGTCTAGATCAGGTACAACCAAGTAGCGGTACAAATCTATATGCAGGGCTTAAGACCGGCATTAACCAACTTGATTCAGATAGAAGTACTGCTGTCGTTTTAGTTACAGATGGCGTTGCCAATGTAGGCACGACCGAAAAGACTAAATTTTTAAATCTACTAGAGCAGCGTGATGCCCGCCTATTTACCTTTATTATGGGTAACAGTGCCAACCGTCCTCTTTTAGAGGAGATGACGCGCGTGTCGAATGGCTTTGCTCTACAGATTTCAAACTCGGACGATATTAGTGGTCAGCTCCAGATAGCCAAAGGCAAGATGGCGCATGCTTCTTTGCGAGATATTCAGATCGAGGTTGATGGTGTAAGAAGCAAAGAGCTCGTAAAACCGCGCCTTGCTAATACCCTTTACCACGGTCAACAGCTAACTCTGTTTGGACACTATTACAAACCAGGCAAGGCAGAAGTAAAGCTGACCGGCACAATCAACGGTGAAAAGAAAACCTACAAGACCAGCTTTAATCTACCTGAAGTTGCAACCGACAACCCTGAGTTGGAACGTCTATGGGCATATGCAGCCATTGAAGAGCTACAAGCAGAGATGGACTACCTAGGCTCTGACAAAGATGCTGAGCAAGCGATTGTTGATACCGCTGTGGAATATGGCTTGGTAACTGACTACACGTCTATGATCGTTGTTAGAGACGAAGTATTTAAAGCGATGAATATTGAGCGCTCGAATCAAAAACGCGTTGAGAAAGAACAGACCGCGCGTAAAAACCGAGCACAACAAGCGATAACCACTCAGCAGAATCGTGTAGATACTCAGCAACCGATGTTTGTTGATAAATCAAAGGACCAGGGTAACCAGAGCCAAACTAGGCCGAGTGTTTCTTCAACACGCTCAGGTTCAGGTGGCGGCGCCGTATCACCTTGGTTAGTGGTCTTTATCGCTGTAGCCATTGCGCTTGTACAGATTCGTCGCTTTAAGCGCTAAACAGAGCTGAAACGATGATGAGTGTGTTCACTTCAATCGCAACCGCCCTTCGGGGCGGTTGTGACTCTCGTAACGCTCTTAAATGTAACGAGCAGCCAACACAAGCACCGCTGATCACCTTATCTATGATTGTCAGTGTCTTGAGTATTGGATTACTAAGTTTTAGCTTTCCTATGCTTTCATGGCTCTGCTTTGATTACGCCCTAATTACAGAGCAACACCAATACTGGCGTTTAATTACGTCACATCTGGTACATAGTTCTACAGAGCACTTGTTTTGGGATCTAATAACCTTCACAGCTGCGGGTGTCTATTTAGAGAATCGTGACCCAAAGCTATTCATATATGGATTGCTTGCAAGCCTAGTTACCCTATCCATCTATCTGCTATCACCACTGACCGATATAGCGCGATACAGTGGCCTATCAGGGATCCTCTACGCTGTAATCTGTTTAGCAGCATGGCAATGGTTAAGAGAGGAAAAAGGCTTTATCGCATGGCTACCGTTGATAGCGATCGCTGTTAAAACGGTTACTGAGATATTTATGCAGGATACAGTCTTTGTAACTGAAGGATGGGAGGTATTTAGTGAAGCACATCTCGTTGGGGCTGGTACTGCATTGTTGCTAGGCTTTTATCAGGCTGTAAGTAGTGCTGATTTGAAACCATTTCATGGTTTCCAAAAGGCAAAAAGCGCCATTAAGAAATCTTAATAGCGCTTTGATTTATAAGATCTTTTAGCTTTCTTGGTTGTTCGCCAAGAAGAACCAAGTATCGAGAACAGAATCAGGGTTCAAAGATACTGTGCTAATTCCTTGCTCCATCAACCAGCGAGCTAGATCAGGATGATCTGATGGACCTTGTCCGCAAATACCGATGTACTTGCCTTGCTTCTTACAAGCAGAAATCGCCATTGAAAGCAGCTTCTTAACCGCTTCATCTCGCTCATCAAATAGGTGCGCAATAACGCCAGAATCACGATCTAAACCAAGCGTTAACTGAGTTAAATCGTTAGAGCCAATAGAGAAACCGTCAAAGTGCTCTAGGAACTCGTCTGCAAGCAATGCATTGGACGGGATCTCACACATCATGATTACACGTAAACCGTTCTGACCACGCTTCAGGCCGTTAGCAGCAAGCAAATCTACAACCTGTTTCGCTTCACCCGGAGTACGTACAAACGGGATCATTACTTCGACGTTTGTAAGCTGCATCTCATCGCGTACGCGCTTAAGGGCGCGACATTCAAGTTCGAAGCAATCGCGGAAGTTTTCAGAGATGTATCGGGCTGCGCCACGGAAACCAAGCATTGGGTTCTCTTCACTTGGCTCAAACGCATCACCACCGATTAGATGACCGTACTCATTCGACTTAAAGTCCGACATGCGTACGATCACTTTCTTCGGATAGAAAGCAGCAGCAAGTGTAGAAATACCTTCAACCAGACGATCTACATAGAAATCGACAGGACTGCTATAGCCAGAAATACGGCGAGAGATAGTCTGCTGTAGTGCGGGTGGCTGCTGATCGAAATTGATCAATGCTTTAGGATGCACACCAATCATGCGGTTAATGATAAATTCAAGTCGCGCTAGACCTACACCCGCGTTTGGTAAAGCCTGGAAATCAAATGCACGATCAGGATTACCAACGTTCATCATGATTTCGAATGGTAGATCAGGCATCGATTCTACGCTGTTGGACTGGTGTTCATAATCCAGTTTGCCAGCATAAACTCGACCTGTATCACCCTCAGCACAAGAAACTGTTACAAGTTGACCATCAACAAACTGATCCGTTGCATCACCACAACCCACGATCGCTGGAATACCTAATTCACGAGCAATAATTGCCGCATGACAAGTACGACCACCGCGGTTTGTGACTATAGCTGCTGCGCGCTTCATAACAGGTTCCCAATCAGGGTCTGTCATATCAGTTACTAGCACTTCACCCGGTTGTACTTTTTCCATTTCATTGATGTCATGGACGATACGTACATTACCGGAGCCAATTCTATGACCGATAGATCGGCCTTCAACGAGTACTTGGCTAGTTTCTTTAAGAAGATAACGCTCAATCACCGCCTGATTACTGCGACTCTTAACCGTTTCAGGACGCGCCTGAACTACAAATAGCTCGCCTGTATCGCCATCTTTAGCCCACTCAATATCCATTGGGCGGCCATAGTGATTTTCGATCTCAATGGCGATTTTTGCTAATTGCTGAACGTCGTTATCATCGATAGAGAACTGCTGGCGTTCAGCTTGATCAACTTGAACAGTCGAGACTGGATTGTCTGAACCCGGCTCGGAGTAAACCATCTTGATCGCTTTAGAACCGATCGTTTTACGAATAATCGCTGGCGCACCCATTTTTAGGGTTGGCTTATAAACGTAAAACTCATCTGGGTTAACCGCGCCTTGTACAACGGTTTCACCTAAGCCGTATGCAGAAGTAATAAAGACTACGTGGTTAAAGCCAGACTCTGTATCCAACGTAAACATTACACCCGAAGAGCCAGTTTCACTGCGAACCATGCGCTGAATGCCCGCAGAAAGCGCTACTTCACTGTGTTCGAAACCGTGGTGTACGCGGTAAGAGATAGCTCGATCGTTATAGAGAGAAGCAAATACCTCTTTGATCGCGTGCTTAACATTGGCAAGACCACGAACGTTTAGGAATGTTTCCTGCTGACCAGCAAAAGAAGCATCCGGTAGGTCTTCAGCCGTTGCAGAAGAACGAACCGCCACAGCAATATCTTGGTTGTCCGCAGACATATCAGCCCAGTAAGCTTCGATAGCTTGATCAAGTTCTGGCTGAAACTCTGCTTCCATGATCCAATCACGTACCGTCTTACCGGTCTCTTTTAGTGCTTGGATATCATTGGTATCAAGCTCTTTAAGCTTGGCGTTAATCTTATCTTCTAGACCGCCATGAGTTAGGAAGTCACGATAGGCATCAGCCGTAGTTGCAAAACCATTCGGCACTTTCACATTAGCGCCAGTAAGTTCTTGTAACATTTCGCCAAGAGAAGCATTTTTACCGCCTACTCTTTCTACGTCATTCATTCCTACCTGATCTAGGCGCAGTACATAGTTCTGCAACTGTATATCTCCTACTCTGGTGTATAGTTATTACTTCTAATAATGGTGAGATCTTACTGCACTCAGCAGCAAAAATCCCCTGAAAAAAGCGCATATATGGTGGATTATTTTGATGACAATCAGTCTATTGATGAAATCATAACCAGTCGCTGAAATATGGCTACAGATCATAGCCACAACCCTGCTCTACTTCTGGTATAGTCAGCCATATATTTTTGTTGCAGATTGTAAGTAGACAATGAAACGAACAGCTTTTTTTATCTCAGACGGCACAGGTCTTACCTCAGAAGCATTGGGGCATAGTTTGCTTGCTCAGTTTGATAGCATTGAATTCGAACAGATTACTCTTCCCTATATTGATGACGTTGAAAAGGCTCGCGAGGCCGTTCAGAAGATCAACCAAGTTGCCGAGCAACATGGTACTCGTCCTTTGATCTTTGATACGGTCGTAAATGAAGATATTCGTAATATTATCGCCGAATCGAATGCCTTTAAAATCGATGTTTTTTCTAGTTTCCTAAAACCTCTAGAAAACGAGCTTGACGCCCACTCCAATTATTCCGTAGGTAAATCTCACGGTATTGTTGAGCGTACTCGCTACAAGGACCGCATAGATTCAGTAAACTTCGCTATCGATAATGATGACGGTGCGCGAACACGCCAATACGCTAACGCCGATATAATTCTTGTTGGTGTGTCCCGCTGCGGTAAGACACCTACGTGTCTTTATATGGCGATGCAATTCGGTATCCGCGCGGCAAACTACCCTCTGACTGAAGAAGATATGGAGTTTAATCGTCTTCCAGAAGTACTAGAGGAGCATAAACATAAGCTCTATGGTCTGACGATTGATCCATTCCAGCTTTCTGCAATTCGTCACGAGCGCCGCCCGAATAGCCGTTATGCTTCACTTGATCAGTGTGATTTCGAAGTACGTGAAGTTGAGCGACTGTTTAAGAAACTCAATATCTCAACGATCAACACCACAAACTTCTCTATTGAAGAAATATCTACTCGAATCATGGCTCAAGCCGGTCTTGAGCGACGAATGAACTAACAAAACAAAAAAGGAGCCATTCGGCTCCTTTTTTTATACCTCACAATAACCGCAGTTTTTACTACACTTCAGCCATTTTAGCTGCCATCTCTCTGAATTTTTCGGCTTGTTGTGCTTTGCCTGGCATCGCCTCTAGTGCATCAGCCATTAGCTCACAAGCCTGGACTTTACCTTCATACTGAGGAAATTCACGATGAAGACCATTCAGTAACTTAATTGTTAACTTGTGCTTACCTGCTTCAAAACAGTGTTTAGCAATCTCATGACGAGCCGAGGGATCTTTTAACTTGAAGCCAGGATCATATTGATAAACACGTTGGATCAAAACCGGAATTAATGATTCTCGATTAGATTGCTTGAGACATTCAAGATAAGCCGGCAAGAATGCACTAGTATCATCTGAGTTTTGAATTGCGCAGAGGTAATCGAAATAACGGTTAAATATATCCAATTCTTTCGGGAACCGTTTTATCCCCTCTTTAAATTCGTAAGACACATCCTCAAAGCGCCCCTCTTTCGTAAGCACTTCGACCTTATCCATAAAATGAAGTTTGTCTGTTCTTATCTGCATTTCATCTTCATCGAACCGGCTAGCAAAGCCTAAAGCGCGTTGCTTTTGGAACAGCAAGTAACCCATCAGATGAAAGATCACTATGAGATAGTAATAAGAGGTGATGCTCTCCAATATGTTCGAAAAGAAATAGAAATCAGAAAAGAGCTGATTAAGCGTTGCAACAGAAGCAATCATGATCAGCAAAAAGACTAACAATAAAAGATAAGAGCGGCCTAATTTGCACACCAATCTAATCAACTCAATTGGGTTTATTGCAGCGCCGATACTTTCAAATCGAGCATAGTTAATAAAGACTGCTGGAAGTGAAAACAACCAAAACATGGCAAATGCAGTTGTGACGAAATCACCGAACGTCTTCGAAACTGCCAACATCATCAAACCAATGGCTAGGAAAATGGCAATGATGTGAATTATCATTTTAACGCCGCCACTATAAGCTTCAGTAACCATAGGGGCTCTCATACTGCCATCGGCGGTTTGCTGCAAGCAGAGAAAGCTAAATTTAGTAGTTACCCCGGCAACCAAAATAGAAAGAATAAAACCAATCAAACCGCCAATAAATGCACCTACGGCGGAGAGTACTGATGCGCCTAAAATAAGCATCAATACTTGGGTGTTCATTGGGTAGCGAAATGCGAGATCCAGCCGACGCCAGAAAGGTTCAATATTAGCTCCTGCACCTAAGCTATCTAGTCGCTCACCACAACGAACGCAACGGATTTCATGGTCTATTTCATCAACACAGCTATCACATACACTAAGATGACAAGCACTACAGTGATAGGTTGATGCTTTTAAAGGGTGGTATTTACAATGATCCATATAAACCCTAACGACTAATTAAATAAACCACGACGGCTGCGTTCATAAATTTCATCTGCAGCAGTGGCATAGCGTTTACATTTAGCATCGTGTTCCCTTTCACCAAATGCTACAGATAGTTTCCTAGCTAAATGACTAAACTCCTCAGTTTTCATTCCACGGCTATAGAGCATGGTAAAAATCTCTTCAGAAGTTTTAAGGCTTGAGAGTGTAGCCATTTTCCAAGCAAGTTGTAGCAAGTCATCATTCTTAAGCTCTTCTTGAGCAAACGTGCTGCAATGCCATAGCTCTTCTATCTTATCGAGTTCTTCATCAGTGGGCTTTTCATAAGTGAGAAGTTCTAAAGCTACCGATCGATAATCGTCGTTTTGTTGTACCTTTAGGATTTCATACTTCACGCGTCTCAGTTCAAAATCAGAACCAAACTTCTCTTCAAACTCATCAATGGCTGAAATAGCTGTTTTAAAGGAGAATTTACCTATTAGGTGGTAAATTTTGTCTCGCGCCTTAACGTCTTCTGCAAGGTCCTCCTCTTTTTCGAGGTATTCTTCATCCAGTACTTTTGGCGAAACCAAGATTGTAGTAAATATCAGCAGTGCACCTGCGATAAACCCGCCTGTATGCGCCATGAAAGCGACGTTAGAGTCGGTTACAGTGGCAAACTGATATAGTTCGTTAGCAATGTAAAGTCCTAATACCCATAAGGCTGGCGCGCGCATGAAACCGACAAAGATAAAAAACCAATAGAAAAACTCTATCTTCTTAAAACGGAAAACACCTAAATACATTGCCATAACTGCTGAGATTGAACCTGACGCGCCTACTAAAGCACTAGGGCTCTGAGCATTAACAAATAAGAAAAGTACCCCGCCGGCGATTCCGCCAAGCAAATAAAAGAGCAAAAAGCGAAGGTGACCAATGGTTGCCTCTACGGCAAAACCAAAAATAACTAAGAAGAATATATTGCCTATCAGATGGAAAAAATCACCATGCAAAAACTGGTAGGTAACTAAATCAAGGGGCGAGAATGCTTTGGGTTTTAAACCATGGCCAAAGATCGTTGTACTAGAAATGAGATCATATAGCTCAGTACGATTGAGCCAATAATCACCGGTGCCAGGTTCATTAAAGCGGACTTGGTTATAGCGGAGATATTCAAAGAAATTTAAGTCACTTAACAAATAGTAACTTAACTCAAGGGTGTTCCCTGCCCGATGTAGATTCTGATATTCGGCTATTTGCTTATCAGCTACCCCATCCTCTCTGAGATAGTTGAGGTACATTTCCCACTCAGCATTGAAATACTGTAGTTCTGTGTAACGATTAAGTGCATCATTAATCATCTCTTCGTCTTTATCTTGCGCGAAGAAAAACACCAGCACATTCAATATAACCAAGAAAAACAGTACAAAAGGAGGTCTTCGCCAATCAAATTTTTTCTCAGTTGGGATTATGACCATAGTTTACGATTCCATTCTCAACTGTTTGGTAATTTCCTTTGAATTAACAAAGGGTAACACAAACAGAGGGCGCTATAATTTTATGTGGTTTAGAGTAAATTTAGTTGAAAAGCTGCAAAAACCAATAAAACGACAAAAATCTTACAACCTTTCATGAAATCAGTCTGTTAGGTTGAAATTTAAACAATGTGGTTAAGATAATAAATTGTCCCTTGGAACTATACGGTTATGTTGCACTTTTATTACAGGGACGCTTTCGTTCCTCTGATTGCTATCTGACGAATTACTGTAACAATTAACTCTAAGTACTTTATGCTTACCTAGCGAATCTGACTCATAGAAAATGGAGCTTTTAGATGTCACGTCTATCCAAGTTTTCACCCCTTGTCCTAATACTACTCTGCTTCCTTACTAACCCTGCGGTTGCCAGTAACGAAATTGGTAAAGTTGTTCTTATTCAAGGCAAGCCTTTAGTGGAGCGTCAGAATCAACATCTCTTTATCAAAAGGAATGATCCCCTATTTACTGAAGATGTTCTGATCACCCCTGTAGGTAGCAAGATACTGATTAAACTTGAAGATAAGACCACAATATCACTGGCTGAAAACACACAGTTTGAGTTGTCAAAATATCAATTTGATAAAAAAGCCCAAACCTCGGATGTCAGCTTCAAAATGCTAAAAGGTGCGTTCAGAACCTTAACCGGATCAATTGGTAAGCAAAAACAGCCTAAATTCGAAATACACACCCCCGTTGCAACCATTGGTGTACGTGGTACAGAGTTCTGGGGAGGTATGATCTTCTCAGATGCACTGGATGTAACTATGTTGGAAGGTAAAGGGGTTTACATCAAAAACGAACATGGGCAGGTAGAGATCACCCGACCAGGTGATGGCACTATGGTTTCTAAAGGCATGAAGCCTTCGGAAGTGTCTATGTGGAGTGAAGATAAGCTGAAGAAAGCAGCGGCGGCAACAGAGCTTAAACAACAACGACAAAACGAAAGCGAAGATTATCTAAACTATTAGCTTGATTAGATACGTGTTAAATAAAGCGTCCTTTAATACTGAAATAAAACTTACCCTGAAATGCAGATTACTTATCTTGCAGAATTTAATTAAACATCTCTTTACTATCAACAGCCCTCACAATTCTCTAAGTTTTCAGTTATTACAGTGAGTAAAATTGCGATCTCTCCTACATATCTCCTACATAAATTTCCCCAAATAAAAAGCCCATATCACATAATGATATGGGCTTTAAAAGTTAATTAAAAAGTTTGATAGTCCGTATAGTTATTTTTTCTTACTGGTATGAATGACGATATTACCACCTGCTATGGAAGTCAGGCTATCGGTATCATCAGCTTCACCAATCCGGTTATCGTAAACAATTGCACCTGATGCTTTATCCCAAATTTTAATTCGGAACTGATCCACATCGATGCTGTTATTGATTGCCGCATCTATGGCTGTGAGCATGAAGCCATAATCACCCTCACCATTAATAGTACCATCACCCTTAAATTGAGCCCGCGAACCCGCTACGACTAGCCATTCATAAGAAGCTGAATGGAAGTTGAGATCACCAGCCTTGAACTGGAACTGCGTTTGGCCGTCAGGTACAGACTTACCTTTTTTATATCTAGCAACAAAGCCATATGAAGCCTTACCTACCATATTTGGATCAGCCACATATGCCCCTAATGGTGAATTGATGTAGCCACCACCCGTAACAAAGCCAGCACTTGGATCATACACAACGACATACTGATACGTTTGCAGAGCAGATGCACCATCATCGTCAGTCACTATCACGGTAACTGTATAAACACCTGGCTCAGTGTAGACATGAGAACCTGCAGCGGTGTTATTTGCATTATCGACGGTAATAAATTCGTTAGGTGTGCCATCACCCCAATCTACTTCAGCGGTATGGGTATCAAGGAAACCTTCGTCATCAAATGACACATCTAAATTAACCGTGCTATTAACACTGACTAGAGGATCAACAGTTAACTGAGTAATCATGGGCGCAACATTAAAAACAGTTACATCATGAGTTTCCCCATCAGATCCACCATCAGCATCATTTAACTCGACACTCACAGTGTAAAGACCATTGTCGCCGTAAATATGAGAAAGACTAAAGGTCATTGCTGCTTCGTTAATTACTAATGGTTCTATTGTGCCATCGCCGTAATCAACAGTGCCCGACCAGCCTGTAGTGTTATCTGGATCCGAGAATGATCCACTCGCACTGAAATTTGAACCCTCATTAATTGAAGTAGCATCAGGAGAAACACTAACAACTGGTGGTACCAGTGGTGGAGCTGCCAATTCCCAATTTAGAGTTAGATCATAAAATTCAGGTGAGTCCCCTGCCTCGTTTGCAGCGAGCCGTACCTGGACTTGAGCATATCGGCCAATGACATTTGCTGGTGCCACACCATTATCAACAGTTTGATATACTGCAGCTCCCAAGGCTTCTTCTGTGTTTGCCGATCTGATTTTAACCTCCACTGATGTTCCTTCAGGAAGAAGATCAGTCCAGGAAATTGCATCCCAAGTCGAATCGTCTTCACTACTATCATGAACGAAAGTCCATAAGCCAGATGGTAGTGTACTGTTCCGAACCCCAATACCTGAAGCATCACTGTAGGTATATGGCCCAGCCCCAACAGGGAATACCCCTAGATGCGTACCAGTCTGGCCATCATATTTAGAAACATTATTATTGTTAACATGAACGCCCCAAACATCGCCATTTGCATCTACAACAACACCTCGTAGGTGACCAGTGCCAGCTTGTGCGGGACTTGACCATAGTAAGGTCCCATCTGGCTTGTACTTATACATACCACCATTTTGGTTACCAACTAATATATTGCCTTCACCATCAACGGAAATCCCTAGTGAAGAAATGCCAGTGTATCCCGTTGGTGTAGAAAAGGTATTGCTAGCAGGATTGAATTCTGAGAATGAATATCCATTCCTATTTGACAGGTAAATTTTGTCATTCCCAATAGAGATACCATAGGATTGATGATGACTTCGGGTAATTTGCGTACCTGTATTAGTATCAAGCTCACCTAACAGATTACTCAAACCTGCTGAATATAATTTACCGTCGCTATTTACAACACAGCCATATGGAGTAACGCCTACAGAGTAAGGACCTGCCAAAAGACTGCCATCAGCTGAGCTTAGCTTGTAATATCTTCTGTCATAATATGTACCTAACCAAAGGTTGCCATCATCGCCTATGCAAAGGCTACGACCTAACCTCCCAGGATCTCCAGCTTCTGCCACCCAAGCAATTCGCTCATCTGTAAGCTCGTTATTAGACAATCTGCCATCACCATTCAAGTCTACTAGTGGCATCATTTCATCTGGAGTAATACGGCAATCACCGTTTGCATCAGTCGATGTATCTAATTGGCCATCGCCATCTCGATCAATAAAACTGTCATTGAGAATTTTCATAACGAGAGGTCGTTTACCGTCAAAATGTCGGTTAGATACATAGACATTACCATCTGCGTCTACCGCTGTACGTGACGGAGCAGCACCTGCCCAAGGACTACCTCCCCCTACAAACCAAGTTTTATATCGAGCTGTTTCACAATTAGAATCTGTATTGAGCTTAGATACTGAAGCCTCAGAGGCATTTGCTATCCACAACAATGGGAACGTTGTAGCGTTTTCATTAATTTGGAGTTGGTCAGCTATTACATCGTAATTTAGGCCATTCAATATCCCCTGACTAAAATCAGCATCCAAGGTATAGGTGGCTGACTCTATCGCTGATGCAACACTTGGTAGCAAACAAGCACTCATAGCTAACGGCAACAGCTTCATCTTAAAAGCAGTAATTTGTGAATTGTAATGTTTCATAATTCAATTCCTTTTTTATACGGTCATCAACCAAGCATCAGCGTCGAACATACTGAGGACTTTGTGCGGTTATAGAATCTTCAGTTAATTGGGTTAAATCCCCGCCATCCGGGTTTATGTTGAACAAAAGCGTCTTTCGACCTTTGTAGCCAACAAAAGTGATTTTTTTCCCTTCTGAATCCCACCTTGGTTGTGATGAGTCCATTGCTTTAGGACCAACAGATAACATGGCTGATCCATCAGCCTGAACAGTGAACACCTCTCTATCGGATTTACCGTACGGTATACCTACAAACGTGATCCGCTTACCATCAGGCGACCAATTAGTCCCTGAAACTTTGATATCACCTTCGTATAGTATTTTTTCAACCGGATTTAACTCGCTTCCCGAAAATTCGTATCTGCGTAGAGAAAACTTCTTATTTCGTTTGGTTGTAAACGCTAAGTATTTCCCGTCCGGTGACCAGGCCAGAGAGCCGTCGTTAAACTTCTTACCTGCTGATAGCTGTACAGTTTTTTTAGTGTGTAGATCCATTACAGAAATGTTTTTGGAGCGTCCGTTAATACGAACAAAACTGAGATAACGACCATCAGGTGAAAACAGCGGCTGTACGTCTGTATTCTTGTCCGTCATTGGTTCTACGGCACCTGTGTTTATATCTACAGCCAAAATAGATGAACTATCTGGTTTGTCTGTTACGAAAACGACTTTATCGCTTTCTGGAGACCAAACAGGAGACATATCCAATCCAGGGTTACTAAAAAGTAGCCTAGGTTGTCGTTTCTCAACATTCATTACATAGATGTCGGGATTACCGTTTTCTAACAAGGTAAACGCAAGCCATTTACCATCAGGTGAGACAACCGGTTCCATTGCATCCCCTGCCGTTGATGTCATACGAAGATGCTTACCTTCAGAAGTAAGTTTAAACACTTCTTTATCTCCATCCCTTTCTGAGACATAAATCAACGAATCAGATGCGAATACCTGCAATGGCATAGAGACGGCCAGTACCAAGAGTGGTGTAGACTTCTTAATAAAATTCCACTTATTCATAATGCCCCCTCAACTACTCTATAACGACTAAAATCGCAGGAAAGGCTGCATTTTCAGGGTTAGCTTGAGAAGTTGCATCGATGTTGTACTCACCTGCTACATCAGCAATCAGCACAAGAGTAACCTCGCCATTGGCGTTAGCTACCTTTGCTTCTGTGTGATTGTTACCATCAGGGTAGGTAATTGTGACCGAAACTGTTTCATCTGGGCTGAACCCCCCAGCAGTGACATCAACCTCTTCTCCTAGTCCAACACCCGATGGAACTGTCACCCAAGCTTGGCCATAGGAAGCTGCGGACAAAACAATCAATATAAGCCCGCAACATGCTTTGAATATCTTATTCATGAGACATATCCTCACTATCAATATTTAAATTCAATAAGTAAAAAAACAGATTGCGAGGAATAGAAAATGGAGGGTTTTGACTTAGTTAAGTAAACACATAAGGATTGCTTACTAATATAGTCAGCACTCTTTGTTTAAACTAACTCTCAGCTTGGGACTTGTTTGCTACTACACAAGCTACTTACAGCGACTGTTAGAGCGTTATTTTATATTCCTAATCCTTTGGCATTCCTATAGAACCAAGGAAAAAACGCAATCAACTGTGAGGTACTGGCATAGCCAGATCTTCAGACGTGACAATTTCCAGTTTGTGTATGTTTCGATTGTCCTTATCCAGGCTCGACCTCAAGCCTTAATATAAAATTAGCAGTCGTTAATCTAGATGCAACTTCGAACATCTACAAAACTAAGTTTTTTTAATTTTACTTATTAATATATTACTTATTTAAACACTAACTGATTGATTAACTTGATACTTTAGGGAAGTACTTCAAAAACAAATCGGACTAGCAATTGGTCTAGTATAGATAGATTTAATATACCCTATTTCACTTCAATCTCTATCCAGTACATCTACCACTTGATAAATATAAAAATGGATTCGACCACTCCAGTAATCGTTAGGTAAACCAGCTTTTAACTTCAACTGTTGAAGGAATTTTTTTGCTGTAGGCAATTGCTGCCAAACGGAAGGCAGAAAGGTTGCTCTATGTCTTCCTTCTTCTATTATTACTCCATCAATTCCCGGCCTTAAGCAACTAATAAGTTCTTCCTCATTTGATACTCTCAATTCTACTGGGGGCGTTAAAACAGAGATATGAATTGAAAGGGACTCATATTCACTTTCAGACACAGGCTCAAAACGAGAATCGTAAAAGGCTGCGTTAACTGCATTGCTCTGTAGATCTTTAAGTAAAGACCGTCGTGCTTCTAATGTTCCGACACAACCTCGTAGCTTTCCATTGATAGATAAGGTTACAAAGGTTGCAGCGGGCTTATTAAGCCATGACAGTTTCGAAATCGAATCATAATCTATAGGCCCATTTTTTGACTGTAATTCAAGCTTAGATGCAATTGAATCCTGAACGATTTCAATCATCAATTTTTGCTGCTGATGATTAAATTCAGTAGATGGCATAAGCTCCGTATCCTACAACACGAGCCTTATCCCCCGCGCTGTCTCCAGAATTACAACATTGAAGCAGATATGGTTTTAAGTTTGTGGAAGCTAATGCCCACAGCAACCCATTAAGGCCCATGTATCCGCAAGCCTCATCACCTCTAATATCAGTATCACCATCAATAATTCGTTTATTGGTGTTTTCGTCGATTAACTTCGCTTTAACGTAAGGATGATAATGACTCAAATCGGTACTGATCACCGTTAGCACTTCTGAATCTTGTAATGAAGGTAAAATCAATCTGCCAACGTCACTTGCCGTGGCATTTCCGACTACAACGGGAATTAAATCTGCTTGAATATCGATTTGTTGAATAAAAGGCAACTGAACTTCAAGGCTGTGTTCTTGTGTATGTGCAAGGTCGTTGTAACTTACAAAGCCTTTATCAACTAAATCGCTGACTCTATCCGCAGCGATAGAGATATTACCAAGTGGTGTTCTGAATTGATCAGCCAAAGGAACGGCCATACCTTGAAATGCTACTCGATGGCTTGGACCGATTAATAGAATGTACTTAAACTGTGCTTCTGATGAGATACAGCTAAAAGCTGCGGCCGCGACACTTCCTGAATATATATACCCAGCATGAGGGACTATTAGGGCCCTTAAGTTTGGGACAACTTCTCTATGCTCTTGCCTTAATAAAGCATCTACTTCACTTGCTAATTCTCGAGCATCATTTGGATAAAACAAACCGGACACTGCTGGCTGGCGAGTATTCATAAACTTCTCCGTTGCAAATCCAATCTTACAAGAGCGTATGAAGCTAGATTTATTGCTAACAATCACGGTGCATCCTACCCTTCAAGTATAGAAATAAGTTACGAAAGTTTTAAAAACATCACAGATTAATTACCCAAATAGGAACCCAGTATGAGTGTTATTGAAGTGGGGTTCTGGCATGAACTTGACCAAAACAAAATTCAATGTGATCTATGCCCCCGATTTTGCAAGTTATCAGACGGGCAACGTGGCCTCTGTTTTGTACGTGGTAACGAAGGTGGCCGGATGCACCTATACACTTATGGGCGTTCGAGTGGTTTTTGTATCGACCCCATAGAAAAAAAGCCACTAAACCATTACCTTCCGGGAACTCCCGTATTATCTTTCGGTACAGCTGGCTGCAACCTCACCTGTAAGTTTTGTCAAAACTGGGATATGAGCAAAGCCCGCGAGATGGATAAACTTGCCGATGCAGCCAGCCCGGAACAATTAGCAAAATACTGTCAGGAACACCATTGTCGCTCAATTGCGTATACCTATAACGATCCAGTCATCTTTCTTGAATACGCTGAAGATGTTGCGATTGCATGCCATGAATATCAAATCAACTCGGTTGCTGTCAGCGCTGGCTATATCACTGATATCGCTCGCCCTCGTTTTTTTGAACATATGGATGCTGCAAATATAGACCTCAAAGCGTTTTCGGAACGGTTTTACAAAAAACTTTGTGGAGCCAGCCTCACTCCCGTTCTAGATACTCTTCTCTACCTTCATAATGAAACCTCAGTATGGTTTGAGATCACAACCCTGCTTATTCCAGATGAAAATGATAGCGATGAAGAGATCGATGCAATGACCCAATGGATTTACAACAACCTTGGTCCCAGCATCCCACTACATTTCTCTGCTTTTCACCCTGATTGGAAAATGAGAGACAAAGATCGAACACCTGCATCAGCCCTAACGCGTGCGCGAGAAATAGCGATAAAAAACGGGTTGAGGTACGTTTACACGGGTAACGTACATGACACTTCTGGTAGCTCAACCTACTGCCACAACTGCGGATTACGTTTGATTGAACGAGATTGGTATCAGCTAGGAGACTGGAATCTTAAATCTGGATGTTGCGAGAATTGTGGAGAACCGTTACCTGGTCGTTTTGAAGACAGTCATGGCAATTGGGGAGCTCATCGACAACCTCTGTATTTGGCTAGTGACTAGATGTTAGTAGTTAGTGGCTAGGAGCAATTCTTTATTGATTAGTAATGCACATAAAACAATTAGGTACGGAGAAAACAAAGCAAAGATTGTTACCCCAAGGTCATCTAGTAGGCTGCGACTGCGTGCTAGATGGTAATGACTTCGTAATTGATGAACCAACGACCTTCGCCCGGGGTTACAAGAGCTGAGCCCGATGAGCTACCAAGCTGCTCCACTCAAATTAACATACCCCAGACACGAAAAAACCGAGTTAGAGTTAACTAAATCGGCTTAATCTGAATTTGATAGCGGGGGCTGGATTTGAACCAACGACCTTCGCCCGGGGTTACAAGAGCTGAGTCCGATGAGCTACCAAGCTGCTCCACTCAAATTACCATACCCCAGAAACGAAAAAACCGAGTTAGAGTTAACTAAATCGGCTTAATCTGAATTTGATAGCGGAGGTAGGATTTAAATCAACGGCCTTCGCCCGTGGTTACAAGAGCTGAGCCCGACGAGCTACCAAGCTTTTCCACTCAAATTTCCATATCCCAGATACGAAAAAACCGACTTAGAACTAACTAAATCGGCTTTCTCTATGTTTGGTAGCGGGGGCTGGATTTGAACCAACGACCTTCGGGTTATGAGCCCGACGAGCTACCAAGCTGCTCCACCCCGCATCAATGTGGCGCAAATATTATAGATCCCCTCACCCTTTAGCAAGCACTATTTAACGCATATGCAAAATTAATCGCAACAAACCCACTTTTTGTTTATTAAACATACAGTTATGAGCAAAATTGGCAATAAGGAACAGTTTTCATCTAATTAAGCTGGATACCTGCTAATAAAGCGCTATTATTGCCTCACTTTGTATGGGATTAATCGTTGCAAGAAACGCAACAGAGCAAACCATATATATCATTTTACGCGATACCCTTTATCTTTTAGAGTAGCGCTATAACAAACATGTCGGTTAACCGACTTTTATTTATTACGGAATGTAGAAATGTCTAAGAACTATTTCAACACGCTTCCACTGCGTGAGCAGCTAGAACAGCTGGGTAAATGTCGTTTTATGTCTATGGATGAGTTCAGCGATGGCGTTGAAGCTCTTAAAGGCAAAAAAATGGTTGTTATCGGTTGTGGTGCACAGGGCCTAAACCAGGGTCTTAACCTGCGTGATAGTGGTCTAGACGTTTCTTACGCTCTACGTCCAGCAGCAATCGCTGAAAAGCGTCAGTCTTGGAAAAACGCTACTGAGAACGGTTTTGTTGTTGGTACTTACGAAGAACTAATCCCAACTGCTGACGTAGTTCTTAACCTTACTCCTGACAAGCAGCACACACCTGTTGTTGAAGCTGTAATGCCACTAATGAAAGAAGGCGCTTGCCTATCTTACTCTCACGGTTTCAACATCGTTGAAGAAGGCATGCAGATCCGTGACGACCTAACAGTAATCATGGTTGCTCCTAAGTGCCCAGGTTCTGAAGTACGTGCTGAATACGTTCGTGGTTTCGGTGTACCAACGCTTATCGCTGTACACGAAGACAACGATCCTAAAGGCGAAGGTCTTGCACTAGCTAAAGCTTACGCTGTAGGTACTGGCGGTCACAAAGCAGGCGTTCTAATGTCTTCTTTCATCGCTGAAGTTAAGTCTGACCTTATGGGTGAGCAAACTATCCTTTGCGGTATGCTACAGACTGGTTCTATCCTTTGCTTCGACAAAATGGTTGAAGAAGGCATCGACGCTGGTTACGCATCTAAGCTTATCCAGTTCGGTTGGGAAACAATCACTGAAGCTCTTAAATACGGCGGCGTGACTAACATGTTAGACCGTCTATCTAACCCAGCTAAGATCAAAGCATTCGATCTTTCTGAAGAGCTAAAAGTTATCATGCGTCCGCTTTACAACAAGCACCAAGATGACATCATTGATGGTACTTTCTCTCGCGTGATGATGGAAGACTGGGCGAACGACGACAAAAACCTACTAGGCTGGCGTGCAGAAACTGCTGAGACTAACTACGAGAAGACTCCAGCAGGCGACGTAGAGATCTCTGAGCAAGAGTTCTTCGACAACGGTATCCTAATGGTTGCAATGGTTAAAGCGGGTGTTGAGCTAGCATTCGAAACTATGACTGCTGCAGGCATCATCGCTGAATCTGCTTACTACGAGTCTCTACACGAAACTCCGCTGATTGCTAACACAATCGCACGTAAGAAGCTTTACGAAATGAACGCAACTATCTCTGATACTGCAGAGTACGGCTGCTACCTATACAACCACGCTTGCCTACCACTACTAGGCGACTTCATGAAAGGCATCAAAACTGATGTTATCGGTAAAGGTCTAGACCTTGCTGATACTGGCGTAGACAACGCTCGCCTGATCGAAGTTAACGAAGCACTACGCTCTCACCCAGTTGAAGCGATCGGTAAAGTGCTACGTGGCCACATGGCTGACATGAAGAAGATCGTATAATTATCTGATATTTATACATTTTCTTTCTTGTAAGAAAATTAAAGCCAAGGCTTTGCCTTGGCTTTTTTTTAGCTAAATTTAAGCCTTTCCGTAACAGATCCTTATAAAACCCAATCGATAGAGCCGCATATTAGAGACTATGAACAGCATTAAGATTGAGAATTACACGGCAGAATTTGGTGAGTCTTTCACGCTCAACAACATCAATTGGACAATTGAACCCAACCAACATTGGGTGATTACTGGTACCAACGGTTCTGGTAAGTCTGCCCTATCCGCAATCTTGGCCGGTGCTGGCGATAAAGTCAGTGGTACTATTTCGGGCCTACCAAAACATATCGAACTTGTATCTTTTGAAGCTCAGGCAGAACTAATTGCCCGAGAGCTAAAGAAAGACGATGCCGATATCATGGATGTTATTAGTGAAGGCACACCGGTAAGAGAAATTCTGGAAGAAGGTAAAGCGATCTACCCAGAATTTGATGCTGACTTACTCGATCAACTTGTTAGCATGTTCAAACTAGAACATATGCTTGATCGTAGTTTCAGAAAGCTCTCAACAGGTGAAACGCGTAAGATCATGCTAATTCGCGCCCTAGCGAATAATCCAGACCTTATCATTCTGGATGAGCCTTTCGATGGTCTAGACGCTGACTCTATGAAGCTGCTACACGACCTGCTAGCCAGCAAGATCGATTCAATGGGCATGATTCTGGTATTAAACCGCTTTGATGAAATGCCGGACTTCATCACCCATGTTGCTTATACCGACAAAGGCGAGCTTCATCACACGGTTGATATTAACGACAAACAGGCTTACGACGACCTGTATCAATTGCTACACCTAAAAACGACTGATCTATCTGTACCACCTACAGATGAATCCGATCGTCCACCAGCACTTAATCCTGAAGATCCGCTGGTACGTTTAACTGATATCAAAATTGCCTATGCAGATTCAAAAGTTATTGATGGCCTTAACTGGACCATAGAGCCGGGTCAACACTGGCAATTAAGCGGCCCTAACGGCAGTGGTAAGACTTGTTTGCTAAACCTAATTACCGGTGACCACCCGCAATGCTATACCAACGATATCTTTGTATTCGGTATGCAGCGCGGCAACGGCGAAACCATCTGGCAGATCAAGCAATATATCGGATATGTATCTACAGCGCTTCAGTGGGAATACCGTGTAAGCATCAGCCTTAGAAACGTAATCATCTCCGGCTTCCATGACAGTATCGGTATGTACACAAAGAGCACCGATAAACAGAAAGAAGTCGCAGACCAGTGGCTAGCCCTGCTAGGTATGGAAGATCGTGCCAACGAACCATACAACCAGCTTTCTTTTGGTGATCAACGTTTATTGCTTATTGCACGAGCGATGGTTAAGCACCCTACTTTGTTAATTCTAGACGAGCCTTGCCTAGGCCTCGACGATATCAACCGTCAACTCGTACTGGCGTTAATTGAGAAGATCTGTGCCAGCGGTGACACAACGGTTCTATATGTTAACCACCACGCTGAAGACCAGATCAGTGGTATCAAAGAGTTTAAGCACTTAGAAAAACTAACCGCAGAATAAATTCTCTAAGGCCTAGTATTCACTAGGCCTTTTTCCTTTCAGATCCACTCTAATATCTTCTAAAAAATTTCATATAAAACTCGCAAAAAAAGATTGTCTCTTGATTAAAACAGGAGTCAAATTGCACTCATGTACCACAAGGCAAATGCCTTTATTGAGGATCAAATGAGTGACAATCGAAAAGAATATCTGCGGCGCTGAAGAATGGTGCAAGTTCCCTCAACTTGCCGTTCCTGCAATCAAAGCCAGAGTCGACTCTGGTGCCAAAACATCTGCAATTCATGCTTTAAATATCCAACAATTTCAAAGAGATGGGGTTGCTTGGGTCAGATTTGATGTATGTCCATTACAGGACAATCGCAAAACAGTAGTTCATTGCGAAGCCCCTGTATTTGATCGCCGCAGTGTGAAAAGCTCTAGCGGCACATCAGAAAAGCGCTATGTAATCAAAACAAGCTTAGCTATTGGCGATCAAAGCTGGGATGTTGAACTTACCCTGACCAATCGAGATGCGATGGGCTATCGCATGCTATTAGGCCGTGAAGCGATGTCGGGTAAGTTGATTGTAGATCCAGAAGAATCTTTTTGTTTAGGTGATATTGCAGATGATGAGTTGAAAGAACTCTATCTAAGCAAAAAAACACCTAAAAAAGGCATGAAAATCGGTGTATTAGCCAGCAACCCTAACCTCTACAGTAATCGTAGGATTATGGAAGCAGGTGAAGAGCGCGGTCACGAGATGGTGTTCCTGAATATCAAGCACTGCTACATGAAGATGGATGCTGAAAATCCAGAGGTTCATTATCGTGGCGGCAAGGTACTAAACGATCTTGATGCAATTATCCCACGGATTCGCCCAAGCATGACCTTCTATGGCTGTGCACTGACACGTCAATTTGAATCTATGGGTGTGTATTGTCTAAATACCGCTGGGGCTATTACTCAATCTCGCGATAAGTTGCATTCCCTACAACTCCTCTTCGAGAGCAAGATTGATATTCCGATCACGGGTTTTGCTAACTCGCCGCTCGAAACGGATGATCTGATCAATATGGTTGGTGGCGCACCACTGATCATTAAATTGCTTGAAGGTACTCAAGGTAAAGGCGTTGTACTCGCTGAAACCAAGAAAGCCGCAGAGAGTGTTATTAATGCATTCAAGAGCCTTAAGGCCGACATTCTCGTTCAGGAATTTATAAAAGAAGCCAACGGCAAAGATATCCGCTGCTTTGTAGTGGATGGAAAAGTTGTGGCTTCAATTCAGCGTGAAGCTGAACCTGGCGAATTCAGAGCGAATATCCATCAGGGTGGTACAGCGAGCCTTATCGTTCCAACATCAGATGAGAAGAAGATCGCTATTAAAGCGGCTAAAGCTATGGGACTTAAAGTAGCTGGTGTAGATATCATCCGTTCAGCGAAAGGTCCTTTACTGTTAGAGGTAAACTCTTCTCCAGGCTTGGAGGGCATCGAAGGCGCAACCGGTAAAGACGTTGCTGGCCTGATGATTCAAGCTATTGAGAAAAAGCTAAAGTGGGTTGTAAAAGCCTAACACTCTCTTAACCCCTAAGCCCGTTCCCATAGTCGTGGGAATGGGTTTATGATCATGCATTTAATTCTCCCGCCTTTTTCAAATCTATAAATCCATTCTCTGACTACTATTAAGTTATTAATCTCCAAAAATGAAAGCTAATGGGAGTCAGCAAATTAGATGGATCAAATTTGGCTATTCCTCATAGTTGCGACATCCATTGTTATAGTCTTCGACTTCACCAATGGATTTCACGATGCATCCAATATGATCGCATCAGTGATCGCTTCGCGTGCTATGACACCCCTACAAGCTATTTTGATCATAGGTATATTTACCTTTTTAGGGCCTATGCTTGGTGGTACCGCAGTCGCCAACACTATTGGTAAATTTGTTACTTTAGATGATCTCCCAAGCAACCTATCCCTATCCTTAGTTATCTGCGGTTTATTGGCTGCCACAGTTTGGAACCTGTTTACTTGGTATAGAGGCCTGCCCTCGTCCTCTTCACATGCATTGGTTGGTGGCTTAGTTGGGGCGGTCGTCGTATCAGCAGGGCCAGAACACGTACTCTGGGGCTTTTCACAGTTAGCACACGGTGAGATCACTGGCGTTACTAAGGTGCTGCTAGCACTGTTTATATCCCCTTTAGCGGGTTTCTGGATAGGCTTTTTACTGCAACGAATCACCCTCTATCTCTTACGTGCAGCAAGCCCATTAATCAATCGTGAATTAAGGGGCACTCAATGGTTCACTACCGCAGGATTAGCCTTCTCTCACGGCGCTAATGATGCCCAAAAAAGTATGGGCGTATTAACCCTATGCTTGTTAATGAGTGGCGAGATATCCGAATTTGTAGTGCCGTTTTGGGTCATCCTAGTTTGTGCCATTTCTATTACGTTAGGAACATTACTAGGTGGCTGGAGAATCGTTAGAACCCTAGCCTTCTCAATCTACAAAATAAGGCCCCTACATGCCTTTAACTCTCAAGCCTCATCTGCAGGCGTTATATTTTTAGCCTCAATGATTGGCGCGCCAGTATCGACCACCCATGTAGTTTCCTCATCTATTATGGGTATAGGCGCGGCAGAAAGAGCTAAAGCCGTGAGATGGACAAAGGCTAAAGAGATCGGTATCACTTGGTTAATCACCATACCTGGTGCTGGCATTGCCTCCATTATTAGTTATGGCGTATTGAGCCTTACTAAGCTTGCTTAAATATAGTAAAGGATTGGATATGAGCGATCAGAGTAAACAAAACCTCTTTCGTAAACTCCTTAATAGGATCGTCCCTACGCCACCTGACTTTTTCTTACTCCTAACCGAGCAATGCACATTGGTAACGGTAACGATCCGAAACCTCTATCAATATATGAAAAGCCCTAATCCCTATCTTGCTGAAGTATTAGCGGCTGATGAGCACCAAGCGGACGCGCTTAAAATTCGTAATTTACATCAATTGAACCGATCGTTTTCCACCCCAATAGACCGCGAAGATATCTACCGTGCTATAGCCGCGTTAGATTGGATAATCACACATTGTAAAAGCACCATAAATGAGATGCTTGACCTAGGCGTCGAGCCCGACGAACAGATGGTGAGAATTCTTGAAGAACTTCTAACGGGTTGCGAAGCCTTAGAGCGAGGCTTTGGGGGACTATCGACCTATCCTGCTGGCAGTGAGAAAGATGCACAAATTGCCCGGCATGCTCATAGACGTATAGAAAGACTGTATAGACACAGTTTAAAAGAGCTCTTTCAAGGTGAAGTCACCACAGAGATGCTTTGCAAGCGAGAGATCTATCATCATTTAATGGATGGATCGAGAAGATTACATGCCGCAGCAAACGTCCTTCACGATATTATGGTCAAATTGATCTGAAAACACGCGATAAATTCTCAATTCCATCGCCACTCTATCTAAGCAAAAGATCAATTTTGTACAAAAACCGGAATACGGTTTGCGTTAGAATGTAGCCATGAGCAAAAAAGAGATCGCTAACTACCATATAGAAGATGAACTCGGCGGATTAGAGATGCTAGAAGCATCCTATGAGCGCCAAAATTTCTCTAGGCATAGCCATGAGGGTTATACGGTAGGTGTGATTGAGGAAGGTGCTCAGCGCTTTCTTAGAAACGGTGCAAACCACGTTGCGCCGCAAGATAGTATCATCCTAGTTAATCATGACGAAGTCCACGATGGCCACTCCGCTGCTGAAGGTGGCTGGTCTTATAAAGCGATCTACCCTTTACCTGATCAATTAGCCAATATCGCTAAGGAAGCGGGCTTAAATATCAGCGGATCAGTCTATTTCTCAGAACCTGTTGTTAAAGACCCAGAACTCGCTGGCTTGTTTCGTCTAGCGCTATATCACTTGCAACACTCTGATAATCGCTTGCTACGCGAGACACTGCTATACAACGCATTACTCAAGTTGATGCAGCGTCATGGTAAATGCAGCACAGAAATACCTGAACAGGCCGATGCTAAATCGCGAGTCACTTTGGTAAAAAACTATCTTGATGACCACCCTCAAGCTGATGTGTCTTTAGAAGATCTAGCCAAACTTGCAGGCATCAGTGCTTTTCATCTAGTGCGACAGTTCCAAAAGTTCTACGGGCTCCCTCCTCATGCTTATCAGATACAATCCCGAGTAAGGCTAAGCAAACGCTTTATTGCTCAAGGCGACACACTATTGGATGCTGCCTTAAAAGCAGGTTTTCATGATCAAAGCCATCTTAACCGTCATTTCAAACGCACTATCGGTGTAACGCCGGGTCAATATGCTCGGCAGATAAGAAGCTAGCATTACAAACAGGCCGCAATCCTGTACAAGACTCACAATCACTGAATATTTATCTTTATCGCTCAACATAAGAAAGAGCGTGAAAGTGAATAGTCAGGTAATAATTCCATTAAACCCTAAGCAATCCTTCCTTAAAGGCACGGTTGCGATGTTGCCCCTTATTGTCGCTGTGCTGCCTTGGGGCATATTAGTCGGCGCATACGGAATCGAATCAGGTCTAACCGCTTGGCAAACTCAGGCCATGTCACTGTTTGTATTTGCGGGCACTTCACAGTTGGTTGCTATAGGTATGCTACAAGCCGGCGCTACTATGTTCAGCATTCTCATCACCACATTGCTGATTACCTCACGACATCTGCTGTATAGCATGGCAATGCGACAACATATCCATGCACTACCCCTTAAATGGCGCAGTTCACTCGGCTTCCTGTTAACCGACGAACTCTTCGTAAATGGCACGCAAGATAACGGTATATTTAATCGTTGGTATGCATTGGGTGGCGGCTTAAGTTTCTATATCGCGTGGAATGTTGCGACGCTGCTAGGGATCGTCGCAGGCGCGGCTTTGCCAAATCTAACTACCCTTGGATTGGACTTCGCGGTTGTCGCTACATTTATCGCCATACTCATCCCGATGATTAAAAACCTCTCATATCTGGTCTGTGTAGGTGTATCTCTGGTGGTATCGGTGTACTGCGAAGCTCATGAGGTCCAAGCAGGCTTATTGGTCTCAATCATTTTGGGGATGCTAAGTGGTTATTTCTTTAAATGCGTATCGAGGAGATCAAAATGAATGATTGGCTATTGTTCTGGCTTATGGCGATCATTGTATTCGCAAGTCGCTATCTCTTTTTAGAGCCCCGCTTACCACTGAAGCTAAATGATAAAGCGCTAGAACTGCTTAGTTATTCGGCCCCAGCCGTACTAGCCGCTGTGATAGGCCCATTAGTATTCTTACAGGAAGGAAAGCTAACAACGAGCTTGGACAGCCCATATATTATCGGCGCACTCGCTGCCATCGTGTTGATGCTTTTAACTAAAAACACCTTGATGACAGCCGTACTCAGTATGGGCGTGTTCTTCGTCTGTAATCTATAGGGTTACAAGCGAACAGAGCGGATCGAGACTTTGCTAATTGAATCACTCCCAGGCGCTAGTTCAACCGCATTGCCGAGGACAGACGCATTTTCCAAGCAAACCATATTTTCATAGTCATTATCAGCAAAATGACTTAAACGTTTACTCTTTTCGACCCAAGGGTTCCAAACCACCATATCAGGCAGATTATCAGCGCTCATAAGGATCTGACGACGCATCTGCTTATCTTTGATAGCAACCTGAGCTGGGATATTTGGGTAGATACGGTCTGTTTCAGCCGAGATACCAATGGCAGAATTAGATTGCTTAACCTGCCAATCCTCAAGCGTATCTATG
This sequence comes from Neptuniibacter sp. PT8_73, assembly GCF_047778045.1. Lineage (GTDB taxonomy): Bacteria > Pseudomonadota > Gammaproteobacteria > Pseudomonadales > Balneatricaceae > Neptuniibacter. The sequence continues at coordinate 1,995,079 of NZ_CP180545.1, forward strand.
TACTCAACAGTTTCTAACCCTTCGATAGCAGTCTCACTGACATGACCAATCTGAAGATAACTGTGCAAAGCACTGGTATAACTAAAGGCATCCGAACCTAAGTTTTTAACTTTGAGCTCTAAATCTAACTCGACACCTACTGTAACCGTCAAACGAAGAACAGCAGGATAAGACCAGAGTTCTGTTGGTAAAACCTCGAGCTGTAGCGTTAATCGTGTGGTTTCACTATCGATCAGATCGATAGCCAATAGCTCCCAATCCTCAGATCGTACAAAGCCATGTGCAGGTGTCTCTAAGAGGTTAACTTGGTCTTTAACTTGATCTGGATTTCTGGACAGATCCCCAAACCATGGCCAGCAGATAGGTACTCCACCGCGCAGAGACTTACCGGCTTTAAAATCGTTTTCTTGGCTCAGCCATAAAACAGGCTGCTCCCCTATTCGGCTGTACTCGGCAACTTGCGCCCCTTGCAAAAAAATAGTGGCCGAAGCCGCTTCGTTTTTTACTGCGATGGCAATGAGCTGCTTATGAATCTCAATAGTAATGCCTTTAAGAGCACCATACTTTGCGTACAGCGCTTGAACTTGATCTGCCAGATTCATAATTTTTGTTATTCCTGGTTACTAAACTGCAAGGCAGTATTTTACGCTTACCAATACTTGGGTAAAAGCCAATCGTACGTTTTAATACATGAAATATTCTCGACTGGTAATCCTCATCCTACGCCGATAAGCTGAGTGGATCATCAGCAAAACTACTGAATTATGCATCGCAACCCACTAGTAACTCCCATAGAAGAGATCCTTAGACAGTCCGAAAGCAGCTTAAGTGAATATGAGTTATTAAAAGCGCTAGATCTCAACGCTGACGATTTCGGAGAAGATGCACCATCAGGTAGTGACTTGGCCCTGTTTAGACAGCATTTCCTGATTATGAATGCGCTCTATACCCTGCAACCTAAGTTTTGGGATCAAGGCTTAAAACTGACTATCTCTGCATTAGAGATCAGCCTTATCAAATCCGAAAACAGCAATCAAAACGAATTGTCACTAGAGTCAGATCAAGCAGTCAGAGAGTATTATCTGGATTGGGATGAGTTCACATCAAGTAACGAAGAGTCGGTTAACAAACTGCTAGATAGTTTTTGGACCCGTTACTTTAACCAAGATCACTATCAGGATGCTCTCGATGTTTTAGGTCTAACTGAAGATGCCAATTACCAATCGATCAAAACACAATACCGAAAATTAGCTTCAGAACATCATCCAGATAAAGGCGGATGTAAGATTAAATTTAATGAGATTAGAGAAGCTTACGAGGTGATAGTAAGCATCACCAATAAGGCCTAACTTATTGATTAACTTTAATTTCCATAGATTGATAAACCAAACCTGACAACTCTCCCACATCCCCTTTAAGCTTAAAACCATATTTCTGATAAGCAGGTACAGAAGGTAATGAAGCGCTGACAGTTACGGTTTCTAATCTCGCAAATTTCAATACAGCTGTAAGTAATCCCCGACCAATGCCGCCTCTTTGCTGACTAGGTATAACAAATAACATCGCAATATGACGGCCTTCCTTTAGCTCTACCACACCTACGATTTCACCGTTATTACCTTCTGCGACGAGCATATGATTATCTGCTTTCATCCTCTCGGCAAAAGCATCTGCAGAGGATATTGCCGTAAAAGTAGCGATCCCTTCATCAGACAATGATCCAGCAACCGAGTCAGAGAAAGCGTCTAAACAGACCTGACTAACGCCCTCGATATCGCCCTCTTTCATCTCTCTTATGATCATCTTTTTCCTTAATATTTCTAAAAGAAATCTATTACTCTGAAGGGCTCAGTTTTATTTATCTGAATCGGGAATATTGTCCCAACTTTCTTTAAACTCATTTAGACACTTACAGCACAAACACTCATCCCACCTCTCAGCCAGATAACCCGCCTGCTCCCTTGTTAGGTAGATCTCACTGCAATCACAGATAAAATAGCTGCCGACTTTGCACTCAAACAATGAGCCGCACTTAGGGCATGTGACTTGCTCGTGCTGAGGCATCTGATATTCCGAAATCTAAGATAACTAAACTAAACCTGAAATGAACACTATTAACGAAGCAAGAATAGCCAAACCCGTTAATTCAACAAACAGCGCTTTGCTCCAACTACAACTTTCAAGGTCACCTAAAGATTCTTTAGGGAAATAGCCAAATGTGATAGTCCGATAGAAGAACCAACCAATTGACCATCCCACAGAGGATACAAGTAAGTCCCAAGCGAGAAATTGGAGAATACGCAATATCCATAGAACTAACCTGAAAATGGGTTTAAAAATACCTTCTGCTAGCTCTTCCATAAACTCCCATTAAAGTTAACTCTCTTATATTGAGCTCTGAAACAGACCCGTTTTCGGTCTATTCCAATACAATCATCAACTTTTATTTCACTTTGGTACCTAATACAGAAAATCCATAATCATGCCCTTTAGAAGTTTCTGCAGGTGTTAACTCAACTGAGCTGTCGATTGCAAAATTCCATTTGAAACGCTGCATGTATGTACATTTTCTCAAAGGGATAACTGTACCCTTTGGGAAAACAACACCATTCTCTGATACGAAATCTTCTTCCAGTAGGTATGGTGATGCGGGTCCTGGGCAAAGAAAGTCTGTAACTTGGTAGTTATTACCGATAACTAGCCCTGAAGAAAAAACTGTTAAGAGGGTTAAGATAACAGCTAAGTTTTTGAGTATTGGTTTCATATCTTCCCTGAAAAATAAGTCCTCACCAAAAATGCAAGAGCAACGCGATGGACCGAGCGCATTGGCCGACTATTAATGTTGTTATACGTTATTCAACTTCTGTTTCCTATACACTTACTGTGAATTACCAGATAAACGAATATCGAAACGCAAGTACTTAGCAAACCTAATGACATTGTTAACAACCCATTTTCGAAATATAGATAAGACTGTATGCCTATAAAGTCACCAAGTTTTAAGCATAAAAAGATGGATAGAAGAAACGCTAGCAAATCGTACCACCTAACTTTTTCTAATCCCTTAACCCGCTTCATAACTAATTAATCCATTGACGTATAACGCCGCAATAATGGGCGGCTAATACGTAGGCTGCTTTGTGTTATTTTGGAGCGGAGCGACAACACAAAGCAACCGGAGTGCTAGACGTCCAGCCGGCGTGTTTTTGCCGGCGATCTTTAATTGCTTTGTTAACTGTATTCCTGAATAGCACTTCTGAAAGCTTTCACAATACGCTCTCTCTTACTTCCCTTCTTAATATGAGCGGGGAGCCTTTCATGCCACCGCTGTAGAATATCTCTTTCTGCTCTAAGAAACGGTTCATCTTTCATTCTGGTTGATTTATGAACCTTTTCTTCAAACCACTCCATTGCGGCTTGAATTTGTTCTACCGAGTAGAATTGGAATGTAAACCTACAGACTTCAATAAAGTACACAACTCTTACATTACCTTCTACATCAGGTAGCCCCTGAAGAGAGCCAATATCGAGAGTAAGAGAAGGAAATGGTGCGGTTTCAGTCCAGTGCTTCGCCATACGATTTAATAGTTAACGCCTAACACAGCCGAAGGAGCGTAGCGACGATCGGATGCTGTTGCTTGTTATGACTAATGACTGTCTTCGATGCATATTAGACCTAGTACTCCTTTACTATTTTCTATTACTACAGCTATATCTAGATATGAATGCGAAATGCATTCGAAAGAGCCATCAAAGTTCGTTACAAATCTTGATTCATCTGAAAAGCTCTCAACAAAAGAGCTAATCAACTCAAACACCTTTGATTCTTCTAGTATTTTTTCATCGTCTTCTAAATGATAACAAATACTTTGTAGAATCAATTTCTGAGCCTCTTCTTTCTTTATAGGTACCCAGTACTCATCGGGTAAAGGAACAAAGCCACTCTTAATTAAACGCATCTTTTTCGGGAGAACCTGAACTCCGTGAAAAATGCTACACGTAACTTTACCAATAGGCCTGATTCTTTCTATTGAATCGCAGATGTTCATTTACTTTCAGCCATAACGCCTAAAGCAGCCGCGCAGTATACGTCGGATGCCTTTTCTTGTTATGAGTTAAGACTTTCAGGAATGTATTCATTAGCTTCCTTATTCCATGGAATATGAAACTTTGTAGGGCTACCTGACCGGTTCAATGTGATTTCCAATACAGGATTACCCATAAAGCTGATATTTCGAACTTCTGAAACTATTTCCCAGCCAATAAAGCGGTTGATTCCTAAACGGCTAACCAAAATTCCGTTGGCTGTTGGAGCCGCGTTTAATGCAACAGCTTTGCTTGAAAAAGGTACGACGCCCAATATATTCAAGCCAGCTTTATGGTCAGATGGATTAGCCCCTTCTCCAAAGCCTGCTAGAAACTTACGAAACGAAATTAAGCGGATAAAAACACGAAATAAAATCAAACCAGCCGTAGCTAACACCCCAATAACAGAGGCTAAAAATCCACCTGCACCAACCGTATACGCCAACAGCCCTAGAGCTAAGGCAATAGATGGATATGCTAGCAACTGAAACGACATGGGTATCTTTGGAGTATTTTCGATGTCCATAAGCTACTCATAACGCCTAAAGCAGCCGCGCAGTATGCGTCGGATGCCTTGTTTTGTTATGTGTTGAATTATAATTTAGCTTCATATTCCTTTATATAATGCTCTATGTCGAAAGCTGTGCCAGTGTGCCAAAGCTCACCGGTAATACGATTTACAATTATCGGCGCGTTACCAGCAAGCATATGACGAAAATCTCTAGTTTCTACATATTCTTTGCTTTGATAGTAAAAAACCCAGCCCCAAGGCTTTTCTATTGTTTCCTCAGGAATGATCATGCAACTAATTAGATTGCCTTCCCCTTTACTGACGGCCAGTGTTTCTTCAACAAGCGATTGAGCTTCCTGCTTATTCATATTCACTACACATAACAGCTAAATATATGACAGATTGACGTGTTTAAACACGACAATTTGACATATATCTCCAAGAATGGAAATTAGAAAGGTTTTGCAGAGGTTTGATTTTCATAAGCTTTCCTTGCTTTAAAAATTTTGAGCTTTGTGAAAAAGCGTCAATTTGACGTACTATCCTTGCACAACATACAAACGGATGAAATACTGTATATAAAAGCAGCACAAGGATGTGTTTTATGCCCTCACCTTTTATTCAATCAATTCGTGATCATTTGCGAGCGCGCCACTATAGCAAACGCACCGAGCAAACCTATATCTACTGGATTCTAAATTACATTCGTTTTCACAATCGAGAGCACCCTAATAACCTAACGACTGTAGACATAGTCAAATACCTAGAGCATCTTGCTCTTAAACAGAAAGTTTCCCCTTCAACTCAAAAGACAGCATTAAATGCCCTAATGTATCTGTACAAACAGGTACTGGGCTGGGATTCAGCATCACTACAATTAGGTGATTTTCATCGTGCTCAGACACCCAGAAAACTTCCTATAGTTCTGTCTAAGTCTGAATTAAGGCTAATATTCTCTAATTTACAGGGAGAGTATCTAGCTTGTACGAAAATGATGTATGGCTCAGGATTAAGATTAATGGAAGTATGCCGGCTTCGAATTAAAGACATCGATTTTCACAGACTCTCTGTCACTGTAAATGATGGCAAAGGCAGAAAAAATCGTATAACTACATTATCGGAAGCCTGCGTTGCTGATTTACAAAGACAAATAGAGATATGCCAAGCCTATTTTCAAGAGGATAAAGCAGCTGAACATTGGGATGGGGTCTATCTGCCCTATGCTCTTTCAAAAAAATACCCCAAGGCCCCTTTTGAATTTGCATGGCAATATTTGTTTCCAGCTAAGGCTCGCTCAGTCGATAAACGTGAAAACAATGCGATCAGAAGGCATCATATTTATGACCGATCCTTACAAAGAGCCTTTAAAAAAGCGGTGATAGCCTCAGGTATTAACAAACCTGCAACATGCCATAGTCTTCGCCATAGTTTTGCAACCCATCTCTTAGAACGCGGAGCAGATATTAGAACCGTTCAAGAACAACTTGGGCATAGCGATGTGAGGACAACGGAGATATATACCCACGTACTTAATCGCGGTGGACGTGCTGTTATTAGTCCATTAAGTGATATATAACTAGGTCTATGGATAGTTTATGAGTTAAGGAATGACGATGAATTTAGGCCACCCATCGCTTGATCAAATCTATGAAGAGCGATCATACCCTGACGGTACCATCTATTTCTCGGATGACCATATTGTACTGACACATCGGTCACACCTACGGTGGCTAGTTCCTCTATTTGTCTCCACACTGACTATTACACTTTGGAAATTTGAGTACGGCATAGGCTTACTCTTGTTGTCTTTGTATCTATTTTATCAGCAAATGAAACTTAACCCTTGGTTCGACAAGCGTACCGCTATATTCAAAAACGGTGACATAAAAGCGTTAAGCATTTGTAACAACATTAAAAATAGAAAGCCTCTAGGGCGAATCAAAGAAATTGAAATATCAGATCTGATCAGCAGAACAGAGAGTACTGAGCCCTTTTACATTCTTTATGTTGTTGGCGAGTTCAGAAGATTTGAAGTACTCAGCGGTAATAGCTGTGACTCTGTGAACATAAGCAAACCACAAAAAGATCTCGAACTCTTTTTCGATTGTCCGCCTGAAGATAATTCAGACAATTTCGAGATACCAGCTACATATAGAAAATCCATTTGGCACATCTAAAGGTTAAAGGAATGACAATTAAGTTAAGTAAAGACAAGTTAGGGCAAGCCTACAGAAAGCAAGAATATGGTCGATTTAGTATCTATTTTGGTGATGATCATATACTCGTCACGAATAAATTAAATTTATGGTGGTACCCTTTCGTGTTGATCGGAGCAGTGCTCACCTATATGTATGTTGATACCACATTGGGTGTCATTTTTATTATTGGCGCAATTGTTACGTTTATAAAAATATGGATGGATAATCCCTGTTTTGATAAACGCTTTGCTATCTATAAAAATGGAGATGTCAAAGCTTTAACCTTTTACAACGGCATTGCTAAACGAAAGCCTATAGGTGAGATACAAAAAATAGAACTTGTATTAAGAGGTGCTAACCAATCTGAATCCTCGAGTAAGCCTGTCTACGATCTGGCTATTATGGGTAAAGGGAGATACTTTCCCGTTGTGCAACTATCTGTTGAACAAGAAAGCTTTTTCGATGAATCCATAGAGCATTTACGGGAATTTTTTAACTGCAAGCACGAGTCAAAAGCAGACGATAGCGAAGTTCCTTTTACATATAAATATTAAACTTCACTGGAACATATCTCTATAAAACTGAGGCAGAATATCAATCTCCCTCAGCTAGGCTTTCTCACAATAAAAACCACCTTATGCAGTATTAAGCGGAGATTTTATACTGCTCTTCCAACCTACTTGTACCCAATCCGCTCATTTTCTTCACTTTGATCTGCACGGGGATACGCTCTTTCATTGCTTCGATATGACTGATAACACCGATCATCTTGCCTGAGGCATTTAGGCTATCCAGCGCATCTAATGCTGTATCCAGAGTTTCGCTATCTAGGGTACCGAAACCTTCATCTAAGAAGAGTGAATCGATACTGGTTTTCTGACTGACAAGATCTGATAGTGCCAACGCTAATGCTAGGCTCACTAGGAAGCTTTCACCGCCTGATAATGTTTTGGTATCTCGCACTGTATCGGCTTGCCAGGTATCCAATACTTGAAGCTCTAGAGCACCCGATTGTTTTCTTTGCAGCATATAACGGCCGTGAAGGCGTTCTAGTTGCTTGTTCGCTAGGTGAACCAAATGATCCAATGTTAGGCCTTGGGCAAAACGGCGGAATTTATCGCCCTTTTGAGATCCAATAAGGGAGTTCAAATAGGAAAGATCATCATACTCTTGCTTTGACTGCTCGACCTGTTCAAACAGCTGTTGCTGCGATTCGCGGCGCTTTTCGTTGTCTTGCAGCAGCGCATTACCTTCACCTTTTTGAAGTAAAAGCTGTTTAATCTGACTATCTAGCTGAGCCAACTCTAGAGCGATTGGCTCACCATCTATTTTTTCATACTTCTTTTCTGATCCGAACTGCTGCAACTCAATTAGTTGTTGTTCAGCTTGTTTAAGCAACGCTTGAGAATGTTGCTCAGCTTTGGCGATCTCTTCGCTTAACGCTTTTAACTGCTGCCTCTCTTCGTCAGAAATTAGGGCTTCGATGAGTGCCTGCTCAGAATCAAATGGACTAGTTTTTAGCGCTTGCTGCCATTCATCTTTCTGATTACTGAATTCAGTTTGCAGCTGATCGTGTTGCTGTTCTTGCTCAGCAATCATTGTTTGCAAACGTGTTAACTCGGTTTCGTGCTGTTTATGTGCAGCTGATACCTGCTGGTAGTTCTGCTCAGCTTTGTCTAGCTCTAAAAGTAGACGTGAGCGCTCCTCTGCAACTGATTTATCACCAAACAGCGTCTGACGAGATGCTTGCTTTTCTGCTAGATCCTTTGAGAGTTCATTGAGACTATTTTGATGTTCGGTACAGAGTGCAGTTTGCTTTTCTAGCAATTGGTTAGCCTGAGTTAACTCAACCGCCGATGTTTCTTGGGTGCGATTGAGGGTTTCAAGACGCTGTTGTAACTGTTGTAAGTTAGCAATTTGAGTTTCTAACGTCTTTAACCAATCCGTTAGTCCTTGTTCGGGTAGCGTCAGTTGTAATTCAGCCACCTCTTGAGCTAAACGTTGCTTAAACTCAGCTACCTGCTCGTTAAGCTCTTGCAGACGCTGTGTATCTTTAAGCTGCAGCTGAGTTAGGTTTTCGCACTCTTTATTAGCCAGTTCTAAATTGGCTTGAGCTTGCTGTAAGGTCTGCTCTGCCTTATGGATTCCTTGCTGCTGTTGATTAATCTGCTCACTCAAAATACGTAACTGTTCGATCTCAGCTTGTTGGTTATTTAGCTGCTGCTCGAATTGCCTAGTTGCATCATCAAGCTGTTCAGTCTGGTTAGGCTCGAAACTAAAACCTAACAGCTGCTGCAAAACTTGCCACTCTCTAGAGAGTTGCTGTAGCTGCTCATTAGTCTGCTGCAGGCGGGTTTTAAGGTTAACGATCTGAACGGTCGTTAATTGGTTATAGCGCTCTCTTAATTGAGTACCTTGGGTCTTCAACTGATCACGCGCTTGTTCAGCCATCACAAAGCGCTGCTCGGTTTCGCCCATATCTAGAGGCTGATAATCAGCCACTAGCGGGTGCTCTTTTGAGCCGCATAGTGGACAAGGCTGATCCGGTTGTAGCTTAGCCCGCTCCGCTTCTAAATTTTGTATTTGGCGCTCCTGCTCTAACAGTCGCTTTAAATCTTTGAACTGCTGATCTTCTCTTTGATATTGCTCTCGAAGATTATTGAGATCACCTTCTATTTTCTGAGCGGTAATTTCCAGCTCGCTTAACTCATTACTGACACCAGCTTGCTCACTTTGTAGCTGGATATGCTGAGCAGATAGATTTTTCACCTGCATAAAGCTTGCTTGCAGCGCTTGTTGCTGGTTGTACTGTGCTTCTATATCTGCAAGTACACGACCATTTAATAGCGTTTGGAGCTGTTGCTGAGTGATCTTAAAGCCGTCGTTCAACTTCTCTTTTTGTGTAGAACTTTCAGAAACATACTGCTGGAGCTGTTCAGTTTTCTGTTTTTCCGTATCTATTTGGTTTTGTAAGCCAGAAAGATGATCTGTCAGATTTTTAACTTCAGCCGTGTGTTGCTGAGTTTGTTCTAATTGACTACGCCATAAAGGGATACGCTCTGCAGCACCTTCAAGATGACAAAGTTCGGCTATTTGATTTTCAAGCTGCGTGGTTTCAGCCTTGGCTTGATCAATTTTGTCATTAATCTGCGTTTGTGTCGTTTTCTGCTTTTCTAGTTCAGCCTGATGCTTTTTTAGCTCAGCAGTTGCGCTCTCTTTTAACTGCTCAAGCCGATCGCATTCAGCGTCCAGCGGCACTACCTGTTCATTAATCAGCGTTTCTTGTTCTGTTTGTTGCTGCTTAGTCTGTTTTAGTTTTAGCTCTGCTTCATCGAGAGATTGAGCTGCACTTTTATGTTGATCGGTAGCGGATACTAATTGAGCAGCATTTTGCTCTTTTATCTGCGTAAGATCGTTAAGCCGTTGCTGTGCACTCTGATAAAGTTGGTAAGGCGCTTTAAGTTTCTCAGCCGGTTCGCTCACTGCTAGCTTTTCAAGAGAGCCTTTAGCGGCTTCTTTGCGTTGCTTAACGCCTTCTTGTTCAGTTAAAGCACTTTGCTTTTGTTGCTCTGCTTTTTGCAGATCATTCCACCAGCGTTCCTTTGATTGCTGTTCACCCTGCTCTTTCTCTAAGGTTTTAAGCTGTACACCGATCGCTGATTGTTCGGATTTAAGCTCAGCAATTTTCTCATCCGATAACAACTCAACACCTTTAGCCTGTGCTTCTAGTTGTTTGAGGTGGTTATCTGCCTCTTTGAATTGCTCGTATACCTTTTCAGATATCAAGCTGTAGATAGCCGTACCGGTCAACTCTTCTAGCAAGCCTGCTCTTTCATTAGCATCAGCATTAAGAAACGCTGCGAACTGTCCCTGAGAGAGCATCATGGATTTCGTAAAGCGGTCAAAGTTTAAGCCGCTAATTGTCTCGATTAACTCATTCTTCTGCTTAACCTGCGAAGCGATGATTTTACCTTCACCGCTTTCGCCTATCTCTGCGAGTTCGACTTTGGCTTCTTGTAGATTGCCATCAGCCTGATCTCTGGAGCGACGCTGGCTCCAAAACGCACGATAACTTTTACCTTTAACTTCGAACTCCACTTCTGCGAGCGAGTCAGCTGTACCGCGGGTCATGAGCTCATTCGTGCTTTTAGAGATAGTCCCTAAGCGTGGCGTACGGTGATACAAGGCCAAGCAAATAGCATCCAAAATAGTCGTCTTACCAGCACCGGTTTGGCCGGTGATGGCAAAAAGACCATTATCGATAAACGGTGACTGGGTAAAATCGATCTTCCACTCACCCTTTAGAGAGTTAATGTTTTTAAAGCGCAGCGCTAAAATTTTCACAGGCTTTTCTCCTCTGCTGTTTCCGAAGCTAAAGCAGAGAAAAGATCGTCTTGATCGATCTTAGTGTCATTTAGCTGTTTAGCCGACTCAGCCTGTTCCGTTTGGCCTTTTACGCGCTTGTTTTTAACTGGAATTGATTTTGGCTCATCGGCAGGATCATTCTCTAAAGAAAACAGATTTAGAGTGTTATGGTCTTGGTCTTGGTCTTGGTCTTGCTCTTTTTCCTGTCCAAGCTCTTCTGATTCATCAGCACTATCAGATTCTTCAACTGCAGCATGCTCACTAGTATGTTCTAAATCCTCTGATTCCAAGTGCTCTTCTTGCTCTTGCTCTTGCTCTTGCTCTTGCTCTTGCTCTTGCTCTTGCTCTTGCTCTGGGCAGTCTTGAGCCGGAGATGCCTGTGTTAAAGAAAAGAACTCATCCGCTGGCTTAGTTGCAGGAAGATTATTTTCAGACTCTACAGTCGTTACGATCTGGCAGAAGCGATCTTTAAGGCGTTTAATACGGTTTTGTTCGGCATCAGATTCGAAAACCTCATCGTTAAGCCTACGCGTGAAAACCTCGTAAGCATTCAATTCAGAGAGCGTCTCTTTCTCCTTGCCGACTAAACCTCGCTGGATCTGTTTGCGAGCCCTTCGCAGCTGCAGAACCTCAACGTTAAGATCTTGAGTTAGTTGCTCAACACGTTGAGTAAGATCATTGAGGTAATCTTGGGTTTGAACCTCAATCGATAACCAAACCGGAAGTTCATGCTGTTCAGCTTCAAGTTCATCCAATTGCGCTTTAATCGAGTCAAGATCACCCTTGATACTAGCCATAGGCTGGAAGGTCGGTACCAGGAGCGGTGTTATCTCTTTTAAATGGCTTTGTTCAAATTCAACCATCAATACCTGCTTTTGCGTACCGATCTCATCAAAGCTTAAAGGGATTGGCGATCCGCAATAGCGAATATGTTCAGACTTAGCAACTTTCTGTGGGCGGTGAATATGGCCTAAAGCGATGTAATCTGCTGGTGGAAATGCACTGGCTGGAAATGCCTCTAGATTTCCAACATAGATATCGCGAACAGACTCAGAGGTTTTAACACCCATTGCCGTTAAATGCCCCGTAGCAATGATCGGGATCGACAGCCCAAGCTCTTTTCGCTTCTGATCAGCCAGATCATAGATGGCTTGATAGTGTTCTGCGATTGCCGTGCCTAATGAATGCGCTTTATCTTTTGCCGATTGATCAGCAGCACTTTGCATCACATCGCGAGGACGGATGTAGGGAATGGCACACAGAATGGCAGCCGGTTCACCCGAGCGGTTATTCAAGGTAATAATCTGCTGCGCTAACTCCGATTCAACACTCGCCACGACTTCTGCATTGAGATGTTTAAGCAAGCCTTTGGATTCATTCAGCGTAGAAACAGAGTCATGATTACCGCCTAAAACCACTAACTGACAATCGAGTTTATTTACTTCGATAACGAGTTGATTATATAACTCTCGCGCATAACTTGGTGGCGAACCTGTATCGTATACATCACCTGATATTATTAACGCATCTATTTGATTTAATTGAATTTCACCTAATAGCCATTTAATAAATTCTTGGTGTTCGGCTAATCGACTTTTTCCAACAAAGTGCTGACCTAAGTGCCAGTCAGAGGTGTGTAAAATGCGCATTAAGTAAGGCTCGGCAATCCATAGATACAATGAAACTTCACCTCCATTGAGGCGAAGCTCATATTATCTTGTTACCACTGGGAGCACCATCCATAGTCTCTGAAATATGATGGTGTTAGCTGAGCTTTTAATCAGCGCTTAAGTACTGTATTAGTGCTTGTTCTGCATTGGCACAGTGATAGGTATCTTCGTGTTGTTCGAACGTTTGGTAGGTAACTTCAAAGACACTGCCGCTAATCACTAGCACAAGGACATCGGTTTCATCCTCGTCAGCATCACTAGTCTCATCTGGTTCATCAGTATCAAATTGATAAAAGCCCGGCTGCGGTATATCCATCTCCTCTTCAAATCCATCAAGATAGTCCTCAATAGACATCTGATGAATTTCGAGCACTTGATCAGCACTGAATTCGAGAATTGAATAAGTTTTGGGTACTGAAAGGAAGTCGCGTTTTACTGCATAACACAGCACCAAACTTTGCTTGCGACCCTCTTGTCTCAGTAAATAACGAACATCAGATTGAGGCTCTACTTCTGGTGCAGATAATTTCTTGATAATTGAAAATGTAATCACGACTTAATCTTCCAAAACGTAAGCTGGCAGATCCGCTTCTGCAGGAACAGGTGTTGGTACGCCATCATCATCAATCGCGACAAACTTAAAAATAGCCTGCGTCACCTTTTCACGTTTTCCAATACGACTACGGCGCACCCAAGCTTCAACGTGAATTTCCATCGATGTACGGCCTACTTTTACAATTTCCGTGTAGACGCCCAGCACATCACCCACTTTTACTGGTCGGATGAAAGACATGCTATCTACCGACATAGTTACTACACGAGTTTGTGCGCGTTGGCCTGCACAGATACCCGCAGCAATATCCATCTGCGATAACACCCAACCACCAAAAATATCGCCTGAAGGGTTGGTATCACCTGGCATAGCCATAGTACGTGTAGTCAGGCGGCCCTTTGTAACTTCTTGTGTTTGGTCTTGATCAGACATAATGCATGGTCCTACTTCTTAGATGGAGGTCTGTTATTCCAATATGTACTTATTACTATACCTTGGTCTATAGGGTTTTGCGTAAGTTGTTTTAAGCCCTTGGACTAGAAAGCGACGCTTCAACCTTTTACCTACATGCGCTTATTGGCATAATACGCACAAATTTATCTCCTTACTCGCTCCTTAAGAGCGCAGTCATCTATAGCGGATCTAATATCGTGTTAACCACAGCAAATATCACCATGCAGTTTGGTGCTAAACCTCTATTCGAAAACGTTTCAGTTAAATTTGGCGAAGGTAATCGCTACGGTTTAATTGGCGCAAATGGCTGTGGTAAATCCACATTTATGAAAATCTTAGGCGGAGATCTAGAACCAAGCGCCGGCAATGTTTCCAAAGGGCCAAACGAGCGTATTGGTAAGCTAAAACAAGATCAGTTCGCTTACGAAGAATTCAGCGTGATGGATACCGTTATTATGGGCCATGAAGAATTGTGGGCTGTTAAATCAGAACGTGACGCTATTTACGCTAATCCAGAGATGACTGAAGAAGATGGCATCCGTGCAGCAGAGCTCGAAGGCGAATTCGCTGAGATGGACGGCTATAGTGCTGAATCCCGCGCAGGTGAACTGCTATTAGGTGTAGGTATTCCGACTGAGCAGCACTTCGGTCCGATGAGTGAAGTAGCACCGGGCTGGAAGCTTCGAGTACTTCTTGCTCAGGTGCTATTCTCTGAGCCAGATATCATGCTTCTGGACGAACCTACCAACAACTTGGATATCAACACTATCCGGTGGCTAGAAGGTGTTCTTAACGAGCGTAACTGCACTATGATCATCATCTCGCACGACCGTCACTTCCTTAACAGTGTGTGCACGCATATGGCTGATTTGGACTACGGTGAGTTGCGTGTTTACCCAGGCTCGTATGATGAGTATATGACAGCCTCTACTCAGGCACGAGAACGTCTCCTTGCTGATAACGCTAAAAAGAAAGCACAAATTGCTGACCTTAAAAGCTTTGTTAGCCGCTTCTCTGCCAATGCTTCTAAATCTAAGCAAGCAACGTCACGAGCACGTCGTATAGAGAAGATCGAGCTAGAAGAGGTGAAACCTTCTAGCCGTCAGAATCCATTTATCCGCTTCGAACAAGATACCAAGCTACACCGACTAGCCGTTGAAGTTGAAGGCTTAGGCAAATCTTTTGACGAAGAGCTGTTTAAAGACCTTAATCTAATGGTTGAGGTTGGAGAGCGCATCGCCATTATCGGGCCTAACGGTAGTGGTAAAACCACCCTATTACGTTGCCTGTATGGTGACCTTCTACCGACAGCTGGCGAAATCAAGTGGTCTGAGAATTCAGAATTTGGTTATTACGCGCAAGATCATGCAGCTGATTTTGAAGAAGATAAAACTCTGCTTGATTGGATGGGTCAATGGGGCCAAGAAGGCGATGATGAGCAAGTTATCCGCGGTACGCTAGGCCGTTTGTTGTTCTCGCAAAAAGAGATCAATAAATCAGTTAAAGTGATTTCGGGTGGTGAGCAAGGCCGCATGTTATTTGGCAAGATTATCCTTCAGCGTCCAAATATCATGCTGATGGATGAGCCAACCAACCACTTGGATATGGAATCGATTGAATCCTTAAACCTTGCCCTAGAGAACTACCCAGGTACGTTGATCTTTGTCAGCCATGACCGTGAGTTTGTATCCTCTCTAGCAACCCGCATTCTAGAGATCACGCCTGATGGCATTGTCGACTTCCGCGGTGGTTACGAAGATTACCTGAAGAGCCAAGGCGTAGAATAAACCTAAGCGCTAATGTCTAAAAAGCCTGATTGCAGTTAGCCTCAATCAGGCTTTTAAATTTTTACCCTTTGCATAAATTACTTTAAATTCTTTGGTGAGCTTTATGATTATCGTCTGCCCTAGCTGTAATACATCCAACCGTATTCCTGATGACAAATCACATGTCGATGGCAAGTGCGGTAAGTGCAAAGGCCCTCTGCACACCCATCAACCAGCTGAGCTAGATGATCAATCTTTTGAAAAGTATGTTGGTAGCAATGAGTTACCTGTCATCGTAGATTTCTGGGCAAGCTGGTGTGGTCCATGCCAGATGATGAAGCCCATATTTGAGAAGACTGCAGCTGAATCTGAAATACTGCTTTTCGCTAAAGTAGATACAGAAAAAGCACCACGTACCAGTCAAAATATGAATATCCGCAGCATCCCTACCCTTGTGATGTTTCAAGCGGGCAAAGAGATTGACCGTGTTGCGGGTGCTCTCTCAGAACCGCAGCTAAAGCAATGGATTTTGCAAACTCTACAGAAGGCGTAAGAGTACTATATGGAGCTTTCAAATCAGATCGCAAAAGAGCTAGGCGTCAAAGCACAACAAGTTAATGCAGCAATAGAGTTATTGGATGGTGGTTCAACTGTCCCGTTTATTGCGCGTTATAGAAAGGAAGCTACCGGTGCGCTAGATGATGCGCAATTAAGACAGTTAGCGGCTCGTTTAGATTATCTTCGTGCTTTAGCGGCTCGTAAACAAACGATCACAGAGAAGCTCCAACAAGATGGCGTATTAACACCTGCGCTCCACCAGCAGATCAACCAGATCAGTGGTAAAACTGAGCTAGAAGAGCTCTATCAACCATTCAAGAGTAAAAGGAAAACCAAAGCTCAAATCGCTATTGATGCTGGCATAGATAAATTACTCGATCAAATCATTCAAAAGCCAGATCAACAACCTTACGCTTTAGCTAAAGCATTTATCTGTTCTGATAAAGGTTTCAGCTCAAAGGATGATTGTTTGGAAGGTGCGCAATCCGTATTAACAGACCGCCTGCTAACAGACCTGAAATTACAGGCCGAACTAAAACTGCGTGTGTGGAATGAAGCCAAATTAAGGGTATCCGTTAACAAAGGCAAAGAAAGCGAAGGTTCAAAATTCCGTGATTACTTCGCTCATAGTGAAGCGATTAAATCCATCCCATCACATCGGATGCTAGCGATATTGCGCGGCATCAATGAAGGCATACTGAAATCTGCTTTAGATCTGGATGAAGACCGTTTTAAGGTTTTCCTATCAAAGATGGCAGCTTTTCCACACTACGGACCTTCAGGGAAATGGCTCACTCAAGCGGTACACACTGCTTGGCAGAGCCGTATCAAATCAAAACTCACTAAAGATCTGATAGCAAAACAAAAAGATTCCGCTGAAACTGAGGCTATTAAAGTATTTAGCCGCAATCTTCACGACCTTCTGCTCGCAGCACCGGCAGGTGCTAAAACCACCTTAGGGCTCGACCCAGGCCTTAGAACTGGGGTTAAAGTTGCTGTTATTGATCCAACGGGCCGTTTGTTAGAGCACACGACTATCTACCCTCACCCACCAAAAAATCAGTGGGATCAAGCAGTCGATAAGCTTTTTAAGCTCAGCAAGAAGCACAATGTTGAGCTGATTAGTATTGGCAACGGTACTGGCTCACGAGAAACCGATAAACTCGTTATAGAAATGCTTAAGCAACACAACTCAATTAATGCTCAAAAGCTTATTGTGAGTGAAGCTGGCGCTTCAGTTTACTCAGCATCTGAACTTGCTACTAAGGAGTTCCCTGACTTAGACGTATCTATTCGGGGTGCGGTGTCGATAGCGCGTCGCTTGCAAGACCCTCTAGCTGAGCTGGTAAAAATTGAACCCAAAGCAATTGGTGTTGGTCAATATCAACACGATGTAAACCAATCCGAGCTTAATCAAGCGCTAGAAGCTGTGATTGAGGATTGTGTAAATGCAGTTGGCGTCGATCTAAATAGTGCTTCTTCCGCAATTTTAAGCCGCATCTCTGGCTTAAACACAACACTAGCCAACAACATCGTTGCTTATCGTGATGAAAATGGCGCTTTTACGAGCCGAACTCAGCTTAAAAAAGTCCCTAGGCTTGGCCCTAAAGCCTTTGAGCAAGCCGCTGCCTTTTTGCGTATTCAGAACGGCAAGCAGGTATTAGACAACTCCTGCGTTCACCCTGAAGCCTACAGTGCTGCGCAACGCATAGCTCAAAACAACCAACGCACTTTAGGATCAATTATCGGGGATAGTGACTTCTTGCAATCACTTAATCCGCAAGATTACACCGACTCGAACTTCGGCCTTTATACCATCAAGGACATCATCAAAGAGTTAGAAAAACCCGCCAGAGATCCGAGGCCAGACTTCAAAACCGCAGCATTACAAGACGGTATTGAAAACGTTAGCGATCTGACTGCAGGGATGGTGCTTGAAGGTACGGTTACAAACGTGACTAATTTTGGTGCTTTTGTCGATGTTGGTGTACACCAAGATGGTTTAGTGCATATCTCGCAACTGGCTAACCGTTTTGTGAAAGACCCACATAATGTCGTAAAACCGGGTCAAATTGTTAGCGTTAAAGTGCTTGAGGTAGATCTAAAGCGACAACGAATCTCCCTCTCAATGCGCGATGAATAATAGAATAATTCTCATTTTAGTATTAATGAGAATTATTCATTTATAGGCATGTATTTAATTTTTATTTATTCATAAAAATCCTTCTTTATTGTTCAAAATCAACAAGTAAGGGAAGACATAAGCAACAACTAATACTAGACTGTAACCACACGCTTGGTTGAAGTAGATTCCATGGTTACAAAAATAACAAATTTACTATGGATGCAGGCTGGCGCATGTAGTGGGGATACGATGTCACTCCTTTGCGCTGATAAACCATCATGGCCTGAATTCGTGCAGCAATATAAATTGGATGTCATTTGGCAGCCTTCTCTTTCAACTCGCCCTATGCGCGAGTTAATTTCAGATATAGATCTAATCTTAACCGACCAAAAGCCTCTAAATATTTTATGTATTGAAGGTAGTCTCGCACTCGGCCCTAACGGTAGCGGTATGTTTGATACCTTTAATGATCGTCCCAAAGCTTTTGTCATTAAAGAATTAGCAGAAAAAGCGGATTATGTTGTAGCCGTAGGCACATGTGCAGCCTATGGAGGAGTGCCAGCAGCTCCTCCTAATCCGACAGAGTGCACGGGCATGCAATCAAGCCAAGGAAGTTCTGGCGGCCTATTACCTGATTCATTCAGAAGTAAAAGCGGCCTGCCCGTTATCAATATTTCTGGCTGCCCTACTCATCCGAACACAATCATTCAAACCCTCATTGCCATCATCAAAGATTATCCTCTTCCTCTTAATAATTTTAACCAACCCGAAGCCTTTTACAGCACGATGGTCCATCAAGGTTGCACTAGGAATGAGTACCATGAATACGACATTGAAGAGGAGCAATTCGGAGAAGCGGGATGTTTGTTTTATAACTTAGGCTGCCAAGGCCCATATACAACAGCAACTTGTAATACTGAGCTTTGGAATAACCGCAGTAGTAAAACCCGTGAAGGCGTACCTTGTTTAGGTTGTGTTTCGCCAGACTTCCCAAGAGATGCTCCCTTGTTCAAAACTGAAAAGGTCGGTGATATACCAGTAGCTCTACCTTTGGGTGTCAGTCGACCACGGTATATGGCATATAAAGGCCTCGCAAATGATGCGGCTCCAATCAGAATCATTGAACGTAAAATGAAACCTTAAGTAGTACGGTTATGAGCAGAAGAGTAAAAGTACAGCTAAACCGAGTCGAAGGTGACCTTGAGCTAGAACTTGAAGTGGATCAAGGTGTCGTAACTAATGCTTGGTGTATTGGCACAATGTATCGCGGTTTCGAGCAAATACTTATTGGCCGAGCAGCTATGGATTCACTGGCGATCACACCAAGAATTTGCGGTATTTGTAGCACTGCGCATCTATATGCGAGTGTGCTTGCGTTAGAATCCATGTCGCATATCACGCCACCACCTAATGCCATCAGAGTAAGGAATATCTGTTTATTAGCTGAAGAGATTCAGTCTGATTGCAGGCAAACATTTTTGATGTTCACCCCTGACCTTTGTCATCCTAACTACTCCAAATTGAAGCTATACGATGAGATAAAAGCACAATTTGAGGATATGACGGGGAATATTTATCAAGATGCCGTTCGATTTAGCCGCGATATAATTGAAATTGTCGCTATATTTGGTGGGCAGTGGCCTCACTCTTCTTATATGGTCCCTGGAGGAGTCACATCACTCCCTGATACCAACAAAGTTATCAGCGCATTAAGCATCGTAGATAACTATATCCATTGGTTAGAAACAAAAGTGCTCGGTATAGCAATAGAACAGTGGAATCAAATTGATAGCCTAGAAAAACTCAATGACCACAGCCTAACGAATAACAGTTCAGCCAGTCTTCTTTATCAATTTGGCAAAAGAATCGCTCTCAACCAAATTGGCCAAGGCTGCAACATGCTAATGAGTTATGGATCCATCATCGATCCAACAAATCCTGAAAATACTCTGCGTAAACGCGGAATTTATAATGCTGCCAGGCAAAGTTTTGAAACGCTAGATCAAGAACATATCACTGAGGACATTAGTTACAGCTGGTACCACGATGATACTACAGATCCACGCCACCCTAAGGATGGGCTGACTCAACCTAAATACGATCCTGACAGTGAACGATACAGTTGGGCAAAAGCACCACGCTACAAAGGTCAAGTTATTCAAACAGGGCCTTTAGCACAACTTGTTGTCGATAAGAATCCTTTACTTCTTGATATGCTAGAAAAGCAAGGCGGTAATACACTTCTACGGCAATTTGCACGAATACAGCGCCAAGTTAGTTCAATCACTTTATTAAAAGAACAGCTTCAGGATCTGTTAGCCAATATTTCTGAACCAACCATGGTTCACCAGCCTCTCTTGGATGGAGAAGGTATAGGTATGATTGAAGCTGCACGGGGTAGCCTAGGCCATTGGGTTAGAGTAGAAAACGGAACCATCAGTGGCTATCAGGTGATTACCCCTACCGCCTGGAATGCATCACCGAGAGATCAGGAGCAACAGCCCGGTCATATAGAAAGCAGCTTAATTGGCTTAGATATTCCTGATACTGATGACCCTTTGACCATCGGGCACGTCGTACGATCACATGACCCCTGTTTAGTATGTACCGTGCATGTACTAGGCAGTGATAAGAAGCATCGTTATGGAGTGATTTAATGACGGTGATTTTATGTTTTGGGAATGAATGGCACGGAGACGATGGCTTTGGCCATGCTGTTTACAACCAGCTAAATCAGACTAACCTTCCCATAAGTACCGAGCTTCATTATTGCGCCACAAATAGTCTATTAGCCACTCGATTGATTAATGATGCCTCTAGATTGATATTAGTGGATGCTTATCAAGCCGATAGACAAGACATAGGAAAACTTAAGTGGTTTTCTAAAAATCAATTCCAATCTAGCTATGCAAGAAACCTCCATGATGGAGGTGTCGAAGATCTGATTAAGCATTGCGATATTTTATTTGATTCGCAGATGTTAGAGATTGACGTACTAACGGTTATGATTGATAAAGTTACCGCCTTTTCTGAGAAGCTATCTCCTGTAATAGAGGAGCGAGTGCCGGAGGCGTGTAATGAAATTATTGCCCGATTAAATCAGGAGCCGAACTATGCCAGCTCATGATCAAAGGGCTAACCGTTTAATAATCGAGCGCGAAATTAATATTCACGGAGAATTACGTTGGATTGCACATCCCGAAGGAAAAAATACGCGCCTATTAATTGTCAAATATCAACAACAACTCTACGCCCTACCACTCTTTTGTCAGCATGCTCATGTTTCACTTCTTGAAGCAAAACTGGATGATAGTGGGAAGGTTATTTGCCCCAAACATGGCTTAGCAACAGATCTAAAATCCAACCCGAATGTTTTTACTGTCCAGCGACAAGACAATTGCTTTATTTCAAATAGACACGGCCTAATTCACGTAGAAACCGTTGGACCCTCTAGGCAAGAGCTTCCACTTCCCAATCAAGAAACTGAAAAAGAAGAACAAACCGAACTTGATGTATTGAAAACGGTTAATTCTGCGCTGCAAAAGAAGGTGCTATCTAATTTAGAATCTATGGATTCAATGCTCAGCGAAGTGGAGCATAAAAAAGTTGAACTAGAAGCTAATAATCGGCATCTCCTATCCGTTAATCAGCTGATCGACAGTATCACTAATTCAATGGAAGAGTTCTTAATTGTTACTGACAACCAGGGACGAATAACCCGCGTTAACCGCTATGCTGAGTCTATTTTAAACGTAAAAGCAAAAGAGCTTATTGGCAGCTCTCCTGACAATTTCTTACGTGACGAAACCCTCACAGAGATTATAGATCAATACCCTGCAAATAATTGGGATCAAAGACCTTATTTATATCGCGCTGTTTATAGTAATAATGGTTTCGAGCAAGAGATTCGCTTTCGTGATCCCACAGGCCGACATAAAGATATCAGTAATAAATTCTTTCTTTTAAAAGGAACGTTGATTTATAGCCCTGAGGGAAAAGAAGAAGGATTAATACTCTCGGCCACAGACATATCCGTTGTTAAAGCCAAAGAGAAACAGAAGCGCCAAGCTGATATTGAGAAACACCTTCAGTTACTTCAGAGCACCTTATCTACCATCAGCCAAGGTGTAGCTATGTTTAGCGGTATAGGCGACCTACAAACCTTCAATGATGCATTCACTCATAATGTAAATGTCGATCCAGATGTACTTTCTCAAATACCAAGCTATGAAGTTCTATTTAGTGGTAATAAAGAGATATTAAATGTTCAAACAATTCCAGCTTGTCAAAAACTGATCTCGAATGAATATCAATGGATCCAGACGTTTAGGGATGGAAGGATTATTGAGTGCGAATCTGCCCCTACACCGACGGGGGGCTTTGTAGTAACAACACGTGACATTACGCAAAGCCAAAAAAACGAGGAGCACATCCGCCTCCTTTCAACCACTGTTGAACAAAGCTCTAGCGAAGTCGTTATTACCGATACTAAAGGCACTATCGTCTATGTAAACCCTATGTTTACTGAAAATACAGGTTATACCGCAGAAGAAGCTATTGGCCAGAAAAGCAGCATTGTGCAATCTGGCGAAATGTCTAGTGAGTTTTACAAAGAGCTATGGACAACGATCAAAGCTTCTAATAGTTGGAAAGGTGAGATTCTCAATAGAAAAAAATCTGGAGAGAAATTCTGGCAATCAATGTCTGTCACCCCAATCTTTGATAACAATGGGGTGATTAGTCATTATTTATCTCTGAAGGCAGATATTACTAAACAGAAAAGAGCAGAAAAAAGATTACGATACCAAGCTGAACATGATCTTCTAACCAATCTACCTAATAGATCGGTATTACTTCATCAACTTGAAGATTCCATAGTCGAGGCAAAAGAGAATCATAAAGCGTCTGCGGTACTCTTTATGGATCTTGATAATTTTAAAGATGTGAATGACACGTTAGGCCATTTAAGTGGCGACATTCTCCTAAAACATGTAGCAAGGCGCTTGGAATTGTGTTCGAAACCGACTGATCTAGTTGCAAGGCTTGGCGGGGATGAATTTGCTATTGTTCAGAATAACATAACTTGCCTTGATGATCCGAAGCACCTTGCCGAACAGATTATCTCTTCAATCACCCAACCATTTAAGGTCGATGATCACCTTTTACATATTGGCATAAGCATCGGAATAACTCTTTTACCTTCTGATGGTTTAGATACTGGCATTCTGTTACAAAATGCTGATATGGCAATGTATGAAGCCAAGGGAGTATCGGGTAGCCATTACCATTTCTTTGATTTAGAGCTGCAAAAAAGCATTCAACATAAACGCACAATCGAAACGCATCTACATAATGCCATCGAACATGACGAACTTAGCCTTCTATTCCAACCTAAAATTGATATTCAGTCAGGAATGGTGGTCGGTGCAGAAGCTTTATTACGTTGGCACAGTAAAGAGCTAGGTCAGGTATCTCCCGCCGAATTTATACCTATTGCCGAAAGAAGTGGTTTAATCATTAAACTTGGTGCCTGGGTATTAAATAACACGCTAAAACATATTTCAGCGTGGTCTAAAGTAAATATTGATGCACCAAAGATCGCAGTTAACTTATCCACCATTCAACTTCTTGATGTCAATTTAATTACTGATATAAAAGAAGCGCTAGCCGCTCATCACGTACCTGCACACAAGTTAGAACTTGAGATCACTGAAACGGCTGCAATGTCTGATCCAGAACTATCCCAAGCTCAATTAGAGGCTATAAAAGGTATAGGCGTAAGTATCGCTCTTGACGACTTTGGCACGGGTTATTCCTCTCTTTCATATCTAGCCTCACTTCCTGTTGATCGAATCAAAATTGATAGAAGTTTTGTCAATGACATCCAGTTTACTAACCAGTCAAAAGCCATTATCGAATCAATCATACACCTAGGTATTATCATGGGAAAAATCGTGATTGCCGAAGGTGTTGAAGAAAAGGAGCAGCTCTCTTTACTGCAAAGCCTAGGCTGTCATGAAGTACAGGGGTATTATATTTCTAAACCGATTACAGCAGATGAATTTATTCATTTTTTGAATAACAAGGAATAGGGTTACACGTATATGTTTATTGCAATGAACCGCTTTAAAATCATTCCGGGTAAAGAAAATGATTTTATTGAAATTTGGAAAAACCGTGACACATATCTAGATGAAGTACCTGGCTTTAAAAGCTTTGACTTGTTACAAGGCCCTAGCTCTGAAGAATCTACTATCTTTATCTCTCACAGCACCTGGGAATCTGAAGAGGCCTTCCAGCAGTGGACTAAATCCGAAGCGTTTAGAAAAGCACATGCAAACGCAAAACCCGCAAAAGGTATCTATTTAGGTCCACCTCAATTTGAGGGTTACAACAAAGCCTTTTAATAAAAAAAGCGGCTAATCAGCCGCTTTTTTTAATCGATCAACGTGTCTATAAGATCGATCATAAACTCAGTTTGCTCTTCCGTCATGATTTCCCAGCCTTCAAGATCCATACTTTGCAGCACACCTTGGCCTTTAGGGTCATTTCTCATATTGATTAGAAACTCTTGAAACTGAGGAATCAAAGCTTCTAACTCCGGAGAAACCAATAAGGCGTGATGAACATCACTGATTTCACTCGCCACTAATACCTTCATCTGCTTACGAATCAGCACAGAAAGATCATCGTAAGCATCCTTTAAAAAGAAGCCGGCATCGGCCTCATTATTTATCAGGCGCTTAGCTACGATTACGTATGTATCAACAGTACTGAGCTTCGTATTAGAGCTATCCAGATCTGCTGGCTCCAACATTATCATGCCAATTCGGTTTACATCTGGATCACTGGTGGCAACCAGACGACAGTTTGGTTGTAAATCTTCTACGCAGCCATACTTTGCATCTACATAGGTAGCGATAACTGTCTCATCTGATTTTGAAATAGGACGAACAACCGCTTTAAATCCCATTTCACGAACAAGCATTGAAGCATCAAATGGATTGGCGTAAACAAGATCATACTTTCCGTCTTGAATGTCCTTTCTTTGCGCCTCAAAGCTATCGTAAAGCTCTAAATGAACCGGTCGGTCTAATTGCCGTTGTAACCAAGTATTAAATATAAACCAACCGGATATATGATCTGGAGAAAAGTCCGGACTCACTGTTAAATTAAGCTTCAAGGAATCACCCTACTTCATTGTTAAATACAAGGCTTCGCTTTCTGCTATTTTTCGAAGGGAAGGCTTTCGCCTTACAGAAGTGTAACCGACAACAGAACCATTACGGACATTTGGGATGACGGTCGCTTTAACCCAATAATAACTACCATCCTTACGCAAATTTTTTACGTATCCATGCCATTTCTTACCGGTCTTAAGCGTATCCCACAATTCTGCAAACGCTGCTGCAGGCATGTCTGGATGTCTCAAAATGTTGTGATTTTGCCCAATTAACTCTTCCTGAGAATATCCAGACATTTCAACAAATGCCTGATTAGCATGGGTTATGACTCCTTTCGTATCCGTACGAGAGACAATGAGTTTACCTTCTGGATAAGGCTCTTCTTTATCGAGTATTTGAGCGGTGCGATTTTCACCGCCAAAATAGTTGATGACAACTTCTTGAACGCTTTCAGTATGCGGTTCTGACATCAATTAACCTAAAATATTTATAGAATTTTACCAATGGCTTCTGCAGCACGCTTAACATCAAGAAAGATCAAACCTAAACGTGCATTAGGTTTTGCTACTACGGTTAGTACAGACTCATCATTTGCGTGAGTCATCAAGATATAACCCAAATCGCCTTTAACAAGCACTTGTTCTAATTCGCCGCGAGCTAGCTCACTTGCTGTACGCTCACCAAGCGAAAGCATGGCAGCACTCATTGCACCTACTCTATCTTCATCCAGACCCGCCGGAAGAAGAGCTGCGATCATAAGACCATCCGTTGAAATGACAGCGGAAGCTTCAATCTCTGCTGAAGTTCCATTCAAGTCACTCAGGATCGAGGTCAACATTTCTGAGCGCATATACTTACTCCTTTAATGTAAGGCATTAAAATACAGTTATCTGAGAATCAATCATTGATAGATATCAATAATCAAGATAACGCCTTGCTAAAACGCTTAATAAATCTACATAATTTCCTTGGTTTAAACGTGGCATCTGATCAATAACCAGAACAAAACGTTGATGACCAAGATGAATCACCCAAAACCCTACTTGGCTCAAACCAACTGGGTCTAACATTCCCCATGACTCCCCCATAAATGAAAGGTCACGGTTCAGTAATAAACTGTGTCGTTCGTGTAACGAACTTAAATCTGCAGCCAAAGCACAGAGTGCCTCTGCATGATCAGCATCATAACCTGTTGAGCCAAGGCAAAAGCCATGGTCATCAGCCAAAGCAACTTTGCCCGAGCTAGATAATCCGGACAGTAATTCCGGCAGTATTTTTTCTATCGAATCATTGATCATTCGTGATGGATTTTTGCTCAATTGAACAAAATTCTTATCAACCAGTTTGTCGAATAATTCTTTAGCTTCGTCTTCATCAAGATCTGTTAATTCCATTACCAGTTCATGACTGAATGGCAAAGAGACATCAGAACTAAGAAGCTGGAGCAACAATGCCCTTGCATCATCCGGTTCGGAGCCTACAGTCGCGTAGAAAGCTCCGGCCGGACAGATCTGAATAAATTGATTTTGGATAGTAGCATTTGTCACAAAATAACTCCGATACCTTTCCTAACCCACCGCATCATTCCTGAAACCATCCAAGTGAATATGCACCGCACATAAACGTAAATACAACACGTTGCGGTATATCCAATATTCTTACAACATCCAGTGCGGTCACCTGATGACCACTCCATACATCACTAATTTCGTAACAATCAGGGATAGCCTGAAATGTTTCAAAATCGGGTTGCACTGTTAATTGCATTAACTTCTCTGGGTCCATTCCATTTAATAGTCGCCCCCTAGATGTCCAAAGGGCAACTTTCCAAATAAGTGACTCAATATTTTCCGCTAGGTGTTTTGTTTTATCTTTTAGCTGGAAGTCACCTTTTGGTTCTATCTCCAATTCGCCATAACCAAATCTGGTCAAAGCAAGTTGATTTAAAAAGTCATCACTGAAGGTTGTATAAAATAAACGCTGATCAGGAAATACAAACATCTGACCTGGCAAACCAGTAATCTCAACAGGTTGATCGAGTTTAACTGCAAGGTCAACCGCTTCTGTCATTTTTACTAGTAAAGAACCTTCAGGGTTAAAAAAGATACTACGTCGTTCATCAGGACGTGATAAATCAACATCTGCAGCATTACCGCAGCATTGAAGGATCTGCTCCTTTGTCAATATAGACGCAGGTTTCACGCTATCATCCTGAAGCGTTTGTTCTGCCTCTTCTGCTCTTTTAGCCAACTGCTCCTTCTTTTTCTGATTATCGAGAAGTTTCTGTTTTAGCTTTTTAGCTTTTTGAGCAGCAAGCTTTTTCTTTTTCTCTTCTTTTAAGCGCTTCTCTTGCTCGATCTTTTTCTTCTTCAGAAGGAGTAATTTTTTAGCTTTCTTCTTAGCCAAGATAGCTTCATGTTTAGCCTTCTCAGCTTCTAGCTCTTTCTTTAACTGCTCTTCTTGTTCTCGGATATCAGCTTCAACTTGCTGCACTAAACGATCAGAAGCACTAACAACTAAATTGCCCTTGATAAGCTTTTGCTTGAGAGCCTCACCTTGTCTTTTACGAGCATAATCACGACTGCGATAGAAATCGAGATCATCTGAATTAATCTCTTTTTTGGCAGGTTGAGCAACAAACTCTTCGGATTCGGGAAATGTTACTGAAAAACTTCTGACAACAGATAAAATATCTTGAGCAGTATGCGGTTTTTTGAGAAGCGTGAAGCCATCCCATACAATATCTCTTATACTGATAACCACACGAAATTTGGCAGGGTATTTCTCAACAACAGCATTGCTGAGCTGGTCATCTTCTTCACCCTGATCTCCATTTACCACTAAAATCTGTGCAGCACTAGGGGTTACGAGCTCGCAGTCAACCTCAGAAGAGAAGCAATATTCGAGCATCGCTTGATTGGGTCCAGCAAACCCAATTAATGCGATTTTCCGCACGTTGTTAAGTCGACCGCGTTTTTTCAAGCTCATCTGCTATTACTACCTACCCTATCTCATCCATGCAGGCTAGCTGGCTGAAACCTTCCATTAATCAGAACAGAATGTTCTGTTGAAAGTTCAGACAGCGCTGATAGATCGTCTTCTTCGATAGCTCGCTGGATAACATTACGAACTTTCGGCTTCATAACTTTTCGAGCCTGCTCAAAGAGACGTTGGCGTAATTTGGGACCTTTCTTGCCTAATACTAGTAAGAAATCCGCAAAAGCACCTTCTAGCGCATCGCTATCGTAACAAGCAATAGACAAGTAGATACGCTTAGTATGCAGACGCAACTCATCTGGTTCTGCAGCTACCATTCGCGTGAAATGGTACAAAATCCTGCGACCTTGATGCCCACGATAAATAAGATACCTAGGATGTTGTGCATCGAAAGCTGCTTGAATGCGTCCTGTATTTGGACTATCAAAGTCGGCATTCAATTCCCAGTCAGCTAACGCATCCCAAATTAAAGAACTCACAAAATGCTCCTGCTTTTATTATTGATACATCCAACGGATAAGCCTCTATACAAATTTAACTTATTCAGGATGGTTCTTTAGTTATTGGTAATATTCCAAACAGGTGTTTGTTTTATATCTCGACCGAGGCAAGAATACAAATTTATCAATAAATTAATGCACTAATTAACAATTTTCCATGTCAAAAGTACAACCTTATTTAAGTTCACGGCAGATTAATTTTTTTCTTTAATATCAATCTAGTAAGAATAGCTCATTTTTTAGGCATACTTATAAGTTTTAGCAGAAAGTCTTAACCATTTAACTGTTAAAGCTTCGAATTCCTAGCTAACAACAATGGAGACTTAGAATGAAAAAAGCCCCGCAATTGCGAGGCTAGTTCAATTCTACTTACACCATATGGCTATTTATCAAGCACAGCTTGTATCCACGAAATATCCTTATGACCAAACCAACTGTCAATAATTGTTAAATTTTTATCGAAGTAGACCCATGTTGGCGTACCTTGAAAATCGTTATTCAGAAACGTCCTACCCATCTGACTCATGGGTACAAGACGTTGCGCCAAATGATTCTTAATATTTTGCTTAACAACATCTGACAGCCGCTCTTCGTCAAACACATCAATGATAGATTCAGATAGTTTAGATGCAGATTGAGCTGGCATAAACCAGTCCATTATAACTGGTAATTCAAATTGATAAGGTAGTCTTTGCTGCCCTAATTGAGCGAAATAGCGTTTGGAATGAAGGGTTAGATCGCCGTGTTTAAGAAGTGCTTCAGTCGTTTTAGCATTGTTCAAATTAAAGTTTTCAAAAGCGGTAGAAAGCGCAAAGCAGTTCAATTGTTCATTTGCTTCGCTAATCTTGCTCAACATGGGCAAGGCACGAGATAAACATCCTGGACAGTTGACTTGGAACACCAACATTAAATTCCGTTCTGATATCACAACAGAACCTTGGACCGCTTCACCCAACTGAAGGTCTAACTGCATTACTTAATCCCTTTATTGCTCAGCAAGTGCAGCTACAGCGTCATCAATACTAAGCGGCTTATAAAAATAAAAACCCTGAAATGTTGAGACACGCATAGACCGTATCAGTTCAACTTGCTCTTTAGTTTCAACCCCTTCTACCACCAGCTCTTTACGTAACTTACGCCCAATATCGACCATTCCTTGAAGAACAACACGGGCATCTTTTTGATCAGCGACACATTGAACGAAACTTCGATCAATTTTAATGACATCTAAAGGAAGTCTTAGTAGGTAGCTCAGAGACGAAAAACCCGCACCAAAGTCATCTAAGCAGATTGAGAAGCCAATTGATTTGAGGGCATTCAGGTGTTTAATAGCTGCGTCACTTCGAATCAATGCATTCTCGGTTATCTCTAATTGCAACAAAGAAAGATCAGGTTTTAACTCTTCTGTCAGCCTAGCAATTTCACTAATAAACTCATTATGGTGTAACGAATTAGCTGAT
The DNA here is from genome assembly GCF_047778045.1 of Neptuniibacter sp. PT8_73. Classification (GTDB taxonomy): domain Bacteria; phylum Pseudomonadota; class Gammaproteobacteria; order Pseudomonadales; family Balneatricaceae; genus Neptuniibacter. The sequence goes on from NZ_CP180545.1 coordinate 2,025,505, forward strand.
ACATTAATCGAGATCGGCACATTAATCTCAGGATTCTGCTTTAAAATCGAACAAGATTCTTCAAACACATATAGATCAATATCGAAGAATAAACCCGATTGTTCTATAACGGGAATAAACGCATTTGGGGGGACAATGCCTTTGACTGGATGCTGCCACCTAATCAATGCTTCGTAACCGTTAACCTTTTCCGTGACGGCATTAACTTTAGGTTGCAGCACCAAAAAAAACTCACGATTAACTAATGCATTACGGATATCGTTCAGTAGATTAAGATGATTTCTAGAAACTTCTTCATATTCGCGATCAAACTCCTGCCCAGCACCACGACGATTTTCTTTTGCAACCTTAAGTGCCACTTCGGCATGCCTTAACATTTGCTCTGCAGTTTCTTGGGAAAAACCATCTGCAAGCTCACTTGAACTACCAACCGTGACTCCTAAACGGATTGAGTTTCCTTCAACAATTATTGGCTTTGCACATTCTCTCGCAACATCGCTGGCATCCAACTCTGTATCTACCATCAGTATTGCAAAAACATCGGTATGCAAACGAGCGAGCAAGGCACTATCACCATAAATCCTCTTAAGGTTCCCCCCCATTTCGGCAAGCACTTTGTTTCCGTAGTCATAGCCTAACGATTCAATAATATTATGAAAATAGTCAAGATCAGCCAGATAGACGGTACATCGACTACCTTTTGATCTTACAAAAGTGACTGAGTTTTCAATTAATCCTAAACGGCTATGATGGCTAGTAACCGAATCAAAGTAAGCAGCTTTATTCAGATGAGAGAAGAATTTGGCATTTTCTAAACCTAAGCCAACATTCATACAGAATACTTGAAGCAGCTCTTCATCGACATTTTGAAGGCCTCTAGCCCCCTCCAGCATAATCACCCCTTCCCACATAGACGGAGTAGACAAATAAAGCCCTGTATAACGTTCGCCAATACTATGCTGCTTATTTTCTAAAACACCCTGAACTAATTGACCCAAGCCATCTGTGTCTAGTTGCTCAAGTTTTCGGCCAAAGAAATGATCATATTTATTTGACGCAGCTACGACAAAATACTCATCGTCTAACCCTTTCCTTAAGGCAAGAGGTCCATTATGTGGTCTTTGAGAAACACAAAATATTCCATCAGTGTCAATATTGAACAGTGCACTAATCTGAAGGAGGACACCTCGTGCAAAATCATTTACCGAGCGCTCTTTAATCAGATCTGAAGAAGCATCAATGATTGATCTCAATCCCAACTTACTATTTTCTAAGGCACAAAGATGCTGATAGGAACGAATGGCAGTAGCGAGTGCCGTAAATAAACGTGATTTGGTTAGCTCGTTTTTGGTTTTGTAGGCGTTGATCTCGTATCGTTCAATGATTTCATTTTCTGGGGCATAGCCTGGCTGACCTGTACGGAGAATAATCTGAAGATTGTGCCTATGGAGTTGCTCGCGAATCTGCTCGGCCAGTTTTAGCCCTGCATCAGGACTTTCCATAACCACATCCAATAACACTACAGCGATATCTTCATGCTCTTCTATGAGCTTATAGCCCTCCTCGCCGCTATAAGCATGAACAAAGCTTAAAGGATGACCAAGTATGTCAGTCCTAGACAGAGCCAGCGTTGTAACTTGATGCACTGAATCCTCATCGTCAATAATCGCTATTTTCCATGCCTCACGATCATCCTCGATTTTAGGTTCATTCGAATCATCTATGATATTTAACAGCACATCACTCATTGTCATTATCCTGCTTCGGAGCTACCAGAGGTAACACAACTTCAAACTCAGTACCCACTTTGCTTGTCACGTTAATAGATCCACCTAAAACACTCGTGACAATGTTATGAACGATATTAAGCCCTAAACCCGAACCACCTTGACCTAGTTTCGTTGTATAAAAGGGATCGAAAATACGATTTATTTTCGATTCATCTATTCCCGCGCCATTATCAATAAAGTAAATTTTCACGCTGTCATTTAAGCGCGTGAATCTAATATTGATTTCACCTTCGTCACGTCCATCAAAACCATGCATGATAGAATTATTAAATAGGTTAGTTACGACTTGGCCAAACGGACCAGGATAACTATCCATCATCAAGTCAGCATCGCCTTCAACTCTATATTTGTAACTTGTGCCTTTTAATTGATGGCGCACGGTCATCATCACTTCATCAATGACTTCTTTCAAAGCGAACTCTCGACGGCTAGAGCTAGACTGATCAGTCGCCACTTGCTTAAAGTTCTGAATAAGATGGCTTGCTTTATCTAAGGAGCTTTCCATAACAGAGAATGACTCTGCTGCTTCTCGCTCAAATTGATCCAAAAAGGACTGCTTAAGCTCACCTGCTTTAATTGAACGTAGGAGTTCATCGATATTTTCTTTAAGATGACTAGACATTGTGACGGATACACCAATCGGCGTATTAATTTCGTGAGAGACACCCGCGACTAACGAACCTAACGATGCTAATTTTTCGCTTGCTATCAGTTTATCCTGAGCCTGTTCGAGGTTTTCAAGAGCATCAGATAGCTTATCTCGCTCACTCTTAAGATTCGCTTGCATCTTCTCATCAGCAAGGCGAAGTTCATCAAGTTCTGTTAACTCGGACTGAAACTGTCTCAAACTATCAATAATGTCGCCAATTTCATCATTACGATTACTCTCAGCTATTTCAAAATCTCTCTCACCACCTCTTAGTTTATTAATGGATTCGGATATCGCAGTCATAGGCGCAAAAATAGAGCGCTTCGTATATGTTACAATCGCGACTAAAAGTGCGACACCGCCAACGAGTGTAAATATCAGGAGATAGTTAACCTTATTTGATAGGTCAACTAGATCATTCATACTATTTTCAACTCGCCCCCTAGCATGGGAAGACATTCCCTCCAAAAGCTCTTCCAGCTCACCAAAGGCGTTATGCTCTATATCTTCGATAGCCGCCAGTGCATCGATTCTGTTTCTAGCTGCGTAGATTTCGAAAACTTCGGCACCGCCCTCTTTAAGTTCATTAAACAACCTCTCTACTTCTGCTATTCGAACCAATTCATGTGGTTTTTGCTCTAATGGTTTTAGACTGGCTAGAAAGGTCTCAAATTGAAGTGCATTAGCAAAAAAACTCTTACGAGCGTCTTGGTCACCTAAAACAAACCTATCCAAGTCGGCAAGCATATCCCCAGCCTCATCAACCAGCTCTAGGTAATATCTAACGCCTGGGAGGTCATCATTAATGATCTGATCAGGATCGTTCGAAGAACCGACATCTGCTATCTCCTCTTCCTTCATATCATCAAGGAGGTTCTCAAGCGGGCCGCCGACCTCACGTATAAGGCGGTTTATGCTTCGTGTAGCCTGCTCTTCTAGAATAGGATCGAAACGACTAAAGACTCTTTTTTCAGCGTTCTCATTCGCTGTTGCCAGCAAACGATCAACCGTGATCATTTTCTTGTAAGCATCACTGATAGGAGGAATTTGCTCGCGAAACTGATCGAACTCTTCCTTATTGGCGAAATATTCTTGCTTCTCTTCAGACTCACCCAATACATACTCAAGAAGATTAGAGTTCATATCACCCAATTCATCTTGCATAGCTTGTGTATAGAGTGCGACTGGCATATCCCTTGTCGTAACCTCTTCACTGGACTCGCTTACTTTGAATCCAACGACAATCTGTACGACAACAAAAACAGCAAAAACAACTGACACAGCTAATAAACTGAGGTTAATACGGGTAAGAATGGAACTGCGCTTCATAGCCTCCCCCTACTAAAAGTATTCTCAGTATAGGACGCAAAATTTGATGCTGCAGACTGATAAATCAAATAATTAGGTTACTTAAAGCCCTAAAACGAATAAAGCCTGCAAGGCAGGCTTTATTGAGTACTTGAAATAACGCTCAAAAATCAAAGATCAGGCAATTGATAATGAGACAACAATTCATCAATTTCATTTTTGTTACTGCATTCTTGCACCTGCCGAACAACATCTGGCGTTAGATGAGGGGCGAAACGCTGAATAAAATCAAACATGTAACCACGCAAGAATGTACCTTTTCTGAAACCAATCTTCGTTGTGCTTGGTTCAAACAGATGACTTGCATCTAAGCGGACTAAATCGCTATCTTGGCGTTCATCAAAAGCCATAGAGGCAATAATACCGACGCCCAAACCAAGGCGGACGTAGGTTTTGATCACATCAGAATCTACAGCTGTGAAAACAACCTTTGGTTCCAACCCTTCTTTGATGAAGGCGTCATCTAATTTAGAACGCCCCGTAAATCCAAACACATAAGTCACAATCGGCTGTTCGGCTAAATCAGCTAAGGTCAACTTAGAAACTTGTGTTAATGGATGATCTTTAGGCACAACTACAGATCTGTTCCAGCGATAACAAGGCATCATGATCAGATCGCTGAAATGGGCCATCGCTTCAGTCGCAATCGCAAAATCAACTGAACCATCAGCCGCCATCTCCGAGATCTGCATCGGAGTACCTTGATGCATATGAAGGGATACTTCTGGATACTCCTTCATAAATCCAGTGATCGTAGGTGGCAGCGCATATCGAGCTTGAGTATGGGTAGTTGCTACATCCAAACTACCTTTACGTTCATCACTAAACTCTTGAGCAACCTGTTTGATGCTTTCAACTTTCTGAAGAATTTCGCCTGCAACAGACAGAATAGCCTGACCTGCAGGTGTGACACGGGTAAGATGCTTACCACTACGGGCAAACACCTCAACCCCTAACTCGTCTTCGAGCAATCTGATTTGCTTACTAATGCCTGGCTGTGATGTATATAGGCTTTGAGCTGTGGCAGAGACATTAAGATCATGTCTTGCAACTTCCCAGATATAACGCAGCTGCTGCAATTTCATCAAACACTCCAGATAAACTCAGTAGATATGTAATCGTTTAGTAATAAAAAACAACTCTAATATAACAGTTTAGAATAAAATCTATCCTAATGCATCTAAGTTATAAAGAATTATAAGCGGCTATTTAAACGCCTAATCTCTTCATCTTGAGTTATTATTTTTTTCTCTAAACTAGATATCTTAGCTAGCGCTCTTACTAGCTCTTCTTCTTTATCTTTGTATTGATTTCTTACACTTGATTCGCGACGTGATTGCTCATTAGCAATGGCTACTTGTTTCTGTCTAGCCTTTCTTAATTCTTCATCAAGCTCTTTAATTTTACTTTCTAACCGCTTGTTTTTATTCGTTTCAGATAGAAGCTGAGTATTAATTTTAGACAGATCTCTATTTTGACCAGTACTATCTTGTTTGATCTTTTTGAGTTCGTCTTCAAGGCTTTTTATTTGAGTTTTCTGCGTGTCATGTTTTACATCTTTACGCGCTAGTTCAGCTTGTAAATCATGAATAGACTTAGTTAAAGCCGATTCCTTTTTGCCGACTTCATCACGCAACTTTTCTAATGCGCCACGGTAATAACGAACGTCAGCATCGGCTTTACTTACCGCATCAAGCGTATGTCTTTGCTCATCTTTTATACGCTGATCAAATGTGCGTTTACTGTCATCGTGAGTTTTTCGTAGATGAGTAAGCTCTTGTTCAACATTAGATTTCGCCTGCTCTTCTTGTTTACGCTGAGATGTTTCCGCCATTAAATTAGATTTCAAAACCTCAATCTCAGCTTCTAGCCCTTTAATCTGAGAGTGAATCTCTTCATTTCGGCTGATTTGATTACGAAGTTTGTCTTCTAATTCTAATAATTGACCACGAGATGCTTGTAGTGATTCATCAGCTTCGCGACGAACAACATCAATTCCAACTTCTTGGCGATGGCGATCTTCAATAAACTTGCTGCTCGCTTCCTGAACAGCCTGCTGCCATACACGCGCAAATGCCTGACCCAAAACTTCAGGCACATCAGGAACAACAATAGACGATGCAGAAACAGATAACCTTTCTGGCACCAACTCCCACCAACTATCAAAATACCCTTCAATCTCTGCTGGTTGGTGACCAAGAGACTCTGCAACAACTGATAATGTTGGCTGGACACCCGCCATTAATAATCGATCAGCTGTTGCATAAGTTTTATCTTTTAATTCCATATCACTCATTCAGAGAAACCTACTTACTATTAATACTTTTAAAACGTTTTACGGCTTTTTGTAGCTGCATATCTAATGGTGCTTTGACAATCTTTCGGCCACCAGAAGGTAATGGGAAACGTAATTCTGCAGCATGAAGAAACAAGCGCTTAAATCCATGCTCTCGCATTGCAGCATTATCTTCATCTGGCGTGTACTTTTCATCCCCGACAATAGGATGGCCAGCAAATTGGCAGTGAACCCTAATTTGGTGTGTACGACCAGTAATTGGCCTTGCCTCTACTAAGGTAGCCTTACGACCGAAACGCTCAAGGACTTTGTATTCAGTTAAGGAAGCCTTACCGTCTGCTGCGACCTTAACAATACGCTCGCCTGATTTAAGCTCATTTTTACGTAGAGGCGCATCGATTTTGCGCTTTCGCTCATTCCAACTGCCAATGACTAACGCGTGATATATTTTAGTGATAGTGCTTTTCTGCAAAGATTCATGCATCAATTTAAGTGCACTACGCTTTTTAGCCATCATGATACAACCTGATGTATCGCGATCTAAGCGATGGACTAATTCTAGAAACTTGCATTGAGGACGCATCTGACGAAATGACTCGATCAACCCCAAACTAATACCACTGCCACCATGAACAGCGATACCAGAAGGCTTGTTTACCACAATAATATCGTTATCTTCGTAGAGGATAGACGCTTCTAATTTTTCACTAAGCTGATCACTAACTTTAGCTGGCTCTTTTTTATCGGCTAAACGTACAGGCGGGATTCGAACTAAGTCATTTAGCTTTAGACGATACTCCGGCTTTACGCGTTTTTTATTTACTCTAACCTCGCCTTTTCGAAGGATTCGGTAAACAAGGCTTTTAGGTGCGCCTTTAAGAGCAGTGATTAAAAAATTATCGATCCTCTGCCCATCATTATTTTCAGTTATTTCTACGAAACGAACCTTGCTTGCTTCTTGACTGTTTTGCTGTGACATATTTGATATGAAAACCGATTACCGAATTGATGCACTAGTTGATAGCTGCTATATTCTAGCGCTGCTGCAGTCTGTTGGCTTTATCTTTTTTCACAGGTGCCGTAATACAGACCAAATATCACAGTTAAATACACTGTAGATGCCGTCAGCAACAAAGAATTTAATTAAAAAGCTTTTCACCCAGCCGAGTATGACCGGTTGGAGGTAGAGACGTACTTTAGCCAGGAACCTGCTTTTATAAAGCAGTAACAATTAGCTAGAAGAATAAATAGGCTACTGATTCCTCTACCGTGGACGATTGATACGCCGATTGCGTATTAATAAAAATTACCATCAGATTAGATGGCTTTAACACCTGCGCACTATATTGCTGCAGGCTTGGCTATTACAGCCACCCGAACCAAAATTGATCGGGTAAATGCCTTATATACTGCATGTGAGTCCAAAAGACGGGTACCCTCTGGGCACTCTGGCTTGGCGAAAAGCGTTCCATTAAGAGAACGTCATGAAAAGAATGCTTATCAACGCAACTCAACCTGAAGAGTTGCGTGTAGCGCTGGTTGATGGCCAGCGCCTGTATGATCTGGATATTGAATCCGGTTCAAGAGAACAGAAAAAAGCCAACATTTATAAAGGCAAAATCACACGTATCGAACCAAGCCTAGAAGCTGCGTTCGTAGATTACGGTGCTGAACGCCATGGCTTCCTACCGCTTAAAGAAATTTCTCGCGAATACTTTATCAAGCCACCTACTCGCGGCTCTCGCCCGAACATAAAAGAAGTGCTTAAAGAAGGCACTGAAGTCATTGTTCAGGTTGATAAGGAAGAACGCGGAAACAAAGGCGCTGCCCTAACTACATTCATTAGTCTTGCTGGCCGCTACCTTGTGCTTATGCCAAACAACCCTCGCGCAGGCGGCATCTCCCGCCGCATCGAAGGCGAAGAACGCACGCAGTTAAAAGAAGCACTCTCCGGCGTAAATGTCCCTAAACAGATGGGCATCATCGTTCGTACGGCAGGCGTTGGCCGCACAAGCGAAGAGCTACAGTGGGACTTTGAATACCTTCAAACACTATGGACTGCGATTAAGCAAGCCTCTGAAGAAAAGCCTGCTCCATTCCTTATTTATCAGGAAAGCAACGTAGTAATCCGTGCCGTTCGAGATTACCTACGCTCAGATATCGGCGAAGTCTTAATCGACGATCCACAAGTTTTTGAAGATGCTAAAAACTTCGTTAAGCAGGTAATGCCTACTTACGAAAACAAAATTAAGCATTACTCCGAACAAACACCATTGTTCAATCGCTTCCAGATTGAGACTCAGATTGAAACTGCATTCCAACGCGAAGTAACGCTTCCGTCTGGCGGCTCGATCGTAATCGATCCAACTGAAGCACTTGTTTCTATCGACATCAACTCCGCGCGAGCGACACGTGGTGGCGATATTGAAGAGACAGCACTTCACACCAACCTTGAAGCAGCTGACGAAATAGCACGCCAATTACGCCTGCGTGATATCGGCGGTTTGGTTGTTATCGATTTCATCGATATGACACCAATCAAGAACCAACGTGAAGTAGAAAATCGCCTGAGAGATGCGCTTAAACTTGATCGCGCTCGTGTACAAATGGGACGCATCTCTCGCTTCGGTCTACTTGAGATGTCTCGTCAACGCTTACGCCCTTCTCTTGCAGAAACACGCGGCGTTGTATGCCCACGCTGTAACGGCCAAGGCACTATCCGTGACACCGAGTCTCTTGCACTATCCATTCTTCGCCTTATCGAGGAAGAATCTGGCAAAGACCGTACAGCTCAGATCCGTGCAATCTTACCGGTCACTGTAGCAACATACCTACTCAACGAAAAACGCCATGCGGTTCACGATATAGAACTTCGCCAAGATGTACGCGTTGTGATTGTTCCTAACCCGAACATGGAAACGCCACACTACGAAGTTGTTCGTTTACGTGACGATCACACCGTTGCGACGACCAATGATGCAAGCTACACAATGCAGCCAGAGCCAGAAGAAGCTGAGTCATTGGAAGCTGCAGCCACTTCTCAGGCTAGCGCTCCTCGTGAACAAGCAGCTGTACGCAGCGTTGCACCAAAAACACCTGCTCCAGAAGCTGCAACAGAAGCTCCTAAAGCAGCTACACCAGCTCCTGCACCAGCCAAGAGCAATGAATCTCTAGGTAGCCGCGTAGTTGGCATGTTCAAGAGTATCTTTGGTGGCGGCAGCTCCGAAACTACAGAAGAAAAAGAACAGCCAAACGAAGAAAAGAGCACTTCACGCCCTAAACGTAAGCGTAATGATCGCAATGAATCAGGCCGCAAGCGTCGCCGTCGTGACAATGATCGTAAGCGCACTCCTAAGCAGAACGATGAGATCATTACCGTACAACCAGAGCCTGATCAGCCGCTAAACCAAAACGAAGATAAACCAAAGCGTCGTCGCCGTAAACGTAAGGGCGAGAACGAACAGGTAGATTCTAAAAGCAAACAGGATCTGAGCAATACAGACTCTCAGAATACTGAAGAGCAAGAAGAAGCACCACGCAATCCACGTCGCCGTGGCCGTCGTCGTCGCACTACTGAACGCTCTGCTAAACGCACTAATAACACAGCATCAGCTGCTGAAGCTACTAGTGAAGATACAAAAGCCACAAATACGGTAAGCGAAAGCTCTGAAGCTAAAGCACCTGTAGCAACAGTTGAAACAACGCCAACTGAAACTGCAGAAGCGACAGAAAAAACTACAGAAGCAACTGAAACCGCAGTGGCGACTGAAACTACAGAAGTAACTGAAACCGCAGAAGCGACTGAAACTACAGAAGCTACTGAAACTGCAGAATCGACTGAAACTGCAGAAGTAACTGAAACTGCAGAAGTAACTGAAACCGCAGAAGCTATTGAAACTGCAGAAGCGACTAAAACTGCAGAAGCGACTGAAACTGCAGAAGAAACTGAAACTACAGAAGCGACTGAAACTGCTGAAGCAACTGAAACTGCTGAAGCAACTGAAACTGCAGAAGCAACTGAAACTGCAGAAGCGACTGAAACTACTGAAGCCGTAGCTGCAACAGCAGAGCCAGAAGCCACTCAAAGACCTGTTCGCAAACGTCGTACTCGTCGCGCACCAAACGATCCTCGTGAAGTTCGCAAACGCCAAAACGTAGAATCAGATTCAACTGAAAAATAAGTTTCACTCAAATAAAAAAAGGGGCTATTCAGCCCCTTTTTCTTTGCTTGATAAGCAATTTATTCTCAGCAAACCACACCCAATATTTACTTCTTCTTAAAAATATCCAGCAACTTCTTTTTTGAGTCAGTTTCTTTCGAAGGCAAAGCCTTTTCGAATCTCTTCTGAATAGATTCTAATTTTTCTTCCTTTTTCTTATGTTTAGCCTTCTCTCTAGAAGCCTCCAAACTGACAACTTTACCTGACATAAATCACCCACCGCTTAGCATATGCCTTGTTACTCAGACTCACTTTCTTCGGAAGACTCTTCAACCTCAATTGATTGTTGAGATTTTTGCTGAGCTTTCCACTCATCCAACTCATCAGAATAAATATCCCAAACACACTGAGAACAACCGCTTTCGCAACACTCAAAATCCCCAGGAGGAACCGGCTTTTCTTTAGAACTCATACAAACCTCGCTTACAAGTTCATTCTACAAGACAAATTACCTTTTGATATTGCGACTAAACCTAAAGTATCACAGAGCCAATCAATACAAAAACTGCAACAAAAGTAAGCTATAAATAGTAGTCGAACTACAAAAAAACTAACGACTTAGCGCTTTTTTGCACTGCAACAAGCGCAAAACTTAAAAAAAGTTGTAAAAACACAACAACATTAGCCATAAGTACATAGGCCAGACGTATGACTCAGCGTCTAATTTCAGTATAATTCTGTCACTAAATTACAACCATCGGGTTTAAAAATAGTGGAGAAAGGCGGCCACAAGCCACCTTGATTTAAACCCTTGGCCGCACTGCCATAAAACTTTGGGGATTACAATGACTACAAAAAAACAAACCATCTATTACACCCTAACCGACGAAGCACCATCCTTGGCGACATGTTCACTTCTGCCAATCGTAAGAGCTTTCACTTCTGCAGCAGACATCGATGTAAAAATCACAGACATATCCTTAGCTGGGCGTGTATTGTCCGCCTTCCCTGAGAAGCTTGCTGCAGAACAGCGTGTTGAAGATGGCCTAAAGTTTCTAGGCGAACTAACTCAAGATCCTGAAGCAAACATCATCAAGCTTCCAAATATCAGTGCTTCTATCCCTCAGCTAAAAGCATGTATCACTGAGCTTCAAGGACAAGGTTACGATATCCCTGATTACCCAGAAGATCCAAAAACGGATGAAGATGTAGACGCACAACAGCGCTACTCAAAAATCCTTGGTTCTGCAGTAAACCCTGTTCTACGTGAAGGCAACTCTGACCGTCGCGCACCTGGTGCAGTAAAAGCTTTCGCTAGAAAATTCCCACACTCAATGGGTAAATGGAGCAAAGCATCGCGCACACATGCTGATTACATGCGCGAAGGCGATTTCTTCTCTAGTGAGCAATCCATCACTATGGATGAAGCAGGCACTGTTCGCATCGAATTCGTAGATCCAGCGGGCAACGTTGAAGTTAAAAAAGAAGTAAGCCTAGAAAAAGGTGAAATCTTCGACAGCATGCGCATGAGCTGCAAAGCACTTCGCGAATTCTTCGAAGAAACACTACAAGACGCTCAAGAAACAGGCGTTATGTGGTCACTACACGTCAAAGCAACGATGATGAAGGTTTCCCACCCTATCGTTTTCGGTCACGCTGTAACTGTATTCTACAAAGAACTTTTTGATGAGTACGGTGACTTCTTCGAAGAACTTGGTGTAAACCCAAATAACGGTATTGGCAGCGTATACGATAAGATCGCTGACCTACCACGCTCTAAGCGTGAAGAGATTGAAGAAGCGATCCACGCTTGCCACGAACACCGTCCAGAAATGGCGATGGTTGATTCTGTAAAAGGCATCACCAACCTACACGTTCCTTCAGACGTAATCGTTGACGCATCTATGCCAGCAATGATTCGTAATGGCGGCAAAATGTGGGGCCCTGATGGTCGTCCAAAAGATACTAAAGCGGTAATGCCAGAGCGTACATACGCACGTATCTACCAAGACATGATCAACTTCTGTAAAACAAATGGCGCTTTCGACCCAACTACAATTGGTACAGTTCCAAACGTTGGTTTGATGGCGAAGAAAGCAGAAGAGTACGGCTCTCACGACAAAACTTTCGAAACTGAAGCTGGCACAATGCGCGTAGTATCTGCTGACGGCACTGTTCTTATGGAACACGAAGTTGAGAAAGGCGATATCTGGCGTGCATGCCAAACTAAAGATGAGCCTATCCGTGACTGGGTTAAACTAGCTGTTACTCGAGCTCGTCAGTCTGATACTCCTGCTATCTTCTGGTTAGACCAAGAACGTGCGCACGACCTTGAACTAACTAAGAAAGTTAACGAATATCTGAAAGATCACGACACTGATGGCCTAGAGATTTACGTTAAGTCTTACAGCCAAGCGATTCGTTTCACTATGGATCGCATGGTACGTGGTAAAGATACAATCTCTGTAACAGGTAACGTCCTACGTGATTACCTAACAGACCTATTCCCAATCATTGAGCTTGGTACTTCAGCGAAAATGCTATCAATCGTACCGATGCTTAAAGGCGGTGGTATGTACGAAACAGGCGCAGGCGGTTCTGCACCTAAGCACGTACAGCAGGTTGAAGAAGAGAACCACCTGCGTTGGGACTCCCTAGGCGAATTCCTAGCATTAGCCGTTTCTCTTGAAGATCTAGGCATCAAGCAAGGCAACAAGCGCGCTGCTGTACTATCTAAGACTCTAGATGCAGCTACTGGCCGACTATTAGAAGAGAACAAATCCCCTTCTCGTAAAACTGGCGAGCTAGATAACCGTGGTAGCCACTTCTACCTAGGCCTATTCTGGGCACAAGAAGTCGCTGCTCAAACTGAAGACCTAGAGCTTGCAGCAGACTTTAAACAGCTAGCTGAAACCCTAACAAGCCAAGAAGATCAGATTATCTCTGAGCTTGCTGAGTGCCAAGGCTCTCCAGCTGAACTTGACGGTTACTACCACGCTAAACGCGAATTGGTTAAAAAGGTTATGCGTCCAAGTACTACACTAAATGCAGCACTTGCAGCAGCAACTAAATAATTAGCGATCCGCTAACGAAAAACCCGGCTTAAAGCCGGGTTTTTTATTATCTACAACAGTCTTTACTATACTCATAGGAAAAGAGCTAAACTCAGTTCGGTATCCCAATGAGAAATCTATTCAAACTATGCTCATTAGCATGCCTCTTTATCGCCCCACAAATATCTGTAGCAGACAATATTAGACTGACCACACATCAGCTCCCTCCCTATAGCTACATACAAAATAACGTAATCACCGGCACAGCTGTTGAAGTAGTCAAATGTGCAATGAATAAAATACCTAACCATTCATTAGAAATAATTATTACGCCTTGGAAACGCGCCCAAAGCATGGTGCGACACAATACAGCTGAAGGCTTTTTTGCCGCATCGCATAACCATGATCGCGACAGATACGCAGTTATGTCAGAGATTATTGCCGAGCAAAAGTGGACTTGGTATTTACTGAAAAACAACACACTTGATCCATCGATAGATGACTTTAAGCAGAAAAGCGTAGTTACCAGTTTCTTAGGAGCCAATATGCAAAAATGGCTTCTGCAAAATGACTTTCAGACAATCAACAATCCGCCACAGGACAACAAAAAATTACTATTTTTCCTACTTAGTGGACGCGTAGACGCAATTCTTGCCAACAACCAAGTAATGAATGGCCTGATTCAAGAATCAGGCCATCAGGAAAAAATTAGATCCGTACTCAATCGCAACAAGCCTTTAGGGGTCTACTTTGCCAAACAATTCATCCATGATAACCCAGCGTTTTTACCAAGATTTAACAAAGAGGTAATTAGCTGTAGAAAATGATTACTCTTTCTTTGATAAACAGTAATTATTGATAACTATTTGATAAAGAAGCTTCTCGCTTTATATTTTCCTTGAAAGGAACTAATTTCTTTACCCGTTATATCCATCAATTTACTTTCGGCATTATCATACTCTTCACTTGAGCGTTTATATGCATAAAAATAGCCCGCTCCAGCCTCACAGCGTGAACAAGTACTTTTGTCGTAAGTATGAGACAGAATTGGGATATCAGGAGCCAGACCCATAACATTTTGCTTGTGATAGCCAGACAATATTACACCTTCAATTTTAACAGAGCCTTGTGTTCTGATAACCCAATCAACAGATTCATACGCCATCAAAGATAAAACGACTGGCTCTTTTGTAAATACCATAACTTCAACCCTACCAACAGGCTTCTTGTTATGCTTATTTCTTGTTCTACTTAAACAATCTAACACCTCGTTAGATGAAGCAGAATTCTTAATCAAGCCGTTACAACTATGCACACTTACTGGCTGCTTTGTGTTAGAAGAGCCATAAACACCCACCGCATGTAATTTTGCTTCTTTAGATAAGCTCAAAGACTGTGATTGAGACTTAATTGGTGAGTGTCTAGGCTTACTTACTAAAGCTTGATTATAAGTCTGTCTATTTGCTGCCTTAATTGAAGGAAGTGTATTTTTATATTCTACATAATTCAGGCCTTCCAATACCGTTGGAGAATTCATTCGAGACATATTCTCTAGCAACCTACTTCGATAAGAACTCTTATCCAATGAAAGATCTAATACTGGCTTTTTCTTCATTAAGTATAAATAAAGCTCACTAGCATCTTGTGTAGTGGATCTCGCCTTCTCCTCTACTACAACGTCCTTAGCCAAGGAATAAATATTTTGCCAAAAGGCATTCAACATATACTCATCAGTTCCATGCTTCTCAAATAATTTTAGCAACAGAGAATATTCTTTCCTACGAATAAGAGCATGCGTGAGATAAACATTTGAAAAATCCGGTCTCGAACCAACACTCATTAAAAATAAGAAAAGTTGTTGATCGTCTACAGCTGCAGTTAATGGATAGTTATCTTTTGAGTAAGCATATTGGCTTGGATCAGCTCCATGATCCACTAAGAGCTGGATTACTTTTTGCTTATCTTCCTTCTTAATAGTAGTACTTCGAACTACATCATAAATGAGCGGATTACGTTCATTATTGATAGGCTTATCACCTAACTCTAATAACTTATTTACCTTCTCAAGCTGGCCAGAACCTAAATAATAAGATAGGTTGGTTACACCGTTTTCTCGAGTAATACTTAAATCTATAGAATCTTTATCAATAACGTCATCAAATCCATATTCAGGATGCAAATATAACAAAAGCGCTAAATTGCCACCTCGCTTTAGTGGAACATTTAAATTCCCACCTCTTTCAACTAATACCCTAACTTCAGCCCAACGGTTCCTTCTGGCAAATATAGCTAAAGGCGTTTCACCATCGCTATTGACTTGCTCAACACCCTTAACCCCATTTTCTAGTAGAAAATCATACAAATTGATAGAAGAGTTGGAGGCAGCAATATGAAGGAGGTTATTACCGAATAAATCAACTGTGGAGACATCAGCTCCTTTTGATATTAAATACTTGATACTATCTAAGCGACCATTGGCGACAGCTAAGTTGAGAGGGCTTCGACCTCTTTTATTCTTAGTATCAGTTAGGAAACCTTCGTCACTCAATTTTTTAAGTAACTCTACACTTCGTACTGATGCATAATGATGAGATAAAGTGTTATTTAATTGATCTTCAGTCTTAAGGTCCACCCCAAACTTAACAAGAAGATCAAAAAGGTAGCTGTCTTTCTTTCTCTTACCCAAATAAGAAATAGCTGCCCGGCCCCGATTATCCTTCCGATTAAAATCAAATCCTTTATCTTTTAATTCATCCAAAAGGACATTTAAGTTTTCCTTTTTAACAGATCGATAATAGTCAATCGTTAGATGTAATAGAGTCCCACCAGTTTTGGTATATGGGTAATTGATTTTTTCTTTTGGTATGGCTCTGATAAAGCCACTAAGTTCTTCTTGATCTTTTAACAGAGCGTTTCGATATTCTTTAGAAAAATCAGAATCAGAAATAGCAACAGCCTGTACAGAATGGACTAGCGCAAAAGAGATTAATACTTTAAGTAAGAAGCTTGAGAAAAGCGGAAAGATACTACAGTTCATAAGCACTCCATGCTAAATAAAAAAGCGGCATCCCTGCCGCTTTATAAGATCTATGACAAATTAGCTATACGATTTAAACCCGCAATAGCCGCAACGCGATAAGCCTCAGCCATTGTTGGATAGTTAAACGTAGTATTGATGAAGTACTTAAGCGTATTTGCTTCGCCTTCCTGAGCCATAATAGCTTGACCGATGTGAACGATCTCTGAGGCATGCTCACCAAAGCAATGGATACCCAGAATTTCCAAAGTATCACGATTGAAAAGAATCTTAAGCATTCCAACTGGTTGACCATAGATCTGAGCACGTGCAGTGTCTTTGAAGAAAGCCTGACCCACTTCATAAGGCACGCATTCTTTTGTTAGCTCTTCTTCAGTTTTACCTACAGAGCTAATTTCTGGAATTGTGTAGATACCAGTAGGTACTTCATTGATATAACGGAAGTCTTCAGCGGACAGCATATCTGCAGCAGCAGCACGCCCCTGATCAAGTGCAGCAGAAGCAAGGCTTGGCCACCCCACTACATCACCCGCAGCGTAGATACCTTCACAAGTTGTGCGGTAATGATCATCAACTTCTAGCTGACCACGGCTATTAGCCTCCAGGCCGATGTTTTCTAACTTAAGCGTCTCAGTGTTACCGCTACGGCCATTACACCATAGGAAAGCATCTGCGCGAATCTTCTTACCAGACTGAAGCGTAAGCGTAACACCACGTTCGTCAGCAACGACACTTTCATAAGTTTCGTTATGGCGAATCTTCACAGCATTGTTACGAAGGTGATAGCTCAATGAATCAGAGATCTCAGCATCCAAGAAAGACAGTAGACGACTCTGACTATCAACCAAATCAACTTTTACACCCAAGCCACTGAAAATCGAAGCGTACTCAGAACCGATAACGCCAGCACCATAGATGATCAATGTGCGAGGCGTGTGACTTAGCTTGAGAACCGTATCAGAGTTATAGATACGAGGATGGTTAAAGTCGATATCAGCTGGCGTATAAGGACGCGAACCTGTTGCAATTACAACGTTCTTAGCACGAAGCGTCTCATCACCCTTAGAGGTACCACGTACAATAATTGTATTTTTGTCTTCAAATTCAGCTACACCGAAGAAAACATCAATACGGTTACGCGCATAGAAGTTTGTACGCAGCATAACCTGGCTGGACATAACTTTCTCTGCACGCTTTAAAACCTTAGGAAAGGAGAACCAACGTGGCTCACCGATATCACGGAACATAGGGTTAGTGTTAAATTCTATGATCTGCTTTACAGAGTGGCGAAGCGCTTTTGATGGGATTGTACCTTTATGCGTACAGTTACCACCTACGGCCTCCTGCTCTTCGATAACAGCTACTCGACGCCCTTTTTTCGCGGCGTTCATTGCTGCACCTTCACCAGCAGGACCGGAACCTATCACAATGACATCATAGTCATATACCGCCATCATTTACCCCTATCTTATAATTATATCTTATTGTTTCAGCTGCTCTTTTTATTAAGAACAGCTTACTCTTAGTTACGTAGCTCTCAATTATTCTTTAGATTTAACTTCGTAACTTAGATCTACAGATGCTTCTTCTTTAGCTTGCCTATCTTGCTCTTCTTCACATTTTTGAGGGTCATCGCCGCAGATACTGCACTTACCTTCAATGCCTACATTCGCCAAACCACCACAAGAACCACTAATAGGCTTTCGACCCAAAATCACGCCAACAGACATGGCGACTATGACACATAACAAGATGACAAAAGATAAGATAATTGTGCTCATAATTAAAACCTATTGAACCAGATATTGTTTAAAACCAGGAGTCATTTTCTCAACAAATCCACTCTCGGCCTTAATGATAAAAAATGCTTCGATACCGTTCTCAAGCGCAAATGCTTGCGCCCTCTCTTCGCCCATAACCATCATCGCTGTGGCATAGGCATCAGCCTCTGCACAACTCGGCATCAGCACCGTAACAGATGCTAATCTATGGGTAATCGGACTGCCAGTCGACGGATCTATTGTATGAGAAAAACGAACACCATTCTCTTCAAAATAGTTTCGGTAATCTCCCGACGTAGCTATACCTACATCTTTCACTGCGATAATTCGTTGCACGGAGCGATCAAATCCCGCTGTCGGAGACTCAATAGCAATCTTCCATTCACTACCATCAGGCTTTAACCCTTTAGCGCGCAACTCACCACCAATTTCAACAAGATAGCTTTCGACGCCCCGCTCCTCTAGTAAAGTCGCAAGCACATCTACACCGTATCCTTTAGCAATCGCTGATAGATCAATATAACTAGCCTTCTCTTTGGTTAGCGTTTTGCTATTAAGTTCTAAATAGTTATAACCTATCTCTTGCTGAACCTGCTTAATCTCAAGCTCGGATGGCGCCTTAATTATACGCCCATCAGGCCCAAAGCCCCACAAATTTACAAGTGGTCCTACAGTTACATCAAACGCACCTGAAGATAGAGCACTTATATCGATGGATTTGGACAAAAGGAAGGCTAGATCATTAGAGAGCTCAACAGAACTACCCGCAGGAAGCTTATTGATAAGAGAAAGTTCGGAATCATCAATGTAGGTCGACATCGCTTGATTTACTTCTAGCAAAGCCTGATTGAAAACTGCTGGATTGATAGCAGGTTGATTCTGAATAGGAATCCACTTGACCGTATAAGTCGTCCCCATTGTTAAACCTTGATGAGATTTAACCTCAGGAGGTTTTTCCTTACAGGCCGATAACAAAGCCAATAAAAACAAAATGGCCAGCAGCTGAGCTGCCGGCCATTTGTAGGCTTGTCTTTTGACAAACATATCTTACTTAACCACCGAAGTCATCAAGGAAGATATTCTCACGCTCTACACCCAAATCAAGAAGCATCTGGATTACAGCGGAGTTCATCATTGGCGGCCCACACATGTAGTACTCACAATCTTCAGGCGCTTCATGGTCCTTCAGATAGTTTTCATACAACACATTATGGATGAAGCCAGTCATACCATCCCAGTTATCTTCTGGCTGAGGATCAGATAACGCTAAGTGCCACTTAAAGTTATCATTCTCACCCTGAAGCATGTCGTACTCTTCGTTGTAGAACGATTCACGAAGAGAACGCGCACCGTACCAGAACGAGATCTTACGCGTAGAGTTTAGACGCTTAAGCTGGTCAAAGATGTGTGAACGCATTGGCGCCATACCAGCACCACCACCAATGAATACCATTTCGCTGTCGTTATCAGTCGCGAAGAATTCACCAAATGGTCCGTAAACAGTGATCTTATCACCTTCAACAAGGTTGAATACGTAAGAAGACATGATACCCGGTGGGTGATCAGTACCCGGAGGTGGAGACGCGATACGGATGTTAAATTTAACAACACCACGCTCTTCTGGGTAGTTCGCCATAGAGTAAGCACGGATAGTTGGCTCAGTTACAGTAGACACATACTGCCACATGTTGAACTGATCCCAATCACCACGATACTCTTCCTGGATCACAAAATCTTTATAGTTAACAACGTGAGGTGGGCATTCAAGCTGAACATAACCACCTGCACGGAAGTCTACATTCTCACCTTCAGGCAGACGTAGAGTCAGCTCTTTGATGAACGTAGCAACGTTAGGGTTAGATTCAACAGTACATTCCCACTTCTGAACACCGAAGATCTCTTCTTCAAGTTCGATGTCCATGTCCTGCTTAACAGCTACCTGACAAGATAGACGCCAGCCTTCTTTAGCTTCACGCATTGTAAAGTGAGATTCTTCAGTTGGTAGCATAGAACCACCACCCGCGTGAACTTCACATTTACACTGTGCGCAAGTACCACCGCCACCACAAGCAGACGGGATGAAAATACCCGAATCAGCAAGTGTCTGTAGCAGTTTACCGCCAGCAGGTACTGTGATTGATTTTTCTGGATCGTTATTGATGTTAATCGTAACGTCACCAGAACTTACTAGTTTAGAGCGAGCTGCCAAAATTACTGCTACTAGTGCAAGCACCACTGCAGTAAACATGACAACACCTAGAACGATTTCAGCATTCATTGGCTAATCCTTCCTTTGTCGACCATGTTGGCATTAAAGAGATACACCAGAGAAAGACATGAAGCCTAGAGACATCAAACCAACAGTGATGAAGGTAATGCCCAGACCACGTAGACCTTCTGGTACGTCGCTGTATTTAAGTTTTTCACGGATACCCGCAAGCGCTGTAATAGCTAGCGCCCAACCGATACCTGCACTTACACCGTAAACCACTGACTCACCGAAAGTGTAGTCACGCTCTACCATGAACAGTGCCGCACCCATGATTGCACAGTTAACTGTGATCAAAGGTAGGAATACACCTAGAGAGTTGTATAGAGCTGGTACGTATTTATCCAAGAACATTTCAAGGATCTGTACCATCGCCGCGATTACACCAATGTAAGAGATGTAACCAAGGAAGCTCAAATCAACTTCAGGGTAACCTGCCCATGCAAGTGCACCTTCACGAAGAAGCAAGTTAAAGATTAGGTTGTTTACAGGTGTTGTGATTGCCAACACAACGACTACAGCAATACCCAGACCTAGAGACGTTTGAACCTTCTTGGAAATCGCCAAGAAAGTACACATCCCTAGGAAGAATGCTAGCGCCATGTTTTCAACGAAAATCGCCTTAACGGCAAGGCTGATTAACTGTTCCATTACACAGCCTCCTTCTTAGTATTTTTAGCTAGTTCAAACTCTGGAGCTTCTACTTGATCTTTGTAGAAAGTACGAGTCAACCAGATGAACATACCAATGATGAAGAATGCACTTGGTGGCAACAGCATCATACCGTTCGCCAAGTACCAGCCGCCATCGTTTACTAGAGGCAGAACTTCGTAACCAAACAGTTTACCTGCACCGAATAGCTCACGTAGGAAACCTACGAAGATTAGAACCACACCGTAACCTAGACCGTTACCGATACCATCCATAAAGGAGATACCTGGAGGGTTCTTCATAGCGAAGGCTTCAGCACGACCCATTACGATACAGTTAGTAATGATCAGACCTACGAATACAGAAAGCTGCTTAGATACATCGTAAGCAAATGCTTTAAGAATCTGGTCTACAACGATTACCAATGACGCGATGATAGTCATCTGACAGATGATTCGAACACTGCTTGGAATGTGATTACGGATAATCGATACAAACAAGTTCGAGAATGCTGTTACCGCAATTACTGCCATAGTCATTACCATAGCAGTATTAAGGTTAGAGGTAACCGCCAACGCAGAACATACACCAAGGATCTGAAGACCGATTGGGTTGTTCTTAAATACTGGAGTACTCAGTACTTCTTTAGCTTGTGACATCGCTTACGCCCCCCCTGCTTTCAGGTTAGCCAAGAACGGTGCATAACCGTTTGAACCCATCCAGAACTGAACTAGGTTCGTAACACCGTTTGCAGTCAACGTCGCACCCGCTAGGCCATCAATCTGATGCTTAGCTTTAGGGTTAGACGAATCTACAGTGCCCTTGATTAAGCCAATCGCTGGTTCCATAGAACCTGCAGGGTAAATTTCTTTACCTGGCCATAGCGCTTTCCAGTTAGGGTTATCAACTTCACCACCTAGACCAGGAGTCTCAGCGTGAGAGTAGAAACCAAAACCAACAACTGTATTCAAGTCACCTTCTAGCGCCAAGAATCCGTAAAGTGTAGACCACAGACCGTAGCCGTGTACTGGCAAGATCAATTTCTCAATCTGACCATCTTTTTCTACTAGATATACAGGCATAACCTTAGCCTGATACTTGATAGAAGCGATATCTACATCTTTAGTCAGCACTTTACCCAACTGAGGGTCTTTAGCTGCTTTCTTAGCGTCGTATTTAGCTGGAACGTCTGTAGTGAATTTGCCAGTCTCTAGATCAACGTACTTAGTAGTGATCTGAGCAAACAACTCATCTACTGATTTATTAGCATCAGAGATACCAGCTGCAGTAAGAATGTTGCTCTTACGGTCTTGATCCTTGTTTGCTACCTGCTTAGGTTTAAGCAGTACAGCAGCCGCAGATACGATTACCGAGCAGACAACACATAAAAGAACTGTAACGGTAATAGTCTTACCGATAGTGTCATTACTTGCTGACATTGCGCGCCAACCTCCGTTTGATGTTTGCCTGAACAACAAAGTTGTCGATCAACGGTGCGAACAAGTTCGCAAATAGGATCGCCAGCATCATACCTTCTGGGAATGCTGGGTTAACCACACGGATCAATACAACCATTACACCAACCAAAGCACCGAAGTACCACTTACCTTTGTTAGTCATAGAAGCAGACACTGGGTCTGTCGCCATGAAGAACATACCAAAGGCAAAACCACCCAATACTAGGTGCCAGTAGAATGGCAAACCAAACATAGGGTTTGTTTCAGAGCCGATAAGGTTGAATAGCGTAGAAGTTGCAACCATGCCCAAGAAGACACCAGCAACGATGCGCCATGCAGCAACTTTAGCAATAAGCAGTACTAGACCACCTGCAGCAATCGCTAATGTTGATACTTCACCTACAGAACCCTGGATTGTACCGATGAATGCATCGAACCAAGTGATGTTCTGCGCAAGAATTGCATCAACACCGCCAGATGCAGCAAGGCTAAGCGCTGTAGCACCAGAGAAGCCATCAACTGCAGTCCAGATTGCGTCACCAGACATCTGCGCTGGGTAAGCAAAGAACAGGAATGCACGACCAGTTAGCGCAGGGTTAAGGAAGTTTTTACCGGTACCACCGAATACTTCTTTACCAATTACAACACCAAAACTGATACCTAGAGCAACCTGCCATAGCGGAATGCTTGGAGGAAGAATCAAAGCGAATAGAACAGAAGTTACGAAGAAACCTTCGTTTACTTCGTGGCCACGCTTCATTGCAAACAATACTTCCCAGAAACCACCCACTACAAAGGTAACAATGTAGATAGGCAGCCAGTAGGCAGCACCAAGAATGATGTTGTCCCACACGCTATCAGGGTTAAAACCTGAAATAGCGCCTGCTAAAGCAGCTTGCCAAGATGATGGTTCGGTAATACCCATCGCAGCCATTGCAGTATTAGCCTGCAAACCAACGTTGTACATACCGAAGAAAATTGCTGGGAATGTACACATCCACACCAAAATCATCATACGCTTCAGGTCGACTGCATCGCGTACGTGAGCTGCTGTTTTAGTTACATAACCCGGAGTGTAGAAAATAGTATCCGCAGCTTCGTAAAGCGCGTACCAATTTTCATACTTACCGCCCTTATGGAAGTGCGGCTCCATTTTATCAAGAATATTTCTCAAGCTCATGATCAGGCCTCTTTCTCGATACGCGTCAAGTTGTCGCGAAGGATTGGGCCGTACTCATATTTACCTGGGCAGGCAAATGTGCACAGCGCGAGGTCTTCTTCGTCCAGCTCTAGACAACCTAGTTCCATTGCGTGAACAATGTCACCTGTTACTAGTGCACGCAGCAATTGCGTAGGAAGAATATCCATTGGCATTAGCTGCTCGAACTGACCAACCGGAACCATAGCTCGTTCAGAACCGTTCGTAGTCGTCGTAAAATCAAACTTCTTAGAACGATTCAGGAAGGAAGCGAATACATTAAGCACAGAGAACTTATTAGTACCAGGAACAACCCAGCCCATAAATTCGCGCTGATCGCCTTCTTCAAGGATAGTGATCTGGTTTGCGTAACGACCAAGGTAAGCAAAAGCACCTTCAGTAGCTGTACGACCATTCCACACAGAACCACTGATAATACGGTTGTGATCTTCTTTTTGAGCACCAGCTAGAAGCTGTTCGAAGCTCGCACCCAAACGAGTTCGTAACAAACCTGGCTTAGCAGCACGTGGACCACCAACAGCAACAACACGATCAGTGAATAGTTTGCCTTCGGTAAATAATTTACCAACTGCAATCACATCCTGATAACCAATTGTCCAAACTGTTTTTTCCTGAGATACAGGATCAAGGAAGTGGATATGCGTACCAGCATTACCAGCAGGATGACCACCCTCAAACTCTTCTACTGTTACACCATCAGCAGATGGAATATCAGCACCCGGCGCTTTACATAGATAAACCGTCGTTTCAGACAGTTTAGTCAGAATAGTAAGACCCTGGGAGAATGCTTCTTTTTGTTCAGCGATGATGACAGCTGGGTCACCTGCTAATGGATTGGTATCCATTGCTGTAACAAAAATAGAGTTTGGAGTAGTACCTGGCTGAGGTACACGGCTAAATGGACGTGTGCGAAGTGCAGTCCACAAACCAGAATTCACTAGATTGTCCTGCACTTGTTCGCGCGTCAATCCAGCCAGCTCATTGGCACTATATTTATTAAATTCAACCGCTTCATCACCGTCCAATTCAATCACTACTGATTGAAGTGCACGACGCTCACCACGGTTAATTGCCTTAACTACACCTGCACCTGGTGCTGTGTAATTAACGCCTTCTGTTTTCTTATCGGAAAAGATCACTTGACCGAGTTTTACTCGATCACCTACCTTGACGGCCATGGTAGGTTTCATACCTACATAGTCAAAGCCGACTACGGCAACGGAGTCTACTGCTGGGCCATCTGTAATAGATTGCTCAGGAGCGCCCGTGATCGGTAGATCCAGACCTTTTTTGATCTTGATCATACGCCTCACCCAATTATGTTAAATTCTTTCAGGATTCCAAAATCGATTTTGATCCCGACACGGCCTGTCCCCGAACGTAGTCGATATCTTGTAGTTATTACGAAAATGGAATTACCCCACCCAAAAATCTGGCTAAGTATACCTGAGCGACGTGTCATTTTTCTACAAAGACCCAGCAATATCAGCACGTTCCAGCCGATTATCTTGCCTTTTAGCGGTGGAATTTTTAGTTATATACATATAACTAACCGAAATATCATACATAAGGCAAATAAAAAGCCACCATATAGGTGGCTTTTTAATCAACTCACTACGCTTAAGGCTCTTTTGGGAAAGCCGGTAAAGTGCACTGAGCCATTTTCTGCATCATGCGGATAACCTGGCAGCTGTAACCGAATTCGTTATCGTACCAAACGTAAAGTACGCAACGCTTACCACCAGCGATTGTAGCCAACGCATCAACAACACCTGCAGCACGAGAACCAACAAAGTCAGTTGAAACCGCTTCTGGAGAGTTGCTGTAGTCAATTTGCTTCTGCATAGAACCATGTAACGCAGCATCACGAAGATAAGCATTAAGCTCTTCTTTGTCAGTTTCGCTTTCTAGGTTCAGGTTAAGAATAGCCATTGAAACGTTTGGTGTTGGAACACGGATCGCGTTACCAGTCAGCTTACCTTCCATAGCTGGAAGTGCTTTAGATACAGCTTTAGCAGCACCTGTCTCAGTGATAACCATGTTTAGACCAGCAGCACGACCACGACGATCACCTTTGTGGTAGTTGTCAATTAGGTTCTGGTCATTAGTGTAAGCGTGAACAGTCTCAACGTGACCATTCTCGATACCGTACTTGTCGTATACCGCTTTTAGTACAGGCGTGATTGCGTTTGTAGTACAAGACGCAGCAGACAGGATAGTATCTTCTGGAGAGATATCACCGTCGTTCACACCCATTACGATGTTCTTAACACCTTTACCTGGTGCAGTAAGAACTGCACGAGAAGCGCCTTTAGACTGAAGGTGCAGAGATAGACCTTCTTTATCGCGCCACTTACCAGTGTTATCAATAACCATTGCATTATTGATGCCGTAAGCAGTGTAATCAATTTCGTCTGGAGAGTTAGCGAAGATCACCTGAATAACGTTACCGTTAGCAGTGATTGTGTTGTTCTCTTCGTCAACTGTAATAGTGCCTTTGAAAGAACCGTGAACAGAGTCACGACGTAGCAAGCTAGCACGCTTCTCTAGATCACGTGCTGCAGCACCTTTACGTACAACAATTGCACGTAGACGAAGCGCTTGACCACCACCAGTACGTTCAATAAGAAGACGAGCTAGTAGACGACCGATACGACCGAAACCGTAAAGAACTACATCAGTTGGTTCACGCTCTTCCGTGCCAATTGCACCAGCAAGCTCAGCTTTCAGGAATGTTTCTAGATCCTGGCCATTGCCTTCTGTGCGATATTTAACTGCCAGCTTACCTGCATCGATGTGCGCATTGCGTACATTCAGATTTTTAACAGCTTCCAGAATTGGAAAAGTATCTACTACTGTTAGTTCCTGTTCTTCAACCTGACGCACGAAACGGTGTGCTTTTAGGATGTCGATAACAGAACGTTTGATGATCAGACGACCGAATACAGAAGACTCGATATTCTGGTCACGGTATAGACCACCTACTAGTGGAACCATAGCTTCAGCTAAGGCTTCGCGTTCTTTCCAATCTGTAAAAACTTGATCTTGGCTCACATGAAACTCCAAAAAGTTTTGTCAACTCGTTGGTACCCTACTAACACAGTCAAATTACAAGTATTAGTCGGACCCTAAAAATTTGGTGCGCGCATTATCCTCTTTTCCACCCTTTTGAGCAAATGCAGCATGATAGACTTTGGAACCATATATTTTGTCCTACTGAATAAGACTTATATTTAGTCATTTACCCTAGAGCAAAACTACCAATTACAATTACAACGGTTAAACTACCCGCCTTACTAATTGGTTAGCGCATATTAAAGGAGCAACTCTGTGCTGCAACTGAACTACTCTCTACCCACAGGTCCCGGCGATAAGAAGCAGATCGGACAAGCCTATGGTGCAGGTACTGGCTTATTAATTACAGATGCAGCAAAGCAGTTTGATGGCTTTACCTTAGTCATAACCAACGACACAAATACAGCGAATCGTTTACACGATGAAGTAAGTTTCTTTTCCAGTGATAGCAACTCACTTGAGATTCTTTCATTCCCAGATTGGGAAACGTTGCCGTACGATACGTTCTCTCCGCATCAGGACATCATTTCTGAACGTATTTCTACGCTAAACAGGCTACCCAATTTAAGCAAAGGCATATTGATCGTACCTTTAAGTACGTTAATGCATAGAACAGCACCCGCTGATTTTATCGCAGCGAATTGTTTTGATCTAAAACTTGAACAAACCATTAATCCAGAACATCTTCGTAAACAGCTGATCGATGCCGGCTATCACGCAGTAGATGCTGTTATGGAACATGGCGAGTTTGCCTTCCGCGGATCCATCATCGATCTGTTTCCAACAGGCAGCCCCTACCCTTATCGAATAGAGTTATTCGATGATGAGATTGAAACACTTA
Organism: Neptuniibacter sp. PT8_73; assembly: GCF_047778045.1. GTDB lineage: Bacteria > Pseudomonadota > Gammaproteobacteria > Pseudomonadales > Balneatricaceae > Neptuniibacter. The sequence goes on from NZ_CP180545.1 coordinate 2,053,151, forward strand.
GAACATTCGATCCCGAAACGCAGAGATCAATCGAGCAGATCGACGCCATCAACTTACTGCCTGCGAAAGAGTTTCCGTTCGACACGCGCGCTATTAGCGGTTTTAAATCCCGTTGGCGTGAGCGATTTGATGTTGATTACAGACAATGCCCTGTTTACACCAACATCTCTGATGGCATGACCTCACCGGGTATTGAGTATTATCTACCCCTATTCTTTGAAGAATGCAGCTCTCTATTTGCCTCATTGCCCGACCAAACACAAATTATTGTTGATAGTGAGCTTGAAGCTACTGCAGAACTATTCGCACAAGAAGTTAACGAGCGTTACGAACAGCGACGTCACGACATTACTAACCCAGTACTGTCACCTAATGAACTATTCATCTCCACTAGCGAACTCTTCTCTGCATTAAAGCAATATGGCCGCATTAGCCTTTCTAACGATACTATTGAAGAGAAAGCCGGTCGCAGCAATCTTCCTTGCACCGAACCTCCTTCTCTACCGGTTAACTCTCAATTAAAAGAGCCGTTAACGGCATTAAAAGGCTTTTTAGCAGAACGTGATGGCGCGGTTCTATTTTGTGCCGAATCAGCTGGTCGTCGTGAAGCATTATTAGAACTACTTGCACGCATTAATGTTAAGCCTAACCAAGTAGATAACTGGCAAGCATTCTGTGAGTCTGATTATGACCTAGCGATTACGGAATACCCACTGGAGCAAGGCCTATCCATCTCGGGACAGTTGCATTTAATAACTGAAACCCAACTGTTTGGTCACCAGGTATTCCAACGCCGTAGACGCAGCAAAGAGCAGGAACAGAATGACCAGGTCATTCGCAATCTATCAGAGCTAAACCCAGGCTCGCCTGTTGTTCACTTAGATCACGGCGTCGGTCGCTATCTCGGCTTACAAACAATCGAGCTCGAAGGCCAAACCAACGAATTCCTAACACTTGAATACGCAGATGAAGCAAAGCTGTACGTACCCGTATCTGCGCTTCACTTGATCAGTCGTTACACCGGTGCAGGCGATGAACACGCACCACTACACCGACTTGGCACCGAGCAATGGTCCAAAGCCAAACGCAAAGCAGCTGAAAAAGCACGCGATGCAGCAGCTGAATTGCTAGATATCTATGCTCGTCGCGCTTCGCGTATCGGATTCCAGTTCAGCGATCCTGATGAGCAGTACTTACAATTCGCTGCTACCTTCCCATTTGAGGAAACACCGGATCAAGCCGCAGCGATTGGCAACGTAATTCGAGATATGACTGCAGTTCAGCCTATGGACCGATTGGTATGTGGCGACGTAGGCTTTGGTAAGACCGAAGTAGCCATGCGCGCAGCATTCATGGCAGTACAGAGCGGTAAACAAGTTGTCATTCTTGTTCCTACCACTCTACTCGCACAACAGCACTACCAAAATTTCCAAGATCGATTTGCTGACTGGCCGGTAAATGTCGAGCTTATCTCACGATTCCGAACAGGTAAGCAGCAAAACACTATCTTAGATAAGCTAGAAGCCGGTAGCGTCGATATCGTTGTTGGTACTCATAAACTTCTATCCGGCGACATCAATTTCAAAGATCTTGGTCTAGTGATTATAGATGAAGAGCACCGCTTTGGTGTTCAGCAGAAAGAACGCCTAAAATCGCTTCGCTCAGAGGTCGACATCCTGACACTCACTGCAACACCAATTCCTCGTACACTAAATATGGCGATGTCTGGTATTCGTGATTTGTCGATCATCGCGACACCACCAGCGAAACGACTTTCCGTTAAAACCTTTGTTCGTTATAGCGACACCACGCTAGTCAAAGAAGCTATTTTACGTGAGCTACTTCGTGGCGGTCAGGTTTATTACCTACACAACGAAGTTAAGAGCATTGAGAAAACAGCAGAAGAGTTACAAGAACTGGTTCCAGAAGCTCGCATCGGTATTGGTCACGGCCAAATGCGTGAGCGTGAACTCGAACAGGTCATGTCCGACTTCTACCATAAGCGCTATAACATCCTACTTTGTACAACGATTATCGAAACGGGTATCGATGTACCTAATGCCAATACCATCATTATCGATCGTGCCGATAAATTTGGTCTAGCCCAACTACACCAGCTACGTGGTCGTGTAGGACGCTCACATCACCAAGCTTATGCTTATCTTTTGACACCGCATAAGAAAGCGATGACTAAAGATGCGATTAAACGTCTCGAAGCGATCGAATCTGCAGACGATCTTGGTGCAGGCTTTACCCTTGCTACGCACGATCTCGAGATTCGAGGTGCGGGTGAGCTACTGGGTGAAGAGCAAAGCGGCCAGATGCAAACGGTTGGCTTCTCTTTATTTATGGAGATGCTAGAACAAGCCGTTGAATCTATTAAAGAAGGCAAAATGCCGAATATGGATCAGCCGATCAAGCAAGGTGTCGATGTTAACCTGCATCTATCGGCTCTGATCCCAGATGAATACCTACCGGATGTACACAGCCGATTAATTCTGTACAAGCGTATCGCTAATGCTAACTCAGCTACTGAATTAAAAGAGCTCCAAATCGAGATGATTGATCGATTTGGCCTGCTACCTGATCAGGTTAAGAATCTCTTCAGATTAACTGAGTTAAAACTACGCGCTGAATCCATGAATATTGTTAAAATTGATGCTGGCAGCGAGATTGGTAGAATCGAATTTGCAACTGATGCGAAAGTAGATCCGTTAACTTTAGTAAAAATGGTTCAAAATCAGCCACAAAAATATAAACTTGAGGGCGCAGACAAACTGCGATTCAGCTTAGATATGGAGAAAACCGAAGAACGCTTTAAAGCGGTAGAACGCCTTATGAGTGATCTGGCAGTTAAAACATCATGAAGATAATGCTAAAAGCGATATTCCTACCCTTAATACTTATTTTTAGCAGCAGCGCATTTGCTAACAGCTGGTATAAAGTTGAGGTTATTATTTTTGCCAATAACGATCCTATGGCAATCCATGAGGAATTCTGGCCAGAGATTAACGAAATTCCATTTCGCGATCGCGCTGTAGCGCTAAAAGGTAGACCTGGGGCCGGTGAAAACCCAACGGCGTACCAAAGCCTACCAAGCAGCCGCCATAGCCTTAAAAGCGTTAAAAACCGTCTAAACAATAGCGGAGACTACCGGGTTCTTTTCCACGAAGCTTGGATGCAACCTGTATCACATACCCAGAACCCTCGCCCTATCAAAATCAGTGCTGGCCGTGTTTTAGATAACGGCATGCAAGAGCTTGAAGGCCATATTGCTGTTGGTCGTGGTCGCTACCTACATTTCCGCCCTGATCTATATATCAGCCAGTTGGTTGCTCCTAGTAACAATGCACCTTCAGTGACTGCAGAAGAAACTCAGACCCAAGCCATGCTTACTATGCAAGGCGATAGCGAAACAACACCTGAAGCAGCGCAAACAACCCAAACCACACAAGTAATAGCCGAGACTGCTTCTGCCTTCCCGATGATTCCAGAAGTATTGACCGCGCACCAGAATCAAGCAAGACGAATGAAATCTAAAGAGCTGCATTATATCGACCACCCTCTAATGGGCATCCTGGTTGAAATCAAACCTCTATAACTCGCTTAACGCATAAAAAAACCGGCTCAAAAGCCGGTTTTTTTATGATAGATGAATATCAATTCCCTTCCGATCCTTTAACCAACTCAGGCAACTCACCACTCAGGTGAACAGTCGTCGTTGGGAAAGCAAATTCAGCCCCCTTCTCTTCAACAATCTGCATAATCTGCATCATGACATCCTGCTTAATCTCGTGGAAACGAATCCAATCAGTCGTCTTGGTGAAGGTATAGATAAAGAAATCTAGCGAAGATGGACCAAAACGATCCAAGTTAACAATCAATGTTTGCTGCTGATCGATCTCGGGATGCATACGCAGCATCGCTTTGACCGCCTTGATTACTTCTAGAACCTGAGCAGAATCATCGTAACGAACGCCAATATATTCATATATACGACGGTTAGTCATACGTGACGGGTTTTCCACCGAGATATTGGTAAAAGTTGAATTCGGCACATACAACGGGCGCTTATCAAATGTACGAATTCGAGTTTGACGCCACCCAATATCTTCTACGGTGCCTTCGATCTGCTGATCAGGAGATCGAATCCAGTCACCCACTTTAAACGGGCGGTCTAGATAGATCATCAAGCCACCAAAGAAATTAGCCAGAAGGTCTTTCGCAGCAAAACCAACCGCTATACCACCGATACCACCAAACGCCAGAATACCTGAGATACTGTAGCCATAGCTCTGCATAATGATCAGAACAATGATAATGGAGACAATTAAGCGTAGAAGCCTACCCAAGGCCCCAACCGTAGTTGGATCCATAGGTTTTTTCATACGGTCTGGCATCACCAGAACCTGCTCCAAACGCTTCAGGAAGCGCAAACATGACCAAGCCAAGAGAATCACAGGAACTAGCTTTGGTAACGGGTTATCCTCACCCAGCACTTGAATGGAAAAGTTCTGCTCGAATAGCTGAATTAACCAATAGCCTGCAGCCAACCAGATTAAAAACAGTGCCGGTCGGCTGAATGAATTTAGAAAAACATCATCCCAAAGGATTTTAGTTTTTTCCGCTTGTTTCATTAACTGACTAATTGTTGAGCGCGCAACAAGATCAGCAACAACAGCAATAACACACACTGCTACGGATAAGATAATCCATGCAGAATCACTATAGTCAGGAAAATGTTCAGTTAATAACTGGTTTAACATATCGATCATAACGCTACATCCAGCAAATCATTTGCAAGTACGCGAGCAGCATCCAAACGCTCCCCATCCCTATTCCACTGTTTACCTCTAAGAGACGATATCTCTTGCAGAGGTTTAAAATCCGACGCTTCCAAGTACTTAAGGATATCCAATGTACCTCGGCGCTCATTACAACACAGCAACGCCTGACAACCCGAAGCTATCGCCTTACCAGCACGCTCCGCATAGCTACCTGCACTATGGGCTGCTTTCATACTCAGATCGTCACTAAAGATAATTCCACCGAAGCCAATTTTCTTTCTCAAGGTCTCACCCAACCAGAAATTAGAAAAACCTGCTGGTGAAGAATCGCACTCAGGATAAAGCACGTGTGCAAACATCATCGCTTCGAGTTTGTTATCAACTGCTTGCCTAAATGGCACCATATCCGTCTTCCACAACTCTTCAAAAGAACGTCCGTCGACCGCATCAGCATGGTGGGTATCTGCATCTGCCCAGCCATGACCAGGGAAATGCTTACCGGTAGCAGACATACCTGCTGAGCGCATACCGTCTATATACGCAGCAGAGATCTCAGTAACTGTTTCATAGTCTTCACCAAACGCACGATTGCCGATTACCGTATTACGCCCATAATCAACATCCAAAACAGGTGCGAAGCTCAAATCGACATCAAGCTGACGCAACTCTGCCGCCATAAGATAGCCAAGTTCTTTTGCGGCAATAACACCTTCAGATGCCACAGAGAACTTCTTCGAAATAGCTTTCACCGGAGGCAGTACCGTAACCCCCTTCTTCAAACGCTGAACTCGACCACCCTCTTGGTCGATACTAATCACAAGCTCTTCACGAATCGATCGCATAGAAGCCACAAGCGTCGCAACTTGCTCTGCGTTTTCCGTATTACGGGCAAATAAAATAACGCCACCAATGAAAGGGTGTTTTAGAAGATCCTTTTCTTCAGCGGTTAATACCGTACCTTCAAGGTCTAGAAACAGAGTAACTTCAGACATAAAGATTATTCTTCAATTAAAACAGATATACCGGCTGACACCTTCGAGAACAGCTCAATCAAATCGCTGTTTCTCATCCGTATACACCCATGGGATTTAGCTACTCCCATAGGTTCTGTGTCAGGCGTACCGTGGATGTAGACATAACGCTGCATAGTATCAACTTGACCTAAGCGGTTACGACCGACTTCTAGACCGGATAGCCACATAATTCGTGTCAGGATCCAATCTCGATTAGGATAAGCCTCAGCCAGCTCTTGCGAATAGATTTCGCCAGTTTGGCGTCGACCAATAAAAACAGCGTTCTCTGGAGCGTCCGAGCCAATCATAGCGCGAATGTAATGACGGCCTCTTGGCGTACAACCACTATTCTTTTGTTCGCCCGGACCATTGAGCGCAGTAGAAATGGAATAGCTCTGCAGCAGTTTTTTTCCGCTCGACAGTTCCAATGTTTGACGAGCGATAGAGACCCTAATGCAGAGCATAGGATTACAAACGGCAGAAATAAGTTTTATCGGCGCGTGCCTGAAGGCCAGCAGACAAAACAGGAATCATTCGATGTAGGATCTGCTCTACTTCTGCACTACCTTGGAACTCGCGTTTTTCGATCGCATTGAGCGTATGGAAGTTCGACAAAGTAAAAGTAATAGAACCAAGAAGGAAATGAAGCCTCCAGAAGAACTCATCGTCTTCCATAGGTGCGGAATCTTGACGTAAGAGTTTAATGAAAGGCTGAACTTTCTCACTATAGCGTTCGATCAAGAAATCGCGCAACTCTTCTTGATTCTTCATATATGACAGCTCTAGCAGCCGCATAAATACAGAGAGTGCATTGACGTTGTCGCGGTTCACCAAAAGCAAAGCGCGCATCAACATCTCTAAAAGCTCTTCAAGAGAAGGTTGTTGGCCATCCGCATTAGCAAGACGCTGATCTAACATCATGCCTAGCTCATCGCACAAGGGCTCTAGAAACTTTTCAGCAACGGCCTGGATAAGGCCTTTTTTGGAACCAAAGTGGTAGTTGATAGCAGCTAGGTTAACGTCTGCTCGACTGGTTATCTGTCGAACAGTCGTTTCAGCAAATCCCTGTTCGGCAAACAATGTTTCTGCAGCCTGCACGATACTTGCAGATGTTCCCTTATGATGCATCAGTACTCCAAACCAGCGTTTCAAACAAATGATGAATTAATTATAACGATAATCACCTGTATTAAATCAAGTCATTATTGCGCGTAAATCTTTGTTTACTACCAATTTATGAAACAAGTTTACTTATAAAACAGATAGGCAATTCAGGAAGCGAGAATAACAAGGTCAAATGAATAGGAAATGAAAGGATAAATACTAAGGAGGTATCCGGCGAAAGACACCTCCTCGGCTATTTAATTTAGCGATTAATGATGTTTTGACGTGTTAAACGGCTCCACCATTTCGTTAAGACCTTATCGCTGGAATCCGCAGCCATATCCGAGATCTTATCTTGTAGCGTTTTCTTCTGTTCGTATCGAACTTCGAAAATATCACTCTCATCTGACGCATCCATCAAGTACTGATCGGACGTCATTAACTCATCAACCAAGTTGACATCCAGTGCCTGTTTACCAAACCAGATCTCACCTGTAGCCACTTTATCAATATCAACAACGTCGCGGTATTCATGAACAAAGCTTTTAAACAGCTCATGTGTCTCTTCTAGCTCTTCCTTGAACTTCTCACGACCTTTATCTGTATTTTCACCAAACACAGTCAAAGTACGCTTATATTCACCCGCTGTAAGCACTTCAAAATCGATATCGTTTTTCTTTAGAAGCTTATGGAAGTTAGGCAACTGAGCAATCACACCGATAGATCCAACAATAGCAAATGGCGCAGCAATCAACTTGTCCGCCAAACATGCCATCATGTAACCACCGCTGGCTGCTACTCTATCTACGCAGATAGTCAGCGGAATCTCTTTACGCTTGATACGCTCAATTTGAGAAGACGCAAGACCATATTCATGCACCATGCCGCCAGGACTTTCTAAACGAATAACTACTTCATCCTGAGGCTCAGCCATCATCAATACTGCTGACACTTCCTGACGGAAAGGCTCAACTTCACTGGCTTTAACATCCCCATCAAAATCTAAAACATAGATACGTTTTCGACGCGGCTCATCGCCTTTAGGTGGATTTTTCTTACGCGCCTTTTTCTCTTCTTTTTCTTTCTTCTTCTCTTCTTTCTGCATCGCTTTTAGCGTTTCTTTATCCAGAATCGCATCTTCTAGCGCTTCCTTCATATCCAAAAGCTCATCATTAAAATGAGTTACTTCAATCTCACCTTGATGACCATCTTTACGTGAACGAGAAGAAACAACAGCAATACCTGCAACAACCGCAATAATGGCAATAACAATAGTTACCGATTTAGCCAAAAACAGGCCGTATTCACTGAAAAATTCAACCACAGAGAAAACTCCGAAATAAACTATAAGTAGAAGGACCGCTAATGTATCATAAATCCCCCTTTTACCCACCCGTTTGAGATAACGCAGTAATGAGCCAAGAGATATCTGTAAGCAAAGTTGTTGAAAAATTACCGAGTCGATTTGTTTCTCAAAACGCTGCCGATCTTGAAGCTGTCTTTCAATTTGAACTAGAAGACGATCAAAACTTCTATATCGAAATCAAAGAAGCTCAGTGTAACGTTTTGACGGGTGACCATGACGATCCAAATGTGACACTTATCATGGAAGCAGAAACAATGGTGAGTGTCATCAACGGTGAAAAAGACGGTATGAGCGCCTTCCTTTCCGGTCAGTTAAGAGCAGAAGGCAACATCATGCTGGCTACTAAACTTGGCAAATTATTTAGCCGAGAAAAACAAACAGATCAATAAGTTATATCCCTTCTATAAACCTATCAATCAACTGTCTCGAGATAGTAAATTTGGGCGGAATGGTAGGTAGATCATCAACACCAAACCAATCGGCGCTTAGAATCTCTTCGCCGTCAGGCGTGATCTCACCCTCACTATAATCAGCCATAAAGCCAAGCATAAATGAGTTCGGAAAAGGCCACGATTGGCTACAAACATATTCAATGTTTTTCACCTTAATCCCTACCTCTTCCATCACCTCACGTTCCACTGCATGCTCTGCAGATTCTCCCGCTTCAATAAAGCCCGCCAAGGTACTGAAGCGCCCAGATTTAAACTTGCTGGAATGCGCCAATAGGCATTTATCATCCTTCCGAACCAACACAATAATACAAGGCGACAGGCGTGGGTATTGATGATGTCCGCAGGATGGGCAAACCTTGGCAAGATCGGCCTCATCCATAATGAGTTCGGTTGCGCAGCGTGGACAAAACTTAAACGAGGCATGCCAAGTTACCACTTGAGCTGCAGCAGATAAGATTGCGAACTCATCTTCGTTACCTGTCTGCGACAAAGCTGAACGCAAATCCAATACATCCAACAATAAGCATTTACTCACATCTCTTATAATAGCAATGCGGTAATATTCATCCGAGACCTCAGGCAGATCGAAACAGATCTCTACATCAAGTGATCTTATCTCTGCTTCAGAGAAAAGAAATCGATCGTTTTGATCGCAAAGAAGAGATTCAGCCGACGCTAGAAAATAGTTATTTTCATGTAATCCCAAGACTAACCTCCACCTTTCACGTATTAAAGTTACGAATCCACGCTCTTATTAAAGTATGCAAAAATCATCAAACACCCCAATGACCCACCACACATTCACTTTTTTGCTCGTTGATTAGCCACACCTCAACAAGCCAAGCTTCTAATCATAAAGTTGATAAATAAGAGATCATTAAAATAGACCAAATTGATCGATATATTCGCCTATAAAAAGTCCATTATGACATCGAATCACATGCCAATACTTATAATTCTCTAATCACTTAAGCGAACATTTAAAGCTTTTTTATGCAATGCATCGAGTGGACCCACTATAACCATTCACTCATGCTAGTTTCCAGAACGTTAATACTTATAAACTAAGTAGTTAATCTCGTTAAGGTACCCTTAAAATATTCTCTTCATCTAATAACCCAAACTTACTAATTCGTATGACTTATTTTCATTTCTTTACACATTATTACATTGTTAACTGAATACAGATCTTTAGAATAGGCTTTCCCTACTTCTAAAGACTAAGATCGGACTTCCTATGTTTAAGAAAAATTATCTGGCTGTATTTATGCTTTGTGTGGCTGCTTTTCAAGTCAACGCTCAGGGTATGCCTGCTGAGGTAGTGACAGTCAAAGCTCAAACACTGGATAAGAAGATCTCTGCCATTGGTACACTACAAGCCAATGAATCTATTATGCTTCGTCCAGAACAAGGCGGTCGTATAGAAAAGATTCTTTTTAAAGAAGGTCAGCAAGTAAAGCTAGGAACCCCGCTATTTAAGCTAGATAGCTCCATTTATGTAGCGGAGCTAAAAGAGGCACAAGCACGTGTCCAGTTAAGCCGAACAGATTATGACCGCGCACGTAGCCTTCTAAAGAAGAAAGTAGGTTCTGTACAAGAACGTGACAGTAGCTTAGCTCAACTTCGTGTCGACCAAGCTCAGGAAGCCTTAGCTCAAGCACGTTTAGATAAAATGACCCTAAACGCTCCCTTTACAGGTTTTACAGGCTTGCGCTTGGTAAGCCCTGGCGATTATGTGAATCAGGGCGAAGACCTGGTCGAGCTTACTGATTTAAGCACAATGAAATTAGATTTCCGTGTGCCTGAGATTTATCTATCCGAGCTACAACCAGGCCGTCAACTTAACATCAAAGTCGATGCCTTACCGGGTGAACAAATCGCAGGCGAGGTATACGCGGTATCCCCAAGCTCTGACAGCAGTGCCCACAATATTCAGGTACGTGCGCAAATTCCAAATACTGAAGGCAAATTGCGTCCAGGCCTTTTTGCGCAAGTAGACCTACTAGTTGACCAACAAACAACCGTAGTAATCCCTGAGCAAGCCATCATTCCAAAAGATGGCGGCTTTTTTGTGATGACAGTTCAAGAAGGTAAAGTGGCGATGGCCCCAGTTACTTTGGGACAACGCCGCCCGGGTATTGTGCAAATAATATCTGGCCTTGAAGAAGGTTCAGTTTTGATTACTGCTGGGCAAATTAAACTGTTCCCAGGCATGCCTGTAACACCGATCTTTACCGATGGCACACAGCCAGCTAAAGCTGAACCAGCCCAAGAAGAAGCACAGGCTCAAAAAAATAAAACTGAAGGACAGGATAAATAATTATGATTCTGTCTGAAATCAGTATTAAACGCCCCGTACTAGCGACGGTAATGAGCATACTGGTCCTACTGGTAGGTCTACTTGCTTACGATCGCTTAACCGTTCGAGAGTACCCAAAAATCGATCTACCGGTTATTACGGTTGAAACTACCTACCCCGGCGCAAGTGCATCGATTATCGAAACGCAGGTTACTCAAATCATAGAAGACTCCCTCTCCGGTATTGAGGGGATCGACTTTATGAACTCGATTAGCCGAACAGAAAATTCGCAGATTAGTATCACTTTCAAAATCGATCGCGATCCTGATTCTGCCGCTGCGGATGTTCGAGATCGCGTAAGTCGCGTAATCGGCCAACTTCCAGATGATGTTGATCCACCGGTAGTTGCGAAGACAGAAGCCGATGCGCAACCTATTATCTGGCTTGCCTTCAACTCTGATCGCCATAACATCATGGAAGTATCAGATATCGCCGATCAGCAGGTAAAAGATCAGCTACAAACCGTCTCAGGTGTAGCTAATGTCATGATCTTCGGTGAACGCAAATATGCGATGCGTATCTGGCTAAATCCTGCTCGTATGGCAGCGTTCAAGGTTATTCCTAGAGATATAGAAGAAACACTTAGCCGTCAAAACATTGAGATCCCTGCGGGTCGAATCGAAAGTAAAGAACGCGAGTTCACTCTACTTGCCAGAACAGACGTTAACGATATAGAAGCTTTTAAACAGCTAATTATTCGTAATGAAGATGGCTACCCTGTTCGAATTCAAGATGTCGCACGGGTTGAAATCGCGCCGGAAAACGTCAGACGTATCACCCGCTATAAAGGAGAAAGTGCGGTTGCACTGGGTGTGGTAAAACAATCCACAGCAAACCCTCTGGATGTATCTTCGGGTATTCGCGACAAATTAGACAAACTCCGTCCGACATTGCCAGAAGGCATGAATGTAGAGGTGGCTTATGACTCCTCGATCTTTATCGATGAGTCCATTCAATCTGTATATACCACGCTGATCCAAGCGGGTATTTTGGTTGTTCTAGTACTGTTTTTCTTCCTTCGTAATATCCGAGCAACCCTGATTCCGGTGGTTACTATCCCACTCTCGTTGGTGGGTGCATTTGCGATGATGTACTGGATGGATTTCAGCATTAACACATTGACCCTACTCGCACTGGTGTTAGCAATCGGTTTGGTTGTGGATGATGCCATCGTAATGCTGGAAAACATCTATCGACATGTTGAAGCGGGTGAAACGCCGATTCAGGCGGCCTTTAAAGGTGCCAAAGAGATCGGCTTCGCAGTATTGGCTACTACAGTGGTGCTGGTTGCCGTATTTGCACCTGTTGCCTTTTCTGAAGGACGAACAGGCAAGCTCTTTACAGAATTCGCCCTGACGCTTGCGGGGGCTGTGGTAGTTTCAACCTTTGTTGCTTTAACCCTATCGCCAATGATGTCGTCGAGATTGTTAAAACATGAAACGCGACACAGTGCGATTTTTAATCTGATAGAAAGCTTCCTACAAGGCATTACCAATCGCTATCAAACGCTGCTGAACAAACTACTAAGTTCTCGCCTACTCGCAATTGTTATTATGGCGGCGAGTTTTGGTGGCGCAGCTTACTTTTATACCCAATTGCCTCAAGAATTGGCGCCTTATGAAGATAGAGGCACAATTCTAAACTTTGCTATCGCTCCGGACGGCGCATCTGTCGATTATATTGATCGTTATACACGCCAAATCGAAACTACTATCAGCCAAACCCCAGAAACAGTGCGTTACTTTGCGGTGGTCGGGTTCCCGTCTGAAACTAATGCTATGGTTTTCCAAGGCTTAGAACGCTGGGAAGATCGTGATCGTAAACAGCAAGCGATTGGCCAAGAACAAACGCCGAAGCTATACGGCGGTATCCCAGGGATTATGAGTTTCTCTCTTAACCTGCCTTCTCTAGGTCAGAGCTTTATCTCGCGTCCTGTAGAGTTCATTGTTAAGACCAATGGCACTTATGATGACCTAAAAGTGATCACCGATCAGCTAATGGCGAAAATTCACAGTAATAAAGGCTTTGCCCAACCAGATTCGGATCTTAAGCTGAATAAGCCGGAATTTCAGATCGATGTAAAACGCGATAAGTTGTCCGAAATGTCTGTAGATGTTGCTGATCTGGGTCGAACCCTAGAAAGTTACATGGCTGGTCGCGAAGTTACGCGCTTTAAACGCGCCGGTGAGCAATACGAAGTTATTGTGAAAGTTGATGATCAACAGCGCCGTGATCCAAGCGACTTAACCGATCTATACATGCGCAATCAAAACGGCGAAATGGTTCAGTTCTCCAACCTTGTAGAACTGCGTGAAAGCGTTGCACCACGTGAACTTAATCACTTTGATAAAGTGAAGGCGGTCAAAATACAAACCCAGCTCGCTCCTGGCTACAGCCTAGGTGAAGCACTCAACTTCCTTGAACAAAGCTTGCAAGAGATCGCGCCTCAGGCAACCTATGATTACACGGGGCCTTCACGCGAGTTCAAGAAGTCTAGCAGCAGCATGCAGGTGACGTTTGCACTGGCATTGATTGTCGTATTCCTAGTACTGGCAGCGCAGTTTGAAAGCTTTAAAAATCCGATGATTATTATGCTATCGGTTCCACCTGCCGTGTTTGGTGCGCTGTTTGCGCTACATTTCAGTGGAGGCTCTCTCAGCGTATACAGCCAAATAGGCTTGATTACCCTTGTTGGACTGGTAACCAAACATGGTATTCTGATCGTAGAGTTTGCAAATCAGCTTCAAGATCAAGGGCGAGACCTTCGTAGCGCGATAATAGAAGCAGCATCTTTGCGTTTACGCCCTATACTGATGACCACGGGCGCAACAGTATTAGGTGCTGTTCCTTTGGCTATAGCTATGGGCGCAGGTGCTGAATCACGTCATCAGATTGGCTGGGTTATTGTTGGCGGTATGACATTCGGTACATTATTAACCCTTTTTGTCATTCCGACCGTATATAGTTACTTAGGTAAGCGAACTTTCAAGGAAGTTCAGCCAGAACAAGTTTAAGGATGTTTAAGTTTATGAATATAAAGCAGCTTTTTCAGGTTTCATGCCTTTCTCTAGCTGTCAGCAGCGTTTCTGCAGGTGAATTAGCAGATATCTACCAACTCGCTTTGGCTAATGATCCACAGTTAAAAGCAGCGCAAGCTTCATTTAACGCTGGCAAAGAGATCGAAATCCAAAATCGTTCTAGCTTGTTGCCGAATGTGAACTTGAGCGCCAACACAACAACAATTGATTCTGATACAGCAGATTATAATAACCATGGCTATACCCTATCCCTTAGCCAACCGGTATTTAATGCTGCGGCTTGGTTTACCTTTAAACAGGGCCAAGTGATCTCAGAACAAGCGGCACTGCAGTTTGAACTGGAACAGCAAACCCTGATCAACCGTACCGTAGAAGCTTACCTTGGTGTGCTAAGGGCGAAAAGTGATCTACAAACATCTGAAGCTCAAGAGCGCGCAATCAAACGCCGCTTGGATCAAGTTAATGCTCAATATGATGTTGGCCTAATCGCCAATACCGATGTACAAGAAGCACAGGCTTCATACGACAATGCTCGCGTGGCACGTATTGCCGCTGAAGGTGATTTGGAAAATAGTTACGAAGCCTTAGAGCGCTTAACAGGCCAAGGATTTGATACAGTTGGTCAACTATCTGAAGAGTACCCAATTGAAGAACCGGTCCCTGTTCAAGCCCAACCTTGGTTAGAAAAAGCTTGGCAAGGCAACTTGGCGCTTCAACTTGCAGATCGCTCATCTGAAGCAGCGCGCCAAGCAGCGAAGGCAGGTCGTGCTGGTCACTACCCAACACTAAACCTGACAGCTAGTTATGATTACGATAATGGCACCGCTATCAGTGACAACAGTACCGATACATCTTCAATCGGTTTAACTCTGTCAGTGCCAATCTATTCCGGCGGCTCAGTTAGCTCGCGTAGTCGCGAACTAGAACAGCGCTTAATTGAAAACCAGTTTAACCGTGAAGATACACTTCGCGAGGTGACTCAGACGACTCGTAGCCTATTACGTAATCTCCGTACCGGTGCTTTAAGTGTTCAAGCGCTTAATCAAAGTATTAAATCGAGTAAAACAGCGTTAGAAGCCACTGAAGAAGGTTACAAAGTAGGTACGCGTAATGTGGTAGATGTACTGCAAGCGGAGCAACAGCTTTATGCAGCTCAACGCGATTATGCTAATGCACGTTTCGACTTTGTACAGAACCTCATCACCTTCAAGCAA
This sequence comes from Neptuniibacter sp. PT8_73, assembly GCF_047778045.1. GTDB lineage: Bacteria > Pseudomonadota > Gammaproteobacteria > Pseudomonadales > Balneatricaceae > Neptuniibacter. The sequence continues at coordinate 2,068,484 of NZ_CP180545.1, forward strand.
CAGTTAGGCACGCTAAACCCTGAAGATATAAATGAACTCGACAGCTGGCTGCAGTAAGCAGCTGTGACAATAACGGGTGCTTAGGCACCCGTTATTCGTTAAGGCGATGTATGGGTAAATGAATATTTAATCTATTCAGTATTTATATATAGTTAGTTATATTCATCAAAAAGCTGCTATCTAATTAAAGCGCATCAAATTTAATCCAATTTGTACCTAGGATTAACGTTTCTCAAAGGAGCTTGTTTTGAAACAGATCATTTTAGCCACTCTTCTAACTGCTTTGGCTGCCACTTCACTAACCGCTAATGCCAACGAGAAACCTTTACCTGCGGTATTAGTACACAAGGTGCAAACGTCGGATTTGACCCCAACCTTTAAACTGGTTGGACGTATTGAGGCAACTCAACGCGTTAACCTATTGGCACGTGTATCAGGTTTTCTAGAAGATCGCCTATTTACCGAAGGTCGTGATGTTGAAGCCGATCAAGTATTGTTTAAAGTAGAAAAAGCGAACTATGAAATCGCGCTGAAACAAGCAGAAGCCGATCTCGCCTCTGCTAGAGCGGGATTGAAAAATGCGCAAACTAATCTCAATCGCGTGAGCCAGCTGCGCAAACGTAAGGCGGCTTCACAATCCCAGTTCGACCAGGCTGTAGCAGATCGCGACCAATCCCGCGCACAAGTTTTAAAAGCAGAAGCAGGATTAAAGAAAGCGGAATTAAACCTAAGTTATACCGAGATTAAAGCTCCGTTTAGTGGTCGTATCGGTAAAGCGAACTTCTCTGTTGGCGACTTGATCAGCCCTGAAAGCGGTGTACTAGCGACAGTCGTAAAAATCGATGAGGTCTATGTCGAAATGGCAGTCAGTGAAAAGCTGATGCTAGACGCTCGCCGTAAAGGAATCGACTTGGATAATCCGCCCGTTGCCCCTCGTCTCTTATTGTCCGATGGCAGTGTGTACGAACAACAAGGTCAGTTCGATTTTATCTCCCCAGAGGTTGATCCAAATACTGACACAATCACACTACGTGCGAGCTTCGAAAACCCTAAATACCTATTATTGCCAGGTGAATTTGTTCACGTAGAAATTAAGCGTAAACAACCAGAAACGGGTATCAAAATACCGCAATCTGCCGTACAACGTGATCGTGATGGTTACTTTGTGCTCGAAGTAGATCAACAAGATAAAGTAACAGTTACTCGCGTAGAAATGGGGCCGCAAGTAGAAGGTCAATGGCAAGTACTGAAAGGCCTGGATGAAGGTGATCTAATCATCACCGAAGGACTGCAGAAGGTTAAACCGGGCATTCAAGTTAATGCGGTAGCGGAGTAAACCATGTTCTCGATCTTCTTTATCAATAGGCCTAAGTTTGCTCTGGTCATCTCCATTGTACTGATGATTGCCGGTGCCTTAGCGATCTACGGTCTACCCGTCGCTCAGTTCCCTGATATCACACCGCCCAAAGTTCAAGTCAAAGCGAAATACCCTGGCGCTAACGCAGAAGTAGTGGAGCAAGCAGTAGCCACCCCGATAGAAGCCCAAGTCAATGGGGTGGACAATATGCTGTATATGTCTTCCACCTCAGCCAACGATGGTAGTTACACGCTAGATATCACGTTTGCTGTAGGTACAGACCCAGGCCAAGCGGCTATCAATGTACAAAACCGTGTGGCTTTGGCAGAGGCCTCTTTGCCTCAAGAAGTGGTTCGACAAGGGGTAACTACCAAGAAACAAGCAACTAACATGTTGCTGGTGATTAACCTCTACTCTCCTGAAAACACATACGACGAGCTGTTTTTAAGTAACTACGCCACACTTTATGTGCAAGATGCTTTAGCACGAATTAATGGTGTCGGCTCAGCGTCACAGTTCAGCCCGATGGATTACGGTATGCGAGTGTGGTTAGACCCTAACCGCCTCAAAGCACTAGGGCTCTCACCTAAAGATGTTAGCAACGCTATCTCGCAACAAAATATCCAAGCGTCTGTAGGTATTATTGGCCAGCCACCTCTTACGCAAAACCAACAGTTCCAATATAACCTGCGTGCTAAAGGCCGCTTAGAATCAGTTGAAGAGTTTGAAAACATCATCCTTCGCACAGGTGAAAACGGTGCTTCTGTGCGCCTTCGCGATGTAGCTCGAGTAGAACTTGGCTCGCAAAGCTACAGTGCGTCCTCCATTATGAATGGCAACCCAGCAGCCACTGTAGCGATCTATCAAAGCCCTGGTGCAAACGCACTTGAGGTGGCTGACAATGTGTACGCTGAACTAAAGCGTCTCAGTGAGCGTTTCCCTGATGATATGGAATACGCCATTCTCTATGACACCACACTTTCAGTAAAAGCATCGCTGCAAGAAGTAGTTGAGACTCTATTTATTACCTTTGGTCTGGTAGTACTGGTAACTTTCCTGTTCCTTGCCGATTGGCGCGCAACACTCATACCCTCAGCCACGATTCCAGTATCGTTGATTGCCACCTTTGCCGTGCTTTCTGTACTTGGCTTTAGTATCAATACAATCTCTCTGTTCGCCTTAATTTTGGCGATAGGTATCGTGGTAGATGATGCCATTGTTGTCGTTGAAAACGTTAAACGCCATATGCAAGAAGGCTTATCTGCTAAAGAAGCGACAGCAGTCTCAATGAAAGAGGTAATCGGGCCCGTCATTGCGACCACCCTGGTACTCTTAGCAGTATTTGTTCCTGTTGCCTTTATGCCAGGTATTACAGGTAAACTGTATACAGAGTTTGCGGTAACCATATCTGTTGCGGTGTGTTTCTCATCGCTAAATGCACTGACCTTATCCCCTGCGCTCTGCTCACTGCTGTTAAAACCAGCGACTGAACCGACTGGTGTGTTCAAAAAGTTCGATCAGCTAATCGACTGGACCCGTCGAGGTTATGTGAACAAAGTTAACTTTTTGAACAAGCGCTTACTATTAAGTATGGGTTTGATGGCAGCAATGGGCGGCGGTGTTTACCATATGTTCACCACAACCCCGACCAGCTTCTTGCCTTATGAAGACAACGGCGCCTTCTTTGTTAACGTTCAGCTTCCTGATGGTGCATCACTCAACCGTACCGACGAGATAGTCGCCCAGATTGACAAAATCCTCGAAGAACAACCGGGTGTAGAAAACCGTATTGGCATTAAAGGCTTCAGTATCTTAGGTGGCGCGGCACCAAATGCTGCACTAGCAATTCCAGTGCTTACCCACTGGGATGAGCGTACTGCACCGGAAATGGCTTGGTACAAAATTCTAAGAGAACTCAATCAGAAATTAGCAACGATTCCAGGCGCTAATATTATGGCTTTCCCTACTCCACCGATTCCGGGTTTGGGTAATGCAGCAGGTCTAGAGGCAATTCTGTTGGATCTTAAAAATGGATCACCTCAAGAACTTGCTCGCGCTACAAATTCACTCATCTTTGCAGCAAACCAAAAAGCTGAGTTTGACCGAGTTTACTCCACCTACTCTGCTAATGTTCCACAACTGGAGCTTGTTGTAGATCGTGATAAAGCGCTCTCTTTGGGCGTTTCAATGAGTGACTTATTTAGCACATTGCAATCTCAGCTTGGTACTCAGTATGTAAACGATTTCAATATTTTCGGGCGTAACTACCGGGTTATGCTACAAGCGGATGCTGAATTCCGTGACAATATTGACGATCTAAATAGTCTTAATGTTAAGAGCAACCAAGGACATTTAGTGCCGATCAGCGCACTGGTCGAAGTAAAACCTGTACTTGGTCCGCAATCATTAACGCGCTACAACCAATCACGCTCAGCTTCACTTACTGCAACTCTAGCCCCAGGTATGGCGACAGGTGACGGTATTAAGTTGATGGAACAACTAGCCAAAGAAACTTTGCCTGATGGTTATGTTCTTGAGTGGACAGGTAGTACTCAACAAGAGCAAGAAGCCGGCGGTTTTGTAATCATTATCATCTCGTTAGCTATTCTATTCGCTTACCTATTCTTAGTAGCTCAATATGAAAGCTGGACCATTCCTGTTGCTGTAATGCTATCGATTACTGTCGCAATTTTAGGTGCGATTCTACCGCTATGGCTGATACCAGGTTTGACCAATAACCTTTATGCCCAGATCGGCATGGTTATGCTGATTGGTCTTGCGAGTAAGTCAGCCATCCTGATTGTGGAATTTGCGAAGCAATTGCGGGAAGAAGGTAAAAGCATTATTGATGCGGCCAATGAAGCGGCTAACTTGCGCTATCGTGCAGTGTTGATGACCGCTTTCTCCTTTATCCTAGGTGTTATGCCTTTGCTAACGGCTTCTGGCGCAGGTGCTGCTAGCCGTATATCCATAGGCTTTGTTGTTTTTGGCGGTATGCTTCTAGCGACTGTCATCGGCATATTCTTTATTCCGGCACTATTCGTTGCAATGCAGACACTACGTGAAAAAGTTAAAGGAAAACCTGCTTCAGACAATGCCCAAACAGGAGATTCAGTATGAAAAAATTAATTTTTATGGGCTTTGCAGCGCTGATGTTAGCAGGCTGTCAATCCAAACCATCCATGCCAGAAGGAGCTTTGGTTTGTGAAGAACCACGCCCGCAGATGTGCACGATGGATTACACACCTGCATGCGGCCATCATTCAGACGGTAAAACCAAAACCTATTCCAACAGCTGTTCTGCTTGTGCGAAGCCTGAAGTTAGCTTTGTTGTCGCGGGTGAATGCAAACAATAAACGATTAATTATTGGGTGAGTATGCACGGCTTACTCACCCAATCTCTATTTCTGCCACTCAATCCCGAATAAATTAAAATCTACTAGACTGTTAAATGTTATTCACCACATGACTGGCGAAAAGACATGGACCAGCGGGGATCAGGCTTTAGATTCTTTTTCTATCTAATTGGCTTTAGCGCTATCTTTCTAGCGTTTATCTACACTTCCGTTTTTTCCTACCAGCAATATGCGAATTTACGCGCAGAATTAACCACTGCCAACAGCAATAACGACATTCAACTACGCGCCGCCATGGCAATGCGCGCAGCTGTCAGAGAAAGAGCCATCTTACTTTGGCAGATGACATTACTTGAAACACCAGAAGAACGAAAACAGCTATTCAATGCGTTCTACAGTCAAGGTAGTGAATACCACAAATCACGTTTAACCTTATTGAACACAGACTTAGATCACCCTGAGCAAGTCATCATTGCAAAACTCGATAAAGAAGCTGCCAGTAGAGCGCCTGAATTACGAACCTTCTCGGAACTACTCACAAATAACCGCGTGCAAGATTTTCGATTAGAGCTAGGTAAAGTACTGAAAGATAAGACCACCATTGCAGCGCTACTGGATCGATTTATTAGCTTACAGCAAGCTCAAAATGAAGAAATCTGGCAAGATTCATCCCACAAAATGGAAATCTTACTCTCAAAACTCATCACCAGAATGGTATTAATCATATTGGGCGGCTTCTTGTTTGCTGTCTATGTTATGGTCACTACCGCCAAACAAAACAAACTTATCAGGATTGCCAATCAAGAGCTTCGCCATTTAGCCTGCCATGACAACCTAACCGGACTTCCGAACCGCAGGTTTTTACTCCACCAGCTCGATATTGTGCTCGCTGCGGCTAAACGGAAACAACATAAAGCCGCCATCATCTTTATTGATCTGGATGATTTTAAGCCAATTAATGATACCTACGGCCATGATACCGGCGATCAATGTTTACAGGACATCTCTAATCGCATTTCCAAAGTAATTCGCGGCTCAGATATGTTAGGTCGATTAGGTGGCGATGAATTCTTACTAATTCTGTCTGAAATTGAATCCTCCACTCAAGCCATCGCAGTGATTCAAAAGATACTAACGATTATTAGTGAAGATATACCTATTGATACCAGCACTGCTAACCTATCGGCCAGCATTGGCCTGTATATCTACGCTTTAGAAGATATAAGTGCAGAAGAAGCGATTACCTTGGCAGATAAAGCGATGTATCAAGCTAAAAAAATGGGTAAAAATCAATTTTACATCATCTAACCATCAGCATTGACCTAACCAAAGAATGAGCACTTCCGGTCTATATTGATACCCACTCCAGAACTGCTAAAATTGCGGGCCTGATTCTTAAGGTGCTCATCATGTCTGACATATCTTCACTATCTCAACTTCTTCGCCAGAGTGGCGGCCAGGTCCGTTTTTTCGATATGGGTCGTCGTGTACAAAAACTCTCGACTGAACAATTTGAAAAGATAGAGAACCAACAAACACCTTATCCCTATCCGTATTTGCAACACGCATGGATAGCGCTGATGATCTGGAATCCAAAGAATAAAGAACAAGGCGCAGCTTGGTTCCTAAAGCTGCCTTTAGATGAGCAAGGCTTTCTAATCCAAGCCGTGCGTGATGATCTACTTAGCCGTTTGCTTAAAAATGCCGGTGGCATTTTACAACATGAGAAGACCGGTGAAATGCCAGAGGATGCCTTGAAAGATAATCCTTTCTCTTTCAAACCCGATCAAGAAAAAATGGCACTGTTCCATGCCTATTCTACGCTGGCCTCAAGTGAACCTGCTTCGCAATACTATGAACATGCGGAACAGTATTTTGCAGGTCAAATCGGTTTTGATAACTGGCAATCTCTCGGTTATCAAGGTATCGCCGATTTAGTTGTTCGCCACGAGAAAAGTAACAACAGCAAACTGTTAACTAAAGCCATCCCGCTTCTACCCGATGTGCCATTCGAAGTGCTATGCACCTGCATAGAAAGCATCGAACCGGACCACCAGCTATTTGAAGCTTTAAGCTTACGTGCTGAACAAACAGTAGAGCGCGGCACAGCGAACGCCAATCATATTGCTGCCATTACTCGTGGTATTTCAAATGCACGCAATACGCCAAGAAAACAAGAGATCATCAACAAGATCTTACAAAGTGATTACGCTCTAGAAGCTGAAGTGATCGTATCGATTGCCACTCGCTGCAATGAAACACTTCAAGAACCGGCAATACTAAACCTTTTCTTAGAAAAACTCGCAATAGGTAAAGCTGGCCAAGCAGGCTTCTCTCGTGTGCTATCTGACTTGATGTTTATGCCAGCGTTACGTGCACTGATCCTGATGCAATTCCGTAACGAAGAGCGCAGTGAAGCGCTTAGCCAAGCGATTGGCGAGATGTTTGGCGCTAACTTTAAGTAATATATCTACGGCTGGAATGACCTATCTTCGCCTAAGGTGTTCCAGCCACCCTTCTCTTTCCTAATATTTTCTCTTTATTTTTCATAAAGCTATACACAATTCAGGCTGCAGAGTCTGATTTCCTTTCTATACTGAAATTACAACCACTTCAAAATTTTAACAATGAGTTAAAAAATCATGTCTGCTCGAGTGGGATTACAAGACTTGGATAGCCTGTATCTAGACCAACCAGGTTTTTTTAGTCGTCGGGATTGGAATGGATAATCATTTTATTGATCTTCACCCTAACACTTTATTATTTATATGATTATTCTTATTCACATAATTTTAGTATGGCTTTAAATCAACTATTGCAGATAGCCTTGTTTTTGAGTCATCAGGTATTAAGAGAACATTAGTATTCATGGACACTTCTAGTTTTACAGGCCTAATCAATAATGTTGCCCTACTGCTCGCAATGGGGATCGTTTATGACTCGCTTGGCTTGCAAAACATTCGTCATCACTTACTTAGAGACAGTGTATCCGGTGTATTAGTCGGTCTGCTTGCTATGGCGGTTATGCTAACCCCATGGGAACTAGAACCAGGCGTATTTTTTGATGCACGCTGGGTGTTAATCAGTTTATGTGGCCTATTTTTTGGAATTGTTCCTACCTGTATCGCCGTATTAATGGCTGTAAGCCTTCGAATCTATCAGGGAGGCGCAGGTATTTATGTTGGCTCAGCCGTCATTATCTTCTCAGCCGCCGTAGGCTTATCTTGGCGCCACCTGAGTGACAAATTTAAACAACCCTTAAACTGGTGGCGTTTGTATCTTTTGGGGCTAGTAGTACAAATCGTTGTACTAGGTTTGATTCTGTTCATGCCTGCTGATTTGCGCTTCAAGATCATCGCCGCTATTGCACCAACCATTCTGACGTTCTACCCCATCGGCACTATGCTTCTTGGCCTAATTCTTCGAAGACAACAGGACCGACGAGACGCTGAACGAGAGGTATTGATCAGCCGGCAAAACCTCAACCGTGAACGAGGCCTACTCAAAGGCCTTATTGATGCCTTGCCAGATCATATTTTTATTAAAGATACGCAAGGTAAATACCTCGGCTGTAATACTGCCTTCCAAGATTTCACTGGTAAAAACGAAACAGAAATTACCGGCCGTACTGACTATGATCTTTTTGTAGAAGCGCAAGCAGTTAAAAATGAGCAAGAAGAAAAAAACGTAATAGAACACCTTTCCTCTGACAGCCAGGAACAATGGAGTGATAATCAATCTGGCGAGCGGATATTATTAAACACCCTTAAAATGCCTTTCTGGGATACAGATGGCCAACTACAAGGCTTAGTAGGCATTAGTCGAGATATCACTGAAGAACGCAAAGCCCAAGAACATATCCTGACCCTGTCTCAAGCCATAGAGCAAAGCCCCGTATCTGTTGTGATCACCACATTGGATGGCCAGATAGAGTACGTAAACTCGACATTTGAAAAGGTCACTGGGTACGATAAAGAAGAAGTTCTTGGCCAAAACTCCAGAATATTAAAGTCAGGTCGCACACCGGTCGGTCGCTACGCAGAATTATGGCAGCATCTTATTCAGGGAAAAGCGTGGCGTGGTGAATTCCAAAACCAACGAAAAAACGGAGAGATATTCTGGGAACAAGCCCATATCGCGCCTGTTTATGATGCAGAAGGCAAAACTAAGTATTACTTAGCGGTAAAACAGGATATTACTCAACAGAAAGCACAAGAAGAGAAGATTCTTCACCAAGCACACTTTGATAGCTTAACCAACCTGCCTAACCGTTTTCTTTCTCTTAACCGTTTAGAAACTATGCTCCTTGAAGCGAGAAGAAAGAAGCACTCTGTAGCTGTCCTCTTCCTCGATATGGACGACTTTAAAAAAGTTAACGACACTCTAGGACATGCCACTGGCGATAAAATTCTTGTTGAAGCAGCTAAGCGATTAGAGCAGTCAGTGCGAGATACCGACACCGTAGGCCGTTTGGGTGGAGATGAATTTATTGTCTTGCTCAACCATTTAGAGAGTGCAGAACAAGCACAGCCTATAGCGCAAAATCTAGTTTCTCAATTCCGCAAAGCGCTAAATGTGGACGGCCGAGAGATCATGCTAACCATGAGTGTCGGGATCTCGGTTTACCCGAGTGACGGAACTGATCCTGCAGAACTTCTACGTAATGCCGATTCGGCAATGTATCACTCTAAAGCTCAAGGTCGTAATAGCTATCACTACTTCACCGAAGAGATGAATATAGGTGCCGAACGCCGTTTGCTATTAGAAGAACAATTACACAATGCTCTTCACCGTAAAGAGCTACATGTCCTGTATCAGCCTGTAATCGACCTAAAAACACAACAAATTGTCGGTGCAGAAGCATTGTTACGCTGGAACTCTCCAACATTAGGAAATATACCGCCTTCTGAATTTATTCCCGTTGCCGAAAACACCGGATTAATCGTAAACATTGGTAAGTTTGTTCTTAAGGAAGCGATGCATCAGAGCAGTCACTGGATCAAAACATTGCTGCCGCAATTCCATATTGCCATCAACCTATCACCGCGTCAGTTTAGAGATCCTCAATTGATCGACTACATCACTGAACAGATGACAACACATCAAATTCTCGGCTCTAACTTAGAACTGGAAATTACCGAAGGTGTATTGATGGCACAACATGCGGATATCGATGAGGCGATTGCAAAGCTTAATGAACAAGGCGTCAGCATATCCATGGATGATTTCGGTACTGGATATTCCTCCCTCAGTTATTTGAGAAGTTATCCATTCGATACGCTAAAAATCGATCGTAGCTTTATCAGTGATATCTCTGTCGACCCTGCCGATTTAGAGCTAGTTTACGCCACCATCGACATGGCTCACGGCCTTGGTTTAAGAGTTATTGCTGAAGGGGTAGAAACTCAAGAACAGATGAATTTACTACAGAATAAAAACTGCGATATGGCCCAAGGCTACTATTTTAGTAAACCTGTCACACCCGATGTCTTTGAAACCATGCTAACCAAACAAGTCAAACAACCTTGTAGTTAGTCATTATTCAGCAGGCTGCAACCTTGTCTGCGTCTGCTGAAAAACTTTTCCCACGAGCACAATCATAATCGAGCCAATCAAAACTGGTGTTACCAGAAAGACCCACCCCTGACTGGATAACATAATCAAGATTGGATTTGCCCCCGCGGGCGGATGCGTTGTTTTACTCAACAACATAGCACTCACACCAAGTCCTGTCGCAATGGCTAAAGTCAGCGGATTAACGTCAAATAACTGGCTAAAGAGAATGCCGATAAAGGCAGTTATTAAGTGCCCTAAAATCACATTCTTTGGCTGGGCCAAAGGGCTTTTCGGTACCCCAAATACCAGTACGGCAGTTGCCCCAAAAGGTGCCATCAAAAAAGCAATATCTTTAAATGAGGTTTCAAGAAAGGCTAACAAACCTATGGCAACAGCAGCGCCAAAGCCGGCAAAAATGGATGAAATGATCTGCTTCATATTAACCTCAAAGATGAGTAAGCTTTTTCAGCAAGGAAGTGACTATTTAACCAGTCACCTCCTCTTTACAAGTACCTACAAATAAAGCCTATAGGCTAGGCTCCATTTCAGCCTTGTGGCGGTTAAGTAGAAACTTATTGGAAACGTGATCGACAGAAAGCACACCACCACCGTATATAATGATTTGCGCAAGCACGAGTCCCCAGATGTAATGTAGATACAGTGCCGCTGGTGCAATTTCGACCAAACTAATCACAGCGACTACATTTACAAAAAATAGGCCGAGAGCAGAAAAGCGCGTCAAAATACCAGTGACTAGCAAAACAGGTAAGATCAGCTCGCCCAAAGTGCCTAAATAAGCCGCTAGTTCAAAAGGTAAAAATGGAACCTGATACTCCTCTTCAAATAGAAATAATGTTGTATCCCAATCCTGAATTTTGGTCAGACCGGCATTAAAGAACACCTGCGCTACATACAAGCGAGCAATTAACGACACAAGATCATGAGTTTTAGCCAATTTACCTTCCCCAGCTAAATAACCTTTATAAAACTTACTAACGATAGAAATCATCTCTCAAACCTCTCAAAAACCTTTAATAACTGAATCTCGATTTACTTGATGGCAACCAACCATTGCTGGTTTATCGCCTGTTCAATCCAGTTAACAAAATCAATCTCTTGGTGCTTACCTAATAAGCGCTCAACGCTCATGCCTGCCAGAGCATCTTTAAACCACGCATATTCTTGAGCCGTTAGCGTTTTAATACGCGCGTGATAATCCTGTTGAAATACCAGTGAATAATGAGGAGCCTTATTGCCCACCAGCAAGCGATAAAGCTCACCTTCATCGACCTCAGAGCCCTCTGGCACCTGATGTAAATTCCATAATTCATACACAGGAAAGTGGCTTTCCATTACCTGTAAAGTCGGCGATAGATGAAGTGACACAGCGTCCAAATCACTTTCAGTTAAACTAGAAAGTGTCTCAACTTCTAAATGCGTAACCTTTCCTCTCGCGGCCTGATGTACATGCCACTCCAAGCGGGCGACCTCTGACAGATAGGCATGATCTTCAGCCAAAGGGCTCTCGGCGATAAGCATGGCAAACATGCCACCCCAATCCGCCCAATCACCCGTGTCAGGCAACTCCCGCTTTAGTAACTGCTCGGTAAAAGCGATAATCGTCTCATTACCCACCATTTTATCCAGCACTGGATACTTCAAGGAGATCGCTCTTGCCGCGGTCATCAGAAGATTATTCTGATAAATTTTTAACCCCTGACTGATTCGATCAGTCGCGGTATCGCTTTCATCTTTGGAAAAAATTAACGTCATCAATGCGGCTTGACGACGAACGAGCAAGGTTGAATCAGACAGCATAAGAGAGCCTCCCAGTGTCATAGTGAACCTCCGTGGAGATAGATCTCGCTTTTGCAGCTTGATCAAGCAGTGTGCTCCAAGAAGGCAAATTGTTATCCCATTCGATTAAGGTGGTTACTGCACCAAACAAAGCAACCGCATCGCGATAGAGCAACCAACATTCAGGTGATACTGGCTGACTATGATCATCAATGATCAATTCCCCCTCTTTCACCTTGGAGAAACCTGCCAGATGAATCTCGCCCACAGCATCAGAAGGAACTTCTCGTAACCACTTTCGCGCTACAGTTAATGGTTTTTGATCACTAAAATTTCGCGCATTCACCAGTAAATTGTTGAGATCCACCAGTAAGCCACATCCCGTTTTTTCTACCAGTTCAGATAGAAATTCGGTTTCGCTCATATCCGAGAAATTAAATTCCACATAAGCAGACAAGTTCTCAACAAGAATCTGACGTCCTAGTAGCTGCTGGACCTGATTCACATTATCAACCATTACCTGCAAGCTCTGTTGCGTAAATTCAAGAGGTAGAAGATCCCCAGCATGCACAGATTTTCCATTGATATTGCTCCAAGTGAAGCAAGCGTGGTCAGAGATCAATATGGGGTTAATCTGCTGTGACAGTTGCTTTAAACGTTGCAGATAATCTCCGTTAATACCCACGGCAGAACCTAAACCCATTGAAGTCGAATGCAGACTAATTGGATATTGAAGGGCTATATCACTCAACAACTCAGGTAGCATTCCACCTTCAGCAAAGAAGTTCTCCGCGTGTATCTCCACAAAATCAATGGAAGATGTCCCTAGTAACGCCTCCTTATAGTGAGGATGACGCAACCCGACTCCAATCTTTGATAAACCTCGTTCATCGCTATTATTAGCTGTGCTTAAACTGGACATCTTCTTTCTCCTGATTAAACCTTATGACTTCTGCTGAGCTTCCTGATAACGCTTCTTAGCTTCAGCTTTCAGTAGGCCACCCATATCTTTACAAGTGCCTTTCGCGACTAGCTTCCACTCACCCGGGTCGTTATCCACTTTGGATTGACCCGCACAAGAGTGTGTACCTGCCAAATTGCCGCAATCATTCTGTCCAGCTAGCGCAACGCCGTAACATTTTTCTTTTCCACCAGCATGAGCTGCAGGTACAGTTGCAATCGAAGTCAGAGCAACGGCTAACGCTGCTGTAGCAATACGTTGTTTATTATCCATTTCACTTCTCCAGTTCTTTCTGAATTGATAAATGTTGTGCAACCCACTCATCAAGTTGCTTTAATGGCACCGACCCCACCTGCTGATCCAACGCCTTATCTTTTGCCAAGAGTACTAACGTGGGAACTGCTCTAATCGCGAATTTCGCAGCTAACTCCTGCTGCTGATCTACATCCACTTTTAAAACTTTAAGTTCACCGGCATATCGCTCTGCCAAACTATTAACGACAGGAATCATCTGTTGGCAGGGACCGCACCATTTAGCGCTGAACCAGATCAGCGCTAAAGGTTGCGAGTACTCATGTCCATTTTCTGAAAACGTAAGTCTCGACTCAGGCATAAGAATTAGTCTTCAGCGTTTGCAGCTGCTACAGATAGATCTTCAATACCTGCCCAAATACGATCTGCTGTTTTTAGGTTGCCAGGTACATCTGTAAGCCATTTTGTCTGAACATCTTTGTTCAAGTTCAGATACAGCTTGCCGTTTTCGATATGAAACGCTTGTGGATCAACATCTAGCTTTTTGTTTAAAGCCACACCCATCGCGCAGTAACCGCCATATTGAGGTGCGTATTTGTCGGCATTGGCGTTAAACAAGTCACGGTTTTTGGCACTTGCGAAACGATAGATTGCACCATCATGCGTAGCTGTAAATTTTGCAGAACCCTCAACCGCTTTTTCGTTAGTGAAGTAAGCGACAGGGTCGTAACCATGAATAGCAACATCGTTAGTGCCAATGTTTACAGATGCCGCAAAGCTCATGCTGCTTAGAAGAAGTGCGCCGGCAGCTGTTGCTAGTTTCAAAGTCTTTGTAAATTTCATTTCTTTTTCCTCGGTTAATGGTTTAATGAACACTCAGACATATTGGTAAATATGTTGCGCTGTTCTTGAGATATAGGTTACGGGGAACTACCGAGGGAAAGGCCGCTCTAAATCCAGCAAAAAGAGCCAATCGTCCAAAAAGGAGGTTTTATGGATACACTGAGCAAATTACTGCAGAACCTAGAGATCAATGCCGAGGTTTTTTTCAGTGGTAGCCTCTGCGGTATTACCGGATTTGATGACGATAAGGAATCGGGCTACTTACATTTTCTGGAATCAGGATCGTTAACACTCACGACAGATGAAGATCACAGGATTGAGTTGCATACCGGCGATGTGATTTTTTTCCCCAGCGGAACCAATCACAAACTAACGATAGCCCCTTCTGAAGATGCGAAACTAGTCTGTGCGACTGTTAAGTTACCTCCAGCCCACCAAAAACTCTTAGCCAACTATCTTCCTAAGTTTCTTTGCATCCATATAGAGGAAGCCGGTTCTATTTCGAATACAGCTCATCAAATCTTCGAAGAGGCATTTGCCAAACAGCATGGCAAGCAACTGATGATCGATCGCTTATGTGATGTATTTATGGTGCAGGTACTTCGCTACGTGATAGATAACGGCACAGTCGAATTAGGCTTAATTGCGGCCGACTCCCATCCTCTACTCAGCAAGCTGATGCAACAGATCAAAAAGAAGCCTGAATATGAATGGACCGTTGAAGAGATGGCCGAGAACGCAGCTATGTCTCGCTCGAAGTTTGCCGCGCTCTTCAAAGATACAGTAGGTCAAGCGCCTATGGAGTATGTGACAGGGCTAAGAATGGCGCTAGCGAAAGGTTTACTTAAAAATAATCGCCCCGTGGGGCTCGTCGCCAACCAAGTAGGCTATGAAAATGCGTCCTCCTTGGCCAAAGTCTTTAAAAAGCACTTTGGTGTCACACCTAAGCAATGGGTAAAAAATTATTTAGGCCCAAAATAATCGAGCTGGTATACAAGTTCTGCCTATAATAAATTGGAACTTGTAGTCGCAATTTTGTACCTGAGACGCTATGGATCTTTTAGAAATACTCAATCAACAGCCACAAGGTATTGCAGAGCTAACCTCAGATGAGGGCCGTTATCTCTTCTTAAATCGCAAAGAGATAGAGCTTCGTGGTTTATCTGAAAGTGCTTTAAAAGGTTCATCGATTTTCAATCTATTCAATCAAGAGCAAGCTAAACAGCTACGAGAACTATTTCAGCAATGCTCTAATGCCTCAACCGATCAACCAATCTACTTTCACTATCAAAAAGACGATCTGTATTTCGAAATGCGATTAGTTAAACATGGTGAAAATATCTTAAGTACCCTTTCCGATGTAACCGCACAACAAGAGTTAAAAAACCAATTAGCGCAAAACCAAGAAACCATAAAATGCTTAGATGATGCCGTAAATGGTGCCAACATTGGCTGTTGGGATTTCTATCCACAAGAAGGCAGAATCATTGCTAATAAAACCTGGGTTACTCAGAAGAGATATAAAGATGATGAGTTCAGAGAGGATGATTCGCTCTTCTCTGAGGTAATCGATGGTCTTGAGCGCTGGTCCTCTATCGTTCACCCTGATGATTTAGAGCCTACGGTTGAATTGATTGAAAAGCACCTAAATGGTGAAACCGAAATATACGACGCTAAATTCCGAATGATCTGCGGTGATGGAAAATGGCGCTGGATACATGATGTTGGTCGGGTATTCCTGAGAGATGAAGAAGGCAATGCTATTCGCATGAACGGAGTACATATCGACATTACAGAAGCGCGTACTCTGGAAGAAAAAATTGAAAAGCTCGCGGTTACCGATGCGCTCACCGATCTATTCAACCGCCGTAATTTCCAATATTTATCTCAAGCAGTCCTAGAACGTGCTAGAAGGCAGAAAACCTACTTTTGCCTGCTGATCCTCGATGTTGACCATTTCAAAGCCTATAACGACACATATGGCCATATCAAAGGTGATAATGTTCTAAAAAAGATAAGCCAAGCGCTTAAGGATAATATTCGTCAAGGAGAGGATTACTGCTTCCGTGTTGGTGGGGAAGAGTTTGCCGTTGTCTTCACTCAAGAAAGCAAAGAAGCCGCAGATATTTTTGCTAACCGCATTCGACAAGAAATCGAGAAACTGAAAATTTCCCATAAACAGAACAGTGCTAATCAATTTATCACTGTATCTATGGGATTATCCTGCACACAAAATCTTACCAATAAAACCCAAGTCAGCGATCTCTATAAACGAGCTGATAAGCTTTTATATCAAGCTAAAGAAAATGGCCGTAATCAATTAGTCAGCAAGTCCTGTTAAACGATAACGAAATGTTCTGGACTACTGTTTCACACTTTCTAAAAGCTGTTTACCTGTAATCACGATCATAATCCCGCCTAAAACCACCACTGAGGCGATAACTAAACGCCAAGTAATCTCTTCACGCGCAAAAGCAACACCACCTGCTGCTGCAATCACTGGGACTAGCAACTGTACAACCGCAGCTTGAATGGCTGATAAAGACCCTAAAGCCTGATACCAAATAGCATAACCAATCCCCGAGGCTAAGCCCCCAGACAGAATCGCCAACCAAATGCCTTCTGTAGATAAAGATGCATCATCAAAGCTCAATAACACTAAAATCAATACAAAAGGCAGCGTGCGTAAAAAGTTAGAAGTCGTATCCCCCAAAGGGTTGTTAGAACCTTTCCCCGCTAAGGTATAGAAGCCCCAAGCCACACCAGCCATCGTCATTAGACCAAACCCAACAGCCGAAGGTGTCGCTAAACTAGGGAAGATCAAATAGACAAACCCAGCAAACGCAACGATCGCACCAACCCACTCCATTGAATGGAGTTTATTGCCTTTAAACATGTTAATAAGAATGATAGATATTTGAACCGAGCCAAATAAAACCAAGGCTCCTATGCCTGTTTCTAGAGTGATATAGCCATAAGAGAAAGTGATAGCGTAGGCAAAGAGAAAAAACGCACCTTTCCAACTGCCCTTTGCTACATTGGCTTTTCCTCTATTCATAAAGCTGAATATAGCTAGCAACACAACAATGCCGGAAAGCAAACGAATGGAAGTAAAACTTGCCGCATCAATTGCCTCATCTCCCAGTGCTAAGCGGCATAAAACAGAATTACCGGCAAAAGCAATCAATGCGATTGAGGTGTATATAAAAACTTTAAGGGTCTGCACATCCTTATTCATGATGGATCAAACATCCGCAACTGATAGTCAGACCACCATACCATGGAAATTCACTGGAGCTAGCGATTCCTATAACTTACCCAAAGCTTAAGAACATCATAAAAACTTCCACGGCCACAAAAACAAATGCTATAACATAACAACATATGAATTAGATCGATCTTTGAGGAAAGCATGACAATAACAAAAGAAGAACTCTTAGCTGCGAGTGCTGAAGACTATATGGATGAAAGCCAATTGAAGTTTTTTAAGGAATATTTAGAGCAGCAAAAACAGGAAACCATCGCTCACATCCAAAATGCCCAAGCGCAATTGAATGAGCGCCCTGAGATGAATGACGATGCAGACCGTGCTCAATACGAGGAAGAATCTCGCCTCGCACTCAGAATTGTCGACCGTGAGAGTAAGCTCTTACCAAAATTCGACACCGCCCTAGCGCGAATTCGAAACGGTGAATATGGCTATTGTCTAGAATCTGGCGAAGAGATTGGCATTAAGCGCCTCTTACTAAGGCCTACCGCCGAATACTGCACCGATATAAAAGCGGTCCGTGAATCGAACGAACGCTTATTCCGCGAGTAATATCTCTATTTTTTATCAATACGGTAATTTCAAAATTCGACGGAAAGAATACTAATGATAAATATCATCACATCAACTTACGAAGAATGGCACCACTGCATCACCGAAACATGCGGCATCCCTCTTACAAAGTCTTATTTTGAACAACGCAAAGCGACTTTAGCTTGGTTTAACAAAGCTTTTCAGGAAGTTAGTTATTAATTGTTTAAAGAACGACCTAAGTAAAATTATGAGCGGGTCTTACGATCGCATACCTATGTAAAACGTATGTGAATGTCTATAAGACCTGCTTCATCTACTTTAATATTTAGATTGTGATCTTGTTTCTCTCATACTTTGAATTTAGAAACCATAGCCTGCAATTGTTTTGATATATCACTAACTTGATCATTAGCACCAGCAGATTGTTTTGCTCCAGCCGCTGTTTGTTCAAAGCCAGCACTAATACTTTCTAGATCTCTGGCAATATCATCAGCAACCGCAGACTGCTGCTCTACTGCGCCGGCTACTTGGATATTCATCTCACTAATCGAATTAATCGCATTATGGATGCGCTCTAGCGCCTGCGCCGTTTCTTCGGATTGCGCCACAGTTTGTTGTGATTGCGAGTAACTGGTTTCAATCGCTTTTACTGTATCCGCTGTACCTGATTGTAAGCGCTGTATGATCTCTTGAATCTCTGTAGTAGATGATTGAGTTCTTTGTGCCAAGGTTCTAACTTCATCCGCTACAACTGCGAATCCTCGACCTTGCTCGCCCGCTCGCGCTGCCTCAATTGCAGCGTTCAGCGCTAGTAAGTTGGTTTGCTCAGAGATATTCTGAATGACCCCAATTACCACTTCGATATCCGAACTACTTTGCTCAAGGGTTTTGATAAATTCCACGGTTGTTTCAAGGTTCGTTGCAAGATCACCTATCTCCTCCAACGTTTTACTGATGGTCTGCTTACCTCTTTCCACCTCAGATAAACCCTCATTAGATTGGGTAGCCGAATCTGTCGCATGACGTACCACTTCTTGGATACTCATCGCCATCTCATTTACAGCAGCGGCAATCGATGAGGTTTTGGTTTGTTGTTGATCAATAATATGCGAGGTTTGTTCTGATATCTGACTGGCTGAATCTGCATTTACAGATAAGTCTTTACTGGTACTGATGATATTGCCAATAAGAGATTTCAGCATTTGTGACATTTCACTGACAGACCGGTATATGCCTGTATCACTACTCGACACCTGTAGATTCTGAGAAAGATCACCCGCTGAAATATTTTGAGTGATAGCAGCAATCTCCGCAGGCTCACCACCAATAGGTTTCCGAATTATTTTAGCGATCACATAAGACAGAACCACACCGACAATCACTGAAAAGATCGAAAGCACTACAATCATTAATACAGTATTTTCTGCAAGCGCCTGTATCTGTGGCCCTAATGCATCTTGATCCTTCTTAACGGACAATTTTACGTTTTCTAAGTCTTTGGCAATGATGGGCCCAATTTTATTTAAAGTGCCATTAATCAAGCCATTTCGCTCTTCGATGATCTCAACCACTTTTGCAAAGGTGGTGATATATTGCTCGTGCTGTTCTTTAAATATCCGCAATGATTCTCTGCGATTTGGGTTTTGTAGATTTTCATCTAGATCCTCAACAAAAGGTGCGATTTTCTCCTGAAGCTCCTGCTTAGCCCTCTCCTCATCCGCTTTTGAATTAGTGATCAGATACTTAGATACATACAAACGACCCAGCAATAGATGCTCTTGAACTTGTGCACCGTAGTAAGCAGCAGTGGCATCACTATCAGCATAAGCAGAGGTGATAATACTCGACATCTGTTGCCGCATAGCCAGACCAGAAGGGTCTAACTGATTTTTAACCAATTTATTTCGTGCTCTAAAGAGCTCGACTACTTTAGTAAAACCATCTTTGTATTTAGTCAGATTTTGTGCAGATTTAGCTACTAACTCAGCACGTTCTGGCTTTTGAATCTCGACTTTAGCCTCTGCCATAAAGGTTTCAACTTTGGCTAACCGCTCATCGTACTGTTTGATCGATTCTTCACTTCGTTCGTTGAGAAATTTTAAAACGCCTAATCGAACCATCAGCATATTGGCCTGTAAACGACCTGCTAAGTTCGTATCTCTAGCCAATCCTCGATATTCGACTACACCGTTATAGACACTACTCACGCCCACCCAAGACGCGATCGAGATAACTGCAAGGAGAATAATAATCGATGAAAAGCCCGCACTAATCTGAGCGGTTAGTTTAAGTTTCTGAAACATATTACAACTCGCTTCATGAGACTCTTCCCTAAGACTCGTGCTTATTTGTTTAAGGTTTAAACATCAGTGTAGTTCAGAAAATCTTAATGCAAGGGGGATTTTTAAGAGGTGATATATATGAAAAGTGCCACGAACCGTATTTAAAAAGAACAAATACAGCCAAAACGAGAGCGTTAAAACTACTTATTAAAACCAATAGTTTTAGCCTGATATACATAACAGGCAAATATTAATGGTTACCAATAATCTGGATTATTAAAGGCCTCAACACAGCCTAATTTCCCATTTGAGGGCTCAATATCTCGATCAGTACACATCTGTGCGAGCCATCCTATTGGCTGACTCAACGGATAAGGCGGCTCGATTAATTCAGTGCTAACTTGCTTAAATCCAGTTTTGGAATAGAAAGCCGGATCGCCATAAGTAACCACCAGCTCTACACCTAGTTTTTTTAAGCGCTCTAATCCAAATCGAATAAGCTTTTGGCCAATACCTTTTCCTTGGCACCCGCCATGAACAGCCACAGGAGACAACATAAATCCAAGAGTTTGATTCGGGAGAGCTAAACGACTGAAGAATATAGCGCCAACTAAATTGCCATTTTCATGTGCACAAAAGCCATGAAGATCGTTTTCCGGCGTTTCATTTACCAACTTGGTTACCAACTGCCTTAGTAACCGCCCTTCTTCCTCACCAGCAGACGCTGTAAAAACTTCTTCGAATAGGTCTATAACTTGATGAGCATTGCTGTGATTAATTATTGAAAATTCGATAGTCATCTAACACACACATTTTTTAGCCAGCTATTCCAATCAAATTCGCAAACACAATAAAGCTAATGATAGCCAAAAAACCAACGACAATTACATATTCAGGTTTAGAGTTAGGTTTCGGATATCTAGCGATGGTTATAAGTTTCAATACACACCAGCCAATTGACCAACAAACGGTGTAAAAACAAAACTCCACTACGACCCAAATCAGAATACGAACAATACCACCTAATATTAAAACCAAGGCCTCTTCCATGATCACACAAGCTCCCTGCTATATTATTAGCTTATGTAATCACATGTAGCTAGATTAAAAACCTCAATGTTTTTATCTAAGACTCACAGCTTTATCGACCTGATATTAATGCGACTAAGCCTACAATTAACTACAACCGCCCCGCTTTTATCGCCAGATGAATGCAATACTTAGCGACCACCTTATGAAATGGTTTGATCAGAGCCAGGGAAACGGCTAATGGGTGACCCCGTTTGTGTTCATGTGAAGATTTGACTACTCATCATACGGTGTAAAATTGATTCCATAGCCAAACGGATTATCTTTTGGGGGTTCTTCAGGATCAGTTTCATATATTTCAATTTTACCCGTTGCTTCGAAACCGATTTGTCCTCCGATTACTCTGAGCATATCAGCGGATTCATCCGCGTCAGTTGCCCACGTTTTAATTGCCATTATTGCTGGGCCTTTTTGACACTGAAAGCCGTCAACTAGCTCGCCAACCACCCCATCACCGATAGCAGTAAAGTGTTTATATGGTGTTGTTTCTTTTCCATACCTAAGCTTTAGCTTCCAATTCCTTTCGTCTTCCACGGGATTCCCTCTTGTAAAACTTAACGCCGCATTAAGGTGTGAACAACGCGACCACGAAACTCAACCTTACCACCGTAAACACTGAACTCAACGTTGGAATGAAAAATGCCAAGCGTTGAGAATCACTCTTAAATGCTTTGTTAGCCTTCCTCTTCCCATGTCGAACGTATTGCCCATTGTGAACTCTCATTTAACCCAAAATCCTGCTTTAGATGTAAACGCCGGAGGTATTCTGGTGTAATGCATTGCTCTAACTTATGTCCAAAGTCAGGGTCACCGCATAGATAACGATAAACCTCTGATTCAAATCCATGGTGAGTAGCATTTAAAATTATTTGTATATTCATAGTGGCTATACGAGATGAAAAACCTAAGATGTTCAAAATAAGATTCTTCGTCTTTGGGTTAAAACATTCGTGGCTATATTCTGGGTTATCTACTATTGGAAAAACTCCATGTGCTATGTGGTTTCTAATATTTCTTACAAGCGAAAGACCAAATGAAGGTTTTCCATTGTTTTCCAACTGAATGTCAAAGCTATTATCGAACCTTTTTTGATATTCCTTAACTTGAGCTAGGTAACCGTCGACTTTGTGACCATAGTGCAACGGGACTTCCAAATCACGATAAACTTCATCAAGTAACCATGCAGCTTGAGCTGAATAATTCCTTTTTCGTTCGAGTGAGTTATTCTTTAGTTGAGCCCGAGCATAATGGAACTCATATTGTGAATTAGTAAAACGGTACGTCTCCTCAAGCGCATTTGAAATGAACAAGAAGCGCGTGAGCGGTGTAATGATTGAACTGTTATGATAGGCATCAGAATCTAGCTCATCTCCAGCTGACTCACACCAATAATGCGCTTCTTCATAACGAAATGGGTTCAGTTGAACATTATCCAACTGACTAGCTAATTTTAACCACTTAGCAATACTTTCGGTATGAGCCTCTGTTTCTTGTTTTAGTTCTTTCTTTGAAAGCTTAAACACATCTGACTTATTTCTCAGTAGATCGCAAAACATATACAGTTCATGTAGATGTAATGGCAGCTCACGAAATTCAGAACATTTCTCACATTTCATCATTATTCCCAAATGTTGAAGATATTGCTAGAAGGCTAACATTTGTATATACGGGGGTCCGTATATCTACCCTAACCGTATTTGTTTAATAACAGATGTAAGGAATTGAAAAGGAAGGATTAATTCTGAAGTGCTAAAGATTCTTCCGTGACAAACCGCGCATGCGCTATATCAATTGATATACGGGGGTCCGTGTATCTACCCCAGCTAGACTTCCATCTGTCTGATTTGTTTACTTTTTTAACTTAATCTTGGTATCAAAACAAGCAAGACGAACCTAGATAATTAACTAATTCGGTCACTTAATTTGCCCAATGATAAATATACTGTATATTTATACATATATTACATGGAGGTAATTGGTATGGCTCAGAGCCCTTTTCTTAATAAAGTCCGAAGGGAAATTCGGTTACGAGGCTACAGCATTCGTACCGAGAAAACTTACATTTACTGGATTAAGCAATTTATCTATTTCCATAAGAAGAAACATCCTGAGGCCATGGGCGCAGAAGAGGTAAAGAGCTATCTATCAAGTATGGCGGAAAACCGATCTGTAGCGATTAATACTCAAAAAGTTGCTTTGAACGCTCTCGTTTTTCTTTATCACAAGGTGCTTAATCGCCCCTTAGGCGATCTTAATTTCCGCTATGCGACTAAGCAACGTCACTTACCTACCGTTTTAACACCCGCTGAAGTTCAAAAAGTCATTTCATGCACTTCGGGTCGAAATCAAACTGTTTTCAAGCTCTTGTATGGCAGCGGACTTAGATTAAATGAATGTTTGAGATTAAGAATTCAGGACGTGGATTTAGAGCAGAATGCATTAACCGTTCGAGATGGAAAAGGAAACAAAGATAGAAAAACCTTACTCAGCCCATCATTAAAGCCTGAACTTATAAAACTGATTGATACAGCCAAGAGTATTCAGCTAAAAGATAATGAGCGTGGTATTGGCCCTTCTATGCCACATGGGCTAAATAAAAAATATCCGAATGGCTTTAGGCAACATAAATGGATGTATCTGTTTCCTTCCACCAGCATCTGCTGCTATCCGGATTCTAATGATCGATGCCGTCATCATCTACATGACACGGTAATAGGCAAAGCATTACGACAAGCAGTAATAGAATCTGGTATTACGGACAAAAGGATTACTTGCCATACATTCAGACATTCTTTTGCAACGCACTTATTACAAGAAGGCAGAGACATTCGTACGGTCCAAGAGCTGCTCGGTCACAACGACGTTAAAACGACTCAGATTTATACCCATGTGCTGGGCCTGCATTACGCGGGCACTAACAGTCCCTTAGAACGGCTTAATTTTGAGTAAATCGACAATCAGCCTTTGATATTAAAAACACGCCATAAGGCGTGTTGAATAATTGCTTTACTCTCTTTTCATACAAACTTCAAAACGAAGCCGACATATAGTCATCCATTTTTATAATGTTGAAAGTACTTCCCATTCTTTCAACATGAAAGACCCTTTGGTCGAATCCGGCTTTTCTATCATTTAGCGGTAAGGGTTCATATTTATAACGAACATGGGCTTTAAAACGCTCACCCTGCCCTTCAAGACGTACTTTTTCAATATAAGCAATCTTAAACTGACCAGCCCACATTCCTTCGTGATCGTAATGATGCGTAATAAGGCGCTTTAATCGATCCATATTAAAACGCTTTTCTTTCACTACCTTTTTGGCTGTAGCTGCGTTGCAGGCCCAAACATGGTTACCACAGTATTCGCCGCCTGAACGTTTAAGGCACTCATTCAGTGCTATGTTGTTTGCACCTTGCTTGTTAGCTGCCTTACCCCAACCATAAGCAGTGCCGACGTCACCGCTAATGGTTCGGTAAGCACCACATCGGTTCACGCCTGATAACTCCAGGACAACGGAGCAACTACCCCCACGACTATTACATTCACTTAAAGCTCGAGTGTTCGCTTGAGATTGTGAACTATAGTCATGGGACCAACCAAAATAGAATCCATTATTTCTGTCCACGGCTAAGGCACCGAATTTACCATCAGCCATTGCCGAGGTTGATAACAATGGAACTGCGATCATCGCGATGAGTGACTTGTTCATTGTGACTTATCCTTATCTATCAATTACTTCTAACCATGCATGGAGCTTCATTGCCTATGCTTAGCTTAAACAATAAAACAACTAGCCCAGAGTCAGGCTTTCATTATGCAGACCAAAAAAAACACGCTCCAAAAGCGTGTTTTTCTTAATCAATTTGAGATCAGATCTCAGTTTTTCCGCCCATATATGACTGTAGGGCTTCTGGAATTTGGATCTTACCGTCTGCAGTTTGGTAGTTTTCCATAACTGCTAGTAATGTACGACCTACTGCTA
Organism: Neptuniibacter sp. PT8_73; assembly: GCF_047778045.1. GTDB lineage: Bacteria > Pseudomonadota > Gammaproteobacteria > Pseudomonadales > Balneatricaceae > Neptuniibacter. The sequence goes on from NZ_CP180545.1 coordinate 2,093,761, forward strand.
GACCAGAACCGTTTAGTGTGTGTAGAAGTTCAGGCTTGCCTGTTTCTGGATTTCTCCAACGCGCTTTTAGACGACGCGCTTGGAAGTCGGTCATGTTAGAAACAGAGGAGATCTCTCGGTACTTATCCTGACCTGGTAACCATACTTCGATGTCGTATGTTTTCGCAGAGCTAAAGCCTAGATCACCACCACATAGTGTTACTACACGGTATGGAAGGTTTAGTTTCTGTAGGATGGCTTCAGCATGACGGATCATATCTTCTAGCGCATCCCAGGATTTAGATGGTTCAACGATCTGTACCATTTCAACTTTTTCGAACTGGTGCTGACGGATCATACCGCGTGTATCACGACCAGATGAACCCGCTTCAGAACGGAAACAAGGCGTGTGCGCTGTGTACTTCATTGGCAGCTGAGCGGCATCAACGATTTCGTCCCGAACGATGTTTGTTACTGGTACTTCTGCAGTTGGGATCAGGTAGTACTGGCGGTCACCGAACGGTACTTTAAACAGATCTTCACCAAACTTAGGTAGCTGACCGGTACCACGAAGGCTGTCTTCGTTAACCATGTACGGTACGTAAGTTTCTGTGTAACCGTGTTCTTCAATCTGTGTATCAAGCATGAACTGGATAAGCGCACGGTGAAGACGTGCCAATTTGCCCGTCATTACAGAGAAACGAGAACCGGTCAGTTTAGCAGCCGTTTCAAAATCTAGCTCGCCGCTCTTTTCGCCAAGCGCAACGTGATCTTGTGGTTCGAAGTCGAATTCACGCGGTGTACCCCAACGGCGTACTTCTACGTTATCTTCTTCGTCGGCACCTTCTGGTACTTCATCGCTAGGGATGTTTGGTACGCCAGAAAGTAGCTCGTCTAGGTTGTCTTGCAGGCTGTTTAGCTCAGCTTTAGCTGCATCTAGCTTGTTACCGAGATCAGCAACTTCTGCTAGCAATGGCTGGATATCTTCACCAGCAGCTTTTGCTTTACCAATGCCTTTCGATCGTGTGTTTCGCTCGCTCTGTAGGTTCTCAGTTTCAACCTGAAGCTGTTTACGCTGGTTTTCCAGCTCAACAAACTGATCAACCGGGAATTCAAAACCTTTTTTCTTCAGCAGCTGTGCTACTTCTTCCGGGTTAGCACGGACAATTTTTGCGTCGAGCATGAGCTTTTAAAACACCTATGTATAAAGATTAGAACAAGCGTGTAAACCAAAGGCCGCCATACATGGCAACCAAACACAGTAGAACGCTTAATAATATATAAATCGCAGCCGACATCATATGCCCTTGCTGCAGCATTGCGACAGTTTCTAACGAAAAAGTAGAAAAAGTTGTGAATGCGCCCATGAAACCAACCATTAATAGCGGTCGCATCTCTGGACTGAGTTTGGATTTTTCTAGAATTAGAACGAATAACACGCCCATCAAAAAGGAGCCAACCACATTACAAGTTAGCGTGCCGTAAGGGATACGATGCTCAGCATTATTCAGTAAGCTACTTACCCAATAACGACCTAATGCACCCGTTGCACCACCTATGGCAATTGCGATGAGATTTAACATCCCTTAATCCTTTCCCTGCGGTTATTCGTCTGAATAGCGTTTGAGTGGGCTTTGTTGATCGAGCTGTTTGAGGTGACGTAATTTTTCACCAATTTTCAGCTCTAAGCCTCTTTCTTGAGGATGATACCATTGCTGATCAGCAATTTCTGGCGGTAAATAAGATTCTCCGGCAGCATAAGAATCGGGTTCATTATGCGCGTAGCGATATTCATCCCCGTAGCCCATCTCTTTCATCAAACTTGTAGGCGCATTTCGAAGATGAACCGGCACTTCATAGTCTTGCTGTGCTTTTACATCTGCCATGCATTGATTGAAAGCCTGATAAACGGCATTACTCTTTGGCGCAGAAGCACAATAGATAGCGGCTTGCGCTATTGCCCTTTCACCTTCGGCAGGCCCAACACGATCAAATGCGTCCCATGCTGATAAGGCAACTTGCATAGCGCGTGGATCAGCATTACCAATATCTTCGGAGGCAATCGCCACTAGCCGTCTTGCGATATATAAAGGGTCACAACCACCATCCAGCATCCGGCAATACCAATACAAAGCCCCATCTGGGGATGAGCCTCTTACTGATTTATGAAATGCAGAGATTTGATCGTAAAAGATATCGCCCTGTTTATCGTAACGACGACCCGTAGAACGCAATACTTCAGCAAGAACCTCTTCATTAATCAGTTCAGTTCCATCCGCCTGTGTTTCGGCTAGATCCGTTGCAATCTCTAACAGGTTTAGGGAACGTCTGGCATCACCGTCCGCAGCTTGCGCTAAACGCGCTAACATATCGTCGGTAATCTGGAAGTTTCTGCTACCCAGCCCTTTTTCGCTGTCGTGAATTGCGCGGTGAAGAACCTCTAGAATCTCGCTTTCTTGGAGGGACTTTAAGGTGTACACCCTCGCACGCGAAAGTAAGGCGTTGTTCAACTCAAAAGATGGGTTTTCTGTGGTTGCGCCCACAAAGATGATGGTGCCGTCCTCTACATAAGGTAGAAAGGCATCCTGCTGGGATTTGTTAAAGCGGTGAACCTCATCCACAAAGAGGATCGTTTTCCGGCCACTTTGCATCGAATGCTGCTTTGCTTGCTCTACCGCGATGCGAATATCTTTTACGCCCGATAAAACAGCAGAAAGCGTAATAAAGTGCGCATCAACATGGTGAGCAATCAATTTTGCGAGCGTTGTTTTCCCTACACCTGGCGGCCCCCAGAACACCATAGAATGAGCAACGCCCTGTTCTAATGTAGTACGCAGTGGTTTGTCTGGCCCTAATAGGTGGGACTGACCAATATATTCGGTCAGTGTTCTTGGACGCATACGAGCCGCTAATGGCTCGTATGCAGGCGCTTGGGAAAATAGATCCACTCTATTCCTCAATATCTACAATAACGTCTGTTCCTTCTGGAACACGGAAATAAAAGCTTTGATTGGTCAATTCTGGGTTCAGTGTCTGCTCTGCAAATACAACAGATGTGCGCTGGCCCAGAGAGTCTTCTAGCATCAGTTCAGAGATCACATTGCCAGCAAACGCTAAACGAATACGACTGAAACTGTATTGATCGGATTTCGGTTTAAGATCAAATATCTGCTCACTTCCGGTATCTTCGACTAAACGAACTGCGTAAGTTTTCTGCAGTTCACCAATTTGGCCATTTAAAATCAAAGCGGGTGCGCTATCTTGTTGAGTATCTGCGGCTCTTTGCGTCACTTGTTCTAAATCAGGATCATAGATCCAGATATATTCGCCGTCAGAAACAATCTCTTGTGGGAATGGTTGCTGAGTTTCCCAACGAAAACGATTCGGCTTCGCTAAAAGAAGACTACCCTCTGTTTTCTGTGCTTCACGGCCATTCTCAGCCAAGGTAACTTGCTCAAACTTGGCTGAAAAGCTGTCGTAACCTTGTAGTAGCTCATTCAGTTTATTGGCACCATCGGTTGCGGCCATTGCAACACTACTCCCTGCGATAAGGCAGGCTGATGCGGTATGAATAGCAATTTTCTTAATGTAGCTCGTTAATCTCATACTAAACCTTTAAGGTGATATTACATCTCACCGTTCGGAGATGGGGCTAATACTTCACGTTGCCCATTACTGCCCGCTGTACTTACGACACCTGCCGCTTCCATCGCCTCAACCATTCTTGCTGCGCGGTTATAACCAATTTTCAATTTACGCTGCACACTAGAAATTGAGGCTTTGCGGGTTTCCAATACAAATGCGACCGCTTCGTCATATAGCGGGTCTTGTTCATCATCGAACAGTGAACCTGAACCTCCGCCGTCTGAAACGGCATCACCTTCCGTAATTTCAGTAATATAATCTGGCTGACCTAGTTTCTTCCACGCCTCTACCACACGATGCACTTCATCATCGCTTACAAATGCACCGTGCACACGATTTGGCAAACTTGTACCTGCTGGTAGATAAAGCATGTCACCCCAACCTAACAGGTGCTCTGCGCCAGACTGATCCAAGATTGTTCTGGAATCGATTCTTGAAGATACCTGGAAGGCTATACGCGTTGGAATATTCGCCTTAATTAGACCGGTAATAACATCAACCGAAGGACGTTGTGTTGCAAGGATCAAGTGAATACCTGCAGCACGTGCCTTTTGGGCGATACGTGCAATCAGCTCTTCTACTTTTTTACCTACGATCATCATCATGTCGGCGAATTCGTCAATCACAACAACTATGTAAGGTAGTGGTTCAAGCTCAGGTGCTGGCGTACCGAATGGCTCACCATGCTCCTCTGCATTCCAAAGTGGATCTAAGAGAGGCTCACCTTTCTTACGGGCTTCTTCAATTTTATCGTTGAAGCCTGCTAGGTTACGTACACCCATCTTAGCCATAAGACGGTAACGTCGCTCCATCTCACCTACACACCAACGCAAACCCGATGCAGCATCTTTCATGTCAGTGATCACTGGCGTTAATAGATGTGGAATACCTTCATAGATTGAAAGCTCCAACATCTTCGGATCAACCAGGATTAGGCGAACCTCTTCTGGTGTTGCTTTAAATAGCAACGAAAGAAGCATGGCGTTTACACCTACCGACTTACCCGAACCGGTTGTACCCGCCACCAGCAAGTGAGGCATTTTGGCAAGGTTTGCTACCACAGGATTACCCGCAATATCATTGCCTAAACCAATGGTCACTTTAGAACCAGCTGAAAGGTACGGTTTAGAACTCAGCACTTCACTCAAATGTACGGTTAGACGGGATTCATTTGGTATTTCGATACCAACAACAGACTTACCTGCAATAACCTCTACCACGCGCACGCTAGTAACCGCCATTGAGCGTGCAAGATCTTTAGCTAGGTTAGTAATCTTGCTGGCTTTAACGCCCGGTGCTGGCTGAATCTCAAATCGAGTGATTACCGGGCCTGGATTTACCTCTACGACCTCTGCAATAACATTAAAGTCTTTTAGCTTACTTTCAAGCAAGCGAGACATCTGCTCTAACTCATCGGGTGAGTAACCTGTATCAGTATTTAGTTCTGGCGGGTCTAACAGTTCTAACGGTGGAATCTTGCGTGCAGGTTTACGTTTCGGCGCACCGGCTTCGTCTAAACCAAGCTCTTTATCTTGCATTGGTTTATGCGTTTCAGAAAGCGGTACGATTTTAACTTGTGGTTTCGTGTCTTCTGCTACTGGTGGAGCTGCAACTGGAGCAGGTGTTGAAACAGGACGCACAACTTCAGGCTCTTGCGTCGCTTGATTTACAGGTTCTGCTTTCACTGGCTCAGACACTGTAAAAATTTCACCCGTTTCAGTATCAATCTGCTCTTCGATCGGATGTTCAACGTTAGGTTCCTGGCGAGTACGCTGTGGTCTCACTAAAGGAACTTCCTCATCTGCTAGTTCCGTATTTTCAGCAGTATCAGTTACACCTGCAGCACTAAATCGAGAGGCAAATTTCTCTTCGATTGTGGCTGGCTTAGCACTGTCAGAGAAACTCGGTTCAATACGATCATTTACGACTGGAGGAGCTTGTTCTTCGAATTGAGCCTTTATGTAGTCCCTTTGCAGAGTCGCTTCGGCTTTAGAAAGCTCGTCATCAGATAGATCTAGAGAAGCTTCTCTTTCTTCTTGTTGCGGTAAAACAGACTCAGTCGATTTAACAACTTTGTGCCCTACTCGCTCCAGCACTGTACCCCAACCCATCTCTAACAGTAGAGTTAATCCAAACAAAAGTAGAGCAAAGAGTACTAAAGAGCTGCCTAACACACTTAACAGAGATACTGCTAAGTCAGAAACCGCCTCACCTAAAATACCGCCCGCAGTAAATGGATAGTCCAAACCAGTATTAGAGATGTGAGTTGCACTCAACGCACTGAAAGCTGTTAAAAACAGCAAAGCGCCTGTTAATCGCAACATAAAGAAAGGAATAACATCCAAAGCACCGCTATGCTTTCTAAATAGAAAACGACCGGTTTGATACAAAATTAGAAGCGGTATAAAAAACGCAGCTAACCCTAAACCTGAAATCAGAAGATCAGCAATCCAAGCCCCTACTGGACCCGCCAAATTGCTAATCTCTGGCTGATAGCCAAGGTGAGACCATCCAGAATCCTTTGGATTAAATCCGAGCAAAGCCACGATTAAAAACAGGCTGACCGTAACAACAACGATTAAACTCGATTCACGGCTGATTCTTACAAGTAATTCGGGAAAACTTAAACGTTGTCCGTTGTCGGTCGCGCTCAAGGGTGAAGCTCCATAGATCTGTATTAAAAAACCAATGACTACAATAACATAATTTAATCCGCGACTAACGGTTGAAGCGCATTGGTTTATAATTCATAGTTACGAGATGCAGGTTTTCTTTACTCTTATCTGTAATATATCTGCACTGAATTTATACTAAGCTTTTGTATCTGAATTATTTCAATGGATGCACACTATGTCTCTGACCAATTTACATACAGATAACCGCCGCGCTTTAACCTTTCCGATTGGTTCAAGTATGTATGGTATCGATGTCAGCAACATTCTTTCGTTTTCAGATAGCTTCGGTGAAATAAAGTATTCCACTGAGCATGTTGATGGATTTATCGGTTATTTAGATTTCCGAAACACCTTAGTGCAAGTCTTTGAATGTGCAACTTCACTTGCTCACAGCAAAGAAAGAGACACGATTTTAGAGCTTATTGCTGAAATCAAAGTCTACCAGCAAGCTCATATCGACTGGATGGACGCCTTAGAGCATTCGATTCGCTCCAACGAGCCATTTACAAAAGCACGTGACCCTCATGCCTGTGCATTTGGTCAATGGTTTTATAGCTACAAAACTGAAGATGATGGTCTAAGAGCATTGCTCGATAAGATCGAACAGCCTCATAAGGATATTCACTCCTTAGGCGATAAACTTTTAGATATGTCATCTGCTGGCAAGCAAGAAGAAGCAGTTGAAATGCTGCGCATTGAGCGCCAGACCTCTCTGAAAAAGCTCCTACGTACTCTCGAGCACATTCAGGAATACCTCAAAAACAGCATCCACCCGATCGTTTTACATCTAACCAAAGATGGCCGAACACCTTGGTTCTCTATGGTCTTGGATAATATCGGTGATATCATCGACTACTCTCCGGTGGCCATGGATAATCTAAAAAAGATCGATCAAAGCACACCTATCGAAGGTTATGTAAGAGACCCTTCCGGTGAAAGCTTTATGATGCTGTCATTAGAACAATTCTATGAACACGCCAGTGCAAAACTCAGCTTGGCGGGTTGATATTTTCTTAGTGCACCCCATTAATACACTCATAACTTTTTAACGGATTCATTTTTTACTATGAGCGACGTACAACATCACCAGTTAATTATTCTTGGAAGCGGCCCTGCGGGCTACACAGCAGCCGTTTACGCAGCACGTGCAAACCTAAACCCAGTTGTTATTACCGGTATGCAAGCTGGCGGCCAGCTAACAACTACGACCGACGTTGACAACTGGCCTGGTGACGTTGATGGTGTTCAAGGTCCTGAATTAATGCAGCGTATGCAACAGCACGCTGAGCGTTTCGATACTCAAGTAATCTTTGATCATATCAACGAAACTGACCTTCAGAACCGTCCTTTCCGTCTTAAAGGCGACATGGGCGAGTACACTTGTGATGCGCTAATCATCTCTACAGGTGCTTCTGCTCAATACCTAGGCCTACCTTCTGAAGAAGCATTTGCAGGCAAAGGCGTATCAGCATGTGCAACATGTGACGGTTTCTTCTACCGCGGCCAGAAAGTGGCTGTTGTAGGTGGTGGTAACACTGCTGTTGAAGAAGCACTGTACCTATCAAACATCGCTGAAGAAGTAACACTGATCCACCGTCGAGATTCTTTGCGTTCTGAAAAGATCCTACAGGACAAGATCCTTGATCGCGCTGAAAACGGCAACATCAACATCATCTGGAACCATACACTTGAAGAAGTTGTAGGTGATGATTCCGGTGTTACTGGCCTTCGCCTTAAGAGCACAACAGATGGCGCTGAACAGAACCTAGATGTTGCAGGTGTATTTATCGCAATCGGTCACAAGCCGAACACAGATATCTTTGAAGGTCAGCTAGAAATGAAAGATGGCTACCTGAAGATTCAGTCTGGTCTTGAAGGTAACGCAACACAAACATCTGTTGAAGGTGTTTACGCTGCAGGTGACGTATGTGACCACATCTACCGTCAAGCAATCACTTCAGCCGGTTTCGGCTGCATGGCTGCGCTTGATGCAGAGCGCTACCTAGACGATCTAGAAAAATAAGTGAGACCGAAGCTGCCTTCATGGCAGCTTCTTTTTTTATGCTTCCTTGGTTACAAGATTCAAACGATCCATTCCCCCCTATCGATCAAGCTTTAGAAGATCCAAATGGATTATTAGCGGCAGGTGGTGATTTAACACCTGAACGCTTAGTTTCTGCTTATCGAATGGGCATTTTCCCTTGGTATAGCCCTGGCGAACCGATTCTATGGTGGAGCCCCAGTCCTCGCTGTGTCATTACGCCGGATAAGCTTCATGTATCCCGCAGCATGCGAAAACGCCTCAAGAGAGATGACTACACGGTTGAGTTTGATCAAAACTTTGCTGCTGTGATAGAAGCTTGCGCAGAACCACGCAAAGGCGAAGATGGCACTTGGATCACCAACGATATCCAAAACGCTTATAACCATCTACACAGACTGGGAGTTGCCCACTCTGTAGAGGTGTACATGGACGGTGAACTCGTTGGCGGTTTATATGGGTTAGCGATAGGAAAGCTATTCTTTGGCGAATCGATGTTTAGCCGAAAACGTGATGCTTCTAAAATTGCGTTGATAAAAATGGTCGAACAGCTTGAAAAGTGGGGCTATGCTTTAATTGACTGCCAAGTAAGTAATGAGCACCTGTTTTCATTAGGCGCTTATGAAATACCTAGAGAGTCATTTCAAAGTTATTTGGATAAATACCTTGATCAACCGCTCGACCATAGCTGGCAGTTTGAAACACATGGCGATTAATTGGAGTTAAGTGTGACGAACCTTAGGACTTTGCACTTTTATGCCACACCAGAACACGATTGCAGCTATTTAGAAAACAAAACAGCTAAAACTCTGTTTGTCGATCCGCATGCTGACATTGACCAGTATACCTACGGTCAGCTCTCTGACTTGGGTTTTCGTCGCAGTGGTAAGCACATCTACCGTCCCCACTGTGATGGCTGTAACGCGTGCATCTCAGTCAGAATACCTTTGGCCATTTTCCAACTAAAGAAAAGCCAAAAACGAATTATCAATAAAAACAAAGACCTAACCGTCACAGCTAAACCTGCACAGTTTACCGAAGAGTATTACACTCTCTACTCTCGCTACATCAATGAGCGTCACCAAGATGGTGATATGTATCCACCTAGTCTCGACCAATTTAACTCATTCTTAGTCGAAGCTGAGGAACATACGGAATTTTTAGAATTTCGAGACGGTGATTCTAATCTTTTGGCTGTCAGTGTAATTGACCGCCTCCAAAAAGGCTTATCTGCCATTTATACTTTTTATGATCCGTCTTTCCCTAAACGCAGCTTAGGCACTTACTGTATCTTATGGCAGCTGCAGTATTGCCTAGAGGAAGGCTTAAATTACTTATATTTGGGCTATTGGGTTAAAGAATGTCGCAAGATGAGCTACAAAGTCGCATTTCAGCCATTTGAGCTTCTCATCGATGGCTACTGGACGCTAGTAAAACCCGAATAACCTACATATATATAAACAAAACCGTATGTTGCCGTAATTGTCTTTGATAATGCCCTTTTTTTCAGGCACAATACCGCGCAATTATTCGGTCCAGAGTTTCTGGAGATCCTCAACAAGGTAGAGAATTAATGGCTAAAGAAGATAGCATTGAAATGGAAGGCACCGTGGTTGACACGCTCCCGAACACTATGTTCCGTGTTGAGCTGGAAAACGGCCACGTTGTTACTGCACACATCTCAGGTAAGATGCGTAAAAACTACATCCGTATCCTGACTGGCGATAAAGTTAAAGTAGAACTAACTCCATACGACCTAAGCAAAGGCCGTATCGTTTATCGCGCGCGTTAATCATTGCTTTCTCCCTGCTTGTGCAGGACAGAATTTAAAAAGGCAGCCTGATGGCTGCCTTTTTTGTTTCTCGAGAGACCCGCTTATGCGCAGGTCATCGCTTCTACACTGATCTCACCATCGGCATCGACGCTAATGGCAACTTCACCACCCTCTTCGGATAGTTCGCCAAATAGAATCATCTCAGCTAACGGCTTCTTCAGTTTTTCTTGAATCAAGCGTTTCATTGGGCGTGCACCCATTTGCTCGTCGTAGCCCTTCTCTGCAAACCAAGTGCGGGCCTCGTCATCTAGATGCAGTACTACACGCTTATCTTCCAACTGGACTTGAAGCTCAGCAAAGAACTTATCAACCACACCTTTGATGATGCCAGTTGTAAGCGCTTTGAACTGAATGATGCCGTCAAGACGGTTACGGAATTCAGGCGTAAACATCTTACGTATCGCAGCCATACCATCAGAAGCATGATTTTGCTTAGTAAAGCCAATGGAAGCACGGCTCATATCCTCAGCACCAGCATTGGTAGTCATTACCAAGATCACGTTGCGGAAATCTGCTTTACGACCGTTGTTGTCCGTTAGAGTACCGCTATCCATTACTTGTAGTAATAGATTAAAGACTTCTGGATGCGCCTTCTCGATCTCATCAAGTAACAGTACACAGTGCGGCGACTTTGTGATCGCCTCTGTTAGCAAGCCACCTTGGTCATAGCCAACATAACCAGGAGGTGCACCAATCAATCGTGACACTGTATGCCGCTCCATGTACTCAGACATATCAAAGCGAACCAGCTCAATACCCATAATACGTGCGAGCTGCTGAGTCACTTCTGTTTTACCGACACCAGTTGGGCCAGCGAACAAGAAGCAGCCTACAGGCTTATCCGGCTCTTTAAGACCAGCACGGGAAAGCTTGATAGCAGAAGATAGCGTATCGATCGCTTCGTCCTGCCCAAGAACAACCATTTTGAGATTACTATCCAGTTTCGCCAACTGATTCTTATCAGATGCAGAAACGCTTTTAGGTGGTATACGGGCAATCTTAGCGACAATCGCTTCGATATCTTCAGTACCGATCTCTGCTTTACGCAGCTCTTTTGGTAAGAGACGCTGATAAGCCCCTGCCTCATCAATCACATCGATGGCTTTATCAGGCATATGCTTATCGTTGATATAGCGACCTGCTAGCTCTGCAGCTGCGCGCAATGCTTCATCGCTGTATGCCAGCTCATGGTGTTCCTCAAAGCGACCTTTAAGACCCTTAAGAATCGAATAGGTATCTTCGATACTTGGCTCAAGAACATCCACTTTCTGGAAACGACGCGCTAATGCACGGTCTTTCTCAAAGATTCCACGGAATTCTTGGAAAGTTGTAGAGCCGATACAACGAATCTGACCTGAACTTAGTAGCGGTTTAAGCAGGTTTGATGCATCCATAGAACCACCAGATGCTGCACCAGCACCGATAATGGTATGGATCTCATCAATAAACAGAATCGCATGATCTTTGCCTTTGATCTCGTTTAAGAGACCTTTCAGGCGTTTCTCAAAATCACCACGGTATTTAGTACCGGCAAGCAAAGCACCCAGATCAAGCGAGTATACGATCGACTCTTTGATAATTTCCGGCACTTTATCTTCAACGATCAACTTCGCTAGGCCTTCGGCAATTGCTGTTTTACCTACACCCGCTTCGCCTACAAGTAGAGGGTTGTTTTTGCGACGGCGAGATAAAATTTGAACGACACGCTCAACTTCGGAATCACGCCCTACAAGCGGGTCGATTCGGCCACTTTCAGCTTCTACATTTAGATTAATCGCATATTTAGCGAGTGGGCTATCATCCTTCTCTTCGCCTGCGGCTTCACTTTCAACCGAAGAATCAGAATGCTCGTGATCGTGCTCCGACATTTTAGAAATGCCATGCGAGATGTAATTAACCGTATCGATTCGCTCAATGCCATGCTGCTGCAGAATATAAACAGCCTGACTCTCCTGCTCACTGAAAATCGCTACGAGTACGTTGGCTCCGGTAACTTCATTCTTACCAGATGACTGAACATGGAACACCGCACGCTGTAGTACTCGCTGGAATCCGAGTGTAGGCTGCGTTTCCAAATCAGGTAATGTTTCAGATAGTAAAGGCGTGGTTTCTTCGATGAATGAAGAAAGGTTCTGCCTTATGCCTTCAAAGTTAGCACCACAGGCTGCAAGAACTTCATGCGCCTCATAATTATCCAACAACGCCAGCAACAAATGTTCGACAGTTATAAATTCATGTCGCTTTTCCTTTGCGGCCTGGAAAGCTGCACTGAGCGTGTCTTCGAGTTCTCGGTTTAACATAACGGTTCCTCTTCAGACTTTCTCGACTTCACATAGCAGAGGGTGATTATTATCTCTCGCATATTGATTAACTATAGCTGCTTTCGTATCAGCTACATCACGGGTAAATATTCCACATACTCCTTTCCCTTGAGTATGGACCGATAACATAACTTGTGTAGCTTTTTCTTGGTCCATATTAAAAAACATCATGAGCACAGCCACGACGAAATCCATTGGAGTGTAATCGTCGTTCATTAAAACCACACGGTACATCGATGGTTTCTTAAGTTGCGGCTTTGCTTCTTCCGTGACTAATCCGTGATCATGATCAAAATCTTCATGTTCATCTTCATTAGACATTCGAATTACTTTTTGTTCAAAATCAATAGACATCTAACAATCTTCTAAATTTACGCTAATATTTACTACTGAACAGTGATTGTACACTTGTCACATATTCTGTGTGTGGTGCTATAATCAGAATAGCAGGATAGGCGCGGCCCCAGTAGTACCTGCAACTTTTAGGGGACAACCTTTAGCCACTATTCTAGCAGCTAAAGGAAGTACGTTCAGGTTAGTAATCCAATTGTAGTTTTGGATACGGGAGTTAGTTATGCAGACAGGGAAAGTAAAGTGGTTCAACAATTCTAAAGGATATGGCTTTATCCTATCAGATGAACATGAAGAGGATCTCTTTGCTCATTATTCTGCGATAGAAGTAGATGGCTATAAGAGTCTCAAAGCGGGCCAACAAGTTGAGTTTGAAACCCAGCCGGGTCCAAAAGGTACTCACGCCGTTCAAATCAAACCTTTAGCAACCCAGTAATAAAAAGGTTAAATCGATAGACTAAAAAACCAGCATGAAGCTGGTTTTTTTGTTTCTGGTAGAAACAACTACATATTATTGATAATCGCTTCACCAAACTCAGAGCTTGATAATAGCACTGCACCATCCATAAGGCGCTCAAAATCATAAGTCACTGTTTTAGCTGCAATAGCGCCATCCATACCCTTGATAATCAGATCAGCAGCTTCTAACCAACCTAAATGCCTTAACATCATCTCTGCAGATAAAATAAGCGAACCGGGGTTAACCATATCTTTGCCTGCATATTTAGGCGCCGTCCCGTGGGTAGCTTCAAATATGGCCACCTCATCAGACAGATTGGCACCCGGTGCGATCCCTATACCGCCTACTTCCGCGGCCAAGGCGTCTGAAATATAATCACCATTTAGATTTAAGGTTGCAACTACGTCATACTCAGCGGGTCTCAGCAGAATCTGCTGTAACATTGCATCTGCAATAACATCTTTAATTATGATCTCTTTACCTGTGTTTGGATTTTGAAAGCTCACCCAAGGGCCGCCATCTTTGAGCTCTGCTCCAAACTCTTCTACCGCCAACTCGTAGCCCCAATCTTTAAAAGCACCTTCAGTAAATTTCATGATATTCCCTTTATGTACCAGCGTTAGGGACTCACGGTCATTATCAACACAGTACTGCAACGCTTTCCTAACAAGACGCTTAGTACCTTGTTCAGATACAGGCTTTACACCAATACCGCACTGTTGATCGAAGCGAATTTTGGTAACGCCCATCTCCTCTTTTAAAAAACGAATCACTTTCTCTGCTTCAGGAGACCCAGCCTGCCACTCAACTCCAGCGTAAATATCTTCTGAATTCTCCCTGTAGATCACCATGTCTACATCTTCTGGTTTGATGACTGGGCTCGGCACGCCTTTAAACCAGCGCACCGGCCTTTGGCAGACATAAAGATCAAGCTCCTGACGTAAAGCAACATTGAGCGAACGAATACCACCACCTACAGGCGTTGTTAAAGGCCCTTTTATCCCAACGACATATTCCTTAAAAGCCTCTAAAGTTTCATCAGGTAGCCACGTATCTTGCTCATAAACTGAAGTGGCTTTCTCTCCTGCATAAACCTCCATCCAAGCAATAGAACGCGTGCCTCCATAAGCCTTATTCACTGCTGCATCAACTACATTGATCATTGGTGGAGTGACATCTACCCCAATCCCATCCCCTTCTATATAGGGAATGATTGGGTTATTCGGTACATTTAATGAATGATCTTGGTTAACCGTTATCTTATCGCCAACAGGTATGGAAATATTTTTATAAGCCATAATTTACTCCAATTAGCTTACTTCCACCGCAGATGCCGTGATCAGTGATATGATTGCGTTACAAAATCAGTATAGATCAGCATTATTCCTTTGATTGATCACCCCACGCCTTAACGAACTGAAAGATCATGAGCCAGCTATTACTTTTTAATAAACCTTTTCAAGTACTTACTCAGTTCACAACTAATGATGATAAAAGCACCTTGGCGGATTACATTAACCAGCCAGACTTTTATGCTGCAGGAAGATTAGATTACGATTCGGAAGGGTTGTTGATCCTAACCAACGAAGGTGCTGTACAACATTATTTAGCTAACCCTAAGTTTAAGCAGGAAAAAACTTACTGGGCACAGGTAGAAGGTGAGATTACTGATTCTGCCCTCAGTGCTTTACGAAAAGGCGTTGAGCTTAAAGATGGTATGACTCGCCCTGCTAAAGCTAAGGTTATCGAAGAGCCAAATATCTGGCCGCGTAACCCACCGATTCGAGAGCGAAAAAACCAACCAACGAGCTGGGTAGAGTTGAAAATCACTGAAGGCAAGAATCGACAAGTTAGGCGTATGACTGCTTCCGTTGGCTTCCCTACTCTTCGACTCATTCGTTATGCAATTGGTGATTGGACACTCGATGGTTTGCAACCTGGGGAAAACAACCTCATCGACGTTACTCTGAATATTCCTAAGAAACAGCCCGATCGACGCTCTGCAAATATAAAGAGTAGACGAACACCAAACAAAAATAGCCGCTCACATCGCAACGGTAAAAAGCCAACACGACCCTCCAGATAAAGATATTTAGTAAGTAGCTGATGATCACACCAGCTACTTTACTGTGCGAGTTTTACAAATTATTCCATACTCAATGCAGTTTTAAGGCGTGATAATAAACCATGCTTATACTCTGTCGATTCCGCCAACTTTACTGAATCAATTGGTGCAACAACATAAGGGTTAGTATTGCCTTGGATTTGGGTAATCAGACGATTACGCTCTAACTCCCATTGATCGACAGGATCTAGCTTTGCCCAAGCGTTAAACAGCTTTTCCTGCTTACCACTGATGCGAACGCCATACTTATCACGCATATAAAAGTACGTACGAGCAATATCACCACGGCGATGCTCAGCTGGCTCTACCTTACGCTGCTTAAAATCGACTTCCATATCACATTGCCCATAAACACGCGGCTCACCTGCTAATTGTGTGAAGCTGTAATTAGAGCGATCGCCATTCACCTCACCAATTGCTGGTACAAGGTTGTGAAGGTCAGATTCCATCTTCTTAAAATTAAGGTTCTTTTTACAAGCTTTACGGCCTCCGTCTTGCCAACATTGCAATTGATGACCAAAAGCCCAAGCCGGCATTACGTGCTCCCACTCAATACGCTTTGCTCTATTCGCGTTTTTACGTGGTGAGTAGCCACAGGATTTTAAATCTGGCACTAACTTTTTACCTTGAGCTTTATAGTCACAACCACAATAAAAGCTCTGCTGGTTATCTGCGTAGATCTCTTTAAGAATCTTTTTAGCACTACCGAAAGACTTAGGATGCTCAGCTAAAGCCAAGCCTGGGATCATTAGAAGAGCCACAGGAAGGTACTTGTACATTGGAATTCCTTTTAAAGGCGTCCAATGCCAATCGATGCTTCCTGCTTTAAATTAGTTACTAGAGTTTGAGGCCAATATGAGCGGTTAAGTAGCTACTCAAAAGCCACGACCATCATACGGCTGAAAGATAAATTTAAGCTTAACCTTGTGAAAAGAGCTGGTTCATACCATTAATAAAATCAGATTTACCACCATAAGAGGGATGACGGATATAGCGGATGTCTTGATCAGGAAATGCTTTTTGTAAACAGTCCGTTCCTTTACGACCTAAGCCTGCTATCGCACCGGGTTGATAAACATCCATTAGCATTTGTAACAGCTCTAAACCTTCTTCTATTTCTGCCTTTATTGGTGCCCTATTCTTTTTCTGAATACGCGAAGGATGCGGATGATAAGGGAACGAATTCCAAAAAAGCGGAACTGTGTTTTGTGAACACAAATAGCGCCAGACAATAGAGGCTGTATTCTCAGCAGTAAGCGTATCAGGGTTAAGCTCAATTTTTGGCTTTAACTGCTGCAAAAAAGGATGATTAACCTCATCAAACAACTTGCCACTGGAAAACGGAATCCCAGTTAAACGACCACCTTTAAAACCATAGGCTTCGCCCACCAAAAGAATCTTTGGTCCAGATTGCTCAAAGGCCAGTTCAATGTATCGCTTTAGGTTTTCTAGTTTAGTTTCATCTCTATAGGGGTTAAACACAGTAAGAGTGTTTTTACGTTTGCTAAGTTTTGTATAAAAACTTTCTAGATTAGGCATTTAACAAAGTCACAAGTTTATGCGTTAAAAACATGATCAATACAACGGCTAGACCAAATACGTAAAGCCCCCAATGGATCTGAATTGACGCGACAGCACCGAGTTTCACAGTAACCAACAATACCGCAACCACCATCACATCAAGCATCGCCCAACGACCATAATCATGCATCAACCCAAGCAATTTACGCTGTTTAGCGGAAATTTCATCGCTGGGTGCCGTTAATCTAAATAACAAAAATAACTTAACCAGCGGTAGAACTACGCTAAAAAGGAAGACTAAAGCGGCAAGGATCAGATGTCCCTCACTTAAAAGACTGTGTACACCGCCAATTACAGAAAAAGAACTCTCGAAGAAATAGAACTTGCTCATTGTCATCATCGGACTAAACAGTCCAACAGCCAGACAGATCGTCGTTAAGAGCAAAGCTATTCTGAGCCACAAAGACTGAGATGAAGATAAAGGGGTGAATCTATCCATGAAAGGGCCTCAAAACAAAGTGACGCAAGTATACCAATCCATAGCTGTCATAGTACAAACGAAACACATTGTGAATGTCGTTTTAAGGTGTTATTTAACGGTGTACTTTAAAGGTCTAGTGTAAAGATGCAGGCCAAATAAAGTCTGTATTTAGCCTGCAATGGAGTTGATGCTAAACCGCCATATCGATCTGCTGAACCGTTCCGACATCACCAGCTTCAGTTAAGTAGAAACCACTGGAGCGGACTCGGCCATTCTCTTGATTATTTTCACCTTTTATATCGAAAGGCGTTTCGGTTGAACCCAAATAGATCGCCCCTACACCACTATCAGCCAATGATTCTAGGTAATCGCTATCTTCAGTTTTATGCCATACAAGAAGATCGTCGAATATAGAATCACCCTCATCGATATAGTTGTTACCATCCTCGTCATATTGGGCAAGATCGGCAAAGCCATTACCCGTCAAAGCACCAAATAGCTCTGTACCGTCATTAATAATGCCGTCTTCATTTTTATCTAGTGCAAGCATGCCGCTTTCACCGGTCAGATAACTTATGAGTTCTTTATCACCATCAGCATCAAGATCAAATTCAAACTTCTCATCAGAAAGATCTGCGTGATTGCCTTCAAAGTTCAGAATCAATGGATCTGTAAACTCTACTACACTGGTCATCTCGAACTCACGTGTAGCTGAGTAGCTCCGCTCCATTTCTAGGTTCAGATCAAACTCTATCTGCTTACCATCAGCCGTAGTCACCATGCCACAGCTATGGAAACTGGAGCACTCATACTCCTCTACGGTTTCGGTCACCTTAAACGACATCTCCATCTTTATAGGTTGTAGTTGCATGGGTACACCGCCTATTCCATCTTCGTTCGGAATAGAATCAGCATCTGGGATCTCTACATCATCGGGAATGTCAGTTTGTATGTGTTTAGGGTTAATAGCATTTAACAGACTTTGCCATAGCCTCGCTTTGGTAATCTCTCGTTGCTCAGCGATATTTGGCTCATTGTCTGCAGTTCTAAATTGTAAACCTTGATCAGTTAAGACCAGAACTGAATTACCCTGAAACTGATCATCGCCTTCTGTTGATGGCTGTTGGCCAACAGCAAGAGTACTAAATAAGCTACTTTGCTCCTGGCGAAGAAAGGACTTTGCTTCGCTTAACTGCGCCAGAAATCTATTGCCCTCACTCCCCCAATCAATCATTTTGGTTTGAGAGCTATATTCCGTTTTCTGATGCTCAGCACTCATATGTACATTACTTGTCTGAATAATCATTGTTCTCTCCTTGCTGATTTTTTGCGTCAATTGCCCCCCGCCGTTCTAAGATAAGAAAGCATGATTCATTTCTTCAGGGCGCAAAAAACCAGTTTTTGTGAATAACAAAAACAAAAAATCGGTTGTTAATACTCAGCGGAAAATGTTTGCCTAAACTCAGTTTTCGTTAGGCAAAACTCGTCTGTTGTCCGAGCAAAAAGCCAAGACAAATTTTCCGATAAGTAAGCTTGTATTAGGTTATTAAATTAAAAGAGACTTCCTGATGACCACTACCTCCCTTGCTGAAAGCCACGGAATACATAGGCTGGAAGAGAATAGCCCATAATAGCCATCACAAAATCGGGCTGTTTTATGTTCATTTTCAGATCCAACATTACGCGGTTCGCATCGACTAATTACGTTTGAGTAACCTAAGGTTCAGCAAAAAGCGGGCCGCTATGACGTTGAATATCAAAGGAATTTGAAAGATATAAAAAAAACCGCTGGATGCGGCTTTAGAAAAGAAGAAAAATGCTCTAATCAAATTTGTAATATTTTTGATTAAGATAAGTCGCGACAGCCGAGACCTCATCAGGGAACCAACCAACATCCAACATGGTGTTACACATTTCTACCTGGGCTTCTAATCTTGAATAGGTGTTTACTCGTCGATTAGACCGGGTGTAAATATCTGAGCTATGACAAGTTTCACAGTTAGCGTCGGTGTAAACCTCGCCACGGATCGTTCGTTCCAAAGCAATAGATTCATATAACTCTTTACCCTCTTCAGCATCTGAAGCTGCGACCATTCCGCAGACAAGTAACAATAGGGTCGGTAAAACCTTAAGTTTAAATAATGAGTTCATGATCTATATATTGGCCTCAAGTCAGGTGAATGAACAACGACGTATCAGTGAATGGCATCGTCGTTTTATGGTTAGACATTGATAAGCACAGAATAGCCGAGTAGATGTCAGATAAGCAAACATCATCAACAAACCAAAGATACTGCATCTAGCGTATCAAAGACTAAATATATTGAGATGGTAAAAGGGAAATTGTATCCCGCGTATAAAATGAGCATCGCAATTTAATTGGCCCATTTTATATGCAGAGTACACTTTAAGCGGATTTACGCTCGTAGTAATAATTATTGCTTTCAAATGCGAGTTTTTTAAGTGCTGCTATCTTTTCAGAATAAAGGTCCTTGCTGACGTACAACGCCGTATCGATAAAGCGCCTACCTTTTTGCTTGTAACGGCGATCATTCTTCCGATTTTTGTTTTCAAGAAGATAGCCTAACCTTCTATCTACTCTGTTCTTCCTTCTCTCTTTACCTTTATAGATACCTCTTTGGAATTGGAGATGCCACTCATAAGCATGAACCAAAGTTGGCATCATAGGGCTGTGCCTTTTTCCTTTTGAATTACACCAATAAAACACTGCTCGATAATCTTTTAAATCCTTTATTAGCTGGAGTTTCATAGGATCACCCGAACATGATTTACATTGAATCTCGTTATCAAGCCCACTGGAGATACGAGGGAGTTGTTAACACACCGCAGGATCAATCAAGTAGGCTTGTTTATCATTTTTAATTGCTTAAATCTGGAATAAGCACACCCT
Source organism: Neptuniibacter sp. PT8_73 (assembly GCF_047778045.1). Classification (GTDB taxonomy): domain Bacteria; phylum Pseudomonadota; class Gammaproteobacteria; order Pseudomonadales; family Balneatricaceae; genus Neptuniibacter. The sequence goes on from NZ_CP180545.1 coordinate 2,114,105, forward strand.
CGGTGATCACATGAATCACACCATTACAGGCAGGAATGTCGATATAACCAAGATCCAGTGGCGAATCATTAATGCTAAGTCCATTTACATTCACAAACTCTTTATTCGCCATTCTGATCGTTTTGCCGTCACGCTTAACTACGTACTTAGACGTTCTATTGCCATAGGAAACATGGTACGCCAATACTTCAATAACCCCATTCAGCGTCAATGCACCAGCTAAAGCATTAACAACTTCCATAGTGTTAGAGGTATCCACGCCAGTTAGGTCCAAAATACCCGCTTCTTGCAGTGCATCCGCAGTATTCAAGAATGCTTGATCATTTGGAGCAAATAGCGTCACAGTTCTGTCTTCATTGGTAAGGACATCAAAGAGATTAGAGCTACCAATCGTTGCTGTTACAGCACCAATAAGAAAATCGAATTCACCTGCAGTTACACCGCTTTCATTCAACTCAACCAATTCTGTGACAATCGTACCAAGTTCGTCGGTGCACTCTTCAGCTTGAGCTACTGAACCAAAAGTTAAGCCAGCCGCGCACATCATTGCAGTTATTGTTTTTTTCATTGTTCTATACCTTCAGAGCTTAAGTGGGTTAATCAAACATCAAAGCTGAATACGACACACCAAAGAAATAGATCAAAAAACGCACAGAAATAAATTCATCTAAAAGCATTTTAGAGGATTACATTTCAAGTTCGATGCAAAACGAGATAGAAAGCGGCTGGTTTTGGATACTTCTGATTTCCTTAAAAAATCAACATTGAATTTATCTGTACACCTCAGCCTTATAAGCTGATGCAACGAAGATCCTAAGACCACACTGATAGGCAACACCAATATGATCCATATTAAAAAACTAACCGTAAACTCTTTTGATGATAGAAATGCTCAACTGATTGGAACTACTTGAAACCTTCAATCTGCCATTGGTTTTTTAGAAGTTCTAATCAGTATGAAAGCATAGCGATGATCATTAGCTATAACCTTTCATAGCGAGCATTGGGGACCTAGTGCCTTGGACTTACCTCACGAGAGACCCTGGTTAGAGTCTGGCAATTTGCCAGGCTCGTTTTTTTAATGGGTAGCATTATGAAGACTGAAGATGACTTAAAATTAGATATGGTTAAAACACTCAGTGTCTTTAATTATATACTCTATAAAGGTGAGAAAATGTCAGCCGGGCATTATATATATTCCGGCTTACAGGCACGACATGATCATGATGGATATACATTGACCTTATTCGATTCGGATGTAGAGCTTAACTTATTTTTCCATAATAAATATCAAGTAAATTTTGATCGAAGATCTCAGTTTGATGCCTTCCTACACAAAATCGACCGCATCTATTTTAAGCATCAGCTTAACTAACTAAGTTTTAACTAAAATTATTACTCCCTTTCCCTTCATCATCACGCCAAATTGGATATGGGTTGGTTTGTTAAAACAGCTAGCCACTCTTACTTCAAGCATTCCTAAACCAATACTTTAGTAAGTATCGAGCTTACTTTAGCATGCCACATCCACTGGGAAAGCCAGTAACGCTGATAAGATAATGCTGTAAACAATATTGAGATTCGGATTTGAATAGCCTCCTGATCTAGTAGAGGCCAAATCAAGCACCACCCCTTAAATCATAACTATAAAAAGGACAGGAATTTTGAAACAGCTAATCACTTCAATCGCATTTGTATTAGTTAGCATCTCTACCGCTTATGCAGGCAAGCCATCAGCAATCAGCTTTAATGGTGACGAATATACATACAGAGCAACCGAAAGCTCTGCACACCAATATACGCCTGCTGACCAAGCTGATCTTTCTTCACACAAAGATATGATCTCCTTCACCTTCGCAGAAGAAGTGAAAACAAAGTCTGATTTAAAACCTTTCGCAGAAAAGTTTTTAGCCGCTTACAACGGTAAAGGAAAGATTATTAAAGCGATCGCCGGCCCTGACCCACGTGATCCTAGCCTGTTCCTTCTAGCTACAATGACAACCAGCGATAAAAGTTCAGATGCAAATATGTTCCTAATCAGCGTAGAGAACCAAACTGGCGTTGTTATGAACTACTCCCACCGCATTTATGGTAAAGATCAGAGCAAAGCAGTAATGGATTGGTTTAATGCTAATGGTCATAAAATGGAATCCACTCTGATGTCTTTCAAACAGTTTCCTAACGCTAAAGAGTTCAAGTAACGCTAAATGAAAAAGAGAAGGGGAATCCCTTTCCCCTTTGTAATCGAAGCCTCTCACTCCAATCCTCGGCTTTCTAAATAACTAGAGCTATTAAGGCTTACACATGTATAAACTCATTATTTCCAGCTTATTGAGCCTACCATTCCTGCTATCACCTCACGTTGCGGCTAAGAACTGTGAAGATGCTAAAACCAGTATCCAGATGAATCGATGTGCGGCTATTAAACTCGAAGTTGCACACCACCAAATGACCAAGTATTTAGACGCAACTTACGAGCTACATGCCAATAATCAAGCGGCGCTCGAGAGCATCAAAGTTGCTCAAAAAGACTGGGAAACACACATAGCGTCACACTGTGATTCTATCTATGCGGTCTGGGAAGAAGGTAGAAAGAAAGCATTCGTATCTATTTTTAGCATGATAGATAAAACCGACGAAAGAACAGCAGAGATATGGAAGACGTACATATCAACGACTGATAATCCAGCCCTTCCTCAACCGTATTAATCTAAGAAGATCAGCTTAGTTACCAAGGTTTTAATGGCAAAGAGCCTCAAACGAGGCTCTTTTTAGGAATTAATTGAAGCTACCCATCAAGCTTCAGGCGCAATTTCATTTTTCTGGGCGTTACCACTACGAAGCTGATAAACAAGGTATAGCAAAGCTAAAGCCATTGGGGCAAATATTGGTAACAACAGTATTAGATTGATAATATTCAAAACGATTTTGGGCTTTTGATAGTAATTTCTCACCTCATTAATAGCTTTTAACGGTAAAACTACAAACCCTAAGAACAATAGGAACAACATGACGCACATAAAAATGGTTTCTTCTGAATCCATTCCTCTGTATGCATCCACAATATTTAAAAAAAACCCAGCAAGAACTACCCCTATCAACCCTAATAATATTTCAAAAATAAGGATACCAATCAAAAATTTTTGAGATTCATTCACTTAAAACCCGTCCCTGTTAAAAAAAATTCTCTACACCATTTCACGTGGTAGTTGGACTAAGCGTTTAACTCTTAGAGCCCATTTCATCTAACGTTGAATCGATTGTTAGAATCATAAGAACTGACTCTAACATCATGACTTCCTACCTATTTTATTCAACCAGATCTACGATTAGATTACTCCACAAGTTAAGTCGTTCAACCGCCTTATCATGACCTGCGTTATAATCTTTTTGAATACCTTCAGATTTTTGACACAAAATACTACAGGCTTCATGAACAATTTTAGAAAATTCTTTAGGATCCCCTCGCCACACTACAGTTTTGTGATTTAAACCAAGTTCCTCAGCCCTTTTAGCATTAGTTTGTTGTTCCGGCTGATCTGTAAGAGGGAGCCGAGGGTCGAGGGAGCCGAGGGTCAGGTCTTGAATGGTGCAAAGCGCCGTTATTTTTGGCCAATAATTACAATAAGTAAAAGACATTCCCGAAATCACCTACAGTAATAGGATATGAGTTTGTGAAGGAATAATTACGCTTGACGTGCACAATGCAAGACCTTGTCTCATTGTTTTTAATCTACTCAGTAAATTTATTTTTGGCGTATTGATTCCAACCATATCTATTAATCGTAGCTAGATCAGGATTTACAGTTTCAAACTCTTCCAACAAGGTAAGAAACCCGAATTCAACTTCATTAGCTCTTTCCGGATCTAACCAACCCATTTCACACTCTTCACAATGCAGATATAGCCTATTATTCGTTATATCTTCTGTTACAATCAATCTACCTTGATTACAGTTTGGGCAGTTTTCGTACCAATAAAAGTCTTCCATTAGTGCTCCTTAGTTACCAGGGTATGATGTAATGATTTTGTTTGAATTTGGAACAAGCTTGATATGAACTCCATAAAATAATTCCCCCGTATCAGCCGCTTGCCCTCCAGCTCTACCAGTCAGCTTATCCATGGGAACAAATAAATTACCGGAACTGTCTGGCTTTAAGTCTATCTGCTGAGCCCTAGTCCAAGCCCTATTAGTCGCATCAACACCGTCTCCGTAAAATACACCATGTGATGGTTTACCTGGGTTATCGGAATTATGAAGTCTCACATGGTCTTCTCGTGACTGACCTTTATATTTTCCCTTTTTTGGTACTACTGATTTCCAATCAAGTTCTTCCTTCGTAACATCCGGCACCTCTGACTCACCGGTATCAACGGTTGGTACTTTATCGGTACCATCACCCCCACAACAAGGCCCTTTCGCCTCATTCTGACTCAATCCCAACGGATCAACCCACCCCGTCGGATTGGTTACATACTGATAGTTATTTAACCCACCTGCAAGCCCTATTGGATCAAGTGTTATAAACCGTGCGGTATACGGATCATAGTAGCGGTTGCGGTTGTAGTGTAGCCCCGTTTCTTCATCGTGGTACTGACCTTGAAAGCGTAATGGGTTATCGATTTTACTGAAGAGCTGGCGCTGGATTTTGCCCCAGCTGAGCATTGTAGCTGCCCAGACGATATTACCGTTTTTGTCTGTTAACTCTTGCGGCGTGCCTAGCTGATCATTTTGGTAGTAATAAACATTCGGGCTTTCAGCCTGTTCTTGTTCGTAAGTATGGATACTGCCCGTATGTTTTAAAGCTACTAACGCTAACGGTTTAAAGCTCCCCGGTTCATAGAGGTAACATTGATGTTTGTGTTGGCTATCCGTTTCATAAGCCAGTCTATCGCCTTGCCAATAAAACTCGGTCGTAACAGGAGCGGTATCGGGTTTCGTGACAGTTTTCGAGGTACGCCGCCCAAAGGCATCATAAGTGTAATTAGCGACCGTGCCATCAGGCGTTGTTGCTTGGATTAAGCGGTTTTGGCAGTCGTATTCGTAAGTGGTTACGAGCTGTTCTTTTAAACGCTTCTCTGTTTTTTTACTTAAATTACCAAATTCATCATAGTCATACTGCGCTGATGCCGTGCTGAGTAAGCGGTTGTGACGAAGTTGAGTCTGTGTGGAGGGCTGTAGGTTCCCGGCACGGTCGTAACTGAACTGTTCGTTAAGTTTATCGCTATTGCCTTTGCCTTGTTTCTGGCTGGCAATCAGTTGCCCACTTGTATCGTAGTGGTAATCTTGCGTGCCCCTTAGGCTGTCTTGCTTTTGACTCAGCTCTCCACTTACATCGTAATGATACTGTCTCTGTAATGCAGGGAGGTTATGCTCTTCTTGATCCAGTAGATGACGCTCTTCATCAGCAACGTGGTGGTGATGCAGTGCCAAACGCCCCGCTTCATCATAACGATAGTGGCTGACGCGTCGTCCTTGTTGACGGCCAACTTCTACACCTTGCTGATAACGATGATGTGTAATCGCTTGGTTATTAAGCGATAACTGTTGCAGTTTACCTTGCGGGTTATAGTCATAAGTTAGCTGGTTTTGATCGGGGAGTTTGTGCGAGGTCAGATTACCTCCTTGATCATATTGGTAGAACTGACTCCCCAGTCCTTGATGCTCAGCGATTAAACGCCCTGCTAAGTCATACTCCCACGCTAATGGGGTGACGCCATCTTCAACACCGATTAACTGACCTTGAAGATCGTATTGGTAGCTAATTTTTTCACCATCGGGCAGTTCTTTCTCGATCAAACGCCCCATAAGGTCACGAACGTATTTGGTGATACGTTCAGTGCCTGCCGTGCCAACTTCGACTTTCTCGATAAGTTTACCGGTCAGGTCATATTGATAGCGGAGTTCTCGTCCATCGAACGTGGTTTCCGATTGGATATGGCCGTTGGTGTAGTAGCTTATATGGTGCTTTTCGCCATTTTCATTGGTGATGCAGGTTACAAAGCGTTGGCGCACATCGTATTCAAAATTGAGTTGTGATCCATCGCTGCGTGTTTCCCGCAGGACTAGAGGTAAGTGAGGATGATATTCATAGCGGGTGGTATTACCCTTTTCATCTCGCTCCTCGGTGACTTTACCCCAGCTGTTGTAGCTATAATGACGTTGCTGGCCTTTTGGATCAGTAATACAGGTTATGCGACCCGCAGGGTCTCGATCATAGCGCCATTGCGCACCTTTATGGCCAGGTACGCTGTGCCATTCAGCCGTGACTAACCCATCTTCGTTATAGCCATAACGCTGTTCCTGACCATCTGCTTTGATATGGCGGGTTAAAAGCCCCGCCGCATTGTAAGCTAGCTGTTCTTTACGCCCATCAGGATACTCAATCCGACTGAGCTTACCGTTATCGGTATACTCAAATAGCGTTTTCTCGCGTAGAGGGCTTTGCTCACTGACCATTAAGCCTTGTTTGTTATAACGATAACGCCACTCGATAGCGTTGTGCTTAATGCGATCTTGTTTTAGTAGATCGGTATAGACGTTAGTGAGATTACCGCGCCAATATGAAAAACGTGTAACTGTGCCATCTGCTGCAACAGTCGCCTGTTTTTCACCTTGGTCGTTATAGTGATGCTCTGTTACCCCGCCTAAAGGGCTGGTCTCTTTGATGAGATGGCCATCATCATCGTATTCATATTGAGTAACCGCGCCATCGGGATCGACTTGTTCTATGAGCTGTGCGGAATCATCGTGCTGATAGATTTCAGAGCTACCATCACTATTGGTAACTTCGACTCGATGCTTTTGTTCATCCCATTCATAACGGGCTTCAAACCCAGCGTTACTCCAGTGCCGGATACAACGAACTTTTGAGCCTTCTCCCTGCCACTCCCAATAAAAGCTGAGGCCGCTAGGCAATTCCCTTAAGGTAATAAGGCCCGAGTCATCATAGGTATATCGTTCACCACCTGCAGCGGTTTCATTTGCGATAAGCTGAGCGACGCCATTAACAGTACGCTGATAACAGAAAGTCGCTATATTTTTTAAACGTGGCCAAGCGCTCGCGTTTTGTTTTTGAATACGCGCTAAAGCTACCAGTAAATTGCCATCGTAGATTAGCTCGAGTCCGACTCCATGGTCGCTTTTTAAGCGGACTGGGCGCTGTGATGCATCATATTCCAACACCCAACGATTTTGGTGTTGATCTGATATTTCGACTAAGCGTCCATAAGTCTCACTAATCTGTTCGAATATATAACTGAGTCCGCCTTTAACTAACACGTACTCGTTGCTGCTTTTTCCTAAATAGGCAGCACTTTTCGCAAGCCGGTTATAATAGGCTGGCTGTTCCTGTGTTGGCAGTGGATAACGGGTATTAGCATTCTCATTATTTTTCCAAATGAGCGCATCAGGTTCGATTAATAAACTATGATTCAGGCTATGAGACCAGCCAGGTCCCATACCTATATCATTGTTCAGTGCTGTGGTCCGATAGAGGCGGGAAAATGTAAATGGCAAAGGTCCCGGTAATACAACATCAGTGATCGTGAGTAGCTCTTCACCATTGATCATCGAGACCGGGCAGCCATGTTGTTTAGTATCCGACGCTGATTGAGTTGCATCGCCATTGCCGTCGGTGCTGGCGCTCCCTTCACTAGGCGTTTTGTTTACTGTTCCTATTTGACTGGATTGCACAGGGTCGTGCGCTAAACCTTTCGCACCCTCGACTGTTTCACCTAGCTGACCGTTGTTTATATCTTCCCCACCACGACCACTAAAGCTCTCCTCTTTCGAGTGTGTAAACACTTTTTTACGTACAGCCTCTGCCTCAACATCGTTTTTAACACAGATATCTACGGCCTCCTTCATCCCCTTAAGGATGTCAGGGCTTTTCCGTGACGGCTTATTTCCACCTGAACCTTTACCATGCTTACCTACGTTTTTTGTAGCCATAATTAACTTAGCGCTCTTATTAGGTCTTCAGTGTTATCGAAATTGGTCAAAATCTTTCGAAAAATGCCTCCCGGCATTATCAAATTCAGTATGACCTCCACCAAGAGTACCGCCGCGGCAGAAGCTGCAATCGTAAAAACTTGCGCAGGAGTAAAGGTTCGTAACCAACTGTATATAGCATTAATGCAGAGAAAGAGACGCGCTTCGTCTTTGAGCAAAATCAGCATTTTTTCAACTTCTTGCTTAGCGCTTTCTAACAGTTTCGACATTTCTGCCGGATCACAGTATTTCTGTATCACGTCAAAAAGTTTTTCAGGATGAGTCAACATCTCAAAGATCATTTTCAGATCGTCCCACACGTCTTTGATGGCATCCAAAAACGCATCGAGGAACTCTTGTAGAGCGTCAACCGCATTCAGAGGATTGGCTATATAATCAGTCCATGCAGCCACTTGTACCGAAGTCCACTTATCATCCAGCCAGGCTAATAATTTCTCAATCAAGCTGTCATAACTACCAAAAAGCTCATCGACATGTGACTGATTAAGGTCTGGTTCTACCTTGATAACTAACGGTTTACCCGCGTATTTCAGCTTATCAAGCTCAAAACGTGCAACGCCGTTAGCATTTGTTGGGAGGCTCTTAATGAACGTATTCGTGGGCCACGTATCCTCATAGATAGTCACAATTGTTCCACTGATGGGTATAAATGACTGGGCTTCAAAATGATGAACAACATTAATAATCCCATCTAGTGGACAAGCAATCACATCACGACTCACGGAATCATTATCATCGATAGATTGCGTAGTTTCCCAATCCTGTATTTTGATGGACTGTTCCATATCCACTAACCAGCCCAGTAAAAATGCATCACTCATATCGCGGTAGTCATCGATGCATTTGCGATAATCTTCCTTAATGGTGTTATACATCGATTGGTAATCAAAACTAGATTCCATGCCCACTTCCCTATTTCGTATGTGCAGAACTCAGCGCTGCCAACGCGATAAATATTTTAATAATTCTTCAACGTTTCCATCGGGTCTGTTTTTAATAAAAGCCCCTAACCTTGCATCCAGAAGCGATTCACTCATCCCATCGATAGAATCGTAATGATTGTCGATCAAACGTTGTTTTAAGTTTTGCTTTACTACTGCAGGATTTTGCTTGAACAGTGCTAAAGCCAGTGCTTCACTCAACATCCACCAAGGGAAACGTTTGCCTATTACTTGCGGTTCACTCGGATGCTCAATGCCTCCTTGCGAGCTAAGCCAATAACTGACGGGCCCCATAAGTTCAGCTCGGTTTGGCTCATCCGACAGGGCTAAAACCGGTTGAGATTGCGGCGCATCCCAATAACGGAAAAACACTTCTTTACCACTGGGCGTCAATACTTTGGTCAAGCTTTCGAAATGAGTGAAAATTTCATCAAATCCATACGAGCTAGCCACTAACAGCCCCCAATCGGGAAAAACTTGCTGTTGTGCTTCCAACCAGTCAATAAATGGGCTGTCACTGTCGATGTTTACGAGGTAAGGCATGACCTCTTCCCAATCGGCATAAGGAGTATTCAGCCAAAGCGGTTTCGCTCCACTGCCCCCTAACTTATAGAAATTTTCTAAACCATTGCTCTTAGACGTTCCACTCAGTACACAAAAGTAGTTGAGCTGTTCTGAGCTTTCTTCTTCTAACTGATCAATTTGATCCCGAAGTGACAGTACCTGTTCAGATTGCACAGCTGCCATCCTTACAAGCTTCACACTCTTCGCAGAAAGGAGCTGGTGTTTCCATCGTCATTAATTGCGCAGGGCTGATAGGTGCAGCTTTTTTACCACTACCCCCGCCCCCCATATTTAGTGTGACTTGTGGGCCATTAAAAGTTACACCACCGGGGTTAATCGTGACTAAACTACCACCTGCTTTGAACGAGATCTCTACACCCGCTTCTAGGGCGTGTTTTACACCGGTGGTGAAATGAAGCTCTTCACCCGCATAGGTATATTGATTCTCGGCGACTTTAAGTTGGTGGTCCTGACCGATGATCAAGTGCATATCACCATTTACACGGCGGCTATATCGCTGTTGAGTTTTAACATGTTCATCACCTTTGATATGGCGATATTCGTTACTCTCAACGATTTTATGGTGTTCATTACCTACCCACTCTTTATGATCGTTTCGGGTTATTTGCTCCATATCTTTTTCAGCATGGGTAAAGATCTGCTCTTCACCCTTTTTGTCTTCTATACGGATCTCATTAAAACCATCTCCGCCTTTGGTTGAGTTGGTTTTAATGGTGCTTTTAGTTTTGTTATCGGGTAGCGGATAAGGTGAGCGGCTTAAACCGTGATACAAACGGCCGGTTACGATCGGACGGTCGGGATTACCTTCTAGGAAATCGATCAGTACCTCTTCACCAATACGGGGAATAAACATACTGCCGCGTTGATTCCCGGCAAAAAGCTGGCTGACGCGCATCCAGCAGGAGCTATGCTCGTCTCGCTGACCGATACGATCCCAGTGGAACTGTACTTTGATCTGTCCGTACTGATCGGTATAGATCTCTTCGCCTTCTGGGCCACAGACAATCGCGGTTTGGCAGCCGTGAACAATGGGTACAGGTGTGGTCAGCGATGCACGGAAAGGAACATCAAATGGAATCGCCTTAATTCTGTTGCTGTAGGAAGAGCCTTCTGTCGTTGACCCTTGTTCCAACACCTGCGGCTGCGCGCATTTGTGCTCTACCTGGGTAATATAATACTCAATATTAAGCTCATCTCTTTCGTGCTCATCTAAGGTAAAGCTGAGCCCTGGAATCAGGCGATTAACATCACTCTCTGCGACCGCTATCTTTCTTTTGGCATTAATGGATTGCAATAGCACTTGCGCGTAGTGATCACCAATATCAGTGGTTTGGAATCGTCCCGGATAGGTATAAACCTCCAACATCTCATCCAATTCAGCTTGCTTGTAGGATTTCAGCTTCAGCTTTGGCCGTGTGAAGTCATAATCTCTAATCTGGCTTCTGCCTGAAACAACCTCTTCGGTGTAATCAAAGCGAAAGATATGCTGCTCGCGCAATGCCCCTTGAGCATCGTGGAAATAAGGAATAACCGCTTCATTTGGGATGGGTAGATGAGACGCCGAACTATCGCTAAAGATAATACGGTGTAGGGACTCTTCATGTTCAAAGTGGTAGTGAATACCCTCTTCTTCCAATAGACGTTGGATAAAATGAAGTTCGGTTTCATTGTACTGAACACAGTATTCACGCGCCGGATGAGACTCTTGCAGCTTAAATTCAAACTCATCGTTTGAGAAACCAGCCTCTTCGAGTAGCGTGGTTACAATCTCTTGCGTAGTTTGTTGCTGAAAGATTCGGCAGCCTGATCGGAGGTTAAGCAGTTCGGTTTTAGGCTCGACAACAAAATGATAGGTCGATTGGCGTAGGTTAGTTTCTTCTAACTCTGCTTCTGTAACGATACCGTGAATGTAACGGGTATAAGGCTCTCCGGCATTGGTCTGATCATGCAGGGTAATTAAACCGGTTTGACCTAGCGTAGGTGTTAACTCGATGTCAGGGTATTTAGAAACCACTTCTACTTCGAAACGGAAGCTTTGAGATAAAGTTTCTTTTCCTGTCATCCTGACGAGGTGAAAGTCATCACCTACGCCATGCGCTTCAAAGAAAAAACGTTCTTCGTTTGATTTTAAAAACACGTTTAGATCGTCCCTGTACCCATTAATCCATTTTTATACTGCGTCTAAAACAACTTTTTGTTGCTTAACCAGCCATCCAGTTTTCGCATTCAGATACAATGCGTTTACTTTTGCCTTTGCTTTAAAGACAGCAATAGCTATGCCAATTGCTCTTTATTATTCGAGCCATTAACTGCTGCAGCTAAGTCCATAACGTATTTTTGGGGGTTATCTTTATCCATAAAAACAGTGACATACTCGGAAGTAAGCTGATCGCTTGGATCCGACCATAAATTCACACTCACGAAGGTTATTTCTTCTCCTGAATGTGGATCATTCCACTTAGCAAAAACTCTATAAGGGTGCTGACCATTAAACACAATGGAGTGATTCAATTGAATGCTTTCTACCTGTGCTTGGACCCGAATCCCTGAAACTTTCAATTTTTTAAGAAGGCGAGATTTATCACTCAATAGGAATATAAAAACTGTTCCAATTAAGATAAACCCTAAACCTATACTCCCTAAAATCGTAGGCACTCCCCAAAGCGAAAAGAAACCAGATATTTCCCCGCCTTCTGGATCATAAGATTCGTAATAAACTGTGACCTTCTCGCCCACATCATATGCTGGAGGCTTACTACTACTCGTGGAACTTATTTGGTGAATTTCACCCCGATGTGATTCAAACTGCACAATAGGGCTATAGGTTCCCGACCGTGTCTGAACCAACTGAATAACCTGCCCTTCTGAAGTTAAGGCATGTGCTAAAAAGTCCTGCTGTTTAAAAATTAAAAAAGCACTGACAAAAAGCAACAAAGCGCCGATTGTGATAAATAAAACGCTTAATTTTTTCATACATCATCCTTGAAAATTAATGGCAGGCCATTGAATTTTCTCGCAGGTTATAGCGACTTAATTTTTCAACCAAAGATCGTCTTGAAACCCCTAAGGCTTTAGCTGTACGGGTCTGATTACCTTTATGCGCTTGTAACTTGTCCGCAATCACTTTGGCTTCAAGGCGTTGCATAGTGTCTTTTAAGCTATCGCCTTCAAGACAGAACACATCAGGCTGTTGAACCGCTTGGCGTTTGCTTCGGATCATTTCATCTGGAAGGTGTATTAACTCAATCACGCCATCATCCGGCGCTAATAGAACCGCACGTTCGATGATATTGCGTAGCTCGCGGATGTTCCCTGGCAATGGTTGAGCTTGGATTACATCTAAAACTGCAGGCTTTATACCTGAAATGGATTTGTTGTATTGCTCTGCAATATGTCCAACAAAGTAATGAACCAATGCTGGTATATCTTCTCTGCGATCTTTTAGCGCTGGAAGATCAATTGGGAATACATTGAGGCGATAGTACAGATCTTCACGAAACTCACCTTTATCGATCAGTTCGCTTAGGTTTTGATGAGTAGCAGCAATGACACGAATATCGACTTTGACTGGGTGCAATGCACCTAATGGCCTTACCTCTCGCTCCTGTAAAACCCTTAATAGTTTGGTTTGTAACTTAAGCGGCATATCACCGATTTCATCAAGGAAAAGCGTACCGCCGTTGGCTAGTTCGATAAGGCCTTTTTTATCGCTAGATGCACCACTGAATGCCCCTTTTTTGTAACCGAATAATTCAGACTCGAGGAGTTCTTCTGGTAACGCAGCACAGTTTTGAGCAACAAAGGGCTGTTTACTTCTTTGCGCGCTATTACGATGTATACAAGACGCTATAAGCTCTTTACCTGTGCCGGTTTCACCACGGATAAAGACCGTTGCATTGGTGCTGACGATCTTCTCCATCAAGTTGAATACCTTGCGCATCTCTGGGGAATCGCCAATGATATTGTCGACTTTTAACGTGCCACCCATGCTCGCTTTAAGCTGTTGGTTTTCGATTTCCAGAACCTGTTTAGCTTTATCTAATTGCTCTATCAGAACACGATTGTCTGCAAGTAAACGGGTATTTTCTGCAACCACAACGGCTTGAGCGGCAAAGGCTTTAACTAAGCCTTCGATCTGATCTGGGAATGCTTCAACTTCGCCATTTTCATCAACCCGGCGGTTATAGAGCTTCATAACCCCTAAGCTGACGCCTTCAAAATCAGTTAAAGGAACCACCAGCATGGAGTTAGTTTTTTGCTCTGCCAACTTATCTAAGCGGTACAACTCAGAAAAATCGAAACCACTGTATTGGTAAGCGTCGGCAATGTTTACGATCTGACCTGATAGCGCCGCCCACGAAATAACATCAGTATGACCAGATCGTTGATCTATATGTAGATCAACTGGCTTCAGCTCATGACTAACCTTGACTAAACACTCACCTTGAGTCACTTCTGGAATTAAAAAGCGTTTTTTACGATCCAGAATATAAACGCAGCCGGCTTCAGCAGCCGTCAGTTTGCGCGCGGCTGTTAGAATCTTATCTAACAGGCGCTTAACATCCTTTTCGCGTGTTATTGAAAGGTTAATCTGTACTAGCTCTTCTAGCGCTAATACAGAATCTTCAATTGAGTAATCCATTACTGCGTTTGACCTTCTCTAAAATTGAGTACAAATCCACCGTCTTCATTTAGATCCAAATCAAGATGGGTATAGCGGGATTCTTCATTCATATTCTCAAGTAGTTCGGTCGCTAATTGAGGTAATAAAGATCCGTTTATAATGTGATCGATGTTTCGGGCACCACTTTCGACTTCCTTACAACGCGCTGCAATCGTTTCAACCACGGCATCGCTATAGGTCATCTCCAGTTTCTGACTGTCCGCAACACGGCTCACAACCTTGTTCAATTTCAGACGGACAATATCCGACATCACAGACGCATCGATCGTATAGAAAGGTACGATTTGCATACGAGCTAATAACGCAGGCTTGAAGTGTTTACTTAAAACAGGGCGTATCGCAGCGATAAGCTCTTCAGGATCTGGACGTTTACCATCGCTGCACATATCGGTGATGATGTCTGTCGCTAGATTTGATGTAAGGAAAACGGCTGTATTTCTGAAGTTAACTAACTGCCCTTCACCATCAGAAAGCATGCCTTTATCAAACACCTGATAGAACAGATTCATTACTTCTAGATCAGCTTTCTCAACTTCATCTAAAAGCACCAATGAATATGGTTTTTGACGCACCGCTTCTGTTAAAACACCACCTTCCCCAAATCCGACGTAGCCTGGAGGTGAGCCAATTAGCCGTGAAACAGTGTGCTTCTCTTGGAACTCGGACATATTGATGGTTGTTAAAAAGCGTTCACCACCAAACAACATATCAGCCACACCCAGGGCCATCTCGGTTTTACCGACACCACTCGGACCAACTAAGAGGAACACGCCCATCGGAGTTTCTGGATTATTTACACCGGCTTTAGCAGCACGGACACCACGATCAATTGCCGCAACGGCATGATCTTGACCTCGGATACGCTGCTTCAAATTATCTGCCAGTGTTAAAACTGAAGCGGCCTCATCACGCACCATTTTACCCAGTGGAATACCGGTCCAGTCTGCGATAACTCTACCTACAACATCAGGTGAAACCTCATAATGGATCAGAGGATTATCACCCTGAATTTCAGCTAACTTATCTAAATCTTTACGGATCTGCTGTTTAATCTGATTTTCATCAATGGGTTGACTGATCTCTTCATCAGATTGTCCCAAATGTGCTTGAGCTAAGAGCTGGCGTTGATCAAGAATGCGTTCTACCACCTCTTTCTCTTTTTGCCACTGATCATTAAGCACAGCTAGTTCGGTCATAGATTGATCTAGCTGTTTGTCCAAGGCTTCAAGCTGTCCTTCATTAGCGATTACATCAGACGCAATATCTCGCTCTAAAGCTGTTCTTTCACGTTGTAATGTTTGGATACGACGTTCGGCATCTTCGACACCATCAGGAACAGAAGAAATACTAATCTTTACCCGCGCAGCCGCTGTATCTAATACATCAACCGCTTTGTCTGGCAGTTGTCGACCCGAAATATAACGAGAAGATAAGCTTGCAGCGGCTTCTACAGCATCGTCCCTTACATATACGCCATGAGCTGCTTCGTAAGTCTCACGTAGACCACGAATGATCGTTACTGCCTGATCAACACTTGGCTCATCAAGTTTCACCAACTGGAATCGACGCGCCAGTGCTGGGTCTTTTTCAAAATACTTTTTATATTCGGACCAGGTCGTTGCAGCTACTGTACGTAGCTCACCACGCGCTAGAGCAGGTTTCAAAAGGTTCGCAGCATCACCACTACCTGCTGCACCGCCAGCGCCAATCAGGGTATGCGCCTCATCTATAAATAAAATGATAGGTGTAGGTGATTCTTTTACCGCAGTAATGACACCGTTTAGGCGGTTTTCAAATTCTCCTTTTACACTTGCACCCGCTTGTAACAAGCCAAGGTCTAGACCATATAGCTCAACATTTGCGAGTACATCTGGCACTTCACCTTGAGCAATCTTGAGTGCTAACCCTTCCACAACCGCTGTTTTACCTACACCTGCATCACCAACGCAGATTGGGTTGTTCTTACGGCGACGGCCAAGGATATCGATCATCTGGCGGATCTCGACATCTCGACAAAATACAGGGTCAATCAAGCCTTCACGGGCACGTGCCGTAAAATGGGTACAGAATTTCTGCAACGGCCCCATATCGACATCTGACTGCTGTGCGCTTGGCTCTGCTTTAGTTGCCTGCTGCGCAATATGCTCTGGTGATTCAACAACAATCTGATCGTAATTTGCTAACAGATCATCAAATGAAACATCAGAGAAGTGATCGCAATAGCTAGCCATGCCATGACGGCGTTGGTTAGACAGAATCGCCAATACCAATACACCACTGCGAATTTCGGAATCGTTCCTTTCTAGAGAAGAGATTAACCATGCATCCTCAAATAAACCCATTAAGGTACGTGAGAACACAGGTTTACCGGTGTTACCTTTGTTGTCCGCTTCTACTGCATGTTGCAGGTCACGAACAAAGTGCATTACATTAATGTTGTAGTGGACTAGAACCTGTGCCAGGTCGTTATCATCCTCAAGCAGTTTAAGTAAAAAATGCTCAACACTGATCTCATAAGCACCGTTAGATACAGCTAAACCCGCTGCAGCTTCTAAAGCGCGCGTGCAGTTTTTATTTAAACGCCCCATTAGGGATTTCATTTTTATATTGTCCATTTGTCCTTCTCCGAAATAAGCCGAGCTAATGGCTTAAATATCCGTTTGTCCTTTGTGATGAGGCGTAAAGAAAACACTTTGGTCTTCACCGTTAGTTTTTCCTAACCAGCCTACCCAACCCAACTTGGGCGTATGCGCTGTACCTAGCCCAAAGGCTGGTACTGCATCACCTTTTAAAATCAGTTCAATATCGAAACAGAGTTGCTCTGGCATTAGCACATCGATCAACTCCAGTAACGCTTTATGGTTTTTTCCATCTGGCAAAAAATTCTCGAAAGAAGAGAAATCGAGTGGCCCAATACACACTCTAAATTTGCCGCAATAGTCTTTAATTCTTTTACCTAAACAGAGGTCCTCGCCCAGTGTCATATTGGCTCTACCCAATCTATTCCTCTGGTCTTGCGGAATGTTTGCCCAGCGCTCGACATACTCTTTAACGCGCACTGGAACGTGACCAAAATAGCCACTGATTACAGCTGTCATCACACTGACTGAGCCAGAATTCATCCCTATAACACCGGCATAGCCTAATAAACGCGGCCAGTTTATTGCTGACGCTTCTCGTGCTTGCTTATTAGGCGCGCCCATCAGGGCAAATAGACCTTGCGAAAATGGGTCTTCTGCTTGTTTTTGGTATTGCATACCTGGCTGATATTTAGACCAGCCACGATAAAGTAACGACGTGAAACGGTGATTGAAGAGATCGAGAAAATCTCTCTGCCTTGCAGCTGGAGCATCGTAAAGCTGGAGTAACATATCTCCATGTTTGAATGCTTGGTAATCCGCTTTGCCTAAAATATCTTGCAGCGATTCGATGCCACGTAAGCGCTCTAATTCGCTCTCTTTAAATTCCCGTGCCGAAAGCGCACCTGCTTTAACCTGCTTTTTAATTTCCGATGCTTCATTGAGCAGACTAGAGATATCTAAACGGTAATCCCTTAAGCGTTGAAGCTGCTCTTCTTTTTTAATGAAGTAGGTTTGATGATCCTGAGTCTCGACCCTCATCTGTTCGGCGATAATGCTCTCAGTCACATAAACAGGCATAGGCGACGCAGCACCATACAACCCCATAAAATTGGACTCGAGAACCGGCTTACCGCTTTGATCTCGACGCGCTTTAGCAATATCGCTGCTAGCAAATGCAAGGGTTGGATGCCCAGCGAAACGAACCCGCTCATTGGCAACAGAACCTTGATAACCTACTTTCACCGACGCATTGTTTTCGAGTAAGCGCACAGCCTGATAGAAATCAAACTGATGAGGTTCTCGAATTAACGCTTGTTCTAAAGGAGAGTTTTCGTACCCGGCTGTATCTTCCACTGATACACCTCCCCATTTTCAAGCCCTTCAACAACCAATTGATGGTGCGAGTTAATTGGCGCGTATTGAGCAAAGAATCCACTCAAGACAGAAGCAAACAGAAACATACTGCTTTCACCTTGTATGCCTTTCGCCCCAAATTTGCTTTCACGCATTTTCATGGATGTCTGTAACGCTCTTACAGGTAGCCCTTTGGAAATACGATCAATTGTTTCTGTCTCAATACTGACGATGCCATCCTGTAACTGCTTGCTCGCCCTTTCAGCCTGACGATCAAACATCGCTCTCAGGTCATAACTTGCAAGCAGTGTTTTCAAAGAATCTAGATTAGCTAAAGGCCGATAGTGAAGTGCCAAATTCGCAATCACTTGCCAATGCAAGCCCTCTCTGACTGGGGGCGGCAATGCATTGGTTACACGCGTAATATTTTTAAAGGTGACAAATTCTGGGGAATTCGATGTGGGATAGATCACATCACCAGCGCGCAGCGTTTCTGGCAATTTACGGTTAGTGCAGGTCAGCTCCAAAGATACCGTTTCTGTGACCGGTAAAGCTTTGTGATTATCGAGATCGACAAAGCGTACATAGCTATCAACGCCAGTTTGTAAAGTTGATATTTTACGGTGCTGCGTATAATAGATCTGACGTTGCTGTTCACTTTGCTGCAGTTCGTGTTCAAAGCTCTCGAAAGGCTGGTATTCATAGATATCACTGCGACCACGCTGCTTACCTAGCACATCATCAATGCTATATAGTTCTATATGATCTTGATGTGGGTAGTCCGGCCTTACTAAATACTCCAATTTGCGCTGATCTACCTTAATCGGGTCGGCATCATGCGAAAACAAGTTGATAATTGGCGTACAAAAGAGACGAATATGATTCTGCTTCACGCGTAATTGCGAATCGAATTGACGATTAAAGTTAAAATGAAGCGAAAAGCTTTCAACCATAGGGTCAGCTAGCGCTGGTACATCCGTATTGATATCAACGAATAGGAACTTTTCTGGTAGAGCGAAAAACTCTTGAAGATATCGATAACCTTCAAAAGAACGGTTTGTATAAGGAAGTAAGGCTTCATCTTCTGCAAAACCCACCGGTGATACTGCCTGTGGGCCTAAGCCATGCCGAGAACTTTCTCGACCATCGCGATAATTAACTTCAACAGTTACTTTGTCTAAATAGCGGAACAACCATAAATAAAGCGCCTGACTAATATGAGTCTCTCTATCACCATGTAGAAACAAGCGCAGTTTCTTAAGCGCCATAGTTTCTGCAGTCGCTGTCGTTTCTAGATCGAATTTGATGGTCATCTCTGTACCATCACTATTCGCAGTCGTGGTTAAATCAGTTAACGATATTGGATAGATATCTACGTCATAGCAGGTTTTAAACTCACAAGCAGTCCCTTCGACTTCAACGCTTTTAACGAGCTCTCCTCGTTCAACTGTTTTCCCTTCCGTCAAAGCACTGGCTACAGGTTTATACTCCAAAATACTCATTGAAGGTAAAGGACGGAGGTAATGGGGCCAAAGAAGATTAGCTAGCGAGTGTGTAATTTCTGGAAGTTCATCATCGAGCTTTTGTCTAAGTCGACCGGTTAAAAAGGCTACCCCTTCAAAGAGGCGCTCTACATCAGGATCGCTACCTTCTTCTGAAAGGTATTTTGATAAACCTGGATTTAGACGCGAAAACTCTACCCCTAATTCACGGAGGTATGAAAGTTCATCCTGATAATACTTGTTAAATGCCATTCAGTTAGCTCTGTACCTTAAACAATCCATCGTTACCCATCATCGTCTCGAATTTGACGCGGACAGGGCTTCCTGGAACGACGAGTCGTGCCACAATTTCAAAACGCAGATCGGTAGGATCATCCTCATTTTGAGTAAATGAGACACGTGTTTGATCCAAGCGAGGTTCATAGAGATCTAAAGCCTGTTTAATCGCTTTACGCATCTCTTTAACCGCCTGCATATAACCGGAGTTGAGATCCAAATCATTAAAATCTGGCAAACCATATTCGGGCAATGACGCGACACTGCCATAACGAACATTAAATAGGTTTTGTAGATGCAAACGGACAGATTGACGAAGCTTATCAACACCCACGTCTAAAGATCGTTGCGCTCCTTCGTCACCTAATGCAACTCGCTGTAACAGCGAATACTCCAGCATTTTTTGCTCTCCATAGCAGGCTGCGGGGGTTTACAACAGAGCAGTCCCCCGCAACCAATCTTTTAGGATTTATCCAATTTGCCCACTAGAGACAATGTGAAATCTGCACCCATATATTTGAAATGTGGACGCACATTCATAGACACACGGTAGAAACCTGGTTCACCTTCCACATCAGATACCGTAATGCTCGCATCACGAAGTGGACGACGGCTACGCACTTCTGCACTAGCACCATCTTGGTTAGCAACAAACTGACGAATCCAAACGTTTAGTTCTTCTTCTAAGTCGTTACGCTCTTTCCAACTACCGATGTTTTCACGCTGCAGTACCTTGATGTAGTGCGCTAAACGGTTAACGATGAACATATAAGGAAGCTGAGTACTCAACTTGTAGTTCATCTCCGCTTCTTTACCCTCTTTACTCACACCAAAGAACTTAGGCTTTTGCGTAGAGTTAGCTGAGAAGAATGCAGCATTGTCACTGCCTTTACGGAAAGTAAGTGGGATAAAGCCTGCTTCAGCCAATTCAAATTCACGGCGATCGGAAACAAGTACCTCTGTCGGGATCTTAGTTTCGATCTGACCCATCGCTTCATACTGATGAAGTGGAAGGTCTTCTACTGCACCACCGCTTTGCGGGCCAATAATATTTGGACACCAACGATACTTAGCGAAACTCTCAGTTAGACGCGTTGCAAACGCGAATGATGTGTTACCCCATAGGTAGTTCTGGTGGTCGCCATCAATGTTCTCGTTGTAGCGGAATGCTTTAACTGGGTTATCGCGCTCGTGATAAGGCAGACGAAGAAGGAAACGCGGTAGCGTTAGACCAACACTTCTTGCATCTTCGCTCTCACGGAAAGAACGCCACTTCGCGTATTGTGGGCCTTCAAAAATGGCAGAGATATCGTTCAGGTTTGGAAGTGATTGAATATCATCGACACCAAAGAACTTAGGCGATGCAGCTGCGATAAATGGCGCATGAGCCATAGTCGACACACTTGCTACGCTTTGCAGAAGGCTTACATCTGGCGCACTATGTTCAAAGTCATAGTTTGCCATAATCGCAGCAACTGGCTCACCACCGTGTTGACCATATTCAGCTGTATAAACCTGCTTGTACAGACCTGATTGAGTGATCTCCGATGCATCTTCAAAATCTACTGCAAGATCTTCTTTCGATACGTTTAGAATCTGAATTTTGTTGTTTTCACGGAAATCAGTGCGATCTACAACAAACTTCAAACCACGCCAAGCTGATTCAAGCTTTTGAACCTTTTCGTTATGTAGAATCTGATCCAGTTGTAGACTCAGTTTCTCATCAATTTCGGCGATCATGTCATCAACGAGCTGCTTCTGTACGCGCTCAGTCTTTTCACTCGACGTTAAAATCTCAGCAATGAAAGCTTGAACCCCTTTTGATGCAACATCATAGGACTCGTCACCCGCTTTCATGTTTGTTTGTTGTAGGATCTGATCGAGCAAAGAGCCGTGTTCTGCTTCTACAACTGCACCCTGCTCCGCTACCAATTCTTGTTCAGACATATTCTTATTCCTTTGTCTCTAATGCCGCGAAGGCTTAAGATTTTTCGATACCAAGTTCTGCCATTAGCTTTTGACGAGATTCGTCATCGCCTAGCAGCTCATCAATCTGCTTACGGAAAGCAGGTACGTTACCTAGCGGGCCTTTCAAGAATGAAAGCGCTTCACGCAATTCCAGTAGTTTTGCCATTTCAGGTACTTGGCGAACGACTGCTTCTGGTTCGAAGTCTTTCAACGTATCGAAGCTAAGATCCACAGGCATCTCATCGTCTTCTTCACCCGACAATTTGTTAGGTACAGTCAGTTGAAGATTTAGCTTTTGGCTAGACATAACGTCGTTAAAATTGGCTTTATCAACGTCAATCAGTTCACGATCTTCAACTTCATCATCGTCTTCACGCAGGGTGTAATCACCGACCATCAACATTTTTAGCGGTAATTCGATCTCTTCCTTTGCGTCACCTGTTGCAGGCTTGTAAACGATATTGATCCTTTCCTTAGGGGCAACTGATCCTTCTTTAGCCATTATTTACTTCCTTTATTAGTTTGTTTTAAGAATGGACAGCGCACCCAGTGGATCCATTAAGCACAGGTGTGCTTTAAGCTGGTCAACTTGAGTTAGCTGCTCTGTTGTATATTTTTTCTTTGTTTGCGCTTGGGAATGGCAGTTAACGAGTAACTTCGTTACTTCCAAATGCAGTAAAGGTTCCCATTGCTGCAGATGCTTTTCTTCGATCATTTGATGAAGATATGTGAGCTGAGGCTGTGCAATTTCTAGGTGGCCAGCTTCGTAACAAAAACGTGCTTGCTCCAGCTGCCAATAAGCCTGTTCACGTAAGCTGCTAACAGACAATATGCCTTGTTTAAACAGAGCCAAGCCTTGATCAAATTCGCCATTAATAGCGTGCTTTTTCGCTTCAGCCGCAACTGACTGCCAAGGGGAGCTCTCTTGTGATTCACCGCTATCTGATGCTGCAGTTTCATTACTTTGAGTAGATAAAGAGGCGATCCACGCTTTGGTCATCTCATCAGCAAATCCTTCCCCGCCATCAAACGTACGTGTAAGAATTTCTGGCAAGCGAGAAACCAGCATGGCAACTGAATCTTTTACTGCTTGAGCAGCTTCTTTAGCGCCCATCGCATCTAAAGCATTAGCAACCATTCGATGTAGGGATAGCCAAAAGATCTGTCCTGACGCGAATGTTTTTTCGCACTCTTCTATCAGACTTGGCCAATCTTTGTTTTGTTCTAGCTGTTGAAGCGCTGCTAATTTATTACCCATTGGTGCGGGTAATACACCATCAGCAGCCACCTCTCTTAACTGCATCCAAATACCTGTACGCAAAAGATAATAGGCATAAGGATCACTCAACTTTTGCCCTCTCACGAGGTGAGCTACTTTGCTCATGGTGGAGTTACAAGAACGTAGCGCCTTTGCGATATCTTCTGCTGAAGAAACAGCGACTGCGACATGTGTTGGGGCTTTAACTGTTGGCTGTGCTTGCTCTTGTTTCTGTTGTTGCACTGGCGCAGTTTGACTAGGTGCTGGATTCGTTTCTACTGCGGGTTTAGCTTGAGAAGCAACATATGCTTCTGGCTGAGGTTCTGCTTCAAGCGGCGCAGGAGCAGGTGCTGCTTTCTTTTTCTCTTCTTCCGCAATGAGGTATTCAGCTTCTTGCTTATATCGACCAATGACATTACGGAATTCAAATAAACTGGGCGCTTTATCACCCAGCTTTTCAGCCAGTGCGTTATCTAATTCAACAAATACATTTGCAGCTTCAATTACATCTGTAGCTTGCTCTAACGTTGTTTCAAATTCCGAAAACGGTCGATCAATTTTCTGCAGCGTCCAAGAAACAGCTGCACCTCGGCTTTTAGGCCTTTTAGGGTGAATATCATCCCAGTAAGGTGCATTAACTAAGTCTCTTAATAACTTAAAACCCGCATTTAGCCCCTTAAAACTGTGACGATAGAAAAGCGCAGCCACTAACCTAGAAGCCACCCGAAGGTCTTTACTTTGCTCCTTAAGAATCTTGCCGGAAACAATCTCGACCACAGGCCAGTCGATCGGCTGAATATCGATCCCTTCGCCTTTTCTCAATTCATCCTCTAGCCTTGTAAAATCATCATCATGTTTTACATCTGGCCCAACAGGGCTACCGCCCTCTAAAGGTAATGCGAGACTGAGAATCTCTTGTTGATCCATTAAGCAGCTCCCTCTGCTAAAACTTCATTAGATTCCGAACATTTTTTTGCAAGAGAGTTAAAGCATTCCAACGAAAATAGATGCTGATAAATCAGCTCTAAAGCACCTTCTTGATGGAGTTCGGCGATAACTTCTTTATCCAAAGCTTCCAAGCGCGCTCTAGAAACCACCATAAAACCAGACAATACTGTTTTGACGTTCTCAGTCTTTTCATTGAGTTGAGCAGGTTCTAGTAGGTTATGCTCTAAGAGAAATGATGAAAGACGTTTGTTTCGTAACATTTCGGTTTCATAAGCTTCGGCTAACTGAAATCTTTGCTTAAGAAATTCGCTCTGCTCCCCCTCTTTATCAAAAAGCGTTGTGCCTTCTTGATTTACGTTAAGCTTATCGCTTGCTGCATCGATACAAAGCGTTGATTCATGCTCAGATGTTCTTACAGAAATAAATGGATAACGACGAACATAAGCGGGTACATAATCACCAAGCCAATGCCCCTGCTCATCAACCCAAACATTTTTTTTAGGTTGGGTACCAAGCACAGCAATTGGTGCGACTTCATTATTCTGAAGGACAAAAACAATAGGATATAAGCGAGAAGCTGCAGAAAATTCACTTACACAGATAGGCACCGAATTGGTGTCTTGTGCAAATCGGTAACCAGTCGCGTTATCAAATGCTAGATCACTATGTGTTTCGCGACTCAGCGCTGTAATTTGATTATAAAAAAGAGGTTTATTTACACTCATTTTTCAGATATTCCCTTATCTTACTTTTACATCAACCCAACATTCTGTCGTGGATTATCCATAGCCAGTACTGTGAAGATCTCACCATACTTAACCCACATATCATGTAAATTTTCGAACTTCTCATTCCTATCTACAGACACTAGGTAACGACCATCATTACTAAACCAAGAAAGCTCTTCTTCTCGCTGATCTTCTGGCAACAACATGCCATCTTCCTGCACATCGAAGATAGTTACGAATTCATTGAACAGTGCGTCATCTACGCCTAATAGATAACTTAAGAATTGAACTTCAGAGCGTGTCAACGCGACTAGATTGGCTTCCGAGCGAATCAAAGCAGTTGAATTGAATAGTGCTACTTGTCGAGAGAAGTCTGCCGCGGACTGAGTCAAATAAGCATTACGTGCATCAAGCGTAAGAGAGCCTGTTCGATCAAGAGTGAAGTTGATTAAGTTACTTGGACTACCAATATCTTGGTTAGGACCAGCATCTAGTGTTAATACACTCTTGGCTACAATTTTTGTACCATTGGTATAGATAGCTCCTTTTTCAGAAAACAACTCTACAACATCACCTTTAGCACGATGGATCATCATAGAGTCTTCTTCAATCACGCGAATATTGTCGGCTTGTAAGTTAATTGCACCAAACTTAGTCACTTCGGATTGACCAAAGGAACCGAGTTCAATGTCGCCTTGAGCATCGACGGTGAGTGTCCCTGAGATCGATAAATCACCATTATCTTTAACGTCACCAGTACTTGTTAAAGTCAAACTTGAAGCTGTAACGTCTTTGAGCAAAGTATCACTATCTTCTCTGATAGTTACTCCCTTACTCTTTAGCGTGATCCCGCCAAAATTCACACTGTCACCCGCTACGTTACCAAGGGTAATATTTCCAGAATTTGAAACGACAAAGTCATTATTCACCTGGATATTACTCGCTACGGTATTACTCACCGAACCAGAAACATTCAAAGAAAGATTGTCTAAATTGATATTGCTTAGCTCAAGGTTTGCAGCATTCGTAAGCTCAGCATTAGTCCCCGAAAGCGCAACCGAATCGATCTTATTGGCTTGATTTAGAACGATCTGATTTGCCGTTACAGATAGACGATCACTTGCTTTTATCGTTGTACCAGATGACTGAGTAAGCGAATCATCCACAACAATGCTTAAGCCGCTAACATTCACTCCCATAAGTTCAAGGCTTCCATTATCACGAACTCGTGCTTGGTTACCTCTAACACTTAAGCGATCGAACTGGTTACCAGAGTTAGTCAATGTCAGGTCATTTGAGCCTGTATTGATAAATAACTCTGGCACCATCAGTGCTCCATTTTGAGTTACATCCCCTGCTACGGTTAAATCAAGTGAATTGGTTAACGTTACATTCTGTACTGACAGATTACCTGAGGATACGAGCGTGGCAGCATCTGCTTGCAATGACACTGCACCCAGCTGGTTATTAGCGTTAGAAAGCTCAACGGTCTGACCTACAGCTGTAACGTCCAACAAGCCAGTATTAAGGGCCGCTGTCTGAGTAACACTTCCATTTGCAGTTAAATCAAATTCACTTGTAACCTGAGACGCGGCAAGAGAAATACCATTTTGATCAACAATAGTTGCTGTGTTGGCTGTTACCGCAAATGAGTCAAAATCATTATTACTATCGGTTAGATTTACATCAAATCCAGATGCATCTATTTCAAAAGTTGAAATATCAAGAGATTCCGACTGAGTAACATCGCCTGTTGCTGTAATAGTCAAACTTTGACCGATGGTACTCGCAGCGATCTCAAGATCCGAAGAGTTACTTACTGCTACTGTTTCAGCATTAACCGCAAAAGAATCAAGATTGTTGTCAACATGATCCAATTCTACATTATGACCTGTAGCATTTAACTCGATATGATCCGCAGTTAACCCGCCCGATTGGGACACAGAACCTGCTGCAGTAATAGAAGCAGTTCCCGTTAGAGAAGAAGCAGCTATATCCAATTGATTAATATCGTTAACTTCGATGCTTCCGCCATTAATAGATAAGCGATTAAAGTCATTAGCCTGATCTAGTGCCGCACTATCAACATGAAACTCTGCCAGATTGGCAACGGTAAACGCACCCGTTTGAGTTAATGTTCCATCGGTGCGAAGACTTATTTCATCTACAGTTAGAGAGTCGACCGACAAGTCATTAGTATCACGTAGATACACTTCAGAGGCTGTGGCAGAAAAAGTATTCAGGTCATTATCTGCATGCTGCAGATTAACCACAGCAGCAGTGATATCCGTATTTCCTTGAACAATCGTAGATGCACTCTGGGAGACTGAGCCCACTGCAGTAATTGTCAAATCACCAGATAAATTAGTCAGCCCTAAACTTAGGTCATTAATGTCATTTACATTCGCTTCCCCGCCTTGCAGAGCCAATCCATTAAAATCATTACCTAGATTCAAATTGATAACTGAAGCCGAAATATCTGAACCATTAGTAACGCTTATCTCACCTGTTTGACTGAGTGTATCTGCAGCATCAAGCATCAGTTGATCAACGATAGCTGAACTTACGATTAGATCATTACCATCGCTCAATCTGGCATCAATGGCGGTCAGTTCTATTGTCGCAAAATCATTCGCAGCATTTTGCAAAATGATCTCATTACCTGAAGCATCAATATTCGTGTGACCAGAGACATTAATCGCAGCAGATTGCTCAACATCACCCATAGAAGTGATAGTTAAAGCTCCAGTTATAGTTGAGTCTGTAAAAGTAAAACCATTAATTTCATTAATCGTTACCGCCGTTGCTTGTACGCCTAGATTATTAAAATCATTTAAAAGACCAAGGTTAATTGATGAAGCAGCAAGTTCAGCTTGATCAGCTACAGCTAGAGCACCTGTCTGGGTTAGGTCACCGTCAATATCGATGGTTAGAGAATTCACATCCAGACTTGTAAGCACTAAATCACTTTGATCAGCAATGCTGACGTGATCACCTTCAAGGCTTAAAGAAGTGAAATCATTAAGCGCATTATCTAAAAGAACATCGCCACTAGTGGATTGAATTACTACGTTTTCTGTAAAAGAAAGCGCTTCTGATTGCGTAATATCTCCATCTGCAGTCAGCGTGAAGTCACCCGTAATAGATTGTGAAAGTAGATCAATATCATTTGCTTCTTCTATAAGAGCGGATGAAGCTGTAATAGTGATCTGATTAAAGTTGTTTGGCTGATCTAAGAAAACGGTATTAGCACTAATATCAGCCAGATCATTAACAGTAATACCGTCGGTTTGAGTCAGATCACCCGTAATATCCAGATCCAATGAATTTACAAATGAACCAGCAAACGAGAGATCATTCTTATCAACGAGGTTCAGCTCAGAAGCATTCGCAAAGAAGCTATTAAAATCATTTCCGATATTTTGTAGATAAATATCAAAACCAGGTGCTGTAATTGAGGTAGTGCCATCAATCTGGAGTGCATCAGATTGAGTTAGATCCCCACCCAGCATCAGATTTAAATCTCCAGTGACATGACTCAAACCTAGATTCAAACCACCAGAATTAGTAATAGTTGTATCACCCGAAGCCAACTGCAATGTTGCAAAGTCGTTACTCTGGGTTAAAGAAATAGACGATGCGGTTAAATCCGTTGTGCCATCAACGCTCACAGCACCTAATTGCGATAACGCTCCTGCCACATTGAGGGTTAGATTACCGGTGAGATCAGATGCTTCAAGCAATACACCATTTGCCTCTGTGATAGTTGCACTCCCCCCCGCTAATGCCAAAGTATTAAAGTCATTATTCTGCGTAAGAATAGAAGTTGCAGCTGTTATATCGGCGCTATTTGCAATATCAAACACACCCGTTTGCGTAAGCTGCCCGGCCGTGATGACTGTTAATTCATCAACGTTCAAAGCAGACAAACTTAGATCTCCAGCATCACGAATATGTAGCTCATTCGCTATGACATCAACTGTAGAGAAATCATTGTTCGAATCGAGTAACGTGATAACACCTGAAACATCAAGATCGGTATTTCCATCTACGTTAACAGTACCCGATTGAGAAAGATTACCGCCTGTAGTTAAGGTTAAAGAGCCTGTTAGATTGACTGAATCTAAGTTCAGTTCATCAACCTCATTTACCGTAGCATTGCCACCTGCCAAGGCTAACGAATTAAAGTCATTTGCTTGGCCTAAAGTAATTAGGTTACCAGTAATATCAGCAAGATTATTTACAATGAAGGCGCCCGTTTGCGTTAACGTGCCTACAACTGTTACAGCTAAATCGTCAACAGTCAGTCCATTCAGGATCAAATCATTACTATCATTCAGGCTCACAGAAGACGCGACCGCTGTCACTGTATTGAAATCATTACTGCTGTTTTGAAGATCAATTGACTGACCAACAGATGCAAAAGTCGTTGAGCCAGCAACCGTTACCGCGCCATTTTGCGTTAAGTCACCGCCAGTATTTACAGATAGGAAACCTGTCAGTGAAGATGTATCCAAACGCAATGCTGTGATGTCTTTTACTGTTGCATCCTGCGCTGAAAGAGCCAGATCAGTAAAGTCATTGTCTTCAGATAATAAAATCGTTGTAGCAGTAAGATCAGTAAGGCCATCAACTTCTGCATCTGCGGTTTGACTCAATGTGCCAACGGTATCAATGGTCAAATTACCTGATAGATCGGTAGCCCCTAGAGATAAGCCATTGATATCTTTAATCGAAATTGAGCCACCGCTTAACGCTAATGAATTGAAATCGTTATCTAGGTTTAATGTTGCAGTGTTAGCTTGGATATCAGCAGTGTTTTGAACATCAAAAACACCGGATTGAGTCATCGCCCCAGCAATAGTGAGAGTCAAGTTTTCAACTGACAGCGCAGCTAAACTTAAATCATTACTATCAGCTAGAGTAAGAGTATCTGCCTGGACAGTTACATTAGAAAAGTCATTGGCCGCATTATCCAGAATAATACTATTACCAATTGCTGTTAGGTCCGTAGCACCATCAACCTCAACAATACCCGACTGCGTAATATTTCCACCAGCAGCAACGGTTAATGTGCCTGAGAGATCAGTCGCGCCAAGCTCAATCGCATTGATATCGTTAACATTTGCAGACCCACCCGCTAGAGACAAAGTAACAAAGTCATTATCTTGGGCTAACGTCGCGGTATTCGCATCAATTGCAGCATTATTAGAAACTACAAATGCGCCTGTCTGGGTTAGAGCACCGCCCGTATTAATTGAAAGATCAGTGGTATTTAAAGCAGCAACGCTAAGATCATTCGCATCACGCACACTAATATTCGCGCCTGTAGCCTCTATGGTAGAGAAGTCATTAGCTGCATTCTCTAAAGTGATATCACCTGTAACTGCAAGAACAGTGGCGCCATTCACATCAATTACACCGGACTGAGTCAAATCACCAGCAGATGTAACTGTTAAAGCATTAGTAATGGTCGTCACTGCTAGTTCGAGTGCTGTGCTGTCTTGAATAACTGCGTTAACGGCATCCAATGCTAATGAAGCGAAGTCATTTCCGTTATTATCTAAAGTAATATCCCCTGCAGCTGTGAGTGAAGTAGCACCATCCACCTCAACGTCACCACTTTGTGTGATATTGCCTCCGCTAGTAACAGTTAAATTTCCAGTCAAATCCGTCGTATCCAATACAACGTCATTAATATCATTAACCGTTACAGAACCACCATTCAGCGCCAAAGAGGTAAAGTCATTATCTTGCGTTAAAGTGGCAGTAGCTGCTTCGATGTTAGCCGTACTAGAAACAACGAATGCGCCTGTTTGGGTTAAGGCACCACCCGTAGTAATTGTGAGATTAGTGGTATTTAAAGCTGCAACACTCAGATCATTTTCATCACGCACACTAATATTTGTGCCTGAAGCATCTAAAGTGTCAAAGTCATTAGCAGCATTTTCTAAAGTAATATCACCTGAAACAGCAAGTACAGTTGCACCCGCTACATCAATCGCACCCGATTGAGTTAGATTTCCACCAGCAGTGACTGATAAATCGCCTGTGACAGATGAGCTTGAAAGCTCTACTGCATTAACATCAACAACCGTCGCATTCGCCGCTGATACACCAAGCGAGCTAAAATCATTACCTACTTGATTTAAAGTGACATCTCCACTGTTCGAAGTAAAACTAGCTGCACCATCCACCTCAACGTCGCCACTTTGTGTGATATTACCCTCTGCAGTTACGGCCAAAGTACCCGTCAGATCAGTTGAAGCTAGAACTAATGCGCTCGCATCTTCAACTTGGGCATTCATTGCAGTCAGAGATATAGATGAGAAATCGTTATTGCTGTGATCTAACGTGATATCAGCATTGGTTGCAGTTAGTGAGGTAGCACCATCCACCTCAATTGAACCACTTTGTGAGATATTCCCCGCTGCTGTAACAGTTAATGTACCGGTTAAATTCGTTGAAGCGAGTTCAACAGCATTAATATCATTAACCGATGCAGTGCCACCATTCAAAGACAGAGAATTAAAATCGTTATCTTGCGTTAAAGTAGCTGTGGTAGCTTGGATATTTGCTTCATTAGATACAACAAATCCGCCGGTTTGCGTTAAAGCATTCCCGGCATGGATTGTAAGGTCAGTAGTATTTAAAGCCTCAACGATCAGATTATTCGAATCGCGCACGCGAATATTTGTGCCTGAAGCATTTAAAGTGTCAAAGTCATTCGCAGCACTTTCTAAAGTAATATCACCTGAAACAGCAAGTACAGTTGCACCCGCTACATCAACCGCACCCGATTGAGTTAGGTTATCACCTGTAGTGACCAACAAATCCCCTGTTATGGAGGAAGTGGATAGCGCTAGTTCATCCACATCTTGAATAGTTGCATTAAGTGCAGAAACACCAACAGATGAAAACTCATTCGAAGCATCAGCTAAAATGACATTGCCCGTATTTGAAGTAAAACTTGCTGCTCCATCTACAGTAATAGCTGCAGATTGAGTGATATGACTTTCAGCAGTTGCATTCAAAACACCAAAAATATCACTAGCACCAAAAACTAATGTATTACGGTCTGCTATTTGCGCATTAACTGCTGTTAACTTAACAGATGAAAAATCATTATTGCTGTCATCTAAAAGTATATTAGTAGCTGTCAATGTGGAAAATCCACCTACCTCAACAGCAGCATTTTGAGTGATGTTGCTAGCAGCTGTGACTGTCAAAGCATGTGTTAAATCTGTATTACCTAAAACGACATTGTTAATGTCATTGATGGTTGCTGACCCACCATTAAGATACAAAACGTTAAAATCGTTACCTTCTGTAAAAACCGTGGATGCTGCTTCGATATGCGCTTCATTAGACACAAAAAATGCGCCTGTCTGGGTTAAAGCGCCACCGGTCGTGATTGTAAGATTGTTAGTGTTTAAAGCTGCAACACTAAGAGCATTCACATCTCGCACGCTAATATTTGTCGCAGATGCATTAACAAAAGAAAAATTGTTGTTAGCGTTCTCTAATGTGATAGCACCAGCCACGTCTAGGTCGGTTGTTCCACCAACATTAATCGCGGCTGATTGAGTTAAGTTCCCAGCTGTTATCACAAACAGATCACCAGCCACATTAGTATCAGATAGTATTAATGCATTGGCATCTTCTACAATTGCATTGAGAGCTGATACACCCAAAGATGAAAAGTCATTTGCAGGATTATTTAAAATGACATTTCCACTGTTAGACGTAAAACTAGCGGGACTATTTAAACTAATAGCCGATGACTGCGTAATATCATTTTCTGCTGTTACTTCTAACAAGCCTGTAAGAGTTGTCGCAGCCAGATCTAATGCATTTATATCATTCACCTGAGCATTGACGGCTGTAAGGGATATGGATGAGAAATCGTTATTGCTGTTATCAAGCGTGATATCAGCGCCCGAAGTAAGAGCAGTAGCACTAGCAACGTCTACTACGCCTGATTGAGTAATGTTCCCACCTGCATTCACTGTCAACGAACCAGTAAGGTCCGCAGCGGCCAGATCAACACCATCAACATCTCTGATATTCACAGACCCGCCGCTTAACGAAACAGTATCAAAATTGTTATTCTGGTCAGTTAAATCAGCGCTATTTTTTGCATCAACAACTAAGTGAGTTGCAGTGATTGCCTTACTCTGAGATATATTGCCATTGCCATCGACATCACCATTGGCTCTTAGTGTTAAAGTTGCACCTGTTTTTAACGAAATATCGCCGTCAATATTAATGTCATTTTTGGCATGCAGAGTCAGGTTATTGGTAAAAGCCACATCCCCTGTATTACCTGTCGTATCAATGCTTGTCTTAACATCGATATCAACCTCAGCCTGCAATGAAACATTTGCTGTAGCCAATTGCGAAACTAAGTTATCTACATCTATTTTCGTAGTTGTACTCGTATCGCCATCGAATACCACATCGTCATCGAGTATATAACCACTATTCTTAACAATTTCAATATATCCAGGATCAAGTAAGAGCTCACCAGTAACACCATTTTCAGCAGTTAGATCGACATCACCAGTGAAGCTAAGTGCCTGCTTACCAGATACTTCGGCAAAGCCACCGTCACCGTTTTGTGAGCCACCTTTCGCGCTGATCGAACCTTTGTAATTTGTAAATTCATCGGCCCAAACAATCACCTCACCGCCATCACCAGATTCAATAGCATCGGCTTTTAATGTCGCC
This sequence comes from Neptuniibacter sp. PT8_73, assembly GCF_047778045.1. Lineage (GTDB taxonomy): Bacteria > Pseudomonadota > Gammaproteobacteria > Pseudomonadales > Balneatricaceae > Neptuniibacter. The sequence continues at coordinate 2,147,674 of NZ_CP180545.1, forward strand.
GTATCAGCAACATATGTTTTTTCAGCATTGTTTATGTCTGCATCATTACCTTGATAACCGCCGCCGACACGAATATGACCACCGCCATTTTGACCAGAGACATCTAGCAGAGCACCACCATCAATAGCAACATGATCGCCTGTCACATCGATCTGTCCGCCTGTACCCAGCTCACTTGTCGCTATTAACTGACCACTAGTACGAACATCAGCACCTTCACCAACTAAACGTATTTTACCGCCACTGGTATCTATGCCTTTGGCTTCAACAACACCGGTATTATTTACAACATTAGCAAACACATCACGGGCTGCTTTAGCGGTTAAAAGAACAGAACCATCGTCGGCACTGATCATGCCAGCATTCAAAACCGCGGTATCTGTCTTACCTTCTGTAGCTTCACCTGATAGTTTGAACTGAAGCAATCCATCACCATCAAAATCCAGCGTTGCGCTTTCACCTGAGGCTAATACAACAGAACCTTTTACAGCTTGGATAACACCTTCATTAACGACATTATCGCCAACCAGAACTACTGATCCGCCTGTCGCAGCAGTTAATGTGCCGCGGTTAACAATGACGCCTTCATCATCTACATCACGTAATTTGATATTTCCTGACATAAAATCACTGTCAGAAATTTGCTTGGTGGTCGCAACTAAACTTCCAAGGTTTACAGTAGAGTTTTCACCAAAGACAATACCATTCGGATTGACAAGGAATACCCTACCCTTACCTTCCACTCGACCAAGAATTTGAGAGGGATTTTGATCATGTATACGGTTTAGGGTAGAAGCTTTAGCTGATGGGTGGTCAAACTTAACAAGCTCATCCTGAGCTACGTTAAAACTCTGCCAATCCACTACCATTGCTGAAGTAGACTGTTTGATAGTGGTCGTTTTGTTATTCACACTAATACTGCCACTGCCTTGTGAAATAACCCCACCAGCAGGCCCCGCAAAGACTTTATTCGGCAGTAATATAGAACTACTAACGCCCGCCACCATGGCTGACTTTACGAAAGTTGATATTGCTGTTTTTGACCAGTTCATATGCATCCGTTCTTATTTCTGGTGGCTTACGCCTTAATTCGTAAAATGAAAAATCGTTTTTAGATTTGATAAACCTGAGTTTTCTCAGAAAGTCCCTTTAAAACTGGAAAATCAAATCAGCAAAAATTTGCGGCTCTCGGCCATTGCTTGGTTTTTCTGCGCCCGCTTCAGCAACCGAGATGTTTAGCTCTAAATTATCCAGTGGGGCAAATCTAATCCCCAAACCTGAGCCATACAGCTCGGACTCATCTTCCTCAGTCGAAAGCGCTTCGTTCTTATAGCCTTTGCCGTAATCGAAGAACGCAGAGAACTGCAGTACATCGCCCCAAGTGCGGTTGCCGAAAGCTGGTTTTTCTGCAATGAAAGGTATCGGTGTAATCCATTCAATACTGGCAAATACGCCTTTATCAGCCATATATTCAGCGCCAGGGTAAGCCCTTACGCTATCCGAGCCCCCAATGGAAAATTGTTCAAGAGATACCAAAGGATCAGCTGAATACTGCATATCCAAACGCATGCGCAGAGAAGTGTTAGCAATAAAACGTTGATAGCGTGACGCACTCAATTTCCACTTAGAGTAATCCATAGGCGCACGACCACTGTCGGTCAATCGACTGATCTGCTCATCCCCATTACTTAAGCTTCCAAACGTACTTTCCAGCCCTCTACGGTAGACAAGGTTTAATGCCGAATACCCTCCTCCAATCAGACCGTCCGTATAATCAAGGCTGTAAGCAAACTGCACTGACGTAAGCTTATCTCTAGACTCAGATTCACCATCTCGAAGGGTTTGTGCATCATTCAGGTTTAAATTAAAACGAACATAGTCGTTAAAAATCCTACTTCTACGCAGCTGTCGCTTTACACCAAATGAAGTACGCTTTGCCTTACCTTCAAATCCAAACTCAGCCAGCTCACGACCAATGTCATACTGATTTCGAGAATGCTCAAAGCTCAATTCATACGCGGGATCAAAAGGGCGAGCCGTATAAGAGATACCACCAAACAAAGCATGATCAACTGATTCATCGCCCTCCGCTTGAGGCTTATTTTGGATCATTCCATCAAGGCGAAGCTGGTCGATCAAGCCGAATGGGTTATTAAAGATTAAACCCGCACCCAATCTCTCTTCACCGGAGTAAAACGAACCTTTGTTATCTAGATAAATGATCCCTGCAAATCGATCTTCACTGTTAACAGACAGATTCAAGTTAGTCGTTCCAACCTCTTCGCCCGGCTCTAAAACACCCGAAACAGAAATTCCGGGGTAATCCAAAACGGTTAACAACGAAGCTTCTGTAGCGTTTTTATCCAGTGTGGTTTGCAGCGAATCCGAAAATGGATGGGTAAGCTGATCGACAGAATAAGACGACTCACCTTGCACACGTACCAAATCTAATTTGCCAGGCAATAAGTGAAAGACAACTTCACCAGAATCAACTTCTTGCGCAGGCAAATAAACAGTCGCAAGAATCCAACCTTGTTGACGATAAAAGTTGGTTACCTGATCAGTTAAACTTTGTAACTGCCCAAGCGTAAATCCATCTACATGCTTATCAATACTATCTTGAATAATCTGGTTAACCTGTTGATTATCCACAAGTACTTGCTGACTTTTATCCTTACCACCAAGTTCATAAAGAGATATCCGTTTCACTTGGATTACAGGTCCAGAATCAAGATCTAGCGGACGATCCTTCTTAGCAGGAATACTTAGTTGAAGATCATTGTTTGGCTTAACTAGAAGATCAGGCTTCGGTTCACTGATTGCACCTGGAGTCGCCGCATCCGGCAGCGTCTGCGCATTAACAGAAAGCGACATGCCTACAAACAATGCAGAGGTATAACAAGTGACTAAATTACGGTTGCTCACTACTTAAAAATCCCTTTTACAGTAAATCAATGAATCTAAGATTTTGAAAAATTAATCTTGCGAATAACTCGACTCGATCTCTCGAACCTGTTGCTGATAAACCTGCGTAAACTCATCGCCAAACAGAGCGCTAAAATCATCCTCTGCTTCAGATACAAGTTGCTGGTATGCGTCCTTATACATCTCCCAGTATTTCCCTTTCCGGGAAAGGACAAACTTCGAAGTTAATTGCTCTTCGAGTGATTCAGGTCGAAAACGTTCTAACATAGACACAATCGCGCTCTGCATACCCGACATAACTGCCACTTGATGGGCTTTTGCATCCACAACCCCTTCTTTAACTGCTTCATGTGCAGACATATAGCCTTCCGCCTCAGTCAGCAGTTTGATCATCGCTTCACCTGAGTTCTGGCTAAATTTAAGAGGGTTATTCTGTTGAGCACCGATACGAGTAACATCCATGCCAAACTCTTTTTTTACATCATTACGGCTAAGCAAAATCTCCATAATGCCTTGAGTTAAAACTCGCAGCATCTGACCTGCAGAGAACATAATCTCTTCTTTATTTCGCCCTACAAGATCAGAAGGTTGAACATCTAAGCCCTGTAAAAATGCTTTAATCGCTAAACTATCAACATCGCTTTTAGGAGTTTGCTGGGCCTGACTTTGTTGAGCTGAAGCCTGCTGAACTATAGCCTCCCGAACTACAGCCTCATGAGCTGGAGCCTGTTGTACGGTCGAAGGGACCGGCTGCACTTCAGGAATTAGCGCGTCACTGATCTGTGAATTGACAGGCGATGCGCTGACCTCGGGCATCACAACAGCCTGATCATAAGCATTCAAATGCTGCTCAATGTAAGGCTGTTCTACTGGGACAGGCGCTACTGGCGCATCATCCATAGTTACAGCTTGCATAGTTACAGCCTGGGCAGCATTCTGCTCAATACTTACGGATGTAGCTGGATTAGCAAAATGCTGCTCTTGCGGCTCAACCTCATAGCTATCAACATGACTAGAAGGCATATTATTTTGCGGCGCTATGGAATCGTAAAAATCTGCAGAGGTCGTGTGCGGAATATTAGGCGGTGGAACTTTATTTACAGGTGCTTCAATTTGATCAGAGGCACCACCATCAGAGAAGAAATCATCGATGGAAAAAGCACCCACTTCTTGGGCAGCTACTGGCTGAGCAGACTCGATAAGATCAACTTGAATCTGACACTCCCCAATATGCAGTAGATCACCACTCACTAAGCGATGACGATGCCCTCTTCCTAAGTGATGCCCTGCATTAACTTGAGTACCCGGAGTGCTTGTATCTTCAACAAAGAATTGATTATCTGCGCGGTAGCAACGGGCGTGGTATCGGGAACAGTAACGCTCAGGATCTTCGACCACAAAGTCATTATCTGGCGCACGACCGATAAGAACCTCGTCTTGATCAAACTCACGTACTTGAGAAACAGCTGGCGCCAATCCCCTAAACGCAATAAGTCTGAGCTGCAAAATAGCCGACATAAATCATCCCTACATTAAAAACCAACATCCGTATTAAATGAAACAAGGCTACTTACTTAATGTAATTTACTACCATTGGATCAATTTGTGCAGGCAAGATACAGCAATATAAATGAGAATAAAAGCCCCATAAAACCCCTTTTTTTTTGGGTAAATGAGAAAATTTATTCACAATAAAAAAACGAACATTAATTCAAAAATAAATATTATTTCTTTGGCACACAACCTGCTAATAAAAACAATTAACTTATTTAATGCATTAGGTTATGGTGACAAACTTTATTTAGATGCGGGAAGCATCTTTATTTTTACTGGCCCAACCTATAGGAACATAAGAGGGAACTTACATGTTTCTGAAAGCGGATGAAGAGCGCTTTTTCTTTAACATTGCAGAGCAAGACGATACCTTTCAGCTCGTCCGTATGAGTGGTTTTGAGACACTCTCAACGGCCTTTGAAATATCGTTAGAAGTTGTATCTGAAAACCCAGAAATAGACCTCGTCTCGCTTCTAAACCGCTCAGCAGTAGTAAAGCTTTTGGATCAAAGCTGCGATGAAAATGAGCATACTCGCTACATTCACGGCATCATTTCTACCGCAGAACTAGGTGAAACCGGGGTTAAGCAAACCACCTATTACATCACCCTTGTTCCCAAGTTATGGCCGCTTCGTTATCGAATAAACAGCCGTATATTTCAATTTAAATCTGCACAAGAGATCATCACTCAAACCCTTACAGAATCAGGCCTACAGGCTGATGAATTCCGTTTTGAGCTTAGCAATTCCTATGCACCGAGAGAATACTGCGTACAGTACAGAGAAAGCGATAAAGACTTTATTCAACGCCTGTTAGAATTCGAAGGGATTCTCTACTACTTCGAACACCACTATGACAAGCATGTCCTTGTTTTTACTGATTCATCACTAACTAATCATCCGATTAGCGGCGAAAAAGAACTCCCCTACTTTCATGATGCTCAAGGCGCTGTCCGCGAACAGCACATCTTCAAGTTCCGCTATAGAGAGGCCGTTAAAAGTGGCAAAGTATCCATCCGAGATTACGACTTTAAAAAGCCCAATCTCACCTTAGCCTCTGATGATAGCCACGAACTAGATACCCCTTTGGAGATCTACGAATACCCTGGTGAGTTTATTGAATCAGATCGTGGTGATGGTTTATCAACGAATTTAAACCAAGCGAATAATAGTTTTAGAAAACATATTATTGCCGAATCAGATATTAATAGATTACTTCCTGGCTATAGTTTTGAATTAACTGATCACGAAGTTGAAACGCACAATATTGAGTATTTAATTACTCATATTGAGCATAATTGTGCGCAACCACAAGTATTAGAAGTTGGCGCAACAACCGAAGGCTCTAAATATACCAACCTTATTCACGGTATACCTTTTACAACACCTTTTACCCCAGCAAGAAAAACACCTCGCCCCAAAATAAAAGGTACCCAAACAGCAATTGTTACCGGTCCCGAAGGTGAAGAGATTTACACCGACGAACACGGCCGCGTTAAAGTGCAATTCCATTGGGATCGCGAAGGCCAGATGGATGAACAAAGCTCCTGCTGGATACGGGTCAGCCAAAACCACGCTGGTGGCGCTTTCGGCGGCATTTTTATTCCACGTATTGGTGAAGAGGTCATTGTCGATTTCCTAGATGGCAATCCAGATCGCCCTATCATTACCGGCAGGGTCTATCATGGTTTAAACCGCACTCCTTACCCGCTTCCAGAGCGCAAAACCATGAGCACCATTAAAACCAACTCCACAAAAGGCGGTGAAGGTTTTAATGAAATCCGCATTGAAGACTTAAAAGCTCAAGAACAAGTTTTTATTCATGCCCAAAAAGACTTTGATCAACGCGTTAAAAACGATCACAAAGAATGGGTCGGCCAAGATCATCACTGGATACAGATCAACAACGAATACCGTGAATTCCGCGCGAAGGAAAACGCCTTAACCGACGGTAACTTCCATCGCCAAAGCGACAATGACCAGCACCTCATTGTCGATAAAGAACGTCATATCCAGATAAAACAGAATCAAACCACCGGTGCCGGTCAAAATATCCATATCAAAGCGGGTAACAAAATCGTACTCGAAGCTGGCGTTGATATGGTTTTATCCGCCGGTGGCAGCGGCATTAATGTAAACCCGGGCGGCGTAACGGTTAATGGCGCAAAGGTAAACCTTAACTCAGGTGGCTCAGCACCTTCGGCGCAAAAAGCCTCACCTATTCCACCAACACCACCGCTTGAAGCAGATATAGACAAAGCAGGTAATGTGACACCGCAGTTAGCTACCGAATCGCCCTGGAGTTCATCTGCACTTATGGCCCACCGCATGGAGAGTGATCGCCAAGCGAACCTCCCAATTACTGAAATGTGTCAGCTACAAACAGATGGTAGCTGCCCACTTAGCCACTGCCCGTGCGGTAACAATAAATGAAGCTTAACAATCTAATTACTCGACTAAAAACAGATATCGAGAGTTCTCAGCGCCTGTATCTACTGGCAAGCCCTCATAAAGAGATGCTTCGCGACCTCTATACAAACACTGATACTTATCGAGCGCCGCTATTTGAAACAACGCCACTAGAATCTTTGAGTCATGCCAGCCCATGGCTGTGCGAAATCAAAGAACAGAGCGCTATTCTAAAAGTGTTTGAACATAACGCCGAAACAAAAACAGGTTGGCAAGGGATCTTAATCTATGCGCCAACAGAGGTTAGCTTTGCACAGTTGATCACGCTGCTCCGTAATCGATTGTTCGTAAAATTTGGTAATGAGCAAAAAGGCGTACTGCACTACCAACTGCCTGCCGTGGCTCATTACCTGTTCTCGGAATCATCTAAAGCCGACACCCTTGAATGGATGAACTGCATCAGCGCCATCATCTGGTATTCACCATTAGCAAACATTCAAGATGAGATCGCTTGGAGAGTCCAAACTAATGAAGCAGCTGATAACCAGCTACACGTTGTAAATACCAACCAAGATTACGCGCTAACCGAAACACAACAATCAGCTTTAAAGATTGGGCCGATCGATCAAATGATCCTTAACTGGCAAACAAGTGATGAGATTGAGCTAAGCCTCTCTGAATTCAAAAACATACGAGCACTGACCATACAGGCTGAAACCCTCGACATGTTTAATAACACAGAGATGACCCATCTATTTTTCCAAGCGATCAACCAACACCCTGATCACGCGAAAAAACTATTAGCCCAGCTTAAAAAGTTAGACAACCCCCAACGTTTATCGCTGCTAGAAAGGATGCAACAACAGGGTATGGAGTTTTACTGGTAAAAAACCTCGAACCAACGCTTGCGTATGGCTATCGAGCTAAATTTTTAAAGAGCGAGTTACTGTATCTAGCTCTTTGAATAGGCATGCCTTTTAACCTGAAGCTTTCTGGTGTGTAAAGCCCCTAACAAGCATTTCAATTAAGGAAAAATTGTGAGAATTTTTAAGTACTTGATCATAACCGCGATCTTAGCATTAGTCTCATTAACATTGTTTGGCATAGGTAAATGTAAATATGAATCGATTAACGATTTAATAACCGAGGGCGGCGGCTATGGCATAAAGATCGGAGATACTTTCCCCCAAGTAATTGATAGTTTAAAAACTACCCCAGAGATCTATCCAAGGTCAGAAACATATTTACACTACTATGATTATCACTACTATAAATATTACAACTCCAAATCAGCCCTAATGGCATGGAATTTTGCTCACAAGTACGATGAAAGCAAAGAGATATTGATCTGGTACGATCCATATACAAACTACTTGGATTTTTTAGATATTAAATTTGAAGATGGCAAGGTGGATCACATATTTCGAGCTAAGAATTGTGCATTGAACCCAGAACACAATAAATTCCATCGCTGGGTACAAGACCTCCTTTACTGGGGAGCTGACCTTCTTAATATTGATCTCGAACTATAACGAATGATCGAAATTCTCTGGGTCAGATCCAGCTTTTGGCTTATCTCTCAATGGCCCCCCTGATCTTAGAGTCAAACATAAACCTACTTTATCAATATGATTTCGCGGCTGTTGTTATGATTTCGACCAACATTCTAAACACTGCCTATTAACACTTAAATGCATATAGCTTAGACTTCGCATGCCTAAGGCAGCGAAGCCAATAGCGTTATACACTGCGTCTGTCACCAGACGGCTTGAGAATTAAAGGAATAATTCAGATGTCACGTCCAAAGAGCTCCTGTTTAGACTGCGATTTTTTCATCAGCGTCAATGGCGTCAGCCACGATACCACGCAGTCATTTCAATTCTACGATCACACAGATCAAGTACAACAGGAATATATCGAAGCCAAACAGAAGTTAGTCGAAGTCGCTGGCTATAGTGTTTTTAGCTGGAACTGGACACCTGAAACCGAAAAACGCAACGTGTGGCTCAGCATTGAATGTGACGAAGGTGGACCAATCAAACTGCCCCTGTTTACCAAAGTCGATGAGCAGAAATACCAACAGAAAGAGAATAATCACGAACAGAATTATCATCTTCAAGCCGTCGTTCCTCTAACCGTTCTTCCTAGTGTTCAACCAGCGCAATACCCAGAGCAACATATGGCTCCTACGCGTAATGGCTACCTTTATATTTTTAAAGACAATCAGTTATGGCGCGAGATTGAGGTAATAAACAAGGAAAATATAGGTCCAGAGTTTCGTGACATCCACCTTTCTCTGCACCGAGAGGGCTTTGAAAAGCCATTTAAGAAAGAGCCACGCAAAGCGGTTGGCAAACCACTCAAAGATATTTGGCTACCAACCAAAGCCAATGGTAGTTCTCAGCATTTACATGTTGCCTACTCAGAGGTTCAGTGGAGCGCCGCCTATCTGAACTTTCTCGAAAACCCTGAGAATAAGAACATCCTCAAACTACGCACCAGCGTTATTACTCACCAAAGCATTAATACGCTGGGTGACAAGCTGAACACCACCTTGAAGACGATGCGCCTACGTGAACCTGAGATCGAAGAACAACTTGCCGATCCCAGCCTCTATAATCGCGACCTCAGTGGCAACCACCTATACAATCTATACGACGGTGTAAGTTACGAGGTCAACGCACTTCGTCAAGACAGCAGCGATCTTCTATCGACACTGGAAAATGGCACTCAGCAGCGATACGAATACGGCGCCCGTGTAGCCCAATACAACAAACAATTAAATGCTGATAGTCAGGAAGACAGTCTCTGGCAAGCCCGCAGTTCTATCGACTACTTGTCCGATGCCAGAACCCGCCAGCTGAAACTTATTGTGTTACCCGACCCAATTTTCGAACTCCGCCATCACACCAGTATGGCCATGCAGGTCAGTTCTTGCCTATTCTATATTATGGACGACGCAAGTCAGCAGAAATACTTTCAAAGCGCCGAACTGGTGCAACGTTTTGTAGTGCCAGATAAACTACCCAACGGTGAAGAAAACCCTAACCACAAACACTTAGATAGCTTTAACTACAGCCCTATTGGGGTATTTCAGCGCACACTACGCACCATAGAGCGCCAACGCTGCCATAAAGATATGGCGCAATTCCAAAAAAACCTTGGAAAAACGTTGGATAACCCGGCTACGGCTGCGGCAGTGCGGGATTTCACCAGTCTGGACCGCGGAGCGCCTGGTGCCTATCGTCTCGTCGGTAATGCTTTCCAAGCCTTGAGCCTTAACCTCGCCGCTATCGATCCGCTGCAAGACAACCAGCAACCGCAAGACTGGCCTGGCCATGACATTATCGCCAATTTCTATAACCAAGGTATCTTCCACCCACTGCATGCTTTGCTCTACCCACCTAAGGATCAGGTTCCACTGGAAATAGCCTACATCCCACCCGCACCAATAAACGACGGCAGCGGCCTAGCAACCGCGAACAATGTTGCACGCTGGGCCGGTGACACCCTACTGCTAGATGATCAAATAGAAAACCGTGATCAGGCACTCTTGCTGGGCGATAACATTAAAAGCAGCGAAAACAGTGAAGACAGCTTTGGCATCAGCCGCCGCATCCTAAATACCGCCGATGGTGTCCTCAGTGGTTTTTATACGGCTATGCTAGCGCTGCAGAACAAAGCTAATGCCCGCGCCAGCCTTAACCAAATGGTAGAAACTGTCGAATTCAGAGCCGCCTACCTCGACAATCTCCGTCTGAGTAAACAGATGGCTCCGGATAGCATGGGCCAAGCAACCTATATCCCCACCTCCGGCGAACCGATTGCAAGTGCCAATGTTGTTGGAGTACACAGTAAAAAAGCGGGGCTAAGTTTTGGCCTAACCGAAGGGCAGCGTAAGCGAGCAGCCGGTAAACGTTACGGCGTACTTAAGGATAGTAACGATAAACTGCTCGCATCCACCAATCAACGTAGCCTCAAAGGCACCAAGCTACAAGGCGCTGCCGTCAGCAGTAAAGTCGATCTGAAGTTGCTGGTGGTACCAGAGAATAACCCTATTACCCAGATGAAGACCGAACAATTAATGAAAGAGGCTGATCTGGCAGACAAACTCGAACCCCAGACCAAGAAAGTCGCAACTGCTGGGCAAGCCTATGCGTCGCTGGGAATGCCCTACTTTATAGTTGCGCTGGAGATCGTCAATTTGCAAAGGACTGTTGCTGCCACTGAAGGCCGATCATTCCTGTATTCTAAAACCGTTCAATTTAGTGCTGCTTTGGATCTAGGGGTTGCTTTAGTCAATGCTTCCAACTTTCTGACACAAGAAACAGGCCGTTTAGCCACATATACAACCAAGACCATTATTAAGTTACCCCCAAGTGCTATCAAATTCCTCTCCGCTCCCTCTTTAGGTTTGCATCTTGAAAGGAATCTAAGCAGGCTCAAAATTGCCGGACTGGCCGGTGGAGCCTTAACCACAGCAATTGCCGTTTGGGATACCTGTTTATTAATTTCCGCTCAAGATAAAGATGCTGCCGCAGCCATGGCGATGGTCGCAATTGGAACCGGCCTATCCACCTTTGGCAGCCTCTATACTGCCACCTTCCTAATGAGTCCTCTGGGTTGGATCGGACTAACCATAGCTCTGGTAGGCTTCGGCCTATATATGTTGTTTAAAGACAGCCCCATGGAAACCTGGCTTAAAAACGGCCCCTTTGGCGCACGTCCTGACCAAACCGGTGACTATAAATACCTGCAACAACCGGACAAGGCCTGGCAGCATTTTATCAACCTTATTATGAACCTACGGATTAAAACCTACCCGATAGATCAGATCGAGTTATCCGACGAGCAACGCAGGAAATTGGCAGGCAAGGGCGTTACCCACGGCGTATGGCTCACCAGTAACCTGTTTGGCTTGAGTAACTCAGAGCACCCAACCCTTCACTTCTATGCTCGACAGGCCATCTTAACTAGCACCCAAAAATTCAGCCGCATAGGTGATCATAAACCAACGGAGGGTGTCGAACAGGTCGACTCTACTGACGCTCTTTTGCTCGATCAACATAAGCGAGATAACGGCCATATTTTCTTCTATCGATTCAACAAAACCGTACCTAGAGACAACATGGAATACCAGTTCCTAGGAAATAACGCTTACAGCTACAAATATAAAGCTCATTTCCATACGAGGGCCCAACTACAGATTGGTGATCATACCTTCCCCACCCCGCCGTTAAACAAAGAGGAAGAAGCCGGCAGCCCCAGTACCACACCGACCTTTAAAAAAGGGGAATACTGGTGGGCCGATGAATTTGGCTGGGAACAGTAACAGGACTTATGATGAATAAAATAGAAACACAGCAAGATAGCTATCAAGGCAGCGCCTGGAACAGTGAAAGTTTTGCCTGTCAGAAACCGCGCCCCAAACAAGGAGCTCTACTAAAGCTTCTACAGGGCGGCGATCCCCTGCCGTGGACCCAGGCTAATGCAACAATTCCTGTAAGCATGATTGAGGAACACACACCAGCCGAAATCAAGCAGCGCCTTAAGGAGAATAAAGGCGAAACCCACTGGGATGAGAACCATTACCATGCAGGGTCTTTAAATAAATGGGGATTAATTTACTTTTACCTTACAGCCTTCAGTAAAGGTATCTGTACCATGATAGCTCCTGCATTTTACCTGTTCATATTTGTATCTTCTTTTTTCGATGAAGATGTAACCTACTCAGATCTAAGTACCACTATATATATATATACAGTATATATATTCCTCCCTTCAGCCCTAATCTGGGGCTACTTCGAAGCTTCGGGCCGTGGATACTTGCCCATGCCTTGGTTTATGAAAGTAGTTAAACATTTTACCTTCAGCCGCAGCACTGGCTTGGTGACACGATATAAAAACAATAAAGAGCTATACAGCCACCCTTTCTCGGAGTTTGACTGTTATCTGGTCAGCAGCCCGAACCATCAGGGAATACTCAGCTATCAACTCCATCTGGTGCACCGTTATCATCGCTACTACGACAGTATCCCTCTGCATACCTTCACCACCAGCGAACAACCAGATGAGTTAAAGCGAATCTGGAACCTGATCCAGCGCTATATGGACACCAGCCAGCCGATGCCTGATGTTCCGGAACTGGAACCTGCCAGAGCAAAAGATCCTACGACAGCCGCTTGGGATGCAAAAAACAACCGCAAACCAGATTACTGGTTCTCCATGGATGATGTCGAGTTTGAAGAGGCGCTACTTGAGCTCCAAGCTAAACAACGCTTTAAGCCCACCCAAGGCCCAGAGATCGATCTATTTAGTGGCGGCACTCAAGCTGGATGACACTAACGGACGAAAAGGAAGAAATAGAGTAGCTGGAGTCAGTGTGAAATTTTTTAGTACGGATAGAATTATAATTACTTAGACCCCATTCAATATTGCAAAGACTTGGGCGCTAGACACTAGAAGCGCAGCGTCCTAGCTACTCTCGAGCAAAGCGGTCTATAAATACGGAAATGCTACATAATGACGGACCAGCACTATTCAATAACTGCCTATAACTCTAAGAATATTCCCGAGTCTGAAGCTTCTGAGTTAAAACAGACTGTATTTGGAAAATTCAAGCTCGCTAATGCTGATCGCTTAAACTTTAATCAAATCTCAGGACAAGTACCCTACTCACTGTCTGATGAAATTGAATTAGACGACTATAAATATAGGAAAATGGCATCCCCTTGGGATCACCAAAACTATACCAAGGGCAAAGCAAACCTTGGCTTAGCACTTTTTTATTTTATAGGTGCATCTACCAAAACTTTTTTATGTTTTTTCTTCCCCTTAACTATTTTAGCTCTAGGTATATCATTTTCTGTAGATTATTCACAAGGCAGAATTGACGATCCTCGTGTAATCGCAACATGGGAATTAATTTTAAACTTCTGTTTCTATTTTTTTGGCTCTAGCGCTCTATTCCAGCTTTACTACCATAAAATCGCTGGCCGAAACGGCAAAGTACCTTTCTTTATGAAAATACGTAAAGATTATGAGCTAAGCCGCCAAACAGGCATGGTACATATCTACAAAAAAGATAAAGAGGTTTTCGCCGCTCCCTTCCATGAATTTGACTGCTATCTCGCTTCCAACCCAGGCAACTACGGTGAGATCTTTTACACCATGCGTTTAATTCATCGCTACAACGGCTCTAAGCATACTGTTGACCTAGGCGCTTTACTTGGCTTCACCGCACCTATTGAAGAGTATTATCAGCTTTGGAATATGATGCAGCAGTACATGGATATCAGCCGCCCGATGCCGGATAACATCATGTCGGAGGCCTATCGCCATCTAGATCCTACGACAGCGGCGTATGACAAAGAAACTGGCCGTGATAGCCACTTCTGGCGCAATATGGATGAGGAACAATATCAGGCGGAACTCAAGCGAAGAGCAAAAGAGCAACAATCCATTCCTCTTCAAGCGGAAGATATATTACGCTGGAAGAAACCGGACGAGCCTTTCGTAGCTTAAAAATAGAAAGGACTTGGGCGCTAGCCACTAAAAGCGTAGCGTCCTAGCCACTCGCGAGCGAAGTGGTCTATACATACGGATATGCATTATCATGATGGACTATAACTCCTCAGAAATAGCCTCTTACTCTAACAATATTCCTGTACTGATAGGTGAACATACCTTCCCCACCCCGCCGTTAAACAAAGAGGAAGAAGCCGGCAGCCCCAGTACCACACCAACCTTTAAAAAAGGGGAATACTGGTGGGCTAATGAATTTGGCTGGGAACAGTAAACAGGACTTATAATGCATAAAATTGAAACAGCGCAGGATAAATATCAAAACAGCGTCTGGAACAGTCAGCAGTTCAGCAACCAGAAACCACGCCCCAAACAAGGAGTTCTATTAAAGCTGCTACAGGGAGGTGATCCGCTACCGTGGAGCAGGGCTAATGAAACCGTTCCCGTCAGTATGATTGAAGAACCCACACCATCCGAGATTAAACAACGCTTAAAAGACAATAAAGACGAAACACACTGGGATGAGAACCAATATAACGCTGGGTCATTAAATAAATGGGGATTAATTTACTTTTACCTGACGGTCTTCGGTAAAGGTATTTGTACAATGTTCTTACCATTCTTTATTGGGGTTGTGATTATTCTCCCTTTCATGTACGAACCTATAACACATTTAGATTTAATCGAGCCGGTATACATATATCTGCTCTATGTTTTTATTCCTTCAGGTCTGATCTGGGGCTACGCTGAATCCTCTGAGCGAGGGTATTTACCCATGCCTTGGTTTATGAAAGCGGTCAAACACTTTACCTTCAGCCGTAGCACCGGTAATGTAATTCGCTACAAAAACAATAAAGAGCTCTACAGCCACCCTTTCTCAGAGTTCGACTGTTATCTAGTCAGCAGTCCCAACCATCAGGGCATACTCAGCTATCAACTCCATTTGGTGCATCGTTATCATCGTTACTCCGACAGCATTCCCCTGCATACCTTCACAAGCAGCGAACAACCGGATGAGTTAGAGCGTATCTGGAACCTGATCCAGCGCTATATGGACACCAGCCAACCAATGCCTGATGTACCAGAACTAGAACCCGCCAGAGCCAAAGACCCTACTACGGCGGCTTGGGATGCTAAAAACAACCGCAAACCTGATTACTGGTTCTCCATGGATGATGACGAGTTTGCAGAGGCACTACTTGAACTCCAAGCAGAGCAACGCTTTATGCCCACCCAAGGCCCAGAGATCGATCTCTTTAATGGCGGCACTCAAGCTTGAAAACACGAAGGGATGAACGGACAGAAATGGACTTCCAACAGATAAAGCCCTATCCAGAAACAGCCTGGAACAGTGAAAGTTTTGCCTGTCAGAAACCCCGCCCCGAACAGGGCATCCTAACAAAGCTTCTACAAGGAGGCGATCCACTACCCTGGTGTCGAGCTAATGAAACCGTTCCCGTCAGTATGATTGAGGAACCCACACCAGCTGAGATCAAGCAACGTTTACAAGACAATAAAGGCGAAACCCATTGGGATGAGAACCAGTATAGTGCGGGATCATTAAATAAATGGGGATTAATTTACTTTTACCTTGCCGCAATAGGTAAAGGTTTTTGTATATTCGTAGGCCCTGCATCTGTCCTTACTCTTCTGCACTTCATACTCTTCGAAAACTGGGGCGCTTCTGAAATAAAAGAAGCTCTCTATATATTTATACCTTTCGTTTTCCTCCCCTCAGCCCTAATCTGGGGCTACTTTGAAGCCTCGGGCCGCGGATACTTGCCTATACCTTGGTTTATGAAAGCGGTCAAACATTTTACATTCAGCCGTAGCACTGGCAAGGTGACCCGCTATAAAAACAATAAAGAGCTATACAGCCACCCTTTCTCGGAGTTTGACTGTTATCTAGTCAGTAGCCCTAGTCATCAGGGGATACTGAGTTATCAACTTCATTTGGTGCATCGTTATCATCGTTACTCCGACAGCATCCCTCTGCATACCTTCACCACCAGCGAACAACCGGATGAGTTAAAGCGCATCTGGAACCTGATTCAGCGCTATATGGACACCAGCCAGCCGATGCCTGATGTCCCAGAACTGGAACCTGCCAGAGCAAAAGACCCTACGACTGCTGCTTGGGATGCTCAAAACAATCGCAAACCAAATTACTGGTTCTCCATGGATGATGACGAGTTTGCAGAGGCACTACTTGAACTCCAAGCAGAGCAACGCTTTAAGCCCTCTCTAGGCCCAGAGATCGATCTTTTTAATGGCGGCACACAAGCTTGAAAACACGAAGGGATGAACGGACAGAAATGGACTTCCAACAAATAAAGCCCTATCCAGAAACGGTCTGGAACAGTGAAAGTTTTGCCTGTCAGAAACCACGTCCCGAGCTAGGAATCCTGACAAAGCTTCTTCAGGGCGGCGATCCGCTACCGTGGAGCAAGGCCAACGAAACCGTTCCCGTCAGTATGATTGAGGAACCTACGCCAGCCGAGATCAAACAGCGCCTTGAAGAGAATAAAGATGAAACCCATTGGGATGAGAACCAGTACAGTGCAGGGTCGTTAAATAAATGGGGGCTCATCTACTTTTACCTTGCTGCGATTTCTAAAGGCGTTTGCACAATGCTCGCTCCTTTATCTGTTGTTTCTACACTTTTCTTAGTATTTATTGACGAAACCATTGATTTCCTTGGTTTCTTCGAAATTATGCTTTTTTTTCTTATTTATATTTTTTTACCATGCGGCCTAATCTGGGGGTACTTCGAAGCCTCGGGCCGTGGATACTTGCCCATGCCTTGGTTTATGAAAGCGGTCAAACACTTTACCTTCAGCCGTAGCACCGGTAATGTAATTCGCTACAAAAACAATAAAGAGCTCTACAGCCACCCGTTCTCAGAGTTCGACTGTTATCTGGTCAGTAGCCCTAGTCATCAGGGAATACTGAGCTATCAACTTCATCTGGTACACCGGTATCATCGTTACTCCGACAGCATCCCTCTGCATACCTTCACCACCAGCGAACAACCGGATGAGTTAAAGCGCATCTGGAACCTGATTCAGCGCTATATGGACACCAGTCAGCCAATGCCTGATGTACCGGAACTGGAACCTGCTAGAGCAAAAGACCCTACAACAGCTGCTTGGGATGCAAAAAACAACCGTAAGCCTGATTACTGGTTCTCCATGGATGATGTCGAGTTTGAAGAAGCACTACTTGAACTCCAAGCGGAGCAACGCTTTAAACCTACCCAAGGCCCAGAGATCGATCTTTTTAATGGTGGTACTCAAGCTGGATGAAACTAACGGATGAACGAACAGAAATGGACTTCCAACAGATAAAGCCCTATCCAGAAACAGCCTGGAACAGTGAAAGTTTTGCCTGTCAGAAACCCCGCCCAGAACAGGGCATCCTGACAAAGCTTCTGCAGGGCGGTGATCCGCTGCCGTGGTGTCGAGCCAATGAAACCGTCCCCGTAAGTATGATTGAGGAACCCACGCCAGCCGATATCAAGCAGCGCCTTAAAGAAAATAAAGGCGAAACCCACTGGGACGAAAACCAATACAGTGCGGGGTCATTAAATAAATTGGGGCGGATTTATTTTTATTTAACTATGTTTGCTAAGGGGTTTTGTGTTTTTGTTGCGCCAATATTCTTTCCGGTAACTATAGGGTTATTTGTCACTGATGATTCAGTATCAATAAGTGATTTATCTAATGCTATTACTACAATGTCCCTTTTAGTTTTCCTTCCTTCAGTCCTAATCTGGGGCTACGCTGAAGCCTCTGAGCGTGGGTATTTACCCATGCCTTGGTTTATGAAAGCAGTTAAACATTTCACCTTCAGCCGCAGCACTGGCATGGTGACCCGCTATAAAAACAATAAAGAGCTATACAGCCACCCTTTCTCGGAGTTCGACTGTTATCTAGTCAGCAGTCCCAATCATCAGGGGATACTCAGCTATCAACTCCATCTGGTACACCGTTATCATCGTTACTCCGACAGCATTCCCCTGCATACCTTCACAAGCAGCCAACAACCGGATGAATTAAAGCGGATCTGGAACCTGATCCAGCGCTATATGGACACCAGCCAGCCGATGCCTGATGTCCCAGAACTAGAACCAGCCAGAGCAAAAGACCCTACAACAGCTGCTTGGGATGCAAAAAACAACCGTAAGCCTGATTACTGGTTCTCCATGGATGATGTCGAGTTTGAAGAGGCATTACTTGAACTCCAAGCCGAGCAACGCTTTAAGCCCACCCAAGGCCCAGAGATCGATCTGTTTAATGGCGGAACTCAAGCTGGATGAAACCAGCGCAAAGAATAAGCGGACTGAATAAAAAGGGATTTTTATGCGCGAAATTTACCAATGGATACTAAATTGCTTTGTGCTGACTATGGTCGTTCTGATGATTGCTTTATCTCTACCTGATGGAGAAATATTAACAGGTATGTACCTTGTCTATGCAGGCTGGGTTATTGGGCTGTTTTGTCTTTTTATATTTCTTGGTGCTAAATCCCGGCGTGTTAAGTTAGTTTCCGGAGCAATCGCAGGGATACATGCACTATTTTACTTAGCCGTTTTTTTATTCTTCCTATCTTCACCGGTATCACTACCTGGAATACTTTAATATAACTAAGTCAAAATAATTAGAGTCAGAGTAATTTTTAGCATGAATAGCATTAAATTTACTCTGGCCTCGTTCAAGATTGAAAAGACACTGTAAAGGCTTCGGCGCTAGCCACTAGAAGCGCAGCGCTCTAGCTACTTCAACCAATAATCACATCACCGGATCCAACTGCTATAGAGCCGCCACAATCGATACCGTCTCCTACTCTTGCAGCTGGCTTGCCATTGATAAATACAGTACCTGAGCCACCAGATATAGATCGGCCATGTGGAGGACAATTACCGCAGCCATGTGGTGCTAGAGGATCACCTTGTCTTGCTGCAGGAATTCCGTTGATTACTACATCGCCACTTCCAGCAATAACAGGTGTAGGTGGGAAACATCCATGGCCTGAGCCTATATCGCCTAAACGGGCTGCTTTTGACATGATAATCTCCTTAGAATAATTCCAATTCTTTATTTAACGTTTCTTAGTACCAACAAATCTTCTTTAAGTAACTGAACCTCTACGTCCAGTTCGCTAGCAGTGCCACCTAGTGGAACAGATAGATAGAGATTCACTGAATCTAAAAGCGCGTGCTGCTCAGGAAGCATGGGACGGTTCTGCGCTTTAATCTGGACTCGGTAGACTCTGAGATCGACAACCTGCCAATCGGGATTATCCAAAAGCAGGTTAGTACTGGTGATTAATGGGTCTTCGACAACAATAGCAGGTCTTTCATCTCGCGTTAGTAACATCGTGCCAGTAATAATTGATGTCACAACTAGGCCTATTAACAACGCTAATAAGATCTTTTTATATGAGACATGCTGTGCTTCAGCAGGTTGATGATTATAGGCCGGTTCAGACTTAGGTTTTGACAATTCCTCAAGCCTTTTCCGTGTATTTAACGTACTACTCTCTACCGGATTTTCAGATCTATCGCTGATTGTATAAGCCGGTGTTTGTGAAGGCTCTGGTATGACAGCAGACGAATTCGGATGGTAAAAAGGAGCAGCTTGATTCGCACTTTGCTCATCCGCTGTTTGAGCGGGAGGTAAAGTTGAGTCAGCCACTTCGGTTAATTCAGGCTCGTTAACAAAACCTGGCTGCGTGCAATCTTCCACCTGAAAGACTTGTTCATTCACCAGATTACGACGTTGCGCTCGGTAGTCAGCGGTTGAGATCTTTCCAGCCGAATGCTGTCTACTTAATGTTAGAAGTGTTGTTGCCATTCCCTACCCCTATAACGACCGGACAAGTCTAAAACCAGTTTTTGAATCCGCCGAAGCGTTGCGGACTAAATCCACGGAGCAATTCGACATCTTATCGGCGTAATGCCCGCCCGCTGCTTTAGCTACACCTTGATGAATAACCCACTCTTGCACATTACCTAGATAGTTGATCATGCCCCAATTGTTCGCTGATCCACTGCGAACAGATACAGGTGCGTGCCCTTTCAAGATGGTGTCGCCCTGCATTAAACGACAGTTAAAGTTATTCGGCTGGCGCTTATTTCCAGACAGTGCAGCGTGCTTCCACTGCTTGTACTTAGGTAAACGATATTGATGACCGGTTACCTGCGTTAACCATTTTGCATACGCCACTGCTTGGCTCTGACTAACACCCGTAACCGGTGATCGACCACTACCAGAACGCACACTACAACCCGTTTGCTTACAGTAGGCGTTGTAATCATCAATGCTTATTTCAAATTTACTGATCGCAAACGGTCCACCAGCACCCGAAGGAATTACAATCATGTAAGGCGCTTTGGTTTGCTGAGAAACCATGTCATAGCAAACCGCTTTAACATTACGCCCTAACCCTGCCAGACTAGGCGAACATGCTTTACCTGTAGCCGTGACTTTCGGCGGTTGCACGCTTGGCTTTGGCTCTGTTACTTCTGGTTTAGCCTCTTCTGTTTTAACCGGTTCCGGCTTAGGTTCAGGGGGCTCTGGTTCAGGAGGCTTAGTTGCGAGTTTGTTAAGTTTGATCTTCTGAATTTCTGCATGGTCAGGGTAAAGCTCTTTGGCTTTCCTGATTAGTTTGTTTGCAGCTTCAGCCCTACTTCCCTTTAACTGCTCATACCGCTTAAGCACGGCATTGGTCAGGTCTGTATGTAACTTTTTAGCTCTCTCGTCTTCCAGTTCCGGCTCTATTTCTGTCAATTGCTGATGTGCTAATACAAACGAATCATACGAGATACTTCTGATTGCCTGTCCAATACGCCACAATTTAGCATCGCGGTTATAGCCAGCAATTTTTTCGTCAATCACGGTGGTATCGACAGAATACTTTTTAGCCGACTCTAATAACTGCGCCGCCTTAGACAGTCTTGTTTGCCGCGCTAATTGGTCAGCTAAGCGTAAGTATGTTTCAACAAATGCAGGGTTCGCTTCACTCTGAATATAAGGGTCGTTCTCACCCAACATTGTTTGCAGTTGCTTATAACTTTGTTCCGCACGAGGGAGGTCATTCGCTTGAAGCTGGGTTTGTAATGTTTGTTTCAAGCCCTGAACTTCTGCCTGCTGCTTCTTAATCTGCTTATCTTTTTCCCAGGCTGCTTGGCTCGCCGTTATCTGCTGTTCTAACCCCTTTAATGTGCCTAAGCTTGGGTCAAAGGTTTCAGCTTTCGCCAAAAGATCGAGTGCCTCAGAGAAGCGCTTTTCATCCGAATATTGCGAAGCAACTTTTGAGAGCTGCAAAGCAATATTGGTATTCAATGAAGCAATCTGATGCTCTGTAGCGCCTAATGAACCTATCTCTTTTAAGCTTTGATTGAGCTCAGATTCCCAATTGGCGTTTTGACTAACTTGCGACAATTGCTGCGAAATATCCTGTTTAAGCTGATTAAACCGTTCTGATTGCGCTTGTTCTGCCAACCCTTGATCAAACGTGTTCAAGGCAGTTTCTATTTCAGGGTTATCAGGAAAGGCCGTGTTATATTCCGTTAGTAACTCTGCAGCGCCTTTTAAGTTGCCTTGCTGTTCAAGTTGCTCAGCTTGGTTTAGATAGCTCGATGCAAAGCGCTGCGGAATATCTTTAAGCAATGGGTGATCTGGTCTTAATTGCTCGACTTTATCCAATGCATGTTGAACATCATTAAGAAGCGATGAATTTAATGGCTGAGTCAAAAGAACATTCAGCTGCTTCTGATAATCAGCAATTTCTGCCTCTCTTTCCGCTTTAAGCTGCTTCATATCACCTGAACTTGAGGCGTTGCGGTTTTGTTCAATAATCTGCAGTTCTGTATCAAGCAATTGGCTAAAGCCGGCGTCAGTATTGATACTACGTGCTTTCTCTATCAATGAGATTGATTGCTCCCATTGACTCTTTTCACGTGCGATACGCGCATCTTTCAAATAGGCTTTAGCTAAACGTGTTGCTACCGTTTGCTTAATCTCAGACGGTGCCTCAAATTGATCTAACAGCCTTTCAGCCTTGGTCAAATTACCTTGTTCGATCGCCTTAAGAATCGTTTTTTCATTCTCTGCTAAAGAGGTCTGATATGACTGGATACCTTCCTCAATTTTTTGGCTTAAATCATTGGATACGCCATCGTTTAGATAGAGCTGGTATTGAGCAAACTGATCTTTCGCTGAAAACCATTGCGCCTCCGTCATCATCTTAGCTAGATGACCTTCAATTATCGGTGAGGCTTGATTCTTAAACTGGATTAACGTCTTACTTTGTGGCGCTAATCGATTAAGCTCAGATACCGCCTTTTTGAAAGAAGAGAGATCAGAGAGCTGTGTCAGTTTGTCAACAGAGGCTAACTCTTTCTCATAATTTGAAATGAGTTTAGCTTGCTCAAAACGGCCTTTTAGCTGCTTCATTTGATTATCAGCAACGATAATGGCCTGATTCTCAGGAAAGATTCCTTTAGCTACCCCACTCACTGTTTCAGCACGTTCAAATTGGTTTTGCTCAGCTAACAAATCTACAGCTTCTACCATCCGATGAGGGACACGAGGATCTTCAAGCATCGGGTTTTTATGATCGACTCGCTTGATGGAATCAAACAGTTTCGGGAATTGCTCTATCTTTTCTATAAATACGTTTAGTTCACTACTCAGATAGTTATTAAGCTCAATATTTAGCTCGTTGAGACGCCCTGCTTTACGTTTACTAACCAATTCCCTTTGATCTGATAAACGACGAGAATCCTCATAGATCTGTAATGCTCTCGCTGCAACACGTTCGGCTTCAGCGTATTGATCTTCATTGATTTGGTCATTCATTCGAGAAATAAAGAACTTGGTCAGTGAGCTTTTTACTCGCGTATCGTTAAAGTAACGAATACGTTCTTCTTCAGGCATGCTCTCGACTTCACCCAACCAGTTTAAGATGTCACTTTCTGAGCCATTCTTTAACTCATCGGCTAAATCATCCAGTTCTTTTTCATCCAGAAAATCTCTTACTGGGAAGTAAGCTAAAGCCGATAAAACGGTCGCCGCTAAAGGCCACACATACCATTTGGCCAATAAGCCCGCTTGCTGTGTTTCTGGCAGGAAGCCTTGGAGGAATTGATCTACCGAGTGCGTCCTAAGCGCAGGATCAAAGCTTAAACCTTGCTTTAATGCCTTCCACTGTTTGCGCTTTAAACTCTTAATCGGTGCAGGCGCTAGACCCTTATCTCTTGCCTGATCAGCAGGGACTTTCTTACCTTTTTCAGTAAAAGGGTGCTTACCGGTTAATAGCTCATAAGTGATACAAGCCAAAGCGTAAATATCATCTTTAGGGTCAGCCTGGAACACACCTTCAAGCATTTCTGGGGATGCATAGTTAGGCGTTAATGCACCTAGTTCACCGGCATCAAATGTATCGGCTTGCCCCTCTTTTGCAGCTCGTGCGATACCAAAATCGAATACCTTGATCGTGTTTTGATCGAGGAAGATATTACTGGGCTTAAAATCGGAATGTACGATATCCCTTCGGTGCGCATAACTCAGCGCAGCACCCATTTCTGCTACATAGCGAAATACCGTATCAAGAGCTAAACCCTTTGGATTCGCCTTAATAACCTTGTTTAGCGGCTCACCCAACATCAGCTCCATGGTCATATAAACATGGTGCTGATCGCGGTCAAAATCGAATACGTTTACGATATTAGGGTGGGCAAGGTTCTGCGTTTTTCGTGCTTCGCGCTGCAAGGATCGAAGCGATTCTGGATGGTCTCTAAAGTTATTATTTAGAACTTTAATCGCGATTAATGTTTCAACGTCCTGAGCATCGATACGGCGTTGGTCCTCAGCTTTAAAGACATCCCCCATACCACCGCAACCAATAAATTCTATTAGTCGAAAGCGGTCTTTAATAATAGAACCAACATTGAGAGTGTGATCTGTTTTATCTGACTCGCCCTCGAAGGGCTTGGACCATTTTGCTGTTGTACTGGTATTACTCGTTCTCGATGTCGGAGAGGTAAAACCGGAGCGGTCACCAGCTACGTCGATCTTTGTTGCATCATCGCTTCGAACAATTTGTGTAGCATCTTCCTGCTGAGCAATCCGAGTCTGGTCTTCACCATCATTAACCATTGCTGCTTGTTCGGTTTTGGCTACAACCGTTTGATCTTCAGGATCTGATGTAGGATTAGCTGCTATTTGTGTTTGGTCTTCTGCCGCTATTTCAGTGGCATCCTCTGTAACCGCTTCGGGGCTTGGAGCTTTATGACGCGCGACAAAGTAATCAACGGTCTCAGTTAGCTCCTTAGCGACAGCGGCCTCAAGATGACCGGCCTTAACTAATTTAGTTAAACCCTCTTTGATACGATCCGCATTTTTAGAATCGCTTATTAAGGTGGTTTGAATAACGGTTTTTAATGACTGTAAATCCGTTTCGCTACGAATATAACGTTGTAGCTCAGCCTTAAATAACTCCATGACTTCTACTTAAAGCTCCACTAGATACTTTCGATTTCTTCAACACTAACCAATACGAGCGTTATATTGTCCTTTGCCGACCGCTCTAAGCATTTCGACATTAAAAGATCGATGCCTTGGTTAATATCGCGCGCTGATTGATTCAGGAGCTGAGTCAATTCGTTCTCACCTATCTCTTTATCCAGGCCGTCGCTGCAAATAAGGAAAAGGTCGCCAACCTGCAAGGGTCTTAGATCCATATCGATAAAGAGGGAATCATTTGCTCCGACCGCACGCGTAATCACATTACGTTCTGGATGGTTGGGTACATCAACAGGGTTGATGCGCCCCTGCTCTAACATCTCTTGAACAAGTGTGTGATCAACCGTTTCTTGGTTAAGACAACCATTGCGAAGTAGATAAACTCGGCTATCTCCACACCAATAAACCAAGTACCGATTGGTATCGAAGATAAGACCGGCCACCGTAGTACCAATGACTTTGCCATTGCCACCTGCCATGTTCAGTAACTCTTGGTTTGTTGCAACTAGCGTGTCTTCTAGCCTGTCTATACGGCAAGCGAGGTT
The DNA here is from genome assembly GCF_047778045.1 of Neptuniibacter sp. PT8_73. Classification (GTDB taxonomy): domain Bacteria; phylum Pseudomonadota; class Gammaproteobacteria; order Pseudomonadales; family Balneatricaceae; genus Neptuniibacter. The sequence goes on from NZ_CP180545.1 coordinate 2,173,159, forward strand.
TTCTCCTACTGGGAGTTTACTTAGCCGCTCGACCACCAACTGACTTGCAACATCACCAGCATGATGTCCGCCCATACCATCCGCAACCGCCCAATGGGCCTGCTGATCACAGGTGTATAGCGCGTCTTCGTTGATTTTACGGACATGCCCCGTTTCCGTTCGGGCCACTGAACGCCAGGTAAGCTGTCTAGACATCAACACACTCCCCAGCATATTCAATACCTGCAATAAAATGCGAAAAGTGCTCAGTCGCCGGTAAGCCCGAGCTCACCAAGAATTGCGGCTCTACACCTTCAGTCCCTTCGCTCATCCATAACACGGGATATTCCACCGCCGTTACCAGATCTAAAAAATGATATTGATAACGCATAGAGTGAATATTTTGCATCAACGGTAGTTCGCCTTTAACGGCTTGTAGCTCAGTCGGAGGCGAGATTGGTCTCAGCGCTAAAGCATCTACCTGTTCACAAAATTGATCAAAATTAAAATCCAGTTCTAAGGTATCTAAAAGCAGGTCTTCTATTCGCTGATAGACCGTTTCTTGTGCTAATACCTGCTCATAAGTCACTAATCGTTGATGGACTGGCAACGCGATTAAGCAAGGAAACTGACGACCGACTTTGTCGATACTTGGGATAAATACCCCCATCCATGGGTTTTGGTCGAACACACCCGCAGATATGAAAAAGCGCCAGATAGGAGCGACGGTATAACGCGCATTCCAGTCGTCACCTAAACAACCTTTTGCCGCATGTAACCCCTGTTGAAACCACTGATCAAAGTTATCGACCAACGACCGTGGTAGTCCTCTCGTCACAAAGTCTCCACGGCACGGCATCTTGCCGTAAAAACCAGCTCTCTGCTCCATTACAGCGTCTCCGGGCAGTAAAAGCCTGATAACAAATCATGACCAAATGGGTTAATAGCACTCAACGCTCTTAATTCGAACATCGCTTTATGGCCCTGTTCATCAAAGGTCACTTGGTAAATGGCTGGGTTGTTAGTTTTATTCAAGTTGGCGCTATTCAGTACTCTGAACCAAGCCCAAGGGCCAACTTCCGAACGTGAGGAAAGCATGCCCACCTGACTTTGAAGTGACATCGTTACACTATCGGTACTAGGGGTTGGCCAATTAAGGTTGATTGGACGTCGAGGACCATGACGGTAGGTAATGTTCTGTTCACCTAACGTCATTTCAAACTTCGAAACTCTGGCATCAAGACTTAGCGGTCGGATCACAAAAGGAACAGACAATTGACCGTTACGGAAGAACACTTCCTGAATTTTGCTAGCCCTTTGAAGCTGCGCTAGGGTCCGATTCGATAAGCCAATAGACTGGCCATCGACTTTACGCTCCACCCAAGTCCGCCCTTTGGTATCAACAAAATCTCTTAGGTAGCTTTGGAAGAATGTATCCAATGTTCCCTGTGGCGAGAAGAAACGCGAGAAGTCTTCTAATGTCGATTCGGTTGGAGAATTAGGATCAAGTGGGAAACGCCCTGCTACAAAGGCTTTACACTCTTGATACACCTGAGTCTGCCAAAGTTGGTTTAACTCATCTAAGGTCCCTTTAAGCATCATCTGCCAGTTTTGAGTACCAAGATCACCTACCCAACCCTGCATCACTGGTGGCAAGCTGTGTTGATAGCTGTTCACTTTGCCAATTGGGTCTTGGCCACCTTGTGCTAATCGATTTTGTGCTGCATCGAGTGCACCTGTGCTTGAGAAGGATGAATTCGCAACACTGTCCATATACAAACCGAGATTCGCCAAGTCATCACTTAAACGATCCAACAATGTGCTATTACCGCGACGCTCAAGTAGTTTGTGATACGGCGCATAATGACGTTCTACACGCTCACCAAGGTTGCCGCCTAACTTATCTAGCAAACCTGATTTTTTAGCATTTCGTAATAGCTTACTAACGCGTTGTTGCTGAACAGCAGCTTTTTGGTTCAGACTCGCGACAGAACGTGCAAGCTCTTCTCCCCCTTCACCTTGCCCTGCTGCGATATATTTAGTCAGGGTCGTTTGCTCTTTTACTGCTTCTAAAAGATAACGAACTGGGCTATCTATACCGGCTGAAATGCTCACCTGACGAACGCTATCTCGAGCATTGGCTGGACGCTTAACGGTTAGATCATCCAATAAGCCATCCCAGTTTTTAATGTAATCCGCGTAGTAAAGGTTGAGCACTTTACGCTGCAGCGCATCTAGATCGATATTAGCCTGCTGATAGCGCTCACCCATAACCCAGTTGTTTTCTAGGAAACGTTTTGAGATCTCTACACTGTTCGGCAGGAACAGCTCATAAAAACCTTTTTTGGTGAAGAAGCCAGGCATCACGAACTGTTTTAAGTCCTGACCCATTTTGCTTTTGAAGATATCAAAGCCATAAGGACCTAGAACGTCATCGAGAATAAGATCATGCGTCCGGCTCTCTTGCAGCTCTCGTTTAACTGCCTGATAAACCTGCTTTTCCAACGGATCACGCGATAGGTTTTTACGTGCTTCGGTGATGATCTTGTCGTTCATAGCGACAGGGGAAAAGCCATCATTCAGCAATGTATCTAGATGTGCTTCTAGGTGATTTAACTCTTCATCAGTCAGTTCGTTATCAGCTTGCCAATCGAGCATAGCCCAGCTTTTAAGGAGCTCGGCATCGTAGTCACGGACACCACCGTACATCAGATAGACGCGCAGAAGTTCATACAGAGCATTGGTGTCGCGTGGATCATTCGCAATGATCAGCTCTTCTATGCGTGCCACAAGTACAGGTAAGAACTGGCTTTCTAGCCATTTGCGATAGGCACTATCGGTACCTTGTTTAACCTTATCGCCCTGAAAAAGACCAAAACCATGATCGATCCCAGCAGACGCATAAACATGGGGTAATTTTTGAAGTTTATCTAAGCTTGGTAGTACCGCTCTAAAATCAGCACTCGCCAAAGGTTCGGTTACTTGAAGATTCTGTACTTCTGCTAATTCAGTCGCAGATTTTTCAATACTTTGATTGTTATTGAAGTAAGACCACGCCCAAGCGCTGCAACCAACACCTACAACAAGCAGCGCTGCAACCGCGCTTAAACGTTGAAGCCAGGTTTTTCTGCGTAGTAAGCCTTGATCCAGTCCAGCAACACCCGCTTCGCCAATAATGACTTTGGTCAGCAGGTCTCGAATGAAGAAGCTTTTCCCTTTACCGGAGCCGCCAACCATCGTTGCACGACCAAAACCGAAGCTGCGGACAAGATTACCCAGCAAGCGGTCGATCGGCGATCCCTCCTGCGTACCACTCGTGTAGTAAACACCTCTAAGCAGTACGGGTTCGCTGTAACGGCTACTAGAGAATGTTTCAGCAAGGAACAGAGACACAATATCCCGCAAACTCGCAAACTGACTTGGGAATCCAAGGATCAATCCGCGTTTGTCCGGATCGTGCTCATGGTGTAAACGCTCTAATACTTGCTGTTGCAGACGCGTGCTTAGCTGCTGAAAACGCTCTGGGTATTGCTCAACAGGGAGATCACATTGCCCGTTGGCATCAATACCAAAAGTTTCACCCCAAACTTGTCCACGCGCATCTTTGTCATAACTGTCAAAGAACTCGCTAAAACCGGGAATCAAATCACACTTGGTAAAGGTGAAATAGATCGGAAATTTGATACCAAGATTGTCTTGCAACTCTTCTATACGGCGGCGAATGGTTTTAGCGCACTGACGACGCTCCTCGTCTGATTGCTGCATCAGATCGGCCATACTCATAGCGATGATAGCGCCGTTAATCGGTTGCTGAGGGCGGTTAAACTTCAACAACTCCATAAATTTTTGCCATGCAGCCTTATCAACCGATTCATGACTATCTTGGGTCGTAAAACGACCTGCGGTGTCTATCATTACCGCTTCATCAGCAAACCACCAATCACAGTGACGTGTGCCACCGATGCCCTGAATAGCTTCACTGCCCATTTTGTCTGCAAGCGGGAAATGAAGTCCCGAATTAACTAAGGCTGTTGTTTTACCTGAGCCAGGAGGGCCAATGATGACGTACCAAGGCAATTCGTATAGGGCGTATTTTCCCTTTTTACCTTTAGAATTGAGAACTTCCAGCGCTGCATCAAAACGTTCACCAATAACGCTTTGTTCTTCTGCTGTCGCTTGCTCTTCACGTAGCTCTACTTGATGGTTGCTGGAAAGGTTTTCCATCAACCGCTCATTTTTCTTTTTCGACTGCCAATGCAGTCGAGCAACATTGGCACCCCACAATGCGATAACGATAACAATTGCTAATAATCGAGCAAAATCAGAAGATAAAAAGTACGTATCAGCAATCGCGATCAACGGGCCAACAAACCAGATCAACAGAGCGACACACACCAGACCTAACAATTGTAGAAACCACTTATTCGTTACAAAACTAACAATCTTTTTCACGACAAAACCTGTTTTTCAATCCCTAGAAAATTCGTTACTACTTGCGTAAAACGATCTCAACACGTCGATTTAGTGCTCGGTTTTTAGCCGAAGAGTTCGGTACCAAAGGCTCGCTATCTGCTAATCCTTCTACACGAATCACTTGCTGAGCCGGCAATTTACTTTTCAGTAAGTCACCCACAGAATCAGCCCTCTCTTTTGAAAGAACCCAGTTTGATGGGAATCTTGCCGAGAAAATTGGAATGTTGTCCGAATGCCCTTGCACTTCAATCGGTGCTGACAGTTCAGGAATGGTTTCACCAATTCTCTCAATCAATGGAATAAACCGTGGTGATAATTCAGCTTGTCCTGAGGCGAACAGTTTTGTGTGTCGGATGCGCACACGGGTATGAGTAGCATCATCGATTAATTCAATCACGCCATTATCGATTTCAGATTTAAGTGCCGGGGTTAAAATTCCAACCAAATCTACACGCTGAAAATCTAATACCGGTGGCTCGGCTGGTACATAACGATTCAGTTTATCGATATTTACGGGTGTAACTTGCAACGGGTCAGCCTGCCCTACTACCGCTAAGTTCGCCATAACCTGATCTGATTTTTGGTTTAAATACCAGTTAAAACCAATAAAAGAGGAAGATAAGAGTACTAAAGCAACTGACCAAATTACCCATTGAGGAAGATGGCGAACAAAGCCTTGGTGAGCGACATCTAATCCCATCCAAGCTGGTGATAATGGCAACGCAGCTCTATTACGATGTCTTGTTATGAGGATATAAAGCTCACTACGGAGTTGATCTAGTTCCCTTCTGCCATTAGAGAGACGACGGTATTTACCTTCAAAACCGAGCGATAAGCAGCAATAGTAAAACTCTAAAACCAACAAACTAGTAGCAGGTCTTTGCATCAATTCTTGAAGGTAATGAAAGAAGTTCTCCCCACCCCAAGCTTCTTGATGCAGATTGATTAGCATACTGTCCCCAGACCAGCGACTTGTACTTCCCCAAGGGGTATTTAATACAATTTCATCAACCAGAGAGCACATAGCATAACTAATTTGATGAGCTGTATTTGGATCGGCTTGTATCCCCCACCCCTGGCTGCGATAGAAATTAAGTTGATCTAACGCGTAACGATGAAACTCATCAAGATTAGGACACTCTGATGCACTCTGAATTTTGCTCGCGAACGTTAACAACGGCGAAACCATAGCAATCAGAGGATTCTCTTCATACATAGGTACCGCTGATTGATGATGTTGTTGATCATAGACAGCTGGGCTAGCTTGATACGCTGGAGCCGCCGGTTGAGCAGGCTGCCCAACATGACCTTGATGAGGAGCATATTCATACGCCGGTTGTCCGTAGCTGGAACTTGATGGGTTTTGAGAGTGAGGCTGCTGAGCAGGCTGATACCCACCGGGAGGAACCGCTTGTCCATTATAGGGTTGTTCCGGTGTGTATTGAGGTGCCTGTTGTGAGCCCGCATGACCCTGATTCTGCTGCCCATCTCGCTGCGGTCTTCTGCCGCCCGGTGTAGGCCTAATAATTGTTTGGTCTTCCATGAATAAACTCTCTATTACCGCCGTTTAATCGCCCAAAATTGACACTCTAGTCCCGGAAAATCGCCACCTATATGGAATGCGATTCCGCCTGACTGCTGCAGGTTTTTCCATAGCGCATTGCTGATATCTAATTGGAAATAAGTGAACCCTGCGTGATACGGAATCTCTCGAGGAGCCACAGGCAGATCACTAACTGGAATACCTGGTAGCGCACTGCTGATTAATTCTCGGATCTGCTCTACCGGCCCAATTTTCATTTGGGCCGGTAACTGCTTCCGCAATTTTTCTTGCGGTACTTGGGCGCAAACGGCCAGCACGAAGTCTGCACTTTTGAGTAAGGATCTATCGTTGATACGCGCTGCACGAATCCCATATTGCGGTGGTGATAGTGGAATAGACTCTGCGATATTTTCCAGTACGGTGCCGAAAGACTCTCTCAGATCGACAAAAAGTGGAGAGAACGTTTCAAAGAGTACTTCATGCTCATATTTGGGATATTCAGGTGAACGCTTATCCTTCTTCATAAACGTTGATAACTCACCTGCCATACCCAGTAATCTCTCGTACAAACCAAGAGGATGTAGCTCTTCCAAATCACGAAGAAGATTAAGCACAGGATCTAAACGATTGAGGATCTGCAGCAGCATAAAATCTGTAACTTCTGCCACGCCACCTTTGCCGCCACCACCAGCAACACGACCCGCTAGTTCTCTTGCACGGGTCATAACTAAGCTATGTAGCTCTGTTACAAAATCAGTTAATAATGGCGAGGCCTTAGTATGAAGAACGGTAGGTATATAATCGCGACGTAAACGAATTTTTCCACCTTTAACTTCCTCAATATGGGCAACCGCAATCTGAGTGTACCCTTCAGGCACAACCAGTGAATCATCGCCACGTTCTGGTTCGACAAAAAGGCGCATACGTAATTCACCGACTTGGATAGATGAATTTTCGCCGTGCTCATCAGACGAATCTTTTAACTCCAACGATCTCGGTAGATATCTAATGAGACTATTTCTGTGATCACTTTCACCGATCTCAGCCGTACCTTCTTGGCGCAGAGGAATCGCTAAATAAACAACAGCATCTTCAATTGAGTCTGGAACACGAATTGATAGCGGTGGCGCATCGCCCGTCAACGTACTAAAGCTAGTTCCATCCGGAAAAATACCTGCGCACTCTTCAAGCGTAAGCTCGCCAATTTCTAAATGTGATTGATTGATCTTGAGCGCCGAAAAACCCCAAGCATAAGGTGTGAGATCTCGATTACGATTAGTTAATTCTTTTGAGATATAGCGCTCAAACTGTTGAAAATGATGAGGGCGTAGAAACATCCCCTCATGCCAGATAACTTTGTTAGTCAATTAACAGCCCTCTTTAACTAATACATCAAGCAAACCGGCTTTCTTACAATCTTCCAGTTTCATGGGATTAACAGTCACACCACCCTCTTCTACTTTGACACCCTGTGATGCTTGCAGAGACGGTGCAGCTAATGAAGGCGTTACTCCTTGCGCTGCCACATTGCCGTTTGGTGAAACAGTCAGTACATTCGCGTTTAGATAAGCCACTAGCGAAACATCAGCTTGGCTTGGAATCGGGAGAATCTGCTTATGAATAGCGTTATCTGTATTCTGGAATGCTGCCATCACCGCAACGAAATGCGCATCGGGGTCAATAACAGATTGGTGATTTACAAAAGAGCCTGGGGCAACGACATATTCTTCACGAGATAATAGATCTGCAGATAAGAGCGTCTTATCTTGATCGTAAAGATCAAAGAAGCTGGCTTCTTTAAAATCAACTTCTTTACGTAATTGATAAACTCTAACGACCGTAGGAGAAGGCCTACCAGAGAGATCGAGATTAGTTAATGGATGGGCCGATATAGCCAGAGCAAGATTAGAATCCGGTGGCGTATCATCCTTTACTTCAACAGATAAACACCCGCTTAGAGAGAGAAATAACAACATACAGAACATTGCCCTGTAACCTTTCTCAAACCTCAATGACATAATCTAACTCCTTTAGTCTTTTTCCATTTAGTACGGCAAACAACGCAAAAGGCTGCCGAATCCGCAAAGCAGATTGGCAGCCCTTAAACTCAATTTAGAGAAATTAAGCTTTAGGTACACGCCAGTCATCAGAACCAGAAGTTCCTGCTACTTCGTGCGTCCAAGAGATCTTACGGTAAGTTAACGCAATATCTTCCATGTGCGTGAAGTGAGCCATATCTGGATCCTGACAGTTAGGCATTTTCGCCTTAATATCAACGATCATTGCGTCTTCTAGTTCGTGCGTGAAGTAATGTTCTTGCTGGCCCGTCATAGACGTGCGGTACCACTTCAACACAACTTTTGGTAAACGCTCACCACTTGTCAAAGCTTCATACAGCTTTGGTGAAGCCTTGTCGTAAATTTTTGTAATAACAAACGCATCATGAACACGCTGACCGCTTGGCTGACCACTCTGCGGATCACGTGGGATCAAAATTTGGTGTTCAAAACCTTGAACAGTGATCTCATTTTCATGATCTTCCTGAAAACGGTTACCCATGGATTCCATGCTGTTAGCGCCTTCAGTGATGTTGCCCTGAGTTTCACCCTCAATGGACATATAACCTGGAGTTGGCATATATCTCTCCTTAGATTTAGTGGTTTAAAAATTTCATAACCACCTATTCAATCCGCATGCCAACTTTTAAAAACCCTATTCCTTTGCGGCCTACAACCAAAATCACCATCCAAGTTACTGTAAGCAGACGAGGACTTAATGAGCACAAAAACGCTCAATTGAGAAAAACTAAGCTAAAACCCCAAGTAATCTATCTTTCAAATCGAAGGCCATACCTTCCAAACCATCGATATCAACCAACTCTTCAAAGGTAGAACCTCCAGAAAGCTGAGAAACCATAGAAACAAGAGAGTCTTGAGGACGAAACGCAGGAACAACAGATGTTAGAACAACATAAGGCAGATCACCCGACACATCAGGCAGTGTCTCGATGCTTACCTCATACCCCAATCCAGAAAGAATCCTTTGTAGATCTGGGCTTTGCTCAATTAGCAACCAGATAGTCAGCGCTCTTATAACGAAAGGAGAAACTTCTTCATAACGCATCTCCTGACCACCAATACGATCTGAGATAAGCCCAACCAGATCGTAACTACAGTCATAGCCTAAAACCCAGCGCACAGGAGTAGAAAACAGTAACGGTGAAGATAAACCCGACAACTCTTGGGAATAACTCCAAGGAGTTAGCGACAATTTATTGTGAATAGCAGATAAAGGCGTAGAAAGCTTAGCTGACAAGCCAAATGCATCACGCATAACTGACTTATAGCGCTCTTCAAGAAGAGAAAAATTTTTCTCAGCGCCTATCACCTTATCTCGTGAGGCACTCTGCATGTACTCACCCAAAACTTTTCGAGGGGCACAAAGCGTAGTGAGCGTTTTAACGTAACCGTGAAGATCTTCGCTCAATAACGAGCTAACTTTCTTAGATTGATCGCGCAGAGAGGATAAATCCTCAAACTGAATTTCCCTAACTGGTGTCATAACAACGTCCCTATCCACCAAATTCTTTATAAAACTCGAGCCAGTCTACTTATATATTTAAAAAAAACAAATAATTTAAAACCCAAATAAGCATGTGAGAATATTTATTCTCACCCATAAAAACCCTTTAAATATTCTTTATTCATTATTCAAAAATAAATGGCATAAAACATGCTATTTAATATTTAAACTATCATGGATAACCAAGATGAAAGTATGTAAAGGGAAATACCTTCTTGTCGGATTAATCGCCGCTAGCACACACCAACTCAGCGCAGCAGGAACGCCACCTTCTCACTTACCCGAAGCTCGATATGACAGTGAGATAAAGGAACAAGACTACTTGATAACACAGGAGCAAAAAGGCAAATGGGCGGTCAACTGTCGCCAGAGAATAAACCCTGCATCAACTGATAAACGCTGCAGCGCTACTGATGGAAGGCAGATCCTTAAATTCACAGCACAAGCCGAAGAACCCGCTCCACCACCAGCCAAAGCTTTTGAACAAGCTGCCCAACTAACTGATGGCTACATACTACAATTAGCTGCTTTCTCTACTCAAGAAGCGGCACTTAGGTTTCAGGCTACCCATTCAACTATCCGATCTCGCGTAGTTTCGACAACAGTACAAAATGTTCAAATGTTTAATGTTATTACACCCGTGATAGAGAACTTTAAACAAGCGCAAGTTTCTGCAGAAAATACGGCTAAAACCCTAGGTTATTTACCCTGGATTCGAACAACAGATTCAATATAACTCACTACATAAACCACAAGGATGACTTATGTATACTCTAGCAAAAATACTTAACTTTTTAATGGCAGGCCTATTTACGATTTTAGGCATAGCTGCGTTATTAATGGGCAACTTCTTTGCACCATTCTTTCCAGTCGATTTGGCGATCGTCATGTCGATTCTACCGTTTCTGGTAACAGCGATGGGCATTGTAGGCCTATGGAGCATTTTCACAAATAACAGAAGCTGGCAAATAGCATTTTCTCTATTTACTGCAATGTTCTGGTACATCGGAACAATTATAGGTGTGTTGAGCCTTATCTTGCTTCTTGCGAGCAAACCCTCAGAGGAAGAAACGAAAGAACTGCCAAACCCTACCGCTTAAATACAAAGACACGGAGTAAGCCTTTTACTCCGTGTCTGATTCTTGGAGGTGGCTTGCTACTTTCAAATTTGGGTCAGAGAGTAACGGGGACCTTCCATATCCGTTTAACGTCAACAGTACGACCGGATAAGGCAGTGAATTCGCCTTCTAACTCTACGTACCAATGAATCGTCCCCCGCGACTTCCCATTAAGACTTGGAGGTAATTCGCGAGGAATATCTATTCGGAAACGGATTTCAGAGCAGCCTTCAAGGTCACTATTTATCTCGGGGTCAATCCCTTCCTGAAAACGAATAGCTTCATTAAACTGGACCCGGTCATTAACTTTAGTTTTGTAGAACTCTTTGCATAACAAACGCAAAGTAATGGTCTTGGTTGTAGGAATTGCCTTGATCTTACTTCGACCTACTATCGTGCCGCCAATACGGCCACAATGCCCATCTAAGAAAAGAAGAGTTGTTCCAATTTCATTGTAGTCCCGAATTTTTCCTCGCCCATACTTGAAGAAAAAGAAGCCTATAACAGCAAAAATCCAGAAAGAATAATGCGCATTATCATCGGTACGAATATTCATCTCGATAAATATTGGGATAAAACCAAACCCCAACATGGTAATGAAACCGACAAATACCATCACACCGGATTGACGTTTAGCCAGATCCCGAATGCCACTTTTGGCATTTGCTTTGAGCTTTGAAACAGAGCCACCTCCTCCATAAGAAGCACCATTTATGAAGTCATAATCAAAACGCATAAAAATCCTTTTTATTTGTCGGATAGTTAAAAAATATTATTTGAAATGTAGTGTGTGTAATTGACGAGTAATGACTTTTCCTTGCCATAACTAATCCTCACATCCTTGTGATATATCAAACTAAATTAAACTTACTCTGACCCCAATTATTACAATTATTTGCAATTATTCCCCAGCTGGATAAAGTACTGTGGTTCTCCCACTGGAGAGAAACGGCTTTTCCTTGCCATAACTAACCCTCACATCCTTGTGCTACATCAAACTAAATCAAACTTACTCTGACCCCAATTATTCTTAAACGCGAGGATCAAGCCGAGTTAGACATCGGGTCTAAACATAAACATGAAGTCCATTTCATCAAAATTTATTACATGTTCAATACTGTTGAAAAACTCTTCTGATTTTTTATTTAGCTCAGTTATTGTTTTTTTATCAACATTGAATTTCACAACATAGAATTCTTCATCAAACTCTTCACCCGTACCAAGGTGATAAGCCCTATTAAAAATATAAGCTTCTTCGGCTGATATCAATTCATCACTAATTGCCCAATCATAACGCCTTCCGCCATAACCTTTTTTAAGACTATCCATGTAAAGATCCCTACGCTTTGCATTGGTCATTCCCTCATATGGATTATGAACGAAATACATTGCTATCTGAGGATCTTTATTAACATTATCAAGTAGAGCTTGATACATTTCTTCACCCCAATATTCTTGATAAGTCTTTCCGGTGGTCTGAAGACCAACCATTGAACTTGCTAGCGGTCTAACATAGCCTTTTTTAGCCGCATCTAAAAAGTATTTAACCCCTTTACCTGAAAATTTATCGTAAAACTTCTCCAATAATGAACGGTCATGAATCTGATAGAAAAACCCAGCTTTGGCATCTTCTTTTTTAGCTAACTCTTTCCATCGAATAATCGCTTTATCCAAGTTATCTTCACTACATTCCCAACCATTGACTTCGCAAACATCGCCTGTCCCATCAACTCCTGATAATTTGAATAGCGCATAGGGATTACCTAATTCTCCAGCCTGTTCAAACCACTTATAAGCCCCATAACGGTCACGACCAAAATTTTGCTGTTTCATATAGCCGTACCAGAATAAAGCCTGTGCATCCCCTTCTAGCGCATAAGGTTCAAGCTTAGCCATAGCTTCATCGTACTTTTTGTAGCGAATATCAATCATAATTGGATAAAGGTAATGTCCTTTTTCTACGTAACCAGCATTCGCTAACGAAGTGATTACCAATAAGCTACAAGCGAAAATACGTAAAAAAAACATCATGCTTTTCCTTCTATATCCATAACTGAAACCCGGTGGCAGTTTGGGTTAATATCTACAGCATTTTTACGAGCATTCTGCTCAATAACGTCACTTTTACAATCCCCGATATAGATGGCCGTATAGGAATCACCTAAGTAGCCTTTTTCTACATAAAACTGATAGTCACGTGTAAGCATATTTAATAGCCCCCTAAAACTATAAATTTTATTGGTTCTGCTGGATTGATTCAGTTCTGTATCAGAATCCGCCCAAATTGCTGACTCATACAAATAGATCATTCGGCGCAAATTACCTAAAAGCGCCTGCCATTCAGCCTTGTAGTTACCTGGCTTCTGCCCCTTACCACTCATTCGCGTTAATGTTTCTTCAAAATAACGTCTCTGCTTACCAGACAGTTCCGAAGAATAGGCAATATCATCACCTTTGATATGACCATTGACTAACCACACCAGTATTCTCTCAAAAGCATTTCGTTGCCTAACATCCCGATTTTGATCAAGTACCAATCTTGGATTTCCGCCCATATTCATTAGATCACTGGTTCGCTCTCCAAACGAATACGTCTGCTTATCCGTCAATGTATAAAGCAAGCGCCCCAATGTCTCAGGAGGCATTTTCTTAACCCATGGAAGCGCTACTTCTGCTTCATTGTTGATAAAGTCTGCCAGAACTGGGGCTAGTTTTTCACGAGTCTTTTCGTCATTAAATGCTTGGATTTGTTCGAATGGTAATAGTAAAACATCCGCAGCTTTAAGGCCTGTAACCATAACCGCTGTTAGGAACATATTGAACAGTTCGAAGGAATTTTCACCGCTTTCTGGGTCGATGCTTTCATCAAATAGGCTGATACGACGAAAACCTTCTTGATCCATAATGGTGAGGATGTGATCAATAAAGTCATTAATCGCTAAGGGCGATATTTCGAAACCTACTTTACCGCCCACCCCCGGGCCCAAAGCCAGCTTAGCCGCCATAATAAAGATGATTTTACCGCCACTGACGGTGAGTTTTATTACACCACTCGCTGAGGCGGCAAATGCTCCGGCAGCCTTAGCCGTAAATTCACCAAAGGAGACAAAGCCTTTCGAGTTTGGCTTTTGCCAATTTAAACTGCCGACAAATTCACCTCCCGCTTCAACGCCAGCAAAGACTCCGGCTGAAGCTGTAATATCGGCAGCCTTACTCGGTGCAAGTAGCTCTCCATCGGCATTTTTAATCTGTGCGACATCTTTACGGTGTGCATTATATCCTTGGTAACTTTCGGTAAACCCTTTAACCCCAAGGCCACCTTGATCCAGATTACCAAACTCAACACTGGCTCCTAAATTGACCGAAGCACCCACCATACCATAGAGCGTAAATTTCCCCTGTAGCATGATATTACCGCCATCAAAAACGGCATTCTGTTCTTTTCGGTCTGCTCGATAAAAAACTTCTTGCTCGATTTTGAGCGGCTTTGCGGGTAAATAAGCGATATAATGGATTTTAAAAGGATGCCCGGTAGCACTGGGGTACTGTACAGTGAGAGTTGATTGCCCTTTAGCCAAATTTAATTCTGCATTTGCATCAACTAATCCAAACTTAATATTTTTACCCTGAAGCCTTTCTGTTAGTTGAGAGGCTCCTATCTGATCTCCCATACTCACCGCAGACGAAAAGCGAAGAAACTGACATTCGGAACTAACATGATAAGCCGTTTCATCTATTTCGGGTCCATCAGGCTTCCATTCGTAAGCCCATTTTACCATCGCTTTATCAAAGCTCAGCAATTGATTCTTAAAGTTGGCTTTAATTGGAAGTTCATTACTTAGCTTAGTAATATAATCTTTTACTCGATTATCAAGAAATGTATCCCTAGTGGTTTGTTCCTCAGGCTCTGGAATAGGTTCTCCACCCTCGATGTAATTATTCTTAGCCATCGGTCGGCTGGAATCTGCAGCTCTTAAACCTCCCTTCAGATCTAGAAAGTGATCTCCGCATTCGATTTTGCTTTGCGAGTCTTCAGGTATTAACCAACTAGGCCCTCGCACATAGGCGACACGCCCTTCCTCACTACTCAAATAGCATTCCACTACGGATAAGTCAGCTTTCCCTGCGTCGGTGTACAAACTGCCTGTTTTCTTAGCGGGCTTCCATTCTTTCTCTTTAAACACGGGTGTGTAGAGCTTATCGTTCGAAGTAAACAAGCGCTGATACTCTTGAGCAGCAGCATTAGTTTTTGCTTTCTCTTGATAATACGTAACTTGTGCAAGTAACGCTTTTTTACAGTGAACTAAGTCACCCAGTACCTCTTTAGGCAGCTTGCCAACCCCAAGCAAATCTTTTAGTTCTACCATTTTTGCTTTCAATGAAGCTTCTAATTTATGGAGCAATGCTACACAAGGGTAGTAACTCCAAGGCAGCGCTTGGCCTGAAACTGTATCCATGGATTCTAATTTGGGGATGAGACTAAAGACTTCATTGATCATCTTTTTCTCTGCTGCCTCATCCAGTTTTTCGTAGTATTTAAAGGTACTCGGATGGTTGGCAAGCAGGTCATCATCTGTCAAGCATTGCTCAATGAGCACCATCAGGTTGGTATTTAAAGTAAAGATTGGTGTGAAGCGACCCGCAAAACGCGCTCTAAACTCATATGGGCTGAGCCTCGAAGCAACGGTACTGTCATGCTGCCAAAGTTCCAACCTGCGTTGAATAGATTTGGGGCTGTCAGAACAGATATCCTCTAACTCAAGGCTATACATACCTCGGGCCTTATGGACGTTTGCCAAAGCGTTATGAATGGAATATTGCTGTTTACTGGTGAAGTACCCCATCTTTTCTGAATAAACAAATGGGGTTCCGTCATCAGATGCTTTTTTCTTAGCAGCTAATCGCGCCTTTTTCTCAAGCTTTTCAATTTCGTCCGCCAATTGCTCCATTACATCATCAATGGCTTCTCTGCGGATCTCTTGATACCTGAGCTTTGTATCTTCTTTTGTCGGAGCGTCCACAAATCGACGTAAAGGTGTTACTTGCATTCCCCCTTTAAAAGTAACATTTAAGGCATTAATGCAATGCTGCCACAGCTTTTCTTTTTCGAAAGCTTCACTGTACTCACCATAAAACTCTTTACCTAGCTCCTCACCATTATGTGCTTTATTGAAAAGTATCTTAGGGACACTTAAAACTTCGAGCTTCAGTGCCAATTGCAAGAATAATAGCGCTCTATAACGATCTTTATCTTCCTGCTGTTCCAAAAAGCGCTCATGATCACTACTTTGAAACTTAGATAAAATACCGTACTTACTTAACTCCATCATTGCATCATTAACGTCACCACCCAGCATCGCCTGCATAATTGATCTCATATGCACGATTTCTTCAATTAGCTTATCTTTGGCTTGCTGGGTAATCGCAAACCATCCTTGCTGACCGGTTTTAGGCATCGATGGGTAGAAGACAACATCTACGTATTCCCTAGGTTCGCAGACATCACCTAATTGCTTTGGCAGCTCTGGTAATTGAATACGCTCGCTACTTACTGCTGCAGGTTTAACTTCATTTTGTGAAGGCTTCGCAGTTTTTTGCGTTGTGTCTGAGTCTTTATCGTCAGGAATATTTATTAAATTACCGGCATAGATCAGATCCACGTTTTTAATCTGCTCACTGTTCATCGCTTGTAATTTACCGACTGTTATACCGAGCCGCTTGGCAATCAACTCTAGACAATCACCTTCAATGATCTCATATGTTCCCGACATGATTATTCCATTAATCCTTTGTAAAACTGTTCCGGTAGCTGATAGGCCGTCTGAATTGCTTCAGGGGTTATTTCGCCGTGGTTTCTAAAGCTTCCTTTCGCCCAGATAACCTCTGAGATACCACTGATAAAACGGGTGAGTTCGCTTTGTGTAAGCTCCTGTTCCAACGAATCTAAAAGCGCCGGAGAATAAAAACGAAATACCATTGCGTTACCCAATGGAGATTGAGCTAGCGCCCTGCTTTGCATCCAGCTCAGCAGCTCTTCTTTCGGCTGGTTTGGTAAGCCAATTACCAATGAGGAACCCGCTTGCCAGTAAACATTCTGTTCCCACTGTTGCTGAATGACTTCGCTATATAGCAGCTCTGAATCAGATTTAAAAAATACGCACCAAGGCCCTTCTTCTGCGACGCTTTCTAGGATCGTGCCATCAAATAATCTGGCTACATCTGGAAGCTCTTCATTTTGGAAGATAAGTGCCAATGGATTATCGTGAAAACGGTTATGATCCAGTATCAGGCAGTACAAAGCATCATCGTAGATAGGGATCATGCTAACCCCTTACATGGACAATCCGAACGTGGGCAAGTCGCGATAGACCCGCCGTCTTTCATACATAATCCGATTGCTGGCTGATCAACTAAGGCCATCCGTTTAAGCGTCGGTGCTGGTATCCAAGGCTCTACCGCCGCTTTACCTTCTGTCACATATCCCGCTTGATCTAAATCGGCTTCTAACGGTGGTTCTGGTGCTACTGGTGCTGCTGCAGCGGCACTGCCTCCGCCACCACCGCCATTTAGGTTTATAGCGGCACCATTCACTTTTACCCCAGCAGGATTGATCGTTATTGTGCTACCGCCCGCTTTGATGAGTATTTCGGTACCGGCTTCGAATATGATCTTTTGCCCAGCTTTCCAGTTGCTCTCGTTCACTGCATGCTGAAAGCCGCTTTTTCCAATTTGGGCGTGATAGTCAGGCGTAATGGTATGGTTGTAGTTTGTTTTAACTTCACGATGGTAATCGCCTTTAGTGAGCGCGTGTTCCTCGTTGTAAAACTCTCTATATTCGTTATGTTCCACCAACTGTTGGTGTTCGTGGCCAATCCATTGTTTATGGGTATCTAAGGTACGTTGATCTAGGTCCTTCTCTGCTCTGATAAAGACCTCTTCTTCACCCTTTTTATCTTCAAAGCGTATTTCGTTGTAGCCACCGCCACCTTTGCTGGAGAGGGTCTTAATTGTTGAGCGGGTTTTGTGCTCAGGTAAAGCATAAGGTGGCATATTATGTCCATGATAAACCCTGCCTGTGATAATCGGTCTGTCTGGATTCCCCTCTAGGAAATCAACAATCACTTCATCTCCAATGCGCGGCAGAAACATGCTGCCGAATGCTCCTCCCGCGCTGTTTTGACTTACACGAAGCCAACAGGAGGTGTTTTCATCATATTCACCGATTCGATCCCAATGGAACTGCACTTTTACCCGACCATGCTCGTCGGTATAGATCTCTTCGCCTTCAGGTCCTGTCACCGTTGCCGTTTGAGCACCTTGAATCACTGGCCTTTTATCAAGGTCAACTTTAGGGCGGTAAGGCGTATCCATAGAAACAAGATTAAGCTTGTTGCTGTATTTAGAACCTTCGGTCGTAGCACCTGTTTCCAACACCTGAGGCTGAGAACAAACATGCTCAATACGAGAAATAAAATACTCAGCATTTAATTCGCTACGCTCATGATCTAGAACAGTGAAACTAAAACCCGGCGCACAGCGATTAACGTCGCTTTCGGCAATAACTGTCTTACGCTTTCGATTGGCTGAATCTAAACGGGCATCAGTCAGATGTGAGCCTCTGCCAGATTCCATAAAGTTTGCAGGGTAATCGTAGATTTCTAGGGCGGTATCCTGCTGGTGTGATGCTGTTTCAGTAAGGTCTAAATTCGGCTTGGTAAAGTTAAAATCACGTAAGGAAACTTTGCCTGGACGGATCGCTGCTACATACTGAAAACGGAATATGTGCTGCTCTGAGATAGCCCCTTGGGCATGATGAAAATAAGGTATTTCAGCCTCACCACTGATATAGGGTGAAGAAGTAGAAGAATCGCTAAATACGATTGTATGTTTATCAGCTGAATGCTCGAAGTAGTAATGAATCCCCTCTTCCTCAAGCAACCGCTCTATAAAGTTGAGATCTGACTCTGCGTATTGAACACAGTATTCACGGGCACTAGCAGGCCTTGTGAGGTCAAAACGGAATTCGTCTGAGGAGAAGTTATGCTCACTAAGCAAGTGAGTAATGATGTCGCGTATCGTTAAAAACTGAAAAATTCGATTATCTAAACGATGTTTTAACAACCAAATTTTAGGCACTAAAGTGACACGGTAACTACTTTGTCGAACGCCTTCTTCGCCAATTACCGCACTAGCAACAATACCATTGATGTAACGTGTTTGTTCGTTTTCATCTCCGGTTTGATCCAACAAAGTGACACAAGCAGCCTTCCCTACAATTTGATCGATTTCTATATCTGTTTGCTTAGAAACCAGCTCAATTTCAATACTGAATACTTGGGATACTTGCTCCACTCCGGAGAGTCGTACCAGTGAGAATTCGGCACTGCCTTTTACATTAAAGAGGAAGCGTTCTTCATTTGCTTTTAAAAACATCACTCATTCCTTTGACGTGAAATTTCTTCCAATCACGTTTTCGTATTACATAGCAGCTTATCCAAGCATGCTTTGTGCCATTTATCCTAAATGGCACTTAGAAGCGAAAATTAGTTGATCAGTTCTCTTTAGATATCGCGAATATGATTTAGGAAATCATTTGGCTGCACAACGCCAATAAGCGTTTTATGATCGAGCTTTGCACCTTCGCGATCATAGAAGATAAGTGCCGGCGGGCCGATCAGTGCGTAATCTTTATTAAGCTTTTTAGCCGGTTCGTCATTTGCGGTGACATCTACCTTAATCACCCGGTAAGGCGCTAAAGCATTTTGCACACGCGAGTCAGCGAAAGTAACTACCTCTAGTTCTATACAAGCAACACACCAATCAGCATAGAAATCTAGCATGACTGGCTGCCCATTGGCTTTGGCGATCTCTAACTCACTATTAAGTGCTTCTGGCGTTGTCACTTTTATAAAAGGCAGAACCTCAGCTTGTGCAGACTGATCACCTGCAAATGCTTTTAGTGGGTATCTGAAGCTATTACCACCTGCCAACGCACCGATCATTAGCGACAAGCCGTAAAGCAGAATAATTAGACCTAAACCTTTCGCAAGGTTCTCTTTAGCAGTTTTGGCCTTCGCCAGCACACCCATATAAACAGCCGATACAACTAGAATGATCGCTGTTAACCACATAGAAACGACGGTAGGTACAATCCGATCAAGCATCCAAACGGCCATTAATAACAGCAGCACACCAAATACCGCTTTGACCTTGTTCATCCATAGGCCAGCATGTGGAAGCAGCTTACCCGCTGAAGCACCAACCAATAGAAGCGGTACACCCATGCCTAAGCTCATCGCGAATAACGCACTACCACCTAAGAATGGATCACCTGTTTGGCCGATATAGATTAATGCGCCTGCTAAAGGAGCCGCCATACAAGGGCCCACAATCAACGCAGATAGGAAGCCCATAATAGCCACACCGGCAACCGTACCACCCTTCTGACTGTTACTCGCCTGACTCAAACGGGTCTGAATACTGTTTGGCAGTTGCAGCTCGTAAAAACCAAACATCGAAAAAGAAAGTAAAACGAAGATCAAACTGAAGCTGCCGATAATCCAAGCATTTTGGAACAGCGCTTGAACATTTTCGCCAAACAACCCTGCGAGTACTCCTGCGATGGTGTAAGTGATGGATACAGCCAGTACATAGACAAGAGACAGTCCAAAACCTTTAGCCGTAGATACATGTTTACCCTGCCCAGCAATGATACTGGATAGGATTGGAATCATCGGAAAGACACAAGGCGTTAAGGATAGAGCTAAACCCGCTACGAAGAACGCACCCAATGTAACAATTAGGCTGCCCTGAGAAAGCATCTGTGCAAAACGATCCTGCTCTGTGACTGCAGGTGCATTAATGGTTTGCATGGTTGCTGGAGCGACGCTCACATCAGCAGCTGATTTAGAAGGGGCAAATGCTGCTATTGAGATCTCTTTAGTGACTGGCGGATAGCAAACGCCACCGTCCCAACAACCTTGATAGGTGATGGTTAGCTTGTCATCTTTTGCAGGATCGACTTTGCTTAGCAGTGAGAGATCAATCTCAGCACGATCGTAATAAACCCATACCTGACCAAACAACGGGTCATCTTTTAATTCAGCCGGTGCATTCTTGCGCGAGATTATCTGCGTTGTTTCGCCATCTTTAAGCTCTATTCTGTCTCTGTAAAGGTAATATTCATCTGGCATATCCCAGATTAGTTTTAAAGTATCACCTTCTTGCACATGACCAAAAACAAACGCTTTTTCTACTTGAACAGGGCCTTTTTCACCAAAAAGGTTTTGATCAAATAGTCCCGCTGTCACACTCGGGGAAGCTACAGATAAGATAAGTAAAAACTGTAACCAAAAAACTCGTTTAAATAGATACAACACAGCGTTTCCTATGGATTAATCTCGCAGACGCTTGATTGACAACTTTTATGCCTAACAGTTCGCTATCAATCGGATTTACATAGTTTACCACGCCTTTTTTATCGAACAGCACTCGTAAAAGCACTTTAATTAGTAGAAACAACTGCCATTGTTTTGATTTGGCGCAGAATAGACCATCTGCATACTTATAACCTTCATAGGTTTATGGTAAAACAAGCGACACATTGACAAAGAGTCTAGAGAGCCCCAGCGCTAAAAGCGCTCAATAACGTTAAATAGCTCTCTAATGTAGGATAAGAACTAATGACCGATACACGTGTTGAAGATTTAAATATCGAATCAAATAGCGTTCTGATTTCCCCAGATGCGCTTAAGGCTGAAATGCCAATTTCTGAGAAAGCAGCTGCAGCAGTTATGCAAGGCCGCTCTGTTGTTCGCGATATTCTTGACCGTAAGGACCCTCGTTTATTCGTTGTTGTGGGCCCTTGCTCTATTCACGATACAGAAGCAGCAATCGAGTATGGTAAAAAACTGGTTGAGCTTCAGGAAAAAGTTAAAGATTCCTTATATCTGGTTATGCGCGTGTATTTTGAAAAACCACGTACGACTGTAGGCTGGAAAGGTCTGATTAACGACCCAGACCTAAACGACTCTTTCGAGATCGAAAAAGGCCTGCACACTGCACGTAAACTTCTTTTAGATCTATCTGAAATGGGTTTGCCACTAGCAACTGAAGCACTAGACCCAATTTCTCCACAGTACATGCAAGATCTGATCTCTTGGTCTGCAATCGGCGCGCGTACTACTGAGTCTCAAACTCACCGTGAGATGTCTTCTGGTCTATCTTGTGCTGTAGGTTTCAAAAACGGTACTGATGGCGGCCTAGAGGTTGCTACAAACGCACTTAAATCTGTTAGCGCACCACATCGCTTCCTAGGTATAAATGAGAGCGGTCAGGTTTCTATCGTACACACTAAAGGTAACCAGTACGGTCACGTTGTACTTCGTGGTGGTGGCGGTAAGCCAAACTACGATTCTGTAAACGTAGCGCTTTGCGAACAAGCACTTGATAAAGCAGGCCTAGCAAACAACATTATGATTGATTGCAGCCACGCAAACTCAAGCAAAGACCCAGCTCTTCAGCCGCTTGTTGCTGAAAATGCGACCAACCAAATCATTGATGGCAACAAATCCATTGTTGGCCTGATGATTGAAAGTAACCTTGCTTGGGGCAACCAGTCTATTCCTGCAGATCTAAGCGAGCTTGAATACGGCGTATCTGTAACAGATGCTTGTATCGACTGGGAAACAACTGAGAAGTGCCTAGTTGAGATGAACGAGAAGCTGAAGCCTGCACTAGCTAATCGCTAATAGACTCTACATTCTACAAAAAAAGCGCATAGGGTAACCCATGCGCTTTTTTTAGTTTTCGGAGAGAATATATACCTCTCCGTCACCGTCAAACTCTAATTGCTCCTGCGGCATTTGGCCTCCAAGTCAGATTTAAACCAAATACAGTTTGCCTCATCTGGTATGACTGACCAATATGGAATAACCCATATAGCCTGGTTATTCGATAGTAAGAATATTACAAGGTCAATTGATCAGGATCTGAACGGCCTAGTTGAGTCAGCAACTCAACCAGCTTCGGATTAAATCTATAACCGCTTTCACTATTGATACGACTTATCGTTTTAGCGACCGCGATTTTTTGCTTTTGATCCTTCCTTAAGCGCAGATAATTTTGCTGATAGAACTTCAGCATTGAGAGAATCATACTCCCCGCTGGAATATCATCACCTTTTAGACCAAACGGTCCTCGGCCATCATATCTCTCAAAACTACACTCGATCAGTTTTGAAGCGGCTAGCCATTTACCGCCTAGCTTTAAAAATCCTGCTGATAGCTCAACCTGCTCTCGCGCCTTAGCTTTTTCCCATTCAGCAGATTCAAGGCCGATATCAAATACAGGCGAAGGGACAAATTTACTCCCTAAATTCTGAAAATTGAACGCAGCCAACAATTGCTCTTCAACTTCTGGATGAGGTAATTGTTGATTCAGCAAACAACCTATTGCAATTAGCTTAGAGAGATCGCCTTGTTGCTGAATCGATTTTGCCTGTAGAATTTTTGCGACCTGGCCCATGAAAGCGAGATCATCAAAGCCTTTGAGCTGCTCTTGCGCCTCAAGCTTATCCAACACACTCTCATTTATACTCTGTGTGGCTGTGAGAATGCCTGAGAAGCTTTCTAAGGTTGCTTGAGTTACTTTATCACGTGATGATTGGCCAGACTCATAAACCTGCATTACACCCTTTTCTAGAAGCTCTATATCAGCCGGACTCACATCACGACCACTGATTCTATCTGCGACCAATTGCTCCAGACGGGTAAAAACAAAAGCGATAAACTCACCTTGTATAGGCGTATAGGGAAGTTGCGCTTTCCTGAATTGATCAACCAAATCTTCGAGTCTATGGCAAACGTCAGCAATACTATCGAGAAACACCATATGACAGTTGCCTTTAACTGAATGCACCGCCCTAAACATTTGATTCACAATTTCAGAGTCGTAATTACAGTTTAAGGAACTAAAACAGTGATCCAATTCCTCCATAGCTTCCTTGAAGCTAGAGTAGAACTCCGTTTTCAGCTCATCACTCAGCTGCTGAAATCCTTGATCATTTGCGTCCGACATTCTTCACCATTTCAATTAGCCACAAAAAAAGGATAGCAAAGCTATCCTTTTTTATAACACATTCTGGAATGCTTATTCGTCCGGCATCGCTTTAGGTTGATCTGTGTTCTCATAAATGAGAATAGGATCGTTATCACCCTCGATAACGCCCTCATCGATCACAACCTTGCTTACATTCTCCATAGAAGGCAGCTGATACATAATATCTAGCAATGTCGCTTCCATAATAGAACGCAAACCACGTGCGCCTGTTTTACGCTCAAGTGCTTTACGTGCAACCGCCTTTAAAGCAGCTTCACGGAAATCAACTTCAGCGCCTTCCATATCGAACAGTGCAGCATACTGCTTAGTCAAACTGTTCTTAGGCTCAGTCAGAATCTGAATCAACGCTTCTTCATCCAGTTCAGCAAGTGTTGCTACCATTGGTAGACGACCAACAAACTCAGGAATCAAACCGTATTTAACCAGATCTTCTGCTTCTAGCTCACGAAGACTGTCAGAAACTGTTTTCTCTTCATCTTTGCTTTTAACAACAGCACTGAATCCGATAGAACCTTTCTCTGAACGATCACGAATAATCTGCTCTAGGCCAGCAAATGCACCACCACAGATAAACAGGATATTAGACGTGTCTACCTGCAAAAACTCTTGCTGAGGGTGCTTACGACCACCTTGTGGAGGAACAGAAGCAACCGTACCTTCTATCAGCTTAAGCAAAGCCTGCTGTACACCCTCACCCGATACGTCACGCGTAATGGATGGGTTATCAGACTTACGTGAAATCTTATCGATCTCATCAATGTAGACAATACCAAGCTGAGCTTTCTCTACATCGTAATCACACTTCTGCAGAAGCTTTTGAATGATGTTTTCTACATCTTCACCTACGTAACCTGCTTCAGTTAGCGTAGTCGCATCAGCAATAGTGAATGGCACATTCAATAGGCGTGCTAGCGTCTGAGCAAGCAGGGTCTTACCACTACCCGTAGGGCCGATAAGAAGAATATTACTTTTGCCTAGCTCAACATCTGAATTGCTGCTCTTTTGGAAGCGTAGACGCTTGTAATGGTTGTATACCGCTACAGCAAGTACTTTCTTAGCGCGATCTTGGCCAATAACATATTCATCCAGAGCTGCACTTAGCTCTTCTGGAGTCGGCAGATGATCGCTCTCTTCCTGAGGCTCTGCTTCTTGTATTTCTTCACGAATGATGTCGTTACATAGATCAACACATTCGTCACAGATAAAAACGGACGGACCAGCAATTAGCTTACGTACTTCATCCTGGCTTTTGCCGCAGAATGAGCAGTACAGCAACTTACCGCTGTCATCGCCATCTTTACCTTTGATTTCGTCGGTCATTCGACTTCCTCATAATTCTTTATCAGGGCTATACCCTATATTGCTACTCTGTTTCACATTTCAACCCTTATACAAACAAACAGGGTGAATCTTATGATTATAGTAACAATTTCTACTCAGGCTTAATCAGTGTTACGACGATCAAGCACTTCGTCAATTAAACCGTATTCTTTAGCAGCGTAAGGGTCCATGAAGTTATCACGATCTGTATCACGAGAGATCGTTTCTAGATCTTGACCTGTATGCTCTGCCAACAACGTATTCAATTTATGACGAATACTCAAAATCTCTTTGGTATGAATCTCAATATCAGTTGCCTGACCTTGGTATCCACCTAACGGCTGATGAATCATTACACGAGAGTTAGGTAACGCAAAACGCTTACCTTCAGCACCACCGGCTAGTAGGAATGCACCCATACTCGCTGCCTGACCCAAACACATCGTGCTCACGTCTGGCTTGATGAACTGCATAGTGTCATAGATAGACATACCAGCAGTTACAGATCCACCCGGGGAATTAATATAGAGGTGAATATCCTTATCCGGGTTCTCCGCTTCTAGGAACAGCAACTGCGCAACAACCAGATTAGCCATATGATCTTCTACAGGACCTACAAGAAAGATCACACGCTCTTTTAACAGACGGGAGTAGATATCGTATGCACGCTCACCACGAGCAGACTGCTCTACTACCATAGGCACTAGACTACTCAAAATATCTGAGCCACCTTTACCAAAATCCGCCATGTATCACTCCTTAAAACGGAAATAACCTAAACACAAGCACTCGATAATACTACGTTGATTAATTCAGGCAATAGCTTTAACCAACAACACTGCATTTATCATGTGCTCAAAACAAAAAAACGACAGCCAGCTTTCGCTAACTGTCGCTTTTACAGTAGTGACTTTTACGTCAGAAGAGCGTTAATTAAGCTGCAGCACCCTGCTCTGGCTTAATTGCATCTTCGTAGCTAACAGTAACGTCTGTTACTGTAGCAGCTTCAAGTAGGTTATCTACAACCTGTTCTTCAAGAACTAGACCTTTGATCTGACCTAGCATCTCTTCGTTACCCATGTACCAATCGATAACTTGCTGAGGATCTTGGTAAGTTTCAGCCATCTCTTCTAGAGTTTCTTTAACACGAGCTTCGTCAGCTTCTAGTTCATTTACTTTGATCACTTCTTGCATTAGAAGACCGATCTTAACGCGGCGATCTGCCTGATCAGTGAACATTTCTTTTGGAAGCATGTTTGGATCCATATCAGAATCTGGACCCGCAAACTGCATTACAGCTTGACGACGTAGGTTGTCGATTTCACCATCGATTAGTGCAGCTGGCACCTCGATTGGGTTAACTTCTAGAAGCTGAGTGAATACAGCATCTTTAAGTTTCATTTTAAGAGCCTGCTTAAGCTCACGCTCCATGTTCTTCTGAACTTCAGCGCGGAAAGCTTCTTCAGTCTTCTCTTCTAGACCAAACTTTTCGAAGAACTCTTCGTTTAGTTCAGCAAGAACTTGTTCAGAAACAGTGTGTACTTTTACTTTGAATACAGCGTCTTTACCTTGAAGGTTTTCAGCTTGGTATTCTTCTGGGAAAGTAACGTTTAGCTCAACGTCTGCACCTGCAGTAGCGCCCGCTAGACCGTCTTCGAAACCAGGAATCATTGAGTTAGAACCTAGAACAAGGTCCATGCCTTCGCCTTTACCACCGTCGAATGCTTCACCGTCGATGAAACCTTCGAAATCGATGCGTACGCGATCGCCTTCAGCTGCAGCGCGCTCAACTTCGTTCCAATCAGCTTGCTGCTTACGTAGCGTTTCGATCATCTGATCAAGATCAGCATCATTTACTTCAGCCGCTTTCTTTTCGATCTCTACTTTAGAGAAATCAGCTAGAGCGATTTCTGGGTAAACTTCGAATTTCGCAGTGTATTCAAGGTTTTCACCCTCAACATCTTTTGTGAATTCGATTGCAGGCGTGCCAGCTGGGTTAATCTCTTCCTGCTGAAGCGCTTGGTAGAAGCTTTCCTGAACTACTTGGCCAAGAACTTCTTCACGAATACCTTTACCGTAACGCTGCTTAACAACTTTTA
The DNA here is from genome assembly GCF_047778045.1 of Neptuniibacter sp. PT8_73. Taxonomy (GTDB): domain Bacteria; phylum Pseudomonadota; class Gammaproteobacteria; order Pseudomonadales; family Balneatricaceae; genus Neptuniibacter. The sequence goes on from NZ_CP180545.1 coordinate 2,200,392, forward strand.
CAGGTACTTTACCAGGACGGAAACCGTCGATACGTACTGTACGTGCAGTCTGCTGGATACGCTTGTTAACATCCTGATCGATGCGCTCTGCTGGTACGGAAACCTTCAACAGGCGCTCTAGGCCAGAAGTCGTTTCAACGGAAACTTGCATGTAATGCCTCACAAATAAAATGCTTGAATCAATAATCTTCAACAGACCGACGTATTGCTAACGCTGCTTGATCTGCACAGCCGCTCGTAAATTTCGAGCAAAATCAAAGCGCGAAATTCTCCGGCAAGCAGCTTAATTAGTCAAGTTTAGTAAGCAAAATAACGTATAAGAAATGAAAATTATTATTAGATAGATCACTTAGATCAACAAATAAGCTACAAATAGCTTTTAGAAGTAGATAAACAAAAAATGTAAGGATTATATAAGCCAGAAGTAGCTTTTGATAAGAGAAGGAGCAAAGATCAATCAATGGTGCGGACGGAGAGACTCGAACTCTCACACCTCGCGGCACCAGAACCTAAATCTGGCGTGTCTACCAATTCCACCACGTCCGCAGATAGATCTTTTTTACACATAGTTTGAAACTGATTACACCAAAACAACGCTTCGTTGTAAATGGTGCGGACGGAGAGACTCGAACTCTCACACCTCGCGGCACCAGAACCTAAATCTGGCGTGTCTACCAATTCCACCACGTCCGCAATCTATGTGTATCGTCAATGGGGTGGATAATGGGGCTCGAACCCACGACCGCCGGAATCACAATCCGGAGCTCTACCAACTGAGCTATACCCACCATAACGATCGTTTTTGTGTAGTACATGGTGCGGACGGAGAGACTCGAACTCTCACACCTCGCGGCACCAGAACCTAAATCTGGCGTGTCTACCAATTCCACCACGTCCGCAGACTACACAAGAGATTTAATGGGGTGGATAATGGGGCTCGAACCCACGACCGCCGGAATCACAATCCGGAGCTCTACCAACTGAGCTATACCCACCACAAAAATCTCACTCCAACAAATGGCACGCCCACCAGGACTCGAACCTGGAACCTACGCCTTAGAAGGGCGTTGCTCTATCCAGTTGAGCTATAGGCGCCCGACTCATTTGTCAGACCTCAGACTTTGGCCTTCACTAGCGTCTAGCGCTTTGTTTTGGCCGCCTCGTCTTGAGGAGGTGCGCATAATATACACCCTAAATTTTGCCGTCAACACTTTTTTTATCTTTTATTTCAAAAGTTTTAGATTGATCATCTAACAACCAATAATTGACTATTTATCAAGCAGTTATCCCATTTTTGTCTTTCAAATTGATCCGATTGATACTCTAGCCACCAGTTTCAGCTTTTTGATGTAAATGCACGCCTACTCTCTTACCTCTCAACTACTTGTATCTACTTATATAGCTAATTAACAAAAGGCGCTTGGACGAAATACTCAACCATGAGAGAATTCACCCCAGATAAAACTTAATAAAGGACCCTCCCTTTAAATGAGCGCACAGATTATTGATGGCAAGCAAATTGCCGCAGATGTTCGCCGTCAGGTTGCTGAAGGTGTTCAGCAGCGTATCAACGACGGTAAAAAAGCTCCTTGCCTAGCAGTACTACTTGTAGGTATGGACCCAGCTTCTCAGGTTTATGTTCGTAATAAGAAGAACGCTTGTCAGGATGTAGGATTTGAATCCCGCTCTTTTGACCTGCCTGCAGAAACGACTCAAGAGGAATTACTGAATCTAGTTGATGAACTAAACCAAGATGATTCAGTTAACGGTATTTTGGTACAGCTTCCTCTACCAGAACATCTAGATGGCAATGAGATCCTTGAACGCATCCGCCCAGAAAAGGATGTTGATGGATTCCACGCTTTCAATTTAGGTCGCCTAGCTCAGCGCATGCCTGTTCTTCGCCCTTGCACTCCAAAAGGCGTTATGACGCTGCTTGAATCTACAGGCCAAGACTTACATGGTATGGAAGCAGTCGTCGTTGGTGCATCCAACATCGTTGGTCGCCCAATGACACTAGAACTGCTTTTGGCGGGTTGCACTGTAACCACAACTCACCGCTTCACTAAAGATCTTGAAGCTCACGTTCGCCGTGCAGATCTAGTAGTAGTCGGTGTTGGTATTCCTGGCCTTGTAAAAGGTGAGTGGATCAAAGAAGGCGCTACTGTAATCGATGTAGGCATCAACCGCCTTGAAGATGGTCGCCTAGTCGGTGATGTAGGTTATGAAGCTGCTGCAGAAAAAGCCGGCTTTATTACCCCTGTTCCAGGCGGTGTAGGCCCAATGACTGTGGCTACACTGATGGAAAACACATTAGAAGCAGCAAACAAACAAGACTCTTAAGTTTGTTACTCAATAAAAAAGGCAGCCTAGGCTGCCTTTTTTATTTCCGCTAGTAACCGACTCAGGCTTCCCTGAACCAAGTCGTACCTTCGCGGCTATCTTTTAGAATGATGCCCTGCTCTGCCAACTCATCACGAATACGATCAGACTCTGCGAAGTTTTTCGCTTTCTTCGCTTCCGCACGCTGAACAATCAACGCTTCGATTTCATCAGAGCTAAGCTCGCCCTCTTTGTCTTCACCTTTCAAGAAAGCATCAGCATCTTGCTGCAGCAAACCAAGAATAGATCCCAGACGAACTAATTGACCTGCAAGCTTACCTGCCTCTGGAGAATTTTCACGCGTCGCTTTGTTCAACTCATTCACAAGCTCAAATAGAACTGAAATTGCTTTTGGAGTGTTGAAGTCATCATTCATCGCTTCAACAAAACGCGCATCAAAATCATTTGCTGGTGCTTCGTCCGAAATTTCCACACCACGCAGCGCTTGGTAGAAACGCTCCAACATTACACGAGCTTCTTTCAAGCTATCTTCGCTGTAATCGATATACGTACGGTAATGAACACGCGCTAGGAAGAAACGAACCACTTCCGCGTTGTATTTTTCCAACACATCACGAATCGTGAAGAAGTTACCCAAAGATTTAGACATCTTCTCAGAATTCACGCGTACAGGACCTGCGTGCATCCAAGTATTTACATAAGTACAACCGTTTGCAGCTTCAGATTGTGCAATCTCGTTTTCATGGTGTGGGAATGGTAGATCTGGACCACCGCCATGAATATCAAATGTTGGGCCAAGGCAGCATTTAGACATAGCTGAACATTCAATATGCCAACCTGGACGACCTAAGCCCCATGGAGAATCCCAACTCACCTCACCCTCTTTCGCAGATTTCCACAATACGAAATCCAACGGGCTTTCTTTAGCTTCATCTACTTCAACTCGAGCACCTGAACGTAGCTCATCAACATTTTTGTTGGTTAGTCTGCCGTACTCTTCAAAGCGCTCTACACGGAAGTAAACATCACCATTGGATGCTGGGTAAGCAAAACCTTTCTCTACCAGTGTTTCGACTAGAGAGATGATATCCCCGATATGCGCAGTCGCTCTTGGTTCTTGCGTAGGACGAAGAACAGCAAGTTTCGCCTCATCTTCATGCATTGCTGCAATCATACGCTCAGTTAGCTGATCAGGCGTTTCATCATTCTCAGCAGCACGTTTGATGATCTTGTCATCTACGTCTGTAATGTTGCGGACATAGTCCACATCCCAACCCTGCGAGCGAAGGAAACGAGTAATAACATCAAATGCGACCATCACACGCGCATGACCAATATGACACAAGTCATAAACGGTCACTCCGCAAACGTACATTTTGATTTTGCCTTCTTCTAGTGGCTTAAACGGAGCTTTTTCTTTAGTGAGGGTGTTATATATTTGAAGCATAACTCGTAACTTTATAATTTCGAAAAATAAAAAGGGCCGCTAGTATAAATGAATTAGCACTCTGCGGCTAAGGAAACTCGGTAGGGACAGTTAAATTTAGCTCACCCACCCCCACATCCAATAAAAGGCTTTTCTCAGTACTCAGCACCAAACGCCCATTCTTCTCTCGATCCCAAACCAGAGCCTCCCATTGAGCATAAGGCTGTATATATGTGCGGCGTGCTTCTTCCCAATTCAAAGCATCAGCCACAGGCACAACCCACAGAAAAGAATGCCCAAATATTTTCTGTTTGGCATAGCCCAATAACACCAATCTTTTAGTCACGGGGTCATAATCAGCAGCCGTCACTAGACCGTTGACATCAAATCTCTCTGTTAATGTCACAGATTGCTGCGCTGCACTTTTATTAAGTTTATAAAGGTGGGTTTGCTCGTTTTCTCTATTCTTAGTGAAAAGCCATAGCTCATCGTTGACCACTGTTAGCGCTTCGCAATCCAAGTTATGACTTTTCGCGGAAACTTTCGCTGGTCGATCAGCATAGTTAAACTTCAATATTTCTGGGGAGACAATACCTCCCGCTCTTGTAGACCTTAGATCCTTCCAAGCAACTTTATAAATCTGCAGCTCAATACGCCTGCCGCGATTATTACCGCAGTCTGCTATGTAGAGAAAGGACTCATCTTGAGCAAGTTCTTCCCAATCAATATTTTTTGCATTCCCTACTTGGATTACTTTGACTATGTTGTGCTGCGCATCCAGAGCATATAGGAAAGGCCCATCGCCACTATCGTTAATGGTCCACAGCAATCCATCCTGAGAAGCGAGACCTGATGTTTCTTGCACACGATCAGGCCACACAGAGTAATTCTCTATAACACCATCCCAACCTTTTGCTTTGGAAATAGACTCTTTTTCTATCATTTGCTGCTGGCTACAGCCCCAAAGGAAGAACGAAAGAAAAATCACCACTAATAACTTCATTTGATTTACTTAGACCTCTTAAAAAAGCACATACCAAGCAGGGCTTTACTACAGAAAAATATAGTTACACTGTATATGACTAGACCTTTGGTATAAAAACTGTAAGGATTCGCTAATAAGTAGAAAAATTAAACAGGATGTACCAGAAATGGATAACGATCAATTTGGCCAGCAGGACCTTGGCCCTTCCCTAACACCACACAATACTCCTATGAGTACACCTGTGGCAGAGGGTAGCCAAATTGCATCGCCACAGCTTTCAATCCTTTCTGCCCTTCCTCATCCTGCTTGGATCAAAAATCGTCGAGCTGAGTATCTCTATGTAAATGATGCCTATGCTGAATTACTCGATATGCCTGCAAAATGCATTAAAGGCAAAACAGATCGACAACTTTTCCCTAAGCACCTTCACGCTCAACTTGTTGATTCTGATGCCCAAGTGTTTTTATCACAAACACATGTTGAATTAGAAGGACTACGTCTGAACCCCGATTGCCAACACAGTTATTGGTTAAGCAAAGCACCACTGAAAGATAAACAGGGGAAGGTCAGCGGTATTGTTGGATTAATGAAACGATCCATTCAGCCCACAACAGATCAACTTTCCATCTGCAAACTAGCCAAAAATGCGGTTCAACAGAGTAACGAAGCAGTTGTCATCGCAGATACCGACTTCAATATTACCTTAGTTAACCCTGCGTTTGTGAGACTGACCGGTTATAACGAGCAAGAGGTTATTGACCAACCTGCCAGCGTAATAAATGCAACTTGGTTAGCACCTGAGTTTATGGACAGCATCAATAGCAATTTGCAATACAAAGGCTATTGGGAAGGTGAAACCTGGAGCCGCAAAAAAGACGGCCAGCTATTTAGCGAGAAAATCAAAATCTCCGTTGTGCTAAATCAGGAAGGCCAAAGAACCCACTATATTGGCCAATTCTTAGATAATACAGAGCAGAAACAGGCTCAAGAAAAACTCGAATTCCTAGCTTTTCACGATCCTCTTACAGGTTTAGCTAATCGTGCGCTATTTTTGGATAGAGTAACCTGTGCCGTCCAGCACGCACAAAGAAACAAAACACTATGTGCTGTTATCTATCTAGACCTTAACGAGTTCAAACCCCTCAACGACAAATATGGCCACCCATTTGGCGATAAAGTGCTTACAATTGCCTCGCAACGCTTAATTAATGCTGTACGCAAAGTTGACACTGTTTCTCGTCAGGGAGGGGACGAATTCGCAGTCCTGTTAGAGGACACAGCCTCCATTGAGAGTGCGGTGCTTGTATCTCAAAAAATCATTGCTTCTCTAAGACAGCCTATGCAGATCGATGAAGTTGAAGTCACCATTGGCGCTAGCGCTGGTATAGCAGTGTTCCCAGACCATGGTAAAGATGGTGGAAAGCTAATTGGGAACGCAGATAAAGCTATGTATGCAGCTAAGTTTCTTGGCGGTAATGGCTATTACCTTTATAAGTAGCGTTTAATCCTCTCTTAAATCCTTAAGTTATTTTGAAAAGATTCCATATCAGGTCTAAAACTAAACTATGACCAAGAATTTGGAACTTGAGTATGCTTCGTCCTAACTCGGGCAATCCTTGTAGTACTCATGAGCAGAAGCTACTCGATGAGATTGTGCATACTTACCCTCAACCGATTATTGTGATCGATAATGATCACAGGGTCATCATTTGGAATAAAGCCTGCGAAAAAGTCTTTGGCATTCCTGCCCAAGATGTTCTGGGCACAAAAGATCAATGGAAAACCTTTTATCCAGAACCCCGCCCTATTTTGGCTGATGTAGTATTAGATGATGACCAAGAGCAGCTTGAGCAGTTTTACCCTGGCCTTCATCGAAAATCTCCATTTATAGAAGATGCTTATGAAGTTGAAAGCTTCTTTCCTAAGCTTGGCAGCAATATCGATAGATGGCTCTATTTCACAGCCAAACGACTATATGATGAAGAAGGTCATGTGGTTGGAGCTATTGAATCATTAATTGATATCACACAACGAATGGAAGCAGAGGAAGAAGTTAAACAACTTAACGATTCACTTTCAGATCATTCGAAAAAACTTGAAGAAGCAAATGATGAGTTAAAAGCCACCATGCTTAAGCTAGCAAACACACAAAAGCTTGCATCTTTAGGCAAATTGGTTGCGGGCATATCACATGAACTTAATACTCCTATTGGAAATATCCGCACAATAAGTACCGCTCTCAAAGCCGATACCGTCAAAATCCAGCATCAGCTTAATTCAGGAGAAATGACTAAATCAGCTTTGGAAGACTTTTTAAATAATGTACTCGAATCTACTGATTTAATAGAAAAAAGTACCGCAAAAACAGCCGAACTCATTATGAGTTGTCAGCAGATATCTGCAAGCGATAACGAATATGAAAGAAGCCAACTGGATTTAAGAGCGCTGGTCGAAGAGGTCTTGAACCGGCAAACCCAAGGGCTAGCTAGATCTAATATTCTGGTGGAAAACCTTATTCCCCATGATATTACTATGAATAGCTTTGCAGCCCCTATACAACAGATCTTTGACAATCTGATCAATAATACCCGAATGCATGCATTTGACGACCAACAAGCGGGGAAAATTAAAATCCGTGCCCAAATCTGCGAAAAGACCATAACACTAATCTTTACTGACACTGGCTGCGGCATCCCCACTAAAAACTTTGTCAAAGTCTTTGACCCCTTCTTCACTACCAAATTTGGTCAAGGCGGTAACGGTCTAGGGCTCTACATCATATTCAACTTAGTCACAGGTGTATTAGGGGGCAGTTTAGAGCTTCAATCTCCTGATAATGGTGGATTTGAATTGCACATCACCTTACCTACCACCTCCCCATACGCACTCACTGTAGAAGATGACACTTATTACATTTAGCCTTCAGCAAATCCAATAACTTTCATGCTGAAAACTTTTTTCAAAACGACCGTTTAAATTGAATATAAATCAGTCACGATTATTCCCGATGTCCAATACTTATATGTAAGGAGCAATTAATAAAACGGACAGGTAGCTTATGCACGTGACATCGACAAAAAACAAACCGCCGCAGAATGAACCTCAACTGCAAGACATCAATAGAAAGGTACACCAAACCAGCTTTAGCCCTTATCCGGATATATATCCTAATCACAGTACAAATTTAGCCGACCGGGCTCTATACACTCCTTTGGCGCAAGTTTATGAAGAAGTCATAATGTTATTAGGCCAAGAGCTACAGAGTGAAACAGGCAATGTGTTTTTGGGATCTAACCCTGCGCCTTCAGATAATGTTGGTCCTCAAGAAATTGCCACAGCTACACTTGAATATATAACTCAGCAATTCCCTCTTTTTCGAAACGCACTGCCTGATTTAAGTGAAGAACAATCACTGGATCGCTTTATTAACTTAATCAATGAATCGTTAAACCGAGGGATTTTAACGGCAACAGAACAGCTCGAAGAGATGGCACTTACAGACAGTGACGAATTGAATGAACAGGTAGACCTATATCGAGAGTATTGCTTAGAAGGAATTGAAACCTTTATTCATAGTTTTGGTTTTGGTTTTTTCTTTGATGCAACTGAAGATGAGGAGTTCACCTCCAACCTTCAAGCAGCAGATGAGTTTATTGACGATGAGCTGCTAGATAAATTACTGACATAAAAAATGCCGCCTAAGCGACATTTTTTAGTATCTTTCTCAATTAATGCAGTTCGTCATATTTTTTACGAATAGCGGCTAATTTTGGCTGAATATCTAAAGGCGCATAATTCATCGCTTGTTCAAAAAGCTCTTTATTCTCCTCAGACAGTCTCTCTTCCTCACTCATCTGAGTGAGCTTTTCCATCGCTTCGGTAAATTTAGGGTGTATTTTATCGGTAGTCATGACCAACCCTCCTCAAGACGTTCCACATTTAGGCAACTTAGCCTGAACATTTAGTTCAGCTAAACCTTACTGCTATTCTAGCAATGCTCCTGCTATACAACAGCACAATTTTGACATTTAAAACTACTATTAGTGCATTTAGATGACAACTTCAGAATTAACGAGGTTTCACACTCTTCATTCTTGACTTCTTACCACCCGGTTTACCCCCTACTCGCTTCTTAGCCGGTTTAGTAAAGGATTTACCTGCTTTTGAATCTTGTCGTCTACTACTTGCATTCTTATGCTTAGCCGCAGCTTTTGATTTCACTACAGGCTTTTTATTTGCACCTCTGCGATTTGAGCTTTGGCTCTTCTCTTCTTCGGGGATCAAACACGAATCACGCTCACCAATTAGATCACTGTGCCCCATTTTCGGCAGCACCTGACGCAAGAGCGGCCAGTTTTCAGGATCATGGTATCGAAGCAATGCTTTCTGAACTTTACGCTGCTCAGTGTTCTTAGGTGTGTAGAGTTTTTCACTCTTATACGTCACTTTTTTCAGTGGGTTTTTATCCGAATGATACATCGCCGTCGCCAAAGACATTGGTGATGGGTAGAAGGTTTGCACCTGATCTACCTTGAACTCATTCTTCTTCAACCAACGGGCAAGATTAACCATATCCTCATCTTCACAGCCTGGATGTGCCGCAATGAAGTAAGGGATTAGGTATTGTTTCTTACCAGCCTCACGGGAGAAACGATCGAACATCTTTTTGAATGCATCGTAAGTTCCCATACCTGGCTTCATCATTTTGGATAGCGTGCCATCCTCACTGTGCTCAGGTGCAATTTTGAGGTAGCCACCTACGTGATAAGTCACCAGTTCTTTCACGTACTCAGGGTCTTCGACGGCAAGATCGTAACGCAAACCGGAAGAGATAGAGACCGTATGTACGCCTTCAACCTTACGTGCCTTACGGTACAACTCAGTCGTAGGGCTATGATCGGTATTCAGGTTCTTACAGATGGTTGGATATACGCACGACAGCTTACGGCAAGAAGCCTGAATATCTGGATCATTACAATTCAGGTGGTACATGTTTGATGTTGGACCACCTAAATCTGAAATAGCACCAGTGAAACCTGGCACTTTCTCTTTAATATCTTCGATCTCATTGATAACCGACTCATGGGATCGACTCTGTATAATGCGCCCTTCGTGTTCGGTAATAGAACAGAAGGTACAGCCACCAAAACAGCCGCGCATGATATTGATCGAAAACTTGATCATATCGAATGCAGGTATCTTTTGGTTTCCATAACGAGGATGCGGAATACGCTGATAAGGTAGACCAAACACCTTATCCATTTCAGCCGTTTCTAGAGGGATTGGCGGTGGATTAACCCATAACTCTCGATGACCATGCTTTTGCACCAAAGCGCGCGCATTGTGCGGGTTCGCTTCTTGATGCAGGACCCGCGATGCATGAGCATACAAAGCCGGATCTTTAGATACTTTTTCAAAAGACGGTAAGCGAATATAAGTTTCGTCAGGTAGCTTCTCTTTACCTTTTAGTGGCGCAGGTATGACACGCAGAGGTTGAGGTTCATCTGCCTTAGACGGGTCTTTTTTATCGCAGGTAGCCGCATCTGTATATTCATAAGGATTTGGAAGCTGATCGATGTAACCCGGCCAATCAATACGGGTTGAATCAACCTCAATATAATCAGCAGGTAATGCTGTTTTTAGGATCGCCGTGCCTCGAAGATCTTGAATTTCGTCAATAGCCTCGCCATTAGCTAAACGGTGAGTAAGCTCAACAATGGCTCTCTCAGCATTGCCGTAGAGTAAGATATCCGCTGTCGCATCCAGTAAAACCGAACGACGAACCTTATCACTCCAGTAATCATATTGAGCAATTCGACGAAGGCTCGCCTCAATACCACCAAGTACTACAGGCGTCTCACGATAAGCCTCTTTGCAACGCTGACTATAAACAATCACTGCACGATCAGGCCTTTGACCACCCATACCACCAGCCGTGTAAGCATCATCATGACGCGTACGCTTATCAGCGGTATAACGGTTGATCAAAGAGTCCATGTTGCCTGCAGTGATACCAAAATAGAGATTTGGTTGGCCTAACTCCTTAAAGGCATCTGCACTGGTCCAATCAGGCTGACTAATGATACCTACTCTAAAACCCTGTGCTTCAAGTACACGCCCCATCACAGCCATGCCAAAGCTAGGATGATCTACATAAGCATCGCCTGTGACGATAATGACATCACAGCTATCCCAGCCTAATGCATCCATCTCTTCTCTTGAAGTCGGCAGAAACGGTGCTGGAGCATAACATTCAGCCCAATATTTAGGGTATGAAAACAGGTCAGGAGCGGTACGAGGCATAAAACGAGGCTACTTGAATATGAAATTAGGGACTATTTTCCCAGAAAGGCAGGTATACGCCCAGTGAAAAATTCTTAATATGGAAATTATTCAATGAAAGGAAGGCTATAGCTAAAAACTACAGCCTTATACGGATCAAACAGAATAGTTTATTTACGGGCTAATTTAGCGGCCTTTTTCTGTAAGGCCTTCTCTAATTCTTCAGCATAAGTAACTATGCCATCTTGATTTTCGAACGGACAAATAACTACTGCGAAACCATCCTCTTCTAAACCTGGTGTCCAACGCTCATGCCAAAGAGAGAGACTGATCGCTTCCGGTTTACACTCACTCCACTCTTCAGTTGCCCAAGCTTGTGCTAACTCCTCTGACGGCCAAACCGGCACACAGTCTTCATCTTCTGTGTTTAACATCACGCAACCGTATTCATCTGTCAAAATCCAAATCTGCTCATTAGTTACAGATTCCGCAATGAAGAAACTATAAAGCTGCTCTTCATTATATTTTTGTAACTGCTCTAGTGTTGGATTGTCAGACTCATTTGACATAGAAACCTCAATTAAACAGCGCCCTTAGCGCAATCAAATAATAAGTGCGTGATTATACCTTACCCGGCCGCCTTTTATAGCTCGGATTAGGCTGCTATCTATCTGTATAGATGTTAGTATGCGCGCATTGATTACCTAGTATCGTATTGTCTTAAATAAACTACGTTTTTAAGAGTACTACGAGCTACCTGTAGAGCAGGAATGTAGTACGGTTCTCCCCTATCTCCTAAGGCCTCGCAACGTTCAGTGTGACGCCCATAGCTCCAATCAAACACTATGACTGCGTGTTAAAAGTCTTCTGTATGGATCGACCTGAACGTTTTCGCGCAAATAATGCTTTTCCTTAAGAGATAAATAATGAGCTTTAATGAACTTGGCTTATCAAGCCCTATTCTTGATGCAATCAATGCTAAAGGGTATTCAACTCCTTCCCCTATTCAGGAGCAGGCAATCCCTGCAGTCATAGAAGGTCACGACCTGATGGCTGCCGCACAAACGGGTACTGGTAAAACAGCAGGCTTTACTCTCCCTATTTTAGAGAGATTAAGTCATGGCACACCGGCTAAACGCGGGCATGTTAGGGCGTTAATTCTTACCCCAACCAGAGAACTTGCAGCTCAAGTAAACGACAGTGTTGAAAGCTACTCAAAGAATTTAGCCATACGTTCAACCGTTGTTTTTGGCGGCGTCAAAATTAATCCACAAATTGCCAAATTAAGAGGCGGAGTCGATGTTTTAGTAGCGACTCCTGGTCGATTGATTGATCTGCACAATCAAGGTGCTGTTAAATTTGCTCAACTAGAAGTTCTTGTCCTAGATGAAGCTGATCGCATGTTGGATATGGGCTTTATTCATGACATTAAGAAAATCCTGAAATTTTTGCCTTCACAACGCCAAAACCTGCTATTTTCAGCAACCTTTTCCCCACAAATTAGAAAATTGGCCCAAGCATTTGTCTCTAATCCTGTAGAGATTTCGGTCACCCCAGCCAATTCGACAGCATCAACGGTTAAACAGTGGATCTGCCCCGTAGATAAAAAGCAGAAATCGCAAATTTTAAGCCAATTAATCAAAGACAATGACTGGCATCAGGTGCTGGTATTCTCCAGAACTAAGCACGGTGCTAACCGCTTAGTTCGTCAGTTAGAATCTGCCAAAATCAGTGCTGCTGCCATTCATGGTAATAAAAGCCAAGGCGCTCGAACCAAGGCCTTAGCTGAGTTCAAGAGTGGTTCTGTAAGAGTTCTAGTTGCAACAGATATCGCTGCTCGAGGAATTGATATTGACCAATTGCCTCAAGTCGTGAATTTCGATCTACCTAATGTGCCTGAAGATTATGTTCATCGTATTGGCCGTACAGGTCGCGCAGGCGCAACAGGTCAAGCCGTTTCATTGGTAAGTGCTGATGAGTTTGATCAATTACACGCGATAGAGCGTTTAATCGGCAAAGTTTTAGACAGAGAGATCATCGAAGGTTTCGAACCGGTACACGCTCTTCCAGCCTCAGACTTAAGCAAAAAACCGGCTCGCAAGAAGTCAAATAACAGTAACAAAGCCAAGCAGGCTAAAGGCCATCGTGACGGCCAACGTTCAGGAGATAATTCTCGCGGGCACAAACCTCAGGGTAAAAACAAATCACACAAAACAAGTGAAGGTTCGAATAACCGCAAAGGAAATAGCTCAAAACCTAAAGGACAGAAAGCAACTTCACAGTCTGAAGGTAACAACAAAAAACGCAGACCCAAACGCCCAGCATCAAACCCTTGGGGCAACCGGACTTAAAAAACTAATCAGGCCAGTAAATACTGGCCTGATTCGTTTTAGTAGATCGACTTATAACGGATCTTTGAAATACTCTGCGATCCATTGATAGATCGTCTGTTTCGTGACTTTTTCAAACGCTAAACTTTCAAAGTCACCTTCAGGATCAGAGTCCATCCCCGCAAATTGATAACTTACAATGTAAGGTTGTTGATCGTGCAAGATAACGATTATTCGCCTACGCGTTCTTAAACAATCAATGGTCATTACATCCGCTGGTATACCCTGCTTCCTCATATTTTGGCTTACACCAATGAGTGGATCTATATCTGCAAAATCACGCTGAATCGCGGTATGCGCATCGGAAGCCAGCTCCCAGATTGTTTCTAATTGTTTGCTTAACGAACTCATTACTTACTCAATCAATTAATGTGGCAGCCTTCTCTGATGAAAACTCAATAAACTTATCAGCAGGTAGTGGCTTAGATAGCAAATAACCTTGGAAGCAATCACACCCCAGTTCAACTAGGGTCTCTTTCTCTTCAATGGTCTCAACACCTTCGGCAATAACCAATAAACCCAACCGATCTGCCGTTGCCAAAATAACTTCCACTATGGCCGCTTCCTCGGATTCCGAGCGTAGACCCGTAACAAAAGAGCGGTCTATTTTAAGGATATCTAACGGCAGGTGTCGAAGGTATTTAAGCGAAGAGTAACCTGTACCAAAATCATCAATCGCAAATGAAACCCCTTTGCTTTTCAATAGATTCATCTTGTGACTTGCCACGTCAAAGTTATTAAGCAGCATATTTTCTGTAATTTCTAATTCCACAACATTGCCCGGCAGATCAAACTCCTCCATCAACCGAATTACTTGATCGACAAAATCGACCTGCATAAATTGCATAGGGCTGATATTAATTGCAAGACGTTGAAAGCTCTCGGGGAAACCATCGGCACGCCATTGCGCCAATTGCTTAAGACCCTCTCTTAAAACCCAATTGCCAATCTCAACAATCTGGCCACTCTCTTCAGCAACCGGAATAAACCCTCCTGGGAAAAGTAATCCTTTTTCTGGGTGCTTCCAACGAATAAGCGCTTCTGCGCCTATAATTTGCCCGTTTTTACAAATTTGCGGCTGAAACCATAGAACAAATTGATTGGACTTAAGCGCCTGATGAAGCCCCTTCTCAACTTCCAATCGTTCCTGTGCTGTAGATTGCATCTCAGGATCATAGAACTGGAAACCATTTCTCCCCATCGCCTTAACACGATATAACGCCGTGTCGGCTTGACGAATAATATCCTGAGCCAAAGCATCTGCAGCAGGGAAAACAGCGATACCTAGGCTAGCAGTACAATAAAGCGTATGCCCCTCGATACTGAACGGCTCTGACATTACTTTTAATACTTCTTGAGCGACATGCGCAGATACATCAGCGCAAATTTCAGCAGAACTTCCGGTTTCTGGTAAGAGAATTACGAACTCGTCACCGCCAAAACGAGCACAGGTCGATTCAATTGGGAGAACATGGGTTAAGCGTTGCGCTATATTATTCAGCAGCTCATCGCCAACACCATGGCCTAGAGAGTCATTAATCGTTTTGAATCTATCTAGGTCTAAAAACAGAACCGAACCAAAGCTATGATTGGCCTGATGCAATTCAATTGACGCTGTTAGTCTATCTAAATATAAACGGCGATTAGGTAAGCCCGTCAACGTATCGTAAAAGGCTAACTCGTGGATCCGCTTTTCTGCTTCCTTACGCACTGAAATATCACGGGCAATAATCAGTAGATACTCTTGAGACTGAAGCGTTAACTTAATCGCTCTCGCTTCCACCGGAAAGGCCGTGCCATTGGCATTAATCTGTAAATCTTCAAAGGTAGTGACATGAGTTTCACTTATGCCTTCGCATACCTGCTGGTATTCTTCGAATGAGTAATTCTTGCTGTAATCCGCAAGTTTTGTATTACAAAGCTGCTCTTTGGATAACCCAAGCGTGCTGGCACCTTGGTTATTGACGCGAAAGATTGTGCTATCTAATTCACACAGGAACATTGCGTCACCCGCGTTATCCATAATGGAGCGTGAGAAGTGTTCGCTTTCAGATAGTTCTGACACCATCTCAGTTAATTTATCCGTAACGGCCTCACGATCTTTCCAAAGCCCAGAGAAATTGCGAACAAGATCACCTAGCTCATCTTCACCGGTATAAGGTAAGACCGAGTTCTGATTTCCCGTTCGTAATTCATTCACCCACTTTGCTGTTTTTACAATAGGACGAGAAAGGAAATGATAGATTAAGAGCAGGAAAATCACAGCCAGTGCGACGTTATGCATCAACCCCAAAAGTAAACTATTAATAGCGCGTTGGCTAAAGCTATTGGCTACATAGATTGTGTCTAGTTCGACAATCAGTCGAGCTCTCTCATTACCTGAATTAACAGAAGCTAACTCTAATTCCATCTCAATATAGCGATTGAGATCAAATAGCTGCTGGGCGGGCAGCGATAGAAAGCTAGAGTTTAAGGTCTGATCACGCCTATGCTCTGATAGGGTTTCTCTAAAGTCATCAATTAACTGAGCATGATAAATCGTGGGATAAGAGATAAGTGAGGATGTAATCTCATTCGCCTGAAATGCATTTAGATTATAAACAGCTTGAGTCGCTGTATCACGATACATGCTGATAATACGTTCGATATCCTCCGTGGTACTTTTTCTCACCTGTCGCAGATCTAAATAAATCTGTAAACCGGTAGAGAACACACCTAACAGCAACGCAATAATTAAAATAAAGCGCGCTTGTTTGAGAACAATCTTACGTCGTAAATTTAGACCCATAAAATGCTGTTTTGCCATTAAAGGTAGCGGTCGTAAATAACCTGATACTGACCATTGCTTTTGATTAAGCGTAGACCTTCATTAAATTTTTCCAAAAGAACTTCAGCATTAGGATAAGCTTTACTCAAACACAAATGATACTGAGTGCTTTGCTTCCCTTTCAGCCGCTTAATCTTGATTTTATCCTGTAAACCTAGCTGTCGCGCACGGTAATTGGTTACTAAACCGGCGTTATAGAACACATCTACATTTCGATAAACCAATGAGCGGATTCCACTATCAACATCAGGTACAATAGAATGAGCAATACCCGCTTGTTGTAACTCTTTCTGAATTCCCCAGCCATCAACAACAGATACTTCCACTTTACCAAGATCATCGAAACTAACGATATCATCATCAGATCGCTCAAGGCGCATCACGGCTGATTGATTCGCTTCACTTAAAACATCACTAAATAATATAAATTGATCTCGGCCTGCTCTTTTAGAACAAGTAACGGTTCCTGCCATTCGACCATGACGAATACTTTTTAATATCCTCTTCCAAGGGGCTGTTTGTATATCCGCATTAATACCTACCGCAGCAAACGCCGCCTGCGTAACTTCCACATCGATGCCACTGATAACGCCTTTATCATCAATGATCGTATAGGGAGGATAATCAACCGAGTAAAGCTGAATCGTCTGTTTGGCTATCGCAAATGGCGACAGCAAGAGAATGACTATAGACATAGCTAAGCGGTTAAATAACGTCACTGTCAAAACCTCCTCACATTCAACAACCCTATAGCAGAATGACCTAATTTAAACACATATTGATCAAAATAGGGGCAACAACAATTAAACTCGCCGGTTAGTTCATACTCGTGCCATTCAAAAGCAGTAAAGCTTTCACAAAGTAACTTTGCTATAACTAAAGCACTGAATCTCACTATCGGAAAGTTGATGAGCGGTAAACTTTTTTATCTTATGGGAGCCTCAGGCTCGGGAAAGGACACCCTACTCCAAGGCTGCAGGCAGCGTTTAGAACATAGCCATCAAGCATTTATCGCCCATCGCTATATCACCCGTGCAGCCGATGCTGGCGGCGAAAATCATATTCACCTGACAGAATCAGAATTCCAACTGCGTGTTGATACCGCAATGTTTGCGATGCACTGGGCATCTCATGGTCACTTATATGGAATAGGCAAAGAGGTCGAGATCTGGGTTAAAGCTGGACTTAACGTCATTATAAATGGTTCTCGTGAATACCTACCGATCGCCATGCAGCAGTATGATTTTCTAATCCCTGTGATGATCAATATAAAAACCGAGCTACTCAGAGATAGATTACATAATCGCGGTAGGGAAACTGATCTAGAGATAGAAAAACGCTTAAAGCGTCATGCTGATTTCTTAGATCACATGCCAGCAGGCACTATGTATATAGATAACAGCGGCTCTAAAGAGAAAGGAATCGATGCCCTGATGGATATTATCACCGAGCACCGATTCATTCGTTAATCGCTACGATCTAGCTTCTGATACGGTAGCCGCTACGGAAGATCCAAGCGATGATCGCTAGGCAGCTCATCATAAACAGTATGGTCATCCCCAAACTTAGCCCAACATTCACATCAGCCACACCATAGAACGCCCAACGGAAACCACTCACCAAATATACAACCGGGTTAAACAATGAAATAGTCTGCCAAGGTTCAGGCAACATATTGATCGAGTAAAACGCCCCTCCTAAAAAGGTCAGTGGCGTAATCACCATCAACGGAATGATCTGAAGCTTCTGGAAATCATCTGCCCAGATACCAATAACAAAGCCAAATAAGCTAAAGGTAATAGCAGTAATCACTAGGAAACAAAGCATCCATAGCGGATGCAGAATGGTGTAATCAACAAACAAACTTGCTGTAGCTAGAATCAACAGCCCCAGCATGACCGATTTGGTTGCTGCCGCACCGACGTAACCTGCAACGATCTCAAAAGGCGAAACTGGTGCTGATAGCACTTCGTAAATCGTCCCAGAAAACTTTGGAAAAAAGATACCAAACGAGGCATTAGAAATACTCTCACTCAACAGCGACAGCATTAACAGACCCGGAATAATGAACGCCGCATAACTAATACCATCAATCTCCCCCATTCTCGAACCGATGGCAGTACCAAAGACAATAAAATAGAGCGATGTTGAAAGCACAGGGGATGCAATACTCTGCATCAACGTGCGAAAGGTACGTGCCATTTCGAACTTATAGATCGCTCGAATACCGTAAAAATTCATCACTTACTCCTGCACCAGTTCTACAAAAATATCTTCAAGCGAGCTTTCCGTAGAGTTCAAATCCTTAATCCCAACACCTAGTTCGTTTAATTTCGCTAACAATTCAGCAACCTGTTCACTTTCACTAGCATCGTAAACATACTGAAGGTATTCACCCGCTTGCTCTAAAGTCAGATTAAAATGATCCAACTCTGAAGGAATCTGCTCCATCGGCTGTTGAAGATGAATGTGCAGTGACTTTTTACCCAGCTTAGACATCAGTGTCGCCTTCTCTTCAATCAGGATAATTTCACCTTTACGAATCACGCCGATACGATCAGCCATCTCTTCGGCTTCTTCAATGTAGTGCGTGGTCAAAATGATCGTCACGCCGTTATCACGCAGCTCTCTGACCATCTCCCACATATCACGACGCAGTTCGACATCAACGCCCGCAGTAGGCTCATCCAAGAAAAGAATCTCTGGCTCGTGCGATAGGGCTTTAGCAATCATCACCCTACGCTTCATACCACCCGACAGCTCCAACATCTTGGAATTACGTTTATCCCACAGGGAAAGCTGCTTTAGAATTTTCTCTATGTAAGCCTTGTCAGGAGCCTTACCAAATAAGCCACGGCTAAAGTTAACCGTAGCCCAGACCGTCTCAAAAGCATCGGTGGTAAGTTCTTGCGGCACTAATCCGATTTTGCTTCGCGCCTGGCGATAATCTATAGCAATATCATGGCTACCCGCTAAAACCGTGCCTGAGGTTCCGCGACTAATACCGCAAATAATACTGATCAGCGTTGTTTTACCCGCGCCGTTAGGACCTAACAACGCAAAGATCTCACCTTTTTTGATATCAAGGTTCACCGAACGTAGAGCAGTAAACCCAGAATCGTATGTTTTATTTAAATCCTGCACCTGAATAATCGGCTGCATTAATCGCTAACTCCTGAAGTGGAACCTGTAGATGAAAACGCTTTGACAATACTAAAGAAATATCTATCCCTCAGGTAGATATCGCAAAGTAAACACTCTGTTATAAAGATCATAACAATAGCTACTTGACGCAGTTATCAAGCAACTATATTTTTCTATCGACCGAATTAAAACAACTGTTTTATTTCATAATATAGAGTCACTACGGACGGTGATTTGGCTTTGTCAGGCATTGATAGGATATTCAATGAAACAAACCCAAGCTGTATCTCACCTCCTGCGTGCATAAGAAATTTATAGCCGATAGGAACAATACAATGCGAACACTTCCACTTACCATAGTATCTGCCTCACTGCTTTTACCACTCGTATCCTTCGCAGAAAGCCCTACCTCAGCACACAATCAACATGTCAGCGATAGTGTGCTACTTAAGCAAGATAAACTGCTTTACGCCAATATGTACGGTAATGGCTTTGGCCCTCAGTCCCCTCGAGATATAGATTCAGCAGCCGGTACAAACGCCGTTGCTTTTAATACAGCACCGCCCTATCAAAGCATGAACCTATGCAATATCCACCTACACAAAAACGCCGAGCATAAAGGTGGAGAGTTCACAAAGTATGCAGGTAATGGCGATGGTCATGGTTACCACACTGGTTATCAATTTACGGGCGAACTAACCGAACAAGAGCTGAGCCCAGTTGCTTTGAAGGTTAAAACCGATAGTCATAAAGCACTGATGCCTGGAGATACCTTAGAAGTTCACTTTGTTCACTCTACAGCTCAGGTAAAACCGGGTCCGACATTAGGTGCATGCCTTAGCGAAGAGATCAAAAATCCACAACTTCGTGTTGAAGCTCAAGTTATCGTATTAGTAAATGATAAGAACGCCCGAGATTTTAGAAGCTTAACTAAGTTCAACAACCGAAGCGGCTTCTATCAAGCTGTTAATATCCCTAGCAACATGGGTAAACCAGTGCAGTATGCAGGCTCCACAACAGGCCCTAGTTACAACATTAAAGGCTCCCCATTCCAAGTAACATGGAGTGTTCGACCAAAAGTACTTAAGGTGGACATTGCCACGGTAAATGCTTGGTTAAACGACAATGCTTTTAATGAAGATCATGCCCACGGGGTACGAAACCTAGTAACTCGACCAGAATTTCTATCACCTATCTCCCATTAACGCTTAACAACGACATAAAGGCCCCTAAGCGGATACTACTTAGGGGCTTCCACTGACCTAATGACCTACTAAGTACGGTATACTTGATCGAACCCTCACGACAGGCTTTTCACTAAATGTGGTTTGAACTCTTTATTCTCTTCGTAGCTGGTTTTTTTGGTGGTGTGTTAAATGCAATCGCCGGTGGCGGCAGCTTTATTACCTTTCCAGCCTTGATGTTTGTGGGAGTACCGCCGATTAGCGCGAATGCGACCAACACATTCTCTGCCTGTGCTGGTTATATGAGCGGTACCTATGCGCTGCGAAAAGATATCAGGCAAGATCGAAAGAACCTCATAAAATTAATCCTAATTAGTTTTATCGGTGGTATCGCAGGCGCAGTGCTGCTGCTAAGAACACCTGAAGAAGTCTTTCTTGAAGCTGTACCTTGGTTACTGCTGTTCGCGACGATTCTTTTTATCTTTGGTGGACGACTAAACAGCGCATTAAAAAATCTTTCCGGCACCCACAAACATGCATCAGCAGTAGGAGGTTTTCTTCTGATGTTGTTGCTGTTTGGTGTTTGCCTCTATGGCGGCTTCTTCAATGCCGGTTTAGGTATTATCACACTGAGCTATTTAGCTTTGGCGGGTTATACCAATATCAACACCATGAACGGTATCAAATTATTGGTATCTTCATGCGTATCGCTGATCGCAATTGTGCTGTTTATTATTGATGGAGTGATTGACTGGTACTCCGGTACGATCGTGCTGATTGGTACACTCGCCGGCGGTTATTATGCCGCGCACTACTCACGCCAGTTACCGCAGCAGTGGGTGCGAAATTTTGTAATTTTCGCTAGCTGTGGCATCACCGCTTACTTCTTCTACGATGTTTACGGCTAAGCTCACTCAACAGCTATTCAAAACGCCATTCAGTCGATAACCCTGGAATATTGGTATTAAACGCTTCTGGCGGTAATCTGGACTGTAACTTTTCTAAAAAAACCTTCCAGACTTCTGCAACAGCGACGCTATTCTCTAGCCGTTCCTGCAGGATGAATGTTTCGCCTACTTGCAATTCACCTTCTTCTAACACACGGTAGTACCAACCGCTGATCGCCTGTGACATCAGTAATGGCGCTATATGGCCGTTGCCGTATTTATGATTCACTTTCCAACAAGGCCTGCGGGGTTGGGACACCTGCACTAAAGCACCACCCACTTTCACAATATCGCCAATATGCACCTGAGTATCATCCACTGATTCACTGGAAAGGTTTTCTCCTATTGACCCAGAGATAAAACTATCCTCAAGATGCGGTAAGGCTTGGCGCAGGGTTGCATAATTTTCTGAGGGGAATTGATACAGCGCTTTTTCAGGGCCACCATGCACACGCTTATCTACCTGAACATCACCTTCCAGCCCTGTTTTGGTTAGTAAACAAGTATCAACGGGCTCTTTGAAGATACCGCTTGGCGCATCATCTGGGCCAATTGGTTTTGGTTGCCCTATATATAAACCCTTGATGGTACCTTGGTAAGTAGACATGCCTCGCCTCCATAAACGGTGTTGAAACGCAGTCACTTAAACATATACGACCATAACCAAATTGATCAAATATTAATCAGATTTAAATTCCTTCGATACTGCGAAGGCGTGCCCTCCTGCCACCGCGCCCAAACACGCCTTAAGCTTCTTTCAGACTGAAACCCGCAACGCTCGGCTATAACATCTAATGGCAGTTTGGTTTGTTCTAATAACTGACGACCTAGCTCGATGCGTGCCTGCTGCAGGTACTCTTGCAGATTAAATCCAGTCGCTTGTAGAAATAGACGCCGAAGATGACGCTCACTTAGGTGAACTCGTTCTGCCAAAAGCGACACATCCCAATCAAAACCCGGCTGCTCCATTATCAAGTCCTGAACTTTGTGCACGCGAGACTGAGTGTGGTTTCGATGGTTTAACCAAAAACTCAGCTGCGCTTCCTGGCCAGATCGTCGCATGTAGATCACCATCTCACGGGCAATTTGTACAGCACGATCCTGCCCCCAATGGTTATCAACTAACTGTAAGCAAAGATCCAACCCTGTGGTGATACCGGCGCTCGTCCATATGTTGCCATCTGTGACGAAAATACAATCTTCCTGTACTAAAGCGTCTGGCGCGATCTGACAAAGTGAGGCAGTAAGATCATGGTGTGTCGTGCAGCGTTTGCCAGCTAATACACCTGCTTTGGCTGCTAGAAGCGAACCTGAACATATCCCCGCTAACAAGCCGAACTGAGATTTGACCGAATTTAGCCATTGAATCGCCGTTTGGTAATCAGCCTCATGGAGATGTTTATTTAACTGACTTGTTCCGATCAATAGCAGCCAGTCATCTGCATCTAACCTCTCAGGTAAGGGTTCTAGGTTCGCTAGATGTAAGCCCTGCTTGGACTGCAATTCCGGATGAGGAGAGATATAGCGCAACTCTATACTCTCCTCTAAAGAAGGATGTGAAAATATCTGAGCAGGCGCTGCCAGATCCAATAAATGGACACGTGGCAACACCAACAGATACACACGCCTTTTTTTATTCATAATCTCCAACCATGCGTACATTTGCGAAGCGATCTTGCAAAACCATAGAGGTATGTTGCTTTAACGCCTCTTCACTCACAGTCTCACCGGTAAATGGATTTTTCATAGTGAAGGTATGAGTAGCATCGACTACAAAATCAACCTCATAGCCCAAATCACTGCCTACTCGCGTTGTGGTTTCACAGCACTGTTCCGTTCTTAAGCCACTCACCAATACCTTGGTAATCGATTGCCCTTGCAACCACTCGTGCAAACCACTGTCGAGTAACGCATTATGTACGCGCTTGTTAAACACCTTATCTTCATCCTGTTTATGCAGAAAGTCCATCAAGCGGACAAAACCGGACTCAACAGAGAACACACCTTCATCTTCATTATGAAGGATAAACACAATTGCGCCACCTTGTGCCCTTACAGCATCAATTAAGCGGTTTTGTCTCGCTTCATATTCAGAAAATCCATCATTATACCAATAATCGCGATGTTTAAAGGATTCCTGCACATCAATAACTAATAAAGCTGTATTTTTCATAGCTTAAGCTCCCAAGTATTTAATATTTGTGAGCTCAGTATGAGTTATAACCAATATCGACATAAGAAAGGCAGCGGCCCAAAATAGGACAATTTCGGCCAAGAACGGACCTTGCAATTAAAGCAAGAAAAGTAGAGACAAAGATGAAATCTACTGTCAGAGAAGGTGATTTTACACAGACAAAAAAAAGCCCGCTAATGCGGGCTTTACAGAAATTTGCGATTAAGCTGCAGTATTTACGTTCTGCGGGCTCTGCTCAATCAGAGCTGCATGCAATGCAATGATCGCCTTCTCGTAGTCATCTTCAGAAACAACACACTGCATCTCGACCTGACGGATAGACTGGTGAAGCGCCATTACATTAATATCTGCTTCAGCCAAAGCACTTACTGTACGAGCAAGGATGCCTTTAACCTTCATGTGTGAACCGATAGCAGAAACGATTGCAAGATTGTGCAGACGGATCTGGCCTTCTGGGTACATCTCTTCCATTAGGCGTGTTGCGCGGTTAACCATCTTACGAGAGCCACCAACATAGTATGTGATACTGTTCGCATCAGCATCTTTGTTAATCACGTAAAGTTTCAACTGAGCTAGAAGCTTAGAAATCTCAATATCGTAAGCCGCATCACCTAGCATCTCTTGGTCGAAGATTTCGATACCAAACACATCATTACGACCAGCAATAATCTCCACACGAGGAGCGTTGCTATGGTAATCCTGACAGATAACCGTGCCTTCGTGCTCTGGCTCAAATGCGTTCTTAATACGCAATTTAACACCATTGCGACGCAAACCTTTCGCAGCTTTTGGATGGATAGCTTCCATACCTAAGTTAGACAGCTGATCGGCCACATCATAGTTAGTCGCACCGATTGTTACTACGTTATCAGTACCGACTAGCATTGGGTCTGCAGAACTTAGGTGATATTCCTTATGGATAATCGCCTCATCTGCACCTGTTACAGTCGCAATCGTGCTAAAAGTCATCTCGCTGTAACCACGGTCAAAAGTCTTCATCAGACCTTCTTCACAGTGCGTATAGCCCGTAGCAATCACCATCTCTTTGTCGATCTGAACATCGGCAAACTGAGTCTTAACCATCTCTTCAAACGGTAGAGGCTGATCTAGGTGCCAACCTGTCAGGTCAACAAAACGAGCATTGATGCCTGAATTACGTAGAACAAGTACAGAGTTATATGCACTGTGTGCTTCACCGATAGATGCTAGCATCTCACGTACTTTCATCAGGTGTTCTTCCAACTGGAAGTGACCGTAAGTACAAAGGTGGTGCAGGCTCTTCATGCAATCGCGAACGTCATTCAAACGCTCGATTACAAAAGCATCCGCAGCGTTTCGCTCAAATTCCATATCAGCGAAAAGTTCAGCGTTGATCTCTTCCATTTTCGCCTGAACTTTACTCAGCTCATCGATCCACGCCTGCTCACTTTCCGCGTTAGCAAAACGCGCATAAACACCAGGCTCACCGGTTTTCTTGTGTTCAAGAAGATAGTTGGTAATACCGCCATAAGCTGACACAACAAAAATTCGGTTATACAGTTCCTCTGGTGTGGTGCGCTTACCCACCAAAATGGTGTCCATCAATTCCTCAAAGCGGCTCATGGAAGTGCCGCCGATCTTCTCAACTGTATGCATCTTCTTTCCGGATATTTCTGGTTCTAGCTTAGGGATTTACTCCCAAAGCAAAAAAATTGGGCCCAAATTTTACATCAATATGATGGATTTGTGATCATTTAATTGCCTTCAGACAGAAAAAAGCCCCGTATTCTCGCGAATACAGGGCTTTTCTACTTAAAGCTGTTCTACGTTTAGGTAAACATACCTTTAAACATGAAGAAGAACATAATCGCTAGACCGGCACCTGCAGGCAGAGTTACTACCCAAGATACGAAGATCGTACCTACGATGCGCAGGTTAAGTGCAGCCATACCACGCGCAAGACCTACACCCAATACAGCACCTACCAGCGTGTGAGTAGTGGAGATCGGCAAACCAGTACCCGATGCAAATACAACTGTTGTTGCAGCAGCTAGTGTCGCAGCGAAACCACGGCTTGGTGTAAGTTCAGTAATGTTGTTACCTACCGTTGCGATTACCTTGTGGCCGTACATAACTAGACCAGCAACGATACCGCCACCACCAAGTAGCAAGATCCATACAGGCATTGCAGATTTCTGCGCCACTTCACCACCAGCAGATACAACACCTACTACAGCAGCTAGAGGACCAACAGCGTTTGCAACGTCGTTAGAACCGTGGGCGAAAGCCATTGCACAGGCCGTAAACATCATCAAAATACCAAACAGTTTTTCTACACTAGAAAAGTGATGTTCACGATCAGCTTCTGGATCAGGAGTAATACGCTTCTGCATGCGCATGCCAATCAGCATGATCACAACAGCAATACCGATAGATGCTAGTGCACTTTGACCCCAGCTAAGGTCCAAACCAACGTGCTTAAGACCTTTAGTGAACGTCACCATGGAAACCATGAAGCCCACTAGGAAGATGTAACCTGGAATATATTTCTTAGCGTTAGCAAAAGGATTATCAGTATCAAGTATTAACTTCTGTACGCTTCTAAATAAGAAGAAGGCTATGAGTCCGGCCGTCACCGGCGATACAACCCAACTTGCTACGATCTTAGATACTTTACCCCAGTTAACCGCATCAACAGAGATACCAACTGCTGCGAAGCCAACAATCGCACCTACGATAGAGTGCGTAGTAGATACAGGCCAGCCAAAGTGAGTGGCGATTAGAAGCCAGATACCTGCTGCTAATAGTGCCGATAACATACCAAACACGAGTAGATCAGGCGTTCCAGACAAAATAGCTGGGTCAATAATACCTTTACGAATTGTTGCTGTTACAGCACCACCCGCAAGGTAAGCACCCATAAATTCGAAGATAATAGCGATCATGATCGCCTGCTTCAAAGTCAGTGCCTTTGAACCAACTGAAGTACCCATGGCATTGGCAACATCGTTTGCACCAACACCCCAAGCCATAAAGAAGCCAAATACACATGCCATAATGACAAGAATATGGCCGTACTGAGAAATGATTTCCATCTTTACTTACCGAATGAATTAACGAGCAACTAATAGCTGTAAACGACTACCAACCTGTTGTGCGCGATCTGCCAGGTCACCAATTGAGCTAATAACCTGATAGAGGAACATTACATCTACCGGTGGAAGCTCTTTCTCGATGCTAAATAGTTTTAGGCGAATAGCACGTTCGTGTTCATCCGTGTTGTGCTCTAGGGCATCCAATTTTTCTAGCATTTTTTCGATGACATCAATCTCGTGGCCACCAAAACCGCTATTTACCAATTCGTCCAGTTCTTTAAGTGCAGTTAAAGCCTGCTCAGACGTTTGCAAAGCGACACGAACATAATCTTTCATATCTTGCTGCATCTCAGTTGGCACTTTCATTTGACGGCCAAGCATGATGCCTGCGATATCTTTAGCGCGATTTGCAATCTTGTCCTGCATACGAACAACTTCTAGAAGATCCGTACGAGGAACTGGAAGGAAAATACTTTTAGGCAGATTCTGACGAATCTCTTTCTTCATTGCATCCGCTTCGCCTTCTAAAACAGCGATACGTGCTTGTACTTTCTCTGCTTCATTCCAATCATCAGCGATAACTGCATCGATAAACGGAATAAGCTCAACGGCACACTCTTGCGCTTTTGCAATGTGATCCTGCATTGGTTTGAACGGTGAACGTGCAAACATCTGCAAGAATGGGGTACTGGTTGCTACCATACAACGCACCTTAAAAGTCTAAAAAAAAATTGAACACACCTGTGTTCAGGCGCGCGAATTATGACGGAATTATTTCCTAGAGTAATTACAGTTTTGTTACAAAACAGTAATTTTTCGGTAAAAAAACTGAAATATTTGATCCAAGGCAGACAAGCGATGTACTGCGAATATGCCTTGTAAATCCGTTGCATCACAATGTATATACATAATGATGGCAGGGTTTATTTTAGATCCATTTCTTAGGTTCTTTTTTAAAAATATAAGAATCCATCCCCGATTGGTTACGATCAGATTCAAAATCTACTAAAGCTAATTCAGCACAATGATCTAAAAGTTCGTTTTCTCTTAAACAGAACCGATTAGAAAAACCGGTACGTTCATGCTGGAGCAGATTGAACGTAGTCATTAATAAAGTACCTTCAGGCTTCAATAGAGCAAGCAGCTGCTCCCATAATCCATCAGCTGGTTTATATCTGGAGATAACAATCGAATCGAACAACCCCAGACCTGACAGATTCACCGATTCCTGTTCTAGATCCAATTGAGCAGTTTCCACTTTCAGACCCAACTTAGTCATAGCCTCAGACAAACGATCCAAACCTACTTGAGAGATATCTGTTGCTACCGGGCTAAAGCCTTGTTTGGCCAAAAAGATAGAGGCCGCCCCATCTCCTGCTGCCAGATCTAATACACGACCTGTTTTTAAAAAACGCCACTGACGTTGAAGATATTCTGGTGCAACAGGCTCCGATTCTAGGCTTTGGCTTTTCGCCAAGTATCTTTGATCCCATTTTTGCTGTGCTTTGCTCATTTAATTCCTTAAAAATAGATATGCGCAGGAAAAAGTTTATTAATAATGATTACTTAACTATAAGAATGCAGAGCCAATGGTTTCGTAAGGTGAAAATCCTTGTTTCAACCAAAAACGATCAGCTTCAGGATTTCCGGGATGCCATCCACCCTGAACAGAGATCACCCCTTGAGCTTTCAGCCACTGTTTAGCTTCCGCGACCAATGCTTGCCCTATCCCTTTTCTACGCTGATCAGGTTCTACCCATAAATTAAACAAAACACTGCTATTAGGCTGAGTATAAGCTGCTTGCTGATTCAGAATGACGGCAATCGTCCCACAAACCTTATCGCCCTCAGCTATAAATACCATTGCATCATCTCTTTCAATACATTGTTCAAGCGTATGGCGAAGCTGCTTTTCAAGATGTTCAGGAACAGGCAAACCAAAAGGCTTAGCATGGTGAGTAGGCAGATACGATGTAAGTTGCTGCCACTGCTTAAGCACAACATCTATTCGATCAGACCCAGCCACACTGATTTGAAAAGACTCTTTATTGGAAAGATCCATTACATTTATTCCGATATTCCACGTACATCTACTTTATCATTTTGGAATAACGATTATTGAGTTCTTTACCTTCTATATAAGTCATCTTATCCGCTAACTTGTGCAGTTCTGACAAACGATCTTCAGCGCTTGGGTGGCGCTTACTAAAAGCCTGCCAAAAGGAACTATCATCCTGTTGAGCATCGATCTTTTGCAATACAGCAATATAGGCCATTGGGTCGTAACCAGCTCTGGCGGCGATCACCATACCCATCTTATCCGCTTCTAATTCATCACTTCGAGCCAAACCATCACTGTAAACATCCTGAATGGTATTCAGCAGTTTATTTTCAACTGAGTGATCACCAAATACCGTAGCTCCACTGCTATCTGAAGAGTCGCTTTGACTGTCTCGCAAGAATCGAGCAAGATCTGCCGCAATACCGATCTTTGCTTCCTTCTGAATAGCACGGATATGGTGCTTTTGAACCACATGTGCTATTTCATGAGCTAACACACCTGCAAGCTCAGCCTCGCTCTGCAACTGCTCTAAAGTCCCCGTTGTGATATAGATAAATCCACCCGGAGTGGCGAAAGCATTAAAGCTATCATCTCGTATCACTGAGAAGGTCCAAGGTATATCAGATCTTTCAGTTTGTTGTGCGAGCCACATTCCCACTGAGTTCACATAATTTTGAACCTCTCGCACATTATAAATAGAGGCTTTTTGCAGCAGAACGGCACTCACTTCCTCACCGATCTCCACTTCTTCAGCCAAGCTTTTCTCAAATAGGTCGGTCGATTTTTTTCCTGCTTCCATTAAAGGGGTTAGATTGATGTTATTGACCTGACAGCCGTTTAAGCCCAGCAATAGAAAACTGGCAACAACCCCTTTGATAGCGTTTTTTTTCAATGTAAACATAAGCTACTCCACATAATTCATGCTTCGAGCTTTTAATCCCCCTGCCCGCGCAAACTTCGCAGCTGCATCTGCACTGACCTTATAGCCTTTTACTTTGCTAAGGGAGACACCTGATCCACTCGATATAATCCCGCCTTCATCCAGCCCTCTAACACCGGTTGTCAACGTTGTTTTTGAGCGGTACTGCATATTTCCAGCAACTTGTTGTGTGCTGGGCTTACTGACGTACCGAAGGTTTATCATTTTCACCCAACCGGAGTGAGCATTACTCGTTCGTACTTCGTACCAACCACCGCTTCGTCGCAGAATATTTACAGAGGATTTTTCAGAGAGTTTCGTAACGACAGTGCTAGAAATTGAGGGGGTTTGGTAGACAGAGATATCTCTGACTGTGTAGGCAGTTTGAGCAGTCGCCCAAGTGGAGCACATAAATGGAAGACCGATAATCAGTAATTTAAGGTTCATCACTCAACCTCCTTGGCTGATAGACGGTTACCAATTTTTCCCGGCCTTTAACCTTATAGTCACCAATCAGCTCGAAGTCAAAAGCATCCCCACATGCCTGTCGAGTTTCTTCAGAAACCAAAATCCTTCGACCTGTTTCTTTAGTCAGTCCTTCGATGCGACTAGCTACGTTTACAGCATCACCAATAGCAGTGTAATCGTAGCGACTTTGGGTACCTATTGCCCCAACAACGACCTCGCCCGTATGGAGACCAATACCTATATCGAAATCAAATAAGCCAAACTCTCGTCTAAAGCTGACCATTTGATCCACCATATCCAAAGCCGCATTCACAGCAGCAATCTCTTGAGCGGGATTTTCAATTGGCTCACCCCAAAACGCCATAATGGCATCACCGATAAACTTATCGAGCGTACCTTTATGCTGAAAAATAACTTCCACCTGGCGAGAAAAGTAATGATTTAGAAGTTCTACAATTTCGATTGCACTGCGATATTCAGAAAGATGAGTAAACTCACGGATATCGGTAAATAAGATGGTTACCCGTGTACTTTTTCCTGCCAAAGCTTGATCGGTAATTCCTTGCTCAAGCAAAATTTTCACAACTTTCGGGTCCAAAAAACGGCCGAAAATATCGACCGTTTTTTTCATCTCCCTTTGTTGCTGCAATAAGCGAAATGCATAAAAGGACACTGCAACCAGAACATAAGCCACCAGCCAAGTCATAACAGGGAACATCATCCCTTCCATAATTAACAGAAGATAACTCGACGACACGTTTACTCCGATTAAAACGCCTATGCCGATGAGTGCGTAATAAAAATTACCCACACGAACCAGCAACAGCACTAAAACACCAAAGCTTACGCCCACAATCACCAAAACTAGCAAAGCATCTACCGATTGCAGAAAGCTCTGATCCATAAAGTTATTAATAGCCGTAGCTAAGATAAAAACACCGGGGTAAGTACTAGTAATGGGTGTGACTTGGATATCATGTAAACCTGCAGCAGTAGAACCGATAACAATGATTTTGTCCTTAAAATAGTTTGCCTCTTTGATATCATCGCCTTGACCCAACTGGGTGTAGACATCGCTATAAGAAAGCCTTGGATATGGCTCCCCTTTGCCTTGATACCAATCGATCCAAATTGACCGCTCTTTTATTTCATAACCATTCAGGTCAACAGCGATTCGCGCAGGCATCGTCATAATTCCCCAATCAGATATTGGATGAAATGCAGCGTACTTTCGCCCAACACCATCTTCATCCGGGTGGAAATTAATACTGCCTAGACGCCAAACACTCGCGTCAACCGCATTAGGTAAGACCAAACTTGCATGAGGAATAGACGAAACGGTTTCTGGCTTTTGAATGGGGACGGTTTCTGGATATTGGTCTAAACGCGGAAACAGATGATCAGAATAGGTTTGCAAATGCAAAAACGGCAGATAGACATTATTCGATGCAGCCAACACCTCACTAAAATACTGATCACTTTCAGGGTTAAAAATATCTCTATCAGCAAATAGTACATCAAACACCACTGCTGCAGGTTTCTGTAACTGTAACAACTCTACCAGCTCGGCATGGACAGCCCTTGGCCAAGGCCAACCACCCGCAATAGGCGCAAGGTTATTCAGGCTCGCATCATCTATATCGATAACCACAATACGCTCACTTGCGACTCTTTTCTCTGCTCGTTGTTGAAGCGTTAAATCGAGCCAGTGATTTTCTAATTTTGGAAGCAGTGGTGAATGGATATTAAAGGCAGCAAACAAGCAGAATAAGATACTCAGCACTGAGATCGCTTTAATTTCCGAGCGGAGTTTGCTGGCGGGCATAGCTATCCCTATCTGACCTAGTTTATTACTACTTTATAGATATTTGCTTTACTACAGCATAGGTCAGAGAACGACAGACACAAAAAAGCCCTGTAAAACAGGGCTCTTAATACTCAGGTCGCTGAATAGATTAGAAAACGCCTAGCTCTAATTTAACTTGGTCTAACCAATCGGAGATGCGTTCATCAGTTTGATCACGCTGCCAATCTTCATCTAAAGCCAAACCAATAAAATGTTTTTTGTCGTCTGTTAATGCTTTAGATTCTTCGAATTCATAACCCTCAACAGACCAGTGACCAACAATCTCAGCGCCTTTAGCTACGATTTTATCATGTAGCATACCCATTGCATCGACAAACCATTCAGGATAGCCAAACTGATCACCAAGACCGATAAAGGCAGCCTGTTTACCACTGAAATCCAACTGGTCCACTTCATCCCATACTTCCAGCCAATCTTCCTGAACTTCACCATAATCCCACGTAGGTATAGCAAAAATAAGAATATCAAAATCTTTTGCAGCAGAGAGCGAACTGTCTGCGACATCAAATAACTCTAGTTCGCCGGCATCCCAACTACCTTTTATCTTATCTGCAATATCGCCAGTATTACCTGTTGTGGTGCCGTAAAATAACGCTGCCTTCACTACCTACTCCAATACCTACACGCTAATGATAACACTTATCATTATCCATCTAATCACGACATTTATGCAAGCCTGATGCATATAAAATTTTGTTCTAGAAATAAAAAAGCCCAGCATATAGCTGGGCTTGAGAAACTTAAAATCTTAGATCAGGCTAAGCTGAGTTCCTCATCCGCTTCCATTTCAACTGTAGCGGCAGGTCTCTGATTCCCTTTCTTATTCACGTTTTTCTGGTGAATCTTATCTAGCTGACGATCAATTTTATCAGCCATCGCATCCAGAGCAGCATACAAGTTATCAGCGGATGCTTTCGCAAAGATATCTTTACCTGCTACGTGAATTGTTGCTTCAGCAACGTCCTCACGATCATTTTTTTCAATAATAACGTGAGCACTAGTAATAACTTCGTAACGTTCTTGGCTGCTGTTCAGCCATTCCTCTACTTTCTCTTTTACACTGTCAGAAACTTTAGCATTGCGGTGAGTAATTTTGATATTCATGTGCAAATCCTTAATGCCTTGTTGCAGTGAGAGCGCTATGAATTAATGTTTTTGTGCGCCCCTGTACACTTACAGTAGTACCACTCTGAGAATGGATTACAAGTACTTTTTTCGCTTCATGAAGAAAAATTGATAGCTGACAGGCAAAACTGTTCAAACACCAAACAGTTGTTACTAGGATTTAGCCGTTTTACGGGAAGAAAGAGATAACAATCCAGCCGAGAAAATTAAGCACAAGCCTATCAAGCTGTAGGCGCCTAATACCTCATCCCATAATAGCCAGCCAAACAGCGCAGCAAAGACCACCGAAGCATATGTATAAGGCCCCAACTGTCCCGCAGGCGCAAGCCCATAACCTTTACTCAATAACAGCTGAGCAACCGTTGAGGTAATAGCCATCAGCAATAACCAACCCAGTTCAACTAAATTGGGCGTAACCCAATTAAGCATCGCTGGCGGAAAAGCTAAAACGGTACTAAACAAAGCGAAATAAAAAACGATACGGCTGGCTGGTTCTGTATCGCTCATCCTACGGATAATGACTTTTGCTAGCGCCCCCAGCATTGCACCAAAAAGCGCAATTAGCACAGCAACATTGAGTGTTCCCTGCCCGGGATTCAACACTAGAAAAACGCCAAAGAAACCAACACATATTGCCAGTTTCACTACCCCAGAAATCTTTTCACCTAACCACCATAAGGCGAATAATGGAATAAAGAATGGAGCTGTTTGTTTGATCAACGCCGCCTCCGCTAAAGGCAAGTGTCCCCATGAATAGTAAAGACACATCATGGCAGTCACACCGACCGCCGCACGCGCAATATGCAATCGAAGAGAGCTCGTTTTTATCGAGGAGATCCCATTTCGCAACAACCAAGGCATCAATAAAATTAACGCAAAGAGATTACGGGCAAATACGATAATCTCAGTAGGTAGCTGATGAGTGATCTGCTTTACGACCATGCCAGAACAGACTAAAAACAGTTCTGACAGAATGATAAACAGCGCACCTTGATAAAGCGCTTGTGTGGGCATAGAGGCTTGAGGGTTATTAAGGAATAAATGACTAGCGATCAAAGTATCCCTTAATCGCTAGCCGAATATTACCTTAATTAGACTTCAATTACTTCAAAGTCGCTGGATAGACTGTCTGCCTGTTCTTTACTGGTAACTACAGCCACACTGCCCTCTTTATCTAGAAGATAAGTTTTGGCAACACGCTTCAGATCATCCACTGTCACATTCAAGATGCGCGCACGGAACGCTTTACGCTGCTCAGGAGTACGCCCAAACAAAGAGCTGTGGAATGCTTGCTTAGCTTCACCAGCCGGCGATCCAGGCTTATCAATCGAGCTTACAACACCCAGAATCGCTTCTTCAAGTTTCTGAGCATCATGATCAGTCTCCAGAAGCCATTTCACCGCACCATCGAAGTCATCCAAGGTTTCAGATAAACGAGGATCACGGTAAGAGAAGAAACGGAAAGCTGCATCACCTGAATCCTGACCAGCGCCAGAGCCGTAAGCACCGCCTTTTTCGCGAATAACTCGATGTAAATAGCCATTACGCAGAAAGTCCCCCAGGATGGTAAGTGGCGCTGAATCAGGGTGATCTACCGCCACGGTAGGGAATGCTTTCGCACAGAAGCTTACCTGAGTACTGGTAACCCAAGCTTGTTTCACCTTGCTACGTAATTCTGGCAGTAAGAAGCCTGCCGAGGTTTCACTCGGTACATCTGCCCAGATAGATTCTAAGTAGCTCTGAACACTGGCCTGATACTCGTCTTCAGCTACTACAAGGTATTGACGCGGCGCAAGTTGAATCTTGCTATGCAGCTCTTGCAGACGTCGTGAAAGCTGTTTGAGAGCATCTTCATTCTCTAGCTGATCATCTAACTGTTTGTAGTAACAGATAGACTCAAGACCTTTTGTTGCATGAGATAATGCTGCCGCCGGGCTCATCTTCGCTGCTGCAGCCATCATGGCGAATGCGTGGCCTTGTCCTGTGATACTTTGTTCTTTACGAGTACGTTGTTGAGATACCACTTCACGAATACGAGGCAACTCATCAAAACGTGCAAATTGCAGCGTTTCTTTCAGCAGATCTAACAACGCCTCATGTTTAGACACTAAGGCTTTGCCGGTTAATGTAAAGTAGCCTTTTACATCCTGCTCATTATCAGGTGCACCCCTTACTGAAGCAAAACCATGAACACCACCGGTCACTTCTGTTTGATACTGCTGATTCTCTTGATAAGTACGATCACCACAGCCCAATTCAGTAAGAAGATAGCTGTATAGAGGCAGTATGTGCTGCTCATCTTCCGTTAACTGCGGAAGCTGCATAATCACCTGCTGATAAACAATACCGTTAGTGCCACGATCATAACGCGTCAAAGGTAGCGTAGAATCAACCGCCACATCTTCAGGCACAGACATTTCATCTGGTACATCGGTCAATGTCACTTTCGGTAGAATCGATTCATCATCGACCTGTTCTTGTCGCTCCGCTAGCTCAGCAGCACGATCAATTAGCTGTTGTTTATCGTCATCTGATAAACCCGCTTTAATTTGAGCCAACTGCGCTTTCTCTGCAGCATCACGACTAGCTGCCAGTTTGTTATCTGGGCGTAAAGTCAAACGAACGCGATGCGGGTTATCTAACAGCTCCTTAACCATGGACTGAACGAAGTCTGGCTGCTTGATCGCTTCGCGCAGTTTTTCGAGCACCGGATCAAGGTTTAATATTGCGATTGGATCGCCCTTGTTAACCGCTGCTCCGAGCGAAGACATGATCAAACTCAGGCCATAAGGATAACCATCACCATTAATTTCACGCTGTTGCAGTTCTAACTGATGCAACTGGGCTTCCAGCATAGCTTGAGGCACACCCTCTTCAGCCACCTTCTGCAAGGTATCCAATACCAGTTTTTCAAATTCTTCCGCAGATTCGGGCTCACTGCCTTCAATACCGCACATGAAGCTCATTTCACGGTTTGAATCTTCTAATCCACATAACGGCGAAGGCGCGCTGCCTAAATTAGTTGATTCAAGTGCGTAACGTAGAGGAGAAGCACTATTATCCAGTAACACACGAGACATCAGATGCGCTTTAAGTTGAGCTTCTAAATCGTTGGAATGACCAAGTAGCCAAGCTAAAACATGATGTGTTTTGCCACTTAGATCCTCTTGATCAAGGTCATAACCTTCTTCCACCCGCAATGGCGAGTGGTAGCGTTTCTCATCATGAATTTCGATAGAAGTGCCCAGCTTTTCAAAACGGCTTAGCGCTTTCTCTTCAAAGAAACCCTGAAGTTCAGCAGCAGGAATATCACCAAAAGTCATAATGACCGCATTACTCGGGTGGTAATGGGTTTTATAAAATTCAATTAGCTCATCATAACTTAGGTCAGGGATGCTCTCTGGCTCACCGCCGCTGTTGTGATGGTAAGTTGTTGTCGGGAACAGATATTTAGTCACTGACTGCCACAAGCGAGAAACCGGTGAACTCATTGCACCTTTCATCTCGTTGTACACAACACCTTTGTATTCCAAATCGGATTCAGCATCACCGGTTTCAGAAAACTCAATACGATGGCCTTCTTGTTCAAAATCCAATGGATCTAAACGACTGAAGAAAACAGCATCAAGATAGACATCTAACAGGTTAAAGAAATCTTTGCGATTTTGACTAGCAAATGGATAAGAGGTCCAGTCACTGCTCGTCATCGCGTTCATAAATGTATTAAGTGAACGGCGCGTCATCATAAAGAACGGATCACGAACTGGGAAACGTTCACTACCACACAACGCTGTGTGCTCCAGTATATGCGCAACGCCTTTTGAATCTTCCGGAACAGTCCTTAGACCGACAAGAAAAACATTTTCAGTATGATCAGCCGCTATATGGAAATGGGAAAGGCCAGTCTTTGTATGCTCGTATTCCGTTACATCAATTCCTAAAGACTCAATCTTTTCTGATCTAACAAATTCAAAAGATGAGTGTGATTCTACGACTGTATTCGATTGCGTCATGAAAATACTTGATCCTGTTACTAAAGGGACTCTACCAAAGCCAAAAGTTAGTTAGCTGTCCCGAGGTATTGAGGTGAAGAAAGCTTTCAAGCAGATAGCCAACCCCTCCCATATAAGCCCTGTTTTTGAGCTATAGAGTATCACCTGATTGTAATAGCTATTTGGTTATATGAACAACCTATCGGCCAATATAGGCACAAAGCGGGTGCAATTCAGCTTCAAGAATTTTTTATTTTCTGCAAAAACAGC
Source organism: Neptuniibacter sp. PT8_73 (assembly GCF_047778045.1). Classification (GTDB taxonomy): domain Bacteria; phylum Pseudomonadota; class Gammaproteobacteria; order Pseudomonadales; family Balneatricaceae; genus Neptuniibacter. The sequence goes on from NZ_CP180545.1 coordinate 2,237,891, forward strand.
TCAAAAAGCTGATTTGAGTAGAACTTAACTCTTTTATAGCAACCACTCTAACTCATTGTTATATCGGCGTTTAATTACCTAAATCAATCCATATAAATATTTTTGTGCAATGCACAAAAAAATATTTGACAGGTTATTTATTAACCACTATATTTATCTCAAATGCTGCAACGCACAAAAACACTTTATTAAAGATTCTCAGAGGAATGGAAAATGTACGATGATCTAATGAAAGATGTTCAGGAAAAAATGCAACCAGCAATCGACGTTGCTGAAGTGAACAAAAAAGCACTAGAAACTCTGTTCTCTTTGCAGTCTGAATATGTAACTGATTTCGTAGATTCAAGCGTAGCTCAACTAAAAGCTCTATCTGAAGTTAAAGAGCCAAAAGAAGCGGTTGAATTGCAGGTTGAGTTCTTCAAATCTCTGGAAAGCAAAACGACTGCGACTGCGGAAAAAGAGCTAGCAGCTCTAAACTCTGCAAAAGAAGAGATCGCTGAAATCGTAGAAAAAAGCCTAAGCGAAATCAGTGAAATGCCATACATGTCTGATTTCAATAAGTTTCTGACTGAAGCCGCTGAAGCAACTTCTGCTGTTGTAGCGAACGCGACTCAAACTGAAGCAGCACCAGCTGAACAAGCAGCTGCTCCAGCTAAGAAAGCACCTGCGAAAAAGGCGCCTGCTAAGAAAGCACCTGCGAAAAAAGCAGCGACTGCTGAGTAATTCATCGTTTGGGGTCACGTAACGACCCCACTTCTCTACTCTGGCTGGTTTATTCAGCCGTATTTCTTTGCCGGTCTCCCAGACCGGCTTTTTTTATTTAAGCCTTTGATTATTGCTCTTTAGCCATTTCAGGCAAAGGCCCTTCCAAGCCCATCGCAAACTGCATAACTTTGTTTTTAGCTGGCGTTACACGACCCGCCAAACCTAAACCGATATTGCGCAACACTTTTAGTGGGCCGTTCTGATTACTAAATACGCGATAGAACGCATCCATCGTCTGCATCATCAATAAATTATGTTTGCGACGCTGCTTTTCATACTCCTTCAGCGACGCCAATTCGGTTATATCTTCACCGGTATTAGCAGCCGCTAAAATCACTTCCGAAAGAGCAGCTGCATCAAGCAGGCCGATATTCACGCCCTGTCCAGCTAGAGGGTGGATCATGTGCGCAGCATCACCTGCTAAAGCTAGACCTTCTAAGACATATTCCTGCGCATGTTGGCGACGAAGCGGGAATGCTCCGCGACTTAATAGCTGATCAATTTCGCCCAACGCATCAGGGAATGTAGATTTAAGCTCTTGCATAAAGCTTTCGTCATCCTGAGCCAAGAGACGTTTGACGTTATCCGGTGTGTTATACCAAACCAGAGAAGCGTTATTTCCTGAAAGAGGTAGAAAGGCAAGTGGACCTGTCGGTGTAAACTGCTGCCAAGTGATATCTTCTTGAGCAAACTTAGTCGTCACAGATGCAACCAGTGCATGCTGCTCGTAGTCCCAACGAGTTACACCAATGCCTGCAGCTTGACGAACACGAGACTCACCACCATCCGCAGCGATAAGTAGACGCCCAATTATTTCTCTATCATCTTTTAATCTAACAATGCTGCTACCAGGAGAATAATCGATAGCCTCAACTTCAGCAGGACAGATCAGGTCAACATTTTCAAACGTCTGTAAACGCTCTAAGAGCGCTAGCTGAATCACGCGATTTTCAACAATATGGCCAAGGTGATCACGGCCAATGTTATCGGAAACAAATTCTGTAGAAGCCTTTTCTTCACTTGCTTCCCAAACCTTCATGCGACGGTAAGGGCAACTACGACGGGATAGAATCCCTTCCCATGCACCTACGCGCTGAAGAATATTCTCAGAGGCCACGCTGATAGCAGAAACGCGCAAATCATTTGGTTGGGAAGGCTCATATTCCGCAGGATATCGACTTTCCAAGACGGCAACTGATAACGGGCTATTTCCAAGAGCACAAGCGATCGTTGCACCCACCATACCACCACCGACAATGACGACATCGTAACGCGTATTCATAATTCCCAACCAACTTACTTATTTTTGACTGTCCCGAAGTATACCCAAAGAGCCTGCCAACATCTTGAGAAAGATCAACAATTGTTAACGCGCTTTGATTAGCGAGTGATTCTTCAGGGTATTCATATTCTCCCAAAGCGGTTTGCTCTATAATGCCGCTTTGCAACAAAATCTAACCAACTTTACTGTTACCGAGTGCCCTGTGTCTGATACCTGCTTCTCAAATCTCAATCTTCCAAAACCGATGCTAAAGAACCTAGATCATCTAGGCTATAAGCAGATGACGGCTATCCAAGAGAAAGCCCTACCCGAGGTTTTGCGAGGTAATGACCTCATTGCGAAAGCAAAAACAGGCAGCGGCAAAACAGCTGCGTTTGGTATAGGTACACTGCTGAATTTAAACCTTAGTAGTTTTGCCACACAAGCCTTAGTACTTTGCCCTACACGTGAATTAGCAACACAAGTTGCTAATGAGCTAAGAAAGCTTGCTCGCTTTACTGAAAACGTAAAGATTCTTACTCTCTGTGGTGGCCAATCAATCGGACCTCAGATTGGCTCTTTGGAGCATGGCGCACATATTGTGGTCGGTACACCGGGTCGTATTAAAGACCATCTTCGTAAGAAAACTCTAAGCTTAGACAAAGCAAACACAGTAGTGCTTGATGAAGCGGATCGTATGCTGGATATGGGTTTTGCTGATGATATTCGTGACATCATTGGGCAGACCCCAAAGAAACGCCAAACACTGCTATTTTCTGCTACTTACCCAAAGACCATTGCGAGCCTGAGTGCAGACATTCTCAATCAGCCAATTACGGTTGAGGTAGAATCCACTCACCAACAATCCCAGATTGAGCAACATTTCTTTGAGATCGAAAAAGAAAATAAACTTGAGAATTTGAGCGCGATTTTAGCTCAGTTCAAACCAGAGTTTGCAGTGATTTTTTGTAACATGAAGCAAACCTGTAATGATGTTCAGCAACATCTTAAATCTTTGGGCTACAGCGCAAAAGCTATCCACGGCGATTTAGAACAACGCGATCGTGACCAGATACTAGTGCAATTCGCCAACCGCAGCTGCTCAATCCTTATCGCGACTGATGTAGCAGCGCGTGGACTAGATATTGATGACCTACCTTGCGTCATCAACTACGATCTAACTCGAGATGCTGAAGTTCATACTCACCGTATCGGTCGAACAGGCCGTGCAGGTAAGCAAGGCATGGCATTGAATCTTTATCAGCCGTCAGAAGCTTACAAAGTAGCTTCCATTGAAAAGTATTTGGATACAGAATTCCCCGTGACTGAACTACCAGACGCGGATCCGAACTATCAGCCGAATAACCCACCAATGGCTACGCTTGCAATTGCTGGAGGTAAGAAGAACAAAGTTCGCCCTGGCGATATCTTAGGTGCGTTAACAGGCGATGCTGGCATACAAGGCAACCAAGTAGGCAAGATCAATGTGTATGATTTTGCTGCTTACGTTGCCGTTGAACGCAAAGTCGCACGAAAGGCAGCCGAGCGCTTGAGCCAAGGAAAAATCAAAGGCCGTAAGTTTAAGGTGCGTCGCCTTTAACCTTCTTTACGGGCCAAACGATCAAAGTGATGGCGATACTGGTCTGCCAGTGTCGCCCATTTAAACCGATCGACATTCACTTGCTCCCCCCACTCTCCTGCGTACTTTCTTGCTGCTAAGCGATCTAATCGCTCAGCTAAGACCTCAGCTTCGCTCTCCTCTTTATACCGGCAGGCATTAGGGAACAATTCTCTATACGCTAACCTGTCAGGGACTAAGGGCACCGCGCCAGACGCGACCCCTTCTAAAACAGCTATCCCTTGGTAATCATGTACAGCCGTTGAAAGCACAACATCTACTTTACGTAGTAGAGCCAGATATTCCTCACGCGAGGAAAGATAACCCCACTCACCAGCACAATCACCGAGTAGCACACGAAGCTGCTCAAATTGCTCAGGTACTTTTCTAAACTGCTGCCCGACCACATGGAGCTTAAAATCCTTGCGTTTCTGTATCAGCTGCTCAACGGCATCTAGCAGAAGTTGAGGATTTTTGTCGTACTCCCAACGGTGATTCCAAACGATATGAAACTCATCAGATTCAGGGGAACGTATTTGGTAGCTATCAGACTTGATAGGTACAGACAGCACCGCTGAATTATCTCTAATCCGCTCGATCAGATTTGGTGGTACTTGATCAGGCATCTTTTTTAAGAGAACTTTCGCGCCATCCAAAAGCGTCTGTCGATTATATTCACTGTTAAATAAACAATAATCCGCAGCCAGCGCGGTATAAAGGTTCAGAATGCATGGCTCAACAGTTTTAAATGCTTTACCGGACTCAGGATAAGCGAACTGGTTTTCGTGGAAGTAAACCAATGTTGGAATTTGGGCTAAAGATGGAACAAAACCACGCAAGGCAGAAAGGTCTGTCATAGAGGTCACCACGACCAGATCATAAGCCTGACTTAATGTTTCCCTTTCATTAAACGCCCAACTAAGACTGTTCCCTCTCATACGCCAACTGAAATAGCGCCCCGGCAAAGATAAAACTGTCCATTCGTGTTCATTCAAGTGCTCAACAAGCCCTTTACGCCAATAAACATGACTATCCGCATCGTAAGCTGAGAGAAGGAGTATTCGCATAAAGCCGCCATTGAAAAAAGCGCTAGTGTATCAGCCAAATTTTGCTTTGTCCTATTACACTTAAAACAGAGCAACAAAACCAAAAGTATCGAAATACGATACCTTTTTTGAATCTTTAGCCCTATATCCTCAAAGTCCACATACTTTACGTATCAACTTTTGAGGAAACCGTAATGAAAATGACAAAGTTCTACAGCGTAATCAACGACCTAGAAAACTGCGTACAAGAAGGAGACATTATTTTTATCTCCATCAATAGTTTTCTATACCGCCAGGTCGCAAAAGGCACTGGCAGCTGGACTTCGCATGTTGGCTTTGTCGTTAAAGAAAATGATGAATGGTTTGTTTTAGAAAGTGCTGTTCCCTGCGTTAGACGCACGAGTCTAAAAGATTTTGTATCGCGGACAACCAACGATGAAGTGAGCATATTACGACTCAAAGAGCCATTAGTTGATGCTGATATTAGTAAATTAAAACAAACCGCTGAGAAACGCATGGGGCGCTTTTATCACTTAGGCTTTAAATTCGACTCCAAGCGACAGTTTTGTTCTAAATTTGTTTATTTAACCTTTAAGGAGGCGTTAGGAATAGAGTTAGGTAAAGTGCAAACGCTAGCTGAACTATTGGATGAAAATCCACAAGCCAGCGTTAACTTCTGGCGCTGTTGGTACTTTGGCTTTGTTCCATGGCAACGAAAGACAATTACGCCTGCAAGTCAATTGAATGACCCGCAACTCGAAACAATCTATACGACTGTCAGCTACCGCTGACAGTCAGGTCTCTTTCTTACAAAGAGTTATAACGAGCAGCACTGATAAATTCAGAGAAGGTTTCACACCAAATCACAGCCGTAGAATATTTAGCCGGATCCACACCCTCTGGTAAGTTAACCACAAAGCCATCAAATGTTTTAATTTCAGCAACCTGAACCATATCTCGCTTATTCTCAAGAAAACTCATCTCGTCATCTACAAATACAGGAGAAAGGTAAAGCTTATAATCAGGACCGGGAGCTAATTTACCTTTGAATGCTGCAACACCGCCACCCAACATCACAGAGCCTTCTCCCCAATGCAAAAAGTCACTACCTTTTAACTCTTTCACAAATCGCCCTTCAAACTGCGCCTGAGCTACAGCCGAAGAGATCTCTTGCTCAGTAGGCCCCTGTGGCTGAATTAAGATAGGTAACAGGTATACACCTAAGGCAAAGCCTGCGAAGCCAACTAGGCCATGACTAATCAGTAACATTAATTTTTTCATATTCCCCCCTAAAGCTGCTAAAACAGCCAATATAAAAAAACCACCCGAAGGTGGTTTTAGAATAGATCAAATTAGCTTAAAGCTTATCTATTTCAGCTTTCGCTTTTAACTGAGCAAGGTGATCTTGGTAATCTTGCTGACCTTGACGGTTATTAAGCATCATACCCATGAAGCGAATTTCGTCTTCTTGCAGCTCAATATCTTGCTGACCGATTGCGTCTAGCGCGATAATCATTTTGCTACCATCAACAGTATCAACTGCAGTATAAGTAGAACCACTTTGCGGTTTTACCATTTTGAATGCAGCAGTAAGAAGTTCTTGAGGTAACTCTCTCTGACTACGGTTAACTGCAGACTGAGTTACTACGTCATTACCTTCTGCAACAGTCGTTAGATCTGTACCTTCAATAAGCTGAGCAACAATCGCATCTGCTTTTTCAGTCATCGCTGCAGCAACTTGCTGCTCAACCAGAATAGCGCGAATCTGATCAGCTACTTCGTCTTGCGCTTTTTCACGAGGTAGTTGATGTTCAACTACACGTAGAACAACAGAGCGACCAGAATCTAATTCAACTGGCGTGCTGTTCAAACCATCATTGATCAGTTCCTGATCGAAAGCAACAGCAAGGATCTTAGCGTTAGAAGTAATTGCATCCTCGTTACCAGAACGCGCAAATAGCTCGGTTTTCTGAATCTCTAGTTCTAGCTCTTCAGACGGTTCTACCAGATCACCAGAAGAGAAAGAAACATCAGCTAAACGCTCTAACTGTTCAACATACTCTTCTTCTGCCTTCTGATTTAGAAGATCAGAACGAAGTTCTGCTTCAGCTTGAGCAAAAACAGGTACTTCAGACTCAACTAGATCCACTAATTTGATCAAGTGATAACCAAATTCTGAACGTACCGGCTCTGAAACAGCACCTTTCTCTAGAGCATACAGCGCATCTTCAAAGTCAGTTGAGAAAACACCTTTCTCATTAATACCTAGATCACCGCCCATCTCCGCAGATGCTGGGTCTTGAGATTCTGACTTAGCCAACTCTTCAAATGCTTCACCTGCTTTTAGGCGCTCAGCAATTGCATCAATCTTAGCTTTAGCAGCAGCATCGTCTTGCTGTTCAGAAATCTCGATAAAGATGTGTGCTGAATGACGTTGCTCTTGTGCTTGGAATGTATCCACAAGCTGCTGGTATGCTGCTTGAAGTTCATCATTAGATACTTCGATACCTGCCTCTAGAGCACTTCTTTCTAATAGAAGGTACTCAATTGCTACCTGCTCTTCAGTCATAAACTGAGAACTGTTCTCTGCATAGTAATCGGCAATCTGCTCGTCAGAAACAGTAATTTCAGCACGAACATTGTCCGCAGGCAGAGTGAAGTAGCGAAGATCACGCGTTTGATTCTGTAGAACGTTTAGAGAGTTCAGTTCATTAGGTAGAGTGAAGGCAGACAACATGAACGCAACACGCTCTTGCTCTGTAACCTTCTCTTTACGCACGATATCACGGTACATCAACGGAGTAAGACCTGCGTTACGTAATGTCGCTTCAAATTGAGCACGATCAAACTTACCGTCAAGCTGAAACTCTTTGGTAGACAGGATCAGCTGATCAATCATTGCATCAGAGAATGTCAGACCTTGATTTTGTGCAGATTGTACTAAAACCGATTGCTCAATCAGACCTTCCAAAACCATATTACTGATTAAGTTGTCATCCAATAGCGAAGGATCAGCGTCCTCCCCCATCTGCGACAACATTTGACGACGCTGCAATTGAACGCCTTGATAGAGATCCTGTTGACTGATCTCTTCACCATTAACTGTCGCAGGAGCATTACTACCAGCAGTTAAACTAACCAGCGATTCAACACCAAATAATGCGAAAGTAACTGCAATCAAGCCAACAATAATCTTGGCAATGATTCCCTGAGAGTTATCACGAATGGACTGTAGCATTATGCCTCTAAACCCCTGGCAATATCTTTAACACATAAAAAAGGCGCATTCTTACAAATGCGCCTTTCAAGAATTTTGTACCTGACTCACTAAATGGTGTAGCTCGTCATTCTATGTAGAACAGGGATAGTCTGTTGTACATAGTTGGCGGAACGGACGGGACTCGAACCCGCGACCCCCTGCGTGACAGGCAGGTATTCTAACCAACTGAACTACCGCTCCTTTCGCGGGTCTTTAACCCGCACCTTCAGCACTTATTTAGCGCATCAGGCTGGGTAACTCACTAAACTAATGAGCTACCTCCCCTAAGTAAGATCGTGACGCGATCAGATCTTACTTGTTTACTGCGTCTTTCAGAGCCTTACCAGGCTTGAAAGTTGGCAGTGTAGCGGCAGCAATTTCAATTGGCTTGCCTGTCTGTGGGTTACGGCCCGTACGAGCAGCACGCTCTTTCACAGAAAATGTACCGAAACCTACAAGTGCAACAGAATCACCGTTTTGAAGTGCACCAGTAACCGCTTCCAGTGTAGCATCCAGCGCGCGACCCGCAGCTGCTTTAGGAATGTCGGCTGAAGCTGCGATAGCGTCGATCAGTTCAGACTTATTCACGTTGTTCCCCTTTAAATAGATCGTTATTTTTAATTGTTCCGTTATCCATGCCCAGCAAGATGGTCAGGCATTTATACCAAGGTGCAGAAAGGGGTGTCAAGACACCTAGAACACCTTTCTACCCCTGATGAATACTAATGTGGCTTTATTTGCTCCGGCTCAGCTTTTGCAGCCTTTTCCTTTGTCGCCACTACTTCTTTCTCGCTTTTCTCTACAGGTTTTGGTTGATACTTTAGTGCGATGTCCAGCACCTCATCAATCCATTTAACCGCCTTAATATCGATATCTGCTTTGATATTGTCGGGAATTTCCTTTAAATCGCGCTCATTTTCCTTTGGAATAATGACCGTTTTAATTCCCCCGCGGTGTGCAGCGAGTAGTTTTTCTTTCAATCCACCGATAGGTAAAACCTGCCCTCTTAAGGTAATTTCACCTGTCATTGCTACGTCAGCCTTAACCGGAATATTGGTTAAAACTGATACTAAAGCCGTACACATTCCAATACCCGCACTTGGACCATCTTTTGGTGTAGCACCTTCTGGAACGTGAATATGAACGTCTTGTTTCTCATGGAAGTCAGACGCTATACCCAGGGCCTCAGCACGATTTCTTACAACAGTCAGTGCAGCTTGGATGGATTCTTTCATCACATCCCCTAAGCTACCTGTCGTCACCTGACGGCCTTTGCCCGGTACCACTGCTGTTTCGATACTTAGGATATCGCCGCCCACTTGGGTCCAAGCTAAGCCTGTTACTAGGCCAACCTGATCCTGTTCTTCAGCGATACCGAAATTATGCTTGCGAACACCGCTGTAGTGTTCCAACTGAGCTTCTTCAATAACCACTGGCAAGTCTTTCTTATCAGCCAAAGCAAGCTCTTTAACAACCTTACGACAAAGCTTAGCGATCTCTCGCTCAAGGCCTCGCACACCGGCTTCGCGGGTATAGTAACGGATCAAACCAGTAATGGCACTATCCTTTATCTCCACTTCACCTTTTTTCAAGCCATTATTCTTAAACTGCTTCTCAACAAGGTAATTTCGAGCAATATTCAACTTCTCATCTTCGGTGTAACCCGGGATGCGAATGATCTCCATACGATCCAACAAAGGACCCGGAATGTTCATAGAGTTTGAAGTACATACGAACATTACATCAGAAAGATCGTAATCTACTTCTAAGTAGTGATCGTTAAAGCTGTTGTTTTGTTCTGGGTCTAGCACCTCAAGAAGAGCCGAAGCTGGATCACCACGCTGATCCATACCCATTTTGTCGATCTCATCGAGCAAGAACAGCGGGTTTTTTACGCCTACTTTCGACATCTTCTGTAGCAACTTACCTGGCATAGAGCCGATATAAGTACGACGGTGACCACGAATCTCTGCTTCGTCACGCACGCCACCTAGTGCCATACGCACGTATTCACGGTTCGTAGCACGAGCGATAGAACGGCCTAGAGATGTTTTACCTACACCTGGAGGGCCAACCAAACAAAGGATCGGACCTTTAAGTTTTTTAACTCGTTTCTGAACTGCTAAGTATTCCAGAATGCGGTCTTTTACTTCTTCAAGACCGAAGTGATCTTGGTTAAGCACCTTCTCAGCTCGCTTCATGTCATGGCGAACTTTAGAGCGCTTAGCCCAAGGGATCTGTATCATCCAATCAATGTAACCACGAACAACTGTCGCTTCAGCCGACATTGGCGACATCATCTTCAACTTGTTGTATTCGCTCATGGTTTTATCGAAAGCTTCTTGCGGCATTTTCGCTTCAGCTATTCGATTTTTCAGCTCATCCATGTCGTTAGTGCCGGACTCATCCAGATCACCTAACTCTTTTTGGATAGCTTTCATCTGTTCATTCAGATAGTACTCGCGCTGACTTTTCTCCATCTGTTTCTTAACGCGGCCGCGAATTCGTTTTTCCACTTCAACCAGGTCAATTTCAGATTCCATCAACGCCATCAGATGCTCTAGACGCTCTTTGTTACTAAGCATCTCTAAGATCTGTTGCTTTTCTTCCAACTTAAGCGACATATGTGCAGCAATGGTATCCGCCAAACGCCCTACATCGTCGATATTCTGAAGAGAGGAAAGCACTTCAGATGGGATTTTCTTATTTACTTGAACAAAGCGTTCAAATTGCTCTAAAACTGTTCGCTTGTATAGCTCGCCTTCAGCTTCGGTTAGCTCTTCAATTGCGAGCATATTTGCTTGCGCAGTAAAGAAGCCTTCGTCTTCACTCAATTTATGAATGGTTGCGCGGTAATCACCTTCGACAAGCACCTTTACAGTTCCGTCAGGCAATTTAAGCATTTGCAGTACGCTAGCAACGGTACCCACTTCAAATAGGTCTTCCGCCAACGGCTCATCATCTGATGCGTTTTTCTGTGCAACAAGAAGAATTTCTTTTTCCCCAGACATTGCAGCTTCTAGGGCTTCGATTGATTTTTCCCTTCCTACGAATAATGGGATAACCATATGCGGATATACCACCACATCCCTTAGTGGGAGCACTGGCAATTCGATTAGTTGTTCCTGAATGTCGTCATGTTGTGTCATGAGCAAAAGCCTCATCAACCAGTCCGCGATGTACTGCGGAGAAATTCTAAAAAAGCGTGTCTTAGGGTTACATGGGGGTCAAAATTTCAAATGCAACCAATTAGATACAAAAAAACAACGCGTTGGGAATATATCGAGGTAAGAGAACCGGGATACTAAATTTTATAGCAGCATCCCTTTATGGAGACAATCAAAAAAGGGGAATAAATTCCCCTTTTTACTTTCAGATGCTCGAGCTTACTTGTAGTAGGCCTTATCAGTAACACTGTGGTCTGTGATATCACGTACTCCAACCAAGGTTTCGATACGTTCAACTAGTGTTTTTTCTACACCATCTTTTAATGTCATATCAACAGCGCTACAACCCTGACAACCGCCGCCAAATTGAAGCACTGCAATATTACCTTCCTCTTCTTCAACCACTTCCATCAGTTTTACTTCACCACCATGGGAAGCCAAACCCGGGTTTATTTCTGAATAGAGAATATAGTTAATCTGCTCTGAAATTGGGCTATCAGGTGAAACCTTAGGCACTTTCGCATTCGGCGCCTTGATCGTTAACTGCCCACCCATGCGATCTTTTGCAAAGTCCACATGTGCTTCATCTAGATAAGGAACACTGTTCTTTTCAATGTAGAAACGTAGCTGTGTCAGCTCCAGTATTTCATCATCTTCGATAACTTCATCTGGACGACAATAAGCTAGGCAAGTTTCTGCATAAGATGTACCTGGCTGTGTAACGAACATTCGTACAGCCATGCCCTCAACATCTTGTTTAGAAAGTAGCTCTTTTAGGTATTCTTCTGCCGTTTCTGTGACGGTGATATTCATACGGTGTCCTGTATGTTGAACCAATCAATTCTTAAGCTCTAGGATACACTCAAAGTAAATCCGAGTAAATTGCTCAACTATTAAACAATAGGTGAAAAATTCTATCGCAACATGGCACAACTCTGCCACCTTATTCAGCTCATCCATTAGATATAAGTCCTTAAAACTATTTTTCCATATAGGGAGAGACCTTATTGCATAGATAATCTGATAGAATTGCTTTTTTCCTATTTTGACCCCTATGAAATTCTTCAACCGACAAAAAATAATAATAGGTTTAGGGCTGCCGATTATCGCGGGAATGCTTTCCCAAAGCCTACTTAACCTTGTAGATGCCGTACTTGTCGGTCAGCTTGGCGAAGCATCTCTCGCCGGCGTAGGCATAGGGGGCTATGCTAATTTTGTGGCTATCAGCCTCATTCTTGGCCTGTCTTCTGGGGTACAGACGCTAGTAGCACGTCATCAAGGCGAAGGCCAGCACGATCATGCTGCCTCCCCTGTTCACTGGGGGCTCTTGATCTCACTTCTTTTCGCACTCCCTATCAGTTGTGTATTGATCTATTACTCAGGATCCATAGTCTCTCTGATGACTGATGACTCAGCAGTACAAGATATCTCTGAAGCCTATTTTGATTACAGAACTGCAGCCATGCTTGCTATTGGACTCAACCTCTCTTTCCGTGGTTGGTGGAACGGCACTAAGCGGCCTGCGACCTACTTTAAAGTTCTGATAGCCACTCATCTGCTTAACGTTATTATTAGTTACTGTTTAATCTTTGGTGAACTGGGCTTACCAAGACTTGGCGCACCAGGAGCAGGTTTAGGCACCGCTATAGCATTGTATATAGGCGCTCTATTAAACGCTGTAATGGTCTACAAGGACGCCAAACCTAATGGATTATTTAAATTCAGCACTCAGCAAGCATCCTCAATCTATAGAGTGATTAAGCTGGCGCTTCCTCATTCAATGCAGCAGTTTTTTTTAGCGTTGGCAATCTGCATTCTTATCTGGATCATTGGTCAGCTAGGCACCAGCGAACAAGCGATCGCACATGTACTGATTAATCTCTCACTCTTCTTAATCCTTCCTGCGGTTGGTTTTGGCGTTGCTTGTACCTCGCTTGTTAGCCATTCAATTGGTGAAGATAACTATCAAGAAGCAGCTCGCTGGGGATGGGATGTGATTATCACGGCGCTGGTTTGCATTAGCCTACTGAGCATTCCACTTGTGATCTTTCCTGAAGCAGTCCTTTCTGCGTTTTTACAATCAGAGCAACTGATAGATATCGCTGTACTTCCCTTACAACTATCTGCGCTAGCAATTTGCTTAGATGCAGCTGCGATTGTATTAACTCAAGCTCTACTTGGTGTAGGCGCGAATCGATCAGTTTTACTTATATCTACATTTGGTCAGTGGTGTTTCTTTTTACCTTTAGCATGGCTATTTGGGCCTATTTTAGGCTTCGGGCTATTAGGAATCTGGATAGTACAGATTGTTCATCGATTGCTTTCGTCAGCAATCTTTATCCGCATCTGGTCTCAACAGCATTGGCAAAAAGTCAAAATTTGACCTTCCAAACAGCTTGATTATTTGAACCGCGCTGTTTCATCTTGCTATAGTTTAAAAACCACTTTTAGGGATATGTAAATGGCTGATCAGTCACTGGTTTTTTCGTTCTTCTTAATTTTTACGGGTGCTGCCATTGTGGCGTCTTTGGCGCTCTACACTCGCCAGCCTTTACTCGTAGCCTATATCGTTTTGGGAGCCATTTTAGGCCCATACGGCATGAGCATGGTGACTGATACTAAACTGCTATCTGATATATCCCACGTCGGCATCATCTTCCTGCTATTTCTTCTTGGCCTAGACATGCAGCCCTCGCATCTATTGCAGATGTTGCGCAAAGCCACCTTGGTCGCCATAGGAAGCTCACTGATCTTCTTTGCGCTCGGCTACAGCGTCGGTTATGCCTTCGGTTACACACAAACAGAAAACCTAATCATCGGCACTGCTGTGATGTTTTCCAGTACGATCATCGGCATCAAGCTGTTACCCACAACAGTACTTCACCACCGCCATACCGGTGAACTGGTAGTAGGCCTTCTGCTCCTACAAGACGTTATTGCAATCATGGTCTTACTGTTTCTTTACAGTGGCACAAATGGCGGTACAAGTAGCGATACCATGGCTCAATTCGCTACGACGCTCGCGGCATTACCACTGTTGATCATTGGGGCCTTTGTGTTTGTAAAATATGTGCTGCTAAAGCTGATCCAGAAATTTGATCGCTTTCATGAATATATCTTCCTTCTTGCGATCGGCTGGTGTCTTGGCTTAGCTGAGATGGCACATTTGGCAGGTCTATCTGCAGAGATAGGCGCTTTTGTAGCTGGCGTATCCATCGCCACCAGCCCAATTGCTCAATACATCGCTACAAGCCTAAAGCCACTACGTGACTTTTTCTTGATCCTATTCTTCTTCTCAATTGGAGCAAGCTTTAATCTAACCTTAGTTAGCACGATTGCGATTCCAGCAATTATTCTGGCAATATTGGTCCTTGCGATAAAGCCAGTGGTATTCCGCTTTTTACTAAGCCGTATTAGTGAATCGAAGCAACTTGGCTGGGAAGTAGGTTTTCGATTGGGCCAGATAAGTGAGTTTTCGCTGTTGATAGCTTATATAGCGGCGGGAAGTATGATGATCGGAGAAGAAGCCTCTCATGTTATTCAGGCAACTGCGATCTTAACCTTCTTGTTATCCAGTTATGTGGTGATCTTCAACTTTCCATCACCAATCGCAGTTTCAGATAAGCTTCGCCGAGATTAACCGGCGAAGCTACTCGTTCAAGCAAATTGAGAGATTTTCCGGCTCTGCCAAAGTTGCTCTGCTTTTTCCAGTAGCTCAGGCATCTCTGCTGACTCGCCTAACAACCTCAAAACTACAGCCATAGTTGAGATGATCGCCTTATAGCCGTATTCATGTTCACCTACGCCTTTCCAAACATCCAATAAGGTTTGCGCAGGAAGCTCTGCCTCCTTCACAAAGCGTTTTTCAACGATACGAGGCCAGTCGTATTCCGTTAACTCACCGCTTTCTGACCACTGTAATAAACACTCTGTGTCTGGTCTAATCTCGGCCTCACCACCATCACCACGCATAGTGACGTTGCGCTTTACACCTAAAAGCTGAGCAGTTTTCTGATGCATAGGGCCATAAGCTGGATGAAAGACACCATCAATGCTTGCTGGCGCATCAGCAGGATTAAGCATACGGCATAAGGTATGAACCGGCGAACGAAGACCAAGAATTGGGCGCAGCTGAATAATTTCCCCTAGCGGAGGACAAAACTGATCTATAGACATATACGCAAAGTTAACTCGGTCTAATTCAGCCTCGGTCTCAGACCAATCCTGACAGGAC
The DNA here is from genome assembly GCF_047778045.1 of Neptuniibacter sp. PT8_73. Taxonomy (GTDB): domain Bacteria; phylum Pseudomonadota; class Gammaproteobacteria; order Pseudomonadales; family Balneatricaceae; genus Neptuniibacter. The sequence continues at coordinate 2,253,241 of NZ_CP180545.1, forward strand.
TTTAAGTTAAATAAACTCAGCATATCTTCTACATAGATACGCCCCGGCGTGTGACCCTTTGAACCATGCATAAAAACACGATAGCCATGGCTCGCTAGACATAGAGCAACCAGTAGATACCAAGTGTGGCGTCTTTTTTTACCCGCATAAGTCGACCAATCAAGATCTACTTGTATTTCACGACCAACCGAATATCGACTGCGCACGGCATCAGCAAACCCCGCAAGCTCCTCTGGCGCCTCTTCCTTTACTCGCAGCAACATCAAAAAGGCTCCGAGCTGTTCAGGCGTAACCTCTCCATCCAGAATCATGGCCATTGCAGCTTCAGCTTCTTCGCGGCTAAGCGATCTAGTACCATTTTTACCTTTGCCCAAAATGCGCACAAAGGGAGCAAATTTGTGTTCTTCGATCATCAGTCGTTTAAACCTTGTCCTTAGTGAAAGGAATTACTAAAGTAGGGACTCTTTTTCTCAGGCCCCAAGTTTAATGAAATCTTACCCCGAGCAGCTACATCTTTTTTTTAATGCCCTAACTTATTTTACACGATTCACCTCTCCATCCTGGGTGCATTACACCAAAGAAACACAAGCAAAATCGACTAAGTACTTGCCATGGGTAGGCCTTTTAATTGGGTTTTACGCCGCTCTGATCTATTGGCTTTCTAGTTTTATTTTCACAGATAGCATAGCTGTAATTCTATCGATGTTATCCAGTATCTGGATGACTGGAGCACTCCATGAAGATGGCTTAGCGGATTGCTGTGACGGCTTTGGCGGAGGCTGGGATAAAGAACAGATCCTTCGCATCATGAAAGACTCTAGGGTTGGCAGCTACGGTGTTATTGGCCTGATCGTTGTCTTATTACTTAAATTCAACGCTCTACTAGAAGTTCAACATACCATTGCCATTATTGTATTAGGCCACTGTCTCAGTCGTTTATTCCCGCTAATCATCATCTATCGTGAAAAGTACGTTAGTAATGAAGAGACCAGCAAATCCAAACAGATGCTAAGCCCCTTGAGTAAGATGGATCTGCTTATTGCCACCCTGCCAGTTGCCGCATGTTTTATCTTTTTACCCCTCAGCTATCTTAGCGTTATAGTCCCAACTTTTATCGCTACCGCTTGTATGATCCATTTCTTCAAACATTGGATCGACGGCTATAATGGTGATTGCTTAGGCTGCTGTCAGCAAGTCAATGAATTATTGATCTATCTCTGGCTGTGTATACCGATCTTTCTTATCTGACTAATATCGATCAACACAGGTGCCAGATCACTTTCCTACAAGTCATAGGACGTGCAGGTCGCTTTCTGATAGAATCGCCGCCTTCTTAAGCCGGTACTCATCATGAAACGTAAACAAAGCCTTTTTGCCAAACCAATTCCTCAGAAAAAGAAGCCTAAGGCAGCCACGCCTTATCCAGATACTCTGAAAATTGAAGGACTAAGCCATGAAGGCCGAGGTATCGCCAAACATGATGGTAAAACTATATTTGTAGCTGGCGCGCTTCCAAATGAAGAAGTTGAATACGAGATTACCAGCAAACATCGCCGCTACGATGAAGCTAACTGCACTCAAGTGCTAACTGAATCGTCACAACGCACGTCGCCAAAGTGCGAGCATTTCGGTACTTGCGGTGGTTGCGACCTGCAACATTTAGCGCACGAGCACCAAATCCCAACCAAACAAACATTGGTTTTAGATCAACTCAGTCGATTAGGTAAATTTGCGCCTGAACAAGTTGAAGCACCCATTACAAGCACAGAATGGAACTATCGCCGTAGCTGCCGAATAGGCATCAACCAGATGATGCGAGATGGCAGTGCACTAGTTGGCTTTAGACGCCGCGGCAGTAGCAAGCTAACCCAAATAAATCACTGCCCTGTCCTCGCGGAACCCCTAGATAAGATCTTGTCGGCGCTACCACAAGTACTGGAAGCAGAAGAACAGTTTAAAGAGATCACACATGGCGAATTAACCCTAGGGGACAACCAAGGAGCATTAACACTTCGCGTTAAAAAACGCCCTAGCGATGCACTTTGCCGAGCATTAAACAATCTAGCTGAACAACAGAATTTTAAGCTCTATTTTGATCACGGCGATAAGATAGAAGCCTATTCTGATAAGGCAGTTTTAAGCTATAAACATCAGCCAACCGCTACAAACATTGAATTTGAGCCAGGCGACTTTATTCAGGTGAATAACCAAGTTAACCAACAGATGATAGATCGCGCGATCTCTTGGCTTAACTTAGAAGCTAACGATCGAGTATTAGATCTATTTTGTGGCATCGGCAATTTCAGTCTCCCGTTAGCGAAAACAGCAGCGCATGTTGTTGGTATTGAAGGTGTTGAAGATATGGTTGCCCGCGCTAATACCAATGCAGCAAATAATGATCTAGACAACTGTGAATTTTACCGTGCTGATCTAAGCAAAGATCTACGCGCTATGCCTTGGTATAAACAAGGCTTCAATAAAATCCTACTAGATCCTCCAAGAACGGGCGCTTTAGAGATAATTAAACAGCTCAAGAATCACCAGCCTGAAATGATTCTGTATGTATCTTGTAACCCTGCCGCCCTATCGAGAGATGGAGCCGAATTGATTGAACAAGGTTATGTAGCTAGCCGCTTCTGTGTCATGGATATGTTCCCTCACACTTCCCATGTTGAATCCATGGTCTTATTCGAACGGAAAACAGCGTGATTGAAATCATTTATAGCGATGACTCACTCGTCATCGCTAATAAACCTTATGACATGCTATCTGTTCCCGGTCGCGGGGAAGATAAACAAGATTGTTTATGGCGCAGAGTACAAGAACAATTCCCCACAGCACGGGTCGTTCACCGCTTAGATTACGCAACATCTGGCTTGATGGTGCTAGCCCTCACCCTTGAAGCGCAAAGACATCTAAGTCGTAGCTTTCAAGATAGACTGACCAACAAACGATACCAAGCGATTATCTGCGGAGAGCCAAGCGAAACATCGGGTGAAATAAAGCTACCGCTACGATGCGATTGGGAGAATCGTCCGTTACAGATCGTAGATTTTGAGCAAGGCAAAAGCGCTCACACTGAGTGGGAACAACTTTCGAAAGAGTCACTTGGTACAAGAGTCGCGCTAAAACCAATCACAGGTCGCTCACATCAACTTAGAGTACATATGCAAGCCATGGGGCATCCGATCGTTGGCGATCGTTTCTACGCGACCGAAGAAGGCATTGCCGCTTCAGAGCGTCTACTTCTTCATGCAGAGTACTTAGCCTTCCCTCACCCAGATAGTGATGAGCAGGTCGAATTTTTCGCACCTTGCCCATTCTAAGTGTCTCAAGATTTAAACAGGATTGGTGAGTTCACCTCGTAAGAACGCCTGAATATTATCTGCTGTTTGCTGAATAATACGGGTACGAGCTTCTAGTGTTCCCCAAGCGATATGCGGCGTCACCAACAGATTAGGAATAGAAGGATCTAACAGAGGATTTCCATCTATTGGTGGCTCGACAGTTAGAACATCAGTCGCAGCACCCGCAATATCAGCAGACTTTAACGCATCCACAAGATCTTGTTCATTTACAATTCCACCACGAGCAGCATTAACTAAAAAAGCAGTGTTTTTCATCTGTTTGAAGGTGGATCGATCAAATAAGTTTTCCGTATCATCTGTTAATGGACAATGAAGGCTGATCACATCAGATGTCTCAATCAACTCACCCAAACTCACCCTATCCGGATCTTGCAGATTACCGCTCAAGCTTTGCGCCACAATCACCTTCATTCCAAAAGCAGACGCTACACTCGCTACGCCCTGCCCTAGGTTTCCGTAACCAATAATACCTAGCGTCTTACCTTCAAGTTCCACAATCGGGTAATCCAGAAAACAGAATTGATCAGAACATTGCCACTGACCTTGCTTCACATCATTAGCGTAAGAAACCAAATTAGTATGCAAGGCTAAAATCATTGACCATACATGCTGCACAACAGAGCTTACCCCATAGGCAACACAGTTTGATACTGGAATATCTCGCTCAGCGGCAGCGACTTTATCAACCACATTAGTTCCGGTTGCAAGCACACAGATATATTTAAGCTGCTCAGCGGCATCCATTACATCAGCCGTAATCGCAGTTTTGTTAGTAATCAGAATATCCGCATTTTTAACTCGCTCAAGCACATGATCTGGTCGTGTCAATTCGTAACTGACCAATTCTGATACTCTCTGTTCGATAGGAGAAAGATCTATCGCTTCCAACCCTTTTAAATCCAAAATTACAGCACGCATGAATCTTTCCTATTGATATAAAAATAACCACAAAAAAAGGGCCTTACGGCCCTTCTTTATAAGACGATATTGTTCGCAACATCATCTTTTATGCTTTAGGTAAATTCTCTTTAATTTCCCAAAGAATCTCTTCAGCCACAATTGCTGGAGCCGATAGACCTTCAGACGTTAACACACTCAAGAATACACCTGCACGTGTACGAATTAGTTTTAACTGATACTGGCCCGTATGTTCGAATTTACCAGTAGATTCATTGAATATACCGGAGTTATCACCACCAAACACATAGATTGGTTTACCAGCAAACCAGATCTTGTAGCCTTCCTTGTTACCTTCATCTTCTGGACCGGTCAAAGAATCTTTAACTTCGCCATCTTTTACACCTTGAAGGTAAGCAGCAGTTTTGCCTGTTGTATAGCTGATACCACCTTCTTCTTCACCCTCTAAGCCCAAAGCAGCTGTAATGGAGCTTGTATCAAGTTTAATATCACCTCGATCAGAGTGCAGCCATTCAAAGAAGCCTTGTTCTTCAACATTCTCGAAAGGCGTAGAGGTGGTGTAGGTCATGTAGAAGTAACCTGTATCCGCATCACGGGTACCCACATCCATATCTGCTTTATCTAGTGCAGTGCTGATTTGATCCCAAGCTGTAGCAGAATCTGCACTCATTTTCAGAACTGGATTGCCACGGGAATCACGACCAAGCTGTGTGCCTACACGGCGCTTTTCATTAAATGCGATAAGCGTTTGGGCATTTCGCTGACCCGATGCTTTACCAAGGTAACGCAGCATCTCGAACATCATATCCGATTTGAAAGTTACACCTTGCGCTTGATTAGCCCAATCGATACTTGCCACATCTTCATCTGCTGAAAAACGAACATGATCCATAGAGATCGCTGTACGAGAAGGATCATCAACAGCAGGCTTTAAACTAATTCTTAGTTTGTCCTTAGTAGGGCCGGGAATATCTTGGAAAGTCAGGCGCTTAACCCAAGTATCGACAAAGCTGAATTCTTTAGCATCATGATGGATCCACTGAGTTTCCATTTGACCCTGACGAGGATCAGACTTAGCGATATCTATACCATTAAACTGCCAGAACTCTTGCAGCTTAACCCATACGCTGGTGATACCTTCGTCAACAATGATCAGCTTCTCACCATCTTCACGCTTTAGGTTAACAGATTCACTGCCCGCTTCAGCGTAAAAGAACTCCGGACGAGGAACTTCAAAGCCCCCCGTACGCGCTGTCGCAACGTTACTAATTTCTGGAATAGTCAATGTATCTGCTGTCTGCTTCGCTTTAAGGTGCGCAGGCAATTCTAAGCGCTGACCCGTTTGCGCCAATTCATAATCCTGACTACGATCACGCACAATGCCACTTTCACCGTAGATAGGGTTATCATCCAACATACTGCAGCCAGAAAGCAGCGCTCCAGTAACCACTGATACAGATACAATTTTCTTCATGAATATAGTCGCTTAGATAATGTTAGTGCTACGCATCGCTTCACGAACAGTGTCGTGACACTCATCTGCCAATACAGTTAGTGGCAAACGAATACCAAGGCCCATGTAGCCCATTTCAGCTAACGCCCATTTCACAGGGATTGGGTTCGCTTCAACAAACAGTTTTTCGTGAAGTGGCATTAGGCTGTTATTTAGCGTACGCGCTTCTTCAGCTTTACCAGACATCGCCAAAGCGCACATTTTAGCCATCTCAGCAGGCGCAACGTTTGCAGTTACAGAGATGTTCCCTTTACCACCCTCAAGCATTAGCTCTACTGCAGTAGCATCATCACCAGAGTACACAGCAAAGTCCTCTGGCGCTTTAGAAATTAGATCGATACCGCGAGGCACGTCACCGGTTGCTTCTTTAACACCCACAATATTGCTGATCTCAGCTAGACGAAGCACAGTTTCAGTCTGCATATCACAAGCAGTACGACCTGGTACGTTGTAAAGGATCTGTGGGATATCTACTGCTTCAGCAATAGCTTTGTAATGCTGGTACAAACCTTCTTGAGTTGGCTTGTTGTAGTAAGGAGTCACAAGCAAACACGCATCTGCGCCCGCGTTTTTAGCTTCAGCAGTAAGCTCGATAGCTTCGGAAGTTGAGTTTGCACCTGTACCTGCAATCACTGGGATGCGGCCTGCAACACGATCAACTACACGTTTAATCACTTGGCAATGCTCATCGCAGTTTAGTGTAGCGGACTCACCAGTAGTGCCCACAGCGACGATGGAATCAGTGCCCTTATCCAGATGCCAATCTACCAGTTTGTCTAGGGAATCCCAATCGACGTCTCCGTTAGAAAGCATAGGGGTAACAAGAGCAACAATGCTGCCAGTAATCATTTTTTTCTCCATGAGATTTATATCAGGTTTTGCAAAGGACAAAACTACTCTGCCCTAGTGCGTATTACAACCTTAAAACTTGACTAATCGACCCTAGGCGGCTGAAAAGATTCAATTTTTCCTTGGGCCAATCCAAATAGAGGGCTAAGAAGGAATATTTCCACTTTCACTTACAATAGATTGCCAATTACTCGTGAAATAGATCTCTTATAATCTAAACCATATCTGGTATCGTATTAAGAGACGTATTCTATACGATTTTATACTTTGTTGAGTAGCCATCATCACTAAGGATTTACTATGAGCAACGTTGCTATTGATCAAAAAGTCCCATCTTTTACCGCTCAAGCCACTAGCGAGCAGACTGTTGAACTGGATGCACTGAAGGGCAAAAACATTGTTATCTATTTTTACCCTAAAGACAGCACACCTGGCTGCACAACCGAAGGTCAGAATTTCCGCGACGCTATCGATCAGTTTGAAGCAGCAAATACTGTGATTTTCGGTGTTTCTCGTGACGGAATGCGTGCTCATGAAAACTTCAAAGTAAAACAAGAATTTCCGTTCGAGCTAATCAGCGACCCAGATGAAGAATTGTGCAAGCTGTTTGATGTAATCAAGCTGAAAAAGAACTATGGTCGCGAGTACATGGGTATCGACCGCTCTACGTTCTTGATTGATGCTGAAGGCGTATTACGACAGGAGTGGCGCACAGTAAAAGTTAAAGGTCATGTCGACGAAGTACTCGCTGCGGCTCAAGCACTATAAATCAGAATATCAGATAAAAAAAAGCGGTGTTTAAACACCGCTTTCTTCTAACTCGATTGGATGCTGCTTCGCTTTAGGCCAAGAACTCAAAATAGCCTTGATCAAAGTTGCTAGCGGAATCGCAAAGAACAATCCCCAGAACCCCCAAAGCCCACCAAACACCAACACCGCTACGATAATCGCAACCGGATGCAGGTTTACAGCTTCCGAGAACAACAATGGTACAAGTGCGTTACCATCCAGCGCCTGGATAATGCCGTATGCCACCATCAGGGTCATAAACTCACTACTCCAGCCCCACTGGAAGAAAGCAATCAACGCCACTGGAATCGTTACCAGTGCTGCACCAATATATGGGATCAATACAGATAATCCGACCAAAATCCCCAATAGCGCCGCATAGTTAATACCCAAGAAAATAAAGGTAATGTAGGTCACCGTACCCACTACGATGATCTCAATAGCCTTACCACGAATATAGTTGGCAATCTGATCATCCATCTCAGTCCAAACGCTGGTCATCATATCGCGCTTTTCTGGCAAAAATGATACCCACCACTTAGTCATGACCGCCCCATCCTTTAGGAAGAAGAAAACTAAAATAGGCACCAATACCAGATATATCAGTAATGCCATCACCCCAGTAATCGAGTTCAAAGAGAACGTCACCACCAACTGCCCCATCTGCGATAGCTCAGCTGCAGCTAGATCGATCAGTTCTAGAATACGAGCCTCAGATATAAACTCTGGGTATTTTTGCGGCAGCAGCAGCAATACTGACTGGATTTCCGATAAAATGCCGGGGAGCTCATTAAACAGATTGACCGCCTGACGCCATGCCAGCGGCATAACAATTAAGAACAGCGCTGCCAAACCACCGACAAAAGCCAAAAATACCAGTATGACCGAAAGTAGGTGCGGAACATTCAACTGCTTTAAGCGATTAACCCCACCCTGCATCAAAAATGCTAGGATAATACCCGCAAAAACCGGCGCCAAAGCCTGACCTAAAGTCAGGATCACCAGCAATGCAGCTCCTAACAAAACAAAGAGCAGCAATGCCTCTTCGTCAGAAAAGTAGCGCTCTATCCATTTACTAAATATCTTGCGCATAAGAAACTCTGCTTAGCCTCGACGAATCAGATAAACATAAGGTTCCTGATCAGTGAACGATTCCAACAATTCATGGTCAGACTGATCGGCATAGGCTTTAAAATCTCTGATAGAACCACTATCAGTAGCGATAACTTTTAACACCTTACCCGCTTCCAATTTATTAAGCGCTTGTTTAGCTTTCAGGAGCGGCAAAGGACAATTTAATCCAGACGCGTCTAATGTCTCGTCGAACGAATGTGTAGTCATTAACTTTTCTTAACGTAATTTTTGTTGTCGTTATCAATTAAGTTCAGCACTATATACCATTCTTGTTTGTATTAGCACGGGCTTTTTCGGATACCAGTATGCACAATGGACTTATTGCTTTCCTCTTAACATTCTTGTTAAGCGCTTCACCTTTAAGCCTGAAAGCAGATACCCAACTACCCGATATCGGTGGCAGTGGTTACAGCATTATCTCTCAGCAACAAGAATACCTTTTGGGTCGCGCTTGGGTGCGTATGCTTCGCGGCAGCTCGCGCTTATATAAAGATGCAGTTGTAAGCCAATATGTCGAAGAACTCACTTGGAATTTAGTCACATATAGCCAACTAACGGATCGGCGCTTAGAAATTTTGGTCCTCGACAATCCAACTGTAAACGCCTTTGCAGCGCCCGGTGGCATTATTGGCGTTCATACTGGCCTACTCATTACAGCCCAAAATGAAGCACAGCTAGCCTCCGTATTAGCACACGAGTTAGCTCATTTAAGCCAACGCCACTTTGCTTCACAATTAGAAGAACAGCGACGAAACAGACCATTTCTAATAGCCAGCATGCTAGGCAGTATCCTATTAGGAGCAGCAGACCCTGAAGCAGGCATTGTTGGCATACAATCGTCCATGGCTGCATCAGCCTCTTCCCGCCTTTCATTCAGTCGACAGAATGAACGTGAAGCTGATTACATCGGCATGCAAACCCTGACTCAAGCAGGTTACGATCCAAAATCTATGGCCGACATGTTCCGCCAGTTGCAGCAACAAGCACGTTTTAGCCGCATTCCGCCTGAGTTTCTGCTAACACACCCAGTCACCCAATCACGTGTTTCAGATGCACTAAATCGCGCTGAAACAATCAACGTGATTAATGCGAAAGAAAATAGCATCCATTTTAATATCGCCAGCGCACGTATTCGTACCGGATACGCTAAAGATCAAAAACAACTGTTAGAAAAGTACCTAAATACGCAAAAACAGCAGGACAACGACAGCTTAAGATACGCTATTGCTCACACTGCAATAGCAGTTAAAGACTTTGAACTCGCGCAAATGAATATCAACCGCTTTAGCAAAAGCTTTAAAAATCGCCTAAGTGCTCGTTTAATCAAAGCAGAGCTGGAACTAGGAAAAGAAAACTACCCTGAAGCGGCGAAGCAACTACGACACCTAAGAAACCTTTTCCCTGGCAGCCAAGCGGTATCTTTTATTTACGCCGATACACAAATAAAACTAAACCAGCCACACCTTGCAGTACAAGCTTATGAAGATTTGGTCGAGAAAGACCCAAATGACAGCCGAGCTTGGTACCTGCTGGCAGAAGCCTACGGGTTAGCCGGCGATATTGTCGGCGTGCACGAAGCCCGTGTTGAATACTTTCTGCTAACTGCCAATGTGGATAGAGCCTTAAGGCAGATCGATTATGCACTAAGAGAACCGACCATTAGCAGTACCGAACGGGCAAGATTAGAGCAAAGACAGGAAGATGCGAAAGAGATTAGAGAATCATTGAAGTTGGATTATTAAAAATGAAAAACGGGACTGATGAATCCCGTTTTTTGATATAGCTCATTTAGCAATTAGCTAACAGGCTGCCAACTAGACGCCAATACCGGTTGTAACTGATCCTTAACATCTTGAGGAATCTCTTCACCAGCGCCACCTGGTGCATCAAATGCCGCCATGGCTTGAACTAGGGCATCCACTTTTGAGTGATCCAACACATTCCCTGATGCTTTGATCTGTTCAACCTCATAGCTACTGCTAGAGTACCAACTCTGTATTTTCACCTGATCAGTCGAAGAGTTGAAATCAATCACCAAATCATTCCCAGAACGACTAAACCAAAGATCGTCATAAGAGATTGATTCTCCCAACACTAGTTGATCGTTTGAACTACTGGAACTCTCTTTGATCGTATCCTGACCATCACCTTGATTGAAGTAATAGATATCATTACCACTACCGCCTTCCAGACGGTCATTGCCTAAACCGCCGGTAATTCGGTCATTACCAGATCCACCCTTAAGTGTATCATTCCCTTCATGACCATAAATATAATCATTGCCAGAGCTCCCTTGAACAACATCATTACCGCCGTAGCCATAAATGTAATCCCTTACAGTCGAGCCTGTTAGCGTTTCGTCATCCTCAGTACCGTACACATTTTGAGCTTCACGATACATTTCATCGTGAGTAAGCGCCGATCCATCAGCAAAATTAACTTCCTCTATTCGGTAGGAGCCGCTGGTAGAAATGAATGCGCTATCCAGTATCAAACTGTCTACTGTTACACCCTCAGAATCCGTCAACGACAACACAATATCGCTGCCAGACCTCGTAATCGTTACATCCTCTAGCAGAATACCTTCTCCAAAAACGATCTTATCTGTACCTGAAGCGGAACTATCTTTAATCCTATCTAGACCATCACCACGGTTGAAGTAATAGATATCACTACCTTTGCCTCCTATCAAATAATCATTCCCTACGCCACCATAAATGCGATCCGAACCACTTCCACCTTTCAGCGTGTCATCACCGGCATATCCAAAGAGATAATCAGTTTTATCTGAACCGACGAGAACATCATTACCCACTGATCCAAACATGTTCTGAGCTTCTCGGAACATTTCTGCATGCTCTAATAAAGTACCGTCAGAGAAAAGAACTTGCTCTATACGGCTGGCCCCACTACTAGATACAAACTGGTAATTCAGGGTAATTTTATCATCTGCCAAACCGTCAGGATCAGCAATGTTCAAAACAATATCGTAACCAGAACGCGTAATACTGACATGCTCTCTTAGTATCCCTTCCCCCAACACAATTTTATCTGTACCTGAAGTAGCGTTATCTATAATCACATCTTGACCATCACCACGATTGAAGTAATAGATATCACTACCTTTACCTCCTTCCAAATGGTCATTACCTACACCGCCATAAATGCGATCCGAACCACTACCACCTTTCAGCGTGTCATCACCGGCGTATCCAAACAGGTAATCGGTTTTATCTGAACCAACTAGGCGATCACTAGCTTCTGTACCATAAATGTTCTGAGCTTCTCGGAACATTTCTGCATGCTCTAATAAGGTACCGTCTGAGAAAATAACTTGCTCTATACGGCTAGCCCCACTACTAGATACAAACTGATAATTCAGGGTAATTTGATCATCTGCCAAACCGTCAGGGTCAGCAATTTTCAAAACGATATCGTAACCAGAACGCGTAATACTGACATGCTCTCTAAGTATGCCTTCCCCCAACACAATTTTATCTGTATCTGAAGTAGCGTTATCTATAATCACATCTTGACCATCACCACGATTGAAGTAATAGATATCACTACCTTTACCTCCTTCCAAATGGTCATTACCTACACCACCATAAATGCGATCCGAACCACTACCACCTTTCAGCGTGTCATCACCGGCGTATCCAAACAGGTAATCGGTTTTATCTGAACCAACTAGGCGATCACTAGTTTCTGTACCATAAATATTCTGAGCTTCTCGGAACATTTCTGCATGCTCTAATAAAGTACCGTCAGAGAAAAGAACTTGCTCTATACGGCAGGCCCCACTATTAGATACAAACTGGTAATTCAGGGTAATTTTATCATCTGCCAAACCGTCAGGATCAGCAATGTTCAAAACAATATCGTAACCAGAACGCGTAATACTGACATGCTCTCTTAGTATCCCTTCCCCCAACACAATTTTATCTGTACCTGAAGTAGCGTTATCTATAATCACATCTTGACCATCACCACGATTGAAGTAATAGATATCACTACCTTTACCTCCTTCCAAATGGTCATTACCTACACCACCCCTTATCCTATCTGCTCCGTCCCCCCCATTAATAAAATCATCACCCTCGTAGCCTCTAATTCCATCGCTATGTAATGAACCAAACAGAGAATCACTGCCAGTAGTACCGAGCAAGAATGATTGAGGGATATAGTCACCTAATACTAGATCGGTTTTAATTTGATCAATACTATTAGAAAGGGTTGTGGAATAAGTAGCAATGCCCTTTAATGCTTGAATCGAACTATGAACATATGCACTATTTTTCCCCTTATCCTGTTCTATTAAAAACGTTTTATACTCAGTTAGATCCGGCTTAAATGTTAAGGTTTCAACATCAAAGTCCACCCCGATTTTGTCAAAAGCCTCTGAATACACCACCTGACTGACAATTTGTGAGAAAACGTAGCTTTTAAAACGATCATATTCAGCAGTTAAAACACCTGCTGCATACGGCCCTTGTACGTAATTAGCACCTGCATTATTTATGTACTTTCGACCAACCAATGCTTCTAACGCAGCAACTTGTCGGCCATCCATATAAACATCGCCAAATTCATCGTAGCTGTTAGGGTCTACCTCAGATACACCTGTCCATTGATATATAATTTGATCCATAGCTGCTTCACGTGCTTCGCTTGTAGGTAAAGCAACAAAATCTGCAATCAAAGATTTAAGAACATCATCACGCGCCATCGCTTGCTGAAGGCTGTGAACATTGCCGAAGGCTTGAGCATTTGGAAGGGCGAGAATTTCATCAGAAAGAGGAAGAAGATCAACTTCCTCTGTATGCGTTAAGTTAACGCCAAACCATACATCGGCTGTTGCAATTGAACTACCGTCTGTAGCTGTTGCTGTACTGGTTTGCTCAATGGTATTACCCTTACCATCATCAATATTGGTATTTGTATAGCCAGTATTAAGCGATTCTATACCCGCTTCTTCAAGCGTTATCAATTCACCAACTTGAGTGATGCCATCGCTATTATAATCTCGCCACAATTTAATATCGGCTGCTGTAACTTCTGACTGATCAACAACACCATCGGCGTTAAGATCTAATTCTTGTAATGCCTCATATCCATTTGCTGCTTTTTGGCCATTTTCCAACAGGGTATTATTGCCAAAAAGTTCTTTACCAGAATCAATTACCCCATCCTGATTAAGGTCACGAACAAGCAACGCATCATCACTAGCAATCCAACCAGTACGTTCAGCAAAACCATTATCATCTAAATCAAAGTTGATATTTTCAGTTTGAGATAATGTTTCTATTTGACCATCTCGGTCTAAATCGATGGCTATTGGCGATTCTTTTGCTTTAGCATCACCAAAAGAACCTGAGGGATCTAAATTACTATTCAGATTCACCCATTCTGGAAACGTAAGCGCAGATTGATTATTAGCAGTCTGTTGATTTACGTACGTATAGTAATCAAGACGAGTCTGGCCATCTAAGTAAATACCAATTCCTTTGGTTCTAATTTGTTCAAATACTGCTTCAGCTCCTTCCTCAGCAGTAATTTTTTTAGTGAAGAGTTTCTTATTTCCAATTTTTAAACTTATATCTAATGAGTGATGATATGTGCCATCTTCATTGAAATTTTTTGTTAACTGGACAGTGAGAATACCAGCAGAAACCCCTACCCCTTGGGAAGTAATCCTATTATTTTCAGGATCATAATTCAGGCTAGCCGCCCCCAAAGAAATACGAACATTATTTTTAGTTACTTTAACTTTAGCCTTACCACTTGAAGCAGAAATGCCACCAGCTTGGATTGATACAGACATTTAAAATTCCCTTTTTTAGATATTATCGTTCAACTAAACTTTCATCCTTATATCTCAGCAAAGGTGCCAAAATATATTCAATCAAATAACGCTTACCGATTTTAATCTCTGCACTTACTCCCATCCCCGGCACTAATTCAACATTTCGACCATCAACATTTAAACTGTTCTTTGCTAACAAAACCTTAGCTTTATATATAAGCCCTCTTTGCTCATCGACTGTGGCATCGGTAGAGATTGTTTCTACACGACCATCAATTACGCCGTATTTTGTAAATGGGAAAGTGTGAACTTTTACTTCTGCGACTTGATCGGTATAGACAAAACCTATGTCCTTATTCTCTAACCAAGCTTCTACTTCTAGTTGTTGGTTTTCCGGTACTATTTTCATTAGCGGCTGAGCTTCGGTCACAACTCCGCCAATAGTATGGATAGCTAGTTCTTGCACAATGCCATCGACCGGAGATGTAAGAATCTGCTTCTTATTCAAATCCCTTGCTTTATTTAACTCTTCTTGGAGGGTTAGATATTCACGGTCGGTTTGTAGAAGTTCTTGTAGGTTGTCACTTCGGTAGCGCGCAATTAAACCTTTGCGCTGTTGTTTTAGCTCGTCTATCTGGGCTAAAAGCTGTTGGTTACGCGCTCTAGCACCGATTAGGTCTTGCTGTTGTTCTACTCGCTGCTGCTCAAGTTCTAAATACTGAACCTTAGCCACCATCTTCTTTTGCATCATCTTTTTAAGTGCAGATACACGCTGACTTATTAGCGGTAGCGTGCCTTTAAGCTTGTTAATCAGCGCAAAGTTAACTTGCTGCTCAGCTTTTTTATCAATTAGGAGCTGATCGATACGCGCTTGTTCTGCACGATAGTTTTCTTGCTGCTGAATTAGTAATAACGCTTGCTGCTGCTGTTGGTATTCGGGTGCTTCAGGCCATGATTTAACTTCAACAGATAGATGATTAGGCGTGTGTGCGAGTTGCTCTGACTGAGTGGAGTTTTGCGCTGCAGCGAAGGCTTGATCCAAATAGGTTTTGAAGTAAGTTAAACGCTGATGATTAAGACGGTTTTGAATAATCTCTTGCTCAAAACGCTTTTGGTTTGCACTGGTTTGCCCTCGGTCCAATTCGATCAGCGCTTGACCGGCTTTAACGATTTGGCCGTCTTTTACTAGTATCTTTGATACAACTCCGCGTTCATACGGCTGAATCTGTTTAACTTGGCCTGAAGGAATGATTTTCCCTTCTGCTGTCGCAACAATATCGACCTCACCTAGACAAGCCCAAACAAGACCAATTGTGAACAGTGCGAGCAGAACCCATGCGGTCACTCGACTTGCTGGGTGAGGTGGTTTCTCTTTGATCTCAAGCGCAGCTGGCAGAAAAGCTAGTTCCTGACGGGCTAGATCGTTATCGCCCATAGTAGAACGCTCTTCCCAGCGTTGTTTTAGTGAATTTATCCATTTCATGCTGTTAATTCCCTAATACAGCGTTAATCCGTTTTATCAGCCTTTTGTTCAAGGCTTTAAGAAGCCTAAAGCTTTCTCTTTACTATCTAGGTATAGATTCCAGCCTTCGCTGGAATGGCAGTGTTTAAGGCATTACATTCTAGATGATCTAAGTACTTTCAACCGGCCTTAAAGGCTTACCTATACCACTCTGCATACTATGTAGCTGATGGTAATACCCTTGTTGTTGAATCAAGGCGTCATGGTTACCACTCTCTACGATACGGCCTTTATCCATCACGATAATGCGATCACATTGACGTACCGTACTAAGGCGGTGTGCGATGATAAAGACTGTACGGTTTTGACAGATTGAAGCCATATTGTGCTGGATGATCCGTTCTGATTCGTAATCCAACGCACTGGTTGCTTCATCAAAAATAAGGATACGGGGATTAGTAATCAGCGCTCGAGCTATGGCGATACGTTGGCGCTGACCACCCGATAGATTGCAGCCATGCTCCCCCACAGAGTTATCGTAGCCTTCAGGTAGCTCTAAGATAAACTCATGGGCACCCGCCAACTTAGCCGCTTGCACAACTGCCTCCATTGGCAGCCCCGGGTTAGCTAAGGCAATGTTTTCACGCACACTGCGGTTGAACAGGAAGTTCTCTTGAAGAACCACACCGATATTGCGACGCAGCCAAGCAGTATCGACCATCGCTAGATCAACACCATCAATCATCACACGACCGCCTTCGGGTACATACATACGCTGTATTAACTTAGTGAGGGTACTTTTTCCTGATCCCGAACGGCCGACAATACCTATCACCTCACCCGGTTTAACCTGTAGCGAGATATCATTCAGTATGCGCGGCCCATCTGGACGGTAACGGAAGTTTATATGCTCGAAATTCACCTTACCTTGTAGTTGCGGCAATGTACTGCGGTTAGGGTTATACCCCGGCTCCGTTGGTGTATTAAGAATATCCCCCAAGCGCTTAACCGAAATACCCGCTTGCTGGAAATCCTGCCAGAGCTGGACAAGCTTAAGAATTGGGCCAGAAACGCGCCCGGCTATCATATTAAAGGCCACAAGCTGACCAACGGTAAGGTGACCATCAATTACTAAATGCGCACCGTACCAGATGATCAGAACGGTAGTGACTTTACTGATAAACCCGGCGATTTGATTGGCAATGTTATTGAGGTTTTGGGTACGAAAAGAGGCAGTCACATATTTAGAGAGCTGGTCTTCCCATTTACGCTGCATTTGTGGTTCAACCGACATCGCTTTAAGCGTTTCCACACCGGTGACAGACTCGACCAGAAAGGCCTGATTCTCCGCGCCATGTTTAAACTTCTCATCCAAGCGGTGGCGTAGTATCGGTGTGATAAATATAGAAAGTGCTATATAGAATGGGATGGTAAGTAAAACAATAATGGTTAAGGTAGGGCTGTAAAACCACATCACTGCAAAAAACACGATGGTAAAGAACAGATCAATAACCAGCGTTAATGCAGTACCGGTAATAAAGTTACGGATCGTATCCAGCTCACGCACACGCGCCACACTTTGACCGACCTGCCGTGATTCAAAATAGGACAGCGGTAAAGAGACGAGATGGTTGAATAAGCGCGCTCCAAGCTCCACATCCACTCGGTTAGTAGTATGAGCAAATACGTAATTACGTAAACCACCCAAAATCGCATCAAACACGGCTATGGCGACAAACCCAAAAGCTAATACATCAAGCGTGGTGAAGCCTCGATGTACTAGCACTTTATCCATTACCACCTGAAATAGGAGCGGCGTAGCTAGAGCAAATAGCTGTAGGAAGAAGGAGATAATAAAAACTTCAGCAAAGAACTTTTTATATTTTAATAACGCCGGAATAAACCACTTAATATCAAACTCTTTAAAACTGGTAAGCAGTCCTTCCCGCTTACTAATCAGGATAACCTCACCATTCCAGATTTCGTTGAGTTGATCCTCAGTCAACGAGTCCGGTTGATTTTTGTCCGCGAATAGGACTAGTGCTTTACCCTGTCCCGTTTGAGCCTGATCAACCTCATTACCACTTAACTCGGAGGCTTGCGCAACCTTTGCTAAAACAAAATATTGTCCATCTTTGCCTTGTAAAATGGCAGGCAAAACCGCGTTATTGAGTTTATTAAATGTGAGTTGTGACTGGCGGGTTTTAAACCCTAGCGATTTTGCAGCGCGGAGAATTTCAGTACTACCAAAATGTTCGCCGGGTACAGCAAATTGATGCTGAATCTGAGGCTCTTCAGCGGGTAATTGGTGAAAACGAGCAATGGTAATTAGCGAACGTAGACCTGTGTCTACTACAGACTCTGCCTGTGTATCCATACTGGCGACAACTTATCCTTGTTGATTTAAGTCAGGAGGGTAAACAATCACTCATAAAAACACAATGTTTCTATATAGCTAATCAATGTTTAAAAGGGGCTAAATAGCCCCCTTACATCATTAAAAAAACCTCAACTAATTGGCTGCCAACTGGCTGCTAAAACAGGTTGCAATTGATCTTTAACCTCTTGAAGAATTATCTCTCCAGCATGAACAGGCGCATCAAATACAGCCATGGCCTGTACTAACGCATCAATTTTGGAATAATCCAACACACTATCAGCCACTTTAAATTGCTCCACCTGGTGGTCCCGACCTACGTACCAATTTTCAATATTTATCTGATCAGAAACCCCTGAGAAGTCTATCTGTAAGTTATCTTCAACTCGACTAAACCAGATATTTTCAGTAAGGAGATCATCACTAAATATTATCTGGTCATTCCAGCTATCAACTGTTTCCCTAACTGTATCTTGGCCATCACCCGTATTGAAATAGTAGGTATCACTTCCAATCCCTCCTTCCAAAACATCATTACCCATACCTCCAGTTAGGAAGTCAGTACCCTCTTGGCCCATTAAAAGGTCATCCCCTGTGTTGCCAAATAGGTAGTCCGCCCCCCAAGAGCCAATCAGGGTATCGTCTTCTGAACCACCATTAAGAGTGTGAGCTTCCCGGACAAGATCATCATGCGTTAATTGAGAACCATCAGAAAACTCAACTATTTCAATTCGATACGCTGGGCTTGTTGATAATAGAGCACTCTCAATAATGATGCGGTCAGAGGCTTGCCCATGAGGATCTGCAATCTCTAAAACTAAGTCCACCCCAGAGTGAGTTACTTCTAGATGCTCTTTAGTGATGCCTTCTCCGAAGATAATTTTATCCGTTCCAATATCCGACTTATCCCACACTACATCCCAGCCATCACCGCGATTGAAAAGATAGGTGTCACTGCCTTCCCCACCTTCCAATAGGTCATTGCCTTTACCACCTACTAGAACGTCCTCTCCTTTCTTACCCTGTAGCGCATCATTACCCTCATAACCGAAGATATGATCTCCTAAAATGGAACCGGTTAAACTGTCGTTTCCATCGGTCCCGTGCATATTCAAAGCTTCGCTGAATATTTGATGGCTTGTGAATTTTGTTCCATCGGCAAAATATGCTTCAAAATTCAACTTCCCTGCATTTCCATAAGAGAAGATTCCTTCGAGCGTAACACTATCCGAGGAGTCATTTTCCACATCATTCACGCTCATCACTATATCGTAGCCAGTACGAGCAATAGTAACGTGATCAGGGTTGATCCCTTCCCCAAAAATCAACTTATCAATACCATGTTGATAGAGATCTAGAATGACATCATTGCCAAATCCTTTTTCGAAGTAATAAGAGTCTCCCCCAGTGCCACCTTCCAAGCGGTCATTACCCTCTCCTCCAGTTAGATGATCTGCTTTGGAATCACCAATCAAGGTGTCATCTCCGGCATACCCAAACATATAGTCTTCTAGAATTGAGCCAACTATATGATCATCACCATCTGTACCAAATTTGTTTTGAGCTTCACGGAACATTTCATCATGATCCATCACCGTGCCATCAAAAAACTTCACGGCCTCGATCCGATCCCTAGGGCTAAATGATGTAAAAGCTGATGCAAGGGCAATACGATCCTTAGCCACACCGTCAGGATCAACAATATCTAAAAAGATATCAAACGAGTTATTCGTGATCGTTACATGCTCCCGTAGGATGCCTTCGCCGAGTACCAATGTATCTCCATCCGAAGAAGATACTTCTCTGATTATGTCGTAACCATCCCCTCTATTGAAATAATAGGTGTCATTACCATCACCACCGTCTAATCGATCATCACCTTTACCTCCAGCCAGATGATCTGCACCACCATTACCTTCAAGATGGTCATCTCCAACCGCACCAAACATATAATCCCTGATGTGAGATCCGATCAGATGATCATCAGCATCCGTGCCATACACATTTTTAGCTTCACGAAAAATATCGTTGTGAGTGACTTCAGTGCCATCAAAGAATTGCACCGATAAATTTAAAAAACTGTCACTATTTGGTAGGAACGCATTTTCCAAGGTGATTTGGTCGGTAGCCACACCTTCAGGATCTGAAATATCTAAGATAATATTAAATTCATTTCGTGAAACAGTAACATGCTCCAATAAGATGCCTTCGCCAAAAACAATTCTATCTTCACCAGTGCTTGAAGTTTCTACGATTACATCAAATCCATCACCTCGATTGAAATAATAGGTATCACTACCATCACCACCTTCCAATCGATCATCTCCCCGCCCGCCAGAAAGATGATCCGCACCACTTTCGCCTTTTAAAAGGTCACTGCCTTCATATCCAAACAGATAATCCCTAGAGGAGTCACCAGTCAGGCTATCATCTAACTCTGTACCGTAGATATTTTTGATTTCACCGTAATCTTCAAATGAGAGTTCCGAACCATCTGAAAAGATTATTGTTTCAAGACGATTAGCGGTATTCGTCGAAAGATAAGCATTTTCAATTGTGACACTATCGCCCTCACCTTCAGGATTCAAAAATGCTAAAACCATATCATTACCATCACGAGCAATGATTAGCTGCTCTCTCAAAATTCCCGCTCCCAGAATCAATTTATCAACTCCCGAAGCTGAATTATCTGAAATCACATCATGACCATCACCACGTTTGAAATAATAAGTATCGCCGCCTTCTCCGCCTTCTAAGCGATCATTACCTTTCCCTCCAGTGATATGGTCATGCCCCCCACCACCTACTAACGTATCATTTCCGTTATATCCGTAAATATAATCTCTGACAGAAGACCCCTTCAAAAAATCATCTGCCGAGGATCCATGTATTTCTCGGGCAGCCCTAAATATTTCGTCATGAGTGATTTGAGTTCCATCCGAAAACTCTAAAATTTCAATACGGTTTGAATTATCTGTTGAAACAAATGCCCCTTCGATCGTAATACGATCATTTTCAATACCCTCAGGATCAGAGATAGTTAAAACAATATCATCACCTGAACGCTCGACTTTAACCTGATCTAATAGAATACCTTCACCCAGAATCAGCTTATCGGCCCCGATGGTAGAAACATCTGCAATCACATCCTGGCCGTCTCCACGATTGAAAAAATAGGTGTCAGCATCCCCACCCCCTTCAAGACGATCATTTCCTATCCCTCCAGTCAGTTGATCTGAACCTCGATCACCCACTAAAAGGTCATCCCCCTCATAACCAAAGATATAATCGTCTTGTGAAGTGCCCATTAAAGAATCATCGGCCTCAGTGCCAGTAACCTTTTGCGCTTCTCGATACATCTCTTCGTGAGTAAGGGTTGTTCCATCTGCAAACAGCACCGTCTCAATTCGGTAGCTAGTCGTCGATGAGTAAAATGCAGCTGATAGAGTAATACGATCTGTTTCAATTCCTGAGGGATCGATGATATTCAATACGATGTCATTTTCTGAGCTTGTTACCTCAACATGCTCACGTAAAATACCTTCACCAAATACTAATTTATCCGATCCACTAGGGAAGACATCACTAATGGTATCCATGCCATCACCGCGATTAAAATAGTAAGTATCACTACCTGCACCACCTTTTAGATAATCATCTCCCTTGCCACCCGTTATATGATCATCCCCCTCCCCTCCATCGAGAAAGTCAGCACCGCCATAACCCCAAATTGCATCTGACGCCTCACTTCCTTTTAGGGCGTCATTATCCTCAGTGCCATAAATATATTGCGTGTCAGGGAACAGGGAATCATCAATATTGGCTGTTTCAACCACACTGACGAGCTGATTAGTTTCTTCAATATTTTTAGAGTCGTGATTATTCATAATGTCCCTTTAACAAGTGGTGCAACTAAGAAATTCAGACTTATTTGGGAACTTAAAATCGCAATTACAGCTAAGCTAGCAACAGAAAATCACAAGCTTGATTCACTCTTGAGAGAAGCGGTTTAGGCCCAATAAGACTGAGTAACGCAAATTAAGGCGACAGAACAACATGATAGGAAGGAAAAGCGCTCCAGATCTCCATGAGCAACAACCAACATTCCGTGTCAATTTGCAGATAGGCCTCTTACTTTAAGACAAATAGGCGCCGATTTAAATTAAAAAGTTCTAATAACAAAAGGCCGAAGCCTACGGGTTAGCTGGCGACATTGTCGGCGTGCACGAAGCTCGTATTGAATACTTCCTGCTAACAGCAAATGTGGATAGAGCTTTAAGGCAGATCGATTATGCTCTAAGGGAACCGACAATTAGCAGCACCGAACGCGCAAGATTAGAGCAAAGACAGGAAGATGCTAAAGAGATTAGGGAATCGTTGAAGTTGGATTATTGATATCTAGGCACGATAGCGATCCACTATGATAAAGATAAGTTTCGTTATTCTGGGCTTCGAATAAAATGTATGATCCAAAAAATCAAAAAAGGTAACAGCAATATAAAACAGACAAAAGTTACGAACTTCTGCTGATATTCTATGGTTTCCTGTAATTCTTCACTAAAACTTTGATCTCCAACCGCTATCACTCTATTACAGGATGAAGACCACTCCACCACCCATTCGTGACAAGGGGAATACCAAATAACTCTTACCACATCACCTTTACTCAGGTTCATACGCGAAGCAAAATGACCTGCAAAAACCAACTTCTCTTCACCATCATATAAGACCGTATAATCAGGCGCTTTACTTCGAACAAAACGGCCGTCTGAGGCAGATGCATAGCCGTACTCATAAAACTTATCAACAACGACAGCATCTTCAGGTGAGTAAAAATTCTTCAGCACAATAAAATATATACCTATTGGAATTATACATAGGACAAGCACCAATTTATCTAAGAATCCTTCCTGAAGCCTTTTCATTCACAACCCCATGAACAAAATAATTACACCAACAAACCAAACCTACAAAGGTTTTCTGAAGTCAAACTTCAAACCCTAAATTAATTTTTGATACAAACTTCCGTATTTTTTCTCACTCACACTACCATCTTCCCAAAATCCATAAAATTCTTGACTGCAGAGTAAAGAAAAGACCTTTTGAGAAACAACAAAACCTTTCTCCATACCTGATAAAGAAAAAAATGGAAAATCAATCACACCTTCCAATACACCTTCAGATGATTCTATTTTATCAGCATACAGTTTGAGACGTTTTTTATCAGAGCCATCTATATTCTCTCCCTCAAAATCTAGGACTCTTCCAATTTGCATTAAAAAATACCCCTTAACCAATTCGCCACCCACATAGAGATGAGATTCCCAAAAATCATGAGTTTTGGGATCAACCGACTCAACAAAATCTTTAAATTCATTGGACACTAAATGATATCCATCCACACGCGTAAAAATGTCTGGAATTTTATTCCCTCGGCAAGACTTTATTTTCAATGGGAAATTCATGAATTCAACTCTACTATCCTCAATGTAAACAATCTTTGCTTTATCAATAAAATTTATATTGTTATTGGTATTACGAAGACTGTGCCTATAAGTAAATAAAGGCATTTGCTGTATAGGCACACTTTTTCTAGCTTCGTCAGATAAAGAAACACTAAAAACACCATTAAAGGTCGTAGTTGTTTTTAAAAAATACATACCAAACCATCATTAACTCGAAAAAGATAAAGCAAAATTGCAGATGCATCTGCTCAATTCTGATTTACTAAAAACGCTAAACGGGGATTACATGCAGATAATAGAGAGATAAAAAAGAAGCCGATCTATCCATAATGGCCTGAAAAACCCAATCCTTTAGCTTGTAGACGTACCACTTTATTCAAAACCCTTTATCAGGGCAATAAAAAACCCGCTTGCGCGGGTTTCACATTTACTTATTCAGCTCAGCCGAGAAATCGAGCATTCGCTGCAGAGGCTTACGCGCATCAACGATTAGAGACTCATCGACGTGGATCTCATCTTGCCCTGTTTCTAGTGCGTGAAGCACGCTCTCTAGACCGTTCATAGCCATCCAAGGGCAGTGAGCACAGCTTCGGCAAGTTGCACCAGAACCGCCCGTAGGCGCTTCGATAAACTGCTTACCTGGCGCTGCTTGCTGCATCTTGTAGAAGATCGCTTTATCCGTTGCAACGATAAACTGCTCATTTGGCAGATCACGCGCTGCATTGATAATTTGCGTAGTAGAACCGACCGCGTCCGCAATCTCTACGACTGAATCTGGTGATTCTGGGTGAACCAGTACCGCTGCATCTGGGTAAACCTTTTTAAGGTCTAGAATACCCTGCGCTTTAAACTCTTCGTGTACGATACAAGCGCCATCCCACATCAGCATTTCAATGCCTGTTTGACGTTGCACGTAAGTACCTAGGTGCTTATCTGGCGCCCAGATAATCTTCTTACCTTGATCAGCCAAGTGCTCAACCACTTGTAGCGCAATGCTAGATGTTACTACCCAATCGGCACGCGCTTTTACAGCGGCTGAAGTATTGGCATAAACAACCACTTCGTGGTCTGGGTGAGCATCACAGAATGCGGAGAACTCTTCGATTGGACAACCAATATCAAGTGAACAAGTCGCTTCGATTGTTGGCATAATTACGCGCTTTTCTGGCGTAAGGATCTTAGCCGTTTCACCCATAAACTTAACGCCCGCAACCACTAAGGTGCTAGCGGAATGAGCATTACCAAAACGCGCCATCTCTAAAGAGTCAGAAACACAGCCACCGGTTTCGTCTGCTAACTGCTGCAAAACGGCTGAAGTGTAATAGTGCGCTACCAGACAAGCATCTTTCTCTTTAAGCAGTTTTTTGATCTTCTGCTTATACTCTTCAACCTGCTCCATAGTCATATCTAGAGGCAAGTGTTCTTTAGCGAAGTGCTCCTGCACGAGGATGCGATCTGAAATATCCTGTTGGCTCAACATGTGACGTAATACTCATAAGTTGTACTGATCGACTACCTGCTCACCTAGGTAGCTTTATTACCTGAGGATCACCCAGATAAAAATTAGGGGACGTAGTATAGCATAGAGATACGAGCGGCTAGAAGTTACTTAAATCAGTGGCTAGTGGCTAGTGGCTAGTGGCTAGTGGCTAGTGGCTAGTGGCTAGTGGCTAGTGGCTAGTGGCTAGTGGCTAGTGGCTAGTGGCTAGTGGCTAGTGGCTAGTGGCTAGTGGCTAGTGGCTAGTGGCTAGTGGCTAGTGGCTAGTGGCTAGTGGCTAGTGGCTAGTGGCTAGTGGCTAGACAGGATTTTACGTTTGCATAGGAAAAGCGAGTCAAGATTTTTCTAACAACTAACGAGCGAAGCGCTCTATAGACGAAGTCGTACTAGCAACTTAAACGCGTAGCGTTTGAATTTCAGGCATAAAAAAACCAGCACATAGGCTGGAGTTTTTAAGTGGTGGGTCGTATAGGATTACTTTGCCCTTCGGGCCAGCGTCGCAAGCTCCGCTGTTTTCTACAGGCTTCGCCTTCCGAATCGAACCTTTAACGGTTCTCATCCTATACAACGAGCATCTTTCAGACATAAAAAAACCAGCACATAGGCTGGAGTTTTTAAGTGGTGGGTCGTATAGGATTCGAACCTATGACCAATTGGTTAAAAGCCAACTGCTCTACCGACTGAGCTAACGACCCACACAGAGGACGCGTATTTTACGTATCCTTAATGCAAAAGCAAGGCTTTTTTATTGATATCGGGTTGGATCTTCCAAGCCTGCATCAACAAAGCCTTTTGCGCGCAAACGACAGCTGTCGCATGCACCGCATGCCTGGCCTTCATCGTCTGCTTGATAGCAAGAAACGGTCAAACCGTAATCAACACCCAGACGAGTACCCTCTTGGATGATCTCTTCTTTGGTTAAGTCGATCAATGGTGTTTCGATCTTTATTGGATCGCCACTAACACCACGTTTAGTCGCAAGGTTAGCCATGGTTTCGAAGGCTGCAATATATTCTGGACGGCAATCAGGGTAACCGGAGTAATCGACTGCGTTTACACCAATAAAGATCGCATCAGCTTCCAGTACTTCAGCCCAACCTAACGCTAAGGACATAAATACTGTATTTCGTGCCGGAACGTAGGTCACCGGAATTTCGTCGGTTTCCTCTTCTGGTACGTCAATGCTGTGGTCTGTTAGCGCTGAACCACCAAAGTCTTCTAGGTGAAGACGAATGACACGGTGCTCGGCTGTATTCAGTTGCTTGGCAATTTTCTTAGCCGCGTTTAACTCAGTTAAAGAGCGCTGACCGTAATCAAAGCTCAATACATAACAGCTGTAGCCGTGTTCGGCAGCCATTGCCAGCGCTGTTGCCGAATCCAGACCACCAGACAGCAACACCACTGCTTTTTTTGAAGCAGAAGAATTCATGTGTATTCCAAAGATTGATTAGAGCTGACGCTTAAACTCTTTAGCTAAGCGAACCGCATCAGAATCAGGGTATTTATTGATTACCAGATCAAGGTATTCGGTTGCCTTAGCTGTGTCACCTAATTGATTGTAGATGATACCTAGCTTATACGCTGCATCCGGTGCTTTCGGGTTATCTGGGAACTGAGTTAACACCTGCACGAATGATTCACGCGCCTGTTCAGGCTTTTGCTCTGCTAAGTGAATCTCACCTAGCCAGTAGTAAGCATTAGGCAAACGTACACTTTGTGGGTAATCCTTCACAAAAGCAGAAAATGCTTCAGCCGCTTTTGGGAAGTTTCTCACCTTAACCAGACCAAAGGCTTCACGATAAGCCTGCGCATCACCCGCTGATGGCGCTAGAGGCGCTACATCTGCTGGCATTTGCGGTCTAGATACCGACGAATCGCCCTCTAACACAGGCGCGTTATCAGCACCTATCTGACCAGTTGTTGCTGGCGGTGTTAAAGCTGGATCCCTTAAAGCGGTGATACGGCCATCTAAATCGCGATAGCGTTCTAGCTGCTGGCGTTCCATCTGCTTTAGACGGTAATCTTGCTGCTCTACTTGACCACGTAGAGAACGCACTTCGTCCTGCAACTGCTGGACAATAAGTATCAGTTCACTGTTTTTAGAAGCCGAGTGAGCGTTGTAGGAAGGTTGTTGAACATTGGCAGGCGAAGCGCCAACACCCAACTCAATAACGGGCACTTCTTCTGCTACAACATTAGCGCTGATCGCCAGCGCTAATGCAGTAGAAAGAACGGTAGAGTTCGAAGTCATAAATTAACGAGTTACGTACTTCAGTTCCACACGACGGTTCTGGCTCCAGCTAGATTCGCTGTGACCCAAAATCGCTGGTTTTTCTTCACCAAAGCTAACAGTTTCGATCTGAGAAGCAGATGCACCATTAACCTGCATAAAACGAGAAACCGCTTTAGCACGACGCTCGCCTAGTGCGATGTTGTACTCACGTGTACCACGCTCATCGGCATGACCTTCCAGTACAACCTGAGCAGATGGGTTAGCTGCTAGGTATGCTGCGTGCTTTTCTAGATCAGCAAAACCGCCTGCCTTAACTACTGATTTATCGAAATCAAAGTAGAAAACAGTCTGTAGGTTAGCAACATCTGACATAGAAGAGCCAGAAACAGAACCCTGATTAACACCTTGTGTAGTGCCAGTATC
This sequence comes from Neptuniibacter sp. PT8_73, assembly GCF_047778045.1. Lineage (GTDB taxonomy): Bacteria > Pseudomonadota > Gammaproteobacteria > Pseudomonadales > Balneatricaceae > Neptuniibacter. The sequence goes on from NZ_CP180545.1 coordinate 2,281,076, forward strand.
AGTACCTGTAGTTGCGCCACCTTCAGTAGATGAACCACCTGTAGAACAACCTGCTACCCATACTACGGATAGCGCTAGTGCAGCTGCTTTAGTTACGTTGGAAGCTCGCATTGATCACTCCTGTATATTTGCTGGTCTTCCCAGCAAGCAAAATATTATTGAATGCCGCCATGTCCAAATCTGAACATAAGTTAATGTCTATAAACTTTTATTGCAAGTAGGGGCTCCATGCTGGTTCCCTAACATCACCACTACTTGCCGGTAAAATGAAGCGCACACCACCATCTAAGGTAACGCCGCCCAAGACCCCTCTTACACCTTTTTGCGTAGCATACAGAATAATGCTGCCATTAGGCGCAATGGTTGGGGACTCATCTAAAAATGTATCGGTCAGGATATCTAAACGACCTGTTTTAAGATCCTGAACTGCAATTCTGAATACGTTATCTACGCCACGGTGAACCATCGCCAAGAAACGACCATCCTGAGTCAAACGACCACGGGAGTTATAGTTACCTTCATAAGTTACACGCTCTAACTGACGTGTTGGAAGATGAATACGATAGATCTGCGGCTGACCACCACGGTCAGAGGTAAAGATAAGTGACTGACCATCAGGCGACCAAGAAGGTTCCGTATCGATGCCATAATGGTGAGTAATTCGCGCCAGGCTACGAGAACGCAGATCTAGAACATAAACCTCAGGGTTACCATCTTTAGATAACACTATCGCAAGTTTATTACCGTCAGGTGACCAAGCAGGCGCACCATTCAAGCCTCGGAACGACTGAACCTTTTCACGCTTACCTGTTGCTAAATACTGAATGTAGATAGCAGGCTTACCGGATTCAAAAGACACATACGCCAATTTAGACGCATCACGAGACCAAGCCGGAGACATCAGCGGTTCGCTCTGTTCACGAATCGTGATTGGACGGGCACCATCGGAATCAGCCATCTTCAAACGGTAACGACCTTTACCACCACCAAACTGTTGAGCCGTTACGTAAACGATACGAGTCGAGAATGCACCACGAACACCTGTTAGCTTCTCGTACACCATATCCGAGATATAGTGTGCGATATCACGCATATTAGCCTGACTGCCTGATACACGCTCAGCAAGTAACTGCTGCTCTTTCAGTACATCGTATAGCTCAAACTCTACTTTTAGCTCTTTACCTTCAGATGGCAGCTGACGACCGATCAATAGAAACTCAGTTTTGCTCACGCGCCAATCGCGGAAGTAAACCTGATCACGTTTGTTTGGAAAGCTCAGCATATTGCGGCGATCCATCATCGAGAACAGACCGGTACGGCCCAAGTCATCAGATACAATCTGTGCAATATCTTCTGGCAGAGCGAAACTACCATCCCAAGAAAACGGCACTACAGCAACCGGCGTTGGCTCATCAATACCTTGGGTAATTTCGATAGCCAAATCACCTTCAGCGATTACGGAAACCGAAAACAACAGCGCACATGTAGCTATAACTCGCTGTAAAAATCTGTTCATTTAGTTCTCCTTAAACACATAGCCGCCATACCAATTTAAAACAGGCTTAATTCCGTAGATCTTCAGGACGGAAACGCAATACACGCTTACGGAAGTATCGATCAAACACAACCGAATCCATCTCCTGAAGTTTTTCAAATACTTGTACACGTTCAATCGCACGTAAAGCATCGTTATCGAAGCGAGCATCACCACTCGATTTACTTACATACAGATCATTCACTCGACCTGATGGTAAGAAATGTACGGTAATTTCTACTACCATACCATTTCGCGCAGTCGGTGATCGACGCCAGTTACGGGTAATCTGGGAAACGATATACGCTTCATAACTCATAGCAGCAGCACGCTGTTCTTCAGCTTGCAGAGCCGCCTCTTCCGCCTGCAACGCCTGCATCAGTGCTTCGTTACGGGCTTTATCTTCTGCTTGTTTTTTTGCTGCTGCTTCAGCTTTTCTTTTCTTCTCTGCGGCCGCTTTTTTCTCAGCGTCTTTACGTTTTTTCTCAGCTGCAGCTTTCTTTAAACGATCTTGCTCAGCTTTCTTTTTAGCTGCTTCTTTTTTACGTTTTTCGTCAGCTTTACGCTTCTTTTCAGCCTCAGCTTTCTTTTTCTCTAGCTGTTTTTTCTTTTCAGCTTCTTTCTTAGCTTTTTCCTGCTTGCGCTTTTCGTCCGCTTTACGCTTCTTATCTTCTTCAGCTTTCCGGATTTGATCCGCCTTCTGCTTGGCCTTAGCTTCAGAGGCTTCTTTGCGCTGAGCAGATAGCGTGGTCAGGTCGACAATCTGCGCCTGAACATGACGAGGGACTTTGCGCGCCTCCTCTTTGTGCTCAAACCAGCTCTGTGCCAACAAAACCACAACAAAGATATGAAGTATGACAGCAAGGACTGTAGGAAGAAGATAACTACCCGGTCGCAAAATCAAACCCTACTCCGTCACCAAGCCTACGCTCGGCGCGCCTGCTTGCTGTAGCAAAACCATCAACTGCACAACTGAATCGTAATTCACATTACGATCACCGCGTACCAGCAGCATTTTCTTAGGGTTACTTGCTAAAATTTTAGCCACACGATCCTGAACAACATCGGCCGTAACCGCTTCTTTAGGGTCACCACCAATATCGATAAAGTATTCACCTTCTGAATTAACCGTCACGATAACCGGCTCATTATCTTCGTCATCGACAGGCTCCGCCGCTGCTTTAGGCAGATCAACATTAACGCCTTGCGTCAGCATGGGTGCCGTAACCATAAAGATCACCAAGAGCACCATCATGACATCAATGTAAGGCACTACATTGATATCAGCGTTTAACTTACGTTTTTTCTTATGCCGTCTGATCATCGATCACACCCGCTTAGTTGGATGCGTGCATACGACGATGCAAGATAGAAGAGAATTCGTCAGCAAAGGTTTCGTAGTTACCTAACAAATACTCAACCTGCGCAGAGTAGCGGTTATAAGCAATTACGGCTGGAATCGCAGCAAATAGACCAATCGCTGTAGCGATCAAAGCCTCAGCGATACCAGGTGCTACAGCTGACAATGTTGCTTGGTGAACATTCGCCAAACCACGGAAGGAGTTCATAATCCCCCAAACTGTACCGAAAAGGCCGATATAAGGACTGGTAGAACCTACAGTTGCAAGGAATGGCAGGTGCTTTTCTAGCTTATCTTCTTCACGCGCTAGCGCTACACGCATACTACGCTGCACACCGTCCATGACTGAATCTGGATCATAACCTGCTTGCTGAGTTAGACGCGTGTATTCTTTGATGCCTGCGCGGAATATATTCTCGGCACCACAGTCAGAATTTGGTTCGTGATTAATCTCTCGGAAAAGTTGGCCAAGATCGACACCAGACCAGAAGCGATCTTCAAAGTTACGTAGTGATTTACGCGCACTACCTAACACCGATTGGCGCTGAAAGATCATCACCCAAGAAAGCACTGACGCTAATAAAAGCATTAACATTACTAGTTGAACCACGATACTTGCGTCGGCAACTAGACTCCAGATCGACATTTTTTCGACCACAGCACTTCCCTCTAAAAATTTGGTACAGGATACAATTTACCGGCTTTGTGATTCATCAAAAACCAATAAGTTCCATCCATTTAATAGATAAAAAAATGAAGGCACAACAATAACAGTCATGGCGATTAATACAAGGGAAAACCAGCGTTTGAATTAGCTGTTAGGGAAGGGTTTGCCAGCTATCAGATTAGATAGCTGGCGAATAGATCTAGGCAATTTTCTTTAATGAAGATTCGTGAATAGATTGGCAGCGAATACAGCGCGATGCAGTAGGATTAGCCTTGAGGCGCGTCAACTCGATCTCCTCTCCGCAATTGATGCATTCACCGAAACTACCCTCATCAATACGCTTTAGTGCAGCTTGGCATTCAGCTATCTCATCATGATGACGCTGAAGTGTTTCAAATTGACGTTCCAACTCAACTGTATGCTCGACTTCTTCACCGATATCTCGCACTTCGGACACAGAAGTGGATGAGATTTGATCTCGCAACTCTTCTTCGAGCTCGGCTTTCAGCTGAATAAGTAAACGATTAAGCTCAAGTCGGAATGCAGTAATCTCTGCATTACGAAGTATGGCCGTCATATTGTTACCTGTTATTTTTTTCAGTTATTTGGCAGGCATATTAGACGGCTTTTCTTCGGTCGTACCTTGATTGATGTCAGATTAACCAACAAATCCTATTTATTATAGGGTTTATTGATCCAGATCGTATTTTAAGACTCTTGAGGCTTAGCAATTCCAAAGTGCTGATAAGCATGATCAGTTACAACACGACCACGAGGTGTGCGCATAACAAACCCTTGCTGAATTAGATAAGGTTCTAGCACATCCTCAATGGTATCGCGCTCCTCACTAATTGCCGCAGCAAGACTTTCTACACCAACAGGGCCACCACCGAATTTTTCGATCATAGTCAGCAGCATGCGACGATCGAGATGATCGAAACCATGGTGATCGACGTTCAGCATATTCAGTGCACGATCTGCGATATCACTGTCGATAACACCATCACCTTTTACTTCTGCGTAATCGCGGGCACGGCGCAACAAACGGTTAGCAATACGCGGCGTACCGCGAGAGCGTTTTGCCACTTCGCATGCACCTTGCGTATCAATCTTAGTCCCAGAAAGGTCTGCTGATCTAGCAACAATACTGGTCAGATCTTCAACATTATAAAACTCTAAGCGCTGCACGATACCGAAACGATCACGCAACGGAGACGTCAGCAAACCGGCGCGTGTTGTTGCACCCACCAAAGTAAATGGAGGAAGCTCTAATTTGATAGAACGTGCTGCCGGCCCTTCACCAATCATAATATCCAGCTGGTAATCCTCCATTGCTGGATAGAGCACCTCTTCAACATTCGGGCTTAGACGGTGAATCTCATCGATAAATAGAACGTCATTAGGCTCAAGATTGGTCAACAACGCAGCAAGATCCCCTGCTTTCTCAAGCACAGGACCAGAAGTGGTTTTGATCTCCGAGCCCATTTCATTGGCAATGATGTTAGCCAAAGTTGTTTTACCCAAACCTGGAGGGCCAAATATCAAAGTATGATCTAACGCCTCATTACGCATCTTCGCCGCTTGAATGAAGATCTCCATCTGCTCACGAACAACAGGCTGGCCAACGTAATCCTCTAACGTTTTAGGGCGGATAGCGCGATCATGCGCCTCCTCTACCGGATTACTCAAAGGCGAGATAAAACGATCAGCTTCAATCATAACTATTTACTCTATTAACCAACCATGGAGCGTAAAGCGACACGAATAAGATCTTCACAACTCGCACCAGATCCAAGTGATTTATGCGCCTGCTCAATCGATTTAGTTGCTTGAACGGGTTTATAGCCCAACGCAACCAATGCACTTTCTGCTTCAGCACGATTATCACTAACCGACTCAAATGAAGCCATATCGGGACCATCTGCTGCCGACAGCTGAAACTCATCCGAAGATTCCAGTCCAAGCGCCTTAATCTTGTCTTTCATCTCTACGATTAAGCGCTCAGCTGTCTTCTTACCAACACCCGGCAACTTAATTAAAGACGCGGTATCACCGTCATTTACGCAACGCACGAACTCAGACGTAGAAATACCGGAAAGGATCGTAATCGCCAATTTCGGCCCAACGCCATTAGCCTTAATCAAGGTTCTGAAAAGCGAACGTTCTTGCTTATCGATAAAACCATAAAGTAACTGCGCATCCTCTCGTACGACAAAGTGGGTAAAGAGCGTTACCTGCAACCCAACTTCAGGTAGTCGATAAAATGTGTTCATAGAAGCTTCCACTTCGTAGCCCACACCATTTACATCAATCACTAACTGTGGAGGCTGCTTTTCTAACAACTCACCTTTTAATCGACCAATCACTTACTTTTTATCCTTATCCAGTTTTTCGAGCTTATGACCTGCCACAATAAACTCAGGTAACCTGAGATCTGCGAACATCGCAGCCATACGCAATACAAAGATGATTACCATAGAGATCAGCGCGACTGGCTGCCCTGGAATATACGACTGAAACACCACAAAAAATACCGAGCCTGCTAATGCACAAGTCGCATAAAGCTCACCATCTCGTTGCAAAATTAGTGGTATCTGCCCAGTCAAAAGATCTCGAATCATACCACCAGCACAACCAGTGATAACGGCCATCATCACAACAATAATCGGCGGCAAACCAAGACCTAAGGCTTTTTCGGCACCTAACACGGCAAACAGCGCCAGACCCATAGCATCCAGCACTAATAAAGTGCGTCGAGGGTACTGAATATATCGACAAACAAAGAAAGCAACGACCGCGGAGGTAATCGCAGTCCACAAATAAGAGGTATCTGCCACCCATACAACGGGATGAATATCTAAGGTGATATCACGAATCGTGCCACCACCTAAAGCTGTCACTATCGCTAAAACAACCACTCCTAGAATATCCAATTGCTTACCCTGAGCCGCCAAAGCCCCAGCAGTTGCAAATACTGCAACTCCAATTAGATCAGCAATATAGATAAAATCGGCGTAAGACATCTCATTCATAATATTATTGACGTCTCCAACTGGCATTGCGACTAGACATAGTACCTGCTGTTTTAATCAAGCTATTACGAGTATGGGCATGACAGAGTGCAATTGCGAGCGCATCGGCAGCATCCGCTTGCGGTAAACCGGGTAATTTTAAAATATGTGCCACCATATGCTGAACTTGTGATTTATCAGCCGAACCTTTACCTACGACTGACTGTTTAACTTTACGAGCAGCATATTCGTAAACCGGTAACTCCGCATTAGTACCTGCAACAATAGCGACACCACGCGCCTGACCAAGCTTAAGTGCAGAATCGGCATTACGCGCCATAAACACCTGTTCAATCGCAAACTCTTGGGGACAATAACGCTCGATCACTTCAGATACACCGGTATACACCTGCTGTAATCGCTCAGGTAATTCATCACCTTTAATACGAATACAACCACTGGCAACATACTCATTTTTATTGCCAACGCAGTTAATTACACCGTAGCCGGTGATTCGGGAGCCCGGGTCTATTCCTAATATCAGCATCAATACAATCTACTGGTTATTTATACAGGCAAGCATACAGTAGTAAGGTTTGTTTACAAAGAGTTTTCTAATACCCAAATGCCAATTGAAGCACACCAGACATCCCACCAATTTCAAAGATCAATCTAGCATCACCTCTTCAGGAATAATCGCGTTGTGGTAAACATTCTGCGAGTCATCCAAATCATCCAATACATCGATTAGCTTCAGCACCTTTCGTGCTGTATCCACATCAAGCTCAACGGTTGTTGACGGAATCATCGCCACTTCAGCATGAACAGGCTCAAGACCTTCATCTTCGAGAGCCTGCCTAACATCGAGAAAGTCATGCCAATCGGTAAACACATCTATCGAGCCGTCGTCGCTGGCAACAACATCATCCGCACCCGCTGCTAGCGCTGCATCCATGATGGTTTCTTCATCTATTTCTGCAAAGGTGATCTGGCCTTTTTTATCGAACAGATAAGCAACGGAACCACTCGTACCAAGATTACCGTTGTACTTATTAAATGCAGCCCGTACTGCCGCCACAGTCCGATTAACGTTATCTGTCATGCACTCAACCAGGATGGCGACACCGCTAGAGCCATAACCCTCGTAGGTTAGCTCGTCGTAATGATCACCTTCACCGCCACCAGCGCCACGCTGAATTGCTTTATCGATAGTGTCGCGCTTCATATTCGCGCCAAGAGCCTTATCAACCGCTGCGCGCAGCCGCGGATTATCGTCGGGATTGCCACCACCTTCTTTTGCTGCAACCACCAGCTCTCGAATAAGCTTAGTGAAGATCTTGCCGCGTTTTGCGTCCTGCGCAGCTTTACGGTGTTTGATATTGGCCCATTTAGAGTGACCTGCCATAACCCCCACTCCCTTTCGATATTATTTTTATCCAATATAAACAAAAAAAGCCGCCCGAAGGCAGCTTTTTCAATAGACACAATATTCTTGTTCGTCACTCCAGCGAAGACTGGAGTCTATACATCAGATTCCTGCCTTCGCAGGAATGACGAAGAAATTACGTTAAGGCGTTTTACGCAGCTTAATGTTCAACTCACGCAACTGTGCAGCACTTACTTCACCCGGCGCTTCAGTCATCATACAAGATGCACTTTGCGTTTTAGGGAAAGCAATAACTTCACGAATAGAATCTGTACCCGTCATCAGCATAATCAAACGATCAAGACCGAATGCCAAACCACCGTGCGGAGGCGCACCGTACTGTAGCGCGTTTAGTAGGAAGCCAAACTTGTCATCAGCTTCTTCATCAGAGATACCAAGAATCTCTAGTACAGTTGCCTGCATTGCTTGATCGTGGATACGAACAGAACCACCACCAAGCTCACAACCATTAAGAACCATGTCGTATGCACGAGATAGCGCTTCTAGCGGGTTCGCTTTTAGCTCTTCTGGAGAGCAGCTTGGAGCAGTGAATGGGTGGTGAAGCGCTGTAAGGCCACCATCTGTTTCTTCAAACATTGGGAAATCAACAACCCATAGAGGCGCCCACTCACACTGAGCCATCTCAAGATCTTCACCCACTTTGATACGTAGAGCACCAAGCGCTTCAGAAACAACTTTAGCCTTGTCAGCACCGAAGAATACGATATCACCGTTTTCAACACCTAGACGATCCATGATCGACATAGTCACTTCATCACCTAGGAACTTGATGATTGGAGACTGTAGGCCGTTAACACCGTTTTCTATTTCGTTAACCTTGATCCAAGCAAGACCTTTAGCACCGTAGATGCTTACGTACTTAGTGTAATCATCGATGTTCTTACGAGTCAGCTTAGCGCCACCAGGTACTTTAAGTGCTGTTACACGACACTTAGGATCGTTTGCTGGGCCTGCGAATACTTTAAATTCGATATTCGCCATTAGATCAGCAACATCAACCAATTCCATTGGGTAACGAAGATCAGGCTTATCAGAACCGTAACGCTGCATTGCTTCTGAGTAAGGCATGCGTGGGAAATCACCCAGATCTACACCTTTAAGCTCTAGGAACAACTTGCGGATCATAGTTTCAGTCAGACCCATGATACCTTCTTCGTCCATGAACGAAGTTTCGATATCGATCTGAGTAAATTCTGGCTGACGATCAGCACGCAAGTCTTCATCACGGAAACACTTAGCGATCTGGTAGTAACGGTCAAAACCAGAAACCATCAACAACTGCTTAAACAGCTGTGGAGACTGTGGCAGCGCGAAGAACTGACCGTCGTGAACACGACTTGGTACCAAGTAGTCACGCGCACCCTCAGGCGTTGCACGGTTTAGAATCGGTGTTTCGATATCTAGGAAACCGTTGTCATCTAGGTAGTTACGAATCGCATTAGATACTTTAGAACGGAAACGTAGCTTTTCCTGCATCTCTGGACGACGCAGGTCGATATAACGGTTACGTAGACGTACATCTTCACCAACATTTTGGTGCTCATCCAACTGGAACGGAGGTGTTTCTGACTTGTTAAGGATAACAAGTTCTTTACCTAACACTTCGATTTCACCAGTAGGCATTTCAGAGTTGATCGTACCTTCTGGACGGCCACGAACAGTACCTTTGATCTCAACTACGAATTCATTACGGCAGCTATCTGCTAGCGCGAAGCTCTCTTCACGATCTGGATCAAATACAACCTGTGCTAGACCTTCACGGTCACGCACGTCTAGGAAGATAACACCACCGTGGTCACGACGACGATGAACCCAACCACAAAGGGTAATGTCTTCGCCGATATGCTCTTTTCTGAGATCGCCGCAATAATGACTGCGCATAATTTACTGTTCCTGTTAACTGTCTCGGTTTGGTTTTCACCAAACGGTCAATGAATTAATACTTTATCTATCCGGAATTAGCTGTCTGTACCTGACGAAGCACCGGAGCCACCCGCAAGATTTTTCTTCTTGCCGGTTTTAAAATCTGTCTCGTACCAGCCAGAACCCGATAGACGGAAACCCGGCGCCGATACTTGTTTGGTCACTTCCTCACTTGCGCAGGAAACACATGCAGGCGCAGGCGCATCACTTTTAAGAACAAGTTTTTCAAACTCGTGACCACAGCTGTCACACTGAAAATCAAAGATTGGCATTGGAAATAAACCCGATCGAAACTTCCTAAACGCAGGAAGCGTATTTTAAAAACGGCGGATTATACCTTATTTAAGCAGAGGGAACAGGCCCCAAATGGGATTGAGGCCCTAAAGATTTAAAATAGAGGTGACTAATTTTCTATGAAGCTTATTGAAGCTTATTCTTCCGGTACAAATTCCAGCTCGCCGGACATTAAAGCTTCCAGTTTTCGTCTAATTTCATGGATCTGTTCTGCAGTATATGGCTCCGCTGGCACCTTACCCCAAACAGGCCCTGGCCAAGCCTTATCAGTCTCATAACGGACAATATGATGGAGGTGTAATTGCGGCACCATATTCCCCAACGATGCTACATTCATCTTTCTAGCAGCAAAGCTATCAGCCAAGTTTGATGCTAAAAATGATGACTCTTTGATTAACTCGCACTGTTCATCATCAGAAAGATGATAGATTTCTGTCGCACCTGCACGCCTTGGCACCAATATAAACCAAGGATAATTAGCATCGTTTAACAGCAAGAGCCGACTAATCGGAAAATCCCCTAACACTATACAATCAGCGGCTAACTGCGGGTGAAGTTCAAACTCAAGCTCTAATTCGTCCATTACAATACTCCTATCATCTTCTCTGGGGGCCTTATACAAAACAATGGCTTTGACACTGACATCCTTCTCTATTCAAATAGAAAACGCGTCGCCCCAACACTATTTAGCTTAGCAACACAAAACCGAAGCCGCGATATGTTAGAAATAAAAATTTGCCATAAAATCAGTGAAATAGGCCAAGATGCATGGAATAGCCTCCTTCCGTCTGATTACCCTTTTTGCCGATATGAATTCCTCCACGCACTAGAAGAATCAGGCAGCGTAAGTGCGAAAACAGGCTGGCAACCACTACACATCCAACTACAAGATAACGGTATAACTATAGCTATACTGCCGCTGTATCTTAAGAATCATTCCTACGGTGAATATGTGTTCGATTGGGCTTGGGCCGAAGCATATGAGCGTTATGGCATGGATTATTACCCAAAACTCGTATCATCCATCCCCTTCTCGCCTGTGGGTGGTCCAAGGTTGTTGACGAAACAACCACTAGAACCTTTATATGAGAGTTTAAACCAAGCCATTCCACAGCTATGCCAACACTTCAAAGCGAACTCTTGGCATCTACTCTTTCCATCCAAGAAGGAAGCGGACTCACTTGATAGTGCAAACTACATGATCCGGAAAGGCTGCCAGTATCAGTGGTTTAATCGAGACTATTCTTCCTACGAAGACTTCCTGCAGAATCTAACGTCTCGTAAGCGTAAAAACTTGAAAAAAGAGCGCAAAAAGATAGATGAGCAAGGTATCACTCACCGTCAAGTTCAAGGCAAAGATATAACCGATAATGAGATTGACACCTTTTACGATTTTTACCGTTTAACCTATCTAAAACGCGGGCGAGAAGCCTACCTCAGCAAAGCGTTTTTCACCCAACTAAAACAGACAATGCCCGAAAACCTGTTACTCGTTTTGGCTTACAAAGACGAAACACCCGTTGCAGGCGCACTGTCATTACAAGATTCAACCACCTTATACGGGCGATACTGGGGCTGCTTTGATCAATACGACAGTCTTCATTTCGAAACCTGCTACTACCAGGGCATTGAGTATTGTATTAGTCTGGGGTTAAAGCGATTTGATTCTGGCGCTCAGGGAGAGCACAAAATACAGCGAGGATTCACCCCTGTACCGACTTATTCAGCCCATTGGCTTAAGGAAGTTGGGTTTAATAAAGCAGTCCAGCAGTTTATTGATGAAGAGACCTCTGCGATTGATGAGCAGATCGAGCAGCTGAAAAAGTATTTACCCTACAAAGGGCTATAATAGAAAAAGGACTTAAACGACAAGACAAGGAGTCATTTGATGAATATGCCAACTATTCGTCCCCTACCAATAAAAACCAAAAACGAATCCCTTATTATTCGTATCCTACGTTGGATATTTGCTGTACGAAAATGGGTACTCACCGCTGATTGGACCTACACCATGCGTGATGGCACCACGATTGTGATACCTAAAGGTTTCGAATTTGATGGTGCATCTATTCCCCGCCCTCTTTGGGCCATTCTCTCCCCTACCGGCCTGCTTTTCATACCAGGTTTAATCCATGACTACGCCTATAGATATGACCAACTCATTGGCATCGACGAAAACGGCAAACGCTTTGCCTACAAAGCAGGCGCTGGCAAATCCCATTGGGATCGTGTCTTTCGTGAAACGGGGATTGATATCAATGGCGTTGCGATTATCGATACCCTCGCGTGGTTAGCACTGGCTTTAGGCGGCTGGTACACCTGGAGGCAACACCGTAAAACCAATGCTCAACCCGTCATTGAACAAGCAACAGAATAACCCCTATTGGAAACAATCAAACATTCATAGCGCATATAAGCAGTTGCGCTCTTTCTACCTTTTAAGAGCCCAATCTATGAACATCATGGAAGATACTCTCTATAACAAAATTAAAACCCAAGCCAACTGGTTTGCCAAACATGCAGCTAGACACAAAAGGATGAATCATACCCTTTGGTTTATCTCTTCATTCACATCAGTCAGCATTGCCATCTGTGCCAATTTTTCATTCTCGATATTCAACCTTTCTTCAGACCATCTCACAGCCCTTTTAGCTATTTTTCTCCCTGTTATTACCGGATACACGCTTTTAAGAGGCCCTGAAAACTTGTGGGTCATGGAAATCGAGATGAGAAACCGCTTATTAGATCTGCAAAGCAAAATGGAACTCAAATCAGAAAATGAAAATACTTTTGATCGAGCAGAATTTGAAGAGGAATTTTTTGCAATTTTGAAGGATGCAAACAGCAAATGGCAGGAGATAAAAAGCAAATAAAACAGACAAGACTAATTTATATTAACCGTTTGTTCAGAAATATTGCTTAGACTGCTACAATTTACAGAAACCTAACCCCTACGGGCCTTGTAGCGTTAAGTAGCATCTATGAGCGAACACCATCACATCAAACAAGCGTTTGAATTATCCGCAAAATTTCTTGCGCACAAGTCTTATAATTCTCTGACGCATGCCATTCTTCACTACTTCTGCTCATTAGAAGGTGTCGAAGACGCGGTGTCTTACGAAATTTTCGGGGATTCTAATTCGGACACCGGTCTATCTATACGCCGTTTCCCTCTCACGCTTGATGAATCGTTCATCGATCGACATAACGACCTCATGCTGAAAACACTGCCTAAAAGTAAAGGCGGTGTCGCATGCATGAAATTCAAAGGTGAAGACTATATCTTCTTGGATATCACCAAAGATGTTATTCCTCGACGCATCATTTTGATCACTGGCAAAGTATCTGAAGAAGATATGGTTTTGATCGAAGGCGTCTTCAGCATCTATGAGAAGCAAGTTGCATTATTAGATGCCAAAGAACGCGACATGCTCACAGGCTTACCAAATCGTCAGACAATGGAACTAAGCCTTAACGATGTCGTAGCATTTCACCGCGGCCATCAGAACAACCATATAAAATCATCTTGGATGGTTGTTCTGGATATAGATCACTTTAAAAATATTAATGATACCTTCGGCCATCTCTATGGGGATGAGGTTCTGCTTCACTTTGCGGAGCTGATGAAAAAAACTTTCCGTTATACCGACTTTTTATTCCGATATGGCGGTGAAGAGTTTGTGGTCATACTAAACAATGCCGATCAGGAACAAGCGATACAAATACTCGAACGTTTTCACAAAGCGGTTCAAGATTATACCTTCCCATCAGGGAAGCTAACCGTAAGTATCGGCTATACAGAGATAGACCCAGTAACACCACCAATGCTGCATTTCGAACAAGCTGACCGAGCGCTGTACCACGCTAAAAATAACGGCAGAAACCTTATCGTACACTTCAGCGAAGTTAGCTCTCGAATTGAAGTGCCCGATGATGATGTAGAGCTTTTCTAAATATTCTTCCAACACAAAAAGAGCAGCCTAAGCTGCTCTTTTTCATTTCAGTAACCTGCTCACCCAGAGATAAATACCGGTGCAAAGCCTAAGTTCCAAACGATCACTGTACCCACGCGAGTGATAACCAAATACACAAGCCCTACTGCCAGAATTGCTCCACAGAAGAAGAAAGCCTGATCTTTATCGATACCCAATACATGTGGCAAACCGTCGTAGATCAAATAGCCGGTATAGGCAGCCGCAGCAAGGTAAACCAGCATATTAGCCCATGGAACTGGGTATAAAGAGATAAAGCCAGCTAAGAAAAGCGGCGTACAAGAATAAGCAGCTAAAGCAATACCATTAGCAGCATATTCATCATGTCCACTACCGTAAGTTTTTGACATCCAGTCAATCATCCAGCCTAAGCCAAACACACCAACAAGGATTGCTACATAGGTTAAGACGTTCAATTGTAATGCACTGATTGCAGTAAGCTTAATCAACTCACCATCACCGACACGCCAACCAAATTGAGTTGTAGAAATGTAAGCACACACAGGACCTATTAGCGCCAATAGACAGGTATAGGCCATATAGATACGACTGGGATTACTGTGCTCTTTTTTGATCAATTCCCACTCTGCATCAGGGTGGGTAAACATTCCGGGTATGTGACTCAGCAGCATAATGATCACCTCTTAGGCTTGTTATTTTGCGAGTTATTAGCTTCGAGTTGCCTCTAGCTATTACGTTCCCAATGAAAAACAGATCATTTTTCATACAGTTATTTTAGTTGAGTTCGCAGAGGTTCTCCGGCAATGCATCTTGAAAATCTCTAAAGCAATCCAGCGATTCTCATTCAAATTTTTAAAGATCAAAAAAAACGGGGCTAAATTAGCCCCGCAAAAAGCTCCAACACAAGGCTGGGAGCACACCAATTTCGAGTAGACGCCAAATCCACTCTAACGACCTATAAAATAGAAAGGTTGCAGTTACCAGATTCCCCCCTGGTAACTGCGGGAGTAACGGGTAAATCTGACGTTTTACCCGTTGTTCAGCTCAAGCCGGCACAGATTGGCTATCGCTGAATTAAACCAAGTGGATCTCCGGTTCACTTGGCTCAAGACCAATGGTTCGACTTTTTAACTTTGCTGCAAGAGCAACCCTGCAGCAAAAGATAATTACTGGTCTTGATAAGCTTCGATACCTGGACAAGAGCAGATAAAGTTCCGATCACCGTATACGTTGTCGATACGGTTCGCTGTTGGCCAGAACTTGTTCTGACGAGTCGCTTCATTCGGGAATACTGCTTCTTCGCGGCTATATGGACGTTCCCATGCAGCACTCATAATGTCCGATTGCGTATGCGGCGCATTGAATAGCGGGTTGTTATCCGCCGGCCATTCGCCGTTTTGCACTTTGTTGATCTCTTCACGGATCTGAACCATGGCATCAATAAAGCGATCGATCTCTGCTTTAGATTCCGATTCAGTCGGCTCGATCATTAGAGTACCTGCTACCGGGAAAGACATGGTTGGCGCGTGGAAACCGTAGTCCATTAGACGCTTAGCAATATCTTCTTCAGTAACACCGCTTTCCTCTTTGATTGGGCGGATATCAACGATACATTCGTGAGCAACTTTGTTGTTGCGGCCACGGTAAAGTACCGGATAGTGCTCAGCCAATTTCTCAGTCATGTAGTTAGCATTAAGAATCGCCATCTCTGTCGATGCTTTAAGGCCAGACTTACCTAGCATAACGTTGTACATCCACGTGATCGGTAGGATCGAAGCAGAACCGTAAGGCGTCGCTGCAACCGCACCGTTTTCTGGATTTACACCTTCAACTGGGCTTACTTTGTGGCTCGCTAGGAACGGTGCCAAGTGGCTCTTAACGCCGATTGGACCCATACCTGGACCACCGCCACCGTGTGGGATAGCAAATGTTTTGTGTAGGTTTAGGTGAGATACATCAGATCCGATTGCACCCGGCTTAGAGATACCTACCTGCGCATTCATGTTCGCGCCATCCATATAAACCTGACCGCCGTTTTTGTGAATGATGTCGCAGATCTCTACGATATCTTCCTCATAAACACCATGTGTGGATGGGTAAGTGATCATCAAGCAAGATAGATCATCTTTATGTAGCTCTGCTTGTGCACGAAGATCAGCAACATCAACGTTACCGTTGTCATCACACTTAGTCACAATGATCTTCATATCCATCATTGCTGCAGATGCAGGGTTAGTGCCGTGCGCAGACGATGGGATCAAGCAAACATTACGATGACCTTCACCAACAGATTCTTGGTACTTACGAATCGCTAATAGACCTGCGTATTCACCAGATGCACCTGAGTTAGGCTGCAAAGAAACTTTGTCGTAACCGGTAATTTCTACCAGTTGATCTTCCAGCTCATTTAGCATTTGGTGATAGCCCTGCACTTGGTCAGCCGGTGCAAACGGGTGAATGTTTGCAAATTCAGGCCATGTAACTGGGATCATCTCAGCTGTAGCGTTTAGCTTCATGGTGCAAGAACCGAGTGGGATCATGCCATGCGCCAAAGAGTAATCTTTGTTCTCAAGCTTCTTCATGTAGCGAAGCATGTCGGTTTCGCTGTGGTAGCTGTTGAACGTTGGGTGCGTCAGGATTGCATCTTCACGACGCATCTCTGTAGAGATACCCGTCGCTTCACCTGCAACAATTGCTGCATCTAGCGCAGCAACGCTTAGACCGTGATCGTCGCCAAGAATAACGTCTAGCAACTGCGCAACATCTTCAGACGATGTTGTTTCATCCAAGCTGATACCCAACTTATCAGAACCAACCTTGCGGAAGTTACAACCCGCATCGATCGCTCTTTGGTAAACAACCTCTTGAGTCTCAGGCAGAGAAACAGTCAACGTATCGAAGTAAGTGTCATTGACCACAACACCTTTCGCTTTAAGACCATTAGCAAGCACAGCCGTTAAACGATGTACTCGCTCTGCAATTGTCTTAAGACCTTCTGGGCCGTGATAAACAGCATAGAAAGAAGCCATGTTGGCAAGCAAGGCTTGAGCAGTACAGATGTTAGATGTCGCCTTCTCACGACGGATATGCTGCTCACGAGTTTGCATCGCCATACGCAATGCTTGGTTACCGTTTACATCGATAGATACACCGATGATACGACCAGGCACAGAACGTTTAAGCTTTTCAGATGCAGCAAAGAAAGCTGCGTGTGGACCACCAAAGCCCATCGGCACACCAAAGCGCTGAGAGGAACCTAGTACAACATCAGCACCCAGCTCACCTGGTGATTTAAGAAGAACCAAGGCTAGGATATCAGCCGCAACGGAAACCATTGCTTTCTGGCCTTTAGCCGCATCAATAATAGATTTGATATCAGTGATATCGCCGTAAGTACTTGGATACTGTAGCTGAACACCAAATGGATCTGCTGCTTCAAGATCTGTTAGCGGGTTACCTACTACGATGTCATAACCAAAGTATTCAGCACGTGTTTTGATAACGTCCAACGTTTGCGGGTGAACATCATCAGCAACAAAATAGGTATTTGTCTTCTTACGGTTGGAACGTTTACACAGCGTCATCGCTTCTGCAGCTGCTGTCGCTTCATCAAGTAGAGAAGCGTTCGCCAACTCCATACCGGTTAGGTCCATCACCATCTGCTGGAAGTTAAGCAGTGCTTCTAGACGGCCTTGGGCAATCTCTGGCTGGTAAGGTGTATAAGCTGTGTACCAACCTGGGTTTTCCATAACGTTACGCAAGATAACGTTTGGAACCAGAGTATTGCTATAGCCCATACCAATATAAGATTTATTAACCTTATTTTTGTCAGCTAGTGTTTTGATATACGCAAGCGCATCAGCTTCAGTCTTACTATCCGCCATATCTAACGCATCATCTAAGCGGATGGAATCTGGAACTGTCTGTGTAATCAGTTCATCCATTGAGTTAAGACCCAAAAAGGACAACATCTCCTGAGTCTGCTCACTATCTGGACCAATATGACGACGAGTAAAGTCAGTCGTCTGCTGAAGATCACTCAAAGTACGAGTTTCTACTGCCATAACAATAACCTGTGGTAACAGCTCGATTTAAATGTGTGTAACAGACATTTAAACCAAATAAATTTAAGGGTGCGAAGCGGTCCTGCACTACCACTTCGCCTTGCTAAAGCTAATTGGGGGACAGGGTTACTAAGTACTTAGGCTGATTAGACCTTTACAACATACCTAGCAACTCAACCAATTAAGCTTCTTCTGCAATCGTTGCTTCGTACGCTTCTGCGTTTAGAAGTTTCGCCAATTCAGATGAATCAGAAAGCTTAATTTTTACGATCCAGCCATCTGTGTAAGGCGCTTCGTTTACTGTCTCCGGTGCATCTTCCAAAGCTTCGTTTACTTCAACTACTTCGCCGCTTACTGGAGAGTAGATGTCAGACGCTGCTTTTACAGATTCAACTAGAGAGAACTCTTCACCCGCTTCTACTGCGTGACCAATCTCTGGTAGTTCAACGAAAACTACATCACCTAGAAGTTCCTGAGCGTGATCAGATACGCCTAGAGAGATAGTGCCGTCACCATTGTCCAGAACCCACTCATGGCTTGGTGTGAAAAGGTAGTTAGATGGAATGCTCATATTGTTTTCCTATTGCTCATTCGTTACACAGGTTTATTAACGGTAAAGAGGGAACTTCTTGCACAGCTCTTCGACCTGCGCACGCACTTCCGCTTCAACTTTGGAGTTATCTTCTGGGTTAGCCACTAGACCATCCAATACATCACTAATTAGATTACCAATCAGCTTGAACTCTTCTGGACCAAAACCACGGCTTGTACCTGCTGGCGTACCTAGACGAATACCAGAAGTCACCATTGGTTTTTCAGGGTCAAATGGGATGCCATTTTTGTTACAAGTAATGCCTGCACGCTCTAGCGCTTCATCTACGGCATTACCTTTCAGGCCTTTAGGTCGAAGATCGACCAACATCAGGTGTGTGTCTGTACCGCCAGTTACAATGTCGCAACCACGCTCAACCATAACGCCCGCAAGTACTTTGGCATTCTCTACTACACGATCGATGTAAACTTTAAATTCAGGCTGTAGCGCTTCACCGAAAGCAACGGCTTTCGCTGCGATTACATGCATCAGTGGACCGCCTTGAAGACCTGGGAATACCGCTGAGTTGATCTTCTTACCTAGATCCAGATCGTTAGATAGGATCATGCCGCCACGTGGACCACGTAGAGTTTTGTGCGTGGTTGTGGTTACAACATGCGCATGTGGAAGTGGTGATGGGTGAGCACCTGTCGCCACTAGACCTGCGATGTGCGCCATATCAACAAACAGGTACGCACCTACTTTGTCAGCGATCTCACGGAAACGCGCGAAATCGATCTGGCGTGGAATCGCAGAACCACCTGCAATAATCATCTTCGGCTGGCATTCAACTGCTAGCTTCTCAATCTCATCGTAGTCAATACGGCTATCTTCACGAGACACACCGTATTGCACAGCATTGAACCATTTACCAGAAAGGGCTGGACGCGCACCGTGAGTCAAGTGACCACCAGCATCCAGAGACATGCCCAATACAGTATCGCCCGGCTGCAATAGTGCCAACATAACCGCGCCGTTTGCTTGCGCACCTGAGTGCGGCTGAACGTTTACGAATTCGCAGTTAAATAGCGCTTTCGCACGCTCGATAGCTAGGCCTTCCGCCTTATCTACGTACTCACAACCACCGTAGTAACGACGGCCCGGATAACCTTCTGCATATTTGTTTGTTAGTACTGTACCCTGCGCCTGCATTACGGCTTTAGATACAATATTTTCAGAGGCTATCAGCTCAATCCCCATCTCCTGACGATCAAACTCTTCATTTACTGCAGACAGCAGATCAGCATCGCGCTCTGCTAGGTCTTGGGTAAAAAATGCTTCGCAAACAGCGTCGTTGCGATACAGATCACTGTGACTCATGATTTTTTATTCTCTTATTTTTTTATTACGAAGAATCAGCAGGCAACCACGTTTACGGCCAGCCCACCTTGAGAGGTTTCTTTATATTTATCCTGCATATCCAGACCTGTTTGACGCATGGTTTCGATAACAGAGTCTAGAGACACATGATGTTCACCATCACCACGAAGTGCTAAGCGCGCAGCATTGATCGCTTTCACAGCCCCCATGGTGTTACGTTCGATACATGGCACTTGGACCAGACCACCAATCGGATCACAGGTCAGGCCTAAGTTATGCTCCATGCCAATTTCCGCAGCGTTCTCGATTTGCTGATTAGTACCGCCCATCACGGCACAAAGCGCGCCGGCAGCCATAGAACAAGCCACGCCGATCTCACCTTGGCAGCCCACTTCGGCAGCCGAGATAGAAGCGTTCTTCTTATAAAGCATGCCAATAGCAGCGGAGGTCGCTAAGAAATCGAAAATACCTTGTCGATTTGAACCCGGAACAAAACGGTCGTAGTAAGCTAGAACAGCAGGGATAACACCGGCAGCGCCATTTGTTGGCGCCGTCACCACACGACCGCCCGCTGCGTTCTCTTCGTTAACCGCAATAGCAAATAGATTGACCCAATCCATTACAGTTAACTGATCTTTCAGTGCTGCTTCTGGGCTAGACTTAAGCTCTTCATAAAGCTCGTGGGCACGGCGTTTAACATGTAGACCGCCCGGTAGCTCACCCTCTTCAGTGCAACCACGTTTAATGCAGTTATCCATCACCTGCCAAAGGTTCCACAGGCGCTCTTCTAACACGCCTTGTTCGGCCCATGTCAGCTCATTGGCTAAAACGATTTCAGCAATGGTTTTTCCTTCACGTTCACAGACTTCTAATAGCTCAACGCCATTATCGAAGTGGAATGGAAGTTTGAATTCAGGCTCTGCACCTTTCTCTTTACCTGCTTCGGCGTCACTTAGCACAAAGCCACCGCCTACGGAGTAAAAGATGTTGTCGTGCAAAATAATGCCGGCTGCATCGTATGCTTTAAAATGCATGCCGTTTGGATGCTTTGGTAAGGACTCACCAAAGTTAAAAGGCAGATCCGTTTCAGGATTGAACGCAATCATGCGCTCGCCTGCTAAATTGATCTGCTTAGTGTTACGAATCTGATCAACGTAAACAGGTACTTTATCTGGATCGACTAGATCTGGCTTCTCACCCATTAGACCGATCATCACCGCAACATCCGTTGCGTGACCTTTACCTGTCATCGCTAAAGAACCGAACAAACCTACATGTACTGAGGCAACTTGATCCAGTTGATCACGCTCACGCAATTCATCTAAGAAACGATTAGCCGCAACCACTGGGCCTACCGTATGAGAACTGGAAGGGCCAATCCCTACTTTATATAGATCAAAAATACTTAATGGCACTGCGACCTCACTACAGCGGTCTTACCGCTCTTTTTATTATTTTATTTATCTACTCTTTAAACCGTCTCTTTGTAGGTTGCGGTGATAGTCCGCTTACTAAAGAGCTATATAACTTCGAACAAATTGATCACTATTTGTTCAAATACCGTCGATTTGATTTCAGACTAGCAGTGAGATTTTCCAAAATCAACAAAAAGTTTCCTATTGGAAACTTTTTTCATTTAAATCCAGTTTTGTTGCTTTAAAATTCACCTTAAACGCTACTTGCTTCATTAAAGCCTAATCCTTGTTTCATTGGCGCAACCAACTCAACAGCGATAACCCTATGGATTTAAAGCTGTCAAAAACTAGCTAACGATCCTAGATTCATCATAGTAAACCGCCCTGCTGATAAGCTTTTTAGCCTACTTGTCCAAAATGAAAATTTTTCCTATAACGCCAACCACCTGTTTTTATTAGGCTTTATTCAAAAATTAAGAATTAGATAGTTCTAATCAAATCTTTTTCAACATATTTTCGTTGAAATTAATTTTCCCTTACGCTAGCTTTGTTTCGTATTGGAAACTTATTTCACAAATAACCTTTCTTTTTCTTGAGTGGCAGATTCAAGCGAAGTAAGCGAAGCCAAAAGCTTCACCTTTTGTAAGTAAGCATGTTTGGAAATCTAAAAGCTCTGCCCTGGTGCTTTAAGAAGTTTTAAACAATCCAAGTGCGTTCAAATAAAAATAACAATCCGATTGGAGTCTAGGTTCATGGAAACATTAACCTCTATCATCAGCAGCATTAATGGGATCGTGTGGGGTCCTATGATGCTTGTTCTTATTCTTGGCGTTGGTTTATTCCTAATGCTGGGTCTACGTCTTATGCCTCTTCTTAAACTAGGTACGGGTTTCAAACTTCTGTTCGAAGGCCGTAAAACTAAAAAAGGAGAAGAAAAAGAAGGCGAAATCTCTCCCTTCCAAGCACTAATGACTGCGCTATCAGCAACAGTTGGTACTGGTAACATTGCCGGTGTAGCTACGGCTGTATTCCTAGGCGGACCTGGTGCTCTATTCTGGATGTGGTGTACCGCATTGGTTGGTATGGCAACTAAGTTCTCTGAAGCAGTACTGGCTGTGAAGTACCGTGAAGTAGACGAAGAAGGCCGCCATGTTGGTGGTCCGATGTACTACATCAAAAACGGTCTTGGCGCTAAGTGGGCTTGGTTAGGTACTGCATTTGCAATCTTTGGTGCAGTAGCCGCTTTCGGTATCGGTAACACGGTACAGTCCAACTCTGTTGCAGACGTTCTAGAATCTAACTTTGGCCTAGATGTTTGGGTAACAGGCGTGATCCTAATGGTACTTGTAGGTGCCGTTCTGATTGGTGGTATCAAGCGTATCGGTGCAGTTGCTGGTTCTCTAGTACCTCTAATGGCAATCGCTTACCTAGGTGCAGGCCTAGTTGTACTAGCAATTAATGCTGAAGCAATCCCTGCTGCATTGGATCTAGTATTCACTCACGCATTCTCTCCAGCTGCGGCTGAAGGTGGTTTTGCGGGTGCTGCTGTTTGGGCGGCTATCCGTTTCGGTGTAGCACGTGGTGTCTTCTCTAACGAAGCGGGTCTAGGTTCTGCACCTATTGCCCACGCTGCGTCTCAAACAAAAGATCCTGTTCGCCAAGGTCTAATCGCGATGCTGGGTACGTTTATCGATACCCTAATCATCTGTTCGATTACTGGTCTGGTTATCATTACTTCTGGTGCTTGGACATCAGGTGAGTCTGGTGCAGCACTAACGTCTGCAGCGTTCGCTCACGCCCTTCCTGGCGTTGGTAACTACCTAGTAGCTATCGCTCTAGCGGTATTCGCTTTCACTACAATCATCGGTTGGTCTTTCTACGGCGAACGCTGCGTTGAGTTCCTATTCGGTGTTAAAGCGATCAAACCATACCGTGTTCTTTGGATTATTGCGGTGCCTGTAGGCGCAATCGTAAGTCTGGATTTCATCTGGCTAGTAGCAGATACGCTAAATGCCATGATGGCTCTGCCTAACTTGATTGCTCTGGCGTTATTGAGCCCGGTTGTCTTCAAACTGACTAAAGAGTACTTCGCGCGTAACGGTGCTCCAGTTGATACAACTGACGGTAAAAACGCTTAATCCTTAGCTTTAAAGCTAAAGATCGGATCACCGACGGTGGTCCGATCCTTTAAAGCCTGAACAATCTGTTGAAAGAGTTTTACCCCAATAGAGCTTTTCCATCAGATTGTACTTAAAGAACTGTAGTCAAAGCACTGCACCTGAAGAACACAAGCAGCTTCGTAAATACGAAGGCTGCACAGAACAAGCATTATGGAGAACACAATGTCCGAACTGAGCAAAACACCTCTATATGACCTGCACATTGAGCTAGGTGGAAAAATGGTACCTTTCGCAGGTTTTGAAATGCCGGTTCAATACCCGCTAGGTGTAAAGAAAGAGCACGTTCACACCCGTGATCACGCTGGTCTTTTTGATGTATCTCACATGGGTCAGGTTAAGCTAACAGGCGAAAATGCTGCAGCTGAACTAGAAAAACTAGTACCTGTAGACATTATCGATCTACCAGCAGGCAAACAGCGTTATGCCCTTTTCACTAACGATGAAGGCGGCATCATGGACGACCTGATGGTAACTAACTACGGTGATCACCTTTACGTTGTAGTTAACGCTGCATGTAAAGATCAGGACATCGCTCACATGCGCGCAAACCTTGGCGAAGGCGTTGAGCTAGAAGTTCTTGATGACCGCGCACTGGTTGCACTTCAAGGCCCAGAAGCAGCACAAGCACTATCTCGCATCTGCCCAGAAGTTAATGAACTTGTATTCATGGACTCTCGTCACATCGCTATCGATGGCGTTGATTGCTTCGTGAGCCGTTCTGGTTACACAGGTGAAGATGGTTATGAGATCTCTATCCCTTCTGCTGATGCAGATCGCCTATGCCGCCTATTCCTAAAGCAGCCAGAAGTTGAATTTATTGGCTTGGGTGCACGTGACTCTCTACGTTTGGAATCTGGCCTTTGCCTATACGGTCACGACCTAGATCCAACAACAACGCCAATCGAAGGTAGCCTTATCTGGGCGATCAGCAAGTGCCGTCGTGCCGATGGCGAACGTGCGGCCGGCTTCCCAGGCGCTGACAAGATCCTTGATCAGATCGCTAACAAAAACTACAGCCGTAAGCGCGTTGGCCTTATCGCATCGGGTAAAGCTCCGATCCGTGAAGGCGCAGACCTTGTAAATGCTGACGGTGAAAAGATCGGTACTGTTACTTCTGGTAGCTTCGGCCCAACAGTAGGCAAGCCAGTAGCTATGGGTTATGTAGAAACCGCTTACTCTGCACTTGAAACAGAAGTTTTCGCTCTAGTACGTGACAAGCAGCTACCAATGGTGGTTTCTAAAGCACCATTTATTGAGCAGCGTTACTACCGCGGTTAATCCGTTTCCATCCCGTAAGTCTTGGAGGCCGGGCTACCACCCTTATCAGCTTGGCCTCTATTTTTAATTGAACATCGCGAGGTGTCACTATGGAATTGATTCCACTACAAGAGCTGAAAGGCGAATCAAAAATGTCTCGTCTGCGTCATAAGCCAGACCCAGAAAGAGAACACCTACGTAAACCGGAATGGATTCGTATAGATGCCCGCTCAAATGCCAATGTAAAAAAGGTTAAGAAACAACTTCGCGACCTTAAATTGCATACGGTTTGTGAAGAAGCATCCTGCCCTAACTTGGCTGAGTGCTTTAGTCACAAAACTGCGACATTGATGATCATGGGGGCTATCTGTACACGCCGCTGCCCTTTCTGTGATGTAGCGCATGGTCGACCAATGGCGCTTGATCCAGAAGAGCCTAAGAATTGTGCATCCACAATCGAAAAGCTCGGTCTTAAATATGTGGTTATCACTTCGGTAGATCGTGACGATCTAAGAGATGGTGGTGCTGCACACTTTGCTGAAGTAGTTAAAGAAGCACGTAAAGTCAGTGACGACCTAAAAGTTGAGATCTTAGTCCCAGATTTTCGCGGCAAAGTTGATCTTGCATTAGAGATCTTATCTCAACAGGTTCCAGATGTTCTGAACCACAATATGGAAACTGTACCTAGCTTGTACCCATCGGTACGCCCGGGTGCGGATTACCATAACTCGCTGAACCTTCTTTACCAATTTAAGCGTTTAAATCCAGAAGTCGATACAAAATCTGGCTTGATGGTTGGTTTGGGTGAAACCAAAGAGGAGATCATCAAAGTAATGAAAGATCTTCGTGCTAATGATGTCGACATGTTAACCATCGGCCAATACCTACAGCCAAGCAAGTACCACCTCGCTGTAGAGCGTTATGTAACGCCAGAAGAATTTAAAGAGTACGAAGAGATCGGTTATGAGCTGGGCTTTAAGAATGTTGCCAGTGGCCCGATGGTTCGCTCCTCTTACCACGCTGATTTACAGGCAAAAGCCCTGTAAAGGAGTAAAAATGTCTATGCAAAACAATACTAACAAAGCCACCCAAGGCGGCACGCTGGTTCATTTGAACATCCAAGCAGCGATAGACAACGACAGCCGAATTAATAGCATTATTGTGCGAGAACGCCCTTTTATTGGCGATCTTGCACTGGATACCGAGCCTGACCAAGATCTGCTTATCGCCGTGGGTGAAGTGATGGGCGTTGCTCAACCGCTAACGGTTAATCGCATCTCCTGCATGGGCCGTTTAGCGATTCTTTGGATCAACGAAAACCGTTGGTTGGTTCTACCACCTACCGGTGCACATGAATCTGTATTCCAAGCACTGCGCGAAACCTTTGGCGAAGATCTTAAACTAGAAACCTCCGAAGACGGCTCAAAAGCGTATTTAAATAAAGCAGCGATACATTACCTGCTAAGCAGCTCAAATACCCAGCAGTTTTCATGCTTACCCGTGACTGATGTTGAGCTAGCTGAAGGCATCAACATTATGTCTCTTCACGACACTAAGGATTACGACATCCTAGTGCGTAAGAGTTGTGCAGAAAGCCTATGGCAGTGGCTGCAAAAGAACACTGAATCCCCAAAAAATCACTAACAGATACACCAGTAGGACAAAGACCGATAATGTCAGTTTACACCGCAGTTAGCTTTTCAGAACTTCAAACTCACCTTCAGAACTACGCTGTCGGTGAGTTACAAAGCTATAAAGGCATTAGTGCAGGCGTTGAGAACAGCAATTTTTTTGTCGATACCGATCAAGGCCGCTTTGTCCTAACACTGGTTGAATCTGTACCTAAAGAGAAACTGCCCTTTATTTTGGGTCTAGTTGATCATCTAGCGATTAACGAGCTTGCCTGCGCTCAGCCTATTCATCTTAATAACGGTGATCTATTCGGCATGCTCAACGGCAAACCCGCTGTATTAATGAACTGCTTAAAAGGCGAACCACTAGAACAACCGACGCTTTCACAAGCAAAAACAATTGGTAGCACCCTCGCTCAGTTCCACCAGCTCTCATCTCAGCTAGAACTCGATGAATACAGCCATATTCCGCAGTGGTGCAACGAGCTAGCGTCTCGTGTGTTACCGAAGCTAGATAAAGAGCAACAAACACTATTACAAAACAGCCTGATGGAAACCGGTGATATCGACTGGACTACATTACCTTCTGGGCCTGTACACGCAGACCTGTTCCCAGACAACGCTATGTTTGATGGCGAACGTCTATCCGGCTTGATCGATTTCTACCACGCTTGCTCTACACCTTATCTATACGATCTAAGCGTTACCCTTAACGCTTGGTGCTTTGACGAATCCAATAATCAGTTTGATACCCAGAAAGCGCAGCAGATGCTGCAGATGTATCAGGAGATCCGCCCTTTAGATCCGATGGAGATCGATCTGTTACCGGCAATGATGAAAACCGCAGCGCTGCGCTTCTGGTTATCCCGCCTTCGCGACATCCATTTTCCTACTGCTGGGGAAGATGTCACCCAAAAGAATCCGCAAGGAAAACAAGCGCTTTTAGAACGCCTAAAAAGCGACTTTCCAGTTATTCTTTAATCGTCTAAAGAAATTATTTTTATAGCTCCCTATTCTGGTTCATTCGCACCAAAATAGGGCTGCTGTTATGCACCACGCCTCTAGCCCTTTAAATACGGCAAATCCTTAGTTGAATCAAACTCATCTTTCGCAGCTGCAACATGAATTTCAATACTTGAATGAATATTCATTGTGAATTTTTATCCTCCTAATGTATTAGAGAATCTTAAATTCCTCTCCTAAACTCTTATTTACCGGTTTGGAGAGAGACCGGTAGAGACTCCGATACACATAAAAAAATAGCCTGTTAAAGGCAGAGGAAGAGAGAAATGTTGACCTACGAAGAATGCCTGGAACTAAGTGACCTAACTGCAGACGAAGTTGATGCCATTGCAGAACACGAACACATGGACCCAATGATCGCCATGGCTCTCGGTCACTACATGATTACCCATGACGGCGAACAGAAAATTAAACGAATTATTATGGATGACATCGCCAAAGCACAGCGTGATCACAATTATGGTCACGCAGAAATGCTGCAAAAAGTACTCAACCACTTTATAGCGACTCACCCAGAACACGGCGCCCAGCAAGCAGCCGCGTAAAACGCACCAAATTCATAGCGAAACCTTCCCCTTCGATACCGGTTAAAGGGTGCGTTTGCACCCTAACCGGGTCACTTTTGATAAGCATCAACGCCTCCGTTAACTCGCCCTGCTAAAGTAGATTTCTATCTATGAATATCGCTGATAAGCAGTAAGCTATGACACAAAAACGCCCCAACCCTGCAAAACGCTCTACCTCATGCGAACACCAAGACAGCTACGTTTATCAGATCCGCAATAGCCTCTACATCAACTTAACCGACCGTTGCACTCTCGCCTGCCAATTCTGCCCAAAACATAACGGCTCAACCGAAGTTAAAGGTCACGAACTCTATCTCAGCAAACGACCAGAAGCAGACACGATCATCCCCTTAATCGGTAACCCAACCAATTACGATGAAATCGTATTTTGTGGCTATGGCGAACCCACACTTCGCCTAAAAGCTCTGTTGAAAATCGCTACTTGGGTAAAAGAAAACGGCGGCAAAACCCGTATCAATACCGACGGCATCGGTAGCCTCTTCCACAAACGCGACATAGTGCCTGAACTAGCAGTATGCATAGATTCACTATCGATCTCGCTGAACGCTCAAGACGAGACGGTCTATCAACAACATTGCCAACCTACCCTACCCGACTCTTACCAAGCAGTACAAACCTTTATCAAACGCGCTAGCGAATTGATTGATGATGTACAGGTATCGGCAATTAATGGGTTAGAGGGTGTTGATGTTGTTCAGTGTCGGGAGCTTGTTGAGGGATTGGGTGCAGAATTTAAGCAGAGAGAGTTGGATGTTGTTGGTTAAAGGCAGGACGCAGCTTCGCTGCTAGAGGACGCCTTTGGCTAGAGATCGCTACGCTTTTAGAACGCCACTTTGTGGCTAGAGAAAAAGATTCAAGACAAATCAGTACTCTCCTGCACTTTTCATATCCCACTATCTCTGCCAGTATTGGGTGCATTAAGGAAGACCCATCAAGCACGGAGCACCCATGAAAAGATTAACCACACTCCTTCTATTACTAATCTTTAGTCCGATAAATCAAGCTCATTCTGCTGGAATATACAAGTGTAAAACTGATCAGGGCAAAACTGGGTATTTCTCTTCTCCATGCAAATACAATGTACCCAACAGTACCCAAACCGTCATCAAATCAACTAATAACCAGTTAATTGATGTTACCAATATTCCGCAACAACAAGGTGAATATATAGATACGCAGTTAGTGTTAGATTTTTTTGATAAAACGCTTACTGCGTGCCTTGGTAGAAATAAAAAAGTTTTTTTTAACCTGTTTTCAGACAGAGCCAAAAGTGCAAGATATGGCATGCTCACGTATAACAAAGAAAAATTAGATAAATACATGAATCTAATTTGCACACAATTAGACGACTTCCATCATAACCAATTCAATAGTGCTCCTGAGCAATTCAAATATGGCCTTAAAGAGTTCCCTAGATCTAAATATGGCAACAATATGGATACTCACCTCTGTATTCACAAGAATAACCAGTGTGAAAAGTCATTGCGTGCAGTTATCGAACGCGGGGAACTTAGAATTAATGAACACTAACAAGGAAGATGCAAAGGAATTTTGTGTCGTTGTAGCCTAATCAGTAAAAAGCCTATCAACCTATATCTAGAGATAGCTAGGATTAAATCGAGGGTAAGTTTGAGCTACCAGCACTAAAAAACATCAAAGACAGTATTACGGGCTGGACGTCACATGCGCTCTGCCCTTTATGGCGGCGCTATAACTCATAGGGTAAATCGTGGAAATTAAAACAGGGACAAGTTTTTTCGGTTGGATCATTTACCTCATATTTGCTTCGCTCATTCTCAAATATGTATTCGAGAGCTATCAAGCTACCTCAGAGCTAGAGTGGGTCCCGTTAGCGTGCGTGTTAGGCTTCGGTATTTTAGGAGCTACTTTTCAATTCCTTCCAAGTAGAGGTCATGGAGCTGACCTTGGAGGTAGAAATACAATAATTCCGCCAAATGACAACAGCGGGAACGATGGTGGTATTTAATGAAATATAACAAGTTTGCTAACAATCACCCTTCGGGCTCGAGCGCAAACTGCGCAGCTTCACAGCGATGCTCTAAATTACAAAAGCGTTATGCATAGGTAAACATATGGAAGTTCCATACGTAATTGGAGTAATTGTAATCCTTATGTTAATCCTAGGCACTTTTGAACATATCAGGATGCAACGGCTGTCCGGCGAGCGTGGCGAAGTCGATATATGCAAATATGCCAAATCCTTCGACTATAGAAGCGTCGACACGAAAATCATGAGAGAAGTTTGGAATGAACTTCATCTTTGGCTTGGGAAATACGACGGAAAGGCTTTTCCCATAAAACCGAAGATAAGTTTGAAGATACTTACAATATGGACCCTGAAGATCTTGATGATATCTATTTGGCAATAGCGGACCGCTTAGGGATTAATACTGAGAACCCGCAGAAAAAACCATATTTCAACAAAGTTACTTCTGTAAAGAATTTAGTACTTTTTCTGCACCATCAATCAATAGTTAGGAATTCACAACAATATGACATCTCACGCATCCAGCAAGAATACATTAGGCATTAACTTCTAAAGATAAGCTATGCGAACAGTTAAAGTAAGGCACTTGTATGGAGTAGGAGAAACTTCTGCCCCTTGGGAAAACCACCCATTAGATGAATTTATTTTTCTTCATCCTTTTTTAGGGTTTGCACTGGCATGTTTGAAGGTTATGCCACCTCTAACAGTACTGAATGATGCTTTCTGTAAATCAGTATCAGATAGTGGAATGAGCGGTGGGATCGAATGGAGACCATTCGAAATTGATTGTGACGAGTACTCTGAATTAGTAGAGGTTCTATATACTGACCCCAAACGAGATATCGTTCTTGATGAAGAGCTCGATAGAATTAAGACTTTCAAAGAGTGGAATAAAAAGGCAATGATTAAATACAACCCAAGATACCGAGATAAAAATTAACAAGGCTTAATTAAGATCATGCTTTGCGCTCACCTTAGTTAAGTGTTAGGCCATTAGGAAGGAATATGATAAAAATCAAATGGAAAGCAAGAAGCTCTTATCTGCTTTACTTTTACCAATATCTGGTACTTTTGGTAATAGCACTGGTTTTAAACCAATATAGTAATCTTTTAGCCAGTCTTGCAATTTTAGCCATTGCAGTCCTTTTAATTGACGCAAAGACTATGAGATATGAGGTGTCAGACAGTCAAGCATTTGTATCTGGCAGCTTGCTCGAGAGAGAATCTTATGAAATTGATTTAAAAGACGTTGTTGATATTTATGTGTTAGATGAAAAACCATGGAGCTTTTTCTCCCTTGGTACTGTTCTGCTGGTTATAGACCCACATGAAGAAGCCCATCCCTGCATCAAAGCGGTAAAAAACCCATACGAGATAGCCTCTAAAATAGAAACACTAGCTGTGAAGCAAGGGGCAGTCCTTGGATAACAAGGCTATCAATATTCTCCCTATGGGCTGGACGTTGTATGCGCTCTACCATTTATCGCGGGCTTAAACTAAAAGGAATAACAGTTGAGATTCCAAGGAAAACTTACTAACTGGAATGATGACAGAGGATTTGGTTTTGTTGAACCAAACGGAGGCGGTGACCATTCTTTTGTTCATATCAAATCATTTCAGAAACCATCTAGAAGGCCCGCTGATGGCGACCTAATTATTTATGAACAAGTTAAAGATACAACGGGTAAATACAAAGCGGTAAACATAAGCTTAGTTAGTGATAAAAGGGCTAATAGAAAAGCTTCTCCTCCAAGCCGAAAAATAGGAGCGGCCTTAGCAATTTCTTTTTGTGCGGCGGTAGTTATTACAGTCTTTCTCAAATTTTTGCCATTTGAAATTTTATATCTTTACGCTGCGGCCAGCGTAGTAACGTTTATTACTTATGCTTTTGACAAATCAGCTGCTAAAAATAATAGATGGCGTACTTCAGAAAGCCAGCTTCACTTGTTATCGTTGGTCGGGGGTTGGCCTGGCGCATTTTTAGCCCAAAGTAAATTAAGGCACAAATCCCGTAAAAAAGAATTCAAACAAGTGTATTGGATAACAGTTGTAATAAATATTGGAGCTTTCGGATGGCTACTAAGTGCTCACGGTCAGCAATTTTTAGAAACAAATATCGGCTTGTAAGCGGTTCAAACAAGAATCGTAATACACAGTTATTTACTTAGAGTTATGAGATAAGCATCAGTGATTCTTAAACAAGGTATTAAATTTTGAAGTTCGTAAAAACGTACATTGGCTGCTTAATCATAAGTTTCGGTATTTTGCTTGTGATTGGATCCGTTCTTATGTCTGTAGGTATTAAGCTACCTGACTTAGTGGCTGGCTACCTTCTCGAAACATGGCTTGTAATGGCATTAGTAATATATCCATTTGCTAAGAAAATTATTCGGGTATGAATGATGGTTTAAAGCAGCTTGGAGCAACCGGATTACTTAAACGGAAGCCGAAACTTTCTATATTTCCTAACGCGTTAGCTGATGGTACTTTGTCTGAGATAGAAAAACGTTGCTTGCAAGAGGCTTGTTACTCAGCTGGGCCTGGAAAGGTTGAATTATGCCTTTAATATTTCGAAGAACGAGCAGTTTGAGCAAATCATCACTAATCTCCTACTTTTTCAGCTAGATATTTGGAGTTTTCAAGCATGGAGTGCTTTTCTATCGCCCCAATAATTGCAACTTGCCTCCTTGTAGGAGGTCTGGCAGTTTTTGGCTATTTTTATAGGCTTCCAAAGGATGACCTAGACTATTTCTCTAATAGCTTTGAAGATATCCACAATAAAATGAGCAAACTGAATGTTCAAAGCTGGCTTTATATAATTTGTTATCCCGCAATTGTTCTCATTTTAGTACCAATGGGGTGGCCGGTAAGAACATTTACGTTAGCGTTGTTAATTTCGTTATTAGTAAGTTGGGGGCAACGTGCAATCTGCCCTTAACAAGTTTGTTAGCAACCACCTTAGGGTACAGACTACATACTTGCCGTAGCAGAGAGGGTCAGGTCTTGAATGTTGCAGCCTGTATGCACAATGCAAGACCTGACCCTTTTATGCTTTTCGCGGATGGTCCTGCCGTTATGTTCCGCTGGCGTAATGAGTTCGGCTGGCCGGTTGAACAGGTCTCCAGAAACCTGACAGAAGTCTTTGGTTACGATAAAGAGCAGTTCCTCAATGGGGAGTTAGGCTTCGCCAGTATTGTGGCACCAGATGATTTACCGGGAATGACTCAGGAACTGACAAACGCCCTTAAAGAGAAGAAAGGCAAGTTCGACCGTTCTCCGTACAGAATAGTTGATGCCTCTGGTGAAACCCGCTGGGTCAGAGACACCATTCGCGTCATTCGGGACGAAAACAACGAAGCAGTAGAGCTCTATGCCTTCCTTATGGATATTGATGCCGTTAAACAGGCCGAATCTGAGCTGGAGAAGTCTCGTGCATATGTTCAACTTCTCTTGGATACCATTCCTGACCCAACTCTGGTCATCGACGTTAATACCTATAAAGTGGTTTCAGCCAATCAGGCAGCAAGCGCTACCTATCTGAAAAAGGATCAAAAGATAGATGGACTCACCTGTTATCAGCTGTCACATAAAACCGATAAACCCTGTAGTGGCTGCGACGAACCCTGCCCTATTACTTCGGTGCTAGCCAGTAAGAAAGCCGGTAGCGTTGTGCACAAACATTTCGATGCCCAAGGCCTGCCCTTCTATGTGGAAGTGCTTGCCAGCCCAATGTTCGATGAAAAAGGCAATGTCGTTAAAATTCTGGAGTCACATCGCGATATCACCCAGCACATTGAGAATCAGGAAGTGCTGCAACAGAAAGCCTTTACCGACAGTTTAACCAGTATCAATAACCGTGCTGGCTTTGAAAAGTTCCTCAAACAAGAGATTGAAAAGGCCGGAACTGGAGCATTAACTCTAGGTCTGGTTATGTTTGATTTGGACCACTTCAAGCTGGTTAACGACACCTACGGTCATCAGGTGGGTGATCAGGTACTGATAGAAATTGCGAAAATTGTACAACGGCATATTCGTAGCTATGACTTCTTTGCCCGCTGGGGTGGTGAAGAGTTTATGGTGCTACTGCCAAGATCCGATCTTGACGCAGTTAGCCATGTTGCAGAAACCTTGCGTAAAACCGTCGATCAGCATCACTTTGAAACCGTTAAACGAGTAAGCATCAGCCTTGGCGCAACCAGTTGGTACTATAACGATGATATGGACAGCTTTATCGAACGAGCTGATAAAGCGCTATATGAATCCAAATATGCCGGACGAAATCGAGTGACTATCCTTGCGGCTGATGACGTATAAATATCCCTAAGTTATCGCCTTTAATGAATTGATGATTTGCTGTGATAAAAAATGTCTTCTTCAGCAAATCGTTAAACTTTAGTTTAAATCCAGCCAATCAAATATCCTATAAACCCCATAAAATCAGATCATTAGCATTCATGTAGGTTGGCACCTATTCTGCTTTGTTATCCCGAATTGCTCAGCTTTCAATACAGCAATCAACCGTTATAAAAACAAAAATCAGGTGGGATAGATGAACGCAGAAAACGACGCTTATGTGTTAACAACGGACCCAAAAGGCAACATCCTCTACTGCAGTCAGGGAATGCAAAACCTCACTGGTTACAGCCCAGACGAGTTGATGGGTAAAAATATCCGCATACTCAAACATCCAGACATGCCAGACGGCCCATTTAAAGATCTTTGGAGTACAGTTACACAGGGAAAATCATGGATGGGAATGATCAAAAACCGCACCCAAAATGGCAATACCTTCTGGGTCGACACCTACGTTATTCCCATTATGGAAGATGGCAACATCATCGAATACCAGTGCATCTACCGCACACCAAAAACCGAAGTTATAGACCGCGCTGATCATATCTACACCCTACGTAAACAAGGTAAAAGCCCCAAAGCACTCAGCAAACCGAATCCAAGAGTGACATTCCGAATGCTCTCAGCCTTTCTCATTACCTTCGTGCCGATGCTAGCAGCCATAATGCTTGATCTACCTACTGCCTTTGCCATAGCCATTGCAGTCAGCTCCCTCGTGTTTGGTATAGGCATAATGTTTTACCTCACCCACACTTTGGAGAATGTGATCAAAGAGAGTCGCAAGCTGGTAAATCATCAGGTTAAGCAGTTGATCTACACCGGCACCACCAACGATATTGGGCAGCACTGACCCAGACCATGCTGCAATCACAACTGGATGCGATCCTGCGAAGGATCAGCGCCGCTTCCAACGAAGTACAAACTAGCGCCAGCGAATCCACCGAAGTAATGGATACCACCTGTCGCGAAGCTGAAGAACAACAACGATCTCTGCAACAACTGGCAGCAGCAATGTCCCAGGTCTCCAGCGCAACCAGTTCTGTTGCACAAACTACAGCTGAAGCGTTACAACAAGTTCATCAGGTTCAGGATGATACAAATCATGGGGGTGTTATTGTGGATAGCGCCGTGAACGCAATGACCTCTCTGGACCAAGCAATAAACCAGATTGATCATAATATCGATAACCTAAAACAGAGCAGCGAAAACATCGGTAAGGTTGTTGTGGTTATCAGTGATATTGCAGAACAAACCAACCTTCTGGCACTCAACGCCGCGATAGAAGCAGCCAGAGCTGGAGAAAACGGTCGAGGGTTTGCCGTCGTCGCAGACGAAGTACGTCAACTTGCCCAACGTACGCAGAACTCAACTCAAGAGATCAACGACATCATCACCGCCCTACAGCAAGAGATCACCCTGATCTCAGGATCAATGGTCAACGGCCGTGAACTGACGGACACATCTGTTCTGAAAATTCAGGAAGCCGGCTCAAGCCTCAAGGCAATACTCACCGCCGTAGATGAACTCAGTAATATGACCGCTCAGATTGCTTCCGCAACAGAGCAACAAAATGCAGTGGCCGTTGAGATGAATGAACAGATCTTCACCATTCAACGCAACTCATAAAACGTAGTCTCTCAGGCCAGCCAAACACTGAACCTGAATAAAAAATCCGAAGATCTCGCCCGCAAACAAAGTCAGATGATTGAAAGGGTTTTGACCTGCTAACAACAAATCTAAAAAGAAAGCCCCATGCTGGTTATGCACGGGGCTCATATTGCTACAAGACTGGATTAATCTCTGACTTAAGAGATCGTAATACCATCTTCACTGCTCGTAATTTGAAGCAGTGATTCATCAAAATCACTCAAAACAATACCCGTGAAGTTCGCTGCAGCTGAGTCATCACCGTCATAGACAACCAGTGCATCACTACCCGTATTCGAGACCACGAACTCGGTACCATCCCAGTCACCATCCAAAATGGAGACATTCTCGTCTTGAGCCGTGCCGGTGAACGCATTGGAAAAATCCAGTGAACTCAGGTCAATTGAGTCATCCCCCAGCGTGAAATCACTGATGACATCCAGACCATTCAATGCGGTAAAGGTGTCGACCCCATCAAAAGTCATGACAGGCGAATCACCCTGAGAGAAGATATAGAGGTCATCGCCGTCTCCACCTTCCAGTTGATCTGCACCGTTACCGCCAAATAAGATGTCATTACCGGCATCACCGATTAGGATGTCATTACCATCTCGACCTTCAAGGGTGTCATTACCTTTATAGCCTTTCAGCTCATTAGCACTGTCAGTGCCGTAAAGTTTATCGTTGTAGTTTGAACCGTAGAGGTTTTCGATAGACGTTAGGGTATCGGAACCAGAACCAACCGTATTCTGTGCACCGGCAACGTCCAAATCGACGATAACACCTTTTGTTGCTCCAGCAATGTATGAAACTGTGTCCGTGCCATCACCACCATCAATGGTGTTTTTAGCTTTTCCGGCAAGAAGGTAGTTATCCAGGTCGTTACCGGTTAAATTTGCCGCTTTAGTGGACATGATACGTCCCTGTTCGACATGCTCCGTTAGCGTGTAATTGGTTATATAGCTATGGACACGGTCTGTCCCTTCCCCAGCAAATTCCGTAACAACGTCTCCACTGGTTCTGACATAATAGTAATCGTTACCACCATCACCCTGCAGTTTGTCATTACCGCCACGACCATCCAGTCGATCGTTTCCGTCATGACCCCTTAAGAAATTAGCCTTATCGTTGCCATATAACTTATCGTTAAAGTTACTGCCGTGAAGGTTTTCGATGGATTTAAACCGGTCACTGCCAGAACCACCTGTCGATTGGGTCGCTGTTGAATAAAGTTTGGCCCTGATGCCAGCAGTAGCGCCGTACAGATAACTCACCGTATCCTGGCCTGAACCACCATCGATCACATTACTGCCCTTGCCCGCGTAGATGACATTCTTGTGCCCATTACCGGTAAGGTCTGCTTTACCATTCAACATAATACGTCCTTCTTCGACGTATTTTGCCAGGGTGTGTTTTGACAGGTAGCTATTCACTCTATCAGTACCGCCGCCACTATATTCTTGGACGACATCACCACTATGTCGGACAAAGTAAGTATCGTTGCCCCCGTCACCACGTAGGATATCCTTGCCACCACGACCATCAAGAATATCGTCGCCGTCGTAGCCTCTTAGCCTGTTTGCGCCATTGTTGCCGTATAAGCTGTCATTAAAGTTAGAACCGTAAAGGCGCTCAATTGAGATGAGTGTATCGGTACCGGCTCCACCAGTATCTTGCGCGGCAGTTGTAGAGAGCTTGATTGTAACTCCCGAAGTGGCTCCATTAAGGTAAGAAACAGTATCGGTACCACTTCCCCCATTGAGAAGATCATTTCCACTACCGGCAAGCAGGTAATCATTACCGCCATCGCCAATTAATGTGTTATCTCCAGAGCCACCACTACTGAGTCGGTCATTGCCGTTATAACCCCTCAAGTAATCTGAACCTGTTGTGCCATACAACTTATCGTTGAAGTTTGAACCGTATAAACGTTCTATGGAGATGAGTGTATCTGTACCAGATCCGAGGGTGTTTTGTGCAGTCGTTATAGAAAGGTCAACAGTCACACCGGATTTTGCACCGTAAAGATAGGAAACTGTATCAGTGCCAGTGTCGCCATCGATACTGTTGCTACCTTTACCAGCAAAGATGAAATTATTAAGGCTGTTACCCGTTAAATCGGCTGAACCGGAAGACATGATACGTCCCTGCTCAACGTGATCCGTCAGGGTATAACTGGATATATAACTATTGACGCGGTCGGTTCCTTCATCAACAAATTCTTCAACAACATCACCGCTGTCCCGAACATAATAGTGGTCGTTACCGGCATCACCACGCATGGTGTCATCGCCCGCACGTCCATCCAGGAGATCGTTGCCTTCATAACCTCTTAGGGAATTGGCACCATCATTGCCGTAGAGCTTGTCGTTAAAATTACTGCCAAAGAGGTTTTCGATTGAGATCAAACGATCAGAGCCAGAACCGCCTGTAGACTGCGATGCAGTTGTGTCCAGTTTTGCCGTAATACCCGATTTAGCCCCTTGGAGGTAACTGACTGTATCTGTGCCTGCCCCACCCTTAATAACATTGCTGCCCCGACCTGCATAAAGCGTGTTATCAAGACTATTACCGGTCAGGTTCGCATTCGCACCAATAACAATACGACCATCTTCAACATGATCACTGAGTGTATAGTTCGTTAGATGGCTGTGAACAAAATCAGTGCCTTCTCCACTGGATTCCTGTACCACATCACCGCTGTCCCGGACCCGATAGATGTCATCACCATCACCACCGCGCATGGTGTCGTTACCTGCACGGCCATCAAGGTAATCATTACCATCGTAGCCCACTAAGATATTGGCTTTGTCTGTACCATATAAAGAATCATCAAAATCAGTTGCGTAAAGGCGCTCAATGGAAATCAATGTATCTGTGCCAGAACCACCTGTAGAAGATTGGGCAGAAGACAAAGAAAGATCAATGGAAATGCCTGATGTAGCCGAATCGTAGTAGGAAACTGTGTCAGCACCTGTGCCGCCGTTGAAAGTGTCATCCCCGGTGCCACCGATCAGAGTATCGTTGCCATCACGACCATGAAGGATATTATCGCCTTCAAATCCTTTAAGTATATTGGCTTGAGAATTACCGTACAGAACATCATCAAAATCAGTAGCATCAAGGCGTTCTATAGAGATCAGGGTGTCCGTTCCGGAGCCCCCTGTAGAAGATTGAGCAGAATTCAGGGCGAGATCAATTGAAATACCCGAGGTAGCAGTCTCATAGTAAGAAACCAGATCAGAACCAGCACCGCCATCAAAGGCATCATTATCAGTGCCACCTATAAGCGCATCATCTCCTTCATCTCCAATTAAATAGTTATCACCCGATGCTCCCCCCCTGAGGGTATCATCACCGCCATAACCTCTGAGATAATTGGAATCTGTTGATCCATACAACACATCATCGAAGTTGCTCCCAAAAAGGTGCTCAATGGAAAATAAAGTATCAATTCCCGAGCCTACCGTATTTTGAGCAGAGCTAAGTGATAGATCGACAGTGACCCCTGAGGCAGCGTAAAGATATGAAATAGCATCAGAGCCGGAATCACCATCAATAACATTATCTCCCGTACCTGCATAGATGTAGTTATCAAGACTATTGCCCGTTAAATTTGCAGCACCAGAAGACATTATTTGCCCATATTCAACATGAGCACCTAAGGTATAACTAGATAAATAGCTACTTACCTGATCGATTCCTTCGTCGGCAAACTCCTCAACAATATCGCCACTTTCTCTGACAATATAAAGATCATTCCCGGCATCACCCCGCATGGTGTCATTACCGCCACGACCATCTAAAAGATCATGACCATCATAGCCTCTGAGATAGTTGGCATCGCTATTACCATAGAGTTCATCATTAAAATCGGTAGCGTATAGGTTCTCTATAGAGATAAGGGTATCTGTACCTGCAGAACCAATTGATTGGGCTGTGGCAATGGAAAGGTCAACATTGATACCAGAAGTAGCTCCATCGTAATAGGACACTGAATCGGTATCACTACCACCATCTAATAGATCATTGCCACTACCTCCAATGAGGAAATCATCCCCGCTGTCTCCATATAGGGCATCATCTCCGGCACGACCATCTATAGTATCGTTACCAGCGTAACCTTTTAAGGTATTCGCAACACCATTACCGTAAATAATGTCATCAAAATCAGTCGCATAAATATTTTCTACAGAGTTCAGCGTATCGGTACCAGAGCCACCGGTAGATTGAGCAGATGTTAGTGCAAGGTCGACTGTTCTACCGGAAAGAGATCCTTCATAGTATGAAACTGAGTCATTACCAGTACCTCCATCAAGGAGATTATGACCTCTGCCAGCTAGAAGAAGGTCATCACCAGCATCACCATATAAGGTATTATTCAGACTGAGGTTACCCGAACCATCGAGAGTATCGTTCCCATCATTCCCTCTCAGATGGGCACTATATGTTCCGCCATACAATGTATCATCGTAGTTACTTCCATGAAGGTGCTCTATGTATACGTATTTGTCAGTTCCAGAGCCACCAGTATCTTGGGCAGTAGTAATTGATAAGTTTATATTTACAGCAGATGGGGCGTAGAGATATGAAACAGCGTCCTGACCATAATCTCCATTAATGACATTATTACCTTGACCTGCATAGAGAATGTTATCTTTTCCATTGCCCGTTATATTGGCAATGCTATCAGACATTATCCGTCCATTTTCGATAGCAGAATGGATAGTATAATCGGCAAGATACGAGTTGACTGTATCATTTCCCCCATCCCATTCGTCAAAAGTCAAATCCCCTACATTGTCCACAACGTAAGTATCATCACCGTAACCTCCTCGCATGACATCTGCACCAGAGCCCCCGTCAAGTATATCGTTTCCAGTGCCGCCATCTAATTCATCATTACCTAAGCCACCATATAGTTCATCATTACCAGAACCTCCAATTAGATTATCATTTCCAGAATAACCATAGAGTTTGTCATTTCCAGCATATGAACTGAGTATATCGTTCCCTCCTCCTCCAGACATGGTGTCAGAGAAACGGAACATATAGCCCATTGCCCCTTCTACATCATCTGAAAGGACGTACTTCCTTAATTTACTAGCAGAAACGGAAAGACCACTGACAGTTACACTGTCACCGAAGTAATAATCCTTTAGACCCGTTATTGTGCCTCCTTTCAGAGCACCGTCTTGAGTATAAGAAAAATTCTTACCCGTTATCCGACTGTAAAAACTGGAACTACCATAATAAATAGTGAAGGAGGTAGATGTAGCCTTGTAAGAGGTAGCTTGATAGCCCTCACTAAAGCCGTCGCCTGATAGGTCGATATCGAAGGATGTGTTGGCTGTAACTTTAGCCATCTTAACTCTCCATGTTTGTCTGCCATCCAATGTTGCGGCAGTCACAATTTATATGGTCATCACCCACGTGAAGGGGGAAAATTTAATTTCAGTAAATCTTAAGTAATCACAATATTAAAAGCTATTATCCTTAATGACGTTTTATACCATCAAATTCGATTAATCTTTTAAACGACTTACACCACTAGAAAAGCAAAAATCAAGCCAAAAAAAACAACCCCACTAACCCTCTGTTATGAAAAGCAAGTTTTGCGAATTACATTTAAGTTGCGTATACAACTGTAAGAAAGGTCGACACTTAGATAAGGAGAATGTAATTGTTTTCGACAGTCCAAATAACGAAACCGATACAAAAGAACGAAGATCCATATCAACAAAGGCCTTATTAAAGGAATAACCTTGAATAAACCAACTCTAACCACTTTACTCAGTCTATTACTCTTAACCGGATGCTCTGGAACCATGCCACAACTTGGATTGGAAAACGGTCGACTACAGCCTTGCCCCTCTTCACCTAACTGTGTTTGTAGTCAGGATAAAGATGCTGATCACTATATTGAGCCGATCCGGGTAAGCACTTCGACAACAGAAGCTAAAGCGATGCTTTTGAGAATTCTCGCGGAATCTGCACGGACGAAAGTAACGGTTCAGGAAGATACCTATATCCGGGCTGAATTTAGTTCCAGAATCTTCCGTTTTGTTGATGACGTGGAGTTCTTACTCCAGGAAAAGGAAACGGACGAAACGTTGATTGAAGTTCGATCCGCCTCCCGTGTTGGGTACTCAGATTTTGGTGTAAATAGAAAACGTATTGAGAAGATTAGAGGTCAACTCACAGATTGAATAGCCTTGCTCTCTTACCCCTCTTTACTAGCCCCAAAAA
Source organism: Neptuniibacter sp. PT8_73 (assembly GCF_047778045.1). Taxonomy (GTDB): domain Bacteria; phylum Pseudomonadota; class Gammaproteobacteria; order Pseudomonadales; family Balneatricaceae; genus Neptuniibacter. Next base: position 2,323,591 of record NZ_CP180545.1, read on the forward strand.
GCAAGCTCCTCCCCTTTACCCACGCACGCCTTAAAGAACATTTGACTCTTTAGGACAAGCACCCTAAATTATTAGGACGATCAACCTAATAGATATCTAATGTCTCTATGAGTGATAAGCAAACCCGATCAAAAATTGTCGAAGCTGCAGACCAGATGTTCTACGAACAGGGGTTTGAGCACACTTCGTTCACGCAGATAGCCCAGGCTGTGGGAATTTCTAAAGGTAATTTCTATTATCACTTTAAGACCAAGAACGACATCCTAGATGCGGTAATTCAGCTTCGCAGTCAACGTACACAAGAGATGCTGGATAGCTGGGAAGTTGAAGGAAAAACAGCCGAGGAACGTATCCTTTGCTTCGTTAAAATTCTGATACGCAATCAATCGAAAATTAAGCTTTTTGGCTGCCCGGTAGGTACGTTAACAACCGAGTTATCCAAACTGAATCACCGTGCTCAGCCCGAGGCTAACGCCATCTTTACCCTATTCCGCAACTGGCTGGCTGAACAGTTCACGCAACTGGGTCGAAAGAAAGGTGCTGATTCACTCGCCATGCATGTTCTGTCGTTTAGTCAGGGCGTGGCAACTCTTGCCCAAGCGTTTGAAGATGAAACCTTTATTCAAAACGAAGTCTCCCAAATTACCCAATGGCTAAGCAACGAAACAGCTCTGAATGAACAGGCCAAGGAGGCAAACTGATGTTTATGGTGCTTTTGAAGTTTTCCGATAACAAAGCTCAGGCTAGCGAATATATGCAAGATCACAATCTCTGGATTAAGCAGGGTTTTGATGATGGGGTTTTCCTGATAGCTGGAAGCTTACAACCGGGCTTAGGTGGCACGGTTATGGTAAATGGAGAATCCATAGAAGAACTTGAAGCCAGGGTTCAGAAGGACCCTTTTGTAGAGCACAACGTTGTTTCGGCAGAGATCCTTGAGATAGAACCTAAAAAGGTAGATGCACGACTTAACTTTCTAAACGAACCAAGGAATTAGGAGCAGGGCATGATCAGTACAACAAAAGGAAGTGACGGTATTGAACGCTGCAGTTGGTGTTCTGCGACAACTGAATATACGGCTTACCACGATAATGAATGGGGATATCCGGTTGACGATGATATTCGGCTGTTCGAGAAAATCTGCTTAGAGAGTTTCCAGTCTGGTTTGAGTTGGCGAACCATCCTGACCAAGCGTGAAAATTTCCGAAAAGCCTTCCTCAACTTTGACTACAACAAAGTCGCTGAGTTTACTGAAGAAGATGTATTAAGACTGCTTCAGAATGAAGGTATTGTCAGGCACAGGGGTAAAATTGAGTCGGTGATCAACAATGCTAAACGGGCTCAGGAACTGGTCGTTGAAGCTGGCTCTCTGGCCGCATTTTTCTGGAGCTTTGAGCCTAAGAAACATCCTGAAGAACCTCTGGTTGTAGCCACCACTCCTGAATCGGTAGAGCTATCCAAAGCTCTTAAAAAACGTGGCTGGAAATTTGTAGGTCCAACGACTGCTTATGCTTTTATGCAGGCCATGGGATTGGTTAATGACCACGCAATAGGCTGTGCCTTTCGCGAAAAAGCGCTTCAGGCGCGAGCTAAATTTAAGCCGCCATGTTAATCCCAATTTTCAGGACGTAATGGGTTAGATAATCACGTACAATACGCAGCCAACGTATCTAGCTCTGAGCAATCTACCCTTTATGTCATTCTCTGCCCTCGGTCTTTCCGAATTTTTACTACGCGCCCTCACAGATCTGGGTTATGAAAAGCCTACCCCTGTGCAGGAAAAAGCGATCCCAGCAACCTTAGAAGGCAACGATATTCTTGCCGCAGCTTGGCTGAGAACTTAAGGGGTAAAACATAATGATAAAGGACTATTACAAATGTTGATAAATGCGATGGCAAATCTAAGAGGAATTTTACACGTACAGATATGGGAAAATAGGCTGAAAGTAACCAACCTTTTGAGCAACTCTGTTTTCGATCAAGCACCCAACATAGCCATAAAAACTAAAGCGAAAGGTGGTAAAGAGATTACTGCTTATGGCAATGAAGCTTTAGTGACCTTAGACAAAGACACTATTTCATATAATCCGTTTTCTCACCCTAGAATGCTGCTAGCTGATGTAATAGCTGCTCAGGAGCTTTTAAAGCTTGTTTTCAATAAAACAAAAAGCTCTGTTATTTTTTCTCCAATCGTAATTATCCAGCCCATGGAAAAACTAGAAGGAAATTTGACCTACTTAGAAAGGAGAGAATTTAAGTCCTTAGCTATAAACTCTGGCGCCAAAGAGGCTTATATCTATGAAGCCGATAAAAAATTTAGTGATGAGGTAACTGCAGACCTGCTAAAACGCATCATTTTAGACCAAATTAGTCATGATGAACTCATAATGTTCGAAAAACGTTGAGGCATTTTACTAAACTGCTGCATTCCAAAATTAGGACAAATCGCATGGAAGCCACCCAATCATACAGAAAACCTTCATTTGCTTTACCCGCACTTTTGTTTATTCCTACCGTAGCGATCATTCTGGTAAGTGTTGCTATCGCTAAATCAGTACTCGGCGTTTCCTCAGGTCCCGTTCTCTCATTGTTTGGGAATATTCTCATCGTCAGTTTTGTAACGCGGCTCCTAACAAAAGGTGTATTTAAAAAAATTAATAGGGAGTTATCTACAGAAGAAAAGATAAGATTTTGTCTGCTTACAGTCCCTCCCCTCTCCTTATTTGAATTCGCAGTAATGTATTTCTTATTGGCCGATGCCAACATTTCAATGTTGGTATTCATAGGGGTAACAGCTACGTTTCTTAATTTCTGTGGTGTTTGGCTTGTGATAAGCACAATGTTCCATAAGATTTTCAAGGACGTCTCAGATGTGAATAACTGATTGACGCTGGCACAGCATCCACAAAGGATGTCATTAGTAGCTTGGTTAACTTTATGTATTTCTTTATCTTGTTTTTAATTATATGTAGCGCTTTCCTTATCCTAATCGCTCATTTAAAACCATACGGACGCAGACCAACTACCGAACAGCGTCTTTCTGCAAAATTATGGTTGTACTTCAGGAGAACTGTAAGCTTTCTGTGTTCTGCTTTAATCGCTTTTTTTGCAATTACGGTTTTGTTTGATTTACCAAATAGTGATGATTTTTTACAGAAACTCTTAGGTGCATGCTTATTACTATTTTTAGCAGCAACCATATTTTTCTTTGGGATTTTTGGTAAAAAGGATAGATACTCTTCTCTAAAGGAAGATATTGAAGCCCATAAAATTCGTAAGGAATATTTCGATCGCTACTAATAACATCAGCTAAGTATGGATGCCTACAATGAACCTTGAACAGCTTTTAAATGACCTTGAACAGCTAGGGCTCGAAAATGATGAAGTCCAATTAGAGCGGTCTAAAAAGTATCTTAATATCACACGGGATACGGGTGAATTCTTAGCTGTTTTAATCAAAGCAACTGACGCCAAAACCGTACTTGAGATCGGCACTTCTAATGGCTATTCCACACTATGGTTAGCCTCTTCCCTGCCTGATGGTGGTCATGTAATTACTATTGAAAATAACAGCCTCAAGATCGCTGAAGCCTCTGAAAATTTCCGTAAGGCCGAACTAGATTCAAAGATTACCCAACTTGATGGCGACGTTGTAGATTTACTATCTAAGCTTCCTCCGAACATCGACTTTATTTTTCTCGATGCCGATAGAAGCCAATACCTTTCAATAGTAAAACAGCTTTTCAGTCTTTTAAGAGAAGGCGGATTACTCGTTTGCGACAATGCGGTTTCTCATAAAGAGGAGTTGGAAGGGTTTAATGCTTGGATAGAAGAGCAAACAAATTTGAGCACCTCTTTAGTCCCTGTCGGGAAAGGCGAATTGCTTGTCTATAAAGACTGATCGATCAGATTGCTAAGCTAAATTAGCCAGACCCCAAGGCCTATGTATCCACTCTTATCTTTTCAAACTATTCATATAAGGGTCCAATAGCTCATCCAATCGACCCGATGCTTCCATTAGAGCCAACTCTTTATCAATCAATAGCTTCAATTTCATGCCGATTGGGTTGTTCTTGGTAAACATCATCTGATATTTCCTCTTATTACTGCCTAGAGGTGCATAGCCTAAATCAGGGTCATTCATTGCATTGGTTGCTCCAATAAGGGTCAAACCTGAAAGGACTTCAAAACCTGAATAAAAATTGTCGATTCTGCCAGCATGAAGTTTACGCACCAACGCATCTTGAGTTTTTGATCCACTGTCGGTTTTACTTAAATCTACGCCAGCTTTTTCTAATGCGCCGGTCCCATAACCGTGTATTAGACCCATTTTGTATTTTTCAGTTAGGTCCAAAAAAGCTTGTTTCTCTGAACTTGTATCAACTTCCAGACCATTCGGATGAACCTTCTTTGACCAGAAGTAATACCTAGTTGTTGTGTAATATGGTCGACTCAATAAGTACTTTTTAGCCCGTTCAGAACTTAGCCCTGCGCTCAAGAGCATCTGGAACTGATTACCTTTATCTACTTCAACTAGACACCGCTTCCAAGGAGGTAATTTGATCGTAAATTTAATACTGTGCTTATCAAAAATTTCTTTTATTACATCAACTGAGTATCCAATTATCTTCTCCGACTTGTTCCCATTTAAACGCTCGAAGTATGTAAATGGAGGCCACTCAGATCCGTCGTCACATATACTTATCGTTTTGCCGGTTAAACCGTGAGCATGTAAAGCCCCTCCTGAGCAGAAACAACAAAACATAAGTACACATCCACGAAATATGCGATTCATTTCTGCAGTCATCATCAAATCCCCAACAACAGAACTCGTAGTAACGAAACTTATATCTTCTAAAACTTAGGTAACCTAGACTGAAAATGCCACCTGATTAGGTGGCATTTTTATTTAATCGAATCCGATACGTACTCTAAAATCTCAACGGAGTAGCACTAGCTTCATTTATTCTTTAGCAGATGACTCACCATGCATTGGTAATACAAAGCACAACACTCCTAAGAAGATATAATCCAGCATCTGGTTTACAGCGGACCATTCTTGCAAAATATAATGCCCTACCAGCAAGCTCAGCATAAATCCAAACCAACCGTACATGGTGTAAGCTTTGAGTCTAGGCACCAACAAGGCTAAACCTAAGCCCACTTCGATATACTGAATACAGCTTAGATACATATCGATCAGGATTGCTGGCAGTTGAATGCGCAGGTCCCCCTGAAATAACCCCGAGTAGTAATTTACAAAGCCACCGTCGCTAAAAAACTTACTTGTGCCAGCCGTTATCAAGATAATGGCCATGGTAATGCGGACTATGCGCTCAGCATCTCTCAATCTTATCGGATAGATCAGAATCTCTTTGGACATGTTTATTCTCGTTAAAATAGATAAGCAAAGATGAGAAGTTACCCACCCTAAATTTCATCAGATTTCAGCCCGTCCTAACTTTGCTGTTTTAATTTTTGCTATTCCATTAGCGGTCGTGCCCTCATAAGTACAACAAATCGAAAGAGCTGAACTGTTAGGTTAGAAGTATGCTTACAATATAATGTATTTACTACACATTATATTATTGATAGATTGTTTCACTTTCATTAACAATCGAGATGAGCCTCATGGATCGTATTACCTGTATGCAGGTATTCACTGTAGTGGTCAAAGAGAAAGGCTTTTCAGCTGCAGCACGAAAACTAGGTATATCGAAAGTGCAGGTAAGCAATTACATTGCGCAATTAGAAACTGAACTCGGGGTTAGATTATTAAACCGAACTACGCGACAGGTAAGCCTAACGACAACAGGCTTTGCCTACCTTGAGCCCTGCAACAATTTGCTAGAAGGCTTTAATAGCCTCCATCATTCTGTAAAAGAACTGCATCAAACACCTCTGGGGCTGCTTAAGATTACAGCACCTAGTACGTTTGCAGAAATTCACTTAACGCCTGTATTGAGCATCTTTAAAGAAAAGTACCCCGAAGTGCAGATAGACCTGCAGCTTAATGATCGTTATGTGGATTTGATCGATGAAGGCTACGACTTAGCAATCAGGATTGGTAAACCTCAAGATTCCTCTCTAATCGCAAAACCAATCGGCACTATCCATAGCTATCTATGTGCTAGCACTGATTACTTAAAACAGCATTCCGAGATCAAAACATTAAGCGATCTAAACAACCATCAGTTAATCGCAGACACAAATTATCGTTCGGGCAAGGTTTGGCAATTTAGGCATAAAGAAGATGGGCAATGCCAATCGGTCGAGGTAAATGCGGGGCTCAATATCAACAGCGCTCAAGCGGTTAGAGCCTTGGTATTAAACGGTCAAGGAATCAGCTTGTGCCCCGATTTTGCGGTTAAGTCCCATATCGAATCGGGAGCTATCAAACACCTCTTACCCGAATGGCAGGCCCCGACGATGGAGATGTCAGCCATCTATCCGAGTAGGCAGCACGTCTCTGCCAAAGTCCGCTTGTTCATTGATGAGTTTTCCTCGTACTACCAAGCACAAACAAAACTATAGCCATTCCTTAACGACATCACGTAGCAAGATTTTGATTATGAAACTGTTAGCTATCTTAATTACATTTTTACTTTCAGTGATCTCAACCGTTATCCATGCCGAAGAGATTATAAGCCAAAACGATGAGGTCAAAACAAAGCGATATTTAGAGATGATTTCGGTTTATCTCAATATAGAAACGCTACCAATAGTCATAACCGCATGTGGGAATTTAGACTCTAAACTTGGAGAGGTTTTAGCAACCGAACTGAACCAGTACAAACAAAAGCACAGCTCCACCTACGAAGAGATAAAATCAATCATCGCGAACCCTGAAAATGTTGACTGGCTGACTGATGAAACACGAGAGAACGCTAAGAGTTTTGATCAATTTCTAGAGCAACAGAAGAAGGAAATGACCGAAGAATATCTGGTAAGAGAGATTCCAGATAAACGAGAGTTTAAGTTTTTATGTAATTTGATACCTTCTGCGTTTGAGTTGTAATTTAGTAATACGGTCCATGTAATTAGATGATAAAAATGCCACCCTAAAGGTGGCATTTTTAAATTCTAAGCTTACTGAAGCTGAAGAATTGATTACTTTAAGTGGGTATCGCAGCAGGTTGAAGCACATCTAAATGTTAGATATTAACGACGCTCATCTTCTTCGATACCTATCTCCCACTTTTCAGTAGAAGATTCTAGGATTTTGCCATCTACAGCGCTGACTTCAACCTTTGTTTCAGCACCTGATTCGCTTTCGATATCTACTTCAAATACTGGATGGCCATCAGATTTAAGTTCGAACTCAACTTCTTCTACTTCACCTGGGAAAGCAGCTTGAGCGATGCTAACAGCCTTAGCTTCGTCTAACTTTGCCATTTTCTGAAATTTTGGATCAGCTGCAGATTCAACTTCACCTTCTTCGTAGATAATTCTGCCTGTAGCTACGTCACAAGTGAATTCCCACTCTTGCTCCTGACCATCAATCAACTCAATGGAGTAAACATCTTTACCATTAGTTGTTAGCGCTTCAAGTTTAACCAACTGACCCTCTTTAGAAGACTGGATCGCAGCAACACAGCTTTCTAGGCTATCAGCAAAAGCAGCTGACGGAAGAACTACGGAAGATGCCAGTAATGTAGCTAAAATTGATTTTTTCATATCCAAAAATCCTTAGAAGATAAAATATCTGCTGCAGTATAAAACGAAGTTCTACCTGTATTTGTTGCGACAGATCATACTTTATCCAATAATCCGGGATAATATCCCGAGCCACTTTTGGTTCTATCGTATTAATTTTTAATCATTTTTCATGATCTAATGCTGTGAATCACAACAGGCTTAGGGTACTGTCCTTACACTTACAAGGCCTAATACTGAGTTAAGGATGACGTTAAAATCTAAAGCACTTCTCATTGCTTTCCTGCTAACGGGTTTGTCGCTCATCCCTGTTGGGGACTCTGCGGGGAAACTACTGGGAATACAGGGTGTTGATCCGCTTTTTATAGCGTGGAGCAGGCTAGTAGTAGGCTTTGTGTTTGTTCTGCCCTTCTCTAGATTGACGATTAAAGAGATCGGTCAACTCTTTAACTGGCGCTTATTAATCCGCGCAGGTTTATTCACCTGCGCTATCTTCAGTATGCTAACCGCACTGAAAACTGAGCCTATCGCTAATGTCTTTGGCATCTTCTTTATAGGGCCAATCGTTTCTTATTTCCTAGCGGGATTAATTCTTACAGAGACCATTACACCGGCTCGATCCATTGCTTTGCTTATAGGCTTTGCCGCTGTACTAATGGTAGTAAAACCAGGCTTTGATATGGGAGCAGGCACACCTTTAGCTCTGCTAGCAGGTACGTGTTTTGGCTGTATGCTGGTATGCAATCGATGGCTCGCTGGGCAATTTAGACCAAGACTCATTCTGGTATCCACTCTCTTAGCAGGCAGTTTAGCCCTTGCGCCTATTGCTATACCGACCATTCCTACAGAATTGGATACCAATCTGGTCACACTGGTATTAGTCAGTTCACTTGCTTCTGCTATTGGAAATCTGATTATCCTGCAAAGCAGCAAACACCTAGAAGCCAGTATTGTTGCTCCGTTCGTTTATTCTCAACTCATTATCGCCACAGCACTTGGCGTTGTATTGTTTGATGATTGGCCTGATATGATCAGCGGTATTGGGCTCATCATCATCTTTTCTTCTGGTGTGTGTTCTTTTTTCTTATCTAACAAAAAAGCGCCTAACTCATAAGAAAATGACTGCTCAGCTTTTTCTAGACAAAAAAAAACCACGCTAAAAAGCGTGGCCATTAAGGAAGAGCTGAAGAAACTATTCTGATAGGAAAATAGCTCTCCAGTGAGCCCTTCAGGGTTACTCTAGAACTAGAAACTGTCTCCTGGAATGCGTAGATTGCCTTCCATAATTACACGGGCACTTCGACTCATTACCGCTTTCTTAGCAGTCCAATCGCCGTTAACCTCTTCAGCCGCAGCACCGACACGCAATGTTCCAGATGGGTGACCAAAGGTTACCGCTTCACGCTCACCACCACCGGCAGCAAGGTTAACTAAGGTACCTGGTACAGCTGCAGCAGTGGCAATTGCAACAGAGGCTGTGCCCATCATCGCATGGTGTAATTTACCCATAGATAATGCACGTACACAGACATCAATATCATTTGCAGAGATCTGCTTACCGCTTGATGCTTCGTAGTCAGTAGCAGGCGCAACAAACGCAATCTTCGGCGTATGCTGACGTGCAACTGCTTCAGAGATATCGCTGATCAAACCCATCTGCACAGCACCGTGTGCACGCATAGTTTCGAAACGCGCCAACTCATCAGCATTACCATTAATATCTTTCTGTAGCTCGGTGCCTTTGTAGCCAATATCTTCAGCATTCACGAAGATAGTCGGGATACCTGCATTGATGAACGTTGCTTTAAAGGTACCAATGCCCGGCACTTCCATATCATCAACCAAGTTACCCGTTGGGAACATGGAACCTTCACCATCAGCAGGGTCCATAAACTCGATCACAACTTCAGCCGCGGGGAAAGTTACACCGTCTAACTCAAAATCACCGGTTTCCTGCACTTCGCCATTAGTGATTGGCACGTGAGCAATAATGGTTTTCTTAATATTCTTTTGCCAGATACGAACTGTGCAGATACCGTTTTCAGGAATACGCTCAGGGTCAACTAGACCGCCACTGATCGCGAAAGCACCTACCGCTGCAGTCAAGTTACCGCAGTTACCAGACCAATCTACGAAAGGCTTGTTGATCGCTACCTGACCGAACAGGTAATCCACATCGTGATCTGGTTCTGAACTTTTATCTAAAATAACGGTTTTACTGGTACTGGATGTAGCACCGCCCATGCCATCAATCTGCTGGCCGTAAGGGTCTGGGCTACCAATCACACGCATTAGTATGTTGTCACGAGCTTCGCCTGGCTCTTGCGCTACTTCTGGCAGATCCTGACGACGAAAGAAAACACCTTTACTGGTTCCACCGCGATAGTAAGTCGCTGGGATTTTTATCTGTGGTACGTGTGACATAAACTTTTCCTACTTGATTCACACAGCTATCAAAAGCTGCTCTATCAATTCGAATAAAACGCTTAGTAACAATGACTGACATGACCTTGCATTCAAGGCCACATGCAGTCTCTACTCTGGCCAGTCATTGTTAGTAAAAGCTTTACTTCTTTCAGTTCCCGGCAAAATGATGGGCGCTGCTTGCTCGACTTTGAAACCCCAGCCCTACGTGAGCCTGTAGAGCTAGGATTTGCAAACAACGCCTATCGAACTGTTAGCTAATGCTTCCGTCACCCCTGCGTAGGCAGGGGTCTACTATGTAGCGTAGATTCCAGCCTTCGCTGGAATGACAATCAAAGGCGCTTATGCACTTTCTAGGAAATCTTTAGCGAAACGCTGTAGAACACCACCGGCGTTGTACACATGTACTTCCGCAGCAGTATCCAAACGACAAGTCACTGGTACTTCTACCTTCTCGCCGTTAGCGCGGTTGATGATCAGAGTTAGATCGCAACGTGGTGAGATATCACCAACGATGTCGAAAGTCTCAGTACCATCAATACCGTATGTGTTACGGGTATCACCCTCTTTGAACTGAACAGGTAGTACGCCCATACCAACTAGGTTAGTACGGTGGATACGCTCAAAGCCTTCAGCAACGATTGTTTCCACACCTGCAAGGCGAACGCCTTTCGCAGCCCAATCTCGGGAAGAGCCCTGACCGTAGTCAGCACCTGCAACAATGATCAGGTTCTGTTTACGATCCATGTAGGTTTCAATTGCTTCCCACATACGGCTTTCTGTGCCTTCTGGCTCGATACGCGCAAGGGAGCCCTGCTTGATCTCACCATTTTCGTCACGGCACATTTCGTTCAACAGTTTCGGGTTAGCGAACGTTGCACGCTGTGCTGTTAAATGGTCACCACGGTGAGTTGCGTAAGAGTTAAAGTCTTCTTCTGGAAGACCCATCTTCGCGCAGTATTCACCTGCGGCAGAACTCGCTTGAATCGCATTAGATGGGGACAGGTGATCAGTTGTGATATTGTCACCTAGAACCGCCAGCGGACGCATACCTTTCATAGTACGCTCGCCTGCCAATGCACCTTCCCAGTATGGAGGGCGACGGATATAAGTAGACATTTTACGCCAGTCGTAAAGCGGGCTTTCTGCACGCTCAACGTCACCCAGATCGAACATTGGGATATAGATCTGGTTGAACTGTTCTGGCTTAACTGCCTTAGCTACGATTTCATCGATCTCTTCATCAGATGGCCATAGATCTTTTAGAGTGATCTCTTTGCCATCAACAACAGCTAATACATCATTTTCGATATCGAAACGAACTGTACCTGCGATTGCGTAAGCAACTACTAGCGGTGGCGACGCTAGGAATGCTTGCTTGGCGTGTGGGTGGATACGCCCATCGAAGTTACGGTTACCCGATAGAACAGCTGTTGCATAAAGATCGCGTTCAACGACTTCTTTCTCGATAACAGGGTCTAGCGCACCGGACATACCGTTACATGTAGTACATGCGTATGCCACGATACCGAAACCTAGTTTCTCAAGTTCTGGTAATAGACCTGCTTCTTCCAAGTAAAGTTTCGCAACTTTAGAACCTGGTGCAAAAGAGGTTTTAACCCAAGGCTTACGTACTAGACCTAGCTCGTTTGCCTTTTTAGCAACTAGACCTGCAGCAACAACGTTGCGCGGGTTAGATGTGTTTGTACAAGATGTGATAGCAGCGATGATTACCGCGCCATCTGGCATTAGGCCTTCTGCTTCTTCAGCTTTTGCTGCAGCCAACATATCTTCACCAGCAATACCACGCTCATTAAGCGCAGTCGTTGGTAGACGACGATGTGGGTTAGAAGGGCCGGCCATGTTACGACCAACAGAAGATAGATCAAACTCAAGTACACGTTCGTATTGAGCTTCAACTAGATCATCAGCCCATAGACCTGTGTGTTTCGCATATTGCTCAACTAGCGCTACCTGCTCTGGTTCACGGCCTGTTAGCTTCAAGTAATCGATAGTCTGCTCATCGATGTAGAACATACCCGCAGACGCACCGTATTCAGGCGTCATGTTAGACAAAGTCGCACGGTCACCGATAGATAAGGTTGCAGCACCAGGACCGAAGAACTCTAGGTAAGCAGAAACAACTTTCTCGTTACGTAGGAATTCAGTCATTGCTAGTGCGATGTCTGTCGCAGTGATGCCAGGCTGGCGTTCACCAACAATCTTCACACCGACAATATCTGGTAGACGCATCATAGAAGGCAAACCTAGCATAACGGTTTCTGCTTCTAGACCACCTACACCAATCGCGATTACACCAAGTGCATCAACGTGTGGCGTGTGGGAGTCCGTACCTACACAAGTATCTGGGTAAGCTACACCATCACGGTTTTGAATAACTGGAGACATCTTCTCCAAGTTGATCTGGTGCATGATGCCGTTACCTGCTGGGATAACATCTACGTTATCAAACGCAGTTTTACACCAGTCGATAAAGTGGAAACGGTCATCGTTACGGCGATCTTCAATCGCACGGTTTTTCTCAAACGCATCTGGATCGAAACCTGGCGCTTCAACTGCCAGAGAGTGGTCAACGATAAGCTGAGTCGGTACAACTGGATTTACCTTAGATGGATCACCACCTTGGTCAGCAATCGCGTCACGTAGACCTGCTAGGTCAACCAGTGCAGTCTGACCAAGGATGTCATGACATACAACACGCGCTGGGTACCATGGGAAATCCAGTGTACGTTTAGTTTCGATCAATTGTTTTAGAGAGTCGGTCAGCGCAGATGGCTCACAACGACGTACCAGTTGCTCAGCCAAAACACGAGACGTGTACGGCAGTTTTGCGTAAGCACCTGGCTGGATATCTTCAATCGCTTGGCGGGTATCAAAGAAATCTACAGAGGTACCCGGAAGAGGCTTGCGGTATTCAGTATTCATGGCACAACCTGTCAGGTTCATTCAAGCCAAGAGAGACCTACAAAGCTCATCTCTCAGCCTTTTATTATTCAAATCAGGACAGCGATCTGGCTATTAACTCAAACCGCTGCCTGCTGTCGTCTCTTATGGACGATCTTCGATAGCAACCCAATCAGCCGTTTCTGGACCAGTGTAGTCAGCAGATGGACGGATGATACGGTTGTTAGCGCGCTGCTCCATTACGTGAGCAGTCCAACCTGCCGCACGAGAGCATACGAAGATAGGCGTAAACAGCTTCGTAGGAATACCCATGAAGTTGTATGCAGATGCGTGGAAGAAGTCTGCGTTACAGAACAACTTCTTCTCGCGCCACATAACCGCTTCAACACGCTCAGAAACTGCGTACAGGTGAGTATCACCAACCTGCTCAGATAGTTTCTTAGACCACTCTTTGATGATCGCGTTACGTGGATCAGATTCGCGGTAGATCGCGTGACCGAAGCCCATGATCTTATCTTTACGCGCCAACATGCCCATGATTGCTTCTTCAGCTTCATCCGCAGATTGCCACTGTTCAACCATGTCCATTGCAGCTTCATTAGCACCACCGTGCAGAGGACCACGTAGGGAACCAATTGCAGCAGTCACACAGCTATGAATATCAGATAGCGTAGATGCACATACACGCGCAGTGAATGTAGACGCGTTGAATTCGTGCTCAGCGTAAAGGATCAAAGACGCGTGCATTACTTCAACGTGTAGCGGCTCAGGCTTCTCGTTGTGAAGCGTCCATAGGAACTGCTCAGCAATAGAATCTGCCTCAGTTTCAACGTTTACACGTACGCCGTTGTGGCTGAAGTTGTACCAGTAGTTGATCATGCCAGGGAAGATCGCAAGCATACGATCGATGTGATCGTGTTGCTCAGAGAAATCTTTCTCTTCTTCTAGATTACCCAACATAGAGCAACCTGTACGCATCACGTCCATTGGGTGCGCTTCAGCAGGAATCTGTTCTAGAACTGTTTTTAGTGCTTCTGGCAGAGCACGCATACTTTTTAACTTAGCTTTGTATGCATCTAGCTCAGCCTGATTTGGCAGTTTTCCGTAAAGTAGAAGATAAGCAACTTCTTCAAACTGCGCTTTATCAGATAGTTCTTTGATATCGTAACCACGGTAAGTCAGACCAGAACCTGTTTTACCTACAGTACATAATGCCGTTTCACCTGCAGACTGACCACGTAGACCAGCACCACCCAGTTTTTTGTCGACCATGATTATGCTCCTGTTTTCCTATCTATGCGGGTTCTGCGACCCGCTTGCTAAAATCAATTAAGTAAAGCGTAAAATAAAAATAGCGCTTACTTGTTCTTACCTTCTGCGAACAATGCATCCAACTTCTGCTCGAAGTCGTGATAATTCAAGAAATCGTAAAGTTCCATACGTGTTTGCATGGTGTCGACAACCGCTTTCTGATCACCATCTTTTAGTAGGTGTTCATAAACATTAAGGGCTGCCTTGTTGGCTGCGCGGAATGCAGACAGTGGGTATAGCACCATGCTTGCACCGTGAGCAGCTAGTTCCTCGGTATTAAATAGAGGCGTAGCACCAAACTCAGTAATGTTCGCCAATAGATGAGCGCCATTAATACCATCAGAAAACGCTTTGTAATCATCTAGCGTATGCACTGCTTCTGCGAAGATGCCATCTGCACCAGCCTCTAGACATGCTTGCGCGCGTTCAACCGCAGCATTAAGACCTTCCATCTGGAAAGCATCTGTACGTGCTACAACAAAGAAGTCATCATCAGTTTTGGCATCAACCGCTGCTTTAACGCGATCAACCATCTCTTCAAGCGTAACAATCTCTTTGTTTGGACGGTGACCGCAACGTTTCTGTGCAATCTGATCTTCAATGTGAACCGCTGCTGCACCTGCTTTAGTCATCTCTTTGACCGTGCGTGCAATGTTAAAAGCTCCACCCCATCCCGTATCAATATCAACCATCAGCGGAGTTTCTACTGCGCTGGTAATACGGCTTACATCTGCTAGAACATCATTCATCGATGTCATGCCTAGGTCAGGCAAACCGTATGAGTGGTTAGCGACACCACCACCAGATAAGTAAATTGCTTTATGACCTACGCGCTCAGCCATCATGGCGTGATATGCGTTAGTCGTACCTACAATCTGAAGTGGGTTTGTTTCAGCTAGTGCTTTACGAAAACGTGCACCGGCAGACAGGTTATTGGACATGTTCTTCCCCTCTGGTTTCGGTCGCTGCGTTCAGTTTCTCTTCCACGTTTCGGCGTGCTGCACCAATATGTCGGCGCATGAGCATTTCAGCCAATTCCGGATCGCGAGATTCAATCGCGTCTACAATCTGGCGGTGCTCTTTAAGTGCACGTTTTGGTCGTGAACTAGAGACACTGAACTGGTATCTGTACATTCGTACTAAGTGATATAGATCCCCGCCTAAAAATTCGAGCAGCTTCTCATTTTTGCTGCCGTGAACAATGCGGTAGTGAAAATCCAGATCACCCTCTTTTTGGAAATACGATCGGCCCTCTAGCTGTTCGACACTCTGTTCATGCTCATCTAATAGAGCACGCAGGCTATCGATTTCGTCTTGAGGCATATTCTCTGCTGCTAAGCGGCAGGCCATACCTTCAAGTGCTTCGCGGACACGATATATTTCAATAAGTTCTTTTGCCGACAGATTAACAACCCGCGCACCGACATGAGGCTTACGCTCAACTAACCTTAGCGCTTCCAAACGACGCATCGCTTCTCGCAATGGCCCACGGCTAATGCCGTATGTTTTGGCAAGCTCAGGCTCGCTGATCTTCTGACCGGGAGGAATATCCCCCACCACAATCGCAGTTACAATTTGTTCGCAAACGCGATCGGCCAATGTGCGCGTTTCTTGTTGAAACGCTTTATTGTCTGTTTTATCAGTCATAACAACCCTTGATTGAAGATTGTCGACAATCTTGAACTGAGACCAAGATACTCCTGCTAAATTAAGCCGTCAACTCGAAATAGCGAAAAGATTGTCAACACAATACAAAAGTTTAAGGGTTTTACCTTATCACTTCGTAATTATTTGTTAGTTATATAACGCTGTAACTCATCATTCATCACTCGCGCGATCTGGCGCGGCTTTTGAAACGGTAACGAATGATCAGTTCCAGCCATCAAAAAGTAGTGCCAATTGGGCAGACGCTCCGCCAGCTCTCGCTGGTACTGGTGCATAAGATCGACACTGTTACCACCTATAAAGCTGGTCACATCACCTTGCGCCGCCACTAATTCTTCTCTATCTATCTGCTTTACTGCCTGTGTAACGCAGTCCAAAGCATTCGCAAAACCTTCCGGACGCGCCCCTAATCTGCTGACAGTTAACTTTTCTACTTGTGGTGAAACCTTACGATTAGGCGAAATCGCGTCTAAAAAGTTAACAATACCCTTCTCTACCTGCACAGAACCTCTAAGATTCAGCGCCGCCTCCGATAATTGGTTACGTAGCTCTATGGTGGTTTCCCAGCAAGGACGATCTAGCACCGCCGATTCCAAAAGATACTGCTTACCAACACGATCAGAGTGCTGCTGTTTAAACAGCAGCGAGATTAAGCCACCTAAGGAATAACCTGCTAAATCAAACTGCCACCAGCCTAAGTGATCAACTAAGGCATTTAAGTCTGCAACCAGCTCCTGCGCTGCAAAGGGGTGCTCTTTCTTATCGGGGAAATAGGTATCACCCATGCCTCTTTGGTCAGGCACTAACACCTCAGACCATTGAGTTAAAAATGCAGTGATATGCTCCCAAGTATCAACCCCAGCAACACCTGCACCATGCAGTAAGACCAGCCTTCTGGAAGGCTTAATATCAGGATTTCGATAGATTCGATAAACAATATGCTGATCAGGCAAAGTAAGGCTTTGCTTATCAACACTAAAAGGATGCTTCATGTAGCAACAATACTCTTAATGCTTTAATAGATTTAATCTCATTCTAGCTGAACAGAGTAACCAAACCAGCATTTTGTCGACAATCTTTGGTATGAACGAAAAACAAGCAACGATTTTTAAAGGTTTTCAGTTGTTTTCACTTATTTCGTTGCGACAAAGCCTTTCACATAGACAGTTCCAATGGGGTTACATACAATTCACACACTTCATTCAATAACTAAGAATTAAGCCAGTTCATTGATCACCCAACGCTCTGTTCCGTATTTAGCTAACAGTGAAATTTACTTTGAGCGCCTTCGCCCTCTAGGTAATGCTGTATTTCTTGATAGTGGTCGCCCTAACTGTCCATGGGGACGGTTCGACATCATCGCGGCTGCACCGGTTGAAACCTTGAGCATGAATGCAGATCAACCTACATTTGATGCACTACAAGATCTGTACAACCGCTATCAAAACCCGCAAGCGAAACAAGCAGACCTGCCCTTCCAAGGCGGTATCATCGGTCACTTTGCTTATGATCTGGGTCGATCCGTTGAAAACATGCCGACGAAGGCAGAAGATTTTGCATCCCTACCCGACATGCAAGTAGGCATGTACCTATGGGGTTTAGTGGTTGATCACCATAAAGAGCAAGCTTACCTCGTTGCCGATCATCGCATATCTAAAGAGCAACTCGACCAGATCGAACTGCAACTAACTCGAGCAACAACCTCGCCAAACACTGATTTCCAGCTTGATAAAGCCTTTAGCGCCAATATCACTGAAGCGGAATATCAGCAGAAACTTGAGCAGATAGATAACTACATCCATGCTGGCGACTGTTATCAGGTTAACTTTGCTCAACGCTTTAATAGCAGCTATCAAGGCGACAGCTGGGAAGCCTATAAAAAGCTAAGAACCCATGCGCCAACACCCTATTCTGCTTATATCGATTTGGGTGAGCAGCAAATTCTGTCTCTATCCCCTGAGCAGTTCTTAGAAACTAAAGACGGGGTAGTAACGACTAAGCCGATTAAGGGTACGCGACCACGCTCATCTGATACGGCAGAAGATCAACGCCTGAAGCAAGAGCTTAGCGATTCGCTAAAAGATCGCGCCGAGAATCTTATGATCGTCGATCTGATGCGCAACGATCTTAGTAAGGTCTGTCAGCATAACTCTGTAAAAGTACCTAAGCTCTTCAACATTGAGAGCTACGCCAATGTGCATCACAAAGTCAGCACAGTCACTGGCTACTTAAGCTCCGATTACTCGCCGATTGCTCTACTAAAACATTGCTTCCCTGGTGGCTCTATTACCGGCGCTCCAAAGATAAGAGCAATGGAGATTATCGAGGAACTAGAACCGCATCGTCGTTCTATATACTGCGGGTCTATCGGCTATATCAGCCTATGCGGTCGAATGGACACCAGCATTACTATTCGTACTTTGCTATGCGAAAACAATCAGATTTTCTGCTGGGCGGGTGGCGGGATTGTCGCAGACTCTGTTTCGTCCATGGAGTATCAAGAAACCTTCGACAAAGTGAATAACTTGCTCCAATGCTTGGAAGCGACTATTCCTAACTAGAAGGAGTATATCTATGGCTAAAAACAAGACGCTCAGTAAAGAAAGTGCCCTAGCCATTCTGGATAAAGTGGCTTTATTCGATGATATGAACCGCAAGGACAAACAGCTTCTTGCTCAGTTCCACTGGTATTTCGTTGCGTACAAAACCGGTGATTATCTAACCGATGAAGACTCACTAGATAAACGCTTTTTTATTTTACTCAGCGGTGGAGTGAATGTACTTAAAGGCACCTCACAGCAGTTAATCACCCAACTATCACCTGGCGAAATCATCGGTGAAATTTCTTTTCTAACGAACGAGCCGCGCACCGCAAGTGTTATAGCTAATACAGATAGCACGGCGCTTGTTATCGACCAAGAATTGCTGGATGAGCTTCCGATAGAAACTAGAGAGAAACTCAAGGACCAATTGATTCTAAAAATGGCTCTACGTTTAAATCGAATGAACAATCGATTCGCACTCAGTCAGACTTAGCTACATTTAGCCAACAGATCCCTCTAGATTGCCTATACTTGAACTGTCGTATTCCAAAAGGAATTACTATGCAGTGCAGCAGGCTATTTTCCATCACATTACTGATGCTATTTTTGGCAAGCCCGAATGCTGCTAAAGCCGATAAGCACCCATTAAAAATCTCGGCCAATGAAAAGCCTATCATTGTTTGGGCCAGAACCGATTTTGCTCCCGTATTCATCCTAAAAGGCAAATACAGCAATCAAGGTATCGGCGATGAAGCCATAAAGCTGTTTAAGAGTAAGCTAAAGCACTATAACCATATCAGTGCAGATATGAGCCTCAAGCGCGCAATGCAACTCGCTAAAGAAGGCCAGATGATCTGCCATGTCTCTTTAGTAAATTCAAAAGAACGACAGCAGTTTATGGATTTTAGTCAGCCACTAATGCGCCTGTACGCAAATGGCTTGGTTACAACTAAGGGCAGCTTACATAAATTCGGTGTCAGTGCAGATAAGATCAACCCTGTTAGCCTAACCGCCCTCACCCAAAAACCAGTCTCCATCAGCATCCATGATGCAAGAGCCTACTCGGCTTACATCGACGAAGTCATCAAAAAAAACAGATCAAAACCTAATAGCATATTTAAAGTAAAAACAGGTCAAAAAGATCAAGAGAGGCTCATTCAAATGGTGGAGAACCATCGCCTAGATGCCATGATTGGTCGACCAGAAGAAGCGCAGTTCAGCAAGCTACAACACAATATAAAGGAAGACCTGTATTTTGTACCGTTGAAGGGACAACCCGAAACCAGTATGGGTCATGTAGGCTGCGCAAAAGGAGATTGGAACAAAGCTCTGATAAACACACTCAATCAGATGATCGAAAAAGATGAAGAATTGAAATCAACCATCTTTGAAGCCTATCAAAAATGGCTACCTTCACAGCTCAGGACTACACGAGAAGCATTTAACTACCCGCTAATTCCTCAGCCGTAGCAAGATCATTTTCAGCAATAAGATCACTCATAGAATGAAGCATCAAATCTGCACTGGATGGGAACACATCTTCCAGCTTGAAAGAGATCCTTTCAAACATATCCTGTAGATCCAAAAACGCATCCACAACTGCTGGATCAAAATGGGTACCGCGCCCAGAGACAATAACATTAGTCACGCGCTCATGATCAACAGCACTTTTATACGGTCGGCGAGAGATCATCGCATCATAAACATCAGCCACCGCCATTAAACGCGCAATTAATGGGATGTTTTCACCTTTCAAACCTTGCGGATAACCTTCTCCATCCCAACGCTCGTGGTGACTTAAAGTCACTTGCTGAGCCAGCTCCAAAAACTTAACCGCTTTGCCGCTGGATGAACTATCCAGTAACTGTTGAGCCGAAGTTACTGCCTGATAACCTAAAACCGTATGAGTTTTCATCACACGATACTCTTCAGCTGTTAATTCACCCGGTTTTTGAAGGATATGATCTGGAATTCCCACTTTACCGATATCGTGCAGAGCTGAAGTCTTGTAGTACAGCTCAATCGTCTCAGCATCCAGCTCGTCATGATAAGCAGGATTCTTATAAAGGTGCTCAGCTAATGCTTTTACATAGTGCTGAGTTCTAAGAATATGGTTCCCGGTAGAATGGTCACGGATTCTAGCAATTGTCGCCAAACATAAGATTGCCGCATCTTGAACGGCCAATAGCTCTGTTACATCAACTAGATCACCAGCAGGTACTGCACTCGTAGGCACACCTGTTGCTGCACGCGATGTAAAGTTCTGCTTGAGTTTAGCCAAGCTGATATAAGTTTTACACTTGGCATTTACAACCGATGGAAAAAACGGAGGTCTTAGATAATCAGAACAGCCCACTTCAATCGCGAACTCACGATAATCGTCCTCCGCATTGTTCCAAACTAAAATGACCGGAACATGCAGGTGCTCATACTGCTGGATAGCCGTAACTAATTCAGATTCGTCATACTGGCCAACAAGGTCATGATCAAGTAACACTAGATCACTATCTACACACACCTCTCTCAAGCAAGAAGATATTTCCAGTTGATAGTCCTCAGCCAAAATACCAACCAATTGGTCGGATAGTAGAGAATTAGCACTGATGATCTTTGCCAGAGGCATAGGGTAAATACCTTAAATAAGAGGAAGAATAAATCCGGCGCTTAAACGACGATGCGAAATATATTAACAAAAACTAATAAGAAAGGCTTGGGGAGAATGCCTAATCTACCACCCAAAATAAGGTTTTTTTGAGTGGTAGATTAAGTAGGAAAGAGCTTACAGGCTTAGATCGCGGTTGCTCGCCTTGATAAATTCTTTTTTCAGATCTTCGTACGTGTGTACTGCTGGGAACTGAGGGAACTCAGCAATTACATTATCAGGCGCATGGAACAAGATACCCGCTTCTGCTTGCTTAAGCATAGTTGTATCGTTGTAAGAATCGCCTGCAGAGATTACACGGTAGTTCAACAGCTGGAACGCACGAACAGACTGACGCTTAGGATCTTTCTGACGCAAAGTGTAGTCAGTGATACGGCCATCTTCATCTACTTCTAGCTTGTGGCAAAGAAGTGTTGGGAAGCCAAGCTGACGCATTAGCGGCTGAGAGAATTCGTAGAACGTATCAGATAGGATCACAACCTGAAAACGCTCACGCAACCAATTAACAAACTCAACAGCACCTTCAAGAGGTTCAAGCTTGCTGATTGTTTCTTGAATCTGCGGAAGTTTTAGGCCGTGCTCATCAAGAATGCGAAGACGCTGCTGCATTAGCTCGTCGTAACAAGGAATATCACGAGTCGTCGCTTTTAATTCTTCAATACCAGTTTCTTCAGCAAAAGCGATCCAGATTTCTGGGATCAATACCCCTTCAAGGTCAAGACATGCGAGTTCCACGTGTAACTCCTAATATTGTATTTTGGTGTGCTTATTATGTTTGCCTAAGCAATATTCTGGGCGCCAATTTACCCGCAATAGCCCTACCATGCAAGGCGATATTAGGCCTAAAAATTCATACCTCAGTGGGATTCTCTACAAACATATAGACAAAAGAAAACCCGCACTCGGCGGGTTCTCTAAACAAAAAAGCCACTCAATGGTGAGTGGCTTTTAAAAAATCTTGATCAGATATCTTTCGGCTGAACAGGAATTGCGCGTTTCATACCTGTTAGCACGTTGCGCTGATGAAGCTCTTCATCAGTTGCGCCTACGCCGCCATCTGACTTCGCATTTTCAAAGTAGCAAAGTGTTGGCTGGTGTTCGTCAACTTCTTTGTCGTCCAATTGAACGTAAGAAGCGATGATCAGTAGATCACCTTTACTTGCTTTATGCGCCGCCGCACCATTTACAGAGATAATACCGCTGTTCTCTTCTGCACGGATTGCATAAGTGGTAAAACGCTCACCATTATTGATGTTGTAGATGTGAATTAATTCGTATTCACGAATGCCTGACTTATCAAGCAGTACACCATCAATTGCACATGAACCTTCATAGTGAAGCTCAGCGTGAGTTACTGTTACACGGTGTAGCTTGCACTTTAAGAATGTCTGCAGCATAGACTAAATCCTGCGTTTGCTCATCTTTACCAGGGTTAAACCCGGTTGCCCCCTTTCGCTACCCATCTCAGCTTTTGGCCGAAGAAATATGAGTAACACATCAACGCTGTACCTGTTTCTACCCTTTTTAACGGTATGACAGGAAAGCTCGTCCACAAAAAACCGCATTTTAACCAGTATTTTGCGCTGCACATAATACGAAAAACGTCTAAAGGACTGACATTTTTGCCCTTCGAGATATATTCGCACTGCACAAAGGGCGGCTATTCTACCACCATCTGGGAAAATATTAAGGGGTTATTGAGCATTCTTTAGCACAAACAGATTTAATACCCGCCCCTCATATAGGACCCAATACTAAAGACATAGCTAAATTAGTGCTATTTATTAGCTTTGCTCAGCTCAAATTGAGCGAAGTTCATCAATAGATTAACTTTCCTCACTCCCTTTCTTAACTAATTGATTTACAATAGCGTCCTTATTCTAGTAGTCGCTGATTTAGGTATTTAACTGTGACCGATAAAACTTTGATTGAAACGCTTTCAGAGAGCCTTAAAAAACGCATTATGATTCTGGATGGTGGTATGGGTACCATGATTCAGGATTACAAGCTTGAAGAAGCGGATTACCGCGGCGAACGTTTCGCTGACTGGCACATCGAGGTCAAAGGTAATAACGACCTTTTGGTACTAACTAAGCCAGATATCATCAAAGCAATTCACAAAGAATACCTATTGGCCGGTGCTGATATCATCGAGACCAATACCTTCAACGCGACCCAGATCGCTATGGCTGATTACGAGATGGAATCACTCAGCCGTGAGATCAACGTAGAAGCAGCACGACTAGCGCGTGAAGCTTGTGACGAAATTACAGCCGAAACACCGGATCGCCCGCGCTATGTAGCAGGTGTACTTGGCCCAACAAACCGTACTTGTTCTATCTCTCCCGATGTAAACGATCCAGCTTACCGTAACGTTTCCTTTAATGAGCTGGTTGAAGCGTACACAGAATCAATTGACGGTTTGATTGAAGGTGGTTCTGACATCATCCTGATCGAAACTATTTTCGATACTCTAAATGCCAAAGCGGCTATCTACGCAGTAGAAACTTACTTCGAAGAAAACGACATCCGTCTGCCAGTGATGATCTCCGGTACGATCACCGATGCATCCGGTCGTACCCTATCCGGCCAAACGACAGAAGCATTCTGGAACTCCGTTCGCCACGCTAAGCCAATCTCTGTTGGCCTTAACTGTGCGCTAGGTCCTAATGAGTTGCGTCAGTATGTAGAAGAACTGTCTCGTATTTCTGAGACTCACGTTTCTGCTCACCCTAACGCTGGTCTGCCAAACGCCTTTGGTGGTTACGATGAAACACCTGAGCAGATGGCTGAAGAGATCGGCGAGTGGGCGCAGTCTGGCTTCCTAAATATTATCGGTGGTTGCTGTGGTACGACCCCAGCACACATCAAAGCGATTCGTGAAGCTGCCGAAAAAGCTGAACCGCGTCAGCTTCCTGAACTACCAGTAGAGTGTCGTCTATCGGGTCTTGAGCCAATGAACATTGGCGAAGATACCCTATTCGTTAACGTTGGAGAGCGTACCAACGTTACCGGTTCTGCGATGTTCAAACGTCTGATCAAAGAGCAGGACTACGAAACAGCACTTGATGTTGCTCGTCAACAGGTTGAGAACGGTGCCCAGATCATCGACATCAACATGGACGAAGGCATGTTGGATGCTCACGCAGCGATGGTTAAGTTCCTTAACCTGATCGCGTCTGAGCCAGACATCGCTTGCGTACCAATCATGATCGACTCCTCCAAGTGGGATGTAATCGAAGCGGGTCTTCAGTGCATCCAAGGTAAAGGGGTTGTTAACTCTATCAGCCTTAAAGAAGGCGAAGAGAACTTTATCGAGCAAGCGAAAAAGCTGCGCCGCTACGGTGCCGCTGTAGTTGTAATGGCCTTTGATGAAACAGGTCAGGCTGATACTTACGAGCGTAAGATCGAGATCTGCGAACGCTCCTACCGCGTACTTGTTGATAAAGTGGGCTACCCACCAGAAGACATCATCTTCGATCCAAACATCTTTGCCGTAGCAACTGGTATCGAAGAGCACAACAACTACGCAGTCGACTTTATTCAAGCAACAGGCTGGATCAAAAAGAACCTACCATACGCGAAGATCTCCGGTGGTGTTTCCAACGTATCCTTCTCCTTCCGTGGTAACAACCCGGTGCGAGAAGCGATCCACTGTGTGTTCCTTTACCATGCAATTCAGCAAGGCATGGATATGGGTATCGTTAACGCCGGTCAGTTGGCAATCTACGATGATCTACCAGAAGAACTACGCCTAGCAGTAGAAGACGTAATCCAGAATACCCGAGAAGACGGCACTGAACGTCTACTGGATATTGCTGAGAAATACCGCGGCGATGGTTCGCAACAAGAAGATACTAAAACGCAAGAGTGGCGCGAGTGGGACGTTAATAAGCGTCTTGAGCACGCACTAGTTAAAGGTATCACCGAATTTATCGAAGACGACACCGAAGAAGCACGTCAAAACCACGACCGTCCACTTCATGTAATTGAAGGTCCATTGATGGATGGCATGAGCGTGGTGGGTGACCTGTTCGGTGCCGGTAAGATGTTCCTACCACAGGTAGTAAAATCTGCACGTGTAATGAAAAAAGCCGTTGCTTACCTAATGCCGTTTATCGAAGAAGAGAAAGACGGCGCGAGCAGTTCTAACGGTAAGATCGTCCTAGCAACCGTTAAAGGTGACGTACACGATATAGGTAAAAACATCGTCGGTGTAGTACTGCAATGTAACAACTACGAGATCATTGATCTTGGTGTAATGGTGCCAGCAGAAACAATCCTACGTACTGCGCGCGAAGAGAACGCTGATCTAATCGGTTTGTCTGGTCTGATCACCCCATCTCTAGATGAGATGGTTCACGTTGCCAAAGAGATGGAACGTCAGGAATTTAATATTCCACTACTGATTGGCGGTGCGACCACATCTAAAGCCCACACAGCGGTTAAGATCGATCCTGTATTCCACCGCGATCAAGTAGTACACGTAACTAACGCATCGCGTGCGGTAAATGTTGCCTCTAACCTACTTGGTGAAAAGAAAACTGGTTACGTAAAAGAGATTCAAGAAGAGTACCAAGCGGTACGAGACCGTCACGCGGCACGTATGAACGACAAGCGTCGTGTAACTCTTGAAGCAGCACGTGAAAACAAATACCAAATCGAGTGGGATAACTACACCCCACCAGCACCGCTAAAACCGGGTATTCATGTATTTGATGATATTGCCCTAAGCGATATTCAAGAGTACTTTGACTGGACGCCATTTTTCCACTCGTGGGAACTAGCAGGTCGCTACCCTCGCATCTTGAATGACGAAATCATCGGTGAAGAAGCGACTCGCCTATTTGCAGATGCGCAAGCGATGCTAAAAGATCTGGTGGATCAGAAACTACTAACCGCTAAAGCCGTTGTTGGTATCTTCCCAGCGAACAGCGTTAACCACGACGATATTGAGCTATACACAGATGAGAACCGCAGCGAAATATTGATGCAGCTACATCACCTACGTCAGCAAACTGAAAAAGTCGCTGGTAAAGCCAATATGTGTCTAACCGACTTCGTAGCACCAAAAGAATCTGGCAAACAAGACTACCTTGGTGCCTTTGCGGTAACCGCAGGTCACGGCTGTGATGAACTGGTAGAGAAATACGAAGCGGATCACGATGACTACAACTCCATCATGGTTAAAGCCCTGGCAGACCGTTTTGCCGAAGCCCTAGCTGAGATGATGCACGATAAAGTGCGTAAAGAGATCTGGGGCTATGCATCTGACGAGCAGCTATCTAACGAAGATCTGATCGCCGAGAAATACAAAGGCATCCGCCCTGCTCCAGGTTACCCTGCATGCCCAGAGCACACAGAGAAAGGCCTGCTTTGGGAACTGCTAGATGTTGAGAAGAACACTGGCATGACGCTGACTGATGCATACGCAATGCTACCAACCGCAGCGGTAAGCGGCTTCTACTTCAGCCACCCTGAATCACAATACTTCGGTGTTGCGAAAATCAGCGAAGACCAAGTAGAAAGCTACGCGAAGCGTAAAGGTATGGAGATGTCTGAAGCTGAGCGTTGGTTGGCACCTAACTTGGGGTATGAGCCTGAGGAGGGGTAACTAACAGGACGGCTTCGCCTAGAGATCGCTTCGCTTTTAGGACGCCTTCGGCTAGAGAACGCCACTTCGTGGCTGTTAGAAAAAGCAAAAAACCGAACCTTTGGGGTTCGGTTTTTTATGTAAACCTTAAAATATTTTCAAATTATTTAGGCTTTTCCCTCAGCCTGCATCCGAAGGAAACCATCAACTGCAGATTTATCATCCGCATGGACTGCCTTGACACCTATTTTACAAAGCTCTTTCCGTATTTGACCAAGGTAACCTTTGACGAGGTCGTTATCTGTCTGATTTTTTAAAATAGGATCAGCCATACTAATCAAAAGCTTCTCAGGCGCTATTACATTTGCCCCAACCAAACTTCGTAACTTAGCGAACCACTGATCTGCATTTTCCACCACCCCTTTCTTAGCTGCTTGGTCAAACGCAAGAGGTTTTATTGCTGCCAAAGGCCTATCTGCTGCGCCACGAACGAAAGGGAAATTTGCCTCATGTAAACCATCTGTCAAATTTTGTTTTTTGAAAACCTTCTGAAGGTCAAATTGCTGCAAACTAACCCGAAGCCGTTTCACCATTTCTTGCTCTCGGTGGCTCCTATTAATAAACCTCCGACCAACATGAAATCCATACAGATCTTCTAAAGCTTGATCCATATTCTCGGTAAGAAGAACACCAGTGTCAGAGAAACGGAGAATCGACCCCTTTTCTCTTAGTAAATCCTCAAAAAGCTGTTTAACTAGCCCTTCATGCGTATCTATTGATACTAGATTTTTAAATCTATTAAGTTCCTTGCTTAGATGTTCGATGGTAGTTCGATACACAGCAGGATCCATCCCCTCAAAAAAGCTGGTAACACGACCAAATCTCTTAGGAGCAAGTTGAAAAATAAATTCACGTGAAGCAGGACATAGAAGGGCCACACCAACGTTGGCAAACTCTCCTGTTTCTGCAAATGGCGCAAACCTAATAACTTTGTACTGGCATGCAAACTTCTTCATGTCAGCCACCCCCAATAGCTCTCATCTTTATACTTGTTAAGTATACCTTTTATTTCTGATAGATATGCACCCGAGCAAGAAAGAGACTCTAACCATTCATCTGGAATCTGACTAACTATGTCATCAAAATCATCCATTACTGACTCAAACCTCTCACAGTAATCAGCTTGTTCAGGTAGCTGTATCGGATGAGTCTCTAAGACTTTAGAAAACACATGAAAATTTCTCAGATCTTTTTGATTGAATTCGGTATCAAATGCCAAATTATGATCTATTACTTTAAGCTCTGCTTTTGGCATGGTGATTAATAAATTAGGATTCCCTCCCGAAGCAGTTAACATCCTGTCATTATTTAGAATCCAAGCATCAAAGACTAAAATATCCCTTTTTAAGTCAGGTGGGTAATTTTCAATATCTGATATTGTTATTTTCTCACAAGGAGCAACTGATTTAGACCCAAATAAAAATTCAAATCCCAAGTCATGTACCCATTCTTCGCTTACTATCCCTTTCAAACACGAGTCCAACCTTAGCAAACAAAATTCAGGTACTGGTAAGCCAAATTTTTTTGCTAAACACGCACAAACCCACTCATTGATAAGCCCTTTAGGCTGCGTATTGGAACCTTTCGCATAATAAAAAGATCTATTTACAGTACAAATAAATGGCATGAGAAATCCCTTCTCAAACTCACAGCGTGCATCAATTGAATAAATATCAAGAACAGACAATCAGTTACTCCTTACATTACTTCCCCAAATGCATTCATAACCTCCCAAAGATAGTACACATTATTTCGAGAGGTTACAGCGAAATAAACTTCAGTAATTTAAGGGGTCAGAGCCTTTTATTGGACTTCTAACTTACAGCGAACCCTTAACACTAACCACTATCAGTAGTTGTAGCTACGATCACCGGGACATCTGATTAATGATTAAAGGGGTAAAGCCCTTTTGAGCGTCCTAATCTAAATCTAAATCCTAGCTTACTCATTCCCTCTCCTCCCAATAGCTCGGCCTTTTGCGATTATGCATAACAGCCAACACCAAAATGACTTCTGTAGATGGGGTATAGATGACAGAAAAAGGAAATTTATTTAGGAGGAAACGACGTGTTCTTGCACTAAAAGCAGGCCACGTATTTGGTTGTTTTCGGATAAGCTTAAATGAATATTCAAGCTCGATAAGAAAGTCATCGCCTAACCCTTGGGCTTGCTCTTCATACCATTGGTATGCAGTTCTGACTTCTTGGCTCACATCCGGGTGAAATTTGATCTCTGGCATCCTAGCCCTTTACTTTACCTGCTGTTTTATCTCTTCCCAAGATATCGCTTTAGCTTCGCCAGATAACAAAGCATCATGACGCTTTTCAGCTAATTCTTTCCAAGCTTGCTCAACATCTTCATCCTGTGTTGAATCCAGTGACTCAATCAGACGATGAGCCACGAGCGCCTTCTCCTTTGGAGACAAGGAGTCTATTTCATCAATAACTCTTTCGAATGCAGCTGACATAGAGCCTCCGATTAATTTCTGCTCTCAGTCTAGCATTTGAGGAGATTCAAAGCATATAGCAAAGTATGTTTAACAGAACGGCTGCGGCTAGAGAACACCGCTTCATGGCTGTTAGTTGTTAGAGGCTAGTGGCTAGGAAAAACCATTGCTCCGATCCCCCCTTTAAAAATCTGACCCTCTTTTACCAAAACCTCCACTCTTCGAATTAATTACTTTAACGTTTGTTTTATTGATCTGCTCAATGGTTTTAAACCATGCAGAAAGTTAAATTTGTTAATCATATATTTCTATTTCGTGACGAACGGAACACTTAGGAACTAACTGAAAATTAGTCCATTTAGGCGTAAACCTGAGGAGTAAAACGGAAGTGGATATCAACCAACTCGACAAACTAGAGCAGGCTACACTCTTCGGCAGACCTGAAATCGTCAGGCTAGGCTACGCAATCCTCTTTATTGTAGGGGTCATTATGTACAGTTACTCAACGGTGGGTAACGTTCCAAACGGTATTATGCTTGTTGCTGCGGCCATGATCGGTGGTTATATGGCGATGAATATCGGTGCTAATGATGTGGCAAACAACGTAGGTCCAGCCGTTGGTTCCAAGGCTTTATCATTAACCGGTGCCATTATCATTGCTGCAGTTTTCGAAGCTGCGGGGGCTTTACTGGCCGGTGGTGATGTAGTGAGCACCATCAAAAAAGGCATCATCAATCCTGAAGTTATTCAGGATGCGGATACATTTATCTGGCTAATGATGGCTGCCCTCCTCTCTGCGGCTATATGGCTTAATATCGCCACGTCATTAGGTGCACCTGTTTCGACTACCCACTCAATTGTGGGTGGCGTATTAGGTGCCGGTATGGCTGCAGGTGGTGTTGCCGTCGCCAACTGGGACAAAATGGGTATGATTGCCGCCAGTTGGGTTATCTCCCCTGTAATGGGTGGTGTGATCGCTGCTTCTTTCCTAATGCTCATCAAAAAGAACATTACTTATCAGACCGACATGATCACCGCAGCCAAAAAATGGGTGCCTATTTTAGTTACTGTCATGGCTTGGGCATTCTCTACTTACCTTGCGCTGAAAGGTCTGAAGAAAATCTGGAAACTAGACTTTACCACTGCCGCATTAATTGGCGCTTTAGCGGCTGCCGTTGTCTATGTGATTGTAAAACCTATGATTAGATCTGCGGCAGATAAACTTGAGAACACTAAAGATTCCGTTAACTCTTTATTCACAATCCCATTAATCTTTGCCGCGGCATTGTTGAGCTTTGCTCATGGTGCGAATGACGTTGCCAATGCTGTTGGTCCGCTTGCCGCGATAAATGATGCCATTATGAGTGGTGAAGTTTCTGCCAAAGCCAGCATTCCAATATGGGTAATGATGATTGGTGCCCTTGGTATCGCGCTTGGCTTAGCTTTGTATGGCCCGAAACTGATAAAAACGGTAGGTTCTGAAATCACTGAACTTAACCAGATGCGCGCTTTCTCTATCGCAATGGCAGCAGCGATTACCGTAATCATAGCTTCCCAGCTAGGACTGCCAGTATCTTCAACCCATATTGCCGTTGGTGGGGTTTTCGGTGTTGGCTTCTTGCGTGAGTATCTGAAAGCCAACTATGCGAAGAAAATCGCAGAGATACACGCACATCATCCGGAAGAAGACGAAGAGAAGGTTCAGCAGTTCATCGATACATTCGAGAATGCGAGCATCGAAGAAAAAGGCCTGCTGCTCAAACAGTTAAAAGAGCACAAAGCGTCTGCTGAACTAAACAAGAAAGAGCGCAAAAGCCTGAAGAAAATCTACCGTACAGAATTGGTTAAACGTTCGGCATTGTTAAAAATCGCTGCGGCCTGGGTCATCACCGTCCCTGCGGCAGGCATCATGGCAGCCATTCTTTTCTTCACATTACGAGGAATGATGCTAGAAATATAGATATAGCCTATTTTTCAATAAGTTAAATACTCAATGTAATTCTACCTTTAAAGCTGAGTTGCATTTAAAAAATCGACAAGGGTAACGCTCGTAAATGTTCAGGAAGATAATTTTATTCACCATGCTTGCGATTTTGGCTTGGGGTTTCTGGATCAGTCCGAACTTCAAGGAAATTGCTGCCGGCGTTGCTATTTTCCTTTTCGGGATGCTTGCCCTTGAAGAAGGCTTCAAATCCTTCACTGGCGGAGTGTTGGAGCGAATACTACGTAAAACGACCGATGGCCCATGGAAATCACTGACATTAGGTGTGGTCAGCACCTCTGTTATGCAATCCAGCTCATTGGTTTCAGTTATTACTATCTCTTTCTTAAGTGCCGGTCTTATTGGCTTAGCCGCCGGAATCGGAATAATTTTTGGTGCTAACCTTGGCACGACCACCGGCGCTTGGTTAATTGCAGGCTTGGGCATGAAGGTAAAGATTTCTGCCTACGCTATGCCAATGCTGGTATTCGGAATTATTCTGATTTTCCAGAAATCGAGAACGATGAACGGCATCGGCTATATTCTTGCGGGGCTCGGTTTCCTATTCCTCGGTATCCACCATATGAAAGAGGGTTTTGAGGCCTTTCGCGATACCATTGACCTGACAGCTTTTGCAGTTTCGGGCTATGCCGGGATTATGCTTTTCACCCTTATCGGTGTAGCCGCTACGGTGATTATGCAGTCCAGCCATGCAACACTGGTGATCATAATTACTGCTCTGGCTGCACAACAGATCACTTATGAAAACGCTTTGGCCCTGGCGATTGGTGCCAATATAGGTACTACTATCACTGCCATCATTGGCTCGTTGAGTGCCAATGTGCAGGGTAAACGTCTGGCTGTAGCCCACTTGATATTTAACATGGTCACTGCGTTCATCGCCATTGTGTTTATCTACCAGATTGCCAATTTTGTAGATGGGTTCAGTGCTTGGGTTGGGATTGACGCAGATGATTACACCTTGAAGCTGGCCGTATTTCACACCATTTTCAATGCAATCGGTGTGGTTGCGATGATGCCTTTCATCGAGAAACTGGCCAACTCTTTGATTAAAGCTATGCCTGAAACAGTGCAGCCCAGAGAAAAACCTATCTATCTCAATGAAGCAGTTGAAGAGCTACCAGACACAGCGATAGAGGCAGTGCGTAAAGAGACATTGAGATTGTATGACAACGCATTCGCCATCCTCGCCCACGGCTTGAGTTTACATCGCGATGATATTTTGTCGGATAAAGATCTTGAAGATGTCGTCAGACAAGACAATAACGTAATTCCAATCGATTTTGACGACGAGTATGAAAAGAGTATCAAAGGGCTCTACAGTGACATCGTAAAGTTCATCAGTAGCGCGCAATCGAATATGACCCCGGAACAAAGTGATGAGCTGTTCAGGCTGCGCGCCGCAGGGCGAGACATTGTGGAGGCAATTAAAGATACCAAGCACATGAACAAGAACCTTTCACAGTACATTCTCTCTCCAAACTGCCACATCCGTGCAGAATACAACAAGTTCCGTATTCAACTGGGTAAACTGATGCGTGAACTGGATAATATTCGCAATGATGATGAAGATGCTTCAAACATTCTTTCTCTAGATAATCTAAAGCTTGATATGAAAGCAAATGAC
The DNA here is from genome assembly GCF_047778045.1 of Neptuniibacter sp. PT8_73. GTDB lineage: Bacteria > Pseudomonadota > Gammaproteobacteria > Pseudomonadales > Balneatricaceae > Neptuniibacter. The sequence continues at coordinate 2,356,505 of NZ_CP180545.1, forward strand.
GTGACTGTAAACGGTGAGATGGAAAGGCTGATTCGCGACAAAAAAATTACTGCAGTAATGGCAACTTCGATGATGAATGACGCCAACTATGCTTATGGTGTTGCCAAAAACCTGATTCAGATGGGTGAGTCCCTATTCGCTAGCGGAAATCTGGATATGAATGAGGCAGTGCGCAGCGTGGCACTTAACGATGATGAAGTTGCCGAAATTTTAGAAGATAACAAATAACATCTCAGCATGGATTAATTGGAGTTAAGATTGTGAAATTGCTTAAGCTTTTAGAAATCACCCAAGAATATCTCAACGATGAGAAGCTGAAAAAGGGTGAACGAAAGAGATGCCTTAAGGACATCCAGCAAAAATTAAAAAAGAAAAAGAAACAACTAAAAGAAAAAATGGCTGATGAACAAGATGAAACAGAAAGAAACCTCCTGAGTAAGAAACTCGATATAGTCACGGCTCAACGCAAGAAAGTCATTGCAGCGCTTAAGGAGCTAGAATAAGACATTAAAGGAGTATGCCTGTCTCAAAAATCCAGATAAACACTGACCACTATCAGCAGTTATAGCTAGAGTCACTAGATACAGAAGCCCCCTATTCTTCTCAGTTACCTTCGTATAGTATCCGCTCCATCAATTAGACGATGACAGTCACGTCTCAATAGCGAGCCTAACCACTAGGGTTTGGTTAGCTGCCTTCTTTCCACACTTAAATGACGCAATAGAAATGCCTGATATCACGATAGTAACGCACAGCGGTAATTTTCATGCAGATGATGTTTTTAGTATCGCTGCGCTTAGAGCTGTTTTTCCCTCTTTTAAGCTAATCCGTACACGTGATGAAGAGCTTATCCGTCAGGCTGATATTGTGGTTGATGTTGGTGGTGAATATGAGCCTGACACAGGTCGGTTTGATCATCACCAACGCGGTGGTGCAGGTGAGCGTGAGAACGGTATTCCCTACTCCTCATTCGGATTGATTTGGCAGAAATATGGCATTGAGATTTGCCAAGGCAATGCTGAAGTCGCTAATGCGGTGGATGCGGATTTGGTTTCAGCCATTGATGCGATCGATTGCGGTTATGGTGATGGCGTTGCTAAAGGGGTAAGTCTTAGCCAAACCATCTCTATGTTTAACCCAACTTGGCAGGAAGAGACGCATTTCGATGAGGGCTTTGATGAAGCGGTTGATTTTGCTTCTCGTGTGTTAAACCGCTTTATTGCATCGGCTGACGGTGGAATCAGCGCCAAAGATATCGTTGCGAAAGCCATAGAGAATGCCGAAGACCCTCGAGTGATTGTGTTAGAGCAATACACTCCTTGGAAAAGAACCGTACACGCCCTATCTAAAGAAGCTTTGTATATCGTCTATCCATCCGATACAGGTCAATGGCGTATTCAGGCCATTCCAGTAAAACCCGGCTCTTTTGAGGATAAAAAATCACTACCTAAATCGTGGGCAGGATTATCCGGTAAAGCACTTCAAGATGAGACAGGCATCACCGATGCGATGTTCTGCCATAACGGTTTATTTATCGCAGGCTGCGAGTCCTTTGACAGCACCATGAAAATGGCAGCATTAGCCCTAGCAGAATAGTATCCTAATGGGAGCTGACTTAATTAGCAGCTCCCTTAATTCAGCCCCACTCTTAGAAAGCTAAGTAAGGATGATTAGGATCAAATAAAAACTGCTTTCGACCCACCTTATTCTGATCCAATCAAACTCAACCCGCGTAAATAGTGCTTAACCAGTCAATAGAAGCCGGTGATGCATGAAAACCACTCCTGATTCATCAAGTACAAACAAGCCCTCCTCCAACTACAGACTTCCATGCAGAGGCTGTAGAAAAACCTGTAAGCATTATCACACTTGCGAGGGAAAACCTTGGCGGCTGAACAAAGCTCAATCTTGAGTGCTCATCCTCAACCCATTTAGATAAATCTGAACTTAGTTTAGTTGTACATATAACCCAACATTGACAGGAAATATGATGAAGTCACTCGTCATTGTGGCCCACGGTAGTAGACGTGAACATTCTAACAACGAAGTACTTGAGCTCACGGCCTCACTCCAGAACAAGATTCATAATGAATACCCGATTATAGAGACTGCATTTCTAGAATTAGCGCGCCCTTCAATCGAGGAAGCAATAGATAAGTGTATCCAACAAGGATCGACCGACATAAAAATACTGCCCTATTTTTTATCAGCCGGTATACACGTTCATGAAGATATCCCTCAAGAGGCAGAGAGAGCATCTATGAGGAATAAAAATATCAGTGTAGAGGTGCTTCCACACCTTGGGAGTTCTCTGATGATGCTTGGGTTACTAGAGCAGGTACTTGTTACACACGGCACTGTAGACAGTGCGATAGCTAGTTAGACTTAACCATTTCCCTAATCTTCACGGCCTTCTCAAAGTGATCGAGCTGGTGAGTTTTGATCCACCACTCGGCAGCTTCCATTAATAGCTCTGGATCATCATTTTTGTTTTTGAAGAATGCGTAGAACGAGATACCCACATTGTCTCCCTTACTCGCAATCTTCTTATCGCAGACTTCGATGATCTTCTTTCTTAAACTTTCTCTCATTAGGCTGCTTTACTCACCATTAAATAAAATATTCCGATCACACCCAAAAAAGCAGGTACGCCCAAGCTATACCAACAAAACATTAAGCGTTTAATACGTTGCAGATCCGGCTGATCTGACTGCAGTAGTTTTGCCACTTTGATCTGGATAAACACCACTGGAAGCCAACACGCCCCCACTAAGATAAATAGGCAGAAGCTCCAATATAACCAAGGTTGCTGCCAGCTAAATCCGGCTAGATACATCATACCTATACCCGTTAAGGGCTGGATGATGACGGCTGGTGTTGTGAACACCCAATCGGCAAGAACGACATTTTTTGCAACGATTCTAAATGTAGATAAATCGCCACTTAGCTGCGCTCGCCACATATAGAAAGCGGTGCCTAATCCGGTACCAAACAGAATTGTAGATGAGAGGATATGGATCAGTTTTAGCGTCATGTAACCCATCAGCGTGCTTGCCTCATCACCATATAAACCAGTATGAGAGGAACTATCGCCAGATTTTTTAGGAGTCCGCCTAATGGATCTAACCAAAGCTCTGGAGCCATTATGCCGAGTAAGCTGCTATAACCAAGAGTACTGAGTAACATCAGCCAGAGGGTTAAGTTCTCCCTGAATCGAATCAGTATCATCAAGCCCAGTACCAGATCTAAAACACTGGTGAGCATCACCAAACTGAAATGCCATGCTTGCGGGAAACCGACAGCTAATAAGATCGGGGCAAAGCCTTCTGGCTCAGCACAAAAACCAGCGGCTGCAGACATAAACCAGATAACCGTAAGTAAAAACCAGATCAGAGGCTGGATGAGGAACAGCTTGGCATGCCAGCGATCTTGAACAAAACTCGCCTGCTGATTAAAAGCGGTTGTTACACTTCGTGGTTTTGTTTTGAATTGCTGCTGAGCCTCGGAATCATTCAGCACGTTACCCTGCTGCAACATTGTCCAGATAGTTTTGTTTAAAGGCCCTGCTTTGAGCTTATCGCCAATAGTACAGCTGAGGTTGATTAACCCCATGTGAACATTGATAGAGCCTCGGGTAGGAATATCTAACCAGCCTCTTACAGCGGTAAGGTAATCTTTGATACTGACGGTATCAGGCCCGCCAATTTCGATAACACCGGATATAGACTCTGTGGTTGCAGCCTCAACCATTAACTCTGCAAGATCTTCTAAAAAAATCGGTTGTATCTTTTGCTCACCGCTCCCCGGCAATAGCATTACTTGTGGAAATGCTGCTAAACCTCGAAGCGTGGAAGAGCCGCCATAAGAGCCTCTTAACGAGGTTACCACCGACGGTCGTAGCACCGTAGCAGAAGGTATGAGCTCTAATAGCTGCTGATCAAATCGGTGTTTACTCGCAATGAACTCGCCCTGCTCAGGCTCACCTAAAGCAGATAACTGTATGTATCGTTTAATCCCTTTTTCATGACATGCTTTAGCCAATGCTAAAGGCGCTTTGATATGAACGGTTTCGAAATCGTTTGCAGAGGAGGCTCTTAAGATACCGGCGCAATTAATAACGCCATCTATACCGTCTAATAGAGGTAACCAATCAGCAGGGGTTATAGCCGTTTGGAGGTTTTGACTAATCCATTGAAGATTTGGTCGGTTAGTTTTACCTGTAACACTGCGTCCAACCGCAACCACGCTATGCTCATGAGCGAGCAGTGCCTCAACAACAGCACTGCCAATAAAACCATTCGCTCCAGTGACCAAAAACTTCATAAAAATCCTTTTTATAGCATTAGGTGACTGAGCATATCGGATTGAAAATGCCTATGCACCTTTTCTGTAGCTTAAGGGCCGACAATAGAGATGGGGCGCTTTAAAGATATTATGAGCTCTTTACGTGTTCTCAAAATGCTGTTTCAGAACACTTTCAAGCAGTTCATATCGCTTTGGAAATGGACGGTATTTTTTCTGCACTCTGTACACTGGCTCTTTAACGACATCGGTTAAGTCAGCAATTTCGATGGCTTCATAATAGACAGACCCCACAATCGAGGATTTGGGCAATACGGTAAATCCCAAGCCTTCAGCCACTGGCAGTAAGATCTGGCTTAACTGATTGATATACCCCGACTGTTTTATCTCTCCCATCCCTCTGAAATGTTCAGCAAAATTATTCTCCAATATCTGCACAGCGTAATGGTGGCCGTCTGGGTGATTGATAAAGCCTAACGCCATTAATCCATCCCAATCGGCGTCAAATCCTTTAGGTATAACGAGGCACAATGGATCATGCCCAAGAAGACCCTGTTCTAATTCAACATCATTGATCAGCTGGGTGACTAAACCCAGATCGACTCTGTTGTCTTTTATCTGTTTGAGGATTTCATGATTGGGAGCCGCTTCCATACTGACGCATAGCTCTGGATAACGCTTCTGTAATTGCAGTAGATCAGGGTAAAGCTTTGTCACCATAGAACCTGAACAGGCGAGCTTAATTTCACCCTTCTCTGCTTGTACATCGGTTAACCTATCTAAAAGAGCGGACTCTTCCTGAAACTGTTTTTGTGCGAACTCATACAACTCTTCACCCGCTTCAGTGAGCTCAAACTTTTTACCGAAGCGACTGATGATCTGGCAATTCAGATGAGTCTCTAGTTTCTTAATATGCTGGCTAACCCCCGGTTGCGTCATATGTAATAACTCAGCCGTTTTCGTGAAATGTTGCGTTTCAACAAGGGTAATAAAAGTTCGAAGATGATGCGGATTAATCATAACAATAAGTTATTATTTTGATTTCAAATGATAATTTTTAATAAGGATAGTCTCTTTATAAACTGGTTCCAATAAATCTTGTTGGAGCATAACGATGAATCAACCTTACCCACGTACTTTCTCTCATATTGGTATTTCTGTACCTGACCTTGAAGCCGCAGTGAAATTCTATACAGAGGTTCTAGGTTGGTATCTGATTATGGAACCAACTGAAATAACTGAAGATGACAGCGCCATAGGTGAGATGTGTACCGACGTGTTTGGCCCTAATTGGGGCTCTTTTAGAATCGCACACCTATCAACAGGCGATCGCATTGGTGTTGAGCTATTCCAGTTCAAAAATCAGGAGAACCCTGAAAATAACTTTGAATACTGGAAAACCGGCATTTTCCACTTCTGCGTTCAGGACCCTGATGTCGAAGGTCTTGCAGAAAAGATTGTCGCGGCTGGCGGTAAAAAACGTATGGCTAAACCACGCTATTACTTCCCTGGTGAAAAGCCTTACCGCATGATTTACATGGAAGATCCGTTTGGCAATATTCTCGAGATCTACAGCCATAGTTATGAACTGCATTATGCGGCAGGTGCTTATTGAGAGCCTTCGATGAAAAACGTTTCTTATTGAATGCTGCTTCTTAGCTATTAGGCGTTAGGTATCTGAAGAGTACGAAAAAATTATTGGGCTTTGGTTTGTTATGGATTCCAGCCTTCGCTGGAAAGACGAACTATATAGTTCTCCCAATATCTAACGCTTGAGACCTAGTCTGTAACGTCATTCCAGCCAGTTTTGGGAGTCAGTTTGTACCGTCATCCCAAACTTGTTTTGGGATCCAGTTTGTACCGTCTTCCCAAACTTGTTTTGGGATCCATAAAGGTTCTACCAGTGAACTCTTCGAATTAATCACGGTTAAAATTTAAAACCGCAGTTTGGCAGTTAGCAGTACTTTGAATAATGAAAATTATTCCGAGGATAAGGGCTTAAGCTCAGGTAGCTCCAAAATACCATGACGTTCATATAGCGCCTTTGCGGAGGCGCTTTTGATAACGCCCCCTGCGACTTTGTTTAGATGACTTGCTAGCTCTTCACTCTTGTAAGCATTGTGGGAGATAACAATATGAACGTCTGTATGTTGATAGGAGTACGGTAATACGGAGAATTGTTCAAAATCGAGTGAAGGCGTATCCGCAATCACTGCCATACCGTTACGATATTCGGCTAGCACTATATCCACTCTGCCTTTCGCCAACATTTTGAACATATTTTCAAAGGAGTTTACGACCGTTAGTTTCGGGTGCTTCTGAATAAACTCATCCTTCTGATAACTGGAGCCATCCAGAATCCCTAGATGGTAGTTGTTTAAGTCAGCTAGTTTTTCAATTTCAGGGGTAAACTCTTTGCGATGGAAAACTACAGTTTGCTCGATCAGAAGTGGCGGCTCGATATAGTGCATTCGTGATTTGCGTTCTTCGGTTTTGAACATACAAAGCGAGCCATCCAAGTCGCCCGTATCAACGCCCTTAACCACCCGCTTCCAAGGCATGATTACTACATCAAGGTGTTGATTAGAGGCGGTGACAATTAAGTCACTTAACTCTGCTAAAAACCCCTTACCCGGTAACTTGTCAGAGATATACGGTGGCCATTGAACGCAACCTAGCCTTAAAGTGCGCTCGAGTGATTCGGCTTGGACAAAGCTCGCAAACATTAACCCCACAATTAACAAAAGAGCTTTATGCATAACTTAAGGGTGCCTTATCCAACCGAATAAAATGTCATTGTATACAGAGATATATAGGAAGAAAGTTAAAACCGAGCCCAGGTAGACTCGGTTAATTGATAGAGAAAAGATGTTGCTTTAGCCATCTTTCGTAATCTGACCGATCAACTCATTTAAAGTTGATTCAGCGGCGTCATTCTCAACCTGACAAGTACCCGCAGCGTGATGTCCACCACCTCCATATTTCAGCATCAGCTCGCCCACATTGGTTTTAGAGCCTCGATCAAAAATCGACTTACCGGTCGCAAATACAGTGTTCTGTTGTTTTAGACCCCAAAGGACATGGATGGAGATATTACATTCAGGGAATAAGGCGTAGATAACAAAACGGTTACCGGCGTAAATAGTTTCTTCGTTTCGCAGATCTAGAACAACGAGGTTGCCATGTACGGTAGCACAACGTTTGATTTGGTCTTTAAATTTCGCTTCTTGCTCAAAGTAAAGGTCGACCCTTTCTTTCACATCCGGTAGCGCTAGGATCTCTTCGATATTGTGATCTTTACAGTAATCGATCAGGTCCATCATCAAGTTGTAGTTGGATATTCTAAACTCTCTAAAACGGCCAAGACCGGTACGGGCGTCCATCAAGAAATTAAGCAGCTCCCATCCCTTAGGATTCAGCACTTCCTCTTGGTTATATTGCGCAGAATCACCTTTATCGACCGCTTCCATCATATCGGTCCATTCATCAGGGAAACCATCGATACCGCCATAATGTAACCATACGACCCTAGCTGCAGATGGAGCTTCGGGATCAATTATATGGTTATCTCTTTCGCCTTTATTTCGAATGGTTTCAGAAAGGTGGTGATCAAACACGAGATGGGCAGCTTCGACATACGGCAGGTTTGTGGTGATGTCGTTGGAGGTTATATCGATTGTGCCATCCTGCATATCCTTAGGGTGCACAAATTTAATATCATCAATCAGATCCAGATGTTTAAGCAAAACTGCACAAACTAAACCATCAAAGTCACTACGGGTTACCAACCGAAATTTATCTCGTGACATACTTCGCTTCCTTATTCTTGTTGTTGCCGGAGAATGTTATGCACTGAAATCTATAAGCTTTTACCAAGCTGCTAGAGCAGTATAGACAAGAATTTCAGATTTGGAGTTTAAGAATCAGAAAAAATGAGAGGTAAGCTTTTGATTAACAATGAATGTTAGTGATTAAGGTTTAGAAACCTCGATAAACCACTTCGGCTGCATTAGATCGAAATCGGTTCTGATATTACTGTCCAGATAGCTTGCAGAATCCAACACAAATGGCTTCCCCTCTAGCCTTTGAAACACAACCCAATGCCAAAAATCTTTACCCTCTTCTTGATAGTGCTTAATCGATAAAAGCGCTAAATCGGGCAACTGTTCCCAAGTGTTAAACGGCGTTTCTGCATTTGATACCGAGACATTCTGGCTCGTCAAAAGCTGACGAACATAATCGGTTTGAGACCAGAGCGATTTGTCGTCCGCAAAGATCCCCATTGCATTGGCGATCTGTTTCATCTCGGCATATGTTTTACCCAAGATATTAGCCACAGAGGCGATTCCACAGCCTGTCACTTCCTCTTGCACAACAGGCTCTATCTTATATGTGTGTAACATGCCCTATTACTCTGCTCACTGATCAATTTAGCTAATTAATACAGATCTTAAGTTATATGTCTGCATTGTCATATTGCAGCAACCTTTGCCCCCTACAATAGCCGCCTCCGTGACAGATCACCACACAAATAGATGAGAGTATTGCTGTGAAGACTACTGTTTTTGACCTTATCTGGAAGTTTAAGAACGCGCTGGAAAAACAGGGCCATGAAAAAATAGATCTACACCGCTTTACCCACGAAAGAGATTACCGCAAAGCGATCTTACTCAATGTAGATATTAGTGAGCTTCCGCTAAGTCGCTCTCTACAGAAGATCTATAAAGATCTGCTAGAAGCAGACGAGCTAGAGTTGGCTAAAGAGGTCGAGTTACCACCTGAGCCAAAGCCAGCGCCTATTCCAGCTCAAGAGAAGAAAAAATCGAATAAAGAGCCAAACGACAAACCTATTTTCTACGGTATTGCCGCAGTCGTTTTACTGGTATTTGGCTTCGCTGTATTCCAATTTTCTAGCACAACACAAGAGGCTAAAGCACCAATCGCAGCGATTAGTGAGCCGAAATCTACAAGCACAGCAGCACAGGTGACCGAGCAGCCTAAACAGACAGTAGAGACAACTACAGCTCAACCTGCTAAAGCCGTTGAAATGGCCAGAACTGAAATTAAGAATGTTGAAACTACTCCACCAGCAATACAACCAGTACCCGTTGTAGCTGCAGCCGTTGTCGAAGTTGAAGAGGTTGTTAAAACAACACCTTTCCGCATCCAAGGTTCAAACACGATCGGTGAAGTGCTTGCACCAGAGCTGCTAAAAGCGTTTTACGCAAGCGAAGGAGCCCAGCAATCCACTTTGGTTGCAAGTGATATTGAAGTCGAAAACAACCTAGAGATTACTTACCCGGGTAAAAAAGAGATCTCGGTTATCCCAATTCATGCGCACGGTTCTAGCACGGGCTTTAAAGCCCTAAACGAAAATAAAACTGACCTTGCAATGGCTTCTCGTCGAATCAAAGACAAAGAAGTTGAGCAGTTAGAAAGCCGTTACGGCAATCTAAAATCTAAAAGTACCGAACACATCATTGGGATGGATGGTTTGGCAGTCATTGTTAACCCAGATAACCCAATTGCTCACCTCAGTACTGAAGATCTGGCTAAGCTGTTTGCCGGTAATATTTCTAACTGGAGCGAGTTAGGCGGCCCTGATCTAGCAGTTAAGATATATGCCCGCGATAGCAACTCGGGCACTTGGGACTCATTTAAATCCATGGTGCTTAAAAAGCACGGAGTTAAACTCTCTGAAGCTGCTGAGCGATTGGAATCCAGCGTTGAACTATCAGATAACGTAAGTAAAACACCCGGAGCCATTGGCTTTATCGGCCTTCCTTATGTTTTACGTGCTAAAGCCCTAGCAATCTCTGATGGTGAAAAAGGTTTACCAATCTACCCAACCTCTTTCACGATCTCTACGGAAGACTATCCGCTGGTTCGTCGTCTTTATATATACGAGCCGAGCACCATTAGCACGCAATCAGAAGCACATCGCTTTATCAGCTTTGTTCTGTCTAAAGAGGGACAGGATGTTGTAAAAAAAGCCGGATTTATTTCGCAGAATATCTACCCAACCACGCCTGTATTAACGGATACCTACCCGCAGGAATATATTCAATCAGTTAAGAATGCTCAGCGTTTATCCCTAAACTTCCGTTTCAAAAGCGGCACTGTAGTTTTAGATAACAAAGCGGTGCGAGACTTGGAGCGTGTAATTCAATTCTTTGAATCCAACCCGGGTCAGCAAGCTACGTTGATCGGCTTTTCCGACAGTATTGGCGACCCTGTAATAAATAAAAGCTTGTCTCTGCAACGTGCAAGAGCCGTTGAACAAGCGCTACTTGCTCGCGGAATTAATATTCAACGCTCGATAGGCTTAGGTGAGATGGCACCGATCGCCTCTAACTTAACTAAGCTTGGCCGCGAGAAGAATCGCCGCGTAGAGATTTGGGTCGATAGCAACAACGCTCAGAGTTACAACACAGCAACTCGCTAATATTGCTCTCTCCTGTCCCCAAAAGGCGATCACTTTGATCGCCTTTTTCTTTGGCACAATTTTCACACATCCCTGAAACTCTTTACTGCTATATGAAGATAAATCCCTTGCCTTTTATAAGCTCAAATTACATAGTGACTGGCTAATATTTACTATCTTAAACGCTACACGATCTCAGAGTTTTATTATGTCTTTAGAGAGCGCTATCTCTTTCTTTTTGGCCGTTTTAGTCTTTGGAATTACTCCAGGTCCTGGTGTGTTCGCCATATTAGCAAGAGCTCTGACCTCTAATGCCCGCTCATGTATATCTCTAGCTTTGGGTATGACCATCAGCGATATTCTCTACTTAATCGCAGCTTGTTTCGGCCTTGCCGTTATCGCTAACCAATGGGGTGAACTGTTTACGGTGATCCGCATTGTCGGGGCGATCTATCTTGTCTATCTCGGATGGAAGATGTGGAATGCGCCATTAAATCTGGATTCAGAGCCTGAAAAGAATTCTCGATCAGGTGCGTTTTCGGGGTTTGTACAAGGCTTTTTAATATCCGCTTCAAACCCCAAAGTCATTCTCTTTTACATCGCCTTTCTTCCGACATTTATGGATTTAGAGGCGCTAAACGGAGGCGACATTATCTTAGCATCTGTATTAACGCTGATTGCCTTAATGATCGGTTTGATGATGATCGCTATTTTTGCGGCAAAATCACGGCGTTTTTTCCAGTCAGAGAAAGGTGTTAAAAGGCTTAACAGAAGCGCTGGATCCATTATGGTTGCTGCGGGCGCCTATTTAGCCTCTCGCCACTAACTGCTGGATGATGCTATCAATCGCCTGCACAATCTGTTCATTTTTTTGCGGATTGAGTGCGTCTTCATCTGGCTGAGCAAAAGCGCCTGAATCATTATCAAAATACTCCCCCGCTTTATCGGAAAACTCATCTGATAGAGCGGCGCGAACCAATATATCTGCCCCTTGGCTAATATCGTTCCCGGCAACGCCAAAACCATCTTTAACCATTTTGGTGGCTAACAACGAACCTGGATTTACAGAGACAATCAGTACCCCCTCATTCGATAACTCTGTCGCAAGGTGACGTGTCCAAACGATCAACGCCAACTTGCTTTGCGCATAAGCCGACATAGCACTGTCTGCCGATTTGTTGCCCAGAAGAAATTCGATATCGACTGGCGCTTGAGCAGCAGAGGCCAAATTAATCACTCTACTGTCTTTAGCCAAAGCAGGCTTTAACTGCTTCATCAGGAGGTAAGGCGCGATGGTATTAACAATAAACCTTGCATCATATCCATCATCAGTTACCGGCTGCTCGATCTTAAATACCCCGGCATTATTGATCAAAACATCGATGCCGGAGTATTGCTTATTGACCTCATCCGCCAGCGACTTTACTGCATTCAAATCAGAGAGATCAGCAGTAAAACCAGAGATTAATTCAGAGCTGTAACTTTGACCTAATTGGTCGATCACTCTTTCAACTTTCTGAGGTGTGCGACCATGAATCAATACATGGTGCCCTTGCGCCAGAAGCTGCTGCGCAGTCGCGAGACCAATGCCATCAGTCGAGCCAGTAATTAATATGGTTTTCATCCGTTAATCTCCCTGCTGTAGCGGTTTTACTTAGAAGCCTTCAAGTACGATCTTGCCGATAGAACGACCCGCCTCTAACTCAGCATGGGCGGTTTTTAAGTTTTCAGCATTAATAATGCCTAGGTTTTTACCTATAGTTGTTTTGATAAAACCTTGATCAATCAGATCAGCTACTCGATTTAGCAGTTTAGATTGCTCATCCATATCTTTGGCATTAAACATCGAACGTGCGTACATAAATTCGATATGCAAAGAGAGGCTTTTCGGCTTCATCTTCATCACATCTAGCGGTTCCGCTGGATCATCAATCATCGCGATTCGACCAAACGGCGCTAGCAGCTCAGTATAGGCATCAAAATAGCTATCGGTGCTATTTAAGCTAGCAACGTGGGTAAGCGGTCCAAGATTCAAGGAATCAATTTGCGCTTGAAGCGGTTTGGTGTGATCTACTACATAATCCGCACCTAAAGATTTAACCCACTCTCGTGATGCATCACGAGAAGCAGTCGCGATAATGGTTGCCCCCGTGATCGCTTTGGCAAGCTGAACCAAAATAGAACCCACACCGCCTGAAGCGCCGACTACCAGTAAAACTTCATCGGTCTTAGTCGTCTCGTTTGGCTGCTGTTGCTTAAGCTCAAGGTGCTCAAACAATAGCTCCCACGCAGTAATCGTTGTCAGAGGTAGAGCGGCTGCTTCAGATAAACTCAAGCTCTTTGGTTTATGACCTACAATGCGCTGATCAACCAATTGGTATTCCGCATTGCTACCGGCACGGTTCAGGTCCCCTGCGTAATACACTACATCACCGGGTTTAAACTCGGTTACCTGATCACCTACTGCGATCACCTCACCTACTGCATCCCAACCGATGACTTTATAACTGCCATCCTCATTCGCCATGCGTTGACGGATTTTATAATCAACTGGGTTCACGGCAATCGCTTGTACTTTCACTAGTAGGTCTTGGCCTGTTGCGATTGGCTGAGGTAATTCAATATCCACCAATGAATCTTTATCAGTAATCGGTAGGGATTTTTGGTAACCAATAGCTTTCATTGTTTGTAGGCTTGTCATCTTCTCTCTCCACTGCCTTGGTTCATTGTTTAAGAACCGGCAGCTGTATCTGGCTGAATGTGTTGCAACAGATATTAGTATTTGATTACCAAGCCATAAACAGCATAATACTTGAATTACTATCAAATAATTTTTGAAAATATGCTTTTAGAAGATCTACAGGTTGTTTTGAAAGTAGCGGAGTTTCGCAGTATCACGGCGGCTGCAGCTAATCTTGATATGCGCACGGCCACAGCCAGTGCAGCGATAAAACGAGTCGAAAGCCAATTAGGTGTTGATTTGTTTATCAGAACAACTCGACAGCTAAGGCTATCTGCAGCTGGAGAGCGCTATATACCGCAGTGCCAGCAAGCCCTTCTTACTCTGCAACTAGCACAGCAAAATATCCAAGATGATCTCAATGTGGTTGAGGGAGAACTTCGTATCTCTATCTCATCTGACCTTGGCCGAAATCTGGTCATTCCATGGTTAGATGAGTTTGTAGATCAGCACCCTAAAATCAGTCTCAAAATTAACATCAGTGATAGTACTATCGATTTTTATCGTGACTCTGTCGATTTAGCGCTACGTTACGGCTCCCCTACTGATGCGAATCTATATGGATTTAAAATCTGTGATGTCCCTGCATTGTTATGCGCGACACCCGATTACTTAGCCAAGTACGGCACACCCACTCACCCTCAAGAGCTGACCAACCATAACGGCCTGTTTTATCAGCTACACGATATTACTCATGATGTTTGGGAGTTTACAGAAGGGAACGGTACTCAGGGAAATAGCACTCATAAGATCAAAATGAAGGGCAACCGTGCTTCCAATGACGGTGACCTGGTTAGACGCTGGTGCACCTCAGGACAAGGTATTGCGGTGAAATCCTGCTTAGATATCTCGAACGATCTGCTCTCCGGAAAAGTCGTTAATGTGATGCCCGAGTTTAGCCCAAGGGTTACAGAACTGTGGCTAGTCTGCCCTAGCCGTCAATCTATAACCCCTGCAGTTAGAGCACTAAGAGATCATGTCAGGGATAAAAGTCATCTGATTTTATCTGAGTTGGCTAAGCAAGGTTTCTTAAACCAGCATGAATCTCCAGCATAGATCATTGGAACATACTTTACGTTTAAGCCTCAGAAGTACTCTGCTTTAACGTCTCGATAATCGCTTTTAGATAATCGTATTTATCCTGCTCATCCGCGATCTGGATCTCGGTTCTCTCTCTTAGATCTTGCAAGACAGAAAGCCGTTCATGTTCTACATAAACCCTTGCTTCTTCTTGCTCTGTTTCACCGTCGGTTTCGGTTACTTCTCGGCTCTGGCTCGTTTCTCTATGCTCTACGGTGCTTTCAGCACGCACACTCTGGCGTGTTTCACTTTCACCTCTTCGCTCAGCTAATTCGTCTGCAGCTTGGTCTTGAGCTAACAGCAGGTCTAAGAATGTAGGACGCTCTTCAAACACTTGCTGATCGTTGTCAAAACGCTGCTCTTGTCCAAAACGATCAATGGCATCTTGATACTGCTCGGCTAAACCACCAGCTGTAGCATTATTCTCCTCATGAATCGCTATATCCAACTCTTGAATACTGGAGACGGTACCATCTTCAAATAGGAATACACCGCTGCGTTTTACTTGGCCTAACAGGTTGTTTTGGTCATCGGTCAGATCAAACGAAGATGAGGTTGAGCCCAGATAGATCGCACCAACACCAGCATCTTTAAGACTGGTTAGCTGATCGTTACCCTCTTCATCACGGGTCCAAACTTTCAGTTTGTTAAAGATCTCATCGTTTTCATCAATCCAATGATTATTGTCCGAGTCATATTTAGCTAGATCGGAGAAACCATCTTGCCCCTGCGTACCAAACAACTCAGAACCATCATTAATTTGGCCATCATTATTGATGTCTAAAGCCAAAAAGCCGCTACCTTGAGCAACAAACGAGATCTCTTCTTCAGTGCCATCAGCATTGAGGTCAAAGCTGAAACTGCTATTGGTTAAACCGGCTGCACCACCATGTAGATTGATCACCAACGGATCGATAAGGCTCCGATCGACTCGCTCTTCACTAAAGCGTTCTTCCAAGACAAAGCTACGTTCCATTTCTAGCTCTAACAGGAAGTTGATCTCTCGCCCATCTTCAGTGGTAATGACACCTTGCGTGCCTACCGAGAGTTTTTCCTCTTCGGTATATACGCGTTGATTCGCTATCTGAACACGGACCTCATCAGCAACCTGTCTACCTACATTCAAGGTGATATCAGATATATTGATATCGAGCTGTGCAACGCTCGCTCGTGCTTGTAACTCTTCGGCACTAATAGCCTGTATATCTTGAGCGCTAAGGGCTTGTATATCTTGTTCGCTAAGGGCTTCTATCTCCTGAAACGTCTCTAACGAAGCAAGCTGAATATTCTGTACTGGAATCTGTGGGTTCATAACCAAACGTTCAAGCTGCATCCCTTCATGCAACACGGTTTCAACGAGGGAACTGACATTGTGTGTTTGCTGGATTTGTTTGGTCCCTTGCGCCGATTGCACACTACTGACGCTATTCACACTGGAGGCTTTTTCGGAACGCATACGCGCGTCGTAGGAAAGATCAACGCTCGTCCCCGCTCGCCAGTTAGAAGCCGCTTCTGGTGACAGCGTCACTTGCTGACTGACCGCAGCGCTCTGTTGTTGAGCTGAATCGGTGATCTGTTTTTCGTGCTGGCTATTAAAACCAATCATCGAACTGGAGATTTTCATAAGGCCTCCCTGCCGCGGCACCCAGAGGTAAAAAGATAGTGTAAGAAACCCTATCGGCCTAAATAGGAGGATAATGAGAAGAAAAAAGATAGGTACAGAGGGTACAGTTAAACGAGCCGCTCCCTCTGTTCTAGATAACGATGACGGTGAGGGCTATGCAAGCGCCAATTCAACTGCCGCTTGCGCATGAATTGCTGTGGTATCGATAAGACGGATGTCCGTATCACTCTGTTTCACCAACATACCAATTTCGGTACAGCCTAAGATCACCGCTTCCGCACCCTGTTCTGCCAGTGCTTTGATGGTTCTTAAGTACTCGGATTTAGAGTTGGGATTGATCTGACCTAAGCACAGTTCTTTATAGATAACCTCGTGAATAACCGCTCGATCAGCTTCATTCGGGACAACAACGGATAGACCAAACTTATCTGTTAATCGGTCCTTATAAAAACCCTGCTCCATAGTGAATGCAGTGCCTAATAAGCCAACGGTTTTTACATTTTGTTTAATCAACTCTTCAGCTGTGGCATCGGCAATATGAATCAGTGGGATATCGATCGCCGCTTCAATCTGAGGCGCTACTTTATGCATAGTGTTGGTACAGATAAGGAGAAAGTCAGCACCTGCCGCCTGAATATTTTTAGCTGCTTGCGACAAAATCGCAGCAGTTCCTGCCCAATCACCTTGATGCTGCAGTTTTTCAATGGGATCGAAATCAACGCTATACATCGCTATCTGCGCAGAATGTAAACCACCTAAACGCGACTTAACACCCTCGTTTATTGAGCGATAATATCCCTGCGTGCTTTCCCAGCTCATTCCACCCAGTAAGCCGATCGTCTTCATGCCAATCCTTTAAATTTCACTAACTAATTCTCGAGTGGGTTCAACCTTATAGGCAACCCGATTTCGACCCGACGCTTTCGCTTTATACAAGTAATGATCAGCTTTATCGATAAGATTAGACATACTATCCATCGGATCACTCATCTCAGCGATACCGATGCTCACCGTATATTGCACATCAAGCTGTTGCTGCTGAACCACCTGATTAGAGATAACACCAATCAATCGCTCTGCCAATGTTACCGCTTCATCATGCTGCGTTTCTGGGAGGACCAAAATAAATTCCTCTCCACCCCAGCGCGCCACGATATCTCCGGCTCGAAGTTCTCGCATCAACAGCCCAGA
Organism: Neptuniibacter sp. PT8_73; assembly: GCF_047778045.1. Lineage (GTDB taxonomy): Bacteria > Pseudomonadota > Gammaproteobacteria > Pseudomonadales > Balneatricaceae > Neptuniibacter. The sequence goes on from NZ_CP180545.1 coordinate 2,373,866, forward strand.
TAGATCAAGTAACACCAGATCGCCAAAGCTATGACCATGAGTGTCATTGATCTCTTTAAATCGATCAATATCCATCAACATCACGCAGATATTTCGGTTGTTGCGCGTGGCATTACTGTAAATTGGCTCAATCACCTTCTGAAAACCGCGGCGATTATATAAACCAGTTAACTGATCTCGATCGGCTAAACGTTGAGCTTCAATTTTTTCAGTTTGGCTAATACGGAATTGGTAAGCGAGCGCTAAAGCAAAGAGCACCGCCTCAATCAAAATACCGTACTCTACCGCGTGGAAGCCAAATGGGTGGTACTCAACAACACCAGACACGGTGAAAGCCGTAACAATTGCGCTGATCATGGCAAAAATCGCGGCGCCCAAAAAGTATTTAGCTTCTTTAACCCCTGCATGACAGGCAACAACACCGGCGGTAATCATTAAAAGAGCGAATGGGATTACACAGATAAAGGCCGTTACCAGCATGGTCAGGTAATTTCCTGACAGGGCATACCAGATAACCGAACAGAGCATAAAGGTGTTTAGCAGATTGAAACTGGTGTTTATCCTAGGAAATTTTGTTGGCAATGCCAAAAAGGCTCGACAGAATAAATTCCCTAGATAGGCAAACAGCATCATCATAGGAGGAATCATCTGGTTCTGGAACTCGGGCCAGTTAGGCCAGATCCATTTAAATGCATGGCCGGTATAAGCCAGATTTAAAATTATGAAGGTAGCCAAATAGAGTGAATAAAAAATATATCTTCGGCTTTGCAGACTGAAGTAAAGCAATACATTGTAGATCAGCAACGCCGTCAGAAAACCGTAAATAATCCCGTATTCATAACCTGAATTAATCTTCCGCTCCAACATGTCGTTTTCTGTTAAAACAAACAACGGTAACAGTTGCGGTTCAGGAGTTTCGACTCTAATTAATACTGAGGTCTCACCAGGTTGGAATTTGTGCGGGAAAGAAAAAAATCGATTTGTGCGGTTCTCTTCATAGGGAATCGCATCACCAGCTTTATTGCTTTGAAGTAACTTCCCCCCTTTAAAAACGTAGAGGTGTATATGATCTAGCCAAGAGTTTTCGATCTGAATATAACGAAGCTGTTCGCTTTCACTGACGTTACTCACTGCAAAATGCACCCAAACCGGAGGTGCACCCAGACCGAAATTTAGGATATCGGACTCCGAGCGTATTCCCTTAGAGCGAACACCTTTTAACGCTTGGTTTGGGTGAAGGGCAATACCATCGACTTCTTGAAGATAACGAGTATTAAATGGCTCTACCGCAAAGGATTTTTCGATACTCTGACTAGCATAAATGGGGAATGAAAAAATCAAAAGAAGAGTACACAGGAGGAAACCGAACACCCTCCCGCTTGCGGATAACAAATCAGATATGTCCTGATAAAACCTAGGCACCTATATCCTTTCCTCAGACGGTAAATCCTTAACTCAAATACCCACCTCTAAACTATGGGTACTTACCCTACCGATACTAGCTTAGTCGTTGTGCACAAAAAACACTTTTTTATAGTCCAATAGTTTACGTTTTTTACTTACTAGATTAATTAGGATGTTAAGGCTCTGTTCGTGGTTCTTTGCTATGCTAGAGCCAATAGCGACAAAGGGAACTTTTACACATGAAAAAAACATATCTGATCGCCTCTATCCTAACGGCATCAATGGCTTCCGTTACAGCTCACGCGGGTTGGGCTGATGCACTTAAAGAAGCCGTTCAAGATGAAGAATTGCAAAAAAAGGTACTCGACACTGCAACGGGTAGCACAGGTAGCGGTAAAGTGACTAATCTGGACACTAATACGCTTATTAACGGCCTTAAGGAAGCTTTAGAAGTAGGCAGCAAACGTGCTATTAAAAAGATCAGCAAACCAGGCGGTTACATGAATAACAAAAAGATCCGCATTCCTCTGCCAGATGGTATCGATAAAGTCGCTTCCCTTCTTCGCAAATACGGCCTAGAAAAACAGGTTGATCAGTTTGAAGAAAGCATGAACCGCGCAGCGGAGAAAGCAGCTCCTCAAGCAAAAGATCTGATTGTTGGTGCGGTAAAAGAGATGAGTTTTGAAGATGCTAAGAAGATCTACCAAGGCTCTGACGATGCAGCAACTCAATACTTCAAAGAGAAGACTAGCGATAAGTTGCGCCAGTTGTTCCAGCCAAGTGTAAAAGAATCCCTAGGTCAGGTTGGTGCGACTCGTTACTACAATGACCTTGCCGGTGAGGCCAAAGATATCCCATTTGTAGGCGAGAAAGTTAACGTAGATTTAGATAACTATGTGACTGAAGAAGCCTTAAACGGCTTATTCACTATGCTTGCGGCTGAAGAAAAGAAGATTCGCGAAAACCCAGCAGCACGTACAACTGACCTGCTAAAAGAAGTTTTCAAATAATCTCTACCGAGAAATTTAGCTAACAAAAAAGCCGAGTACGCTAAACACGTAACTCGGCTTTTTTTGACTGGGCGATCTTACTCGTCTTCGTCGAAATCAGATTCTTCATTACGCGCACGAGCCTCAGCTTGACGTGCTTCAATCTCCGCACGCTCTTCGCGTTTTTCCGCTTTGCGCTTGTTACGCTCTTGCTGTTGTTCTAGGAATTTTTGAAGCTGAGCTTCCGCCCACGTTTTAGCCTCATCTTCAGTAGCAAAGCCATCCTGTTGCTTTGAGACAACGGTCTTACGCGCACTTGCTTGACGCAAGATTTTAGCGCTCCAAGTTTCCCCTTCGGCTACTAACTGAAAATCGTACTTTTTACCTTTGGCCATTCATTTATTCCTAGCAGGTCAATCTGTATAAGTGGCGTATTCTAGCATGACTGATTCGACGTTCAGACTGATTTCTATCCCTTTAGTCGGAAAAGCATAAAAACATCCATTTTCTTAACCTTTTAGCGGCTGGTATAGGGCCCAATCAGCGTTTAAAATAGAAAGGCTATTAATTATTACTGTTTGAGTGCTCATGAAATCTGTTGACGTTGATACGCCTAAAACTACTGAATCGGAAACTAACCAAACCAAAAACGGCTTCTTAGCGCTGGTTTCAAAGCTTTGTTTTGATGAAACCCTGCCTATTCGTTTTATGTATAAGACAGTTCCTGAACACTTAAACGACACAGGCTGGCGCATGTTTACGGGCTATGAAACTGAAGAGTTTCTGGAAGATCAGCTCTCCAACCTTCTTCCTGTCCCAGTAGAAAAGATGTGCCGCCTAGACCCATCCTTGAGCGAACTGGTTACCTACAATGCAGGTACAGTTTGGGAACGTGTTCCTGGTTCAGACGCATGGGAACGTGTGCACGATTACCGCATTCCTTCGCACAATATTGATGTTGAAATCACCAACGACGTTGATCGATTTAACGTTGAAGAAGAAAAATAATTCCCCTTACGCTTGAATTCTCATCAAGTGACATTATCTAAATAGTTAACCGAGGCTCAAAAGAGGTCGGTTAACGGCTCGCTCAAGAGAGGGGCCAGACTTTTAAATTTAGATATATTGCTTGATGAGGATATACAGATGCGTGAATTCGATCTATCTCCACTATACCGTTCTGCCATTGGTTTTGACCGTCTAGCTAACATGCTAGATAACGCTAACCGCAATGACAACCAGCCTTCATTTCCTCCATACAACATCGAACTACTTGGAGAAAATAATTACCGTATTACCATGGCTGTGGCAGGCTTTGAAAAAGACGAATTAGATATTCAAAGTGAAAGCGGCACTCTGACGATTACGGGTCAGAAGAAAGAACAAACTCAAGATCGCCAATACCTTTACCAAGGTATAGCAGCGCGTAATTTTGAAAGACGTTTCCAGCTAGCTGATCATGTAAAAGTGACTAAAGCGTCTATGGAAAACGGTTTGCTTCATGTTGATCTGATTCATGAAATCCCTGAAGCGATGAAGCCGCGTCAGATTCAGATCGAACACTAATGCTAACTGTGTTCTAGTACAAAAAAGGAGGCCATGTTGCCTCCTTTTTTAATGGCTTCAGGAAGTTTAGCTGAGGCCTTTTGATATACCGAAAGCAGTTCATCACTGAACAAGCAAAAGACAACCTCTTCTACGCTTGTCTCTTTTTTCAATTCATTCTTAACCGTGAATAACGCAATCTCTGCAGCCTGCTCCAATGGATAGCCATAAACACCACAACTGATCGCCGGAAATACGATTGTTTTGATATGGTTTTCGTTGGCTAAAGCCATCGAGTTACGATAGCAAGCTTCCAACTGTGCTGACTCACCATGATCACCACCCCGCCAAACCGGCCCTACCGTATGAATAACGTGTTGAGCAGGAAGGCGATAACCTTGGGTAATTTCCGCTTTGCCCGTATCACAGCCATTCAGTGTGCGACATTCAGCTAACAGATCGGGTCCAGCTGCAGTATGAATAGCACCGTCTACACCGCCACCACCCAACAAACTGTTGTTCGCAGCATTAACAATCGCATCAACGTTCAATTGGGTAATATCGCTCTGAACAAAGCTAATTTTAGCTGTCATGATTCAGCCTCCTTAGATTCATTGTAGTGAACAGCGAGCCATATCGTTGGTTGATTAGAGTCAGTCCATTCAACACGGTGTCGTTGATGTGCAGGGAAACAGTAACTGTCTCCTGCATTGAGGGTAAATTCTTGATCTGGATTTGCAGTACGAAGCCCCGCGCTTCCAGAGATAACGATTACCCATTCATCCCAAGCTTGGTCGTACCATTCCCCTTCGGGGGTTGCGTGGGCATGAGAGATAATACGTTCAATGCGAAACTGATCAGTAGAGAGTAACGGGTCGAACTTTTCTGATTCTGGTCCCGAGCCTGACAAGTCATAGAGGTTCATTGTGCTACCACTCACTGATTGGAGCAGACAATGTCACTGCCTGCTCAATTAATTTATAAACCACTTTCATGACACTTAAGTGACACGTTATAAAGTTAGGCAACTTCCGGAAGAAATGAGAGATCAACGTGGTACTTAGTAGGATTGTTGCGGTCGATATAAACAGTGAGTTCATCAGTCACAACATATTCAGTCGGATCAAACCAGATATCATCACTTCTAAACAGATAGATCTTGTTATCTTCTGGATTGTGCCACTGCAAACTAATCACAAACGGGCTTACACCATCCGTTTCCATACAGGTGTTACGATCTAGTGTATGAATCTGAGCTTTAATAGGTACACCCTGAGTTTTCAGGTAATCACGTTTTCTGCCTTTCATACCGCTAAATATCAGAATAAGTATGCCAACAATGAAGAAAACAGCGCCAAGGCCAGCCACAATGGTTGCCCCACCCCAGAGGGTGAAAAAGCCATTAATCTTAGCGTCTTGCGGCGAATTAGCTTGGTAGAGGACTTCAACAACCTCACCTTGCGAATAGCTAGGAGGGTTACTCCCAGCGCTCGAGGAAAATGTCACTTGCTGACCTTCATTAGTAACAAATGAGACGACTGGATGATACGTAAGAGAATCACTGCTTCTAGAGGCTCTTAGCTCGATAACTGTTCCTTCAGCAGTAACAGCGGTTTCCAAAAAGCTCTTAGTATTTGTGAATAACACAAACGCTAGTACCAAAAGACCTAAGCCAATCAGGCTGAAAAGGTATTTAATGATTGAGATCGCTTTCATCCGATTATCCTTAATAGAATGATTTTTCTAACAATAGCGTTTCGCTAATTTTTACTTAACTTATACAAAAATAGCCCGCTTAAAAGCGGGCTATTTTTAGGTTATGTCTTATTAACTTACGCGAAATTTAGACAGTGTGCTCTCAAGGTGAGAAGCCGAATTAGCCATATCATCTGCTAATGCAGAGGTATTTCTAGCCGCTCCTTCCGATGTATCAGCACTTGCTGAGATTGCAGCTAAACTCTCATGCAGATGATTTACAAGGCCACTTTGCTGTTCTGCTGCTGCAGCGATACCTGAATTCATCTGATTCACTTCAGACAAAGAGTTATCGATCTGTTGCAAAACTTCACTCGCACGAGCCATTTCAGAGACATTTTCTGAAACTGAACTGCTAGTATGCTCCATCAGCTCTACTGCGCGCTGAGCACAACTTGCAAGCTTTTGCAGAGTCTCACGGATCTCGCCAGTAGAATCCTGTGTACGCTGAGCTAAGGTTCTTACCTCATCGGCTACGACGGCAAACCCTCTGCCCTGCTCACCCGCTCGCGCAGCTTCAATAGCCGCGTTCAAAGCCAGTAGGTTAGTCTGATCTGCGATATCACTGATAACACTGGATACAGCATGAATATTTTTTACATCTTGATCCAGTTCACTGATCACAGCACTGGTTTTAGAAACATCAGAAGCGAGTTCATTAAAAGATGATGTTGTCTTCTGAACAACGAGCAAACCTTCAGATGCCATTTCATTAACTTCTTGAGCAGTGCTGGATGCCTGACTAGTATTCATGGCGATTTCTGAAGCGCTGCTAGCTAACTCTCCAACCCCATCAGCAATATGCGAGGTTTCCTCTTTCTGGCGCGCCACACCATCTCGTGTCTGAGAAGATTCAGCAGAAAGTCGTGAAGAGCTGTTGGTTACTAAGGTAGTTGCACTTTTAGTTTCTCTCACTAGAGACTCAAAACCTTCGGCAACCTTATTCAAACCTTCAGAGATAGCAGACATCTCATCTTTACCACAATGTTCAAGACGAGCTGATAGATCACCTGAGGCTAGTTTGCCTGACACCTGCTGGAATCGATCCATGGTTGCAATAGTTGAGCGATAGAAGCCCATAAACAGGTAGATCGCGAGCAACACAGTCACAGCGATAACTGCCAATACGAGGTTACGACTGTTCACCTGTTTTGAAAGATATTCCTGCTGTTTTTCATACAAAGCAGGCAACATCATTTTATACAGATTCAATACCTGTTTAATCGCAGTTGTACCTTCGCCAAATACCTCATTCGAATTAACAGCGATACTATCCGGCTCAGTTACATTCTGCTGAATATAAGCGATGTAACTACCTACCGCTTTTTCAGCTGCGATAATTTCTGAGCGCATCGACTCCAATTCAGGCATCGTTTCGCCGTTAGCTAGCTCTGGGTAGGTTTTTTCTAAACGACCGATTAGGTTGTTGATATAGATATAGCTATCAGGTGTAAAACCACCTTTAGCGGCAACACCTGATGCTTTACCACGCAATTGACCTGTTTCATCGATAATCTGTGGCAAGAAGATAGCGACATTATCGATCATAAAAGTGGTATCAGAGTGAGGATCTAGCTCTAAAGCATATTCCCGAAGGATCACTTCATTAAATCTTCTGACTGATGCTGCGAACTCGTTATGTAATTCAAAAATCTCAGCGGGTTCAGATTGACCAATATTGGATTTGATACTGCCCCACTGTTTTTCTAACGAAGAGATCATCGCTTTAGTATCAGAACTAACATCATTAGCACCAGACTTCAGTTCGGTAAGGGCTTGATCGACCTTGCTACGACGATCCAATACTTTGGATTCAACACCCGAATTACCATTGAGCAACGCATTGGTAAGGCCTCGATGTTGACCGATATTGAGCACTAGAGGCTCGGTTAAGCGGATAATCTCTATCCCTCTGAGCTCCTCTTTGGTCAAGTCGATACTACGGCTCAACTCTTGCCAGTAAAAGGTTACTGTCAGCACAAGTGGTATTAGAAATAACACACTGACTAGACTGAACTTTGCTGGGTATTTGAGACTACCCATTAGTTTAGAAGCAGGACTTAGCCAAGAAGCCATTTTTATCTCTCCATTGATCCACTTGTGACGTATCAGTCTTGTAGGGCAAGTCTGAGTTCAGAAGGTTCCTTTATTTTTTTAACTTTCTGAAAAAGCACTTCTGCTTCTTGGTACTCGCGTTGCAAATGACTTAGCCACTGTTTTATGCGGCCGTGCACATATTTAGGCGCTATATCCCGCTCGATACGGTTTAAATACGCCTCAATAAACGGCACAACCTGAGACCAGTTATAACTGCTCACCTCTTCATCAGCAAGGTGATATTTTATAACCTTGGCCAAATCAGGCTTAGCAATAAGGCCACGACCTATCATAATCGTGTCGCAACCACTGACTTCGTGACAGCGCTGAAAATCCTGCCAGTTCCATACCTCACCATTGGCAACCACAGGAAGATCGACTGCCTCTCGAATTCTCGCAATCCATTCCCAGTGAGCTGGAGGCTTGTAACCTTCGAGTTTTGTTCTGGCATGAACCGCTAAACTATCGGCGCCCCCTTCAGCAATTGCGTGGGCATTTTCCATAGCCAAGGATTTATCTTTATTACCCAAACGCATCTTTGCCGATACAGGGGTTTCTGCAGGAACAGCTTGCCTTACTGCCTTTACGATCTCATGGACAAGCTCCGGTGTGTCCAATAGCACTGCTCCGCCTTTACTGCGGTTCACCGTTTTGGCTGGACAACCAAAATTCAGATCGATCCCAGGCGCACCAAGCTTAGCGCCTTTACGTGCGTTACCGGCTAGGACACTTGGATCACTCCCAAGCAACTGAAGAATAACGGGCGTACCTGAAGGCGTTTTCCCGCCATTATGTAACTCAGGACATAAACGTCGGAACACTTTAGCGGGCAAAACACGATCACTAACACGCAAGAACTCTGTAACACAGTGATCTATACCACCGACCTGTGTTAACAGATCGCGCATAGTGTAATCAACGACGCCCTCCATCGGGGCTAAAACAATTTTCAAAGCAGGCTATCTTTAGGAATGAAAAGGACGGCTATTATAAGCTGCTACGGAAGCGATAAAAATGACTAGATGATTTTGAGAGTCGCTTTATCAAGTTTTGTAACAATCCTTCCAAGCCCACCTATGATTTACTAAGATAAAAATAACTATTTGTTTTGTATTTTAGTTTTCGCTATGCGCCTATTCCTAGCTATCGATCTGCCTGAAGATCTTCAGGATCGAATTACCGAACTCTATTGCCCTGAACTCGAACAAGTTCGCTGGACCGTGAGTCATCAACTGCATATCACCTTAGTGTTTATCGGCGATCAGCCCCATCAATATCTAGAAGAGATAATTGAAGCGGTGTCTGAAACCAGTTTTGAACCTTTTGAACTTTGTCTACAGAAGATAGGCTATTTCAAATCGGGAATTATCTGGTTAGGCGTAGAAGAATCTGAGCCCTTAAAGCGTTTACAAAAGTCACTAAGCCACAAAGTTAGAGGGCTTGGCATAGAACTAGAACAACGAAAATACATGCCTCATATCACGTTGGGGCGCAGCAAAAAATTAACACCTCAAGTGGTTAGCCAGGTCAGCCATAAGGGGTTAGGCTTCTCTGCGAACATGGAGGTTAGTGCCTTCCAACTTAAAAGTAGCGTTTTGAAAGCCAATGGCGCCGAGTACCTAACCGAAGGTGAATTTTTGCCTGATTGATGGTTTGCTCTGCTGACTGACCTTTGAAAAGCTGTGATATAGTCAATTGATGGAACCTATCTATCGAACATACCAAGAAAAGGACCTTCAGACCTTAATCGCTCTAATGAAGCAATTAGGTTATACCCACTCGGAACAATCTCTACTTACGAATATCAAAGCAGTTCATAAGGCCGGCGGAGAGGTTTTTATCGCTGAGCTAAATGGCGTTGTTGTAGGCTGTATCTCTGCCATTATTGATATTCGATTAGCTGAAGGCGCTCAAGGTGAAATCGTAAGCCTCGTTGTTGATAATAAACACCGTGGATATGGCTTAGGCAAAGGATTAGTTAAAACAGCTGAACATTGGTTGTCGCACCAAGTGGATAGCATTCGAATTAGGGCCAATTCGATTCGTAAATCGGCCCACAAGTTTTATCAAGAACTAGGGTACGTAGAAACTAAGCAACAAGTGGTATTAGTGAAAAGTAAACATGAATAAGAATCAGGCGAACAAAGAGTATTTACGCCGAATAAATCTAGCAACCACATACATTTGCTCAAACCTAGAGCAGCAATTAAATTTAGATAAGATTGCTCAAGTTAGCTGCTTCTCCCCTTTTCATTTCCACCGTATATTTCACGCCCTCACAGGTGAAACCGTTAATGACTTTATCATCCGCAAAAGGATGGAAGCCTCTGCTAATCGACTAATTTGCCACAAAGAAATGAGCATTACCGAAGTAGCCAACGCCGGCGGTTACTCTTCTAGCGCTAACTTTTCAAAAGCATTTAAAAATTACTTCGGCATCACCCCTAGCCAAATAAGGGACACAAGCGAAATAAAAGATAGCAAGATTGGAAAACTAACTAGCAAGTATGGAAAAGTATTCAATCCAAGCGATCTGTACTCTCAATTTGTCACTGACCAAGTGAAGTTTGATCCTGACAAATTAGAGGAAATACTCATGCGAGTAACTATTGAAGAACTTAAAGCTAAACGCATCGCTTATCTGACTGCTCCTAAGGGTTATGACGTCCCCGCCATTTTTGAAACTTGGGATAGACTGGATAACTGGGCAAAGAGAATCAAATTGCCAAATTTTGAAAGCCAACGCTTTGCTATCTGCCATGATAACCCGATGATCACACCGACCGAGCATTGCCGTTACGATGCTTGTGTTCAGATTGAAGACGACACCCCGGTAAGTGAGCCATTTGAAGTAACAACTATACCGTCCGGTAAATATGCATCGGCTTATTACAAAGGCGACGGTGATAAGGTAAGTAATTTCTATATGGAGCTCTACTCCCATTGGCTCCCTAACAGCGGTTTTGAACCAGACGACTTAGCACCTATTGCTCACTATCTAAACGATACGAGGAAAGACGGCTTTGTCGAAATGAATGTTTATATCAAAGTGAAACCGTTATAAAACCGAGCGGAAATCGAGATACCCTATAACCTTAAATGGAGTGTAATTTGATGAAGACAATTTTGATTGTTGGTAGCAGCCGAGGTATTGGTGAAGAGCTAACAAGATATTTTTCTGACGCTGACCACAACGTTATAGGTGTATCTCGCAGCCCATCCAAAAACTGCGAATGGATTTCTGCAGATCTATCTGCACCAGAAGGGATACAAATGATCGCCGATCACCTTGGTGAGCGATCTATAGACACCTTGATCTACTCCAGCGGTATTTGGGAAGATGAAGGCTTTAGCGAAAACTTTGACTTTAAAAAAACTAAATACGAAGAAACGCAGAAGATCATGCAAGTTAATCTTGTTGCACCCATCGAGCTCACCAAAACTCTCGCTCCTAATCTAGCATGCTCTTCTAACCCTAGAGCCATCTACCTAGGCGCTATCTCAGGTTTAGAAAATATTGGATCAGAGCAAGTCGCTTATGCTGCAAGCAAGTTCGGCCTTCGCGGCGCCATACAAAGCCTACGTAAAGCACTGAGACAAGAAAACATAGGTTTTACTGTGATAAACCTAGGAAATGTCGGTACTGAAGAGGTGCTAACGGATATAGAAGAGGGCCGCATGGCGGATCAAGCCCCTATTCCAATCTCGGATATCATCACCTCGATAGAAATGATTATGTCACTCTCTAAAGATGTGGAGATTGGTGATATTAATTTGAGTCAGAAAAGCATTTAGACTCTTTATTTGAAGCACAAAAAAACGGCCCGAGAGCCGCTTTTTTTTAGATCTTAACTGCAACGATTAAACTGCTGCCAGACCTCTAAGCATATCTGCTTTAAGATCTTCGATCGATTCGATACCTACAGAGAGACGAACTAAGTTGTCTTTGATGCCAGCTTCAGCACGTGCTTCTGGCGTCATACGACCGTGAGTCGTGGTCGCTGGGTGTGTGATTGTTGTTTTCACATCACCTAGGTTACCTGTGATAGATACCATCTTAGTTGCATCAATAAAGCGCCACGCTGCGTCTTTACCACCTTTCACTTCGAAGGAAAGCACACCACCAAAACCTTTTTGCTGCTTCTTAGCTAGCTCGTGCTGCGGATGGCTTGGAAGGCCTGAGTAGAAGACACGGTCAATACCGTCTTGCTCTTCTAGCCATTTTGCCATCTCCATAGCGTTGTTGCAGTGAGCATCCATACGTAACTTAAGGGTCTCTAAGCCTTTTAGGAAAACCCAAGCATTGAACGGGCTCAAGCAAGCACCGCCAGTACGGATAAAGCCAAACACCTCTTCCATGTGCTTGTCACTGCCGACGACCACACCACCGACACAACGACCTTGGCCATCAAGGTACTTAGTCGCCGAGTGAATAATGATGTCTGCACCTTGCTTCAATGGCTGCTGAAGCATCGGTGTGCAGAAGCAGTTATCAACGACCAACAATGCATCGTACTTATGTGCGATCTCGGCAACAGCTGCAACGTCTGTTAGTTCAGACAACGGATTAGACGGCGTCTCCAAGAACAGCATCTTAGTTTCTTCTGTAATAGCAGATTCCCAGCTATCAAGATTAGTTGGGTCGACATAAGAAACTTTGATGCCTGTACGTGTAAGGTACTTATCAAACAGAGATACAGTCGAACCAAATACACTGCGCGAACAAACTACATGATCGCCATTTTGCATTAATGATAGGCAGGTACTAAGAATTGCCGCCATGCCAGAAGCTGTTGCGACTGCTCTTTCTCCGCCTTCTAGTGCTGCGATACGCTCTTCAAAAAACTGTACAGTTGGGTTAGTGAAGCGAGAGTAGATGTTACCCTCCTCTTCACCACCAAAACGTGCAGCCGCTTCACGCGCACTTGAGAAGACATAGCTTGATGTCGGGTAGATTGGGTCACTGTGCTCCCCTTCTAGGGAACGGTGTTGACCTGAACGCAAAGCAAGTGTTTCCAGGTCGTAACCTTCTGAAGGCTCGAACTGGATACGCTCAGCGCGTTCGTAATCAGAAATAGACATCGACTATTGCTCCTTAATCGATCTTGCTACAAAGGTTAGAGGATTCATTACTCTCAACCTTTTTATTATTACTGCCTTTAGCGTCGTCATTACGGGCAGCTTTTAAGCGCTCAAGATACTGCTCATCAATATCACCCGCTACGTATTTACCATCAAATACACAAGTATCGAACGCCGTAATTTCTGGGTTACCTTCAGATACAGATGCTTTAAGATCATCTAGCTCTTGATAGATCATCCAGTCACAACCGATCTCTTCACCCACTTCATCATCTGTACGGCCATGAGCGATAAGCTCTTCCGCTGCTGGCATATCAATACCGTAAACGTTCGGGTATTTAACCGCTGGTGCAGCAGATGCAAAGTAAACTTTCTTAGCACCAGCATCACGAGCCATCTGAACTATCTGGCTAGAGGTGGTACCACGCACGATAGAGTCATCAACCAACATGACAACTTTATCTTTAAATTCCATACCAATTGGGTTCAGCTTACGGCGAACTGACTTCTTACGCTGTGTCTGACCTGGCATGATGAAAGTACGACCGATGTAACGGTTTTTGATAAAACCTTCCCGGAACGTAACACCCAAATCTTTAGCCATCTCCATAGCAGAGGTACGGCTTGTATCTGGGATTGGGATAATCACATCAATATCGTGGTCTGGGCGCTCACGTAAAACCTTCTCCGCAAGCTTCTTACCCATACGCATACGAGAAATATGTACGTTTACATCATCGATGATCGAATCTGGACGCGCCAGGTATACGTATTCGAATAGGCACGGCGCAAGCTGCGTGTTATCCGCACAAAGCTTGGTGGAAACGTTGCCTTCCATATCGATGTAAATCGCTTCGCCTGGCTCGATATCACGAACTCGCTCGAAACCAGAAATATCTAGTGCAACACTTTCAGAAGCTACCATGTACTCAGTACCTTCTTCAGTTTCGCGCTTACCGTAAGTCAGCGGGCGAATGCCGTGAGGATCACGGAACGCCAACATGCCGTAACCAGTAATCATTGCTACGGCGGCATAACCACCTTTGCATCGCTCGTGAACACGGCGAACCGCTTCAAACATATCTTCAGCTTGCGGCTGCAGTTTGCCCTGACGTTGAAGCTCATGAGCAAATACGTTCAACAACACTTCTGAATCAGATGTTGTATTAATGTGACGCAGATCAGCACGGAACATTTGTTCAGCTACATCTTCTGCATTTGTCAGGTTGCCGTTATGGGCTAACGCGATACCGTATGGAGAGTTCACATAGAACGGCTGCGCTTCAGCCGAGCTAGAACTACCGGCCGTAGGGTAACGAACGTGACCGATGCCCACGTTACCTACCAGACGTTTCATATGGCGGGTACGAAATACTTCGTTTACCAGGCCATTATCCTTGCGTAAGAAGAAACGATTACCTTCACAAGTAACCATGCCCGCTGCATCCTGTCCACGATGTTGTAGAACAGTCAGAGCATCAAAAATAGTCTGGTTTACATTAGATTTGGCTACGATGCCAACAATGCCGCACATTAAAACTCACCTCAAAGTGCAAACTAACAAAAGAAAAATTTAGCTTCCCGCATTCCAGATCAAGCGACCCACTTCGCTCGCTGTCTCTTTGGTCCATGCTTCCATAAGTACAAAGTGTGGAATCAATTGCGATTCCTTAAACCAGCGATCTTCAACCGCTGGGCTCATTCCAATAAGCGCGACTATAGCCACGATAATTAACCCCCCCCGTGCTGCACCAAACCCAATTCCAAGAATGCGGTCTGTTGCAGACAACCCCGTTGCTTCTACGAGCGCAGCGATCAGTTTATTGATCATGACTCCAACAACGAGAGTGGCTATAAAGAGGATAGCAAACGCAGCGACTAAACGTACTGACGGCGTTTGAATATATGCTTCTAACAGAACTGATAGTGACTGTGAAAATAAGCGCGCAACGATAAAAGCCGTTACCCATGTAATCAGGGAAAGTGCTTCTCGAACAAAGCCTCGCCTTAAGCTCATAAGGCTTGATATCGCAATGATGCTTAGTATGGTCCAGTCAGCCCAGTTCATCTTTACAGCTCAGTAAGAAATTGCGCGCATTTTAACAGAGTTTATAGGATCGCTTCACGCTTTATTATTGCGTAGTAAAACGAACAATAATGCCATTCAATCCGAAATCTTTTTTCAGTGTCAGTTTAAGCGACTCTAATCGGCTCTTTTGGAATTCAGGCCCTACATAAACCTTAATCAATTCACCCTGTTTACGAGTAAAGACTTTGTGCCCTTCACCGATTAGTTGCTTACGCAAGCTCTTAGCATTAGCTTCATCTTTAAAACTAGCAAGCTGCAGCGTCCAAGCCACTGGAACACCTTCTTGGTCAAGTACAGGCTGATCTTTATGAATTTCCAGCTCAACCTTTTGTTCTTTTTCAATCTTTTCGATGACCTGTTTCACCTGTTTAGGTGGTTGAGGTAATTCAACTGGTTGTTTAGGTTCAGCTGGTTTAGAGGTATCTGGCAGCGGTTTATTTTGTGGTTCTATACGTACAATTTCTGGACGCTCAGGACCTGGAGGAATTTCGGACTGAAGGTGACGCTCTTTATAGCCTGCACCATCAAAAAAAACAGGAAAGATCACCGCAGCAGAGATAAGAATCACTGCAAACCCTACTAAGCGGTATTTTACTTTCTGCTGCATTAGCTATTTCCTTGCCAAAATCGTCAACGCATCACTGACGGTAAAGAATGATCCCGCAATAATAACATTGTCATTTGGGTTAGTGTCTATTCGAACCGCATCAATTGCCGCTTTAACTGATGAAAATTTCTGAACCAAAGCTTCACTTGGGAATAGTTCAGCTAACTCTGCGGCCTTTTGCCCTCGCGGAACATTGATGTCAGAAAGATAGGTAGCTTTCACTACTGGAGCTAGTGTATCTATAACTTGCTGACAATCTTTATCCGCTAACATGCCTAAAACAAGATAAACATTGCCCGATAATCCTTGGATACGAGCGTTTAGAAGCTCTGCTGCTTCAGGGTTATGGGCTACATCTAGCCAATAATGCAGATTGTCTTGTTCTACATGCTGCATACGACCTGTTAGCGCTGCTTGCTGAATACCTACTTTAATCTGTTCATCCGAAATTGCTAATGGAATATATTGAACAATTTTAATGGCAGTAGCAGCATTTTGAATTGGCAACTCTGGTTGTTTAAGGTCGTTAATCGATTTGGTCTGGCCTTGAGCATCCTTTCCTTGCCAGCACCACAGCTCGCCGTTTTCTTCATAGCTGAAATCAACACCTGCTTGATGTAGATCGGCACCAATCTCATCAGCATAAATGGCAACTGACTTTGGAGGATTCAGATCACCGCAGATTGCAGGTTTAGCAGCGCGGAAAATGCCCGATTTCTCACGACCAATCACTTCGCGGTTATCACCTAACCAATCGACATGGTCAATCGAGACGGTAGTGACCGCACTAATGTCCGCATCAATAATGTTTACTGCATCTAAACGGCCACCCAAGCCTACTTCCAGCAGAACCAGATCCGGTTTCGTTTCAGAAAAAATAACTAAGGCAGCTAGAGTGCCAAACTCGAAATAAGTCAGTGGTATCTGACCGCGCGCTTGGTCAATTTTTTCAAAGGCGTCGCACAACTGTTGGTCCGTCGAATTTTGGCCGTTTAACTTAACTCGCTCGTTATAGTCGATAAAATGAGGAGATGTGTAGCAGCCAACACTGTATCCTGCCTGTTGGTAGATGCTGTTCAAGTAACTAATCGTTGAACCTTTTCCGTTTGTACCTGCAACAGTGACAACGGTTGATGCAGACAGATCAATTTTTAGCTTTTCTGCGACTTGACTGACACGGCCTAAACCTAGCTCGATTTCAGACGGATGGCATTGCTCCATCCAAGACAACCATTCAGAAAGATTCATTTTTTGATTAGCGGTATTCATAAGACCAACAACTTTTAACAATCACCAGAAACCAAAAAGGCCGGCGTTTTCACGTCGGCCATTTTTACTACCTTGAGCAATTACTCTGCTTCAGGTTTCGCAGGCTCTTCCTCAACAACAACCTCACCCTCAACTGTTTCTACAGGTGGTAGCGGGCTTTGATTGGTTAGCTTACGCAAGATGCGAGACAAACGAGAGCGCATTTCACCACGGTTAATGATCATATCAACCTGACCGTGCTCTAGTAAGAACTCACTGCGCTGGAAACCTTCAGGCAATTTTTCACGAACTGTTTGTTCGATTACACGAGGTCCCGCAAAGCCCATAAGCGCTTTAGGTTCAGCGATATTCAAGTCACCCAACATCGCTAGAGATGCAGATACACCACCATATACAGGGTCTGTCAGAACAGAGATATATGGTGTACCTTGTAGACGTAGTTTTTCTAGGATCGCACTTGTTTTCGCCATCTGGAATAGAGAGAACAACGCTTCCTGCATACGCGCACCACCCGATGCAGAGAAACAGATCAGTGGGATATTCTCTTCTAGAGCGATGTTTGCAGCGCGAACAAAGCGCTCACCTACAACAGCACCCATAGAACCACCCATGAAGCTGAATTCAAATGCAACGGCTACAACAGGCAAACCTTCTAGCTCACCGCGCATAGCGATCAATGCATCTTTTTCGCCGGTACTTTTCTGAGCCGCACTTAAACGGTCTTTATATTTCTTAGAGTCTTTAAACTTCAGACGATCGATAGGCTCTACATCTGTAGCCAGCTCTTGGCGGTTATCTTCATCTAAGAACAATTCAAGACGACGACGCGCGTTAAGACGCATATGGTGGTCGCACTTGGGACAAACATTCAGGTTCTTTTCCAACTCAGGGCGGTAAAGAACAGATTCACACTTAGGGCACTTTTTCCACAAGCCCTCAGGGATATTCGAGCGCTTTTTCTCTGAACGAACAAGAGAAGGAACAATTTTTTCCAGCCAGTTACTCATTATTTCAAAACCTTATTAGCTGTCCATTGCTTGACGCATATCTTTGATAATTGCAGCTACTTCAGGAGCAATTTTGCCCTGATCTTTTACTAGAGATGCAATCTTATTAACTAAAACACTGCCGACAATAACACCATCCGCAACTTTTGACACTGCAGTAGCTGATTCAGCATCTTTGATACCGAAACCTACACCTAATGGAATGTCAGTATATTTACGAACGATGTCTAGTCTGTCAGCTACAGCCTGAACATCAAGTGAAGCGGAGCCGGTAACCCCTTTCACTGATACGTAGTACAGGTAACCACTACCGTTCTCACAAACGTATTTAATACGCTCTTCTTCAGTAGTCGGCGCCAAAAGGTAGATAGTATCAATATCATGCTCACGCATGATCTGATTGAACTCACCTGATTCTTCAGGCGGAAGATCAACGGTTAATACACCATCAACACCTGCTTTCTTCGCTTCTTCAGCAAAGCGCTGGTAACCCAGAATTTCGATCGGGTTAAGATAACCCATCAAAACGATTGGCGTTTCATTATCTTTCTGACGGAACTCAGCTACCATTTCTAACACATCAAGTAAACGCACGTTATGTGTCAACGCGCGCTCACAAGCTAGCTGGATAACTGGACCATCTGCCATTGGATCTGAAAATGGGATACCCAATTCGATAACATCGGCACCCGCTTCAACCATAGCGTGTAGTAAACCTACTGTAACTTCCGGTGCAGGATCACCTGCTGTTACATAAGGAATTAGGGCTTTGCGGCCTTCAGATTTAAGCTTTGCAAAGCTTGCAGCAATACGACTCATTCTATTTTTCCTCGCACAAATCAGATATTGATGCCATCGATCTGTGCGACCGTATGAATATCTTTATCACCACGACCAGACAAGTTAACCACGATTGTCTGATCCTTATCCATCTCTTTAGCCAGCTTCATTGCATAAGCAACCGCGTGGCTTGATTCAATTGCCGGCATAATACCTTCAACGCGTGTTAGTGCACGGAAAGCATCCATAGCTTCATCATCTGTCGCATCAACGTAAGTGGCACGACCAGTATCTTTAAGGTAGGCATGCTCCGGACCAACGCCTGGGTAATCAAGGCCCGCTGATACAGAGTGAGTACCGATGATCTGACCACCTTCGTCAGACATCAAATATGTACGGTTACCATGAAGCACACCTGGGCTACCTGCAGATAATGGCGCAGCATGCTGCCCCGTTTCTACGCCGTAACCGCCAGCTTCAACACCATACATTTTAACATCAGCATCTTCGATGAATGGGTGAAATAGGCCAATTGCATTTGAACCACCACCTACACATGCCACAAGTGCATCAGGTAGACGACCAGTCTGATCTAAGCACTGTTGACGCGCTTCACGACCGATTACACACTGGAAATCACGAACCAACTTAGGGTATGGGTGTGGACCCGCTGCAGTACCGATGATGTAGAAGGTATTATCAACGTTGGTTACCCAATCACGCATCGCTTCATTCATGGCATCTTTAAGCGTACGAGTACCCGATTCAACCGCAATAACCTCTGCGCCTAAAAGCTTCATACGATAAACGTTAAGTGCCTGACGCTGCACATCTTCAGCACCCATATAAACCTGACATTCCAAGCCTAAACGAGCAGCAACCGTTGCTGTAGCAACACCATGCTGACCAGCACCAGTTTCAGCGATTACACGCGGCTTGCCAGTGTATTTAGCCAGAAGCGCCTGACCAATTGTATTGTTAACCTTGTGAGCACCCGTATGGTTGAGGTCTTCACGTTTCAGGTAAATTTGAGCTCCACCTACTTTTTCTGATAGGTGCTTCGCATGATACAAAGGCGAAGGACGTCCAACATAATGTGCCAGATCACGATCAAATTCTTCCTGGAACGCTGGATCTCGCCACAACTTCTCATAAGTTTCTTCTAGCTGCTTAAGCGCAGCCATTAGAGTTTCAGATACGAAACGACCACCGTAAGGGCCAAAGTGGCCTTTACTATCGGGCAACTGAGCAAGTGCTTTAAGATCGATATTAGTTGGCACGGGTTACCTCATTTATAAATCTATTAATTTTGTCGGTATCTTTGATACCTTTACTCTTCTCTACCCCACCGCTCACGTCTATTGCATATGGTTTAACAGTTTTAACAGCCTCGGCTACGTTGTCACAGTTAAGACCACCAGCAAGGATAATTGTCGCTGGGTGAGGTGTTGGAATACGATCCCAGTCGAAGGCTTCACCAGTTCCACCTGGAACACCCGGACGATAAGCGTCCAGAAGAATAGCCTGCGCTGAAGTGAATTGTTCTACGGTGTCTGTTAAATCCAGTTCAGGCTTCATCCGAATAGCTTTTATATACGGACGGCTAAAACTGCTACAGAACGCTTCAGTTTCATCACCATGAAATTGAAGTAAATCTATACGAGTTTGTTCGATAACTCGATCAATAAACTCTCGCTCTGCATTAACAAAGAGTGCTGTTGTTGTGACGAACGCTGGAAGCTTTGCAATGATTTCTGCCGCTTGTTCAACCTCTACAGCACGAGGGCTCGGCGCATAAAAAACAAAGCCAAGAGAATCGGCTCCAGCAGCAATTGCTGCTAAAGCATCCTCTACATTAGTAATACCACAAATTTTAACGCGCGTTCGGTTCACAGATACAGTTCACTTAGAAAATATCAGGTTGCAAATAGTAGCAGATAGAAGGCCACTAAGTCAGTCAACTATGAAAGGAAAAAAGGCCCTATTTGCGATTTAGGCAGATCAAATTCATCAGGATACTTAGCATCAACGAAATAAAGACCATAAGGAGGTGCTGTTACACCACCCTGACGACGATCCTTAGCATCCAAAACCTCTTTTGCCCATATAGGATCAGCCTCACCGCAACCAACGCTCATCAATACGCCGGCGAAATTTCGAATCATATGATGTAAAAACGCATTAGCTCGCACATCTAGAACAATCAGTTGACCACTGTGATAAACATCTAGCTGCTTCACTGTACGAACCGGACTGCGCGCCTGACAGCCCACCGCACGATAGGAGGTAAAGTCATGCTCGCCAATAAGATAGTTTGCGGCTTCCTGCATCCGCTCCACATCCATCTGTTTGTAAGTCCAGGTAATACCTTTTGGCAAAATGGCAGGCTTAACCGGATTACAGTAGATAAGGTATCGATATCGACGTTCAACAGCAGAAAAACGTGCATGAAACTCATCCGAGACAGGCACAGCCCACTGGATAGCAATATCATCGGGAAGATTGGTATTGGTACCTAAAACCCAAGCACGGTCCTCTCTTTGTACAGGACTATCAAAATGAATAATTTGATAGGTTGCGTTTACCCGAGCATCAGTTCTACCTGCACAGATAACCGATACAGGTGCATTCGCAATTTTTGAAAGCGCTTTTTCCACTTCCTCTTGAATACTTGGAACATCACCCTCTTTCTGAATCTGCCAACCACGATACGCGGCACCAGAGTATTCAACACAAAGGGCATAACGATAAGAAGGGGCGATAGAAATCGCCCCTTCTGATGAACTGTTAAGTTCAGTACAACTTTTTTCTGACATACTACTTTTCGTTAATGGATTGTATCAACGCTTCCGCTTCTTTTTTCTGGTCATCAGTGCCTTCGGCAACAATCTCTTCCAGAATATCTTTAGCGCCTTCGAGGTCTTCCATATCCATATAGGCACGAGCCAAATCAAGCTTAGTCTCTACTTCATCTGCTCCCTCTAACAGGTTTAATCCTGCCAGCTCGTCAAAATCTTCATCCACTGAGGCATCCTCTTCTTCTACAGCACTTTCTTCTAGTACTATATCACCCTCTTCACTATTAAGTAGTGCATCCAATTCAGAATCTAAATCTGCTTCTAAATCGTCAGATATAGATGATTCTAAATCATCATCTTCCAGAACCACTTCATCATCAGAAGAAGCGGCAGCTGTTGCTACAGCTGCTCCGCCAACAGCGGCTCCCGCAGCGACATCAGTCAGATCAAGATCCGAGCCCAAGTCATCTAACATTGCATCTAGATCATCAGATGCTTCATCAGACTCGTTATCATCTGATTCTGGAGATTCAACTTCTTCCATTTCCAGATCAGCAGCCATCGCCTGATCTATATCTTCATCAACCTGAGCAAGCAACTCATCAAAGCCTTCATCAGACTCAAGTGATTCTTCATCTAACTCGTCTTGAGTTTCTAACTGACCTGGAAGCGACATTTCACTTGGATCTGGATTCGCCGCAAGCATCGCCTCTAACGCTTCATCAGTCACATCTTCTTCTGCAGCTTCTGCAGCAGGGTCATCGGAAGGCTCCTCAAGGTCGCCCATATCCAGATCTTCAGCCAACAGTGCTTCCAGATCATCTGTAGCGTCAGACTGAGTCTCTTCGACAACTTCTTCAGCCGGCTTTTCCTCTACCTCAGCCAATAGATCATCAAGTTCATCAATTTCTGGCTCAGAATCTGTCTGGTCAGCAGCATCAGTTAATTCTTGAATATCTTCATCAGATACAGAATCAAGCAGGTCATCCAAACCTGACTCATCAAGCTCTTCAGGAACCGTATCTACTTCCATATCAGCAGCTAGATCTGCTTCCAATTCAGGACCTTCTGCTTCAAGCTCGGCAACATCTTCAGCAGTTACAAGATCTGGAACCTCATCAACAACAAAATCTAGATCTGACTCATTAGTATCTGAAATCTCTTCCACTGCGTCCTCAGAAGCTTCCTCAACCATCTCTTCCGGGGCTTCATCTAGATCGAAGTCGAGGTCAGTATCATCTAAACCTAGATCGATCTCACCATCATTAGCACCGTCAGTTGAATCAGTTTCTAGCGCTGCATCAAGCTCAGACTCGTCAATTTCAGACTCAGCGTCTTCGACTTCACCTAAGATATCATCTAACGCATCAGGCTCATCAGCATCCGCAACTTCCAGCTCATCTTCAGTTTCATCTAGACCTGAAGGCTCTTCCAGAATCGCATCAAGCTCATCTGACTCAAGCTCTTCTTCTGCCTCAGCCTCTTCAACTTCATCATCTAGGCCTAAGTCAAACTCATCATCTTCGAGTAGCGCATCAAGCTCGTCTGGATCATCAGTTTCTACTGCCTGAAGAACATCACCTGTTGCATCTTCTTCAAGATCCAAATCCATGTCCATGTCTAGATCTAGATCGTCTAAATCTTCCAGATCATCGGCATCAGTTAAATCCAAATCAGTATCATCTAACAGATCATCTTCTGCACCTAAATCAAGATCTTCAGTTGCATCAATGTCTTCTGCCACTTCCTCAGTTGATTCGGCTTCTGCCTCAACCGCCTCTTCAGGCGCTTCCGCTGTTTCAACCTCTTCGGTGGTATCTAGATCTTCCGGAACCTGAACCAGTGCATTTTCTTCTTCTGTAGCTTCTTCATCTTTTTTGCCGCGACGAAGGAAGAAGAACAGACCACCCAGTAGTGCAATAAGTGCAGCGCCAATGCCACCAAGAATAGTAGGTGACTGCAAGATAGTATCTAGGAAACTCTTTTCTGGCGGGGGAGGTGGCGGAGTAGCCGCCTTTTCAGCAGCTTCAACTTTGTTCTGTAATTTGGCTAGCTCTTGATCTTTGAGCTCTAGCATTTCACGCAGTTTACTTAATTCGTACTGAATTGAATCCAGCTTTTCATTTAGCTCTGCATTGTCACGGGTAATCTTATCTACATTCTCAAGGGACTGACTCAGTCTGTCTTCAAGCTCTTGATTACGCGCGATTAACTCTTGCTTCTCTACATCCACATCACCTTCTGGCTTAGTTTCAGTAGATTCACCCTGCATGTCCTTTTCTTTTTCTTCTGGCTTATCACCATCAGCCTTATCAGACTGATCAGTCATCGCACCCTTTTCAGGTTCAATCGAATCTTTTGGTGTGACGATTTTAAGCTCAGCAGACTTATCATCTTCTGGCGCAGGTTTAGGCTCTTCGGTTACGGCTTTAGTAACCGGCTTCTTTTTAGAAGCATCTACGGGGGCAGCCTCTGCCTTTCCTTTATTCTTCCATTCCGATGTTTGACGCACCACTTCAAGTGCAGCATCTTTGGAATTCAGACGATTAATTTCATCTCTAGTAGGCAAATCAAGTACAACACCTGCTTTAAGCGCGTTGATATTGCCATTTACAAATGCATGTGGATTCTTTTTCTGCAAAGCGATCATCATCTTCTTTGCAGAGACACTCGTACTAGGTCTGTGCTTGATAGCGATAGACCATAAAGTATCTTTTGAATCGACGTAAACTTGCGTTGCACTTGTATTACGAGATGGTGCGCTCTGCATCGGTTTTGACCGAACAGTCGAAGAAGGAGTCACCGCCGTAGTAGAAGGCTGTACAGTTTTACGAACTGGAGTTGGATCGTAGACAGGAGGATCAAGTAATAGCGTGTATTCACGTACAAGTCGACCACTCGGCCAATTAACCTCGACCAAGAAATTCAGGAAAGGCTCCTTAACAGGGCGATCCGAACGCATTGTAATAAGACCGGAGCCATCAGGGTTTACTTTTACCTGAAAGCTAACATCGGTTAGAAATCGAGATTTTTCTAAACCAGCCAAAGCGAATTCGTCAATATTCGCCATTCTTGGCTGAATCTGCAATGGGCCAAGCTTCCTCACTTCTAACAACTGAATTTCCGCATTAAGCGGCTCATTCAATGCTGAGTGAATTTTAATTTCGCCCAATCCCAGCGCATTAGCGTTGGAGGCACTTATAATCCCTGCTACCGCAAGGCTGACGGCGAGTTTTCGCAACATCATCAGTTTCCTTGTTCCCCTACCCTCAAAACTCTGAGTAATTCAGAGGGTTGCGATTCTGAAATCCTTCCACAGTATTGTTTATAAACCGCTTATGGGTCAAGGAAATACAAACAACTGTTTGTATTTCCTCTTAAAAAATCGATCTAAATATACTGTTGGATCAAAATCTCAGCTATTTGAATGCTATTTAGAGCAGCTCCTTTACGCACATTATCGGCAACCACCCATAAATTTATAGCATTTTCACAGGAAATATCCTCACGGATACGACTAATGAACACGTCATCATTTTTAGCCGCATCAGTTACAGCGGTCGCATAACCACCCTCTTCCTGATCATCAACTACCTCTACACCAGCGGAATGGCCCAACAGCTCACGCACTTCTTCAGCACTAATTGGATCCCAGCATTCGATATGCACTGCAGCACTATGACCAAAGAAAACAGGTACACGAACACAAGTTGGGTTGACCATGACACCTTCATCACCAAGGATTTTCTGCGTCTCCCAAACCATTTTCATCTCTTCGCGGGTATAGCCGTTATCTTGCAAGGCATCGATCTGCGGTAACACGTTAAACGCAATCTGCTTAGGATAAACCTTGCTCTCTGGTGTTTGTGCATTCAGTAACTTAGCTGTCTGACCTGCCAATTCCTCCACACCACTCTTACCGCTACCAGATACCGCCTGATAAGTTGCAACATTGATACGCTTAACGGAAGCGTGACGATGAATCGGAGCAACCGCTAAAAGCATCTGAATTGTGGAACAATTAGGATTAGCAATAATCCCTCGATTTGGATATTCGGCAACTGCTTCAGGATTTACCTCTGGCACTACTAGCGGCACATCATAGTCGTAGCGGAAGCAGGATGTGTTATCAATAACGATACACCCCTGATCCGCAGCCATCTGCGCATACTCTTCAGAAACCGCTGCCCCTGCTGTGAAGAAAGCTATCTGGGCCTGTGAAAAATCAAAATCTTCTATCGCTTCGACTTTATAATTTTTGTCATTGAACTGAATCTGCTTACCGGCGCTATTCTCACTTGCCACCAAATACAGATTTTCAACAGGAAATTCACGTTGTTCCAGAATTTCCAGAATTGCTTCACCCACCATGCCTGTTGCGCCAACAACAGCAACATTAAAACCTTGACTCATTTTCTTTTCCCCAAAAGCAAACCAGCCCGAACTAAGTCGGGCTGGTTGATATTCTTACTTAAAGACTGATTTATTAGTCTTCTAACAGAATTCTCAGCATGCGGCGTAGCGGTTCAGCCGCACCCCATAATAACTGGTCACCGACGCTAAACGCGTTTAGGTATTCATCACCTAGATTCATCTTACGAAGACGACCTACAGGAACATTCAATGTGCCTGTAATTTTAGCTGGTGTAAGTTCCTGCGCAGTAATATCACGCTCGTTAGGAATAACCTTGACCCAGTCATTTGCTTCAGCCA